>NZ_RBKZ01000001.1:0-3683426 GCF_003633605.1 Flavobacterium sp. 120 | reverse complement strand
AGTGAAAGATAGCAACTCTAAAGAAGTAATTGTAAAATTAGTAAACACATCTGCGACTGCACAAGAAGTAAATGTAGACTTAAAAGGAACCAAATTACAAACTAAGGGAACTATAATAACCCTTACAAGTCCAAACTTACAAGACGAGAATTCATTTGCAAATCCTAAGAAAATAAGCCCTACAGAAAAGGGATTTAATTTAAAAGGGGACAAAGCACAAACGAGCCTTCCACCCTATTCTGTTACTGTTTTGAAGTTAAAAATGAAATAATCGCAACAGAATAAATGTATATCATACGTTTGTTTTTTATTTTTACTCGTAAAACGCTGTTTTTATGCGTTTTTGATAAAAATTATAATACCAAATTAAATTAAGTGTTTTTATACACTTATAAAATAAATATAATTATATTTGTAATTCTTTAAAAGATTTTGGGATGAAAAATTATGTTATAGGATTAGATTACGGAACAGATTCTGTTCGAGCGATGTTAATAGACACTGAAAATGGGCAAGAGTTAGCATCAAATGTTTGTCAATACAAGCGATGGGCAACCAAAGAATATTGCAATGCATCCACAAATCAGTTTCGCCAGCATCCATTAGATCATATCGAAGGATTAGAAACGACCATAAAATATGTTGTTCAAAACAGCAATATAGATCCTTCACTAATACGAAGCATTTGCATTGACACCACCGGTTCATCACCAGTACCCGTTACTAAAGATGGAATTCCTTTGGCTTTGACTGAAGGTTTTGAACACAATCCGAATGCGATGATGGTGTTGTGGAAAGATCATACGTCTATCAACGAAGCAAACGAAATCAATGAACTTGCCGAAAATTGGGGTGGAGAAAATTTCACCAAATATGTAGGTGGGATTTATTCAATCAGAATGGTTCTGGGCAAAAATTTTACACATCGCAAAAGTAGATACAGCTGTAAAAGATGCCGCTTATACTTGGATGGAACATTGTGATTTGATGACGTATTTATTGATTGAGAATAAAGATTTAAAAACATTCAAAAAGAAGTCGTTGTGCAGCCGGTCATAAAGCCATGTGGCACGAGGACTGGAACGGATTACCACCTGAAGAATTCTAGGTCAATTGCATCCATATCTTGCCGCACTTCGCGGAAGATTATACGATGAAACCTATACTTCTGATTTGGTAGCCGGAAACTTAAGCCAAGAATGGGCAACACGATTAGGACTTACAACGGGTACTGTAATTGCAGTTGGGAACATTCGACGCACATTCTGGACGGGTAGGAGCAAAAATCGAAGAAAATACTTTGGTTCGTGTGATGGGACCTCAACCTGTGATATTATTATTGATTCAAAAGAGTCAATCGGAACAAAACCGTTCGTGGCATCTGCGGACAAGTTGATGGTTCGGTAATTCCAGGATTCATAGGTCTGGAAGCGGGACAATCTGCTTTTGGAGATTTATTGGCTTGGTACAAAGAATTACTACTTTGGCCAACAGAACATTTATTAGCTACTTCTACCCTTTTGACTAATGTTCAAAAACAGCAGTTAAAAGCGGAAATGAGTGATAATTTAATCGTTCAATTGACCGCCGAAGCAGAAAAAATTCCTTTATCTGAAAGTGTACCAATCGCTTTAGATTGGATTAACGGAAGAAGAACTCCAGATGCTAATCAGGAAATCAAAAGTGCTATTTCTAATTTGTTCTTTAGGAACGAAAGCACCACATTTATTCAAATCTTTGGTAAACGCCATCTGTTTTGGTTCTAAAAAAATAGTAGATCGCTTTGAGGAAGAAGGGGTGAAAATAAACAGCGTCATCGGAATTGGTGGTGTAGCGAGAAAATCGCCTTACATCATGCAAACCCTTGGCAAATGTGTTGAATAAACCAATCAAGATTGCAGCTTCAGACCAAACACCAGCGTTGGGCGCAGCAATATACGCAGCAGTTGCGGCAGGAATTTATCCGAATGTAATTGAAGCCAGCCAAAAAATGGGAAGTGATTTTGACGGTGAATATTTTCCACAATTAGACAAAGTTGCTGCCTATAATAAATTGCTTTTGGCGTATGAACAACTAAGTTCTTTTGCCGATCCATCTATTAAAAAACTACACCATGAGCAGTATGTATAATGCTTTAAAACAAGAATGCTACGACGCAAACATGCAATTGAATGCATTGAATTTAGTAGTCTATACTTTTGGAAACGTGAGTGCCGTAGATAGAAAAAATGGCGTTTTTGCCATAAAACCCAGCGGTGTTCCTTACGAAGATTTGAAACCCGAAGACATTGTTATTGTAGATTTTGACAATAACATTATCGAAGGTACTATGCGTCCGTCATCGGATACGAAAACGCACGCTTATTTATATAAAAACTGGCCAAACATCGGTGGTGTAGCACACACTCATGCCACGTATTCTGTAGCTTGGGCACAGTCGCAAAGAGACATTCCAATTTTTGGAACGACTCACGCCGATCATTTAACCACTGATATTCCTTGTGCTGCGCCAATGGCAGACGCACTTATCGAAGGCAATTATGAACACAATACCGGAATTCAGATTTTGGATTGTTTCAAAGAAAAAAACCTTTCGTACGAGGAAGTAGAGATGATTCTCATTGGAAATCACGGTCCTTTTGCTTGGGGAAAGAACGCAGCGAAAGCAGTTTACAACAGTAAAGTTCTAGAAGTAATTGCCGAAATGGCACACTTGACTTTGCAAATAAACCCAAATGCTCCAAGATTAAAAGATTCCTTAATAAAGAAACATTACGAACGCAAACACGGAAAAGATTCGTATTACGGACAATAATAGATTTTTGAATGATGATTAACGATTTTTGATTTCAGATTTTACAGCACTAGATTTCTCGTTTTATACGAGTCTAAACTTCTGAAATCAAAAATCTTAAATCATTTTATAACTCAATGTTATTTTCCAGAATAGGTAAACAATGTTATTCAATACTATATAAAATAATAAAATAATGATAGATATATCTCAAAAAGAAGTTTGGTTTGTAGTAGGCAGCCAAGAATTATATGGCGAAGAAACGCTAAGAAAAGTAGCAGAGCATTCCCAACATATTGCAAAAGGGTTACACGCTTCGTCTCATATACCAGTGAAAATTGTATATAAAGATGTGGTAAAATCTCCAGCACAAATTACAAATGTATGTTTAGAGGCCAATTCGAACAAAAACTGTATTGGTATTATTGCTTGGATGCATACTTTTTCGCCAGCTAAAATGTGGATTGGCGGTTTAAATATTCTTAAAAAACCATTGTGCCATTTGCATACACAATTCAACGCTGAAATTCCATGGGCTTCTATGGATATGGATTTTATGAATTTAAACCAATCGGCTCACGGAGACAGAGAGTTTGGTTTTATCATGTCCAGAATGCGTAAAAAACGTAAAGTGGTTGTTGGACATTGGGAAGACGAACGCGTTCAAAAGAAATTAGGCATTTGGTCCAGAGTCGTTTTAGGTTGGGATGAGTTCCAAAACTTAAAAGTGGCAAGATTTGGAGACAATATGCGCGAAGTTGCAGTAACTGAAGGAGATAAAGTCGAAGCCCAAATCCGTTTTGGTTTTTCGGTAAATGGTTTCGACTCTTCAGATATTACCAAACACATTGACAAAGTTTCTGATGCTGATACGAATGCATTGGTTGCAGTGTATGAAGCGTCTTATACTTTGGCTCCAGCCCTTCAAAAAGGAGGAGAAAAAAGAGATTCATTGCTAGAAGCTGCCCGAATAGAAATAGGATTAAGAGCATTTCTTGTAGAAGGAGGTTTTGGTGCTTTCACTGATACTTTCGAAAATCTGGGTTCTTTAAAACAACTTCCGGGAATTGCTGTGCAACGTCTTATGGCAGATGGATACGGTTTTGGTGGAGAAGGCGACTGGAAAACCGCCGCTTTACTCCGTGCAATGAAAGTAATGAATGTAGGTCTTGAAGGAGGAACTTCTTTCATGGAAGATTATACGTATCATTTCACGCCTCAAAAATCGTATGTTTTAGGGTCTCACATGTTGGAAATTTGCTCTTCTATTGCTGATGCAAAACCTTCTTGTGAAGTACACCCATTAGGCATTGGAGGAAAAGAAGATCCGGTTCGTTTGGTATTTAATGTTGCTGCAGGAAATGCTATCAACGCTTCCTTGATTGATATGGGGAACCGTTTCCGATTGATTGTAAACGAAGTAGAAGCGGTAGCGCCAATGGCCGATTTGCCTAAACTTCCTGTTGCGCGCGTCTTGTGGGATTGTAAACCAGACCTTGATATTGCTGCAACTACATGGATTTTAGCAGGTGGAGCACACCATACGGTTTACAGCCAAGTTTTGACAACTGAATATATGGAAGATTTTGCCGATATTGCGGGTATAGAATTGCTTGTTATCGATGAGAAAACAACCGTTAGGGACTTTAAGGATAAAATTAATGCTAACGAAGCCTATTATCATTTGTTTCAGCACGGTCTATAATTTAAGTCTAATGTCATAAAGTCTTAATGTCCAATGCAGAGGATTAAAGTTTTAGTTAATTTTTAAACTTTAGACTTTAAGGCTTTTAAAAACTAAAAAACGAATCATTATGAATGTATTAAAACGTTGCATTTACGGAATTTCCATAGTAAGTTTGGCCAGTATGAATATTCAATGCAAAAGCGATAAAAAAGTGGAAGAAACTGTTACAGAAGCAAAAGCTACTGATGTGGTAACTATCGAAAAATCAGCTTATGGAACGACTCCAAAAGGCGAAAAAATTGACAGTTACAAGCTGAAAAACCAAAAAGGAATGGAAGTGGATATTATCACTTATGGTGGAATTATCTCTTCTTTGAAAGTGCCTAACAAAGCCGGAAAATCAGAAGAAGTAGTGCTTGGTTTTAATTCATTGGAACAATACATGAAACCAAATCCATATTTTGGAGCCCTTATCGGAAGATACGGAAACCGAATTGCAAAGGGAAAATTTACTTTGGACGGAAAAGAATATGCTTTGGCCATCAACAACGATCCTAATGCTTTGCACGGAGGACCAGAAGGTTTTCACAGAGTGGTTTGGACTGCCGAAGAAGCAAAATCCGGAGACAATGCTTCGCTAAAATTGAAGTATGTGAGTAAAGACATGGAAGAAGGATATCCAGGAAACCTAACTGTTTTTGTAACCTACACCTTGAACAATGACAACTCATTGGACGTGGTTTATGAAGCAACTACGGATAAGAAAACAGTGGTAAACTTAACACAACACTCGTATTTCAACTTGTCTTCTGATTTTTCTAAACCAATTTTAGATCATGAAATCACAATCGATGCAGATAAATTAGTTCCGGTTGCAGCAACACTTATTCCAACAGGAAAATTGACCGATGTAACCAATACGCCGTTTGATTTCAGAAAAGCGAAAAAAGTGGGTGCACAAATCGAAGGGAAAGACGAACAATTGAAAAACGGATTGGGTTACGACCATTGCTGGGTGCTGAACAATCAAGATAAAGGAGAGCGTTTTGCAGCATCGGCTTATGATGCAGGAAGCGGAAGATTATTGGAAGTGTACACGGACCAACCAGGAATTCAGTTCTATTCCGGTAACTTCTTAGACGGTACTTTACCCATGAGAAATGGTGGAACGTATGCTCGCAGAACTGGTTTTTGTCTAGAAACACAACACTATCCAGATTCTCCAAATCAAAAAGATTTTCCAACTACGGTCTTGAATCCAGGTGAGAATTATAAAACAAAAACAAGCTTTAAATTCTCTATTAAATAACAATACACTAACTAATTATAGATTAGTTTCTATTCCCATAAATAAGTTGAATGGTTTGGTTTAAATATGGAACTAGTTAGTAACCCCGAAAGTAAAACTTTCGGGGTTTTTTTATGGTAATTTAATACTGCTGTTTTAATGTTGTGCTATATAACTTTCTTTATTGCGAGCGAAAAGTTTGCGATAGCTAGAGGATTTGCCAAATCTTCCAAATACAGAACCAACTTTCCATTAAACCAATTGCCCAAATTGCTTGTAGCGTTTGTTAGTGGCTGTTATTCTTCTGTTCCTAATATTTTTCTCGTTAGTTTCTTATTATGTTGTTTATCGTGAATTTTGCTACTTAATATCCAATAGATAGCAATACCTATAAAAATAGTTAGAGTTATTGACATTAAATTTAATCCAAGCAAAATATAGATTAGAATTAATAATATAGTCATTGTTATTTCAAAACCGTATTTATCTTTTTCTTCATTACGTCGTTTTAAAATCATTAAATTTCCACGCCTTTTATTTATTCTTTCTATCACTTTTTTTGTAATACTGTCAATAGAATAATACTTGTCTAGATCGGGAATTGAAAAACAAATTCCAAACTCGAGTTCAAGTTTACTCATAAATCGATAATATCGTCTAACGCCTTTAAACGTATTTTTTATTGTATTTTTTGAATGAGCTGGAAATGTAAGAAAGTCAAGAAAATGAGATTCCGAAAAGTCAGCATCAGGCTTTTGCCTTTCTTCGTTAAAGATTCTTAAAATTATATCTTTTATTTCTGTTTCAGTCATTTTATTTGTCATCTGCGTGATAATAGTCGCTAACGTTCTGTTAGTACCTTTAGATTTGCATAATAAATTATTCGTAAATTTAAATTAACAACCAAACTGACAAAGTACAAAAACTACTTTCCATTAAGCCAATTGCTCAAATCCGTTGTAGTAGCTGTTAGTGGCTGGCATTAATGCTGTTCATAATCGTCAAAATTCACTTCTACTTTTTCAAATCTTTTATCGTTTAATAGAATTGAATTTATTCTATTCACTCATTCTTGATTATTTTCGGACATTATGAAAGCTAAATCCCATATATCTTTTGAAAGTGAAAAATTTCCAATATCTGATTGAACTTCTAATATAAATTCATCATTCATCCAAAGTTCTGAAACTTCTTCAATTTTTGGATTTATTTCAATAATTGAATTTAATAAGTCTGAGAAAAAATTTTGATTTTCAACACCGCTAAAAATTTCAATCAGTAAATTTTCAGAATTGTATTCTGGTCGAAAGCGATATTTATATTTGTCTTTTATATTCATATTTGAGAATTTTGAAGTCATCAAGGTTTGTCATTTTCAATCTGCAATGCACCACTGATTTCATAAATTAACACTCCTAATTCTCTACTTGTTTCTAACATTTTGGTGGCAATATTATTTACACTTTCAGCATTGATATTTTCTGTGTGTTTCTTAAAACCTTGTTTTGCTTTAGTCGTGTTTTTATGTCTTACAATAATTTTTGTGTTATTATTGTGTCCATAAAAAGAATGTGTTATAGTATTTCGCTGTTGTTCTAATATAAATGCTTCTTTTAAAATCTTATTGAATTTATTTTGTTCTTTTGGAGAACTTTCAACGACCTTATATATTCCAGCAGAAACATTTAAAAGTTGTTTAAATGACATTTCTGCTAAAATTAATTCATTAAATGGTTGACCAATTCCCATTTGCATTCCAGCAAACATTGTAAACATAAATTCTAAATTCGCAAAATTTAAAGTCAATCTTCCTACAGCTTTAACAAACTCTTCATCTAAATTTTCACTGTCAATTAGAACGTAATCTTCTTCACCATTTTTTTCTTCCATTATGTGCGCTTTTAGATATCAATGTTTAAAGTTGTGTAACTGTTATTGGCTGGCTCCAGTTTTAAAAATATTCTGGATATTGTATAAATTCTCTATAAAAATCATTTGAGTAATAAGCAATGGCTAAAATTAAAGTGATAAAGTGAAATAGCAACAACCAAATAAATTCATATGAAGTTTTTATTTTCTCAATTTTTCTTTCAAAAACATAATTAATAGAAGTTATAATTATAATAAATCCAATTGAAATTAAGGTGAGCCTTTCAACTTGACTATGGATTAAATTCATAAGTCTTTCAATATTTGAAACTCTAACTATTATTGCATATGAGAGATATGTATAACAAATCATAAAACTTAATGCAGTAAAATTGAGCAAATATTTTATTACTTTCTTCACAGTTATTATAGCTATTAAATTTCCTCTCAATTTCTGGTTGCTTGCCACTAACTAATATATACACGAAACAAACCTTCGCATATACACCCAAAAATGGGTAGATTCACGAAGGTTTGTTTCGCTTTATCTCTTTTCAAATATATTAAAATTTTCTTACAAATTATAAAAAAAGCCTTTTCATGTGTTGGAATCATTTGACGCTAACACTACTTGAAATCTAGATTAGAATAAGGTACTGGACATGCAGAATTCCCTAGCCCTGATTGCAACGAAAATCCTTTTCTTAATCCTGTCTGGGTTTACCCAGACAGGATTAAGAAAAGATTGCAGTGTAAAGCGGGAAATAGCTCCTGAAAAAACTAAATCTTCACGACAAACCCTCCATGAGGTTTCATAGTTACTTTTAGTTTGGTACTTTTTGATACTGCTTTTTGCTGAAATCCGTTCTCGTCTTCGGCGATACTAAAACCTTTGGAATTAGTCACAAAAGACAAATCAATTTCTATTTCTTTGGCGGTGGTTTCCCCATTAATCCCAACGATATGCCATATATTGTCTTTCTTTCTGGCCATGATAATGTACTTTCCCGGATACCCATCAATAAATTTAGAATCATCCCAATTCGTTGGAATATCTTTTAAATAATCGACTACATAAGCAGGCATTTTAGCCATTCCATCAGGCGTTTCGGCCATGTGTTGAATTCCGGATAAGAATAAAACGGGCAAGGCTAATTCAAATGCTGGAGTTGTTTTTCGGGTAATATTTGGAATAGAATCCAAAACCATTGGTGTGAAATCCATTGGGTCAAAAACATTTCGGGCAAAAGGAAGCATGGCACAATGTGTTGGGGCTAAATCAGCAATATCTTGGAAAAAAGTAATGTATTCATATCCTTTTACCGCTTCAGTCGTCAGCAAATTTGGATAGGTGCGTTGCCAACCTCTGGGTAAAGTTGCTCCATGTAAATTAATCACTAATTTATGCGCCGCAGCATCGGTCAGCATATCATGATAATACGCAATCATCGATTGTCCGTCGCCGCCAAAAAAATCAACTTTGATTCCCGCAATTCCCATTTCATTCAATCTGGTAAACTCCCGAACTCTGTCAGCATGGGTAATCAATTTACTTTTTGGATGGTATTCCGTACTGTTCCAGGATCCTGATGAATTGTACCAAACGAGTAATTTCACGTTTTTACCTTTGGCGTAAGCCGACAATTCTTTCATTTTTTCATCGCCAATTCGAGTATCCCAATCGGCATCTATCAAGCAATACGGCCAATTCATAGCAGCGGCATAATCAATAAATATATGGGTAGTTTCATAATTAACCGATTCATCTTTCAGTAAAACCCAGCTCCAAGACGCAATTCCGCTTTTTATAAACGAAGTGTCGGTAACCGTTGACGGATCGGCTAAATCTGTTCCCATGGTACTTTCGGTGATGGTTTTAAGTGACCCGATAGTAATGATGCGCCAAGGCGTGTACCAAGGCAAAACAGATTCCGGATTTAAAGCTCCGTTAGGGAAAATCTCTTCTTTTTGAGGAAAAGTTACCTGCATTGCTTTGGCAGTATCATTATAAACCAATCGGCTCCCGCAATAATTGGCTTGCAATCCTGTTTCGGAAATCAAGACCCAAGTATCATTTGCATGGAACAAAGCGGGATACACCCACCCTTCGCCTATTGCAGGTTTTGTATTTACGGGAACGCCCATCGCATAATGCTCTTCATAGGAAGGATTGGTTTCTTTCCATCCCGTTTTGGCTTTTGACATAGGTTGCAACCACGCTTTTGTGGTGGTGTCAAAATTATAAGTAGTTTTCTCTTCGGTTATTTTTTTAATAGCTGTAGAAGTTTCTGGAAAATGGTATCGCAACGCAATTCCGTCGTGGGATAGTTGAAAAATAACATTCATTCTTTCCCCTTTATTGTTTTGTAAGCTAACGGTATATTGATTTGCGGCATACGCGATTTTTTTTCGTTTCCCTTGCAGCATCGAATAGTTGGATTGAATTGGTTTCGATTTAGAAACGGCCACTATCTTTAAATCCGTGTAAAAATTAGCGTCTTCTCTGACAATCCCCAAATCAGAAGTATTAACAACCAATTTATCTTTGAAGAAAACCTTGTAAGAAGGAGTTTTCTTTAGGTTTAGACTAAATTCAATTTTTATTGTTCTATCCGAGTTGACAAAAGAATAACCAGTTGGTTTCCCCACAAATGAAGACAATGACAGCGCCAAAAAAGCTAGCAAAACTATTTTTTTCATAATTAAGTGTTTTATTTACACTTACAAGAATACAAAAATAAAATTGTATAAATAACGATATCGTTAAAATTTTCAAACTCTATTTAGAATATCACAAAAAAAACGTTTTGGGGTATAAAACTGCTACAAGTGAACCGATAATCAAGTGATTAACGCCATATTAATGGATATTTCAGGAGAAAAAAACCATCTAAAACCAAAAAAACCGCTTCTTTCGAAGCGGTTTTTGTACCCGGAGCCGGAGTCGAACCGGCACGGTTTCCCACAGGTGTTTGAGACCAGCGCGTCTACCAATTCCGCCATCCGGGCTTAGCTAGACATGAAATAACAACAGTCATTTCAACGCAATAAAAGATGTGATTGTGTTTAAATCAACCATCAATTCCTTTAACACGGTGCAAATGTAAAAAATAATATTAAATGTTCTACTAAAAATACTTAATTTTTTCCTTTCAGAGTTGAATAAATTTTATAAATTTGCACCTCGGTAAAACGAAACACACTAACTAACTACAAAACAACAAATTAATGTCACACCTAGAACCAGAAGCTAAAATTTTTGCTTGTTCACAAAGTGTCTATCTTGCAGAAAAAATAGCAGAGCAATACGGAATCCCATTAGGGAAAGTCACCATGTCAAAATACAGCGACGGTGAATTTCAGCCTTCATATGAAGAGTCTATCAGAGGATTACGTGTTTTTATTGTTTGTTCGACTTTTCCAAATGCAGATAATTTGATGGAATTGTTATTAATGATTGACGCTGCAAAACGTGCTTCGGCAAGACATATAACTGCAGTAATTCCTTATTTTGGATGGGCAAGACAAGACAGAAAAGACAAGCCTAGAGTTCCGATAGGGGCAAAATTGACAGCGAAATTATTAGAAAGCGCTGGGGCAACACGAGTAATGACAATGGATTTGCACGCCGATCAAATTCAAGGATTCTTTGAAAAACCGGTGGATCATCTTTTTGCTTCAACTATCTTTTTACCTTATGTAGAAAGTTTAGGTTTAGACAATTTGACTATTGCATCACCTGATATGGGAGGTTCTAAAAGAGCGTATGCCTATTCTAAATTTTTAAATTCAGATGTGGTTATCTGTTACAAACAGAGAAAAGCCGCCAATGTGATTGACACGATGGAATTAATTGGTGAGGTTAAAGGTAGAAATGTAATCTTAGTAGATGACATGATTGATACCGGAGGCACTTTGGCGAAAGCCGCCGATTTAATGATAGAAAAAGGAGCTTTGAGCGTAAGAGCAATTTGTACCCACGCTATTTTATCTGGCGAGGCTTACGAAAAAATTGAAAACTCAAAATTGAGCGAATTAATAGTTACCGATTCTATTCCGTTGAAGAAAGAATCAAACAAAATAAGAGTGTTGAGTTGTGCGCCTCTTTTTGCTGAAGTTATGCACATGGTGCACCACAACAATTCCATTAGTGGAAAGTTTATAATGTAAGACACAAGTCTTAAAGTTATAAAATCATGCCGATAGCCAAAAACTAAAGGCCAAACAAGTAATATTATTTAATAACTATATTTTTTTTACAATGAAATCGATTACAATTAAAGGATCAGAAAGAGAAAGCGTGGGTAAAGTAGCAACTAAAGCCCTACGTAATGCTGGATTGGTTCCTTGCGTATTATACGGAGGAAATCAGGCAGTTCATTTCTCAGCAGAAGTTATGGCTTTCAAAAACTTGGTTTACACTCCAAACGCTCACACAGTTGAGATCGATCTTGGAAAAGGAAAATCATTTAACGCTATTTTACAAGACATTCAGGTTCACCCGGTGTCTGACAAGATTTTACATATTGACTTCTTTCAAATTTTTGATGACAAAGAAATCACTATGGAAGTTCCAGTAAAAATCGTTGGTAACTCTAAAGGAGTTATGGCAGGTGGAGATTTACGTTTGAACAACCGTAAATTAAGAGTAAAAGCATTACCGAAAAATCTTCCAGATTTCGTTGAAGCTGACATTACACCACTTGACATGGGTAACAAATTATACGTTACTAAAGTACCTACTCCAAACTTCAAAATCATGCACCCAGACAATACAGTTATTTGTCAAGTGAAGATTTCTCGTGCGGCTATGAAAGCAGCTCAAGAAGCAGCAAAAGCAGCAAAAGCTCCTGCAAAAGGAAAGAAAAAATAATATTTTTTCAATCATTCAAGAAAGCATCAGTTGTAAAACTGGTGCTTTTTTTATTTAATCTGAACTCGTTTCAGATTCTATTCAGGAGCACAGCTATCCATTTTCACAACAACTCATCTCCTGCTGTATGTTACAATCTTTTTATCCAGAAACAAGTTCAGGATAAAAAGGATTTCCACTCCCATCAGGGCTATCCAGAAATATTTTCTTGGCAATAACGATTTTCGAAAATCTAATAGTCCAATACTCTAATTAAGTTTATTTTTGCAACATGATAAAATGGATTTCAAATTTATTCTCATCAACAAACACAGATGACAATACGGATTATATAAAACCAGAGGTTCACAAACACCAAAAAAACAATATAGAAAGCGTGAGTAATAAATTTTTAATAGTTGGACTCGGTAACATTGGTGCCGAATATGTAAACACACGTCACAACATAGGATTTAAAGTAGTCGATTTTTTGGCTCGTAAAGAAGGAATTTCTTTCGAAACTGTAAAACTGGGTTCCCTTGCTCAATACAAATTTAAAGGAAAAACTTTTTTTATTTTAAAACCAAACACGTACATGAATTTGAGCGGAAAAGCAGTGAAATATTGGATGGATAAAGAAAATATCCCTTTGGAAAATATTTTTGTGATTACCGATGATTTGAATCTTTCCTTTGGAACCATCCGCATTAAACCGAAAGGAAGTGATGGCGGACACAACGGGTTAAAGAACATCAATCTGGTCCTGAATACGCAAAACTACACTAGATTCCGTTTTGGAATCAGCGACGAATTCAAAAAAGGAAAACAAGTTGACTATGTTCTTGGCGAATGGGATGACACAGAAAAACTGGCACTTCCTGAACGATTAGAACTGGCCTCGGAGATTATAAAATCATTTGGAGCCGCAGGGCTGGAAAATACGATGACCACATTTAACGGGAAATAAAATCGGTACACTCCTGACCATTAATCAAATGGATTTTGAATTAATTTGTATTACACGATAATAATAATTAATTTTAATGCATCTTTATTAATTATCAGAAAAATTGACCTCTTATATCAAAATTTTTTTAGATAAAACCAACGAGCTTATAACATGAAAAAAATTACTTTTATACTCCTACTTTCCCTTTTTTTTTCAGCCAATTATTCGTTTGCTCAAGTAAATAATTCAACTGAAGTCATCCTTTTTGGTAAAAAGAAAATCATCAAACAAGGTTCTTTCATTCGTTGCGCAACTACAGAATACGAAGAGTATTTAAAGTCCAAAAATCCGAATAGATTATCTACTTCTGAATTTGAACAATGGATTGCTCCAAAAATTACAATTGAAAAAGAAAAAATAAAAAACACCTCTAAAGGATTAAGACAAAACGCTGTCATAACAATTCCGGTTGTAGTTCACGTTATTCATAATGGAAACCTGATAGGTTCCGAGGAAAACATATTTGACCAACAAGTAATCTCGCAAATTCAAGTACTGAACGAAGATTTTAGAAAAAAATCAGGAACTCCAGGTTTTAACACCAATCCTGTTGGAGCCGATGTTGAAATTGAATTCGCGCTTGCAAAACGGGATCCTTCGGGAATTTTATCAAATGGAATAAACCGTGTAGACTTAGGAAAAGAAAGCTGGTCAACTGATGAGATTGATGCTATTGTAAAACCTCAGACACAATGGAATCCTGAAAAATATCTTAACATTTGGGTCGTTAAATTCACGGGAAACAATCTTTTAGGATATGCACAATTTCCAAACGCATCCGGCTTACCGGGAATAAATGCCAATGAAGGTCCAGCTAACACTGATGGAGTTGTAATAGGTTATGCCTTTTTTGGTTCATCAAGCTACTTTCCAGGAGGAACATACGTAACTGATTATGACAAAGGCAGAACAACCTCACATGAAGTAGGACATTGGCTTGGACTAAGACATATTTGGGGAGATGGAGATTGTACGGTAGATGATTTTTGCGCGGACACTCCAAATGCAGGTCAAGAAAATCAAGGGTGTCCGGTAGGAGTTGATTCCTGCCCAACATCGCCAGGGTTTGACATGATTGAAAATTATATGGACTATACGAATGATGCCTGCATGAACATATTCACAGCAGACCAAAAAACTCGTATGATAACCGTTATGAACAATTCCACAAGAAGAGTTTCGTTAAAAACTTCTGATGCGCTTGTTCCAGGAGTCACTTTTAGCAATGATGCCTCAACTATGATTGTAACTCTAAATATTAACTGCAGTAAAAATTTCTCGCCAGTCGTAAAAATCACAAATAAAGGAACCTCTCCTTTAACCCAAGCGTCCATACAATATGGCATTGATAATCAAAACTTACAAACTTATAACTGGACTGGTAATCTTACCAATAATCAATCACAAGACATTACTTTAAGCAGCTTAACTACAACGGTAGGGAGCCATAATTTTAGTTCCACCATAACTAGTGTAAATGGAACGACTGATCAAAACGCTTCTAATAACAGTAGTACAATTAATTTTGAGATTGCAGACAATGTAAACTACTCGTCTAATACCATAAATTTTTCCCTGCAACTTGACCATTACGGCTCAGAAACTACATGGAAACTAACAAACACCGCAGGAGTCATATTGTATGAAGGCGGACCGTATACGGATACCGATAATGAAACTGGACCATTGCCAGCACTAATAACCACCAGTTTTAACCTTGCTAGTAATGACTGTTATACTTTTTCAATTTTTGACAGTCAAGACGATGGTATTTGTTGTGAATACGGAGCGGGATCTTATGTTTTAAATACTCCTACAGGCGAGGTTATTGCATCAGGAGATGCTTTTGGAGGAGGCGAAACAACTAAGTTCAGCATCAATTCACTATCAACTAATGACGTTAAAAACTTAAATTCAGTTTATCTCTATCCAAATCCAACCTCTAACCTATTGAACATCGTTGTTGAAAATAAATTAGACACTCCCGAAGCTTACACTATTATTAACAGCTTAGGTCAAATAATAAAATCGAAAAAAATCGAATCAGCAGAAGACCTTAGTGTAAATATTTCTAACTTATCGCAAGGCATTTATTTTTTAAAATTATCGAAAAATCAATCCGAAACCAATACAATTCGGTTTATTAAAAAATAAAAAACATAAAATGAGCTAAAAAAGGATTGAAGTTTTCAATCCTTTTTTAGTTATATCGATTGGATACCTTAAATTTGCACTATTATAAAACACTTGCTTTGAAGATTTTCCATTCTATAAACGATTTCAGCTCCACAAAAAAAACGATTCTAACCTTAGGCACTTTTGACGGAGTACACATTGGGCATAAAAAAATCCTAAAAAAATTAACCCAAAACACTGAAAATCAAAAATACGAAAGCTTAGTTCTTACTTTTTTTCCTCATCCCAGAATGGTCTTACAAGAGCATTCTGACATAAAACTACTCAATACCATAGACGAAAAAATAGATTTGCTAGAAAAGATTGGTATTGAAAACCTTGTTATCCATCCTTTTGACGAAGCTTTTTCGAGACTAACCGCCGAAGAGTTTGTGAGTAACATTCTTGTTGATCGATTTCATATCCAAAAAATAGTTATTGGTCACGACCATCGATTTGGAAGAAATCGAACAGCTAACATCGATGATCTTATCGCTTATGGAAAAGAATATGGTTTTGAAGTAGAACAAATATCAGTTCAGGAAATCAATGACATTTCGGTAAGCTCTACAAAAATCAGAAATGCGCTATTAGAAGGTGATATGGCTTTGGCCAATGATTATTTAGGATACAATTACTTTCTAACCGGAAGTATTATCCAAGGAAAACAATTAGGAAGAACAATCGGTTTTCCTACTGCCAACTTAAAAATCGAAGAAAACTACAAACTGATTCCGCAAAACGGAGTTTATATTGTAAAAAGCATAATTGATGGACAAAGTGTTTTTGGAATGATGAACATTGGATTCAATCCTACTGTTAATGGACAAAAACAATCTATTGAAATTCATTATTTTGACTTTAATGCTGATTTATACAATCAAAAAATCAGCGTTTCAATACTGCAAAGGATTCGTTCAGAACAAAAATTTGAATCTGTTGACCTCCTAAAAGAACAACTTGAGAAAGACAAAAAAATGGCACTCGAGTTCTTAAATAAATTTTAATTCTGAATAAAAATCTTTTATATTTTCATAAAACATTGCTATTTTTTCTGTAAATTTGATTGTAATATACTGTTTATCATAAAGGTGTAATTTTTAAATTTTAAAACTGGCCATATGAAACTACCGAAAGAATTATTGAACGGATTTATTATTTTCATTGGAATTGGACTTTATTTCTTATTAATGGAGGCTTTAGGTCTTGCTGATTTATATTATTTACGTCTGATTAATGTGCTGTTTGTATTTTACGGAACCCAAAGAACCTTAAAATCAAATTTTGCTGAAGGTAAAACTATATTGGTTTCCAATGCAGTTTCAGCATTAATCACTTCACTTACAGGAATATTTTTAAGCATCATTGGACTGATAATTTACAGCTTTTCAAAGGGAGGCGATGCCTATGTAAGCTCATTGTCAAAAACCTTTTTATTTGGAGGAAATCCATCCGTAATGACATATTCTATTTCCTTGTTATTTGAAGGAATAGTATCGGCCGTAATTGTTACATTCATGCTAATGCTGTATTGGGACACCCGTTACGCTTCAGACAAACACCAAAATTGATTGAATCTATTTTACTTTTAGACCTTAAAGAAGAAATAATTCATAGCTGTAATAAAAGAATATAGAACAAATATTTCACTGAAAAAACACCAAAAGTATTTATCGAAAAACGATAAATAACACCATTATATAGCAATAGATTTCAAAAAAGAACACTCTTTTCACTTCACATCTCTATTCTATTGCATAATGAAGTTTGTTTTTTAATTTTTAAAAACGAATCGTATGAAACTACCAAAAGAGTTATTAAACGGAGGAATTATTTTCATTGGAATTGGAGCATATTTTTTACTCATGAATGCACTCGGCTATGCTGATTTGTTTTATTTGCGTCTTTTGAATGTGTTTTTTGTGTTTTACGGTGTCAACAGAACAATTGAAATGAACATCAATGAAGGTAAAAAAAACTTTGTTGACAATGCAGTTTCGGCAATGATAACTTCACTAATAGGTGTCTTTTTAAGCATCATAGGATTAGTGACTTACAGCTACATGAATGGAGGCGACGCCTATGTAAAATCCTTACCAATGACTTTTTTATTTGGCGGAAACCCTTCGGTAAATACTTATTCGATTTGCTTACTTTTTGAAGGAATAGCCTCTTCAGTAATTGTTACTATGTTGCTAATGTTATATTGGAACAACCGTCATATAACTGATTAACTTAGCTATTGCATTGCTTCTTTAGAACAATTTAACTACTTTTGGTCCATCAAAAAATCGCATCGATGAGTATTACAAAACACAATTGGACGAAAGACGAAATTATCGCAATATATAATAAACCTATGATGGATTTGCTTTTTGAAGCAGCTTCTATACATAGAGAACACCATGACCCTAATGTGGTTCAGGTTTCGACATTATTATCCATAAAAACTGGTGGATGTCCTGAGGATTGTGGCTATTGCCCACAAGCAGCAAGATACCACACTGAAATTGAAGGCAATGATTTAATGTCAGTTAGCCAAGTGAAAGCGCAAGCTTTACGCGCAAAATCAAGCGGATCTTCACGTGTATGCATGGGAGCAGCTTGGAGAAACGTAAAAGACGGCCCTGAATTTGACCAAGTGCTTGAAATGGTCCGTACCATAAACAAACTGGATATGGAAGTGTGCTGTACCCTTGGAATGATTACCGAAAACCAAGCGCACCGACTGGCGGAAGCAGGTTTATATGCCTACAACCACAATTTAGACACTTCAGAAGAATATTATAAAGAAGTAATTTCAACACGCGGATTTGAAGACCGTTTGCAAACCATAGAGAATGTTCGTAAAACGAATGTTACTGTTTGTAGCGGGGGAATAATTGGTATGGGGGAAAGCATCGAAGACAGAGCAGGAATGCTTGTAGCACTTTCTACATTAAACCCACAACCTGAATCTGTGCCAATCAATGCATTGGTAGCTGTTGAAGGAACTCCGATGGAAGAAGAAAAACCGGTAGAAATCTGGGAAATGATTCGAATGGTAGCCACCACGAGAATTATCATGCCTGAAACTCAAGTACGTTTATCAGCCGGAAGAATGAATATGAGCCGCGAAGGTCAAGCCATGTGTTTCTTTGCTGGTGCCAATTCTATTTTTGCAGGAGATAAATTATTAACTACTCCAAATCCTGATGTAAACGAAGACATGAAAATGTTTGAAATGTTAGGTTTAAATCCACAAAAACCATTTACAAAAGTTTCTCAGCCACAAACCGTTGAAGCTGAAGATTCTCAATTTGCACCATTGGGAGAAAAACCAAAATGGTCAAGACCAGGGCATACTATTGAAAGAAATCTTGAAGCATCCGGTAAAGAAAAATAAATATCGATTCAAATAACACAAAAACCATCTGTTTTGAACAGATGGTTTTTTTTATCCCAATATTTTAATAAACTACCTTTCTTACAACTGAATGACCATTTTGTAAAACTATATTTATCACTAATGCCTGATGATTCGACGCCAAATTAAGTAACGAGAAATCAATATCATTTATATTATTCCTTTGATATATTTTTCTTCCAGCCAAATCATATATTGAAATTTCATCGATGAACTCTTTAGTAGAATTCACTTGTAATTGTTTGTTTTCATTGAACACTAAAACTGATTCTTTATCTTTTTCAAGTTCATTCAAAGCCAAAGTTTTATCGGTAAAACGCAATACAAAACGATCATTAAAAATTCCCACAGCAGTATTAAAAGTTAGATTTTCATTCTTTAAATTAACAATATTGTTGTTGAATTTATCCTCAACAAAAACATTTTGGCGCGCTAATAATTCATCCACTTGATCGATTTTAATCGTAAAAGCACCCGCTATCGTAGTCGTAAACCCTAATTTAACTTCGTCAGTTTCTTCAAATGGCAAAGCCCTGCCTTGAATTGCCAAATTCTTATCTTGAATAATACTGTAAAAGTCTAAATATTCATTGCCATTAAAACTTTCACCATCAAAAGAATTATCAAAATCATCAGTCGCCCCAGTTGCATAACCCAGTAATATTTGTTTGAAAGCGCCTTCACTATTATATAAATCCAACCAAATGCGATGTCTCTCTATCTCATTTGTTTTTGCTTTTTTGGTCGTATTTAATTTAAAAAAACTTGAATTCTGCCCAATTATTCGCATACTATTATTGAATTTTACAATTCCGCCACCATTGATAGCAGTGACAAAAAAAGCTTGAGCAGAAGCAATTTTGCCATCTGGCTTTGTATTATTAACGCCTGAACTCAAAGACGCACTCGTACCAACACCTCCTAATGAATTATAAACCGCATAATCATCCGAAGTATATACATTATTATTAATCGCAGTATTATGCGTCCAGAAGTAAATGGTTCCCTCTAAAATTCCATTATTTGCATTGATAAATAAATTGGCATCAATCGCTGAAGGATATGGATTCCCAATAAGATTCGACGTATCTGTAGCACCAACTGGAATTGATACCAATCCATTGTTAGGAACACCAACAAACACTGCTTCATGATACCCTTTAACTGCACCCGAAAAAGATTCTGGACCACGGATAATATATCCTTTACCAACCGTCATTGCAGTTGTTGAAAGCTCATTGAACCATGAATCTGATGAAGCATCAAAAGAATAAAACTTGTCCAAAGGTGTATTTGGAGACACATCAATCAATTTTTGATTTAAAACCGGAGAAGACCAATACGTATAATCTGTTTTCAGGATTGGTGTCGTTTTTCTTTTTAACTGAATAATTCCTGTATTGCTGACCTGATCCTCGGATTGATAAAGTGCCGCATTGTTTTCTAAAATCAACGTGCCTAAACCCGAATAATCAAAAACTAATCCCAGAGTATTTCCGTCTGGAACAGTAACCGTATTTCCCAAACTAATTGAACAAGAACAGGAATTTACGGAAGCAAGTGAGCTGTAATTACCATTGAAAATTAATGTTCTTTCAACTGATGGCAGCCCATTACTCCATGCAATCCCGTTCCATACAGAACTATTTGTACACAGTTTAATTCGGGCTACACGATGCTTTGTTATTCCAGAAACAGAATTGAAACTTCCTCCAATAATTACTTTATTATTTGGCGTAAAACAAGTGCTAAACAGCGTACCGTTTAAGTTTACGGAAAAAGCAGTGTCATAAACTCCCGAAGAAAGCAATCTCAGCATTCGTTTTACAGCAATTCCATTATAAGTGCCCGAGAAAGTTCCGCCAAGTAAAACCCGGTCATCCGGCTGGACCAAAATAGTTCTAATCTCTCCATTACTAAAACCTGCTCCTGATGCAAAAGTGGCATCCAGACTCCCGTTGCTATTCAGCCTCAGAATTCTTTTTGCGGAAGCACCTCCATAACTTAAAAATGTTCCACCAACAATCAATTTATTATCAGACTGTAAGGCAATTGCATATACATTTTTATCAAAGCCAATGCCAACAGAAAAACCGGAATCAATACTTCCGTCAGTATTCAAACGAATCATTCGATTATAAGAAACTCCATTAAAAGTAGCAAAACGTCCCCCTAAAACTATTTTTCCATCCGGTTGCAACAAGACCGCTTCTACTATAGCATCTGCACCTAAACCTGTATTGAAAGTGAAATCAAGAATTCCATTAGGCAATAACCGGGCAATTCTATTCACCAAAATCCCATTATAACTTGTGAAATTTCCAGCAATAATTATTTTTCCATCTGGCTGCAATGCGAGCGCATAGATTTGATTATTTGAGCCTAATCCCGTGATAAAAGTGGGATCTAAAAGTCCGTCAGGAAGAATTCTGGTTATTCTATTTGCAAGTACACCATTGTAAGTTGTAAAAACTCCTGCTAAAACAATTTTATTATCCGTTTGTATGATTGCACTTCTAATAGTATTATTTGCACCAGCACCAGATGTATTAAATGAAGAATCAACTGCACCGTCTTCAGACAAACGTGAAACTCTGTTACAAATAGTTCCGTTGAATTTCGTAAAACTACCAAATGCCATTGTTTTGTTATCTGACAAGGAAAGCACTTTCAAAACTGAATTATCAAAACCTACACCAGCGGTAAGATACCCAATGTCTAAAGCTCCAACAGGATCAACTTTAGCCAATCGCCCTTGATTTTGTGAATCAAAAATGGAGAAAGAACCTGCTACATACCAAGAACCGTCAGAAGCATTAGCGACATCCAGAACTGATGCCGAGAATGGACCTGCTCCAATATCAAATATTGGATCTAAAATTCCATTAGAACTTAAAAACGTCAATCGATTTACATCTATTCCGTTATAATTACCCGTGAAAGAACCTCCAACCATAACGGCTCCAGCCGAATTTAGTTTAATAACCTCAACAACACCACCATTAAATCCTAAGCCTGAAACAAAACTGACATCAATAGAACCATCTATATTCAGGCGAACTATTTTATTTGCTATAATTCCGTTATAGGTTACAAAATCCCCGCCAGCAATAATTTTCCCATCAGGTTGTAAGACAAGAGCTGACACGCCAGCATTAAAACCCGAACCTATCACAAAAGAAGTATCAGCACTACCATCCGTATTTAATCTGATTATTTTATTTTTACTAATTCCGTTGAAAGAATCAAATGAACCTGCTAAAACTATCTTTCCATCAGGCTGAATTTGAACTTCTTCCACTACTCCATTAGCCGCGGATCCAGTGATAAAGCCAGCGTCTAAATTCCCGTTAGGTAAAATTTTGGCTACTCGATTAGCTGTGATTCCATTGTATTTAGTAAAACTACCTACAATAACCACGCTACCATTAGTTTGCAAAGCTAGTCCATACACTATTCCACTACTTGCAGCTACCAGAGTATTGAATGTAGCATCAATGGAGCCATCACTATTCAATCTAATTAATCGGTTTGCACTTATTCCATTAAAGGTTGTAAAGGAACCTCCTAAAATTATCTTGCCATCAGGCTGTATTAAAGAACAATACACTTTACCATTAAAACTTGAACCTAAATTAAAGGAAGTATCCTTAGACCCATCTTGAAATAACCTACATAAATACGGAGTTATTGCACCGTTAAAATTCAAATAATCACCTCCTACAATCAGTTTACTATCTGGTTGCAAAGAGACTGTTCTAACAGTATTATCAAAACCGTCCCCTTGCAAACCATCATCATAAACATTAAATGTTGCATCTGATTTTCCTTGTTGAGAATATGCCTTATTTTGAAACAAAAGACCAAATACTATAGCAAAGTAAACTAATATTGTTTTCAAATTTAGATTGGATTTAGGCCGCTATTATGAATCTTGATACGACTCATAATTTCAACTTTGGTTAATAACATCTATAAATGTAAACACAATGACTCCCTTACACAATACCCACATTTAGTGATATTTAGCCTAAATCAAGAAATATTTTTGCTTTTATTGCTGCAAAAAAAATCCCATCCTGAACAAATAGAATGGGATTTTTATATACGGCTATGAAATTATTCTATTGTTCTAATAAATAACTTTTTTAGAGATTTTTTTTCCATTGGCTAATATCACTTTGACTACTACTAATTGTTTATTCAAAGTAATATTTGACGTGCGGAATTCATTACTATTTACAGCTTCTTTATCAAATATTTTTCTTCCAAGTAAATCAAAAACTGTGATTCGTTTTATACTTTCAAGTTCAGATTTTATTTTTAATTCATTTTTATCTTTAGAAATTAAAACCGAATTATCAAATTCACCAACATTGTCTGTTCCTAACGTTTTTTGTGTAAAAAGTAATACAAAACGATCATTAAAAGCTCCTGCTCCAGTTGAAAAACTATAAGCTCCTTCTTTTAGATTTTTAACACTATTAGTCATTTTATCTTCGATAAAAACATCTTCAGAGGTTAGTATTCCATCCACTTGATCAATACTTATTGAGAAAGTCCCTGCAATTGTAGAACTATACCCTAATACTACCTCATCATTTTTATCAAATGGCAAAGCTCTACCCTGTATGGTTAAGTTTTTATCATCATTGATACTATAAAAATCAACAAACTGATTTCCATCAAAACTTTCTCCATCAAAAGCATCATCATAATCGTTAGTAGCATCAGTAACATACCCAACTAACATTTGTTTGAAAGCACCTTCTGAATTAGTTAAATTAAGCCAAACACGGTGTTTCTCAATTGCATCCTTCGTTTTTGAGCTTTTGGCAGTCCTGAAAAATTGGGCGTTATTTATTCCTAAAACACCCCCAGAAACACGCATGGTATTATTAAATATTATTGAACTATTTGCTGGAATAGTAGGTTTAGTAGTGGCAAAAAACGCTTGTCCAGCAGCAATTTTACCAGTTGGCACAACAGGATCAAGCCCTAAAATAGTAGCCGATGTAGCAGCTCCTCCAGTAAGATTATAAGTAGCATAATCATCCGAAGTATAAGCATAAACACCAGATCCTGCAGACCCATTAGTTATACCGGATGCTAATTGAATACTTGTATTATGTGTCCAGAAATAAAGGGTTCCGTCTAAAACCGAGCTGTTATCTGTTAAAAATTTATTCGCATCCAGAGCTGAAGGATATGGATTTCCTATTAAATATGACTTGTCATTAATTACACTGGAAATAGAAACCGTTCCATTATTTGGAGTACCTATAAAAGTTGCTTCATGCAAACCTGGCGGTGGTGGTGTAGGGTCATTATTTTCTGGAGCTCGTATAATATAACCTTTCCCTTTTGACATTATAGTTGATGAATTTTCTTGCTTCCAATCTTCTACTGCAGAATCAAAAGAAAAAAACTTGTCTGAGAGTGTACTAGGAGACACATTATACAATGTTTGTGGTGAAACTGGTGATGACCAATAGGTATAATCAAATTTTTTAATAGGCGTAGTCAGACGTTTATAAATTATATTTCCTGTATTTAATCCATCATTATTAGTCTGTACTAAACTGGCTTTATTTTCAAATATTAACGATGCACCTCCAGGAACATTTATTCCATTAACTACTGTTAAAGTACGACCAGATTTTATAGTTACAGTAGGACTCCCGGTAATTTGACAAGAACAGCCTGACAAATCTATAGCTGGATCTATAGCTGGAGGATATGATCCGGTAAAAACAATATTTGAGTTTCCAAGAGGAATACCGTTAGACCACGAAGTCCCATTCCAAGTTGTTGTAATCGGATTGCTAATGGTCACACTAGATGATGATGCAGAGATACAAGTTCCCAATGCAGCCGTTAGTGTATAACTTCCCGCTGGCGCAGTTACTGTGCTTCCTGAAATTGTAACTCCAGTCGACGGACTTACAGCATAAGTATAAGATGCATTGTAATTAGTTATTGTAAAAGTTCCAGTTATACTTGTACAATCTAGCGGTATTGCAGTACTGCTTAGAATAGGTTGAGACAGTAATGTATTAACCGTCAATACCCCATAATTCCCATTCTTTGTGCAAGAAGGAGACCCTCCTGCAATTTTGGCTCTATATTTATAATTATTCATTCCAATAACAACACCAGTAATAGTAAGGGTTGATGAAGTTACTCCAGAATAAGAAGCGCCATTTGTAAGGTCAACCCATCCCGAGCCATTAGTATTAACCTGCCATAAATATGAAGGGGAGCTTGCATTGGTTGTAACAGTAAAAACAGCATTAGAACCTGAACAAGTAGAAATATTAGCTATATCAGTTATTGTAAATGGACAGCTTCCACCGTATACGTATTGATTAACTAGAGTTACTAAAGACGCAGTTTCAGTAATTGTTGTAACTTGAGTCCCCGGAACAACATCAGTATCGATACTAGTTGGTGTTATTATAACCGTTGCATTAGGATTTACAGCATAAATTTGTTGATTCGCTTGAACAGAACCTTGAAGATTAAAATCTCCTATAATATTTCCTCCTACAATAACATTACCTAAATTTTGCAGTGTAGATGTAGATGGAGTTGTCAAATCCCCAACTATTATAACATCTCCTTTATCAAAATCAGTGGTTCCGTTATTTGTGTAATTTCCTAAAACGATAAGAGTCGTAGAAGAGTTACCATTCTCTACAATTTTAAAATTTCCTTCAGGTACAACTGGTACTGTTGTCCCTGCAGCAACATCAAAGTTACCATGGACAACAAACCTTAAAGTAGTATTAAGTGTCAGCCTACCCTTAATGCTTATGCTTTTTGCTTCTGCATTTATATCAATAGTCACAGTTTTCCCAGACGGAATTATGACATCGTGTGATGCAGTTGGCACTACTCCTAAAGACCAATTTGAAGCTGTACTCCAGCTGCTATTTGTGCCTGTATATGTATTTGTTTGTGCCGAAACAACAGTTTGAACTAAAACTAAAAAAAGAGTACAGAGTAATTTTTTGATCATGCTTTTTTATGTTTTTTTAATAAATTCAATTTTAAAGATGCGGTCTTCTAAAAGAAAAAACCTACGTTAAATTCAAATTAAAAAAAACAAATCCACTTCACACAATAAAGTCGTCGACAAGCATTTATATTCGTTAAAAAGCTGTTTTACAAAATCTTAAAAACCACCAACTATAACAAATTATTTAAAATTACATTTTAAAATATAACTTTTTTAGAAACCGTTTGACCATTTTGCAATACAATTTTTACAATTAAAACTTGTTCACTTGAAGACAAATTGGGTATTACATGTTCATTATTCCCAACGTTTATCTTTTTATATAATTGTTTTCCAATTAGGTCAAAAATTAAAACCTCATCAATTATTTCATCTGAAGAGTCTATTTTTATCTGTTTATTTTTGACAGAAATTACAACTTTATCATCAGCTGCTTCAAAATCTCCTGTCCCTAAAGTTTTATCTATATAACGCAAAACAAAACGATCGTTAAAAGTTCCCGCTTGTGTTGTAAAATCATACGATGAGGCTTTTAAATCATGTACCACATTCAACAGCTTATCTTCAATATAGATCTTTTGAGATTGAATCATTCCATCTACTTCATCAATGCCAATACTAAAATTCCCTATCGCGACAGATCTATATCCTAGAGAAACTTCATCATTTTCATCAAATGGTAAAGCCCTGCCTTGAATCACAAATTTTTTATTTTGATTTACGCTGTAAAAATCCATAAATTCATTTCCATCAAAAGTTTCACCATCGTAGCCATTATCGTAGTCATTTGTCGCTCCGGTAATATATCCCACTAACAATTGTTTGAAAGCACCTTCTGTATTAGTTAGATTTAGCCATACTCTGTTTTTCTCAATGGCACTTGTCGTTTTTGATTTGGTGCTATTTGTCTTGAAAATCTGAGAGTTATTCCCTGTAATTCCTCCAACACCAACTCTCATACTATTATTAAATACAATTTCATTTGTACCTAAAATCGTTGTATTACTTGTAGCAAAAAAACCTTGTCCTGCCCCTATCTTACCAGTTGGTTTGTTAGGATTACTTAGTGTCTTATCAGGGTCGCTATCAGCAACTGTTCCAACACCTCCAGTTAAGTTATAGGAAGCATAATCATCCCCAGAATAAGCATAAACACCAGTTCCGGGATTAACAACCCCAATTCCAATTTTTGTGCTGTGCGTCCAGAAATAAAGCGTTCCATCTATGACACCTGCGTTATCAGTCAAAAATTTATCTGCATCTAATGCCGAGGGATATGGATTTCCGATAAGATATGATTTAAAAGGATATATTCCTGTGATAGGATAGCGTCCATTATTAGGCTTACCAGCAAATGTCACTTCCAACAGAGTCAAAGGACTTACTGATATTGGCCCAGGACCTCTAATACTATACCCTTTCCCCACAATCATTGGACTTGTAGCCGACTCACTTTTCCAATCTTCAGAGCCCGCAGTAACTTCGTAAGAATAAAATATACTACCCACAAGACTAGAAGGATTATACGAAATTCCTCCAGTACCTCCTAAATTTAAAGGCGATACAGGTGAAGACCAATACGTGTAATCGGTATTGCGTACTCCCGTATTTGTGAGTCTTTTGTATATTATATTTCCCGCATTGACAGCGGCATCATTAATTTGAACCAAGCTAGCCTTGTTCTCAAAAGTCAAAGTTCCTCCTCCTACTACTTCCACTTCGTTTGTAATGGCGAGTGTACGATTTGATCTGATGGTAACAGTTGCGCTTCCGGTAACTTTACAAGAACAGCCTACTAAATCTACATCTTGATTAAAATTTCCTGTAAAAACAATTTTTTGTGTGCTTGTTGGAAGCAATCCTGTAGACCAAACCGTTCCATTCCATGTATTAGTAACGACAGGGTTTATCACCACATTATCTGAAGCTAAAGATGTACAAGTACCATTTGAAACCGTAAAAGCATACGTTCCTGGAGCCAATCCTGAAATTGTAGTTGAACTCCCTGTCCCTGTAGTTGTTGCCGTTGATGTTCCGCTTCTTGTTAAAGTCCATGTTCCAGTTGACGGCAAACTATTCAAAGTAACGCTGCCTGTAGCGGAAACACAATCAGGAGGAACAATTGTTTGTATTCTAGGACTCACAGGGTCGACAATAACCAATACAGGAGTTGAAACATTTGTATTACCATCACACGTAACAATAGATCGATAATATGTAGAAACTGTTTGCGAAGTAGTAAATGTTGAATTTAGATATGTGATTCTTAAATTATCAATACTGTGCTTATCATTTGAACCACCCGTACGCGCTGAAAATTTAAATTTCCAGTTCGATTTATTAGACGAAAGATATCCTCCCGGCAATGCTAGCCCTGATACTATTGTTGTAGTCCCAATTCTAAGCGATAAAAAACCATTCTCATCTACAGATAACAACACATTTCTATATGCTGTATTTCTTAAATTAAAAGAATTTAAAACATTGGAAAAAATTTGTACACCTCCATAAGAAATTCTAATCTGACTACCTGTTGCATTCCCTACATTGTCATAAGAATCGAATTTTATAATCAAACCGGTTCCTTCTCCTTCCTCTCCTCCTCCTTGACCATTTCCTATATCAGATCCATAACTCAAACTCATACCATCAGCTCCTATTCCATCAAACATTCTATAATCAAAAGTTGTTGTAAACGAATTAATATTAGAACCTGGAGTCGACTGAATAACATATCCTCCATACTGAGAACTTACAGCGCTGGTCAATACTAACTCATTCCCAGTTACAGTAGCTGTACCGTAGACATTACTATTTGCTGGTAATGTCGTGAAATCTGTATTAAAAAAAGGAGCAGAAGCAACATTACTCCATGTTGCATTATCAGGCGAGGTCTGCCATTGATATGCTACTGCTGCTGCTGAAGTATTTTGTAAAGACAGTGTAAAAGGTGTATTAGCACAAACTGTACTTGCTGTTGTAATTGTATTTCCAGGAAGTACACACGCAGAAATTACTGTTACAGCATAATCCTCAGCTTGCCCCCAATTATTTGAAGAACAAGGCAAAGCATAGCTATTATAATTTTTAACCACTCTCATTCTTGTATTTCCTGGTAAGGCGCTAGCGGGAACATTTATGTTTCCTACTAATGCAGTCGAGGCACCATTTCCATTAGAATTTTGAATTATCCCGATATCATATCTCTCGTTTACATTATTCCCAAAAACACCATTCTGATCCCAATCTATATATACTGTTAAATAATTTGAAAAATTACCATCAGTGTTTCCTTTTAATGAAATAGGATAGATGATTCCTTGTGTAACTGTTGCCACATCACAAAAATTTTCTAAAGCTGGAGTTCCATTCAATGTATTCGAAGTAGTTTTATTAATTCCACCAAACGTAACATTTGTAATTGGCTCGACTACAGTACTAAAAGTTGGGACACAATAATACACATAAGTAATTTCTATTTGACCATTACCACCATTACCACCTGACTCATCATTATTGCTTCTTTCACCACCACCACCACCACCACCAGGTGCAGCGCCATCTCTTCCATTATTGTTGTTTCTTCCAACTCCTCCAGCACCACCGTTAGGCGCACCACCACCATTACCGCCAGTATTACTTCCTCCAGCACTTCCATTTACACCAGAAGTATTTACTGTACCCCCAGAAGCAGTTCCACCTAGACCCGAAATGGTTCCGCCATTACGATTTCCTCCAACACCTCCATTAGCAGCTATACCTAAATCCGCAATGGTTGTATTTCCTCCATTAGCTCCGTTATTAATACTTCCTGTACCGCCGACACCAACAATATAGTTTATAGTTTGTCCCGAAGTTACAGTAAAAACACCACTTGTATATCCTCCGCTACCACCACCATCACCACTATCATTATTTACAGTAGACCCTCCTCCTCCTGCTCCTGCTCCCCAAGCTCTTACTGTTATAGAAGTTACACCACAAGGAACTACAAAAGTACCTGCTCCAGTAGTCGTAACTGTCACCGTTTGTGAGTTGGAAAATTGAGTGATTAAAAAAAATAAAACAGTAACAATTATTTTTGGTGTTTGAGTATAAAGAGCTTTATTCATGTGGTATTATTTGTAAATTCAATTGTTTTAAATACAGCATTAAAGAACCATATTTCAGTGTGTGTGTTTATCGAAAAAATCAATTTGTACAATATCAGATACTTTTTTAAATCAAATGAAACTTTACCGACCATCAGTTAAAATAATCGACGTAATACATGTTTACATTTATAAAGAAAGAAAAATATCAAAAACGAAGCATTTTCACTTTCAATAGCCACAAAGACAAACTTTTGTCATTTTAATTGTAATACTCTTGCTCTAAAAATTATATTTTTAATGCGCAATTAACGACCATTATAATTAATTTCGCTTAATTACTAAAATCAAGAAACCACCACGAATGAACCCAGTTTTTTCCATAAAAGAAGCCATCCATAAAATAGAGCATTATTGCGCCTATCAAGAACGCTGTCACGAAGAAGTAGTACAAAAACTGAGAAGTATGAAAATGGACGCTGATGAAATTGACACGATTATGGTGCATCTTATAAGTGATAATTTTCTTAATGAAGAACGTTTTGCACAGAGTTTTGCAAGAGGAAAACACCGTATCAAACATTGGGGGAAAATTAGGATTGTCAATGAATTAAAAGCAAAAAAAATAACACAAACTCTCATAAATATTGCCCTCAAAGAAATCTCTACTGAGGAATATTTATCCACTTTTCATACTCTTGCCGACAGAAATTGGGAATCCATAAAAGAAACGAATCTATTAAAAAAACGAAAAAAATTCTGTGACTATTTACTGCGCAGAGGATTCGAAAGCAATTTGATTTTCGAAAAAGCAAAAGAATTAGAAAATCTATAAATCAAATAGTACTGATTGTTTTAGAAGTTCACTTTAAAACTTTTTTTATCAGAAAGCAAAATACTCAAAAGGCAAAATTTTGTCGTTTTTAAATTTCTTCACAAAATATTTATTATTTAAAATCCAAATGCAATTGTTTTTCGTAAGTCTAATTGCACTTGTAATTTTATTCAAAATAGAAAAGCATGTGAATTAATTTAAAAAATAGTTCATGAAGAAAATTTTACTTTTATTTTTACTATTACCTTTTATTGGAATCTCACAAGCCTTATCCGGAAACTACATCATTAAATCAACAAATGCTGCACCTTTTAACACATTGACAAATGCCGTTGCCAGAATAAATAGTGTTGGAGCAGCTGGTCCAGTTGTTTTTTTACTTGACGATACTACTTACAGCAATACAACCGGGGAAACGTTTCCTATTATCATTACTCAATTCACGGGTACTAGCGCAACAAACACGCTGACCATTAAACCCAACATTGGAAAAACAGTAACAATTACCGCTACAAACAGAAACGGTTTTACAGGTGTTCCTGCAGTTATTGAGTTTAACGGAGCTGATAATATTATAATTGACGGGAACAATGCAACGGGAACAACCAGAAATCTTACTTTAATCAATAATGACGCTGTTAATTTCATAGACAGAACTGTACTTTGGGTTGCCAGTAATGGTGCTAATGGAGCAACAAATATTGATATAAAAAATACAATATTAAAATCAAACATCAGAAATCAGCAAGCAAGGCAACTTTCAGGAATTTATTCCGGTAGCAATGAACTTGGCCTTAACAACAACATAAACATAAACAATGCTGCTACCGCAAACAATGCTACTACCAAAATCACAAATAATGAATTCATCAATGTCAGACAGGGTGTTTACATCAACAGTAGCCCTACCTTAAAAACGAGTAAAACGGCTTTGGAGTCAAATATATTTGGAAGTACTATAAACACCGAAAAACCTTCCTTACCTATTTACATGATTAATACTAATGATTTTAGCATAACAGATAACGTAATCAATGGGGTTTTGAATGACAACACAGGAAATCCATCCATAAGTGGAATTACAATTGAAAACGGGAGTAATTATAATATCAAAAGAAATACAATATCCAATGTAATATTGACCACAAATCACATTATTCAATATGCAATCTTCATAAGTGGAACACAAACAAATGGAGTTATTTCTGAAAATAAAATAACAAACATAAAGAACACAGGAAATGGTATTATTAGAACGCTAAGTTTACAGATGAATGCCACTACTTCTGCAAACATGCTTGTTGCAAACAACTTTATTAGTGACATAACAACTACCGGAACAACTACAAATGGTGCTTCAGGAATACAGATACAATCTGGTAGAAATATCAAATTATACCATAATTCAGTTGTCTTGAATGGAAACCAAAACAATATCTCTGCAGCATTGAATATAAATGCAGGAACAGAATTAGACATCATAAATAACATTTTCGGAAACACAAGTACTACTGGAACTGCTTATTCTGTTTATTCAACTGTTGCTGCTTCATCATTCTTGAACATCGATTATAACGATTATTATTCTGCGAGACATATCGGTTTTTTGGGCGGAAACAGAACAACATTAGCAAATTGGCAAACGGCAACTACAAAAGACCGAAATTCAATTAATGTGATTCCAACGTTTGTATCGATTGCCGATTTACATTTAAGCGGAACCAATACAGCATTTGATGACAAAGGAACTCCGCTAGCTATTATTCCTACTGATATTGATGACGAATCCAGAAGTACAGTCGCTCCAGATATGGGTGCCGATGAATACAACAGATGTAAAATTTCATCCACATGGAATGGCACTAATTGGTCAAACGGAACACCAACACCTTCGATAAAAGCAATAATAAACGGAACCTACAATACACAAATTCACGGAAACATTACTACTTGTGAACTGACAATAAACACTGAAAAAACACTAACTATTACATCAGGAAAATTTGTAGAAGTACAGAATGATGTTACTGTGATAGGAAATTTAATCATTGAGAACAATGGTAGTTTAATTCAAAATGATGATGATGCAAAAAGTACCGGAATTATAAATGTAATTAGAAATTCCTCATTCATGAAGCAATACGATTATACGTATTGGTCTTCACCAGTTGCCGGTATTAAACTGTCTAATTTCAAAGAATCCTATCTATATTATTCTTTTAATGATGCAGTTGACAACTGGCAGTTCGAATCAGAGAATACCATAATGGCTCCCGGAAAAGGATATATTGCCCGTGCGCCTGAAAACGATTTGGCAACACAAATTGTATCAACAACTTTTACCGGTGTTCCTTTCACAGGTCTAATCGAGCTTCCAATTGCTACAGCAGAAACAGGTTCTCTTGGGCTTATTGGAAACCCATACCCTAGTGCTTTAAATGCGGATGCATTTCTTACAAACGCAAACAACAAAGATATTTTGGAAGGGACGCTGTATTTCTGGACACACAACACCGCTATAGCAGCAAACACTCCCAATCCAGGTTCTGGTGTTTTTGCATATTCTGGTGATGATTATGCATCATACAATTTAACGGGAAGTACTGTAACAACAAGTCCGGCACTATCTGGAAAAACTAATAACAATAACAATAGGCCTCAAGGAAATATAGCTTCTGGACAAGGTTTTTTCGCAGAAATTAAAGCAACTGCTCCAGCTACAAAAAAACTTGTTTTCAATAACAGTATGAGAGTCAAAGGAGAGAATGGCAACACGCAATTTTTTAAAACAAAAGCTGCGAAAAGTACGTCTAACACTACTCTTGAAAAAAACAGAGTATGGGTCAATATTACAAACGAGCAAGGAGCATACTCCGAAATGCTTTTGGGCTACATCACTGGAGCCACTAATGATTACGACAATGGCTACGACGGAAAAACGTTTTCTTCGGATAGTTTTGTTTCAATGTATTCCATTTTAGGTGAAGAAAATTTGTCTATTCAAGGCAGAAGCTTACCATTTGATGAAGAAGACAGCATTCCTCTTGGTTTTGAAAACACTATTGGCGGCACATTCTCAGTAGGGATTGACAGCTTTGACGGATTCTTTACCAATCAGGAAGTGTTTTTGTATGACAAAAAAAATGACGCCACAGTCAATTTAAAACAAGGTCGCTATACTTTTACAACCGAAAAAGGAACTTTTAACGACCGTTTTGAATTGAAATTTAAAGACAAAACCTTAGGAGTAGAAAATCCTGAATTAGTCCAAAACGGGATAGTTGTGTTTAAAAATGGAAGTCAAATTCAACTTGTTTCAGAAGACAAAAACATTCAAGACATTACAATTTATAATCTATTGGGTAAATCTATTTATCAGAAAAAAAACATTAACACTTTGGAGCATACAACTAATGGAATCCAAACTCAAAAACAGCTTGTTATCGTTAAAATAAAAACAGAAGACGGTTTAGAAATTACAAAAAAAATGATGCTGTAACACCACTAATTTCAACTACTACAAAACCCGGTAATCAATGATCTACTGGGTTTTTTTATGCCTTTTGAATCAAAACACTCACCGCATTTCCACCAAAACCAACGGCATTAATCAGTACTTTTTTAATTGGTTTGGTTTGTAATTGTGCTTCCGCAAAAGGAACTCCGATAAATCTGTTGTGTTGCATCATCAAAATAGCGAGTTCCATACTCAAAATCCCCGATGCACCAAAAGTGTGACCAATTTTCCATTTATTGGTAGTCAATAAAGGAAGGCTTTCGCCAAAAACTGTTTCTATCGCTTTATATTCCGTCAAATCGCCTTTTATAGTTCCCGGAGCATGCATCACAATAACATCAACTTCGGATAAATCAGTGTTTTCCAATGCCATTTTCATTGATTTTTGGAAACAAGTTGCTTCCGCCGAAATAGAAATATTATGTTCTAGAATTTCCGTAGCATAACCGATTCCTTCGATATAAGCCAAGGCATTTTCTTTTTTCCCTATTTCGAGACAACACACGCCGGCACCTTCGCCAAGAATCATGGTGCTTTGTTTCTTTTCTAAATCAAGTGCACGATTCGGGTATGTTTCTCTACTATTCGAATAAATTTTCAACGCCCGCATTTGAGCAATCGTAAAATCAGTCAATGGCGCTTCACTGCCACCAACCAGAAATTTATCAGCCATTCCTGCTCGAAGCCAAGCCACGCCATTTAATACTGCGTGCAAAGCCGTGGAACACGTAATGGAATGAGATATTTCCGGGCCAGAACTTTGTAAATCATGAGCAACCCAAGAGGAAATATTTCCCAAAGTAGTCGTTGGAGAAGCTAGAGTTTGTGCTTTTCCCGTTTGTAAATAATCTTGATAGTGCTTTTCGAATAAATCTGTTGCACCACGAGACGAACCAATATTAATCCCAAAAATATCTTTTTGTGTCCAACCCGCATTTTGCATCGCTTTTCGCGAAGCCGCCATGGCATACAAAACCGATTTATCTAAGGATTTATATTTGTTATCTGATTCTCGCAAACCGCCAACAACTTGCTCTGAATTAGCGTTTAAAGTCGCTACAAAGGTTTTTTTATGGTCTAAAATATGTTCCGTAAAACAATGATTTTCATTAAGATAATTTTCCCAAATAGCCTCAGGAGTATTCCCTAAAGGCGAAATGGAAGCTATGGCTGTTATGGAGATTATTGTTGACAAGATATTTTTTTTGGCAAAGGTCGCAAAGTTATTTACATTCTACATTCTATCAGTGAAAAAATAGCACACGGATGGCACGAATTCTCACAGATAAAAACTGATTTTTTTAATCTGTGGCTTAATAATTAAACTATTTCTAAAGCATTTTCGACTACTTGATATACTTTTTCTAATTGTTCATCGGTAATAATGTAAGGAGGCAAAATGTACACAATATTACCAACAGGACGCAGAATTATTCCGTTTTCGATAAAAAAATCATAGAGTTTATTACGCAATGTTCCATAATAACTGGCTGAACTTTCGGTTTTTATTTCTAAAGCAAAAATGACTCCCAGCACTCGTGTTGTAACAACTTTTGGGTGATTTTTAATTCGCTCCTGAAAATCCAAATGATTTTGATTGACACGAACTATATTCGCTTGCATTTCATTGGTTTGTAACAAGTCTAAACTGGCCAAAGCCGCCGCACAGCCTGTAGGATTTGCTGTAAATGTGTGTCCATGAAACAGCGCTTTATTGATATCGTCATCATAAAAAGCATCGAATAAATCCTGAGTAAAAGTCGTAATCGCCATGGGAATAGTTCCTCCGGTCAACGCTTTGGACAGACACATCATATCTGGTTTCTCAACCAAATAATCCGTTGCAAAAGTTTTTCCTGTTTTTCCAAAGCCGGTCATCACCTCGTCAGCAATGGTTAGCACATTATTCTCCTGACAAATTCGCATCAACATATCTAACGATTCCGGTTCGTACATTACCATTCCTGCAGCTCCTTGAACCAATGGCTCAAAAATAAAACCTGCGCAAGTGTTGTTTTTTATAACGGATTGTAAAGCATTGTAACTTTCCTGCTCCTGTCCTTTAACTGGAACCGGAATCCGAACCACATCAATAAACATTCCTTGAAAAGCTTGTGTATAAAATGAAATTCCACTCGCTGCCATGGCTGCAAAAGTATCGCCGTGAAAAGCATTTTCGAAAGCGATTATCCTAGTTCTCTTTTCTCCTTTATTGAAAAAATACTGTAGCGCCACTTTAATTGCCACTTCAACTGCTGTAGACCCATTATCCGAAAAGAATATTTTCTGTTGGTTCTTTGGTAAAATTCCCATCAACTTCTCGGCTACCAAAATAGCGGGTTCGTGTGTAAATCCACCAAACAAGACATGCTCTAATGTAGTGAGTTGTTTGTAAATCGCATCGGCAATAAAGGTGTTCGAATGTCCATAAGGATTGACCCACCACGAAGCGATTGCATCAATATATTCTTTGTTGTTTTCGTCCCAAAGCAATGCGCCTTTCCCTTTTTTAATGGCAATTGGTAACGCTGCGGTTTTATGTTGGGTATACGGATGCCAAAGATATTGGCGGTCTCTTTCTGTTAAATTCATTTTGCAAAGATAAAAGAAGCAAGCTACAAGAAGCGAGAAAAACCTAAAAAACAAGTCTTGATTCTTTCTTCTTGATTCTTAATTTTATAAACTCAATAGCTGTTCGCGAAACAAATCAGCGTATTCTTTGATTACATTTTTATCAAAATACGGTTCTTGCTCAATTCTTCCAATGCATTTTATACCTGTTTTGTTCAAGATTATTTCTTCAGAAGCTTTATTTTGATCACCCGAAAAAACAATTCCTGCTATTGCTATTTTTCTGTTTTGCAAGGCTTCAATCGTGAGCAAAGTATGATTGATACTTCCTAAATAATGACGGGAAACTACAATTACTTTATAATCAGATTGAATCAAATCAATAACACAATCATTAGAATTCAACGGAACAAAAACACCTCCAGCACCTTCAACAACCAAATGATTTTCTGTTTTGGGCTCAGTAATTTTCTTTAAATCAATTACAATTCCGTCCAATTCAGCAGCGAGATGTGGACTAGCCGGCGTGTTCAAAGCATAACTATTCGGATGAATTACCGTCTTTTCATTAGATAAAAAACATTTGATTTTATGACTGTCGGAATTTTCTAAATCGCCAGCTTGGATGGGTTTCCAATAATCTGCCTGCAAAGCTTCTGTAATAATAGCTGACGCGATGGTTTTACCAACATCGGTTCCAATTCCTGTTATAAATAGTTTCATATATATTTGGCCACAGATGACACGGATTAAACGGATTTATATAGATTTTTAATTTTTTCTGTTATTTGTAAAAATTAGTCTTTTAATTTCTGGTCTTTCTCCAAAGTTTAACAACAAACCTATTTCAATATTTGTAGCTTTTAAATAATTTAAAGTCTGAACATAATGTGCCTTCACTAAACTATCGCAAGCCTTTAATTCTAAAATGATAAGATCATTGATTAGTAAATCAGCAAAAAAATCACCAACAAGTTCATTCTTATAATATACTTTAATTTGCTTTTGAGGTTCAACTTTAAAACCTTGTGATTTTAATTCCAAATACATTGCATTTTGATACACCTTTTCAAGAAAACCATAACCCAATTCATTGTAAACGTCATAAAAAACTTTTAAAATAGATTCCGATAATTCTTTGTGTAAAATTTCAGTCATTATTTAGTATTTAAAAATTAAAATCCGTTTAATCCGTGTCATCTGTGGCTAAAAAACAAAAGTACTCAACAAACGCAATACTTCAGAGATTTCTTCCGTCGAATTATAACTGTGTAAACAAAAACGCAAGCGTTCCTGTCCTTCGGGAACAGTTGGCGAAAGTATCGCTTTCACATCAAACCCTTTTTCCTGCAGTTGGTTGGAGATTGCTTTTACTTTTTCATTTCCTGGAATGATCGAGGATTGTATCGCAGATTTGCTTCGAACAAAAAGTGGCTTTAATCCCAACATATTTTTTTCCTGATTAAAAAAAACAATGTTTTCTCTTAATTTTAAAATGGAATCCGAATCCTGTTTTAAATGCTGATAAGCAATCAAAATCGTGGCAACAGAATGGGGTGAAAGCCCTGTGGTATAAATAAAACTTCGGGCAAAATTCACTAAATAATCCCTCAATTCAGTCGAACCTAAAATCGCAGCTCCATGACATCCCAAACCTTTCCCAAAAGTCATAATGCGTGCAAAAACATGATCTTGTAAGCCCAGCATTTGAACGAATCCTTCTCCTGAAGAACCAAAAACGCCCAAAGCATGCGCTTCATCAACAACAAGATAACAATGATATTTATCCGAAAGCTGAACTAATTCTTCTAGATTTGGACAATCACCATCCATAGAAAAAACAGATTCGGTGACGATATAAATATTGGTGTTTGGATTCCGTAAAATCAATTTTTCTAAATCTTCAAAATCATTGTGATTGAATTTATAGGCTTTGGCATTCGACAGTTGAATTCCGTCCCGAATAGAAGCATGACACAATTCATCGTATAAAATCAAGTCGTTTTTTTGCGGAACAGCACTAAAAAAACCAACATTGGCATCATAGCCCGAATTAAAAATCAAAGCCGATTCAGATTTGTGAAACTTTGCAATAAAGTCTTCTGTTTCCTGATACAGTTTATGGTTTCCAGATAATAAACGAGAACCGGTTGCTCCGTTTTGAATGATTTTATTAGTAATTAAATGCTGATGCGTCTCCTTAAAAATAATTTCTGACTGAGAAAAACCCAAGTAATCATTGGAAGAAAAATCAATCTTTTTACTTGACAAAGGTAATTTTCGCAAAGCATTATTCTGCTTTCTAATTTCAAGTTTAGCGGATAGATTTTCTGGAAAATGTTTCATAGTCAGCAAAAATAAGCATCTTTTTTGGTTTATGGATTTTGTGTCATTTTTGTTTGCTGATTTCTTCAAATTAATGAGATTTGAAATATAAATTCTAATTTAGAATCCCATTTCATAAATCATAAAAATATAATTCATTAAAATTTAACAATTGAAAAATAGCAATGAAAAAAAAATCCATAAATTTTTCCGAAAACGGTTTCGATTTATAACTTTCATAAAATTATGTTAAAAAAAACTTAAAATTAATATCGAAGATGTTAACCTATGAAATAGTTTTCTACTTTCGGCAAATATGAAACGAATTGCATCACTTTTTCTAATAGTAACGTTGTTCTACAACGTGATGGGATACTATCTGATGTTTGCTTATCAAGAGGAGCAAGCGTGGGTGTCTTCTATGGAGAAAAAACATGATTCAGAGTTTCAAGTAATCAAATTGAACGCCACTTTATACTCCTTTATCGAAGACACTGATTTTGAGTATGTAAATGAAGATGTGGTTATCAACAATAAAAGTTATCATATTTTCAAGAAAAGAATTCAAAACAACATACTAAGTCTGTATTACCTGCGCAATTCACATCAAGATGCAATAAGTCAGGATTTAAAAGATATTGTTGACAATCAATTATTCAACGGATCCTCATCAAAAGAGTCTCCAGTCAAAAAACTACTAAAATCTTTCCTAAAAGATTATGTAGCAAATACTGCTGTTTGCGTAGATTTTTCTCCAAAAACAGCTGTACTTTCAAGTGAACCTATCATTATGCCAAACCAGGCCTTAGATTCCGGATACATTTCCGTATCGTATTCACCACCCGATTTCGTTTAAATCTTCTTTCATTTTAGTGGAATCATTCGCTTTTATCTGGCATTTGTTAAGTCAAGATAATTCACGATTGCTTTTTAGCTAAATCTGTACATTTATTACATCCATTTATTAGAAATTATGCCCGTTATAAATACAAAATAGTCTTTTGTATTTATCCGAATTCGCTTTTTGCGAATGAATTCAAAGGCCTATTTTGTATTTCTATTCTGGTATGTTTTGTACTACTAGCTTTCAGAATCATGATTTAAATGGATTTGCAAATTCAAAAAATGGATTTTTAAAAGAGTTCTTTATTTCAAATGTAACCTTCAATCTATCCTTTTGCCTTGTAAAATCAACGAGACTTTTTGGCGAAAGCCAAAGTAGATCTTGCTTTACAGTGATACTACCAATCCACTAACTTATCTGTTTTTAATGCCAAACTTCTTTTTAGAAAGAAGCAGTTGTTGGCCTGTTTTATACCATTAACCATTTTAAAAAACCAAAAACTTGAAAAATTTATTCGCTTTACAATCCGCTTGTATTTTTATCCTATTCCTTACAATTACTTTTAACACCCAAAATATGTCTGCTCAAGGTTGCGTCGCTATCAAGGGTAATGCCACAAGCTGTATGTCGATTCACGCAGACAGTACTAATGTTTCCGGATGGCAATTTGCCAGCAGTGGGCGTTATTTTAGATCATTCAGACACTTTTCAGGAACAGAAGAAAACAAAGACAGATTAGTTCAAAAAACAGAAGTCATCAATTACACTTCCGTTTTCAATCTTTCACTCACCAGAATATTAAACAACCGTTGGTCCGTTATGGTCGACCTTCCCATTTCAAACAACGTTCGTTCTTCATTGTACGAACATGGATTGGTAAATGGGACTTACGTAAAAAGAGAAAGACATTCAACCAGTTCTTTTGGAATAGGAGATATTAGATTTGCCGCTTACAGGTGGATGTTAGATCCGGCAAAAAGCACAAAAGGAAATATACAATTAGGATTAGGGATAAAATTACCAACCGGTGATTACAACTACAAAGATTATTTTTACAATGTAGGTCCAAACGGGACAAAAGAATTGCGCACTGTAGATCAATCCATCCAATTAGGAGACGGTGGTACTGGATTTACTTTTGAATTAAATACATTTTATAACTTCATTGAGAACTTTGGAGTTTACGGTAATTTCTATTACTTAATTAATCCTCGTGAGCAAAATGGCACGAGAACCTATAGAGAAACAATTGCATCAAGATTAGCTAACGAAGCTATTATGAGTGTACCAGATCAATATATGTTTAGAGCAGGTTTTAACTATTCCGTGAATCAAGTAAAAGGATTATCTGTGGCGGCCGGTGCACGATTAGAAGGGATTCCTGTTTATGATCTTGTAGGTGGCAGCGGCGATTTCCGTCGTCCGGGTTATATCTGGTCAGTAGAGCCTTCTGTAAACTATGAATACAAAAAAGTAGTCTTGTTTGCATCAGTGCCATTTGCAGTAGTTCGTAACCGTACACAAAGTGTTACTGACAAAGAAAATTCTGTAACAACAGGTACACATGTTCAGGGTGATGCGGCATTTGCTGATTACACAATTAACATCGGTATATCAACCCGATTTTAGAGACATACCATTTAAGAATTAGTTGCATTTCACAAGAATATCAATAACACAATACGCTTTTAAATTATATCAAAAAAAACCAATTATTTTAAATCGTAAAACACCAAACTACTAACCAAAACCATTTTTTAATGAAAAAATTTTATCTGAGTTGCCTGCTGTTGGCACCTTTATTTATGAATGCTCAAACAGAGATTGACGGTATTATGATGAGCAAAAACAATTTTTGTTTTGGAGCTGTATACCAATATAGCAGCTGGGACGAGTATTGGGAAGGAACCTTTAAAAGAGAAAATCTTAATCTTGGTACCGTTTCTACAAAATCAGTTGCACTGATGGGAAACTATGGTGTTTCTGATAAATTGAATATTATTTTCAGCCTTCCGTACTTAGAGACAAAAGCTTCTGCAGGAACAATGGAAGGTCAAAAAGGATTGCAGGATGTATCGTTAACCATAAAATACATGCCTTTTGAAAAAACAATTGGCAAAGCGACCTACTCTTTATATGCTTTAGGAGGACTTTCGGCTCCAGTTTCTAATTATTCAGCTGATTATTTACCTTTAAGTCTTGGTCTAAAAAGCAAAACTGCTTCTTTACGATTGATGGGTGATTATCAAAGAGGTCACTTTTTCTCCACGTTATCTGGAGCGTATGTAAAAAGAGCCAACATAACCATTGACAGAAATTCCTATTACACAGACGAAATACATTACACCAATGAAGTTGACATGCCAGACGCAATTTCTGTAAACTTCAGAATAGGGTATCGCTCCAACAGATTAATAGCTGAAGCAGTGGTAGACAACTGGGTTACACAATCTGGAGGATTTGACATTACAACAAACAATATGCCTTTTCCAAGCAATACAATGAATGCATTAAAAGTAGGCGTGAACAGTAAATATACACTCAAGAAAATACCGGCATTATCTATTATTGGAGGATGCAATTTTGTTACAGAAGGCAGAAATGTTGGACAATCGAATACCTTTTATGGCGGTTTATTTTATATCCTTAATTTAAAAAAAACAACTCAAGAAAATGAAAAATAAAATACAAAAAATAGCCTATAACAGTCTTTTGGTTTTGTTTCTTACATTGAACTATTCTTGTAGTGATGAGTTAACAGAACGCAACGAACAATTTCCTCAATTAAATCCGGCTAATACAGACGAATTAGCAGGAACTTGGAAAACATTCCTATTGACTACACCGGATGAATTCTCTTTGGATGCACCAATAGCAAGTACCGCAGCCGCATTTACAAGAGAAATTAATGAAATAAAAAGTTACCAAGCAAGCATAACGCCGGAACAGAAAAAAATAATAAAATACTGGAGTGCCGGAGGTGTTTTACGTTGGAATGAAATCATGCGAACCTTAGTTGCAAGACACAATCGTCCACCATATCAAAATGAAGACGGAACGTATCCTGCACCATCTGGAGCAAATCCATTTGCGAATCCTGAATTTCCTTTTTCAAATCCTCCATACGCAGCCAGAGCTTATGCTTATGTGAGTGCTGCGCAATACGATGCGATGATTGCTACTTGGCATTATAAAAAACTGTATAATAGAGCTGCACCTTTTACGGTTGATGCAACTTTACCGGTTTTAATCCCAAAAAGCGCCTTACCTTCATATCCATCTGAAGATGCTGTTTTAGCTGGAGTTACGGTGGAATTATTAAAATTATTGTTCCCAACAGAAATCGCTTACATACAAGAAAAAGCAGAGGAACAAAAATTATATCGCATTATTAGTGGTGCCAATGTTCGAAGTGATGTTGATGCCGGAATTATTTTAGGCAGAAAAATTGCAGGCAAATTTATCGCCAGAGCAGCTTCCGATGGAACTGGAGCAGCTATTGGTAATCAAGCGCTTTGGACACAACTGGAAACTCAAACTGCTGCCACTGGAGAAACTCCTTGGAAATCATTGGATGTACCTGCAAGACCTCCAATGTTACCATTGTTTGGAAAAGTAAAATCATTCTTAATGACTCCAGAAATGGTTGTTGCCAGCCGTCCGGTTCCTCCCCCTTCTACAAAATCAGAACAATTTGCAAAGGAATTAGCTGAAGTAAAAAACTACGGAAAAAATGCCACCAGAAAGAACATGCAAATCGTGACTTTTTGGGCTGATGGTGTAGGAACTTATACACCTCCAGGACACTGGAATGCAATTGCGTCAGAGTCATTTGTAGAGCTAAATTATAGTGAAGTACGATGGGCGAGAAATCTTGCATTATTAAATATTGCAATGATGGATGCAGCAATCAGCTGTTGGGATGCAAAATACACTTACTTCAACCCGAGACCTTCTCAAGTTGACCCATCTATAAAAACATTGACAGGCACTCCTAATTTCCCTTCCTATGTATCAGGTCACTCCACGTTTAGCGGTGCAGCCTGCGTAGTTTTATCACACATAATTCCTGCAAAAAAACAAAGTTTTGTGGCTATGGCAAAAGAAGCTTCGGATTCTAGAATGTTTGGATGCATACACTACAGAAGCGATTGTGAAAAAGGACTTGAATTAGGCGAAAAAGTAGGCGGTTTTGCTGTAGCAAGAGCCCTTACTGATGGCGCCGAATAACTTAAAATAATTAAGTTGATACTTTGTTTTAATGGTTTGTTTGCTATCTCATTTATCAACTAAAACCTAACAGACGTTGGAAACCTGTTAGGTTTTTTTATTTTTCACAATCTAATTTGAAACAGAATAATGCTTCGATTATAAAAAAAGCTGGGACAACCCATTAAATACCCTTACTGATGAAAAAAATATTCAATACTTTTTATTTTATTTTAAGCAAAAAAATGGAAAAACACAGCGTCAATATGATGCGAATTTCTTTGGCAATAGTTTACATATGGTTTGGTGCTTTAAAAATTTTCGGAATGAGTCCTGCCGGCGAATTAGTAGAACAAACCGTTTATTGGTTTAAACCTGAAATATTTATTCCAATTCTTGGTATCTGCGAAGTTCTTATTGGTCTTGGTTTACTCATAAAACGGCTCATTCCTTATACTATTCCGCTATTATTAATGCATATGGCGGCTACATTTTTTCCTGTTTTTATTCTAAAAACTATTTGTTTTGATGCATTTCCTTATTGCCCTACTTTGGCGGGACAATACATAATCAAAAATCTTATTTTAATTTCTGGAGCCCTTGTGGTTGCAGGAAAATACAATGAAAAATATTATGCCGAAATGAATTTGAAATTAAGCGAAAAATAAAAATCTAAATCCATTTCGTGTAATCAAAGATTTTCTAATTTTATAATTACAGATAGTAAATACCAATCATCAATCCGTATCGATAAAATCAAATGAAACCTATACTTTATAAAAGAGCGTCAACTTTAAACGAATTGGAACAAATTAGAGCGCTCCAATTACAAAACAGCTCTCAGAATATAAGTTCTGAAGAAAAACTTCAAGAAGGATTTGTTACTGTGCAACATTCCGTCGCTTTGCTAGAACAAATGAATTCTGCTTGCGCACACATTATTGCTAAAGACAATGACGCAGTAGTAGGTTTTGCACTTGTAATGCTTTCTGGCTTTAGGAACGAAATCAAGGCTCTTATTCCAATGTTTGAAAGAATTGATGAATTAGTACCCAAGGATAAAACCTACGTTGTAATGGGGCAAATTTGTGTAGATAAAAACTATCGCAAACAAGGAATATTCAGAGGACTTTATCATTTTTACAGAGAGGAACTGCAACATCAATTTGATTACTTAATCACTGAAGTTGCCGCTATAAATCTTCGCTCTATGCAAGCACACGAAGCCATTGGATTCAAAATAATTGATACTTATAACGAAGACGGGATTGTTTGGAATATTGTACTTTGGGATTGGACATAAAAAAAAGCCTCACATATTTGTGAGGCTTTCATTTTTTATGATCAAGATTACTTTAGTCAGCTAAAATAATAACTTTATTGTCTTTCATTTCAATTGTACCTGAATTGATAGCCAGTGTATAATTTTGAGCATCTAACTTCGTGAATTTACCTGCTACTTCTTTTGCAAAAGCAAAATCAGAAGCTGTAATTTTCACGACACCTTTTCCTAAAATAGAAACGATTGGCGCGTGGTTATTCAAAATCTGAAAGCTTCCATCAACTCCTGGCAATGTAACTGAAGTTACTTCTGCTGAAAATAATTTTGCTTCTGGTGATACTATTTCTAATAACATATTTTTGTAGTTTGAAAATTTAAAAGTTTAAAATTTAAAGTTACGAGTGAACTTTAAACTTTAAACTTTTAAACTAATTTTAAGCTTCCGCTAACATTTTTTCTCCAGCTTCGATAGCTTCTTCAATAGTACCTTTAAGGTTGAAAGCTGATTCTGGCAAGTGATCTAATTCACCGTCAATAATCATATTAAATCCTTTGATAGTATCTTTGATATCAACTAAAACTCCTTTTAATCCTGTAAATTGCTCAGCAACGTGGAAAGGTTGAGATAAGAAACGTTGTACACGACGTGCTCTTGAAACGGCTAATTTATCATCTTCCGATAATTCTTCCATACCAAGGATCGCGATGATATCTTGTAATTGTTTGTATTTTTGTAAAATTTCTTTTACTCTTTGCGCACAGTCATAGTGCTCATCACCTAAAATTTGAGGAGTAAGAATTCTTGAAGTTGAATCCAATGGATCAACCGCAGGATAAATACCTAACTCAGCAATTTTACGAGATAATACAGTAGTAGCATCAAGGTGAGCAAAAGTTGTAGCCGGAGCCGGGTCAGTTAAATCATCCGCAGGAACGTAAACCGCTTGTACAGATGTAATAGAACCTTTGTTTGTTGATGTAATACGCTCTTGCATCGCACCCATTTCAGTAGCCAATGTTGGTTGGTACCCTACCGCAGATGGCATACGACCTAAAAGTGCCGAAACCTCAGAACCTGCTTGTGTAAAACGGAAGATATTATCCACGAAGAACAATACATCTTTACCTTGATCAGTTCCTGCTCCATCACGGAAATATTCTGCAATAGATAATCCAGAAAGTGCTACACGAGCACGAGCTCCTGGAGGCTCATTCATTTGTCCGAAAACGAAAGTAGCTTTAGACTCTCTCATTCCTGGCATATCAACTTTAGATAAATCCCATCCTCCATTTTCCATAGAGTGCATGAATTCATCACCGTATTTTATAATTCCTGACTCTAACATCTCACGAAGTAAGTCATTTCCTTCACGTGTTCTTTCTCCTACTCCTGCGAATACTGAAAGTCCACCGTGACCTTTTGCAATATTGTTAATCAACTCCTGAATCAATACTGTTTTACCAACTCCAGCACCACCGAACAATCCAATTTTACCCCCTTTTGAGTAAGGTTCAATTAAATCGATTACTTTAATACCTGTGAATAAAACTTCAGAAGAAGTAGATAAATCTTCGAATTTTGGTGCTTGTCTGTGAATAGACATACCATTTTCTCCTGTTTTTGGTAAATTACCTAAACCGTCAATTGCATCTCCAATTACGTTGAATAAACGACCGTAAACATCGGCACCGATTGGCATTTGGATAGGATTTCCTGTTCCAACTACTTCATAACCTCTACTCAAACCATCTGTTGAGTCCATCGAAATGGTACGTACTGTGTTTTCACCAATGTGAGATTGTACTTCAAGTACTAATAAAGTACCATCTTTTTTTGTGATTTCTAACGAATCATAAATTTTTGGAAGTTCAACATCCTTACCGTTGAAAACTACATCAACTACTGGTCCAATGATCTGGGCAACTTTTCCTATTACTTTTGACATTACTTATGTATTTATTAAATAGCTATTTAGGTTTATGAATTAGTACCAACCGAAACGTATCGATTAAATGCTTTTTTCAGAGCGCAAAGATAATTTTTTAAAATATAAAATCAATTATTTTTTTATAAAAAAAGGATATTTTTAATAGATAATGGAGAAATGACTTAGAAACAGACAAAAGATAGCAATATCCTCAAAAATAAAAAACCATCACGTTAAAAAACGGATGGTTTTTTATAAAAAAGTAAATTCTGATTATTGTATCGTTGCTGGATATTGAATCCCATATAAACCTAAATCAACACCTTTCAAATTAGAGCCGTATTTAGCATTTATCGCCTCAATGAATTTATTGGCAATCAAAGCATATCCTCTAGGACTTGGATGAACTCCGTCTAAAGAAAAAGTACCACCAGTTACATAAGCAGCCGTCATATGAAAGTTACCAAAACGAATTCCTCCGTTATTCAACTGATTCAATATTGATGCCGTGTCAACAAAAGCCAAACTGTTTGAATCAGCAGCAGCTTTTATAGTTACATTGTATGCATCAGTAGCTAATTTTATCTCAGAAACCTCTGAAGCTGTCAAAACTCTATTATCCTGTAAAGGATAAGTAATCCCAACAGTATTAAAAGGAGCCGGAACTCCAGCTTGTGGTGTTCCAATCACAGTTCTTGTAGTAAGTAATATAAAATCTTTATCAGCAACATTCGCACCTCCATTAGCATGGCGTGCCTGTCCGTAAAGACTACCCATTAAACCCGCTTGAGCTGCAGGAACACCCGCCGCTGTCAATGCACCAGTAATCTGAGCACTATAGTTTACTAAAGTTTCATCTCTTATCAACAAAGGATTAGTAGCAGAAGCAGCTAATGTTTTGATTCTACTTCCAGCTCCCAAAGCAGTAAGAATTTGTTTTACAGGCCCCAACAACTGTGTATTTAACTGCGTTGCAGTAGCAGCATCTAAAGGAACTGGGTTATAAGGAACCGTCGTAAAAAACGGAAGATTGTTGATGTATGGTAAATTTGCGACAACACCTTTTCTTCCTCCAGTTGCAAGAGCAGTTGCCAAAGCATTATAAGCAGCATTAAAAGTACCCGCCGGTGTAATATCATTTCCTGAAACAGGATCTTGCGAAGTAGGTATACCACCATTAGTAGCATATCCTAAAACATCATTTCCACCAATAAACAAAGAGAAAAAAGTTGGATTTTGATCCGTAGCATCTTTAACCACACTAGACATTGCTGTTTTTGCAAATCGTCCAAAATAAGGATTAGCCTGTCCGTAACCTGCAATTCCTAAATGTATCGCTTTTGCTCCTGGAACACCCATATTGCTATAAGCACCAGAAATACTGGCACCAAGAACCGTTCCCGAAACCCCTGAAACATTTACAGGCCCAGCTCCATTAAAATACAAACGTGTCGGAAATTGAGGAACTTGATTCCCTCCAATTGAAAAACCTCCTCTATTATCGTCTGCCATAAATGGATTTGTAAAAACACCTCCACCAACTAAAGCAAATTGCTCAGCCAGAATATTTGGATATGAATTTTTTTGACCGGCTTTAAAAAGAGCACCATCGCTATATCCTGCCGCAAATGAATCCCCTAAAGCCACATATTTAGAGAAATCTGCCGTACCTGCCGTTAGTGGCTCTTCAACGATTACCTCATCATCATTATTACATGCTGCGAAGGTTAGCGAAATCAACAACAGCCATTTGAAATTTTTTATCATAATATATTTTTTAAAATTATTGACCTTATTAAATTATGGGTTGATTGTCCAAGAAGCAAACCATTGTTGTCCTATTGCACCCGCTCCTATTACTTGAATATAGTCTTTTCCACCAATATTAGTAGCACCAACTTTAAGCACTGATTTCAATTTAGGAAAACCATAATTGATTTGAGCATCCAAAACTGTGTTCTCAGGTACCATTCCGTCAGCAAAAGAAGATTGCCATAAATACTCTGTATTATATCTTGCATTAACATTGAAACCAAAGTTTTTAAACAATTTAGTATTACCAATAGACGCTTTAACTCTATGTTTCGGTGTATTAAAACCAGCAACAAAACTTGGATCTTCTTCTTGATTGAAATTAAATTCAGCATAATTATAATTTACACCCAATTCAAAATCCTTGTACACTTTTTTAGACAAACCAACACCAAAACCTAAAGATGTAATTTTTGCTGTAGTATTTGTATATACTTGATATACTCTTCTATCTCCATTGCTTAAAGCTGAAAGTGTAGCCAAAGTTGCAGGATTACCAAAATCAAAAGTTGTATTAACATCTCCATAATAAGGACTGATAACTCTTGAAGTATTCATGAAATCATTGTATAAATTATAATACCCATTTATATCAATCGACAAATCATTATTAACAACCGAACGGTATCCCACTTCGATAGCTTGAACCTCTTCCGGTTTTACCAATCCAATCTTAGCCGCTTGCAACAAAGCTGCTGCTGCTGGAACATTAGTTGGGTTAGCCGCAATAGCAGCACTAAAAGCCTGAACAGAAGTCAATGTATATGAATTGTTATATGCGTTTTGACCTGTCAGTGTTAAAGTTGCAGGAATTCCCAATGCCTGACTTGCAGCACTAACAGTTCTAACTTCAGTAAAACGATCTAAATTCTCAGCAGCAGAACCAATTAAAGCGAACGGACCTAAGTCCAGACCGATATACTGATCTTGTGTAGTTGGGTTTCTGAAACCTGTTTGATAAGAAACTCTGAAATTATGTTTTTTAGTTGCTCCGGCAGAATAAACAAAAGATACACGAGGCGAAATGTTTCCGTCAAAATTTTGACTTTTATCGTAACGCGCAGATCCTGTAAATTTCAATCGGTCGTCCATGAATTTTTTTGTCAATTGCCCGTAAGCACCATATTCATTATATCTTAATGGACCGTCGAAATCAGTGAAGATTGTTCCTTGAGAGTTCATTTCATATTGTCTGAATGAACCTCCTAATTGAATCTCAGCAAATTTCACTAAATCTTTAAAATTATAATTCACATCTGAATGGTAAATCTTTGATTGATCAATAAACTTAGCTCCTTTAGTAAGATCTGGCTCAGATATCGCCACAGCTAAAGCATTTTTGAATTGAACAGAACCCGGCTCAAATCTAGCACTTCCTGTTGGAGTAGGTAAAAAAGCTAAACCTGCTGGCTTGATATTATAATCAGCATAGTTTCTCGCATTTGCAGCTGATTGTTGAGCGTTAGTTCCCAAAACAGCACCCGAAAGCTGATAAGCAGTAGCGTAGTTTGTAAACCATTCTGTATCAGACTTTGCTGCTCTGTTAACATTCCAAGCAGCAAAACGCATGTCGTATGAATTTCCAGCGTCTTCATCTGTAATGTATCCTCTTACAAAGAAATTTTTCCCTTTTATTTCCAATTTAGATTGTTGCATGAAGAAATCTCCCAATGCATATCTATTTGCACCTTGATAAATAGTACTTCCCAACCCTATTTTATGTTGCAATATAATTTCTGTCTCACCTTCCCATGGTTTAAAATGCAAAGAGAAATCAGCTTTTACGCTTTTTACTTTATTGTCATTTAAATCTTGCTCACGATATCCCGTTCTGCTAACTTGACCTACATTAGTAATAAAAGTTGTAACCTCATCACCATATAAATTCAAACCATCATAATTTTGGTTGTTTGCATGTCCAATTGAACCACCAGTCATACTTCTTTGATCAGCAGCAATCCATTCTGTTGCTCTCAAGAAATTAAAATTTGCTTTGGCTGCAAAATGCTTGCTAAAAGCAGTAGCTGCTCTTAATCCAAAATCAAAATAGTCATTAGTACCTGCAACATCTTGACTTGTTTGACCATATTTCACGTAGGTGCTAATCCCTTGATTTGTAAAAGGATTTTTACTATTCATGAACAAAATACCATTGAAAGCATTTGCTCCATAAAGAGCCGAAGAAGCTCCAGGAAGCAACTCAACATTAGCCACATCAATATCCGAAAGACCTATTAAGTTTCCTAATACAAAGTTTAACGCAGGAGAAGAATTATCCATCCCATCCACTAATTGCATGAAACGAGTATTTGCTACCGTAGAGAAACCTCTTGTATTGATAGACTTAAATGAGATACTACTTGTATTAAAATGCACCTCTTTAAGATTTTCTAAACCATCATAAAATGTTGGCGCAGTAGTACTTTTTATTTGTTGAATACCCATTCGCTCAATAGTAACCGGCGACTCAATCACTCTCTCTGGAGTTCTTGAAGCAGATACCACTATCTCGTTTAGTTTAGTCTCTTCATCTTCAAGCTTTACAACTAACTTCTGATTATCAGACGAAACATTAATTTTTTTAGATACATATCCTACACTCGTCACCTCAATTGTAAAAGGTGCCTTTCTGGACGATTTTAAAATAAAAGAACCATCGAAATCGGTAATCGCACCTGAAGTGTCTCCAACAATTTTAATGTTGGCTCCAGGAATAGGTTGGTTGTTACTGTCTGTAACAATACCTGAAATTGAATTTTGAGCAAAAGTTAGGCTACAAAAAAACAATGACAAAAAAAGTAAATACACTCTCATTGGGTTAAAATTTGTTGGTTTATGACGCCAAAGTACAAATATTTTTGATATTAATAAAAAAGCGCCTAAAAAATTTCATATTTATCAGTTATTTTACCTCATTCGCACTTATTCTACATTTATTTTTTATTATTATATGTTAAAAATTATGTAATAATAACAGAATATCATTATGCATGCATATAAAAAATACATTTATCACAAAAAAATTATTAATTTTTAGATATTTGATAAAAGTGATAAAGCAGCGGAAATTTAACGTTTCCTTTACGCTTTTCAGGCATTTAAAAAAGTCCCAACATAAAAACACTTATTCAAAAAAAAGCCTCGAAAGAAAATCTTTCGAGGCTTTTTAAATATTATAATGTAAATCTGTTTTGTATAAAACTTATTCTACAGTTACTGATTTTGCTAAATTACGAGGCTGATCAACATTACAACCGCGCATAACCGCAATATGATAAGACAAAAGCTGTAATGGGATTGTCGTAATCAATGGTGACAAAGCATCTGATGTTTCAGGGATTTCAATAACATAATCAGCTAATTCACGTACTTGTGTATCGCCTTTAGTTACAACAGCAATAATTTTTCCACTTCTTGATTTAATCTCCTGAATGTTACTTACAATTTTGTCATAGTGTCCTTGCTTAGGAGCAATAACAACTACTGGCATATGTTCATCAATTAATGCAATAGGTCCATGTTTCATTTCAGCTGCAGGATAACCTTCAGCATGAATATAAGATATCTCTTTAAGTTTCAAGGCGCCTTCAAGAGCTACAGGAAAGTTATATCCTCTTCCTAAATAAAGACAGTTAGGAGCATCTTTAAAAGCAGAAGCAATTTCTTTTGCCTTTTCATTTGTCTCTAAAGCCTCTTTCACTTTTTCAGGAATAATTTGTAATTCTTGTAAATAAGTATGAAAATCGCTATTCGACAAAGTCCCTTTGGCTTTTGCTAAACGCAAAGCAATCATTGTCAATACTGTAATTTGAGTCGTAAAAGCTTTAGTCGATGCGACACCTATTTCAGGTCCGGCATGTGTATAAGCTCCTGCATGTGTTTCCCTAGAAATAGAAGAACCCACTACATTACAAACACCAAACACAAATGCGCCATGTTCTTTGGCTAGTTTTATGGCAGCCATAGTATCAGCTGTTTCACCTGATTGTGAGATAGCAATAACTACATCTTTACTATTTATTATTGGGTTTCTATATCTAAACTCCGAAGCATATTCTACTTCTACCGGAATACGCGCAAACTCTTCAAAAACATACTCAGCAACTAAACCTGCATGCCATGAAGTTCCACAAGCCACAATAATAATTCTATCAGCATTAAGGAATTTTTCTAAATTATCCTCAACTCCAGCCATTTGAATAATGCCCTCATTAGCATGAAGTCTTCCGCGATAGGTATCTTTTATAACACTTGGTTGCTCATAAATTTCCTTAAGCATAAAATGATCGTAACCACCTTTTTCAATTTGCTCTAAGTTCATTTGAAGCTCCTGAATATAAGGATCAACTAAAGAATCATCTTTAATTTTTCTAATTTTCATGGCTTTATGCAATCTAATATTTGCCATTTCGCCATCTTCAAGATAGATTGCGTTAGAAGTATATTCTATAAAAGGTGAAGCATCCGAAGCAATAAAATATTCTCCTTCTCCTACACCAATTGCCAATGGACTTCCTAATCTAGCAGCAACAATTTCGTCCGGAGTCTTTTTGTCAAAAACAGCAATTGCATACGCTCCCACTACTTGATTCAATGCTACCTGGACTGCTTTCCCCAGTTTTAAATTCTCTTTAGTTTGTACCTCTTCAATAAGATTTATCAATACCTCAGTATCAGTATCCGAATGAAAAACATACCCACGTTTTATTAACTCTTCTTTTAAAGGTGCATAATTTTCAATAATTCCATTGTGAATTATTGCCAAATCACCTGAATTAGAAAGATGAGGATGCGAATTCACATCGTTTGGAACACCATGAGTTGCCCAACGCGTATGCCCTATCCCTATAGTCCCGTTTGCAGTAATTGCCGTAGCAGCCTTTTCCTCAAGATCTGAAACCTTTCCTTTTGTTTTACAAAGTTTTAGCTCTTTACCATCATATAACATCACACCGGCACTATCATAACCTCTATATTCAAGCCTCTTTAATCCTTTTATTACAATAGGATAAGCTTCTCTATAACCGATATAACCAACGATTCCACACATAATTTTTTAATTAGGTTTTGTATAATAAATTTCAAGCTTCAATCTCTTATCATCAGGAACCGTGGATTTACCTCCAAATAAAATAGTTCCTAAAGGATTCATTACAGATGCTTTTGGCGCTCCAGAAATAAAAGCATTTGGAGTTCTCAACTTATGAGAAGCTATTGTACCAATATCTTCTGTAACTACCAATCCTAATTTAACATTAGTTGAATCTTTATATTTAACAAGATTCCTTATTTGATTTGTAACCCTAATTTTATACGTAACTCCTCTTTTACTTGTAGCATTTCTATTTATATTACCATCAAAAATGGCTTTTGATTTTTTAACATCAACACTATTTGTTGTTGCATCTGCATAATAATCAACAATAGGTCGGTTATTATTAAAATCATATAGATAGATTCTTTGTGGCTCATAATTATTAGCCATAGTTGCAGCGTCAATATGAAAAACCAAATTAGCTTCATTAATCAACCATCCACTATTTCTAATAGCATCTAACTCACCCGGAGTATTAAAAAGACTTATCACCGCTACAGATCCTTCACCACCTTTTAGATACAATTTATCATCCCCTTCAGTTGTATTTCCAGTATTTGGCAAAGCATTATAAGCAAGTCCGCTACCTGCAAAATCTGTATTCAACAAACTCACTGAATTACCGGTCATATCAAGAACTATGGTTTTTTTAACTCGTGTAATTGTAGTCACACCAGCAGTTGTTGTTGACAAATCTTCATTGTATTTTAAAGTAATTTTTCCCGCCTTAAAGTTCAACATTGCTAAATTTCCGGCACTACTTCCTGATTTTTCCATTTTAAAATAAAGTCCTCTGAAGTACTCTTTGAAAACATCATTTGTTGCCAATTTTCCAGCTGCAACAGCATCAATTATTTTTGCTTTGAAAAAAGCTTTATTCAAATTCAATTGCATTCCCGGAGGAGTTCTTGTAGTTGTAACTACTTTTGTAATTGAATCTGTCGTAGTCACAACATGTTCCGCTGGGTCAAAGAAAAACTTATCGTTTTGAGCCAAACTGGAATCATCATTTAAACGATTCGGTATTTTAACATTATCAAATTCTGCATTTTGATTTGTAAAATATTTTTGAGGCTGTAAAAATCCACCAATAGGATCTGCATCTCTCATATAATAACCAGACTCATAAATACTTAGTTTCATCTCGGCCTTGTCAGGTCCATATATAGAATCTAGTACATATTCATGACTACCATCAGTTTTTGTAACTGTTTTGGTCGCATCATAATAATATGGGATTGTCAAAACTACACTTTCAATATACGGTCTTGTACTAATCGTTGTTATGGTTGCTGGCAAAGTCAATTGCGTACCAAAATTGGCCGTTGTTTCACCAAAATTTGGATTATTATAAATTCCCAAAGGATTTACTACAAGATCATTCGACTGTATAGGACCCGTTTTTTGATTGTAAGCTAAAACATTGTACGTTTCTTTTTTGAGATCAAAATTGTTTTCACCAATTAAATCACCTCCAATTTCATTATAATCTTTATCACAGGAATATAAAAAAACAACACTCGCAACTACCAGAATTTTCTTAAAAAAAGAATTATTGTACATATTTAATAAAAAAGTTTAATTTAAAGAACCTCGTTTCTATAGAAATTAGTATACGCTTCCGCGAATGCATCTTTCGGTGCGAAAGGTAAAAAAGGTTTTCCTGAAGATTCTATATATTTTGTTAAACTTGGAGACAGGTTTTCTGATGCAATAATCACAGCATCGGAATGCTTAATAGTAGCCTTAATAATATTTTCGTAGTCTGGAACTTCCAGATCCGAAATCGCATCATCAGGAACACCGTCAAATTTCACTTTATTAATCATCTCTACATCTAAAGTACCGTCAAAAGACTGACTGTAAACCGAAGTAACAATCTTTGTCTCTGAAAACAATGCTTCATTTTTGTAAAAATGCTTCATATAAATGGGTAACATAGCAGCCATCCATCCGTGAACGTGAATAATATCAGGAACCCAATTGAGTTTTTTTACCGTTTCAACAACTCCTTTTGCAAAGAAAATGGCACGTTCGTCATTATCAGGATACATCACACCTTCTTCATCAGCAAATGTGGCTTTCCTTTTGAAATACTCATCATTATCAATAAAGTAAACTTGTATTCTTTCTTTTGGTATGGAAGCCACTTTTATAATCAAGGGCATATCCAAGTCGTTCACTACCAAATTCATCCCCGAAAGTCTAATTACTTCGTGCAATTGATGTCTTCTCTCGTTAATATTTCCATACCTTGGCATAAAAATTCTTATCTGTCCACCTTGATCATTAATCATTTTCGGCACGTCGTAAGACATTAAAGAGACCTCATTTTCAGCGAGATAAGGCACCACTTCAGATGATACATATAATATCCTCTTATCTTTCATATTGTAATTTACTTAATTTATTGGCAATAAAAACCACGCAAAATTACAAAATTTTATGCAGTTATTAACTAAAATAGTAAGTTTGCATTTAATTTTAATAATACTGCCATGCATATTTTCTACGGAAAAGCATCTTTAATCGACTATTTGAAATCAATAAAAACCGTCCAATCCACTATTGGATTTGTTCCTACCATGGGCGCTTTACATCAAGGTCATTTGGCATTAATGCAAAAATCATTGCTGGAGAATGAAAATACTGTCGTAAGTATTTTTGTAAATCCAACACAATTTAACAATCCCGAAGATTTAGCAAAATACCCCCGAACATTGGAAGAAGACGTAAAAAAACTTACGGCTTTAAATCCAAATATAATTCTATACGCACCATCTGTTGAAGACATTTATGATGGGAAACCTCTTTCTCAATCTTTCGATTTTGATGGATTAGAAAACCAAATGGAAGGCAAATTCAGACCTGGACATTTTAATGGCGTAGGCACGATTGTAAAACGTCTGTTTGAAATAATAGAACCAACAAACGCGTATTTTGGTGAAAAAGATTTTCAACAATTACAAATTGTCAAAAAAATGGTCGCCAAAAACCACTTACAAGTAAACGTAATTGGCTGTCCTATATACAGAGAATCCAACAATCTTGCGATGAGTTCCAGAAACGAACGTTTATCAGCGCAAGAAAGAGACGAAGCGGCTATTATTTATAAAACACTAACCGCAGTAAAAGAAAAATTTGCGACTAATAGCACCACAGCTATTTCAGAATGGGTTCAAAAATCATTCAACAAGAACACGCGCTTCACATTGGAATATTTCGTAATTGCCGATGAAGCAACACTTTTACCTTGTACCCGAAAAAATAAAAATAAAAAATACCGTGCGTTCATTGCGGTACTTGTCAATAATATTCGATTGATTGACACCATTTCATTAAATTAATTTACTTTTGTAGCATGCAAATTCAAGTCGTAAAATCAAAAATACACCGAGTAAAAGTAACTGGCGCCGATTTAAATTATATCGGTAGCATTACCATAGATGAAGCTTTACTGGAAGCCTCCAATATCATTGAAGGAGAAAGAGTATTCATCGTAAATATCAACAATGGCGAACGCTTTGACACCTACGCCATCAAAGGCGAAAAAAACTCAGGCATCATAACCTTAAATGGTCCAGCAGCCAGAAAAGTACAAAGAGATGATATTATTATCATTATTTCGTATGCAATCCTAGAATTTGAAGAAGCAAAAGCCTTCAAACCTTGGATTATTTTCCCTAACGAAAATGACAATTCTTTGACCTAATTCTTCAAAGAACAAATACGTACTGATATACTTTTTGAAAAAGATAAATTACTTATTTTATCACTCAAAGTAAAAGTATTTAATTCCACAAGACACTGAATATCTGATTTACTTAACTCAAAATCAGATATTCAGTTGTTTTTTGTTTAGCGCATTTTTCAACTCCCTAAATCCTATTTATTGTTCTAAAAAGCAAGTGCAATTCTGGCGCCTTAACTTTTCTTGTTTTTAAAATAAAAGTAAATAAAGTATTATATTGCTGTCTTATTTAGGTGTACTTTAATTTCTAAACGCTCCACATTATGAAACAACTACTACTATTCTTATTCTTCTCTATTACAGCATTTTCACAAAAAACCACCATACCATTCGATTCAAACGCTTTGGGCGAAAGCCGTGAAATCACAATTGGACTTCCGCCTTCTTTCGAAAAAAACCCAAATAAAAAGTATCCTATACTTATTTTACTCGATGGCGATTACTTATTTGACCCATTTTATGGCGCTTTGAATTACGGTGCTTATTGGGATGATTTACCCGAAATGATTGTCGTTGGCATAAGCCAAAACAAAAATAACGAACGCTTTGACGACAGCACTTATGATGAAGCAGATGGAGTTCCTTCTGGAAAAGGCGCAAAATTCTTTGAGTTTATTGGCGCCGAGTTACTTCCCTATATCGAAAAAAAATACCCAGTTGCGCCATTCCGAATCATTGCAGGACACGACACTACGGCGGGATTTTTAAACTTTTTCCTGTATAAAGACAATCCTATATTCAATGGATATATTTCATTAAGCCCGGAACTGGCTCCTGAAATGGAAAATATCATTCCAGAAAAACTTTCAAATATAAAACAACCTATTTTTTATTATCAATCCAATGGAGATGGCGATATAAAAAAAATTCAAGAGTCTATAAAAAAACTGGACGAGAACATAAAACAGGTTGCTAATCCTGAATTAAATTACAAGTTCGATAATTTTAAAGGCGCATCACACTATTCGCTTGTACTATACTCGATTCCAAATGCCTTATACCAATTTTTTGACGCTTACAAGCCTATTTCATCTACTGAATACAGCGAAAAAATTGCTGTGTTGCAATCCGGTTATGTTGATTATTTGACCAATAAATATGCTGCTTTGTCCAAAAGTTTAGGTTTAAAAATACCAATTCGTGTAAACGATTTCAAAGCCATTGAAGCGGCAATTCTAAAAAACAAAGCGTATCCTGAATTGGATAAATTAGCTGAAATTGCCAATAAAAATTATCCAAAATCAATGCTTGCCGATTATGAATTGGGTTTAATGTATGAAAAAATGGGCGACCCTAAGAAAGCGGCAAAACGCTATCAAAGTGCTTCCCAATTAGAGGAAATTGGCGACCTTACAAAAAACATGATGATGGAAAAATACGATGACATGACAAGCCAAACACCAAAAAAATAATGTCGAAAGTAAAAACAACTTTTTTTTGCCAAAACTGTGGCGCACAATATGCAAAATGGCAAGGACAATGCAATTCTTGTAAAGAATGGAATACCATTGCGGAAGAAATTATCCAAAAACAGGAAAAAACAGCTTGGAAAAGCGAAACTACTACCAGCAGTAAAGCACCGAAACCGTTACGAATAGACGAAATTGATTCGGCTCAGGAAATCCGAATGGACACTACAGACGCCGAACTTAATCGCGTATTGGGTGGCGGAATCGTTCCTGGTTCTTTGATTCTTTTGGGTGGTGAACCCGGCATTGGAAAAAGCACGCTTTTACTTCAAATTTCCTTGAAATTACCGTATAAAACCTTATATGTTTCGGGCGAAGAAAGTCAGAAACAAATAAAGATGCGTGCCGAAAGAATCACGCCAAGCGGAGACAATTGCTATATTCTTACCGAAACCAAAACCCAAAATATCTTCAAGCAAATTGAAGCCATTGAACCGGAAATCGTGATTATCGATTCCATTCAAACTTTGCATACGGATTATATTGAATCCACTCCCGGCAGTATTTCTCAAATTAGAGAAACCACCGCCGAGTTGATCAAGTTTGCCAAAGAAACCAATATTCCCGTGATTCTGATTGGTCATATCACCAAAGACGGAAACATTGCAGGACCAAAAATCCTGGAACACATGGTCGATACGGTTTTACAATTTGAAGGCGACAGAAACCACGTATACCGCATTTTACGTTCTTTAAAAAACCGTTTCGGATCTACTGCCGAAATTGGTATTTATGAAATGTTAGGTAATGGATTACGAGAAGTTTCGAATCCATCCGAAATATTGATTTCGCATAAAGATGAAGAATTATCCGGAACTGCAATTGCGTCAACATTAGAAGGCATGCGACCGTTGATGATTGAAATCCAAGCCTTGGTAAGCACCGCAGTTTACGGAACACCGCAACGCAGCACGACAGGTTATAATGCGAAAAGACTCAATATGATTCTGGCCGTTTTAGAAAAAAGAGCCGGTTTCAGGCTTGGCGCCAAAGATGTTTTCCTGAACGTGACGGGAGGAATTTCAGTAGATGATCCGGCGATAGATTTGGCTGTTGTAGCCGCCATTTTATCCTCGAATGAAGATATTGCAGTCAATAAAGATTTTTGCTTTGCCGGCGAAGTGGGACTTTCAGGCGAAATACGTCCTGTAAACCGCGTGGACCAACGCATTCAGGAAGCGGAGAAATTAGGTTTTTCGACCATTTTCGTATCCAAATACAATAAAATTGCATTGAAAAATACCGGAATCAAAATACGATTGGTAGCCAAAATTGAAGATGTGGCGAGTGAACTATTTGGATAAATATAATGTCAAAAAAACAAATAAAATAATACACTATGAATCTAAAAACAAACTGTATCGGAATACTGCTGTTGCTCATTCCTTTCTTTTCGGAAGCGCAACAAGCCGAAAATCAAAATGCTTTCCCCGTTCAACTCACTATTGCTAACGGAACTATTGAAGGAGAATTTGACATAAAGACAAACATTCAAAGTTTCAAAGGAATTCCGTTTGCACAACCACCAGTAGGTGATTTACGATGGAAAGCACCTCAACCTTTAACCAATTGGACTGGAGTAAAACAAACCAAAAAATTTGGACCACGAGCCATTCAATCTAATGTTTTTGGCGATATGGGTTTTAGAAGTGATGGCATGAGCGAAGATTGTTTGTACCTGAATGTTTGGTCTCCTGCTAAATCTGCCAGTGAAAAATTACCAGTTTTAGTGTATTTCTATGGTGGTGGTTTTGCTGCAGGCGATGGCTCAGAAAGTCGTTATGATGGTGAGAATATGGCAAAAAAAGGAATAGTAACCTTAACCGTAAATTATAGATTAGGGATTTGGGGATTTTTCTCCCATCCGGAACTGACCAAAGAATCACCGAATCGTGCATCTGGAAACTACGGATTATTAGATCAAAATGCCGCTTTAAAATGGGTACAAGCCAATATTTCAAAATTCGGAGGTGACCCAAAACGCGTAACTATTGCAGGAGAATCAGCGGGTTCTATTGCCGTAAGTGCACAAATGGCTTCTCCTTTATCAAAAGGAATTATTGCAGGAGCTATTGGCGAAAGCGGTGGTTCAATATTCCCAACATTAGCACCGGTTCCTTTGGCCGAAGCCGAAAAAACAGGCCTTGAATATGCCCAAAAAATCGGAGCAACTTCCTTAAAAAATCTTCGGGAGATGTCTACGTTAGAACTTTACCAAAAATCCTTAGGAAGCAGTTTAGGCGTTTTTAAAACTACCATTGACGGTTATTTTTTAACCAAAACACTACCTGAAACTTTTGAAGCCAAACAACAAGCTATGATTCCTTTATTATTAGGATGGAACTCCGAAGAAATGACTTACAGAGCATTGACAGCCGGAAAAGACATCAGTAATGAAACCTATATTCAAAAAGTAAAAGAATTGTATGGCAAAAAAGCCGATGAAGTATTGAAATTATATCCAACAGGAACTCTGGAAGTAACAGAGCAATCTGCCACCGATTTATCGGGTGACCGTTTTATCGCCTACAGCACCTGGAAATGGTTTGATTTGCATCGAAAAAACAGCACACAACCCGTATATCGCTATTATTATACACATCCCAGACCAGAAATGCGAGACAATAGTCTTGAAGCTGGCCTTGCTGGCGGTGTCATCAAAAAGAATTCAAACACTCCAAAAGCACCAATACCAAAAGGAGCAGTACACTCTGCCGAAATCGAATATGCAATGGGTAATTTAGCCGGAAATAAAGACTATGCCTGGACAGAATCTGATTATGCAGTTTCAGAAACGATGCTGAATTATTTTGCCAACTTTATTAAAACTGGAAATCCAAATGGTGATAAGCTTCCGGTTTGGCCAATGTCAAAAAATGAAGAAAAACCCGAAATCATGATTATCGATTTAGCCTCAAAATCAGTACGAGCAGAGAACGACGCCCGTTACTTATTTTTAGACAAAGAATACTCGAAAAAATAATTTTTCTGCCGCTGCAAAAAAGAGGAAGTCACTAAAAAAGGCTTCCTCTTTTTTTTGTTAAAAACTGAAAATCAAATAATTATATTTTTGTTTATTTCACGTTTATTTCAATTAAAAAGAAAAAGCAGCAAAGGAATTCATTATTTTTCGTAACTTTATGTTTAACAATACTTTACGAAAACAAAAATGAAACCTTCTCACCAAACTATGACTCATTTATACGAACACTTAGGCAAAGTGTTCTATTCTATTGCGGCCGTAGACAAAACCATTTGTACAGAAGAAATCAACAAACTGAAACAAATTATAAAGACCGAATGGCTTCCGCTGGAAAATAGTTTTAATGAATTTGGGGATGATACCGCTTATGAAATCGAAATTGTTTTTGACTGGCTTGTCGCCAATGAATGGGAATTTGAACAAGTGATGCCTGACTTTAAAATTTTCAGAGCAGAACACCCACATTTGTTCACTCCGGAAATTAACGCCTTAATTCTAAAAACTGCCAACGCTATAGCTTCTTCATTTTCAGGAAAAAACAAATCAGAACACGTTCTAATAAGTCAACTAAGCGCGATTCTGTTGCAATAAAAACAGCAAAAAACAATCTATTTTAATTTAAAATATCAAAGACATGAAAAGACAAACTGGCATTTGGATAGACTCCTCAAAAGCAATAATTGTTGCTCTTGATGGTGATACAGAAAAAATTACCGAAATAGATTCTGAGGTTGAAAACAGCGTACATCATAATGACGAAGGTAATAAAGGAACTTTCTCAGGAGTTCATCATGGCAATAGCGACAAAAAATTTGACGACCGAAAAAAACAAGAGCTGGATTATTTTATAAAATCAGTGCTGTCTTATGTCAAAAAATCGGATGAACTTATTGTTTTTGGTCCCGCACAAACCAAAACTAAACTGGAACAAAAATTAATGACGGATCATTTAATTGAACCCGGAAAACTAAAAGCCGTAGAAACAGCTGATAAAATGACCTTAAACCAGATTGTGGAAAAAGTAAGACGCTTTTATAACCCTTTTGAATATAAAGAACCTAAACCCTAAAGCAAATTTAGCTGCTACGCAATAATTTAAAAACTACAACGCTTTATGGTTGTAGTTTTTTTATTTAAAAAATCATTTTCCCCAATCAATATTCTAAAGAAAACCATAAAAATCTTTCCCTTAGTATTATTTTCCTTTTCTTTATGGCCGAGATTCCAAACGCATTGTATTTTAGATTGTATTACTTATTAAACTGTTTATGAAAACCGGAAAACAAAAATTAATTCTAGCAGCAAAAATATTTTTTGTATTATTTGTCACTTTAATTATTGCTTTTTATATCTTTCGAGATGCCGTTTTACAACAAACAATAGCAAAAGTTTCCAATGAAATGGAAGTGGATTACAACAGCTCTTTTACGATAAAAAAAGCTTCTTTTGACGGATTATCGGGTTTGAATCTTACCGAAATAATACTGGTTCCAAAAAACAGAGACACGCTTTTTAAAATCCAAAAACTAAAAACCAGCGTCAATTTATGGCATCTCATAACGGGAGATGTTCAGCTTGGAACTTTAGAAGTCCAGAACGGTTTTGTCCAGTTAGTAAAAAAAGGAAAACTGAGGAATTTTGATGCTTTTCTAAAAAAAGACAATCAAACAGAAATAAGCGACGAGAAAAGAGATTACGCACAGTTTGCCTACAGAATAATCTCAAAAGCACTGAATTTAGTCCCTACGGATATGATTCTGGACAATCTGTCTTTTCGACTCAATGATAACGGAAAAAAAGCAACCATTAATTTCCAAAAACTGCGATTGGTCAACAAACAACTAGAAACATCCATTCAAGTTCAAACCAATACCATTTCACAACGGTGGAGAATCAAAGGGTTTGCTGATCCAAGAAATAAAAAAGCCGATATCCGTTTCGTCAATATTGATACTGGTGCCATCCAAATGCCCTATTTAGACGAGCGTTTCAACCTGAAATCAAGCTTTGACTCTATTCGATTGAATATTCAAAACATAGATAGAGATGGCGACGAATTGCATATTGATGGCTTTATGGCTATTGCCAATTTAAAACTCAACCACCCGAAAATTGCCAGCAAAGATGTTATTCTTAAGAATGCAAAATTTGATTATCGATTCTTATTGGGTTCTGATTTTATTTCGATTGACAGCAGCTCAACAGTTCAGTTGAACAAGATAAAATTTCATCCTTACGTAGCTTACGAAACGGAAAAAGATACGATTTACAAACTCAAGGTTACTATCCCAAAAATGAAAGCGCAGGACTTTATCACCTCGCTACCTGACGGTTTATTCACCCACTTTCAAGGAATGGAAGCAAGCGGTAATTTTGATTACAAATTGGATTTTGCCTTCAACCAAAACAAACCGAATCAACTGGTTTTTGACAGTAAATTGAAGAAAGAAAATCTGAAAATTACAAAATACGGCGAAGCGAATCTCAACAAACTCAATGGAGAATTTGTGTATCGCGCACTTATAAAAAATGTGTTGCAACGTCCGATTTTGGTTGGTTCTGCCAATCCAAATTATACGCCATTAGACCAAATTTCACCGTATTTAAGAAAGTCCGTTTTAACTACAGAAGATCCTTCTTTCTTTTCGCATCGTGGTTTTATCAGCGAAGCTTTCAAACAATCCATCGTCAAAAACATAAGAACCAAAAAATTCTCCCGTGGCGCCAGCACGATCAGTATGCAATTAGTAAAGAATGCTTTTCTGAGTCGAGAGAAAACCGTATCCCGCAAACTGGAGGAAATTTTATTGGTTTACATTCTGGAAAACAACCGAATTGTGAGCAAGGAACGCATGCTCGAAGTATATTTTAATATTATCGAATGGGGTCCAAATGTATATGGAATTGGTGAAGCAAGTCAGTTTTATTTCCAAAAAACACCTTCGGAATTATCGCTGAACGAATGCTTGTATCTCGCCCGAATTATTCCAAGTCCCAAGAAATTCATGTACCAGTTCAACGATCAAGGGATGTTGAAAGATTTTGCAGTAAAACAAGAATCTTTTCTAACGAATATCATGTTTCGAAGAGGACTTTTGACTCCAGAAGACACTATTTACAAATCCTTACCCATACTAATTTCAGGACCTGCACGATCTTTTATCAAATTCAAAGTACAAGATTCAACGCAAATAAAAGTGGATTCGTTATCCGTTGATGAGGAATTTGATCTTTAATTCTTAAAATAACCCTATCAGAGTTTAGAACTCTGATAGGGTTTATTACTTTACGGTGCCGGATCAGGAATCACGGCTTGCACTTCATCAATTGCTTTTAGAATTTCATCCGAAAGTGACACTTGAATCGTATCAATATTTTCTTTTAATTGTTCCAATGTTGTCGCGCCAATAATCGTGCTGGTTACAAACGGCTGTTGTTCTATAAATGCCAAAGACAATTCCGTTAAAGTCAGTCCGTTTTTCTTGGCGATTTCCTGATACAATCTTGTAGCTTCAGTACATTGTGTGCTGTTGTATCTGGAATACTGTGGAAACAACTTGATTCTTGCATTTGGATGCGCTTCACCAGTAAGGAATTTACCGGACAAAACCCCAAAAGCCATCGGCGAATACGCCAATAAACCCACATTTTCTCTAAGGCAAACTTCGGCAGAACCGTTTTCAAAAAGTCTGTTCAATAACGAATATGGATTTTGAATCGTTTTTACTCTTGGCAAATTGTTGTATTTGCTTTCCTCCAGAAAACGCATGATTCCCCAAGGATTTTCATTTGAAAGTCCGATGTGTTTAATTTTTCCTTCTTTGACAAAACCGTCTAATGTTTCCAATACATTGTGAATGTTATCTTCCCAAGCATCATCCTGAACTTTGAAACCGCGTTGTCCAAAATAATTGGTTTTGCGTTCCGGCCAATGTAATTGATAAACATCAATATAATCCGTTTGTAAGCGTTGTAAACTATTATCCAATGCAAACTTGATACTGGCTGGTGAGAAATCTAATTTCTCTCTCATGTAGCCAAAATTAGGACTGGGTCCGGCAATTTTAGAAGCCAAGACTATTTCTTCTCTTTTTCCTGATTTTTTGAACCAAGTTCCAATAATTTTTTCTGTACTTCCATAAGTTTCCTGACGCGCTGGAACCGAATACATTTCGGCAGTGTCAAAGAAATTGACTCCGTTTTCTAAAGCATAATCCATTTGAGCATGACCATCAGCTTCCGTATTTTGTTGCCCAAAAGTCATGGTTCCAAGGCAAATTTTGCTGACTTTTATATCAGTATTTGGTAAAGTAGTGTATTTCATTTTTAAGGAAATTGTATTTTATTTTTCGAAAACAAAGATAAAATTAGTTTGTGGTTTAAATTTACAGTTAACAGAAAATTGAGAAACGTTTATTTATAACTAAACGGGATATTTAAAAAAATAAAACCGCTAATTCGCCAATCGAAACCTTCCATCGAAAGATGAAATTAGCAGATTTGCGAATAAGAAAAGGTTCTTTTTTTAACCATTAAGAAATTAAGTTTCATTAAGGATCAAAACTTAATTTTCTTAATTTCTTAATGGTGAAACTTAAAAACACTAGACGCTTTACAATACGTCTCGTAGAAAACAAAAAAGGCTCAAAGTAAAAAACTCTGAACCTTTCTGTCTTTGACACTTTGAACCTTAATTTATCTCATTCAACATTTCGGCGATTTCGTCTAATCTTGGCGTTAGAATGATTTCGATTCTACGGTTTTTAGCTTTTCCATCTGCAGTTGAATTGCTTGCTAATGGAGAGAATTCTCCTCTTCCGGCAGCCGTCAGATTTTGTTTGTTGATTTTCTTGTTTTCGCTTAAAATAGCAACTATTGCTGTCGCTCTTTTGGTTGATAAATCCCAGTTATCCGCAATTGGTCCTGAAGCCGTAAAAGCATCATCATCCGTATGACCTTCGATGAGTACTGAGATATCTGGGTTGTCACCCAAAACTTTTCCAACTTCAATTACTGCTTTTTTCCCTTCGGAACCTACCGCCCAACTTCCCGAATTGAAAAGTAGTTTGTTCTCCATAGAAACGTACACTTTTCCGTTTTTTTGTTCTACTGTCAACCCTTTTCCTTCAAAACTGTTCAAGGCTTTAGACAAGGTTTCTTTTAGTTTTTTCATGCTCGCTTCTTTGGCAGCAATCAAATCTTCTAATTCTTGCAAACGTTGTGCGCTTTTGCTCAATCGCTCTTGTTCTAATGCCAATGCATTTCCTTTCTCGTCTAATTGATCCAGTAAATCACGGTTTTTCTTCATGTTGCTTTGCAAAGCATCTCCGCTGTTTTTTTCTAAAGCAGCGTATGAATCCTGCAGAACTTTGAATTTATTTTGAGCTGCTGCGTAATCTGCTTTCAATTTATCCAGTTCGGCTTTGGATTTACTCAAATCAGTTTTTAAGCCGTCACGGTCTAATTCTAATTGGTTTTTAGCTTTTAGCAAATCGGCATTTTCATCTGCTAAACTTCTGTTTTCTTTTTTTAAATCGGTGAACTTACTTTCTAAGTCGTTGTATATTTTCTTGGATACACAGGAGGTTGAAAGCGCCAATACTAATAATCCGATGGAAACTCTTTTAATCATTTTGTTTGTATTTATGTTGTTTCTAATGTTGTTTTGAAAGCAAAAATTCAAATTGTATTCGAATGCCCTAGCCTCGATAAAAGTGAAAATCCTTGTTGTTTTTTCTTTAAAAACAACAAGATTGTAATCTCTTCTTTAGGACGAGACGGGAAATAGCTCCAGATTACTCGATTTCTACCAGAATAGGGCAATGATCCGAATGCACGGCATCTGATAAAATAACGGCTCTTTTTAATTTATGTTTTAAAGAATCGCTTACTAAATTGTAATCGATACGCCAACCTTTGTTGTTTCCTCTGGCTCCGGCGCGGTAACTCCACCACGAATATTGATGCGGTTCACTGTTGAAATGACGAAAACTATCCACAAATCCGGACTTCATAAATCCATCGAGCCAAGCTCTTTCTTGCGGCAAAAATCCGGAAACATTTTTGTTTCGGATTGGATCGTGAATGTCAATTGCCTCGTGACAAATGTTATAATCCCCGCAGATAATTAGGTTTGGCGTTTCTTTTTTAAGTTCGTTGATGTAGGTTTGAAAATCATCCATGAACATGAATTTATGGTCCAATCGATCGATATTTGTCCCTGATGGCAAGTACAAACTCATCACTGAAAATCCATCAAAATCAGCGCGAAGGTTTCTTCCTTCGAAATCCATGTGGTGAATTCCGGTTCCGTGAACGACATTATTAGGCTTGATTTTAGAAAGTATAGCTACGCCACTATATCCTTTTTTGGTTGCTGAATAGTAATATTGGTAGGGATAACCCGCTTTTGCAATATCTTCGACTGGGATTTGGTCTTCGGTAGCCTTAATTTCCTGAAGACAAATAACATCGGGATTTGCGTGTTGCAACCAGTCGATAAATCCTTTTGAAATGGCGGCTCTGATTCCGTTTACGTTGTATGAAATAATTCTCATTTTAAAAAAAATTTGAATTTCTTCCGAAAAACTATTTTTTGCCTGCGGTTGTCAGGAACCCACTTTTTATTTTCTCGGAAAAAATTATATTGTTTAGATGTGGGTTTCAAATGTAACAAAAAACTAGAAGTTTGATTCAGAAAAATAGAGAAAATGGAGTTTTTTGCTATCTTTGTTTCTTGCTCTAAAAAAACAAAAAAATACATGGGTTTAGTAACCGCGAAAGAAGTTGCAAAAGCAATAAATGCAGACAAGTACGGAGTTCTGGGGACTTTTTCTGGCTGGATGCTAATGAAGGTGCTAAAAATCTCTACCTTAAACAAAGTATACGACAGAAATAAACATTTAAAAGACGTTGCGTTTTTAAATGGGGTATTAGATGATCTACAAATAAAATTCGAAATTCCGGAAGAGGATTTAAAACGTTTACCAAAAGACGGTGCTTATATCACCATTTCAAATCATCCGCTAGGAGGAATTGACGGTGTTTTATTATTGAAATTAATGCTTGAAAGAGAACCTAATTTCAAAATTATCGCCAATTTTCTTTTGCATCGCATTGCCCCTCTCAAAAAATACATCATGCCTGTGAATCCCTTTGAAAATCACAGGGATGCTAAGTCAAGCGTGGTGGGAATCAAAGAAACCTTACGTCATTTAAGCGATGGAAAGCCGTTAGGAATGTTTCCTGCGGGAGAAGTTTCTACGTATAAAGACGGAAAATTAATGGTGGATAAACCCTGGGAAGAAGGTGCTATTAAAGTCATTAGAAAAGCCCAAGTTCCTGTTGTTCCCATTTATTTTCACGCTAAAAACAGTCGATTATTTTATTTACTTTCTAAAATAAGCGGCACTTTTAGAACGGCAAAACTGCCTTCGGAAGTGTTTAGCCAAAAACATCGTGTGATAAAAGTACGTATTGGCAAACCTATTTCGGTAAGTGAACAAAACGAACACGCAACGATTGAGGAATATTCCGAGTTTTTGAGAAAGAAAACCTATATGCTCGCCAATCCTTTCGAGAAAGAAAGTAAATTGCTGACGCCTCCAAATTTGAAACTTCCTAAAAGTCCGAAGAAAATTGTTACTCCTGCCAATAGTGAGAAAATGATTGCCGAAGTAGATGCTTTAAGAAGTACGGATTGTCGTCTTTTACAAAGCAAAAACTACGAAGTTTTCTTTACTGAAGCTGCTAAAATTCCAAATATTCTGCACGAAATTGGCCGTCTTCGAGAAATCACTTTCCGCGAAGTTGGAGAAGGAACAAACGAATCCATTGATTTAGACAAGCACGACCAATATTACCATCATCTTTTTTTATGGGATAATGAAGCCCATAAAATTGCTGGTGCGTATCGAATGGGTTTAGGTTCTGAAATTTATCCGAAATACGGAATAAATGGTTTCTATCTCAACGACTTATTCCGATTTGAACCGGAATTAAATGATATGATGCACAAGTCTATCGAAATGGGCAGAGCTTTCATCATCAAAGAATACCAACAAAAACCAATGCCCCTTTTCTTGCTTTGGAAAGGAATTATGCACACTACTTTGCGTTTTCCAGAACATAAATATTTGCTTGGTGGCGTGAGTATCAGCAATCAATTTTCTGATTTCTCAAAATCATTGATGATTGAATTCATGAAGTCCAATTATTACGATCCTTATATTGCACAATACGTTCACCCTAAGAAAGCTTACAAAGTAAAACTGAAAGATGCCGATAAGGATTTCATATTTGACGAAGCCGAATCTGATTTGAACAAGTTTGATAAAATCATTGATGAATTAGAGCCAGGAAGTTTGCGTTTGCCGGTTTTGATTAAAAAATACATCAAACAAAATGCAAAAGTGGTTGCTTTTAACGTGGATCCGTTGTTTAACAATGCCGTTGACGGATTAATGTACATCAGAATTGCAGATATTCCAGAAAGCACCATGAAGCCCGTAATGGAAGAGTTTCAGGCAGAATTGGAACGAAAATTAAATGACAAAGAAGATTAATATCAATTAGATATAAAAAAATCCCGTCTCGTTCTAAAAAGACAAGACGGGATTTTTTATTTCTAGTTTATCTCCAGATGGATTCTTTCAAAATAGAATCTAAAGAATTGTTATTTATAAAGAAAATCAATCTTATGATATGATATCCAACTAGAAAAATACCCAAACTATAGGCTAGTCTTTTATTGTACATAACAGTATTAAAATACTCTTTTTTAGTAATTAATTCAATAGACAGTATAACAATGCTAACAATACTAAATGCAATCACAAAAGGACCTAATATATGATAGCTTATGCTCTTGTAAAAATCTCCCTGATAAAAATAAACCAATGATTTTGTAATTCCACAACCCGGGCATGGAAAGCCTGTAATCATTTTGAAAGGACACAAAGACTGATCGGTCTCAAGATGATTATCATCATTAAAAAACATTAAAAAAAACGGAACCATGAGTGTGAAAACAGCGCCTATAATTCCGTAAATTTTACGTTTATCTTTACTATTAATTGTATAATTTATTGATGTCATTTTGAACTATCATTGCGGCAATCATTGGAAAGAAAAGCCCTAAAATAAGCAGCAAAACCGTATCGTCTTTTTGAGCTGAACCAGATCTATGATATACATCAGGAAGTCCGTCTCTGCCAGCTAAATAAAAGAAATAAATATTTACAGGATAACAACAGCCCGCAAATATGGCAATGGGTTGTGAAATAACTTCTCTCTCAGAAACAGCATTAAAAACTTCTGCAACTTTAATATTCCAATAGATTAAATACAATCCACAGGTTAAAAACCCAAAAATTAATACTAATACTGGATCTACTTTAAATACTGGAATGGGTTTCCTTGGAGTGTTCCAAGTTTCTTGTGCGATTTCTTCCATTTTGGTTTGGTTAAATTTAAGTTAGTAAATATTGAAATTAAAAATTTTATTGAAATGCTGTATCGATTGGTTCCCAAAGTTCTATCTTATTCCCTTCGACATCTAGAATCCATCCAAATTTTCCATACTCATAAGACTCCATATCACCTACAATTGTTACACCCTCCTCTGACAATTTTTGTAATAACTTTTCTAAATCATCCACTCTAAAGTTTTGCATGAACTGTTTCTCACTTGGTACAAAATAATTGGTATCATCTGCAAATGGCGACCATTGGGTAGAACAATCATTCCCATCTTTATCTTTCCACCAAAAAGTGGAACCATATTGATCCGTTTTTAAACCCAGGTGTTTTCCGTACCAAGCTACCAGTTCTTTGGGATTTTTTGATTTAAAAAAGAAACCACCGATTCCCGTGACGCGTTTCTCCAGCTCCGTATCTTTGGCTTGACCAAAATACTTTGCTTTTATTTTATCAACTATGACTTGCGCCAATCGTTCATGGCTTTCGAATGTCCAACCGGCAATATGCGGACTCAAAATCACATTCTTGGCGTTCAACAAATACTGGAAAGCTTCGGGAGTATTTTTATCTTGAAACAGCGTTTCGAATGACAACTTCTCGTATTCCAAAACATCTAAACCAGCTCCTAGAATTTTTCCGGATTGCATGGCCGCAACCAAATCAGCAGTGACAATATTCTTGCCACGAGACGTATTTATAATCCAAAAAGGTTTGGCGAATCCATTGATAAAATCACTGTCAACCATTTTATCTGTTTCGGGAGTCCACGGAATATGCAAACTCACTACATCTACTTTTTGCTGGAATTCTTCCAATGAAACCTGCTTTGCATTTACATCGCCTACATTTTCCTGAATGTCATAACACAACACTTCGACATCAAAACCACGGAGTTTCTTGGCGAATGATTTTCCCATATTTCCGTAACCAATAATCCCCACCGTTTTTCCGTCAAGTTCATGTCCACGATTGCTTTCACGGTTCCAATGTCCGGATCGTATCTCTCTGTCCGCTTCATTTAGCTTATTAAAAAGCGACAATATCATCCCCAATGTATGTTCGGCAACAGCATTTCGATTTCCTTCGGGAGCAGCAATAAGCGTAATGTTTTTGGATGCTGCATAATCGCAATCGATGCTTTCTAATCCGGCTCCAACGCGTGCAATGAATTGCAAATTAGTGGCTTTGTCCAAGAAAGCCTTGTCAATTTTGAATCGGCTTCGAATGACAATTCCCTGATATTCTTGAATTTTAGATTCAATTTCTTCTTTTGACGAGGTAAAATCGCTGTGATTTATAAATCCGGACTGTTGCAATTGATCCCAAAGCAAGGAATTATTGCTATCGATATGAAGGACTTTGATATCCATAAAAGTAGTATTTTTTGATACTTCAAATTAACAAAAAAATTACGGTTTATTGTTTTATCGAAGGAAATTAGCTCATAAAATCGTAAATTAGCTTTCTCAATTTTTATTATAAATCTCATGCTTATAATAAATGAAAAAACAAAAATGAAATTAACGAAAACATTCAACGCTTTTTTTGAAAGCGAAAAAGCCGGTGGACTCTTATTACTTTTTGCAACAATACTCTCTCTTTTATTAGCCAATTCATCCATTCAAACTGAATATATAGCTTTATGGGAAACCAATATTGGAAGTCATTCCATAACACATTGGATTAATGACGGCTTAATGGCTATCTTTTTTCTTTTGATTGGTTTAGAATTAGAACGCGAAATGTACCAAGGAGAATTATCCAGTATTAAAAATGCCGCTTTACCTATTTTTGGCGCATTAGGCGGAATGGTTGTCCCAGCCGGAATCTTTTTACTGTTGAATTTTGGAACCATCACACAAAACGGAGCCGGAATTCCTATGGCGACTGATATTGCTTTTGCTATTGGAATCCTGTCACTTTTAGGAAATCGCGTTCCTACATCACTCAAAGTATTCTTGACTGCGCTTGCTGTAATTGATGATTTAGGTGCTATTATGGTAATTGCAATATTTTACACGGACACTATTGCTTTTATGAATTTGTTTATCGCTTTTGCCATTATGGGCGGTCTATTTATCCTTAACCGAAGAAAAGTTCACAGCCTCATTCCTTATTTGATTGGTGGTGCTGCCATGTGGTATTTTATGTTAAATTCTGGTGTACACGCAACGATAACCGGAGTATTATTGGCCTTTGTAATTCCGTTTGGTGATGGAGGCAAGAAAACTTCTTCGTATCGATTACAGCATTTTTTACACAAACCAGTGGCTTTTTTTATTCTTCCTTTGTTTGCTGTAGCCAACACTTGTATTGCCATAAATTCAGATTGGCATGAGGGATTGAATCATCCCAACACAATTGGAATTATACTGGGTCTTGTGGTAGGAAAACCATTGGGGATCTGGTTATTTTCATTCCTGGCTGTTAGTTTAGGAATTTGCAGTTTGCCTAAAGACCTAAAGTGGAGCAGTATTCTAGGTGCAGGAATGCTGGGCGGAATAGGTTTTACCATGTCTATTTTTATAACCTTACTTGCTTTCAAAAACGACGGAGAAGAAGTCATTACTTATTCAAAAATTGCGATTTTGATTGCTTCCTTTATTGCGGGAACCATTGGCTTTTTATGGTTGAAATTTAGTTTGAACCCTGCTAGAGCAAAAAAAATGAAGATTTAACCAATAGAATTAGTTAATGTCTCTAATAAAAAAAGTGGTGTTTAGTTTTAAAACTAAACACCACTTTTTATTGAAACTTATGATTATAATTAGGCTATTTATAAGCTAAGTCCGTTTTATTTATTATCCCTGTCCTTTACTTATTAGTCCAATAATCAACTACGGTAACTTTCTCTGGAGCCGGACTCAAAACAGCCACAAAAGCTTTATGATCCGGATGAATCAAGTACGCATCTCTATCAGCTTCACTGTTGAATGTTAAGGTAAAACAATGCGTCAAACCATTATTCAAGTTTTCAGGACTGTTATTGATTCCCCATTCATACGCTTTTATCAATTTGATTTTATGTTCCAAATTCCCAAAAGCAGTTACCACTTTGTCAATTGCTGCCGCATCGGTTCCGGCTTTCCAACCAAACATCACCACATGCCTAAGCACTTGTTTTTGTTTATTTTGTTGAGCATTTACAGTATAACTTGAAATTAAAATAAGGGTTAAAAGCAGTAGTTTTTTCATGGTAGTTTTTTTTCAAATATAGTATTTATTTGATTGTGTAAACAAATATCAATATTTGCGAAGCTTAAGTAAAAAAATTGCGCAAAGTCAGAGACATTTGCGCAGCTTATATAATCAAGATTTTACGGAACTCGAGGCTTACCCCTTAATTTGTTTCAAGGACGTTTTGATTCCTCGTATCAGGGACGAACTGAATCCGTGCATTTCCATTTCGTTCAATCCGGCTATGGTACAGCCTTGTGGTGTAGTTACGCGGTCAATTAATTGTTCCGGGTGTACTTTTTCTTCCAGCAGCATTTCGGCAGCACCTTTTACGGTTTGTGCCGAAATGGCTAATGCGGTTTGCCAGTCAAATCCTATTTCGATTCCGGCTTGCATCGATGCGCGAATGTATCGCAACGCAAAAGCAGTTCCGCTGGCCGCAAGAACAGTTGCTGCATCCATTAATTTTTCGTCAATAATAGGAGCAGTTCCCAAACTCTGAAAAAGAGAAACTACATCTTGTGCTTTCTCTTTGTCTTTTTCGTGAAACGCAATACAAGTTGCTGATGCACCAAACTGTGCCGCAATATTGGGCATGATTCGGATGGCACTATTAGCAGCACCGATTTTGTTTTGTAAATTTTCTATGGACAATCCACTCACTGCCGACGCAATAATTTTATTCGAAATTACTGGAAGGATTTCGGCTAAAACGGTATCCACTTGATATGGTTTTATGGTCAAGATAATGACATCGGCCTCCTGAATCTGATGGATATTATTCGTAGAAACCGTAGCACCCAATTTTTCAAGATACAGAATGCTTGATGTGTTTCTTCTGGTTACGGTTACTTGGTTCTCTGGTGAAAATTTTGATAGTCCTAATGCGATAGAAACACCTAAGTTTCCGCCGCCAATAATGTGTACTTTCATGCTAGTTGTGGTTTTTCCTTTCCCCTCCCGAAGCTTCTGGACTCTCCAAAGAAAAGTAAGCCGTTAGGGAAAAGTGTTGGTTGTGTAGTTATAGTTGTATTAGTTATTTTTTAATTTCTCTCTATTCTTTTTGTTCAATTCTTTCTTAAAATCCCAGAATCATTTTTGCTATCGAAAAATAAATCAGAATTCCACAAATATCATTACTCGTTGTGATAAACGGTCCGGTTGCTAATGCGGGGTCAATGCCAAATTTATCGAGTAACAACGGAACAAAAGTCCCTATTAACGATGCAATAATAATTACCGACATCAATGCTATAGTAACAATAACGCCAATGATCAATTCGACATTCAACAGAAAATGACTTCCTAAAAACAATATCGTAGCCAAAATCAGTCCGTTTAATAAACTTAGTGACACTTCTTTGACCAATCTATTAAACAAGGATCCGCTCAACGTATTGTTAGCCAAACCCTGCACTATAATTGCTGATGATTGTACGCCTACATTTCCTGCCATTGCGGCAATAAGTGGTGTGAAAAAGAACAAATTCCCATGTTCAAACATCGCTCCTTCAAACAAGCCGAGCACTTTTACGGAGATAAAACCACCTAAAAGAGCCAAAACCAACCAAGGCAATCGTGCTTTTGTATGTTCAAAAATGCTGTCATCAGCTTCAACGTCTTGCGAGATACCTGCTGCCAACTGGTAATCCTCATCAGCTTCATCCTTGATTACGTCTACAATGTCATCAATGGTGATTCTTCCCACTAATCGTCCCATTTCATCTACGACGGGAATGGCTTCTAAATCGTATTTTTGCATGATTCGGGCCACCTCAACATCTTCGGTATCTACTTTTACAGAGTTTAATTTTCGGATGTAAACATCACTTACCGGTGTTCTGGAAGAAGTGGTCAATAAATCCTTGAGTGACAAACGGCCTTTCAATCTATCTTCATCATCCACGACATAAATCGAATGGACTCTGGAGATGTTTTCGGCCTGAATGCGCATTTCTTTTACACACGTTAGCACATTCCAATTTTCATTGACTTTAACCAATTCCTTGTGCATGATTCCACCTGCGGTATCCTCATCATAACGCAATAAGTCAACAATATCTTTGGCGTGCTCAACATCCTGAAGTTCTGATATTACTTCGGCTTTCAAATCTTTCGAAAGCTCTGCAATAATATCGGCTGCATCATTCGTTTCCAGCTCATCTAATTCTTCCGCAATCTCTTTTGGCGAAAGCCTGCTTAATATATTTTCCCGCAAATCATCTTCCAGTTCCAGAAGAATTTCGGCGGTTTTTTCACTGTCTAAAACTTTAAAAATATAGGTCGCTTCATTAAAATCAAGCTCATCGAGAATTTCAGCAATATCAGCATGGTGCATATCATTCAATAAGACTTCCAGTTGCTGGTCGTTTTTATTTTGAATGAGTTGCTCTAATTCCTGAATTAATTCTTTGCTGATTTTAAACTCCATCGGCTTCTATTTTTTGGGTAAGTTCTATGAACTGTTCTACATTTAATTGTTCTGGTCGAAGGTCAAAAATTTTATCTTCTCTTAAACTATCCGACAAATTTAAGGTTTTTAAACTATTTCGTAACGTTTTGCGTCGCTGTTGAAAGGCCGTTTTCACTACCGTGAAAAACAATTTCTCACCACATGGCAAGCTGTAATCTTTCTTTCTGCGCAAACGTAAAACTCCCGATTTTACCTTTGGTGGCGGAATAAATACATTTTCATCAACTGTAAATAAATACTCGGCATCATAAAAAGCCTGAACCAGAACCGATAGAATTCCATACGCTTTTGTTCCCTTTTTTTCACAAATACGTTGCGCTACTTCTTTCTGAAACATCCCTGCAAATTCCGGAATCTGATCGCGGTATTCCAAAGTTCTGAAAACAATTTGTGTCGAAATATTATACGGGAAATTCCCAATGATAGCGAATTGTTTCCCTTCAAAAACATCGTTTACATTATATTTCAGGAAATCTTTAGAAATGATTCTGTCTTTTAATTTTGGATAATTTTGGTCCAAATACGTCACTGATTCCGTATCGATTTCAATAACGTACGTATTCACCGGTTTATCCAACAAATATTTTGTCAAAACTCCCATTCCCGGACCTATCTCTAATACATCATCATATCCTTCTAAGTTCAACGTGTCAGCAATGTCTTTTGCAATGCTTTCGTCTTTAAGAAAGTGTTGTCCGAGGTGTTTTTTGGCTGTTACTTTTTCCATGTTGTCATTGCGAGGCACGAAGCAATCTCGCTTTATTTTAAGTTTATTTTGGCACTAAGGCACAAAGTGTATTTTATTTCAAATTGGAGATCGCAGATTGCGACTTCAAGATTGTGGTTCAAAACGACAATCTGAATGTGATTGCTTCGTTCCTTGCAATGACTCTAAAAATCTGCAATCAATTCTAATTCTGTTCTAAAAGCAAGCATTTTGTCTCCAAACAACTTTGCTCCTTCTTCGCGAAAAGCCGGCGCATCCTCCTGATAATATTTCTCCAAAGTTTCTTTGCTGTCTGTTGCGTATTGAACAGAGTACGTTACTCCGCCCATTTCTTCTTCAATTAAAACCCGTACCATTCTTGCCGAAGAGAATTTTCCCGTAGCCAAAATTTCAGGAATGTGTTTGTATTGCATCCAAATCATCCATTGATCGTGAACGCTTTCATGTATGTTTGTGGTAACGTTGTATAGTATCATTTTTTTTGTTTAACTGGTTAATTGTTTAACTGGTTAATCGACTCAACAATTAAACAGTTAAACTTTTTTACAAATTAGTATCTCCTCGCAATTGTCTGAATTTCTTTCTTGCTTCCACAAAATAAATACTGTCCTGATGATTGAACAATACCTTTTCATATAATGGTTTCGCTTTTTCGGGTAACGATTGCTTGTTATAAATTTCTGCCGAAAAATACAACGCTTCATCTATATAAATTCCGTCGCTATGCTGGTCAATAATCGTTTGGTATTGGCTTAAAGCCAAAGCAAAATCACCTTTCTTTTCATATATTTTCCCTAATCGCAACAAGGTCACGGCCTCTATTTCTTGTCCTTTATAGTTTTTCAAAATCGTCTGAAACTGCGTTACCGCTTCCTGATTCCTGTTTTGATACAACAGATAATCTCCTTTTGCAAATTGCTTCAAAGCCGTTTGTGTCGAATCGGCAACAGTATTGTCGTTGATTAACAGAAAAAATTCCAAAGCATCATTGGCAATCAACTGCGTATTCGCTGATTTCAATTCCTTAAATTGTTTCAATGCCCAAGCAAAATCGGTTTTGAAATAACTGGTTTTTGCGGCTTTCAAACTGGCTTCATGTGCCATTACATCATTCTTCAAATCCAATTCAATCTGCGAATAATAAATCAAAGCCTGATTGAATTTTTCTTCGTAAAGTAAAATATCTGCCAGTTCCATTTTGGCATTAGCCACTTCATAATCATTCAATTTCAATTCCAATGCTCTCTTGACAATTGCCTTTCCTTCCTCTGGTTTTTTCAAATTAAATGCCGTGAAATGTGCCTGAATCAGCTGCAAAGATAAGGTAAAAGGACTTATTTCAAATTGTTTCAACAAACCGTCTAATTCTGTGTTGATGGCTGCAAAGTCATTTTCGGATGCTTTTTCAATTTTCATGGTTACCAAATACGAATTCGCTTGGATCAACAATTCTAAATCTTGTGTATTTTCCAATACAAATCCCAAAATTTCTTTAGCTGCTTCCTGATTGTCTTCTTCAATGGCCAGTTGCCCTAAATTCACAATATTGGCAAGCGATTCCGGATTGCGTTTGTAAATGGCTTTTTCCTGAATAAATGCTTTTTCGAATTCTTTTTGCTGTACATAAAACCAACTCAAATAATGGTTCCAAAAGAGATCTTGATTTTTCTGAGTCCTTAGAATTAATGCTTTGCGCAATATTTCATTGAAGTTTGCATCACCTTCATCAGCCATAAAACGAACCAATTGATTTTGGATTCTAATGGAGTTTTGAGGATTCGCAAACGCCTCGTCCAGAAAAGTGGAAATCATCATTTCCATATTAGACAATTGACCGTAAAGCAATCCTATTTGATAATTGAAATTAAAATTAGGCTCTAATTCTGTGGCGGTTTGGTAGGATTTCAGGGCGTATTCGAGCAACACTTTTTTCTCAAAAGCGTTCGATATTCCGTAGACTTCATTTGGATTTTTTCTGATTCGGTCCAATGCTTGATCGTAGTAGATCTTAGCTTTGACATCATTTTTTTGCAACTGAAAATTATAGCCTAATTCTACCAGAAGATTCCCTTGATTGTACTTGTTAAATCGTTCCTGAATGGCTTTTTCGGCACTTTCAAACTGTTGCAATTGCTGAGAACAATCTATTATTCTTAAGAAATACTGGGAATTTAACGGAATCTCTTGCAGCAACTCTTCATAGCTGATTTTTGCTTTTTCAAAATCGCCTTTGTCATAATAATACTGCGCTAATTGTTCGTTTTGAGAAAAACAAAGCAATGAAAAAAACAGGGTAATATGTAGAAAAATATTTTTCATCTTAAAAGTGTTCAGTATTCAGTGTTCAGTTTGCCAAACGGTGCATTGTCCAAAAAGCTAACTGAACACCGATCACTGAGGACTGAACACTAATTAATCTATAATATCAAACCTGCAATACGGACGTAAAACCTCAGGAATTACAATTCCTTCCGGAGTTTGGTAATTTTCTAAAATTCCAGCCAAAACTCTTGGCAAAGCCAATGCGCTTCCGTTTAAAGTGTGTGCCAATTGGTTTTTTCCGTCTTTATCTTTGAAACGCAATTTCAAACGATTCGCTTGAAAAGTCTCAAAGTTAGAAACTGAACTGATTTCTAACCAACGATCTTGCGCTGTAGAAAACACTTCGAAATCATACGTCAAAGCTGAAGTAAAACCCATATCTCCACCACAAAGACGCAATATTCTATATGGTAATTTCAATTCCTGTAATATATTTTTAACGTGTTCCACCATTCCGTCCAAAGCTTCGTATGACTTATCAGGATGTTCTACACGTACAATTTCCACTTTGTCAAATTGGTGCAAACGGTTCAATCCACGTACATGCGCTCCGTAAGAACCTGCTTCACGACGGAAACATGGCGTATAGGCCGTTGTTAAAACGGGTAATTCATTTTCGTTCAAAATCACGTCACGAAACAAATTCGTTACCGGAACCTCAGCCGTTGGAATCAAGTACAAATCATCCGTTTTATCGTGATACATTTGCCCTTCTTTATCCGGTAATTGTCCCGTTCCGTAAGCGGATGCTTCGTTGACCATGTGCGGAACCTGAACTTCATTATACCCTGCAGCAGTATTTTTGTCCAAGAAATAATTGATCAAAGCACGTTGTAAGCGAGCTCCCTTTCCTTTATAAACAGGAAATCCTGCGCCTGTGATTTTCACACCCAATTCAAAATCAATGATATCATATTTTTTTACCAATTCCCAATGCGGTTGCGCTCCATCATGCAAAACTGGAATTTCCCCTTCTTCAAAAACGTTTAGGTTTTCCTCCGGTGTTTTTCCAACAGGAACAATATCAGCAGGAAGATTGGGTAACGTATATAATTTCTCTAAAAGTTCAGCGGCAAGCGCATCAGCTGTTTCCGCTAGAGCTTTGCTTTTCTCTTTGTTTAAAACGGTTTTTTCTTTTAGAATTGCGGCTTTTGCTTTCTCTCCGCCTTTCATCAATTCGCCAATATCTTTGGATAATTTATTAGATTCGGATAAAATATTGTCTAGCTCCACTTGCGTAGCGCGACGTTTTTCATCCAGTTGGACCACTTCTTCAACAACACTTGTAGCATCGATGTTTCTCTTTGCCAAAGCGGTGATTACTTTTTCTTGATTCTCTCTAATAAATGCGATTTGTAACATAGCTTGATTTTTTTAACGCTAACTTTTATAATAATGGAAGCAAATTTAAGGAAATGTTTGATAGAAATGGGGGAAAAAATTCGTCAAAAATCAAAAGTCATAAAGTCCAATACTAATGTATGATTCAAATGCCCTAATGTTTAATTTACATTGACAATAGAACTTCAAAAAAACAAATAAAAACAGGACTTTAAAAACTTTATGACATTGGACTTTTGACTTACTTAGTCTCTTTTAATCTCGTGCCCCACAAATTCTTCTAAGGTTGCAAACATGTCGTCTACAGAAAGGACTTCAAAATCTGGGTGGGTTTTTAAGAAAGCAGCATTCAAAGTAATTAGATTTTCTTCTATTTCAAAAAAAGTGTCGTTGTTAAGCAAATCTCGGATAGGATTTACGCCTTCTAATTTCCCTTTTAGGAATTTATTCAGCTTCACACTGCTCATCAGTTTTACTTTTTTGGATTGCTGTTGGAACAATTCCAAATGCTTTTCGGCACCAATTAATGCCAAACCTTCTTCGATTAATTCGTTTAATTCTTTATCCCAACCGGAATTGTATACAAACTGAGCAAAATTTCCTTCGGTATATTGTGAGGTATAATAATCTAAATAATAACTCATTATAGCATCTTCGTGAATCAAATCATCGTTCACGCCTTCCTCACGCATTAAGTTGATTACCGAAATATTAGAGTGAATCACATCTTGAAGGTTCTCACTATTAAAGGCTGTTTCTGAAATAATTATTCTACCGAATTCCATAGGTTTTGTGTTTGAATATGTGCTGCAAATTTCGGGTAAAATAAAACAGAAAAGAAATACAATTCGATTTATATGCTATCAGATTCGTCACTATTCTTTTTCTGATTCATTTTTGTAACCAAAGCTTTCAAACGCAACGCTTTTTCTTTTTTTTCTTCTTGAAGTTTAGCCTTTTTCCGATTGAGCAATTTGGTATGTAAAGCCTTATTTTTGGTGTTTTTTTCGGGTCCTTTTGCCATAATGTAGAAACTTCTTTAATTACGGTTACAAATATAAAAAAAAGCTACATTATAAATGTAGCTTTCCTTCTTTACGTGTTATTGATAAAAAATGCTTTAATTAAATTTTTATGGATAAAAATTGCCAAAAAATCCTCGTTAGATTAGTCCAAGTTAGTAGACGAAATCTGCTTATTTCTTAAAGAAGAAGTCGTGGATATCGATGATCTGATTTCTTCCTATCTGAACTAAATCATTAGTTTCTTTTAGAAAAATACCTAAAGATCTTTCATTGTAGATAAATTTCATATCATTTGAGTAATCCGTTACAACATACATGTCGCCAGTTAATTCAAAAAATGGAAGTGCAATTTTACTGTTAATTTTCAAGCCTTTATTTACAATCTTGCCTTCCAATAATTTATCTTTAATCAATTTACTATCATTAACACCCGAAGCAACTTTAACATAGGATGTCATCATTTTGATCCATTCACTTTCGTCAATAAGATACCATTTTACTTTATCGAAGTTAACACCGTTCTCATTTACCCAGCCATTACTGGTAAATCCAAACAAAACTTGTTTTTTACCATTTAACTCAGGCTTTTCTTGTGGCTGAAACTCTTGAACATTGAACAAGATTACAGATACGGAAGACATATCCTTTAATTTTTTACCGTCAAAATCTAATGTTTTTAATGAAAAGCTAGTTAATTCCGGGTGGTTTTTTAATATCCATTGGGTTGCGGTTAGCTCAGCTTGCTCTTTCATCTGTTCAACGGCAAATATTCCAGCGCCAATAGCGGCTATACCCGCAATAGCAGCTACTGCTGCAGCACCATTATTTTGAGCTTCAGCTTTTTTAGGAATTAATATTAATACGATAATTAGTAATGTAATTAATTTTCTCATTCTGTTTAAATTTTAGGTTCTGTATTAAGCTAGCATTCATTGCAATTCTGCCCTCAAATTTATCGAGACGAAAAAACATACACTTACGGCTTTCCACATTTGGCTAAAAAAATGTGCCTTTAGAATTTTTTCTCCTGCAAGGTTTACAAAACTTTGTAGGTATGTTTTTAGATATAAACACCTACAAGGTCAAAAAAAACCTTGCAGGAAGAGAAAGCTCACAAGACTTATACATTTTTATAATCCGGGTTTTCCTAGCCCCGATAGCAGTGAAAATCCTTTTACTTTTTTCTTTAAAAAGTAAAAGATTGCAACGGATAGCGGGACATCGCAGATTCAGCGAAGCTAAATAGCTTCAAATAAAATTGGATTCCTTATTTTTGCACCTCGTTCTGAATTAATTTCAGAATCTAAAAATAAATTTATGATACAGAATCCAAAAAGATATACGATTACAGCGGCATTGCCGTATACGAACGGACCAATTCACATTGGCCATTTGGCCGGTGTTTACGTGCCTTCGGACATATATTCCAGATATTTAAGATTGCAGGGAAGAGACGTTTTGTTTGTTTGCGGAAGCGACGAACATGGCGTGGCGATTTCGATGAAAGCCAAAAAAGAAGGCATAACGCCACAGGAAGTAATCGACAAATATGACGGAATCATTCGTAAATCGTTCTCTGATTTTGGAATTTCGTTTGATAATTATTCCAGAACTTCGGCTAAAATTCATCATGATACGGCTTCGGAATTTTTTAGAAAACTGTATGAACAAGGGGATTTTATCGAAGAAGTGACCGAGCAATTGTATGATGCGAAAGCAGATCAGTTCCTCGCAGACCGTTTCGTGGTGGGAACTTGTCCAAAATGTGGCAACGAAGAAGCCTACGGTGATCAATGCGAAAAATGTGGTTCGACGCTGAATGCTACGGATTTGATTAATCCTAAATCGACAATTACTGGAGAAACTCCAATTTTGAAATCGACGAAACACTGGTTTTTACCTTTGGACCGTTATGAAGAGTTTTTGAAAGAATGGATTCTTGTTGGACATAAAAACGATTGGAAGCCGAATGTTTACGGACAAGTAAAATCGTGGATTGATGGCGGATTAGAACCTCGTGCGGTAACTCGTGATTTGGATTGGGGAATTGACGTTCCTGTTGAAGGTGCCGAAGGAAAAAAATTATACGTGTGGTTTGATGCGCCGATTGGCTACATTTCTTCTACGAAAGAATGGGCTTTACGCGAAGGAAAAGATTGGGAACCGTACTGGAAAGATCAGGATACAAAACTGGTTCACTTTATTGGGAAAGACAATATTGTTTTCCATTGCATCATTTTCCCGGCGATGTTGAAAGCCGAAGGAAGTTATATTTTGCCAGATAATGTGCCTGCGAACGAGTTCTTGAACTTGGAAGGAAATAAATTATCTACTTCTAAAAACTGGGCGGTTTGGTTGCACGAATATTTAGAAGAATTTCCGAATCAACAGGATGTTTTGCGTTATGCCTTGACATCGAATGCGCCGGAAACAAAGGATAATGATTTTACTTGGAAAGATTTTCAGGCGAGAAACAACAATGAATTGGTTGCGATTTATGGAAATTTCATCAATCGTGTTGTGGTTTTAACCAATAAATATTACAACGGAATTGTACCTCAACCAAACGAACTTTCGGAAGTGGATGAAGCGACTTTAACTGAATTGAAAGCGTATCCAGCTGTAATTTCGAGTTCTGTGGAACGTTACAGATTCCGTGAAGCGTTAAGTGAATTGATGAATGTGGCTCGTTTAGGAAATAAATATTTGGCGGATGAAGAGCCTTGGAAAGTTATCAAAGACAATCCAGAACGCGTGCAAACTCAAATGTATGTGGCGCTGCAAATTGCGGCTGCGTTGAGTTCACTTTGCGAACCTTTCCTACCATTTACGGCTAAAAAATTATCAAGAATTTTAAAAATAGAAAGTCCGTTGAATTGGAATACTATTGCTCAAAATTCTGATTTGATTCCGGCTGGACATCAAATTGGTGAAGCCGAATTATTGTTTGCCAAAATTGAAGACGAGGAAATCCAAAAACAAATAGACAAACTGGAAGCTACTAAAACTGCCAATACTGCCGAAAACAAAAAAGCAGAACCACAAAAAGAAGCGATTCAATTTGAGGATTTTGCCAAAATGGATATCCGTACAGGAACGATTCTGGAAGCCGAAAAAATGCCAAAAGCGAACAAGCTTTTGATTTTAAAAGTAGATACTGGAATTGATGTTCGCACTATTGTTTCGGGAATTGCCGAGAGTTTCAAACCGGAAGATATTATTGGTAAAAAAGTTACTGTTTTAGTGAATTTGGCACCAAGAAACCTTCGCGGCGTAGAAAGCCAAGGAATGATTTTGATGACTACGAATGCTGAAGGAAAATTGGTATTTGTAAACCCGGATACCGATGGCGTTGCCAATGGAGAGACTATAAATTAAGACTTTTTGAAAAAAGTATAAAATTGCGTGACTTAATTAAAATTTTAATTAAGTCACGCAATTTGCATTTAAAAAACATTTTTTAACTACTAATATTTTAAAAAAAAATAAGATATTAGCTAAAAAATAAACCTATCTAAAAATGATAAAAAAAACACTTCTTGCGTCTTTAATTTTAAGTAGTTTAATTTCTTTTTCACAAGAACTGGTATCTTCTATACCTCTTGAGCTAAAAAAAAATCGAGATGTTTTTCAGACTATAAATAACGATAAAAAAGAAATTACTTTATTTATTGGTGATAAAATAAAAGTAAAAGCAATTCAACTCGATGAAAAAATGAAAATCGTTGATAGTATTTCATCCGAAAGGCCAAATACTAAAATTTACACGAAGATGATTGGCTACAACATCAACAATGACAACACTAGACTTTTTTGGTCATCAAATGATTCCAAGGATATTTTTACTGAATTATACGATTTCAATAACCATAAAACGACAACAAAACAACATTCTTTATTATTAAAAGACGAAAAAGTTTTACAAAAATTTAGTGATATAGATTTTTTTTACATCCTAACAGTTATCAAAAAAAGTAATGATTTAAAAATCTATGTTTTTGATAAAGAAGGTGATTATACCGAAAAAAAAATCAATTTGAACGAATTTACTTTTTATAAATCAGACTATACACAATCAAACTTATATGAAGTATTAGGAGAAAATTTACTTCCTTTTGAAGCGCCTTTCTCGTTGCAGCTTATAAATACCGACAACCCAACATCTCTAACTGATAGTGCCAAAAAGAGAAAATGTTATTTCAAAAACAATCGAATTATCATTACCCTTGACACGAATATCGAGTTTACCCAAATTATCACTGTTGATTTAACAGATTTTAAAGCTACTGAAAAAAAAATAAAAACCCACGATATAGAAGAAGACCGAACGTATTTAAATTCGAATTCATTTTACTTTGACAACAAATTATATCAATTAAAAAGCGCATCCAATCTATTTTATCTTACTGTAAAAGATTTAGACGGAAAAGTATTGAAGGAACATACCGCTAAGTCATCCGAACCAATCGATTTTAAAAATTCGGAAGTTCAACTGGAAGGAGGAGATTTTGGAGGAAAGAGAACCTTAGAAAATTCTTCACAGTTTATTCGAAAAGTAAACAATTTATATCCTGGTGTTAGCTGCTATACAATTGGCCAAAACACACTAATTACTTTTGGGGGTGTTTCTCCAGTGCAACAGTCAGCCAGCCAATTTGGTATGGGCCAATTTGGCTTAATTGGAGCACTCGTTTCAATCGCCGTGCACAACCCTGGCATAGAGAGTTTTAATTCCTACTCAAATAGAAAAGTGGTTAAAACAGACGGATTATTTGACAAGGAAGGCAGTCATATTAAAGGCGATTTACAACCTTTAGCGTTTGATAAAATCCGTACTTTTTTCGATACATATAAAGATGTTTCATCACAAACATTATTTAAAACCGATGCTTATTATTTAGGTTATTATGATAATAAAACAAAGGAATATATTATCAAAAAATTTAATGATTAAAAATAGAACATAATTAATTTTTGGATTTTATTAATCAACCATTACAAAAAAAATGAAACTAAAAGTAATTGCTTTCGACGCCGATGATACCTTATGGATCAACGAAACGTATTTTGATGAAACCGAGAAGAAATTCTGTGGTTTGATGGAAGATTATTTGTCGCATCAGGGAATTTCGAAAGAACTTTTTAAGGTCGAAATTGACAATCTGAAATTGTACGGCTACGGAATCAAAGGCTACATTCTGTCGATGATTGAGGCCGCGATGACTATTTCGAATAATACACTTCCTGTAGAAATTATCGAAAAAATAATTCAATATGGGAAAGAATTACTGGAAAAACCGATTGTTTTATTGGATGGTGTCGAAGAAACTTTAGACGCTTTACACGGAAAATACAAACTAGTGGTTGCCACCAAAGGCGATTTATTGGACCAACGCCGAAAATTGCACAATTCTGGTTTGGGTCATTATTTTCATCATATTGAAGTGATGTCGGACAAGCAAGAAATTGATTATTCTGATTTAATAAAACGACTCGAAATACAACCTGAAGAATTTTTTATGATTGGTAATTCCTTAAAATCAGATGTTTTACCAGTTTTAGCTATTGGCGGACACGCCGTTCATATTCCGTTTCATACAACTTGGGCACACGAAAAAATCGACCATAAAGTAGAACATGAAAATTTCAGTGCTTATGAAAAAATAACAGAAATACTAAAAAGACTGGAATAATAAAAACCTGTTTTAAATCTCTTTGAATCATTAATAAAAGTCTTTTCAGCTAAAAAACACTTGAATTTAAAGTTAATATCTTTGTGTAATCTATAAAAAAAGTACAAAATATTGCTAAAAATGCCGTTGCTAACTCCGTTTACAGAATTAAAACTAATTCTTACATAATTAACTGTTTAATATTTCTTATCTAACAATATGTCGTATTTTTGCATAAAATTTTAAACAATAAAATTATGAAAAAAATCATACTTACGTTAGTTTTTGCTTCTGCAATGACAACTTTGAGTGCTCAAACAGAAAATGTAGAAAGCGCAACTACAGGAACTGAATTTAACAAATGGTCTGTTGAATTAGCTGGTGGTGTTAACAAACCACAAAGACCTATGAGTCCTGGCCAATTTACTTCAACACCTAGTCCTTATGTTGTTGATCTTGGAGTTAGATACATGTTTAACAACAAATTTGGTTTGAAAGCTGATTTTGGATACAACAGTTTTGAAGGACAAAAAAATTCAATTGATTTTGACACTAAGTACTACAGAGTAGACTTACAAGGTGTTGCTAACTTAGGTAGAATCATGAATTTTGAAACTTGGACAAACACACTTGGTTTATTAGGTCATGCTGGTTTCGGTTTGGCACAATTAGAAGATCAAAATTCTGCGTTGAAAGACAGAATGGGTAACTTTATGGCTGGTATAACAGGTCAGATCAAGTTATCTAACAGAATTGCTTTAACTGGAGATTTTACAACAATCTTAAATGCATCTCAAGATGCTGCTTTTGATGCTGCAAGTCTTTCAGGTACAAGAGGTTTTGGAGGAATTCTTTTCAATGGTACAGTAGGTTTAACTGTTTACTTAGGTAAAAACGAAAAACATGCTGACTGGGTTATCGACCATGAAGGTAGATTTGACGCAATTGATGCAAGATTTATGGCTATTGAAAATAAAATGCTAGATTCTGATAAAGATGGTGTAGCTGATTATTTAGACGAAGAGTTAAGTACTCCTGCAGGAGCAATGGTTGATACTAAAGGAAGATCAATTGACAAGAACAACAATAATGTTCCTGATGAAACAGAAGCTTTTATCATAAAAAATTATGGTAGTACTACTAACAACTCTCCTCTTTTAACAAACAACGAGTTGATTACTAGTTTAATTAACGGTGGTTATGTTGCAGTTTATTTTGACTTCAATAAATCTACTCCAACTAATGTTTCTACAGAAGGTATTGACTTCATGTTAACTTACTTGAGAAACAATCCTACTGCTTCAATTGATATTGTAGGTCACGCTGACGAAGTTGGAAGATCTGCATACAATGATAAATTATCTAATGCAAGAGCAAACAATGTGAAGAACACTTTAGTGAAAGCTAATGTTGATGCATCAAGATTGAATGTAATTGCAGCTGGTGAAGATACTTCAGTAGATATCGATTCAGAAAACGCAAGAAGATTAGTAAGAAGAGTTACTTTCAGAGTAAAATAAGCTACTTTTTTATATCAAAAAGCCCTAAAGGAAATTTCTTTTAGGGCTTTTTTTATGGCTGTTATTTTCGTTTTTTATCACCAAAAAAAAATCAACATTACAGCATCCGAAACATCCATTTTATAATTTGTTCGCAACAAAAGTTGGATGAAATGAATTCCAGATTTCAAAGAATAGCTGTACTTTTGAATCCTAAATAAAATTACAAAATCTTGAAAACACTTTTAGATATAGAGAACTGGTCCAGAAAAGAACATTTCCATTTTTTTAGACAATTTGAAGAACCCTTTTTTGGTGCAACCGTAGAAATCGACTGCACCAAAGCCTACGCAACAGCAAAATCATTGAACGCCTCCTTTTTTATCTATTATTTACACAAAACATTAGTTGCAGTCAATACTACCGAATCATTTCGCTACAGGATTACGGATGACCAAATATATGTTTGTGACCAAATTAATACTTCTGCAACTATTGGTCGTGAAGACGGTAGTTTCGGATTTTCTTTAATCGAATACAACGCAGATTTTGAAATTTTCACTACAAATGCATTGACTGAAATTGAAAGAATACAAAACACGACAGGCCTTTTTACCCGAACATTTACAGATGATAATGTAATCCATTTTTCGGCGATTCCATGGCTGGATTTCACTTCATTATCGCATGCACGAAGCTATACTTTTCCGGATAGTTGTCCGAAAATTTCCTTTGGAAAAATGAAAATTGCTGAAAACGGAAAAAGAACCATGCCAATGTCTATACATGTGCATCATGGATTAGTTGATGGCTTACATTTAGGACAATTTGTAGATTTTTTCCAAGATATTATGAATCAATAGATTAAGTTTTTTTGTAACTTTACTTAAAACTTACTGCCATGTTATCAAAAAATATAGAACAAGCGCTGAACAATCAGATTCGAATTGAAGCTGAATCATCCCAAACCTATCTTTCTATGGCTTCATGGGCTGAAACTCATGGTTTGGAAGGAATTTCAAAATTTATGTATGCTCAATCTGAAGAAGAGAGGGTACACATGCTTAAACTAGTCCGCTACGTAAATGAACGAGGTGGTCATGCTAAGGTTAGCGAATTAAAGGCACCAAAGATCAGCTACGGAACATTTAAGGAAATGTTTGAAGAATTGTATAAACATGAAGTTTTTGTTTCTGATTCGATTAACAAACTGGTTGATATTTCATTTTCTGAAAAGGATTATGCCACACACAACTTTTTACAGTGGTATGTAGCTGAACAAATTGAAGAAGAAGCTCAGGCAAAACTTATTTTGGATAAAATAAACCTGATTGGTGACGATAAAGGTGGTTTGTATTTATTTGACAGAGATATGCAACAACTAACTTTAAACAGCACATCTAAATAATCAAATATTGTTTAGCAAATAACTTGATTTTAATTTTTTTAGAAATTGAGTAAAAAGAAAAAAAATAAGGATACGAAAAAGGATAAAAAAAAGTTCCTTAAAAATGGATCTGCTAAAGAAAACCTCAAGTCTGAGTGTTGCGAAAAATATAAAAAAGGAGAACATAAACGTTGCAAAAACTGTCCAAAATTTGATTTACGCAAAAAAGACAAATAAACAATATCAGTTATCGTTTACCGTTCAATAATCCATAAAAAACCACCGATAGTTATCGATGGTTTTTTTGTTTGGTTTCAGTCGTAATTTACAACATTACAATACTTATAGACTGAATATTACTTCCCTAAAAGAAGCACATCATTTACCACTACTTCGGTAACATAGCGTTTCTCCCCATTTTTATCATCATAACTTCTATGTGTCAATTTCCCTTCAATGGCAATTTCTTTGCCTTTAGTAACATATTTTTCAATGATTTCAGCTGTTTTTCCCCAAGCTACAAGCTTGTGCCATTGGGTTTCTTCTACTTTTTCTCCTTTGTCGTTTTTGTAGCTCTCGTTGGTTGCTAATGTGAAATTGGCTAATTTTTTTCCTCCGTCAAAAGTTTTGATTTCCGGATCATTTCCTACGTGTCCAATTAACTGTACTTTGTTTCTTAATGTGCTCATGGCGTATACTATTTAAATGTTAGTGTATGTTTTGTTGAATTGGTCTTTCAAATCAACATTGCAAAGATGCGGTGACTTCCAAAAAGTATTCGGTTACTAACTATTTACTTTCGGTTGTAACTATTTGTAAACGTTTGTAAATGGGAAAATTTAGCTATATTTGATGAAAATCAAATTCTTATGCAAGCCAAAATAAACAAAGTAGAGTTACGAAATCTGAAATTTGACGACTACAAAGAGTTAAAAAACTCCATGGTAGAATCTTATCCGGAAATGGTTGGCTCTTACTGGAGAGAACATCATATTGAAAAATTATTAAGCATTTTTCCTGAAGGTCAATTGGTAATTTTAGTTGATGGAAAAGTAGTAGGTTCTGCATTATCACTCATTGTTGATGAAAGTCTGGTCGACAAAAACCATAATTATTCTGATATAACCGGAAAATATACCTTCTCTACCCACAACCCGAAAGGAGATGTTTTATACGGAATAGATGTTTTTATTCATCCAAATTATAGAGGATTACGCCTTGGCAGACGTTTATATGATGCCCGAAAAGAATTATGTGAACAATTGAATTTAAAAGCAATTGTTTTTGCAGGAAGAATTCCTAATTATGGACAACATGCAAAAAAACTTACTCCAAAAAATTATATCGAAAAAGTAAAAAGAAAAGAACTTCACGATCCCGTACTTTCTTTTCAGTTGAGTAATGACTTCCACGTGATCCGAGTAATGAAAAACTACTTGGAAGGGGACTCTGATTCCAAAGAATTTGCCGTTTTACTGGAATGGAATAATATTTATTACGACGAAAGTCCAAAATTAATAAACCTTGCAAAAAGCGTCATCCGACTAGGATTAGTACAATGGCAGATGCGTCAATTGAATAATCTGGAAGCTTTGTTCGAACAATGCGAATTTTTTGTCGATGTTGTTTCTGGCTATGGAAGTGATTTTGCTTTATTTCCGGAACTGTTTACCGCGCCGTTGATGGCGGATTACAACCATTTATCTGAAGCCGAAGCCATACGGGAATTAGCCAAACATACTGAACCCATTCACAAACGTTTCCAGGAATTAGCCATTTCTTATAACATAAACATCATTACAGGAAGTATGCCGTATTTAGAAAACGGCACGTTATACAATGTTGGTTTTCTTTGTAAAAGAGACGGAACTTCAGAAATGTATGCTAAAATTCACGTCACGCCAAACGAAGTACAACATTGGGGAATGACCGGAGGATCACAAATTAAGACTTTTGATACCGATTGCGGAAAAATAGGTATCGTAATTTGTTATGATGTAGAGTTTCCGGAACTTTCCAGATTAATGGCGGATGAAGGGATGAATATTTTATTTGTACCGTTCTTGACTGATACTCAAAATGCCTACACAAGAGTCAAACATTGTGCACAGGCCAGAGCAATTGAAAACGAATGTTATGTCGCTATAGCAGGCTGTGTTGGGAATCTTCCAAAGGTGAACAACATGGACATTCAATATGCGCAATCTGCGGTGTTTACACCATCAGATTTTGCCTTTCCAAGTAACGGAATAAAAGCTGAAGCTACTCCGAATACTGAAATGACCCTAATTGTAGATGTTGATTTGAATTTATTAAAGGAACTTCACGAGCATGGAAGTGTTCGAATTCTTAAAGATCGTAGAACAGATTTGTACGAAATTAAAAAAATAAATCCATGAAAACCTGCCTAGAATGTGGAGAGAAAATTGTAGGTCGCGAGGATAAGAAATTCTGTAGTGACGGCTGTCGTAATGCCTACAATAATAAAATAAACAAAGACAGTACTAATTTTATGCGCAACATCAACAATAAGTTACGCAAGAATTACCGTATTTTGTCAGAGCTTAATGTTGAAGGAAAATCAAAAACCACTCGAGCAAAACTCCTGAGTAAAGGTTTCGATTTTGAGTTTTTTACTAATGTTTTACAAACCAAAACTGGAAATACCTACTATTTCCTATATGACCAAGGCTATATGCTTTTGGATAATGATTTTTATATGCTAGTCAAAAAAGACATTTAAATACCACAACCCCAAACCTATCTAACCAAAAATGAAAAAAGATTATTCCTCAATTTTTGCCAGTTTATTTCTCCTAGGGATACTAGGATTGATTTACTTTACCATGATGCCACATTGGACTTCAGATGAAGAAGGCTCTCTTTCTGAATTTTCGACCAAAAGAGCTTTAAACCAAGTAGAAGCCATTTCAAAACAACCTCATTATGTAGGTTCCAAAGAACATGAAGTGGTTGCTAATTATCTCGTAAAAGAGCTGAACAAGTTAGGACTGGAAACTTCTGTTCAAGAAGGATACACCTTGAGTGATTGGGGAAATTTAGTACAATCAAAAAACATATTGGCTCGAATAAAAGGAACTTCTAATTCTAAAGCGTTGTTATTGCTTTCCCATTATGACAGCGCACCACATTCCTACTCTAAAGGTGCAAGTGACGCAGGTTCAGGCGTAGCGACGATTCTGGAGAGTGTTCGTGCTTTTTTATATTCCAAAACCCCACATAAAAACGATATTATTATTCTGTTTTCAGATGCGGAAGAATTAGGATTAAATGGCGCAGCGCTTTTTGTAACCAAACACCATTGGGCAAAAGAAATAGGCTTAGTGCTAAACTTTGAAGCGCGTGGTTCATCCGGACCCAGTTATATGTTGATGGAAACCAACAAGGGAAATGCAGGGTTAGTAAAAGAGTTTGCTGCCGCAAAAGCGACTTTTCCCGTTTCAAATTCCTTGATGTACAGCATTTATAAAATGTTACCCAATGATACTGACTTGACTGTTTTCAGAGAACAAGGCAATATTCAAGGGTATAATTTTGCTTTTATTGATGACCATTTTAACTATCATACTGCTCAGGACGACATCAATCATTTGAACAAAAACACATTAGCACATCAAGGCACGTATTTAATGCCATTGCTGAACTATTTCTCAAATGCCGATTTAAATACAACACAAGCCAGTGAAGATTACGTCTATTTTACCATTCCGTATACGTTTATAAGTTATCCTTTTAGCTGGGTTTTACCAATGGTGGTAATCGCATTGGTCCTGTTTATTTTTCTATTATTTTTAGGAATAGCCAAGCGTATTTTATCATTCCGCGAAATTGGAAGAGGATTTATTCCATTTTTAGGTTCATTGATTGTTACTGGATTAATTACTTTTTTTGGTTGGAAAGGATTATTAGCCGTTTACCCGCAATACAATGATTTACTCAACGGATTTACATATAACGGACACGCTTACATTGCAGCATTTGTACTTCTGGCTTTGGCGATAAGCCTAGTATTTTACAACCGTTTTTCTGCCAAGAAAGTGACTATGAATCATTATGTAGCACCATTATTTATTTGGATTGTCATTAATGGAGCGCTTGCTTTCAGTTTACAAGGAGCTGGATTCCTGATTATTCCGGTCTATTTTGGATTATTTTTATTTGCTGCATTTATCATTACCCAAAAATCCCGTAAAATACTAAGTCTTATTTTTAGCATTCCGGCCTTGATAATCATAACGCCTTTCATCCAGATGTTTCCTATTGGTTTGGGATTAAAAGTGTTGTTTGGAAGTGCAATCCTTACCGTTTTGACATTCACATTATTGTTGCCTGTTTTTGGGACTTTCGCCAAAAAAGGAATCTGGTCTTTAGTATTTTTTATGCTTGCCATTGGCTTTTTTGCGAAAGCGCATTCTGAATCAGGTTACGAATATGGGAAAGCCAAATCAAACAGCTTATTGTATGTCTATGATGCCGATACTGACAAAGCCAATTGGGTTACGTATGACACCAATCTTGATTCCTGGACCAAAAGCTATTTGGGTGAAAACCCAAAAGACGCATCCATTTTGAACGAAACACCATTGTTCAGCAAATACAATTCCGGTTTTACGTATGCTGCCAAAGCTCCTAGAAAAGACATTCTAAAACCAAGTATTACGTTTCTAGAAGACAGAATTGTAGGCAATCAAAGGTATTTGAAAATAAAAATTTCCCCAAATCGAAACGTCAACCGCTATGATATTTTTGCCAATGAAAAAATGGTGATTCATAATTTCAAAGCGAATGGCGTGACCACATTAGGCCAGAAAAATTCACTTTACCAACGAAAAGGAAAGAAAATATTGAGTTATTATGTCGTTGGAAATACACCTTTAGAAATGCAGTTCAGTGTAAATTCCTCAACGGTTTTTGATATGGAACTGATGGAAAGTTCTTTTGATTTAATGACTAATCCTTTATTTGGAATAGCCAAAAGAGAAAATTGGATGATGCCAACACCTTTTGTTTTGAATGATGCGGTAGTAATCAAACAAAAAATAAAACCGACACCAGTTGTGGTTGCAAATGCTTTGGATACAGCTATCAATCCTATGACTAAAGATAGTTTAACAGTTGTGAAAGACAGTTTGAAAGTCAAATAATTTAAACATAAAATGACAAAAATTAGTATTCTGGGTTGTGGCTGGTTGGGTTTTCCTTTGGCGAAAGCCTTACATTCAAAAGGATTTTCCGTAAACGGCTCGACGACTTCGACAGAGAAATTAGCCGTATTGGAAAATGCAGGAATTGAACCTTTTTTAATTGCGCTTTCAGAAAATAAAACCACTGGAAACCTAACAGATTTTCTGGAGAATTCTGAAATTTTAATCATCGATGTTCCGCCAAAACTTCGCGGTTCAGGGACAGAAAACTTTGTTTCCAAGATTCGAAATACAATTCCGTTTATAGAAAAATCATCAGTTGAAAACGTGCTTTTCATCAGTTCGACATCCGTTTATAATGATGATGATGCTTTTGTTACTGAAGAAACAATCCCGAGACCGGATACTGAAGGCGGCAAACAATTACTGGAAACAGAAAAGCTTTTGCAAAGCAATATAAACTTTAAAACAACGGTATTGCGTTTTGGCGGCTTAATTGGCGAAGACCGTAATCCAATAAAGTTCTTGGCTGGACGTGAAAATTTGGATAATCCTGACGCCTCGATTAATTTGATTCATCAGGAAGATTGTGTGGGTATAATTCTAAAAATCATTGAAAATGATGTGTGGAATGAAACCTTCAATGCGGTCGCTCCATCTCATCCCTCACGAGAAAGGTACTACACACAAAAAGCAGTGGATTTAGATTTGGCTTTGCCAAAGTTTAATCATAAAAATCCATCTATTGGAAAAACAATTTTGAGTACTAAAATAGAAACCGTTTTAAATTATACTTTTACAAAACCAAATTTATAACGTGAGAACTAAAATTAAAAATGCTGTTTCGTCTAAAGTTAATGCCATTGGATTACCTATTTTGGCTTTGTGCTGGGTCAGTTTTTTTTGGGGAACTACTTGGATTGCTTCAAAAGAAGGCGTAAAACACATGCCGGCTTTACAACTTGCTGCCATTAGACAATTCATTGGTGGATTGCTGTATATTTCTTTTTTCTTGTTCAAAAAAACACCTTGGCCAAAAGGAAAACAATGGAAAACCATTGTCATTTTAAGCATCCTTAATTTTGTTTTGAGTAACGGATTAAGCACTTGGGGCGTGAAATACATCAGTAGCGGACTTGGAGCAATCATTGGCGCTATTGTTCCTTTATGGATTGTAATTATTACTTTTTTTAAGGGAGAACGATTGGCAAGACTTACTGTTATTGGTTTAATTATCAGTTTTGGTGGCGTTTGCGTTATCTTTTACGATCATTTAAGTGATTTTATGATTCCTGATTTTAGATTTGGGATTATACTGTCATTGATAGCTACGTTAACTTGGGCATTTGGCTCGTTGTATACAAAGAAAAAAGCAGCTAGTTTTAACCCTTATTTTAGTTTGGGACTGCAAATGTTTATATCCAGTATTTTAATTTTTGCGTACAATGGAGCAACGGGAACTTCTGTTAGTTTGAGTGCTATTCCAGCAATTTCGTGGTGGTCTATTGCTTATTTAGTTGTTTTTGGTTCCGTACTTACTTTCATTGCCTTTATCTATGCGCTTCAAAATCTTCCTGCTGAAATAAGCAGTATTTACGCATACATCAACCCAATTATAGCCGTGATTCTAGGTGCTGTGATTTTCGGAGAAGTACTAAATGCTGCCATTGCAATAGGCGGTGGCGTTACATTGTTTGGATTGTATCTGGTGAATTATTCGTTGAGGAAAGGCCGAAAATAAATTCCTGATAAATCAAAAAAGTCCCATCTGACAGTTTCAAATGGGACTTTTTTTATGCTTGTATGTATTTCTACCAGATTCTTACACGCTTTTCAGGTGCAATATACATTCCGTCAGTTGCTTTGATATCGAACGCTTTATAGAACGTATCAATGTTTTGCAAAGGAACATAAGCACGGTACATTCCTGGAGAATGCGGGTCTGTTTTTACTTGGTTTTTCAAGGCTTCATCTCGCATTTTTGAACGCCAGATCGTTGACCAAGAAATAAAGAAACGTTGTTCTGGAGTATATCCGTCGATTAATCCCGGATTTCCGTTTTCTTTCAAATACAATTGTAAACCATCATAAGCAGCATTTACTCCACCTAAATCTCCAATGTTTTCACCCAGCGTAAATTTACCATCTACAAAAGTTCCCGGAATAGGTTGCAAAGCGCTGTATTGAGCGGCAAGTGCTCCTGTTAAGGCTGAAAATTGTTTCAAATCTTCTGCGGTCCACCAGTCTACTAAGTTTCCGTCAGCATTGTAACGGGAACCTGAATCATCAAAACCATGTGAAATTTCATGACCAATAACACCACCGATTCCACCATAATTTACAGCTTCATCCGCTTGGTAATTGTAAAAAGGCGGTTGTAAAATTGCTGCTGGGAATACAATCTCGTTATTTGAAGGATTGTAATACGCATTTACCGTTTGTGGAGACATTCCCCATCTGTCTTTATCAACAGGTTTATTCAACTCAGCTATATTTTCATTGAAACGCCATTGCGCCATGCTTTTAGCGTTTTCAAAATACGTTCCTCCTTCTTCTGGACTTTTAATCGTCAAGGCTGAATAATCTTTCCATTTGTCAGGATAACCAATTTTAATTCTTGATTTATGCAGTTTAGCAAGCGCGCTCACCTTTGTTTCTGCAGACATCCAAGACAAATTATTGATTCTATTTTCGAAAGCTGAAAATATATTTTTGATCATTTTCTCCGCTTTGGCTTTGGCTTCAGCCGGAAATTTTTTCTCAACATATAATTTTCCTAACGCTTCTCCAACCGCTCCATTGATGGTTTGAAGTGCTCTTTCGTCACGTGGTCTTTGACTTACAGCTCCCGTTAACGTTCTTCCGTAAAACTCCCAGTTTGCATTTTCAATTTCAGTTGATAATTGGCTTGAAGCTCTGTTCAACAAACTCCAACGCATGTATGCTTTCCAGTCTTCTACTTTATTTTCTTTAAAAATAGTTTCTAGAGCAGTCATGTATTTTGGTTGCGATACAATAACAGTATCTACTTTTGCCAATCCAATTTTTGTAAAATAATTATTCCAGTTGATTGATGGAGTTAATTTACTCAAATCAGCCAATGTCATCGGATTGTATGACTTTCTACGATCTCTGCGTTCTACTCTGTCTAATCTTGGTTTAGACATGGCAATTTCAAGAGCCAGGATTTTTTCAGCATTCATTTTTGCAACTGCTGGTTTATCACCAAGGTATTGCAACATTTTAGCAACGTGTAAAAGATATTTCGCACGTTTCTCTTTGGAATCAGCATCTTCAGAAACATAATAATCTCTGTCTGGCAAGCCTACACCGCCCGGACCTAAATTAATCACGTTTCTACTGCTGTTCTTTGCATCTGTTCCTACACCGGCACCCATAAATCCAATCCCACCAATAGGTTCCATTTCAATCAATAATGCCTCTAAATCTTTGGCGTTTTTAACCGCATCTATTTTCTTTAAGTACGGTTTCAAAGGCGCTATACCTAACTTATTTCTTCCTACGGTATCAAGAATAGATTTGTATAAGTTAATCGCTTTCCCTTGATCTGTATTCGATTTGTAGCTTGGATTTGTTGTCGCTTCTTTTAGAATTGCCAATGCATCAGCATCTGTTTTTTGACGCAATTCATCAAAACTACCCCAACGGGTTCTATCAGCTGGAATCTCCGTATTATCCAACCAAGTTCCGTTTACATAACGAAAGAAATCGTTGCTAGGCTTTACAGCCTTATCCATGTAATTAACATTGATCCCCGGTTCTTTAGCTGCCGGAGCATTCTGTGCTTGACTCACCGCAAAACCCATGATTGCGGGAATCACAAAAAGCAATTGCTTATTGCTGGTTTTTTTCATTTTTTTTTGGTTTTTAGTTATCTTAACAAAGCTATTAATAAATAATTTGATTTTTAGTTAAAATCAAATACATCTCTATTTGACTTTAAAATTTCTAAAAGGTTTAATCATAAAAGGTATTAATTTCACATCCTTTATTTCAAAGGAATTCATCTAAAATAAGATTGTGTTAATTTGAATTAAAAACAAATCTCGTTTTCGTATTTTTGCATCAAAATAGCGTTATGTTAGAATTTTTCAAAAAATACCGACTCTTTTTCGGGGTCTTCATTGTTCTTTCGGCAATCATTTTATCTTTATTTTATTCGGCTTTAAAGCCAAAAAAAACACTTCCCATTTATAATCCTGCGGATGTGAATCCTGAATTAGTGGACAGCACCATTCAATACAAAAGCAAGTACCATACGATTGCTGATTTTTCATTTGTTAACCAAAACGGAAAAACCATCACCCAAAAAGATTACGAAGGCAAAATATACGTTGCTGATTTTTTCTTTACCACTTGCGGCTCCATCTGTCCAAAGATGACCACCAATTTATCCGATATTCAAAAAGCTTTCGCCAATAATCCAAAGGTCAAATTATTATCGTACACCGTTTTTCCGGAGACTGACAGCGTTCCCGTTTTAAAGGCTTACGCCAAAAAACATCATGTTGATGATGCCAAATGGAATTTAGTCACCGGAGATAAAAAAGAAATCTATACCATGGCCAGAAAATCCTATTTGGCCGTGAAACTGGGTAAACCAAGTGAATTATATGATATGGTTCACACCGAAAATTTTGTTTTGGTGGATGCCAAAAAAAGAGTTCGTGGCTTTTATGACGGCACCAATAAAGAAGACATCAAGCGATTAATCGAAGACATTACTTTTTTGAGTAACGAATAAAGACTTTAAACAGAAGATAAGTCACTTATAATCTGATTGAAAAACCCAGTAAAACAAACTATTCCCTATTCTTAAAATTTATCCAAAAAAACTACAAAATTGACAATTATCATTTTTTTTAGTTTTATAATATGTACTTTTGCAATCTTAATTCAATCTAAATAAGACTTGCAAACAACGATACATTCTCTAAAAAAAGGTGAAAAAGCCATTATCAAAGATTTTGATATTGACATTGTTCCGTTGAAATTACTAGAAATGGGTTGTTTGCCTGGGAATATGGTTGAACTGCTTCAAATTGCTCCTTTTGGCGATCCTTTATACCTTAACATTAATGGTTCACACGTTGCTATCCGCGTGGAAACAGCCCGTGAGATTGAAGTTGAAATACTAAAAAACAACTTATAATGACCAATCAAAATATCAATGTTGCTTTAATCGGGAATCCTAATACGGGGAAAACTTCCGTTTTTAATCAGTTGACAGGACTTAATCAACAAGTGGGAAACTACCCTGGAATTACGGTTGAAAAAAAGATTGGTTTTTGTAAATTACCCAATAATGCCAAAGCAAATATTCTGGATTTACCCGGAACTTACAGCTTAAATGCAAGTTCGATTGATGAAAATGTAGTCATTGAATTATTACTGAATAAAAACGATAAATTATATCCGGACGTAGCACTTGTCGTTACTGATGTTGAAAATCTGAAACGAAATTTACTGCTTTTTACCCAAATAAAAGACCTTGAAATCCCCACAATATTAGTCATCAACATGGCCGATAGAATGAAATTTAAAGGAATCACACTAGACATCCCGTATCTTGAGGAGCATTTAAAAACAAAAATCGCACTGATTAGTTCCAGAAAAGGTTTTGGGATTGATGAATTGAAAAAATTGATTGTCAGTTACAAAACCATTTCAAGCGAACCATGCCTGAATGCGTCCAGTATTGATCCTGAATATTTCAATACGCTTCGAAAAACATTTCCTAACCAGCTGTTGTATAAATTATGGTTGGTCATCACGCAAGACGTAAACTTCCTGAATTTAGATCGAAATGAAATTAGAAGTTCGTTTACTAAATCGCATTCGGATTTAAAGCGTTTGCAACAAAAAGAAACCATAAAACGCTATCAATTCATCAATGATGTTTTGAAAGAAGGATTAAAAATTGACACCACTATTGCTAAAGATTTCCGTAGTAAACTGGATCGTGTTCTGACACACAAAGTATGGGGATATGTAATTTTCTTCCTGATTTTGTTTGTTATTTTCCAATCTATTTTTGAATGGTCTAAAATTCCAATGGATTTTATCGATGCTTCTTTTGCTTCATTGAGTACACTTGCTGCCGAAGAATTACCGGCAGGAGTTTTGACTAATTTAATTTCGCAGGGAATCATTCCCGGAATAGGAGGAATTTTGATATTTATTCCACAAATCGCGTTCCTGTTTATGTTTATTTCGATTCTTGAAGAAAGTGGTTACATGAGCCGAGTAGTTTTCCTGATGGATAAAATCATGCGAAAATTTGGTTTATCAGGTAAAAGTGTGGTGCCGCTTATTTCAGGAACCGCCTGCGCTATTCCAGCAATTATGGCTACCCGAAATATAGAGAACTGGAAAGAAAGATTAATCACTATTCTGGTAACTCCTTTCACAACCTGTTCTGCTAGATTACCCGTTTATGCCATTATTATTGCACTGGTAATTCCTGATAATCGTGTTTTTGGATTTCTGAACATGCAAGGAATGACCTTAATGTTGTTGTACCTTTTGGGTTTTGGAATGGCTATTTTCTCCGCTTACATTTTGAATAAAATCCTTAAAATAAAAGGGAAAACATACTTCGTAGTAGAAATGCCAAATTATAAATTACCACTTTTCAAGAACGTGGGAATCAATGTAATCGAGAAAACGAAAGCTTTTATTTTTGGCGCCGGAAAAATCATTTTAGCGATTTCTATTGTATTGTGGTTTTTAGCCTCTTACGGTCCAGGCGAAAAATTCAATAATGCAGAAACAATTGTTACTGAAAACACCAAGCAAAATCCGTTGTCAGAAACAGATTTTGAGAATGCTGTAGCTTCACAAAAACTGGAAAATTCCTATATTGGATTAATGGGAAAAACTATTGAACCGGCGATTTCACCCCTTGGTTACGACTGGAAAATAGGAATTGCAATCATCAGTTCCTTTGCTGCCAGAGAAGTATTCGTAGGAACATTGGCTACTATTTACAGCGTAGGTGGCAGTGATAATGAGACTACAATCAAAAATAAAATGGCTGCAGAAATCAATCCGGTAACCGGAGAAAAGATTTTCAACTTTGCCTCCGGAATATCATTGTTGTTGTTTTATGCTTTTGCTATGCAATGTGCCAGTACGCTTGCAGTTACTAAAAAAGAAACCAATTCATGGAAATGGCCGGCTGGACAATTGATCTTCATGTCTGGATTTGCTTATGTGGTGGCTTTACTTGCCTATCAAATTCTAAAATAACCTATTATGGATATTCAAGAAATAATTGCTTTTATTGCCTTGGGAATTGCCCTTGCTTTTTTGATCAAAAAATTCTTTTTCAAAAAGAAAAAATCAGATAAAAATTGCGGTAGCGGTGATGATTGTGGTTGCAATTAAAATTTTCCTCTTTTCTGTTTTTTAATCTGAACTACTTTAAAACTCAACTGGGTTAAACTTTACTTAAAAAAACAAAAAAAAGCCTTCTATTATTTAAGAAAATGCCTTTTTTTGATTAAATTTACTATAGAAAAAACGAGCTTTTAGATTCAAAATCAGTTCTTTCCATTTTTTAGATTAAAAAAAGTGGCTTTTAAATACAACCTGAATCTAAGTTGCCTTTTGGACATAATTTCAACTCTATCCCTACAAAGAATTGAAATTATAGAACTATTATGAATGGGGAATTCGCATAGGATTAAACCATCATAATTTTTAGTAAAAATCTCATTCGTAAGTTATAAATATTTTTAATCCCAAAAAATATTTCTGATTCTGTTATAGACCTAAAGTAGTATTCGTTTTTGGATAAACTTCTTTTTAACAAATTGAACAAAACTACTTTTTGATTTCATACTCATCTTTTTCACGGATTACTTTTTCTCAAAAACACAACAAGTAGTTCCCTGAAAACTTCTTACAATTATTACGTTGCCATTGATTTCAAACCAAAATGGACCAATATCAACTAATCATGAAAAAGTTTGTCACCATCGTATTATTTATGCTGAACATCACCTTTCTTTTTGCACAAAAAGAAATCTCCGGTTTTGTGATAGATAATGCTGGTGTTGCCATGTCAGGCGTAAATGTCACCGAAAAAGGAACAAGTAACAGCGTTTCCACTGATCTCAACGGAGCATACAAGATTACCGTCAAAGAAGGAGCTATTTTAGTCTTTAGTTACTTTGGTTTCTCCAAACAAGAATATGACACAACGGAATCTATTTTGAATGTTGTTTTATCTGAAGGAAGCGGACAAAATCTTAACGCAGTTGTCGTTACCGGAACAAGAGCTACGCCCAGAAGCAATACTACAACAACACTTCCCATTGATATTGTGTCCTATGAAGAACTGACTTCAACAGGACAAACAACATTTGACAAAGCATTACAGTACAAAATCCCCTCTTTTAATACGGCTCAAACTCCCGTAAATGATGCTACTTCCTTACTTGACCCATACGAAATTAGAAATATGGGACCCAGCAGAACTTTAATACTCATCAACGGAAAACGGAAAAATTTAAGCGCTTTACTGTATGTTCAAACATCGCCCGGTCAAGGGGAAACAGGAGCTGATATTTCCGGAATACCAATTGATGCCATAGAACGGGTAGAAATTCTTCGGGATGGCGCATCGGCACAATACGGTTCTGATGCCATTGCCGGAGTACTCAATATTATTTTAAAAAAGAGAACTGATGATGGTTCCGTAACTATTAAAACAGGCGTGACGGGTGAAGGTGACGGCGAAATGCTGGGCGTGAGCTTGAACAATGGCTCTGCTGTGGGCAATAATGGTTTTGTAAATTATACATTAGATTTTTCGAAAGTAAAATTGGCAAACAGACCCGGAAAAGTAGATGCAGATGGAGAATTTACTGATTTTGGAGGCACTATTTCAGGCATTAACACCTCAGCAGATATTAACGCTTTTCTAACAAAATACCCGTATGCCAAGAATATAAATGGAGCTCCAGAAACTGCTGCTGCAAAATTTTTGGTAAACGGTGGATTTAATCTATCTGATGAAACACAAATGTATTACAACGCCGCTTATGTCTATAAAAAAGTGAATTCTTATGCCAATTACAGAACGCCATACTGGGGCTACGGAGGAGGAATTACTTTAAACGACCTTCCCTATTTATTAAATTTCTTTGGAGACGGAACTATCGCTTCATACAAAGGCTATATCCCAACATTTATAGGCGAATTAAACGATTACAACGCCACTTTAGGCTACAAATCCATAAAAAACGGATGGAATACTGATGCCAGCATAACAGTAGGCGGAAACAAACAAACTTACGCTATAGAAAACTCTCATAACAGATCTGATATTCAGGATGCAAATGGAGTGAATTTATATCGTGAAAACAGCCCTATTTTTTTCAAACCAGGAGGTGCATCATTCAATCATGTTGTGGGTAATTTAGATATTTCTAAAGTGCTGTCAGATAAAATAAGCATTGGTTTTGGCTCCGAAGTGAGAACCGAAACGTTCCTGATCAATGAAGGCGATAAAGCTTCTTGGGATGGATTTGGCGCTGACTCATTTGCGGGGAATCGACCCGAGAATTCCGGAAAATGGAATCGATATAATTTAGGAGGATACTTCGATCTGGCGTATGACTTTACAAAAGATTTTTCAGTAAACGGTACCGTTCGTTATGAAGATTACAGCGATTTTGGAGCAGCAACGGTTTGGAAATTAAGTTCCAGATATAAATTTTATAAAGACAAAATTACGGTAAGAGGTTCTATTTCTTCTGGATTTAGAGCACCGACATTACACCAAATCTACACTCAAAAATCACAATATTCTTTCGTAGCGGGTCAGGGAATTCAAATCAACGGCTTAATTAATAATATTTCTGCACATGCACGTATTTTGGGTATTCCAAAATTAGATGCCGAAAAATCAACCAATATAACTGTAGGAATAGGTTCCAATCCTTTGAAAGATTTAAATTTCACTGTAGATTATTACAACATTAAAGTAAAAGACAGAATCATTTTAGGGGATAAAGTGGACACACAGTTTGGCAGCGTTGCCTGGTTTGAAAACTCATTCGATACGAGAACTTCAGGCTTAGATGTGGTCATGAATTACGGCACTTTAACATTAGGGGCCGGGGTTATTGGATTCAATTTGTCCGGAAATATAACGCTTGAAAACAAAAGAATTTCACCCGTTGCAAGTAATAATTTTGGTACAACACTTGATGCTTTAATGTTTACGTCCAGACCCGAAACCAAATGGATTTTGGGAGCAAATTACAGAATCAGAAAATTTGATTTCTCACTTAGCAACACGTATTTTGGAAAAACAACTTTCAAACAAGAAGGTTTAGATTCCAATTTAAGAACAGAGTTTATCCCTAAAATAGTCACTGATTTAGGAATTAACTACGCTGCAACAGATAAATTAACCATAACGCTTAACGCGAATAATGTGTTAAATGTAGTGCCCGAATGGAAATTTAAAGCCGAAAATGCCGCCGGAACAGCCATTCTGAACAACCCGACTCAAGTGAAATCACAATTTAACCTGATTACATTCAATGGTCGTTACTCGCAAATGACCTATCAAGGATATCACTTTAGCCAATTAGGAACTTTATTTAGCTTGTCGCTTATCTATAAATTTTAAAAAAGATATTTCAAATCAGGGTAGAACTTCGTTAAAAACAGAATGATGAAAACTAGAAATCACCTATTTATTTTAAGCATAATTATTATGCTAATGGGGGGAAATACGATTTCGGCCCAAGAGAATTCCGGAGGAAAGGAATATGCTTTAAAAGCAGATTTCTTGTATCGTTTTGTAGACTATGTTTACTGGAAAAATTACTCTAAAAAACAAACTTTCAAGATTGCTATTTTGGAAGGAAGTCCAATTACCAGTTCACTGCTTGACATTAGTAAAGACAAAAAAATTGAAGTAAAAGAATATAAAAATTTGAATGATATAAGTTTTTGCAACATCCTGTTTGTTCCTTACAATTGTTCCATTCCTATTGAAACCATTCTTTCTAAATATGCAGGGAAACCGGTACTGATTGTCACAGAACAAAACGGTTTTGGAAAAAAAGGAACACATGTGAATTTTGTCAAAGTCGACAATAAATTAAAATTTGAAGTAAATCTAAAAGCAATAAATAAAGCCGGAATAGGAATCAGTTCGTTCTTATTGCAACATGCCATTATTGTGCAATAATAATATCAAAATACAGCTTTGAGTGATTTGAAAATCTTTAAAATACAAACCGTTTAGTGTATGAAGTGGTGCTATAAATATTGAAAAAACAATACATACATGATGAATCTACGCAACATATCAATTAAAAATAAGCTGGTGCTCATGCAGGTTTTCACCTCAGCATTTGTATTGGGACTTTGTATTACTGCTTTTGTACTGATAGACATTCAAGGATTTAAAGACCGAAAAGTGATTAGTTCAATAGCCATTGCACAAGTGGTTGGTTTCAATAATGTTTCTGCCCTTGAGTTTTTGGATAATGCTGCCGCCAATAAAATTCTGTCAGAATTAAACGTGCAAAACGACATTTTGAATGCAAACATATTGGACAAAAAAGGCAACGTTTTTGCCTCCTATACAAAACCGGGTTCTGATCCTAACTATCGATTTTCTGTTCCGGCCATGAATGAAAAAAGTTCTCATTTTACCAATGAAAATCTTTTTGTTTACAGCAAAATCAAGAAAGACAATAAAACAATTGGATTGGTTTGTATCCGATTTGAATTATCAGAATTGAATAAAATAAAAATGGATGTGCTCCGTCTGGGAGTTGTACTATTGGTCGTAGGAATCGGGCTGGCATTCTTGATTGCAATGATTATTAAAAAATACATCTCAAAACCCTTATTGAACTTGGTAACCGTAATTCAGCAGATAAAGGACACCAGTGATTATACCACCCGAATGACCGTTGAAGGAAAAGACGAAATCAGCATTCTTTCCATAGGTCTTAATGACATGCTTTCAACAATCGAAAAAAGAGACAATGAAGTCGCTCAATCCAAAGAGCAGTTAAATGAGCAAAATACACTTTTACAATCCGTGATTCAAAACATGGGTGATGGATTAGTCGTTGCTGATGAAAATGGGAAATTTATCATTTGGAATCCCGCTTCTGAAAAAATAATTGGAATTGGCCTTCTTGATATACCCGAAGAAAAATGGGCTGACACGTATGGCATATTGTGGCCGGATACTAAAGCTGTTTTGGCTACTGATGACCTGCCTATCGTTAAGGCATTACATGGCGAAGAAGTAGATGATATGGAAATATTTGTACAAAATTACAAAAAAACCGAAGGCAATTTTGTCGTAATATCCGCCAGACCATTAAAAGATTCGGCTGGTAAAATAACCGGAGCGGTGGCAGTTTTTCATGATATCACGGAACGGAAAAATGCAGAAACCGAGATTAAAAAACTAAATGAAGAACTGGAACAAAAAGTAACGGAACGCACAGCTCAATTGGCAGAGGCCATAGAAACACTTCGCAAAAGCGAGGAGAAATATCGTGAAATTGTGGAAAACATAAGTGATCTTGTCCACACATCAGACTATAAAGGTTATTTCACCTACATCAATCCTGCTTGTAAAAAACTAACGGGTTATACCCAAGATGAGCTTATAGGAAAACATTTTTCAGAACTAGTCGCTCCAGAATGGAAAGACCGTGTGGCCGATTTTTACTTAAATCAATTTAAACATAAAATAGACGAAACATTATTCTCATTTCCCATTATTACCAAAAACAGAGAACTAAAATGGGTAGAACAAACGGTAATGCAGCTAAGGGAAGGAAATAGAATTACCGGTCACAAATCGATCATGCGAGACATCACGGAACGAAAAGCAGCCGAACAGAAATTAAAAGAAAGCGAAGGTCAATTGCAAACCATATTCAATGAGGCGCCTGACGCTTTGATTGTAATAAATGACGAAGGAATCATCATGAGATGGAATCCGCAAGCCGAAAAAATCTTTGGCTGGACCATTATAGAAGCCTTAGGCAAACGAATGCATGAATTAATTATGCCACAACAACATAGAGAGAATCATTTAAAAGGACTTCATCACTTTATAGATACTGGCGAAGGACCTATTCTTAATAAAACATTTGAAACCACAGCACTTAACAAACAAAATGTTGAATTTGATATTGAGCTAACCGTGTCGCAAGCTACTATTTTAGGCAAATACATCTTCATTGCTTTTATTAAAGACATTTCAATAAGCAAAAAACTAGAAGACGAGAAAATAGAAGCCGATAAATTAGTGCGCCTTAATGAATTAAAATTGAAATTGATTTTAGAAAATATTGGCGAAGGAATTATTGTAACTGACAGCCAGAAAAGAATCGTTTTGTCGAATCATATGGCCGAAGAAATCATAGGTATAAAACAAGACTCTACAATGCCAACTACACTGGATTGGTCCACTAAATACGACTTGTATTATCCTGACGAGCAAACTGTTTTTCCAGCTCAAAACCTTCCATTGGAAAAAGCATTAAAAGGCGAATCAACAGATGATGTCGAGATTATAATTGAAGATTCAGAAACGAAAACTAAAAAACGGGTTATCATCAGCGGAAGACCGATAATCGATGAAAACAACTATGTAATTGCTGCTGTTGCAAATATAAAAGACATCACCTATTACAAAGAACTTGAGGTGGCTTTAGAAGAAAGCGAACAGAAATATCGAAAATTAATAGGATTCAAAAGCGATAAAAAATAACATTTACTGTACTGATTCCAGAAGGGTTATTTTACATACCCAATTTTTACATAATAGTTTTTCGGATTGACTTGAACTCCTTCTTTTGGATAAGGAAAAACACTAAAATTTTTTATGTTTTTTTGCTTTTCAGGCAAATATTTAGAAAACCACTGTTTATTTTCTTCTTCGTTTTTCATCGAAAAAACCATCGTGTGATCCTCCACTAATTTTGAATCTTTGTAAACCGAAACTACAACCGAAGCTTCTCCCGCCCAGATACAAGTCACGCCTTCCGGGCAGCGGGAATCAGAAACGAGTTCTTTCAAAACCAAATTGAATCCTTTTTTCTTAAGACACTTTTTTTGGGTTATCTTCAAGGATTGAACATTTTCTGTTTTGGTGTTTTGTGCGAAAGTTATCGTGCCAATCATCAAAAGAAACAACAACAAGGAATTTTTCATGTTCTTTATTTTAAATAGTTTATCCAAAGATAACGCCAAATAGCTACGTTAATTTCACAAAAAGATTACTGGCAATTTTATTGGAAATGGTCAAATCCTTGTTGTCCACTTTTATTTTCAAAGACAAATCGAAAGTTTCCTTTCCTATGATTTCAATTTTAGAACCCAATGCGATTCCCTGTTTGTCCAAATATTTTAGAAATTCTGAGGAGGTATCTTTAACACCAACGCAAATCCCTGCTTGGTTTTCGTGCAATTCAGAGAGCAATTGCTTTTCTATTTTAACAATTTGACCATTTGCATCGGGAATAGGATCGCCATGTGGATCTTCGGTAGGATTTCCTAAAAAATCATCGAGTTTGTTGATGAGTTTTTCTGATTTGATGTGTTCTAATTGTTCCGCAATATCATGAACCTCATCCCAGGAAAAATCTAGTTTGTCTACTAAAAAAACCTCCCAAAGACGGTGTTTTCTCACGATCATTTTTGCGGCTATTTTTCCGTGTTCTGTCAACGAAACGCCTTGGTATTTTTTATAATTAACCAAGTCTTTTTCGGCTAATTTCTTGAGCATATCAGTCACTGACGAAGCTTTGGTTTCCATTTTTTCGGCAATAGCATTGGTGCTTATTTCTGAATCTGAAATAATGGTAAGGTGGTATATGGTTTTAAGATAATTCTCTTCTGAAAATGTCATTTGATTTTTGATTGCAGATTAACGATTTTTGATTTCAGATTCCCTAGTCCGGATAACAGTGGGAATCCTTTTATTTGCATTGTTGTTCAGTGAATTTCATTTACAACGGTAAGCGGGAATAGCACCTCCAAAAAATTCACTTTGGATGAAAACTTATTTAATTTTTTACAATTAGTAACGGAATAGAAATTTTGTGGCGCAATTTGTCAACTGTGGTTCCAAAGACTAAATCCTTGAATCCGGTATGACCGTGCGTTCCCATAACCAAAATGTCAAATTCTCCTTTATTGATAATTTCCGGAATCACTTTATTAGGCTCTCCAAATCCTAATTGTATGGCTACTTGAAATCCTTTTTCGGTAAGCATTACTTTGTATTCCTCTAATAATTTCTCGTCGATTAAGGTTTCGTGATCATCTGTGTTTTCGCCATAAATCATGGCTCCCACGGTTTCTACCACGTGAATCAAAGTGTATTTTGCTTCTATTCCTCCTAGTTCAAAAGCGTTATTTAAAGCCACTTCATCGGCACTGGAGAAATCTACGGAGACCGCAATATTCTTTTTTGTGTAACTTCCTGATTTAGAAAATCGCAGTTTTAAACTGTGTGGCGAATGATTTTGAATATCTATTTTGGCTTTGGCAATAAAAGGCTTAAACACAATATAAAGCAATAAAATCAAGAATCCAAAAGCTAAAGGAACTACCGTTAACCATAACAAAAGTGGATTTTCGGAAGTTTCAAGCCAACCTGTTATTTCATCAAAAACCAATTTAGCATTTAATGAAACAATGATTGTTGCAATAACCCAAGAAGCGATTTGGGTCACTTTCCCAATATGAAATCCTTTCATTTTTGATTTATCACTCACAAAATGAATCAACGGAATAATGGCAAAACCCAGTTGTAAACTCAAAATAACCTGACTCAAAATCAGTAATTTTCCCGTAACACTTTCCCCGTAAATCGTAATTACGATAACCGCAGGAACAATGGCAATCAGTCGTGTGATAATCCTTCTAACCCACGGCTGAATGCGCAAATTAAGATACCCTTCCATTACAATTTGTCCGGCAAGAGTTCCTGTAATTGTGGAACTCTGCCCGGCAGCAATTAGGGCTACCGCAAATAATATAGGTGCAAATTTACTTCCTAAAAGCGGCTCCAAAAAGCGATGGGCATCTTGAATCTCGGCCACTTCAAACATTCCGTTTTTATAAAATGTGGCTGCAGCCAATATCAAAATAGCTGCATTCACTAAAAAAGCTAAGTTTAATGCAATGGTAGAATCGATGAAATTGTATTTCAAAGCCTGCTTAATTCCGGCAGTCGTTCTTTCGAATTTTCTGGTTTGCACCAATGAAGAATGCAAGTATAAATTGTGTGGCATAACCGTAGCTCCAATAATACCGATAGCAATATACAATGCCGCTTCATTGGGCATCGAAGGAATTAACCCAAACAACACTTTATCCAGTTCCGGCTGGGCAAATATCATTTCGAAAATAAAGGAAAACCCAATGATAGCCACCAATACAATGATAAAAGCTTCCATTTTACGGATGCCTTTATTGATTAAAAATAATAATAAAAAGGTGTCTAAAACTGTGATTAACACGCCTTCAATCAGCGGAATGTCAAACAATAAATTGATACCGATTGCCATTCCCAAAACCTCGGCGAGATCACAGGCAGCAATAGCAATTTCAGCAAGGAAGTACAATATATAATTGATAAATGGCGAATAGGTTTCTCGGGAGGCTTGCGCCAAATCACGTTGGGTAACAATTCCCAGTCGGGCACTCAAGCTTTGCAACAACAGAGCCATAATATTACTCATCAATAAAACCCAAAGCAAGGCATATCCAAACTGGCTTCCTCCAGCAATATCTGTCGCCCAGTTTCCCGGGTCCATATAACCAACACTAATTAAATAAGCCGGACCAAAAAAAGCAAGGATTTTTCGGAATACTGATTTTTTGTTTTGTGTGGAAACCGATTGGTTTACTTCTTCTAAAGATTTAGCCATGATATTAAGTTATTGATACAAATGTAATTAAAAAATTTGTTTTGCAAAATATAATTTTTAGCTTTGTCTAAATTTAATTTAAGTACAGTGAAAAATTTATATATATTGTCCATTATTCTGATGTTTAACTTTGGCTACAGTCAAGAAAAAACAAGCCTTTCGGGATTTGTTTCATCAGAGAAAAAAGGGGTTTCGGATGCCCGTATTTTTTTAATTGGAACAAAATACGCCACCCAAACGGATAGTTTAGGAAACTACAGCATCGAAAATATTGCTGAAGGAAATTATAGAATTCAGATTACGACAAGCGGTTTTCAAACTTTAAAAAAGAATATAACGGTCAAAATTAATGAGAACAACATTTTGGATTTTGAACTTTCAAGTACCGAAAACCAACTCAATGAAGTCGTTGTTTCGGGAACTTTAAAAGCAGTAAAAAGATTAGAAAGTGCTGTTCCTGTCGAGGTTTATTCTCCAATATTTTTCAAAAAAAACCCAACAGCCAGTATTTATGAAGCCTTACAGAATGTAAACGGAGTCCGACCACAGCTTAATTGTGGTGTTTGTAATACGGGCGACATCCACATCAACGGACTGGAAGGTCCGTATACTTTGGTTCTGATAGACGGAATGCCCATCGTGAGCAGTTTATCCACAGTGTATGGATTATCCGGAATTCCAAACTCACTGGTGGAACGAATTGAAATCGTAAAAGGTCCCGCTTCTTCTTTATACGGCAGTGAAGCCGTGGGCGGTTTAATCAATATCATTACTAAAAATCCAACAAATGCTCCCCTATTTTCCGCCGATGTGTTTTCTACTTCTTGGCTGGAAACCAATGTTGATTTAGGAGTAAAACTCAATGTTGGTAAAAAAGCAACCGCACTTTTAGGTTTAAATTATTTCAGATACAATCAAAAAATAGACAACGACGGCGATAATTTTACCGATGTTACCCTTTCTGACCGAATTTCCCTTTTTCAAAAATGGACTTTCGACAGAAAAGAAAATCGATTGTTCACCATTGCGGCGCGAGGCGTTTATGAAGACCGTTTTGGTGGCGATGTGCGTTGGGAGAAAAAAAATCGTGGCGGTGACGAAATTTACGGCGAAAGCATTTATACCAAACGAGCAGAATTGATTGGAAGTTACCAACTGCCGTTTCAGGAAAAACTGATGCTTTCCTTTTCAGGAAATGTACATTTTCAAGATAGTCGCTATGGCACAACGAGTTATATTGCCAACCAAAAAATTGGTTTTCTACAATTAACTTGGGATAAAAAAATAGGGAAAAATGATTTGCTTACCGGAATTGCCACCCGATACAATTATTACGATGACAATACACCTGCAACTTCAAAACTGGGAAATAACAACCCCGAAAAAACGTGGTTACCGGGAATTTTTGTTCAAGATGAAATCACGTTTACTGAAAAACACAAGCTGTTACTGGGAATGCGTTACGATTACAACTCGTTTCACGGAAGTATCTTAACACCCAGAATTGCTTACAAATGGAAATTTGACGATAACAACATCATTCGTTTGAATGCGGGAACGGGTTTTAGAGTCGTGAATTTATTTACCGAAGATCACGCTGCTTTAACCGGCGCCCGTGAAATTGTAATCGCCAATAACCTGAAACCGGAACAATCCATAAATGCCAATTTGAATTATATCAAGAAAATAAATTTCGACAACGGAACTTTTATCGGAATTGAAACTTCCTTTTTCCATACCCGATTCGGTAATAAAATTGTTACGGATTATGATACTGATCCAAATCAAATCATTTATGACAACATCAACGGTTATGCGATAAGCCAAGGAATCAGTACGAACATCGATTTCAATTTTCCGAATGGATTAAAAATCATCACTGGCGCTTCCTTGCTAGACAATAAAAATGTTGAAAATGGCCGAAAAGAAACCCCTTTTCTAACCGAGAAATTCACAGCAACCTGGAGCATTTCGTATAAATTTCAAGCTATTGATTTGAATGTAGATTATACCGGAAATGTGTACAGCCCGATGCAATTGCCTCTTTTAAGCGCTTTAGATCCTCGTGCTCTGGAATCGCCATGGTACAGTTTGCAAAACATTCAATTTACGTATTCTGGCTTGAAAAACTTTGAATTCTATGCCGGAATTAAAAACCTATTAAACTTTTTGCCTAAACAAAATAATCCGTTTTTAATTGCAAGAACCAATGATCCTTTTGATAAAAATGTAACATACGATACGAACGGTCAAGTATTGGCAACACCTGAAAATCCCTATGGATTAACGTTTGACACGACTTATGTTTATGGACCGAACCAAGGAATCAGAAGCTTTTTCGGACTTCGTTATACCTTAAAATAATGAAAAAGAATCTTTATTTACTGTTGTTATTATGCTGTGTGATTCCTGCTGGATTCGCGCAAATGCATTCGGTTGCATTCGAAGAAATTGACAGTTTACAACGTATCGAAAAGAGAAAAACGATAGTTTTCATTCAAACCGATTGGTGTCAATTTTGCCATGCGATGAAAAACACCACTTTCAAAAACGAGGAAATCATCAAGGAACTCAACAACACTTTTTATTTTGTTGATTTCAATGCCGAAGAGAAACGAGCGGTAGTTTTCAATAAAACCACTTTTCAATTCAAGCCCACAGGAAACAACTCTGGAACGCACGAACTGGCGATTGCTTTAGGAACAATAAATAAGCAACTGAACTTTCCTGTTTTGTGTGTTTTGAACAGTGAAAACGAGATTGTTTTTCAGCACAGCGGGTACTTGAAACCAAAAGAATTAAAGCTGATTTTAGCCAAACTAAAAGAATAAAATTGTCTATTTTTGGGGGAAATGTCAAATTCTCAAATGAAACACTACGATTATATTTTTACCGGCGCAGGATTATCGGCTTTGATGACCGTGTATAAAATGGTGCAATCCGGAAAATTTAAGAATACAAGTATTTTGTTATTGGATGAAAACACTAAAAAAACCAACGACAGAACGTGGTGTTTTTGGAAAACCAACGATTCGGTTTGGGAAAAATCTATTTCCAAGAAATGGGACTCGGCTTTGTTTGCCAATGAAAACTTTCGCAGGGATTTAGACTTGCAACCGTACGACTACAATATGGTGAAAGGACTGGATTTTTACACTCAAGTATTTGATTTGCTTTCGAAACAAGAAAATATCACTTTCCTTCCACACAAAGTATTGGAAATTGAAGAATCTGAAACTATAATTCTGGTACAAACCGAAAGCGAATCCTTTTCCTGCTCGAAATTATTCAACAGCATTTACAACAAACACAAAGCAGATAACCATACAAAATATCCAGTTTTACAACAGCATTTTATTGGTTGGTTTATCAAAAGCGAGCAGCCTGTTTTCAATTCGGAGCAAGCAACTTTCATGGATTTTTCGGTGGAACAAAAAGGAAACACCCGTTTTATGTATGTGTTACCCACATCAAAAACTGAAGCTTTACTGGAATACACTTTGTTCTCGCACCAGCATTTAAAAACTGAGGAATACGAAAACGAAATCCAGCAATACATCGAAAAACTTGGAATTACGAACTATGAAATCGTCGAAAAAGAGCAAGGCAGTATTCCTATGACGTGTTATCCTTTTTGGAAAGCAAACACTAAAAACGTACTAAACATAGGAACTTCCGGTGGTTGGACGAAAGCCAGTACGGGCTATACTTTCAAAAATTCCGATAAAAAATCAAGTCAATTGGTTACGTTTCTGCAAAGGGAAACCGACTTCACCAAATTTCATAAAAGAACCAAATTCTGGTTTTACGATTTGCTTTTGTTAGACATTTTAGACCGAAAAAATGAATTGGGTTCCCACATTTTTTCTTCGATGTTCAAAAAAGGAAATCCAAGTTTGATTTTTAAATTCTTAGACGAGGAAACCTCTTTTATTGAAGACATTCAGGTGATTTTAAAATGTCCAAAAATGCTATTTATTAAAGCCCTGTTTCATGTTGGTTTCAAAACAATGAAATAACAATCAAACTATAACAAAACTTTATAATTGAACTCCTATTCTTGATTGTAAACTTTGTAACTTTGCAACTCGAAGTTATTATTGATTTAAAATAAAAAAGATATGTATCCAGAAGAAATGGTAAAACCAATGCAAGCGGAATTAACAGCTGCAGGTTTTCAAGATTTACATAGTGCTGAAGCGGTAGAAAACGCAATGAAATTAGAAGGAACAACGCTTGTAGTTGTAAATTCGGTTTGTGGTTGTGCTGCTAGAAACGCACGTCCAGGAGCAAAAATGAGTTTAGATGGCGCTAAAAAACCAGACCATTTAATCACTGTTTTTGCAGGAGTTGACAAAGATGCAGTTGATGCTGCAAGACAACACATGTTCCCTTTTCCTCCATCATCGCCAAGTATGGCTTTGTTCAAAAACGGAGAATTAGTACACATGCTAGAGCGTCACCACATTGAAGGTCGCCCAGCAGAACTAATTGCTGAGAACTTGAAAGACGCTTTCGACGAGTATTGCTAAAATTTACATTTTAGAATGTATTAACCCTTTCAGAGTTTAGAACTCTGAAAGGGTTTTTTATGCATAAACTTTGCGAACTTTGCGGTTAAATTATATACTTTTGCAAAAAATATATTTCTCAACTTAAAACTGTTTATAGCATGCAACTGTATAACACATTAAGCGCAGAGGAAAGAGCCATCATGATTGATGATGCCGGAAAACAACGTCTTACGCTGTCTTTCTATGCTTATGCGCAAATCTCAAATCCAACACAATTTCGTAACGAATTATTTCTGGCATGGAACTCTCTTGAAGTTCTGGGTCGAATTTATGTAGCCAGTGAGGGAATCAACGCCCAATTATCATTGCCTGCGGATAATTTCTATGCGTTCAAAGATTCGATAGAAGTCTATGATTTCATGAAAGGAATCCGATTGAATATTGCCGTAGAACAAGACGATCACTCGTTCCTGAAACTGACTGTAAAAGTGCGTGATAAGATTGTAGCTGATGGTTTGGTTGATGAGACTTTTGATGTGACGAATATTGGAATCCACCTAAAAGCCAAGGAATTCAATGAACTTTTGGAAGATCCAAACACAATTGTGGTCGATATGCGAAATCATTACGAAAGTGAGATTGGACATTTTACCAAAGCTATAAAACCAGATGTTGATACTTTTCGTGAAAGTTTACCAATCATCGAAGAACAACTTTCTGAACACAAACAAGACAAAAAACTATTGATGTATTGCACCGGAGGAATCCGTTGCGAGAAAGCCAGCGCATATTTCAAACACAAAGGTTTTGAAAACGTATACCAACTGGAAGGCGGAATTATTGAATACACGCGCCAAGTAAAAGCTGAAGGTTTAGAAAGTAAATTCATTGGAAAAAACTTCGTATTTGATCACCGCTTGGGCGAAAGAATCACAGACGATATTGTTTCACAATGCCATCAATGTGGCGAACCTTGTGATGTACATACGAATTGCGTGAATGAAGGTTGTCATTTGCTTTTTATCCAATGTGATTCTTGCAAGGAAAAAATGGAAGGTTGCTGTTCTGCTGAATGTGTAACTGTCATTCACATGCCGGAAGAAGAACAAAAAGCCATTCGAAGAGGAATTAAAAACGGAAATAAGATTTTCAAAAAAGGAAAATCAGACGTTTTGACTTTCAAAAACAATGAAGAAACGCATGGTGTTTTTGTTGCCGAAAAACCATCCCGAAGCGCCGGGACTGCCATCAAAAAAGAACCAAAAATTAAGAAAGTCTATATCGGAAAAGGAACGCATTTTTTTCCAAAACCAAGTATTGGTCAGTTTTTAATTGAAGAAAACGAAATCAAAATTGGCGATACCATTTTAATAAAAGGTACTACAACCGGAGAACAAAAAGTAGTAATCGAAGAAATGCTTGTTAACGATTTAGCACAAGAAAAAGCAGTTTCTGGAGACACTTGCACGTTTAAACTACCTTTCAGAATTCGATTATCTGATAAATTATATAAGATTCTAGATTAAATATTTAGGATAAAATCCTATGAAATTAACCCATTACAATCTGATTTGTAATGGGTTTTTTTATTAAAAATTTATGATTTATTGGCGCAAATAGGCATTGTTCCATAAAATTAAAAAATACTATCTTTACACATTAAACGTTTTAAGAACTTAAGTTGTGCTCGTCGCAACACTACATATAAGATTATGGCATGTACAAGTTGTTCAACTTCTGATGGTGGCGCACCTAAGGGTTGTAAAAATAATGGGACTTGCGGCACCGATAGCTGCAATAAATTAACGGTATTCGATTGGCTTTCTAATATGAGTTTGCCTAATGGCGACGCACCTTTTGACTGTGTTGAAGTACGTTTCAAAAATGGAAGAAAAGAATTTTACCGCAATACCGAGAAATTAACGTTAAGCATTGGCGATATCGTAGCTACTGTTGCTTCTCCGGGTCATGATATAGGAATTGTTACTTTGACTGGAGAATTGGTTAAAATTCAAATGAAGAAAAAAGGAGCGAATTACTTGGGTAATGAAATTCCAAAAATTTATAGAAAAGCCTCCCAAAAAGACATTGATATTTGGTCTACTGCAAGAGATCGTGAAGAGCCAATGAAGGTTCGCGCACGTGAACTGGCGATTGCTCAAAAACTGGAAATGAAAATTTCGGATATTGAATTTCAAGGGGACGGATCAAAAGCTACGTTTTATTACACGGCAAATGACCGTATCGACTTTCGTGCGTTGATTAAAGATTTCGCTAAAGAATTCAGTACTCGTATCGAGATGAAACAAGTAGGTTTCCGTCAGGAAGCAGCTCGTTTAGGCGGAATTGGTTCTTGCGGAAGAGAATTGTGTTGTTCTACTTGGTTGACAGATTTTAGAAGTGTAAACACCTCAGCGGCACGTTACCAACAACTGTCTTTGAATCCACAAAAACTGGCTGGACAATGCGGAAAATTGAAATGCTGCTTGAACTATGAGCTAGATACGTACATGGATGCCTTGAAAGATTTTCCGGATTTCGAAACAAAATTGGTAACTGAAAAAGGAGATGCCATTTGTCAGAAACAAGATATTTTCAAAGGATTAATGTGGTTTGCATACACCAATAATTTTGCTAATTGGCATGTGTTGAAAATTGAACAAGTCAAAGAAATTGTTGCTGAAAACAAACTAAAAAACAAAGTTTCTTCGTTAGAAGATTATGCTATCGAGATTGTTGCTGAACCGGAGAAAAACTTCAATAATGCAATGGGTCAAGAAAGTTTGACTCGTTTTGATCAACCAAAACCAAAGAAAAAACAGCATAAAAAACGCAAACCGGCCGGTGAAAATGCAATTGTAGCAAATAACAACAAGCCCGCAAACAATAACAATAATAACCGTCAGAATCCAAATGACAAAAAGCCTGCGGAACCAAGAAAACCTATAATTATTACTAAAAATGTGGATAAAAAATAGCGCTTTACTTCTTTTAGTGGTGATTCTCTTTTCTTCATGTGATAAAAAAAGAGTTTTTGATGAATATAAATCTGTTGGCAGTGCGTGGCACAAAGACAGCATTGTAACGTTCAATTTACCGGAATTAGACTCAACAAAACGATACAATTTATTTGTGAATTTGAGAGCCAATAACAATTATCAATACAATAATCTGTTTTTAATTGTGGCATTGGAATTGCCAAATGGTTTTACAAAAGTAGACACACTTGAATACCAAATGGCAGATCCTGACGGAACATTATTAGGTGATGGTTTTTCGGATATAAAAGAAAGCAAACTCTTTTACAAGGAAAATGTGCGGTTCAAATCAAAATACAAAGTCTACATCAAACAAGCTGTTAGAGAAAACGGCAAAGTTCCTGGCGTAACAGCTTTAGACGGAATTACAGAGGTAGGTTTTAGAATAGAAAAAAAAGAATAAAATAGTATTATGGCTATCAAAAAAAATAACAATCAGACAAAAAACATTGATAAGGACGTCACTTACTACAAAAAGAAATTTTGGAAAATCTTCTTTTATGGAATGGGTGCTGTCGGTTTGTTTTTCTTATTTGCTTCATGGGGACTTTTCGGCTCGATGCCTTCTTTTGAAGATTTAGAAAATCCAGATTCTAACTTAGCTACCGAAATCATATCGGCTGACGGAGTGGTTTTGGGTAAGTATTTCGAAAAAAACAGGTCTCAATTACGCTATTCAGACTTACCAAAAAACCTCGTACAAGCATTAATCGCTACTGAAGATGCTCGTTTTTATGAGCATTCCGGTATTGATGGTAGAGGAACTTTAAGAGCTATTTCAAGTTTAGGAACAAGCGGTGGAGCGAGTACGTTGACACAGCAATTAGCCAAACAATTATTTCACGGAGAAGGATCTAAATTCCTGCCTTTTAGAATTGTACAAAAAATAAAAGAATGGATTATTGCTATTCGATTAGAAAGACAATACACTAAAAATGAAATCATTGCCATGTATTGTAATGTGTATGATTTTGGAAATAATTCTGTCGGAGTAAGTTCAGCGGCAAAAACCTATTTCTCCAAAGAGCCAAAGGATTTAACCATCAGTGAGTCGGCAATATTAGTGGGAATGTTTAAAAATTCAGGTTTATACAATCCTATCAGAAACCCGCAAGGTGTAAAAAACCGCAGAAACGTGGTGCTTTTGCAAATGGAAAAAGGAAAAATCATTTCAAAAGAAGAGAAGGAAAGACTGCAAAGTTTACCGATCAAATTAAATTTCAAATTAGAAACACATAAAGACGGAACGGCAACTTATTTTAGAGAATATCTTCGCGATTACATGAAGAAATGGGCCGAGGAAAATAAAAAACCGGATGGTTCTGATTATGACATCTACAAAGACGGTCTGAAAATTTACACTACGATTGATTCCAGAATGCAATTGCATGCTGAAGAAGCGGTTACTGCTCACATGGCAAACCTTCAAGAAGAGTTTTTCAATCAGTCCAAGGATAATAAAAACGCTCCATTTGTTAATATTTCTTCGGTAGAAACACAACGAATTTTGAATCAAGCAATGAAATCATCTAACCGATGGGCTGTGATGAAATCAATGGATAAAAGCGATGAAGAAATTATAAAATCGTTCAGCGAAAAAGCAAAAATGACTGTCTTTTCTTGGAAAGGAGAAAAAGATACGATCATGACGCCATTGGATTCTATCCGTTATTACAAACACTTTTTACAATCTGGATTGATGGCAATGGAACCACAAACCGGTAATATAAAAGCTTGGGTTGGTGGTATCAACTACAAATATTTTCAATACGATCACGTAGGACAAGGCGCCAGACAAGTAGGTTCTACTTTCAAACCATTTGTTTATGCCACTGCTATTGAGCAATTAAACATGTCTCCTTGTGACTCGATTGTAGATGGACCATTCATGATTAGAAAAGGTCGCCATCATGTTACCGAAGATTGGGAACCTAAAAATTCAGACAATAAATACCGCGGAATGGTTACCTTAAAAAGAGGTTTGGCGAATTCAATAAATACAGTATCAGCAAAATTAATTGACAAAGTTGGTCCGGAAGCAGTAATCGATTTAACCCATAAATTAGGGGTGAAATCCGAAATTGTAAACCAACCTTCCATTGCCTTAGGAGCAGTTGAAATAACGGTTGAAGACATGGTTGCCGCTTACAGCACTTTTGCCAATCAAGGCGTTTATATGAAACCTCAATTTATATCTAAAATTGAAGATAAAAGTGGCGTTATCATCTACGAACCAATACCTGAATCACATGATGTTTTAAACAAAGACATCGCTTATGCGGTTATCAAATTACTGGAAGGTGTAACCGAAGGTGGTTCTGGAGACCGTTTGCGCACCACTGGCGGTGGTAATGGAGACAACCGCTGGACGGGTTATCCGTATTCGTTTAGAAACCCTATTGCAGGAAAAACAGGTACTACTCAAAACCAATCCGATGGTTGGTTCATGGGAATGGTTCCTAATCTTGTAACTGGAGTTTGGGTAGGTTGTGAGGATCGTTCGGCACGTTTCAAAAGCATCACTTATGGTCAGGGAGCCACAGCCGCATTGCCGGTTTGGGGTTATTTCATGAAATTGTGTTATGCTGATCCTGCCCTTAAAGTTTCTAAGGAAGGCTTTGAAAGACCTGCAAATCTTTCTATAAAAGTAGACTGTTACGTTCCTAAAAAGGTAATAGACACGACGGCCGTAGAACAAGATACCGAAGAATTTGAATTGTAAAATTTTCATCTGGAGCTAATCCAGCTAACCGCTATATCTTTCTGGTCCTGAAAAAAATCAGGCCCTGAAAGGATGTCGCTTTTATCTGGGCTAGGGCTTTGGTTCTCAAAATTAAATTCTGTTGTTCTTGTATTATAAACAGATTTACTTCTTCATTAAATAAAATTCGACAAATAGCAACTCATTTTTATGATTAACAAAAAAGTAAACAACGTTCAGGATGCCCTTCAAGGAATTGAAAACGGGATGACTATTATGCTTGGCGGTTTCGGATTATGTGGTATTCCAGAAAATTCCATCGCCGAATTAGTAAAAAAAGGAACTACGGATTTAACTTGTATTTCAAACAATGCAGGTGTTGATGATTTTGGTCTTGGATTGCTTTTGCAAAAGCGTCAAATCAAAAAAATGATTTCTTCCTACGTAGGTGAAAATGCCGAATTCGAACGCCAAATGCTTTCTGGAGAACTCGAAGTGGATCTTATTCCTCAAGGAACTTTAGCAGAGCGTTGTCGTGCGGCACAAGCAGGAATTCCCGCTTTTTTTACACCAGCCGGATATGGAACTGAAGTAGCCGAAGGCAAAGAAGTCCGTGAATTCAATGGGAAAATGCATGTTATGGAACACGCTTTCAACGCTGATTTTGCCATCGTGAAAGCATGGAAAGGTGACGAAGCCGGAAACTTAATTTTCAAAGGAACCGCAAGAAATTTCAACCCTTGTATGGCTGGAGCTGCAAAAATCACTATCGCCGAAGTAGAAGAATTAGTACCTGCAGGAAGTTTAGATCCAAATGAAATTCATATTCCAGGTATACTTGTAAATAGAATTTTTCAAGGTGTGAAATATGAAAAAAGAATTGAACAAAGAACCGTGAGAAAAATTTTCTAATTATGGCTTTAGATAAAAATCAAATTGCAAAACGCATTGCAAAAGAATTAAAACACAACTATTACGTGAATCTCGGAATCGGAATTCCAACATTAGTCGCTAATTATATCCCCGAAGGAATTGACGTTGAATTTCAAAGTGAAAACGGAATTCTAGGTATGGGTCCATTTCCTTTTGAAGGCGATGAAGATGCTGATTTAATCAACGCAGGAAAACAAACCATAACTACTTTGCCCGGAGCAAGTTTCTTTGACTCCGCATTCAGTTTTGGAATGATTCGTGGACAGCATGTTGACTTAACAATCCTTGGTGCCATGGAAGTTGCCGAAAACGGTGATATTGCCAACTGGAAAATCCCTGGTAAAATGGTCAAAGGAATGGGTGGCGCAATGGATTTAGTGGCTTCTGCCGAGAATATTATTGTAGCCATGATGCACGTAAACAAAGCTGGAGAATCTAAAATACTTAAAAAATGTACCTTGCCATTAACGGGTGTAGGTTGCGTTAAAAAAGTAGTTACTGAACTGGCCGTAATGGAAATAACACCGCAAGGTTTCAAACTATTGGAGCGCGCACCTGGTGTAACCGTAGAACATATTATCGCTTCTACCGAAGCTGATTTAATTATTGAAGGTGAAATTCCGGAGATGGAAATAGATTAAAATAAACACTCTTATAAACACAAAACCGCAATCTCAATAATTAATTGAGATTGCGGTTTTTTTTATGATTAGATTTGGGATTGTATCCAAAAATCAATTCAATTCAAAAATCCTATTTTTAAAAAAACCAAGTCGCCACAAAAATTGCTGTAATCACACAAATTACATCTACTATAAGCATCGTTCCTAGTGCATAACGTGTGTTTTTAATGTTCACAGAGCCAAAATAAACGGCTATCACATAAAAAGTACTCTCGGCACTGCATTGAAAAATACTTGCCAATCTAGCCGTTAAAGAATCCGCACCAAAAGTATTCATCGAGTCAATCAAAAATCCTCTTGATCCGGCAGAACTAAAAGGACGAAGCAACGCAACCGGTAAAGCATCTGTAATTTCCTTACTTACTCCCATATTTGAAAAAATGAAAGCAATCCAATCGCTAATAATTTCAAACAAACCACTGTTTCTGAATAAAGAAATAGCTACCAGCATTCCCAATACATAAGGAAAAATAGTCACTCCGGTTTTCACACCATTATTAGCTCCCACTACAAAACTTTCAAAAACTGTAGTAGATGCTTCAGTAAATTTTTTCTCATGAATAAACGAAAAGATCAAGGTAAAGGCAATTATTCCAATTAATATTAAAGCAGAAAGATTAGAGGTGAAATAGTTTTTCCCAATTAAATCCAAATGATTTACATACATCAACAAACCTACAATGGCAGCTATTAATGTCATCAATACAATCACCAAAGAAGCACTTCTAAAATTGATTTTTTGTTTGATTCCAACAATTAAAAAAGCAGCAATCGTGCCGATAAAAGAAGTAATAATACAAGGCAACATCACATCAGCAGGATTACTCGCATTTGCAGCAGCACGATATCCTATAATAGAAGTAGCGATCAAAGTAAGACCTGATGCGTGCAAACACATGAACATAATTTGTGCATCACTTGCTTTGTCTTTCTCTGGATTTATCTCTTGTAAACTCTCCATGGCCTTTAGACCAAAAGGAGTTGCAGCAGAATCTAATCCTAAGAAATTCGCAGCGAAATTTAAGGTCATATACGAAATGGAAGGATGGTTTTTAGGAATACTTGGAAACACTTTTACAAAAACGGGACTCAATGCTTTAGCTAATTTTCCAGAGGCTCCGGAAATGATTAAAAGCTCCATCAATCCACAGAAAAAAGCCAAATAAGCCATCAGCGGAAGGATTAATTCCAGTAAAGTACTTTTACACGTTGGCAATAAACCATCTGATTTTTGAACACCACTATATATTTTTACGGTTTTGTTCTTATAAACATAAGTTGTGTCAGCATTTAGCGTATCACGATTGATAATCATGGTTTGTTCAGGTGCTTTCTTGATGCTGTCTTTAATAAAAGCAGGAAGTTGCTCTGCGAATTTCTCCGAAACCAGAATTGGATCATCTTTCTTTCCATTCAAAACGTGGTCAATAGTATAACTGTCTCCAGAAAACAAACTAAACACTACAAATACAATTGCTGAAATAAAAATGACCAACCAAAATCTACTCAATACCATAATTTATAATTTTTGTAAATGTAATAAATCAATTGCAATGACAATGACAGAATGCTTACACATGAATAATCTCGTCCTCAATTAACAATTCTTCCCTGCGTAATCTCAGAAAAATCTGTGCCACGGCAATGGTATCTTTCTCGCAATAGGTTACGATTCTATCAATATCCTTATCTACATAAAACACATGCCCTACTTGACTGCCGTCGATGTCGCCTTTTGGAGAAGGGATTCCAAGCACTTTACACATCAATTTTAAAGAAGTAAAATGTTTGTAATCGCCAAATTTCCATAATTCCAAAGTGTCCAAATGCGGAATTTCCCATGGTTTTTTTCCAAATAAATTCAACTTGTTAGGAATGGCAATTTGATTGATAATCATGCGTCGGGCAAGGAATGGAATATCGAATTCCTTGGCATTGTGCCCACACAAAACATGTTGTGGCTGATTGAAATGATTGTTCAGCAGATTATTGAAATCGAGCAATATTTTCTTTTCTTCTCCAAAAAAAGAAGTCACCCTAAAATTCCGAATATCGCCTTTGATGGTAAAATAACCCACGGAAATACAAACGATTTTACCAAACTCGGCCCAAATTCCCGCTCGGTCATAAAAATCCTCCGGCGTGTATTCGTCTTTGCGCTGGTATTGGGTTTTGTGCTCCCAAAGGTCTTTCATTTCAGAATCTAATGCATTGAAATCTTCGGCTTCCGGAACGGTTTCTATGTCGAGGAACAAAATGTTATTGAGATTTATTTTTTCTATCATCAGCTAGATTTGTTAGATTTTTTGACTTCTTAGATTTTTAGATTAAATACAAAAACCTAAATTAGTAAACTTGATCGATTTTTTTGAATCTGAGACAATCTAAATTTCTAACAATCAAAGAAATCTAATGTGTCTAACCTTCTAAAAATCTAAGAAGTCTGTTTTTAAAAAAGACTTTGTTGTGTGGTTGGATTCTCATGTTCCAACAACCATTTTTTGCGCCATAAACCACCCGCATATCCTGTTAAGGAACCATCTGTTCCAATGACCCTGTGACATGGAACGACAATCCAAAGCGGGTTTTTCCCATTAGCAGAAGCCACAGCTCGAATAGCTTTAACGTCACCCAGTTTTTTAGATAAATCCATATAGCTGCAGGTTTTCCCAAATGGGATTTCGAGCAATCCTTTCCAAACTTTTTGTTGAAATTCAGTACCTTTTGGATTCAGTGCAAAGTCAAAATCGGTTCGTTTCCCTTCAAAATAATCGTTGAGTTGTGTAACGGCTTCTTGCACAACAGCAGGAATTGTAGTTGAAATTTCACCTTCATCCGAAACTGAAATTACAGATATTCCATTTTCATCACCAATGATTGTAGCGATACCTAAAGGCGTTTTGATGTATGCTGTTTCCATATTTTAAAGATAAAAAAATTAACCACATTGTTTCTAAAGAAGCAAGAAAGTTCAGAAATAAATATGCTCAAACAGTTTTAGACATAAAAAAAACCATTCGCAAAGACGAATGGTTCTTGTATTTTAGCCCCAATAGCAGCGACATCTCCCGATTTAGAAAAACAAGGCTTTTTAGCCGTAGTTTTTATTTATCGGGAATACAGCGTAGAGCGGAATTACCTCCTGAAAAACGCCAGGATTATTTCAAATTTGAATATACGTAAGCTTCTAAAGCTTTCAATTCGTCATCAGACATCGCTTTTGTAACGGCGAAGTTTGTTTTCATAACTTCATACTGGCTTGGGTCAACAATAGGCTCACCTTCACCTTTTAAAAACGTTACGATGCTTGCGTTTTTATCTTTATAAATCTTAGCAATATCCTGCAGACTTGGTCCTATCACTTTCTTGTCTACTTGATGACAGGCAACACAATTTCCTTTTCCTTTGAAAATTTCTTCTCCTAATTCCTCTGGAGTTTGCGCAACTTCTTCGGTAATGGTTGGGTATAAAGGTTCTTTTTTGACTTCTTCTTTTTTACAAGAAGCAAAGGCTAAAACGGCAAATAAAAACAACGTCTTTCTCATGTTAATTTCTTTAATTATAAGTATCTAAATTGCAAAATTACCAACCAATATACTTGGGTGGTTGAATTCCATTCAGGTTCAAATATACTAAAATTTGCGCTCTGTGATGGGTAACATGATCTTGCATCAAGTTGAGTATTTGTAATTTTGATTTTGGACCAGCAAAAAAATCTACTTTTTGGGATAATTCAACATCATTGGTTTTTTGTACAAATGCCTTTGCTTTATCAAAAGAGGCTTTTATTTCTTGGATCATTTGCGCTTTTGAAAGTCCTTTTACCGATTCTTTTTTCACATATTTCTCGCCCGAAAAATGCGTTGTACTCAACCAATTCATGTTGTCTTGTATGTGAAATAATTGTTCTCTAAACGACATTTCACGTTCAGCAGGCTTGTAATCATATTTATCCTCCGGCATAGCTTCTGCAACGGCTACTAAATAATCTTTGGAATTATCCCATTTTTCGATGAAAGTGGAAACCACCTCAACTTGTGCAAAAATGCTATTGGACAGCAATAAAACCGCTATTATTAAATATTTTTTCATTTCTATTTATTTAAAAGTATTGCAGCTTCTTTAGCAAAATAAGTCGAAATTAAACTGGCTCCAGCACGTTTGATACACATTAATTGTTCCATCATAATTTTATCGTGATCCAACCAACCTCTTTCGGCTGCGGCTTTGATCATCGCATATTCTCCCGAAACATGGTATACTGTTACCGGAACATTTACCGCATTTTTGACTTCACGAACGATGTCTAAATACGCAATTCCGGGTTTTACCATGACCATATCAGCGCCTTCTTCCACGTCCCACAACGCTTCTTTGATGGCCTCGATTCGATTGGCATAATCCATTTGGTAGGTTTTCTTGTCTTTTGGAATTTCAGTGGCGTCAACAGGAGCGCTGTCTAACGCATCACGAAATGGTCCGTAAAATGCAGAAGCATATTTTGCAGAATAACTCATGATACCCACATTGTGAAAACCGGCAGCGTCAAGACCTTCACGCAAACGCAACACGCGTCCGTCCATCATGTCTGATGGCGCTACAAAATCAGCTCCCGCTTGCGCATGAGAAACAGCCATTTTCACCAAAGCTGCATTCGTCGAATCATTTTCTACATCTCCATTTGCAATAATTCCGTCATGTCCATAAATCGAATAAGGGTCTAAAGCTACATCGGGCATTACAATCATTTCTGGACAAGCGGCTTTGATGGCACGAATGGCATTTTGCATTAATCCATCTTGATTCCAAGCTTCATTTCCTGTGTTATCTTTTAAATTTTCACTGACTTTTACATAAATATTAACCGCACGAATCCCTAAATCGAATAATTCATGAATTTCTTTTACCGTTAAATCTATAGAACGTCGAAATATTCCGGGCATGGAAGGAATTTCCACTTGTACATTTTCGCCTTCAGCAATAAACATAGGAAACATGAAATCCGCTGGACTTAAACTGGTCTCACGAACTAAACTTCTAATGGATTCGTTCGTTCTTAATCTTCTGCCTCTGTGTAATGGGAACATAAAATTTATGATTTTAGATTAGCGATTGCTGATTTATGATTTAAAACGAATTGGTGATAACAGAAAATCTGAAATCAAAAATCGTTAATCATCAATCTGCAATCCAATTTCTTGGATTCTCTAATACGTTTACTAATTTTTCTTCTTCGCTTCCGGCTTTTGCATGATGATCGTAAACCCATTGCACATGCGGTGGTAAGCTCATCAGGATACTTTCGATTCTTCCGTTAGTTTTTAGTCCAAATAAAGTGCCTTTGTCGTGCACCAAATTAAACTCCACATAACGACCACGACGGATTTCCTGCCACGTTCTTTGCTCTGAAGTATACGGTAAATCTTTTCTTTTTTCTACGATGGGAACATACGCTTGCAGAAAACTATTGCCAACTTCGGTTACAAAGTTGTACCAATCTTGCATACTCATTTCATCGGTTGCTTTGCAATAATCGAAAAACAATCCACCAATTCCACGTGCTTCATTTCTGTGAGCGTTCCAAAAATAGGCATCGCATTGTTTCTTGTATTTTGGATAAAACTCTGGATTATGTTTGTCGCAAGCGGTTTTACAGGTTTGATGAAAATGAATTGCATCTTCTTCAAACAAATAATACGGCGTTAAATCTTGTCCGCCTCCAAACCATTGCTGGATTACATTTCCGTTGTCATCGTACATTTCGAAATAACGCCAGTTCGCGTGAACGGTTGGTGTCATTGGATTTTTTGGGTGCAAAACCAAACTCAATCCGCAGGCAAAAAAATCAGCTTCACCTACATTGAACATCTTTTGCATGGCTTCGGGTAATTTCCCGTGTACTGCCGAAATATTCACGCCGCCTTTTTCGAAAACTCCCGACCCTTCGGGACCATTTTCTATCACGCGTGTTCTTCCTCCTCCACCTTCCGGACGTTCCCAAAGGTCTTCACGGAATTTGGCTTGACCTTCAACTGCCTCTAATCCTTTACAGATTTGGTCTTGAAGGTTTTGTATGTAAGAATAAAATTGTTCTTTCATTATAAATTAGTTTTCAGTAACGATTTTCAGCTACAAAAATGGAAACTGAAAACTGTGACTGTGACTGACTACTGATTGTATTCCTTCACTGCATCAATAAACGCTTTCGCGTGATCCACAGGAATATTTGGTAAAATTCCGTGACCTAAATTCACGATGTATTTGTCTTTTCCGAATTCGTTAATCATTTCGTGCACCATTTTCTTAATCACCGGAATTGGAGATAATAATCTGGATGGATCAAAATTTCCTTGCAATGTGATATTTCCACCTGACAAGTATCGTGCATTTCTAGGAGAACACGTCCAGTCAACTCCTAATGCTGATGCTCTACTTTTTCCCATTTCATTTAATGCAAACCAACATCCTTTTCCGAAAATAATTACCGGAGCATCATCAGCCAATGCTTCAATAATTTGGTTGATGTATTTCCAAGAGAATTCCTGATAATCAACCGGAGAAAGCATTCCACCCCAAGAGTCAAAAATTTGAACGGCATTTACTCCCGCTTTTACTTTTTCTTTCAAATATAAAATAGTGGTATCGGTGATTTTTTGCAATAAAACATGCGCTGCTTCTGGATGTTGGAAACAAAATCCTTTGGCCATATCAAAACTTTTAGAGCCTTTCCCTTCTACTGCATAACACATAATTGTCCAAGGAGAACCTGCGAAACCAATTAATGGCACCTCATCATTCAACATTTCTTTGGTCAATTTGATAGCGTCAAAAACGTATCCTAATGTTTCATTAACATCTGGAACGATAACTTTTTCCACATCTTGAATCGTACGAATTGGATTTGGCAAAAACGGACCAAAATTTTCTTTCATCAACACTTCAATTCCCATTGCTTGTGGAATTACTAATATATCCGAAAACAAAATCGCAGCATCCGGAGCAATTCTTCGTATCGGTTGTACGGTGATTTCAGCAGCTAATTCCGGAGTTTGACAACGGGTGAAAAAATCATATTTATCACGCAAAGCGATGAATTCCGGTAAATATCTTCCCGCTTGACGCATCATCCAAACTGGTGGACGTTGTACTGTTTCTCCTTTTAGTGCTCTTAAAAATAGGTCGTTCTTAATCATGTATTTAAATTTTAGCAGATTGCTAGATGCTTTCCGTTTTATAATATTCAATAACTTCCTCAATCACCTCTTCGATAGTTGGTGTTTCGGCAATTACTATGTTTTTAATTTTCTTCGTTTCTAATGCTGATGCTGTAGTTGTGCCTATGCAAAAACAAACTTCATTCTTGATTTTATTATTTGTCAAATAACTTTCAACGCCAGATGGGCTAAAAAATAGAATTCCGTCAAAATTTTCTTGGTCTGATATTTTAAAAGGCGCAAGTGTTGTTTGATACACTTCGATTTCATTAAAAGTTATTCCTGCGCTTTTTAATGCTTCAGGCAACGTTTCTTTACGCAAATTTCCGCTCAAAAAAGTATAGCTTTCCTTATTGTAAATCAAAGTGATTATTTCAGCTAATTCAGATGCGTAATCCAAATAAACATCAACTGTAAAGCCATGCGACTCCAGTAATTCCTTAGTTTTAATACCGACACAAAAAACAGGTTTAGTCTTTAAAACTTCCCAACCGTTTTGTTCAATCAAACTTAATACAGCATTTTGACTGCTAAAAATCAAGTTGTTGTTGATGGTATTGAGTTCGAAAAGATTGTTTTTAATTTCGATGAAATCTTGTTCTAAAAGATCAAAATTAGCGTCAAGAAATACTTGTCTTTGTTCTGCCGACAATGTTTTGGTGGATAAAATGCTTGTTTGGCTCATTATTTCTTCAAATTAATTTTAATTTCGGTCATCAATTCTGCTCCGCCATTTTCTAAAATTTCTTTGGCACAATAAAAGCCTAATTTCTTCCATTCTTGCATCGGAACAGTTTTTTCGATTTCGATTTTTTGCTTTCCATCGATAGAAAAAAGAACGCCTTTAAACAAAATATCATCTTCTACAAAAACTGCTAAAGCGCCAATTGGTGCCGTACAACCGCCTTCGAGTGTTTTTAAAAACTGTCTTTCAATGTGCGTACAAACTTCAGTGTCAATATCGTTAAGTTCGTTTAGCGCTTGTCTGCAAAATTCATCATTTGCCATAGCTACAACAACCATAGCACCTTGAGCCGGCGCTGGAATCATCCAATCCAAATCGATATAATTAGAAGGTTTCAAGTTGATTCTCTCCAATCCTGCTGCCGCAAAAACGGCTCCGTTCCAATCGCTTTCCTGCAATTTCTGCATTCTCGTATTGACGTTTCCACGCAAATCAACTACGTTGTGATTGGGATATTTATTGAGCCATTGTGCCTGACGACGCAAACTTCCTGTGGCAATTGTGCCTGCTCCATTAAGAAAATCAAGGTTGCCTTTGTGTACCAAAATATCCAACGTATTGGCTCTTTCCAGAACAGCTGCCTGAACAATTCCTACTGGCAAAGCTGTAGGAACATCTTTCATGGAATGAACCGCAATATCGACCTGACCATTAATCATGGCAATATCGAGCGTTTTAGTAAAAATTCCTGTGATTCCTAATTCGTAAAGTGGTTTGTCGAGAATGATATCTCCTTGTGATTTTACCGCTATAATTTCGGTTTTATGGCCTAAATCATTTAGTTTTTTTTCGACGGTGTGTGCTTGCCAAAGCGCGAGTTCGCTATCGCGGGTTCCTATGCGTATCGTTTTGCTCATTATTTTGTAATAGCTCCTATTTTGAAAACTTTCTCAATCCATTCTATACTTTCGTCTACCATAGTATCGTCGTCTTTCAAATGATTGGCAAAGTGAGTCGTTATTTTTTGGATAATTCTGTTGCTGATTATTTCAGCTTGCTCTTCATTGAAATTTGAAATTTTCTTACTTTGAAAATCCAATTCAGATGTTTTTATCGCATTCAATTTTGCTTTTAAAGCATTGATTGTTGGTGCAAATTTTCTGCCTTTGGTCCAAGTAATAAATTCTTCTTTAATTTCTTCTATGATGGCTTCAGCAGCAGGAATGTGTTTTTTTCTGTTTTCTAAAGTTTCGTCAGTAAGTTGTGACAAATAATCCATGTGAATCAGCGTAACACCTTCAATTTCTTCCACATTTTCATGCACATTTTTCGGAATCGATAAATCCAAAATCAACATTGGTTTTTTCAAATTCAGAATTGCTTTGTCTATAGTAGGATTTTGCGCGCCGGTTGCTACCACAACAACATCTGCTTTTTGCAGCTCCAAATGCAGTTCAGAGTAATCTTTTACGATTAGGTTCAATTTTCCGGCTAATTTCTCTGCCTTCTCTTTGGTTCTGTTGATTAAGGTAATATGTTCATTTTTAGTGTGCTTTACTAAATTTTCACATGTATTTCTACCAATTTTTCCAGTACCAAACAATAGAATATTTTTGTTTCCAATGTCTTCTACATTCTTGAAAATATATTGAACCGCGGCAAAAGAAACCGAAGTAGCGCCTGAGCTAATCTCTGTATCGGTTTTTATTTTTTTACTGGCTTGGATAACGGCATTCACCAATCGTTCCATAAAAGCATTGGCTAAACCCAATGATTTTGATTGTGAAAAAGAATTTCTTATTTGTGCTATAATTTCGAAATCACCCAGAATTTGACTGTCTAAACCCGTTCCTACACGAAACAAGTGACTAATCGCTTCTTGATTTTTATAGACAAAACCTACCTTTTGAAATGATTCAACAGAGCCTTGACTATTCTCACAAATTAATTTGATTAATTGAAACGGATGTTCCGCATAACCGTAAATTTCAGTACGGTTGCAGGTAGAAGTGACTATTAAACTCTCTATTCCTTCATTCTTAGCTTGTTCCAGCAAACGCGTTTTTGCAGCAGCGTCTAAACTAAACTTACCTCTAATCTCAGCATCTGCTTTTTTATAGCTTAATCCAACTGCGTAAAAATAGTGATGCTTTGATGTGTTATTGTTTTCCATATTTGCACTTTTCCAGAAAGTGGAACAAAATTATCACTATAGTATTTATAAAAGTAACGCTAGAAGTTCTTTTTGTATCGCTAAGTGATTTTTTAGTTCCAATTGCTTATTTTATTGTAAAAAATTCTATTTTTGTAGTGAAATCAAGTTGTTTGAATCATCCTATTTAGAGCTGTTCTAAATAAAAGAGTCTGATAAATATCATTTTCATATTAAAAAAATATCGCTATGGGTTCTCAGGAAATTATAAAAATTGAGGATGATTTTACGCTCATTCGCTTTCAAAATGACAGTGTTGATGCCTTTAATGCACAACGCGAAGTAGATAGCGGACTGATTCAGTTTCACTTTGGAATCAAAGGAAAAGCCAAATTTATTTTTAACCAAGGTAATTATGCTTTGGAACTGAAAGAGGAAAAATCATTGCTTTTGTACAATCCACAAAAAGAGTTGCCTTTAAATTTGGAATTAGCACCAAATTCTTGGGTGATTTCCGTGATTATTTCCATCAAAAAATTTCATGCTTTGTTTTCTACAGAAGCCGATTATATTACTTTTTTGAGTGCTGATAATAAGGACAAAAAATATTATAACGAAGGAAATATCAGTCCATCGATGGCAATTGTTTTGTCGCAACTATTCCATTACAGCTTACACCCGTCTATAAAAAACCTCTATTACAAAGGGAAAGGATACGAATTATTGAGTTTGTATTTCAATCGAACCGAAGATCCAAATGCAGAACAATGTCCGTTTTTAATTGATGAGGACAATGTAATGAAGATAAGAAAAGCCAAAGAAATCATCATTGCCAACATGGCCGAACCGCCAGGATTACAGGAATTAGCGGATGAAATAGGTTTGAATCTAAAGAAACTAAAAATGGGTTTCAAACAAATTTATGGCGATACCGTTTATGGATTTCTATTTGACTACAAAATGGATTTTGCCCGAAAATTACTCGACAGCGGCTCTTACAATGTAAACGAAGTAGGATTGAAAATTGGATACAGCACCGGAAGTCATTTCATAGCGGCGTTCAAGAAGAAATTTGCCACCACGCCAAAGAAATATTTGATGTCAATCAACCCAAATATGCAGTAACCAATTGATTTCTTATATTAAACAATAAATAAAAAATAGTTAATCGCAATTTATAAAAAAGTAAGTTTATTTACTTTTGTGCCAACAAAAAAAGATAACATGAAAGGTGTATTATTAGTTAATTTAGGTTCTCCGGAAAGTCCAACTCCAAAAGATGTAAAACCATATTTAGATGAATTTTTAATGGACAAATACGTAATTGACGTTCCGTTTTTGTTGCGAGCATTATTAGTTCGTGGGATAATTTTACAAACAAGACCTAAAAAATCGGCTGCTGCTTACGCAAAAATATGGTGGGACGAAGGTTCTCCACTTGTCGTTATTTCCAAAAGAATGCACGCCAAAGTAAAGCAATTAGTTGATGTTCCCGTTTCCTTAGCGATGCGTTATGGAAATCCATCTTTATTGTCCGGTTTACAAGAATTGCATGATAAAGGTGTGAATGAAGTACTGCTTTTTCCATTGTATCCACAACATGCAATGGCATCTACAACTACAATATTAGAACTAGCCGAAGAATTGCGTAAAAAGCACTTTCCGGAAATGAAATTTACCATTGTTCCTGCATTTTATAACAAACCTGATTACTTAAAAAATCTGGCTGATTCTATCAAAGGTCATTTAGAGGGTTTTGATTACGATCATTTATTATTCTCTTACCACGGAATTCCAGAGCGTCACATTCGCAAGACAGATATTACCAAATCCCATTGTAAAATAGACGGTTCTTGTTGCAACACGCCTTCGCCGGCACATGAATTTTGCTACCGTCACCAATGTTACGAAACCACAAAACAAGTGGTAAAATTATTGGGAATCCCAGAAGGAAAATACAGCCAGACCTTTCAATCGCGATTAGCGGGAGACAAATGGTTGACACCCTACACGGATGTTGAAGTGAACAAAATGCCCGAAAAAGGAATTAAAAAACTTGCCGTCGTAACACCTGCGTTCGTATCCGATTGCTTGGAGACTTTGGAAGAAATTGCCATGGAAGCCAATCATGAATTCAAAGCTCATGGTGGTGAAGAATTTTTAGCAATTCCATGTTTGAACGACAGCGACGATTGGTGCAAAACAGTAAGCAATTGGATTTCAAATTGGTCCAACACTTCTTCATCAGTTAAAGCTGACTCTGAAAAAATAAACGCTTAAATGGCTGTTACCGCCGATGAGTTAGGAACTCAGGACATCAAAAAACTCTTGATAAAACAAGCCGTTCCGTCTTCTATTGGAATTTTATTCATGTCGGTTAATATTTTAATTGACACCATTTTTGTTGGGCAATGGATTGGTTCTTTGGCCATTGCGGCGGTAACCGTAGTTTTGCCCATCACCTTTTTGATTTCTTCTTTAGGAATGGCGATTGGTGTGGGCGGAGGCTCTGTACTTTCCAGAGCATTAGGAGCCAATCATAAGGAAAAAGCATTGCATACATTTGGGAACCAAACCATGATGACTTTTTTATTGGCATCTGTTTTTGTGCTATTTGGTCTTTTTTTCAGCGACGAAATGCTGATGCTTTTTGGTGCGAAAGGAGCCATAATGGAACCCGCCAAAGAATTTTTTATACCTATAATTATAAGCGTTCCGTTTTTGGCACTTTGTATGATGGGAAACAACGTGATTCGTGCCGAAGGCAAAGCAAAGTTTGCAATGGTCGCCATGATAATCCCTGCATTTATAAACATTTTACTAGACATTATTTTTATAAAATACCTGAATTTAGGAATGTTTGGCGCTGCTTTGGCTACAGCCATATCCTATTTCACGTGCTTTCTATTTGTGTTTTGGTTTTTTTATTTTAAAAGTGAACTACAACTAAAAGCCAGACATTTTAAATTCAACATTCCTATTGTAAAGGAAATAACCGAATTGAGTTTTGTGACTTTTTCAAGACAAGGAGTCGTGAGTATTTTAGCCATAATCCTGAATCATACTTTGTACACATATGGTGGCGAACATTCCGTTGCTATATATGGAATTATCAGCCGAATGTTGATGTTTGCTTTGTTTCCAATTCTGGGAATTACGCAAGGATTTCTGCCAATTGCCGGATTCAATTACGGTGCGGGAAATTATGAAAGAGTGAAAGAAAGTGTGCTGCTTTCAATAAAATACGCTGCTTTTTTAGCCTCCGTTATTTTTGTGATTATTCTAATTTTTGCCAAACCTATAGTCGCTATTTTTACTACAGATCCACTCGTGATTACCCAAACTCCAGAAGCGTTGCGCTGGGTTTTTGCGGCTTCGCCAATCATAGCGGTACAACTTATTGGTGCGGCTTATTTTCAAGCTGCGGGAAAGGCAAAAAAAGCATTGCTTTTGACCTTAAGCAAACAAGGGTTTTTCCTGATTCCGTTAGTGCTGATTCTACCAAATTTTTTAGGTATTTTTGGAGTGTGGATTGCATTCCCGATTGCTGATATTTTATCAACGCTACTAACTGGCTATTTTCTAAAAAAAGAAATGAACACAAAACTGATTCAAACTAACGATGGAATACTATAATTACCTTAAATCCCTGCACCTCATCTTTGTAATCACATGGTTTGCAGGATTATTTTACATTGTTCGCTTATTCGTTTATCAAATTGAAGCAGCGCAAAAACCTTCGCCAGAAAAAGAAATATTGCAAAAACAATACAAAATAATGACCTATCGCTTGTGGTACATTATCACTTGGCCATCAGCAGTTTTAGCCAGTATTTTTGCTTTTTGGATGCTGTTTTTTACAGATTTAGGACAAGCTTGGTTAAAAATGCCTTGGATGCATGTAAAACTTGGCTTTGTATTTGTGTTGTATTTATACCATGCAAAATGCCATCAAATATTCAAGCAATTGCAAAATGACGAAGTGAAATATTCCACAAATTTCATGAGATTGTGGAACGAAGGCGCAACGATTATCCTTTTTGCAGTGGTTTTTTTAGTAATTTTAAAAAATGCAGTCAACTGGATTTATGGTGTAATTGGAATCTTTCTCTTTTCCATTTTAATTATGCTTGGATTTAAATTTTATAAAAAAATCAGAGAAAGAAATCAATCTTAATATGTTTAAAAGCTTCAAAATATCAATGCTTTCGTTACGAATCAGGATTTTCCTTTCGATGATTGTATTGATAATCATGGCGTCCGTTTTGTTAGCTTCTATTTCTATTATTCAGTTTAAAAACGAAGCCAAAGAATACCACCAAGAGCGCTTAGAACGAAAAGAAGATGCAATAAAAGAACATATAAATTATGTGCTTTCGACCACTACATATCCTTTGACAACGGAGAATTTAGGTTTGATTTTTAAAGATAAAATTCACGAACTGGCACAAATTCACAGTATTGAAATTAACATTTACAGTTTAGACGGAAAATTGCTAAAATCCTCCAAAGAATCATTTTCTGTAGATAAAGTCGCTCCGCCAATTCCCAAATACATTTTAAAACTGGTTCGCTCTTCGATTGAAAAAAGATACGTGGACATTAAAACTATTGATGGCAAAAAGAACCGCTCTGCTTTCAGTCAAATCAAAGACGATAAATTCAAACCGTTGGGAATCTTAAATCTTCCATACGTAGAAGACGACGGTTACTATGAAAACGAATTAAAAAGCTTTCTAATCCGCCTGGGACAAGTGTATTCCTTTATGCTTATTGTCGCGTTTGCATTGGCCTATTTCCTTTCTTCGTACATCACTAAATCGTTGAAAACAATCTCAGATAAGTTAAGCGAAACGAGTTTGAATCAAAAAAACGAGAAAATTGTTTTGGAAGCCAGCAGCAAAGAGATTAATCTTTTGATAAAAGCGTACAACGGAATGGTGGATGAACTCGAGAAAAGTGCCATCAAACTAGCGCAAAGCGAACGTGAAGAAGCTTGGCGCGAAATGGCGAAACAGGTGGCGCATGAAATCAAGAATCCGCTTACGCCAATGCGACTAACAGTGCAGAGTTTTCAGCGAAAATTTGACCCGACTGATCCCAATGTAAAGCAGAAAATGAATGACTACTCCGAAACTTTAATCCAGCAAATTGATACAATGAGCGCGGTGGCTTCGGCTTTTTCTAACTTTGCATCGATGCCGGCACAACAAAATGAAACCTTAAACGTGGTAGAAGTAGTAGAACTTGCCATGGATATTTTCAACGAAGAATACATTCAATTCCAAAGTGATTCTCCCGAAATTATTTCGAAAATTGACCGAACACAACTCATTCGAATCATCACAAATTTAGCAAAGAATGCCATTCAGTCCATTCCGGAACAGCAGGAAAATAAGTCTATTGTCGTATCGGTAAAAAAAGAACAAAACAACGTTTTAATTACTGTTGCCGATAACGGAATTGGCATTCAGCCCAAGGACATCGACCGTATATTCGAACCAAAATTCACCACCAAAAGCAGCGGAATGGGTCTTGGTCTCGGTATTATAAAAAACATTATCGAAAATTATAAAGGAACGATTACCTTTGAAACTGAATTTGGAAAAGGAACTACTTTTATTGTTTCACTCCCAATAATTAACTCTTAAAATTACAATTATGAATTACGAAAACATTTTAATTGCAACTGAAAACAACATCGCAACGATTACTATTAATCGTCCTACAAAACTAAACGCTTTGAATGTTGCAACCATTTCTGATTTGAACAAAGCCTTCAAAACATTAGGGAAAAATGATGAAATTCGTGCTATTATTCTAACTGGAAGTGGTGAAAAAGCGTTTGTGGCCGGAGCTGATATTTCTGAATTTGCTAATTTTTCGATTGAAGAAGGAACGCAATTGGCGGCAGAAGGACAAGAGAAATTATTTGATTTTATAGAGAATTTAAAAACTCCGGTAATTGCAGCGGTCAATGGTTTTGCATTGGGTGGCGGATTAGAACTGGCGATGGCGTGTCATTTTAGAATCGCTTCGGAAAATGCAAAAATGGGATTGCCTGAAGTTTCACTGGGTGTAATTCCGGGTTACGGAGGAACACAACGTTTGCCACAATTGATAGGAAAAGGACGTGCAATGGAAATGATTATGACCGCAGGAATGGTAACGGCACAAGACGCATACAGAACCGGACTAGTGAATCACGTTGTTCCTGAAGCTGAACTTTTAGACTACTGCGTGAACCTTGCAAACAAAATAATCAAGAATTCTCCTTACGCCATTGGCAAAGCCATAAAAGCAGTCAATGCTAATTTCAAAGAAGGAAAAAATGGCTATGAAGCCGAAATAAAAGCCTTTGGAAAATGTTTTGGAACCGAAGATTTTAAAGAAGGAACAACCGCCTTTTTAGAGAAAAGAAAAGCAGTGTTTACTGGGAAATAATAACAAAAGAGAGCCACAGTGGTTCTCTTTTTAGTTTATAAGTGATTATCCTTTAAAATAATCTTTCCTTAAAAAGAGATTGTTTGGCTTACAACACTTAATTTTACAGACCCGTTTCGGAATATAACACCATCTAAAATCAAACTTATGTCCTTCCAACCTGTATTTGTACTTTTCTGGGAAAAGGTAAAAGAAAGTATCGAAAACCATACGTACGCCAAACTAACACTTGCCAAAACCATTGGTGATACGGAACTGAAAAATATTTATGTGCGTCCCGTTTTACTGGAGAATGACGTATTCAGTCTTTCGGTTACGGCGCGTTACAAAACCGAAGAAATAGAAAGTTTCCATTCGCTTGACGAAGCCTTTATTATATTGGCTCCGTATATGAATAACCCGTTTTTGACCGCTTTGTTGTTTACAACAGAAAATGACATCACCTTTAAACTCAATAAAAAAAGAGTGGGAAGTATTATTGAGCAAGCACCCACTTTTAAAAACGCTTCAGATGTGATTCTGGAAATGAAAGAAAAAGGAATTTAAAATTAGTGGTCAGTTAACAGAATTTAGTGATCAGTTCATGGTTTATGTGTAAAACAAGACTGAAATCGATTTTTTTTGGAGTACAGCGGTACAATTTCAACGTCAACAAACTGAATACTAAAAACTGAACACTGCTTACTTACTTTTCCCCTTCCCATTCCGCATAAAACTGCGCCAGAAATCCTTCCATGTAACGGTGCCTTTCTTGTGCAATTTGTTTTCCGGCCTCGGTATTCATCTTGTCTTTCAAAAGCAATAACTTTTCGTAAAAATGATTGAGCGTTGGAGAATCATTCTTCTTGTATTCTTCCTTTGTCATACTGGAATTTGGAACGATTTTAGGGTCGTAAAGCGCTCTATTTTTAAATCCGCCATAATTGAACGTTCTGGCAATTCCAATGGCGCCAATCGCGTCTAAACGATCTGCATCCTGCACCACATCCAATTCTATGGATGAGAATTTCTTTTCGAAATTACCGCCTTTGTATGAGATGTTTTCAATGATATTTACCACATGCGTGATAATTTCTTCATCAACATTTTCTGATTCTAAAAATTCACGCGCTATTCTTGGTCCAACGGTTTCATCACCATCATGAAACTTACTGTCGGCAACATCATGAAGCAAAGACCCAAGTTTTACAACAGTGGCATCACAAACTTCATTTTTTGAAATCAGAACAGCATTTTTAAACACTCTTTCGATATGGAACCAGTCGTGTCCGCCTTCGGCATTTTCTAGTTTTTCTTTTACAAAAAGAATCGTTTTGCTTATTAAATCAGGGTTTATCATTGTTTATTTTATTTTAAAAAAAATGTTGAATTTCAAAGTTCTCCAACTTCAAAATCCAACATTTTTATTCTTTATTTAGAACTCAAAAATCTATCTTACTAAAGCTGGCTCGACCCATTTGAAGATGTGTGATTCTTGTGGAATAACTAATCTTTCTGAAATTTTTGCCATTCTTGCCGGTAATTTCATCAAGTAATCACGGGCTTTTTCTGCTTCATCAGTCAAACCGGAAATTTTGTCAATTTCCCATTTGTCAATTAATTTTTGCATGATATCTACATAATCTGCTGCAGTGTAAACACCAATACGTTGTGCCGAATCAGAAAACTGTTCGAATGCAGTACTGATTTTTTCACCGGATTCTCTCAAGAAATGCGCTGGCATAACGATTTTTGCTTTCATCATGTATTGAAACGCAAGCATCATTTCACTTGGATCAACTTGAAAAATACGGTTTACAAATTCGCTGTACGCATGATGATGACGCATCTCGTCACCAGCAATCATTTTACACATTTTAGACAATTTGTTATCCCCATATTTCTTAGCCATCTGCGCCACTCTGTTGTGAGAAACATAGGTTGCTAATTCTTGAAAACTGGTGTACACAAAGTTTTTGTATGGATCTCTTCCGGTTCCAATATCAAAACCGTCGTTGATCAAGTGTTGCGTAGTCATTTCTACTTCACGCATGTTCACACGACCTGATAAATACAAGTATTTGTTCAGTAAATCACCATGACGATTTTCCTCTCCAGTCCATTGTCTGATCCATTTAGACCAACCGTTACGCTCTACATTATCAATTCCATCTACGTCCATTAACCAGGATTCGTAAGTTGGTAAAGCTTCCTCAGTAATGGTATCACCTACTAAAGTCACCCAGAAATCATAAGGTAATTCTTTTGCAATTTCACGTAATTCTTTGACCTCATCAAAAAAAGTATCACTTTGGGAATTAGGCAAAAAATCTGTTGGTTGCCATATTTTTTCCACTGGAATTAGATACTGATCGACAAAGCTGTCTACGTTTTTTTCCAAAAACTGCATTACTTCTAATCGAATGTTTTTTATTGACATTATATATAAATTAAATTTTTATTCCTTGAACAACTGCTGCTTCTGTTTTCTCCATCAACTCAGCAAAATCATAATCTTTAACCGCTAACGGTTTATGTACTACAAAGGTAAGGCGATTTCCTAAACCTAAAGGGAAAAACCCGTATTTAACTATTTTCCAAGAATTGTTTATGCTTACTGGAACTACGTATGCCGAGGGCGCATACTTACATAAAATTTTCAACCCGCTTTGTGCAAACTCTTTTGGCTTACCCGTCTTGCTTCGTGTTCCTTCCGGAAAAATAACTGCAGAACGGTTGTTTTTTTCAATATATTCAGACAATCCTTTGATGGCCGGAATGGCTTGTTTGGGATCTTTACGATCGATAAGAACAGAGCCTCCATGACGTAAATTAAACGATACACTTGGGATGCCTTTTCCTAATTCTTTCTTACTGACAAATTTACAATGAAATCGGCGGAAAAACCAAATCATAGCAATAATATCATACATACTTTGATGATTAGACACAAAAATCAGAGGAACATTTTTTGGAATGCTTTCTATGTTTTCAAATTTGTACGTTGTTCCCAAAAGATTCGTGCATCGCAATAAGAAAAAATTCAAATAGTCGACACTTTTTTTATGGGCTTGATAACCAAAAACATTGAAGCAAACCCACTGAATTGGATGAAAAATAACCAATGTAAGACCGAAACATAAATAATAAATTACGGAAATGGGATACGAAATTAGTTTTTGCATGCTTTAAAAATTTGCCACAAAAGTAAGAAATATATTTTTAGCGGTATTTAAATCCGAAACAATATACAGGCTCAACGTTTAATCGTAACTTTGCATGTTAAAATCTATGTCTTTTTTCTATTAAAATGAACTTCACTTACCCAAAAAACGAAAAGCTAAAAAGTAAAATAACCATTGGATTATTGTTTACCGAAGGGAAATCAGTATCTAAATATCCGTTGCGATTGGTGTATAAAGCAGGTTCTTTTGGTAATCCCGAATCCCGAAACTTCGGGACGGGTGAAAAAATAAAAATGGGCGTTTCGGTTTCAAAAAAGAATTTTAAGAAAGCCGTAGACCGCAATTATTTCAAGCGTGTGTTGCGCGAAACCTATCGCCTGAACAAACACTTATTGATTGATAATCTGGACCAACCGTACTCATTTATGTTTTTTTATCAAACGAAGGACCGATTGACGTACGAGGAAATTAATACCAAAACCATTCAATTGTTTGAGAAGTTTATTGCTCAAAATATTAAAAAACCAGAGTCAGAAAGCGATTCTATTTCTGAAATTTAAACATTTGATATATTCTAATTGAACAAAGTTGCGTTTAGATTTAGTCCTACCTAATTATTTGGTGATTTATTCTTATTTTAGTGGCCTCAAATTTAGTTAATTAAACCTATGAACTTCTTCAAAAAAAAATTCATAATCCCCGTTGTCGCTTCGGCATTTCTGTTTATTGGTGCTAGTTTCAAAGACGATTTTTTTGAAATCGCCAAGCAAATCGAGATATTCACGACCCTTTTCAAGGAATTGAACCGAAATTATGTCGATGAAACGAATCCTGGTGACTTAATGGATAAAGCCATCAAAGGAATGTTAGCTAATTTAGACCCATACACCGTTTATTTCAACGAACAGGATGTGGTGAGGTTCAAGATAAACAACACTGGAGAATATACTGGAATAGGCGCTTTATTGACTCGAAAAGAAGATAAATTAATCGTCAAGGAAGCCTATAAAAACTTCCCTGCGGATAAAGCGGGTCTTAAAGCGGGTGACGAAATTACTCAAATAGGCGATGTATTATTATCTGATTTCAAAGAAGATGCTTCACAGCTTTTTAAAGGTGCGAAAAACACTAAAATCGACATCAAATACATCCGACAAGGAAAAATGAGCACCACTCAAATTGTCCTTGACGAAGTCGAAATCAAATCGGTTCCCTTTTTTGCAAAAATAGACGACAAAACCGGATATATTGTATTGTCACATTTTAATAAAAAAGCGTCATTCGAAACCAAAGAAGCCTTGGAACAATTAAAAAAAGACGGTGCGGAACGAATTATACTGGATTTGAGAGATAATCCGGGAGGACTTTTGAATGAAGCGGTGAATATCTGTAATTTATTTGTTCCAAAAAACGAGATTATTGTTACTACAAAATCAAAAATAGAAAAACACAACAGCACCTATAAAACAACCAAAGATCCTGTAGACACTGAAATTCCTTTGATTATTATTGTGAACGGCAGAAGTGCTTCGGCATCAGAAATTGTGGCTGGCGCTTTGCAGGATTTGGATCGTGCTGTGGTGGTAGGAAGCCGTAGTTTTGGGAAAGGATTAGTTCAAAGACCGGTGGATTTGACCTTCGGAACACAACTAAAAGTAACCATTTCGCGCTATTACACGCCGTCAGGAAGATGCATTCAAGCTTTGGATTACACCCGAAAAGATACAAATGGCAAAGCCATAAAGACCGAAGAGAAAAACTACAATGCTTTTAAAACCCGAAAAGGAAGAACCGTTTATGATGGTGGCGGTATTCAGCCCGATGTGGAACTGGAAGAAGCAAAATCAAGTCCAATAACGGATGCTTTGATAAAAAATGACGGGATTTTTAATTACGTAACTAGTTATTATTATAAAAATCCCGATTTAGGAAACCGCATTCCTACCGTTACCGATGCTGATTTCTTGGATTTCAAACAGTTTTTAAAAGTGCAAAAATTCTCTTTTGACACTGAAACTGAACTCGCTTTGAAAAACACTTTGGCTGTAGCCAAAAAAGAAAAAATAGAGGAATCCATCCTTACAGAATACCAACAACTGCTTACTGCGCTTCAAAAAAGTGAGAATGCTTTATTGGATAAAAACCAAAAAGAAATTAAAAATCTGATTTTGGATGAAATCATTAAACGCTATCAATACCAAGAAGGATTGTATCAATATTACATCAAAAACAATTCAGAAATTAAGAAAGCAGTGAGCATTTTAAACAACAACTCAGAGTATAAGACTATTTTAAAAATATAATGAAGAACTTATTTAGTCTACTCTTTTTGCTTTTTTTCAGTTATTTATCCGCTCAAATTAAAACCTCAGAAACCGTATATTTTGAATTTGATAAATACAATCTTTATACCGACCAAATACAAACTATAGTCAATTTTATAAAAAGAGTCGATACTACAAAAGTCGAATCCATACAGATTTATGGCTATTGTGACGATAGAGGCGATAATGATTACAATTATAAATTATCAGACAACAGAGTGAAAACTGTTCAAGATATCCTGACTTCCAATGGTTTTAATAAAAACAAAATTGTTATTATCGAGGGGAAAGGCCGGGTGATTTTAACAACTGATGCTTTTGAAAATTTAAATGAAACCCGTTCCAAAAACAGACGTGTTGATTTACTCCTTGTAAAGAAAAACAGTTTTGGAAAAGGAATTTATAACTCCTTTCAGGACAACCACAAAGTTGGTGACCGAGTCTACTTAGACAATATTCTATTTCCTTTGGGAAGCAGCAAATTAACCGCACAATCTAAATTGGAATTAGACAAAATTTCAAAAATTTTACAAAAACAGAAAAACTTACAATTCGAAATTAAAGGACACGTATGTTGTACTCCAAACTATTACGATGACGCCATAGACAAAGACAGCCGCGAAAGAAAACTTTCTTTGAATCGGGCCAAAAGCGTATACAAATACCTCATGTCTAAAGGTATAAACAGCCTTAGAATGAAATATATAGGATGTGGAAACAAATTCCCTACAGGTTTAGGAGAAGCGTTAGACCGAAGAGTCGAATTCCTTATTGTGAAAATTTAATTATTCTCTTTTCATCTCAATATGCGGAATATCATCTTCCAGATACATTTCGCTGGTTTGCACAAATCCGTGGTTTTCGTAGAATTTTTTTAGATACAACTGCGCTCCAATAGTGATTTTGCTTTCGCCAAAATGCAAAGCGATTCCTGCAATTGATTCTCGCATTAAGTCATGTCCCCATTTTCTGTCACGATAATTAGCATCAACAGTTACTCTTCCGATAGAAGCATTATCAAAACTGATTCCGGGTTTGAATAATCTGGAATGAGCTACTATTTTACCTTCAAATTCGCCAATAAGATGTAATGCTACTTTATCTTTCCCGTCAAGATCAAGATAAACGCAATTTTGCTCCACTACAAAGATCTCACTTCTTAATTGTAATAAATCATATAGTTCGTGAACAGTTAGTGCGTCAAACGCCTTAATTTTCCATTGTAACATTGTGCCTGTTTTTATGTTTTTTGTATCGTACAAATAAAAGAAAATAAGATTATCTTTTCAATACATCTACTGATTTTATGATAGATTCCAATTCATGCATGAGATCGCGTTTTTCTTTAGACGGCGCATAGCAAAAACCTTCTAAAACCAGAATCCGATTGTACTCCTTATCGACAATGGCATAATTGATAAATGGACCCGACATGAAATCATTATTTAACTCCCAAGTTCCCTTAGTTTCATAGGTTTCCTTATCATCAAGAGTAATCTTGGAAAGATACGGCGCGTAAGCCTCTTCAGTAATCATAATAGTGTTGGGCTCAGTTCCACTGATGTATAATTTCCCGATGGAATCTCGCATTTTAATAATACTGGTGATTAAATCAGCCTCTTTTTTTATGGTGCTTAAAGGAACCTGATAAATTAAAAGACTCGTGTTTCCTCCAATGATTTCCTTTTTTAACCACATAAAATTGCTTTTGTGAAGCACGTATGCGTAACCGGAAGGAGCCTGTAATGTGATGTGGAATTTATTCGAAATTACCTTTGGGTCAATATGGGATTGACCATTGATTCTCTGGCTTTCGGCTATTTCTGCCTCCTTGATCAGCTGAATCATTTTGGGCGCATTTTTTTCAATGCCTGCTATAATATCCGCACTTGTTTTTCCGGAAATATGAAATACATTCTGAGGAGATGCATATTGATCTTTAGCAATCTCAAATTTATTTACTTCTCCTTTTTTTACCACTATAATCGCCCTGGTATCCGTCATAAAACCTTCCAAAAGCTTAACCGGATATTGATTGATGTTGAACAGCGGTTCTTCCTGTGGCAGTCCAATTACCGGAGATGCAAACTTGTTTCGAATGCTGTCCCCTACATCACCATTCCATAACTGATCGTCAATAATAACTGAAATAGTATTGATTTTCCCCGATGTTTTTCGTGGCAAAGATTCATTTTCCTTTTTACAGGAAAACAACATCAAAGAAATCAGAAGAAGTAAAAAATGGGCTTTATTCATTGCTATTCAATTATAAAATAAAACCCAAATTTATAGAAGTTTATCGTATTATCCGTTTATTTTTAACTTCATTCCGGGCTTGAGTTCTTCACTGCGAATACCGTTCCATTTTTTTAAGTCAGAAATGGTTACTCCTGGATATTTTTTAGAAATGCTATACAAGGAATCTCCTTTTTTCACATAATAATCAATCGCCTCTTTCTTAGAAGAATCAGTGATATTCGTTTTTTTCTTGAATGAACTTACCGTCGCTTTATTGGTATTGATCACTATTTCATCTTTGGCTACAATTAAAGTGGCGCCGATGCCAATCGTATTATCCGGTAAATTATTCCATTGCTTTAAATCCGCTAATGAAGCACCGAATTTTTTAGCGATATTCCCTAAATTATCTCCTTGCAAAACAACATACTCAATGTCTTTTCGTTCAGGACCTGAAACTAATTCTTCTTTACTGTCTGACACTTTTTTTGCAACCTGCAATGAAGCTCCTAATTGCACATTATCATTGGAAAGGTGATTCCATTCTTGGATTTCGGCAACGGTAACATCATATTTCTTGGCAATACTTCCTAAATTATCTCCTTTTTGAACCACATAAAGTGCAGATGCATTCGATACTACTGTTTCTGGTTGGGTAGTTTTTTTAGTTTTTTCTTCCTTATTGGCTTTCATTTCAGAAGCAACTATTCTTTCATTACTCGAAATTTTCTCTGATGGAACCAATTCTGTTTTAGGTTCCTTCTTTAGAGTTGTCAAATCAGCACCAATCACTATTTTTAAACTTTTTCCATAAGCCAAAGCATTACTTTTAAGTTTATTCCATTTTTTTATGTCAGCAACGTCAACGTCGTATTTACTAGCAATCATACTCAGATTATCTCCGCGTTTTACTTTATAATAGGTTGTTTTGGGCAGTGCAATCTTCTGAATCGTGTAATTCGCAGTATCCTTTACAGCAAGGGCTTTTTCAATCTGAAATGGCTTTTCACGTTTGTCTGATTCATATTGAGTGTAGGCATAAATCTGGTCTTCATTAGATGCAAAAACGGCTATTTTTTCTTGTGGTAATCTCAAATAATGGTTTTGATCATGATAAAACGGAATCACATTTAGCTTGTATGACGGATTCAAAACCTGCAATTGCGCCACAGGAACATCCAACAAATCTGAGATTTGCTTGAACGTCATTTGCTTCTTGATCATAATCGTATCCGTGGCAAAATGCTTTACTGCGGCTCTGTTAGGAACAATTCCGTGTTCTTTATGGTATTCATAAATGTACATTGTAGCAAGAAAAGCAGGTACATATCCTTGTGTTTCTTTAGGAAGATTTTTTCTGATGTTCCAATAGTTTTGCTGTCCTCCAGAACGTCTAATGGCTTTAGCAACATTCCCCGGACCAGAATTATAAGAGGCCAAAACCAAATCCCAATCGCCAAATATTTTATACATATTTGTCATGTATTGCGCCGCGGCTTCACTGGCTTTCAAGGGATCGCTGCGTTCATCAACATAGGAATCAATTTTCAACCCATATTGTTTTCCGGTTTGATACATAAACTGCCAAAGTCCTGTAGCACCCATTTTAGAAACTGCTTTTGGATTCAAAGCCGATTCTACAATCGCCAAATATTTTATCTCCAAAGGAACATTTTGTTTCGCCAAAGCTTCTTCAAAAAGTGGAAAATAATATTCTGATGTGCCCATCAAGCGCTCAAAAGATTTTTTTCTGTTCTTTAAAAATGATTTAATGATATTTTCCAGACCTTGATTGTACTCAATATTGAAAGGTGATTTGGCATCCATTGCCGCCAATCTTTCTTTCAAAAGGGCTGTAGGCAATTCATAATCCACTATTTGGTCAATATTAATGTTCTTAATATCCTCTGATAAGTTGTTGTATAAATCGAGGTTTGTCAATTCTTTCATCCACAAACTGTCAACACAAGATGCTAAGTCATCTTTTATGAAGGTTTTCTTGATGGAATCTAAATAGGATAATTTTGTTTCTACTTTTACAACGTCTTTATTTACAACTGTTTCTTGCGAAAATAAATGCACGGATGCTAATAGAAAAAACGATAAGGTGGTATTTTTTATATTCATATTTTTACGATCAAAGACCTATATTTCAAATGATTACAAAGCTTGTTTTTACAAACTTAACAGGTTTAAACTAAAAAATTCTATAAATATTGTTAAAAATGCAATCTTTCGTTCATTTGTAAAGAATTTTGACCGGTTTTAGAGGCAAAAAACCCTTTAAAAAATCAATTCTTGAAATTTAATGCAAAAAAACCTTAGCGATATTATTTACCGCTAAGGTTTTCATTGAATTCTGATACCGTTTATCAATTTGAAATCATTCAATTCTAACGGTTTTTATTTCTTTGTATTAGTCAAGAATAGCTGCTATTCCTGGCAATGTTCTACCTTCAAGCATTTCTAGCATAGCACCTCCACCCGTTGATACGTAACTCATTTTGTCTTCTAGTCCAAATTGTTTTACTGCTGCTACAGAATCTCCTCCACCTACAAGTGAGAAAGCTCCATTTGCAGTAGATTCTGCAATGAAGTTCCCTAAAGCAATTGTTCCGTTAGCAAAACTTTCCATTTCAAAAACACCTAATGGTCCGTTCCAAAGGATTGTTTTAGAATCCATAATTACTTTTTTGAAGTTTTCCAAAGATTTTGGTCCTGCATCAAGTCCTTGCCATCCATCAGGAATTTCTTTTACATCAACTATTTGAGTATCGGCAGTATTAGAGAAATCATTTGCTGCTACAACATCAACCGGAATGTGAATTTGAACTCCTTTTTCCTTAGCCAATCTTAATATTTCCAATGCCAATTCTTGTTTGTCATCTTCACAAATAGAATCTCCAATTTTACCTCCTAATGCTTTCACAAAAGTAAATGTCATTCCACCACCAATAATCATGTGATCCACTTTGTCTAAAATATTCTCGATAACCGTAATTTTAGAAGAAACTTTAGATCCACCAAGAACTGCTGTTACCGGTTTTTCGCTGTTTTTCAAAACTTTGTTCAAGCTTTCAATTTCTTTAGCCAATAATAATCCGAAACATTTCTCTGTTGGGAAAAACTGAGCTATAATTGTAGTCGAAGCGTGTGCTCTGTGTGCAGTTCCAAAAGCGTCGTTTACATAAATATCACCAAGTGACGCTAATTCTTTTGCGAAAGCAACATCACCAGCTTCTTCCTCGTCATGAAAACGTAGATTTTCTAATAATAAAACTTCTCCAGCTTGTAATTTTTCTGCAGCAGTTTTAGCTTCCTCACCAATACAGTTTGAAGCAAACTGAACAGGTACTCCAAGTACTTCTGAAGTTGTTTTCAGGATATGTTTCAATGAATATTTTTCTTCAACACCTTTTGGTCTGCCTAAATGTGACATCAAAATTACGCTTCCGCCTTGAGCAAGAATAGCATCAATTGTAGGTTTTGCCGCTTCGATACGGGTTGCATCTGTTACATTGAAGTTTTCGTCCAAAGGCACATTAAAATCAACACGTATTATTGCTTTTTTAGTTGCAAAATCAAAATCGTTTAAAGTTTTCATTAAGTATATTTTTAGTTTGTTTTTTTTGAAAGAATAACAAATATAGAACTTTTAAATTATTATTAAATTTGAAAAACTTAGAAAAATATAGCTTTTACCAACGAAATCGTTGTAAATTAATAGTTAATGCAATTTTTTATATCAAAAACTAAGAAAATAAATAAGAATAATCAATCGTGAACCGGACTTTGCGTACAAGGACAGTTGCTGATTCCTGCCAGAAAATCAAGTCCAATTGTAACAACATGGGTTCCTGAGTTGTATGCCATCAACTGATTCAGGGTAAGTTGATAAGAATATCCAAAATAAAAATTAGACTTCTTGAAACCAACCATTGGCCCTAAATTTAACGGTTTGAAAAACTGATCATTCAAAAAACGGTAGGAAATTCCAGCCCAATAATAATCCTCATACTTGTTGAATTGTCTGTATTTTATATTCACATCCGTACTGGAACGTTGGTCACTGGCAAAATATTGATAGAAAACGGATGGCTCATATTCAATCCTGTTATTCGTTGGACTTTTAAAAACATATCCGGAGTAAACCTGATAATTTCTTAGTAATACTGGCTCAACTCCTGAAAACTTATCGGCATTTTTATTTAAAATATTACTGGCATTAAGGCTCAAATAAAATGATTTATTTCTGTACAATGCACCAATATCAAAGTTGTTATTGGATACAAATCGGTTGTCCGTGATGCTTGGATCCAGAACAGGAGCTTCGTATGTTGTATTGAAATTATTAATGTCTATTTTAAAGTTATTAATGTTATATGACATCCCAAAAGACAAGTATTGTTTTGAATAATAGTCTAGTATTAAGTGATGCGCAAAGGACAGTTTAAGCCCAGTTTGTCTGGTGTTTCCATTGCTGTCATTGTACAACGATATCCCTACACCTGATTGATCCGCAATTCTAAAATCAGCATAAACGGACTGATTATCCGGAGCGTCTTTTATGCCAACCCATTGCGTAAGTCCATTGGCTCTAATTTTCAGGTTATCACCAATACCTGCGAATGTTGGTGATATTACAAAATGATTGTCTGCTAAATATTGTGTAAAAACAGGCAAATTTAACTCCTGACTGTAGCCCGAAGTTACAGTCAAGAGAAGGAGTACTATTATTTTTTTCATTTGGATCATTTTAATTTGGGACAACTTGATCATCAGTGTTTATTTATTATCTGTAAAGGGTAAAATGACCTACAAACTCTCGAGCATCTTTCAAATCATTCAATTTTAAAACATACCAGTAATCTCCGGAAGGAAGTTCGTTACCATTGTATTTACCATCCCAATATTGGCCAAGGCGATAGGTTGCTATTTTTCGTCCGTATCTGTCAAAAATATCGAATGTCAAGTCTTTATAATTGATTGTACATCCGGGAGCCCATCCATCCATTACTCCGTCACCGTTTGGCGTAAAGTAATTCGGGATACAGACATCGATGTACTCAAAATATCGGGTAGCTGAAACCACACAACCATTTGAATCTGTTACCTCAACGGTATAATCTCCCGATTTATAGATGATAAAAGTATTCTTCGTTCCATAGGATTCCCCGTTAAGCGTATACTGATATCCGCCACCACCGCCAGTTGCCGTAGCTACAATTTCGTTTAATCCTCCATCGTTTAAAACTAATGCCAACGGATCAACTTGTACAATATCAAAGCTGGCTGTTCTTTTGACACATCCATTTGTATGTCTTACATCAACATAATGACCTGTTCCTGGAGCCACATTTGTAAATACATTGCTCGTTTGATAAGATGCTCCATCCAGTGAGTAATCTACATCCGTTAGGTTTGTTATACTAGCATCTACCGTTACGGTAACCGTATTGCTTGCCGCATTATTTACACAACTGTAATCAATGACAGCAATTGGATTTATTCGTATTGATTCCGGCAATACTTCCGTCCATTCTGTATTACAACCTAAGTTGTCACGAATATAAACGGTATGAGCACCTCCTGTTAATCCTGTAAAATCAAAGTCGGTCTGAGTAGCTGTACCCGTTGTATAAGTTCCGCTTGGATTGTCTAAGCTTACACTATATGGAGCCGTCCCACCTGAAATTGTAATGCTGAATTCTCCGTCTTTATCCCCTTCACAAACTTCCGGAATTATAGACGATGGATCAGTTACCACGCTTATTAAGTCTGGTTCATTTATAGTGAAATTAATTTTTATATAACATCCTAATACATCTTGGACAATTACATCATAAGTACCTGGCGCCAGTTTATCAAAAATAGTATCGTCAACAAACTGGTTTAAATTTGGAGATATAGCATATTTGATAATACCGGTTCCACCAGAAGCATTTATTTCAATTGATCCGTTATTTGCTCCATTACAGGTTACATCACTAACTGTGAAAGGTGCAGCTAATGGTGCCAACGGCTGGGTAATCGTAATAATTGATGACGTTGTTGTACAATCACCACTATCTACTTTTACTTGATAATTTCCAGCAAAAAGTTCTGTGAAAACACCTGGACTGGCCTGAACAGCAGTAAGGTTATTTCCAGATGCATCCTGTAGTGTATAAATATAATTTCCAAGTCCTCCTTGCGCAGTTGCAACAATAACACCCGTATTGTCTCCTGCACAATTAATAACCGCATTTGTCTTATCTAAATTGATTATTAATGCTGGCAATGGATCAATCTTGATTTGATTAGAAACAGTAGCAACACAACCATTGGCATCTCTAACATAATAAACATACGTTCCTACTGGCACCGGAAAGGTTACCGATGACACAAACGAACCTAAAATTGTGGTAAACGCCGCAGAGTCGCTATACGTGTAAAGTCCTGTTCCACCCGTTGCACTCAAGGTAAGTGTTGTTTGTGTTAAACACGTTTGTGTTGTTGCCACTACCAAATTAGATTTCACCTCTGTTGGCTCAGTGATAATAATAGCAGCCGAAGTTGCTGAACAACTGTATCCATCTGTTACCGTAATCGTGTACGTTCCTGCACCTAAGCCACTAAACACTGGAGAAATTTGCGGTCCTGATGCCGTTGGCGGAGTAACAGATGTCGTATTCAAAGTGTATAAATAATTAGATCCTTGACCGCCTGTAGGCAAATCAACAGTAATCGTAGCATTTTTATCTCCTTTACAGTTTAGCATTGTAATATCTGAACTTGCGGTTACGGTAATTGGTGTTGGAACCACAAGTGTTACAGTTGTTGTAGCTACACAGCCTTTACTATCTCTGACATTTACTGTATACGTTCCTGCTGTTAAATTGGTAAAATTACTTTGAGAAGAATACGCTACAGTCATTGGCCCTGTTAATTCAAACTGATAACCTCCCGGCCATCCGCCAACAGCTGATGCGGAAATACTTCCATCATTATTACCTGTAACACATGTTATTGCAGTATGGGTTTCGGCTATGGCCAAAACTGCTGTAGGTTGCGTAATGGTAAAGTTTTTACTTACTGTACAAAACGGACTATTCGTCAATGTAGCTGTAATAGTGTAAGTACCAGCTGCCAAAGTATTAATGGTTATTGGTCCCGCAGTTGCTGCTGTCCCTGCAGTAACCGAATTACCAAGGGCATCAACTATCGTATAATTGAAAGGCCCGGATTGATTCGGATTAGTGGCTGAAATTACTCTGTCCACAAAAGTGACATTAACACTACCGTTATTTCCATTGAAACAAGTCACATCAACAATAGTGTCTATGGTAAGGTCGAAAGTATTTGGATTATTTACATAATGCACACTTTGTATGCTACATCCTGTATCTAAATTTTCAACTGTAATCAGGTAATTCCCTATATTTAGTCCAGTGAAAATTCCAGTAGCATTGGTGAAATTATAATTAGCTCCAATTACTCCTGTTGTCGCATTAGAATCAGCTACAGTATATTGCAGATTCGTTGATGTTCCTCCGATGCTGCTTACCGAAACCGTAATGTCTTCTAGATTGGTACACGTAATTGCATTGTTAACCGCTACATTCGCTTTGTCTAAAGCAATAAATGGCGCAATCGTAATTACAGATGGCGCAGTGCCAATACAACCCTTATTATCGTAAACATTTACGGTGTAACTACCGCCCAATAAATCAGATTCGGTGTACGTATTGTTCGCACCAAACTGAACTACTGTTCCACCTTTTATAAATTCATAATTAGCATAAGTTCCAGAACCTCCAGTTACCCCAGTTACAGTAATCGTAACATAATTAGTTGCATTTGAGCCTGTATTACAGCCATACTGAGAAACCGTTGGAGCAGGAACTGTAATAATAGCCGGCTCGTCAACAGTTATGGTTTGAGTGGCCTCACAACCTCTTCCTGAAGTCACATCAATAGTATATGTTCCGGCAATCAAACCACTAAAGACCGTTGAAGTTTGAGTGGTAGCACCTCCATCAATACTATACCTGTATATTGGATTGTCATTTACTCCTACCGCAGGAGTAGTCATAGTAGCAGTTATACTTCCATCGTTTCCTCCGTTACAAGTCACATCAACTTTTGAAAGCGCAAAACTAGTGATTGGAGTTGCCGCTGCCAAAATTACCGAAATAGACTTGGTACAATTTGTTGTAATATCTCTAACAGTTACTGTATGTGTTCCTGCAAAAATGTTAGTGAAATTTGCGGAAGCTTGATATGTTCCTGAGTCTATACTGTATTCATAATTACCCGAACCTCCAGTAGCTAAAAGCATTAGTGTTCCATCGCCATCAATACAAGTTGGTAAAGCCGTAATAGTAGCCTGTAATTGTAAAGCAGGTAAAATAACAACTAAACCTGTCGCTGTTGTCGAACAGCCATTAGCATCTTTTACAATTACATCATACGTTCCTGATGCATTCACGGTAAATGTTGGATTTGTTTGGAATCCGCTTCCAATACTATATTCATACGGACCCACTCCTGTTGCTACATTTACGGTAAAAGTATAATCGCCTGTTGCGCTTGGACATTGACTTAAACCAGAAACCGTTATTCCTGTTGGAAGTGGATCAGTTGCAATAGCGATTGTTAATGGCGTTGTAATTACACAATTATTAGCATCTTTCACATACACATCCCATGATGTTGCTGTAGCCGGGTTTAAAACAGCTGAAGCCGAAGCAGAATAAGTTCCTGCCGGATCTCCGCTTATTACATACGAATAACTGTATGGAGCAACACCACCTGAAGCAGTCACACTTACTTGAGCGCCAAAATTACAATTGGCATTAATAAATGGGTTTGCTGTCAAAGCTAATGGAGCAGGTTGCGAAACATCAATAAAAGTTGTAGCTGTACATCCTGTTGTTTCATCAGTTACGATGATAGTTTGTGTACTTGCGGCACTTAACCCTGATACTGTTATCGTTGGATTTGTTTGTCCGGTAATAACTGTCGTTCCTCCGTCTAATGAATAACTGTACATTCCTGCAAAGTTTCCTACTGTAAACAATACTTCTCCATTGGCTCCCGGATTACAAGTCACATCACTAATTAATTGACCCGAAACAGTGATATTAGTTACCGGATTAACAGTGTGTGACTCTTGGTAGGTACAGAAATTAGCATCCGTTACCTGGAATAAATAGGTTCCCGGTAAAAGTCCCGCAAATACTCCAGTACCACTTGCTGTCCCTGATGTTAGGTTATTATATGTAAAAGGTGCTATACCTCCTTGTCCCACAGGAACTGTTACTGTTACCGTAGTTGTTAATACAGAACAAGTAACAGCAGGTGCTGCAAAATTTAAATCTCTTGGAGCATCCAAAGCCGGAATATCAACACCATTATCTAAAATAAAAATACAACCGTTGGCATCTTTTACATAAACATCAAATGTGATTCCCGTATATGATTGATAAGTAGGTGTTGCTGTATAATTTGCACCTCCATCAAAACTATAAGTATACGGAGCAGTACCATCAATTCCACTTACAGTCACTGTTGCTGGTTGTGCTGCATTCCCCGCACCGCATACTAATGCTGTTGTAATAGATGAAGTTGCCGTTAAATCGTCTGGCTCTTTAATGGTGATTGGCAATGACGCCAGCGTACAATTCTTAGCATTACGGACGGTAATAACATAAGCTGTACCAGCTGTTAAACCTGTAAATGAATTAGAAGATTGAAAGATTCCTGCACCCAATTGGTATTCAAAAGGCCCAACTCCAGAAGTTACATTCACCGTAATCGATCCGTCATTCCCACCGTTACAACTTACATTAGTTACTGTAGTGTTAAATACTGTGGTTGGTATTGGATCTAAAATAAAAGTTGTTGTTGTTTGACAAATTATTGAATTATTCGCATCAGTAACTCTGAAATCATACGTTCCCGCTATTACTGCTTGATATACATTGGTAGCCATAGCTGTCCATGTTCCACCGCCATTTGTAGAAACTTCATAAGTATAGTTAGCAGACGGCGTTGTATATCCACCTGTTGTAGTCAAAGTAATTTGTGCATTTGGTGTTGCTGTACAATCCAATTCTTTGGTAAGAGTTGCACTTAACTCCAATTGGTCTTTTACTTCATACGGTACTGTAGCCGTACAACCATTTCCATCTTTAATTACTAAATTATAAGTTCCAGATGCATTAAAAGTAAAACTAGGACTTACTTGGAAAGCGCTACCGTTTACGCTATACATTTCTGTACCGGCTAAATCCAGATCAACAGTTCCTGAAATAGTAATTGTAAACGGATTCCCGTCATAACAAATAGCAGCTGGTGTATTTATGGTTGGATCATCATCTTTAGAGATTGTTACAGGAATTGTAACCCTACAATCATTGGCATCCCTTACTACTATATCCCAATTTCCGGGAGCAACATAATTTAAAGTCAACACATTACTTGTTCCAAAATCACCTGCTATTGGTGTAAATCCAGGCGCACCAGCAGCATATTCATAAGGCCCGGTTCCTCCTGTTGTAGTTAGCGTTATTTGAGAACCCAAATCACAATTAGCATTTACTTGAGCCGTAATGCTTGAAGCAAGTACTTGAAGAGGCTGAGTTATGCTAAATGGTATAATTGCAGAACAAAGTGTACCGGTGGATTCTGTTACTTTCAACAAATAATCCCCTGGAGGTAACGAAGTAATAGTCCCTGATATTGGTCCTCCCGCAGTTCCTGTTATAGCCCCACTAATAACTGGGGAAACCGGAGCATTAGTCAATGCGTCTAATATTTCGTAATTTATAGTTGTTACTGAAGTATCAAAACTACTAACTGTGAAATCTAAAATACCATTATTGGAACCTTTACAAGTAACATTTTTTATGCTATCTATATTTACTGCAATAGTAGATATTGGCGGTATAATAACCTCTAATATTGATGTACAAAGATTAGCATCTTCAACTTGAAAATAATAAGTGGTTCCTTGTAATAAATTAGTAAACGTCCATTGATACGGAGGAGTATTTATGGCTGGTGAGGTTGTTGTCGGTTGTCCAAAAATTGAAAATTTATAAGGAGCAACTCCTCCAGAAATAACTTCCAGTTGAACCGTGGCACCATTAACACAATCACTACCTACAATTACAGGCGCAGCAAGGCTAAGAAATGGTGGTGTTTTAATTCTTTGTTTTAAGCTTTCATATTCGCATCCTTTAGCATCCACTATTGTAATATAGTAATCCCCAAAAGTTAATCCGGCGAAATTATAACTTGTCGCTGCTGTTGTTCCAGATGTTGCTAATTGTGTAAAAGTATTACTATACAGAGTATATGTAAATGGAGCAATCCCACCTGAATTAATTGTTGCAAGTAAGCTACCCGGTGTATTTGCATTACAAAGTATGTCTGTTATTGCAATCGAAACATCAATTGGTGCTGGATTATCAAGTATAATTGTTCCTGTCGCATCGCAACCTTTTTTATCTCTGACTACATAAGGATAACTTTCCGAAGCTAGTCCTCCAAATACATTAGTAGCAACAAAAGTAGCTCCTCCATCAATACTATACGTAAAAGGCGCTTCACCGGTTAGGGCTGTTAATCGAATAGAACCATCTGAAAACCCATTACATGTTGGGTCTACTTTTACAAAAGAAGCCGTTACAGGTACAATGGCTGTTGTTGAAATTACATTACTTTCTTTGGTACATCCATTAGCATCCGTAATTTCAAATTGATATGTATTTGCGGTTGATGTGTTAAATGTAAACGAGGTTCCTCCAAAAGGAATTGGCGAACCAATATAAGAACCAGCTCCAACTTTTACACGATATCCAAATGGAGCTTCTCCTCCAGTTACCGAAATAGTCATACTAGCATCCGTAGGCGCAGGAAAACAAGTGTTGTCTTTGGTTAAAACAGCCGTTACAATCATAGCCGGATAAACAACAGTAGGTGCAGCTGCTTGAGCGGTACAACCATTCTTATCTTTAACAGTAACCGTATATGAACCTGGAGTAACTGTAAAAGTTGAACCTGTTTGGAAAGTAGTTCCATTGATACTATACGTTAAAGGCGCTAATCCAGTGCCCGAAGCAGTAATTGTAAAATTACTTCCTGAACTTGTACACTGATTGTTTACACTGGCCGTAACAATTGGTAAATCATCTGTAATCACATCTACTGTAGTGATTACGATACAGCCTTTAGCATCTTTTACATAAACATCCCAGCTTAAATTTGTCGCTGAGTTCGTGTCAACAGTTATGATATTACTGCTGTTGTACACTGAAGCTATTGGAGCCGTAGAGCCCGCAATTACTGCTGCGTATAAATAATTAGCGGTACCTCCAGAGACCATTACCGTAATTTGTGAATTGTCATTATTACAATGCACATTAGTGGCACTTGTTGAAGGTATTGTTAGAATTGTCGGTTCTAGTATTGTAACGGAAGCATTCGCCGTACAACCCGTAACCTCATCGGTTATCAAAATTGCATATGTTCCTGCAAATTGATTGGTCAGATTAATCGTTGTTGCCGTTTGTCCCGTAATCGTTGAACCTCCATTAATACTATAACTATACGTTCCTGAAAATCCAGAAACAGTATATCGAACTGATCCTGTATTTCCAGCATTACACAACACATCGCTCAATTTACTTCCAATAACAGTGATTGGCGTAACTGAATTTACAACATAAGATTCTGAGAAATAACATCCATTTGCATCGGTAACTTTAAAAATATAAGTTCCCGGCAATAATCCAGCAAAAACACCGGTAGTATTTGAAGCTACTGAAGCTGCCGGCGAAGTAATGGCATAAGTCAATATTCCTACTCCATTTGTGGCTGTAACTGTAACTGTCGTTGTTGGCGCCGTACATGTTATTGGTGCAGCCGCAAAACTTAAATCAGTTGGTGGATTTAACTTTAAAACTGTAATCGTGTTTGAGTACACACACCCTTTTGCATCTTTTACGGAATACGAAATTACTTGATCTGTTCCGTTATCATTTATCGTTAAGGTATTGACATTGGTATAACCGCCACCATTAAAACTGTATTGATATGGAGCTGTTCCTGTAGTAGGAACCGCTATGGTTATTGTCGCTGATTGTTTCGTATTAGTGACACTACAACTAAATGCGGTTGCACTTGCTGAGGTTACTAAAGCAGTAGGTTGTGTTAAAGTAACCGTTTTTGTAATAAAACATTCTTTACTGTCTTTGATATAAAAAGTATGTGTTCCGTTGCCTAAACCTGAGAATAATGAACTCGAAACATACGTAATTCCATCGCTGCTGTAAGTATAAGGACCTACTCCTCCTGATGGAACTATTTGTACTGAACCATCAAATGCACCATTACAAGAAGGGTTACTATTTGTAGTTGTCGCTGTTATCGGAGTTAAAGAATTTACCGTTGCAGTAGCAGTAGTAATACATCCTTGGGCATCTTGTATTTGAAATTGATACGTGCTTGCAACTGCTGTTGTGTATGTAAAAGTAGTTGCTGTTGGTTGGGCTATTGTTCCTGGTCCAGTTCCTGAAAGTACCGTTATTACAAATGGAGCATTCCCACCAGAAATGGTTCCTGATATTACAGCATTTGGATTACCTGTACAATCTAATGTCTTAGTAGTGGTAGCTACAGTAGTCAGTTGAGGTGCAATACTAACAGTAATAGCCGGCGCAGTACAACCAAAACTGTCTGTTACCAAGACCGAATGATTCCCTGAACTTACAGTATTGAATGTATTGCTGTTTTGAGCCGGAGCACCATCTAAACTAAACGTATATGGTGCAGTTCCTCCTAAAGCATTTACTACTAATGAAGCCTGATTCAAACTATCAAAACATAAATCGGAGCTTGCGTCCAGTGATGCGGTTAAAGTTGGCGGAGCCAAAACAACAAGTGCATCAGCGTCATCGGTACAATTATTAGCGTCATACCCACGAACAATGTAGGTTCCCGGTGCAACATTTGTAAAAATACCGGTATTCTGAGATGGTTGAACATTATTGGTTCCTGTTGCATCCCATAATTCATATCTATATGCTAAAGTTCCTCCTGTCGAACTGGCCGTAATGGTTGCACCCGAAATACAGGTTGCAACTTTAGTTACAGTTGCTGTCGTGATTAATGCCGTTGGCGCAGTTATAATTTGTGTAAATGGTTTTACACACGTTCCAGTTGAGGTAGCATCATAACGAATTTGTAAATTATACGTGGCATCTGCTAATCCTGTGATCGTATAAGGAGAAGTCATTTGGGTAAACCAAGTCACACCATTATTAATAGAATATTGAAACCCTTTTGTAGTATCAAAATTTTGGGCAGCGATTGTGATTTCTCCATTATTAGCACCGGCACAAGTTACATTCTTGAATCCTGTAATAGAAGCAGTAAAAGCTTCATCAGTAGGAATAATTACAGTAAAATCTTTGGTAGTAATACATGATTTTGGTAATTGATATACCGTGATATCATCAATTAAAGCATCATTCCCGGAATATAGTATACTTCCGGAACGTATTTTAAATGTCAAATTAGTATTATTACCCGGATTTAGAGACAACGATTTTAGATTCCAAATCTCATTATTAGCAATTTCACCAGTTGCTTGTGAAGCTACTACTGCTCCTGAACCATCGACTAACTCTATTATGAAATCCGGTTTAGCTCCAGTTCTAGAAGTCCTTATTAAGTTAGCAAGATACAAATCAACTTTTACGTCTTGATTTGGAATAATATCAACAATAGGTTTACTGTATAGAACCCCATAAGGTCCTGCAGCAGAGCCGATATTAACCAATAAATACCTTCCATTTACATTCGTTCCATTACTTGTATGATCTTTAAAGTGATACCAAGCCCCAGTATTATTACTTGTTGGGTCGTCAGATCTCCAAAAAAAGCTGGCTACAGAATATTGGTTGTCTTCGACTGATCTAGTACCACAAGCATAAGGTGCTAACACATGTTGATCATTAAAACAATAAGCACTTGCAATCCCCGAAGTTGTAGTTGGTGCTCCAGATCCAAAATCTTCTTTCAATAAATTACTATAAGTTGGAACGCTTAATAATGTATAGGAAACACTTACTGTATGCGTTCCGGAAGGCACATTTGTAAAAACATTTGACGGTATGTTCGCATTCAGAGTACCATCCAACAGATATTGATAACTATAATTGGCTCCACCATTATTTGTTACAGTCACGGTACTGGTTGCAGTACCATCACAATTGAAAACAGCATCTTCAACCTCAATAGTTGGTTCAACCGGTTTTGGGTCAATGATGATATTTGGCATGGCATAAATACAACCATTGGCATCTTTAATATACACCGTGTACGTTCCCGGAGCCAAGTACGCTTCATTACTGGTTACCCAAGTAGCTTGATTGTCAAAACTATATAAATAATAATTCGGTGCTGGAAAAGGCGTTCCTCCTTGTGGGTTAGTGATTCTTATTTTCCCTTCCCCCAAAGGTCCGCAACCGGCTAATTCAGAAACTCCCGCAGAAGCCGTTAAAGCTGTTGTCGGTTGTGTTATCGTGATAACTTCAGCTGTAGAAAAACAGTCTGCACCCAACAATGAATATTTAAGAATCGCCGTATAAGTTCCTGCACTAAGGTTAGAAAAAGTTGGATTTGCCACATAGGTAACGCCATTATCAATACTATAGGCTAAAGTATACCCATTGGCATTTGTAACATTAAATTTAATTTCTCCCGTAGTGTCATTGTAACATAGAATATTAGTTTGACTAACCGTATAAACTGGCGGCGGAATAGCAGCTACCGTAATTGTAGTTGTGGTCTTGCAGTTTTTACTGTCAAAAACGTCTATAGTATAAACACCTCCCGGAGGCAATGGATTTGTAACCGTAATTTGTGACGTGTTTTGGAAATCGGTTGTGCTATTTACATAATACGTATATGGTGGCGTTCCTCCAACAGGATATACTGTAATTTGCCCATCTGTACAAGTCAATGGTTTAGTCAGTGCCGAAGTTGCTGTTAATAAAGGTGGTTCTATTATTTCAATATTTTCCGAATAATCACAACCATCTTCAGTCCGAACCCTCACTGTATAGATTCCCGGATTTAAACCCGAAAATTCATATTCACTAGCCATTATTGGACCTACACTGTTGACCAATGTTCCCCCTTGGTGAATGCTAAAATAATATTGTGGACGTGCGTCATTAGCCGCCAATTTTATCGCTCCTTTATCTCCATTACAAAGTGGTTGAGTGACAAATTTTGAAACCGTAAAAACTCTATTTCGGATAAGAATATCAGGAACAGTAAAAATACATGGATTGGTAACTACCCCAACTTGTTTAATATATACCGTATAGGAATTGGGCGTAGCAATAGAAAACACGTTTGAGGTTTGATAAGGACCGGCAGCATTCAAACTATATTCATATCCTGCAGGAACACCTCCAACGGTTATTTCTCCAAGGGTACTACAGATAATATCTCTGGTGGTAACTGTTGGGCTTAAAAGGTTTTGATACACATTAAAATAAAAAACACTGTAACAGCCTCCTACATAATTTATGGTAACCCTATATTGTCCGGCAGTATTTGCCGTATAATCCGGACCCGTACCAACTTGGTTCCAGGTACATGCTGAACTTTCATTCGCACAATTATCAACAGTAACGGCTGGACAGCTTGCCTCGTTTAATTTTTGCCAAACAATCGATGCCGCATCACTAATCCCAGTAGTAATTGCACGGGTAGCATTGGCACCACACAGGAAAATATTAGGCAGTACTTTTCCGTTGTTCGGACAAATAGGCAATAAATCTGCAAAAGGGATAACTGGATTCGTAATGGTGTTACCATAAGGAACAACGGTAATCTTTTCATTAATTGGCAAACAGGTACCCGAAGGGGTATTTTTCACATAATAAACCCCAGTTTGAGTGGCTGTATAGGTTTGAGCGGTTCCAATAACCGGTGTTCCTGTTGGACTTGTTGACCAAGAATAGCTGGCATATCCATCTGAGGCAGATAATACTACACTGGCTCCACACAAGACTTCGGTTCTCTCAAAGGTACAATTGGAAATATCTACTAAAAAATTAGTTGATTCAGGCGAACCTAATTTACAAGCGGTCGAAGCAAAACTCCCCTCTTCTTCAAATGTATTGGTATTAATAATACCGCTATAAGTTGCAAACGCCTGGTTCATGATCACATTCGAACAAGCATCACTCAACATGTTACAATTGGGTACGACCTGTATGTTTAAGCGTATGGTATAAAGGGCTCCATTGACTAATACGGAACTGTTTGGAATTGTAAAAATAATGGTCCTTGTAGCTGGATCATAGGATTGTAATGTTGCTCCTCCTGAATTAGTATAATCGATATTGGTTAGAGGATTAAAGACTATATTCTCCGGCAGTACATCTTTTATTGTAAAATTATTCACATTATCATTACCAACATTTTGATAGCTAATCTCATACGTTAAAGACTGTCCCAAAGTAACATTGGTTCCACCAATGTCAACTCCCGAAGTATTCTTTACCAGTTTGGTCAGGTCTATTTTTGGCGCAATGATATCTACGGCATAAGCAGAGAAAAATAGAAATACCGGATCCGCTTGACCTCTGGCCACTTGCAGTGTAAAATCGGTTGATGTTTGGTTATTTTTTATATACTCCGGATTTGCTCCTACCACTTCCAATACACCGGTATCATATCCCAAGGTATTGGATCCAGAAGGATTTCTTGGCGTTTGAACTCCATTGGTATTTTCAATCGTAGAGCTAAAAAACTTATTGGCAGATCTTAGGGGAGTCGTAACTTCCTTAGTGCCAAACTCCAGTTTTGTTCCCCCTTTAGGTTTGTCTCCATCCAAAGCAGCATAAGCAAACTGTAAATCTACAGGACCTGATGGAGGAGTTATAAAACCTGTAACCGGAATTTTTTCAAAATGTGAATCATAAATATGGCTAAATCCATCAAAAACATTAAATGATTTCATGTGAAGACTTGGGTCTTCATAAACCACAAAAAGAGTCCATCCGGCTGATAATCCGGTAGAGCCATTAGAACCCTCACTGGCAATTACATTAGCCACCGTATACGTTCCCCCTGCACTTGACAAACCACTCAATAAACTGGTCACATCAGCATAACAGGCATACGGTTTATTCGCATCCGGAATTATGGGAGAACTGTTGGCATCATAAATGAGTGTCCCATTAATATCGCTATATGTGGAAGCCCCCGGCAATTTTAGCTTTACCTTATTGATGTCTGTCCTACTACCGCTTTGAAGCATTGCTCCCCAATACAAAGCAGCATAGGAAACCCTATAACAGGTGCTTAATGTTCCGTTTATTTGTGTCGGAACTGAAAGGTCTGCACTACTGGAACTGAAAGTACTGGCATCAGAATCAATATCGATATACTTCATCGATATATCCTGATTGGATTTTGTATTATCGTTAAAGGGAAGATTGTCTTGGCCCAAAATATTATTTCCCGCCACAACCATACTTCCTCTGATATCTATCTTTTTTCGTATAGCAAATGTCTTGTAGGTTTGAGTATAGGATGTCTCACTCAGCAATAGCATTAGCAGTACAAAACCTGTTTTTAAAACAACAGACTTTTTGAACACATTCAATAATGAAATCCTTTCTGATTTAATCGTATGAGTGAAAAATAGAGACGCAAAAGAAAGGGCAGATTGCCTTAATACAATATAATTATTTGCCACAAATAATGCAGCAATTAGTAGGTAGTTTTTTAATTTCATTGGGGTAAAATTATTGTACCAGGCAACATTGCCTGATGGTTTTTATTTTTCCGGATTAACTCTTAGGGGCCTTGGGAATTAATCCAAAAATGTGCAAAACTGAATTTAATATTTAGAACAAATTATTACTGTTTTTCCATAACTGATTTTATTAATTAATTTTCAATTTTAGCAAGAGACATTTTACCGTTATAAGGTTTACTGCCTTTTGACTCTAATGCTTTTTTGGCTTCTTCTATGTTATCAAATTTGTTATAGTAAATGAAATATTTACTGGTATTAATATCGTAGAAGAAATCTATGTTTGTTTGTCCTGCAGCAACTGCTTTTGTTAAAAATTCATCTCTTTTAGCAACATTATCATGTACTGCAACCACTAAATAATAACCACTTTCCACATTTTTAATATTTTTCAAAATTTGCATATTAGACTGCTCATCACCTGAGTCAAAATCTTCTGCTTTTAAAGGAACCGAACTGAAAGCAGTCTTCTCTTTTATTAAGCTTAATGTCGCTTTATCTTTCAAATACCTACTTTGATCATTCTCAAAACCGGCGCGTTTAATTCTTCTTTTTTTCTCAATTTCAGTATCTGTTTTAATTTTTTCTAATGATGCAATCAGATTCGTATTTGACTGCAATACTTTTAATTGTTCTTGCTTTAATGTTTCTATGGCTTTCAAATAATATTGATTCGTTTCGTCCTCTTTATTCGGCACTTTTTTCAGCCTTTCTTTGTATAAATTCTCTAACTCTCTAATTTTTACGGTTTGAGTTTTATTCACCTCAACTAATTCTAATTTTAAAGCTTCTAATGCATTATTCTCCGCAGACACGCTTTTGAAAGGCTTCGGCTCTTTGAAAATACCTTTCTCACTTAAATCATTCTCTTCTTTTAATTCTTTAAGGTCTTTTTCTTTATTAGCAACCGTTTCACCTAATCGCATTAATAATTGTTGCTGTGTGTTTTTAGATTCTTCTACTAATTTGCTTAAATCATCCATCGATTTTGTAGTGGCATCCTTTGGTGTTGCTGCTAATTTAGCTTTATTCTCCGCATCGAGTTTCGCTTGAGCAAGAGCGTCTGCTTTGGCTTTATTATCTGCATCCAGTTTTGCCTGTGCTAGTGCATCAGCTTTGGCTTTAGCATCGGCAGCAAGTTTTGCTTGAGCAAGTGCATCGGCTTTAGCTTTTGCATCAGCATCTAGTTTCGCTTGATCAAGTGCGTCTGCTTTGGCTTTAGCATCGGCAGCAAGTTTTGCCTGAGCAAGGGCATCAGCTTTCGCTTTAGCATCAGCAGCAAGTTTTGCCTGCGCTAGTGCATCGGCTTTAGCTTTATTATCTGCATCGAGTTTTGCTTGAGCAAGTGCATCAGCTTTAGCTTTATTATCTGCATCGAGTTTTGCCTGAGCAAGTGCATCAGCTTTGACTTTTGCATCGGCAGCAAGTTTTGCCTGAGCGAGTGCATCAGCTTTAGCTTTATTATCTGCAGCAAGTTTTTCCTGAGCAAGTGCATCAGCTTTAGCTTTATTATCCGCAGCAAGTTTTGCTTGAGCAAGGGCGTCTGCTTTGGCTTTATTATCAGTATCCAGTTTTGCCTGAGCTAGTGCATCGGCTTTGGCTTTTGCATCGGCAGCAAGTTTTGCCTGAGCAAGTGCATCAGCTTTGGCTTTTGCATCAGCAGCGATTTTTGCCTGAGCTAGTGCATCAGCTTTAGCTTTATTATCCGCAGCGAGTTTCGCTTGAGCAACTGCATCAGGTTTAGGTTTAGGTTTAGTATCTGTTGCTATTTTTGCTTTAGCAAGCGCATCTGCTTTAGCCTTGGCATCAGCAGCAAGTTTTGCTTGAGCAAGTGCATCCGCTTTAGCCTTGGCATCTGCTGCCAATTTGGTTTGGTTAAGTGAATCCGCTTTAGCTTTAGCTGCAGCATCAGCAATTTCTTTTAATTTTTGCAATCTTCTTTCCTCTTTTTGAGCTGCCAAAGCAAGTTTAAGTTCCTTCAACTTTTGAGCATCCTCAGGAGATAAAATGCTAGATTCTTTTGGTTGTGCCGGAACTGATTTTCTAACATCTGCGGGAGGAATAATAGCTCCTTCTTCCTCATCGTCGCCATAATAGTATGAATTACTCTTAAATTTATAAGCAAAAACAACTTCGTGGGAAGAGCCAAAATTGGATAAATTCCCTATACCTTTTTCATAATTGTACTCTAAAGAAATTTTTGGAGTAATATTCAACCCTATTCCGCCGGACATCCCGTATACGCTATTATAACCCGCTTGAGCCCAAATTCCTTTGGGAATAGCAAACATCATTAATCCTGAAACAACAGTTTTATCTTTTTTAACCTCTGTTTTAAGCAAAGCCGAAAATTTACTTTTGTCAAAAAAACCATAAGTATCTAAATATCCCGTGTGCATAATGTGAGCTTGAATGCTTTGTTCAGGATCGTCTTCGACTACTTTAGAAGTTTTAAGATTGTATAAAATCAGATTATTTACAGAAAGTCCAAAATCAAGAAAGGCAGTTCCATAGTTGATACCCGGATTTACCGTTATTAAAGCATTTGAGGGTATACTTTCTAATGATGGATCAGGATAGTTTGTAATAACCTTGCCTTTATCTAAGCCGCTTTTATAAAATCCTACATTCATTCCAAAAGTTAGATTACTATCCTCTTGAAGCATGACATTATGAGCAAAGTTTGCCACAGCCCCAAAGGTGGTAAGCACACCATAATTCTGCTGGAATAATCCAACAGAAATCCCTTCATTTTCTCTGAATCTTCCAGAATAGCTCACTAAATAGGTCTGAGGCGCATTGTCAAATTGAACCCATTGCCTTTTGTTATAAAAACTGACAATAGTGCTTTGTTCTCTAACAAAACTAAAGGTAGGATTGATCAGGAATCTATTAAACTTTAACGAATTTCGGACGGGTAGATTAAATGAAACCACTCCATCTTCTTGAGCATAAAGCTGGTGTTGTGTACCGAAAAAAAGAGCTATAACGATAAAAATATTTTTCATGTTATTTCACTATAGTTATCGATCCCTTATTCACTTTTTGATCCTGAGTAGTGATAATATAATAATAAACTGGGTTTATATTCTTGAAATCGTTCCCGTTTTCGGGCCAGTTATTTTGATAGTCATTTGTGTCGAGCACTATTTCCCCCAAGGAACTTATCAATTGTACTTTTGTATTTGTTCCGCTTACATATTCTTGCGGAATAATCCAAGTATCATTGATACCGTCACCGTTTGGGCTTACTAAATTAGGTATGTTTGTAACATTAGGAAATGGATTGGGATCAATTGAGGAGTTGACTACAAAAGAATATTCTTTTGATGCGACACAGCCTGTAGTTTGAGTGATTACAACTTTATAATTCCCTTTTGTTTGTATATCATACGTACTTGTTGTAGCGCCCGAAATAATTGTTCCGTTTAAATACCATTTGTATTCCGGACTCGAAGCCGCTGTTGTTACGATTACTTCTAGAGTTTCATCTGGAGCAATGGTGTTAGTATCCGGGACATTGATAGTGCTTGCAAATTGATATCCTTGTAAGTTGATAGAGGCATTCGCCACACAACTTCCAAAGCTTACAGTTACTGAATACTGTCCTGGTTGGTTAGTAACGTAAGTTTGGCTCGTAGCTCCGGCTATAGCAACATTATCCTTAGACCATTGATAACTATTACCCGCCACAGTACTTAAAGTTGTTGCACTGGCGCTCGAACAAAAAGGATTTCCAAGGCTGGATGTGATTGTCGTAGCAGCCGAAGAATTAGACTCACTTACTGTAACTCGGTTAGAGTATGAATTTGAGGTACAAGTACCATAATTTGTCTCTACATAGTATTTTCCGGGTTGATTTACCGTTAAACTTTTTCCGGTAGCAATAGGAGCTAAACTTGGTTCTTTAAACCATTTGTAGGTTAACGAAGGATATTTTAAAGGAGAATCATTAGTTGCCGCTCCGGGATTATCTATGTTTAAAACATAACTTCCACCAGTACAATAGGTAGCCGTTGGGATAAAATTATTGATGGAAAACGGAGTATCTTGCACTTTATAATAAGCAGCAAAAGCGATAGAATTAGGACTTGTCGCTGATGGACTTGTACTTTTTACCCTTAACCTGTATTGTTCACCAGCAGTGGTAACAGGCACTGAAAAAGTTACTGTTGCCGGTGAGACTGTTATAGCTCCTGCAGTAGAAGTAAAAACTGTGGTTGGAGTAACAAAACTTCCATTTGGATCTGATAATTCTACAATGAACTGATTGGAGGCATTTAACCCGGAAACCGGTGAAAAGGGAAACGTTACATTAAAAGTATTAAAAGATGGATTCGCGCAAATTTGACTAAAAGATAATGTTGGTGTTCCTATAACTATTTGAGCATAAACACTATTAGTTAAAGGAAAAACCAGTAATAAAAGAAAATAAAAATATTTATTTATAATAGTAGTCATTCCGCATTCAATCTTTATTTATCCAATTCATAAAAATAATTTACAATTGTATATCGTTACATTTTCACACCTGAAATCAAAATCAGTTACAACAAATGATTGTTTTAGTGATCATTTGATGCTGTAATTTTAGCTATTCGCAATCTAAAATCAGGTTTTTTTTCATTGAAAAGGTCTATGAATGTTTCCTTATTATCACTTTGAGAATACACATTAGAAAAGGCACTATTGCCATACCAATTTTCTAAATCCTCATTGTCTGAGTTATGTTCCGTAAAAATATTTCCCTTACAGAAATTGAAATACATCTGTTCGAATTTTATTTTCTTAAGATTTTCACCATTAATTTCAATCTTATTATCCAATAAAACTGCGGGATTAAAACCAGAAATTACCGTTCTTTTAAGATCAAGAGACGTATTCTGAGATACATATACTGCCTCTTTGACTAAACCTGATTGAATATCAACATTTATGTTTTCGCTATTGTTAATCAACGTTAGATTTGTTGCAATCACTGAGGTTTGTTTTTTAGTGAAATCAACCTCTTCTTTTTTGTCATAAGAAGCCACATCTATGCATCTTGAACCTAAGTTGCTGGTTAAATAAGAAGATCGAATGGCAAGAGAATTATCAATTCGACATTGCGTCCCAAAGTTGAATTTAAAATCATCGCTGCTTGACTTAAAAGAAACCAGTTTATTCAAAGTAAGTTCACCGCCATATATTTCAAAAGAATCACCTGCAGCATAACTGATCATTATGTTTTCTAAAACTGTTTTGTTTCCAACACCTGCCAGTAACAATGCATTAAAATTCCCTAAACCTTTAATTTTTTTTCCTGCAAATTCGATTCTTACAAATTTTAAAATACCTGAATTGCTGCTTACATTATTACCTCCATACGATGTTAACGAAGTATCCAAATCAAAATTTACAGAGGAAGCATTCCCAAATTTATTCGTAGGTGCATCGCCCAGTATTACAATTCCTCCCCAATCTCCCGCTTTTCTGGAGCTTCTGTTTGAAGTGAAAACGATAGGGTCAGTCTCTAAACCTTCGGCTATTATCGTAGCACCTTTTGTGATTACAAGAGAAGCACTGGATTCATAATCGCCTATTATTACTGTTCCGGGTTCAATGGTCAGCGTTGCATTATTAGTAACAAAAACACTGCCTTGCAATATGTAGACATTTTTCTTGAACAATTTTGTGTTTACGGTAATATTTCCCGCCAATATTTGATTGGCTTGACCATAATCAACTTTATTAGGTTTAAATTCCGTCCAGTTGTTTAGCCAGTTGTTTGAACCTGTTATTCCTTTTTCTTGCTGTGCATTTACACTGAAAACTCCAAAAAAGAGAATCCATACAATTTGAGTAATTGTTTTCATGAGATAAAAAGATATAAAATTTATATTAAAAATGCTTTGGTACTAATAAAAAAACTCATTACGATTTTTCTGAATTATTTCAGAATGTATCGATAACGAGTTTTTTCTAAATTAATATTCGATTATCGCTACAATACTCTTATAAAATTACTTGTTAATAAAAATTAGAAAAGAAATTAAACTAAGCCTCACAAATTATTACATGTCATTGAACTCATGTAATGATTTCAATGTGTTTTCATAAAATAAAATTGCTTTTACTAAATTGTCTGTATCTGAATAAGGCACCATTCTTCTTTGAAACGCAACAGTTACATCCAGGAAATTTGTAGTACTTTCATCTTGTCCCGCTAATATTTTTCTATTATCGGCATCATTAGGAATTCCTAGATCATTCATAGTAACTCCTGGTTTTGTAGCCAAGGCAATGTAGGGTAGTGTTTTTACCAAAACTTTTATACGTTCAATATAAAGTTCTAATAATTCCCCTTTTTTCATTCCTTCCAACTCTTCCTTAACGTGGTATTTTTTTATTATCGCATTTGTACTAATAATACTTTTAGGAGCATTTTTATCCTGTGCTGAAACCACGCCTGTCGCTAACAAAAAAAACACACTGAAAAAAATAATTTTCCCTTTCATAATTTGAATTTACCAATTAGTTTATCTAACAAAAATATACAATAAAACTCAAAATGCAACTTTGTCAATATTTTTTTTGACTACAAAAGATTACAAATTGTAAAAAAAAACGTATTATATCGAACATATTTGCATTTCGTCGGATGCTTTGATTTTTCACTACACAAGTGATATTATTGGGTTTAACACTGTTTCATTCTATTGGACATAGCTTCTGAAAAGAAAATTTAATTCTCACCAAAAAAAAATTCGTTTATTAATATTAAACCTACAGTTCAGTAAACTCAAAATGTTAAATTATCATAAATAATGACGTTTTTTATCTATTTAAAGCCTATTTTTCCCTAAAAAAAGTTAAATTTTCATCTTAAAAAAGGCACGCGCTCCATATCATTTATACCGTTACTTTTCCTGAAAGTTTGCTATCGAAAATTTTAGACTAAACCATTTTCTTCTATCTTTGCTTTATGCAATTTTCAGAAATTTTAGGACAAGAACACATTAAAAGTCATTTGACAAGAAGTGCTGATTTGGGAAGAATTCCACATGCGCAACTGTTTGTTGGCCCTGAAGGAAGTGGTACTTTACCCATGGCAATTGCTTATGCACAATACATTATTTGCAGCAATCAAAACGCCGAAAACTCGGGTTCAAACGAAGCCTGCAATATCAAATTCCAGAAAACTTCGCATCCCGATTTACATTTTATTTACCCAACCGTAAGTACCGAAGATGTAAAAACCAAACCAAAAAGTATTGATTTTATCACCGAATGGAGAGCCTTTTTGACTCAAAATCCGTACGGAAGTTTGTTTGACTGGTATTTAACTCTTGGCGTTAAAAACAAACAAGGAGAAATTAGGGTTGATGATGCACAGGAAATCTTAAAATCTCTCGCATTAAAATCTTATGAAGGCGGTTACAAAGTCATGATTATTTGGATGGCTGATAAATTGAATATTGCCGCTTCCAATAAACTATTGAAATTACTCGAAGAACCTACGGACAGAACGGTTTTTATCTTGATTTCAGAAAACGAAGAAGATATAATACAAACCATTCGTTCCCGATGTCAAGTCCTGCATTTTAACGGATTAAATGAAACCGTAATTGCTGAAGCTTTAGTTTCAAGAGAAAATACAGAGCCTAAAGAAGCTTTAAAAATAGCACATCAAGCACAGGGAAATTATAACAAAGCACTGCAATTATTACAACCGGACAGCGAATCGGTTTTTTTTGAAAAGTGGTTTGTTGATTGGGTTCGTGCTGCTTTTAGAGCCAAAGGAAATGCAGCTGCCATTCAGGATTTGATTCAATGGAGCGAGCAAATTGCCAGTTTAGGAAGAGAAACCCAAAAGAAGTTTTTACATTTTTGTATCGATATGTTCCGTCAGGCTTTGTTGCTCAATTACCAAACGGAAAGCTTGGTTTATATGGAGCCGAAAGTGGAAAAATTCAAACTGGAGAATTTTGCCCCTTTTGTAAATGGCAACAACATAAATGATATTTTCAAAGAACTTTCGGATGCCATGTATCACATTGAGCGCAACGGAAACGCAAAAATTATTTTAACCGATTTATCTATAAAACTCACCCGTTTAATTCACAAAAAATAAAAAAATGAACAACATTACTTCGATTTTAATTTTAATTTTTCTGGCCATTACTTTCCTGCAATCCGGTTACGACAAACTGTTTTATTGGAAAGATAATGTGGACTGGTTGAAAGGTCATTTTTCTAAAACACCATTAAAAAACCATGTGCCGTTAGCATTGCTTAACATTTTAATATTAGAATTAATCTCTGGTATTTTATGCGTAGTGGGCTGCATTGAATTATTCGTAAATAATGGTAGAATATTCGGTTTTTATGGAGCAGTTTTCTCTTGTATCACTTTATTAATGTTGCTTTTCGGACAGCGATTGGCGAAAGATTACGATGGTGCCAGAACAATTGTTATCTATTTCATACCAGCTATATTGGCGGTTTATTGGTTAAACTAAAACCTAATTATTATTTAAAAACAACGATTCCTTTTTACATAAAAAAACATGACTCCAAAACATCCTTCAGAATCCCTGACTATATTAACTGATTTGGTTTTACCAAGTGAGACCAACCCTTTAAACAATCTTTTTGGTGGTGAATTATTGGCCCGAATGGATCGCGCAGCCAGCATCTCCGCAGGAAGACATTCTAGAAGAATTGGCGTGACCGCATCAGTAAATCACGTAGCTTTCAATAAAGCTATCCCTCTTGGAAGCGTGGTTATTATAGAGGCCAAAGTTTCCCGATCATTTAGAAGTTCAATGGAAATATATATTGACGTTTGGGTTGAAGACAGACAATCAGGAAACCGTACCAAAGCTAATGAGGCAATTTATACTTTTGTGGCGGTTGATGATACCGGAAGACCGGTAGAAGTACCTCAATTAATTCCAGAAACAGAGCTGGAAAAACAACGTTTTGATGCTGCATTGAGACGCAAACAACTCAGTTTAGTTTTAGCAGGAAAATTAAATCCTCATGAAGCTACTGAATTGAAGGCATTGTTTCAGTAACACATATAAGCAACTTATTTTTTATTGAAATTTAGATTTAAAATATTCTTGAAAGAGAAAATTTACATTAAAAAAAGAAGTATTTTTACGAAAATAAATCTTTGCATATAAATGAAATTTTCAGGATAATTAGTCATTCTGTCAGTTTCTTAGAGTTATAAAATAATACAAATAGATGAAAGAAAAGGTAAAAGAGAAGATGAGTACAGAGAAAGAATCCAAATTAAAAGCGCTACAACTTACGCTTGACAAACTAGACAAAACGTACGGAAAAGGAACAGTGATGAAAATGGGGGATAAAGCCATTGAAGAAGTGGAAACTATCTCATCAGGATCTTTAGGAATTGATTTAGCGTTAGGCGTTGGCGGGTATCCAAGAGGTAGAATTATTGAAATATACGGTCCGGAATCTTCTGGAAAAACAACCTTAACACTTCATGCTATTGCCGAAGCTCAAAAAGCGGGTGGAATTGCAGCTTTTATTGATGCGGAACACGCTTTCGACAGAAATTATGCAGAGAAGTTAGGTGTAGATATCGAAAACTTAATCATCTCGCAACCAGACAACGGAGAACAAGCTTTAGAAATTGCTGAAAACTTAATTCGTTCAGGAGCGATTGACATAGTAGTAATTGACTCGGTTGCCGCTTTGACTCCAAAAAGTGAAATTGAAGGAGAAATGGGAGATTCTAAAATGGGTCTTCACGCTCGTTTGATGTCTCAGGCATTGCGTAAATTAACAGGAACCATCAGCAAAACAAATTGTACTGTTTTCTTTATTAACCAATTAAGAGAGAAAATTGGTGTAATGTTTGGAAATCCAGAAACAACAACTGGAGGAAATGCATTGAAGTTTTACGCTTCGGTTCGTTTAGACATTCGTCGTTCCACACAAATTAAAGATGGTGATAACGTCCTTGGAAACAGAACCAAAGTAAAAGTGGTGAAAAACAAAGTTGCTCCGCCTTTTAAAATTGCTGAATTTGACATCATGTATGGTGAAGGAATTTCAAAAACAGGGGAAATTTTAGATTTAGCTGTAGAATTTGAAATCATCAAAAAAGCGGGATCTTGGTTCAGTTATGGTGAAACCAAATTAGGACAAGGCCGTGATGCTGTTAAGTCTTTAATAAAAGACAATCCGGAATTAGCGGATGAACTTGAAGAAAAAATTAAAGCCAGAATAAAAGAACTAGCTGAAGCATAAAAGAACTAAAAACCCGAGAATATCGGGTTTTTTTAATTTACAACGCAACCTTTTTAAAAAATTTCATCTATTAAGAAAACCGTCAATAAAAACTTTTAAACTGACGGAATAGTATTAACTTTTAAATTAGTAAAGATGAAAAAAATTGTTTTACTCACCCTGTTTTTATTGACCCTGACGGGCTGTAGTATTGACGATGACCAACCCAATTACAGCTATGAAGTACTTCCGGTAGACAGTTACACAGTGCCTCAATCTTTCACCTTAGGGCAAACCTATGAGATAAAATTGAAGTACAAAAAACCTTCTGATTGCCATTCTTTTCAAGGAATCTATTACGATAAAAATTTGAACGTAAGAACAATTGGTATACAAACCTCCGTTCTTGAAACTACAAATTGCACACCTTTAACTACGGAGCCCATTGAGGTTTCTTTCAATTTTTATGTAACCAATACCGGTTCCTATATTTTTAAGTTCTACAAAGGTGAGGACGCCAATGGTCAAAATATTTTTGAAGAGGTTGAAATTCCAGTGACTAATTAATTAATGTCCTTAAAAACTGTGGTATTAGATCAAATAATTAATCAATGTAAAAAAAACTGCCCCAAGGCACAAGAGCAATTGTACCAATTGTTTTCTAAAAAATTCTTTGGGGTGTGTTTAAAATACTCCACTGATTATGCAGATGCCGAAGACAATCTACAGGATGGGTTTTTGATCATTTTTGATAAAATTGAGCAGTATAATTTTAAAGGTTCTTTTGAAGGATGGGCAAAGAGAATATTAATTAACAATGCCCTTCAAAAATTCAGAGGCGTAAGATATATGGAAGTTATAAACGACAATATTCCTGAGGAAGAGGTCGAAATTGAAGACGAAAATATTTCTATCGAGTATCTAATGCAAATCATTCAAGAGTTACCAGATCAGTATAGATTAGTTTTTAGTCTCTATGTACTTGATGGATATTCTCATAAAGAAGTTTCCGAGATGCTTAAAATCAGTACCGGGACCACAAAATCAAATCTGGCGCGAGCAAGAGGGATTTTGAAAGAAAAAATTGATCATCATACAAAAACTAAAATAAATTCATTGGCAAAATGAACGATAAAAAAAATATAGACCGATTGTTTCAAGAGCGATTCAAAGATTTTGAATCAGAGCCCAGTAAACAAGTTTGGATAAATATCCAGGCCTCTTTAAAAGAAAAAGAGGAGGGCCGAAAAGTAATTCCTTTTTGGATGAAATCTTCTGGGATAGCCGCCGCTTTCCTTTTAGGTTTTTTTGCATTGAACACCATTGTAAACAATAAATTTGAAATAAAAAATGGTGTCGTTATAGACACGAAAGTTTTAAAAAATTCGTTTGAAGGAAAGGATTCTACTCTTGAAAAAACAAAAAGAGCGCGTAATCCTTTAGAAGTGAAAACAATTCCTCAGGTCATAGTTAACAAAATTAAAACAGGAAAAACAGATGAAAAAGAAATTATATCTTCTGATAGATTTAAAATCAATTCGAACAAAGAGAAGAATCAGAACGGTTCTGTTGTTTATTTCCAAAAAAATAATTCACCGCTAAAACAAACAACAGCAAATAATGACAACCAAAACGCTAGGGTTGTTACTGCTGAAAAAAACAATACAAAAAACTATAATCCGTTTGAGAACATTCAACAAAATCAAACACTGGAAAAAAGCAATTTAAAAGAGAATGAAAACGCTAAAATTGCAGCAATAGACACTAAAAAAGAGCCTTCAAGTCCTGCTGAAACTCCAAATGAATTAGAAGAAATTCTTAAAAAGAAAAAAGGAGAAGAAAAAGAGGCTGTGGTTCTCAATCAAAAAAACAAGTGGCAAATTACGCCAAATATTGCGGCTGTATATCTGAATTCGAATTCAGGCGGTTCAGCCATTGACCCTCAATTTTCAGAAAATCAAAAAACAGGCGATAACAGCTTAAGTTTTGGTGTTGGGGTAAATTATGCTGTTTCTAAAAAAGTGGCCTTACGAAGCGGAATTAACAAGCTCTCGTTAGGATACAACACGAATAACGTAGTCTACTCGACAGGTTTGGCAAATAATAATCTGGCAAATATTAATTATTCCTCAAATGCATTAATTGAGATTAAAAACCAATCAGCTCTGAACGGCTTAATCGCTTTTGAAAAAGACCTACAAAAAACCAATACAGGCGCTATCAATCAAAAAATGGGTTATTATGAAGTTCCTTTGGAGGTTTCCTATGCTGTTTTGGATAAAAAATTTGGAATTAACGTTATTGGTGGTGTAAGTACTTTGTTTCTCAGCCAAAATAAAATATCGTTAGTTTCATCTGAAACCAATGTGAAATTAGGTGAAGCAAAAAACTTGAATCAAGTCCATTTCAGTACTAATGTGGGTTTAGGATTTAAGTACCAGATTATAAAATCATTCCAAATTAATGTGGAACCAATGGTAAAATATCAACTGAATACATTTTCAAACAACTCGGGCGACTTTAAACCGCTATTTATCGGATTGTATTCTGGTATTAGCTATAGCTTTTAATTGGATCAGAATCGAAAGCTACTAGTTGATTGTATATTATTTCGCGTACTTCTTCACGAATTTCTTTTCGATCAACGCCGGTTTTTCCTAAAGTTTCTATGTGTGAATGCATTTTTACACGCATAATTCCTGGGCTTCCGCTAAAAAAAGTATACGAAAATCTCTTCTTGTTATCAGCAAAAGTAATGGGAACAATAGGAATTTCGTGTTCTATCGCCAAGCGGAAAGCACCGTCTTTGAAAGTATCTAACAAAATAGATTCATCATCTGGAACGCCGCCTTCAGGAAAAATACAAATACTCAATCCTTGATTGATTCTTTTTTGAGCGCGATTAAAGACTTCCATTCTGCTTTTTGAAGAACTTCTGTCTACCAAAATACAGGTTCTTTTATAGAAAAATCCAAACAAAGGAATTTTTGAAAGTTCTTTTTTACCCACAAAAACAAACGGATTTCTAGTCAGTGCAAGCATCAGCATAATATCGGCCATGGAAGTATGATTGGCAACTATCATATAACTTTTTTGGTATTCCATTTCTTGGTTTTTATCTATTTTATAATAAAATCCCATTCCGAAAAGAATAAATTTTGCCCAAATACGAGCCATTTTAAAAAAATAGGGATAGCCGCTTTCTGTCAAAATAGATAATACCAGAAAAGGAAACATCACCAATATGGGAATGGCCATCAAAATATAAAACCATACGCGCCACAAAACCCAAAAAATAATTTTTAATCCTCTCATAAGTTCAAAAGTAAGAAATCGTAGGCGAATAATAATAAAAGAAATTGCTTTGGAAAGCTAAGTATTAGAAAAACTTTACAATCGTTGCAAACTTTGCGAAAATCTTTGCGAACTTTGCGGTTAAGAAAAAAGAAATAATGGCAAAAATACTTACAGGCGTTCAAAGTACAGGAACACCACATTTAGGAAACTTACTTGGCGCAATCATTCCCGCAATAGCATTATCAAATAAACCTGAAAACGAATCCTTTCTTTTCATTGCCGATTTACATTCGATAACACAAATAAAAAACGGAGAAACCTTACGAACCAATACCTACAGTACCGCTGCTGCTTGGTTGGCGTGTGGTTTGAATGTAGACAAAGTAGTTTTCTACAGACAATCGGATGTGCCGCAAACAGCGGAACTATCTTGGTATTTGAGTTGTTTTTTTCCTTTTCAACGCTTGACATTAGCACATTCTTTCAAAGACAAAGCTGATAGACTCGAAGATGTAAACGCTGGTTTGTTTTCGTATCCAATGCTGATGGCTGCTGATATTTTATTATACGATGCACAGTTTGTTCCCGTAGGAAAAGACCAATTGCAACACCTTGAAATCACTCGTGATGTAGCATCTCGTTTCAACCATCAAATGGGAGAAACGTTTGTAATTCCCGAAGCCAAAATTCAGGAAGACAGTATGCTTATTCCAGGAACCAATGGCGGAAAGATGAGTAAATCAGCCAATAATATTATCAATATCTTTTTAGACGACAAAGCATTACGCAAACAAGTTATGAGCATTGAAACCGACAGCACACCGCTGGAAGATCCTAAAAATCCAGATACGTGCAATGCTTTTGCTATTTATTCCTTACTAGCAAATGAAGAACAAATCGCAGCGATGAAAGCCAATTACCTTGGCGGAAATTACGGTTACGGTCACGCCAAACAAGCGTTGTTTGAATTGATTACAGAAACTTTCAAAACCGAAAGAGAAAAATACAATTACTACATCAATAACCTTCCTGAAGTTGATGCACTTTTAAAGATTGGTGCTCAAAAAGCTGCTACTGTTGCGAATGGCGTTTTAGGAAGAGTGAGAGAAAAACTAGGATTTGAGGGTTAAAAATAATTACAATCCTGTCAAGGTTTGAAACCCTTACAGGATTAAATTAAACCCTGAAGGGACTGCAGAATTCAGAAGAATAATGGATAATTATAGAGCGGAAAGAAGCAATGAAAAAACCATTTCTAATTCTACCCCAAAAGGAACTCCTTGCCCAAAATAATAGTATCATGAAAAAAATTATACCACTAATTCTTTGCACATTTTTTGTTTCCTGTTCCTCTTCAAGAACAGAAAAAAAAATCATTGATGATTTTTTGAAAAAGGAATTTATAACAGATAAATACATTAGTGTTTTAGTTGAGGAAGCTATACCTAAGACAAAGGCATTACAATATTATGAGAATGCTTATAATGACAGAAATCTTTACGAAGGAGAAATACGATTTGCTCCAAATGGATACCCCCCTTATAAATGGGAAATCGATTCAATTGAAATAATTAATTTAAAGCAGAAATATAAAAATGACACTTTACTGTATAAATGGGAAAATTCAGATTTAATAAAACATAAATTAAAGATAGTTCCATATAAAACAATAAAAAAACGAGGAAGTCATGAATTAGGAGGATATGGCATTTATTTATCAAAACCATTAATTACTACTGATAAAAAACATGCTTTTTTATTTTACAAGTCTTTTGCCGTTGAGATTGGTTTTAGTACCGAAAAAGCAGTTCTATTAAAAAAAGTAAATGGAAAGTGGATAGAGTTATATCACTACAATAATATCAAAGAAATTAACTAATTAAAATGAGGAAGTTTACAACGCTTTGGCTTGGATAGGACTAATGGGTCAAGGAGATATAAATTACAATACAGGAATGCCCCCACAACCAACGGCAGCATGGGTAGCTATTCCACAAGCAGAAAGGCTGAGAATTTTGGAAATATACAATAACTATAACGCAAACAATACGCCATGTCAATAATAAAGAACACTATCTTGTTTTTATCTTTAACCTTGTGCTTCTTTGCTTATGCACAGGAATCAAAGAATCAGAAAACAACTATTTTTGTAGATTTTAATGACCAAAAAACAGGGGAGTATTCCATAAATAATGATACAACATCTGCTTCTTTTGTTATCTATATTGAAAAATACCAAACTAAAGAAGCAAGAGATAAAGCTACTACTACTTACTACAACGACCCGATAGATAGAAATAGTGTAGGAATCCCTAGTTTTTCAGTAAATTTATATTCTTTTAATAGCAAACCAACGAAATTAAAATATTTAGATTGCATTAAATACATGACTGTTAACCAGTTTATAAAAAAAGGCTACAAAACTACTAGCCCAACTTATGTTATTCATAAATTGAAAGATGGTACATATTTAAAATGGAAAACATTCACCATGAATTAAATATGAGAAATTTACATATCTTAATTATACTCTTTCCATTTTTTATCTCTTCTTGTGCTACTAGTCCATATCTTGTCGATTATGAACCAATAAATATATTTTTGAAATCAGAAAATATTTCTAACAAGGAATACTATATTTTAAGAAACAAAGAAAATAATATACAGACATTAAGAATTTTTAATAGAGGAAAAGGCAAAAAGCATGTTGTTTATCCAAACGAAATAGATTATACTAGTACTCTATTTGAACAAAAATATTGGAATAAATTATTTCATAGTTATTCTAAGGATACTATCCAAAAGTATTGGAAAGAAGAAGATTTACCAGGATTTAAATTCATCAATGAAAATCGAATAGAACTCTTTAATTATAATTTTTTAATAAGGTATCCAAAGATAGAAAAAGTAATAGTTATATCAGAACCTATTTATTATCACAATAAAAAGTACATACTGTTTTTATATAGCATTGATGTTATAGCAAATAGCTCTAAACCGCAAATAGTTGTAGTTATGAAAAGAGATAAAAGAAAATGGATTCTTGTCGAAAAAATTGGTGATTATAACTGCAGTGGTTGTTTATAAAGATTTAATAAACCAAAACTATATATAGCCAAAGATTCAATAGAAAAAAATGAAACATTTAAAAAAAACACTCATCCTCCCTTAAAAAATTTATACGCTCTTCGAAGTTTTATAATAAAAACAAAAATTAAATGATTACAAGCTTTGTGAATATTTTAATGATTATGTAGTTCTTTCAGTTAAAAATAATCATAGAAAAACAGAATATATTCATGTCGAATCAGGTTTTGAGATTGAATAAAACTATTAATCATGAAAACATATATTTATTCTATCGTTTTTTCTATAAAGTAGGTCCTATTTTTCAGATAGAAAAATAAAATTATCCTAGCTAACTTTCTATCGAGAGTGAGAGAAAAATTAGGATTTGAGGTGTAAAAAATAATTACAATTCTATCAGGGTTTCCTACCCTGGTAGAATTAAATCAAATCGCCTCAAATAATTTCCCCGGCAATGGTCGTATCACGCCTTTCAATTCCATATTCAACAGCATTCCTGAGATTTTATAAATAGGGAAATCACAGCGCAAAGCAATAATATCCATCAATTCTTTTCCAGTTTTAAGGAGGTAATCGTATACTTTTTGCTCGTCATCATCTAAGCTAACGAACAATTGTTTTTGTACTGGTTTAGTTTCTTTCTCCAAGTCCCAATTCAAGATATAAATCAAATCGGCGGCACTTGTCAAGACATTTGCTTTTTGGGTTTTTATCAGGTTGTTGCAACCCTGGCTGTACTTATCCGTAACACGTCCCGGAACCGCAAAAACATCACGATTGTAATCATTTGCCATATTTGCCGTAATCAATGAACCACCTCTATCGGCTGATTCAATTACGATGGTCGCTTCAGACATTCCTGCGACGATTCTGTTTCTTCGAACGAAATTTTCTTTATCGGGATTCGAAGAACTCCAAAACTCAGTCATGAAACCACCGTTTTGCTCGACTTTAGACACATATTTTTTATGGGTTTTCGGGTAAATTTGGTTTAAACCGTGCGCTACAACTCCTATCGTCTGTAAATTATGTTCCATTGCCAATTGGTGTGCGACAATATCAACGCCATACGCAAAACCACTGACGATTATAGGATCTAGCGGAGCTAAATCTTCTATCAATTTTCTGCAAAATTCCGTTCCGTACGAGGTAATTTGGCGCGTTCCTACAATACTGATTATTTTTCTGTTTTTTAAATTGATATTTCCAGAGGTGAATAATAAAAGTGGTCCGTCAATACAATGTTTCAAGCGTTCCGGATAATCCTCGTCCTGAAAATAAACTACATTGATTTCATTCGCTTTTATAAACTCCAGTTCTTGAGTTGCTTTTTCGAAAACCGATTTGTCCTTTAAATTTTTCAGTAAAACAGAGCCTACTCCATCAATAGCAGCAAGTTGCGAAGCCTTTGTATTAAAAACCGCTTCTGCAGTTCCAAAATGGGTAAGCAGTTTTTTGGCCATTATGTCGCCCACGCCTTCAATTCTTTGCAATGCCAATAAATAAAATAAATCCTGCTCTTTCATATGTAGATAATACTTGTTTTTTATTGGAATATGGAACACGCCAGTTTAAAAAAATCTTTATTTATGTTTGTATAACGATTAAACATGGCTATTTCATGCTAATTATTTGAGAGTGAAATGTATAAATTTTTATGCGGATTGTTAATAAAAATTGTGAATAAAATTTTGATAACTATTTTGGTTGTATAACTTTGTAAGTATGAAAATCGAACTATACATCGCGCAGCTTTTATACCGTTATCAATGTGTTACCGTTCCTGGTTTCGGAGCTTTTTTGACCGAAATTCAATCGGCTAAACTAAACGAAAGTACAAATTCATTTTCTCCACCCAAAAAAATGATTGCTTTCAATGCTAATCTAAAAAACAATGATGGTTTATTGGCCAGTCATATCGCTTTAGCAGAGAAAACGTCTTATGAGTATGCGGTAAGCGCGATTCAATATGAGGTTTTTAATTGGAAAAAAGCATTAGAAGAAAACCAACTTTTTTCTATAAAAAATGTAGGTGACCTTCGTTTGAACGCGGATCATAATATCGTTTTCACGCCTTATGATCAAACGAATTATTTAACCAGTTCTTTTGGATTGGCTCCTTTTGTTTCACCACTTGTAAAAAGAGCAATCTTCGAAAAAGAAGTAGAAGCAATCGAAGAAAAAGCAACCATCACAATGGTTCCTGAACATACTAGAACAGCAAATCCATATTTGAAATACGCTGCTATTTTTGTGTTAGGATTAGGACTTGCAGGAAGCGTTGGTTATCCAATGTATCAAAACCAAATCGCCTCAGAAACGATTCTTGTTGAAACTGCCGTTCAAAAACAAGTTCAAAATAAAATTCAGCAAGCCACTTTCTTCATCGAAAGTCCGGTTCCTGCTGTTACACTTTCCGTAAAATCGACTGCCGAAATAAAAATGCCGTATCACATTATGGCTGGAGTCTACAGAGAAGAAAAAAATGCAGACAAAACGTTGCGAATTTTAAATCGTTTAGGATATGATGCCAAACGAATCGCTCCTAATAAAAATGGTTATTTTCCAGTTTTATATGGCAGTTACGCCACATTTGCTGAAGCAGAAAAAGCAAAAAAAGAAATTAATGAAAAGCACAATCCAGAGGCTTGGATATTGATTCAATCACTATAAAAACAAAAACCCTATTCTTACCGAATAGGGTTTTTTATTTTTAGCGCTTTATTGCTTCAATTCAAACTCGCTTTGTACATCCTCGCTTCTTCCCAAGAGAATTTATGACCGTGTTTTTCCATCATGGTATTCAGTGATTCTTCTTTGTATCCGGCAAAAGCAGCTGCCAAATCCTGCATTTTATCCTCCGGTAAAACTTCTGAAATGGATACCGCTTTGGTTTGTATCAACTTCACAAAATGCGAGTAAATCGTTTGTTTCGTCAACACTCTGATTGTCGCAATATCTTCAATTGATTTCTTTTCTACCCATAATTCATAGGTTTCCTGGACCGTTGATTTTTTAGGCGCTGCTATTTTTGATTTTTTCGAAGTATAACGTTCCACGTCTTTTTCGTCTTCAATCAGTGTTATATTTACTTCCTTGAATTGATTTTGTATGGCTTCCGTTTTTCGGCTGATGTATTTTTTTATTTCTGAGGAAGTCAATTTCTCTTTCGAAATGGTTTCTCCTGCAACAACGGTTTCAATCAATAATTTAGCCTTCATTAAGCGCAGAACGGCCTTGGTTTGCAATTCTTCCAGCACGATTAATTCATCGTAAAAAGCTTTTACTTTTTTGATGCGTTTTACTTCTTCTATTTTCCAAAGGATTTCAAAAACCAAATCGTCCATTGGTTTTAGGAAATAACTGAAAGCGGCTTGAATGCGTTCCGAAACATGATTCATATCGACTGTTTCCTGACCAAAAAGTTTATTCAATTGCGATATGAATTTTTTGGATGGATCCAAAAGCTGTTCGATGACTTCCGTTTGTTTTTTGGCCCAAACGGCATGCTTGGATTTCTCTGATATTTCTGATTTTTCGTTGTAACTGAATTTATGATTGCGCCATTCCTGAGCCAAATCACTCCAATCGAACGTGTTTATCAGATAGTTATGGATGAAATTTTTGGTTTCAAAATGCAAGGCATTCTCTAAAAACGAATCCGAAGCTTTGTTTAACGAATAATCCATCACATCCTGATCGTTTGAAATACCGTTCATGCGCAGCGGAGAAAGCAAAATAAGCCCTTCTAAGGAGCGTAAACGCGATAACGCGACATAAGCCTGTCCGGGAAGAAAAACTTGCGAAACATCAAGCGCAGCTTTATCAAATGTCAATCCCTGGCTTTTATGAACCGTAATTGCCCAAGCTAATTTGATGGGATAATGCACAAAAGTCCCTAAAACCTCTTCTTCAATTTCTTTGGTGGTTTCATCTACTTTGTAGCGGATGTTTTGCCACTCGTATTTTTCGACCTCTATGGTTTTGTTTTCTTCAGGAAAATGAACCAGGATTTCCTGACTAGAAAGCGATTTGATAACACCCATTTTTCCATTGAAATAGTGCTTATCAAACGACAAATCGTTTTTTACAAACATGATTTGCGCGCCTACTTTCAACTGCAATTGTTGTTCCACGGGAAATATCTTATCTGGAAAATCTCCCGTTATTTCCGGTTTGTACGTCACCAACTTTCCTTCTAAATCTTCCAAAGCCTGCGCATTCATAGAATCGGCTTTGTTGTTGTGCGTGGTTAATGTGATGTATCCTTTGTTTGCTTTTAAATCAAAATCAGGTTTTACGTATTGGTTTAACGTTTGAATGTCTTGCTGGGAAATCTGGTTGTTGCGCAGATTATTCAAAACCGAAATAAACGTATCATCAGTTTGACGAAAAATCTTGGACAATTCAATGTATAAAGGCGGATGTTGCTGCACGACATGCGAATGGAAAAAGAATTTTCCTTTGTAATAGGTTTTCAGCGTACGCCATTCTTCGTCCCGAATTACCGGTGGCAACTGCAATAAATCGCCAATATACAAGACCTGAACGCCACCAAAAGCACTGTTTTTTTTACGTACCGTTTGCATCATATAATCCATAGCATCCAGTAAATCAGCACGAAGCATACTCACTTCATCAATAATCAGCAATTCCATATTGCGGATTACTGATTTCTTCAAACCGCTCATTTTGAAATGCCTGCGCAGCGTTGCTTTGGTTTCAAATTTAGTGCTTTCAGAAAATTGAGGCGATGAATTATCCGGAATAAACCCTCCAAACGGCAACTGAAACATGGAATGAATCGTTACACCACCAGCATTTAGCGCAGCAATTCCCGTTGGTGCCACAACTACAGTGTTCTTGTGTGTGGTTTGGATAATTTCCCGTAAAAGGGTAGTTTTTCCCGTTCCTGCTTTCCCTGTCAGGAAAACGGATCGATGGGTTTGATTGATGAATCGTAAGGTGTAAGCGGCGGCTTCTGAAATGGTTTGCATTAGGCGTGTATATGTAAAGCTAAAGTATTGAAAATTAGGAATACTATTTTAATTTTGGAAAACATTTTATGTTAATAATTCCAATGTTTTTTAGCCCCGATAGCTTCAAAAAAAATGCCTTCAATCTAAGGGTAGACGAAGGCAATTTTTTGAATTAATATAAAAAAATTATTTTTTAGCTTCTGCTTTTTCTTCTGTTTTAGCAGGAGCTTTATACTTGTCGTTCAAGGCTTTGATAATTTCTTTTGTGATATCAAATTTGTCTTCAGCGTATAGAATTGAAGCAGCGTCACCTGTACCGTAGATGTATGCATATCCTTTTTCTTTACCGTAAGCTTTGATGAATTTTTTCACTCCGCTTACTAAAGAATCCATTTCTTTTCCGCTTTCTTGTTGCAATTCTTGAGACAATGCTTGTTGTGCATAACCTAATTGTTGCTCTCTTTTTTGCAATTCAGCACCTTTTTGTTGTGCCCAAGCTTGACCGTTTGCTTGTGCTTGAGATTGAAAACTTGCTGCTTCTTGCTTAAATCTTGCAATTTCAGCTTCTAATTGTCTTCCTTTTTCTTCTGCTTTTGATTTATATTTTGCTTCAAGGTCTTTTGCCTCTGTATATTCTTTCATTAATTCAGAAGTGTCTACGTAAGCTGTTTTTACTTCTTTAACTTCTGCAGGTTTATTACAAGCAACAAGTGAAATTGAAAGTGCGATAATTACTAATGCTTTTTTACTCATATTTTTAATATTACTTTTTTGGTATTCTTGAATATTCGATTTCATTTCGGTTAATTTCTAATTTTAAGTATTGGTGACAAAAATATAAAAAAATAGACAGCATTGACATAAAGTTTAAAAAATGCTACATATTTATGATATAAGATTTTATTATTGTGATTAATGAACACATAATTTATGACTATCAAAAGTGACGTTCATATCTTTTAAATAAACTAATCAGTCTAAAAATCCGATAATCACCCTCGATTTCATCAAAAAACGCGCTTAAATGCGCTTAAAATGATTTTTAGTTGTTTTTTAGGATGTAAATGTGTGAAGAATACTCAAAATTCTTCTTCGCTTCCCAATTTGATTGTAATCCAACAAAAAAGGCTTTTATATAATTCATTTTACCTGTTTTATATTTTTCCGAAAGTAAACTCACATAAAAAGAGTCAAATTTCATTGGAAGCACTTTTACCAATTTCATTTCTTCTTTTTCGAAAAGCAATTTTATTGCCGTTTTAGAAAAATGCCAAAAATGAATTGGCACATCATAAGCAGCCCAAAACTTTCCGTAATGTTTTGCATCGAAAGATTTGAAATTTGGAACAGCAATAATTAAAGTTCCATTTGGTTTTAATAATCGTTTCAGTTCTTTGATTTGGTTTTCTAAATTAGGAACGTGTTCTAAAACATGCCACATCGAAATCACATCAAAAGAATGATTGTCTAATTCGCTGGTTGCTCCAACAAATGAAACGCCTTTCTTTTTTGCAATCGCTTTTGCTTTTTCGCTTGGCTCTACTCCTATCGTATGCCATCCGTTTTCTTTGGCCACAGATAAAAAATCACCTGTTCCGGCACCAATATCTAAAATGCTTCCTTTATTCGATTGCAGTGAATTGATTAAATTCAATTTGTTTTTCAGCGCAATAGTTTTTACAAAATGATATGCTTTTTCAAACAGAGACCTTTTGCTGTCAGTATGCGAAATATAATCCACGCTTTCGTAATACTTTCCTAAATTTTCTAAGCTGGGTTGCGGAGACGTAATCAGCATTTCCAATTTATCATCATGATACAATTCGAAAATTTCCTGAGAAACAGAATAATCTTTAACGGTTAAAAAAGGCTGTTGGTTTGAAATGTCCATTAATTAATAGTGCTTTTATATTTTAATTTTAAACTAAACCCTGAAAACACCAACGGATGCTTTCAGGGCTGAATTATTTATTTTTGTGATTCTTCAATTATAACAAGGCTTCACAACGTAGTTTCACGTGGAACAGTTGATTTAAGATTTTTGATTAACGATTTGTGATTGCAGATTTAAATCAAAAATCGTTAATCCTATATCAACAATCTTAAATCTTATCGTCCCATATAAATCAACAACACCGAAACATCACTTGGCGACACACCACTGATTCTTGATGCTTGAGAAATGGTTACCGGACGAATCTTGCTTAATTTTTGCTTGGCTTCAATTGACATCGATTTGATTTTTTCATAGTCAAAGTTCTCTGGAATCTTTACATCTTCCAATCTTGTCAATTTATCCGCATTGTTTCTTTCTTTCTCGATATAACCCGAATACTTCACTTGAATTTCGGCTTGTTCCAAAATTTCTTGGTCCAAATCATTTTCTGCAACATAAGCTGCAACCTTTTCAAATTTCATGATATCTTCCAAATCAATTTGCGGACGAGAGAATACTTTAAACATTTTATCTCCTTGCGTAATCAACGCCGTATCTTTTGATTCTAAAATAGGATTTGCTTCCGCAATCGAAACACTCGTTTCTTTGAAGAAAGCCACCATTTTTTCTGACTCATTTAATTTGTGTTCCATTCTGCGCAAACGCGCTTCAGAAGCCAAACCTATTTCATGTGACATTGGTGTTAATCTGAAATCGGCATTATCCTGACGCAACAACGTTCTGTATTCTGCACGAGAGGTAAACATTCTGTATGGCTCTTCAGTTCCTTTGGTAATTAAATCATCAATTAAAACCCCGATGTAGGCTTCGTCTCTTTTTAAAATTAATGGTGCTTTTTCATGCACTTTTAAATGCGCATTTATTCCAGCCATCAATCCTTGAGATGCTGCTTCTTCATATCCTGTAGTTCCGTTTATTTGTCCGGCAAAATATAAACCTTCAACAAGTTTTGTTTCCAAAGTATGTTTCAATTGTGTCGGCGGGAAATAATCATATTCGATTGCGTAACCCGGACGAAAGAATTTCACCTTCTCAAATCCAGCAACAGAACTCAATGCTTTGAATTGAATATCCTCAGGAAGCGATGTGGAAAATCCATTTACATAAACCTCGCACGTATTCCATCCTTCTGGCTCTACAAACAACTGATGTCTTTCCTTATCAGCAAAGCGATTAATTTTATCTTCGATCGATGGACAATATCTTGGTCCAAGACTTTTTATTCTTCCGTTGAACATTGGTGAACGATCAAAACCTTCTCTCAAAATATCATGAACATCAAGAGACGTATACGTCATATGACAAGACTTTTGATGAATCAACGGAGAAGTCACATCCGAATAGGAAAACTTATCCGGTTTAGCATCTCCCTTTTCTTCGTTCATTTTTGAATAATCCAAAGAACGTCCATCAACTCTTGGAGGCGTTCCCGTTTTCATTCGTCCTGATTGAAAACCAGCTGCAACTAAATCTTCGGTAATTCCATACGCGGCACTCTCGCCTGCTCTTCCTCCACCGAATTGTTTCTCACCAATATGAATCAAACCATTCAGGAAAGTTCCATTGGTCAATACAACCGATTTAGACCGAATCTCTACTCCAAGCGAAGTTCGGATTCCTTTTATTTTTCCGTTTTCAATAATCAAACCTTTCACCATTTCTTGATAAAAATCAAGATTTGGAGTTCCTTCCAACATCATTCTCCACTCCTCTGCAAAACGCATACGGTCACTTTGAACACGCGGCGACCACATTGCAGGACCTTTGGACTTGTTCAGCATCTTGAACTGGATTGCAGTCCTGTCCGAAACAATTCCCGAGTATCCTCCAAGCGCATCAATCTCACGCACAATTTGTCCTTTGGCAATTCCACCCATCGCTGGATTACATGACATCTGCGCAATATTCTGCAAGCTCATTGTAACCAACAAGGTTTTTGAACCCAAATTTGCGGCAGCGGCTGCAGCTTCTGAACCAGCATGCCCTGCACCCACAACGATTACATCATATTCATTTAGAAACATCTTCTTTTATAATTTAATCCTTATTCAGGATTGTAATTTTGAAATCTGTATTTTGTTCCACGTGAAACATTATAAACCTATTTTTAAACCAATACTAAATGTTCCACGTGAAACACTTTAGATTTAAAAAACAAAAACAGTGCTATTGTTCCACGTGAAACATAGCTATTTTTTCATCCTCTTTAGAACGCATTAGGAACTCTTCAGCCTCCCCTTTGTCTTTATAACCGCAGTAGTGTAAAATCCCGTGAACTAAAACGCGCTTTAATTCTTCCTCAAAAGAAACATTGAAATCAGCGGCATTGTCTTTTACTCTTTCAACAGAAACAAAAATATCTCCGTGCAATTCATTACCCATAGAATAATCAAAGCTGATAATGTCTGTTAATGTATCATGGTCGAGATACTCAACATTGATTTTGTGCAGATATTCATCATCACAAAAGATGTAATTTATCTCTCCTTCTTTCTTGTTTTCTGAAGTAATAACATTTCCCAACCAAGCCTCAATGGCTTCTTCGTTGTCTAAATTAAAGTCGGTTTCGTAATTAAAATTGATCATTTTTTATTAAAATATTCTTGAACCTTTTGATTAAAATTCGAGCGCAAAGGTAAGGATTGTCTATTTAATATTTCTATGCTATTCAAATAATCTAATAAAGCAGCTGGCAGCGCATTAGATTGATTATTAAACTCCTTTTTATTGGTTTCAGATTGGCGCTTATTTTCCTCTCCTTGTTGTTGTATAGCAGAATTCAATTTCAATAATTCCTGTTTTACATTCAGTATCTTTTGAAGTGTTTCGTTCTTAAAACCTTTATTCAGTAATTGCTTTTCAATTTGCTTCATCTGTTCCAAAGCGCTTTGTCCATTACCCCCCAATCCTTGTTTATTCAATTCGTTTTGCAATGCTTCGCGCAATTGCTTTTGCTCTTTATAAATTTCCATTATAGCTTGTGCATCGCCTTCTCCACCCTCGCCTTCTTGACCGGATTCTCCAGCTTTAGCTTGCTTGCCATTTTGTCCTTTTTGACCTACTCCAGGTTTCTCCCCTTTTTTGATTCCATCTTTCATTTTCTCGCCAAGACCTTCTTGCTTTTTAATAATATCAGGCAATTGCATTCCTTGTCCTTGTCCTGGCTTCGGTTTCCCAGAACCCATTCCAGACATCTGCATTTGCATATTGTTAAGCATATCACTTAGAAAATCTGCAAGTTTATTAGCCGCAGAAACAGTATATTGTTGGTGTGACAATCCTTTTGGAACTTGAGCATCGGTTAAACTAGATAAAGACTTATCTACATTGTAAACTACATTGCCAATTTCTTTGGTTATGTCTTCAGCAATTTTTGGATTACGCAACGACATTGCAAACAAACTGTCATCAACATGCTTGAACTGTTGCTTTAAATCCTGTTGGATTTTGATATTTTTATTAAAGGCCGGAGACCCTGATTTGTGCTTTTTAAACTGATTCATCAAGTCTTCTTGTGATAAAGAAAACGCTAATAAATTATCTAAAATTTGTCGCAACATGGCCACATCTTCCAGCAACTGTTCCATCTCACCTTGCTCCAAAGTTTGTGCCATTTTTTGCGCCATCTCTTTCATCTTTTTAGAAGCGCTTTTTTGATTTGGTTTGGCTTTGTCCTTTTTGTCTTTCTTCAATTCCTCAGACGCTTTCTTTAAATCTTCGTCAATGCTTTTTTCTTTAGCATCATCTTTTGGTAAATCCAAAGGTGATTTCAATTCCTTATTTTCTTTTTCAAGATCGTTTAAATCTTCTTGGATTTTATCAAAATCAGCATTGATGTCTTCTTGTTTATCCAGTTTGTTTTCCTTTTCATCATTAGATAAATTTTCTTGTTTATCAGAAAGCTTGTCCAGTTTGTCACCTAATTGTTCTGCTTTCTTTTCTACATAAAACCTCTTTGTCAACTCCACCAACTGTTCTAAATTCTTAGTTTGGTTTTTACTGTTTTGTTTGAATTTATCCAACTTAAACAGCAGTTCTTCATTCTGAATTTTATCGTTCAGTTCTTTCAATTCATCCAAAAGCTTCTGGTTTTTTTCCAATTCTTTTTCGGCTTTGTCCATTCGCTTTTGAAGCTCTTCTTTCAACTCATCCTTTTTATCGGTTTTGAATTGCTCCAAATTATCGTTCATTTTTTTAGTGAATTCTTTCATCATCTCATCCTGTTTCATTTGACGCTTGATGAAATCATTTACTTTTTGCTGATCTTTAAAATCCAGATTTTCTTTTTCTTTTCCAGTTTTTTGTAACTTCTCCATTTCAGAAATTTGCTTATCTTGGTTTTTTAAAGACTTCTCTAAACTGTTAATGTTATCATTTTGCTGCTGCAAAATTTGATCTTCCTTTTCTTCATTTGTAGCAACACGATTAGAGAAAACGGAAGACTTTGTACTTTTGAAATTATGGATGGCATCGTTATCAAAAACTTCGAAATAATAATCATAAGACACGCCTTGCTCCACCGGAAGATTACTTGGAAACGAAAATACGAATTGGTCAAAAGCACTTTTCTTAATAGCAATTGTTCCACGTTTGGCAGTTTGTGGTTTCTCTCTTTCGTAATACACAATCTGAAGTCTAGACAAACCATAATCATCCGAGATTTGACCTAAAACATAGTTCTTAGCCACCTTCAAACTGTCCGGTGCGTTGTTCACATTAATCATTGGGAATTGATCTTTGACAATAGTAAGCTGATAATTAAGTTTTTCGTAGTTTTTTACCTTATCATTTGAAGTAAATATTTGATAATCTGTATTTTGAACTATATTTTTAGATAAAACAAAGGTGTTTTCAGTTTTCGAAAAAGTAGCTTTTGAAATTCCATCCATCCACGCTACATTTTCTGTGGCTTGCGTATTCATTTTCCAAGTCACACGCGTTCCTTCCGGAATAACGGCATTTCCTGTTCCTTTTATAGTTTCTGATTTTTTATTCAAATACGAAGGAAAGTTCAACTGCATTTCAAAATTAGCTATCGACGGAACCGTAATCACTTTCAATTCATAATCTGGAGAAGAAATAGCATTTCCCTCCACGTGGAACAAAATATTTTCTGAAGGCTTCGCCATCTTAAATTGGAATTCTCCAGCTTTAGATGATTCCATAAAATAACTTTCGTCGTCAATAAAAATTATCGCATTCTCAGGAACAATTTTTCCTTCGGTTTTTATTCGAAGGATAAAATCCTTTCCTTGCTCCGTTTGTAAATTCGAATTAAGAACTACAAATTTAAAAGGAGCCGGCGGCAGAAAAGCCGAATTGAAATGTACTACTCTATTCAAACTTTGAGAAATCATGTTGCTGTTACCCGAGACATAAAAGAAAGCAAACAATAATATTGGAATTAAAGCCAAAGGAAAATACTTTCTGTTTCGGTTATAATTAATGGCATTCCCAAAAGGAATTGGTTGCAACGCATTCGCTTTTTGTTCAATCGATGCGGCCAATAGTTCCGATTTATTCTGATGAATATCAGAATCCGCCAATTGCAAAAAGTTAGTCAGCTTGTCGCTCACTTCTGTAAAATGATTTCCAATAATTGCCGAAGCCTGATTGTAATCGATTCCTTTTTGAAGTTTGAATAATTTAAAAATTGGAAACAAAATAAAACGAAACAACAAATACACTTCTACTCCAACAAAAGTCCAAAACAAAATGGTTCTTCCCATTGGCTTGAGCCAAAGAAAATATTCGACAAAAAGCGTAAATAGAAAATACAACAATCCTAAACCGATAAAGAAAATAGTTCCTCGTATCAATTCGTTCGTATAAAACTTCCTGATGAAAGCTTCTAGTTTTTGATAAATAAATTGCTGATTTTCCAAAATTTATGCTTTGTTTTTTGTAACCAATAAAAGTAATAATTTATATGAATAAAGAAATGTTAAAAATCATCAAACTCATTAATCTTACATTATCTCATTTTCAGATAATCCAATTGAGTAATCGAATTTGTATCTTCGCAAAAAATTTACAGCAATGTCTAAACAAGTTCGGGTGCGTTTTGCACCAAGTCCAACTGGACCTTTACATATTGGCGGAGTTCGTACCGCATTATTCAATTATTTGTTTGCCAAAAAAAACAATGGTGTATTCTTCCTTAGAATTGAAGATACAGACCAAAACCGTTTTGTTCCTGGTGCCGAAGAATATATCATGGAAGCGCTGGAATGGTTAGGAATTGCGCCAGATGAAACCATTGGTAAAAATGAAAAATTTGGTCCATATCGTCAAAGCGAAAGAAAAGATTTGTACCAACAATATGCTGCTGAATTAATCAATTCCGGGAATGCGTATTATGCTTTTGATACAGCAGAAGCTTTGGATGCAGCAAGAAAACTAGAAGAAGAACAAGGAAAAACCTTTATATACAATCATACTAACAGAGAAAAACTGGACACTTCTTTGGTGATTTCTGCAGATGAAACTGCTAAAAGAATTGCTGCTGGAGAACATTATGTCATTCGTTTTAAAACTCCGGTGAACGAAACGTTGCATTTGCATGACATTATTCGGGGTGACGTGAAATTTGAAACAAATCTATTAGACGATAAAGTATTATTCAAAAGTGACGGAATGCCAACCTATCATTTGGCTAATATTGTGGATGATCATTTAATGGAAACATCTCACGTAATTCGTGGTGAAGAATGGTTGCCATCAATGCCATTGCACGTTTTATTGTACAGAGCATTTGGTTGGGAAGCACCAGAATTTGCACATTTACCATTGATTATGAAACCTGTTGGAAACGGAAAATTATCCAAACGTGATGGTGACAAAATGGGATTTCCAGTATTTCCATTGGATTGGAAAACCGCAGAAGGCGTTTCATCAGGTTACAGAGAAAAAGGATTTTTCCCGGAAGCAGTAATCAACTTTTTAGCATTATTAGGTTGGAATGACGGAACCGATAAAGAATTATTCTCGCTGGAAGAATTAGTTGCAGCATTTGACTTGAACAGAGTTCATAAATCTGGAGCTAAATTTGATCCGGAAAAAAACAAATGGTTCAATCACCAGTATTTAATCAAGCAAGAAGATGCAACTTTAGCGAAAGCTTATGCTCCTATTTTGGCTGAAAAAGGATTTTCTGTTGATGAAAGTGTCTTAACAAAAGTGGTTTCTTTAATCAAAGAACGCGCGCATTTTGTTTCGGAATTTTGGGAAATGAGCGATTTCTTTTTTGTAGCTCCAACTGCTTATGATGAAAAAGCAAGCAAAAATTGGAAAGCAGAAACTCCGGCGTTAATGCAGGAATTAATTTCTGTTGTGGAAGAAATCACTGATTTCACTTCGATGAATATAGAAACCATTGTCAAAGATTGGATGACGAAAAACGAAATTGGAATGGGAAAAGTAATGCAACCATTTCGTTTGAGTTTGGTTGGCGCGCTGAAAGGTCCTCACCTATTTGATATCGTTGAAGTAATTGGAAAAGACGAAACGATTAACAGAATTCAAAAAGCAATAAGTGAAATACTATGACGAAATTAAAAATTTGTGTACCAAATGATCATACTTCTGAATCTTGGTTTTCATTTATAAATGATTCACTTAAATTAGTAAATTTGGATTTTGATGATATAATAATAGATTTAAATACAATCACTTTTTTAGATACTGACGACATAGTAGCTTTAGCTTGTTTATTAGACTCATTTGCAAATAGCGGAAAAACTATTAAGTTTGAAAATGGTGATGATTCATTATTAACTTATTTGGAAAATATAAAATTCAAAAATTATTGGAATCCTGAATTTAATAGAGATAGATTTACAGTTACAAATAATGATACAACTTTATGCTTATGGCATATATCTAAAGAAATGATAGTGGACTATACAACATACGCTACTAGATATTATAAAGGGATATTTAAAGATAAAGATTTAGTATTATTATCTCTTAATTTAACAGAAGTTTTTAACAATATATTCGATCATTCTTATTCAAGTGTAAATGGATACATTATAACAGAATATTTTCCTAAAAAAAACATATTATCCTTTTCTGTTTGTGATTTTGGTATCGGAATAGCAGAATCAATGAATAGATATAATAAATCCATTAATAAAATGCAAACTCAGGATAGTATCGCAATCAAAGGTGCTCTAATAACAGGCGTTTCATCACACTCAACTCCGCAAAATAGAGGTTTTGGATTAGGTAATGTTTTAGATTTTACCGAGAATTATAAAGGAGCATTAACTATTTTTTCAAACAATGGTTATTTATGTAAAATATTTGGTGAAGAATATGATTTAATAGAAACTGAATTTAATTTTTTAGGCACATTAATTAAAGTAGAAATTAATACATTAGAACTAGAAAAAATTGATGAAGAAGACGAAATATTTGATTGGTAATTTTTTATTAACAATTTTTTTAACAATATAACATTCTTTTTATATAACTTTGCACTATGAAAACTCAAACAAAAATATTATTAAGTAGTATTGTTTCTAATACAGAAACGAACTCTGAAGGTGTAAAATTGTTTTGTGTTATTACAAAAGCAATTAGAAATGAAGAATCAATACTTCTAGAAATTGATTCTAATATGACTTTATCATCATCTTTTTTGAATTCATCATTAGGAGAAGTGATTGATAATTACAATTTAGGTATTTTAAAAACATACTTGAAAGTTCAAACAACTAAAACACAATTTGAAAGAATTAATACCTATTTAAATAAGTATAATAATGCTTACCATAGTTAACTTAAATTTTAAATAAAGACTAAAAAGCTCCCAAGTTGGGAGCTTTTTTTTACAAATAAATAATCAAATTCCCGTTTAGTATTCCTGGATTCCCTTTGAAATTTACTCCTAAATTCTTGTTGTTCAAGTTTTCAAGCATGTTATTGACACCATATTGATAGGAAACATTTGCTCTGAAATGACGAACACCAAACGTGATTCCAACCGTTGGATAAAAATTAAAATTTGAAATTTCTCTAATATCTTTAGCTAACAACGTTGTACCAGATATAACATTATTTTCATCTGTATTATCAATATTTAATTTTCCATTTACTTGAACAATGGGTCCAAACTCAATACTCAAATGATTTTCAACAAGTTTATAACTCACTTGTAAAGACACTTGAGCTGACGCCAATTTATAGTTAACATCTTCTTTAGCCAAAGTAAAAGTGTTTGTTGCAACAGAAAAATTATTCTCGCTAAATTGAATGTTATACACCATGTCCCAATTATTATAGAAATTTCCCCGCATAGAAAGTCCGGCATTCCAACCCAATTCAGGTTTAGTTTGGAAATTATCAGTGTTCAGGGTAAATTGATTGACTCCAAAACTGATTCCTATCCTATTTGAATCCCTGTATTTATATTGGGAAAAGGCTGTTATGGAAATGAAAACAAAAAATAAAGTAAACGATATCTTTCTCATATAATTGAAATTTACAAAGACAAACCTAAAGTTTTTTTGTAAATTGTGAGATAATTTTTAACTAAAAACAAAAAATATTATGAATATTGCGTTAATTATCCTACTAGTCTTTGGGTTCTTTATTTTACTGTCTTCTTTTTTTACGGTAAAACAACAAACAGCTGTTGTTGTAGAACGATTTGGAAAATTTTTAAGTATCAGACAATCCGGTTTGCATTTAAAAATTCCTTTGATAGATAGAATTGCAGGACGTGTGAATCTAAAAATTCAACAATTAGACGTTATCATTGAAACAAAAACTAAAGACAACGTTTTTGTTAAGCTTAAAGTTTCAGTTCAATTTATGGTTATTAAAGAGACCGTTTATGATGCTTTTTATAAACTGGAATATCCACACGATCAAATTACTTCTTATGTATTTGATGTCGTTCGTGCCGAAGTTCCTAAATTAAAATTGGATGATGTTTTTGAAAGAAAAGATGATATTGCCATTGCTGTAAAAAGAGAATTGAATGAAGCCATGACTACTTACGGATACACAATTATCAATACTTTGGTAACAGATATTGATCCGGATATTCAAGTGAAAAATGCCATGAATAGAATTAATGCGGCTGATAGAGAAAAAACGGTAGCTGAATTTGAAGCTGAAGCATCAAGAATTAGAATTGTAGCCAAAGCCGAAGCTGAAGCCGAAAGCAAAAGATTACAAGGACAAGGTATTGCGAACCAAAGAAGAGAAATTGCCAAAGGTTTAGTAGAAAGTGTAGATGTTTTGAACAGAGTTGGGATAAATTCTCAGGAAGCTTCGGCATTGATTGTAGTGACACAACATTATGATACACTGCAAGCTATTGGCGCTGACGCAAATTCAAATCTGATTTTATTGCCTAATTCTCCACAAGCTGGAAGTGACATGCTCAACAATATGATTGCTTCGTTCAGTGCTTCGAATCAAGTGGGTGAATTGATGAAAAAAAGAGGTGAAAAAGGAACTTCAAGAAGAGAAAAAAATATAGAAATTCCTGAAAAACCAGAAGCTCCAGAAAGCCCGGAAACAGAAGAATAATTTACTAGAATTCATAAAAAAGAGGCTTAATTGCCTCTTTTTATTTTTTTAATCCATTTGATTACGTACGGTAATGCAATGTTTAAGATTGTTCCGTAAGACCCTGAAAAGGCCGATAAAGAAGAACCAACAACTCCACTTACTAGATTCATTGGTGTTATGCTTTCTTTTGTTTTTTGAAAACCATAAGCCAATTTCTGATAACTGATTTCTTGTTCAATCTTTAAAATTTCAAGTTCCCTTTCAATTTGAGCATACGAAGAATATTTTTTGGTTTCCATAAGTTAGTCGTTAAAAAATATTTCTGAAAATTTCTCTAAAATTGGTCCTTCAACGATTTTATCTTTTATAGAAAATAAAATTCCTGTAATCACAAGATAAACTCCTCCAACGATTAAAAATCCCAAAGCGTAACTATCTAAAGCGATACCTATAGCTAACGCAGCGGCAACAGAACAAAACAATAAAACCATACTGAAACACAATAAAATCAATGAAAATTTTATGATCATCGTTGTTGATTTCATTGCAACCTTGAAACCCCACAATTTATAATACGCCACAGTACTTTCTAAATAAGCTTTGGCTTGTTCTTGAATGTTTTCTGTATTTTCTTTTAGTTCTTCAAAGGCCATGGATTTGTTTTTAGGATTTGATACAATAGGTAAATCAAAATTATTTTTGAAGTTTTGCGTTCTGCCTCTTTAGCTCCGCTAATTTTTCTTCTAAGAATGAAATTACATCTTCGGTCTTGTGACTCATATTTGAAACCAGTTCTTCATAAGTTTCCTCTAAGTCATATTTTGCACTTGTGAATTTATCTTTCAATTCTAAAGATGCGTTGTCCAATTTATTTTTTAATTCACATTTAACATCATCAAAACCATCTTTAATTTTTCCTCTTGTTTTAGAACCTTTATCCGGAGCAAATAAAATTCCGATTCCAGCTCCAATAGCTGCTCCTGTCAAAAGAGCCAATAATGTATTTCCCGTATTATTCGACATGATTCTTAATTTTAAAAGTTTGTTTCATAAAGATACGGATTTATTAACAACAACCCGTTAACAACTCGTTAAAGTGTAATTTTACAAGGCAAAAAGCAAATAAAAGCGAGCTGTTTACTGTTTGTTTGAATTCTATATTGATTGTTATTTGTTTTAAAAAACTGTCTTAAAATCAATTTATGAGCCTCGTTTTTAATTGGAAATAATTATTAAAAATACTTTTTTTATAAGAAATTACAATAATAAAAAAAAGCCCTCTAAGAAGAGAGCTTTTAATTGATAAAATCTATTTAAAAAATAAGTCTTAAAATTTAAGATCATTTAATAATTGTAACACTTTCTCGTTTTTCTCGTTCGTTTTTAATTCTGAAAGTTGTGTTTCGAAAAGACTAAAATTATTCAAATCATTTTGTAAATTTTCAACAGCTAAAATTCTAACGGCTGCCATTTGACTTTTTAACGACATCGTGTATAATTTTGTCAAAGCTTCTTCTTCAATGTCTTTTACTTGAACTTTATCTGAATGATGTAAAATTAAATTAGAAAACAACAAGGAGTTATTATCATTCTTGATATTTTTGACAATAGTCTGAATAATTAAACTGTAATTATCAATACTTTTTATGTTTTCAACAATGCTGTTTAAAATCAAAATCGCGTTGTTTTCATCCTTTTCTTTTACATATTTATTGATTTCTTTTTGAGTGTTCATCAATAAATTTTCCTCTTTTTTGCCTTTTTCTTCCCAAGCATCTTTCAATCCAACGGTTTTATTAAAGACAATTTTACCTTCGGTTGTATCTTTATCCACATTGAAATAACCCAAACGTTGAAACTGGAATTTCTCTCCAGATTGAACCGTTGCTAAACTTGGTTCTACAAATCCTTTTACAATTTGTAACGAACTAGGATTCATGAATTCTAAGAAATTTTTCTCTTTATGACTGTCTGGTGCTTCATCAATAAACAAGCGATCGTAGAGACGAACTTCTGTTTCTAAAGCATGTTGTATAGAAACCCAGTGCAAGGTTCCAGCTACTTTCCGTTGACTGGCTTCACTCCCACTTCCGCTTCTGCTATCTTCATCATACGTTACATGAATCTCTGTAATTGTTCCAGCAGCATCTTTTACAACACTTTCTCCTTTAATGATATACGCGTTTTTAAGACGTACTTCTCTGCCTAAACTCAATCGGAAAAACTTAGCCGGAGCATCTTCTAAAAAGTCTTCTCTTTCAATAAATAATTCTTTTGAAAAAGGAACTTTTCTAAATCCTGCACTTTCGTCTTCTTGATTATTTTCGGCTTCCAGCCATTCTTCTTTATCTTCCGGATAATTCGTAATTACTAATTTTATCGGATCTAAAACCGCCATAACTCTTGGAGCAGTTTTATTCAAATCTTCGCGCAAGCAAAATTCCAAAAGTGAAAAATCGATTATATTTTCTCTTTTGGCAACACCAATTATATCACAAAACTTACGAATAGAATTGGCTGTATACCCTCTTCTTCTTAATCCTGAAATAGTTGGCATTCTTGGATCATCCCAACCATTTACTATGTTTTCCTGTACCAATTGCAACAGTTTTCGCTTGCTCATTACGGTGTAATTCAAGTTCAAACGCGCAAATTCATATTGATGCGGTTTTACTTTTGAGTCATCATAAATTTGGTCCAAAAACCAATTGTATAATTCTCTGTGCATGACAAATTCTAACGTACAGATAGAATGTGAAATTTGTTCTATATAATCACTTTCTCCGTGTGCGAAATCATACATTGGATAGATTTTCCAATCGTTTCCTGTTCTGTGGTGATGACGGTGTAAAACACGATACATCAATGGATCACGCATCAACATATTAGTCGAAGTCATATCAATTTTAGCACGTAAAACATGGCTTCCTTCCTCAAAATCTCCATTTTTCATTCCTTCGAACAAAGTAAGATTTTCTTCGATAGAACGGTTTCTGTAAGGTCCATCAACTCCAGGTAGTGTAGGTGTTCCTTTTTGCGCAGCCATATCCTCTGAAGATTGACTGTCAATATAAGCTTTACCGTTTTTAATCATTTTTACAGCCCAATCGTATAATTGTTGGAAGTAATCCGATGCATATCTTTCTTCGGCCCAATTGAAGCCCAACCATTGTAAATCTTCTTTTATAGCATCTACATATTCCTGCTCTTCTTTGGCAGGATTTGTATCGTCAAAACGTAAGTTAACTGGCGCATTGTACTTTAATCCCAATCCAAAATTCAAGCAAATCGATTTGGCATGACCTATGTGTAAATACCCATTAGGTTCTGGTGGAAAACGGAAACGTAATTTATCTTGGGGAAAACCGTTTGATAAACTGTCTTCTATGATTTGTTCTATAAAATGGAGTGATTTTTCTTCAGTTGACATTTTTTTGTTTTATTTTAGCAAAGGTAAAAAAGTTTAAGGTTTAATGTTTACTGTTTCCATAGAAACCTATGAAAAGTTAGCAATTCCGCTTTAAACTTTACGCTTTAAACAAAAAAATAAAATAATGGGAATCATAAAACTTAAAAATATAAGAACCTACTCCTACCATGGTTGTTTAATCGAGGAAGGAAAAATAGGGTCTGATTATACCGTAAATTTAGAAGTTAAGACTGATTTGAGAAAATCCAGTATCACGGATGATTTGAAAGATACTGTGGATTACGTGCTTTTAAATCGCATTGTTGTAGAAGAAATGGCTATTCGTTCGGACTTATTAGAACATGTAGCACACCGAATCATAACTAGAATTTTTGAGGAAATTCCTGAGGTTTCCAGAATTATTGTTGCAGTTTCTAAACTCAATCCTCCTATTGGTGGTGATGTTGAAGCAGTTACTATAGAAATGGAAGAATATAGAAGTTAAATAAGAAATGTTTGAAAAGGATAAAAAAATATTTTTTGAAACTTTTAAACTTTAAGCTTTTAAACTTTAAACTTTTTAAGTACTTTTGCCATCCGTTTAACAATGGCGTCGTGGCCGAGCGGCTAGGCTGGGCTCTGCAAAAGCTCCTACTCCGGTTCGAATCCGGACGATGCCTCTAAAACCTTCAAAGTAATTTGGAGGTTTTTTTATATCTAATTTTTAAGAAAAATTAAATAAAGATATAGTTCGAATCCGCAGAAAAATCTAAAACCTTCAAAGTAATTTGGAGGTTTTTTTATGTCTAAATTTTTAAGAAAAATTAAATAAAAGATATAGTTCGAATCCGCAGAAAAATCTAAAACCTTCAAAGTAATTTGGAGGTTTTTTTATGGCTAATTTTTAAGAAAAATTAAATAAAGATATAGTTCGAATCCGCAGAAAAATCTAAAACCTTCAAAGCAATTTGGAGGTTTTTTTATGTCTAAATTATTAACCATTAAGAAATTAAGTTTCATTAAGATTTAGACTTAATTTTTCTTAATTCCTTAATGGTTAAAAAAAAATGACTTAACTTTTTAAATATAAAAAAGCCCTGGCTCTAAATTAATTAGAATCAAGGCTTTTTTTATTATTATAGAAATTATATTCTTTTAATTATCAATCTTATCAAATGCTTTTTTAACCATTGCTTTTTCTTCTGGGAACCAACCTTGAGTTATTAAAACCATCCCAAAAACCATCATCACAATACTGATTCCTTTTTTAATTTTAAGAATGTTTACCGGTGTTAATTTTGTTTTTAATTGCTTGGCTAATAATATTTTAATACAATCAATAAGTAAATATGAAACCACCACTGATGTAAAAAAAGTTATCATTCTGGAGGTTTGCATTTCTAGTTTTGGTCCTACTGAAATAATAATAGCCAACCAAAAACCAAGAACACCAATATTGATAATGTTTAACAAAAACCCTTTTATAAAAAGACTTAAATAGTTTTTTTTGACTATTTCCCTGTCAATAATATCAGTATTTATTTTTTCTTCTTTTTTTAATTGTATGAAGGAAATTATACCATAAACCAGCATCAATACACCTCCAAAAATAAAAAGTGCCGGTTGATCTTTTAAACTTTGAATCAACCTGTAACTTCCTAAATAAGCAATTCCAATAAAAACAATATCTCCTGAAACTACTCCTAAATCAAATACTAAAGCAGCTCTAAACCCTTTTATAATACTTGTTTCCAGTAAAATAAAAAAAACAGGACCAATCATAAAACTCAAGAAAATTCCCCAAGGAATACCAGATAAAATATCGTTTATCATTAAAAATTTAAATTTATTACCATAAAATCTAAACCAAAGTACTAATTTTTTTCTAAAATAGTACCGCCAATGAAAACTTCCTTATTAATCTGTTTTGGTTTACCGTAGATAAAAATAGAGCCTCCTGCTTTCACTTTTGCATCAACTAATGTAGTTGCATGAATTTCAGATTTTCCTCCAGCAGCAACGCTTATTGTTGTTTGTTTTGTATGTAAATCAATTGCTTTTAGAATTCCGCCTGAAGTAATAACAACATCTTGATTTGTTGCTTTACCAGAAACATCAATTATTCCGCCGGCACTGGCTTTTATATTCACTTTATCAACATCAATTTCAATGTTAATCTCTGCTCCTGATTTTGCATTTAAATCTAACATAGTTTGTTTGAAATCAGTTTCACTTGATACATAACTTCCCTCACTGGCGCTGATACTTTCAATATTTTTGAAATATAATTTTATTGTAATATCATCTCCAGATAACAATTGTGGAAATGGCATTCTGATTTTCAATTCGCCATTTTTATTTACTGTTTCTACTTCATCTGCACGGTCTCCAGTGATAACTATTTTATTTTCTGAAGCTGGAATTAATTTTACATTGATTTTATCAAATACTTTTACTTCATCAAAATCTCCTAAGTTTCTGCTTACCTGAGCATTTGTAATTTGAGTTAACAATACAAAGGCAATAATCACTAATTTTTTACTCATATTTCTAATATTGCTTTTTTGGTATTCGTGAATCTTTGATTTCATTTTTTTTATTTAATTGGTTCTTCAATTCTTCTTAAAAAATTAAAATCCAGTTGTTTTTTAACTAAATCGGCATTTTTTACTTTAACGTAAATTTCATCACCTAATTGTAATAATCTACCAGAAGTTGCGCCTGTTAATGCATATTGTTTTTCATCAAAAGTGTAATAATCGTCTTTTATATCACGTATTCTACACATTCCTTCACATTTATTTTCGATGATTTCTACATAAATTCCCCATTCTGTCACACCAGAAATTACACCTAAAAATTCCTGATCCTGATGATCCTGCATGTATTTTACCTGCATGTATTTGATAGAATCACGCTCGGCATTGGTTGCTAAACCTTCCATTGTAGATGAATGCAAACATTTTGTTTCATACGTTTCTTCATCAGCTGATTTTCCACCGTCTAAATAATGTTGTAATAATCGATGCACCATTACATCCGGATAACGACGAATTGGCGATGTAAAATGAGAATAATATTCAAAAGCCAAACCATAATGTCCTATGTTATCCGTAGAATATTTGGCTTTACTCATACTTCTAATCGCAAGCGTATCAATTAAATTCTGCTCTTTTTTACCATTCACTTCTTCCATCAACGCATTCAATGATTTTGAAATATCACCTTTGTTTCGGAAATCAATTTTGTAACCAAACTTTGCAATTACCGTTTGCATGGCAATTAATTTATCTTCATTTGGTTCATCATGAATCCTGTAAATGAAGGTTTTCTTTTGTTTTCCAATATATTCTGCTACTTTTTTATTGGCCAAAAGCATGAATTCTTCAATCAAATGATTCGCATCTTTTGATATTTTAAAATAAACACCTTGAGGTTCTCCAGCTTCATCTAAATTGAATTTCACTTCTACTTTATCAAAAGAAATCGCTCCATCAGCCATTCTTCTTTTTCTGAAAATCTTAGCTAATTCATCCATTTTTAGCGTCGCAGCAACAATTGCTGCTGAAACTTGATACGAACTTCCAGTTATAGAAATTTCTTCCGGAATCACATTGTCCTTCGTTTCTATGATGTATTGCGCTTCTTCGTAGGAGAATCTTTGATCTGAATAAATTACAGTTCTTCCAAACCATTGATTGACCACTTGAGATTTTTCGGTAATTTCGAAAATAGCCGAAAACGTATATTTTTCTTCATTTGGACGCAATGAACACGCAAAATTTGATAATACTTCCGGTAACATTGGCACTACTCTATCCACTAAATAAACCGATGTCGCTCTTTGATAGGCTTCATCATCCAGTATTGTTCCTTCTTGAAGATAATGGGAAACATCGGCAATGTGAATACCAATTTCGTAATTACCATTTTCCAATTTTTTAAATGATAAAGCATCATCAAAATCCTTTGCATCTTTTGGATCAATGGTAAAAGTCAATGTATCGCGCATGTCGCGACGTTTGGCAATTTCACTTTCCTCTATGGAAGTATCAATTTTTTGTGCAAACGTTTCTACTTCAATAGGAAACTCTGATGGCAATCCGTATTCAGCAAGAATCGCATGGATTTCTGTATCGTGCTCTCCAGGTTTCCCTAAAACTTTTATTACGGAACCAAAAGGACTATCAGCTCTGGCTGGCCAATCTTCGATGTGAACCAAAACTACATCACCTTGCTCTGCCTCACCTATTTTATCCTTTGGAATAAAAATATCAGTATACATTTTTGGATTTGCAGTAGAAACAAAAGCAAAATTAGCTTGAATGTCTATTACACCAACAAAGTCAGTTTTATTTCTTTCAATCACTTCAATGACTTCACCTTCAGGTCTTTTCCCTTTTCTTCGATTGTAAACATATACTTTGACAATATCTTTGTCTAAAGCATGGTTCAAATTATTGGTGGGAATAAAAACATCTTCTTCTAAATCTGGGCAAACAAAATAAGCTGTTTTACGTCCCGTCATGTCAATTTTACCTTCGTAATAATCTTTGCTTATTGCTTTTACTAAATATTTTCCAGGTTCAGATTCTATAATTTTATTTTGAGAAGCCAGAATCTTCAAATCTTTTATAATTTGATTTCTGCTTTGGGTATCATCGAGTTCCAGCTTTGCTCCTATTTGTTTATAATTGAATGCTTTATTAGCACTTTGCGATAATATTTTTAATATTTTATCAGAGTAGTCTTTCTCTTTTTTTATCGGCTTTCTTAATCTTTTACTCATATATCTTTTCTTAAAAGTTTAAAATTACAAAATACTTAACTGTTTTCGGTAAAGAGCTAACAGTTTTAAAGAAAATATAACTTTAAAGAATAGTTGTATCTTTATAAAAACAATTAAAATGGAAGACTTTCAAACAATTGCGATTTTTAATTATTCACATGAAATTGTAGTGCTGAAGCATTTATTGGAACAAGAAAAAATTAATTATTTTTTTGAAAACGAAACCTTGGTTTCAGTTGATCCATTTGGGAGTTTTGCCTACGGTGGAATCAAACTTAAAATTCACATCAATGATTTTGAAAAAGTGCAAGAATTTCTTGATGACTTGAATAACAATCTAAAAATCGTTTAAAGGAAATTAGAACAGTAAAATCTATTTTTTAAATTTTAATTTTTTCAAAGTTGTCAACATATATTTAAATAAACAAAAAGAAAAATTAAATTTAAATTCTTTCTTGGTTGTTATTATAGTGTGTTAATAGTGGCAATAAATTTATTTTAAAATGTATTGAAATCAAGTTAAAAGATGTTATACGGACTTATCAACATAGTTATTTTATACTAAAGTCTTCGTTTTAAAGTCTTTTCTAATTTTAATTAACAATGGTTAATAATCTAAAAAGAATTGATTTTGTAAATAAGTACTTTTTTAAAATTTGTTGATAAACTACTTTTTAATATTGATAACTATTCTAAAAATTCAACGAACTTAATTTGGATTTCTAATGTGGGTTTTGGATTACTTATTTTTTGGATACAACCATAAAAAACTTCTAATATTCTATCTAAAGTTATGAACATTGTATGTTAATTTAAAGTTAACTGAATATCAAGCAATTGCGTTTTACTATTAACAATGTAAATTTTTAACATTTTAAATATAAAATCCACATTGATTTACAGCTATTTATAGATTTATTAGAATTGTTGATAACCGCTAATATGATAGCAATCTGATAGTTATAAAATATCCTGTTAACTTATATTTTTCCGGACTTATATCAATTGTAATAATCAATTAAAGAAGCGAAATTTAAATTCTGCAAAACTAGATTTCTTTATTTAAATTTGCACCACACAACTTAATACATATAAGATGAAAATCTCCATAGGAAACGATCACGCAGGACCAGATTACAAAAAAGCAATTGTTGAAATGCTTAAAGCAAAAGGACATGAGGTAACTAATTACGGAACAGATTCAGCAGACAGTGTGGACTATCCTGATTTTGGTCATCCGGTTGCGACCGATGTTGCTGAGGGAAAAGCTGATTTTGGAATCGTTATTTGCGGAAGCGGAAACGGAATTTCTATGACAGTGAATAAACAGTCTAAAGTTCGCGCTGCTTTATGTTGGATGAAAGAAATTGCAGTTTTGGCGCGTCAACACAATGATGCGAATATTATTAGTATTCCCGCTCGTTTTACTTCAATTCCACAAGCAGTAGAAATGGTAGAAGCGTTCTTAAACACCGAATTTGAAGGTGGAAGACACCAAAATAGAGTAGATAAAATTTCTTGTTAGAAATTTTTATTGACTGAATTTACATTAATTCAGTCAGTACGTTGACTGAATTTACATTAATTTAGTCAACGTACTGACTGAATTACTATTTTTTGATTATATTTGGTTTAGATTTCTAAATCAAATAGAATGGAAAATTATTTAAAAAGAGCAGTGTTTCAAGATTTTGGTAACAAAGTACTTCCTAATAAAGTATTGATTTTACTAGGTGCTCGTCGTGTTGGAAAAACCGAACTAATAAAAAATTACCTTCAAACTATTCCTGATGGAAGTTATTTGCAACTGAACGGGGAAGATATTAATGACGCTAATCTGCTCAAAGAACGTTCCGTAGCAAATTACAAGCGATTATTACTCAATATTGATTTACTGGTTATAGACGAAGCCCAAACGATTCCTGATATTGGTTTGATTCTAAAATTGATTGTGGATGCTATTGATGGAATCAAAATCATTGCTACAGGTTCCTCAATATTTGATTTAAACAACAATCTTGGTGAACCATTAGTAGGACGAAAAAACACGTTGTATCTTTTTCCATTGGCACAAATGGAATATTCCCAGTACGAAAATTATAAACAAACTACAGAAAAATTAGAGGAAAGATTACTCTTTGGAAGTTATCCGGAACTGATTCAATATTCAGATTGGGAGGATAAAAAAGAGTATTTGTATGAAATCATCAATTCGTATTTACTGAAAGATATTTTAGTTTTTGAAGGAATAAAACACGCCGATAAAATATATGATTTGCTGCGTTTGATAGCCTATCAATTAGGAAAAGAAGTTTCGTTGCAGGAATTAGCAAATCAGTTGCAAATGTCTAAAAACACAGTTGCTAACTATTTAGATTTGCTTTCTAAAGTGTTTATTATCTTCAAAGTAGAAGGGTTCAGTCGCAATCTTCGAAAAGAAATTGTGAAATCCAGCCGTTGGTATTTTTATGACAATGGCATTAGAAACGGCATCATTAATAATTTCAACCGATTGGATTCTAGAACAGATGTGGGTGATTTATGGGAAAATTACTTGGCAGTAGAACGCGTTAAAAAGCAAAATTACCTAAAAATAAAAACGAATAATTATTTCTGGCGTACTTATGATCAGCAAGAACTTGACTGGCTTGAGGAAAAAGGCGAAGAACTGGCTGGATTTGAGTTTAAGTGGAGTGAAACCAAAAAAGTTAAAATTCCTGCTGCTTTCGCAAAAGCATATCCGGAAGCTACTTTTGAAGTAATCAACAAGAGTAATTATTTAGATTTTATAACATAGAAATACACTATAAAAAGTTGCAATATCCCAATTAAAAAAAACTTCCATAAAAAAGACATTTTAGAGGTTTTGTGTCGAAAAAAAAGCATCGCTAAACCGGAACCAATTGTTCCGCCGATTAGACTCGTAAGCAATAAATTACGTTCAGAAATGCGCCTTTTTTGCTGTATGGCCAGCCGTTTGTCAACTCCTATTATTGAAAAAGCAACTAAATTAATAAGTGGAAAATACCAGAATAAAAAAGACATAAATAAGGAGTTTTGACTCAAAGATACTATTTTAGCAACATGATTTTATAATTTTAAATTTAAAATGACTAACATACAATTCATATCAAAAATCGTTGCTACAGCAGGAATAAACATTGAAAAAACCGTTCAATTATTACAAGAGGATTGTACGATTCCGTTTATTTCGAGGTATCGAAAAGATACAACAGGAAATCTGGATGAAGTACAAATAGAACAAATTGCAAAGCTCCAAAAAGAATACGAGGTTATTGTAAAACGTAAAGAAGCGATTTTAAAATCGATTCAGGAACAAAATTCACTTAGTCCAGAATTAGAAAAAAAAATCCAACAGAGCTTCGATTTACAAGAATTGGAAGATTTTTATCTGCCATTCAAAAAGAAGAAAAAAACGAAAGCCGATGTTGCCCGTGAAAACGGATTAGAACCGTTGGCAAAAATCATCATGGCGCAAAATAATGATGATGTCGATTTCATTTCAACACAATATTTGAATGAAAATGTAATCAATGAAGAAGCAGCTTTGCAAGGAGCAAGAGACATTATTGCCGAATGGATTAATGAAAATATTTATGTTCGAAAGCAACTCCGAAGATTGTACGAACGCAAAGCAACCATTACCACCAAAGTAGTAAAAACGAAGAAAGACGACGAAGCGGCGCAGAAATTCAATCAGTATTTCGATTGGTCAGAATCGTTGACTAAAGCACCATCGCATCGGTTATTAGCGATGCTTCGTGCCGAAAATGAAGGCTTTATCAAGTTTAAAGTAGAAGTTGATATTGATGAAGCGTATGATATTATTGATGCGTTAGTTTTAAAAGGTCAAAATAAAACCACGCCACACGTACAATTAGCAATTGAAGACAGTTACAAAAGATTGTTGAATCCGGCGATTTCAAATGAAGCCTTGCAAGAAGCAAAAGCGAAGGCTGACGCCAATTCGATTCAGGTTTTTGCGAATAATCTTGGACAGTTATTGTTGGCTCCGCCTTTGGGAGAAAAACGAATTCTGGCGATTGATCCCGGATTTAGAAGCGGTTGCAAAATCGTCTGTCTGGACGAAAAAGGGGATTTATTGTATAACGAAACCATTTATCCGCATGCGCCTCAAAAAGAGGAAGCCATGGCGATGAAAAAAATCCGTTCAATGGTGAATTCGTATAAAATTGATGCTATTTCAATAGGAAACGGAACGGCTTCACGAGAAACGGAATTTTTTATCAAGAAAATAGCTTTCGATAAACCGGTTCAGGTTTTTATTGTTTCCGAAGCCGGAGCATCGGTATATTCAGCTTCAAAAATCGCTCGAGACGAATTTCCTAATTTTGATGTGACGGTTCGTGGTTCGGTTTCTATTGGACGACGATTAAGCGATCCATTGGCGGAGTTAGTGAAAATTGACCCAAAAGCCATTGGCGTAGGCCAATATCAACATGACGTGGATCAAAATAAATTAAAAGAAGAATTAGACAGTACGGTGATTCGTTGCGTGAATTCCGTTGGTGTAAATATCAACACAGCGAGTAAACATTTGTTGAGTTATGTGAGTGGAATAGGAGAGAAGCTGGCCGAAAACATCGTGCAATACCGTTCAGAAAACGGCCCTTTTCAAGACAGGAAACAACTTAAAAAAGTGCCGCGTTTGGGCGAGAAAGCGTACCAACAAGGCGTTGCTTTTATCCGAATTTCGAATGCGAAAAATCCGTTGGATAATTCGGCTGTGCATCCAGAAGCATACGGAATTGTGGAGAAAATGGCAAAAGATTTGAAACTGACGGTGAATGATTTGATTGCTAACAAAGAAAAAACCGCTTTGATAAAACCAGAAAATTATATTACTCCAGAAATAGGTTTATTGGGATTGAAAGACATTATAAAAGAACTCGAAAAACCGGGATTAGACCCAAGAAAATCTGCGAAAGTATTTGAATTTGACCCCAATGTAAAAACGATAAAAGATGTAAAAACGGGAATGGTCTTACCTGGAATTGTAAATAACATTACCAATTTTGGTTGTTTTGTAGATATTGGAGTGAAAGAAAGTGGTTTGGTTCACATTTCCCAACTGAAAGCAGGTTTTGTAAGTGATGTGAATGAAGTGGTAAAATTACACCAACACGTTCAGGTAAAAGTGACTGAAGTCGATGAGGATAGAAAACGGATTCAGTTGAGTATGATACTTTAAAACAAAAAAAAAGGCTTTTCAATTGAAAAGCCTTTTTTTTATTTTGTTTCTTCTTCTTCTTTTTTATCAGCTGGCTGATTGTCTTTGGCTGCGTTTTTGAATTCTTTAATTCCGCTTCCTAGACCTTTCATTAATTCTGGAATTTTTTTACCTCCAAAAAGTAATAAAACAATCGCCAATATAACAAGGATTTCTGTAACACCTAATCTTCCCATGATTGAATAATTTATTGCTTAAGCAAATTTGTAATAACTCTAACGACAAAGGTATATAGAATTAGTTAACGGAAACTCATTTTGGTACATTTATTTGGTTTCAAAAGCGTTAAAAATTTATTAAAAATAAATTTAGGTTAAAAAAAGTGAACAAAAACAAGCGAATACAATCAACGACAATAATTGTTATATTTGTTCAATAATAAAAAAGTATGTCAAAAAAACGACTAAAACGGCGCAAACTCAAGGAAAATTTATTCAATAAACGACGTTTAATAATACTTAACGAAGATACTTTTGAAGAGACATTTTCTTTGAAACTTACTTTAATGAATGTTTTTGTGGTAGCGACTTTAGGAGCGATAATAATTACATTTGTTACTACTTTTATTATTGCTTTTACCCCATTACGAGAATTTATACCTGGCTATTCTTCCTCAAAATTAAAGAAGGACGCAATGGAACTGGCTTTAAAATCAGATTCTTTGACACGAGCTTTAAAGAAAAATGAAGCGTACATCCAGTCGATTCAAAAAGTGTTGACAGGAGAGTTAGAATATGCAAAATTCAATAAAGATTCGATACTTTCTGCTGCGGATGAAGTGCCTTCTCAAGCTGATTTATCTGCATCAAAACAAGAACTGGAACTGAGAGAACAAGTGGCGAAAGAAGAAAAAAAAGCACTTTCTAAAAAATCAAAAAAAGAGTAAAAAAACAACTTTTATCTTTTAAAGAACAAAAATAAAAATGTCAATAAAATCTACGGCTGCAAAATTATTTGCACAAAAAATATACAAGAAAACACAACTTTGGGCCAATAATCCTATTGAAACTCAAAAGAAGGTTTTGCAAAAATTAATCAAAGAAGCGAAGAAAACACAATTTGGTATTGACCATCATTTTGACCAAATAAAAACTCAACAGGATTTTGCGAAACAAGTTCCAGTAAGAGATTATGAAGGATTGAAACCTTATGTTGATAAGGTGGTAAAAGGCCAGGAAAATATACTTTGGAAAGGAAAACCGCTTTATTTTGCCAAGACTTCAGGAACTACTTCTGGGGCAAAATACATTCCGTTGACTAAGGAATCCATGCCTTTTCATATTGAAGCGGCTCGAAATGCAATTCTACATTATATTCATGAAACTGGAAATGCTGATTTTGTAGATGGGAAAATGATTTTCTTGCAAGGAAGCCCAATATTAGAAGAAAAAAACGGAGTTAAATTAGGCAGATTGTCTGGAATTGTTGCTCATTTTGTTCCAAAATACCTTCAAAAAAATAGAATGCCTTCTTGGGAAACCAATTGTATCGAAGATTGGGAAACCAAAGTAAATGCGATTGTAGAGGAAACTTTTAATAAAGACATGAGAGTTATTTCTGGAATTCCGTCTTGGGTTCAAATGTATTTTGAAAAACTGAATCAAAAAGGAGGGAAGCCCGTAGGAGACATTTTCAAAAACTTCAATTTGTTTATTTACGGTGGTGTGAATTATGAACCGTATCGCGCCAAATTTGAGAATCTTATTGGACGAAAAGTAGACAGTATTGAGCTATTTCCGGCTTCGGAAGGCTTTTTTGCCTATCAGGATTCGCAAAAAGAAAAGGGAATGTTACTGCTTTTGAATTCCGGAATTTTCTATGAATTTATAAAAAGTGACGAATTCTATTCTGATCCCGAATCCCGAAGTTTCGGGACGGGACCAAGACGTTATACGATTGGCGAAGTAGAATTGGGCGTAAATTACGTTTTAATTATTTCGACGAATGCGGGACTTTGGGGATACAACATTGGAGATACCGTTCAGTTTACCAGTTTAAAACCTTACAGAGTTATAGTATCCGGAAGAATCAAACATTATATTTCGGCTTTTGGAGAACATGTTATTGGCAAGGAAGTGGAAAGTGCGTTGCAGGAAGCAATTATTGGAACGAATATTCGCATCAATGAATTTACCGTTGCGCCACAAATCACGCCGGCAGAAGGATTGCCGTATCATGAATGGTTCATCGAATTTGAGAACGAACCGGAAGACAGCGTATCTTTTGCGGAAGCGATAGATACCGCCATGCGCAAACAAAATGTGTATTATGACGATTTGATTGTGGGCAAAGTGTTGCGTAAAGTGGTTGTCACCAAAGTGGCTAAAAATGGGTTTCAGGATTATATGAAATCGATAGGCAAACTGGGAGGACAAAATAAAATTCCGAGACTCTCTAATGACAGAAATATAGTAGATTTATTAAAAAATAAATAAAAGAGTTACCTTTGAAGGTTAGAAAATAATTAGAAAATGAAAGAGACTAAAAATATATCACGCTCCAGAGCGCAAGAATCATCGGCGGCAATTGAAAAAATGTACATCACCATGCGTCATCTTTTCAATAGAGGATTTTATAAGCCAATGGGAGTTTCCGGAGATACATTAAGAGAAGCATTATTGGCATTAAGCCCAGAAATATATGGAAATATTGCAGATGAAAAAGTAGAATTAAATGGACTTTTGTATGTTATAGAGCGTCTTCCGGTAGGAATTGAAGAGTGTCGATTCATCAATTTAACTTCGGAAGAAGGGTATTCAAAATCTCATTTTCAAGCGATTGTTCCACCAAAAAGACGACGAAATTGTTACCGTATTGACGAAGAACAAATGAACGTGGAAATCACCCGCGGACGCTCTGATATTTATGATATTTTGACGCATTTGACGTTTATTTTCATCGAATCCCACAAAATTAGAAACAGAGTTTTACTGGATGATGCCGGCGAAGTTTCCCGCGATTGGTTCAAACTGGAACAAGCAGTTTCTCAAAAGAAAAAGCTGACACAGATAGAAAAAGAAAAAGCCATTTCACATGCTGCAAATATCCTGGGAAGAACATTTGAGGAAGTATTGGATATTTATGATGCATTCGGTTCAACAGCGGCGCCAGATCGATTTTTGCACGTTATTTTTTGGTTAGGAAAACTGGCGATTGAAGAAATAGTTGACGATAATAAGAGAACGATAACTTTCAGTCCTATTTTAAGGGAACGTTTGGGACATCATATTCACGGCGAAATTTGGGCCACAAACATTAAGGAGGTTTTGAAAGAAAACCAACTTTTGGACCGACCAATTCACGTGATTAGCGCGAACATGCACAGTGTGATGAACTCTATTTTTGCCACAGAGGTTTTAAAAACGAGGTTTAAAGACAAATCGGATTTCTTTATTTATGAAGAATTAAGCAAATCGGGTGCGAACGAAGTTCGCAATCAGGTTTCAGCAGTAGCTTTGAAACACGGAATGATTTCGTTACTGGATACTTCCGGAACAAATATAGATGTACAAATTTTTGATACCGCTAAAATTGATTGGTCCAAAACATCGTTTCAAAAAGCAAATACTGGAGATAAAAAACCGGTGCTTATTGTTATGGATTATGCTTTTGGGGAGCAAGCTTATGAAACCATTGATGAGTTATTAAAACCGTATAAAAAAGCGACTTTGCTTAATGTGGAATCAGTTTCTATCATGGGGAAAGCGGGAATTCTGGAAGGCGGAAAAGGAGACATTATGATTCCGAACGCACACATCAATGAAGGAACAGCGGACAATTATTTTTTCGAAAATGAATTAACCGCCGATATGTTTGAAGGAAATGATATTGCTGTTTTTGCCGGACCAATGGTCACCGTTTTGGGGACTTCATTACAAAACCGAGATTTATTAAAATTTTTCCATGAATCAACTTGGGGAGTTATAGGATTGGAAATGGAAGGTTCATATTACCAAAAAGCCATCCAATCTGCTTCAAAAATCAGAAAGAGTGTTCCTCATGATATCAAAGTGAGATACGCATATTATGCATCAGATAATCCTCTGGAAACCGGAAGCACATTGGCTTCAGGCGGACTAGGTACTACGGGAGTAAAACCTACTTATTTGATTACAATAAAGATATTGGAACAAATTTTCAACGTAAAATAAAAATATAGGATGAACAAAAACCAACCCAATAACCAAGAAGATCAGGAGATTGATTTGACACAAATTTCTAAAAAAATAGGAAGATTATTTGAATGGATTAATACCTTTTTGTTTAGATGTATTCAGTTTTTTGTAAAAAATGCTATTGTAATTTTGATTTTGCTGGTAATTGGAGTTGGATTAGGGTTTTATTTTGATGTGACAAAAAAAACCTATGATCATCAAATTATAGTTACCCCAAATTTTGAAAGCACGGATTATTTATATTCAAAAATTGACTTGATTGAATCTAAAATCAAAGAGCGGGATACCGTTTTTCTGAAAGAAATTGTAGGGATTAAAAATCCTAAAGAAATAATTAAAATTGAAATCAAACCCATAACGGACGTTTATAAATTTATTGAAAACAAGACAGAGAACTTTGAATTAATCAAGTTGATGGCTGAGGGTGGAGATATAAAAAAAATCCTTGAAGATAACTTGACCAGTAAGAATTACAGCTTACATACGATTACTTTCAAAACTAAAAAACAAACAGCCATTACTGAAACTGTTCAACCTATTTTAATCTATTTAAACGAAACGGATTACTATAAAAAAGTCCAAAAAGAAACAGTAAATAATATTCAAATAAAAATGATTCAAAATGACACTATTATTTCACAAATAAATGGTGTTTTGAATGGGTTTTCTAATATGGTAAATGGGGCTCAAAAAAGCGATAAACTTGTTTACTATAATGAGAATACACAGCTTAACGATGTCATTAAAACGAAAGAGACTTTAATTAATGAACAAGGAATTCATAGAATAGAATTAGTTGGATTGGATAAAATTATAAAAGACAATAGTTCAACATTAAATATTGAAAATACAAACTCAGTCAATGGAAAGTTAAAATTGGTTTTGCCAGTTTTATTTTTACTTTCATTTATTTTAATTCGTTTATTTTTAGCGTATTATAAAATTCAGTTGGGAAAATCAAAAATGATTTAATTGTTTTTCACTTTCTTTTTAAAACTAAATACAGACGAGTAGGGTTTTAATTAATCAGATACTATCATTTCCTTAAATTTTTGAAAAAATCAATATGGGTTTCAATAAAATAAAAAAAAATCCATTTGTTTTACAGAGTTTAAAAACGATGTTTTTAAGAATTATAGGTGTAGTTACCCTTTTTGGATTTTCATTGTTTTTAACGCATAATTACGACCCAAAAATCATTGGTCAATTCGACTTTATAAGAATGGTTTTATTAGTTTTAAGCAGTATTTGCGTTCTTGGTACTGATCAATCCATATTATATTTCACAGGCATTTTAAAAAGTAGAAATGAAATCCAAAAATTAAAGGCGATTTATAAAAAAATTGTCGTGATTATTTTTGCATTGTGTTTGCTGATGTTGTTTGTTTTTTTTGTTATTGGTCAAAATAGCATTAATATATTTTTCAACGATAAAAGCACTTATGTTTTGATGGCTAAGGCAATTATTGCTTTGTTCTTTTATTCGATAACCTTGTTTAATACTGAAACAATCCGAGCATTAGACAAAGTTTATATTGCTGAATTATTTAGAAACACGTTTAAGTATGTTTCCGTTATTTTTGGAGCTATTATTTTATTTTATTATCACCAAGAAGCCTACTTAGTAGATACTTTTTTGATAGGATTTGTTGCACTTGCAATTATAACTACGATTATTATTTTTCGACTTTTCAAAAAACAAAATGGAGATTTAATACTATCAAATGATACGAATTCTTTTTCGTATAGCTTTATTGCTCATAAATCATACCCAATGGCTATTAGTAGTTTAGCCATTTTTTTGATGATGACTTTTGATATAGTGTTTTTGAAAAAATTTAAAGGGGATGAAACAGTTGCATACTATGCCATTGCAATGAAGTTAGTTTCTATTTTATTTATGATTAATAATTCAGTCTATATTTCTGTTTCTTTAAAAATCGCACAACTTTACACGGACAACAATAAAAAAGAACTATCAAAGGCATTGAAACAAAGTGCCAGGATGATTGTTGCGCTAACATTACCGGTTGTTTTATTTGTTTGTTTGTTTTCCGAAAATATTTTATATTTCTTTGGAGAAAATTATACGCAAAGCAAACAAGCACTTTTGATATTAATGGCAGGTCAATTGTTTGCTTCTTTTTTTGGAGTATCTGCTATATATTTGAATATGACAGGAAGACAGAGTGTTTTCCAAATCGTTTTAATTTTTGCGGTATTGCTTAATTTAATTCTAAATATTATATTAATCCCGATGTATTCCATGACAGGAGCAGCAATTGCTTTTGTTTCAAGCTTACTTTTTTGGAATGCAGTTACAGCAATAATTGTTTATAGAAAAGATAAATTATTAATTGTATTCCATTAAAATACGGTGAAAAAATAACACCATTTTAATATAATTATTCACAGACTAAGTAAGGTTTTTATATAATAAAGCATTGATGAAAACACTAATAAAAAAAAACAAAGCGGTATTTATAGGGTTGTTTTTTTGTAATTTAATAGTAGCCTTTCTGACGCCTTATATTTTACCGGAAAGATATTTTAACGATACTGTAATCATAGTATTTGACAAGTTCCATGAAATAGGCTGGTTTGGCAGTTACCCGTTTGCCATCATGTTTTATAAGCTTACAGGTCTGCGACATCTTCCTTTTTTTCTTATTGCCTTAATTCAATTTCCTATAGTAACATATATATATTATAAAATTGGTGTGCCATCTAACTTCCATAAGTTAAATGTGAAAAATGGTTTAGTGTATGTTGCTTTACTTCTCACGGGTATATACATGTCTATGCCTACTAAGGAATTTATAACTTTTTTAATGTTTTGTACAATTCCTTTTATATTCCAATCCAATAAAAAGCCAAGATTTAAAATCATTTTTTCACTTATTTTAATTGCTTGTTTTTCGTTTTTCAGACCCTATTATATATTGCTGCCAATATTTGCAATAGGGATGTATGTATTGTCATTTATCAAATTTGAGAACAAAACATTTTCTACTATTTTTTATGGATTACTGATTGCCATTTTTTTATCACTGAGTCATGGAGTTGTAAGAGGAGAGTATATTTCTAAACTAACAAGGGAGAATTATGTGATTAATAATATCAATAAAAACAATATAAATACGGCCATAGTATCACCAATATCACAAGACACCTGGTATGGTGAAGCATTTGGTATTGTCTATGGTTTTATGGCAGTAAATGTGCCTATAGTTGAAGCAATTAAGCATATTTTATCTCCTCAAGTATTGGCTTTTGTGCTATGGCAATTATTGATTTTTTATATTTTATTTGTTCGGTTTTCCAGATGTTTAAAAAACAGAAAACAATATCAATTTGAGTTGTGGATATTACTAATTTTATTCGCTTATTTCATAGTTCAAGGTATATTTGAGCCTGATTTAGGGACTTCCATTAGACATAAAATAGGCCTTTTCCCTTTAATATATTTTGCATTGTATTATGAACATTTCAGAAAAGACATTCAACAAAGTATTTAATTTATTTTTATTTTTAATTGCTATCACTTTAATTTTCAGAAAACTATGTACTGTTTTTTTGATCGTTTTTGTTGTTTTCAATTTGTTGTTTTTAAAAAAAATAAAATTTTCAAAAAGCCAATTGCCAATTATGTTGGTAATAGCAGCTCCATTTTTGATGGAAATGTTGTTTTTTGTAAATAATGACTTTTATGTGTTGGGTTTAAAATCATTGGAGAAAAGTCTTTCATTACTTTTTTTTCCAATATTTATAATTGGAAATTATCAACGAATTCAATTTCTTAAAATTTTGAAAGCCTATTGCATTGGAACAACCTTTATTATGGCATTCTTTTTTGGGCGTTTTATACTGTTGTATCCGGAACATTTTTTTAAATATCTGAATGGGATTCATCTTTGGGAAATGGGTTATGTGTTTTCTGAAAGTATTGGTATTCATGCACCGGCACTCAATATGCACTTGGCTTTTGTAGCGTTTTCTAATCTTTATTTTTTGCTTGAAACGTCTAAAGTACATTATACTAAATGGTATAAAATAGGAGATTTAATGCTTTTTATCAGCTCTTTCTTTTTTGTTTTATACGTGAATACCAGAATGGCATTATTAGGCACTTTGTTTGGTTTTATGACGGTGGGTTATTTTCAAATTTCCAAAAGATATAGTTCTAAAGTTATCTTCAAAAGAGCAGTTATTATGTTGCTTTTAATTGGTTCCGTTTTATTTTTATTCATACAAAAGAATCCTTTCATGAAGGAAAAGTATTCGACTCAAATTTTTTCGAATATGGATAAAGTGGGAAAATTAGATGAGATAGATCATCCCGAAATAGCGGTTTACAGTTCTTTTGTAACCCGATTATCCATCTGGAAATCAGCATGGGAATTGTCCCTTAAAAATCTTCCTTTTGGAGTGGGAGCATCGGATGGAAAGATAGAATTAGTAAAGTATTTTAAAGAAACGAATCAAATATTTTTGGCAAAATATGAGTTCCCCACACACAATCAATTTTTAGATTATTTATTAAAATTTGGAATATTGGGACCTATTACAGCCTTATTCTATATTGGATTTATTGCTTATTTAGGAATTAAGACAAAAAATGCAGTTATAATTTCTTTCTTTTTTTTGTTTTTTACTTCAAACCTTACAGATGATTTCCTGCTTCGCTTTGATGGAATTGTTTTCAGCGGATTATGGATTTCTATATTTGCCAGTTATTGGCTTCAACAAAAAAATAAGCGGCCTGTTGCATAATTATTTTAAAATGACATAAAAAAAACCGCTTATTTAGCGGTTTTAATTACATCTTTTTTGAATTCTAAATTTGGATAAATTTCTCCAACTTCTGAAAATTGTTGTAATGTTTCAATAGGTACATTTTTTACAACATAATCTTTTCCGGGAGGTAGTGTTTTAATATAATCATCTGTTGCGGCTATAGAATTAGTTCTCCAGCGAACCCCTTCTTTTATTAAATACCATTGACCATTAGTTCCCAAAACAATTTTACCTTCGTAACGATCAAAGTCAGTAACTTCAACTTTTACTTCATTAGACGCTTTAGGAGCAACCTCTTGAATGGCATCTTGTTGTGTCGTTTCTTCTTTCTTGTTTCCACAAGACAATGAAAATAAAGCAACTAGAGTCGCAATCATAAACGTATTTTTCATTTGAATTTATTTTAAATGATAGAAATAAAAATTTCCGTAAATATCGTTATTTTTTTTAATCGGAGAAACTTAATAGATGTTATATATAGGTAGGATTATTTTTTAAAATAGGTGCTCATGAGATAATTTAAATCAATACTTTGTAATCATTAAATTTGTGATACATTTGATTTGTGATACTAAATTCACAAGGAATAAGTGAAGATTATTATTCTTTTACATCATAAAAATGGCAAAAAAAAAGATAGTTCATGTATTACATTCTATAGGTGGAGTCGATGTATATTTGAGACTTGTTTTAGAAAATATGGATACTGATTTGTTTGAAAACATTGTTGTTCATGGGACCAAAGACACAAACAAACCTTTTTTTGATAAAAATGGCCATGAGGTAAAAGAATATAAAGTTTCTATTTTTAGGGACATTTCAATACTGAATGATATTAAATCATTATTTCAAACGTATAAAATTCTAAAAAAAGAAAAACCAAATTTAATACATGCTCACAGTGCTAAAGGAGGTATTATAGGTAGAATTACCGGCAGATTATTAGGAATAAAAGTCATTTATACGCCACATGCTTTTTCGTATTTAAGCACACAAAATAGAGTGAAAAGAAACCTTTTTTTGAGTATTGAAAAGGTTCTTGCCAATGGGAATAGTCTACTTTTGGCCACGTCAGCATCCGAAAAAAAGCGAGCGATTGAAGCCGTTGGTTATAAACCTAAAAGTGTAATGGTATTCAATAATTGTATTGAGCCAATAACTAAAACTCAACCCTTACTTATTACTAAAACTTGGCCTGAAGATTATATTTGTACCGTTGGGCGTCCATCTTATCAAAAAAACATTGAACAAATGATACGGGTAATGTATGAAGTTAATAAAGAAGCTAAAATTCATTTAATCGTAATGGGAGTTGGTCCAGTATCAGGACAGTTAGAATCCGTTAAAAAGTTGATTCAGGAATTAGACATGACTAATGATGTCACACTTATAAAGTGGACAGAAAGAACCGATGTTTTTAATATAATTAATCAATCTAAATTTTATATTTCAACGTCCAGATATGAGGGAATGCCATATTCTATTATTGAAAGTTTGGCATTATCTAAAGCTTGTGTAGTTACTAACTGCGATGGAAATAAAGATTTAATTATTGATAATTATAATGGATTTGTTATTGAAAATGAGGATTTAAAAGGTTTTAAAAATAAAATTTTGAAGCTATTGAGTGATAAAGAATTATTGGATAAATTGTCAAAAAATGCGTTTACTTCTTATTCCGAAAACTATGATATTAAAAAAAATATTTTCGAACTAGAATCTATTTATTTGGAATAAATGCTGTTTATTTAATATTGAAAAAAAGAATTTTAATGCATAAAGAGTTCATCAAACAAAAGATCAAGAAAGAAAAATTTCATCCCGGGATTATTGGGTTTTTCATTAATTATAATTTTCTTATTCGAAAATCAATTCAAAGCGCCATAAAAAATAATGCTCATAAACTCAATGGTTCTTTGTTGGATTTTGGTTGTGGAACAAAGCCTTATAAAAATCTATTTGTAAATGTAAAGGAATATATTGGTGTGGATTATAAGATTGAAGGGAGAGAACAAAACTATAATGAAGTAGATGAATTTTATGATGGAAAAGAAATTCCATTTGAAAATGAACGGTTTGATTCTCTTTTGTGTACCGAAGTTTTAGAACATGTTTTTAATATTGATGAATTATTAAAGGAATTTAATAGAGTATTAAAGAAAAATGGGACGGCTTTAATAACGACTCCATTTATGTGGGAAGAACATGAAATGCCATATGATTTTGCAAGGTATACAACACCAGCGTTACAACATTTGTATCAAAAAAATGGTTTCAAGGTGGTTGACAATTTTAAAACAGGAAATTATATAGAAGTTATTTTTCAATTCAATTTAAATTATATAAAGAATATTCTGCCAAACAATAAAAACGTAAGACAGGTTTTCCTAATTCCTTTCATTGTCTTTTTTAATTTTTTTGGAATGCTTTTCAGTTTTGTATTGCCAATTGATAAAACAGCTTATTTCAACAACGTGTTTGTTTTAGAAAAAATAGGATAATTTGAAATGTTTCACCAATAACGGGACATAAATAAAAGGTTATTAAAAAAATATTTTGCCTTATTTCTTTCACAATCCTAATGATAAGTTTATTTTTGACAGAAACCTCTTTATGAGGTCAAGAATAGTTCTAAACTATAAAATCTATATGAAAAGAATACTTATCACCGGAGCAGCTGGATTTTTAGGATCACATCTTTGTGACCGTTTTATTAAAGAAGGCTATTCTGTTATTGGAATGGATAATCTCATTACGGGAGATTTAAAAAATATAGAACATTTGTTCAAACTGGAGAATTTTGAATTTTATCATCATGATATTACAAAATTTGTTCATGTTCCGGGTCAACTAGATTATATTCTTCATTTTGCTTCGCCTGCAAGTCCAATAGATTATTTAAAAATCCCGATACAAACCTTAAAAGTGGGTTCTCTTGGGACGCACAATCTTTTAGGTTTGGCAAGAGTAAAAAATGCCAGAATTCTTATTGCATCTACGTCTGAAGTGTACGGAGATCCATTGGTTCATCCACAAACGGAAGAGTATTATGGAAATGTAAACACGATTGGACCAAGAGGTGTTTATGACGAAGCAAAACGTTTTCAGGAATCTATAACTATGGCGTACCATACATTTCATGGTGTAGAAACCCGAATTGTTAGAATTTTCAATACTTACGGACCAAGAATGCGTCTTAATGATGGCCGCGTAATTCCTGCTTTTATTGGTCAGGCAATTCGTGGGGAAGACTTAACCATTTTTGGAGACGGAATGCAAACCCGTTCGTTTTGTTATGTGGATGACCAAGTCGAAGGTATTTTCAGATTACTGCATTCCGATTATGTTTATCCGGTAAATATTGGAAATCCAGATGAAATCACCATCAAGGATTTTGCGGAAGAAATTATAAAATTGACAGGAACTAATCAAAAAGTTGTATATCATCCATTACCGGTAAATGACCCTTTACAACGCCAGCCAGATATCACGAAGGCAAAAGAATTGCTTGGATGGGAAGCTAAAATAGGTCGTGCTGAAGGAATGAAAATCACCTATGATTATTTCAAATCGTTATCTAAAGAGGAACTTTCTAAAGAAGAACACAAAGATTTTTCCAGTTATATAAAGTAACAGGAATTTTTTTAAACCGATAAAAAACCAACCAGGTTATATTCGTTAATTATGAGTGCATCTCGAACAGGAAGATATTCAAAGTACATTAGACCCATTAGTATCTCAATAGATCTAATGGTTATTTTGACTCTTGGTTTTTTCTTTTTCAAAGATCTTAATTTTAAGATTGAGCACTTTCTTATTTATCAGATACTTGGATGGGGTACAGTTGCTTTTTTTGTAAGATTCTACGGAATATATCGCTTTACAACTCCGCTTGAAATAATATCAAAACTAGTAAAACAGGGCGTTTTGTTTCTTTTAATAACCATTGCTTTTTTTCCGTTTTCAAAACAAGTCGTGTTTAACGGAGTAGTGATTGCCCTATTTATATCTTCAGTGATGTTACTAATTACTATTTCAAAATTTTTGTTGTTTTACTATTTAAAAGAATATAGGATTATAACCGGAAGTAATTATAGAAGTGCTGTCATTATTGGATATACTCCTGAGGCGATAGAATTAAAAAATCTTTTTGAAACCAGAAATGATTACGGATATCGCTTTTTAGGCTATTTTTCAGATAAAAAATCAAATCAAAATATTAAAGGGAAATTAGCAGATTTGAAACCTTTTGTAATTGAAAATTGTGTAGATGAAATTTACTGCTCATTAAACGAAATTTCCAACGAGCATTTGAAAGATTTAATTGATTTTGCAGATGAAAACAATAAAACGATAAAATTCATACCGGATACAAAAGAGATTTTTTCGAAAAATTTGAAAATTGATTACTACGAATTTTTCCCGGTACTTTCCTTAAAAAAAACCATGCTTCATGAGCCTGCTACAATGATCTTTAAAAGGATTTTTGATATTGTTTTCTCGAGTATAATTATTGTATTTCTCTTATCGTGGTTAATTCCATTATTGGCGATTTTAATAAAGTTAGAATCCAGAGGTCCGGTTTTTTTCAAACAAGGAAGACCAGGAATTGATGAAAATGAATTTTTCTGTTATAAGTTTCGCTCGATGAAAATCAATAAAACAACAGAAAAAGAAGCTTCAAAAAACGATCCGCGTGTTACCAAAATAGGGAAGTTTATGAGAAAAACAAGTTTAGACGAAATGCCTCAATTCTTAAATGTTCTACTCGGAGACATGTCAGTTGTAGGTCCGCGGCCACATCTTTGGGCTCAAAATAAAGCCTATGGAAATAAAGTTAAAAAATACATGGTACGCCATTATGTTAAACCAGGGATTACCGGATTAGCACAGGTGAGCGGTTTTCGTGGCGAAATCGAGACAGAAGCCGATATGATTAATAGAATAAAATTTGATGTTTTTTATATTGAAAATTGGTCCTTAATTTTAGATTTAAAAATAATTTCTCAAACAGTTGTCAATATTTTTAAAGGAGAAGAAAAAGCGTATTAGTATGGAAAAACCCCTTGTATCCATAATAACGCCATCCTTTAACTGTGAAAAATTTATCACAAAAACAATCCTGTCCGTACAGAATCAAACCTATAAAAACTGGGAAATGATTATTGTAGACGATTGCTCTTCCGATGAAACGGTTTCAATAATAAAAGAAATTTCCAGTCAAGATAATAGAATTCAATTTTTTCAACTCGATGTAAACTCGGGAACTGGAATTGCAAGAAACACTGCTTTGGAGAAAGCAACTGGAAAATATATAGCCTTTTTAGACGCAGATGATTTGTGGAAGCCGCTTAAGTTAGAATTGCAAATTGATTTTCTCAAAAAACATAAGCTACCGTTTACTTTTTCCTTTTACGAATGCATTAATGAAGCTGGAGAATCAATCAACAGAAGAGTAGAAGCACCAATAAACCTCTCTTATCGTCAGTTGTTTTTTTGTAATTATGTTGGAAATTTAACGGGAATCTACGATGTAAACTACTTTGGGAAAATCCCTATTTCTTCTATTCGTAAACGTCAGGATTGGGTGCATTGGCTTACAATTCTCAAAAAAATAAAAACCGCGCAACCCGTCCCGGAAAGTTTAGCTTTTTATAGAATCAGAGAAAACTCAATTTCGGCCTCTAAATATGAGCTATTAAGACATAATTTTGCCGTTTACAGGACGTTTCACCGCTTTAATTTAGTTGTTTCGATACTTTGTATGACAGGATTTTTATTCACTCAATTAATCATAAAACCACGTTACGTTAAATCATTGATTTAAACTGCTTCAATTTGCCTCTGTTACTTCTTTCTAAAGATTTTTTTCGGGTAAAGCTAAAGATTAAATGAGGTTCTAAATATAAAGCTATCGCCTCTTCAATTTTTTTAATTTGTGCCAAATTTAATTCGATATCGCTCACATATTCAATTTCAAAAGTATCTATTTTGGTTTGTTGTATCACAAATTCTTTTACGTTTCCGTCGTCTTCAATGATGCTTTTTGTAACATAATAAAAGGTAAGTCCGGGTGATTTTTTCCCACTGGGTAAAATAGCAACATCATTGGTACGGCCTATTAATTTTTTGAGAATCGGTTTTTGTAAGGTGCTTTTTTCGTCCAAAATTCCAATATCACCAATGTCATATCGTATGAACGGATGCGCTTTATTGAACAAGGAAGTAATCACAATTCGACCTGCTGTGCCATTTGTAACGGCTTTATTATTATCATCCAAAATCTCTACAAACAACGTTTCCGAATTGACTTGCCAATCGTCTTGAGGGTTTTGAAAAGCAATCAAATCCAGTTCCGAAGCACCATATTCATTGACAATAGGAATACCAAATTGTTTTTCTAAAAGGATTTTGTCTTCCTCAAAAAGCATTTCAGAAGTGACCATGCATACTTTCAAAGTGGGACAAATTGCGTTTAATATGATATTTTTCTTTTGTAAAAATTTAGCAAACAAAACAATCGAACTGGTATATCCATTGATGTAATCGAACTTTTTATTCTGAAATTTTTCCAGAATCTTTTCTAAAACGTCATCCGATAAATCAAAAATGGAGAACCGAAACCGATGGCTCAAAAAATCCTTGAAACGTTCTTTTTTGTTTCCGATAAAATCCATCGGAATACCATAAAAACGTGCTTGATAGGAAGTATTAAAATCAATTCCATACCAACCAAAACGGTATATGTTTGAAGCCCAAGTCAACGCATGACAGTATTTATCTTTGGCAAAAATAAAAGGAGTCCCACTGGAACCGGATGTTTTATTGATGTAACAGTTTTTAGAAGAATAATTTACGGAAAGCCTTTCAAGCAATGGTTTTTGCAAGTTTTTCTTATTTAAAACCGGTAAATCTTCCCAGTTTGTAAAAGTTGTCGTTCCTGTTAAATCTTTATAGAAAGCATTATTTTGCAAATGAAAATGGACAATTTCCAATTTTTTATTTTCCACGAAAACAGCGTGTTCTTTTTCAGAAAAGGCTACAATTTTCCGCAATTCGGCTTTAGCTTCCTTCATTTGGAAGCCATTTATCTGCAACGATAAGTCGAATAGTCGAAACATTTTAAAGGTATATTTCACCAAAAATAATATTTACCAACAACTAATGACGGAGAACCAACAACTTTTTGAAAATTAATTATTTTTTAAGTTCAAAAGCAATTATTTTTGCACCACAACTAAACACAACTACACATGACAATTTTACTACTGGGTTCGGGCGGAAGAGAGCATGCTTTTGCATGGAAAATGATTCAAAGTCCGCTTTGTGACACACTTTTTGTAGCGCCAGGAAACGCTGGAACGGCTTCAATAGCTACTAACGTTGCTATCAGCCCAACTGATTTTGAAGCTATAAAAACGTTTGTTATTCAGGAAAAAGTAGCAATGGTTGTGGTAGGACCAGAAGATCCTTTGGTAAAAGGGATTTATGATTTCTTTCTAAACGATGCTGCATTAAGTCATATTCCTGTTATCGGTCCTTCAAAAATTGGTGCGCAACTGGAGGGAAGTAAAGAATTTGCCAAAGAATTTCTAATCAAACATAAAATACCAACTGCCGCTTACGATAGTTTTACTGCAGAAACGGTAGAAAAAGGCTGTAAATTTCTGGAAACATTGCAACCGCCGTATGTTTTGAAAGCAGACGGTTTAGCCGCAGGAAAAGGAGTTTTGATTATTCAGGATTTGGCAGAAGCCAAAGAAGAATTAAGAAACATGTTGGTGCATCAAAAATTTGGTGATGCCAGTTCAAAAGTCGTTATCGAAGAATTTCTTGACGGTATAGAATTGAGTTGTTTTGTTCTTACCGATGGAAAAAACTACAAAATATTGCCAACGGCTAAAGATTACAAACGCATTGGCGAAGGGGACACAGGATTAAATACAGGCGGAATGGGAGCTGTTTCTCCGGTTCCTTATGTTGATGCTGTTTTGATGGAAAAAATAGAAACACGTATTGTAAAACCTACTATTGATGGTTTTCAAAAAGATGGAATTCCATACAAAGGTTTTGTCTTTATTGGGTTGATTAATGTGAAAAACGAGCCAATCGTAATTGAATACAATGTGAGAATGGGTGATCCGGAAACCGAAGTGGTTATCCCGAGATTAAAAACGGATTTAGTAGAGTTGTTTTTGGCTGTAGCCAATGAAAAACTGGACGAAATCAATCTGGAAGTTGACGAAAGAAGTGCGACTACAATTATGGTTGTTTCTGGCGGATATCCTGAAGATTTCGAAAAAGGAAAAGTAATTTCAGGATTAGAAACCATTGAAGATTCGATTGTTTTTCACGCAGGAACTAAACTCGATAACGGAAACGTAGTCTCAAACGGAGGAAGGGTTTTAACCGTAACTTCGTATGGAAATAATTTCGAAGAGGCCATAAAAAAATCTTACCAAAACATAGATAAACTAAATTTTGATAAGATGTATTTTAGAAAAGATATTGGAAACGACTTAAAATAGTTTCCAATTATCGTTCACTTTTTTTTAACTCTTATTTTAAGAAAGAGTGAGCGGTAGTATCTTGCTTCTCTGTTCCGGCGTCTTCAAAAATTTTCAATTGTTTGATCCAATATACCATTGCCGAAGCACAAATAATCATGAAAATCCAATTGATTGTATTAGCAGCAAACCATGATGATAGCTCTAATGAGCGTAAAAAGTCTAGAGGAGCAAATAAAATATTTACAAATAAGTATTGTATTCCTTCGAAAAATGCTTTCATAATGTATAAAATTAATTTTATTAATTGTTTTTGAGGAACTCTGGGAATTAAAAAGTTCTTATTTAGAAGAATCTTTTTGAACTTGCAGGGCTTACTTTTTAAACAAGTATTATATTTACGAACACAAAAGTATAAAATATCCTTATGATAACAAGTGTTTTTAGAAAATCTACACCATTAAATTTTTCATTGGTCGTAATTTTAATGCTGGTTTTCTTTTCTATATACCAATTTCAAGATTTATCCTGGATGAATTCCTTTGTATTAATTTCAAAAAAGGGAATGTTGTTTTGTGTTTTATTGGCATCTGTTTTTATCACGAATTTTGTTGTAAAGAAAAACGGATTGAGTAAAGACAGCAGCTACACAGTTTTTTTTTACTTTTTGTTTCTACTTTTTTTTCCTTCAGTATTAGATAATTTAAACCTGATATTGTCTAATTTCTTCATTCTTTTGGCGCTTCGCCGACTGATTTCATTGCAATCCCTGAAAGCTTCCAAAGAAAAAATATTTGATGCCTCTTTATGGGTTTTTTTAGCGGCATTATTTCATTTTTGGAGTATAATTTTCATAGTGCTGGTTTTTATATCCATAATTTTCCATGTTTCCAGAGATTATAGAAACTGGATACTACCTTTTATCGCTTTTTTTATTGTTGGAATTCTGTTCATGATTTATGCAACAGTTTTCGATTTGGATGTTCTTGAATACATCATTAAAAGTGTACAAATCAATTTTGAAATTGACTATTTTACGAATAATTATCAAAACGGAGCTTTATCAATTTACGCCACTGTAGCTTTATTTTTCTTGGTTTCTATGTTTGCCACATTATCAAACAGACCACAATTATTACATACTTCTTTCAAAAAAATCATCGCCTCTTTCTTCATCGGAGTTGTGATTTTTCTCATTTCGGCTAATAAAAGTAATGATTTGTTGCTGTTTACATTTGCGCCTTTGGCCATGATGGCAACCAGCCATATTGAAATTCCTCAAGAAAAATTAAATCAGGAATTAGTGATGTATGTGCTGACTGCCTGCAGTTTTTTTGCTTTTTTCTCCCAATTATAATTTTTCACCGTACGCTAAATCTCCAGCATCTCCCAATCCTGGTACAATATAACTGTGCTCGTTGAGTTTTTCGTCCAAAGAAGCAACCCAAAGATGACAGTTTTCCGGCAAATGTTCTTCAAGATAAGCAATACCTTCCGGTGCGGCAATTACAACAGCAATGTGAATTTCTTTTGGAGTCCCTCTTTCCATTAATTTATTGAAAACGGCAACAATAGATTGACCGGTTGCAAGCATGGGATCTACTAATACTAGGTTTTTTTCATTTATAGCAGCAATAGCTTGGTATTGCACTAAAATATCAAAATAATCGTCATTGTTTGGATGGTGTCTAAAGGCAGATACGAAACCATTTTCGGCATTATCAAAATAATTCAAAAACCCTAAATGCAAGGGTAAACCAGCGCGTAAAATGGAACATAAAACCAATTGATCCTTAATCTCAGTTGTTGTTTTTATACCTAAAGGGGTTTGGATTTCGACACTTTTGTAGTGTAATTTTTTACTTAATTCATACGCCATTATTTCGCCAATTCGTTCAATATTTCTTCGGAAACGCATGCTGTCATTGTGAACATTTACATTTCGTATTTGTCCTAAAAAATGATTTAGGATGCTATTGTCTTCTGATAAATAATGAATTTGCATGTTTTTATTTTTGCTATTAAACTTATAAATATTTTTATAATCTATAAAAGTATAAAAAAGTATCTTTGTCCTTTAAAATATAAAGATATGTTTTCAAAATTAGCTTATTCAGTATTCGAACAAAGTATTAAAGATTATCATCAGTTTGATAATGTAGACCAACCGATTAATAACCCTTTCCCAAAAGATAAATTTGAGCATTTGTTGTATCACAAAAACTGGATTGATACCGTTCAATGGCATTTTGAGGATATTATTCGTGATCCAAACATTGATCCTGTTGCTGCTTTGACTTTGAAAAGAAGAATCGATGCTTCTAATCAAGAACGCACTGATATGGTGGAATATATTGACAGTTATTTTCTTCAAAAATACAGTCATGTAAAAGTAAAAGAGAATGCAAAAATCAACTCAGAAAGTCCGGCTTGGGCTTTTGACAGATTGTCTATTTTGGCATTGAAAATTTATCACATGCAAGAAGAAGCTACTCGTGCCGAAGCTTCACAAGATCATAGAGATAAATGTCAAGCGAAGTTGAATATTTTATTGGAACAAAGAACAGATTTGTCTCTGGCTATCGATGATTTATTGACAGACATTGAAAATGGAGATAAATTCATGAAAGTGTACAAGCAAATGAAAATGTACAACGATGATGATTTGAATCCTGTTTTGTATCAAAACAAGAAGTAATTTTTGACAACCTTAAAATTGTCAAATAAAATAAAGCATATAGCCGTCATGAGACTTTCCGCAATGGGAGATGTCGCCATGACGGTTCCTGTTTTACGCACTTTTGTAAACCAGTATCCGGAAATTAAAATCACGATGATTTCCAGACCTTTTTTCAAACCTTTTTTTGAAGGGATTCCTAATATTACTTTTTTTGCTTTCGATGAAAAAGAACGACACAAAGGATTTCTGGGGTTGTTGCGTTTGTTCCAAGATTTAAAAGGTTTAAATATTGATGCTTTTGCCGATTTACACAACGTGTTGCGCTCTAAAATCATTCGAAACCTTTTTGCTTTAAGCGGAAAAAAAGTAGCTTCGGTTGATAAGGGAAGAGCAGAAAAAAAAGCATTAACACAACCCGAAAATAAAGTTTTTAAGCAACTGCCAACAATGTTTGAAAGACACGTAAAAGTTTTTGAACAACTCGGTTTTACGGTTGATTTATCATCCCGAAGTGTCGGGACAGTTTTTCCTGAAAAAGCAGTTTTGAGTCCGGAAATTCTAGCAGTAATTGGAGAGAAAAGTCAAAAACTAATTGGAATCGCTCCTTTTGCACAATACGATTCTAAAGTATATCCGCTGGATTTGATGCAGGAAGTCATCAATCAATTATCGAAAAATTTAGACTATAAAATTTTACTTTTTGGTGGTGGAAAAAAGGAAATCGAAATCCTGGATTCGTTTTCTGCTAATAAAGAAAACGTCATCAATATGGCGGGCAAAATTAAATTCCAACAGGAATTGCAACTCATTAGTAATCTTGATGTAATGCTTTCCATGGATTCCGGGAATGCGCATATAGCAGCTATGCTTGGGGTTAAAGTCATTTCACTTTGGGGCGCGACGCATCCGTATGCGGGATTTTCTCCCTTTAATCAGCCTTTAGAAAATGCGTTGGTTTCGGATAGAAATCAGTTTCCAAAACTACCCACTTCAGTTTATGGAAATAAAAAAGTAGAAGGATATGAAGATGTCATGCGAACGATTACTGTCGACTCTATTATAAAGGTTTTAAATTAGTGTAAACAAGTGAGTTTAATCAAATTCATAGTTAGGTTTATTGTTTTTTAGCTATTTATTTGAAGGAATAATTTTATAAATTATTTAACAAATAGGTTTTAAATTATTAGTATTAAAAATACTACTTTGGCTTGCTGTGAGTTAGACCTTACAAATCAAGTTTCAATTAGGAGAAAGAGGCGCTTTTTTAATCAAGTTGCTTTTAGAAATCCTGAAATGCTAATACAATAAAAATAGAAACTATTTATGCTAAAAATTACTGTAACAACTGCAATTTTGTTCTTATTCTCTTTATCGGCGTTTTCTCAAAAAGCAAACCTTTCGGGTGTTTTAAAGGAAGGCAGCGAAAAAACCCCCATTTACAATTCGGTTGTTGCTTTATTAACCCCCAAAGACTCTATTTTATATAAGTTTACCCGATCGGATAAAGACGGAAACTTTAATCTCAAAAATGTAAAAGCAGGAAATTATATACTGATGACAGCTCATAGCCAATATGCTGATTATGTAGATGCCATAACTGTTGAAGAAGGCGAAAAAAAAATGGGGACAATTGCATTGATAAGCAAAATTAATGCGCTTAGAGAAGTAATTATAAAGACAGGTTCTATTAAAATTAAAGGAGATACGACCAGTTATAGGGCAAGTGATTTTAAAGTAGATGCCAATGCCAATGTAGAAGAATTGCTAAAAAAACTACCAGGAATACAAGTAGATAAAAATGGAACCATAAAAGCCATGGGCGAAACGGTAGAAAAAGTATTGGTAGATGGCGAAGAATTTTTTGGTGACGACCCCGGCATGGCGGTAAAAAACTTACGGGCAGATGCGGTAAAAGAAGTACAAGTTTTTAATAAGAAAAGTGATCAAGCCGAGTTTACAGGAATTGATGATGGCGACACAAAAAAAACAATTAACCTAAAATTAAAGGAGGATAAAAAGAAAGGCTATTTTGGTAAAGTAGATGCTGCAAACGGACCATTAGCAAATATGGATTCCAGATACAATAGCAATCTTATGTTTAGCTCTTTTAAAGGCAAAAGAAAACTATCCGCTTTTTTATTAAATGGGAATACAGGTCAGGATGGACTTGATTGGCAAGACAGTGAAAAATTTGGAGCACGGGATGATATAAGCATGAACATGGATGACGATGGAAATGTAAGTTATGAATGGACGGGCGGCAATACTGATGAAGAACCGTATGTTGATACTCAAAATGGTTTTATCAAAAACACCAACGCAGGATTGCAATACAGCAACAAGTGGAATGATAAGCAAACATTGAATCTGTCGCCAAAATATAATAAGCAAATTTACACCAACAATAATAGCAGGATTACTCAAACACAAGTGGGAGAAACCCAGTTAAACAATTCTACATCCACGGTAAGTAATGTAAACAGAAGTAATTTTAAATTGAATGCTACTTACGACGTAAAATTAGATTCTGTTAACTCGATAAAATTTACCGCCAAAACCAATTTTTATGATACGGAGAGCGATGAATTTACAAACGGAAGTACCACAGGAGGTGACGGATTGTTAAAAAACAAACAGGAAAAAACATTCATTACAAAATCGGATAAAGAATCGTTGTTTGCCAGTGTTTTGTTCAAACATAAATTTACCAAAGCCCGTCGTACATTTTCCGCAAACGGTAGTTGGAACACGTTGAATACGGATGCAAATAATTTTTTAAAGTCTTCCAACGAAAGTTATGAAGGAGGTGTTTTTTCCTCCAGAGATGATGTGGACCAAAACAAAATAGGAGAAAAAACAAATCAAAATCTTGCTGTAAACGTTAATTATACAGAGCCTATTGGTAAGAAATTTGCATTGCAATTTGCCTATCAAATTACTCATAACACTGGCGAAAGCAATTATTTAACCTACGATTATTCAGATGTTACAGGCAAGTATGATGTGATTGTAGATTCCTTATCAAACCAGTTCAAACAGACAATAACAACGAACAAGCCCAATATAAAATTGAGTTATAATGCCAAAAAAATAAATTATAGCTTAGGAAGTGGCTTTGGTTTTACTTCGTTTGATTTGCAAGATCAAACCTTAAACAAAGAATACAAGCGCAGCTATACCAACTTTTTCCCAACTGCAAATTTCTCCTATAAGTACAAAAGCAACAGTAATTTACGTTTCAATTATCAAGGGGCAACCAAACAGCCTACTATAGATCAATTACAGCCTTTGAGAAACAATCAGGATTTTTTTAATCAAACTTTAGGGAATCCGGATTTAAAGCAATCCTTTACCAATAGTATAAGCATATCACACAATACTTATAGTATTTTGACAGAATCGCATTTTTACCAAAATATTTTTTTTAGAACGACTTCCAATTTAATTTCTTACAATAAAGATATAGATCCAGAAAGTGCTAAAACGATTACCACACCTATAAACACAAACGGTAATTTTTCTGGAAATTTTTATTTTGGATATGGATTTAAGGTAAAAAAAATAGATTTACAGGTTAATCTTAATCCATCTGTTAGCTATAACAAATCGGTACTTAGTATTAATAGCAAAATCAATAATTCCAGTACTTTAAATTCAGGATTTTCAATTTATTTAAATAAATCAAAAGATAAGAAATACGAATTTAGTTTAAGTAATAGATTTTCAAATAACAGAAACAGTACTTCTCAAAACGATGAAGTAAAATCATTTAACACTAATAATTTGGATCTGAATATAGGGGTTTATTTTAGAGAAAAATGGAAATTGTCCACCGACTACAATTTAAATTCTCGTCAAAAAACGACCGACTTCCAAACCAATCTTACCAATCAATTGTGGAATGCAAGGTTGCAACGCACTTTCAAAAACGATGAGTTTACGGCTTATATTCTCGTAAGGGATATTTTGAATCAAAATGTAGGCATCAATAGATATGTTTATGAAAATATAATAGGTGAGGAACGAAACGACAGGCTAAAAAGATATGCTATGATAGGCTTTACCTGGAATTTTAAAAACAAAGGAGAAAAGGAGAAACAGTAAAGAAATAAATTAGCAACTGTCCTGAACGAAGTTCAAGGAATTGCAATAATGAGCATTCAAAAAATCTAATTATCAACATATGAAATGAGCATGACTGTAATTGGGTCGCAAACACCAATGATGATATGCGAATTACATGTGACAGATAAAAAACAATAAATATCAACATATGAAATCAATACTTTTTTTTATAGCAGCACTACTTTTTACAACTACATCAAAAGCACAGCAATTTATAAATGAAGCTGTAATTGAATATGAAGTAAATACTAATCTCAAAAAAACGATGAGCAATGACAGTTGGGATGAGATGATGAAAGAGAACCTGTCCGACCTAAAAATATCCTATTTCACCTATACTTTTTCGGATAACAAAAGCATCTACAAATTTGACAGATGGAGTCCAAAAACAAGAATACCAAAACACGAAAAAGATGCAGATGAAGAAAACATCTGGTATTCTGATTTTACGACAAGAAAAATGAATATGCAAAAGCAAATAGTAGGAACTAATTTTGTAATAGATGACAGCATACCAAATATACAATGGAAAATCACCAATGAGCATAGAGAAATAGCAGGTTATAATTGCCGAAAAGCCGTTGGAAAAATAATGGATGACGTATATGTGTTTGCTTTTTACACGGATGACATCACCATTTCTGGCGGTCCATGTTCAATAAATGGTTTACCGGGTATGATTTTGGGGCTTTCAATACCAAGATTATATACTTCGTTTATAGCGACCAAAATAGATTTAAAAATCAGTAACCCATCTGACATAAAACCAATCACAGCCAAAAAAACCTATGATTTAGTGGGTCTGAAATCGATGATAGAAGAAAAAACAAAGGATTGGTTCAAATATGGAGAGGATAAAGAAGAAAACAAAAGACAAAAAAATCTTTTCTTGTGGAATGCTTTTTTATAATGGGTTAATAAGTTGATTTTAAATTTGGTACTACAACTCATCAGTAATCAAGATGCAATGCGAAGGATTGCTGTTGAAGCGATTGTTTAAAAAATTTAAAGTGTTTCGAACCATTAAGGAATTTAGAAAAATTAAGTCTTAAATTATATATCACAAGATGTTTTTACAACATTTAGTTTAAAAAAAAGAGTTTGCACATTACAAACTCTTTTTTTTTAATTGAACACCGCTACCAAGAATGAAACAGTTTCCTAAACGTCATCATAATCTACATAAATAGTTTCTGATGTTGGATGCGCTTGACAGGTAAGAATCAAACCATCGGCTATTTCTTTATCGGTAAGAATAGAGTTTTTAGTCATTTCGGCAGTTCCTGAGGTAACGCGAGCCAGACAGCTGCTACAGATTCCGCCTTGGCAAGAATACGGAGCATCAATGCCTTGTTTTAAAGCAGCATCAAGAACAGTTTGTTTTTGTGACATTTCGAAAGTCGTTTCCTCGTCATCTACCATTATAGTGATTTTAGAATGTCCTTCTAATGATTTTTCTATTTTGTTTTCTTTGGTAGAAGAAGAAAATAATTCAAATTTTATGGCTGATTCTTTAATATTATGCTCTTTCAAAACGCCAGAAACAGTATTGATCATTTCTTCCGGTCCACATAAATAGAACTTATCAAATTCTAATTCTTTGTGTTTGTTATTCAAAACAAAATTCACAGTCGATTTTTCAATTCGCCCAAATAAAGCATTTTCTGCTTTGGCTTGACTGAAAACATAATGTACAAAAAGGCGACCCACATATTGCAATTGCAAATCGTGTAATTCTTGATGAAAGATGGTTTCTTCGGGAGATTTGTTTCCGTAAACCAATACAAAAGAACTTTTAGGTTCATTTTTTAATATTGATTTCAAGATGGAAAGTACTGGTGTAATTCCGCTTCCGGCTACAAAAGCGACGTAGTTTTTTTGTCGGCCAACTTGTGGTTCGAAAGTAAATTTTCCTTCCGGTTTTCCTACTTCAAGAACATCTCCAGCTTTGAGTTTTGTGTTAGCAAATTGAGAGAAAGCACCGTTTTTCACAGCTTTCACTGCAATACGCAATTCTCCGCTGTCAGGAGCCGAACAAATAGAATACGCACGACGAATTTCCTCGCTGTCCAAGGTTAATCTTAAATTGATATATTGACCTGCAACAAAAGTATAATTCGCTTTTAATTCCTCAGGTACGTTAAAAAGTATGGAAACAGCGTCTTTGGTTTCGCGTTTTACTTCTTTTATTATTAGTTTTAAAAAAGATGGCATGTGATTATTTTTTTACAAAAGTAGGAAATGGCAAATAAATGAAGATTATAAATAAGTGTTTTTTTATATTTGATGTAACGTTTTCTTATTTTGACTACATACTATAAAACCAAAATAACCAAACTATGATTCAAAAATTTCTTTATCTCGAATGGAAAGCATTTTTTAGATCGGCTTCCTTCGCAACTAATTTGGCTTTAAAAATCCTGATGGGTTTCGTGGCCGCTTATTTCATTTTAATTTTCTTAGCGTTAGGAGTCGGGGCATTTTATATTCTGAAGAAAATGAATTTAGACCCAATTGTAACGGTAAACAAATTCATGATTTATTATGTATTGATGGATTTAATCATCCGACTGCTGTTGCAAAAAATCCCCGTGATGAACATTCGTCCGATGTTGATTTTCCCCATAAAAAAATCCACAATTGTTCATTTCTCTTTAGGAAAAACCGTTTTGTCCTTCTTTAATTTGGTGCATGGTTTTTTCTTGATTCCGTTCAGTGTTGTTTTGATTATTGAAGGTTATGATATAGTGTCAGTGGTACTTTGGTATGCCGCGCTGTCTTCTTTGATCTTTATCAATAATTTTCTAAACATTCTACTGAGTAATAAAGACAATTTATTTGCTATTTTCTTAGCAATAGCAGCCGTTTTAGGAGGATTACACTATTATGGATTCTTTAATGTTACGGATTATACCGCTCCATTTTTTGATGCTATTTTCAATACGTATTGGGCTTTTGCCATTCCGGTTTTGGCTTTAATCGCTATATATTATATCACATTCCAGTATTTTAAAAAGAATTTATACCTGGATGCGGGATTGTCTAACAAACACGATGAGGCCAAAACGGAGGAGTTGACTTGGTTAAACCAATTTGGAACCATTGGAACTTTCTTGAAAAATGACATTAAATTAATCAAAAGAAACAAGCGTTCAAAAACCACTGTAGGACTGAGCATAATGTTCCTTTTTTATGGTTTTCTTTTCTTTACCAATGCAATTGAAGTGTACAACAATCCTGTAATGCACATTTTTGCCGGGATTTTCGTTTCGGGAGGATTCTTAATCACTTTCGGACAATTTGTACCGAGCTGGGACAGCGCCTATTATCAGTTAATGATGACGCAAAATATTCCTTACAAAGGCTATTTGAGCTCTAAATGGTGGTTGATGGTAATAGCTACAATAGTGACCACAACAATTGCTTCTTTCTACCTTTATTTTGGATGGCAGGTGTATTTAACCATTGTTGTAGGTGCGATTTATAATATTGGAGTCAATTCCCATTTGGTTTTGTTGGGTGGCGCGTATACCAAAACGCCAATCGATTTGAGTTCCGGTAAAGGCGCTTTTGGAGATAAAAAAGCATTCAACGTAAAAACCATGCTAATTTCACTGCCGCAATTAGGGTTACCCGTTTTAATGTATTGGTTAGGTGCTAAATTAGGCAATCCCAATGTTGGATTAGCATTAGTAGCGTCGATGGGAGTGATCGGATTTGCATTAAAAAACAAAGTTTTCTCCTTGATTGAGAAAATTTACAAATCAGAGAAATACGCGACCATTGCTGCATACAAACAAAAAGGATAATCAAGCGATTAACGAAATCAACAAATAACCGAATAAACTTTTTCAAAAATGATACAAGTAAACAACCTTTCGAAAACATACAACGGAACAACCGTATTAAAAATAGATACTTTAGAAATAAAAAAAGGCGAAAGCTTTGGATTAGTGGGGAATAACGGAGCCGGAAAAACCACTTTTTTCAGCCTTTTATTGGATTTAATCCAGCCTTCAACAGGGAATATTGTCAACAACGAGGTACAAGTAAACACCAGCGAAAACTGGAAACCATTCACGGCTTCCTTTCTGGACGAAAGCTTCTTGATTGGCTACTTAACGCCCGAAGAATATTTTTATTTCATAGGCGATTTACGCGGACAAAATAAAGCCGATGTCGATGCTTTATTGGCCACACACGAAGAATTTTTCAACGGCGAAATCCTTAAAAACAAAAAATATTTACGCGATTTATCCAAAGGAAATCAGAAAAAAGTGGGCATCATCGCCACATTAATCGGGAATCCGGAAGTTATTATTCTAGACGAACCGTTTGCTAATTTAGATCCAACGACACAATTTCGATTAAAGAAAATCATCAAGGATTTAGCTGATAATCCAGATGTTACCGTACTGGTTTCCAGCCACGATTTGTTGCATACCGTTGAGGTAAGTGACAGGATTGTCGCTTTACATAAAGGCGAAGTGGTCAAAGATATTCAAACTTCTGAGGAAACATTAAAGGAATTAGAAGCATTTTTTGCGGTTTAAACAGAATGTAACTCAACCGCTAATTCGCAGTTTATTTTTAGTCTTTCAAATGCCAATAAGAGTTTAATTTGGGCGTGACCCGGAAAAAAATCCGGGTCGGGCTTTCACTCTCAATCTTTTTTATTCTTAAAAAAAAGAATAAAAAAGGATTTCCGTTACATCCCTCACGCGCACAAGAGACTCAAATAAACCCTGATAATTTTCACGATATCAAAAAGAAACGTATTTTTACCAGTCAGTATACTAAAAAGCATATTTAAAAGTTAATTGATAAAAACGTTTTCCATTGAAAGTCAATAGATTTAAACAGTTATTTTTCTTCTTATTCTTCGGTTTTTTAGTAGCTTGTTCTACTAAGAGAGATACTTTTATGGCCAGAAATTCCCACGCCTTAAGTACAAAATATAATATTTTATACAACGGTCAAGTAGGTTTGGACAAAGGAGTTAAGGAAATAAAATCCAACAGCGATGACGATTTCTGGAAACGTCTGCCAATAGAAAAAATGCAAATTGTAGAAGACTTGACTTCCACAACAAAACCTAAAAACACAAATTTTGAATTGGCTGAAGCCAAAGCGACCAAAGCCATCCAGAAACATTCCATGAACATTGGCGGAAGAGAGAAAAACACTCAAATTGACGAAGCGTATCTGATGCTTGGTAAGTCCCGTTATTACGACCAACGATTTGTTCCTGCACTTGACGCATTCAATTATATTTTGTACAAATATCCCAACAGCAGCAAGATTTATGAAGCTAAAATTTGGCGTGAAAAAACAAATATGCGTTTAGGAAATGACGCTTTGGTAATAAAAAACATAAGTAAATTATTAGAAGATCACGAAGTAAAAAAACAAGTTTTTGCGGATGCAAATGCGCTTTTATCAGAGTCTTTTTTGAACTTAGAAGAAAAAGACAGCGCAGTTGCTAAACTAAAATTAGCCATTGAGTTTACCAAAGTAAATCAGGAAAGAGCACGATATCGTTTTGTTTTGGGACAATTGTATCAGCAATTGGGATACAAGGACAGTGCTGTAGCTTCGTATCAATCAGTGATTGACATGAACCGAAAAGCGGACAGGAAATTTGTTATTCAGGCGCATGCTAAAAAAGCAGAATTGTTTGATTATCAAAACGGGGATTTCAATTCCTTTACAAAAACATTTGATAAGCTGTCAAAAGACAGAGAAAATAGACCATATAAAGATTTAATTTTTCATCACATGGCAGTTTTTTATGATCAAAAAAACGACCAGAAGAAAGCTTTAGATTTTTACAACTTATCCTTAAGAACAGATTCTAAAGACTCGTATTTAGTAGCTTCAAATTACCGAAATTTAGGAAATATGTATTTTAGAAATTCAGAATATCCTGCTGCTGCAAAATACTATGACAGTACATTGGTAAAACTCAATGACAAAACCAGAGAGCATAATAAAATTAAAAAAATTAGAACTAATCTGGATGAGGTGATTTTGTATGAGGCTCTTGCAAAAAGAAATGACAGTATTTTGAATGTTGTTTCATTAAATGAGAGCGATAAAATAGCTTATTTTGAAAAGTACATCGTCAAATTAAAAGAAGAGGATGAAATCAAAAGAGTTTTAGAAGAAAAACGAAAAGAAAAACAAGAAAACATAGAAAGGAATAGTACAACCAGTTCTATTGATCCGGCTTCTAGTCAGGAACCGGGAAAACCGGCCAAAAAATCAGCATTGATGCCGCCGGCTATTCCAAATGTTTCCTCACAACAAGCAGGTAGTATTTTCTATTTTTATAATCCTACAACCGTAGCTTTTGGAAAAATAGAATTCAAAAAAACGTGGGGCGACAGAACCCTGAATGGCAATTGGAGAATATCATCCAGTGCTGTAAATTCAACTTCGGCTGATCCGTTGAATGATGATAAAGAAACTGTTGAAGAGGTTTCAACAGCAGAGAAAATAGTGGAGCAATACACCACAGATTTTTATTTGAAACAACTTCCCATAGCACAAACGGAGATAGACAGCATAGGTAAAGAACGTAATTTTGCGTATTACCAATTAGGAATTATTTATAAAGAAAAATTCAAAGAAAATAATTTGGCCATCGCTAAACTGGAACAATTATTAAACAATAATCCAGAGGAAAAACTGGTGCTGCCATCGATGTATAATTTGTATAAACTATATCAAATTACAGATGCAAGCAAAGCGGAAGCGATGAGAAAAAGAATATCGGCTCAATATCCGGATTCTCGTTATGCACAAATTATGAACAACACAAGCTCTAATGCGGCTTCAGTAAATGAGACACCGGAAAGTGCCTATACTAAATGGTATAAATTATACCAACAAGAACAATTTGTTTCGGTTTTGGAGAACTCAGACGCTTTGATTAATCAGTTTTCGGGAGATGAAATTGTATCAAAATTTGAACTGCTTAAAGCAAATGCCATTGGAAAACTAAAAGGAGTAACAGCTTATAAAAATGCATTGCAAGTAGTAGCTGATAATTATCCGAACAGTGAAGAAGGCAAAAATGCACAAGAAATCCTGACGAGTCAGATTCCGTTTTTAGAGAAAATGGAGTTGAGTACAACAAACTCAAATAATTGGAAAATTTTATATCGAGTAGGTTCACGAGAGGATAAAAATACAAAAGCAATAGAGGAAAAAATCAAAATGTTAGTTGCTGCAGAAAGCCCTCAGAAACTATATTATTCCTATGATATTTATACTGAAAAAGAAAATTTCATCACGATTCACGGAATAAAATCAGAACTTTATGCTAAAGACATTGTATTTGTATTGAAGGATAATGTAAAATATAAATTGGTCGATCCTGCTATTGTGGTTTCGGGTGAGAACTACAAAGTGATTCAAATCAAGAAAAATATGGACACTTATTTAGCACCAAAAAACCCATAAATATGTTTGATAAAAAGCAAAAATCATACACTGATCTTTTGGGTAAAACCAATAGAATTGTTGAAGGTACTATTATAAAAGGTGATATTATTTCGCATGCTGATTTTAGATTAGACGGAAACTTGATAGGTAATTTTCAGTCTGGCGGGAAAATTGTTATTGGTCCGGCCGGAAGCGTTACTGGAGATATTGTATGTAAAAATGCAGATATTGAAGGAAAATTTGATGGAAAAATTCAAGTAACCGAAGTGCTGAATGTAAAATCAAAAGCCAGTATCCATGGAGAAGTTACCACTGGAAAATTATCTGTGGAGCCAGGAGCTGATTTTAGCGCTTCTTGTACAATGAAGACTAATGTAAAAAATCTAATCCAGAACGATGGACAACAATCCCAACAAAAAAAGAGCGAATAAATGGCTTGCGCTGATTAATATTCCGATTCAAATGGGGGCCATCATCTTTTTGTTTTCCTATCTGGGAGACTGGTTAGACGAGAGTCATCCGCACCCAAAAGTATATTACAGTAAAATTTTAGTAATGGTAGGCGTTGCACTGGCTTTGTATAATGTGATACGACAGGTAACCGAAATCAATAAAATGCAGTAATTTTTCAAGAGGGAAAAGGAGTACAAACGAGCTGTAAGCGTCCGGATGGTCGAATAAATTAGAATAACTTTGCGCATTAGTGCCGTTGCGGTAAAAATAAATACAATGAATTTAAAAAATTACAAACCGCTTCTGCCTTTATTGGCACTTGCGGGATTGGCTTATGTGGTTCATCGAGTTGCTTTTCATCTATTAGATATAAATGATGTGACTTTTTATTATTCGATAGAAACCCTTTATATGGTATTTCTGGTTTTGTCTATTATGGTATTTGTAGTTTTGTTAAAAGTCAAAGAACGCAGTTTTGATAATGTGGGTATGTCATTTCTTTTGAGTACCAGTATTAAAATGATTGTTTGTTATCTGATTTTAAAGCCTATATTGCAGGTTACAGCACAAAACAATGCAATAGAGAAAAAGAATTTTTTTATGATGTTTATTCTCTTTTTAGCAATTGAAACCATATTAACAATACGTATATTAAACGAAAAGCAATAAATATGTTATTCAAGGAACAAATCCATCAAAAATAATTTTTTATATTCTTTTGAATATTAATAAAAGATGTACATTTGCACCAAATTTCAGAAACGTAATAAATTAAGATAATTAACTGTTATGGTGATTTCAAACAAACCACTTAGATTTATATTAGCGACTTTAGTAGCGTGTCTTCCTTTAATTAGTTTTGCAAATCCTGAACAGGATACTGTAAAAGTAAAAACAGAAGTTGCCCATGAGGCAGCCGAAGGAGCTCATGCTGAACCAACAGATGTAAAATCTAAAATTAAGGCATTTATTAATCATCACCTTTTGGATGCGCATGATTTTACCTTTTCAGCAAATGAAGAAACAGGCGCGCATTATGGTTTTTCATTGCCAATTATTCTTTGGGACAATGGTTTGCAAGTATTTTCTTCTTCAAAATTTCACCATGGTGAAGAAGTTGCTGAACACAATGGAAACTTCTACGTATTACACCACGAAAAAATATACAAAACGGATGCTTCTGGAACTTTAACAGAAGAGCACGGTCACCCAACAAATACAACTCCACTAGATTTATCTATTACAAAAAGTGTAATCGGTATTTTAGGAATAGCAATCTTAATGTTTGTATTGTTTACAAGTTTAGCAAAATCGTATGCTAAAAATGGCGGTATAGCTTCAGGAGCTGGTCGTTTCTTTGAGCCGCTTGTTCTTTATGTAAGAGACGAAATTGCCATTCCAAACATTGGAGAAAAAGGATATAAAAAATACATGAGTTATTTATTGACTATATTTTTCTTTATTTTCTTTTTAAATATATTAGGATTAACTCCGCTAGGATTTAACGTAACTGGAAATATTGCTATTACTGCATCACTAGCTTTGTTGACGTATTTAATCACAACTTTTACTGCTAATAAAAATTACTGGGGACACATTTTCTGGATGCCAGGTGTGCCAACTCCAATGAAATTTATTTTGGCTCCAATTGAATTATTGGGAACAATCATCAAACCATTTTCATTAATGATACGTTTGTACGCTAACATTTTAGCAGGACACGTTGTATTGATGAGTATTATTGGTTTAATGTTTATCTTTAAAAGCTGGATTGGAAGTACTTTGTCATTTGGATTGGCATTCGCACTTTCTATACTTGAAATATTAGTTGCGTTTTTACAAGCGTATATTTTCACCATGTTATCTGCACTTTATTTTGGAGCAGGAAACGAAGAGCATCATCACGACGAAGCTCATCATTAATAGGTTAACCGTTTAGCCGTTAATTTGTTTAACCGTTTCAACGAATAAACAAATCATCGATTAAACCATAAAAAAGAATGTTTAATTTTTAATATATATATTATGGAAATTCCAACTATTGTAGGAGCAGGATTGATTGTTATCGGAGCAGGTTTAGGTATTGGTAGAATTGGTGGTTCAGCAATGGACGCTATCGCTCGTCAGCCAGAAGCTTCTGGAAAAATCCAAACAGCTATGCTTATCGCAGCTGCACTTATTGAAGGTATTGGTTTCGCTGCGTTATTCGCATCGTAATTAAAACTTAAAAAACAATAGTTACAACGGTTGGTTGTAACTATTGTTTTTAAAATTAAAACATTACAAATTGCGATTAAAAGCAATTCATACTTTAAAATTTATAATTAGATATAATGGATAAGTTAATAAATGATTTTTCGTTTGGTTTGTTTATTTGGCAAATAGCAATATTTGTTGGATTAATACTCTTGTTAAAAAAATTCGCTTGGAAACCAATTCTTGATGCAGTTAATGATAGAGAAGAAGGAATTAAAAATGCATTACTTTCTGCTGAAAATGCTAGAAAAGAAATGCAAAATCTTCAAGCTGACAACCAACGTATTTTACAAGAAGCAAGATTAGAGCGTGACAACATGCTTAAAGATGCTCGTGAAATGAAAGAGAAAATGGTTGCTGATGCTAAAAATGAAGCGCAAGCTCAAGGATTGAAAATGATTGAGCAAGCGAAAGCAGCAATTGAAAGCGAAAAAAATGCAGCTATGGCAGAATTGAAATTACAAGTTTCAACTTTATCATTGAGTATCGCAGAAAAAATATTGAAAGACGAATTATCTAACAAAGAAGCTCAAACTAAATTAGTTGAGAAAATGTTAGGTGACGTAAAGTTAAACTAACAATTATGGCAAGTACAAGAGCAGCAATTCGTTATGCAAAAGCAATTCTAGACTTAGCAAACTCAAAAGGTGTTGCCGAAGTTGTAAATAACGACATGAAATTGATTGCTTCAACAATTAGCAGTAATTTGGAATTGAGTACTTTTATTCAAAATCCAACTACTAAAGTTGAAGTAAAAGAGAAAGCACTGTTAGAAGTTTTTGCAGGTATCAATGGCGTAACTCAAGGGTTGTTTCATTTGTTATTTGAAAACAAAAGATTCGAAATTCTAGAAGCAATTGCAATAGAATACAGTAAATTATCTGATATTATGAATGGTGTTGAAGTAGCTCAGGTTACTACAGCAATTCCTATGGATGCAGCATTAGAAGCACAAGTTTTGGCTAAAATTGCAACCCTTTCGGATAAAAAAATCACAATAGAAAATATAGTAGATGCTTCAATCATTGGAGGATTTATTCTAAGAATAGGCGACAAGCAATACAATGCTTCAGTTGCTAACAGATTACAAGTATTAAAAAGAGAGTTAAGTAATTAGTTTTATTGCACATTTAAGTGTCTAAATTATAAATTAAGATGGCGGAAATCAAACCTGCTGAAATTTCAGCAATATTAAGAAAGCAAGTAGAAGGTTTTGAATCTGGTGCTACACTAGAAGAAGTAGGAACAGTACTTCAAGTTGGAGATGGTATTGCTCGTGTTTACGGGCTTTCTAATGTTCAATATGGAGAGTTAGTTGAATTTGACAATGGATTAGAAGCTATTGTTTTGAATCTTGAAGAAGACAATGTGGGTGTGGTACTTTTAGGACCATCAACAGGAATCAAAGAAGGTTCAACTGCTAAAAGAACACAACGTATTGCTTCTCTTAAAGTAGGAGAACAAATGGTAGGTCGTGTAGTAAACACTCTTGGTTTTCCAATTGATGGAAAAGGACCAATCGGTGGAGATTTATACGAGATGCCTTTGGAAAGAAAAGCTCCTGGAGTTATCTTCCGTCAACCAGTTACTGAACCATTACAAACAGGTATCAAAGCAGTAGATGCTATGATTCCAGTTGGTCGTGGACAACGTGAGCTAGTTATTGGTGACCGTCAAACAGGTAAATCAACTGTTTGTATCGATACTATCTTAAATCAAAAAGAATTTTATGATGCTGGGAAACCAGTATTCTGTATATATGTTGCAATTGGACAAAAAGCGTCAACTGTAGCAGGAATTGCTAAAATGTTAGAAGAAAAAGGTGCAATGGCGTATACTATTATTGTTGCTGCTAATGCTTCTGATCCAGCTCCAATGCAAGTGTATGCTCCTTTCGCAGGTGCTGCAATTGGAGAATATTTTAGAGATTCAGGTCGCCCGGCTTTAATTGTTTATGATGATTTATCTAAACAAGCTGTTGCGTATCGTGAGGTTTCTCTTTTATTAAGAAGACCACCGGGACGTGAAGCATATCCTGGAGACGTTTTCTACTTACACAGTAGGTTATTAGAGCGTGCTTGTAAAGTAATTGCAGATGATGGAATTGCTAAAAACATGAACGATTTACCAGATTCTATCAAATCAATTGTAAAAGGTGGTGGTTCATTGACTGCTTTGCCAATTATTGAAACTCAAGCTGGTGACGTTTCTGCATATATCCCAACAAACGTAATTTCGATTACAGATGGTCAAATTTTCTTAGATGGAGATTTGTTTAATTCTGGGGTTCGTCCAGCAATTAACGTAGGTATTTCGGTATCTCGTGTTGGAGGAAATGCACAAATTAAATCAATGAAAAAAGTAGCGGGTACTTTGAAACTGGATCAAGCACAATTCCGTGAATTGGAAGCGTTTGCTAAATTTGGTTCTGATTTAGATGCTGTTACTTTAAACGTAATTGAAAAAGGAAAAAGAAACGTTGAAATCTTGAAACAAGGTTTGAACGATCCTTATACTGTTGAAGATCAAGTTGCGATTATCTATGCTGGTTCTAAAAACTTATTGAGAAATGTTCCTGTGAATAAAGTAAGAGAATTTGAGAAAGATTTCTTGGAATTCTTGAACAACAAACACAGAGCAACTCTTGATGCTTTGAAAGCAGGAAAATTAACAGACGAAATTACAGATGTAATCGAAACTGTAGCAAAAGAATTATCAGCAAAATATAATTAATATAAGTGAATAGTGAATAGTGATTAGTGAAGAACTAATTACTATTTACTTATTACTAATTACAAGAAAACAATGGCAAATTTAAAGGAAATCCGTAATAGAATTACTTCCGTTTCATCTACGATGCAAATTACATCGGCAATGAAAATGGTTTCTGCAGCAAAGCTAAAGAAAGCACAAGATGCAATCACAGCAATGCGCCCTTATGCCGAAAAATTAACGGAATTATTGCAAAATCTTTCTGCTACACTTGAAGGTGATGCAGGTGGAGAGTTTACAACACAACGTGAGATTAAAAAAGTTTTAGTGGTAGCCATAACTTCAAATAGAGGTTTGTGTGGTGCATTTAATACAAATGTTATCAAAGAAGCTAAAAGCCGTTCGGAAGTTTATGCCGGAAAACAAGTTGATATTTTTGCTATTGGTAAAAAAGGAAATGATGTTTTGAGCAAAACATTGTCAGTAGTAGATAATCAAAGTACTGTTTTTGACGATTTGACTTTTGATAATGTAGCTAAAATTGCTGACCTGTTAACAGAGAAATTCGTTTCTGGTGAATACGATAAAATTGAGTTGATTTATAATCAATTTAAAAATGCTGCGACACAAATCGTTCAAACAGAACAATTTTTGCCATTAGCACCTATAAAATCTGATCTTACAGTTTCGACTGGAGATTATATTTTTGAACCTTCAAAAGAAGAAATCGTGTTGACTTTGATTCCAAAATCATTGAAAACACAATTGTATAAAGGAATTCGTGATTCATTTGCTTCAGAGCACGGAGCGCGTATGACTGCCATGCACAAAGCAACTGATAACGCAACTGAGTTGAGAAATCAATTGAAACTGACTTATAATAAAGCACGTCAAGCGGCCATTACTAATGAAATCTTAGAGATTGTTGGTGGAGCGGAAGCATTGAATGGGTAATACATTATTGATTCAAAATATATTCTAAGAGCCAACAGATGTTGGCTCTTTTTTTGTTTAATTTTATAGTTTAAAACAATACTAGGAAGAATGAAATTAGAAATTAGAGAACTGACTACAGTAGAAGAAATGCTTAGTAACATTGAAGTAATGCGGTTTTTATATCCCACATTTACGGTAGAAAAGTATGAATCGTATTTGGTCGAAATGATTCCGCATAATTACAAGCAGGTAGCCGTTTTTGAAAATGAGGTTTGTGTGGCGGTTTCCGGATTTTGGTCAGGAACAAAACTTTGGTCGGGAAAATATATCGAGATTGATAATTTCATTGTTCATCCAGAGCATCGTTCCAAAGGTTTGGGCAAAATGATGACCGATTATGTTGATGTTTTGGCCAAAGAAACCGGCTGTACAATGATTGTTTTGGACGCTTTTACCGGGAATTTTACGGCACATCGTTTCTATTACAATCAAGGTTATGTCCCAAAAGGATTCCACTTTCTTAAGATTTTAAACGAAGAAGGATTAAGTTAAATAGAACAATATGAAAGGATATAAAAGAATTGTTGCCTTATTTATTATTGCAATCAGCCTGACTTTTTGTGCCATGAAACCAGAATTTCAAACGGAATTTCCTCAAGAAATACAATCTGCTTTTTACCAGAAATGGGTAGACGACAAGCAAAGTAGTGGAATTGATTTTTATATAGAATTCAAAAAATCGCTTGCGGCAAACATTAAGCTGGAGAAAATCTATTTTCAAAATCAGGAATTAGCTTTAAAAGGAATTGTAAAAAATACTTTTACAGCCCATTTTTACAAAGAAAATAAAAAGGAAGATTTCATTCTGCACAAAGACCCTTCAAAAGAATATGGGAATAAAGCGCCGGTAATTCAAAAAACTAAATTTGATCTGAAACCTAATGAAGCGGTGTTAGAATACAAGAAAGATGATAAAACCTATTTTTTCAAAATAATAAATCCCATAGAAAAGCCATTAAGATAAATTTGGTGAAAATGAATCAGTTCTTGTCGTGGTATTTCTGTTCTAAAACAAATATTCACTTCAGATGATTAAACCAAAGAATTCGTTATTTTTGTTTTTATAAATAGTAATAGACATATCATTTTGGGATTATATAAAAATCTTTTTAAACAGACTGCCATTTATGGATTGGCTACGGTCATACCAAGAATGTTCAGTTTTATACTGGTTCCATTATACACAGATTTGCTTCCAAAAGCCGAATATGGTAAGGTTTCCATCATTTTTGCCTGGATGATCTTTTTTAATGTAATTCTGGCTTACGGATTTGAGACTGCTTTCTTTAGGTTTTACAATAAAGAAACAGATAAGAAATCGGTTGTGGAAACAACATCTGTTTCCCTTTTTTGGACTTCACTTTCGTTTTTATTTATAGCATTATTATTCCGAAATAAATTGGCCATTTGGTCTGGAATTGATGCGCAGTACATTACGTACACCATCTGGATTTTAGTCCTTGATGCCTTGGTGATTGTTCCTTTTTCTAAAATAAGGGTCAATCAGCAACCCATAAAATATGCTATAATCAAAATTGGAAATGTTGCAATCAATCTAGTTTTAAACCTTTTCTTTTTAAGTTATTTACCAGTAATTGCACAATCCAACCCAGATAGTTTTTTAAGTTCTTTTTACTTAGAAGATTTTCAAATAGGCTATATTTTTGTGTCTAATATCGTTGCGAGTTTAGTTACATTCTTAATACTTTCCCCTAATTACCTTTTGCTGAAATGGCATTTTGATTATAAACTCTGGAAACGAATGATGCAGTATGGCTTGCCTATTATGGTGGCCGGAATTGCATTTGCCATCAACGAACAGTTCGACAAAATTTTATTGGGTAAATTACTGCCTGCTAATATTGCAGATGCCGAAGTAGGAGTGTATTCGGCGTGTTATAAACTGGGATTATTTATGGTTTTGTATCGTACGGCCTACACATTAGGAATCGAACCGTTCTTTTTTAGCCACGCTGATAAGGAGGATGCGCCTCAAACCTACGCTACGATTACCAAATATTTTGTCATTTTTGGTTCTTTTATTCTGTTGTCAGTAATCGTTTTTGCCGATGTTTTAAAATACATCATGATTCAAGATGAGTCGTATTGGGAAGCGATGAAAGTGGTGCCGTTAATCATTCTGGCTAACTTTTTCCTGGGCATTTACACCAATCTTTCCGTTTGGTACAAACTGATAGACAAAACCCATATTGGCGCTTATATTTCCATTATTGGCGCAATAATTACACTGGCGTTAAATTACCTGCTAATCCCAACAATGAGCTATTACGGCTCAGCAATTGCCACGATTGCGGCTTATGGAAGCATGATGTTTATCTCCTACTATTTTGGAAATAAATATTACCCCATTCCGTATGATACGAACAAAATAGCCATGTATCTATTGATTTCAATAGGATTTTCGGCAGTTTCATTTTATGGCTTCAGGGAAAATTATTATGTAGGAATCACATTATTACTCGCGTTCATGTATTTCATATACCACAACGAAAAAGAATTATTAATCAAAATTTTGAACCGAAAAAAGAGTTAGAGCTTAAATTTAAATTTTTAGGAGCTATTTCCTGCTATTCGTTGCAATCTTTTCCCTTTTAAAGAAAAAAGGAAAAGGATTTTCACTATTATCAGGGCTATAACTCAAAATAATCGAAACATAGTTACAGACAAGAAGGGACAAGTCGCGATTTGTCCCTACATATTTAAAATAAAAAGACAATGACAATAAACATAATCAACAAATCACAACACGACTTGCCAAACTATGAAACCATAGCATCGGCAGGAATGGACTTAAGAGCAAACTTAACAGAATCGATAACCCTAAAACCATTGGAAAGAACCATTGTAAAAACAGGTCTTTTTATAGAATTACCCATAGGTTACGAAGCACAAGTACGTCCAAGAAGCGGTCTGGCGGCCAAAAAAGGAATTACAGTCCTGAATTCTCCAGGAACAGTAGATGCAGATTATCGTGGTGAAATTGGTGTGATTTTAGTAAATTTATCCAATGAAGATTTTGTAATCGAAAACGGGGAACGTATCGCACAACTTATCATAGCAAAACACGAACGTGCCGAGTGGATTGAAGTACAGGAATTAACAGAAACGTCCAGAGGTGAAGGTGGTTTTGGAAGTACAGGAGTGAAGTAAGTATTCAGTACTCAGTTTTTAGTGTTCAGTCCTAGTGTAGCGGTCAAGAAACATGTAATAAAATTAATTAAAAGTCTGTGGGAATCGGTTTAATCCGTTTAATCTGTGGCTAAAATAAAACAGTAATATCTTCGTGAACTTTGCGAAAAACTTCGCGACTTTGCGGTTAAATAACCAATAAAAATGAAAATAATAGTACCAATGGCAGGACGCGGATCACGTCTTCGCCCGCATACATTAACTATTCCTAAACCATTAATTCCTATCGCTGGAAAACCAATCGTTCATCGTCTGGTAGAAGATATTGCTGGCGTATTGAATCAAGATATTGAAGAAGTAGCCTTTATTATTCACGAAAGTTTTGGTAAAAAAGTAGAAGAAGAATTACTTGCTATCGCACAAAAATTAGGCGCCAAAGGCACTATTTATTATCAAAATGAAGCTTTAGGAACCGGTCACGCGATTATGTGTGCCAAAGATTCCTTGAGTGGACCAGCTGTTATTGCTTATGCCGACACCTTAATTCGTGCCGATTTCGATTTAGATCAAAATGCCGATAGTGTTATTTGGGTAAAACAAGTAGATCATCCAGAGGCTTTTGGTGTGATAAACCTAAACGAAGCGAATGAAATTGTAGAACTGGTAGAGAAACCTAAGGATTTTGTTTCGGATCTTGCCGTTATTGGAATTTACTATTTTAAAGATGTTGCCGTTTTAAAAAACGAACTTCAATTAGTATTAGATAATAATATTATTCACGGTGGAGAATATCAAATTAACGACGGAATCAAGCAAATGATGGCAAAAGGCATGAAATTTGTACCAGGAACAGTCGATGAGTGGATGGATTGTGGAAACAAAGACGTTACGGTAGAAACAAATTCCAGAATGTTAGGTTTCTTGCACAATGACGGGACACATTTGGTAGATTTTGATGTCAAGTTAGAGAACTCCACAATTATTCCGCCATGTTATATTGGGGAAGATGTAGTGTTGATAAACGCAACTGTTGGTCCTAATGTTTCTTTAGGAAAAGGATGTCATGTAATAAACAGCAGTATTAAAAACAGTTTGATACAAACGCACTCTAACATAAAAAACGCGAATTTGGATAATGCGATGATTGGTAATCATGCCAGTTTTGATGGTAACTTTACAAGTATCAGTATTGGAGACTATTCGGTTTTAGAATAAAAAATGGTTCAATTCTTGTATATATAAGATAGATTCGGGATTAAAAAAATAGAATGAAAAAAAGCGCTTTAATACTTTTATTTCTGGTTTTGCAATGCAATTCAGCTTTGCTATTGGCACAAACGGAACCCGAAGAAATTAAGCTCGATGCAGATCAGTTTCAGGAATTTTTTTATGAATCATTGCTTCAAAAAGGAATCGAAAATTATGACAAAGCAGTAGTGGCTTTGGATAAATGTATCAAGATTAAACCGAATGATGCCGCTGTGTATTATGAATTAGGGAAAAATTATTTAGCATTAAAGGAATATAAAAATGCCTATTTTTCATTTGAAAAAGCCTCACAAATTGATCCAAAAAACAAATGGTTCTGGGTGGGAATGTATGATGTGAGTTATGAAACGAGCGATTATAAACAGGCAATAATGGTTATCAATAAATTGATAGAATTTGATGAGAAGTATAAAGAAGATTTGACATCGCTTTATATGGGAACCAAACAGTTTGACAAAGCTTTGGATTTAATTAACGAGTTAAACGAAACATTTGGAAAAACGGACAGAAGGGATTTATACAAAAGCCAGATTTTATCGGAAGGGAAATTTCAGAATATGGAAGCTTCAAATTTGTTAGGGCAAATTGAAAAGAACCCCAAAGAAGAATCTAATTATATCAGTTTGATTGTTTTGTATTCTAAAAATAATGAGGAAGAAAAAGCATTTGAAATTGTCAAAAAACTCGAAAAAGCTTTACCAAATTCCGAATGGGCTCAAGTAACATTATTCAAAAATTATTTGGATAGTAATGACGCTCCAAAAGCAATAAACGCCATGAATGTGGTTTTGGCCAGTACCAAAATAGATGCTAAAATAAAGCACCGAATACTGAATGAGTTTTTGATTTTTGCAGATAAAAATCCGCAATACACAGCTGATTTAGAAAAAGCGATTTCGTATTTTGATAATGACGCAGCGGTTAATGTCGCTAAGGAAATAGGAAAGTTTTACCACGCTAAAAAGCAATGGGCAAAAGCGACAAAGTATTATGAGCAAGCATTGAAAAACGGTTCAGGAGATGATATCGAAACCAATTTGCTTTTGCTTCAAACCTATACAGAGACAAAGCAATTTGAATTAGTTGCCAAAAAAGCCTCCGCAATGGTGGATACTTTTCCAACACAGCCTCAGTTTTACTACTATTCAGGGATGGCAAATAATCAATTGCAACAATTTAAAAAAGCCAAAGATATGCTGGAAATGGGCTTGGATTATTTAGTAGAGGACAGAGCATTAGAAATAAATTTCAACATTCAGTTGGGAGAAGCATACAACGGTTTAGGAGATTTCAAGAAAAAAGAAATGTATTTTTCTAAAGCCAATCAATTATTAAAAGAAAAAAAATAATGAAAAAAATAGCAATAATAATAGTACTCGCTCTTTTTGTGGTTTCCTGTAAATCGAAAGCCATTGCGGTTGCGGCCAGTAATGCGCCAACAACGGAGGCGGCGGGTTATATGACGTCCAAAAAAATAATAGAAAATCACTACAACAATAAAAATCAATTTTCTACATTATATATTAAGTCAAGCGCCCGTTATGCTGACAACAAACAAACTCAAAATGTTACGGCCGAAATTAGGATCAAGAAGGACGAACAAATTTTGGTAAGCATTCGTTTTCTTGGAATTACAATGGCGAAAGCATTGATTACGCCAAAATCAGTGAACTATTATGAAAAGATAAACGGTAGTTATTTTGAAGGGGATTTTAGCAGTTTAAGTCAATGGCTGGGAACTGATTTGGATTACAATAAAATTCAAAACATGTTATTGGGACAAGCAATTGATGATTTGACAAAAGGGAAATATCTTGAATCATTATTGGAACAAACGTATCGATTAGATGATGCTTCAAATTCAAATACGAAAAAATCGTTCTTTTTAGATGCCGATAATTTTTTGGTTCAAAAACAAGAAATCACACAAACTGCTGAAGAACGAATGATTAAAGTGGCTTATGCTGACAGTAAAGTGTACAATGAGGCAACGTTGCCTACAAGTGTTCTGATCAATACTTTTCAGAAGAAAGGCAATACCGAAATTAATCTGGATTACAACACGGTAACTTTCAATGAAGAACTTTCTTTTCCATATAGTGTTCCAAATGGGTACAAAAGAATTATAATTAAGTAAATTAGCAAAAATATTTTTTTAATATGCCAAAATTTCTCCTTAGCCTAATCTTTATCTGTATGACTTCATTACTATGGAGTCAGGAATCCCAACAAGAAAAATTAGAAGAACGTAAAGCTCAAATTCAAAAAGAAATTAGAGAAAATGAAAGGTTATTACAAACCGTTAAGAAAAAAGAAAAATCTGCTGTGAATGTAATAGTGATTCAAAGCACTAAAATAAAGCTTAAAGAAAAATTGATAAACACTACCGAAAAGCAAACTAAATTGCTTGGAAATGATATGTATATCAATCAAATGCAAATTAATAAGCTAAAAAAAGAATTGGCTTTACTCAAGGAAGATTATGCTGAAATGATTGTAAAATCATATAAAAGCCGTTCCGAAGAAAGTCGTGCCATGTTCTTGTTGTCCTCTGAGAATTTTTTACAAGCGTATAAAAGAGCGCAGTACATGAAACAATATACTGGTTTCAGAAAAATGCAAGGCGAAGAAATAAAATCGAAATCTAATCAGCTTACGGATTATAACGAGAAATTAAATGTTCAGAAAAAAGCGAAACAAAAACTGATAGCTGAGAACGAAAAAGAGCGATTGGCATTAGAAAAAGAGAAGCAAGAGCAACAAAAGCTAGTCAATTCCATAAAAAAAGACAAAAATAAGATTGCCCGAGAAATTAAGCAAAGACAACAGGAATACAGAATAATCGACAGGCAAATCAATAAATTAATACGTGAAGCTATTGCGGCTGCCAATAGAAAAGCAGCCTTAGAAAAAGCAAAAGCAAATCCAAGTGCTCCAGTTTCAAAAGCTGCGGTTTCATCATCAAAAATAGAATTAACACCAGAGGCTAAAATAATTGCAGATAATTTCAGAGCCAATAGAGGAAGGTTGCCTTATCCTGTGGAAAAAGGATTTATATCACTTGGTTATGGAAATCAGACGCATCCATTATTCAACACCATAACGGTTCACAATAGTGGTGTTGAAATTACAACAGACCGTGGTGCAAATGCAAGAGCTGTTTTTGGCGGAGAAGTAACTAGTGTTATTGTTTTGTCACCTGTAAACAAGGCGGTAATGATACAACACGGGGATTTCTTCACCGTATATCAAAATTTGAGTTCTGTGAATGTTAGTAAAGGTGATAAAGTAAGTATTAAACAAAGCATTGGAAAAGTAAGAACCAATGGCGAGACAGGAAAAACAGTAATTAAATTCCTAATTCTTCAAAATACAACTTACAATAATCCTGAAGGTTGGTTGTCACCAAGATAAAACGGTTATTTTACATAAAGCAAAAGCACTATTAATTCATTCGAATAAATAGTGCTTTTTTTTGTTATGAAATTTTAGAACATACTAAGTGGCATTAATTATTGCTGCTGCTGTTGTTGCTGTTGCTTCTGCTGCTGTTGGAGTTGTTCAATATAATCCAATTGTTGTTGAATTTCTATTGAAACTTCTTCGAGTTGTACATCATTTATGTCTTCAAATTGTCGTCCATCCTCATAGCCAATCGAAACACAAACGGAAAGCGTTTGCCTGGAAAGACCTTTGAAAGTTCCTTTCACGGGAGTGCAATCATAGAAATTACGACCAACGGAAAGTTTTACATGATTGTCCATCGTCCAGATATTATTGGTGGGGTCTAAGCCAAGCCAACCTTGTTTTGGAGTGTAAATCTCAACCCAAGCGTGTGTGGCACCTTCGCCTCGAAGACCACTTTCGTTAGGGCAAATATAACCGCTCACATATCGGGAAGGAATTCCTGCCGTTCGTAAAAGTTGTAATAAGACATGTGCAAAGTCTTGGCAAACTCCTTTTCTAATTTCTAAAATCTCGTCTACTGTGGTTTCAATATTAGTGATTCCTTTGGTGTACTTAAAATTTGTAAAAATATATTGATTGCATTGTTGGGCAATTTCTATAATGGGTTTATCGGAACAATTTATTTCATTCAGAATCGCATTGATTTCGTCTTGTTTTTTAATCGTTTCGGGATAACAAAGTCGGAGTAAAGAAATACTTTTTTCTTTTTCCTTGACCAAATCTTTTACCGTTGTGTGATCTATTTCGGGAATTTTTAGCGAATGATTGACACGTACTAACATTCTGGATTCTATAGTCATTTCGGTATGGGATTCCAAAGTATTGAAATTCCCCACGCGATTGCCGTAGTAATCCTGCGAAATCTCAACTTCGGGATTGTTTGTTATCAATAGCTGATATTGAAGCACATCTTGGTTGTCAAAATGATGTGGAAATAAACGAATTTCATTAATGCTTTCTTTTATAGGCCAGTTGTATTGGTATTTTGTGATGTGTACTATTTTGAAAATCGCCATTTTTATTAAGTGTAAGAGAAAAATAATTTTGAAAAATCCGTCGAAAATTGAATCAGTTGTGTTCTTGTGTTGTTAAGAATGTCTTCCAGTTCTTTGTTGGTAAGATGATGATAATCTGTAAATTCAACATAACTTTTGAGTCTTCCAAATTGATTGTGCAATGTTCTCGCTTCGCTCAGATTATTGTCTTTAAATAAGCTGTTTAAATAGGTGTCTATTAATTCTAATGTGTAAATCACCGAGTGTGCAAAATCTCTGTTGAAGATGACTTGTTGCACCACTTTACGATTGTGCGGAATATTACTGTAGCTTTTTAAATACAGTTCATAGCCCGAAAGAGATAGTAATAATCGTCTCCAATACAATAAATCTTCTTCACCGTCCAGATTATAATCAATAGGAGCGTAGTACGCTTGGGTTAAAGAAATAGTTTGTAAACATCTTTCGATGTGTTTGCCAATGCTGGAAAAACACCAGCCCAATCCTCTGGGCATTGTAACTTGCAAAATACCATTATACAGCAAAAAATCTTTATTGAGCTTAGAAATAATATTACTCGCATCAGATGTTTCTAATTTTTTTGGCAAATCAGGTGAATTCATGAAGTGATACAAAGAATTGATATGTTCCCAAAGTTCTTTTGTAATTTTATCCTGTGAACCTCTCGCATTTTCTCGTGCTTTGATAACTAGATTTTTCACTGAATTATAATTTGGGCTGTCGCAAATAATATACTTTAGAACAAAATTAGTGTCGTATTGCACTTGATTTATTTGTTCCATAGGCAAATCAGTATAGTATTCCAATAACGGTTTGTAACCCTGAGAATCGTTCATTTCCTTATCAAAAGATAAGATATAAAAAGTATTTAGGGTAAGTAACATTCCATCTGTTCTTTCCATATATCGGTTAAGCCAAAACATTCCGTCTGCAACCCGGCTGAGCATATTTACTTTCATTCTGTTATTTTTTTAAGAGAGTGTAGAGTTAATTCTGTGATTTATTTTACAATCCACGTGTCTTTACTTCCTCCTCCTTGGGAAGAATTAACGACTAATGAACCTTCGGTAAGCGCCACTCGGGTTAGTCCGCCCGGAACTATCTTTACACCATTCGGACCGCACAAAGCATAAGGTCTCAAATCCACATGACGCAGTTTTAGTTCGCCGTCGATAAGGCAAGGAACGGTGCTGAGTTGAATGATGGGTTGTGCAATGAAATTACGCGGATTGTCAACAATGGCAATTTTTGCATCTTCTAATTCTTGTTGGGTTGCTTTGTTTCCCATTATCATTCCATAACCACCACTTTGATTGGTTTCCTTGATTACCATGTTTTCCATATTGGCAAAAACCATTTCTCTTTCGTCCAGATTTTCCATTCTGTACGTAGGAACATTTTTTAGAATCGGCTCTTCGTTCATGTAATATTTTATCATGTCAGGCACGTAAGCATATACAGCTTTGTCATCAGCAACGCCATTTCCCACAGCATTCACAAGTGCTACATTTCCTTGTCGATAGGCACTTATAAGTCCGGGAACACCCAAAGTACTGTCTGGTTTAAAAACCAAAGGATCAAGATATTCATCATCCAGTCGTCTGTAAATAACATCTACCTGATGAAGTCCCGAAGTGGTTTTCATATAAACTTTATTGTTATTCACGACTAAATCTCTTCCTTCGACTAAAGGGATTCCCATTTGCCTTGCTAAAAAAGTATGCTCGTAATACGCCGAGTTGTACACTCCCGGTGTTAGTAAAACTACATTTGGGTTGGAAATGCTTCTTGGAGAAAGTGAAACCAGAATATTATGAAAAATCATCGGATAATTGCTCACCATACTGACATGGTTTGAAGTAAGCATTTCAGGAAAAATACGTTTGGTTATTTCTCTGTTTTCAAGCATGTAACTCACACCGCTTGGACACCTCAGATTATCTTCGAGCACATAAAATTCTCCTTTGGCACCTCTAATTAAATCAATTCCTGCAATGTGTACATGAATGTTGTGAGGAACTTTAATCCCGTGAACTTCTTGAATGTAATGAGGACAAGAGGCAATTAATGCTCCGGGAATTATACCGTCTTTTATAATATGCTGCTCGTTATAGATATCTTCCAAGAATAAATTGAGTGCTTTCAGCCTTTGTTTTATTCCAGATTCTACTTCGTTCCAGTCACTTTGGGTAATAATTCTTGGGATTATATCAAAAGGAAAAATTCTTTCGATACCTTGATTGTCGTCACTGTAAACCGTAAAAGTGATACCTTGATTCATAAAAAAATCAGAAGCCTGTCGGTGTTTGTCGTTCAGATTATCGTGGTTTAGGTTTTGTAATGTTTGTAGTACCTGACGGTAAGATTCCCGAACACCTTCATTAGAAAACATTTCGTCCCAGCCGTTCGGGTTTAAATTAGGTATCGACTTCATCATATTTTACACCATTATTAAATAATTAAACTTAACAGCATTTTGTTATTTAAAACGCATTATAGTAGCTAAAATACCAATTTTAAAGCGATGTAAATGATGATTATGTGACTATTTAATAATTTTTACAGCATTCTTTTTTTGATAATTCTTTTTTGATAATTCTTATTTTTTGCAATGTTGTTTTTTGTGATTTCGCAGTGAAAAATATTTATTGAAATAAAAAACCCTGTTAATAAAGGAGTATTGGTGTCAATTGTTGTAAAAAATAAATCAAAATAGAGATTAAAGTAGGGGTGTAGAATTAAAAATAAAAAAGATTCAATTTATTTTTCGAACAAAAAAAGTCTCAATTATTAAGATGATTTAATAATTGAGATTGTTTGTGTTTTTGAACAAATACTGTTTTATGGATTTTTATTAAAGGAAGAATTAACAGCCTTCATCATTCCTTCAGTAGACCAAGTTCCAGAGACGATGATGCGTCTGATGGTGTACAATGGATCTACAGAATCCCTTTTGGTAGACAATATATAGGCCATTTTATAATCGCTCTTTTTTATTTCAGGAATTGCGGCTGTATTCCATAAACCAAACGGATATGCAAAATCTTTAACCGGTTTTCCTATTATATCTTCCAATTTTGCTTTTGGTTTTACCAATTGCATATTCCAGTCATCTCCGGCATATTTTGTAACCATATGATGATCCCAAGTATGAGCGCCTACAACATGCCCGTTGTCAGATAAGCTTTTAATTTGTTCTTTGCTCATATATCCAGGACGGTTAATTGATACTGTCATGATAAAAAACACGCCTTTGAAACCGTATTTTTTCATTTCGGCTGCACCAATGCTGAACTGTTCTTCTCTCGTGTCGTCAAAGGTTATCATAATAGGTTTTGCAGGCAATGGGACATCATAGACTAAGTAGTCATACAATTGTTCCGGCAAAATAGTTTCGTAACCGGCATCGGCCAAAGCTTTCATTTGTTCTGCAAAAGCGGGAGGTTTTACGGTGTACACTTTTATGTTTCCGCTCGCACTGGCGCTAAAATCCCTGATGTTATGATAACATAAAATGGGTACTTCTTTTTTCGAAAGAATAGTCGCTGCATCTGCCATGACTTTTTTGGTCACAACTTTTTTTACGGGCACTGCAATAAGTGGTGTTTCAGGGACTATTTTACGAGGTTCTGATTGACAGCCAACTAATATTATAAATGCACCAAAAATAAGACATAAGATATTTTTCATAAATCAAATAGTAATTATTGGTACTGAATGTAAATTGGTTTTGGAGTGAATTTCACTAACTCTTCCGGGCTGTACATTTTCCAATCCTTTTTGTTGTCATTTTTATAGAACAATTTAAAACCGGTAAACTGTACGGGCTCTCTATAAATATAACTCAGGTAAGTGGATTTTTTTAGAATTTTACTACCAAAACCATCCATATCCATTACAATTTGAACTTCAGGAACGGTTTTAATCGCTTTGTAATTTTTAACCATTCCTTGAGTAAAGCGGTGTATTACGAGCACTTTTGGAGTCAACTTGTTTTTGCGCACTATGTTTGCCAAAATATCAATAGCATCGTTAATATCTTCAGCATTAAAACTACCAATTTTGGATCCTGGACGCTCTCCGTTTTTCATCGAAAATTCAGGGTCAATTCCTAGATGAACATTTGGCAAAGCAAGATATTGTTCCAGTTGTTCCACTTCGTCCTTAACGGTACTGTGTCCTACTTGTACATCTAAAAAAACCAAGGCATTGATTGGTTTAGCCCAACTTATAATAGTGTCTATTTGTTTAAAAGGCATTCGCATGCGGTGCATATTATTTTTTCCCGGAGCGCCTTGAGCGGTTACAGCAATGTAATGCAAAGCAGGAATTGCTTTCACAGTAGAGTCAGCTGCTTGCCATTTGGCGACTTCGCCTTGTAGTTTTGCCAGCATTTCTTTTCGGGGAAGTTCACCCAATATTCCCATTCTGGTAGAATATAGATTTCCGTAATACGCAATAATTCTATTGTACGGTAACAATGCGCCGGGCAAAGGATAGGGCGCTTTTACAGGCCATCTCCCGGTAGTGTCATTATTGCTTAATGCCACCATTCTTTTGTTATAGTCAACAGTATCAATGGTAAGGGTTTTCGTTTTTTCTGTAGTATCCGTTTTTACGGTATCTGATTTCTCTGTACCATTTACAGCATCAGCCGCTTTTCCTTTTTCACAAGAAATATTTAAAAGCAGTAAAGGAAGTGTAATAAATGCAATAGCTGATTTTTTCATAAATTAATTCTATTTATTTTCAATGTAAAGATAAAGTATTTTAGAAGTGTGATATCAATTATAATAGTGTTTCAACGGGCTATTTTTTATATAATTCACGGATTTTAATTTTTTTCAAACTACCCGAATTCGATCTTCAAGCTTCTTTCAATTTAATATTCAAACGGAATGTACATCAGTTAATTGTTTGGCTTTTAATTTTTATAAAAAGGCAGTTTACTTTTATCACAATTTCAGAATAGCTTTTGGGAAATACAAAGAAAAGGCTAACTTTATAAAAGTTTTTACTCATCTAAATACCAAACAATTGTTCAAAAAATTCCTTTCTTTTCTTCTTTTTTTATGCAGTGCCACTGCTATTTTTGGACAAATAAAAAAAGATACTATTGCACTTTCAGAAATCACTTTGAAAGGTTCGCCTATCAAGAATGTGCTTCAAAATGTTGCTTCCTCCGTTTCAGTGATTACTACAGCTGACATTAATAAAAGTGACGGAATTATATTGACTCCAATTTTAAACAAGATCCCTGGCGTTACGATGCAACAAGGTGCTTTCAATACCAACAGGATTACTATTCGTGGCATTGGCGCGCGATCTCAATATGGGACCAATAAAATAAAAGCCTATTTTGATGGGATTCCATTGAGTTCCGGTGAAGGCGAAACTACTATTGATGATATTGATTTGGCTTCAATCGAAAAAATAGAAATTATAAAAGGACCAAATTCCACCAGTTTTGGTTCCGGTTTGGGCGGAGTGATTCAGCTGTTTTCAAGAGAGACTCCTTTGCTGGAATCATTTGGAAAATCTACGGTCACTTTTGGAAGTTTTGGGTTGTTGCAAAACCGACTTTCGGCAGGATACAGTGATTCCAAAACGAATGTATTCACAAGTTATACTAATTTACAAAGTGACGGATTTAGGGCAAATAGTTCTTATAACAGAAAATCATTTAATCTCCACGGCAAACAAAAAATCGCTTCTAACGGAAGTTTGTCATTTTTGGGAGCATTCACTCGATTGAAAGCTTTTATTCCGAGTTCTATCAATGAAACGGATTTAAAAAACAATCCTGAAAAAGCAGCTGCTACTTGGGCTGCGGCACAAGGTTTTGAGTCGTATGATAAATTCATGCTCGGATTAGGGTACGACCATCAATTTTCTGAAAAATGGTCCCTACAAACCAGTGTTTTTTCTAATTTTAAAGATGCTTACGAGCCCAGACCGTTTGATATTTTGGATGAAAAAACAAGTGCAGCAGGTTTTCGTTCCAATGTAAATTATAAAGACCGATTGTTTTCTTTGCCGTTTGAACTGAGTTTAGGAACCGAATTATTAACGGAAAAGTATGCGTATTCGCTTTTTGAAAATTTATACCAATCGCAACCGGGACAAGGAAGTATAAAAGGCGATGAGTTCAGCGCTATCAAACAAAATCGGAATTACACCAACTACTTTTTACAAATGGAACTTTGGATTTCAGAAAAGCTGCATATGGAAACCGGAGTGGCATTAAACACAACCAAATATTCGTTAGAAGATGTTTTCGAAAATAATTCTGGCGGTAAAAAGATGCCGTTTACTTTTGGAAATGTTTGGTCGCCACGAGTTGGTTTCTCGTATAAAATAAGCAATGGAAAAAACATATTTACATCCGTCAGCAAAGGATTTTCGGTTCCATCAGTGGCTGAAACATTGACTCCCGAAGGTCAAATAAACACCGATTTAAAACCAGAAATAGGTTGGAATTATGAACTGGGTTTCAAAGGGAATTGGCTTGAAAATAAAGTATACACCGAAGTAACTTTTTACACCACACAAATTAAAAATTTATTGGTGGCACGTCGCACTGACAATGATCAATTTGTAGGGATTAATGCGGGCAGCAGTTCGCATACGGGTTTAGAATTCTTGGTTAATTATACACTTTTAGAACTGACCCAACTTCAAATTAAGCCTTATTTTTCAGGTGCGGTGAATAATTTTAAATTCAAAGAATTCTTGGATGGTGATGCTGATTATTCGGGAAACCAACTTACAGGCGTTCCCGAAAAGCAATTTAATTTTGGAGTGGATTTAAATACCAAAAATGGATTTAGTGTAAACACGTCTTTCCGAACCATGGGTAAAATTCCGTTAAATGATTCCAATACAAAATACAGTGAGCGGTATTCGTTGCTCGATATTAAAACGACGTATGTTTTTACTATTCTTAAAATCCTAAAAACAGAGCTGAATGCCGGAGTTAATAACGCATTGGACACCAAATATGCGGCTAATATTTTGCCTAACGCAGTTGGTTTTGGCACTGCTGCACCACGTTATTTTTACCCCGGAAATCCCGTAAATTTTTATGGTGGTTTTTCGGTATCGTATATTTTTTAGATAGAAATCCTAAGCCTGAATTTATTTTTTAATGGCTGCGACTTCTTTCTCAGTAACGATTTTGGGTTGTTTATTGCTCCAAGAAGTCATGATGTAATTCATCACATCAGCAACTTCCTGATCCGTAAGTCCCATGGCCGGCATGCTGCTATTGTACTTGATTTTATTGACAACAATTTCGCCACTTTGTCCAAATTTCACAGCAGCAATACTTTGATTTCTTTTGGTTTTTAACCAGTCAGAACCGTCAAGAGGAGGGAAGTTTTTAGTATCTCCTTTGCCATTTGCACCATGACATTGCATGCAAAAATCAGCATAGATTTCTTTTCCTGGTGACTGAAATTTTGAAACAACAGCGGTTTCTTTATTCAATTCAATATAGTTGTCTTGGGAAAATGGGTTTTCGAAAGAGAAACTTCCCAATATAAATATTCCAAATCCTAAAAATAATTTCGTTGTCAACATAATTTAATTCGGTATAATTTTGAGTATTCCTTTTCCTTCAACGCCCATATAAATATAGCCATCCGGACCTTGCACGACATTACGTACACGACCAATATCGGTAGCAATTTTTTGTCTGCCTATAACTTCATTGCCTTTCAATTTTAGCAATTCAAGATATTGGAATTTTAAAGAACCAACCAACAAATGTCCTTTCCAGTCTGGATATTTATCACCGGTCACAAAAGTCATTCCGCTTGGAGCGATAGAAGGCAGCCAATAATAAATGGGTTTTTCAATGCCTGGTTTTTCGTTTTCTTTACTAATGGTTGTTCCGTCATAATCGATTCCATAAGTAACAATAGGCCATCCGTAATTGACTCCTTTTTTTATGATGTTGATTTCATCGCCACCCTGAGGACCGTGTTCATGTGCCCAAATTGCTCCTGTTACGGGGTTTTTTGCCATTCCTTGCGGGTTGCGATTCCCATAAGTGTAAATAGCTTCTTTGGCTCCGGCCTGACCGACAAACGGATTGTCTTTAGGAATGCTTCCGTCGTCATTTAAACGGTATATTTTTCCACCATCGCGTTTAATGTCTTGCGGATTTACGAAATGTTCGCCACGCTCACCAACAGAGAAATACAAATAACCATCGTTGTCAAAAACAATTCGGGAACCAAAATGCTGTCCTTTTGTAGTGTTGGGAGTGGCTTTGTAAAGCGATTCGATTTGTGTCAGACTTTCGTCCAATAATTTTGCTCGAATAAGTTTAGTATTACCGCCGGTACCTTCACCTTCATCGGAAGCATACGTCATATAAATCCAACCATTTTTAGCATAATCAGGATGTAAAACGACATCTAACAATCCGCCTTGTCCACGAGAATATACTTTGGGAACATTTTTGATTTCGGTTTTTATACCGTTTTTGATATGATACAGAATACCACTTTTTTCAGTAACTAACATTGTTCCGTCTGGCAACCAAGTCATTCCCCACGGAATTGCAATATCTGAAGCTACGGTTTCAATGGTATAATTTTTTACCTCGTCTTTTATAGAAATATCATTTGGCTTTACTTGTGCTTCGCAACTGAAAGAGAGAAATGAAAGAATCGAGAGGGAGACTATTATTATTTTTTTCATGAGTATAATTTTTAATCTTTTAAAGAAAGAAATCTTTTTTAAAGGTAGTAAAAGCGGATTTAAAAAGACAAATAAGTCTTTAATTTTGCGTAGAATTAACAAAACAAAGCGATTGGATCTCTTTTTTATCGTCAGAATTCAAATTCAAATTCGGAATTGGACATAAAAAAACCACCTAAATAGCTAGGTGGTTTAAATATAATTTGTTTATTTCTTGACGCTGTATTTTGCAGTTCTGGCATCTTTGATTACCCCTTTCCAGTTTAATCCAAAACCAAAATCATACACATTTCCAGTAGCATCTTTATAGGGTGTCATGTCGTGAGGAACGTCTTCCATTTGTTTTTCAACGGTAGTCATATTCAACGGCATTTGTAAAGGTAACAATCCGGAAGGTTCTGTTTTACCCGAAACAATATCTAATAAAGCTTCTACTTGTACGCCAAATTCTCCCACGATTGCATCAACCTCTTTTTCAAATTCTCCAAAAACCATCGGATTAGAAATATTCACAGACACCAATACCGGTTTTCCATTCATCGCTTTCTTCGTTTCCAGAATGGTGTTTAAATCTGGGTACGAATTTGATTTTGACGTTTTATTCAAATACGAACGGTTGGTAATCGTTGGGTCAATTACAGGATCTCCGGCAGCAATACTTTGTGCTCTGGCATCGACTGCGGTATAGTCTTTTAATTGCAAACTAATGGGCACATATCCATTTCCACCAGCTTCTCTATCGGCTCTGCTGTATCCGCCACTTATCGGACTTTTGATAAATACAATTGCAAAATCCGCCTTAGCAGGCTCATCCGTTACCGTATAATATTTTTTAATCAATTCTAGATTAACCGGATATTCAATTTTTTCTGGTGATGGTTGTCCAAAAAAGTTGATTCCTGCCGGAGTAACTCTTTTTGGGATGTATACCGTCTTACCTTTGGCAATTGGCAACGTTTTATTTTGGTTTTTAATCATCACAACAGACTTCAATTGCGCGTCATAACCTGCTTTCATAAAATCAGGTTTTCCCACAATAGCTTTGGTCTCATTAGGATCTAAATAGGAGTTTTCGAACAATCCCACTCTGAAAATATTCAAAAGCAAACGAACTGCTGATTGCTCAAAACGCTTGCGCATAAATGATTCTCCGTGTTCTTTTATACCCATTTGATATGCTTCCAGCACTGGATTGATATCATTATTTCCGCCAAATTGATCCACACCCGCCATCAGGACTTTATAATGTCTTTCGGCAACACTTAATTTTTCAACACCCCAAGATTTCCCTGAAAAGATATCTGGCTTAGCGCCTTCATCAGCAGTAATTAACCAATCGGTGCAAACCACTCCATCATACCCGTATTGGTCTCTTAACAAATCTGTAATGATGTATTTACTGAATCCGTTACCCACATTTTCACCGTATTTTTTATCCTGACCATACGAAACAGTGTAATATGGCATGACTGCAGAGGCTTTTTTAGTAGCTCCTTTTAACTGAAAAGCACCATCTGTAAAGGGTTTTAAATGGGTTTCGAAATTATTTCCTGGATATACTGCAAATTTTCCATAAGCAAAATGTCCATCACGACCTCCTTCTTCCGGACCACCACTTGGCCAGTGCTTAATCATCGCATTGACACTTTGATTTCCCCATCCTTCATACGCATTAATCGATTTTGGAGATGTTTGAAATCCGTCTACATAAGCTCTTGCCATATCAGTCGCAAGTTTCGGGTCTTCGCCAAAAGTACCCACAAAACGATTCCACCTTGGTTCTGTTGCTAAATCAATCTGTGGCGATAGCGCTGTGGTGATTCCCATAGCTCTGTATTCTTTGGCAGCAATTGCACCAAATTGTTCCGTGATAGCGGCATCAAAAGTAGCGGCTAATCCTAGTTCTTCCGGCCATTGTGATATAGCTCCACCCGAACCTGCATTGTATTCGGCATCTTTATTAGCTCCATTTCTTGGATCAGAACTGTTGTTGGAAGGAATTCCCATTCCAATACCTTCCACTAATGCTTGTATATTATTATTCCATGTTGCCGCAACTATTGGACTTTCAACAGATGTCATTAGTACATGGCGTAAATTGTCTTTGGTTAAAAATGCAATTTGCTGATCAGACAAATCAGATGATTTTGCACCACTTTTAGAAAATGGTTTTTCATTATAGGTTCCGGTAAACATTCCTGCTTCCTGTGCCGGAATAGCTTGATGCCTGCTGTATAACATTAATCCGGCCATTTGCTCTACCGTCATTTTAGAGGCAAGATCTTTGGCACGTTCCGCTACCGGTTTTCTCCAATCTTCATAAATATCTAACTTCCCATTTTTGTTGAGGTCTTTAAAAGCCAAGCCGTCTGCTTGTATGATTTTAATTCCTGATTTTGGAGAATATCCTAATGTTTGTCCTCCTTGGTTTTGAACAATGTTATGGGAGTTTTTAGGTGTTTCTGTCCATTTTTTTTGGGCATACGTTTGCGTTCCAACAAGTAAAAGTAACGCAGGTAATACAATTCTTTTTTTCATATCTTGGTTCTTGTTTTTGGTAATTAAATTAGCTAAATTATAGTGGTTTATATTTTTTAATCTGGTTTTTAAAAGGCAAAATTGTAATTGACACCCTTTTCTGTTTCCGTTAAATTTACGAAAACGATTTCAAATATAATAAATAATGTGTCACATCAACACAATGATATAAAAAAACATTGTTAAAATACAGCTATAACTAACTCAAAATATAGGTTTTACGATGGTTGTAATAAGTAAAAGGCATTTTGATTATGAGACAAAAACAAAAAAGACCATCAGTACCGATAGTCTTTTACGTATTATTTTCTATGAATTATGAATGCTTAATTCAACTCTTTTATTTTGATATTTCTTAAAGATACTCCATTTGCCCAATCCTGAAATGCAATTTTACCGCTAGTTGCTTTTCCAAAAGACGGAAATTTTCCCAAATTACTTTCTGCAACTAACTCCTTCCAACGACTGCTCTTCATATCTTCCTGACCCGTTAAAACACCATTTAACCAAAATGTAATTTGGCCATTTTGTTGAAGGATTCGAGAAGTATTCCATTCACCAAATTTTTTTGACTGTACTTTATTTTTTAATGGAGACAAACTATAAATACAACCGGATAAGCGCTTTCCATCTTTCAAATTATGGCTTGAGGCATTTGCATTATCCAACAGTTGGTACTCAGGACCAGTTGTCCAGGCTGTTGGAAACTCGGCTGCTTCCTGAACATTGATAAATACACCGCTATTTCCTCCTTTGGTAATCTTCCACTCAAAAGTCAAATCATAATTATCATATGCTTTATCTGAAACCAGATCTCCACGAACAACTTTTTCTGTATTTGGGTCACATACCAATTCTCCTCCTGCAGCTGACCAAGCCGATTGGATATTTCCTTCATTGTAAAGGTGCCATCCTTTGGTTGTTTTTCCGTCAAAAAGCAGTGCCCAACCCTCTTTGCTTTCTTCTTCTGTCAGCGTATTTTGATTTTCTATTTTCTGGGAATAGGACAGCAAACTTATTGAACACAATAAAATAGCAGACCAAACGGAGAGATTGTTTTCTTTCATTCTTTTACCTTAAAAATTATTTATAAAATTGATATTCTCTTTTCAAAACTGCTTTTTAGAAAAACAACTTAAAAAAACCATTTCCAAATATAAAAAAATAATGCGTCGTTAAAACACAAAGAATATTTAAATCAGTATAAAATTTTTTAGAACTCATTAAAAACAAACCTTTTAACGGGAGATTTTACTTTTTAATGAAAGCTGATGGTTTTCGAATTATACCGAATTAAATGGAAGCCTTTTAATCATTCTTTTTTAATCGTATTTTTATCCGTGTAATAATAAAAGGAGGTATGGAAGAAATTTTAAGAAGACAAATTGAGAAAATTGTACCATTAACAGATGATGAATTTCAATTGGTGCTCTCTCACTTTTCTGTTGGTAAGTATAAAAAACATCAATACATTGTTCAGCAGGAAAATCCTGTTCCGTATGTTCATTTTGTTGTAAAAGGGCTGTTGAAATCTTTTTATATAGACAAATCAGGTAAAAGCCATATTTTGCAATTTGCCATGGAAGATTGGTGGATAACGGATAATCAGGGTTTTTATAATAACCAGAATGCCACACTCAATATTGACTGCTTAGAAGATGCACAAACCTATTATATCACTCTTGATAACAGAGAAAAGCTGTGTGCCGAGTTGCAGAAAATGGAATTCTTCTTTCTGCAAAAAATGACCGCTGGTAATATTGCGCTTCAAAACCGAATTCTATCACTAATGAGCAAGAATTCAGAGGAACGATACACGCAATTTATCCAGTTATATCCAGATTTGATTCACCGCATTCCTAAAACTTTGATAGCATCTTATCTTGGTATTTCAAGAGAAACATTGAGTCGCTTGTCGCATTGATGTGATATAGGTCACAAGTTTTCTGTGAGGTATGTCCTTTATAATCCATTGAATGTTTTCGAATTTTGTACTTCATAAAATTTTAAAATAGAATTATGGAAAATATAGCGTTAGTAGTTGGAGCTACCGGAATAACGGGTAGCAATCTCGCAGAAAAACTTATTGCCAAAGGCTGGACGACTTTCGGTTTAGCCAGAAACCCAAGAAAAGACATTGAAAATCTTCAGCCAGTTGCTGCAGATCTTTTGGATTTGGAGAATTTAAAAATAGCTTTAAAAGATATTTCTCCCACACACATTTACATTACAAGTTGGATGCGTAAGGACTCTGAAGCCGAAAACATACGCGTGAACAGCTTAATGGTCAGAAATCTTCTCGAAGCATTATCGCCTAAAAATTCAGTGCAACACGTAGCGCTTGTTACGGGACTGAAACATTATCTTGGGCCGTTTGAGGCTTACGCTAAAGAAGGATTTTTGCCTGAAACTCCACTTAGAGAAGAGCAACCGCGTCTTGAAATAGAGAATTTTTATTATGCTCAAGAAGATGAAGTGTATGCCGCTGCAGCGCGAGATGGTTTTACATGGAGCATCCACCGCCCGCATACGGTTATAGGAAAAGCGGTAGGCAACTTAATGAATCTGGGAACTACGCTCGCGGTGTATGCCAGTATTTGTAAAGAAACAGGAAAGCCATTTCAGTGGCCGGGTTCAGCAGCACAATGGGATGGACTTTCAGATGTTACGGATGCCAGAGTATTGGCAGAACATTTAATATGGGCTTCCACTACAGAAGCGGCTCGTAACGAAGCATTCAATGTAGTAAATGGAGATTTTTTTCGTTGGAAATGGCTTTGGAAAAAATTAGCGGCATCATTCGGGATTGAAGCAATAGGGTATGATGGCACAATTCATCCACTTGAAGAACAAATGGTAAATGAAGCTCCGGTTTGGAAAAATATTGCCGTTCAATATGCGCTTCAAGAGTCTGATTTAAATAAATTGGCTTCTCCGTGGCATACTGATCTTGACTTAGGGCGACCAATTGAAGTCATGACAGATATGTCTAAAAGTCGTAAACTCGGATTTCCTGTTTTTCAAAGAACGGAAGATTCATTTTACGATTTGTTTGAACAGCTTCGTATTGACCGATTAATTCCGTAGTTATCGAAACTAAAGTAGTGCACATAAAAAAGGGTTTCAAGATTTATTTCTTGAAACCCTTTTTAGTTTTGTTTTTCTTGTGTTGGCAACAGCCAACACCTTCAATATTTATACATCTATAGCATCATAAACCACTACTTTTTCCCATAAATGAGAACAGTTCTTTATAAAATCCTGATGAATAGGGTGGTCCTGATATATTTTTTGTCCGGCTTCATCATCAAAAAACATCAGCTCTGAAACATCCCAAGAAGTGTCTACAACTTCTCGTTTCTCGGTCGAAGCTAAAACGCCCACATGAATTTGACGAATCGTTGGAATTCCCGCCAAAGTTTTCAAACCAGTAATCAATTGCTGTCTATCAGCTTCTGATTGTGGGTTCTTTAACCAAAAAAATACATGGTGCAACAAGAATTTTTTCTTTGGACGCATTGCAAAGCCCATAATACCGGCAACTCCAAATAAAGCTGCGGAACCTATAAATCTTCTTCGTATCATCATTAATTTATTTTTAATAAGGTAAATATCGAAATTTTAAAAATATAAAAGAAAAATAACTCTTTTTATTTGTTTGAATAGCCTTGCATAAAAAAAGGTTTCAAGAGAGTATCTTGAAACCTTTTGGAATTGTGTTCTATTTCTACAGTCTTATTTTATGGCAGGCATACCACCTTGATTGTTTTGATCTCCTTCTTTAAGGTCATCATTATTAACCCCTTTCTTTTTAGCGCCAGTGAAATTCATTGAACCAAAATTATAACTGAATGTAACTCCAAAAGAACGAATTGGAAATTTAAAAGTACTGCTTTGGCTGAAGCCTTGTCCACTTGAATTTTGTTTAAATTCTAAATCCTTTTTGAATGGCGATACCATGTTCAATCCAAAGGATGCTGTTTTTTTCCACAATTGTTTTTTAACTCCAAAAACCATTAAATTAAAAGCTGGACTGGTGCCTTGCAGCGTTTTCTTAGAAGAATTTTGGATTACAAAAGCTTCCGCAGAAATGTCATTTTTAAATTGAAGTGTCCCACTCACGAATGCAGAATATTGTATCGATGTACCATTCGAAGATTGTTCCAGGTTATATAATCCTGTTGGATCTGGTTTGTAGGTAAAGGCATTAAAATTTCCACGTAAAGTCAATATTTTAAATGGATTTACAGAACCGAAAAGACTCATTCCAAACGATTTATTGTTTCCAATATTTTGATAATTAGTGATTGTTCCTGTCTCATCCGACAAAGGTGTTGCAATACCTTCAATTAAGTCTGATGTATATTTATAATAGGCCGAAATATTCAGCGTGCGCTTTTGCGAAAATGTGGAATATCCAAATTCTACAGTTTGTGATACTTCAGGATCAAGGGTTGGATTTCCTTGAGTTTGTGCTTGAATATTTGATTTATTGATAAATGGGTTGAGGTACGTAAAGCTTGGTCTCGAAATACGTTTGCTGTACGTTAATTTTAAAGATGACGATTCTGATAATGCTTTCTGTACTGTAAAACTTGGGATAAATGTCCCGTAGTCAATTTTGAATGGGCTTAAATCGGTTTGCAGTGCATTTGTAGGATCACCTTTGATAGCTGTGTTTTCAAAACGCGCACCCGCCATTACAGTAAAACCTTTAGGTAAAGTAACCGTTCCTACTGTATAAAGCGACGCAACATCCTGATCGTAATTGTATAAATTAGAACTTATTGGGTCAAACACAAATGCATTTTGTGCATCAGGAACATAATTTTGAAAATCACTTGAAATCTTTCTGATGATGGTTTTACCACCAGCTTCCAGTTTGAATTTTTCAGTTACCGGCAAGGTGTAATCCAATTGAAGCGTGTATTCATCATTATTTCCGTCATTATTTGCTTTTTGATTGGTATAAAAACCAGAGTAGATATTTTGGTAATTGGTTTCCACTATATTGTGACTCCATTGTGATGAAAAGGTAAGTTCGTGTCCTTCCTTTGCAAATTTACGGGCATAATTCAGGTTCCAGTCAAATCCTCCAAAAGAGTTTTTTGCGCTGCTTTGTCCCGTATAAACAGTACTATTTGAAGGATTCATATAATCAGTAAACTGATTTTCATTTGTACCTGTTCGTTCAAATCCTCCGTCATTATATCTAAAGGTTGTGCTTAAACTGTTGAAAGCATTAAAATCATATCCTGCCGTTACAGATGCTACTACGCCACTACGCTGCACTTCATTAGTACCTTTGGTTGTCTGTAAACTATTGGCCGTACTGTTGTTCAAAATTTGATTCGATTCGGAATCGGATTCTTGTGGCCAACCATTGTTGAATCCAACATTTGCCGAAAGGCTAAAACGGTTTTTGTTATAATTAATATTGGCATTAAGGTTATTTTGTCTCGTCCCAATACCGCCACTCACGGACCCACTTACTCCTGAAACACTTTTTTGTTTGGTGATAATGTTTATGATTCCGGCAGATCCTTCGGCATCGTATTTTGCAGATGGCGAAGTAACCACTTCGATATTTTTGATTTGGTCAGCCGGTATTGTTTTCAACACATCCGCAAGGTTGGCAGAAGTTGCTCCCGATGGTTTTCCGTTGATAAGCACACGTACATTTGCATCTCCACGAATGGATACATTGCCGTCAATATCCACATTTACCATAGGAACTTTTTGCAAAACATCTGTAGCATTACCGCCACCTGCCGTCAAATCTTTTTCTACGTTGTAAACAATTTTATCAATCTTGTTTGTTACTTGTTGCGTTTTTCCAACCACGACAACTTCTTTCAATGTGTTTGTTTCCGGACTTAGAATTACTTTCCCAATCTCAAGATCCAGTTTTGCATCTGTTGTAATTACGGATGTAATAGTTTTGTCATTGTAGCCAATAAACGAAATGGTGACAGTATAGGTTCCAGCTTCAACTTCACTCAATTTGAAATTTCCGGTAGCATCGGTCAAAACGCCTGTTACAGGTTTCGTTGAGTTAATTTTGAAAAGGCTTACCGAAGCATAATCTACTGGTGCCTGAGTTATCGAATCGATTACGGTACCAGAAATTTTTCCTTTTAAACTGTTCGTTCCGGTAAAATTTTGGGATTTTACTGATAAAACAGCAAAAAGCATTACGGTAATAAGGATGATTTTTTTCATTTCAAGATATTTTAAGTTCCAAATCCACTAGAATTATTTCAATAAATTCGTTTGGATTACGGTACAAAGCAACATCTTAAGAGGAACATATACCAGCACATTCGACAGAGAGGCGGAGAACGTCGACGGAATTTTTACAATTCAAATTTTTAAGCCCAGTCTTGGAAAAATTTCATAAAATTATCTTTGTATTGGTCAGTGACAGCAATGGTGATTTTGTCAATTTGGACGGAGTTTTTTGTAGCGGATTTTATTTTATCAAGCGATACAATATAGGACCTGTGGATGCGCATAAATTTATTTTCAGGAAGCTTTTCTTCCAGTGATTTCATACTTGTCAGTGACAATAAAGGCTTGTTTTCGCTGAGGCGGAATACTTTTACATAATCTTTCATGCTTTCTACATAAATGATATCATCGACTGCGATTCTAACGAGCTGGTATTCAAATTTTAGATAAATGTAAGCAACTTCAGTTTCGGGAATTGGCGGACTGAGTTTTTGTATTTCCTGTTCCGGGTTTCGGATGAGCTCAAAATAACCCAGCGCCTTTGCAACTGATTTGCTGAAATCAACAAAACTAAAAGGTTTTAAAAGGTAATCAAGCGCATCAACCTTGTAACCATCAAGCGCGTACTGGTCAAAAGCCGTTGTAAATATGATTCTTAAATTCCCTTTTACACGGTATTGTTCGACAATTTTTGCCAGTTCAATTCCGTTTATGTCCGGCATTCGAATATCAAGAAAAATTAGGTCAATATCCTGTTCATGGATTGCTTTTAATGCTTCGATGGCATTCGAAAACTGTCCCACTAATAATAAGGACGGCGTTTGTTCTATATAAGAAACTAGAATCTGTAACGCCAGCGGTTCGTCATCAACCGCGATACATTTTAATATCATGAGATTTGTAATTTTAAGATTACCGTGTATTCCATTTGAAGGGTATCTTCATTAGTGGATAATTCATACTTGCCAGGATAAATCAAATCGAGTCTTCGGCGGGTATTGATTAAACCAATTCCGTTGCTTTCTTCTTTGCTTAGGGTTTGATTTTCAAATATAGAATTGCGGACTTCAATTTGGAGAAATTTTTCGGACTGCTCAATTCCGATGTAAATATAGCTTGGATAAATACCGCTTATTCCGTGTTTATAGGCATTTTCGATAAAAGGTAAAAACAACATTGGCGCTACTTCCACATCCTTGATACTTGTAGGTTTTTCAAATATTACCTGCACTTTATCTGTTATTCTCAATTCCATAAGTTTAAGATAATCGGTTACAAAACCTATTTCTTTGCTCAGCGTTGTCAAGTTGTTTTTAGTATCATAAAGCACATAGCGCATCATGTGTGACAAGGTATATATGGCTTCCCGTGCCGGTTGATTTTCGGTACCAGCCAAAGCATAAATACTGTTCAGAATATTGAAAAAAAAGTGAGGATTGATTTGGGATTTCAGGAATGATAATTCCGAAGTGACTTTTTCTTTTTCAAGATTTTGTCGCACTTGGGTTTCCACTTGCAGTTTTTTGGCAACACTTATGACTGTGCTGGCTCCTACAATTAATAAGGTTATTATGATTTCGCTTAAATTTGATATCAAAGCACCTTGCAAGTTATCTTTTTTCGAAATTTTAAAATGCTGATTTAAAATAGCATCAAGGTTTATGAGTGAGTTGAAAGTGTCACTAATGTAAAGAACAGATACTATAAGAATACATATTGCAATAAAGAAAAAGCCGTTCTTACCTTGAAATAAAAGAGTAGGGATGATTATTTTATAGGTAAGATAAAATACGGAAATCCATAAAACATACATGAAGATTTGTTTGATCCAAAATTCCATTGGAAAACTAATATTCATGTATAGCGGCATACTTTGGACTATAAGCAACCCAAGAAAGAGTAAAGCTTTTGAAAAAATCGAAATGTCTTTGACTGAAAATGGTTTCATCCGGTACAATTTAAAAATAAATGTACGGAATATATTAAGTCCTAAAATCGAAATCGGCAGTTTCCTATAGAATATCGACAGATAGCTCTAGTTCATCTGAGAAAAAATAAATGTATTGAGATAAATAGTTGAAAAGTACAAATTTAATCTGGTCAACGAATTTGTGGAAAACATAAAAAGCAATTGCAAATTTTCAGCCATAAAAAAGCCCGACAGTACTGTCGGGCTTTTTTATCCAAAAATCATCAGGTTTAAGAATCAATCATTTCTTCGTCACTTTTAAATCTTTAAAATATCCTATTGTTCCTATTTCAACCCAAAGTGCAATACTGCCAGTTTTAGAAGTTCCCAGCATTTTAGTAACGATAAATGAAGGCGATTTTTGGTTATTGATGTATAAAACTGCCTTTTCATCTTGAAATTCAATACGCACATCAATCCATTCATTTAAACCAATATCAGCATAGGTTTCATATAAACCGTTCGCTTCTTTTCTCAATCGGCTAAAGGTATTTCCCGGATAGGAAAAATACTGAATGGTGTGGTTGCGCCTCAATTGATCATCGGCTCTCCCATTACTTGGACGAAGATAAATAGCATCAAAATTTTTATTTTCCTGATCTACGCGGTATGCTACGCCAATAAATCCGCGCGCAGCAGGAAAAGGAGAATTTTCCATGATTCGGCTTAACATTTTAACTTCAATCGTCCCGTTCTCCATAGCAACATTCGTTAATTTAACGTATGTAGGACCATCCGTTGAAGCATCCAAGTTTTTCTCATCAAAAGGAAAAGCAATTAAATCACGCTCCACTTTTAAGACTTGAACACCGTCCATATTTACGATTTCAGCTTTGGTATTTACAGCTTCAAATTCGTGCTTATCCCAGATAAATTTTTGAGCAAATAGTCCCGTGATTTGTAAAATAAGGGTACTCAATAAAAGTGCTTTTTTCATTTTGAACGGATTTAGTTTTCTTTTATGAACGGAACTATACTTGCCCAGGTGGCGTTAAAATTTATAATAAAAGCAGGATGTCCTGCATTTGGAATAATCGCTAACTGATGATTGGGAATTAGCAATGCGGCATTTAAAACATTTTGTACGGAGTTGCCCTCATCTCGGTCGCCCGCCATCACTAAAACGGGACATTGGATAGCGCCTAATAATTCAGCTCCTACAGTAAGTTGGCTATAACAAGTTGCAATTTGCTGAAACACCTCTTTCAGTCGATTCGGTTCGGGCATTAAGGCACGTTGTTGTGCCCAAAATTCCGCATCCATTTCCATCGCTTGATTGAAGTTGAAACTAAAATCTCTTAATCCGGGATATAAAATACCGGCACCTATCACAATCATTTTTTTAACTTTATCAGGATACATCGAGCCAAATTTATAAGCGGTAAATCCGCCATCACTAAATCCAAGAATCATTACTTTTTCTGAAGTTGCTTTTTGGATTACTGCCAGTACATCATTCGCTCTTTGTTCTAATGTCAATGGTTCGGTTCCTATTTCCGATTTCCCATGCCCACGGGTAGAAACAGCGATTATCTGAAAATCAACTGAAAGACTATCTATGATTTTTGCCATTTCTACGGTTGAACCAAACAATCCGCCATGTAATATTACAATGGGTTGCCCTTTGCCGTATACTTCATAGTAAATTTTGGCATCTTTAGATTGTACATAATGCCCTGCCTGTGGATTATTACCATAGGGAATGGTATTAATTACATTTGGTGGCTGCATAAAATGTCGTAACGGTTTTTGTGCAAACGCACCACAACAAAAAACTACATTTACTAAAAATACCAGTATTAATTTTTTCATTTTATAAATAAATTAAAATAATTTTTCAGCGGGAGGTGTAGCGCCTACTAATCTCAAATAAACCGTTGTTTGAGCTCTATGATGGGTTTGATGTTCAAAACATTTGTTTAAAACCTGCTCTCTGTTCATATCAAATTGTCCGAACAATTTAATAGGCTCCGAAAGTTTTGCATTAGGATATTTTTTGATAGCATTAATAGCAAAATCATAAGAAGCCATTACTTTGGCGGTAACGCTTGCTTTGTTCTCATCACCGGATTTTTCTAAATCTCCGAAACCTACTGGGGGTTTCTCATCGGTTGCGGAACCCACAAAACCATATATCGCATCGCTCAAGTGTAAAACTTGACCTGAGAAAGAACGCATTTCTTTCGTTGGCTTAAAGGAATAGCCGCTTTCAGGCATTGCATCCAGATATTCTTTAGTATAGGCTTTGGCTCTTTCCCAGTCTTTAAGGATATCAGCTGTTGTTGTTTGTGCATTTAAATTGCTCATAGATAAAAATACGGTCAGAAGTAATACAATCTTTTTCATGTTTCTTGTTTTTATAGTTCTTTACAAATTTACAATCATTAGTGTATATTTGTAACCAACAAATTAAATACCGGTAACCAGTAGGTTACTACATATTATATGAGATATATAGAAAACCCTTATGATTGTCCTGTAACAAGAGCCATGTCCATTTTTGGCGGTAAATGGAAGCCTATAATATTGAATTGTATTGGTGAAAGTTCATTGCGGTTCGGGAAACTGAACCAATTAATGCCTGCTATTTCTAACAAAGTGCTTTCTAATGAATTAAAAGAATTAGAGACTTTAGGATTAATTGAACGAAAAGAGTTTAAAGAAAGCCCGCAAAGAGTAGAATATACATTGTCTGATTCGGGGAAAAGTTTGATGCCTGTTTTGCATGAAATCGCAAGCTGGGGTAATTCGAATGAAGCAAAAAAGATTGTTACCGAAATGGTGAAGTAGAAAACCCAATCCATAATTGCGGTCAACAAATTCTTTAAAATTTCAATCCCTGAAAAATCAGGAATCCCTAATTTCTGTGCATAAAAAAGCCCGACATTGTTGTCAGGCTTTACAGTTCTCTTTCTAAGAAAAAAGCCTATATAAATTTAAAGTGACTTTAAATAATCAATACTTTTTTTCAATGCTATTTCAGGTGATTGTACCATATCTTGTTCCACGAAGAAATGCTCCACACCATTTTGTTTTGCAGCAGTAAGTATTGTAGGCAAATCTAGCACACCTTCACCACAAGAAGTCATGTATGGAAAAAGACTAATCCATTGTGATGCATCGCCACCATCTCCTGCAAATCTTTTAGCTTCTTTCATGTCTTTTATATGGACCATTTTATACCTGTCTTTGTGCTTTTTAAATAATTCTACAGGATCTGCTCCGCCGGCTATTGTCCAATAAAGATCCATTTCAAAATAAACCATGCTAGGGTCAGTTTGGTCAAAAATAATATTTAACGGCATTACGCCATTCACATTGTTTAAACCATAACCATGATTGTGATAGGCAAAACGAATTCCTTCTTTCTTGGCTTCAGCACCAATCGAGTTGAATTTTTCTGCTACTCGTTTATAATCGTCCAAGTTTTTCCTTTCAGCATCTGGAATGGAAGGTAGTACCACATATTTTGCGCCGATTAAATTAGCGGCTTCCGCCAATGGACCCATATTATTTGATAGTGTATCTAAATCAGTATGCATGGCAGGAATACTAATGCCATTTGATTTCGCTGCTTTAAAAAAATCAGCAGCAGTTTTGTTGAAGAAGCCGCTCCCTTTAAATCCTAGTTGGGGTGTAACGGCATTCCATGAAGCTTTTGCTTTTTCAGTACTGAATTCATAAGGACCGAAACATTCCACTTCTTTGTATCCCATTTTAGCTAACATAGCAAAAGCACCATCAAAGTCATTCTCTAACATTTTTGGTATAGAGAATAAACCTAAGCCTGCTTTATTGATTAATGGAGTTTTGGCAAACAGTTCATTTGCGTTTACTAAAGAGGCCACAGAAAACAGGGCAGTACTTTGAAGAAATTGACGTCGTTTCATAGTAAATAATTTAGAACCTCTAATTTATCAATTATTTGGTAATAAAAATTATTTTATATAAAAGTGATGTCTTTTTTCGAAATTTAAAAATCAGGAATCACTAATTTTTGGACATAAAAAAAGCCCGACATTGCTGTCAGGCTTTTAAAGCTCCCTCTCTTGGGCTCGAACCAAGGACCCTCTGATTAACAGTCAGATGCTCTAACCAACTGAGCTAAGAAGGAAACTGTATATTTTTATTCTGATAATGAATGAACGTTTTTTTGTTGCTTATTGGTGAAGTGTGTTTCACTTGTAAAGCGGTGCAAAGATAGGGCTTAATTTGATTTTCGCAAGCAAAAATTAAAAAAAAATTAATTTTTTTTACTTCCCTACAATTGACTTGTAAATGTCGTTTCCGTTAGCGAATAATAACAGTGTTATAAGTAATACGAAACCAACCATTTGCGCATTCTCTAAGAATTTATCACTTGGTTTTTTACCGCTGATGATTTCATATAATAAAAACATTACATGCCCACCATCAAGTGCCGGAATAGGTAATAAGTTCATTACACCAAGCATAATGGATAATAAAGCGGTGATGTTCCAGAAAACTTCCCAGCTCCAAGTATTAGGAAAAATATCAAATATCGCTTTAAAACCACCTACTTGTTTGTAAGCGCCCGTACTTGGACTGAAAATCATTTTCAATTGTTTTCCATATCCTAATAATTGATCTTTTCCTTTAGTAATCCCAACCGGAATAGATTCCATGAAACTAAATTCCTGTTTGCTGATTTTATAGTATCCCAGTTTCTTTAATGATTCCATTCCTAAGCTTCCGATGCCAATGCCTAATGTTGCATCTTTAGAAACAATAAGTTGCAACGGAACTTGTTTTTCATCTCTTAAAACAACAGCCGAAATAGTTTTGTTTTTATTCTTTTCCAAAACCGAAGTTACCTGATCATAATATTTGGTCGATTGTCCATTTAAAGACAAAATAATATCTTTTGGTTGTAAATTAGTATTCAATGATCCTTCAGAAATTGAAGTTATGGCAAATGGTTTTCTAATCGAAACCAAAGTACCTTTTTCTAACTTAGACAATTGATCCACAAAATCAACCGGTATTTTTATAGTTTGCTCTATTCCATTTCTTTCAATCAAGACTTGTTTAGCCATGATGATTTTGATATTCATCTCATTGTCATACTTGATGATTTTTTCACCATCAATAGCAATAATTCTATCTCCAGTTTGAAAACCTACTTTATTCATTGCTGGATTCTCAATCAAAAGTCCGTCTTTCAAATCTTCATTAGCAATATAAGTATCGCCATAAGCAAATGCCATTCCGATATATATAATGAAAGCCAAAATAAAATTGACGGTAACACCACCCAACATAATAATCAAACGTTGCCATGCCGGTTTAGAACGAAATTCCCATGGTTGCAGAGGTAAAGCCATTTGCTCCTTGTCCATACTCTCGTCAATCATTCCGGAAATTTTTACATAACCGCCCAAAGGCAACCAACCGATACCGTATTCAGTTTCGCCAATTTTCTTTTTTATAAGGGAATATTTAACGTCAAAAAACAAGTAGAATTTTTCGACTCTGGTTTTAAACAGTTTAGCAGGAATAAAATGTCCTAATTCGTGAAGTATAATAAGTAATGATAAGCTCAATAAAAATTGAGAAAGCTTGATAACTATGTCCATTTTTTAATTTTAGTTCTTTTACAACTCACAAAAGTAAGGTTTTCTATTTGTTTATTTTACAATAATTGTTCCATACCATTTTAAATGTTTGTTAATTAATAGAAATTCAATTCCTAGTTTGGTAGTTGTCCCTTAACTTTACTTTTCCAAAAAGGAAATTTCCTTTATCTTCACTTAAATTATATTAAAATAAAAGGTATGTCATCTCAATTGTTTTCACCACTCCAAATAAAGAGCATTACGCTCAAAAATAGAATTACAATTTCTCCCATGTGTCAATATTCTGCTCAAGAGGGCTTTGCCAATGATTGGCATCTTGTACATCTGGGAAGTCGTGCTACCGGTGGAGCAGGATTAATTATTCAGGAAGCGACTGCAGTTTCTCCCGAAGGTCGAATTTCTCCGGGTGATTTAGGACTTTGGAAAGACGAACAAATCGAAAAAATGCAGCAGATTAATCAATTTATTATCAGTCAGAAATCCGTTCCCGGAATCCAATTGGCGCATGCTGGAAGAAAAGCAAGCGCTGCGGCTCCTTGGGAAGGCGGAAGAAAACTAGACGATTCACAAGATGGTTGGAATACTGTTGCGCCAAGTGCTGTAGCGTATCATGACAATGAAAAAACACCTATAGCATTAGATAAAACGGGAATTGAAAAAGTAATTTCCGACTTTAAATCATCCACTAAAAGAGCGGTTCAAGCCGGTTTTCAAGTGCTGGAAATTCATGCAGCTCACGGCTATTTGTTGCATCAGTTTCTTTCGCCTTTGTCCAATTTTAGAACGGATACTTACGGTGGAAGTTTTGAAAACCGAATCCGTTTGACACTCGAAGTTGTGGATGCAGTTCAATCGGAATGGCCGGAAAATTTACCGTTATTCGTTAGAATTTCGGCAACAGACTGGGCAGAAGGCGGATGGAATGCTGAAGAATCAGTGCAACTTTCGAAAATATTAAAAGAAAAAGGAGTGGATTTAATCGATGTTTCTTCGGGAGGATTAGTCTCACACCAGCAAATTCCGTTGGGACCAAACTACCAAGTTCCTTTTGCGGAAAGCATAAAAAAAGAAACCGAAATTTTGACTGGCGCAGTTGGTTTAATCACCGAAGCCGCTCAAGCCGAGGAAATTATTGCTTCTGGAAAAGCAGATTTGGTCTTGTTCGCCAGAGAATCCCTTAGAAACCCAAATTTAGGATTGAAATTTGCCGAGGAACTTCAGGCGGATATTCAATGGCCTAAACAATACGAAAGGGCTAAAATTAAATAACAAAACCCATTTTTTCGATGAACTTATATTCGTTAAGTGATTAAAATTTGAGTATAAGTCTTAAGATTAAAAAGTATAAATTCGTATTTTATAAAATAATACCATGCAAAAAATAAAAACTGCTTTGCTTTCCTACGGAATGTCCGGAAAAGTATTTCATGCTCCTTTTTTAAATTTTCATCCCGGATTTGAACTGCTTGGTTCTTGGGAACGAAGTAAAAAATTAATTCATCAGGATTATCCTTCGGTGAAAAGTTACGCCACGATAGAAGAGTTATTGCAAGATGATGTTGATTTAGTGGTAGTCAATACGCCCGTAGATACACATTATGAATATGCCAAAAAAGTGCTGTTGGCTGGAAAACATGCTTTGGTCGAAAAAGCATTTACCACAACCGTTGCCCAAGCGCAGGAATTAGCGGCTTTGGCCAAAGAAAAAGGATTGAAACTGTCCGTTTTCCAAAATAGAAGATGGGACAGCGATTTCAAAACGGTACAAAAAATCATTTCAGATAATGTGCTTGGCGAAATTGTGGAAGCCGAATTCCATTTTGATCGCTACAATCCGATTTTAAGTCCAAAACAACACAAGGAAACGGCGAATTCGGGTGCTGGAATTCTGAAGGATTTAGGACCACATTTAATTGATCAGGCGTTGTGTTTGTTTGGTTTGCCTCAATCGGTTTTTGCGGATATTCGCATCACACGGGAACATTCTTTGGTAGATGATTACATTGATATTTTACTGTATTATTCCCATTTCCGTGTCCGATTAAAAGCTGGTTTTTTTGTTCGCGAAGCCATTCCGTCTTTTGTGGTTCATGGCAAGAAAGGTTCTTTCCTAAAAGCGCGTGGCGATGTACAAGAAGACGAATTAAAATTAGGAATGAAACCGAACTTGGATACTTGGGGAACGGAATCTTCAGATAAAAAAGGACTTTTACACACAGAAATAAATGGCGAAATTGTAAAAGAATATATCCCAACTCTTCAGGGGAATTATTATGACTTTTTTGACGGCGTTTACAATTCAATTACACAGGATGCTATGGAACCTGTAACGGCTCAAGATGGCGTTCATGTGATGCAAATTATTGAAGCAGCCATTCAAAGCAGTGCTCAGAAAAAAGGGATTGATTTGTAAAATCAACTATCAATTACCAAGTATAAAAGGAATTCGCGAATTCGCGGCCATCACTTTTTATAGCAGTAATCTGTATTTTTATAAACAATAACGATGTATTTTTTTTCTTATGTGTTGTTTTGACACAACCAATGATTGGATTTTGTAATTTTGATAAATCAAATTTCAAAATCCAATTATCTTGATAGACTTAAATTTTATATCCCGATTTAGAACCAAAGCAAAATTTAAAAAAACATATAAAGACGCTAAGATTTCCTATTTGAAAAGAACGCGTTGGGCAGTTTCCATGTTTTATTTTGCAATGGGTTTGTGTTTTGCCACTTGGGCAAGCCGCATTCCGGATATTAAAACAGCATTACAGTTAAGTGAAGGAGATTTAGGAAGTATTTTATTTGCATTACCATTAGGACAACTGGTTGCTATGCCTTTTTCCGGTAAATTGGTCACTCGTTTTGGAAGCCATCGTATTCTTATAGCATCCCTGCTTTTTTATGTTTTATGTTTGACTAATTTGGGCTTGGCTGCTCAGGCTTGGCAACTTTCATTGGGTTTGTTTTTATTTGGGATTTTTGGTAATTTATCGAATATCGCTGTCAATACACAAGGTGTTTATACCGAAGTCCTTTTCAAAAAAACCATCATGTCTTCTTTTCATGGAATGTGGAGTTTTGCCGGATTCACTGGAGCTTTAGTAGGTTTAGGAATGCTGGCTTTGGAACTTAATCCATACCAACATTTTTTAATCGTTGCGGGAATCGTGCTTTTGATGATTGCTTTCAATTATAAATTTTTAATAAAAGCGAAAGAAACCGTCAAAACCGAAAAGAAAAAACTCTTTTCAAAACCGGATAGTGCCTTAATTTGGCTTGGTATCATTGGTTTTTGTTGCATGGCAAGTGAAGGAGTTATGTTTGACTGGAGCGGTGTTTATTTCAAAGATGTCATCAAAGCACCCGGACCATTAGTGATTTTGGGATACACTTCCTTTATGATTATGATGGCGGGCGGACGATTCCTGGGAGATGGTCTTATCCATAAATTTGGTCGAAAAACCGTTTTGCAAATCAGCGGAATCATGATTTCCGCAGGGCTTTTTACAGCAGTATTTTTCCCGTTTGTCATCCCCGCAACCATTGCATTTATGTTTGTTGGTTTGGGAGTTTCCACGATTGTGCCTACCGTTTACAGCGTTGCCGGAAAAAACCCGAACGTTTCTCCCAGTGTAGCGTTAACGACAGTTTCCAGTGTCAGTTTCTTGGGTTTTCTTATGGGACCGCCTATTATCGGTTACATCGCTGAGTTGTCGAGTCTAAGGTTTTCATTTGCTTTTATTGGTATTTTTGGGATTTTCATCGCAATTATGGTATCGAGAATCAAAGCAATTGAGTAAATAGAAGTATTAGGAGCACTACATTTTGTTTCCATAACAACACATCCTCCCGCTGTGCGCAGTATCTTTTTTTAAACGCAACCCATTCGCATTCCAAACGATGAATGAATTCAAAGCGTTTATAAAAAAGGATACTTGCTTCCATCGGGGCTAATTACTACTTTTTTTGTTTTTATAAGAAAAATTTTATTTAAAAATCAATTGTATACTATTTTTTTGTATATTTAACATTATAATTCTTTCAATAAGAAATTTCAAATACCACTCTTTATAAGTATACCCATTGGGATTTACGTCCCATATTTCCAAAATCCATTTTTAATTATTTTAAGCTGTTGTCTCATTTTGGATGACGCTTTCTATGCTTTTTGTTCAACCGTTGAAAACAAATTTCAACGGTTGAACTTCTTGCTAGGAATAATAAAAAGAAAATCCTCTCGACCGCAATTTTAGTGACTATATACCATCACCATACATTTGAATATATGAATAAATTTTACATGGGTTTTTTCTTTATCGTTCAAGTAGGATGCGTTATAGCACAAAATAATACGGGATTTTTCGGTAAAGTTATCGAGTCCAAAACACAAAATCCGTTAGGGTTTGTAGTCGTTAGTGTTCAAAACACTACTTTAATGCAACTCACCAAAGCCGATGGTAATTTCAGTTTTCAAACCGCTCCTTCGGGAAATATATTGCTGCTTATTCACAGTCAAGGTTTCAAAGATGGCTTGTATCCTATAGAAATTATCGAAGGGAAAATGCTGGATTTAGGAACCATAACTTTAGAAGAAGATCAATCCACAGAACAACAAAATAGTATCATCACACTTATCGAAAGTGATTTTAGCGATGACAACAGCAGTTCCGAAAGCACTTCCGGGCTCTTACAATCGTCCCGCGATGCTTTTTTGCAAGCCGCCGCTTTCAATTGGGGGCAAGCCCGTTTTAGAGTTCGAGGATTAGACAGCGAACATTCCACGATGATGATTAATGGCGTTTCCATGAATAAAATTTATGATGGAAGACCGCAATGGGGCGAGTGGGGCGGATTGAATGATGCGCTTCGCAATCAGGAATTTACATTGGGAACAGCACCTTCGGATTATACGTTTGGCGGTATTTTAGGAACACAGGAAATTAACACACGAGCCTCTATTTACAGACCGGGTTCCCGAATTTCATTTTCATCAACCAATACTAATTACAGTTGGCGCACCATGGGAACGTATGCTTCCGGAATGAATTCCCGCGGTTGGGCTTTTGTAGTTTCGGCAGGAAAGCGCTGGGCGCAAGAAGGCTACTTTGAAGGGACAAATTATGATGCGAATTCCTTTTTTATAAGTCTCGAAAAAAAATTAAACGAGAATCATTCGTTGAATCTGACGGCAATGTATACCCCTAATTCCAGAGCCAAAAACTCTCCAAACACTGCCGAAGTTATGCAATTGACCAGTGTGAAATACAATTCGTATTGGGGTTTTCAAGATGGTGAAAAGAGAAATGCCCGCATAAAAACCATTGAAGAGCCCACAATAATGCTAAATCATTATTTTAAAATCAATGATAAAACCAATCTGAATTCGAGTGTGATGTATCAATTTGGAAAAATTGCCAACAGCAACATCGATTATCAAAATGCCAATAGTCCAGACCCCACGTATTACAGAAAAATGCCTAGTTATTACAGCTCACTTTATGCGCCGGATAACGGAGAATTTTCGGGAGCATTTACTCCAGATTATGAAAATGCGGAGAAAAGCAAAGCAGAATTTTTAGCCCATTCGCAAATCGATTGGACGGCTTTGTACCAAGCCAATCAAAATCCAGTTTTGGATTCCAACGGTACAATTTCAGGTTATGAACCCACAAAAAGCAAGTACGTTTTGTATGAAGATCAAGTGGAAGACCAAATGGCGGTTGCCACAACAAATTTGAGTGCGCAACTGTCAGAAAACATTTTTTTGAATGCTGGAGCATCATTCAAAAAATTGAAATCGCATAACTCACAAAAATTGTTGGACTTGCTTGGTGGTTCCTATTTTGAAGATATCGACGCTTTTTACAGCGGAAACCAATCCCAATCGGATTTGAATAATCCAGACCGCCAAGTAGTTGTTGGGGATACGTATGGGTACAATTATAATTATTTTGCCAATACTTTAGAGGCTTTCACGCAATTTAAATTCACGTACAATAAACTAGATTTTTATCTGGCTCAAAATTTCTCCACTGTAAATTATCAGAGGGAAGGTTTGTACAAAAACGGAATCTACGAAACGAATTCCTTCGGGAAAAGTGAGAAAGTAGCGTTTGAAAACTTTGGCTTCAAAGCCGGGTTTAACTTGAAAATTTCCGGAAAACAGTTGGTGACTTTCAATGCGGCGCATTTGACCAAAGCACCTTCTCTGAGAAATACTTTTGCAAATTCCCGATTGAATAATTCAATTGTTGACGGACTCGAAAGTGAGAACATCAGCAGTTTGGATGCCAGTTATGTCTATCGTTCTCCAAAACTAAAAGCCCGACTGACAGCCTATTATTCCCTGATTAAAAATGCGACTCAAATTTCCTTTTTTTATGCCGAAGGGATTTTTGATGATGGCGCGGGTTATTTAAACACTGATGCTTTTGTGAGTCAGACTTTAACGCAATTGAACAAGAAGAATATGGGTGCAGAATTCAGTTTGGAATACCAATTAAGCCAAACGTTTAAAACTACTTTTTCAGCGGCTTTTGGGGAATATACGTATGACAATAATCCACATGTGACGTTGACAAACGATGCCGAAGCTTCATTGGAAAACACCAGTCCGGTTTTTGATTTTGGAACAGCCTCACTCAAAAATTACAAACAAGCAGGAATGCCACAGCGAGCGTATTCCGTGGGAATTGAATATCGAGATCCAAAATATTGGTGGATTAGTGCCAATATGAATTACCTCACCAATAGTTACATTGATATTTCGCCTATTTCCAGAACTGAAATATTTTATAAAAATCCTGCAAGCGGTTTTAATTTCCCGGAGGCAACCGAGGAACGTGCAGCAACACTATTAAAACAAGAAGAATTTGACCCAACGATGTTGCTCAATCTTGTTGGTGGAAAATCATGGCGCATTTATGGAAAGAATGTTGGAATTTTTGCCAGCATCAATAATGTGCTGGATGTTACCTATAAAACGGGCGGTTATGAACAAGCCCGAAATGCTAATTTCAGACAAATCAATCAGGATGTTTCCAGTGGTACGCCTTCTTTTGGACCAAAATATTTCTACGGATACGGAAGAACGTATTTCGTGAATCTTTATATCAATCTTTAAATTAAAGCATATGAAATCAACATTTTGTAAATTATTTTTACTGTTGACAATTACTTTCAGCAGTTGCGTAACGGATGAGGTTGCCGCTCCACAACTCATTTGTACGCAACCGGATTTAATTACTAATACAACGGTAAGCGAAGTTCACGCGGTTACAAATGCGATTGTAACCCAATATAAATACGATGACATTATCGAGGCGTATGTGGTTTCCAGCGATGAATCGGGGAATTTTTTCAAGTCGATTTCCTTTCAGACTTTGGCAACAGCCACAACACCTGCGATAGGATTTAGTGTTCCCGTGGATGCTACAAATTTGTACATTGATTACCGATTGGGCAATAAAGTATACATAAAGTTGAAAGACCAATACACGGATATTTCGTTTGGAGGGATGCGCATAGGAAGCATTTTTGTGAATTCCTATAATGAAGGCGGAGTGGGGCGGCTTTCTCAAAATGAGTATAAAAAAGTGCTGAATGCGTCGTGTACGAATGTAAAAGAGGAGGTTTTGGTTCGGTCTCTGACTATGTCAGAATTACTGAATGATTCTAACTTGAATACGTTGGTTGAGTTATCTGATGTTCAGTTTTCAGCTGCCGCAATAGGACGCCATTATTTTGAAGAAACGAATAATGTTGGCGGTGCGACAAATTGGAGTTTGGTGGATAAACTAGGGAATCAAGTGTATTTTAGAACGAGTAGTTTTTCTGATTTTGCGACTAAATTAGTCCCTAATGGCAGCGGAAAAGTAAGAGGAATTTTGACGAAATACGGAAGTGATTACCAATTATTACCGCGTTCCGAAAAGGATGTGGTAATGACCGGAAGCAGAGCGACTCCTTTTTTCTCCCAAGATTTTGAAACGGTTGAAAACAATGTTAAACTAAATCTTCCCGGCTGGGCTAATATTGTCCAAAAGGGAACGCTTTTCTGGAAAGGCACTGTTTATTCCGGAAACGGTTATGCCGAATTTAATATCACAGGAACCAAAGTCGTTTCGAATGTGGCTTGGTTGATTTCGCCAAAAATAGATATGGAGGTTCATACGAAAGAAGTCTTGACTTTTAGAACTGCTCAGCATCACTTAGATGTTGATTCCCAGTTAAATTCTTTGGAAGTTTATGTTTCCAGTAATTTTGACGGGTTGAATATTACTACCGCAATTTGGACTCCGTTAGTTGTTAATTTGCCTAAACAGGCTACGCCTTGGTATCAATTTGTAGGAAGCGGCGCTGTAGATTTATCTTCGTACAAAGGTAAAATCAACATTGCTTTTAAATATACGGGTTCCGGTAAAAACCTGGCTTTGGATGGTGCTTTTCAAGTAGATGATGTTCAGGTTTTTGGAGACAAATAATTTTTATTAAAGGCTTTACTTGAATTACTATATTTGCAGCCTTAACATTTAAATTAAATTATGAAATCTACTTTATTAGCCCTAATTTCTTTATTATTTGTTTCTTGTTTATCAGATAATGAAGCATCTAAACCTGTTGATTACACCGTTCAAAACGAAAAAGAAATCGTGGATTACGTTGCCAAAAATAAATTGACTGCCACAAAAACCGATTCAGGATTGTATTATGTGATTAATGAAGCTGGTGATGGAGAACAACCTACCGCAACCTCTAATGTGACAGTTGCGTACAAAGGGTATTTTACTAATGGAAATGTTTTTGATCAAAGTAATGCTTCAGGAATTTCATTTGGTTTAAACCAAGTGATAAAAGGATGGACGGAAGGAATCCCTTATTTTAAAGAAGGCGGAAGCGGAATCCTTTTGGTACCTTCTCATCTTGGTTATGGGAGTAATGATTACAGTAGTATTCCCGGAGGTTCTGTACTTATTTTTGAGGTAAAACTTATTTCAGTGAATTAGTTTAAGGCTATGATAAAATCAAGAAAGGCTGTCTATTTGGACAGCCTTTTCTTAGTTATTTACTTTTTGATTTCAACTATGCTAATGGCATAACCTCCTCCCGAAACACTCAGCTGTGCCAGTTTGGATTTGTTAGTCACTGTCATTTTGCGAATCGTATAGGCTTGCGGATTGGTTTTATAATGTGCATCCTTGGCATCAGCATAAATCGTGGCTACATATTTTTTTCCTTTTTCCAAGAAATCAAATTTGATTGTTGAGGTACGAGAATTGTCTCCGTTTACATTACCGATAAACCAGTTATTCGTCACTTTTGCTTTACGCGCAACGGTAACATATTGACCAGGTTCTGCTTCAAGGTATTTGCTGTCCGACCAATCTACGGCTACATCTTTAATAAACTGAAAAGCATCCGGAAAGCGATCATAGTTTTCTGTTAAATCAGCTGCCATTTGTAACGGGCTGTACATCGTTACATACAATGCCAGTTGATTTGCAATTGTGCTGTTCACATGAGAATTATTATCACGATTCAATTTGCTTAAATCCATTTCAAAAATACCCGGCGTGTAATCCATCGGTCCACCTACTAAACGTGTAAAAGGCAATACCGTTACGTGATTTGGTTTAGAACCTCCAAAAGCTTGATATTCTGTTCCTCTTGCTGCTTCGTTACCAATTAAATTCGGATATGTTCTGGAAATTCCCGTTGGACGAACCGCCTCGTGCGCATTCAGCATAATTTTATAATCAGCTGCTTTTTCTAAAGCATATTGATAATGATTGACAATCCATTGGCTGTAGTGGTTTTCGCCTCTTGGCATAATATCTCCTACATAACCACTTTTCACGGCATCATAACCATTGTCTTTCATAAACTGATACGCTTTATCCATGTGACGTTCGTAGTTACGCACAGAACCCGAAGTCTCATGGTGCATAATCATTTTTACGCCTTTTGATTTAGCATATTCATGCAATCCTTTGACATCAAAATCCGGATAAGGAGTCAGAAAATCAAAAACATAATCTTTGGAGTGACCAAACCAGTCTTCCCAACCTTCATTCCAGCCTTCGACCAAAACGGCATCAAAACCGTGTTTAGCTGCAAAATCAATGTATTTTTTCACATTAGTGTTGTTTGCACCATGTTTTCCATTAGGCTTCGCTTTTGCAAAATCAGTAACGCCAAGTTGTACCGTTGGAAATTCATCCGTGTACGCCCATGAGCTTTTTCCAGTAATCATTTCCCACCAAACACCTACATATTTAACTGGTTTTATCCATGAAGTATCTTCAATTTTACACGGGTCATTCAAGTTTAAGGTCATTTTTGAAGCCAAAATTTCTCTTGCATCATCACTGACAATTATGGTACGCCAAGGCGAATGATTTGGAGCCTGCATATATCCTTTGTCGCCTTTGGCATCTGGTGTCAACCAAGATTCGAATACCATGGTTGCATCATCCAGATTCAAATGCATGCAAGAATAATTGATTAATGCCGCTTCATGCAAATTGATATACAATCCATCTGCTGTTTTTAGCATTAACGAAGTCTGAACTCCTGTTGTAGAAAACGACTTTTGAGAAACATTTGCAGTAGTTGCTTTTTCTGATAAACCTCTAATTTCAGACAACTTTGAGGTAGTATAATCGTATTCTTGGGTATCATAATCACCCGGAATCCAAAACGCTGTATGATCGCCAGTCATGGCAAACTGGGATCTTTCTTCTTTGATTACAAAATAAGTAAGGTTTTTTTGCGAAGGGAATTCATAGCGAAATCCTAAACCATCGTCAAATAAACGAAAGCGTATAAGAATTTTTCTATCAGTTTCTTTTTGATTTAAGGTTACTGCGAGTTCGTTATAATGATTGCGAATGGAGGCTACTTCTCCCCAAACGGGTTGCCAGTTTTCATCAAAAGTTGTCGCTTTCGAGTCAACAACCGTAAAGTCATTTAACAACGATTTTTTATCATTTTTTAACTCAAGACCCAATTTACTTGGTTTTACAACTGCTTTATTTTTGTAATTTAAACTGTAACTTGGAGTTCCATCATTTTGTAATGTAAACTCCATTACAAATTTTCCATTTGGTGATTTTAACTGCTGCGATTTTGCAGGGCTAAAAAACGCGAGCCACATTAGGGCTGTGAAAAGAAATTGCTTCATTTTTTAAATAGAATTTGATAAATTAATTTTTCAGGTTTGGTAATAGATTGTGATAAACATGATTTTCACGAAATCGATTTATTGAAAAAACCAAAGTTTTTCAGATTTCGAGGAAGTAAAAGTAAACGCTTTACACACTACATATTTTTATCATTCTAAAAAAGTAGATTGTGTTTCTCTTTTTTATATGCAAGATACTGAATAACTGTGTATTGTGTAAATTTATCGTTTAAAAAAAGTGGTGAATTTATAATAAAAAAGAGGTGTTCGAGATTGTTTTAATCCCGAACACCTCCTTTAAAAACAGAATTTTTCTATTTTAAATGGGTTCCAATCCGCATTACTTTAGCTTCAAAATCTTCTCGTGGACCTGCTGCTTTGTTTTTAAGTTGTGAGCGGTAATTGTAAATTGTAGATACCGAGTACCGAAGAAAAGTCGAAATTTTTGCGCTGTCCTTGATGCCCAAACGGATGAGTGCAAAGATTCTTAGTTCCGTATTCAGCAGTTCGCCTTCCTTCAATTGTGTTGCTTCGTCATCAAGCAACAAAGCCCTGAATTCCGGTATGAAGTTAGGAAAGAGTTGCAAGAATGTTTTGTCGAAATTAGTATAGAATTCCTTAAGCTCATTTTCGACAAATTGTTTCGATTTTACGGCACTGATGAGGTCGTTCATTTTTCCTGTCGTTGCCATGACATTCAGTTTTCGGCGGTATTCGTCTAACTTGCCTAAATAATCGGAACACTGATCCATGTAACGTCCAATGTATATTTCCTTTAGAAGATTGGCTTCGGTCAGCGTATAATTCGTCTCATTCAATTTTTCATTGAAAGTATTTAATTCGGTATTCAGTTCCGAAAGCTTGCCGTTAGCCAAACTTAAATCCTGCTTTGCTTTAGACAGTTTTTTCATTTGCTTAAAAAGTAAAAAAAGCACCGCCAACAAGAACACGGATAATATACTGGCACTTATCAAAAACAGAATCAACTGAAATCGATTGGTTTCATTTTGTTTTTGATACGCTTCGTTGATAATGGGCAGCATCTTCGATATTTCATAGGTTCGTAAGCGCGCATTACAAAAAAGGGCGTCTTCCAGCGAGCGTTTTATGTAGGTATAAGCGCGGTCAATAGCTCCGCTTTCGTACATTAGAAAAGCCAACGAACGCAACGAAATATATTCTTTTTTGGCCAATTGCAAATCGGAAATAGCAGAAATAGTCAGCCATTTTTTCTCCTGTTTAACGTCTTTTTTTTGGCGATATGCTTGCGAAATAATATAGGCAATCACCGCTCGATCATCACTGTTCTGAGCAATATTCGGAAAATAGTTCAGCAACAAAGCCAGTGTTTCATCGTGTTTTCCGGCATCAAGAAGTGTGCTGGACTTCGCCATAATATAAGCACTTGATTGCGGTTTGTAGCAATTTAAGGAGGAATCACGGTACTTTTTGGTCAGTACAATATACTTTTCTTTTTCCTGAAGCGAAGCCGCATAATCTGACATATACCCATAAACGACACTGTTTACCGTAAAATAATAACCTTTTAGTTCGGGCGAAGTAGTGATGTTGATTTGATTAAGAATATCGGTTGCTTCCTTGTACATCCCTAAGGTTCCCATGATGGAAGCTAGATTTAATCGGGCGTGATTTAGCTTTTGAATGTCATTTAGTTTTTCGGCGATTTGAAAACTTTTTCGGGCGTAAATCAATGCAGAATCCGACTGGTACGATTTATATTCCGCATACAATTTTCCATAGATGTCGTATTTTTGAATATCGGCAGAAGTGTAGGAAAGCAGTTCCTTGAGTTTGTTTATTTCGCCTTCTTTTTTATTGGAATAAACAGCATAATCAGCTACCGTTTGATCCAATTCCTCCAATAATTCCTCAGAATTATTTTGGGCAAAAAGAAAAACGGGAAGCAAGAATGCAATAAGGAATGTCAAAAAGCGATTCATTCAAATGGGATTATATTGGTGTAAAAATAATTAAAAATCCAGTGGAACTCCTAAAGTCGTTCGTGCAAAAGCAAGAGTTTTCAAAATAACCGCAAATTAGCTGATTTCTGTTGTATAAATTTTTTAGCCATGAATTACCTGAATTTTGACTAATTTTTTTTAAAAAGTAAAGATTAAACCGTGGCAAAAGTTTTTTTTGGTCTTATTTCCGTCTCGACCCAAAAACTATCATTATTCACGGCTTCTAATTTTTTATAAACCCATAACTAGATAAGTCCCTGACAAATCATTAAATTTGTAGCTTATTCAAAGACATGTTAGAAAAAGAAGTAATAAATTTCGAAAAAACGGCTATTGTTGGTATTGTAACTCAAAACCAAAGTGAAGAGAAACTTAACGAATATCTTGACGAATTGGAGTTTTTGACTTTTACCGCAGGTGGAGAAGTGGTGAAACGTTTTTCGCAAAAAATGGAACGTCCTAATCCCAAGACTTTTGTTGGAACTGGAAAAATTGAAGAGATTCATCTTTTTGTAAAAGAGAATGATATCTCAACTTTGGTATTTGATGATGAATTATCGCCTTCACAGCAAAAAAATATATCTAAAATCATTACGGAATGTAAAATCCTGGACAGAACGCACCTTATTCTGGATATTTTTGCGCAACGTGCCGAAACTTCGTATGCAAGAACGCAAGTAGAATTAGCGCAATGCCAATATTTATTACCAAGACTTTCCGGAATGTGGACACACTTGGAACGTCAAAAAGGGGGAATTGGAATGCGTGGACCTGGGGAAACGGAGATTGAAACTGATAGACGTATTGTTCGTGACCGAATTGCCTTATTGAAGGAAAAAATAAAAACCATCGACAAGCAAATGGGAGTGCAACGCGGTAATCGTGGCGCAATGGTTCGTGTGGCTTTGGTGGGATATACAAATGTGGGGAAATCAACTTTGATGAATGCTGTTGGGAAAAGTGATGTTTTTGTAGAGAACAAACTTTTTGCAACTTTGGATACGACCGTTCGAAAAGTAGTGATTAAAAACCTGCCTTTCTTGCTTTCGGATACCGTAGGATTTATCAGGAAATTGCCAACGCAACTGGTTGATTCTTTCAAAAGTACGCTGGATGAGGTTCGCGAAGCTGATTTGTTATTGCACGTAGTTGATATTTCGCATCCTGAATTTGAGGATCATATTGCATCCGTAAACCAAACGTTATTGGACATCAAGGCTAATGACAAACCCGTTATTATGGTTTTCAATAAAATTGATGCGTATAAGCATTTGACTATTGATGAAGATGATTTAATGACCGAAAAAACGCCAAGACATTACACGCTGGAAGAATGGAAATCGACTTGGATGAGTCGAGTAGGAGAGCAAAATGCCTTGTTTATTTCGGCAACCAACAAAGAAAATTTCGAGGAATTCAGAGAACGCGTTTACGAAGCCGTACGACACATTCACATCACCCGTTTTCCGTACAATAAGTTTTTATATCCGGATTATAAAGACGCGGTGGAGAAAGACGCCGAAGAAAACGAATAATTTCTCTAAAACATAAAGTACACAATCCCTTTTGACATTCTCAAGAGGGATTTTTTTTGGGCATGTCCCAGCTTCCTCTGCGTTACAGCTGCGTCAGGACCCCGAGGCTTCGGGACTACATAAAAGGATTTTCACTGCTATCCATCATGTGAGCTCTGGTGGTATTAATTCCTTTTCTGTTATTCATTATCGCTTTGTAAGAAAAATTAAATATATTTGAGAATAAATAAAGTATGCTTTTTGTCATACCTATCTACCTAAAATTGGGTGGCTTTGTATGATTATGTCATACATATATATAAGTTGTGCGTCATACTTACAATACCCCGTAAATAAAGTTCATTACCTAACTTAATAAATAAAAATGAAGGCAATTATAATAAATGAATTTGGAGATATAGACAAGCTATTAATGACGGAATTACCGTTACCAGAAGTTTTGGAAAATGAGGTATTAATTGAAGTTAAAGCAATCAGTATAAATCCGGTGGATGTAAGAACAAGAAGTGGTTCAGCCATGGCTGAGTACCTCAAAGACAATATGCCTTTAATATTAGGGTGGGATATTTCTGGAATAATTACGGATATAGGCACAAAAGTCACAAAATTTAAGAAGGGCGATGCTGTTTTTGGATTGATTAATTTTTTAGGACACGGGAAAGGATATGCAGAATATGTAGTAGCACCTGAAGATCAAATCGCCCATAAACCGATAAACATAAGCTACGAGGAAGCTGGTGGTGCAACACTATCTGCATTAACTGCCTGGCAATTGTTGGTTCATTATGCAAAAATAAAACGAGGAGATAGGGTTTTGATACAAGCTTCATCAGGAGGAGTTGGGCATTATGCAGTTCAAATAGCTAAATATTTTGGAGCTTATGTAATTGGTGTTTCCTCTGCAAAAAACAAAGATTTTGTATTGGAGTTAGGCGCTGATGAACATGTAGCGTATGACGAACAAAAATTTCAAGATGTTGTGAGCGAGGTAGATTATGTAATTGATGCGTTTGCAAAAGATAGTTTGTATCAATCGCTTAAAGTTGTTAAAAACGGTGGGACAATTTTGAGTCTTTTGCCAATGATTAGTGACGATTTATTGGAAAAAGCTAAGGAAAAAAATGTAACGGTATATTATTCTCTTGTGAAATCAGATGGTAAGGACATGAAAGCAATTGCAGAACTTTTAGAAAAAGGTATTATTAAATCTCATATCTCAAAATGCTTTTCACTTGATAAAATGGGTGATGCCCATATTGAAATGGAAACAGGCAAAACAGTTGGAAAAATTATAGTTAAACCATGAGGACTTTATGTATTGCGAAAAGAGAATTTACTAAATTATAAAATATGCCTAAAATAGTACGAACGCACAACAGCTACTACAACGGATTTGGGCAATTGGCTTAATGGAGAGCTGGTTTTGTATTTGAATGATTTGCTTCGCCTGTTCGCTATCGCTCGGGTGGCAAATCCGAAAATAAGGCTTAATTTAGTCCCAAACCCGCTGTAGTACCAGGACGTTAGTGGCTATTATATCGAAAATATGCTCAAAGAAAATCATGATTAAAATAGAATTTGAAAAACCGAATATAGAAACTTGCGACTGTTGCGGAAAGGAAACAACGAAACTGACAAGATTTGTTTATAAAGATGATGATGCTTTTGCAATTTATTACATAAAGTTCACCAAAGATCATGAAGAAAAAATTGCTACTGGAATAATCAGTATTGGAGATTGGGGAACTGATGAAGAAGCTAAAAATAGATTCTCATTTCCATTTAGAATTTGGACGAATAGTGACAATTTTCAAGTCGGACTAATCGATAAAGATGAGTCGCCATGGAAACAAAGTTTACTTGGAAAAATATTGGACAGAAAAGATGCGCTGAAACATCATTTGATAAGCGAAGTATTTCATATTACAGACCATATTGTTGTTGAAGATAAAGAAGTGGTTGAATATTTTGCGTGACAATAACAGCCACTAACAGCCGTTTGGCGAGATTGGGGTTTTAGGCTTAATCGGAAAATGGTTTTGTATTTGGGATAATTTGGCAAATCCGAAAATAGGGCTTAATTTAGTCCCAAACCCTCTGTAGTACCAGAACGTTGTGTGACATTTAACCAAACAATATGAAAACAAAAACATTTTGGACAATACTGATAAAGATTTTGGGAATATCAATATTATTTTCAAGTTTAACTGTTATTCCACAATTCTTCTCAACTCTTTACGCAACATTCGAGGATGGAAATAATAACCATCTAGAAATATCATTCTTTTTAATTTTTAGCTTGCTAATATATTTATTGATCCTACGATTATTTGTCTTTAAACCTGAATGGATAATTGAAAAACTGAAACTTGAAAAAAACATTGAGGAAAAGATTGATTTGAATATCAAAGCTTCAACAATTCTTAATATTTCAGTCGCCGTGATTGGAGGATTAATGTTGGCTGGCAGTATACCAATGCTATGTGAAACTCTTTTCGAATTTTTCAGACAAAAATCATTATTTATAGATTTCGAAAATTCAAAATGGATTGTTGCTTATTTTCTAAAATCATTAATTGGTTATTTACTTTTCACAAATAGTAAAGCAGTAACAAAATTTATTTTTAAACAAGCTGACGAAACACATTAAACATAAACGGCATACAACAGCTACTACAACGGATTTGGGCAATTGGCTTAATGGGAAGTTGGTTTTGTATTTGGGATGATTTGCTTCGCCTGTTCGCTATCTCTCGGGTGGCAAATCCGAAAAATAACGCTGATTTAATCACAAACTGCTTGTAGCGCGAGAACGTTGCCATTAGTTATAAGAAACATCGACACAATTAACGAAATTTATCGTCTTTAGAGAAAAATATATTAAATGAAACATCAATTTTACAGTTTATTAATTGTCTTATCAATTTTAACTTCCTGTTCTAGTATTTCAAAAACACAAACTGACAAAAAAAATATTCAGACCCAACTACTCGATTCATTGTTCAATTTCAGCCATTCAAATGGAATGTTTAATGGAGCTGTTTTGGTTGCAAAACACGACTCTGTTATTTACAAAAAATCTTTTGGATTCGCTAACGAAGAAACGAAAGAAAAAATTACTCCCGAATCAGTTTTTTATATCGCATCAGTTTCCAAACAATTTACAGCAATGGGAATTATGATATTACAAGAACAAGGCAAATTATCTTACGAAGATAAAATCAAAGATTTTTTCCCAAACTATCCAGAATATCTAAAAAATATAAGTGTAAGACAACTTTTAAACCATACTTCAGGACTTACGGACACGGAATATTATAAATTGACTGACCCAGGCAATAATGATGTACTTGAAACTCTTATGAAACAAAATTCTCTTGAACTGGAAAATGGAAAAATGTTTCGATACAGTAATTCGGGTTATGTATTGCTCGCTTTGATAATTGAAAAAATCTCGAAAAAACCAATCGACCAATTCTTTAATCAAGAAATTTTTGAACCTTTAAAAATGCAAAATACTACAGCGACTAAAACTGCGGTAGAAAAATTTTTCAAGAAGGTTAATGGCTACAATCTAATTGGTTCCAAGATAGAGTATAAATCTTCCGTAATTGGACCAGGTGGCATTTATTCCACATTAAACGATTTAGAAAAGTGGAACAAAGCATTGAATACAAATAAATTGATATCAGAGAAAACTCTTAACGAAGCATTTAAAAATGGAAAATTAAATGAAGGTTCTATAGCTATTAATATGAACGGTCAGGAATATGGTTATGGTTTTGGTTGGATGCCCTACCAAAAGAATGGAAAAACGTACGTTCAACACGATGGATATGTAGAAAGTTACAGATCTTTAATAAAGAAAAATATAACTGATGGTTACGATTATATATTCCTGACAAATCAGGGCGCTAAACTCGCAATGAATGAGTTGACTAATTCAATTGACGCCATACTAGAGCTATCCAAATATCAAAAACCAAAGATTCCTATTGCTAACAAAATACTAATGGAGTTAAAAATGAATGGCTCATTAAATTTGGTAAGTAACCTTAAGGATGTGATCGATAAAAATCCAAATGACTATAGTATTGATGAAAGTAGCATAAATGGACTTGCATACACATTCCTTCGAGACAATCAAACAAAAACAGCGATTGAAGTTTTCAAACTTAATACAGCATTAAATCCAAAATCAGCAAATGCTTTTGATAGTTTAGCAGAAGCATATTTTTCCAGTAAACAATTTAATTTATCAAAAGAAAATTATCAAAAATCATTAGAATTAAATCCCGAAAACAAGAATGCAAAGGTAATGATTGAACGTATAGGAAAAGAAACTGAAGAAAATAACTAATGGCAATAGCTACTACAACGGATTTGGGCAATTGGCTTAATGGAAAGTTGGTTTTGTATTTGGGATGATTTGCTTCGCCTGTTCGCTATCGCTTGGGTTATAAATCTGAAAATAAGACTTAATTTAGTACCAAAACTGCTGTATTACCAGAATGTTAGGTGTAATTTAACACAACCAAAACTATGTCAATGACACAAATAGCTTTCATAAGAAAAGCAGACTTACCAACAAACAAACAAATTCAAGAAGTTATTCAAAAGCTTGGCTATGACTTTAAAATATTTGATGACCTTGAAAAACAGATTGGCGAAGGTGGTCTTGAATGTAGCATAAATGGACATGAAACATATTTTGAGACTTACCTTGACGAAGCGAATAATGTAATATCAGAAACAGAAGCGGAATGGATTAAACCTGACTTAACAAATCAAGACACTGCTATTTCATTTGTTTGGGGTGCAGACTTTTCAGCAGGTGCTTGTATCGGACTTATTTCGATAGCATTGACCGACCTGAGTAATGCTTTGGTTTATTATATGGACGATCAAATGAAATACACAAGAGAAATGTTGATCGCAGACACACCACAATTTCTTGCAGAATTAAATAAACAAACAAATATAAAACATCAAGAAGTTGTTAAGCCTAATCAAACAAACAAGCAGACAGAAACGACATTTTGGAACAGATTAAAAAACATATTCAAATAAACTACGCTAACAGTTAATTCAACAGATTTGGGCAATTGGCTTAATGGAAAGATGGTTTTGTATTTGGGATAATTTGCTTCGCCTGTTCGCTATCGCTGGGGAGGCAAATCCGAAAATAAGGATTAATTTAACCACAAACCCGCTGTAGTACCAGGACGTTGTAGACAATGCTAACGATGACCATTCAAAACAATTTTTTATATTATACTAATATGAATATTAACTTTTTTTCTAATTCACTTCTTTGGTTATTATTAATAATTTTACCAGAAATAGTATTTTCTCAATCGACCGACTTTACCATTCAAGAGGTAAAGTTTGAAAGTCAGGGCATCACTCTTGCAGGCTCAATTTTAACACCTAAAAAAACATTGGCAGCAGTTGTAATTGTTCATGGGTCTGATCCTGTAAAAAGAGAAATGGATTTTGCTAAACGTCTTGCCAAAGAAGGGGTTGCTGTATTGACATATGATAAACGTGGAGTTGGAGAATCTGGTGGTGTATATGTAGGGCCATCTGTTGGCACGAATAATATTGACACTACGAATCTTAATTTATTATCTCATGATGCAAGTGCAGCAGTAAATACATTTCGAACCTATTTGAAAGATAAAAAAACACCTATAGGATTAGTTGGCTTCAGTCAAGCAGGATGGATAATCCCAATTGCTGCAAGCAAAAATCCACAAATTGAATTTATGGTTTTATTTAGTTGCCCTACAATTACAACCCTAGAACAACTTCGATTTCAGTTTTATACTAATGGGAACAATAGTTTTTGGGAAAACCATACAGAATCAGATGCTCGTGAACATATCAAAAATGATTCTGACAGGTATCAATTTACAGCTACTGACCCAAAAATTTCCTTGAATACACTTTCAATTCCAGGAATTTGGCTTTTTGGTGAGAAAGATATACAGATTCCAGTAAAGTTGTGTATGGAGCAATTAAATACATTGAAAGCTCAAGGCAAACCTTTCGAATATGCCTTGTTTTCAACATTAGGACACAATACTGTTTCTGACAATATTACAGCACCTGTTGACATTTCAATTCAATGGATAAAACAGAAAACTTTGAACATTAAGAAGTCTAAAGCATCAAAATAAAGCACTGCCTAGAACAGTTACTACAACGGATTTGTGCAATTGGCTTAATGGAAAGTAGGTTTGTATTTGGGATGATTTGCTTCGGAAGTCGCTTCGCTCGTGTGGCAAATCCGAAAATAGGGCTTAATTTAGTCTTAAATCTCTGGTGATCGTCTGCGACAAATATCTACTTAAATAAAAACATAAAAAAACGACACCCCTAAATGAGTACCGTTTTTTATGAGATACATTCTGAGTTCTGCAAACTGGGACTTAAAAATTTATTTCTTCGGTGGCATTGCTTCCATGATAGGCACTCGATCCAGATATTGGTTGACCATATCAATTTTATCCTCCGAATTAAAATGATACGTGGAATGAATCCATTGTGTCATGCTCTTGCCTCCTTTGTATTTTGCGGTGGTTTTGTACCAACTAAGAAGCCAGATGCCATCCATCGGAATATTGCCTTTCTCGTTTACTTTGACTGGCAACCAAATTTCTTTTTCAAAAGTGATGGTTTCAATAACGTTACCTCTTCGGTCTCTCCAGTATTTTTCTATGGCTGGTTTTCCTACCAGACTGTCTCCGCTATTCCAGTAATACTTGGCATCCTCGGCAAAGCTGTCTGTCCAGGAATCCATGTCGTTTTTCGATAAATCTGCTAACATTTTTTTTCCGATATCGGAATATTTGCTATCGGCAAATTCTGTTGGAGGTGTTGGTGTATCAGGTGTTTCAGAAGTTGATACTGCTTTTGGTGTAGCTTCTTTTTTGCATGCTACAAAAAGGGTCACACACAGGACGAATAAAAGTAATTTTTTCATAAGGTGAAGTTTTAAAACAATTAGTGTTAGTTTAAAATGCTTACCATTATGTCTTAGTAGGTTAAATAGGAGAATAAATGTACTAAAAAAGATAGTGCGTTTTCGATTTTTTTAGATAAATATTTTTTACAAGTATCTGATTGTCAATACAAAGTGATTAAAAATGTATTTTCTAGAAACCGTAAGTAACGCCTAAACCAAATACTTCTCTCACCTGAACGGCTTTTACGGAATTGTCATCATATATGGCTTGTACCGCTACATTTGCCGACAAGTATTTATTGATTTTCATGATGACATTCATTTGATAATCGACATCTATATTTTGCGGATTATCTAAATAATTAGAATATAAATTCAATCGGTTTTCTACAGATACATTTGTCATGATATTTAATTTGTAATATCCCTGAATACTGGCACCAAATTCAAATCTGGAAGTATCGCCTTGCAAGACTCCAAAAGAAGGGCCAAATTCAGTAAAATGATCGTCAACCAAAATTAATTTTGCTGTAGCCGGAGAAAAGTTAACACTTAGGTTGTTGCTTTTTTTCCATAACATTCCGGGTCCAAATTGAAAATAGGAAGGTGAAAAGAAATGAGAAATTCTGACTCCATTTTTGTCAAAACCAGAATCCATTTGTGTTTTTAAATTAAAAAAAACAGAATAGTACCAATCGCCTTTGGCTTTCTTACCCCAAAGGGAATTCAATTCTAAACGGTCATCCGTCTTTGCCGTTTTTTCGTCTCCTTTTATTTTGCTTAAACCGTAGCCTAGAATGAATTTGTTATCCCAGACCACATCTCCTTTTTTATAATTAAAATCATAATTAAGGCTAAAATTCCCGGCAACGTTTGAAGTCCCTCCGCCCAGCCATTGTTTATTGTAAGCAGATTGACTAAAAAGTAAGGAGATATTTCCTTTTTTTGTCCAAAGTTTTGTAGTGTCTTTTGAAGTTTCTTGCGCATGTATAGAGATTATCGCAAAAAGTAATACGATAGAAAAAGCTATTTTTTTCATGACTTTATATTTTAAATTCCACTATTAAAGTATAAAATAAATGCAATATATTACTCCTTTTTAGGCGCTTTGTACAATGGAACGGCAGAGCATGCTTCGCCATACATAATACTTCGTGCAAAAGGTTGCAAGTAATGCGCAGCTAATACATAGGCCCGCATCGGAACCGGTTTTCTGGAGCACCCTTTTATGATAATGGGCTTATTTTTATAAACGGAATAATCAATTTTAGGCAATAATTCTTCGTAAAGCGAAGCGTCTAAATCTTCTAATGTTCCATTGATGATTTTCTTTGCAAATGGCGCTAATTGAATCGCAACCAGAATAGAAGCCCAAGCCGGAACAATAGCTTCGGTACTGCAATGAATAGCAACATACTGATCTTGGTATTGTGACCAATCCTGATTTTTAAGCTCTTCTCTAAAGTCTTTTTCTTTCAATAAAAAACCTTCCAAAAGCCATTGCGAAATATCGATTTGCGTACGAATTCCTTTTGGATAATAATCTTCGAGATCGAAAACTTCCAAAACACTATTCGCAACTTTATTTATTATTTCTTCCATTTGAACAAGTTTAAAAGATTTAAAGTTTAAAGTTGCTCAACCTTAAACTTTAAACCTGAAACAAATTTTACAACATTCCCAATTCTAATTTTGCTTCCTCGCTCATTAAATCTTTGCTCCAAGGCGGATCAAAAGTAATTTCTACTTCAGCATCTTTTACATTAGTAATCGATTTTACTTTTTCTTCCACTTCTCTTGGCAGGCTTTCTGCAACGGGACAGTTTGGAGAAGTAAGTGTCATCAGGATTTTTACTTCATAATCGGTATTGACCATTACGTCATAAATCAATCCTAATTCGTAAATATCTACAGGAATCTCTGGATCGTAAATAGTCTTTAATATTTTTACGATTGATTCTCCTAATTCAGTGGTGTCTATAATTGTTTCTTCCATTATTTTTAGTTTAAAGTTTAAGGTTTAAAGTTGCAAAATGCACTTCAAAATGTTTTAATTAGTAAGAGCTCTTTGATTTTCTTAAATGCCTTATATGGTTAAAAAACTCGGTTTATAAATTAATTCTGTGCGTTGAACGCCAAAGCATACATTTTTATATTTTTTATCATCGATACTAATCCGTTGGCGCGCGTTGGTGATAAATGTTCTTTCAGACCAATTTTATCAATAAAATCCATATCGGCATCCAAAATATCTTTGGCACTTTGATTCGAAAAAGTACGAATTAATATCGCAATAATTCCTTTTGTCAAAATGGCATCACTATCGGCAGTGAAAACAATTGTATCGTCTTTTTTTTCTCCCTGCAACCACACTTTTGATTGGCAGCCTTTGATCAGATTGTTTTCTGTTTTGAATTCTTCTTTAATCATAGGAAGTTTTTTTCCTAATTCGATGATGTATTCATAACGTTCCATCCAGTCGTCAAACATAGAAAACTCATCAACAATTTCTTCTTGTATATCCTTAATTTTCATTTATTCTTTTTTAGCAAATGAATTTATTTTATTTACGAATTTCTTAATCTCTTTTGGTGGAAAACCATGATCAAAACTAGTCGTTTCATAGGTTTTGTCTTTGAAGGTGATTTTCAAATTGGCAATAGCCGCACCGTCATGAAAACGTTTTTCGGTAGGTGCTTTTAATTTGGACAAACTATCCAATTCCATCGTTTCAAAACAGTCTACGAGTTCTTTCCAGTCGGCATCCGATATTTTTGTTGGTGTCGGTTTGTCATTTCCATCTCTATCCTTAGAAATAGTAACCATCTGATTCTTCACCATTATTTTTTGATAAAAACCTCTGGTGTTGGCTTCATATTCAATTACAGCATTGCTGATTTCTTGCGCTTGAGCACTGTTACACCCTTTCCCAAGAAAAATGGTCAGAAACAATAAAGATAGTATTTTCATATGTAGATAATATTTGTTTTTTATAGGAACATGGTATCGCCATTCGATAATACCATTTACGATTTTGAATCATGGCGATGTCATAATTTTAAATTTTTACGACAACATGAGTTGCGCTTTTTTAATGGCTTCAACCATAACATCAATTTCTTCTTTGGTATTATAAAAAGCAAATGATGCTCGTATTGTTCCCGGAATACAAAAGAAAGTCATGATAGGCTGGGTACAATGGTGACCAGTTCTTACGGCTATTCCTAATTTGTCAATTATCGTACCAATATCGTACGGATGAATGCCTTCAATATTAAACGAAACTACAGAAGTTTTTTCCTTAGCTGTGCCAAAAATTTTCAAACCCTCAATTTCTAATAAACGTGAAGTTGCGTGCTCTAATAATTCTTTTTCCTGTTGTTGAATGTTTTCAAACCCAACTTCATTCATATAATCAACCGCAGTTCCCAGAACAATTCCTCCGGCAATATTTGGTGTTCCAGCTTCAAATTTATGAGGCAATTCAGCATAAGTAGTTTTCTCGAAAGTCACTTCCTTAATCATTTCGCCTCCACCTTGATACGGCGGTAATTTATTCAACCACGCTTCTTTTCCGTATAAAATTCCAGTTCCTGTAGGACCACACATTTTATGTCCTGAAAAAACATAAAAATCACAATCTAATTCCTGAACATCTGGTTTCAAATGCGGTACGGCTTGCGCTCCGTCAATCAAAATCGCCGCACCAACTTCATGCGCTTTGTCAATCATGTATTTAATTGGATTGACAGTCCCAAGAGCATTCGAAATATGATTTACGGTTACAATCTTCGTTTTATTCGAAAGCAATTTGTCATATTCTGACATGATCAATTCACCATCTTCATTCATAGGAATTACGCGCAAAGTCGCACCCGTTTTCTCGCATAACATTTGCCAAGGCACTATATTGCTGTGGTGTTCCAATGCCGAAACTAAAACTTCATCGCCTGGTTTCAAAATCGAAGCAAATCCATTGGCAACTAAATTAATTCCATGCGTTGTTCCCGAAGTAAAAAGTACTTCATGAGCAAATTTTGCATTGATGTGATTTTGAAGTTTACCGCGTGAAATTTCATACGCATCAGTTGCCAGTTGACTCAACGTGTGCACGCCACGATGAATATTAGCGTTGATTTCCTGATAATATTTTGAAATTGCATCAATCACAACTTGTGGTTTTTGCGAAGTAGCCCCGTTGTCGAAATAAACCAATGGTTTTCCGTTTACTTTCTGGGAAAGAATAGGGAAGTCGGCTCTAATTTTATTAATATCTAACATGTAATCTGCCTGTTTTTATTGTTTTTTTATTGGTTAGATAGAACGCCAATAAGTAACATTTTTTAGATAACCCAATTTGTTGTTTGGGCTTCATTATTTAGAATTTTTCTAAATACAAAAGTAATGAAATTGAAATTAATTTTCGGCAAACACTTGTTAATAATAATCAATGTGGTAACAGTTAAAAAAATGTATGCTTCTTTTTTATTAAATTGCTTCAAATTAATTCTCTATGAAAAAAGTTTTCAGATTATTTGGTTTCGTTTCTTTCATTGGTGTTTCTTATTTTGGCTTCACCACTTATCCAAAACTGGATTTAATTTCTGGCTTTTCAGCCAAAAGTATTGCTTCGGGACATTTTATTGATAATCGTTCGCAGGAAATGATTGAGAAAGGTGACAATGACATCGACATGATTGATTTGGCCAAAAACAAAATTGAAGACGCCGGAAAGTTTGCCGTTGCTTCAGTTTATGGTTTGAAGGAACGAAAAGCAATTTACCGCGAAGGTTTGGGCGCGACCTTAATCAACGATGATTTTGATGTGACAAAACCGTATTTGGTTCCAAAAAGAACAAAATTGAACAATGATTTGCCTTTTCCGTATGGAATTAATGAACCAAAAGACACGGTTTTTACAAATGTTGATTATACTAAATTGAATGCGGCTGTAGCCAATGCTTTTGATAAAAAAGGTATTATTGACAAAAGAACGCGCTCCCTTTTGGTAATTTATAAAGACAAAATCATTGCTGAAAAGTACGATACCGGTTTCGATAAAAATAGTAAATTATTAGGTTGGTCTATGACTAAAAGTATCACTAGCGCCATGTTTGGAATTTTGGAAAAACAAAGAAAATTTGATATTGATGATCCTGCTCCAGTTCCAGAATGGGCGAATGACAACCGAAAATTGATTACAACAAGCGATTTGCTGCACATGAATTCCGGTTTACAATGGGTAGAGGATTACGCGACTATTTCTGATGCGACCAAAATGCTTTTTCAGGCCGAAGATATGACCAGCGCGCAATTAGAAAAACCGGCGGAGCATAAACCGAATACGCGATGGAATTATTCATCTGGAACGACGAATTTACTTTCCGGAATTTTGCGGAAGCAGTTCAAAACGCATCAGGAATATTTAGATTTTTGGTATTCAGCTTTGATTGATAAAATAGGAATGAACTCGATGGTAATCGAAACGGATATGGCGGGAAATTATGTAGGTTCATCGTACGGTTGGGCTACAACACGTGATTGGTCAAAATTTGGGTTATTGTATTTGCACAAAGGCAATTGGAACGGAGAACAAATTTTTAACGAAAGCTGGGCGAAATACACTGCAGCCCCCACGAATACTTCCAATGGAAGATATGGCGGACACTTTTGGCTCAATGCTGGCGGACATTTCCCGGATGTCCCAAGAGATATGTATTACTGCAGCGGTTTTCAAGGACAAATGGTGGCGATTATTCCGTCTCTTGATTTAGTTATTGTAAGAATGGGCTTGAAAGAAGAATCTAATTTTGATTTTAACGGAATGTTGAGAGGGATAATATCATCAATAAAAAAATAAATTTAAGCTCAAATAAAAAAACAAAAGGCACAAAGTTTAGTAAAAACCTTGCGCCCTTTGTGCGTAAATCTTTGCGAACCTTGTGTCTAAAAACTACAAATCAAATCCCAATTTCACACCTAATTTTGTGGCGATGATTGTGGTAATTCGTTTTTTAAGTTCCGGTATTTTGATGTTTTCTATAACGGCATTCGAGAATGCATACATCAATAATGCTTTGGCTTCTTTTTTAGGGATTCCGCGTTGTTGCATGTAGAACATTGCGGTTTCATCTAATTGTCCAACAGTACAACCGTGAGAACATTTTACGTCATCAGCAAAAATCTCTAATTGCGGTTTTGCGTTTATTGTCGCTTTGTCGCTCAATAAAATATTATTGCTTTTTTGGAACGCATTTGTTTTTTGAGCATCTTTTTCCACATACACTTTTCCGTTGAAAACTCCTGTAGAACGATCAGCATAGATTCCTTTATAATCTTGGAAACTTTCGCAATTTGGAGCTGAATGCTTCACTAAAGTATAATGATCTACGTGTTGCTTTTCGCCAATAATTGTGATTCCGTTTAAGGTGCTTGTCAATCGTTCGCCAAAGTGATAAAAATTCAAGTTGTTTCTCGTTAAGTTTCCTCCAAAAGAGAAGGTATGAACCGAAACGTGACTTTCTTTTTGCTGGGAAACATAAGTGTTATCAATTAAGTTCGCTTCAAGCGTATCGTTTTGAATTTTGTAATAATCAACAATCGCGCGTTTTTGAGCAAAAATCTCGGTAACAGAATTCGTTAAAACCGGGTTTTCGTTTAAACTTTGATGACGCTCAATAATTTGAACATGTGAATTTTCACCCACAATCACTAAGTTTCTTGGTTGAACCAAAAGTGCCGCTTCATTTCCTGTTGAGAAATACATAATCTCAATTGGTTTATCCGCTACTTTACTTTTCGGAATGTTTATATACGCTCCTTCAATAGCAAACGCCGTATTCAATGAAGTCAAACTTTCTTCCTTATTGGCAATTTGGTTAAAATAAGTATCAATAACCATTTTGTATTTTGGTTTGGTCAATGCCGAAGACATCAAACAAACATCAATTCCTTCGTGTGTTGTTGACGACAAATGCGAACTGAAAACACCATCAATAAACACTACTTTATAGGTGTCTATTTCGTGTAAAAAGTATTTTTTTACGTGGTTGAATTCAACTGCATTTTCTTGTTTTGGAAAAACGGTAAAGTCATTTTTTAAGATGGCATTTAGCGAAGTGTATTTCCAAGCTTCGTCTTTTTTGGTTGGGAAACCTTTATCTTCAAAGTTTTTTATGGCGGCAGTTCTCACGTCATGAAGTTCAGAGTGAACATCTACACGCTCTTCGAAAGCCATAAAAGACGATAGTAATTTTTCTTTCAATTCCATTTTTTGATTGTTTAAAGTTTAAGGTTTAAATGTTTAAAGTTATCTCGAGGCAACTTTAAACTTTAAACTTCAAACAAAATTTTAAGCTTCTTGTTCTTGTTTAATCCAGTCGTATCCTTTTTCTTCCAGTTCGTGCGCTAGTTCTTTTCCACCGGATTTTACAATTTTTCCGTTGTATAATACGTGAACGAAATCAGGGACGATATAGTCTAATAATCTTTGGTAGTGCGTAATCACTACGATTGCATTTTTGTCACTTTTTAGTTTGTTAACACCATTTGCAACAATACGTAAGGCATCAATATCAAGTCCGGAATCGGTTTCATCAAGAATAGCCAATTTTGGTTCTAGCATTGCCATTTGGAAAATTTCGTTACGTTTTTTCTCTCCACCAGAAAAACCTTCGTTTAGAGAACGAGAAAGAAATTTACGGTCAATTTCTAATAATTCTGATTTCTCACGAATCACTTTTAGCATTTCGTTTGCAGGCATTTCTTCCTGACCGTTTGCTTTACGCGTTTCGTTGATGGCAGTTCTCATGAAGTTCGTTACTGAAACTCCTGGAATCTCCACTGGGTATTGGAACGAAAGAAAAACTCCTTTGTGTGCTCTTTCTTCTGGTGCCAATTCAGAAAGGTCTTCTCCGTCTAAGGAGATTTCACCTTCGGTTACTTCGTAGTTTTCGTTTCCAGCAATGATAGAAGCAAGCGTACTTTTTCCAGCACCGTTTGGTCCCATTATCGCGTGAATTTCTCCCGCTTTTACTTCAAGGTTAATCCCTTTTAATATTTCTTTGTCCCCAATGGAGGCGTGTAAATTTTTTATTGATAACATAAACGTCTTGTTTTTATAAAGTCTTAAAAAGGTTATCCTACTGAACCTTCTAACGAAATTTCTAATAATTTTTGTGCTTCTACTGCAAATTCCATTGGCAACTTATTCAATACATCTTTACTGAAACCATTTACGATTAAAGCGATTGCTTTTTCAGTTGGAATTCCACGTTGGTTGCAATAGAAAACTTGGTCTTCGCCAATTTTACTTGTCGTAGCCTCATGTTCTATTTTTGCCGATGGATTTTTACTTTCGATATAAGGAAAAGTATGTGCGCCACAATTATTCCCCATTAACAACGAGTCACATTGTGAAAAGTTTCTAGCGTTATCTGCGTTTGGTGAAATTCGAACTAAACCTCTATAACTGTTTTGTGATCTTCCGGCCGAAATTCCTTTAGAAATAATAGTCGATTTAGTGTTTTTACCTAAATGGATCATTTTGGTTCCTGTATCGGCTTGTTGGAAATTATTGGTAACAGCAATTGAATAAAATTCTCCTGTTGAATTATCTCCTTTTAAAATAACCGAAGGATATTTCCAAGTTATTGCTGAACCAGTTTCAACTTGAGTCCAAGAAATTTTTGCGTTTTTCTCGCAGATTCCTCTTTTGGTCACAAAATTATAAACCCCACCTTTTCCTTCTTTGTTTCCAGGATACCAGTTTTGTACGGTTGAATATTTGATTTCGGCATCGTCCAAAGCGATTAGTTCCACTACAGCAGCGTGTAATTGATTTTCATCACGACTTGGAGCAGTACAACCTTCAAGGTAAGAAACATAACTACCTTCGTCAGCAACCAATAATGTTCTTTCGAATTGTCCTGTTCCTGCTTGATTGATTCTAAAATATGTCGAAAGTTCCATTGGGCAACGAACACCTTTTGGAATATAACAGAAAGAACCATCAGAGAAAACAGCCGAATTCAAAGCAGCATAAAAGTTGTCTTTTTGTGGGACAACCGTTCCTAAATATTTACGAACTAATTCTGGATGCTCTTTGATGGCTTCAGAAATACTCATGAAGATAATTCCTTTTTCGCCTAATGTTTTCTTGAAAGTAGTGGCTACAGAAACCGAATCCACTACAATATCCATCGCCACATTATTCATCATCTTTTGCTCATCGACAGAGATACCTAACTTTTTATACATTTCTAAAAGTTCCGGATCTACATCGTCCAATGTTTTATTAGGATCTACCGCTTTTGGAGCGGAATAATAGGAAATAGCCTGAAAATCAGGTTTGGTATAATGCACATTTGCCCATTCTGGCTCTGTCATTTGCTTCCAAGCACGAAAAGCCTCCAGACGCCAATCAGTCATCCATTTTGGCTCTCCTTTTTTGTGCGAAATGGCGCGAACGATATCTTCATTTAAACCAATAGGAAACGTTTCTGATTCTAATTCGGTGTAAAATCCGTATTCGTATTCTTTGTTTTCGAGTTCGATTTTTAAGTCGTCTTCTGTGTATTTTGACATAATTTTATTTTTTAAAACCATTAAGAAATTAAGGTTTATTAAGGCTTAATTACCTTAATTTCTTAATGGTTTAAATCTTTTTTATTTGGTTATAAAGAGAAACTCTCTCCGCAACCACAAGTTCTGTTTGCGTTTGGGTTATTGAAAACAAATCCTTTTCCGTTTATTCCACCTGAAAATTCTAAAATTGTCCCGGCTAGGTATAGAAAAGATTTTTTCTCAACAGCAATAGTGATATCGTTGTCTACGAAAATTTTATCGTCGTCGCTTTTTGTTTTATCAAATTTTAAATCATAAGACAATCCAGAACATCCGCCGCTTTTTACACCCACTCTTACGTAGTCAATTGCAGCGTCAAAACCATCATCTTTCATTAAATCGATGATTTTTTTTCTTGCTGTGTCAGAAACTTTTATCATAGCTTATATTGATTTTGTCTAAATTAAGCACAAAGATAGTGTATAAAAAGCTTTTTCCATAATTGATAACATTATTATAACTAATGCAAAAATAGAAAAAAGCTATTTGCGACCAGTAAAAGCGTTTGAATTTCTTAACTTTGGTTCCTCTCGAAAAAAATAAAAAAAATGAAACTATACCCTATAGAAACCGGAAATTTTAAACTAGATGGTGGCGCAATGTTTGGCGTAGTGCCAAAGACTATTTGGAATAAAACCAATCCAGCCGATGAAAATAACCTGATTGATATTGCGGCACGCTGTTTATTGATTGAAGATGGCAACCGATTGATTTTGATTGATACCGGAATGGGAAACAAACAATCAGAGAAGTTTTTTGGTTATTATTCGCTTTGGGGAACACATTCCATGGATAAATCGTTGGCAAAATATGGTTTTCATCGTGACGATATCACCGATGTTTTTATGACGCATTTGCATTTTGACCATTGCGGAGGAAGTGTTCAATGGAACGCTGATAAAACCGGTTACGAACCGGCGTTTAAAAATGCTAAATACTGGTCTAATGAAAATCACTGGGAATGGGCAACAAAACCCAATGTCAGAGAAAAAGCGTCTTTTCTATCCGAAAACATTTTACCGATGCAGGAGAGTGGGCAGCTGCATTTTATCCAAAGACCGGAAGGAGATTTTTTGACAACATCAGAACTGGGTTTTGGCATCTTCTTTGCAGATGGACATACCGAGAAGCAAATGATTCCGCACATTCAATATAAGGATAAGACCATCGTTTTTTGCGCTGATTTATTGGCAACAGCCGGGCATATTCCAATTCCGTATGTGATGGGATATGACACCCGACCTTTATTGACCATGCCAGAAAAAGAAAAATTCATGAATGCGGCGGCTGATAATAATTATTATTTGTTCTTGGAGCACGACGCGCATAATGAAATAATAACCGTACAAAAAACAGAAAAAGGCGTTCGGTTAGCAGAAGTTTTTACTTGCGAACAAATCTTAACATAGTGTTAATCATAACTCCTTTTGTAACAAAAAAAATTATTTTAGACAAATATTTCAAAAATTAACAAAAACATTTTCGATGAATACCATTAAACCTATTTACATTTCTGCTTTTGCTCTTTTAGCATTAGTAGGATGTGGCGCTTCAAAACAAGTTTCAAATACCACTAATTCTGATCTAGTTGCCATAAGCGCACCTTTAAACATTAAAAAAAAGGCACCAATTGCTGAAAATGACTTGAAACGTTGGAGTCATCTGGATATCGTAACTGATACTATTCCTGGAATGAGTGTTGACAAGGCTTATGCTGAATTATTGAAAGGCAAAAAAGGCGTTCCAGTTATTGTTGGAATTGTAGATTCTGGTGTAGATATCGAACACGAAGATTTGAAATCGGTACTTTGGACCAATACAAAAGAAATCGCCGGAAACGGAATTGACGATGACAAAAACGGATATATCGATGATATTCATGGATGGAATTTTCTTGGAGATAGTACCAAAGAGAATCTGGAATATGAAAGAATCATTAAAGATAAAACCTTAGTTGATGGTGCTACTTATCAAGAGGCTAAAGCATTGAATGATAAAAAAATTGCTGATGCAGTTGCAGGAAAAACACGCTCAGAGCAAATGTTAGAGACTATTGCTGCAAGTGATGCTGTTTTGGCAAAACATTTTGGTAAACCAGTTTACACAATTGAGGAGGTAAATGCAATTGTTTCGCAAGAACCGGCAACACAAAAGAGCAAAGCAGCTATGCAACAAATGCTTTCTTATGGATTGCCAATAGCGGAACTAAAAGTTGCTGTTCAAAAACAACTAGAGGATCAGGTTGCACTTATAAACGGAGACAATCTGAAAACAGATTACCGTAAAGTAGTAGGAGATAATCCAAATGATATCACTGATACAAAATACGGAAACAATAATGTGATGGGACCAGACAAGAACGAAATTCTTCATGGAACGCACGTTGCCGGAATTGTTGCTCAAACTAGAAACAACGTATTAGGTGGTGATGGTGTTGCTAATAATGTTCAGATTCTTACCGTTCGTGCAGTGCCAGACGGTGACGAGTATGATAAAGATATTGCACTTGGAATTCGTTATGCAGTAGATAATGGCGCCAAAGTAATCAACGGAAGTTTTGGAAAAAGCTTTTCTCCACACAAGCAATGGGTTTATGATGCGATAAAATATGCTGAGAAAAAAGATGTATTAATCGTTCATGCAGCTGGTAATGATGCAAAAGACATTGATTATGCAGAAAATTTCCCTAACGATTCTGAAGATAAAGTAACAGAGTTTGCCGATAATTTAATCACAATTGGTGCGTTGAATTTTGAATACGGAAATAAAGTGGTGGCTCGTTTTTCTAACATTGGAAAAATTAATGTTGACGTTTTTGCTCCTGGAGTAAAAATCTACGCTACAACTCCAAATAATACTTATAAATATTTACAAGGAACATCAATGGCTGCGCCAAATGCTGCCGGAGTTGCCGCTTTAATTCGTTCGTACTATCCAAAATTATCTGCTCAACAAGTGAAGCATATTTTGATGGATTCAGGAGTTGCAATTACAACGGATGTTATTGTAGGAGGAAAAGCAAATGACACACGTTCTTTTACTGCTCTGTCTAAATCAGGAAAAATAGTAAATGCATACAACGCTTTACTGATGGCAGAAAAAATGTCTAAATAATATTTTAAGAATTCATTACTTTTGGAAGGGCAATTTGCCCTTCCATTTTTATTTTAACCTACATGAAAAAATTACTTTTAGTTTCTATTTTATCCTTAAGTTTTGGAAGTCTTTTGGCTCAAAACGGTACGTATTGGCAGCAGCATGTCGATTACAAAATGGATGTGTCCATGGATGTAAAAACATACCAATACAAAGGAAAACAGGAATTGGTTTACACCAATAATTCTCCTGATACTTTGAGAAAAGTATATTATCACCTATTTAATAATGCCTTTCAGCCCGGAAGCGAAATGGATGCCAGAATCCAAAGCATCAAAGATCCAGACGGCAGAATGGTCACCAAAGTAAAAGTTGGTGATAAAGAAGTCAAAGAAAGCCGCATTAAAAATTTGAAACCAAACGAAATTGGTTACTTGCGAATTTCTAATTTCAAGCAAGACGGAGCAGTTGCTAGTGCAAAAGAGATTGGAACTATCCTTGAAGTGACTTTGGCTAAGCCAATTCTACCAAATTCAAAAACTACATTCACATTAGATTTTGATGGTCAGGTTCCCATTCAGATTCGTCGTTCCGGTAGAAATAATGCCGAAGGCGTAGAATTATCAATGGCGCAATGGTATCCAAAACTGGCTGAATTTGATTTTGAAGGTTGGCATGCTGATCCTTATATCGCCAGAGAGTTTCATGGCGTTTGGGGAAATTTTGACGTAAACATTACTATTGATAAAGATTATGTTTTAGGAGGTACCGGTTATTTGCAAAATAAAAACGAAATTGGTCACGGTTATCAAGACCAAGGTGTTGTTGTGTCTGTTCCAAAGAAAACAAAAACATTGACTTGGCATTTTAATGCGCCAATGGTTCATGATTTTACTTGGGCTGCTGATAAGAATTATATTCATGATGTAGTAAAAGCACCTAATGGTGTTGACTTGCATTTCTTGTATAAAAACAATCCAAAATACATTCAAAACTGGAAAAACCTGCAACCAAAAACGGTTCAGTTAATGGAAATTTACAACAAAACGGTTGGTGATTATCCGTACAAACAATATTCTGTGATTCAAGGTGGCGATGGTGGAATGGAATATGCAATGTGTACGTTGATTTTAGGTCAAGGTACATTTGACGGATTGCTTGGTGTAACCGCACATGAAATGGCACATTCTTGGTTCCAGCATATTTTGGCTTCCAATGAATCAAAACACGGATGGATGGATGAAGGATTTACCTCATTCCTGGAAGATTTTGGACTTAATGAAATTGCCGATAAAAAAGTAGAAAACCCATTTGCAGCAGCATATAAAGGGTATTTTGCAATGGTAAATTCAGGAAAAGAATTGCCACAAGGAACTCATGCAGATCGTTTTGATGAAAACAGAGTCTACAGCGTTACTTCCTACAGTAAAGGTGAAATTTTCTTAGCACAATTGATATACTTAATAGGTAAAGAAAATTTATTTAAAACGTTGAAAAAATATTACAGCGATTTCAAATTCAAACATCCTACGCCAAATGATATCAAAAGATCTGCCGAAAGAGTTTCTGGAGCAAATCTGGATTGGTATTTAGTGGATTGGACTGAAACTACCAATACTATTGATTATGGGATCAAAGAAGTAAAGGAAAATGCGGATAAAACAACCGTTACTCTAGAAAGAATTGGAAGAATGCCAATGCCGATAGATTTGACAGTGGAATATACGGACGGAACAACAGAAAGTTTCTACATCCCGTTGCGAATGATGAGTTTTGAAAAAGAAAACCCAAATCCTGCAGTAAAAAGAACGGTTTTGAATGATTGGGCTTGGGCGTATCCAACTTTTGAATTCAACATTGCGAAATCAAAAGCTTCCATCAAGAAAATAACGATTGATCCAAGTGGGTTAATGGCCGATTTAAAAATGGAAAATAACACTTATGAGATAAAGTAAAATTTATCGAAACTCCATAAAAAAAGTCTAGTTCTTGAACTAGACTTTTTTTTGGTTTTATTTTTAAGGAAACTATTTCAAATGCTCCAGCATATCAACCGTCATGCTTTCCAAATCAAATTCATGTTTCCAGTTCCAGTCTTTTCTGGCTTCAGCGTCATCAATACTTGCTGGCCAGCTGTCGGCTATTTTTTGACGGAAATCCGGCTTGTAAGTAACGGTAAATTCAGGAATGTGTTTCTTGATTTCGGCAGCAATCTCTGTTGGCGTAAAGCTCATTGCAGCTAGATTATACGAAGAATGAATTTTTATTTGCTCTACCGGCGCTTGCATAATTTGAATGGTCGCAGCAATGGCATCATCCATATACATCATCGGCATTTTAGTTTCTGAAGATAAAAAGCATTCGTATGTTTTATCCGAAAGTGCTTTGTGAAAAATATCTACTGCATAATCCGTAGTTCCGCCACCAGGAGGCGATGACCAGCTGATTAGACCCGGATAACGGATGCTTCTTACATCTACACCAAAAATATTATGGTAGTATTCGCACCATCTTTCGCCCGCTTGTTTGCTGATTCCGTACACCGTTGAAGGTTCCATAATGGTATATTGTGGCGTATTTTCTTTAGGAGTTGTTGGTCCAAAAACCGCAATACTCGAAGGCCAGAATATTTTTTTTATTTTTCCGGCTTTCGCCAAATTCAAAACGTGAAACAACGAATTCATATTTAAGTCCCAAGCAAATGCCGGGTTTTTCTCGGCTGTAGCCGATAATAATGCCGCCATCAAATACACTTCATCAATTTGGTGCAATTCTACCAAATGTTCAATTTGATTGAAATCTAAAGCGTTCACCACTTCAAATGGACCAGAATTGACAACATCAATATTTAACTTTCGGATATCCGAAGCAATTACATTTTCTGTTCCGTGTAGTTGCCGCAGCTTTTGGGTAAGCTCCGTTCCAATTTGTCCGCAAGCTCCAATAATCAATATTTTAGTACTCATTTTTGTCTGTTTTGAAAAACAAAGATAACGTTTTCGCAAATAACATAATTTTGATTAAAAACAATGTGAATTTCTTAAAATAGTATTTAAAAAGGAGTTTTATTTCTTAATTTATGACTTTTTAAACACAAAAACTGCTTCAAGAATATTAGATTGTTATTCCTATGCGGTAATTCGTAATTGTAAATTTACTTTGTAACTTTGTAGCTTAAATAATGGAAATTTTTAAAGGAGCATAACTCGTTCTAATTTATAAAATTAAGAGCGTATGTGAATTACATTCAGCCATTAAAAAAACGATAAATAGCCACACATGAAATATAAAATAGCAGTTTTCTTTTCTCTGGTTTTTCTTTTGTTGTCCTGTAAAAATGACAATCAAAAACGCATTGCCGAAAATAAAAAAGAGATGCAAAAAAGAGAAGTCATTTTCAAAAACATAGAGAAAGGTTGGGTTTTTTATGACACACCTGTAACGGAAGCTTCTGAAAAAAGCATTGCATCCTGGAATGAATGGCGCATTTTTTTGGCTGAACTAGCCTTGAAACCTAAAAAAACCATTGGCGCTTTTCAGCAAAAATCGAAAGCACTTTCTAAAAAAGTAATGGCTTTGAACACTAATATTCCGTATGAATACAATAAACCTCAAATAAAAAGTAGGATTTCGACTTTAATCACAAAAGTACGTTTGTTGGATTTATTCATTCATTTGGATAATATTCCAGATAAAAAAGTGATATTATTAGTATCAGAAATCAACTTGGAATTGGTTTCGTTACAAAGACAGATGGACAAAATTGTGGAGAAAAGTAGAATTCCGCTTGAAGAAGGGGAATCTGATTTATTGAAAATGATGGACACCACAAGAGCCATTCCTAATACACCAGTTATCGACCCAAATCTGCCACGCGTTGAGTAAAACAGCCTTATACAATACCTACGATAATTCGCCAAAAACCCAGCAAATTGTTGCTCGTTTATTGGAAAACAACCAAGTCAAAATGCAACTGTCGGGACTTTTGGGTTCAGCACTTTCGTTTGTAATTCGATCTGTTTTCAAGAAAGCAGAACTTCCTTTTTTGATTGTTCTAAACAATAAAGAAGAAGCGGCGTATTATTTGAATGATTTGGAACAAATGATTGGGGAACAAGATGTGCTCTTTTATCCCGGTTCATTTCGTCGCCCTTACGAAATCGAAGATACCGATAATGCCAATGTTTTGCTTCGCGCCGAAGTGTTAAACCGAATCAATTCCCGTAAAAAACCAGCCGTTATTGTCACCTATCCCGAAGCCTTATTCGAGAAAGTGGTTACCCGAAAAGAATTGGATAAAAACACGTTGAAAGTTGCTGTTGGTGACAAGATTTCCATCGATTTTATCAACGAAGTTTTATTCGAATATGAATTTAAAAGAGTTGATTTCATTACAGAACCCGGAGAATTTTCGGTTCGTGGAGGAATTGTCGATGTGTTTTCATTTTCGAATGATAATCCGTACCGAATTGAGTTTTTTGGAGACGAGGTGGAGAGCATTCGTACCTTCGATGTAGCGACGCAATTGTCCATTGAAACGCAAAAAAAGATTACGATAATCCCAAATGTGGAAAATAAAGTTTTTCAGGAAAACCGAGAAAGTTTCTTGGATTATATTTCGGAGAAAACGGTAATTTTTATTCAGAACACCGAAGATTTTTTAGCACAATTAGACAAACAATTTGGCAAAGCCGAAGAAGCTTTCGCAAAATTGTCGCAGGAAATAAAACGGTCATCTCCAGAAAAATTGTTCTTGAATCAAACCGAGTTTGTAAAAAGAGCGTTGGATTTTTCCATTGTAGAATTGAGTTCGAAAGCTATTTTTAGAACCAGCAAAAAATTCGAATTTCACATTCAGCCGCAACCGTCGTTCAACAAACAATTTGATTTGTTGTTGAATAATCTGAATGAAAATCATTTCAACGGCTACAAAAATTATTTGTTTTGTTCCAATGATGCTCAAGCCAAACGATTTCATGATATTTTCGAAACCTTGGATGAGGCCAATTCTGAGAATATCCGCAAGCAATACCATACCGTTGTTTTGCCTTTGTACCAAGGATTTATCGACGAGGAAAACCAAATAACCTGTTACACCGACCATCAAATTTTTGAACGCTACCATAAATTCAGCATCAAAAATGGGTATTCAAAAAAACAGAATATCACTTTAAAAGAACTCACCACTTTATCCGTTGGGGATTATGTGACGCATATCGATCACGGAATCGGACGTTTTGGAGGATTACAAAAAATACAAGTCGAAGGTAAAACACAAGAAGCCATAAAGCTCGTGTATGCCGATAATGACATTGTGTATGTGAGTATTCATTCGCTGCACAAAATTTCAAAATACAACGGAAAAGACGGAACGCCGCCCAAAATTTATAAATTGGGTTCGAATGCTTGGAAGATTTTAAAACAAAAAACCAAGGCGCGTGTCAAACATATTGCATTCAATTTGATTCAGTTGTATGCCAAAAGAAGACTGGAAAAAGGATTCCAGTTTGCGCCTGATAGTTATTTGCAAAACGAACTAGAAAGCTCGTTTATTTACGAAGATACGCCGGACCAAACCAAATCAACTGCAGAAGTCAAAGCAGATATGGAAAGCGACCGCCCGATGGATCGCTTGGTTTGTGGTGATGTAGGTTTTGGGAAAACCGAAGTTGCTATTCGTGCCGCTTTCAAGGCGGTAGACAACAGTAAGCAAGTGGCCATTTTGGTTCCTACGACAATTTTGGCGTACCAACATTACCGCACTTTCACGGAACGATTGAAAGACATGCCGGTTTCTATTGGGTATTTAAACCGTTTTAGAACAGCAAAGCAAAAAGCAGAAACACTAAAACAATTAGCCGAAGGAAAACTAGATATTGTGATTGGAACACATCAATTAGTCAACAAAAATGTAGTTTTCAAAGACCTTGGATTGCTGATTGTAGATGAGGAACAAAAATTTGGTGTCAACGTAAAAGACAAACTTAAAACCATTGCGGCGAATGTCGATACTTTGACATTGACAGCAACGCCAATCCCACGAACGTTGCAGTTTTCGTTGATGGCAGCGCGCGATTTATCAGTAATTACAACGCCTCCGCCTAACAGATATCCTATTGAAACGAATGTAGTAGGTTTTAGTGAAGAGTTGATTCGGGATGCGATTTCGTATGAAATTCAGCGTAACGGACAGGTTTTTTTCATTAATAATCGAATCGAAAATATCAAGGAAGTTGCCGGAATGATTCAGCGTTTGGTGCCAAATGCCAGAGTTGGAATTGGTCACGGTCAAATGGACGGCAAGAAATTGGAAGAATTAATGTTGGCTTTCATGAACGGAGAATTTGATGTTTTGGTGGCAACAACCATTATCGAAAGCGGTTTAGACGTTCCTAATGCGAATACGATTTTCATCAACAATGCGAATAATTTCGGATTGTCTGATTTGCATCAAATGCGAGGTCGAGTAGGGCGTAGCAACAAGAAAGCGTTTTGTTATTTTATTTGTCCACCGTATTCTGCCATGACGGATGATGCCAGAAAAAGAATTCAGGCTTTGGAACAGTTTAGTGAACTGGGAAGTGGTTTTAATATTGCGATGAAAGATTTGGAGATTCGTGGTGCCGGAGATTTATTGGGTGGCGAACAAAGTGGTTTCATCAACGAAATTGGTTTTGATACGTACCAAAAAATCATGAACGAAGCCATCGATGAATTAAAGGAAAATGAATTTAAGGATTTGTATCCGGAAGAAAATAATTTGGAAACCAAAGAATACGTAAAAGACCTGCAAATTGACACCGACTTTGAGTTATTATTTTCAGATGAATACATCAATAACGTTTCGGAACGATTGAGTTTGTACAATGAATTAGGTGCTGTAAAAAATGAAGAAGAACTCATCATTTTCCAAAATAAATTGATTGACCGCTTTGGTCCAATGCCACCACGAGCCAATGCTTTGATGAATAGCATTCGTATTAAATGGATTGCGACTCGCATTGGAATCGAGAAATTAGTGATGAAACAAGGCAAGATGATTGGTTATTTTGTATCTGATCAACAATCAGATTATTACCAGTCCAATCGTTTTCATCAGGTGCTACAATTTGTGCAAAAACACAGTTCTATTTGTAAAATGAAAGAAAAACAAACGCCAGCAGGGTTACGACTTTTGTTGACTTTTGACAATGTAAAGAATACCAGAACTGCTTTGGAATTGATGGAGTTGTTGGGAAAATAGAGGATAAATATTCAATTTGACAGTGACTGAAATTAAAAGAAGAGTTATTTTTAAATTTGACTTGCATTGAACAAATTAAATCCAAATAGATATGCTTACAGATATTAATCCAAAACTGCCGATGCGTAATAAAGCGATTACGCGAGACTACTATTTGAACGAATTGGGTTTTGAGGAATATGGGAATGCTGATTTTGACGGCTACCTTATGGTGCAAAAAGACAGTATTCAAATTCATTTTTTTGAATTTAAAGAACTTGATCCAAAAGAAAATTACGGACAAGTTTATATCAGAACGGATGATATTGACAAATTGTACCAATCATTATTGGACAAAAAAACAAGCATCCACCCAAATGGACCTTTAGAGATTAAACCTTGGGGACAAAAAGAATTTTCATTACTTGATCCAGACAATAATCTGCTGACTTTTGGGCAGAGTATATACTAAATTATTTTGGCGAAAGCGTTTAACCTTTTAGAGGATGAAGGCTTTGGTTTTAATTTGTATATTTGATTTTTACAAATTCATTCTCAATGAAATTAAAATCAATAGACGAGTTTTACCAGGAAATCTCTGGAGACTCGGGTACGGAACCAAATACATTATTACCTAAAGGCATCCAAAAAGAGATTGGTCATTTCAATGTTTTTAATATCAAAGAACTTTATGAAAGGCTAAAGGACAAGTCTTTTATGCCTTATGATCGGAGAGCGTATTATAAAATAAGCTTGATACGAGGAAAAAACAGAGCGGAATACGCAGATAAAGTAATTGACATTGAAAAGAATGCCCTTTTATTTGCTACGCCAAAAATTCCCTATCATTATGTACCGCAAGACACGCAGCAATCGGGAAATTTTTGTGTTTTTACGAGCGAGTTTTTAACAAAAGATAAAAGCGGAATTGTACTTGACGAGCTTCCTATTTTTAAATCAGACGGCTATCCTGTTTTTGAGCTTTCTGATGAAGAGGCAATAGAAATTGATTTGATATTCAAAAAGATACATAAAGAAATCAATTCTGATTATGTGTATAAATACGATTTGATTCGGAATTATGTAGCGGAGTTAATACACTTTGGACAGAAACTACAACCGGTAACTGCCTTATATTCAAAACACAATTCGGCAGCCAGAGTTTCTTCCTTATTTGTGGAATTACTCGAAAGACAATTCCCGATAGAGTCGCCTCGACAACGGTTGGAATTGAAATCTGCCAAAGATTTTGCCACTCGATTGTCCATTCATGTCAACCATTTGAATAAAGTTTTAAAAGAGAACACAGGTAAAACGACTACTGAGTTAATCAGTGACCGATTAATACATGAAGCCAAGATTCTTTTAAAAGAAACCGATTGGAATATTTCGGAAATTGCGTATTCACTCGGTTTTGAAGAGTTGGCACATTTTTCTAATTTTTTCAAAAAACAAACAACGTTGACACCTATCGCTTTTCGAGTATAAAGAGATTGATTTGAATTTCGCAAACTCTGGATTGATATTTACAATTGGCAAGCTTTACATCTGAATTAATTTTGTGGTATTAATTTAAAACAATAATAAACATGGAAATCAAGAACAATAAAATAGCATTAGTTACCGGAGGAAGCCGTGGATTAGGAAAAGATATGGCTTTGAATCTTGCCCAAAAAGGGCTTGATGTTATCCTAACGTACAACAGCAAAAAAGCCGAAGCGGATGATGTTGTTGCCGAAATCGAAAAACTGGGACAAAAAGCAGCAGCCATTCAATTGAATGTTGCTGATGTGAGTAGTTTTGATTTGTTTTTTCAAAATGTAGCGAGCGCTTTGAAAAGCACTTTTGGTGCTGAAAAAATTGATTTTTTAATCAACAATGCGGGTGTTGGACTTCACGAAAGTTTTGCGACAACAAGTACAGCTCAATTTGATGATATGGTTAATATTCAATTCAAAGGACCCTTTTTTCTGACTCAAAAAGCTTTGGAAGTATTGAATGATGGTGGTGGAATTGTAAATATTTCGTCAGGATTGACCCGTTTTTCATTTCCGGGATATTCAACTTATGCGAGTATGAAAGGAGCAATGGAAACCTTGACGAAATATCAGGCAAAGGAATTGGGCGAAAGAAAAATCAGAGTCAATATTGTGGCTCCGGGTGCAATAGAAACTGATTTTGGCGGAGGTGCCGTTCGTGATAACGAACAATTAAACCAATTGATAGCTTCATTAACGGCTTTAGGAAGAGTAGGTTTGCCGGATGACATTGGAAGCGTTGTAGCATTTTTGTGTACAGACGATGCTAAATGGGTGAATGGACAACGCTTAGAAGTTTCGGGAGGAACGAATTTATAGTTAATTATTTGCATAAAAAAAGGGCTTGGTTTTCAGTAAACCAAGCCCTTTTTTTATGCAAAAATATGTTTTATAACTTACCCAGACCTTTCATATCAGATGCAGTTCCTTCTTTGATGCTTATTGCAACACCACCGCCCGGAGCGATGTATTGTTTCAACACACTTTTTGAAGTTACAACAACTTTACGAATGGTATAGTTTTGTGGTTTCTCGTTCCAGTTTGCATCTTTTGCATCAGCATAAATTGTAGCGATGAATTTTTTGCCTTTAGGAAGATAATCAAAAGTAAGGGTTGCTGTTCTTGAATTTTCATCGGTGATTCCACCTACAAACCATTCATTTTTACCTTTTGCTTTACGTGCAATACTGATATAATCTCCCGGCTCAGCTTCCAGGATATAACTGTTGTCCCAGTCCACGGCAACATCTTTTATAAACTGAAAAGCATCTGGAAAACGGTTGTAATTCTCCGGAAGGTCTGCTGCCATTTGCAACGGACTGTACATAGTCACGTAATACGCCAATTGTTTTACCAAAGTGGTATTGACGCGTTGATTTCCACCTGTTTTGTAATACGTAAGATCGGTTTGAAAAATACCAGGCGTATAATCCATTGGTCCGCCCATCAATCGGGTAAATGGTAGGATTGTTGTATGTTCCGGTGCTAATCCGCCCATGGCCTCAAACTCAGTTCCTCTGGCAGATTCCTGTGCAATCCAGTTTGGATACGTACGGTTTAATCCAGTCGGGCGAACGGCTTCGTGACTGTTTATCATTATTTTATAATCGGCAGCACGGTTGGCTACGTGTATGTAATGATTCACCATCCATTGTCCGTCATGGTGTTCACCACGTGGAATAATCTGACCTACATAACCTGTTTTTACAGCATCATAGCCATTTTCATTCATGAATTCGAAAGCTCGGTCTAAACGACGCTCATAATTTGTGGCGGCTCCTGAAGTTTCATGGTGCATGATGATTTTTACTCCTTTGGAAGCAGCGTATGCTTGTACTGCTTTTACATCAAAATCAGGATAAGCAGTTACAAAATCAAAAACTTCTTCTTTCCAGTTGTTGATCCAATCTTCCCAACCAATATTCCATCCTTCGATAAGAATGGCATCAAAACCATTTGCAGAAGCAAAATCAATGTATTCTTTGGCGTGTTCTGTTGTCGCTCCGTGTTTTCCATTTGGCGTAAGCTTTGTAAAATCCTGATCTAGCTTTACATTGTTTTCTTTACCATACGCCCAAGTGCTTTTTCCGGCCACAAAATATTCCCACCAAATCCCAATATATTTTACTGGTTTTATCCAAGAAACATCTTTATAACTCGTCGGTTCGTTAAGGTTTAAGATTAATTTTGAAGCCAAAATATCCGTTGCTTTATCACTTACCACAATGGTTCTCCACGGTGTTTGCGCATCTGTTTGCATGTATCCTTTATTTCCTACGGCATCAGGAGTAAGATGACTGCTCATTTTGAAAGTAGTGGCATCAAGGTTCAAAGACATTGCAGGATAATTAATCAACGCCGCTTCGTGAATGTTTATGTATAATCCATCTGAAGATTTCATCATGGAAGGTGTTTGTACCGCCAAGTTTTTGATAGGAAATTGCGAATTGATTTCGATAGTCGCTTTTTTCATCAACGAAGGAATTTCGGAAATCTTAGATGTGGTGTACGCATATTCATTGGTGTCATAATCGCCCGGAATCCAGAAAATTTTATGATCTCCAGCCAATTGAAATTCAGAATGCTCTTCCTTAATTACAAAATAGTTTAAATCATTTTGTTTTGGAAATTCATATCGAAAACCTAAACCATCATTAAATAAGCGGAAACGAATCCGAATGTATCGATTGTTGTTTTTGGCTTGCGCTAAAGTAACAACCAGCTCATTATAAGTATTACGAATTGTTTTTTCCTCACCCATAACAGGATTCCAAGAATCGTCAACTGATTTTTGTGCCGAATTCGTGATGCTAAAACCATCCATAAACGATGGAGCATTTTTTATTTCTAATCCTAAAGTACTGGTTTTTACAACCGGTTTTCCTTTAAAGCTTAATTGATAAGTAGGTGTTCCGTTTGCAGTAAGCTCAAATTGAAAAGTGAGATTCTTGTTTGGAGAAGTCATCACTTGCGCCTGTATCCATAACGGACTTGCACATACAAACAGCAAAAGTGCTATTTTTTTGCTTACAGAAAGTCTAAGCAACATTTTTGTGGATTGAAAATTCATTGTTTTTAGTTTTAGTTTTTGCAAAGCTAAAGTTTAATTTTAAAATTATTCTATTGTTAATTCTTCAAGATTATGTATTGAAAAGGGGCTAAGCTTATTTCGGCAGTTATTGTTGTTGCAGCTCCGCTAAAAGCATCTTTCCAAGTTGTTTTCAATGCAGAAGGAGCAATGTATTTAACCGTAGCATTTGTTAGATTAGAAAGAACCAAGACTTTTTCGGTTTCAGTTTCCATCGTGAAAGCACTTACGGCATCACTGCTATATCCTTTATAAGTTCCTTTTTTTATGGCATTGCTTGTATTTCTAAAAGCGATTATCTTTTTATATTCTGCTAACATACTTGCGTCTGCGGTACTCCAATCAATAGGTGTGCGTCTGAAATAGTCGATTCTTTTGTTGTACCCTATTTCTTGTCCGTTATAAATCATAGGGACTGATTTCATGTAAGCTGCGACTACAAATGTAGCAATAGAACCTTGTTTTCCGCCAAACAACTCTAAAGGTGTTCCATCCGAAAGGTTGACATCATGATTGCTAGTATAGCGTACTACTCGTTGTGAATTGTCATAATTGTTAGTATATTCAATAGCATTCGAATCTTGTAAACTAGTTGCGGGCTTGCTTTCGCTAAATACTTTTTCCATAGCACTGAAGAAGTTGAAACCAAAAGTATAATCAAAACCAGCCGCAAAATGATTCACTTTAGAACCTTCGGCAAGCATTAATATTTTTTGGTTTTTAATTTTTCTTAAAGCGGTAATTGCATCTGACCAAAAATTTTGAGGGACAAAATCAGCATAATCACATCTAAACCCATCAATGTTTGCATTGTAAACCCAATACGACATGGCATCAATCATGGCAGTTCGCATTTCAATATTATTAAAATCCAGTTGTGCCACATCATTATAATTAGTTCCAGGAGGAATAATTATAGCTCCACTAGCATCTTTTTGGTACCAGTTTGGATGCGTGGTAATCCATGCATTATCCCATGCGGTGTGATTTGCAACCCAATCCAATACAACAGCCATATCTTTTTTATGGGCTTCTTCCACCAAAACACGCAGGTCTTCTAAAGTTCCAAAATCAGGATTAATTGCTTTGTAATCTTTAACCGCATACGGAGAACCTAATCCGCCTGCTGATCGAACTGACCCAACAGGGAATACAGGCATTAAATAAATAACATTAGCTCCAAGTTCCTTAATAGCGTCAAGTCTTGCCTGAACTCCTTTCAGCGTTCCTTCTGAACTAAAAGCACGGATATTAACTTGATAGATTATGGCATCTTCTTTACTGGGCATTTTTTCAAATGGGGTTCCGTATTGTTGATAAATCGAATCTGATTTCGAATTGTCATCTGATGAACTGCACGAAGCTAATACTGAAGAGAAGATCAGTACAAAAACAATGTTGATATATATTTTCATTTTTTTATTTTTTAGTAATAAATGTTTTTTAGGAATAGTTACATCCCTCCGTTTTTGAATGAAGAGGGATGCTTTTTTAAGTATTGACTAAACCATTTTATAAGCGAAACAAGTATTCTATTTGTTAGATTTTTTTAACAGTATAAATGGCAGTAGCAGGATAAATACCGGTTGTAGGATCTTTTTCCTGTATAGAAAAAATTATCTCGTATGTGCCGGCTTCGCTTATATAATGAGCGCCCGGATTGTCCAGATACACTTTTCCTTCATCATTGTTTTTTGGTCCATAATTTATTGTCCAAGCGTTGTTAAGTCTGAATTTTACATTTCCAACTTTCAAAGCGCCTTTAAATTTCCATATTTTTAGTTGGTGGTCATAAGACATATTGGTAGAATTATCCCAACCTCCGTCAGTTGCATCCCCAACAACGCCCCAAGAAAAAGCAACTGCGGTCCATTTCAATGTGTTTAGATTTACGGTCATTTGATATGACCCAGGCGCAGCAATTTGAAAATCAGTATCGCTATGGTCCATCAGATTCCCATTGGCATCAGCCCCGTAAAATTGAGCCCAATTTCTTTCGGTATTAAATTTGAAGCCTAATCCTTTCGTTTCCGGAAACGTTACATAGCCTTGGTATATTCCAGAGCTGACTGCGTCCAAAGCTGCTGCCGTATTGATGTCCCAATCTTGGTAACTTCCAGGCATATAGATTTGTCCAAAGACTACTTGTTTTGCAAAAGGAGTAACAGTTAAAGCGATTGCTTTTGAATAGATTTTTCTATCCAAAGTAGATTCGACACGAACCACCATTTTCCCCGCAACATCTACTGGAAGCCCTAGTTTAATTGCCATTTTATTCAGGTCAGTCCCTAAGAATGATTTACTTAAAACCTCTTCTCCCGCTTCAACACGCACAGATTTTTCCCAAGCGGTTGCGCCAATAGTATCTGATGCAACATCAAATTGTATGGCATAACTCACAGGAGCATTAACAGGATATACAACTGCGGGCCAAGAAATAGTTACCACAGATTCATTTTCATTGTCTGTAGAAAGTACTACAGTATTTGGCGAAGCTTCGATAGGTCCTGAAAAACTAACTTCTTTTAAAGTGGTTAGTATAGCATCATTTTCACAGGAGGCACTAAGGATTAGCAAAGTGCAAATTACGAGTAACTTATTTATATATTTTTTCATGATAGTTCGATTTTAGTAACCTGGATTTTGTTTTAGTCCTTTATTTGCATCTAAAGCGGCTGTTGGAATCGGAAACAATTTTCTGTATGCAGCTGAAGCACCTCTGAAATCATTTGATAATAAGAATTTATCAAAACGAATCATGTCTTGTCTGCGGTGTCCTTCCCAGCTTAGCTCAAATCCTCTTTCATTATAAATATCATCAAGTGTTGGGTTTGCGGCTAATATTCCAAGTCCGGCACGTTGTCTTACTGCATCTACTATTGGTTTTGCAGCGGCAGGATTAGCAAGACGCACATTGCATTCTGCGGTCATTAGCAACACATCGGCATACCTGTAAATAGGAAAATCATTTGATGCTCCGCCACCGTTCATAGGTGTAACAGGGTAAAATTTAGTATTACGAACACCAGCTTGTGGTGCAGCACCCGGATTATCTAATGAAGCTACATCAATAGTGTAATTGAAGCCTCCCGGTTGTTCTCCATAAAGGAATTGTTTTTTTCGAATGTCAGCATCGTTGAATTTCAAGAAATAGTCTTTAGGAACAATTGTACCATTCCATCCGCTGTAACCAAATAAAGCTTGTGCATGCGGACCATATAAACTACGAACGGTAAATATGTTACGCGACACTACATTTGCAGTAGCAAACATGGCTAAAATAGTTTCGTCTTCCGGAAGTACATCACCAAATAACTCATAGTACTTATATCCCAATGGACTTGAAGCATTGGCTCCGCCGGCATGAAGTGTAAATCCTCCTTGGCTTACTTTTTCGCAAGCAGCAAGACATTCCTGCCATTTAGGTGTACCAGTATACACTTCGGCATTCAAATATACTTTGGCTAATAAAGTGTAACCTGCCCATTTGTTAAAGCGTCCGTAATAATTTCCTCCCTTAGAAGCTGAAAGTGATTCAACATTCTCCGTTAATTCTTTTACAATGAAAGTGTATACTTCCTGACGACTTGCTTGTGGAATTTTATCCACAGTAATATTATTATCGGTATAAAAAGGAATATTTCCATAATCATCGATCAGTAAATAATAGAAAAAGGCTCTTAATACTTTTGCTTCAGCAATTTTTGAAGCTTCAGCATTTGATTTTTGTAATTGATCTATTGCTAAATTCGCATTGAATATTGACTTGTACAACCAGTTCCAAGTGTTGTTAATCATTAAGTCAGTAGGCAACCACTCATGTTTGTATAAACGGGCAAAGTCTAATTGCCAATCCCCTGTGTTTCTATGTGGGATTACTTGCTCATCAGCACTCATGGAGTTTAAATCGTACCAGCCATTATCAGCCCCGGCATATCCAACACCGCCCCAGTTCCCGCCAATTTGTGCATATACACCAGCAAGAGCAATATCGGCACCTTCAGCTGATCCATAAAAGTCATCAGCAGGATATTTATCGTAAACATTCTCATCGATATTGGTACATCCAATAAACAACAGCAAACTTAAGCTTGCTATTATTGCTATATTTTTGATTTTCATTTTCTTTTACTATTTAAATTTTACATTCAAACCTAATGCGAAACTTCGGGTACGTGGATAAATACCATTATCGCCTCCAAAGTTATCACCACCTCCACTGATATTCAACTCAGGGTCCATTCCTGAATAAGGAGTAATGAGCAGTAAGTTATTTCCGGTAACAGAAAGGCGGATTGATTCAATGTATTTAACTTTTTCAAAATGAAAGTTGTATCCCACAGTTACATTTTCTAATCTCAAAAACGAACCATCTTCAAGCCATAAGTCAGAACCGTATTTAGACGTATACAATCCTAAAGGAATAGCACTTTCTAAAACATTTGACTTACCAATGTTTTCCAAATAACTTAAATTTGATCTCAAGCCATTGTAAATTTTATTTCCTCCTGATCCTCTCCACAGCATAGAAATGTCTAAATTTTTATGTTGGAAAGTTGGATTAAAAGCATAGGTGTAAGTTGGTAAAGCCGAACCTTGAATAATACGGTCAGGACTTGTATTTCCTTGATCTATAATGCCATTTCCGTCCACATCAAGTACGGTTTCAGAATTAGCATTGTCTTTCCCGGTGTGGTGTAAAATGTTAAATGTACCAATAGGTTGCCCAGTTATCAAGTATGCGCCGGTTCCCCAGGATACATAATTTGTGTTTAATGGTACTCCGTTAATGCTTCCGCTTAAGTTCAATACTTTGTTTTTTAATAAGGATACATTACCGGCAAGTGTAAGTGTTGTGTTTTCTGATTTTATCAAATCATAACCTAACGAAACTTCTAATCCTTCGTTTAATAAACTTCCAACATTGGCCTTGATGTTATTAAACGGGAAAGGAGGTTGAGGTACCGTATAGTCAAATAATAAATTATCAGTAGTTGCAGTATAAACATCTACAGAACCTCTCAATCTGCTATTCAAAAGGGCAAAATCTAAACCAATATTCGTTTGTTTTTTGGTTTCCCAACGTAAATCAGCATTGGCATTTTGAATCACATTGAAGTTAGTGATTTGTGAACCTCCAAAATAAGTTACTCCAGATCCACCAACTAATGAAATCGAGTTTTGTGGTCCTAAACCTTGCTGGTTACCGGTTACACCATATCCTCCTCGTAATTTTAATTCGTTAATAATGGTTTGGTTTGCCATAAAAGATTCTTGGTCTATTTGCCAAGCCACAGATGCAGATGGGAAATCTCCCCATTTATTATTGGCTCCAAATACTGAAGAACCATCTCTTCTTAAACTGGCGGTAAATAAATATCGGTTTAAAAATGAATAATTTACACGTCCTAAATAAGAAACTAAAGTTCGGTCATTTTTATACGAAGAAAAATCACCGGGCTGTACTTTTGATAAATCCCCTAATTGTAATGCATTGTAAGTGGCAATGTCATTGATAAACCCTCTAACTTGCGCATAATTACCCTGGTATAACTGGTTTTGCCATTCGTATAATGCGAGTGCATTTATAGTGTGGTCTCCAAATGTTTTTTTATACGTAAGGCTAATATTCATTAACCTTTCATTTTGCTTGCTGTTGCTAATGTTTGCAAAACCTTTTTGGTCAATTGCTGAAGCATTTGTTGATTCTGCCGGAAGATAGAATCCGTTTGTACCATTCGTTTTTCTCCAACTTCCAAACCAGCCAGCCGTCAATCCTTCATATAAATCTAAATCAGCTTTAAGACTACCAAATAAGTTGTCATATTGCCCTTCGTTTGTAACCGTTTGAGCAGCTGCATAAGGATTTAAATATTGAAAAACATTTGGATCAGTATAATAACTTCCATCGGTGTTATAGACTGGATCAGTAGGACGCATTACGTAAGAATTTGTAATTAAATTAGAAGTAAATGCAGCTCTTCCTATGCTTCCAATACTGTTAGTAGCATTTGTGATACCCGTATTAAGATTGAAGTTTAGTTTTAATTTATCATCCATAGCCGATTGTGTCGCTTGGATTCTTCCAATGTATTTTTGATTACTTGAATTAATCACCACACCATCTTGTAAAATGGCACTTATGGAAGCTCTGTAGCTAAATTTGTCCGTTCCTCCTCCAAAAGATAAAGTATGCGTTTGTGTAGCGCCATTTTTAGTAAGAATTCCAAACCAATCCGTATCTGAGCCATGATTTGCAGAAGCTGGTACTCCTACTAGTTGTGCTTGTTCCCACCATTGACTTGCATTAAGCATGTCTAGTTTTTTTGGAATATAATCGATAGCAGTAGAGGCAGCATATTCAATAGATGTTCTTCCTGCTTTGTTTTTCTTTGTAGTAACAATGATAACACCTGGCGCACCTCTTGAACCGTAAACAGCAGTAGCTGATGCGTCTTTTAAGATGTCAATCGAGGCAATTTCACTTGGCGGAATTTGGTTTAATAAATCCATATTTCCCTGAACACCATCAACAACCACTAAAGGATCACTTCCTCCAATTAAAGAAGATACTCCACGTATTCTAACGCTTGGGGCAGAACCCGGCTCACTACCAATTTGTGTGATATTTACCCCGGCTGCTTTACCCGAAATTAATTGTAATGGATTGACAACAGCACCTTGATTCATGTCTTTTGCAGCAATCGAAGAAACGGCTCCAGTAACATCTTTCCTAGTTGTAGAGCCATATCCTATTACCACAACTTCTGCTAATGTTGTAGAATCTGGCACTAATCGAATGTTGAAATTAGTACTGTTAGCAGATACTTTTTGATCTTTATAGCCAATGTAGGAAATGACAAGGACAGCATTTTTACTTTCAACAGAAATTTCAAAATTCCCATCAGAATCAGTAATAACGCCTTTCTTGGTAGTTTCTTCAAGTACAGATGCGCCTGGTAAAGGCAAGCCGTTTTCGTCCATAACTTTACCTTTTATGGTTTGTTGTACAGAGACAATAGTTTCTGTTTTTGTAACAAGTGGTCTCTTCAAAATAATTTGAGTATCACGAACTTTAAAGTCAGTAGCTGTTCCTTTAAATATTTTATCTAAAACAACACCAATCATTTGATTTTTTACACGAATTGAAATAACACGATCTAAATCGATATCGCTCATTTTGTAAATAAATCGGAAATCTGTTTTTTGTTCAATGGTCTCGATAACCTTTTCCACGGTAGTATTGTTCAATTCCAAACTTACTTTTGTTTTTTGGGCATAAGAAGTATTGGCTCGAATAGTAAACATGGCGACCAAAAGAAGTAGAGTAGTTAGTTTCAATTTTAGGTCATTTTGGAACAACGGAAATTGTCTTCCGCTATTCTTTGATTTTTTTTTCATAATTTTGTTAATTGATTGTATTTAATCTGTTAGGTTCAATCACTTATTCAATCGGAAATTGTTCGCAGCTCTTTCCGATTTTTTTATTTTCCTGCTTTCAATTTTTCATGCTGTTTCATTGGTTTTTAGTGGTTATTTAATTAGTATTTTATTGTTTTTTATAGTGTAATTAATGCCGTGAATGTCGTTAAAGTAACTCAGTACTTTTTCTATTGGTTCTTCTCCAAAACTGGCATTAAATTTTTCATCAGCCAGTTTGCTGTTTTGATTTTCAATCGTAACATTGTAGCGTCTTTCCAGTTTTTTGGTTATGTTTCTAAAAGTCATGTTTCTAAACGTCAAGCCGCCTTGTATCCATGACGTGTAAACTTCAGTAAGCACAGGCTTGGTTTCAATGCGGTTGTCTTTTTTACTAAAACTACCTTTGAATCCAGGTTTTAGAATGGTGTTTTTCTCAGAGTCAAATTTTTCATTTGCGGTTTGTAACCCTACAGAACCTTCTACTAAAACAACATCCGTTAAATCATCTTCAGGATAATTAGAAACATTAAAATGAGTTCCTAAAACACAAACATTCAAGTTGTCTGCATGAACCACAAAAGGATGTTTTTTATCTTTTGATACGTCAAAAAAAGCTTCTCCATCCAGAAAAACCTGTCTGTTTTCACCAGCTATAAATTTCACTGGATATTTCATCGTGGTACCTGAGTTTAGGTGTACTATTGTTCCGTCTGATAATTGCAATTCAAATCGCTTTCCGTATGGGATTTTGATAGTGTTGTAAACCAGATTTTCCAAAGTTGTTTGAGTATCATAAACAATCTTATTTCCATTTTGGCTTGCTACAACATTTCCTTTAGAATCGGTTACTTGAGATTTTTTAGTTTCTGAAATAACTTGAACATCTCCATTTGCTAACTGCAAAGTGATTGCATTAGGGTCTATAACCACATTGTTTTTCTCTTGGAAAAATCCCTGCTGATAAGACCATCCAAGCGATACTAAAACTAGAATTGATGCCGCAATAGAAAGGTATCGTACTAGTGGAATCTTTTTCGTTTCGATTGTTGTTTCCTTTGCTTCTTTTGCATCAATCAAAATTTTAGAAAAAATGGCGTCAGCTTTGGCTTTATCCATTTCAGGAACTTCATCTGCCAATAATTGTATGTCTTCAACTGTTGGAAAATCATCAGTAAGCTTGTTTTGTCTATAGTATGCTACGACCTCATTGCTTTCCTCCGAATTGCATTTATTTAAAATAAATTTATGAAGTAACTTTTGTATTTCTGAATTTTCATTCATTCTGAATTGGGTTTTTTGATCCTGTACTATATAATACAGTTGAAGTGGAGTTGACTACTACTCAAACGTTGTAAATTTTTAAATTTTAACATAAAATAATTTTAAAAATTTGAATTTATAAACGTAAAACTTTGTTATTGAGTATTTTAAATGGTTTTTGTGATGCTGTATTATTTTTTAAAATAAATGCAAAAAAAATCACCCAATAGTGAGTGATTGCTGTTTCAAATAGTTCTATGATTTATAATACACGATCATGAAGCTGAAAAAAAAGCCGTAATGATTCGAGTGCTTTACTCATTTGGCTTTTGACCGTATTTACCGAAATTCCTAATTCTTGACTGATTTCTTCGTAAGTTTTGCCTTGTTTACGCGACATTTTAAAAATTTGTTTGCGTTTTGGCGGAAGTAGTTTTAGAGCTTCTTTTTTTAATTTTTTGCAATCAAGTTCCCGAATAGAGTAATCGCCTTCGTCGTATGATTTTTGACTTCTATAAAAAACTTCTTCTTTCAGAATTTCATCATTAGATGCTTTATTCAAAGAATTGAACGCTTGGTTTCTGGCGATCGTAAATAAATAGGATTTAAAAGATTGATCAAGGTTAAGATTTTCTCTGTGCAACCAAACTTTCAAAAAGACTTCTTGTACATTCTCTTCGGCAAGCTCTTTGGATTTAAGAAGGCTAATACTATATCCATAAATGTCTTGGTAATAAAGATCAAAAAGTTTACGAAAAGCATTTTCGTTGTGACTTTTAAGTTCACTAACTAATAATTGCTCGCTATAATTTTTTGTTTCTGACATTAATTTGATTACCCTTTAATTTACAGTTGATAAAATTATGATAACCACAATTAGAGTATCTTAATTTATTGAAGAGTTGGCAAATATATAAAAATATTATTCGCATTCTTTTCTTTGACAAAAAACTTGATTCTCATTTTATTAAAAATACCAGCTTTAAATAATCCTGTAAAACCCTTGTAAATGGCTGTAAATGAGCTTGAATTGTAGGTTTGCTAATTCAAACTTTATAACTAAAAATTTAATTTTTGTTATAGAATTGACGGCTCTTGATTCTAGGTTAGAATTGATTTTTCAGGACCTGAATTGCTAAAAGTAGTATTTAAAACACAAAATCCCTTTGGTCTTAATTTCCATTAAATTAGACAAAGAGATTTCATTATTTTTAAATTTAAAGCTATTCTAGGAGCAAATTTTTAAATTACTACTGAAAGTATTCTAATTTTTCAGGTCTTTAATAACTTTGAAAGCTACATCCACTTGTTCTTCGCTTACTAAAATGGTAAACTCATTAGAAGTCGAAATTACTTCATTGATGATGATTCCTTCCCAAGCCAAACGTTGAAAAATGAAATAGTAAATCCCTGGAACGACAATATTTTCTTTAGGTAATTTTACCGTAATCGAAGCCAGATTGTCTAGTTTTTGAATCAATTTTTCATTTGCAAAATGCTTGTCAACTAAGTGATTGATGCTATTGCTTACCACGATATTAGTTTCATTCACACCTCTGGAGGAAGTGTAAAAAATATCCGGAAAAGCATTGATGTCAGTAATTAAGTCGGCTTGCTTGTTCAAAACGGTTTCTGATGCAGCATAAGTATAATCAGTCAAAGCAGAACGAACGGTGATTTCCCCAATATTTTTAATGACTTTATTAATTTTATGGTTTAACCTGAAGTCTAATTCTTCCGTTAATCTTTTTAAAGCCATTACAACAGCGCCTTGTTTTACTTCTTTGCCAAATTCACTTTCTAATTCGGTCATTATATTTCTGGATAATGACGTTAAATTGATAATTCCAAGTGATAAAGCATTCAACAAGAAAGGCTTTGTTTTGATGTAATTTTCTACAATAGAAGAAACAGTTTTCATAATTTCTAAGTTTTTTTAGTTAGTTAGATTTGTAAGTTTAGTTAGTTGTGTGTTAAAAACATGGCAAATGTAAATAAAAAAACAATTTGTTACAAATATAACATTCAAAAAATTACTTAAAAATGAAAAAAAGCATCTATAAGGTGCTCAATTACAAAAGATTTACCTTCTTTATGGATAGCAATTATGTCAAAACGGACTTCAACATCTAAATTTCTTTCGTTTACAAAAGCGTCTACGGCCTTTACAAGTAGCTGAATTTTTTTTGGTTTTACAAAATCCTGAGGCAAACCAAATTCCAAAGAGGAACGTGTTTTGACTTCGACAACGGCGAGTGTATTTTCTTTTTGGGCGAGAATGTCTATTTCGGCTTTTTGAAAGGTCCAGTTGGTTTCTAAAATAGTATAGCCGTCTTTCCTAAGAAATTCAACTGCCATTTCTTCTCCAAGTTTTCCGAGCTCGTTGTGTTCTGCCATAAAAAAGTTTTCAGTGTTCAGTTGCATTATTCAGTTTATAAACTTCTGCAATCAAAAATCAAATTGCCATTATTCAAAAACCACCGTACTGCATTTTTCATTGACATTAATAGTGACATTATTCCCTAAAATTAAAGCTCTATTGTCTTGAATATGACCGGCTGGAAAATTATACAAGATAGGAATATTGTATTTTTTGGTAACATCCTCGATAATTTCAATGGCATTTTTCCCCCATGGAATATCATTATCCTTCATTTTTGTCATGGAACCCACAACAATTCCTTTAATGCTTTCGAGACAACCGTTTCGTTTTAAATTCATCATCATGCGGTCAATATGATACAAATATTCGTCTAAATCTTCTATAAACAAGATTTTATCAGCGCAGTCAATCGCTGATGGTGAGCCAAACAAACTGTATAGAATCGATAAATTTCCGCCCACTAATTCTCCGGTAGCTTTTCCGGGTCTGTTCATCAGGAAAGGATCTATTTCGTACGACAATTTTTCGCCAAATAACGCAATTCGCAGTGTTTCTATGGCTTGAGGAGTTGCTCTAGGAGCGGTTATTGGCATGATTCCGTGAATGGATTTGTAACCCATAGTATTCAAATGATTGTGTAAAACGGTGACATCGCTAAATCCAACAATCCATTTTGGATTTTTTTTGAACGCAGTAAAATCCAATAAATCAATCATTCGTACAGTTCCATATCCGCCTTTTACACACCAAATGGCTTTGATATTTGGGTTGTCCAGTTGTTGCTGAAAATCGGCAGCGCGTTGTTCGTCAGTTCCGGCTAATTGATCGTTGTCTAAACCTATGGTGCTGCCAATAACAACTTCCAGTCCCCAACTGTGCAACAAATCGATGGCGGGTTTCAAGTTGTCATCTATATTTTTTCTGGCAGTTGCCAAAATTGCTACGGTATCTCCTTTTTGTAAACTTGGTGGTGTAATCATTTTGTATTGGGCTTGACTGTTGAAAGATTGTAAAACAAAAATAAGGAATAGAAATTTATATAAAACAGAATGGTGTAGTGTAAAAGTAAATCGGTTTGCATTCATGTTTTATTGTTTTTCTAAAATAATTGGAATCATGGAGTCTTAAAAGACAAAAACAAAGATAGACAATTAGAAAATAAGTTTAAGTTCACGCCCAAATGACTATTTTTACAATAAAGAGATTCAAAAAGGAATCTAATCAACTACTGGAAATAAATGATGCCTATGAGAATTACGTACTGGATTCCTGTTCTTTTTTTATTTTTTCCAATAGTAAAATCTACTGCACAACAGAAAAAATACGTCATTCATACCGTCGCATTTTATAATTTCGAGAACCTTTTTGACACTATAAATGACCCTGCCACTTTTGATGAAGAATGGACGCCAACAGGTTTGCAACGCTGGACATTTGATAAATACGAAAAGAAACTGGGAAATTTAGCCCGCGTTTTATCTGAGATTGGTTCTGCTGAAAATACTGATTCGCCCACTTTTATTGGCGGTTGCGAAATTGAGAACAGAAGCGTTTTGGAAGATTTAGTCAAACAGCCCAAATTAATCGAGAAAGACTACGGCATCATCCATTTTGATTCGCCTGACAAAAGAGGAATTGATGTGGCGCTGTTGTATCAAAAAAAGAAATTTCAACCCACGAGTTACAGTAATATTCCGTTATACATTTATAAAGAAAGCGGAAATACGAATGAAAGTTCGAAAGCCAGTTTCGAAGAAAAAACAGATGATGAATTGCAAATAAGCACGAAAAATTATCGGGTCTATACACGAGATCAATTGTTGGTAACCGGATTCCTGGACGGCGAGGAAATCAATATTATTGTCAATCACTGGCCATCCCGTTCTGGCGGAGAGAAAAAATCAAGTCCGTTTCGGGAAGCCGCCGGAGCATTAAACCGAAAAATAGTCGATTCGTTGCAACGTATAAATCCAAATGCAAAAGTGATTACTTTGGGCGATTTAAATGACGGTCCGTATAATAAAAGTGTCAAAATTGGGCTTGGAGCCAAAGCAAAAAAAGCAGAAGTACTTCCTTTTGGGATTTACAATCCATTCGAAGAAATGGCCAAAAAAGGATTTGGAACCATCGCATTTCGGGATGCATGGGATGTTTTTGACCAAATAATGGTTTCCGAAACTTTACTGCAATCAGATTATTCGAGCTTTCGATATTGGAAAGCCGGAATTTATAATAAGTCATTTTTGATTCAAACCAGCGGACAATATAAAGGGTATCCGTTGCGACATTCTAACACCGAAATAGGGTTTAGCGACCATTTTCCGGTGTATATTTATTTGATTAAGGAAAAAAAATAACGATTTATTATTTCATAACTTTACATTTAAAATAAAAATCATGGCAATTGCAAAACCTTTCAACCTCAATAAATGGATTAACGAAAACCGTCATCTCCTAAAACCACCAGTTGGTAATAGAAACTTGTACAGGGAATCCGGTGATTATATCGTTATGATTGTTGCGGGTCCAAACGCCCGAAAAGACTATCATTACAACGAAACCGAAGAGTTATTTTACCAACTTGAAGGCACCATCAAAGTGATTATTCAAGAAGATGGTGTGCGCAAAGAAATGGAATTGCGTGCCGGTGATATGTACCTTAATCCTGCTAAAATTCCGCATTCTCCTGTACGTTCCGAAGGTTCTATAGGACTTGTCATCGAACGAAAAAGAGCCGGAAAAGGATATACGGATGGGTTATTGTGGTTTTGTGATACCTGCAATCACAAGCTACATGAGGTTTATTTTGAACTGCATAATATCGAGAATGATTTCTTGCCTCATTTTGAACATTTTTACAATTCAGAAAAGTTGAGAACCTGCGAAAAATGTGGCAGTGTAATGGAAACAGATCCAAGATTTGTTGCCAAGAAATAATTTAATGCTGAATTTATTTCAGTTTTAGGAGCTATTTACTTCGTCAGTTCGCTTCGCTCGTGCCCCGCTATCCGTTTTATCTTTTGTGGTCTCGTAAAAAAACGAAACTACAAAAGGATGCCACTACTATTGCGGCTAAAAAGCGTAAAATAAAAGTAGCAATGTTTAGTTTTTCACCTTAAATCAATATATTTGTAAAAAAATATAACAATTTTTAATAAAAAAGTTACAATGATAACAATAGCAGATCAATTCGGAATCAAAGAAGCCCTTAAGCAATTAGGGATTGAGGAGATAAATGAAGGAACATCAACTGGAGCAGCTAATTTTGCCAACGGAAAAATCATCGAAAGTTATTCGCCAGCAGATGGGACTTTAATTGGAAAAGTAAAAACGTCTTCTAAAGAAGATTATGAAAAAGCAATGCAAAAAGCTTCGGAAGCGTTTTTAGAATGGCGTATGGTTCCAGCTCCTAAAAGAGGTGATATCGTTCGTCAGATGGGAGATGAATTAAGAAAATTCAAAGAGCCTCTTGGGAAACTAGTTTCTTATGAAATGGGAAAAAGTCTTCAGGAAGGATATGGTGAAGTACAAGAAATGATTGATATCTGTGATTTTGCGGTGGGATTATCCCGTCAATTGTACGGATTAACCATGCATTCTGAAAGACCTTTGCACAGAATGTATGAGCAATACCATCCAATAGGAACGGTTGGAATTATTTCGGCGTTTAACTTTCCGGTAGCAGTTTGGAGTTGGAACGCAATGATTGCTTGGGTTTGTGGTGATGTTGCGATTTGGAAACCAAGTTCAAAAGTACCTTTATGTGGAGTGGCTTGTCAAAATATTATCAAAACAGTTTTAAAAAGAAATAACGTTCCCGAAGGTGTTAGTTGTTTAGTAACAGGTAACGAATCAGGAGATTTAATCAATAATGACAAAAGAATTTCGTTGGTTTCTTTTACAGGATCAACCAGAATAGGACGTCACGTATCAAAAACCGTTGCAGAACGTTTTGGAAATACCATCCTTGAATTAGGAGGAAACAATGCGATTATTGTTTCGGAACATGCGGATATCAGTATGGTATTGGTTGGAGCCGTTTTTGGAGCGGTAGGAACAGCAGGACAACGTTGTACATCGACCAGACGTTTAATCATTCACGAAAGTGTGTATGACAAAACCATCAGCGTATTGAAAAACGCGTACGGTCAATTGCAAATAGGAAATCCATTAGATGAGAATAATCACGTTGGGCCACTTATCGATAAAGGAGCTGTTAAGGATTATTTGGATGCGATTGAAAGCGCCAAAAAAGAAGGCGGAAAAATCATCGTTGAAGGCGGATTGGTTGAAGGCGAAGGATATGAAAGTGGTTGTTATGTAAGACCATGTATCATTGAAGCTGAGAATCACTTTGACATCGTTCAAACAGAAACTTTTGCCCCTATTTTATATGTAATGAAGTACAGCACAATTGAAGAAGCGATTGCATTGCAAAACGGAGTTCCACAAGGACTTTCATCTTCTATTTTTACAAACAGCATGAGAGAAATGGAATTGTTCCTTTCTCAATCGGGTTCTGATTGTGGAATTGCCAATGTAAATATTGGTACTTCAGGAGCAGAAATTGGTGGTGCTTTTGGTGGTGAAAAAGAAACTGGTGGTGGACGCGAATCTGGTTCTGATGCCTGGAAAGCCTACATGAGAAGACAAACTAATACGATCAATTACGGAACCCAATTGCCATTGGCACAAGGAATCAAATTTGATTTGTAGAAACAAAATAGAACAAACTAAAAAAGGCAATTTGAACTATTCAAATTGCCTTTTTTTATTCAAATTGCTTCGTAAACGTTGCAAATAATCTTTTTTACAGATTGAAAGAAGCGCCAATATTAAACGTAAATTGGTTGTTTAATTTATCAAAACCTACGGCATCCGTTTTATAAGTTGCGATTGGAATTCCAGCTTCGGAGAAAATACCAAAACCTTCCGTAAAGAAATAACGGAATCCTAAATGCGCACCAAAATTTCGTAGCCCTAAATCCAATCCCGGGTAAATATCCATTTTTGGATCAAATTGAAAAACATTTCCCAAGTTTGCATTGAATCGTCCTTTAATATCTACTCTGTCTCCAAAATCAGGTTTGTTTCCTAAATCATCATTAGAAACGGATAACAAATAAGAAGTCACAAATCCGAAAGACATGTTTTCTCCAACTCCAAAATCAGAAGAAACACGAATTCCAGATCCTCCGTTTTGAAAGTTGCCTCCAACATCAAATTTAACATCTCCTTTTCCTTTGAAAGCCTGTGCATTGATCAAACCAACTGTCAATAGCAATACTAATGTGGTAATCTTTTTCATACTTTTAATTTTTTAAGTGGGTGCAAAAGTAGCGCAATAAAACCTAATTTCTTCCTTTTTCGTCAAAATACAATTGATTCAAGGGTTCGCTTTGCCAGAATTCCTTGGTGTCAACATCCATAATGGTTAATGGACCTTTGAAGGCAGCGCCAGTATCCACATTCCAAATATTTGCTTTTTGAATTGGGGTTGTTTCGCCTATTCGCGTAACGGGCGTGTGACCAATATAAATTTCGTTGTATAGCGTAAGACGTTTTGGGTAGAAAATGTCATCCGTTTTCAGAGTTTTGTCTAATGCCAAAGCTGTTTCCCATAAGGTTCTATCCCAATAAAAAAGCCCTGGAAAATATTCAAAATCGACACCGTTCATATTGGTAAAACCAGCATGAACAAACAAACGGCGTTGCTCGTCCAGATAAAAATTTTGTAATGATTTCAAGAATTCAATATGTTTTTGCTTAGTTTCAGCGCTAACGGATTCGTAGGCCAAAACAGTCGCTTCACCACCATGTTTGTACCACAACAGATTGTCTTTACTTTCGTCAAGCCATTCCAGCAATAAATCATCATGATTCCCGCGAATGCAAACGCAATTTTGTTTGGTTTTTAAATCAATTATAAAATCGAGTACCTGAGGGGATTGGCTCCAGCCATCAACATAATCTCCCAGAAAAATCAGAGTGTCGTTTTTAGTAACGTTGGCTCTCTCCATAATTTGGTGTAATGCTCGTAAACCACCGTGGATATCGCCTATAACAAGTGTTCTCATGTACAAAATGTTCTTTATTAGTGTAAAAACAGCCAAAAAATAACGCTGTTTCCAAGTCATAAAATTAAGTAAAAGAGTGATGAAGTATGCTACTTTAACTTATTTTTTTAAATAAATTAAAAGAAACGGTATTTTAAAGATTGTAATTTTTATGAAAAACAGAATAGGAATTTCTTCAGAATGCTGTTTTAATCAGGGAACAAAATATCACTGTTTTAGGTGATGTTTTTTTTATTTTTTAAGATTAACTTTACAAAAAATAAACCGCTATAAAATGAGTGCACTTCTTGCGTTATCGTTACTTTTGGCTAAAATAATCAGTCAGGTTTTAAAAGAATTGTTGGCTTTGATTTAGAATAATAAATCAATACTGTCATTTTAAAAACCATTTTTCAATCAGATAAATGCTCCAAATTAACATGAAAATATACCTGCAAATACTATTTTGTCTCTTTTTGTTAAGTTGTACATCCCATAAAAACACAACCAATACCAAACTCAATAACCAAGCATTTGAGGTCAAATCAGATAGTGCCAGTTGGTTGGACAGTTCCAGAAACAGGTTGATTCCGGTTGCGTTTTATTCCCCAATTGTAAAGGATAAAATTTCAAATCAACAATTGGTAATTGTGAGTCACGGTTATGGAGAAAATAAACCAAGCGCAAATAAATCGTATTCCTATCTGACGAAAAAATTAGCGTCCAAAGGCTATTTTGTAGTGAGTATTCAGCATGAATTACCAACTGATGATTTGTTGCCTTTGACAGGAATTCCTCAAGTGGTACGACGATCAAATTGGGAAAGAGGAGCAGAGAATATCCTGTTTGTTTTTAATGAACTGAAAAGAATAAAACCAGAATTAGATTTCAAACATGTAAACCTAGTTGGACATTCCAATGGAGGTGATTTGACGGTTTTATTTGCTCATAAATACCCAAATTTGGCCAATAAAATAATTTCATTGGACAACCGCAGAATGGAATTACCCAGAACTTTTCAGCCTAAAATCTACTCGCTTCGTTCTAGTGACCAGCCTGCTGACGAGGGAGTTTTACCTACTGTTGAAGAGCAGAAAAAGTTCGGAATAAAAATTATTAAACTCCCCAATACCATTCATAATGACATGAATGACAGAGGAAATAAAAGGCAGAAAAAAGAAATTAATGCTTATATATTGGATTTTCTTGCCGAGTAAAATCTATAAAATAAGTGTATTTACTGTACATCATATTTCATCTTTCTCAAAATCCGTAATGCTTCTTTAAACGATAAATACACTTGATTGAAAGGTTTTATCAGTGTTTTTGCATCTATCAGTTTTTGTTTGGCTTCTTCAAAACCGTTGAGGTAACAAATCATAAATGTTGAGGGCAAGTTTTCTAAATCTTTGTGTTCCCGCTCAGATAATGAAAGTCCTTTTTGGAGTTTGTTCAGCAAAGTAATATTGGCATTGTAAATATGAAATAACATTTTTTTGTTGAATTCCGGCGGCTGAAAAAGCATCTCTCTTTCTATTTTATAATAGCCATTATCATGAAAATGAATCGTTTGTTTTTCTAAAGGATAATAGCTTGTTTTGTCATTCAAACCCAAAGGAACATATTCAATAATAGTGAAAGTATCTTCATTATAAACAATTTCGACTACATCCTGAGCCGAATAAAACAGCTTGATTTGTTCATTGATCAATTCAATATCCACACGTGATAAATAGGTTTTGTCCCGCGATTTTTTTGCAATTCCTGCCCAGCAAATCACAAATAATTCTTTGAATACTTTATACTTTGGCGCCATATCCTTGTGGCGAAAATTCATAAAATCAATCACGCCATCGAGTGTGTATTCGATGCTGTTTCGAGAGTTGTTTTCGATGCCAATTACGGTTTCCGTATTCTGGTAATTCTTTTCAATTTCGCCTTCAATAGGCATCGTGTTACTGCCTCGCCGTATAAAAATACTGTTGGCAGGAATCGTGTGAATTCCTTTTTTGAAATGGGAAGTTTTGCTTTTTGGCTTGACCGTAACCAGCCCAATAACTTTATCTTTTGGCAAGTTTGGGAAAGGCACGTTTTCGTACTGAATTTTCGGAGGATTTTCCAGATAGGCATTCACTAAATTCTGAATCCGACTATCGTCAAAAAAGTCATCGCCCACAATAGTGTTATCTTGATCTTCAACACCCACAACGATATAGGAATTGTTCGTGGGATTTGAATTGGACAGCGCGCAAATGTGTTTTAAAAACTTGGCTTTTCCTTCCCGTGTATGCAAATTCAACTGGCGCTTTTTATCATAAAAACTACTCTCATCATTGTGAGCGAGCAGGTTTTTAATAAGAATGCGTTTGTTGATCATTGGTATTGTTTATTATTTATTTCTATTTTTTATTGTTGTTAAGACATATTTATTAATCATATTTTGATCCTTTTCTATCAGAACTTTTTAAAAAATTCATGAATTTTGAAATTTGGTCGATTATAATTTGAGATTTTAAAGTTAACTCCAAATAGTTTTCTTCGTTGATATGTTTTCTATCGAAGGACCTTTGTAATTGTGCTTTTGTTTCACAACATGAACCTCTTGAATAACTCAAAAAAGTAATAAATTCTTTGTTTCCTCCCCGGCCAAAACCCTCAGCAATATTATCCATAACTGACCCAGAAGAACCATTGATTTGATCCCTTAATTTATAATCTTGACCAAGAGTTGTGTTTTGAATTAAATGCCAAACGTGATTACTTTGTTCTCTAGCTAATTGATAGATTCCCATTTCCTCAAAAGAATTGTAATTCGCCATATTTAAAGGTTTATAAATAATAATAGAAATAAAAAATTAACAATAATCAATCTCTTTTTAAAATTGTAGCAGCGGCTTGTGCTGTTGGCAAGACCATCAAATCGGCAATATTTACATGATACGGTCTGGAAACTACAAAATGAATAATATCAGCGATATCTTCTGGATGTAATGGCTCAAAACCTTTATAAACATTGGCCGCTCTGTCTGCATCGCCTTTAAAACGCACTTCGCTAAATTCGGTTTCTACTGCGCCGGGATGAATTGCTCCCACCCGAATTCCATAAGGATTTAAGTCCATGCGCATGGCTTGGTTCAAGGCATCAACCGCATGTTTGGAAGCACAATAAACGTTTCCGTTTGGGTATACTTCTTTTCCGGCGATGGAACCAATGTTGATAATATGACCTGATTTTAGTTCAATCATTTGTGGGATTATAGCTTTTGAAACATATAAAAGCCCTTTTACATTGATGTCAATCATGGCGTCCCAATCGTCTAAATCTCCGTTTTGAATGGGATCTAAACCATGGGCATTTCCGGCATTATTAATTAAAACATCAATTTTAGAAAAAGCTTCCGGAATGGAATTGATACTCTCAAAAACCGCTTTTTTATCCCGAACATCAAAGGTCAAAGTATGCACTTCAGTAAATGCTGAAAGTTCTTTTTCAAGAGCGATTAACCGGTCTTCACGGCGTCCGCAAAGAATAATTTTATAGTTGTTTTTAGCTAATATTTGTGCAGTCGCTTTACCAATTCCGCTGGTTGCTCCAGTCACTAAGGCTGTTTTAGTCATGAGTTTTTTTCTATTTTAGATTCTAAAGTTGCTGAAATGAACACTAATTCTAGGCTACATCATTTCCCATGCTTGCTGCCCAAATGGCAAACCAATCTTCTTTGTCTAGTTCTAATTCGACCGCTTTCATCAGCGATTGAATTCGGGCTACATTTACCGTTCCGGCAATAGGAATCACATTAGCAGGGTGTTTTAAAATCCAGGAAAGCAAAATAGTATCTGACCCAAAATGGTATTTTGAAACTAAGGTCGCCAGTAATTTTTTCAAACGTCTGGTTTGTGGAATGTCTTCTCTAAAAACGGATCCAAGCGGATTCCAAGACATCGGGCGAATGTTGTTTGCTTGCATATAATCAAAACTTCCATCCACCATAGGCTCAAAATTAGTGGCCGAAAACTGCACTTGATTGTACAAAATTTCTGTTTTTTGACGGATCAATTCGGTTTGTGAAGCCGTGAAATTAGAAAGACCAAAATCAATGATTTTACCATCTGATTTTAGTTTCAAAACTGCTTCGGCAATTTCATCCGCTTGCATTAACGGGCTGGGTCTGTGGAGTAAAAGAACATCCAGATAATCAGTGTGTAGATTTTTTAATGAATTTTCAACGGACCAGATAATATAATCTTTCGAATATTCATAATGTTTTATAGTGTTGATGCGGTTTTCCGTCACCATTTGAATACCACATTTGGATATTAATTGTATTTTTTCTCTGGCAATTTTACTAGAGGCAAAGGCTTTTCCAAAATCAGATTCGGTGGTATAATCACCATATATATCGGCATGATCGAAAGTAGTAATTTTGTTTTCCAAACATACATTAATCATGTTTTCCATTTCTTTGGTATTGAGATTTTTATCCCATATTCCCCAATTCATGACACCCGCTACAATAGGTGATAATTTTGTTTTATTCATGGTTTTTATTTTTTATTGAAATTCATTAATCTGCTATTTCAAGGTATATTTTTCAAAGTTCTTAAAAATATAAAAATTGTATCATAATTCGTCCTTAAAATTAGGGCTTTTGTCGAAGTTTTAACCATTTTTTAACATCTTACTTCTAAAAAAAAATTCAATTTGCACCATCAAAACGAGGGCATTAAATTCAAGGTTTTAAAAATAATAAAATGGAAGAAAATACAGCGACTTTAGACATCAGAGCAATCAATGAAAAAATAGAAAGAGAGAGTGCTTTTATAGACCTTCTCACAATGGAAATGAACAAGGTTATCGTGGGTCAAAAGCATATGGTGGAGCGTTTGTTAATTGGACTTTTGGGTCAGGGGCACATTCTGCTGGAAGGAGTTCCCGGATTAGCAAAAACATTAGCGATAAACACTCTTTCACAAGCGGTACACGGATCTTTCAGCAGAATACAGTTTACCCCGGATTTATTGCCAGCCGATGTTGTTGGGACTATGATTTATAACATTAAAGCCAATGAATTTTCGATAAAAAAAGGACCAATTTTCGCTAATTTCGTCCTTGCCGATGAGATTAACCGTGCGCCTGCCAAAGTACAATCGGCATTACTGGAAGCCATGCAGGAAAAGCAAGTGACTATTGGTGATACTACTTTCAAATTAGACCGACCATTCTTGGTTTTGGCTACTCAAAATCCAATTGAACAAGAAGGAACATACCAATTGCCTGAAGCTCAAGTCGATCGTTTCATGTTGAAAACAGTTATTGATTATCCAAAAATGGAAGACGAGCGTTTAGTGATTCGTCAAAACCTAAAAGGGAGTTATGAAAAAGTAAATCCTGTGGTTTCAGTAGAACAAATTTTACGTGCTCAAGAAGCAGTTCGTGAGGTTTATATGGATGAAAAAATAGAAAAATACATACTTGATATCATTTTCGCCACTCGTTACCCAGAGAAATATAAATTGGCTGATTTGAAACCATTAATCAGTTTTGGAGCGTCGCCACGTGGAAGTATCAATTTGGCGAATGCCGCAAAATGCTACGCTTTTATCAAACGTCGTGGCTATGTAATTCCAGAAGATGTTCGTGCTGTAGTTCATGATGTGTTGCGTCACAGAATTGGAGTTACCTACGAAGCAGAAGCAGAAAATATTACTTCAGTAGACATCATCAACAAAATCGTAAACGAAGTAGAAGTACCCTAAAAGTGAATAGTAATAAGTGAATAGTAATTAGCCTTGGTTGGTTACTATTCACTATTCACTAATTACTAATTACTAAAGAAATGGATACAAAAGACCTCTTAAAAAAAGTACGGAAAATAGAAATCAAAACCCGAAGATTGAGCGATCACATCTTTTCGGGAGAGTATCATACGTCTTTCAAAGGACGTGGAATGACGTTCAGTGAAGTGCGTCAATACCAGTACGGAGATGATATTCGTGCGATTGATTGGAATGTAACTGCGCGTTACAACGAAGCGCACGTAAAAGTTTTTGAGGAAGAGCGCGAATTGACCATGATGTTAATGGTTGATATTTCGGGTTCAGAAAGTTTTGGTTCAAAAAATCAATTCAAGAAAGATATTGTTACGGAGATTGCTGCAACGATGGCTTTTTCGGCAACTCAAAACAATGATAAAATAGGTTTGATTTTGTTTTCGGATGAAATCGAATTATACATTCCGCCAAAAAAAGGAAGATCACACGTGTTGCGAATCATCCGGGAATTAATAGAATTTCAGCCTAAAAGTCGTAAGACAGATATTGCCCAAGCCTTGAAATTTTTATCAGGAACCCAAAAAAAGAAAGCGATTGTGTTTGTAATTTCTGATTTCATGTCAGAAGATTACGAGCAAACATTAAAAATAGCCTCTAAAAAACACGATATAACTGGAATTCGCGTGTACGACATTCGAGAAGAAAAAATGCCGGATTTAGGAATGGTTTCTATGCTTGACGCCGAAACCGGAGCAATCGAATTGATAAATACCGGTTCGAAAGCAGTGCGAATGAATTATGAAAAACAGTACCACGATAAAGTCAACTATTTTAAAGAAACATTCAGCAAATCAGGTTCAGGTGTTGTAAACACTAGAGTTGACGAAAGTTATGTGACAAAATTGCTGAGTTACTTTAAATCGAGATAAGGGTTCAATAATAAAAGATGAAAAAACAATTATACCTACTACTATTGCTGCTTTCTACAGCTGTTTTTGCACAACAAAAACAAGTAGTTACGAGCATTGATACAACTAAAAATAAAATTGGTGCCGAGTTTAAACTGTCTATAAAAACAACGGTAGATACTGCTTCAAAAGTGATTTTTCCAAAACTAAAAAACTTTGGTGCTTTAGAGGTGATTCAGTCATATCCTATTGATACTGTAAAAATGGATGGTCGTTATGAGTTAATCAAAAAATACGGTTTAACCCAATTTGATTCCGGTAGATATGTTGTTCCAAGTATCAAGATTTTTATCGACAGCAAGCCGTTTATGACGGATTCGCTTTTGGTTGAAGTGGCAAATGTTCAAGTGGATACTTTGAAACAAAAAATGTTCGACATTAAGGACATTGCACCAGCAGATAATCCAATAGGCGACTGGTGGAAATACCTGTTAATTTTTGCTTTGATTATTGGTATTGGAGCGTTTGTTTATTGGTTCATTAAAAAACGCCAAGAAAAGAAACTACAGGAAGAAATTTATAAAACGCCAATCGAGAAAGCGACTAGTTTGCTGGATACTTTAGAGAAAAAAGAACTTTGGCAAAAAGGCGAAGTCAAAGCCTATTATAGTGAATTGACGGATATCGCCAGAAATTATATCGAAGAAGCGATAGAAATTCCAGCAATGGAAAGTACGACTTCAGAATTGATTCAAGGACTTAGAGCGGCTTCTGTCAAAAAGAAAATGACGCTTTCACAGGAAATCATCGAAAATCTGGAACGTGTTTTGAAACAAGCCGATTTAGTGAAATTTGCCAAGTCAAAACCACTGGATTTTGAAATTACCGAGGATCGAAATAAGATTCAAAAAGCAATTCTGACATTAGACAATTCAATTCCTGTGGAAGTACCAGTTGAAGAAGATGTGTTGTTGAATGAAGCGCAAAGACAAAAGCAGATACAAATTCAATTGCGCAAACAAAGAAATAAACGTATTGTTACTGCCGTAGCATCTGTTGTATTTTTATTGGCAGCAACAACAACTTTTTTCGTTGTAACCAAAGGATTTAGTTATGTAAAAGACAATATCATTGGTCATCCTACCAAAGAATTATTGGAAGGAGAGTGGGTAAAAAGTGATTATGGAAATCCGGGAGTTATTATAGAAACACCAAAAGTGCTTAAGAGAGTAGATTTGACAAAAACACTTCCTAAAGATGGAATGGCTTTGATCAAAGAAATGCAGTCTTTTGCGTATGGAAGTGCTTTGGATCCTTTTTATCTGATGGTTTCTGCTTTAAAATTTAAACAGGAGACACAAATAGATTTGGCTAAATCTATGGATGGAATATTGCAATCAATGGAAGCTCAAGGCGCCCAAAATATGATTGTGAAGCAAGAGGAATTTGAAACCAAAGAAGGGGTTAAAGGCATTAAAGCCTATGGTACTTTTTCGCAAATTAATGGAGATGATAAGTCAAGTACAAAAATGTATTATGAAGCATTACTGTTTAGTCAGGAAGGTGGATTACAACAGATTTTACTTTTTCATGAAGAAGGAGATACCTATGCAAATGAAATATCAGAACGAGTTTTGAACTCTGTCGAATTAAAACAAGCAAGTAAATAATGACTAAAGTAACTTTTTTAAACCCAGAGTTTTTTTGGTTGTTTCTTCTGATTCCAGTAGCAATTGTATGGTTGTTACGGAAAAAGAACCATCAATCAGCCACATTAAAAATAAGTTCGTTACAAGGATTTAAAGGTTCGAAATCGTATTTGACAAAGTTAAAGCCGATGTTGAATGTACTTAGAATTCTGGCTTTGTGCTCTTTGATTATTGCTATGGCAAGACCAAGAACAGTTGATGTAAGTAATAAAACAAAAACGACCAAAGGAATTGATATTGTTATGGCAATTGACGTTTCTGGAAGTATGCTTGCTAAAGATTTGAAACCGGATCGAATGCAAGCACTTAAAAAACTGGCGTCAGACTTTGTTGAAGAAAGACCAAACGATAGAATTGGGCTTGTGGTGTATGCTTCGGAAGCGTATACAAAAACACCGGTAACCAGCGATAAAGCAGTTATTCTGGATGCTATCAGAAGTATAAAATACGATAATGTTTTAGTGGACGGAACGGGAATAGGAATGGGATTGGCCACGGCCGTAAACCGATTAAAAGACAGTAAAGCAAAGAGTAAAGTAGTTATTTTGATGACTGACGGGGTAAATAATGCCGGATTTATTGAACCGGATACAGCTTCTGACATTGCAAAACAATACGGAATAAAAGTATATACAATAGGAATTGGGACAAACGGAATGGCGATGTTTCCTTATGCTATTGCGCCAAATGGAAAATTTCTTTTCCAAATGATGAAAGTGGAGATTGATGAGCAAATGATGAGAAAAATTGCTAATAATACTGGTGGAAAATATTTTAGAGCAACGAGCAACAGCAAATTAGCCGAAATTTATGCAACAATAAACAAGCTTGAAACCACTGAAATCGAAGAATTGAAATTTTATGATTATGATGAAAAATTCAGGCCATTTGTATGGTTAGCCGGTTTTTTATTATTGTTTGAATTAGGATTGCGAAATACAGTTTTTAAAAGCTTTATATAATATTTAAAAACAAAAAAGACTAGAAGTCTTTAAGGGAATGAGTTTAGATAGTTAGTAAACTTTGCGCCTTCTTTGTGAACTTAGCGGTTAAAAAAAATTATGGAATTAGACGAAAAAAAATATTTATACCTCCTTTTTATACTGCCACTTTTGGTGTTGGTTTTTCTGGCTAATTTATATTGGAAAAGAAAAAAACAGCGCGAATTTGGGGATTTAGAAATGGTGAAAAGACTGAGCCCGGAAAGTTCTGTTTTTAAACCGGTTTTGAAATTAGGAGTATTGCTTTTGGCATTGACCGGATTAATTCTTGGATTGGTAAATCCAAAAATTGGTACCAAAATGGAAACCGTAAAAAGGGAAGGAATCGACATTGTTTTTGCAGTGGATGTGTCCAAAAGTATGCTGGCCGAAGATGTAGCGCCAAATCGTTTGGATAAAAGCAAGCAAATTGTTTCGCAAATTATCAATCAATTGGGAAGCGATAGAATAGGAATTGTGGCGTATGCCGGAAGCGCTTTCCCGGTATTGCCGATTACTACGGATTATAGTGTTGCAAAAATGTTTTTGCAAAGCATGAATACGGATATGGTTTCTTCGGTAGGAACGTCATTCAACGAGGCCATCAAATTATCATCAACGTATTTTGATGATAAAAAAACGAGCAAGCTCTTGATTATGATTTCTGATGGTGAAGACCATAATGAAGGTGCAGAAGAAGCAGCGGAAGAGGCCAATAAACTAGGAATTAAAATTATTACAATTGGTGTTGGAACTGAAAAAGGAGGTACGATTCCATTGAAAAGAAATGGAATTGTCGAAGGTTTCAAAAGAGATAATAACAATGAGGTTGTTATAACGAAACGAGTTCCAGAAAGCCTGACGGCGATTGCTAAAGCGACAAAAGGCGGTTATGTAAACGGAAACAACACTAAAGAAGTGCTTGAATATATTAAGAATGCATTGAATAATATTCAAAAAACAGAATTTGAAGCGACAGAAATGGCTGATTTTCAATCGCAATTTCAATGGTTTTTAGGTTTTGCTTTTGTTTTCTTATTTCTGGATATTTTCCTTTTGGAACGAAAAACAAGTTGGGTAAACAAATTGAATTTATTTAACGAGAATAAAAAAGTTTAAAGTATAAAGTTGCGCTCCATTATTGGAACAAAAACACTAAGTATACTTTGACACTTACATTTAAAAACACAATGAAAAACATAATTTTATATCTGTTATTGCTTTTTTCTTTTGTTGCAAACGCACAACAGAAAGATAGAATATTGCCTAAAGCAAACGAGGAATATGCCGAAAATAAATTTGTAGATGCCGAAGCTAATTATAGAATTTCGGATTCAAAATTTCCTAATAAAGCAACTGCACCTTTCAATCTTGGAAATACTATTTATAAACAAAAACAATCTTCGGAAGCAAAATTTGCATACGCTAAATCTTTAAAAAATTCAAAAACAAGACCACAAAAACATAGAGCCTTTCATAATCTAGGAAATGTTTTCATGAATGAAAAGGATTATACGCAAGCAGTTGAAGCCTATAAAAATGCCTTAAGGAACGATCCAACAGATGAGGAAACGCGTTATAATTATGCTTTGGCAAAAAAAATGCTGAAAGAAAATCCTCCAAAGGATGACAATAAAAAAGACGACAAAAAGAGCGATAAAGACAAGAAGGACGATAAGAAAGACGGAGAAAAAGATAAAAAAGACAATAAGGATAAAGAAAAGAAAGACGATAAGGGAGATAAAGACAAGCAAAATAAAGATCCTAAGCCAAATGAAAATGGAGAGCCAAAACCAGCTCCCGGAGGAATTTCTAAAGAACGTCTGGAAAACTTGTTGAATGCAGTGAATAAAGAAGAGAAGAAGGTACAGGATAAAGTAAACGCCAAAAAAGTACAAGGAAAACCAGTTAAGACGGAGAAAGATTGGTAGTTGAATTAGATAATTTGAAAATGAAAAAATTTATAGCAGTACTAGTTTTAATGGTGTGCAATTTACTTAGTGCTCAAGTACAATTTGAGGCTAGAGTGAGTAAAGCTACGCTAGGTATAAACGAGAGACTTCGTATCGATTTTATGATGAATGTAGACGGAGATAATTTTGTCCAACCGTCTTTTGAAGGATTTAGAATTATTGCCGGACCAAGTCAGCAAGTGAGTCAATCTTGGGTGAACGGAAGAAGCTCTTTTGAGAAAATATATTCTTATTTTCTTTTGCCAAATCAAAAAGGGACGTTGGTTATCAAGCAAGCCGCTATAGAATACAACGGGCAAATCTATAAAACATCGCCTATAAAAATAAATGTTACCGCAGCAACGGAACAGCCTAGAGATCCAAATGATACCAGTGTTTCTGCAGATGGAAATCTCTATTTAGTTGCTGATATTTCTAAAACAAATCCATATATAAACGAGCCCATTACGGTGGTTTATAAATTGTATTTTAACAATATCGGAATCACAAATTCTAACGAAGTTAGTAAGCCAAAATACAATGATTTCTGGAGTCAGAACATTGATATAAAACGATTTGTTGCTGAAGAAGGCATGTTTAAAGGGGAACAATACCGTTTTATAGTGCTTAAAAAAATAGTTTTGTACCCTCAAAAATCAGGAAAGTTGGTCATTGAACCATTGTCATTAGATATTGATGTTCAATTGCCGTCGAATCGCAGGGATATGTTTGGTCGAATGGTTGTCACCGAGGGCAGCAAGAGAGTTTCTGCAGGAGCTAAAACCATAAATGTAAAAGCTCTTCCCGAAGCTGGGAAACCGGAAGATTTCTCGGGTGCTGTTGGAAATTTTGATTTCAAAGTAACACCAACCAAAACTAATTTAAAAAACGGAGAAAGCCTGGACTTAGTAGTAAGTGTAACCGGAAAAGGAAATCTGAAATTATTCAGTTTACCAAAACCGATAGCTCCCAATGCGCTGGAAATGTATGAAGCTGTTCATAGCGAACAAGTAAACACGCCACTTTCAGGAATGACCGGAAAAATTTCGGACAGCTACACCATCGTTCCGCAATACAAAGGGAATTACCCAATAAAACCATTAAAATTTACCTATTTTGATTTGGGTTCCAAAACCTATAAAACGCTAAGTTCTCAAGAGATCATGATTAATGTTCTTGACGGTCCTTCTCCTACTGATGCAACAATAGCTTCTGGTGCGGATACAAACAAGAATAAAATAGACAAAGTAGAGCAATTCAAATTCATAAAGTTAAAAAGCAATCTTTTGACAATGAATAAGAAAGACTTCTTTGGGTCTAATTTATTTTACGGATTGTTCTTTTTTCCATTTTTAATGTTGCCTTTAATTGTATTATTTAAAAAGAAAAAAGAAGCTATTGATGGTGATATTACCGGAAACAGAATTCGAATGAATAATAGATTGGCAAAGAAATATTTATCGGAAGCCAAGAAACAAATCAATAACAAAGAACTGTTTTACATTGCGCTGGAGAAAGCAATGCATAATTTCTTGAAAGCCAAGTTGCATATTGAAACTTCAGAAATGAGTAAGGATAATATTCAAGAATTGTTATTGTCAAGAAATGCAAATCCTGAAGCGGTGACTGATTTTATTGCACTTACGGAAAACTGTGAAATCGCTCGATATGCACCATCATCAAGTGTTACGATACAAAAGGATTTTGATAAAGCGGTAGTGATTATTTCAGATTTAGAAAAACAAATTGCTTAACCAACGATGTCATTGCGAGGAACGAAGCAATCTCATGTAGATTTGCAAGAATGGTTAATCGACAACTTATAACATTAAAATGAAAAACATACTTTATATATTATTATTGACAACCCAAGTTTTCTTTGCCCAAAGTGGCTTTGAAAAAGGAAACGAGTATTATCAAAAAGGGAAATATAATGAAGCGGTTGCGGCTTATGAAAGTGTTTTGACAGAGAGCAAACACTCTTCTGAATTGTATTTTAATTTAGGGAATGTGTATTATAAATTGAATAAAGTAGCACCTTCTATTTATAATTATGAAAAAGCATTGGTTTTAAATCCAAATAATACTGATGCTATTAACAACTTGAAATTCGCTCAAAAACGAACTATCGATGAAATCAAAGTAATCCCAAAAGTAGGTTTTGCAAAGCTGATTCGTGATTTTACGGGAATCTATCATTACAATACGTGGGCATGGATTTCTGTTGGACTGGCAACGGCGTTCCTGTTGTTTTTTATTGGGTATTATTTTTCACAAATTACACTTTCAAAAAGGATTTTCTTTTTTGGAATGTTTGTGCTTTTTTTTCTAATTCTAATCAGTGTTTCGTCTACCATTTTTGAGAAAAGTCATTTTGATACTGAAAAACCGGCTATTGTTTTTGCCGAAATGGCCAATGTAAAGAGCGAACCCAGAAATGGCGGTCAGCCAATATTTGTGTTGCACGAAGGAACAAAAGTCTATGTGGGGGAAACCATTGGAAAATGGAAAAAAGTACAACTAACGGATGGAACCGAAGGCTGGATTGAAAGCAATGCAATTAAGGAAGTGAAATAATAGTGTTCAATTGACCACTGATTACTTCTTCTTCAAACCGTCATACCAATTTTCTATCGAAGGATACATGAATCCTGCTGTTTTTTGGATTGGATTATAAAAAAGAGACTTGTCTAAGGTTTCTTTTTTGGCTAAAAAATTATGGTAGTTTATTTTTTCGAAAACCTTGAAAACAATTCCTATTATCAAAATTGTTTTTAGCACCCTGAAGAAGCCACCACCTAGTTTGTTTAGCCATCCTAAAAAGGCAAAATCAGCGATTCCGGTGAGGAATTTACCCAAAAGGGATATTCCAATTACTACGAGTATAAATGTGAGTATAAAAGCAATTACCTGGATTGTATTGGGATTCCATTTCACAAATCCGGCTAAGATTTCTTTGATAAATGACGAAAATTTTATGGCAAAATAAATCCCTGCCAATAACGAAACCAAAGAAGCTAATTCCACAAAAAGACCATTTCTAATGCCTTTATATAAAGCAAAAGCAAGTAGTACGCCCAAAACAATATCCAAAAATCCCATGATACTTAATTAAGAAAAATAAAAGTGCAAATATAAAAGAATTGTTCTTTACCATTGCCAATTTTCAAGTTCTTATCTTTGCTCAAAATAATTTCATAGATTATGGACTCATAGTTCATAATTTGTCACTCATAATTAAAGAAATGTCAAGAGACACACAACTTAAAGAACGCTGGGAACAGCTTGTAAATATACTTTCCAATCAATTTTCTCAAGGTGAGGATTTAGATCTCGACGCTATTATTTATCTAATTGGCGTACAAGAACTTGGAAAAGTACACAGTGAATACAAAAAAGACGAAAAATTAAACCTGATGCACATTGCGATTTGCAGGTTGTTAGAGCCTTATGGTTTCTATGAATTTGAGTTTTTTGACGAAGAAGGCTGGCCACATTACAAAGTAAAAGAGGAATTACCACCTTTAAAAGCTGGAGAACAGTCGGTTTTAATGAAAGAAGCCATTGTGAATTATTTCCTCGAAAGAGAACTTATTGAATAGTGTTCAGTAAAAATACTCGGCTTAAACGAACTTTTAGGATTTAAAAAGAAGCATAACAGCGGTAAAAAGGAATCTAACAATTTAGAATGGAAACTTTAAACTTTAAAGAGTATACTTGGAACAAATTTCCTAAATTTGCACTCTCAATTATTGGATGAAAATGATAGATAAGATAAAAGAATATATTGGTGAAGCACAAGCTTTCTCAACGCAAAATGCAGCAGAATTAGAAACATTCCGAATTAAATTTCTGGGAAGCAAAGGACTTTTAAAAGACCTTTTCGCTGAATTTAAAAACGTTCCTAACGACCAAAAAAAGGAATTTGGACAAGTAATCAATTTGCTTAAAACTTCTGCCGAAGACAAAGTAAAAACCATACAGGAAGCTTTAGAAAGTAAAGAAGAAATTAAAGGTTTTTATGGTGATTTGACGCGTTCGGCTGAACCAATAACTATTGGCTCTCGTCACCCTATTTCATTGGTAAAAAATCAAATTATTGACATCTTTTCAAACATTGGTTTCAACGTTTCTGAAGGTCCGGAAATCGAAGATGACTGGCATAATTTCACCGCATTAAACTTACCGGAATACCATCCGGCACGTGACATGCAAGACACGTTTTTCATTCAAACAAATCCTGATATTTTGTTGCGTACGCACACATCATCAGTGCAAGTGCGTTACATGGAAAACAACAAACCACCTATTCGTACCATTTCTCCGGGAAGAGTATTCCGTAACGAGGCTGTTTCGTCACGTTCACACTGTATTTTTCACCAAGTGGAAGGTTTGTATATTGACAAAGACGTTTCTTTTGCCGACTTAAAACAAACGCTTTTATATTTCACCAAAGAGATGTTCGGAAAATCAAAAATCCGTTTGCGTCCGTCCTATTTTCCATTTACTGAGCCAAGTGCTGAGGTTGATATTTATTGGGGTCTGAAAACAGAAACCGATTATAGAATCACCAAAGGAACTGGTTGGTTAGAAATCATGGGTTGCGGAATGGTAGATCCTAATGTTTTGAAAAACTGTGGCATCAATCCTGACGAATACAACGGTTTTGCATTCGGGATGGGAATCGAAAGAATTGCCATGTTGTTGTATCAAATCGGCGATATCCGTATGTTCTACGAAAATGACGTTCGTTTCTTAGAGCAATTCAAATCAAGCATATAAAAAATTAAGATTAGCGATTTTTGACCCAAGCGAGAGCGAACTGGCGAAGCATTTTAGAAGTTTAAATCTGCAATCAAAAATCGTTAATCATCAATCAATAATCAAATAAATGAAAGCCGACATCATCATCCCCGAAGTAGAAAACGTATTTCTTGCTGTAGTTCAAGAATGGAGTGACGATTTCATGGAAAAAGTGTGGTATGCTTATTTAGTAAATGATAGCGATTACTTAATCGAAAGTGTTATGGTGGTTTCCAAAGCTTTTGGAACTATTGACGGCGAAATGAAGAAAACATCGCTTTTGCGCCATGCTTTTGTAGAAGTGCCAGCGGTTTCAGTGGTGAAAATTGAAATGATTGAAAAAAGTGTTTTAGCACTTAACAATGAGTTCATGCTAACGTTTTTTATTGGAGACAAATTATACGATAAAAAGTTCATTTTCAAGGCACATTCCATCCATGAGGATTTCGTTGAAGAAGTGCCTATTCTATTTGTTGACGGGGTTATCGTGAGATAATTCAACACTATTTTCTCTTTTTATTTTTTTCTTCCAATTCGAATATCCAACAATAAATATTCCCGCCAAAACAAAATAAAGTGTTCGGAATAGATTTTCTTTGGACAAAAAAGCATCTTTGAAAGACAGTTCGGATAGGTCAAATGCGGCCATGATAAAAGAAACCATAAATCCCCAAATCAGCCCATTTTTAAGTTGGAATTTCCATCTTTCATTCATAAAATTATTTAGCGGCTTGTTGTTTAACTTTGGATTTCCAGGTAAAATACCCTAAAACAAATATCCCTACAAGGATATAAGCAGCTGCGCGAATATAAAAATTAGGTGTAGCAACCTGTTCTGAAAAAGGAATTTCTTTAATGTCGAATAATACATTGAAAACCGTCATAAATAGACCCCAAATCCCACCAGTTTTAATCTGGTATTTCCATCTTTCGCTCATGAAGTGATTGTGTTTGGTTATTAAATCTGTAGCTGAATTAATCTAGTTTATCAGTAAGTTTCTTAAACACGGACTTGGCATCCTGTCCTTCGTATAAAATACTGTAAACGGCATCTATAATTGGCGTTTTGGCACCATAAGCCTGGTTGAGTTTATACGCGCTTTTTGCAGCATAATATCCTTCGGCAACCATACTCATTTCCATCATTGCTGATTTAACGGTGTAGCCTTTACCAATCATATTTCCAAACATTCTATTTCTGGAGAATATAGAATAACCCGTAACCAATAAATCGCCTAAATAAGCAGAATCATTGATGTTGCGTTTCATTCTATGAACTTTCTTGATGAATTTTTTCATTTCTCGAATCCCATTACTCATCAATACCGACTGGAAATTATCACCATAACCTAAACCATGGGCAATTCCCGCTGCAATAGCGTAAATGTTTTTAAGCATGGCTGCATATTCCGTTCCTATAATATCATCTGTAATTTTAGTCTTGATGTAATTTCCGGATAAATTTTTAGCTACAGTTTTTGCTTTATCGGGATCGCCACACGCAATGGTAAGGTAAGAAAGACGCTCCATAGCTACTTCTTCTGCGTGACAAGGACCAGTGATTACACCGATGTTGTAATAAGGAATATCATATTTTACATGGAAATGTTCTCCTACAATTAAACTCGTTTCCGGAACAATTCCTTTAATCGCTGAAAAAATGATTTTATCTTTTAATGAAACCGTTAATTTTTCTAACTCACCATCCAAAAAAGCAGATGGAATTGCAAAAATGATGTAGTCTGCATACGCTACAGCTTCATTGATATCGCTGGTCAGTTTCAGTTTATTGATGTCGAATTCTACAGAACTCAAATAGTTTGGATTGTGTTTGTATGCTTTAATGTGTTCTATAGCAGCTTCATTGCGCATATACCATGAAATTTCGGTAAGATTTACACATAACATTTTTGCTATCGCTGTCGCCCAACTTCCACCACCTATTACTGCGAATTTTATATTTTCAGCCATTTTTTTATTGAATTTAATCAAAAGTACTTAAAAAAGTACTGATTATACAAATAAAATTAGAACAAGAAGGTTGATTTTTAAACGTGTTGGAAATATTACAATTCTAACAAGCAAAAAATAATTTTAATTTTTTTTGTTTTTTAACACAATATAAGTATCGCTATTTCGTTCTTGTTACTTATTGTTTAATAATTTAACAAAATAATGCGAATTGAGTTAGTTAGTTATAATTTAGAATTTTAAAAGGCGTTCCCAATAAAATGAGAACGCCTTTTATTTTATACTGACTCTATCAGTTATCTGGTGATTTGAATTAATAACTCATTTCAACAATAGATTTCACCTTTTCTAAAGTAATATTTTGTTTTTCTCCCAATCCTAACCAACCTCTTTCTTCAAAACGATTTACAATGAAATCAGCCGTTTTGTCAAACTCTTTAGTGTAATCGGATAATTTGGTTTCCATCCCCATCGTATGGAAAAATTCTACCGTTTTGTTGATAGCTTCATTTGCAATTTCGTCCTCAGTTCCAGTTAAATTGAAAATACGTTTTCCGTATTGTGCCAATTTTCCCTTTTTAGTTTCAAACATCACTCGGTATAAATTTGGACCCACAACTGCTAAAGTTCTGGCATGATCAATTCCGTATAAAGCAGTTAATTCATGACCAATCATGTGCGTTGCCCAATCAGAAGGAACTCCTTTTTGGATTAATCCATTCAAAGCCATGGTGCAACTCCACATAAAGTTAGACGCCAAAGCATAATCAGTAGGTTTTTCAACAACATCAGGACCTACTTGAATCAAGGTTTGTAGAATACTTTCGGCAATTCTATCTTGAAGATATCCTTCGTGCGGATACGTTAAATATTGTTCTAAAACGTGGGTGTAGGCATCAACAACTCCGTTTTGCAATTGTCTTTTTGGCAAAGATTCAATTACGGTTGGATCACAAATAGAAAATTTTGGAAACAAAGCGCTACCGCCAAATGATAATTTTTCTTGCGTAGATTCAATAGTAACAACTCCACCGGAATTCATTTCACTCCCAGTTGCCGGTAATGTCAGAACAGTTCCAAAAGGAATAATTTTAGAGACATCTTTGGTCAATACTCTTTTTTGAAGAATGTCAATTGGGTTTCCGTCAAAATGTACGGCAGCCGAAATGAATTTTACCCCATCAATTACGGAACCACCACCTACGGCAAGGATAAAATCTATTTTTTGTTCTTTGATAATCGCAACTGCTTTCATCAATGTTTCAAAATGTGGATTTGGTTCAATTCCACTAAATTCCACGATTTCAAAACCTTTTAAATTATTGATTACTTGTTCGTGAATTCCATTTTTAAAAATACTTCCCCCACCATACGCGAGAAGAATTTTTGCTCCTTGTGGAACTAGTGTGGAAAGTTTCTCAATTTGTCCTTTTCCAAAAACTAAATTGGTAGGATTGTATAATTCGAAATTTAACATGTTTTTATTTTTTTGAATTCAATTGGTTTAATAATTTTTCGGCAACTAATTTGGACGAAGCCGGGTTTTGACCTGTAATCAATAAACCATCCTCCACTGCGTACGGCTGCCAGTCTGCACCTTTTGAATAGGTTGCGCCATTAGCCTGTAAAGCATCTTCCAATAAAAATGGAACGACATCAGTTAAACCTACAGCAGCTTCTTCGGTGTTAGAAAAACCGGTTACTTTTTTACCTTTCACTAGAAATTCTCCATTTGCTTTCACACTTTTAAGAACGGCAGGCGCATGACAAACAAAAGCAACGGGTTTTTTGTTTGTATAAAATGCTTCGATTAAAGCAATTGAAGTTTCATCAGTGGTCAAATCCCATAACGGACCGTGACCTCCAGGATAAAAAACCGCATCATAGTCAGACTCTTTTACATCCACTAATTTTTTTGTGTTTTTCAGTTTTGCCAATAACTCAGTATCGGCATCAAATCTTTTAGTATCCTCCGTTGCAGCTGATGGATCTTCACTTTTTGGATCAATCGGCGGTTGTCCACCTAGCGGAGTAGCAACATCAATAGTTACTCCTTTATCTAATAATTCGTAATAAGGTGCAGCAAATTCTTCTGTCCAAAATCCTGTTTTTTCTCCCGTGTTACCTAATTTATCGTGACTGGTAACAACAAATAATACCTTTTTCATATTTTTTTTATTTTGTGCAGTTGCAGTAATGCAACTTGCGGTTAATGCTATAATGGCAAATAGTGCTGTTTTTTTCATTTCTAATTTTGTTTGTACAAATTTAGGGCGAATATGCTATTAGTAAAAATAATTTAAATTATGTTTGTGATAAATATATTTATATCATGGTCAATCTCGAATGGTACCGAACGTTTAAATCCGTTTATAAAAATGGTAACTTTTCTTTGGCTGCCAAAGAATTATTTATCAGTCAACCTGCTGTTAGTCAGCAAATATCCATGTTGGAAGCGCATGTAGGGTATAAGCTTTTCAATCGAAAGTCAAAAGGCGTGGAGCCAACGGAATACGCTAAGTTACTCAATAATTTAATCATTGAGGCTTTAGACCGATTGGAAAATGTGGAGAATGGTTTTCGTGCCAAGGCGTTCAATGCCAATCGATTAATTTCAATTGGAATCTCCAAACATTTGATGAGCAGTTTGGGAAGTGCCCTAGTTTCAAAATTTGAATTTATCGATTTTAGTTTTCATGAAAATGACACACTTTTTGAATTGGTGGATTCTAAAAAATTAGATTTTGCAATTGTCACCAAGCAATATGATACGTTTGACACCATTCAGAAAAAGGTAGGAGAAATTAAACAAGTGATTGTTGGTTCAAACAATATTGGTGCTTCTGAATTAAAATCCAATATCAAAATAAAAGATTTCCCAGCAATTGAGCATTGGTTGAACGACCAAAAATGGTTCAGCCACAATGCGCAAATTCCGCATATTAAATTGTTCTGGCTGCATGTTTTTAATAAAAAACGACCTTCGATGATTCCGAATTATATCATTCCATCTGAATATGAAATGCTCGAAATAATTTCGAAAAACACCGGAATCGCTGTCGTTTGGGATTGCAATGTAAAAAGTTTAATAGTAGAAAATAAAATTCAATTGTTGTGGAACAGCAAGCAAATGCCAAGTACCGAAGTGTTTTTATTATCCGGTAAAAACGATAATTTGAATATTATTTTTGAAAATATTGAAGTAGAATTGAAAAGAATTTTGGGGTAATTAAGAACAATATTTTGCTCTCATTTCTTTGGCTTCTTCATCTGAAGAATATCCCATGATGAGTAATCCTTCAGTGCAACCAATCTTTTTTTCTTGTAATAACTTTGTTATGAAGTTTCGAAATTGAGTGTTATCTCTATGACTACTTGGTATAAAATCTAAATAATTTCTATTGTATTTTATTTTTTCCATACAGATGATGTTAACTAAATTATCGTAAAAATATTCAACATAATATTCAGTATTTATTTCAAAATAAAATTCCTTGTACTCATTATCAAGAGTAAAAGAAATAAAATTGGAGAGTCCATTTGTATAACTTGGTCCATATTTATAATTTCCTGTGGGCTTTCCATAATAATCGCCAACAGAAACTTTTAAATTAGAAATGTCTTTATAAAAAAAACGTGTATTATCGGTTTCTATATATTCGCTCTCAAATCGTATGTTTCCTTCAAAAAAACCATTTACGTTTTCATGTTCTTTTAATCGAATTATAAAACTTATAATATGGCCAAAAAAAGCAGTTAATAAAATCCAGCTAAAATAGTAAGGTATCTTTATATTCCATTTGTCTTCGATAAAGTAAAGTGCTGTTCCAAGACAGAAAGCTATAGCTAAGGAGTAATTTGAAAGCTTTTCTGAAAAAGTCAGATTCCAACCTTTCTTTTTTATAGGATGAAAAATTCTAAAGTACAGTGTCATTTACTTCTTGTAAAAGTTATTGTGATCAATGTATTCCCAAACTTTTGCTGGCAATAACGGCTGCACATTTTTTCCTTTTTTTATATTGTCCCGAATAAATGTCGACGATATTTCTACAACTGGAGCGTCAATCATATGGATTTTTGGGTGATTATTGAAAGTTGTATTTTCTGTTTCCAAAGCAGTTGCTTCACCTGTTCGGCCTTTGGTCTCGAGTCGTGGATAGACATAAATTTCATGATGCGCCAGAATAGCTTCGTAGTTTTTCCATTTGTGCAACGACCTGAGATTGTCTTCGCCCATGATTAAAGAGAAATCGTAATTGGGATATTTTTCCTGTAAGTGAACTAAAGTATTCACGGTGTAATTGGGTTGCGACAATTTAAACTCAATATCCGAAGGTTTGATTTTAGGAAAATCTTCTGAAGCAAGATGCACCATTTGCAAGCGATGGTAATCATCGAGCAAGGTGCTTTTTTTCTTCAAAGGATTGTGAGGCGTAACGACCATCCATACTTGGTCTAAATCGGCATGCTCCGCCATGTGATTGGCAATAATGAGATGCCCAACATGAATGGGATTAAACGTTCCGAAATACAGACCTATTTTCATTGACTTAGTGACTAGTGATTAGTAAAAAGTAATTAGTTTTTGAGGGTTTTAGAGAAAGCATTAATCATTTTGGATTCTTCCTCAATTTGACTTAAAATTTCTGTATACAAAGTCTTGCTTGTTATAAAGCCAAGTTCATTAGCAATTAATAACTGAGTTTCAATTTCGAATAATGAGCCTCTTGAAATATCTAAAAAATGACTGAATGATTTATCCGTATTTCTTCCATAGCCTTCAGCAATATTCGAAGGAATAGATACTGAAGCTCTTTTTAACTGACTTGACAGAGCATATAATTCTTCTTGAGGAAATGATTTTACGAATTGATAAACTAAACAGACTTTTTTAATCTCTTTTTGCCAAATCAATAAATCTTTGTATGATTTTATCTCACCCATTTTTAAGCTAATTACTAGTAACTTTTTACTAATTACTATTTTTTCACATAATTCTTTACCAATTGATATGCCTCTTCAAGAGCTATAGGCAAATCGTAGTTTTTTATAATCACATCAAATTGTGGTGCTGTTGCCAGTTCTACAGAAGCTTTTGCAATACGCATATTGATTTTGTCATCACTTTCGGTAGAGCGTTCCTTTAATCTTCTTTTTAGTTCATCCACGCTTGGTGGTTTCACGAAAACGGCTAAAGTTTCTTCAGGAAATTTATGTTTGATACGCAATCCGCCAGACACATCAATATCAAAAATTACATTTTTGCCTTTGGCCCAAATACGCTCCACTTCACTTTTCAGGGTTCCGTAGAAATTATCTCGGTACACTTCTTCCCATTCCAAAAAGTCTTCGTTCTTGATGTGTTTTTTGAATTCTTCAGTAGACATGAAATAATAGTCTTTTCCGTTTACTTCTTCGCCTCTTGGTGCGCGGGAAGCTGCTGAAATTGAGAATTCAAGATTTAAATCTTCTTTGCTTAATAAATGTCTAACGATAGTAGTTTTCCCTGATCCTGATGGTGCCGAAAAAACGATTAATTTTCCTCCTGTGCTCATTTTATGCTGAATTTATTTCAGTATCTGTTTATGTTTTCCTGCAAGGTTTCAAAAACCTTGTAGGTATGTTGTAAAATTAATAAACCTGCAAAGTTAAAAACAGTGCAGGTTGATAATTACAATACGTTTAATACTTGTTCCTTGATTTTTTCCAATTCGTCTTTCATTTGAACGACTAATTTTTGCATTTGTGCGTGATTGGATTTAGAACCCATCGTGTTGATTTCGCGTCCCATTTCTTGGGTAATAAAACCTAATTTTCTACCGTTAGCTTCGGTTCCGTTGATGGTTTCCAAGAAATAATCCAAGTGATTGGTTAAACGTACTTTTTCTTCGGTGATGTCTAATTTTTCTAAATAATAAATCAATTCCTGCTCAAAACGATTTTCATCTACATTCACTTTAAGTTCTGAAATTGCAGTTTGCAAACGGTCTTTTATCGCTTGAACGCGTTCTGGATCAAGTGCCAAAGCTTCGGTCATGTATTGACGAATATTACCAATTCGCAATTGAAATTCTTTTTCAAGTGAAGCGCCTTCATCTCTTCTAAAGTTCAGGATGTTTTGCAACGCTTCTTCGATAACGGTTTGGATTTGTACCCAGTCGTTTTCATCGATTTCATCACGTTCTATTTTCATGGTGTCCGGCATGCGAACAGCCATTTTCATAAGTTCAGTTTCATCAGCATCGGCATAGACTTCTCTTAACTGGCTGATGTATGCTTTTACAATCGGCACATTCACTTTCGTAGAAGTTTGTTCGGCGGTACTTTCGATAAAAATAGAAAAATCTACTTTTCCTCTTTCCAGTTTTAGTGCAATTTGGTTGCGTAAACCCAATTCCATTTCGCGGTACAGCGAAGGCATTCTCACATTTAAATCTAAACCTTTACTGTTTAAAGATTTTACTTCTACCGTGATTTTTTTGGTTGGTAATTGCAAAGTCGCTTTACCAAAACCCGTCATTGATTGTATCATATAATTTTCTAAAAGAGGTCAAAGATAATAAAAAAGTGGTCAGTGGTCCGTTTTTAGTATTCAGTGACTCGGTATAAGTAAATGTTTAGTAATCAGATTTTAATTTTTGCATTCCTAATAATAAGTTTAATGAATACTATAATCTACGATTTGTGCGCTGAACACTACTAGCTGATTACTGAGCACTCTTCTTCTGTGTCACCAAATAAACGCCGACAAATATCAAAACTGCCGAACCAATTTTCACCAAACTCAATTCGTCTTTGCCCAAGCTTATCGCAAAAATAGTGGCGAATAGCGGTTGTAAATAAATAAAAACGGCAACCGTGGTTGGTTTTAATTCTTTCATCGAAAGCAAATTCAGCAAATACGTCAGGAAAGTCGAAAAAACAACCACAAATCCTATTTTCCAGCAAATATCGATGGGAACCAAAGCCCATTCAACAGCTTGAAATTGGCTCCAGCCAAAAGGCAAAACCATAATAAATCCAAACAAATAAATCCATTTTACAAACGTAAACGCATTGTATTTGTCCATTAATTTCTTGACGATAATCAGGTAAAAACCATAGGAAATGGCGTTGACCAAAACCAGAAAATTTCCTAATCCGGCATTTGTGGCGCTGCCAATGGATTTTCCATACAGAATGAGAAAAGCAGTCCCGATTAACCCAAGGATAATCCCAAAAACCATTCGTTTTTGCATGCGTTCCTTCATGATTAATGCCGAAAGTGTCAAAACAATCATTGGTGTTGAAACCATGATTACCGCAGCGCTAATGGGAGAAGTAAGACTTAATCCTTTGAAAAAAGTAAGCATATTAAATGCCACGCCAAAGAAAGCAGCCGCAATAATTCGAGGGAAATCATTCAGCGCAATTTTTTCTTTCGGTGTAAACAACCAAACCAGCCAAAATAAAAGCATCGAACCGCCGGCGCGCAACAAGATAAAGCCATAGGCGTCAATGTATAATGGCATGACATCTTTGGCAATGGTAAACGTAACTCCGTAAATTATGGAGACAATTGTAGCGGCAATAAGTGCGAGATTCCTTCTAGACATTTGCAAAAGCAAGCATTACTTGATGCATGTTTTGTTGGGTGTTGCCAATGTAAATTTTGCCTTTAATAATAAAAACGGGACGACTTAAGAACGTGTAATGTTCTAAAATGTATTTTTTGTAATCGTCTTCGGTTAACGATTTATTCTTTAAATCCATCGATTTATACAACTGTGCTTTTTTGCTGAAAAGCGCTTCGTAACTTCCGGAAAGTTCACGCATTTGTTCCAGTTCTTCTACTGTAATTGGATCTTGTTTGATGTCGTGAAACTTCAAGTTATGATCTTTTGGTAATGATTTTATGATTTTTCTGCAGGTATCGCAAGAAGCGAGATAGTATATTTTGTCCATGTAAATAGCAATTTCTTTGTGCAAAGAAAAATCATTTGATACGGAAAATGATTATTTTTATCAAAAAAAATAAAAAAATGAATCAATTATTCGACGTTAGCACTACAAGCAGAAATATGGTTTCAAAATTTCTATCGGGATACAATCTTGACCAACTCAACACGATTCCGGAAGGATTTAGCAATAATTTGATTTGGAACATCGGGCATATTATCGTGTCACAACAAATGTTAGTGTACAAGCTTTCTGGTTTGCCCATGATGGTTTCTGATGAATTGGTAGAGAAATACAAAAAGGGAACCAAGCCGGAACACATTGCCACACAAGCCGAAGTGGACGAAATAAAATCGTTGTTGTTTGAAACAATCAGCCAGACCAAAGTAGATTATGACAATAAAATTTTCAAAAATTATATGGAATATACCACTTCAACTGGCGATCACGTTTTAAGAACCGCCGAGGATGCAATGGCTTTCAGTAATTTTCATGAAGGGCTTCACATTGGGATTATGATGAATATCCGAAAATTTATTTAGGTTAATGCCTATAAATATTTAGGAGCTTAATCCCGCTATTTGCTCATATCTTTTCCTTTTTAAAGAAAAAAGTAAAAGGATATCCGCTTCCATCGGGGCTATCGATTCGTTAAAAAATTATTTGGTCTTTAAATAACGTTTCATTTTTTAAAGACCATCTATTATTTAACCGCCAAATATTCGTTCACTTCAGTATAAGGCAATAACAATTCTTTAGGTCCGTCAGCATACGATGCGGCTTCATAGGAATTGTAATAAAGCAGTAATCCTTTATCGGTATAGAAAATATTTTGGGGGAGACTGAATTTTTCGTCTTCAAACATTAATCCGGTTGCATTGACCGATTTGTTTGCAGGGATTTTATATTTGGCTCTGAATTTTTTTTCGGCGAAAGCCTTGAAAGCCTCTTTATCATTGAACAATTCGGCATTCGGAATAGATTTTCCGGTAGTTGGGTCAAAAAGTAGTGAACGCAATCCTTGGTATCCGTGAGCGCCACCGGTATAGGTGTAATGGTTGATTTCTATATTCAAAACACTTTCGGACTGGTATTTTATGCTTCCTTTGATTTTCGCTTCCCAGCCAAAGGTGTCATTCGGAAATTCTTTTTGGAGTTTCTCGTAGGAATCAATAAAAGAGGTTAATAATCCATTATAATCTGTTGATGTATATGGTTTTTCGCCAAAATAAATAATCTCTTTCAATACTGAAAACACTTTTTTATTGATGCTGTCCGCTACAATAGGATCGTTTTTTGCAACAGGAATTTTTACGGTTATTTCAGGACAATTTTCTTTGCAGGGTAACGTTGTTTTTTTCTGAAAAGATTGGTCTTTAAAAGCCAATTCGTTCGAACAACCCGTTAGTAAAAAAAGGAATGCCGCAAAAATTATAAAGTGTTTCATCTCAAAATTGTTAATTATATACAAAGGTATCAACTTGTGGCTTGGTTAAAATAAATTAAAGGGTAAATTTGTGAAGTTATTTAGCATTTAAAATTAAAAAGATATGAAATTCAATACGAAGGTTATTCACGGAGGTCAGCATCATGATCCAAGTACGGGAGCAGTTATGCCACCAGTATATCAAACGTCAACATTTGTACAAACCAGCCCGGGACAACCTATAAATCCAGATTATGAGTACAGTAGAGCCGCAAATCCTACCAGAAGCGCACTTGAAAATGCATTAGCAAGTATTGAAAATGGAACGCGAGGATTGGCTTTTTCATCAGGATTAGCAGCTACAGATTGTGTTTTGCGTTCTTTTAAAGCGGGTGATGAAATCATTGCTATGGATGATTTGTATGGTGGAACGTATCGAATGTTTACCCGTATTTATAAAAATTCAGGTATAAAATTCCATTTTGTGGATATGAATGACATCGAGAAATTCAAGTCATTAATTAATGAAAACACGAAACTGGTTTGGGTAGAAACACCAACGAATCCTTTGATGAAATTGGCAGATATTCAAGAAATTGCCAAAATTACAAAGGAAAATAAAATCCTTTTTGCAGTTGATAATACTTTTGCAACGCCTTATTTACAAAAACCATTAGACTTAGGAGCTGATATCGTGATGCATTCGGCGACGAAATATTTGGGAGGCCATTCTGATGTTATTGCCGGTGCTTTGATTGTAAAAGACGAAGCGCTGGGAGAACAATTGCATTTTCAACAATTTGCGACAGGAGCAACATTGGGACCAATGGACAGTTTCTTGGTGTTAAGAGGGATTAAAACCTTGCATCTTCGCGTGGAAAGACATTGTGAAAATGGAGGAAAAGTGGTGGAGTTTTTGAATAACCACCCAAAAGTTAAAACAGTATATTATCCGGGATTACCAAGCCATCCTTATCATGAAATTGCCAAAAAGCAAATGAGCGGTTTTGGAGGAATGGTTTCCTTTACTTTTGTTTCGGGCAAAAAAGAAGATGCAATTGATTTTCTGGAAAAACTAAAAGTTTTCACTTTGGCTGAATCTTTAGGCGGAGTGGAGTCATTAGCGAATCATCCGGCTTTGATGACACATGCATCTATTCCGGAAGACAAACGAAAAGAAGTTGGAATCACTGACGATTTGGTTCGATTAAGCGTAGGTATAGAAGATGCTGATGATTTGATTGAAGATTTGAAACAAGCATTAGCATAAATTAATATAAAAATAAAATCCCCAATTCTATCCCGAAGTGTCGGGATTAGAATTGGGGGTTTTTTATTTTCATAACGGTTGTTTAAATGCTATTGCAAGTAATAAATATAACCCACATTGAACCAAACCAACCAATCGTTTGCTTTGTTTTCTTTGTAAAGTTCCGGATTAGGATTTAAACCATCTACCCAATTGGAGAAAAAGTATTGAAATCTTAAATCAACCATTAAATCGCGTAATGGACTTAATTTATAGCGAGTTCCCACACTGGTTATTACAGACCAAACGGTTCCACTTTCGGTAGAAAAACCATAAGGACGTCCGTCCGTTGGAGTTAAATATTTCGGAAAGGTAGTCAATGGAGTTCCTAATGGCCCTAGTGTTGATGAAGCTTCGGCATTGTAATAACTGAACTGTCCTCCAAGGCTGACAAAGGGCCCAAGACTTCCTGTTCTTGCAGTGAAATCACGAATACTCCAAGGGAAAAATTCAAGTTGCATCCCGATATTAGTTACGGCTGTACTTCCTGTCATTGCTTTCAATTGCTCTTTTCCTAGCGAAGGTTTGCCTTCAGTCCATTGTCCAAAATGTTCTAATTCGGTTTTATTATAAGAGAGTTCCGATCTTAATTTAAAATGGTCGTTAAAATAAGTTTCAGGAGTGTAGCAGTTACATTCTGCTTTGTACGAAAAGTTGAGATAATGAATAATTCCGATTCCAATTCCCGTATTCCCTGAGTTTGTAGAAAGATCATGACGTTCCCCATAATCAGATTGAAAAGCAACAGGTCCCGCTATTACCCCTATTTCATGCGAAAAACCACCGAATTGCGCATTAGAATCAGGTGAAAATCCAAAACAGATTAATAAAAAGAGGATTGTTTGTTTGACCATTAGGGTTGTTTTTCTAATCTTGACAAATATATAAAAACATCATACACATATAAAAATAAAATGAAAATTAAAAATAATCAGACAAATTCTTATTTACTTACGAAAGTGGTAGCCATTTGGTTTAAATGAGGATATCATAAACACTATTGTCTAAAAATGCTTAATAAAAAGATAATTCTATTTAGAAATTAGAAAAAACAGAGTCCGAATATTTTTATAAAATGTATCTTTGTAAATTATAACGAAATCGTTTTCTTAATTAATTATTTATAATCTATGTTACTAAAAATAAATGATTTTATGGCTCAAGTTGAGGCCAAGAATCCAAATGAACCTGAATTTATTCAAGCTGTTAGGGAATTTGCAGAGACTGTAATTCCATTTATTGCAGAGCAAAAAAAATACGACGGAAAAAATTTGCTTCTTAGAATAGCCGAGCCGGAGCGTTCTATTATTTTTCGTGTTCCTTGGGTAGATGATAAAGGGGAAATTCAGGTAAATAGAGGTTTCAGAATTCAGATGAATTCAGCAATTGGACCTTACAAAGGTGGAATTCGTTTTCATCATACTGTAAACTTATCAGTACTTAAATTTTTAGCCTTTGAACAAGTATTCAAAAACAGTTTGACTACTTTGCCAATGGGTGGAGGAAAAGGAGGATCTGATTTTGATCCACAAGGAAAATCTGATGGGGAAGTGATGCGTTTTTGCCAGTCTTTCATGACTGAATTGTGCAGACACATCGGTCCACAATTAGACGTTCCTGCTGGAGATATTGGAGTTGGAGCCAGAGAAATTGGATATTTATTTGGTCAATACAAGAGAATAAGAAATGAATTTACCGGAGTTTTAACTGGAAAAGGATTGGCTTATGGTGGTTCTTTAATCAGACCGGAAGCAACAGGTTACGGAGTAGTTTATTTTGCAGAACAAATGCTGAATACTATTGGTCAAAACATCAAAGGAAAAAGAGTATCTATTTCTGGTTTTGGAAACGTTGCTTGGGGTGTAGCCTTGAAAGTAAATGATCTTGGAGGGAAAGTAGTTACTATTTCTGGTCCTGATGGTTATATTTATGATGAAGAAGGAATCTCAGGAGATAAAATTGACTTTATGCTTGAATTAAGAGCAAGAGGAGATAATAGAGCCGAGGCTTATTTAGAAAAATATCCAAATGCAGTTTTCCACAAAGGAAAAAGCGTATGGGAAGTAAAAGTTGATGTTGCAATACCTTGTGCTACTCAAAATGAGTTGAACGAGGAAGATGCCAAACATTTAATTGCTAATGGAGTTATTTGTGTAACTGAGGCGGCAAATATGCCATGTACTTTAGAAGCGATCAAATTGTTCTTGAAAGCGAAAGTACTTTTTGCTCCAGGTAAAGCAGCAAATGCTGGAGGTGTAGCAGCTTCAGGATTAGAAATGACACAAAACTCTATTCGTTTAAACTGGACCAGTGAAGAAGTGGATTCCAGATTAAAAGAAATCATGGTTGGAATACACAATCAATGTAAAAGATACGGTACTGACGAAGAAGGTTATGTGAACTATGTAAAAGGTGCAAACATTGCCGGATTTGTAAAAGTAGCTGATGCTATGCTTGCTCAAGGAGTGGTGTAATATTGTTTTGATTAAGGAATTTTGATACTTTATATTTAAGATTTTTGATTAACGATTTTTGATTTCAGATTTGCAAAAAGATGGAATTATTTAAAAATTTAATTTTTATAATAAAATGGCTCGTTAATTTTAAAATAAATCTGAAATCAAAAATCGTTAATCATCACTCAAAAATCTCTTACTTAAAAGCCTTTCACCATTCCGAAGCTCGGGATTGGATGAAAGGCTTTTTTTTGCGTAACAAAATGCTAAGACTTTCGTTTGTTCTATATTTGTAAACCAATATTAATGCAAATAATGAAAAAGAGCGTTTTATATTTTTTGCTTTTACTTTTTATCCAAATGGGTTTTGCCCAAAGCAACTTGTCGTGGCAAGGTTATTTCTCTTACAATGAAATTAAAGATGTATCAGAATCTGGAACGGCTGTTTTTGCTGCTTCCGAAAATGCTCTGTTTTCAAAAAATTTAGCGACAAACGTAATTAAAACAACGAATACTATTGACGGGCTTTCCGGACAAACAATTTCGGCGCTATACTACAGTGCAACATTCAATAAAACAATTGTAGGATACGAAAACGGACTGATAATCGTGATTAACGAAGCCGATGGAAGCATCCTGAATGTAGTCGATATTATTAATAAACAACTTCCTCCTAATATAAAAAAAGTCAATCACTTCATGGAGTTTGAAGGTATTGCCTATGTCTCCTGTGATTTTGCGATTGTTCAATTTAATCTGGCTACCATGCAATTTGGAGACACTTATTTTATTGGCGACAATGGAGCCGAAATCAGAGTGAACCAAACAGCACTTTTTAACGGATTTATTTATGCCGCTACAAATAACGGGATAAGAAGAGCAGATATTTCTAATAAAAACCTAATCGATTACAATCAATGGGGAACAATTGCTACGGGAAACTGGTCAAGTGTAGTGACTTTTGGTACAGATTTGTATGCCATTAATGCTGCGGGATACATTCATAAATTTAATTCTGGGTCTAATTCCTTTACAGGATTTATCCAGCTTTCTCAGCCTTCATTGGATATGAGAGCAACAGCAGATTATGTAATTGTAACGACTTCAAGCAGTATTTATATTTACAACAATCAGATGGTATTGGTGCGCCAAATAAATACAAATCAAATCCCGGACAGTAACCCAAGTTTTACGTGTGCCACAATAATAGGGGATGCAATTTTTATTGGAACAAAAGAAAATGGATTGATTACTGCTTCGCTTTCTTCGACAGTAACTTTCGAAAACATAACGCCTATTGGTCCTTCGCGTAACAATATATTTGCGCTTCAAGCCACGACAAGTGTACTTTGGACAGTTTATGGGGATTATTCAGCAGATTATAATCCATATCCTTTAGACAATTATGGTATCAGTAAATTTAGTGAAACAGGATGGCTGAATATTCCGTATGAAGAAGTTTTAGGAGCACAATCGATGACCAGAATTACGGTAAATCCAAGCAATGAAAACGAAGTATATGCGAGTTCTTTTTTTTCGGGTTTACTAAAAATTGAAAATGACATTCCTACAATTTTATACAATCAAACCAATAGTGGCTTAGAGTCTTTGATCTTTGTGGGTCCTACTTATATAGACATAAGGGTTAATGGAACGGCATTTGATAAATCAGGAAATCTTTGGGTTACCACCAGCCGAATAAAAAATGGACTGAAAGTGTTTAAATCCAATGGTCAATGGCAAAGTTATGTTATGGAAAATATCCTGGATTCGGCTATTGATAATAATTTTGGTACAATTGCCATTGATAAAAATGGAACGAAATGGCTTTCTACAAGTGAAGATGGGGTTGTTGGTTTTAATGAAAGTACCAATGTATTCAAGAAAATAACAACTGGTTCTGATGCCGGGAATTTGCCTGTTTCAAATGTAAAAGTAGTTGCGGTGGATAATAGAAACCAGCTTTGGATAGGAACCACAAAAGGATTGCGGGTTTTGCCGAATGTAGGCAGTTTTCAAACAGATGACCAAATGACCACGAATCCCATCATTATTTTAGAGGATAATCTGGCGCAAGAGCTTTTGTATGAACAATTTATTACTGATATTGCTGTTGATGGTGCAAACAATAAATGGATTGGTACTGCCGATTCAGGTTTGTTTTTGGTCTCGCCAAACGGTCAGGAAACCAAATATCATTTTACGATAAATAATTCGCCGTTGCCTAGCAATGTTATAAATGATATTGGTATTAATAGCGCCACGGGCGAAGTTTTTATAGCTACTGCCAAAGGTTTGGTTTCTTTCAAAGGAACTGCGACTGCGCCAAATGATGATTTAAGTAACGCGTATGTGTATCCAAATCCAGTGCGGCCGGAATACCAAGGAACGGTTAAAATTGCCGGATTACTGGATAAAGCCAATATTAAAATTACAGATATCGAAGGAAATCTGGTATATGAAACCATTTCCGAAGGCGGAACAATAGAATGGGATACCACCGCTTTTGGGAAATATAAAGTCGCTTCGGGCGTGTATATGATTTTTATTTCGGCACAAGACGGAGTGGAAACCAAAGTTAAAAAAGTAATGATAATCAGATAGTGGTCAGTTCTCTGAAGTCTAATTATCTAAGAAGTCTAAAAATCTAAAAACCTAAACTTGTTAGTAAAAACCAAAGCCATTGTCCTTTCATCCTTAAAATTTCAGGAAAAAAGTCTGATTGTGAAATGCTTTACGCTGTCTCATGGTTTGAAATCATACTTCGTTCGGGATGCTTTTTCGAGCCGAAAAGCGAATCAGAAAATCGCCTATTTTCAACCGTTGACCATTCTCGAAATTGAAGCGGTTCACAAAAACAAAGGTACTTTAGAAAATTTCAAGGAAATAAAAATTGCCTCGGCTTTTCATTCGATACATTCGGATATTTATAAGAGTACGATTGTGATGTTCATTTCAGAAATGTTGCACCATTCTATTCACGAAGAAGAAACGAATGAGCATCTTTTTACCTTTCTGGAAACAGCATTGCATTGGTTGGATAATCATGATGAAATTGCCAATTTTCATTTGATTTTATTATTGGAAACCACAAAATATTTGGGTTTTTATCCTGATATTTCTGATATGTATATGCCTTTTTTTGAAATGACCGAAGGTATTTTTACACCCTTTCATGCCATCAGTTCACTCACGGAACATGAAAGCAATTTATTCAAAAAACTGATTGATTTGAAATTCGATAACAATCAAAAAATATTCCATGTCATTGAAAGACAAATTGTTTTAAGAATACTGATTGATTACTATAGTTTTCACTTGGACGGCTTTAAAAAACCAAAATCATTAGACGTTTTGAAAGAAGTTTTCTCTTAGAAAGCAATAAAAGGATATTTTGATTCCATTTTATCGAATTATCTGACCAATTTCGTCTATTTTTTCTCTTCTTTTCTTTCTTTTATTCAAAATTCCTTACTTTCGCACCTCGATTTAGAAAAGGATAAAATGAGCACAAAATTTACTGAATACAAAGGACTTGACTTACCAACTGTAGCGTCAGAAGTACTTGATTTTTGGAAGAAAGAAAATATATTTGAGAAAAGCGTAACCACTCGCGAAGGAAACCAACCATTCGTGTTTTTTGAAGGTCCGCCTTCGGCAAATGGATTGCCTGGAATTCACCACGTAATGGCGCGTGCGATTAAAGATATTTTTTGCAGATATAAAACTCAAAAAGGGTTTCAAGTAAAGCGTAAAGCGGGCTGGGACACACATGGTTTACCTGTGGAATTAGGTACCGAGAAAGAATTAGGAATTACCAAAGAAGATATTGGAAAATCAATTTCTATCGAAGAATATAACGAAGCGTGTAAAAAAACCGTAATGCGTTATACGGATGTATGGAATGATTTGACTGAAAAAATGGGGTATTGGGTAGATATGGAAGATCCGTATGTGACTTACAAATCCAAATATATGGAAACGGTTTGGTGGATTTTGAAACAAATTTACAACAAGGATTTGATGTACAAAGGTTACACCATTCAGCCGTATTCTCCAAAAGCAGGAACAGGATTATCGTCGCATGAAGTAAACCAACCGGGAAGTTATAGAGATGTAACGGACACGACTGTTGTGGCACAATTTAAAGTGATTGATGCGCACAAAGAGCTGTTATTTTCTAAGTTTTATGATTACATCAGTTCGAATAATTTACTGCATTATAAGTTAGAAGCTTTGGATTTAGACGAAGTTTTTATCTTGGCTTGGACAACAACACCTTGGACATTGCCAAGTAATACTGCTTTGACAGTAGGTCCAAAAATCGAATATGCTTTAGTAAAAACATTCAATCAATATACATTTCGTCCGGCAACATTGATTTTGGCTAAGAATTTAGTTGGAAAACAATTCGGAAAAGGTTTCTTCGAAAGTACAGAACCTGCTGATTTTGAAAATTTCAAAGAAGGTGATAAAAAAATCCCGTATCAGGTTTTAGCCGAATGTAAAGGAGCTGATTTGGTTGACATTCGTTACGAACAATTAATGCCTTTAGTGCTTCCGTATCAAAATGCTGAAAATGCTTTTAGAGTAATTTCAGGAGATTTTGTAACTACGGAAGATGGAACGGGAATCGTGCATACTTCACCTACTTTTGGTGCTGATGATGCAAAAGTGGCTAAAGAAGCTACACCAGAAATCCCGCCAATGTTAGTTTTGGACGAAAATGGAACTCCGGTTCCGTTAGTAGATTTGCAAGGAAAATTCACTTCGCATGTAGGGGAATATGCCGGTAAATATGTGAAAAATGAATATTATAACGAAGGTGAAGCTCCGGAACGTTCCGTAGATGTTGAAATCGCCATTCGATTAAAAGAAGAAAACAGAGCATTTAAAGTAGAGAAATATGTCCACAGTTATCCGCATTGCTGGAGAACAGACAAACCTATTTTATACTATCCTTTAGATTCTTGGTTTATAAAAATCTCAGAAGTTAAAGACAGAATGTTTGACTTGAACGAAACCATCAACTGGAAGCCAAAAGCGACTGGAGAAGGGCGTTTTGGGAATTGGTTGAAAAATGCCAATGACTGGAATTTATCGCGTTCAAGATATTGGGGAATTCCATTGCCAATTTGGAGAACCGAAGAAGGAACCGAAGAGATTCTGATTGGTTCAGTAGAAGAATTATACAACGAAATTGAAAAATCAATCGCTGCAGGTTTCCAAAAAGAAAATCCTTTCAAAGGTTTTGAAATTGGAAATATGGCAGAATCCAATTATGATTTAGTTGATTTACATAAAAATGTAGTTGATGAAATTACCTTGGTTTCAGCTTCTGGAAAGCCAATGACACGTGAAGCGGACTTGATTGACGTTTGGTTTGATTCAGGTTCCATGCCTTATGCACAATGGCATTATCCTTTTGAAAATAAAGATAAAATTGATCAAAACAAAGATTTCCCTGCTGATTTCATCGCAGAAGGAGTAGATCAAACGCGTGGTTGGTTTTATACGTTGCACGCTATTGGAACATTAGTTTTTGATAAAGTAGCTTATAAAAATGTAGTTTCTAATGGATTGGTTTTGGACAAAAACGGACAAAAAATGTCCAAACGTTTAGGGAATGCCGCAGATCCATTCGAAACATTAAAAGAATACGGTCCAGATGCGACGCGCTGGTATATGATTTCCAATGCGAATCCTTGGGACAACTTGAAATTTGATTTAGAAGGAATTACTGAGGTGCGCAGAAAATTCTTTGGAACCTTATACAACACGTATTCGTTCTTTAGTTTGTATGCTAATATTGATGGTTTCAAATTTGAAGAAGCGGAAATTCCGTTAAACGAAAGACCGGAAATTGACCAATGGATTATCTCAGAATTGAATACTTTGATAAAAGACGTTGACAGTTATTACGCGGATTACGAACCAACAAAAGCAGCTCGTGCAATCTCTGAATTTGTACAGGAAAACTTGAGTAACTGGTACGTTCGTTTGTGTAGAAGACGCTTCTGGAAAGGGGAATATGCACAAGACAAAATCGCGGCATATCAAACTTTATATACCTGTTTGTTAACCATAAGTAAACTAGGTGCGCCAATCGCTCCGTTCTTTATGGACAAACTTTACAGAGACTTAACTTTAGCAACACAGTCGGAAAAATATGACAGTGTACATTTGGCGGAGTTTCCAATTTCGGTTGAAAACTATGTTAATAAAATGTTAGAGAGCAAAATGCAGAAAGCACAAACCATTTCATCATTGGTTTTATCACTCCGAAAAAAGGAAATGATAAAGGTACGCCAACCGTTGCAAAAGGTAATGATTCCAGTACTTGACGACAATCAAAGAGCTGAAATTGAGGCTATTTCTGACCTTATAAAAGCAGAGGTAAATGTGAAAGAAATCGTACTTTTGGACGATGCTTCCGGTGTTTTGGTGAAACAGATTAAGCCTAATTTTAAGACACTAGGACCCCGTTTTGGAAAGGATATGGGCTTGATTTCTAAGGAAATACAAGGGTTTTCGAAAGAGCAAATCAGTCAGTTGGATAAGGAAGGAAGCCTGAATATTGTTATTGCAGGAAATAACGTAATTTTAACTTTAGAAGATGTAGAAATAACATCACAGGATATTGAAGGTTGGTTAGTAGCCAACTCAAACGGAATAACGGTTGCGCTTGACATTACAATTTCTGAAGAATTAAAACAAGAAGGAATTTCCAGAGAATTAGTAAACAGAATTCAGAATATCCGTAAAGATTCCGGATTTGAAGTTACTGATAAAATTAAAGTTCAATTGAAAAGAAATGGAATTCTAGAAGAGGCGATTCTTAAAAATGAAGCGTATATAAAATCAGAAACATTAACCAGCGATTTGGTTTTTGTAGATGAAATAGAAAACGGTACAGAAATTGAGTTTGACGATATAAAAACAATGATATTAATTTCAAAATAATACAAAGATGGTAGATGAAGCTACAAAATACTCTGAAGCTGATTTAGCAGAGTTCAAAGAGATAATCCTTAACAAAATTCAAAAAGCACAATTAGATTTAGATTTGATAAAAAGTGCGTATATGAATGATTTAAATAACGGAACTGACGATACTTCGCCAACATTCAAAGCTTTTGAAGAAGGAAGCGAAACAATGTCAAAAGAAGCAAACTCACAACTGGCGATTCGTCAGGAGAAGTTTATCCGTGATTTGAAAAATGCACTCTTCCGTGTAGAAAATAAAACATACGGAGTTTGTAAAGTTACAGGCAAATTAATTGGGAAAGAAAGATTAAAAATCGTTCCTCATGCAACAATGAGTATCGAAGCAAAGAACTTGCAACGATAAACCTCTTGTTAAACAAGATTTAACGCTCCATTGGGAGCGTTTTTTTTGATTAAATTGTTATTTTTGCGCCATTAAAATTTATAAAATGTCATTACGAAAAGCGTATCTCCTTATTTTTATCTTATTGCTTGTTGATCAAGTTTCTAAAATTTATATTAAAACTAACTTTATTTTAGGAGAAGAAGTTGAAGTATTCAAATGGTTCAAAATTCTGTTCATTGAAAATGAGGGAATGGCTTGGGGGGTTCAAATCCCGGGAGCTTATGGAAAGTTGTTTTTAACTCTATTTAGAATCGCCGCTGTTGGCGGAATTGGATATTGGTTGTGGGATTCAGTGAAAAAGAAGAGTTCAGATTATTTAATTGTTGCTATTTCTTTAATTCTCGTTGGAGCTTTCGGGAACATCATCGATTCTGTTTTTTACGGAGTTATTTTTGATGACAGTCAACAACAATTAGCTACTTTGTTTTCGGATCAACCTTACGGAACTTGGTTTCATGGAAAAGTAGTTGATATGCTTTATTTCCCTTTTTGGCATGGAACTTTACCAAGTTGGTTGCCTATTTGGGGCGGAAAAGAATTTACTTTCTTCAACGCTATCTTCAATGTTGCCGATATGGCAATTTCTACAGGAGTTGGAATCTTAATTTTTTTCAACAAAAAAGCATTTCATCACAATTAGATTCAAAATTATTCACAATATAAAAAAAGACCTGTTCATAATTTGAACAGGTCTTTTTCTTTTATTGGATTTATTTGTTTTGCCCAGGAGCATAACGTTTAGCGCTTTTTCCGCCGTATATTTTTTTAGCTTGACCCGGAGGAAGTTTTTTAGCTTTATAAGTAGATCTGCTGGTTCCGGTGTGAATGCTACAGTTTGAAAATGAAACTGCAAATAGAATAACCATAACGCTTACGGCAAATCTTGAATTTTTAAATGTTCTCATAACTTGATTAGATTTTATCTGTTGCTAAAGTACGGATTAAAAATTAAAATGAGTGAACTTCATCCGGGGTCACACAATAATCCAGTTTTACATCACCTTCAAAAACATCGGTAATCAATTCTTCGGGGTCAAAAAAGGAAAGACCAATTTTGATTACATCCGGTTTACATTCTGATAAAAATTTATCGTAAAACCCTTTGCCGTACCCCACGCGATGTCCTTTTTTGTCGAAAGCCAAAAGCGGTACAAAAACCACATCAATTTTATGCGAAGGAACTTCAATGCCATCTACGGGTTCTGGGATATTGTATGCGTTTTTCTTGATTCGGGTGTTGTCAGTCAATAGAAAATGAGTCATGTTTCGGGTTTCAAAATCAGCTTTGGAGACAATAATCTCTTTGTCTTTTCCGGATAATAAGTGAAGAATGAATTCGGTATTGACTTCTTTTTGTTCTGTAATAGGTAAGAAAATATGAAAATAGGTTTTCTCCCAAATAGGCAGTGTCAGTATTTTATTGGCTACAGCCAAACTCATTTCCTCAATTTCATTTTCGGAAAGTGCATTTCGTAAGGTTTTGGATTTGAGTCGCAATTCTTTTTTATTCTTCATCCTCTTCATTAGTGTTTGACATGTGGTAAATAGCATCGCCTTCGTAAACAATAGGGGAATGATTGGCGTTGATTACGTAACCATCATTTGGTGCTTTAACTTTTCGCTCAAACTTTCCGTACGGATCAGTTATGGTGGCTAGAATTGTTCCCTTTTTTACAAAATTACCAATAGTGTTATAATCGTGCAACAATCCGGAACATTTGGCTCTAATCCAGCCTGATTTTTCAATATAGATGGAAGGCGATTTTGGTTTGATTACAGTATGTTTTGGATCTAACATACCAAGGTGAGACAATAGGCGTTTTGCGCCATTAACCCCTTCATCGGCAACGGAATTATTAATGTCAAGTGATTTTCCGCCTTCAAAAAGTAACATTTTGACATCCATTCTTTCGCTTGAACTTCTAAATGACCCGATTATATTTCTGGAATATAAGGTAAATGGAGCATTAAATACATCTGCCAGTATTTTTAATTCGGCATTGCTATGAGCTATTCTAATTTGTGGTGCGTTGAAACGGCTCGCACCACCGGCGTGAAAGTCAACGGCATATTCCACAATTGGCATGATTTCGGCTAAAATATGGAACGCAAATCGACTGGCCAATGAACCGGTTTTACTTCCCGGAAAAACACGGTTTAAATCCCTTCCGTCTGGAAATTCTCTTGATTTGTTGACAAATCCGTACACGTTTATTATTGGAATACAAATGATTGTACCTTTTTTTGGTCGGTTTATTTTTTTGTGAATGAGTTGTCTTACGATCTCGACGCCGTTAATTTCATCTCCATGAATTCCTGCTGAGAAAAGTACCACGGGACCATCAATTTTAGACCGTCTAACAATAACGGGGATGTTCAGTTTTGTTGTGGTGTGTAGTCTGGCAATTTCGACATTGATAGTTTTGCTCTCTCCGGGAATAATGCTTTCGCCGAAAATTACGATTGGTGTGGTATTGGTTTTTATCATAGATTCTTGAAAAGATAAAAATAACGATAATAACGAATTAGAAACTAAAATTCTGATAAAAATTTTGCCAGAAAGATTTCAAGAATATTGATTTGTATTTCGGGATTTTAGAGATTAACTTTGTTACATGAATCCAACAACTTTAGCCTTACAAATTCAAACCTTGCCGGATGGTCCCGGCGTATATCAATATTACGATAAGGAAGGGAAGATTTTGTATGTGGGCAAAGCCAAAAACATAAAAAAAAGAGTTGCTTCGTATTTTAATAAAATTCATGATACGGCCAAAACCAATGTGCTCGTAAAGAAAATTGTCACCATAAAACACATTGTGGTTCCTACGGAGACCGATGCCCTTTTATTGGAAAACAACTTGATAAAAACCTTGCAACCGCGTTATAACGTTTTGTTGCGAGATGATAAAAGTTACCCGTGGTTGTGTATCAAGAAAGAACCTTTTTCGCGCATTTTCGCAACCCGAAGAATGGTCAAAGACGGATCAGAATATTTTGGACCGTATACCAGTTTCAAAACCGTAAGCACTATTTTGGAGCTGATAAAAGAATTGTATCCGCTGCGAACTTGCAACTATGATTTGAGTAAAAGCAATATCGAAAGTGGGAAATTCAAGGTTTGTCTCGAATACCATATTGGGAATTGCATGGGGCCTTGTGAAGGTCACGAAACCTTAGAAAATTACCAAAAGCAAGTTGATGCGATTCGCGAAATTTTGAAAGGAAATTTCAAGGAAAGCATGAAAGATTTCAAGCGTGTCATGACCAATCTGGCCGCCGATATGCATTTTGAGGAAGCCCAAAAAATAAAAGAGAAAATAGAAGTTCTTGAAAACTACCAATCGCGTTCTACAATAGTAAATCCAAAAATCACCAATATTGATGTCTTTTCGATAGTTTCGGATGAAAGTGCGGCGTATGTGAATTTCCTGCAAATTTCTCACGGTTCGATTATTCGTTCGCACACGATGGAAATCAAAAAGAAACTCGACGAAACCGACGAAGAATTATTAGAATTGGCGATTGTCGAGTTGAGAGAACGTTTTCAATTGTTGTCACGAGAAGTGATTGTTCCCTTTCACGTTGACTTGGGTGAAAACATAAAAATTACGATTCCTCAATTGGGAGACAAAAAGCAAATTTTGGATTTGTCTATTCGGAATGCTAAATTTTACCGAATCGAACAGTTGAAACAACTGCAAATTGTCGATCCGGATCGACATACGAAAAGGATTATGGCGCAAATGCAAAAAGATTTGCGATTGCCGGTGGAGCCAAGACACATAGAATGTTTTGATAACTCAAATATTCAAGGAACAAATCCTGTTGCGGCCTGCGTGGTTTTCAAAGATGGAAAACCAAGCAAAAAAGATTACCGCCATTTTAATATAAAAACGGTCGAAGGACCGGATGATTTCGCTTCGATGACCGAAGTAGTTTACAGAAGATACAAACGATTGCTGGATGAAAACGAACCATTGCCCAATTTGATAATTATTGATGGTGGGAAAGGGCAATTGTCATCAGCGTTGAAAAGTATTGATGAATTGGGATTACGAGGAAAGATTGCTATAATTGGAATTGCCAAAAGACTGGAGGAGCTTTTTTATCCGGGAGATTCTATTCCGTTGTATTTAGACAAAAAATCAGAAACCTTGAAAGTAATCCAGCAATTACGGAACGAAGCACACCGTTTTGGGATTACACATCACAGAGATAAAAGGAGTAAAGCAGCACTGAATTCTTCGATAGAAAGCATTCCTGGCATTGGAGAAAAAACGATGCTGACTTTAATTCAGCATTTTAAAAGTGTTAAAAGATTGAAATTAGCGTCAGAAAAAGAAATTTCGGACGTTATAGGTATGTCTAAAGCCAAAAAAATTACCGAATTTTACAAGGCTACAAATGAATGATTAATTTAGATTATTGATATTTGGGCAAATGATATTTGATCTTGCTAAATTCTATTACCACCAAATTGCTATTTATGAAGAAAATCATGCTGTTACTGATTGTTTTTGCTAGTTTGTCTGTGTTTTCGCAAGAGCAAAAGAAACCAAAAATTGGTTTAGTTTTAAGTGGCGGCGGAGCAAAAGGATTTGCGCACATTGGTGTTTTGAAAGTATTGGAAGAAGCGGGTGTCAAGATCGATTACATTGGCGGAACAAGTATGGGAGCCGTTATCGGCGGTCTTTACGCATCAGGTTATAATGCCAGCCAAATTGATTCCATTTTTCAAGCCACAAATTTCAATGAATTACTAAACGATTTCATTCCTAGATCTTCTAAAAATTTTTACGAAAAAAGAAATGACGAATTATACGCGCTCGTTTTGCCGTTTAACAAACTCAAAATAGGTATTCCGGAAGCATTGTCAAAAGGGATGTACAATTATAATTTATTGAGCAGAATTACAAGAAATGTCAGGCACATAAGGGATTTTAATAAACTTCCAATTCCGTTTTTGTGCATTGGAACTAATATAGAAACTGGAGAACAGGTTTTACTGAATAAAGGAAATCTGGCGCAGGCTATGATTGCGAGTTCTGCGTTTCCATCTTTGTTTTCTCCTGTGGAAATTGACGGGAAATTGCTTGTAGATGGTGGTGTGATTAATAATTATCCAATTGAGGAAGTTCGTAAATTAGGCGCAGAAATTATCATAGGAGTTGATGTTCAGGATGATTTATTAGACAGAAACCAGCTTAAAGATGCAACGAGAATTTTGGTTCAAATTACAAATCTTCAATCCATTGAAAGGATGAAGAAAAATGTAAAACAAACGGATGTCTATATAAAACCGGATATTAAAAATTATGGCGTAGTATCTTTCGATAAAGGAAAGGAAATCATTAGGAAAGGAGAAGAAGCTACGTTCTCTGTTTATGAAAAAATTAAATTATTGGTTGATGATTCCAATCCGTACAGGAAACCGAATCTAAAATTAGCATCAGACAGCTTACAAATTGTAGATATCAATAGCAATGAATTAGATAATTATACCAAAGAATATGTGATTGGTAAATTAAGGTTTAAGCCAGGAGTAAAAACCTGTTACGATGATTTGTTGAAGGGAATAAATAATATAAACGCAACTCAAAACTTCAGTGCTATATCTTATTCATTAGATGAAAATAAAAATGGGGATGATTTAAATTTAACGTTAAAAGAAAACCCTTCAAAAACATATTTGAAATTTGGATTGCATTATGACAATTTATTCAAGAGTGCCGTTTTGATTAATCTAACCCATAAAAAAACGTTTTTTAAGAATGACAGAACTTCGCTGGATATCGTTTTGGGAGATAATATCAGGTATAATTTAGATTATTATATAGAGAATGGATTTAATTTGAGTTTTGGTTTCAAATCACAGTTCAATCAATTTAATAGAAATGTTGCCAAAGAAATAAGCAGTTTAGACTTAGGCGCTTTGGGTATAAATGCAATTAATGTAGATTTTCACGATTTGACAAATCAGGCATATTTTCAATCGCTATTTGTTCAGAAATTTTTAATTGGTGGAGGAATTGAATTAAAATATTTGAAAATAAAGTCGGAGACATTGGCCAATACGGATCCGGTAATTGACAACAGTAATTACTTAAGTCTTTTTGGTTATATGAAATTTGACTCTTTTGATAATAAATATTTTCCCAAAAAAGGATGGTATTTTTCAGGAGATATACAATCGTATTTGGTGTCTTCAAATTATACAGGAGATTTTCAGCCTTTTTCCATTGCAAAAGCTGATTTTGGAGTAGCTGCGACACTTTTTAAAAATGCAACGGTAAAATTTAGTACAGATGCTGGTTTCTCCTTTGGGAATGAAAGCGTTTCTTTTTTCAATTTTATTTTGGGAGGTTACGGATACAATCCTATAAATAATTTCAAATATTTTTATGGGTATGATTATTTGAGCATTGCGGCGAACAGCTACATAAAATCAACAGGAACTATTGATTATGAATTTTATAAGAACAATCATTTCAATTTTTCGGCAAACTTTGCTAATGTTGGAGACAGGATTTTCGAAACGGTAGATTGGATTTCAATCCCAAAATATTCAGGTTATGCAGTAGGTTATGGTCTGGAAACGGTAATTGGACCTATAGAAGTAAAACATTCCTGGTCTCCGGAAAATGCAAAAGGATATACTTGGTTTAGTATCGGGTTTATGTTTTAATTGTAATTTAATTCAATAATAATTCCGATATTTGTTATCATGAAAACAACTTGGAGCGGTTTATTAGGATATCTGCAATTTCTCATCAAGAGGAATCCTGAATAAATTGCATTTTTTTGATTTAATTAAATAAGTTTAGTTCAATACAACTTTAAACTTTTAAACTTTAACTTTTAAGCAAAAAAATCATGCCTTTATACCATAAATTGGGGAATTTCCCCCAAAAAAGACATACGCAATTTGAAAAACCAAATGGCGGTTTATACTACGAACAGCTTTTTGGAACAGAAGGTTTTCACGGCCATTCCTCATTATTGTATCATGTTCAGAGACCAACACAGGTAAAGGAAATTCTAAAATCCTATTCGGTTGAGCCGAAAATTGCTATTGGGAAAAACATAAAATCATTGTTATTAAAAGGATTTGAGTTAAAACCCGAAGATGATTTTCTGGACAGTCGCAAACCGATGTTAGTCAATAAAGATTGTACGATAGGATTGGCTGCGCCAAGACAATCGTTGCGCAACTATTTCTATAAAAATGCCGATGCCGATGAAATGATTTTCATTCACAAAGGAAAAGGAAAATTGCGTACCATGATGGGAAACATTCCTTTCGAATATGGGGATTACTTGATTATTCCTCGCGGAATGATTTATCAAATTGATTTTGAAACAACCGAAAATAGACTTTTCTATGTCGAATCATTTGCGCCATTTTATACGCCAAAACGTTATAAGAATGAATCAGGTCAACATTTAGAGCATTCACCATTTTGCGAGCGCGACTTTATTTTGCCAACAGAATTAGAAACGCACGATGAAAAAGGAGATTTTCTAATCAAAATCAAAAAAGAAGGAATGATTCATGAATTCGTTTACGCCACGCATCCCTTTGATGTAGTAGGTTGGGACGGATATAATTTTCCTTACGGATTCAGCATTCACAATTTTGAGCCTATAACAGGCCGCGTGCACCAGCCGCCGCCGGTTCATCAGACATTTGAAACGTCAACATTTGTAGTTTGTTCGTTCTGTCCACGATTATATGATTACCACCCAAAAGCAATTCCGGCGCCTTATAATCACAGTAATATTGATAGTGATGAGGTTTTGTATTACGTAGATGGCGATTTTATGAGCCGCAACAATATCGAGCAAGGACACATTACATTGCATCCAAAAGGAATTCCGCACGGACCCGCGCCAGGAGCAATGGAGCGTAGTATTGGTCAAACCATAACTCATGAATTAGCCGTAATGGTGGATACATTTCGCCCATTAATGGTAACCGAAGAAGCTATGGGATTAGACGATGGTCAGTATTACAAATCTTGGGTAGAGTAATTAGGAGCTATTTCCTGCTGTACGCTTTATCTTTTTCTGGTCTCGTTAAAAAACGAGACCAGAAAAAGGATGCCGTTTCCATCAGGGCTAGGACTTTAGAGTAAATAACAACATTTTTTTTAAATTAATAAATCCGTGTAAATCTAATGTAGTACCACCAACGGCGTTACAGAATTAGAGTTACCGAATCAAAAAATAAATACCATGTCAAAAGAAGTAAAATCAGTAGAATACGGACTAGAAAAAATATTTGAAGGAGCACAAGATTTCCTTCCGTTATTAGGAACCGATTATGTAGAATTCTACGTAGGAAACGCAAAACAATCGGCACATTATTATAAAACTGCTTTTGGTTACCAGTCATTGGCGTATGCCGGATTAGAAACAGGAGTAAAAGACAGAACATCTTATGTGCTAAAACAAGATAAGATTCGCATTGTATTAACCACGCCATTAACACAAGATTCTCCTATACACGATCATTTGAGAAAACATGGTGATGGAGTAAAAGTAGCGGCACTTTGGGTAGAAGATGCCACAAGTGCGTACGAAGAAACAATGAAACGTGGCGCCCGTTCTTTCATGGAACCTACAGTGGAGAAAGATGAATTTGGAGAAGTAATACGTTCAGGGATTTATACATACGGAGAAACAGTTCACATTTTTGTAGAGCGCAAAAACTATACTGGTGTTTTCTTGCCTGGTTATAAGGAGTGGAAATCTGATTACAATCCAGAACCAACAGGTTTAAAATACATAGACCACATGGTAGGAAATGTGGGTTGGAACGAAATGAATACTTGGGTTAAGTTCTATGAAGATGTCATGGGATTTGTAAATTTCCTTTCTTTTGATGACAAACAAATCAATACCGAATATTCGGCGTTGATGAGTAAAGTGATGTCTAATGGAAACGGAAGAATCAAATTTCCAATCAACGAACCTGCTGAAGGAAAGAAAAAATCACAAATAGAGGAATATTTGGACTTTTATGGCGGACCTGGAATTCAGCATATCGCTATTGCAACGGATGATATTATCAAAACCGTATCGCAATTGAAAGCAAGAGGAATCGAATTCTTATCTGCTCCTCCGCATACCTATTATGAAGCAATTCCGGAACGATTGGGAGACCACATGAAAATGATGAAAGAGGATCTAAACGAAATAGAAAAACTGGCCATTATGGTTGATGCCGATGAAGAAGGATATTTACTGCAAATATTTACAAAACCGGTACAAGACCGACCAACCTTGTTTTTTGAAATTATTCAAAGAATGGGAGCCAAAGGATTTGGTGCAGGTAACTTTAAAGCGCTATTTGAATCAATCGAGAGAGAACAGCAATTACGAGGAACGTTGTAAAAAAGCATTATTTTTACATATTGTGAAAAAATAACCGATGAACAGCGTGTTTTTTTGTAAATGTTGTGTTAAACTTTATTTTTCACTAAAATAACTGAATTTGTTAGCTACCTTTGCACTCGCAAAAAGGGAAGGGGTGGTTTCCTTCCTGATTTCATATAAATTTCATAGTTTATAGTTTTTTGGTTAGTTAATAGCATAAAAACTCAGTCATTATTTGACTGAGTTTTTTTGTTTTAATATATTTGGAACAAAATTTGCTATTAGAGTCAATAAATTGACGAATAAAGTAATGATGAAAAAAATAATACTATTCTTTGTAGTGATATTGACCGTAAGTTTTGATTCTCCAAAAGAGGATGCTTATGATGTGGGGGAGTGGTTTAAATTTCGAATTCATTATGGAATAGTAAATGCCGGCTACGCCACATTGGAAGTAAAAGACGCTACAGTAAATAACAGAAAGACGTTTCATGTCGTAGGTAGAGGATATACTACCGGAATGTCTCGATTTTTCTTTAAAGTAGATGACTTATACGAAAGCTATATTGATAAGGATACCAGAAATCCATACCAGTTTGTCCGAAAAATTAATGAAGGCGGGTATACTAAAAACCAAGAAGGCTTTTTTAATCAGTCTACAAATAAAGTCCTTGTTAAAGATTACAAGCATAAAACAGAGAAAACACTTTACGTTCCTAAAAACACACAAGACATTTTGTCTACTTTCTATTATCTAAGGAATTATCCTGGAATTGATAAGTTAAAAATAGGAGAGTCAGTTGCGATTGATATGTTTTTTGATGATGAAACTACTAAATTCAAGCTAAAGTTTATGGGCCGTGAAAATATTACCACTAAATTTGGGGTAGTGTCAACGATGGTTTTTAGACCTTTGGTACAATCGGGACGTGTTTTTAAAGAACAAGAAAGTCTTACCGTTTGGATTTCAGATGACGATAATAAATTACCAATCAGAATAAAAGCCAGCTTGGCAGTAGGTTCTATAAAAGCAGATATAGATGCATATAGAGGATTGAAGTATCCTTTTAAAACAAATAAATAATGAATAATATTGATAGTTCAGAAGCGATTTTAAAGGAAATTGAAATAAAATACCAAGCAATAAATCAAAAAACAGAGACGCAACTGGAAGGATTATTATGGTCAAAACCAATTACGTATTGGGATTATATCCAGACAGATGCATTGTTAAGTCTTCAAGTTCAAAGAACAACGCTTCCTGATGAAATGGTTTTTATTATGTATCATCAGGTGAATGAGCTTATATTTAAGATGATACTTTGGGAAATGCGCCAAATTTCCTATTGTGAAAATATTCAAACTGATTTTTTCACTGAAAGATTAATGAGAATCAGCCGATATTTTGATATGCTAACGACTTCTTTCAGCATTATGGGAGACGGAATGGAAGTAGATCAATATATGAAATTTAGAAATACGCTAACTCCTGCCAGTGGTTTTCAAAGTGCGCAATACCGTTTAATAGAATTTTCCTCTACAGACCTAATAAATCTTATCGATCACCGTTATAGAGAGTCAATAGACAGGAATACGCCTTATGAATTTGCCTTAGAGCATTTGTATTGGCAAGCAGCCGGAAAAGATTATCATACGGGTAAAAAGTCTTTTCTACTGGAGGAATTCGAAAGAAAATATAAGAAGATGTTCCTGAATCATATGGAAGAATATAACACCATAAACATTTGGCAAAAATTCAAACAACTTCCAGATTTAGATCAAAAAAATCCAGAGTTAATATTAGCGATGCGTCATTATGACCATACGGTAAATATTACTTGGGTAATGCAACATTTGAATACTGCAAAGAAATATATAGATCAGAGCGGTAAAGGTGATGGAGAAGCGACAGGAGGAAGTGACTGGAAAAAGTACATGCATCCAAAATACCAACGCAGGATATTTTTTCCGGAATTATGGTCGGCAGAAGAACTGGCGCATTGGGGAGAAGAAAAATAATTTGAATAAAAAAACATAGTTTGAAACAAGTATTATTAGCAATTATAGTATTATTTTCTTTGATTTCTTGTAATAAATCTGATGAGATTCTAGAAAAAGAAATTATTAAACCAGCAGTTAAAAAGATAGAGTTTGGGTTTAAATATTCTGATTTTAATGTTGTTCAGGATACTATAAAAAAGGGAGACACTTTTGGGACTTTACTAGAAGGACAAAATATTGGAGAGCGAGAAGTATATGATATTATCGCTAAAGTAAAAGATACTTTTGATGTGAGAACCATCAGAATAGATAAGCCTTTTACAATGCTTCGGTCAAAAAACAAGAAGAATGATTTACAGGTGTTTATCTATCAGCCGGATGCGTTAAACTATTATGTAGTTGATTTACGCGACACGGCTGTTGTTGCTTATAAAAAAACAAAACCCATTACGATTAAACGACGCACCATTGGTGGGGTTTTGAAAGAATCATTATCAGAAACCTTAGGTAATGCCAAAATCGAAGGAGCTTTGGCAAGTAAAATATCTAAAATTTACGCCTATTCCATCGATTTTATGAAACTCAAAAAAGGAGATCGTTTTGCTATAACTTTTACAGAGCGATTCATAAATGACACTGTTTATGACGGTGTGGAAGAACTGGAAGCTTCGTTTTTTGAATACAAGGGAAAAATTATTTATGCATTTCCTTTTGCCCAAAATCCAGACTCAGATAAAATAGAGTATTACGATGAACAAGGGAAAACGTTGAAAAATTTCTTTCTTAAGTCTCCAATAAAATTCAGTAGAATATCCTCTCGATTTTCAACCAGTAGATTTCATCCTGTTCAGCACAGGTGGAAAGCACATAAAGGAACGGATTATGCAGCGCCACGCGGTACGCCAATTTCTGCAACGGCTGGCGGAGTTGTGGAACAAAGTGGTTTTACTGCCGGAAACGGGAATTTTGTAAAAGTGAAACACAACGGAACCTATTCGACACAATACTTGCACATGTCTAAAATATTAGTGAGACGAGGGCAACGTGTGAGTCAAGGACAGGTTATCGGTTTGGTGGGAAGCACAGGTTTGGCATCAGGCCCGCATGTATGTTATCGATTTTGGAAAAATGGTGTTCAGGTTGATGCTTTGCGATTAAAATTGCCTACCGGCGAACCCATGAGCGGAAGAAATAAAGAGCGATACATTAAAACGATAACTCCGTTAAAATTTCAATTGGATAGTGTTGCTAATTTATAATTCTGCAACTATAAATAAAAAAGACTTATTTGACAGTAAAATAGAAACACTTAGGTGATTGTGGGATGGTCACTATTTAGTGTTTTTCCTGCTAAATTGTTATATAATCGTAAACTCATTTAGCATTAAAACTAATTTCAGTATTTTTGCCAAATTCAAATAATACTACAAACTACCTAATAAATGGCTTTAAATACAATAAACCCAACAGAAACGAGCGCTTGGAAGAAACTTGAAATGCATTACAACGAAATGCAAAAAGCTTCAATGCAAGAATTATTTCAATTGGACGCAACCAGAACTGAAAAATTCAATTTGAAATGGAATGATTTTTTAATTGACTATTCAAAAAATATTATCACTCAAGAAACGCTTCAACTATTATTAGAATTAGCGGATGAGGTGGGACTAAAAAGTGCTATTGCTAATTATTTTGATGGTGCAATAATCAATCAAACCGAAAATAGAGCGGTGCTTCATACCGCATTGCGAGCCAAAGAATCAGCAGTTATTAATGTTGATGGAGATAATGTGGTTTCTGAAGTTTATGAAGTAAAAAGTAAAATAAAAGCATTTACTAATGAAGTTACTTCGGGTGAAAGAACTGGTTACACGGGAAAACCGTTCACGGATGTTGTTAATATAGGTATTGGAGGTTCTGATTTAGGTCCTGCTATGGCTGTCGAGGCTTTGCAATTTTATAAAAATCATCTTAACGTTCATTTTGTTTCAAATGTGGATGGCGATCACGTAAATGAGATTATAAAAAAATTAAATCCAGAAACGACTCTCTTTGTAATTGTTTCTAAAACCTTTACAACACAAGAAACACTGACTAATTCTGAAACTATCAGAAAATGGTTTTTGGAATCAGCTACTCAAGAAGATATTGCTAAACATTTTGTTGCGGTTTCAACCAATATCCAAAAGGTAACAGAGTTTGGGATAAATCCTGATAATGTATTCCCTATGTGGGATTGGGTTGGTGGAAGGTTCTCTTTGTGGAGCGCTGTTGGACTTACAATAAGCTTAGCTGTTGGATACGATAATTTTGATGAATTGTTGCAAGGAGCTAATGAAATGGACGAACATTTTAAAACAGCTGATTTTGACAAAAATATGCCGGTAACATTGGCTTTATTGAGCGTTTGGTACAATAATTTTTTCGGTGCCGAAAGTGAAGCTCTAATTCCTTACACACAATATTTGCAGAAATTAGCTCCTTATTTACAGCAAGGAACGATGGAGAGCAATGGTAAAAGTGTGGGTCGTGATGGAAAGCCGGTAAACTATCAAACAGGAACTATCATTTGGGGAGAGCCGGGAACTAATGCGCAACATGCCTTTTTTCAGTTAATTCACCAAGGAACAAAATTAATTCCTGCAGATTTTATTGGGTTTATAACTCCTTTATATGGTGATAATGATCATCACGATAAACTAATGTCTAACTTTTTTGCACAAACGGAAGCGTTGATGCATGGAAAATCTGGAGAACAAGTTCAAGCTGAATTTGACAAACAAGGTATTTCAGAGGAGAAAGCCAAATTTCTTCTACCGTTTAAAGTTTTTACAGGTAATAAGCCTACGAATACTATTTTAATCCAGAAACTATCTCCAAAAACGTTGGGTTCTTTGATTGCTTTGTATGAACACAAGATTTTTGTACAAGGAATTATCTGGAATATTTTTAGTTTTGATCAATGGGGAGTGGAATTAGGAAAACAATTAGCTAATTCTATTTTGGATGAAATTAATACAAAAACAGTCAAAAATCATGACAGTTCAACCACTTATTTATTGAATCATTTTCTGATGAATAAATAGAGTAAATTATGCTGTTTGTTTTTACAATTTCATAAGATTTTTTATAATTTAAAAATTTATTGCTTTTTTTAATATTTAAAAGAAGTCAAAAGCCCTGATTTTATCTAAATCAGGGCTTTTTGTTTATAAGTTACTCTGTTTTAGTAATTTTTTAAAAAACAGCCTTATTTTTTGCTCAAATTTATTTTTGCTTTTTTTGTTAAAATATTAACAAAAAACTAATAAAATAAATGATAATTACATTTTTTAATAAAAAAAAACCCAAAATAAATTTAAGTAAAAAATCCTACTTGAAAAGATGCTTTTCTTAACGTTGTGTTAACTTTTTAAACCAAAAATGTTATATTTTTGCCAAATATTAATAAACTAAACAATATGAAAAAATTATTAAAATTATTTTTAATTCTAGTTGTACTAATGTTTGCTAACTCTGGAGCTTATGCTCAGGGTAACACTACCTCTTCTATTAGTGGTAATGTTTATGATAAGGACTCTCAAACCTTACCAGGAGCATCAATTCTTGCAACCCACACTCCATCAGGTACTCGATACACTGCATCTACAGATGGCACAGGTAACTTCAGAATATCAAACATGAGAGTTGGAGGTCCGTACAAAATTGTAATTACTTTTGTTGGATTTAAAACTTTTGAAGATAGTGATGTTTATCTTCAATTAGGTGATACAAAAGATTTTAAAGTTGTCTTGCAAGAAGAGTCAAATGAATTACAAGAAGTTGTAGTTAGAACTTCAAGAGATAATACTTTTAATTCACAAAGAACAGGAGCTCAAACAGTAATTAATTCAGATAAGATTAAAGCATTGCCTTCTTTATCTAGAAATATTTCAGATTTTGCCAGACTAACACCACAAGCTCAATTAAGAGGTGATGATGTGTTATCTATTGGAGGTCAAAACAACAGATTCAATGCTATTTATATTGATGGGGCTGTAAGTAATGACGTTTTTGGATTAGCAGCAAATGGAACTAATGGAGGTCAAACAGGAGTAAGTCCTATCTCTATTGATGCAATTGAGCAATTTCAAGTAAGTGTTGCTCCTTATGATGTAAAATTATCTGGATTTGCAGGTGGAGCTATTAGTGCAATCACTCGTTCAGGAACTAATAATTTTGAAGGATCTGCTTACTTTTTTAACAGAGACGAAAATTTAGCAGCAAAAACACCTCCTTCATTAGCGGGAGCAAATGGAAGACAAAAATTAGCTGATTTCTCAGCACAGACTTATGGAGTTCGTGCAGGTGGAGCAATAGTAAAAGATAAATTGTTTTATTTCATCAATTATGAAAAACAAGACAATGAAACACCACAGCCTTTTGATCCATCAACTTACACAGGTTTGTCAGTAAATAGATTGGGAGAATTAAGAGCTAAACTTGCTACTTATGGATATGATCCAGGTTCATTTGAAAATAATGTAAGAACATTAGTAAGTGATAAAATCATTGGTAAATTAGACTGGAATATTAATGACAATCACAAATTGTCTTTAAAACACAGTTATGTAAAAGCGGAGAATTTTTCACCAAGCCGTTCATCAGCAACTTCAATTAGTTTTATAAATGGTAGTCAATTATTTAATTCTACAACTAATTCAACTGCTTTAGAATTAAACTCAAGATTTGGAAATAAATTTTCAAATAATTTAGTTGTTGCTTACACTAGTGTACTAGATGATAGAGATGCAGCAGGAGATCCATTCCCTTCAGTACAAATATTTGATGGTGCTAATCAAAGTATTTTCTTTGGAGCTGAAGGATTTTCTACAGCTAACCTTTTAGATCAAAAAACATTGACTATTTCAGATAATTTTGAAATTAATGCTGGAATGAGTAAAATAACTATTGGTACTCACAATGAATTTTCATCTTCTAGAAATGTTTTCTTCGGTAACAATTTTGGTTCATACAGATATGCTACTTTAAATGATTTTTTAAACGATGCTAAACCAAATAGATTCCAGTTAAATTATTCTTTAATTGGTGGAGAAGGTGATGATTCACAAGGAGCAGCTGAATTTGGAACTAAACAATTTGGATTCTATATTCAAAATGACATGAAACTGAACAGTAGTCTTAGAGTTTCTTACGGTATTAGAGTAGATATTCCTGTTTGGGAAGATGGATTAGGAAATGATGATTTTAATAACAGAACAATAGGTTTGTTACAAGCTGCAGGTAAAAATTTACAAGGAGCGACTGTTGGAAAAGGAATCAGAAATACTGCTCACCTTGCACCACGTTTTGGATTCAATTATGATCTTAACGGAAAAAAATCTACTCAGTTTAGAGGTGGATTTGGTATATTTACTTCTAGATTGCCTTTAGTATGGCCAGGTGGTACTTACAATAACAATGGTGTTTCTCAAGGTGCCATTTCAATAACAAGTCCTACAGGAATGCCTACATTCAATCCAAATCCAAGTGTTGCTAGTCAAATTGCACCGCTTCCGGCATCTTATCCACGTCCAGGTTCTGGAGGTAGAGGTGGAAATGTTGATTTGTTTGCAAAAGATTTCAAATTGCCTCAAGTATTCAAAGCAAGTTTTGCTGTTGATCAAAAATTACCATTAGGTTTTGTTTTGACATCTGAAATCACTTACAATGATAATATTAGTGCAATCACTTATGAGAACTTGAACATTAAAGCTGCCTCAAGCGCTTTAACAGGAGCAGATACAAGACCTCGTTATAATGGAAACAGCAGAGTAGACCCTTCTTATTTAGGAATATATCTTGCTTCAAATACAGATGAAGGTACAGCTTACAATCTTGCTTTCACATTATCTAAAAACTTCAGATCTGATTTCATTGATGCTAATATCTCTGGAACTTATTCTTACGGTAAATCTACTGTTCTACTTGATGCTACTTCTTCTCAAAATAGTTCACAATGGAATAATACTGAAACGGTTAATGGTGCAAATTCTTTAGCACTTTCAAGATCTGATTTCGATCAAGGAAGAAGAATTATCTCTAATGGTAATGCAACATTCAAATGGAGTAAATTCACTAAATCTAGAATAGGTGTATTCTACGAAGGTGCTCAAGGAACTCCAATCAGTTATGTTTATAATGATTCTGGTCGTTTATTGCAAGATACTTTCTCTAATTCAGCGTTGATTTATATTCCAGCTGCTCAAAGTGAAATTAGACTTGTTTCAACTACTGCAAATACTTTAACTCCACAACAACAATGGGATGCTTTAAGTGCTTTTATTGAAGGGAATGAGTATTTAAGAGGTAGAAAAGGTGGTTATGCTGAACGTAATGGTGACCGTTTAAAAACAAGCCATGTTGTAGATTTAAAATTCGCTCAAGAATTTACTTTTAACATCGGTAAAAAGAAACATACATTAGAGTTTACTGCTGATATTTTTAACTTCACCAATCTTTTAAATAAAAATTGGGGTAAAAGATATTTTACAAGTAATGACCAAGTACAATTGTTAACACAAGTTGGTTTCTTAACAGGTACTAACACTCCTACATTTAGTTACAATCCTACTGTAGGAAATAGTATTAACCAAGTTGATGATGTTGGTCTTAACTCTTCAAGATGGCAAATGCAAACTGGTGTTCGTTATACGTTCAACTAGTTTAGTTTAAAATATTGGAACCCTCATTTCATTGAAATGAGGGTTTTTTTATGCCTTTTTTTCTTATATTTGTTAAAACAAAAACATTATTTATGTACGATTTTATTCAAAAATTCCATTCAGGTTGGGCTTATTTAGCACTTTTAGTATTAGTGATTGCAGTTGTTAATTCCTTTATTGGAATGTCTTCTAAAAAAGATTTTACTTCAAAAGACAGGAAAATTGCATTGTTTGCATTAATAGCAATACATACTCAATTATTAGTTGGGTTGATTTTATATTTCGTGTCTCCTAATGGATTAAATATGATAAAAGCAGTTGGAATGGGAGGGTTAACAACTGAAAGCAGATTACTGGCTCTAGAGCATCCTTTAATAAATATTATTGCAATTGTTTTAATCACTATAGGTTGGTCAAAACATAAAAAATTAATAGCCAGTGAATCAAAATTCAAAACTTTCTCTATTTTTTATGGTTTAGGATTAGTGCTTATTTTAAGTAGGATTCCATGGAAAATTTGGTTTTAAAAACCAATTAAAGCTCTAGAAATAGGGCTTTTTTTATCTAGGTATGGTTTTTGTAAAATAGATTTAACTAATACGATATATATGAAAAAAGCAATAACATTATTTTTTTTACTTGCAATTATTAGCTTAGTCAGCAGCCAAAGTTCAATCACAGAAAAACAGAAAGCAGCAACACAAAAAGATACGCTCAAGAAGGGTAAAGCAACTGTTGAATTGCAAGAAAATAAAATAGATTCTTTAATAACTTCATTAGGAAAATTTAAAATCTATAAAAAAGAAGCACATGCGTCTTATTATGCTGATAAATTTAATGGAAAACGGACTACAAGCGGTAGGAAATTTGATAATAATAAATATACTGCAGCACACAAAAAACTTCCTTTTGGCACAAAAGTAAAAGTGACTAATGAGAAAAATGGAAAATCCGTAATTGTGGAAATTACCGATAGAGGACCATTTGTAAAATCTAGAGAAATTGATCTTTCAAAACGAGCATTTATGGATATAGCCTCTAATAAAAGTAGTGGAGGAATGCAAGTGACAATAGCGGTATTAAGTAATTAAATCACCAATTTTTGTATGGATTAGTGCTTAAATAAGCATTATAATAGCGATTGATATTAGTCACTTCTTCACCTAGCCAACTTGGTTTTTCAAAAGTTTCCGTTTCAGAATCAAGCTCAATTTCAGCGATAATCAAGCCATCATTTTCGCCATAAAATTCATCAACCTCAAAAATATGTTCGCCTCGTTTTATCTCAAAACGGGTCTTATCAATAACACCTTTCTCGCATAACAATAGTAATTCCTTTGCTTCAGCAACAGGAATTTCTTTTTCCCACTCAAAACGGGACATGCCGGAATCATTCGAAATCCCTTTTATGGTCAAATACCCTCTGTCGCCTTTTATGCGTACACGCACCGTGCGTTCTGGTGCAGAACTCAAATACCCTTGCGCAATATGATTTTGTGCGAAAGCTTCAGCTTTGAATGAATCGTTTAAAACCAAAAATTTTCTTTCTATTTCAATCATTTTTTATAAATATTTTGGAGCTTTATCCAGTTATTCGTTTCAATTTCTCAATCATAAAACTTTTTTCTATTTTTAAAAAAGGAGCTTCTTGGGTCGCTCTTTTTTAAAAAGAAAAAATAGTTTTTTTCAATCGAAGATTTCCACTTCTATCTGGGCTAATCCAGAAACTCAAAGGTATCAAATATTTCTATTTTTCGGGCTTTAATATCTTCCGTTAAGATTGTATAATCAAAAACAATAGTCTTAATTATACCATGAATTAGTTTTCGAGCAAATATATTTTAGTACCTAAATTGTGTATAAAGGATAGTTTGCACCTAGTTTAACAGTTATTTTATGAATAAGTTAATGGAAGTTATTGCGTCGATTTGTATTTTTACAAAAACCGAATGAATTTTAATATGCCAATTTTCAAAGTAAAATCTAAGCCAACACCTGCAACACTACTGATTAAGTTTTTTGGAGAAAGCCAATCCTGGCGTGAAACAGAGGATAACTTAGAACCTTTAATCGAATTAATCAGGCTGATTAGACCTTTGAAAATTAAAAATCTGGAAACGGTTGATTTACAGGAAATCATTTCTTTTTTCAACGAAAATGATTCTTGCAGAGAACAATTTTCAATCTATCTGAAAGAAATAGTAAAAGACAAAAAATTCAATAAAATACTTTCTGACGCAGCTATTCTACAGGATGTAGACTTTATTTTTGAAGTCAAAAAAAGAATATTCGCTAAATTTTTACCCTACCAGCCTCAAAAAGATACTTTAGAATACATACTGAATCAGGTTTTCCATTTAGCCAATGATACCATTTGGATTAACAAAATTCCATCAAGTCAATTGGAAGAATTATACGGACTTTTAAAATTTAAATCAATTTATGAAAGTGTTGAACCTAATTCTGTTTTGTCGGAAGTATTAGTTGCAATGGATTTAATCACGCAACGCATTAGTGGCCGAGCCTTGGAAACGGATGTTATCAAAATGGTGCCGGAATTTGATGATTATGAAAGTCCTTTTACAGCTTTTGAAAAGGAATTATTCCTTATTGAAGACAGAATTAGAAATTCCGAAAACCATTTTATTAAGTCAGATGATTTGTCCTATGCTCAGGTATTGGTTTTGCATAAGCAATGTGAAGACTTTGTGGAGAAAGCATTTCATAACAGTTCAAAATATGGCATTTCGCTTCGTGTAAATCAGAATTTATTAAAAATTAGACAGCAATTAGTTCGGCTTAAGTTTTTAATTTCGTTATTGATTATAGATAAAGGGAATGATAAAAAAAACAATGGAATTGCATTGGCTCTACACTTAATTAAGTACAATTGCTATAAGAATAATGTCAGGAAGTTTATTGGCGAAAGCACTCAGCTTATTTCCTATGAAATAACGCAACATACAGCTAAAACCGGTGAACATTATATTACTGAAAGCCGTAAGGAGTATTTCAAAATGTTTAGAACTGCTTTAGGAGGAGGATTTATAGTAGGGATTTTATGCATTATTAAAGTTTTGCTTTCTAAAGCTGACACCAGTTTTTTTGGGCATGCTTTTCTTTATAGCATGAATTATGCTTTTGGATTCATTGCTATTTATCTTTTAGGTTTTACGCTGGCGACAAAACAACCGGCGATGACAGCTTCAGCTTTAATAAAAGCATTGGAGGAAGGTGTTATAAAAAAAGGGAAAGATGCTGAAAAGTATAAAGCTTTTGCTATTCTTTTTGCACGTGTATTTCGTTCTCAGTTTATCGCTTTTGTGGGGAATGTAATCATGGCTTTTCCGGTTTCGCTACTTGGAATCTGGGCTATTGATTATACATTACAATACAATATTGCTGCAACTAAATGGGAAGGGTTGCTTATTGATTTGAGCCCTATTCACTCATTAGCCATACTTCATGCAGCTATTGCCGGAGTGTTTTTATTTTTATCAGGAATCATCTCCGGAAGTATTGCAAACAGGGACAAACACAACCAAGTATATTTCCGAATTACAGAGCATCCTTTGCTGAAAAGGAGTTTTGGAAAAGAAAGAACGGTTAAATTAGCTAAATTATATAGAAAAAGATGGGCTGGGATTATTTCAAATTTCTGGTTTGGAATATTCATGGGAAGTACTGCCTCTATAGGTTTGTTTTTAGGATTGAATCTTGATATTCGACACATCACTTTTGGAAGCGGAAACTTGGCTTTGGCGCTTTATGGTGCGAATTATGCGGTAAGTAACTCCATGTTATTCTGGGGTATTTTTGGGATTGGTATTATAGGATTGGTTAACTTTATAGTAAGTTTTAGTCTTTCACTAGGGCTTGCATTCCGTTCTAGAGCTATCTCATTATTCGAATTGCGATTTGTCACAGTTTCCATTTGGAATCATTTCAAGTCGAGGCCCATTAGTTTCTTTTTTCCAACAGAAAAGAAAAATAAATCGGAAGTTGTAGAAAACTATTTACATGTGGAAGATCAAAAATAATTTTTAGCGTTACTAAATCATTCAAAAAAATAGTGCTTATTCAACCAGTTTAGATGCAGGAATTAATTCCAAATAGAAAAATCATACATGTAGACATGGACGCTTTCTATGCTTCAGTAGAGCAAATGGATAATCCATTATTGCGTGGGAAGCCTATTGCTGTAGGTGGCTCAGAAAATCGAGGTGTTGTTGCTGCAGCAAGTTATGAAGCCAGAAAATTTGGAGTTCGAAGCGCTATTAGTGGTGTTATGGCCAAAAAAAATTGTCCGGAACTTATTTTTGTACGACCACGTTTTGACAGATACAAGGAAATTTCGAGTAAAATTCAAAAGATTTTTTATGAATATACGGACTTAGTTGAGCCATTGTCGCTTGACGAAGCGTATTTAGACGTAACCAATAATAAAAAAGGGAATCCTAGTGCTACGTTATTGGCACAGGAAATAAGACAGCGTATTTTTGACGAAGTGGGCTTGACAGCTTCGGCAGGAATATCAGTGAATAAGTTTGTGGCTAAAATTGCCAGTGATTACAACAAACCCAATGGTCAGAAAACCGTGAATCCGGATGAAGTTATTTCGTTCTTGGAAGAATTGCCTATTCGGAAATTTCATGGTGTTGGAAAAGTAACCACCGAAAAAATGTACCAACTGGGGATTTTTACGGGAGTGGAATTGAAAAGCAAAACATTGGAATTCCTGGAGAAGCATTTCGGGAAATCGGGAAACTTTTATTACAATGTTGTAAGAGGAATTCATAACAGCGAAGTGAAATCAAACCGAATTACAAAATCAGTTGCCGCCGAACATACTTTTGACGTTAATCTGTCTTCTGAAATTTTTATGATTGAGAAATTAGAGGTTATTGCCGCTGCATTAGAAAAAAGATTAAAAAGATATAATGTAGCCGGTAAAACAATTACTTTAAAAATAAAATACAGTGATTTTACACAACAAACTCGAAGTAAAACGTTGCCTTATTTTATTTCAGATAAAGGTTTGATTGTAGAAATTGTAAAGGAGTTGTTGTATCAAGAACGCATGAAGGATTCTGTGCGATTACTTGGAATTTCACTCAGTAATTTAAATACTGAAGAGAAAAAGTTTGTTGTTGTGCAGTTAAAATTTGATTTTTGATGAGCTAATTCACTCGTTCAACAATGGTTAAAGTCTAGAATATGTTGTTTTCTTTTTATAAATAAAATTATATTTGGTTTTAAATACAAAAGGGCATGAATAATTTTAGACAATATGAAGAGGCTATTGCCAAGTATCACAACGGTTTAAGCGTAAAGACAGTTCCCGTTTCATCTTGGAATTTCCATAATGATTTTTTAGGATTGATGAAGAATATCTTTGTGGATTTAAGCAAGTTGCATGCGTTATCTTCTCAAAATAAATGGATTCAAAATAATTGGGATTTAAAAACTCGATTGAGGGAAGAGGTAATAATTTTGACAGATACTAAATTGAATATTATTTTTGCATCGCATAATATGATAAAGATGAATGGTTATGTTGAAGCAGAAGTTTTAGGTAAAAAACCAAAGATTTTTCAAGGTGATGCAACCGATTTAACAGTTTCGAGCGAAATACGTACTGCTATATCGCTTCAACAACCTTTTGAAAAAACGGTGATGAATTATAAAAAAAATGGAGATGTTTATGCCTGTTTGATCAAAGGATTTCCAGTCTTCAATACAAAAGGGCAATTAAGCCACTACATAGCTTTTGAGAAAGCGGCATAAAAGAGAAAACCTTTCCAATTTGGAAAGGTTTTCTCTTTTATAAAAACTTATGATGGTTTTAATTTTTACTGTTCAATTTAGACAGCAATCTTAAAAACTCGATATACAACCAAACTAGTGTAATCATTAATCCCATTGCGCCATACCATTCCATGTATTTTGGCATTTTCTGTTCGGCTCCTTTTTCTATTCGGTCAAAATCTAAAAACAAATTTAAAGCGGCAACCACAATAACAAAAATACTGATTCCAATGCTCATCATTGAATTTCCATAATGCACGGGAACAAAGCTCGTAAACATAGAAAATACCCAAGATATAAGATAATATGTTGCTATAGCAAGTGTCGCTGCCACAATAACCGATTTGAATTGCTCTGTTACTTTTACAATTTTATATTTATACAATCCCAAGCAAACCATAAAAGTAACAAAAGTTGCAGCTACTGCCTGAATTACGATTCCAGGATACATTGCTTCAAATATTGCTGAAATTCCACCAATAAATAGTCCTTCGAACAAAGCATATCCCGGAGCTAAATATGGAGAGTATTGTGGTTTGAAAGCAGAAATAAGCACTAAAACTAATCCAACAATAGCACCGCCAATTGCAGGAACCATCGGATTCATTCCGTTGAAAGCCAACCACCAGATTACTGTTGCAGAAGCGGTAAGCAATAAAAACAAGATTAAACTTTTATTGATGGTGCCAGACAAAGTCATTTCATCGTTATAGTCAATGATAGTAGCTTGATGTGCTTCTTCATTTTTTGAAACTGCAGTTGAAAAAGTTTTGTTGTTTAAAAATGGATTTTTAGAATTGAAACTCATAATTTGTAGGGTTATTTGTTGTTCAAATATAAATTTTATTTTGCAGATGATTGTTTAAATAGTCTTAAAATTTTTTCAAAGGAAAATCCTATTACATTGATTGATGCATAAAAAAATCCGCCTTATTTCGTTTTAAAACGAGACAAGACGGATAAGTATTTTAGGTAGTTTTAAACTATTCTATTTCGGATACTCTCAAGGTGTTAACCATTCCTTTATCTTTAATAGGCATTGCTGCTAAATTGATAAGGAAATCTCCTTTTTGTACAAAACCTTTTTGTTTTACAATTTCGTTTATGTCAGTTACGGTATCATCCGTGCTTACATCTTTGGAGTACATGAAAGATTTTACACCCCATAATAAATTAAGTTGTGTAAGGATTCTTTTATTAGAGGTAAAAACTAAAATATGTGCATTAGGTCTCCAAGCCGAAATTTGGAAAGCAGTATAACCACTATTTGTCAATGTACAGATAGCTTTTGCTTTGATAACGTTAGCCATAGTTGCCGCATGGTGACAAATTGTTTTAGTGATAAAACGTTTTGTTTTAATTTGTGGTGTGTTTTGGGGTACTTGAATTAGCGGAGAATCTTCTACTGCTTCAATGATTTGAGTCATTTTTTGGATAACTTGAACAGGATAATTTCCAGTAGCAGTTTCTCCAGAAAGCATTACAGCATCTGCACCATCCATAACTGAGTTCGCAACATCATTTACCTCTGCACGAGTTGGCGTCAAGCTTGTGATCATTGTTTCCATCATTTGCGTAGCAACGATAACAGGAATACGAGCTGTTTTAGCTCTACGAATCAATTCTTTTTGAACTAAAGGTACTTCGTGTGCAGGAAGTTCAACTCCTAAATCTCCACGAGCAACCATTAACGCATCACAATACGCAACAATTTTGTCAATATTTTCTAATGCTTCCGGCATCTCTATTTTGGCAACAATTGGAATTTTATATTCAGAATGTTGTGCAATTAATTCCTGTAAATCTTGTAAGTCTCTTGGTGTTTTCACAAAAGATAATGCAATCCAATCAACGTTTTGTCCAATGGCAAAAATAGCATCTGCTATATCTTTCTCAGTCATTGCAGGAAGAGAAATTTTTGTATTAGGTAAATTTACTCCTTTTTTAGATTTCAATTCACCACCTTGAATTACTCTTGCTATAACTTCTGATTTTTTATCAGTTTCAACGATTTCAAAGATAAGTTTTCCATCATCAAGCAAAATTCTTTCTCCAGGATTTACATCATTTGGAAAGTTTTGGTATTTCATGAATACTTTCTTTGCTGTCCCAAGAATGTCTTCGGCAGTCGTAAATGTAATTAAATCACCGTCATGTACAACTACGCCTTCTTCCATAACTCCTACACGAAGTTTAGGTCCTTGTAAATCACCTAGGATTGCAGTTGTATAGCCAAATTCTTCATTAAGACCTCGTATGATATTAATTTTTTCTTTTACATCATTGTAGTCAGCATGTGAAAAATTCACTCTAAATACATTTACACCGGCATCAATCATGTCTTTTATGATTTCTCTTGTACTACATGCGGGCCCAAGTGTGGCTACAATTTTTGTTTTTTTGTTTGTAAGCATTTGTATTAAAAAATTAAATTGTTTTTTGATTTTATTTGATTTGTATCTACTGTATAAACTGTTGATACGTTATCTATGGTATTTAATAGTATCTGTATTTTTGATACATTCATAGTATCCTCATTATTTTCTATTTTTAAAAAGTAATCTACTTTTTTAAATTCTGGAAGCAAAAAAACTTTTGTTGAAACTTCCATCGTTACATTTGAAAATAAATTTTGAGTACTTCCTTTTTTATATTGAATTACTTCATTTTTATTTTGAATCAAATTCCAAGAGATCTCTTTTTCGGCGTCATTATAATAGAATCTCGAAAAATTTGTTTCTCCTTCTTTTATATTAATTTGAATTTCATTTTTGCTTTTACTCAAATTTATAGGCAGCTTTTGATTAATAAAATAAGCCAATCTATAGTCTTCTAATGAAGTATGAATTGCGATGAGATAGTAATCTATTTCGTCAAATTCGCCAAGATCCAATTTATGAATTGCCATTTCATGAAAAAATAAGATGTAAATATAGTATTTCTATTGAAGCGTAGACCTCTCAAAATAAGATGTTTTTGTTAATTTATGAACGAAAACGTTATAGTTTTATGAAAATTGATATTATTTTCGGTCCATTTTTTCTTGAAATGCAAAATAAGCGCGTTGGGACGCTTTTTCTTCCGCCTTCTTCTTTGAGGTTGCTCTTGCTCTTGCAATCACTTTGTCATCAATACTTAGTTTTACGCCAAACAAACGTTGCCCGTCAATTGCGTTGTCTTCGAAAATATCATAATGAAATATTTTCTTTTCTTTTTGGCACCATTCTATTACCAAACTTTTATAACTTATTACTTTTCCTTCGAGTCTTGCGATATCTACGTAAGGAACTATAACTCTTTTTTGAATAAATTTTTCACAATAGATATAGCCTCTATCCAGGTAAATTGCTCCTACGAGTGATTCAAAGATATTACCATGTATGTTTTCTCCAAAATGCTGTATCGGCACTTTGCTTTCAATATATTGTACTAAATTTAGGTCTTTCCCTAATTCGTTCAAATGTTCTCTGCTTACAATTTTTGAACGCATTTTAGTAAGATAACCTTCGTCTCCAGCGGGCGCTTTGCTAAATAAATGTGCTGCAATTACGGAGCTTAGCATGGCGTCACCTAAAAACTCTAATCGTTCGTAATTAATTGGATTTCCTAAAACATCCAAGCGATTTGAGGAGCGATGTGTGAAGGCTTTCTTGTAATAATCTAAGTTTATTGGGTTAAAACCCAATATTTTCTGAATAGAATCAAAAAAAATCCCGTCTTCTGGAGAACGGGATTTTGAAAATATTTTTCTGATTATACGCATATATAAGTATTAGATTTCTAATTTTTTTACCAATACACAAGCATTGTGACCGCCAAAACCAAAAGTATTACTCATAACAACATTCATTTCTCTTTTTTGAGCTTTGTTGAAAGTAAAATTTAATTTAGCATCAATGCTTTCATCATTTGTAAAATGATTTATTGTAGGTGGTACAATTCCATGTTTCATGGAAAGAATAGAAGAAATTGTTTCAACAGCACCTGCTGCGCCAAGTAAATGACCCGTCATTGATTTAGTTGAATTTAGATTCATTGTATAAGCATGTTCGCCAAAAACATGAAGTATTGCTTTAGATTCTGCCATATCACCAAGTGGTGTTGAAGTTCCGTGCATATTTACCCCGTCTACATCAGTTGGTTTTAAACCAGCGTCTCTTAAACAGTTCAACATTACGTTTTTAGCACCCAATCCATCAGGATGTGGAGCGGTTATATGATGAGCATCTGCTGACATACCACCACCACCAATTTCGCAATATATTTTTGCGCCACGAGCAATTGCATGTTCGTATTCTTCAAGAACAAGAGCACCAGCACCTTCTCCTAAAACAAATCCATCACGGTCTTTGTCCATAGGTCTGGAAGCTGTTTTTGGGTCGTCATTTCTTGTTGATAAAGCATGCATGGCATTAAATCCACCCATGCCTGCTATAGTTACAGCGGCTTCAGATCCTCCAGTTACCATAGCATCTGCATGACCTAATCGGATATAATTGAAAGCATCAATAATAGCATTTGTAGAAGAAGCACAAGCTGAAACAGTTGTAAAATTTGGTCCTCTAAAGCCATATTTTATTGAAATATGACCACCAGCTATATCGGCAATCATTTTAGGAATGAAGAAAGGATTAAATTTTGGGGTACCGTCACCAGCAGCAAAATTAAGAACCTCTATTTGAAAAGTTTCTAATCCTCCAATTCCAGATCCCCATATTACACCAACTCTGTCTTTATCTAGTTTTTCAAAATTGAAACCGGCATCATTTACAGCTTCGTCTGATGATACCATTGCGTATTGTGCATAGCGGTCCATTTTTCTAGCCTCTTTTCTGTCTAAGAAATCTTCAGCATTAAAATTTTTCAATTCGCATGCAAATTGAGTTTTAAATTTTGAAGCGTCAAAATAAGTGATTGGAGCAGCTCCACTAACGCCGTTAATAAGTCCGTTCCAATACTCTTCAATGTTATTTCCAATGGGTGTAAGAGCGCCTAAACCTGTTACAACAACTCGTCTTAATACCATAAATTCTTTATTTTTGTTATCTTTAAACAAATAAAACCCATGCTTTCTTTACTGTATTACTATTACGAAAGAGCCATGGGTATTACAATAAATATAGTTTTGATTGAAATTCAATCTCGAATTTAATTTTAAAAAAAATAATAACACCCGTGAGCAAGATTGCAAACGGGTGTGTAATTTATTATTTTTTAGCTTCCTCGATGTAAGAGATTGCTTGACCTACAGTAGCGATGTTTTCTGCTTGATCGTCTGGAATTTGAATGTCAAATTCTTTTTCGAATTCCATAATAAGCTCAACAGTGTCTAATGAGTCAGCTCCTAAATCATTAGTGAAGCTTGCTTCTGTTACAACTTCGTTTTCGTCAACACCTAATTTGTCTACGATAATCGCTTTTACTCTTGATGCAATGTCTGACATAATCTTTAATTTTAGAATTTAATTTGTTGGCAAAAATAAAAAACTTTATTTTAAAACAACGAATAAGTTAATAAATGTGACATCTAATTTATGAAATTTATTTTAACAAAGCTGTCGCAATGTTATTTATTTTCAATTTTTATGCCTTTTTTTGTGCAATTAAAATAGGATAGGTTATGAAAAAAATTGTGGTTTTTGCTTCTGGATCGGGGACTAATGCTGAAAATATCATAAAGTATTTTACAAAAACAGAAATCGGAACTGTCGAAGCGGTGTTTACAAATAACCAAAGTGCTCAAGTGATTGAAAGAGCAAAAAACTATGGAGTTCCATCGGTTATTTTCTCAAAAGAAGAATTAATTGAGGGAATTGTATTACAAAAAATAAATGAAATCCAACCTGATATGATTGTTTTGGCAGGATTTTTATTAAAATTTCCTGAAAATATCATTACAGTCTACCCTCATAAGATCATAAATATTCATCCGGCATTACTGCCAAAATACGGTGGAAAAGGAATGTATGGTATGTATATTCATAGAGCAATTGTTGGGAATAAAGAAGTAGAAACTGGAATTACCATTCATTTCGTTAATGAAAATTATGATGAAGGGAATATTATTTTTCAAAAAAAGGTAGCCTTATCGGGTGATGAAACTCCAGAAGAAGTTGCAGGTAAAATACATGAATTAGAACAAAAATATTTCCCGGAAGTAATTGAGAGATTATTAGAAGGTAAGATGAGTTAGATTTTTCTGTTGTAAATAAAATAAAACATGTTCAATACTTAAAATTTTAGAAAAGCCTAAATCAATTATAGTTTATCTCTCTAACCAGTCTAAAATATCCAAAAATCTAAGAAATCTAAAATGGAACACGACGTACATATATATACTGATGGTGCTGCTAAGGGGAATCCTGGGAACGGTGGTTATGGCGTTGTTATGGAATGGGTAGGAAAACCGTATAAGAAAGAATTTTATGAGGGGTTTCGTCGTACGACTAATAATAGAATGGAACTGTTGGCGGTTATTGTAGGTCTCGAAAAATTAAAAAATCCAAACACTAGAGTTCTGGTTGTTTCGGATTCCAAATATGTGGTAGATTCAGTAGAGAAAAAATGGGTTTTAGGTTGGGAGAAAAAAGGATTTGTTGATAGGAAAAATTCCGACTTGTGGAAACGTTTTTTAGTGGTGTATAGAAAACATAAAGTTAATTTCAAATGGATAAAAGGACATAACAATCATGTCCAAAATGAAAGATGTGATGAATTAGCCGTTATGGCTTCGATGCAAAAGCAACTTTCAGTTGATGCTTTTTACGAAAAAGAAGAAGAAAAGTTGTTGTAAAACGATGTAATTCAGTGAAATAAATTGGCAAAACTTTACAATAAAGACCCTTTGCAACTTTACAAGTTATAAACTATCTTTGCGCCTTAATTCGAAACTCAGAAAATGAATAAATTATTGATTGTTGGAAGCGTTGCTTTTGATGCCATAGAAACGCCTTTTGGCAAAACTGATAAAATTTTAGGTGGAGCTGCACCTTATATAGGACTTTCGGCTTCTTTTTTTAATTTACAATCTGCCATAGTTTCTGTAGTTGGCGATGATTTTCCACAAGAATATTTAGATTTATTAACAGCAAGAAATATAGACATTTCAGGACTTGAAGTTGTTAAAGGTGGGAAAACGTTTTTCTGGAGCGGTCTTTACCATAATGATTTGAATTCAAGAGATACATTGGCTACAGAACTTAATGTTTTGGGTGATTTTCAACCAAAAGTTCCTCAAAATTTTAAAAATGCTGATGTAGTGATGTTAGGAAACTTGCATCCATTGGTACAAAGCAGTGTTTTGGATCAAATGGAAAGCAAACCAAAATTAGTAGTTTTAGACACTATGAATTTTTGGATGGATTGCGCTTTACCGGAATTACTTGATGTAATGAAACGTATTGATGTAATCACGATTAATGATGAAGAAGCAAGACAGCTTTCTGGAGAGTATTCTTTAGTAAAAGCAGCTGCTAAAATTCATGAAATGGGACCAGAATATGTAGTGATAAAAAAAGGAGAGCACGGTGCACTTTTGTTTCATAAAAAAGAAGTGTTTTTTGCACCAGCATTACCATTAGAAGAAGTTTTTGATCCAACAGGAGCTGGAGATACTTTTGCAGGCGGATTTGCCGGATTTATAACCCAGAGTGAAAACATCTCTTTTGAGAACATGAAAAATGCCGTTATATACGGTTCTAATTTAGCTTCATTCAGTGTGGAGAAATTTGGAACAGAAAGGATGGTTAATTTAGATAAAGAGGAAGTTGTGTCCAGATTACAACAATTCAAATCACTGACACAATTCGACATAGAATTATAATGCACTGAAACCTCGGAAACGAGGTTTTTTTGTTAAATAAAATTAGCAGGGAATTACACCTGATTTATCGATTTTTTTAAATCAGTTCAATTTATTTTTAGAATAACACAACAACACAAACAACCTTACAATGAGCGATGCTTTAAAACACGAGTGTGGTATAGCCTTAATTAGACTACTCAAACCGCTTGAATTTTATAAAGAGAAATACGGAACTGCTTTCTACGGAATACAAAAAATGTATCTTCTTATGGAAAAGCAGCACAATCGCGGGCAGGACGGAGCAGGTTTTGCAAGCATAAAATTAGATGTAGAGCCAGGAGAACGTTACATCAGTAGAGTGCGTTCGAATCATGCACAACCCATTCAAGATGTTTTTGCCCAAATAAACGACAGAATAAATGAGGAAATGGCTTCTCATCCAGAATATGCTGACAATGTTGCTTTACAAAAACAGAAGATTCCTTATTTAGGAGAATTGTTTTTAGGACACGTTCGTTATGGAACTTTTGGTAAAAACAGCATTGAAAGTGTTCATCCTTTTTTACGTCAGAATAACTGGATGCACAGAAACTTGATTTTGGCAGGAAACTTTAACATGACGAATGTTAAAGAACTTTTTCAAAGTTTAGTGGAACTAGGTCAGCATCCAAAAGAAATGGCGGATACAGTTACCGTAATGGAAAAAATTGGTCATTTTCTGGATGGTGCAGTTACTGATTTGTACCAAGAGTGTAAAGTAAATGGATTGACAAAAAGAGAAGCTTCGCCTGTAATTGCTGAAAAGCTAGATGTTGCTAAGATTTTGACTCGTGCGTCTAAAAATTTAGATGGAGGTTATGCTATGGCAGGACTTCTTGGTCATGGTGATTCATTTGTATTTAGAGATCCGGCAGGAATTCGTCCCGCTTATTTTTATCAAGATGATGAAATAGTGGTAGTGGCTTCAGAAAGACCGGTAATCCAAACTGTTTTTAATGTTCCTTTCGAAAAAGTTCAAGAAATTGAACCTGGAAATGCATTAATCATCAAGAAAAACGGAACGGTTTCTATGCAGGAAATTCTTCCGCCAACGGTTAAAAAAGCATGTTCTTTTGAACGAATTTATTTCTCCAGAGGAAGTGATGCCGAAATATATCAAGAAAGAAAAAATTTAGGAAAACTTATTTTGCCTGCCGTTTTAGAGTCAATAGACGAAGATACAGACAATACCGTTTTCTCTTATATTCCAAATACAGCTGAAACTTCATTTTACGGATTGGTTGAAGCGGCACAAGATTTCTTGAATCAAAGAAAGAATAATTACATTCTTCAGAATAGAAATACCTTAACAAAGGAATCATTGCAAGAATTGCTTTCGGTGAAAATACGTACCGAAAAAGTAGCTATCAAAGATGCTAAATTAAGAACCTTTATTACAGAAGATAGTAGCCGTGATGATTTAGTGGCTCACGTATACGATGTGACGTATGGTGTTATAAAGCCAACGGATAATTTAGTTATTATAGATGATAGTATTGTTAGAGGTACTACCTTGAAAATGAGTATTATCAAAATGATGGATCGTTTGAATCCAAAGCGAATAGTTGTTGTTTCATCAGCACCGCAAATACGCTACCCGGATTGTTACGGAATTGACATGGCTAAACTGGAAGGTTTAGTGGCTTTTAAAGCGGCATTAGAATTGCTTAAAGAAAGGAATTTATATCATATTGTTGATGAAGTATATCTGAAATGTAAAGCACAGGAAAACTTCAAAGACATCGAAGTTGTAAATTACGTAACGGCAATATATGCACCTTTTCAACCACAAGAGATTTCAGATAAAATAGCACAAATGTTGAGTTCTCCGGAGATAAAAGCCGAAGTGAAAATTATTTTTCAAACGGTAGAAGATTTGCATATTGCTTGTCCTAAAAATCTAGGAGATTGGTATTTTACCGGAGACTATCCAACACCTGGAGGTAACCGAGTAGTAAACCGAGCATTCATGAATTTCTATGAAGGAAAAGATGCTAGGGCATACTAATAATTGAGCCTATGGGTTTTTAATCGGTTTTCTAAGTTGTTCATCTAATTTATTTGGTGGCAACGAAGAACTAGCATAAATTTGAATCACCATAACATTAGTAGGTTAAGTTTATGGTAGATTTGGGGCAAAAAGGGTGGAAGAGATTCCACCTTTTTTATTGGAATAAAGTGAAAAAATGACATAAAAAAAGCGCCGATTTCTAAATGTAGAAATCGGCGCTTTTTGTTTTAAGATAAAAGAAATAAGAATAAAGACAACAGTAATTATTGAAGTCTTTATTCTTTCATCTGACTCTCTTTTTATTTCTCTAAAGCGTATCTTCTTGCCACTTCAGTCCAGTTAATTACATTGAAAAAAGCTTCAATATAATCTGGTCTTCTGTTTTGATAATTTAAATAATAAGCATGTTCCCAAACATCCATTCCTAAAATTGGAGTTCCGCCACAACCTACACCTGGCATTAATGGATTGTCTTGGTTTGGAGTTCCACAAACATCTACTTTTCCTCCTTTATGCACACAAAGCCAAGCCCATCCAGAACCAAATTGTGTTGCTCCAGCTTTGCTGAAACTAGCTTTAAACTCTTCAAAAGTTCCAAAAGCAGCTTCAATCGCAGCCAATAAATCTCCAGTTGGAAGTCCGCCACCGTTTGGTGTCATTACAGTCCAGTACAAGTTATGATTGTAAAAACCACCACCGTTGTTACGAACTGGCATGTTTTTCATATCAAGATTAATCAAAATATTTTCAATCGTCTTACCTTCCATATCCGTCCCTGCAATAGCAGCATTAACGTTGGTAATGTAAGCGTTGTGATGTTTCGTGTGATGAATTTCCATCGTGCGCGCATCAATATAAGGTTCTAATGCGTCGTACGCATAAGGTAATTGTGGTAATTCAAAAGCCATAATATGATTGTTTAATGATTTATAAATATTTATTCAAATTTAAACATTAAACTTTGGAAACGGAAATTCTATTTCGTTATAATTTCATTAAATTAATTGATAGTGCGCTCTTTGGCATTGTAACAGACTTATTTTCAGGAGCTGTTTCCTGCTTTCCGTTATAATCTTTTTATACGCCGAAAAGGCGTATAAAAAGGATTTCCACTTCAATCAGGGCTAAAAAACGGCTGTGCTTTAAATTACCATTCTGTTTTAATTACCAGTTTTGTAGCCAAAATATCCAAATTATGATTGCGCCATTGCCATACAAACAATACTAATTTTTGAACCGGGAATTTTTAGTAAAGCTCTGGAACAAGCTTCCAGTGTTGATCCTGTTGTGATAACATCATCTATTAAAAGGAAATGTTTGTTGTGGTCTTTTTCAGTAAAGGAAACATCAAAAGTGCTTTCAATTCCTTCTGTTCTTCCTAATAAGTTTTTCTTGGATTGCGTTTTTGAATACACATTCCGAATCAAAAGCGAATCATTATAATCGATATTCAAACTCGATGAAAGTGCTGTTCCAAAAGCGGTAACTTGATTGTATCCTCTTTCTTTTAGTTTTCTTCGATGCAATGGAACCGGAATAATTTCATCTGCAGATTGTAATAATTCGATGGTTTTTAAATCTTCTGCGTACCATTCGCCAAGAATTGCACCTATTTCTTCATGCCCTTTGTATTTTAAATTATGAATGAGCTCCTGTACAATTCCTTTTTTATGAAAATAAAATAATGCCGATGTATGAAGTACGGGAATTCGCCCATAAAACTTTTTGAAAGCATCATTCTCTGGATTCAAATGATGATTCGTCAATGGAATATCGTGTCTGCAAACCGTACAAATTACATTTTCATTAGACAATAAAAACGAGCTGCAACCGGAACAGACTTTTGGAAAAAAGAGATTAATAATGCTTTCAAACATGTAATCAGGGATTTATTTATAAAAATAGACAAATCAATGCTTCAATCTTTAACAATTTTCTTTTTTTTAAGTTCACTTTTTATATTTTTGCATCATTATGGCAAAACAAGAAGATTTATTTAAGAATGTAGTTTCGCACGCAAAAGAATACGGATTTATTTTTCCGTCAAGCGAAATATACGATGGTTTAAGTGCAGTCTATGATTATGCACAAAACGGAGTAGAATTAAAAAAGAACATACGCGAATATTGGTGGAAAGCAATGGTTCAAATGAACGATAACATTGTTGGTCTTGACGCGGCAATATTGATGCATCCAACGACTTGGAAAGCATCGGGTCACGTAGATGCCTTCAATGATCCATTGATTGATAACAAAGATTCAAAAAGAAGATATAGAGCGGATGTTTTGATTGAAGATTATGCCGAAAAGCTAAATCAGAAAGCAATCAAAGAAATCGAAAAAGCCAAAGCTCGTTTTGGAGATGCATTCAACGAACAGGAATTTGTAACAACAAATTCCCGTGTGATGGAGTACAAAGCCAAAGAAAGAGAAATTCTCGAAAGAATGGCTCGTTCTCTTGGTAACGAAGATTTAGAAGATGTAAAAGCATTAATCGAAGAATTAGAAATTGCTTGCCCGGAATCAGGTTCAAGAAACTGGACCGAAGTACGTCAATTCAACTTGATGTTTGGAACAAAACTTGGAGCTTCAGCGGATTCTGCAATGGATTTATATTTGCGTCCGGAAACAGCTCAAGGTATTTTTGTTAACTTCTTGAATGTTCAAAAATCAGGAAGAATGAAAGTTCCTTTTGGAATTGCGCAAACTGGAAAAGCCTTCAGAAATGAGATTGTTGCGAGACAATTTATTTTCCGTATGCGTGAGTTTGAACAAATGGAAATGCAATTTTTTGTACGTCCAGGCGATGAAATGAGATGGTACGAGCATTGGAAAACAGCTAGACTTAATTGGCACTTGTCACTTGGTTTAGGAAAAGAAAATTACCGTTTTCACGATCACGAAAAATTAGCACATTATGCGAATGCAGCTGCTGATATTGAGTTTAATTTCCCTTTTGGGTTCAAAGAATTGGAAGGAATTCACTCAAGAACTGATTTTGATTTGAAAGCACATGAACAATTTTCAGGTAGAAAATTACAGTATTTTGATGCCGAATTGAATCAGAATTACGTTCCTTATGTAGTGGAAACTTCAGTAGGATTGGATAGAATGTTTTTAGCTGTTTTAGCTACTTCATTAAAAGAAGAAACTTTAGAAGATGGATCTACAAGAACAGTGCTGAAATTACCAGCAGTTTTAGCGCCAACAAAAGCAGCAATTTTACCATTGGTAAAAAAAGATGGATTGCCAGAAATAGCACATAAAATCATTGATGATTTGCGTTGGGATTTCAATGTTGCCTATGACGAAAAAGATGCGGTAGGAAGACGTTATAGAAGGCAAGATGCGCTAGGAACTCCGTTTTGTATTACAGTCGACCATCAAACAATAGAAGATCAAACGGTAACAATTCGTCATAGAGATACGATGAAACAAGATCGTGTAAATATTAGTGATTTGAAATCAATAATAGAGAATGAAGTTTCGATGAAAAATTGGTTGATGAAAATGTAATTAAAAATTTTTTATACAAGAAAAGCTTTCCGAATAGGAAGGCTTTTTGTTTTTAGGATAGTATCAAATGATTTTTTTTGATACGCAATTAATTAGAATAAACGGAGTTATTAGTTTCTTTTGCGCGATAGATTTACGCTCTTTATCGGATTTATTTGCACTTCATCTTAACATGTCAACATTTGTTAAGAACATATTAACAACATATATGGAAAAAAGGTTAAATGCTTATTTTTAGAATGTTAAATAAGCATTTTTTGTTTAATTAGTTTCCCAAAACTACCATTGTTACTTAATAATTTGAAGTATGTTTTACTTTGGACGTATAATGTAATGCCTAACAATTCCACGAAAAACTATTGATGAATTATTCGTACATTATTATTGACGACGATCAAGAAAGTGTTTTGAAAACTAAAGCCATAGCTGATAGTTTTTCAGAACTTGATTTTGTAGCATCGGCTAATAATTATGAAGAGGGTTTAAATCTAATATTAGAACATACTCCACAAATAGTTTTTCTTGAAATAGACCCAGTTAATCCGGCTAGTAATTTGTCGTTGACTCTAATTAATGAGTTATACAGGTATTTGACCGTAATTCCTAAAATTATCATCACAACGGCTAGGAAAGATTTAGCTTTTGATGCTATAAAATATGAGGTTTTCGATTATTTAATAAAACCACTGACACGAATCGATGTTGTAAAATCAGTTTTAAAATTAAATAAATCAATTGTTCCGAAAGAAATTTTTTTAGAACACTCATCAGTTGCTGATAAAGAACCGACAGTTTTAGTCAGACAAGAAATCCAAAATCAAGATCAGCCTCTAATTCTGTGTATCAAATCCTATGGTGATTACAGATATATTGATGCTAAAGATATTTGTTATTTCCAAGCCGATAATAATTCTACGGATATATATCTAAATAATGGTGAGATGATAACTGCTTTCAAAACATTGAAGCATTTTGAAGGCGTCTTATCGTTTCCTTTTATTAGAATTCATAACAGTTATATAGTCAATCGTAATTATATTTCTAGGATTCATAGTGGGAATTCAGTGTGTTATATTAAGAACAGTGCTGTAAAACTTCCTTTCTCTAAATCATATAAGGTAAATATCGACCTAATTATTTCTGAATTTTCCAATGGAAATTATCTGGAAATTTAAAAAAAAGTCATTCACTTTAATTTGACAGTCATTCACTATCAAACGGCTACATTCTACCATAAACGCCTTTTTTTGTAGGAATTTTTGAAGTTGTCTCTGTAGTTTTACAAAAGAATCCTATGTAAATGTGGTTCCAAAATAAGACAAAACAAAACAACAACATAAAAACCCAAATTATGAAAAAAGCAATCTTAACAATCGGATTATTCTCTTTAGTAATGATATTAACATCGTTTACTACACCTGAGACTTCTAATGTGTCTAAAATAGAGAATAACGCAACAGTTGAATTGACTGGTAATCAATCAGCAGGAGGAAATAAGAAATTAGATTTAACTGGTAATCAATCAGCAGGAGGAAATAAGAAATTAGATTTAACTGGCAATCAATCAGCAGGAGGAAATAAGAAATTAGATTTAACTGGCAATCAATCAGCAGGAGGAAATAAAAAACTTGACTAAATAGATTAATATTTTAGTATAATTTCATAAAAATTATTAGGCTATCAAAATTTGATAGCCTTTTTTTATGTCAATAGGTTTATTTCACTATTTTTGGTAAAATTCAAGAATACCTATTGAAAAAGATTTACTACATATTTTTTATTGTACTGTTTGTGTTTCTTGGTTGTACCAAGAAAACAAAAGTAAATTCAGCCGAAGTATCTTCAAGGGATAGTTTATCTTCCTATCTTTCGCTGGCTAACGAAGATAGTCTACCGCTTATCAAAAAACAGCAGTACAATCAAAAAGCATTAGCTATTATCAGCAATCAGCCTAATGATTCGATGAATAAGGTAAATCTGTTCAGAGTTGCTAACCGATATTATAATATGAATGATTGGAAAGGGTACAAAGAAACTGTGCGCCTTGTTTTAGAAAATTCGAAAAGTAATAATGACTCCGTGAATATGGCAAAAGCCAATACATATTTAGGAGATTATTATGGCGCTCAAGCCATTTCAGACAGTGCTTTTATTTACTATTCTTTGGCTGATAAAATATATGATAATCTTAATGATAATCATAGTTTGGCTAAAACACGATTAAATAAAGCATTGCTGCAATATAGTGAAGGTGATTTTTCGGGTAGTGAAATAGCTGTATTTAATGCCTTACGAGCTATAAAAGGAAAAAAGGCAAATGATATATTATATGATTCCTATAATCTTTTAGGAATAGTTTATAATGAACGAGAAGAATACGATAGAGCAGTAGATTTTCATATGAAAGCTTTGGTCAATATTGATGAGACAGTGTTACCATCTGTATTTCAATCTAAAGCTGTTTCTTTGAATAATATTGGGTATGTTTACCAAAACATGAATAATCACAAACAGGCAATATCTTATTTTCAACAAGGACTGGATCAAGAAAACTTATTAATTGATAAGCCATCATTATATGCGATGTTATTGGATAATTTGGCTTATTCAAAATTTAAAATCAAAGAATCTGAGGAGCTACCCAAACTGTTTTATCAATCCCTTAAGCTGAGAGATAGTCTGCAATTGACAGCTGGGATTATCACAAATAAAATTCATTTGTCTGAATATTTTGCGTCTAAAAAGGATACTATAAGAGCAGTGAAATATTCCAAAGAAGCACTTGCAGCAGCCCGGAGTTCCAAAAATTCCCGAAATGTCTTAGCTTCGCTTAAGCAATTAGCTGTTATAGAACCCAAAAAAGCAGCTAGCTATACCAAACAATACATTCATATTAACGACAGTCTCCAAAAAGCGGAACGAAATATGGGGGAAAAATTCACCCGAATAGCATATGAGACGGATCAAATAAAAGATAAAAACTCGGATTTAGTTGAGCAAAATAGGAATTTAGTTTTTATTTTCAGTGGATTGGCAATGTTAGGGTTGTTTACTTTTGTAATTAAAACGCAAAAAGCAAAAAATAGAGAGTTGTTATTCAAACAACAGCAACAAAAAGCAAATGAGGAAATCTATAATTTAATGATCTCACAACAGAATACTATTGAAGGGATTAGAATTAAGGAGAAAAAAAGAGTCGCTCGTGAATTACACGATGGAGTTTTAGGAAGGATGTTTGGTGTTCGAATTAACTTAGACAGCTTAAATAAAATTGATGATGGAACAGCTGTTGAAAAAAGAAATAACTACTTAACAGAGTTGAAAAGTATTGAGCAGGATATTCGTGAAATTTCTCATGATTTAAATAGAGAAAAATCAGAATTAATTAATAACTTCGTTGCTATTGTTGACAATCTGTTTGAGGATCAAAAAAAGACATTTAAATCAAAATTAGTTTCAATTATTGATTCAGGTATAAAATGGGAATTAGTAAGTAATTCAGTCAAAATTAATTTATATCGAATTCTTCAGGAAGTACTTCAAAATGTTAATAAATACGCTATAGCAGATAATATTAAAATTGAACTTAAAAAAGAAGAAGATCATCTGATTTTAATGATGAGTGATGATGGAGTCGGCTTTAATGTTAAGACAGCTAAAAAAGGAATTGGCTTGCAAAATATACTTTTTCGAACCAATGAATGTGATGGAGTTGTTGATATAAAATCAAAAAAAGGAGAAGGCACAATTATAACAATTACAGTCCCAATAGAATAATAAAAAAACTTATACAGAAATGATAATTGACCAATCAACAAAAAAAAATAATATATTAATCGTTGATGACCACCCTTTTATTATAGAAGGATACAAAAATGCAATTACTAGATATAATCCTAATGAGTTTGAGTTTTTTATCACACAAGCTAAAGACTGTGAATCGGCTTATGGAATTATTACAAATCCGGATGCTTTGTTGTTTGACATTGCCTTTTTAGATATTAGTATGCCGCCTTATGAAGAAAAAAATATTTATTCAGGGGAGGATTTGGCAAGATTAATATCGGAATTTATGCCAAACTGTAAAATAATTTTGCTTACAATGTATACAGAATTATTAAAAATAAAAACCATTATCAAAACTATAAATCCTAATGGATTGGTCATAAAAAATGATTTAACATTTGATGAATTACTTTTCGCTTTTGATAAAGTTATAAAAAATGAAAAATATTATAGTCAGTCTGTTCTAAAAATGTTATCTCAATCGGAAGAAGATAGTATAGAAATTGATCAATTTGATAAAGAAATTTTATTTCATATTTCTAAAGGAACTAAGCTGAGTGATATCCCGCAATATATTCCAATTTCATTAGGGGCAATTGAGAGACGAAAAATAAAATTAAAAGAACTATTAAAGATAGAAGAAGGTAGCGATATCGACTTAGTCCGAGAAGCTAAAAGTAAAGGATTACTTTTTTAATTTCTTAAACAAAAAAACGACACTTAATTGGTGTCGTTTTTTGTTTTGTTTAAAGAAATTTTATTGTGTCAAAGCATCCCAGCCACGGGCTTTTAAGGCAATTTTTGTATTGGCGCGAGTTACTAAATGAATGCCTTCACTTTCTTGTGTCATGTGACCAATAATAGTGAAATTTGGATTTGCTTTGATTTTTTCGAAATCTTCCATGGCAATGGTAAAAAGCAATTCGTAATCTTCTCCTCCATTTATTGCCACCGTTGTACTGTCAATATTAAATTCTTCACAAACATTAATAAATGTTGGATCGATTGGTAATTTGTCCTCATATAAATTACAACCCACTTTAGACTGCTTGCATAAATGCATAATTTCCGATGACAATCCATCTGAAATATCAATCATAGAGGTTGGTTTTATTTCTAAAGCGTGTAATAAAGTGCGGACATCTTTGCGTGCCTCCGGCTTCAATTGACGTTCAATTAAATAGGTATACGCGTCTAAATCTGGTTGTGAATTTGGGTTCACCTGAAAAACTTGCTTTTCTCTTTCTAAAACTTGCAATCCCATATAAGCAGCTCCGATATCGCCAGTAACCACTAATAAATCAGTTTGTTTAGCGCCATTTCTATACACGATTTCCTCTTCATCAGCTTCTCCAATAGCAGTAATACTGATTATTAATCCTTTTTGCGATGAGGTAGTATCGCCACCTATAACATCTACATTATATTCACGCGCTGCATGCGTAATTCCTGCAAATAATTCATCTAATGCTTCCAAAGGAAAACGATTTGATACAGCAACAGAAACCGTGATTTGCGTTGGTTTGGCATTCATGGCACAAATGTCAGAAACATTGACTACGACTGCTTTATAGCCTAAATGTTTTAAGGGCATGTAAGCCAAATCAAAATGTACGCCTTCAATCAACAAATCAGTTGAAACGACTACTTTTTTATCTTTGAAATCCAAAACGGCAGCATCATCTCCAATTCCCTTTAAAGTAGAAGGTTGGTTGATTTCAAAGTTTTTTGTCAAATGGTCTATCAATCCAAATTCTCCTAATTGAGCAATACTTGTTCGTTGTGGGTTTTTATCTTCAATCATTATTTTAATTGTTTTTGAGGTTGCAAATATACGAAGAAATATTCGCCTTGATTTGTACCAATTTTTATGAATTTTATCCGACCTTTAGAGTAGTAAAATTTGTGAAAGATGAAATCATTTGATATAGTTACGCTTACAGTTAATCCGGCTTTAGATAAAAGCACGCATTTTAAAGGCTTAGTCCCGGAACAAAAAATACGATGTGATGAACCACGTTATGATGCGGGAGGAGGAGGAATCAATGTTTCTAAGGCAATCTCCCGTCTAGGAGGGTCATCTTTAGCGGTATTTACTTCAGGTGGACCAATGGGTAAAATGCTTGAGGAATTGGTTAGTAAAGAATCTGTTGAATTTAAAGCAATTGAAGTCCAAACTTGGACAAGAGAAAGTTTCGTTGCGGTAGATGATAATACGAATTCACAATACCGATTTGGATTTACAGGCGGAAAAATTTCAGAAGAAGAAAGCAAAAGAATATTAGAAACCATAGCTAATTTTGATCTAAAATTTCTAGTAGCCAGTGGAAGTTTGAATGAAGGTTTGTCAATAGATTTTTATCAAAAAATTGCTGAAATCGCAAAAAAATCAGATGCCAAGTTAATTGTGGACACCTCTGGTGAATCCTTAAAAAAAGCATTAGAAATTGGTGTTTATATGATCAAACCCAATGTTGGAGAACTTGCAAAATTAATAGGCGTTGAGCGGTTGGAACTGGAAGAAGTAAACGAAGCTGCAAAACAAATCATTGCAAAAGGCGGAGCCGAAATCGTAGTTGTTTCACTTGGTCCGCAAGGTGCAGTATTGGTTACAAAAGATTCCTATGATTTTGTACCAGCTCCCAACGTTGCCAAAAAAAGCACAGTAGGTGCCGGTGACAGTATGGTTGGTGGGATGGTTTGGGCGCTTTCGCAAAATAAAAGCCTGAAAGAAGTTATTCGTTGGGGCGTTGCCTGTGGATCGGCAGCAACAATAAATGAGGGAACCCAATTGTTTAAGTCCGAAGATGCAGAACGATTGTTCGAATGGTTGAAGAATAAATAAAAACAAAAAAACCTGACAATTTTTACATCGTCAGGTTTTCTCTTTATTCTTTGTTCTTTCTTCTATTCTCTAAAAAAATTAATCATTCAACTTCAAAACAGCCATAAACGCTTCTTGTGGAATTTCAACATTTCCAACCAGTCTCATACGTTTTTTACCTTTTTTCTGTTTTTCCAATAATTTACGTTTACGGGAAATATCTCCACCATAACATTTGGCGGTAACATCTTTACGTAACGCTTTTATCGTTTCACGTGAAATTACTTTTACTCCGATAGCTGCTTGAACAGGAATGTCAAATTGCTGGCGCGGAATTAATTCTTTCAGCTTCTCACACATTTTTTTACCAATAGAATACGCATTATCTGCATGCATCAAGGATGATAAAGCATCAACAATCGTTGCGTTCAATAAGATATCAACTTTAACCAAATTAGAAGTTCGCATCCCAATAGGCGTGTAGTCAAAGGAAGCATATCCTTTAGAAACTGTTTTCAAACGGTCGTAAAAATCAAATACAATCTCTGCCAACGGCATATCAAAAGTCAACTCTACGCGTTCCGTAGTCAAATATGTTTGATTCGTAATCAACCCACGTTTTTCTATACACAAGCTCATTACATTTCCAACATAATCAGATTTTGTAATAATAGTTGCTTTAATAAAAGGTTCTTCAACATGGTCTAAACGAGATGGCTCCGGCAAGTCCGAAGGATTGTTTACGATAAGTGGTGTTGTAGGATCTTTTTTGGTGTAAGCCAAATAAGAAACGTTTGGAACTGTAGTGATTACAGTCATGTTGAATTCTCTTTCAAGACGTTCCTGAATGATTTCCATGTGTAACATTCCTAAAAATCCGCAACGGAAACCAAATCCCAAAGCTGCTGAACTTTCCGGTAAAAACACTAATGATGCATCATTCAACTGCAGTTTTTCCATAGAGTTTCTCAACTCTTCGTAATCTTCAGTATCCACAGGATAAATTCCCGCAAAAACCATCGGTTTCACATCTTCAAAACCAGTAATTATATTTGTAGTCGGGTTTTTCGCGTCTGTTAGCGTATCACCTACTTTTACTTCTTTCGCTTCTTTAATTCCAGAAATTAAATACCCAACATCACCAGCTGAAATTACTTGTTTCGGAACTTGATTTAGTTTCAAAGTACCAATTTCGTCTGCAAAATATTCGTTTCCGGTAGCCATGAATTTTATCTTCTGACCTTTTTTAATCTGTCCATTTTTCACACGAAAAATAACTTCGATTCCTCGAAACGGATTGTAATGCGAGTCAAAAATTAAGGCTTGTAACGGTTCATCAACATTTCCTGATGGAGGAGGAATTCTTTCAATAATGGCTGCCAAAATATTTTCTACACCCAAACCAGTTTTACCTGATGCATGAATAATTTCCTCTAATTTGCATCCCAATAAGTCCACTATATCATCGCTTACTTCTTCAGGATTGGCACTTGGTAAATCTACTTTATTCAAAACTGGAATAATTTCCAAGTCATTTTCAAGAGCCAAATATAAATTCGAGATCGTTTGTGCCTGGATACTTTGCGCTGCATCTACAATCAAAAGTGCGCCTTCACAAGCTGCAATCGAACGAGAAACTTCATACGAAAAATCCACGTGTCCCGGAGTATCAATCAAATTCAGGATGTATTCTTGTCCTTTATATGTGTATTCCATCTGAATCGCGTGACTCTTAATCGTAATCCCACGTTCACGTTCCAAGTCCATGTTGTCAAGCAATTGCGCCTTTTCTTCACGAGCGGTAACAGTTTGTGTTGCGCCAAGTAATCGGTCAGCAAGCGTACTTTTTCCGTGATCAATATGTGCAATAATGCAAAAATTCCTAATATGTTTCATGTTCTAATATAATATCAAATTTATTTGGGTTTACCCTGAATTTATTTCAGGGCGTGACCACAAGGGTCGGGCTTTTCGCTACAATCTTTTCCTTTTTAAAGAAAAAAGGAAAAGGATTTTCACTGCTATCCCTCACGCAATCGCCAAACAGCGACAATTAATCTGCAAATATAAGCTAAATTCAACAGTTTCAAAGTCCCGAATTGGCAAACTAATCGGTTTAATACTAAGTCTTTCTTCTTTCTTCTTTTATCCTTTCATCTAAAAAACGTAATTTTGCACCAAAATAAATGAAGATGGTCAAGATTGGCAACATAATATTACCCGAATTCCCTTTACTTCTCGCACCTATGGAAGATGTGAGCGATCCGCCTTTCCGCAGATTGTGTAAAGCTCATGGTGCCGATTTGATGTATTCGGAATTTATTTCTTCCGAAGGATTAATTCGTGACGCTATCAAAAGCCGAATGAAATTAGACATCTTCGATTACGAACGACCAGTTGGAATCCAAATTTTTGGTGGTGACGAAGAAGCAATGGCCATGTCCTCCAAAATTGTTTCCGCAGTAAACCCAGATTTAATAGATATTAATTTTGGTTGTCCCGTTAAGAAAGTCGTTTGCAAAGGTGCCGGTGCCGGTGTTTTGAAAGATGTAGATTTAATGATTCGCTTGACTCAGGCTGTTATAGATAGTACCCACTTGCCGGTAACCGTAAAAACGCGTTTGGGTTGGGACGATAATTCCATTAATATTGATGAGGTTGCGGAGCGTTTGCAAGACATTGGCGTAGCCGCTTTAAGCATCCACGCCAGAACTCGTGCCCAAATGTATAAAGGTCATTCCGACTGGTCGCACATTGCCCGAGTAAAAAATAACCCAAGAATCACAATGCCAATTTTTGGAAACGGCGATATTGATTCTCCGGAAAAAGCATTACAATACAAAAATGAATATGGCATCGACGGAATCATGATTGGTCGTGCTGCTATTGGTTATCCTTGGATTTTTAATGAAATCAAACATTACTTCAAAACTGGAGAACATTTGCCAAAACCTACAGTTATTGATAGAGTGGAAGCTGTCAGAAATCACCTCACATGGGCAATGGAATGGAAAGGCGAAAGACTAGGAATTGTTGAAACGCGTCCTCATTACACCAATTATTTTAAAGGAATTCATTCTTTTAAACCTTACAAACAAAAATTAGTAACGCTGGATCGTCCTGAAGAATTATTTGCTGCTTTGGATGAGATTGAAGAAGCGTATGCAGGATATGAAGTTGTTTAAAATAAAAAAGGCCTAACAATTGTTAAGCCTTTTTTATTATACTTTGATGCGTTTCCACTTTCCTCTTTTGTAGAGAAAGATACTTGCCAAAGTAATTGCGGTTTCGGCAATAGGAATCGCTATAAAAACACCTGTTGGCCCCATTTTATAATATTTGGATAATAAATAAGCCAATGGAATTTGGAACAACCAGAATCCGAAAAAATTAATCATTGTTGGAGTCCAGGTATCACCGGCTCCATTGAATGTATTAATTAACACCATTCCTATTCCATAAAAAACATATCCCAAACACATGGTTTGTAATGCTTCAACGGCAATCTTTTGAATAATAAGATCATTTGTAAAAAATGAAATCAGGGAACTGGCAAAAAACAATGTGATAACTGTAATAATTGCCATAAAAATTACATTGTATTTTGCGGTCGTAAAAACGGATTTTTCGGCACGTTCAACTTTTTTGGCACCTAAGTTTTGACCCACCAAAGTTGCAGCAGCATTACTTAATCCCCAAGCAGGAAGAATAAAAAACATCATGATGCGTAATGCCGTTTGATATCCCGCCGAACCATGATCTCCACCCGTTGTAGCGACTAATTGAGCCAAAAATATCCAACTGCAGGAAGCAATTACAAATTGTAATACTCCAGGAGCAGCGATTTTTACCAATGCTTTTATTTGTTCCAAATCTGGAATGAAATAAGAAGGTATAATTTTCAATATTCCCCTGCCATTAAATAAATGATACAATTGGTACAAAACACCAATACTTCTACCTATAGTTGTTGCCATTGCGGCACCCATTAATCCAAAAGCAGGAATAGGTCCAAATCCATTGATTAATATGGGACATAAAATAATGTTGCAAATATTAGCCAACCAAAGACTTTTCATGGCAATGGCAGCATTTCCTGCACCACGGAATATTCCATTAATAAGAAATAAAAGCATGATGCATAAACTTCCGCCCATCATAATTCGAGTGAAGTTTAGCCCATATTCAGCAGCTTCAATAGAGGCTCCCATAAATAACAAAATATCTTTGGCATAAATAAAACCAAAAATGCTGATTATTGTGTTGATAACAAATGCAATAATGATGGCTTGCATTCCGGCTTTTGCAGCAGCAACAGGATCTTTTTCGCCAATTCGCCGAGCAACAACCGCAGTAGCGGCCATGCTAATTCCGATAGCAATAGAATAAACAATCGTGATTACTGATTCGGTTAAACCAACCGCTTGAATAGCATAACTGCTTTGCTCTAAATGACCGACAAAATATAAATCGACTAAAGCAAAAACGGATTCCATAAGCATTTCCAATACCATCGGAATCGCTAGGAGAATTACTCCTTTTTTGATGCTTCCAGACGTGTAATCAAAAGATTCATCTCCTTTGATAGCTTGTTTTAATGTTGTAAAAATTCGAGAAAATAAGTTTTTTTCTATTGTTGTTTCTGTCATGATAAATTAGGATTAATAAGATGGATAGTTCAGACGTATTAGCTGAACTTAAAAGTAAATAAAGTGACCCTAATTATTTTAGAAATAAAGAAGGACTAGACAGAAACTATCATAGCGTTTAGATTTTAAGAAAGGTAAATGTAAATATTCTTTTTAATTAAAAAAATTAATCCAATAACTTCTTGCTCACGCGACTACTCGCAATTAAGGAAGCAATAAAGCCTAGTGCAACGATAGTTCCCATGACGATTAGTACGTTTTCGAGAGAAAAAATCACAGGATACGCCAGTGTAGGAGTAATCATGACCAACTGAAAATATTCTTGTAACAACACAATAATAATTCCTAAAACCAAACCAATAATTCCGCCGAAAACACTCAATAAAGTGCCTTGAAGCAGGAATATTTTTCGTAAATCCTTGATTTCGGTTCCAAGATTAAAAAGGGTTTTTAGGTTTCCTTTTTTGTCTAAAATCATCATAATTAACGCGCCAATCAAGTTAAAAAGCGCCACAACAATCACCAAAGTAAAGATTAAATACACGGCTATATTCTCGGTATTCAACATTTTATAAAGCGATTCGTTGAGTTGTGCCCTGTTTTTTACGGTGATTTTATTGTTAAAAATAGTTTGAAGTTTTTCTGTAATTGCACTTTCGTCAGCATCGGTTTTTGTCTTGATTTCAATCCCGGAAACCTGATTGGTTTTGTATTCCAATAATTCCTGCGCTAAACCTAAATCAGCAAAAACATATTTGGAATCCAAATCTTCACTGATTGCATAAATCCCAACCGGAATTAGATCCGTTTTGTTAAAAGCTTCTTCCGGATTTTCGATAGCGCCTTTTCCTGGTTTTGGAACCAAAACTTCTAATTGACGATTAAAATCAAGCAATCCCATGGAGAATTTTTGGGAAATTCCGTAGCCCACAACCACTTGATACGTATTTGGTTTCAACCATTGTCCATTGAAAAGTTTTGTTTCTATGGCATTTACTTTACTGAAATTAGAATCAACACCTTTCAAGTAGGTAACTTCCTGTTTTCCGTCAAAAGTGAATAAAACACGCTCTTCAATAATTTTAGTATACGAAACTAAGCCATCAATTTTCTTGATTTGGCTTTCTTGATTTGGAGAAATCAAAAAGGATTTTCCCAGAGTGCTGCTTATTTTTAGGTCGGGATCAATCTCATTCGTAAACGAAAGACTAAAAACTTTCAACCCGCTAAAAACAGATAAAACCACAAACAAAGCCATTGCGCCAACAATAATTCCCATGCTGGCAATGCGATTGATTATATTGATAGCATTATTTTTACTATTGCTACGAATGTAGCGTTTGGCTATGTAAAGGGGAAAATTCAAATTTTATTGAAATCTGCGTTTGTCCAAAAGATCTCTGTTTTCTATAGGATTATCTCTATTTGCTAAAGCATTGTCAATTTTTTCTATATAATCTAAAGAGTCATCAATAAAGAAAACCAAATTTGGAACTTTTCTTAATTGCAAACGAACGCGTTGCGATAAATCATGCTTAATGTTTTTAGCATTGGACTTCACCGCCTCTAAAATCTCTTTTGCTTTGTCCTGAGGGAAAACGCTTAAATGCACTGTCGCTACTGATAAATCTGTAGTCACAGTAACCTTGGATACCGAAATGATTAAATTAGCCAATCCGTTTTTTCTCACTTCACCTTGCAGAATATCAACCAAATCTTTTTGGATAACCCCACCTATTTTTTTCTGTCTATTTGTTTCCATGCTGCAAAAATACTACTTTTAAGTTTTATCCCGAAGTTTCGGGACAAATTTTAAAAGTAACCTATTAATACGTGTGTTTTTAGAAGCTATTTCCTGCTGTTCACTATATCTTTTTATAAGTTGAAGAAAAATCACCTTATAAAAAGGATGCCGTTTCCATCAGGGCTAGGAGATATGAGAAATTAGGACGCTAATTCTAAATCAGAAATCTAAAATCGTTAATCAGAAATCTAAAATCTTAATGCAAAGACCTTCATTCTCCATATACGACGCATCGGCAGGCTCCGGAAAAACCTATGCGCTTGTCAAAGAATACCTAAAAATTATCCTTGTTGCGCCAAAAAATGATGCTTATCGCAACATTCTCGCCATTACGTTTACCAACAAAGCGGTTCACGAAATGAAAAGTAGAATCGTAGGCAGTCTTTCTGAATTTGCCAAAGACGAACCCAGCGAGAAAGCGCAGGATTTAATGCAGGATTTGGCCATAGATACAGAATTATCCATTATTCAAATCAAAACCAAATCACAGCAAATCATCAAGCATATTATTCATAATTATGCCGCTTTTGATATTTCGACCATTGATAAGTTTACGCATAAAGTGATTCGGGCTTTTGCGCATGATTTGAATTTGCCTATGACTTTTGAAGTCACATTAGATACTGAAAATTTATTAATAGAAGCCGTCGATGCTATTATTGCTCAAGCTGGAGAAGATGAAACATTAACCAAGCTGTTAATTGATTTCACGATGGAAAAAACCGATGATGATAAGTCTTGGGATATTTCTCGTGAAATTCTCGAAACCGGTCGGTTGGTTTTAAACGAAAATAACCGAAATGAAATCACCCATTTTCAAGATAAATCCATCACTGAATTTGTCGAAATAAAAAACAAACTTTCCGAAGCCTGCAAAGACTTAGAAAAGCAAACTATTATTTTTGCAGAAGAAGCGCTAACGTTAATTGATAAAAACGGAATTGATGTAAAATCTTTTTCCAGAGGAACTTTTCCAAATCATATTACTAGTATTCAACAAGGGAAATTCAATCCCAAGAATAAAACTTTTCATGAGTTTGATGATATTGCAATCAATAAAACGGCAAAAGATCGAGCGATTATTGAAAACCTTATTCCTGAATTTTTGCTAATTCTTACTAAAGTTTATACTGCTTTTGAAAAAATAAATTTCTATAAAGCGTTCCTGAAAAACATTACGCCTTTGTCATTGCTGAATACAGTGAGTAATGAATTAGCCAAAATTCAGGAAGAACAAAATGTACTTTCTATCTCGGAATTCAATGCGATTATTCATCGTGAGATTCAAAATCAGCCGGCTCCTTTTATATACGAACGATTGGGCGAGCGCTACCGTCATTTTTTTATTGATGAATTTCAGGATACTTCCGAAATGCAATGGCAAAACCTGATTCCGCTAATAGATAATGCGCTTTCGGGTCAGGATGATTTTGGAGTAAAAGGGACTTTGATGATTGTGGGCGACCCAAAACAATCCATTTACAGATGGCGTGGCGGGAAAGCAGAGCAGTTTATCGAGTTGAGTAAAGACCAAAATCCGTTCAATAACCCAGACAAAAGACTCGAACATTTAGATAAAAATTACCGCTCTTATTCGCAAATAATCGAATTCAACAATGATTTTTTCAAATTGATTTCGAACGAATTCGAACATTTGGATTATAAGGATTTGTATGAAAATCACAGTCATCAAAAAACGAATGATAAAACCGGTGGCTACGTAAATATTTCTTTTATTCCAAAAGTAGAAACTTCGGAAGATGACGAAGAAACTTTGGATAAAACCGATTTGTATGTTTTAGCGACATTAAATACGATTCAAAAAGTACTGCAACAAGGCTTTCAATACAAAGATATTGTGATTCTTACTCGGAAACGAAGTCAAGGAATTGCGATTGCGAATTATTTGACCGAGCAACGGATTCCACTTTTGTCTTCGGAAACTTTGATGATTCAAAATGCTACCGAAGTTCGATTAATTATTCATTTATTGAAATATTTGAAAAACAGTTCTGATTTAGAATCCAAAGCAAATTTTCTTCAATATTTAGCGCAAAACAGTCAGGATAAATTACCGATTCACGATTTTATTGCTCGAGGAATGGCGTTGTTTCAGGAAACTGATTTTGAAAATTGGTTGATGAGTTTCGATGTTTCGCTTTCGTTTCAAAACATTAGAAAAAAATCATTGTATGAAGCGGTGGAGACAATAATAGCAAAGTTCCTGAACCCAAAAGTTAGTAATGCCTACGTTCAATATTTCTTGGACATTGTTCTGGAACGAGACATTCGCAACCAAGCAGGGATTTCGGACTTCTTAAATTTCTGGGATAAAAATGCGGAGAAATTTAGTATTCCATCTCCGGAAGGGACTAATGCAGTTCGTATTATGACGATTCATAAATCGAAAGGATTGGAGTTTCCGGTTGTGATTTTTCCTTTTGCAGAAGAAGATTATAGTCTAAAGCCAAAAGATAAATTATGGCTCAACGCGGAGGAACAAGATTTTGGTTTGCCAAAAGTGTTGATTGACAATAGTAAAGCGGTAGAAGGGTTTGGAGTCGAAGCTGCGGAGGTTTATAATCAAAAAAAGCAGGAAGAATTATTAGATAACATCAATGTTTTATACGTTGCTTTGACAAGAGCTGAGGAGCAATTATATGTGATTTCGAATATGAATTTATCCAGTAAAGGCGAATTTCCAAAAAATAATATGTGTTCGTTTTTCATTAATTATTTGGGTAATAAAGGCGAATTTGCCGAAGATAAATTAGAATATGAATTTGGAAATCCAGCGAAATTATCTTCAGCAAAACAACACATCGACACTTCAAAAACGATTCCTTTGGTTTCTGAAATTCTAAATCCGAAGAATATAAAAATTGCACAGCGAGAAGCATTAATGTGGGGAACACATCAGCAGGAAGCTATAGAATATGGAAATGTAATTCATGAAATTCTGTCTTTTGTGAAAACTAAAAACGATGTTGATTTGGCAATTACAAAGTCTATTGAAAACGGATTGATAACTTTTGATCAAAAAGAAATAGTTTTTAATACGATTCAAGAAATTGTCAATCACAGTGAATTAGGAATTTGTTTTGCCGAAGGAAATGAAGTTTTGAATGAACAAACTATTATTCAAAAAGAAGGTAAAACCATTAAACCAGACCGAATGGTTTTAACTAAAAACAAAGAAGTTTTGTTGATAGATTATAAAACGGGAACACATAATGTGAAATACCAACAGCAATTGGAAAATTATCAAACGGCAATTGAGTTAATGGGTTATAAAGTGATAAAAAAAGCACTTATATATATAGGAAAAGAAATCGATGTAGTAAATTTGTAGCTTGAGATATTTATAAACATAAAACGAATTAATAAACACTAACTAATGTACGGAAAAATAAAAGAACATCTTCAAGCAGAATTACAGACTATTGAAGATAATGGAATTTTCAAAAAAGAAAGAATTATCACTTCGCCTCAAGGAGCAGAAATCACTATTTCTACAGGAGAAACTGTTCTGAATTTTTGTGCCAATAATTATCTTGGATTGTCATCGCATCCAGAAGTGATTCAGGCTGCAAAAGATGCTTTGGATACACATGGTTTCGGAATGTCATCGGTGCGTTTTATATGCGGAACTCAGGATATTCACAAAACATTGGAAAGAAAGATTTCTGAATTTTATGGTACTGAAGATACTATTCTTTACGCGGCAGCTTTTGATGCTAACGGCGGAGTTTTCGAACCTTTATTAGGGGAAAACGATGCGATAATTTCAGATAGTTTGAATCATGCTTCTATCATAGATGGTGTTCGTTTGTGTAAAGCAGCTCGTTATCGTTATGAAAATAGCAATATGGAAGATTTGGAGCAACAATTAATAAAGGCTTCAGAGGCTGGAACTCGTTTCAAATTAATTGTTACAGATGGTGTTTTCTCTATGGATGGCGTTGTGGCTCCTTTGGATAAAATCTGTGATTTAGCAGATAAATACGATGCGATGGTTATGGTAGATGAATGTCATGCTGCCGGATTCATTGGTGCAACCGGAAAAGGAACGCTCGAGGCAAAAGGTGTAATGGGTAGAGTAGATATTATTACCGGAACATTAGGCAAAGCACTTGGTGGCGCTATGGGTGGTTATACGACTGCCAAAAAAGAAATTATCGAAATATTGCGTCAACGTTCCAGACCTTATTTGTTTTCTAATTCTTTGGCACCAGCAATAGTTGGAGCTTCTATTAAAGTTTTTGAAATATTAGAGAGAGACACGGTTTTACGTGATAAGTTGGAATGGAATACTAATTATTTCAAAGAAGGAATGAAAAAAGCCGGTTTTGATATCATTGATGGGGATTCTGCTATAGTTCCGGTTATGTTATATGACGCAAAATTGTCACAAAAAATGGCAGATGAGCTTTTGAAAAAAGGGATTTATGTTATAGGTTTCTTTTTTCCGGTAGTTCCTAAAGATAAAGCAAGAATTAGAGTACAGTTATCTGCTGCACATACAAAAGAACATTTAGACAAGGCTATCAGTGCTTTTGTTGAAGTTGGGAGAATGCTAAATGTTATAGAATTTTGATTTGAAGTTATATAATTTCCACTTTTGACAGTTTTTATGGGTTTTTTTTAACATTTAGTTTTGTAGTTAAAAATTTACGCATTACTTTTGTTTATAATTAACTAAATTGTAATTAAAAAAATTAAGTATGAAACATCTTAACAAACTTTTAGTTGCTGTAATGATGGTGATGGGATTAAGTTCTCAAGCACAAGACAGTAACAATCCATGGGCAATCTCTTTTGGAGTTAATGCCGTTGACACTAAAGCTAGTGCTGGTGGAGGACATAATTGGCTAGATCAACATTTTTCTCAACCATTCGCAATTAAAGACAATTGGAATATTCTTCCTTCTGTGTCTTATTTAAGTGTGTCTAGATACGTAGGAGATAATTTCTCATTTGGACTTTCTGGTTCTGTGAACAAAATTGATAAATATGTGACGTTTGCTCCAACTGCAGCTGGTCATGATTCACGTGGATATGTAGTGACTAATCCTGGAGACTTAATGTACTATGGTGTTGATGCAACTATTAAATATAGTTTCATGAATTTGATTAGTTCTAAAGTTATTGATCCGTCTCTATCTGTTGGTGGAGGTTATACTTTCTTTGGTGATAGTAGTTTCGGAACTTTAAACCCAGGTGCTGGTTTAACTTTTTGGTTTACTGAAAATGTTGGTTTAGAACTTGCTACAAAATATAAAAAATCTTTTGGAGATAGACAAGATGCAGCTGGTGTTCCAGATGCTCCATCACATTTTCAACATTCAGCTGGACTTATCTTCAAATTCGGAGGTAAAGATACAGATGGTGATGGAATTTATGACAAAGATGATGCTTGTCCAGAAGTTGCTGGTTTAAAAGAATTCAACGGATGTCCTGATACTGATGGAGATGGAATTCAAGATAGTGCTGATGCTTGTCCAGAAGTTGCTGGTTTAGCTGCATTGAACGGATGTCCTGATACAGATGGAGATGGAATTGCTGATAAAGATGATGCTTGTCCAGAAGTTGCTGGTTTAGCTGCATTGAAAGGTTGTCCTGATACTGACGGAGACGGAGTAGCTGATAAAGATGACAAATGTCCAACTGTTGCAGGTCCAAAAGAAAACGCAGGTTGTCCTTGGCCAGATACTGATGGAGATGGTGTTTTAGACAAAGATGATAAATGTCCAGACGTAAGAGGTACTGTTGCTAATCAAGGTTGTCCAGAAGTTTCTGAAGAAGTTATGAAAACTTTAAATAACTATGGTAAAATTATCTTGTTTGATTCTGGTAAAGCTACTTTCCAAAAAGGAACTTACACAGTTTTACAATCAATCACTTCAATCTTAAAAGAATATCCTTATTCAAGATTCATGATCGAAGGTCACTGTGATAGTGATGGTAGTAATGAACTTAACCAAACTTTATCTGAGAACAGAGCTGCTGCAGTTAAAAATTATTTAATTGAAAACGGAATTGCTGCTGATAGACTTAGATCTACAGGTTTCGGAGAAACTAAACCAATTGCAACTAACAAAACTGCAAAAGGAAAAGCAATGAACAGAAGAGTTGAAATATCTTTGATTAAAGAATAATTTCTTCTAAAATATTTATAGAAAACGCCTCGATTTATCGAGGCGTTTTTTTTATTTTTATAGAATGACAAATACTTCTTTTTTAGATAAAATAGCCGCAGTTTTAATTGAAAATTACTCAGGCAATCTTTCCAATACGATTGTTGTTTTGCCAAACAAACGAGCTAAAATATTCCTGATTGAAGCGCTAAAAAATCAGGTTACCACAAATATACTTTCTCCTGAAATTATAAGTATTGAAGATTTTGTTCAAAATATTGCAGGTATTCGCACCATAGATCCCATTGAACTATTATTTGAATTCTACGAAGTCTATTTATCCATTACCGATAAAGCAAACCAACAAACGTTTGAATTGTTTGCCAATTGGGCGAAAACACTGCTACAAGATTTTAATGAAATTGACCGCTATTTATTAGAACCATCACATGTTCTTTCGTATTTGAAAGATATCGAGGATATTAAAAAATGGGGAATTGAAGTCGAAAATAAAACGGTATTATTAGAGAAATATATCGATTTTTGGAAATTACTACCCAATTACTATCAATCCCTTTATACTCATTTACTGAATAAAGGAATCGGATATCAGGGATTAATTTATCGTGAAGCGGTAAACAATTTAAACCATTTTTCGAATTCTGTACAAAGTAAACAATTCCTGTTTGCCGGTTTTAATGCATTAAATGCAGCCGAAGAAAAAATAATCCAGCACCTTATCGCTTCTGATCAGGCCAAAATATATTGGGACGTAGACCAAACATTTCTCAATGATCCGTATCACGATGCAGGTCTGTTTGTGCGACGTTTCAAAGAAAGTTGGAAACATTATAAATTACATCCGTTTGAATGGATTGTAAATGATTTTTCGCAGACTAAAAATATTCAGGTTATTGGAACGCCAAAAACAATTGGTCAGGCCAAAATAGCCGGAAGTATTATTGAGAATGTCATTAATAAATCCCGAAGCCTCGGGACTGACGGGAAGTTGGATAAAGTGGCTGTGGTTTTAGGCGAGGAAAATCTTCTGGTGCCGCTTTTATATTCGTTACCGTCAAGCGTTGGAGCTTTGAATATCACGATGGGGTATTCAAGCAAGAACAATCCAGCCCAGATTTTGATAGCCAAATTATTCAAAATGCACACGAATGCGTTGTCCAGAAATGCTAAAAGCTATGTCTTGTATTACAAAGATGTATTGGGTATTTTGACACACCCATTGGTGGAACCGTATGCGAAAACCAGTGCGCTTGTCCATACCATCAATCAAAATAATTATACTTTTATTACGCATCATAAATTGATGGAATTGAATGTAATTCCAAGCGAGTTGTTTCTCTTGTTATTCCAAAAATGGGAAAATGGTTCGATTCCGGTATTAGAGACTATTTCTAAATTATTGCAAACCATAAAAGAAAATTTAAGTAACGACAACGAAGAAGAAAAAATCACTAAGGCTTTTGTTTTTGCTATTTTCAAAGTCATCAATAAACTGATTAATTACTATTCCAAGCACGAACATATCGATAAAATAGAAACGCTTTATGCCATTTACAAACAAGTAATTGATTTGGCTGAAGTTTCTTTTGAAGGAGAACCGTTGAACGGCTTACAGATTATGGGAGTACTGGAAAGTCGTGTTTTGGATTTTGACACCGTTATTGTCACTTCGATGAATGAAGGAAAATTTCCTGCGGGGAAATCACAAAATTCGTTTATTCCGTATGATGTGAAACGCGAATTGGGTTTACCTACATTCAAAGAAAAAGATGCCATTTATACCTATCATTTTTATCATTTGTTGCAACGTGCCAAAAATATTTATTTACTGTATAATACTGAAAGTGAAGGTTTAGATGCGGGTGAAAAAAGTCGATTCATAACCCAACTCGAAGTCGAAAAGCAAAAAAATCATACATTGACACACGAAATTTATAATGCTGTTTTACCCGAAACAGCATATCAACCGATGGTGATTCCAAAATCGGAAAGTGTGATGTTGCGATTGAAAGAAATTGCAGAAAAAGGGTTTTCTCCATCGGCATTGACGAGTTATATCCGAAATCCGATTCAGTTTTATTTCCAGAAGATTTTACGCATCAGCGAAGTCGAAGAAGTCGAGGAAAATATTGCCTTGAATACGTTGGGAACCATTATCCACGAAACTTTGAAAGTTTTATATGAACCTTTCATTTGCAAATTTATTTCAGAAAGTGATATTTTAAATTGTTTCAAACAAATTGACGCTGAGGTTTTGAAACAGTTCAAATTGGTTTACAAAGAAGGCGAAATCAAAAAAGGAAGAAATTTATTAGCGTTTGAAGTAGCTAAACGAAATGTTTCGAATTTCCTGAAAGTGGAATTGGAAAGTATTAAGAACGGCGACGCAATAAAAATTTTAGCGTTAGAACAAACTTTCGAGCGACCATTACATCATCCTAATTTGCCTTTTCTGGTATTGATAAAAGGAAATGTGGACCGAATTGAAGAGCGCAACGGAATTATTCGAATCATCGATTATAAAACCGGAAAAGTAGAAAAAGCAAGCGTCACTTTGAAATCTTGGAAAGGATTAACTGAAGACATTAAAAGCGATAAAATCATTCAGGTGCTCGCGTATGCTTATATGTATGAACATGAGGCAAAAGGAAAGCCAATTGAAGCAGGAATTATTTCTTTTAAGAATTTAAAGGCAGGTTTTCTTCCGTTTAATTTTAAAGAAGACAAAGAAACAAATTCAATTATAAATGAAGAAATTTTGAGTAATTATTTAGAACAAATGGTTCTTTTATTGAGCGAAATTTTAGACGAGAGTATTCCTTTTGAAGAGAAAATAATTTAAATAGAATTCACAATTAGAAAATTAGCCAACATCTTTGAGTTTTACAAAAGTACATTGACGATAAACATGTCAATAAGTGTTTTGGCATGGGTTTTTGGAGGGTTTGAAACCTTCAAATACGTGCTTATTATTTTTGGTTTCTTCATCAGTATTTTGATAAAAGAAGTAAATGCCAAAAATGAATACCTGTTTTATTACAACAACGGAATCTCAAAAATGCATTTGTTTGTGTATGGTTTTCTGATGAATTTTGTTTTTTCGATGGTGCTGATTTTAGTCATTAATGTAGTACTGAAACTCGTATGACTAAAAATATTTTAGAAGTAGACAGTGTTCAAAAACAATATGATGGAAAAATCATAGTTTCCGATGTGTATTTGAAATGTGAAACCACAGATATCATTGGTGTTTTAGGAAGAAATGGTTCCGGAAAATCGACCTTGTTGAAAATCATTTTCGGAATTGTAACTGCCGATTTTAAATTTGTTCGGGTGGATGGTATCGTGAAATCAAAAACCAGCGAGTTGCTAAATGAAATTAGTTATTTGCCTCAAGATAATTTTATTCCAAATTCATTCTCGATAAAAAAGACCATTCAATTGTCTATAGCCAAAGAGAAATTACAGGATTTTTATGATGATGAAATGATTCAATCGATGTTGAGCAAAAAAATAAAGCATTTATCCGGCGGAGAATTACGGTATTTAGAGATTAAATTAATCCTGAATAATGCGGCAAAATTTGTTCTGTTAGATGAGCCTTACAATGGTTTGTCGCCCATAATGATTGAAAAAATAAATGAATTAATCACTGTAATGTCCAGTGTAAAAGGTATTATTATCACGGATCATAATTATGAAAATGTGATTAAGGTTTCCACAAAACTAGCGTTGATGAAAGAAGGAAAAATGCACCACTTGAAAGACAAAAGTGAATTGGTGGAAAAAGGATATTTGAAATCAGGAATGATTTAGATGCTTTTGAAAAAAGCGAACAATACGTTTAATAACTCGTCTTGATTCTCAATATGACTCATGTGTCCGTCCGGAAAAGTCACCAGTTTTACTGCAGTGTTTTCTATCTGTTCTTTGGTTTCTTCGTAATTTAAAACAGGATCTTTTTCGCCAAGAATTAATAATTTTGGATAAGGTGTAAGATGTAATAACACTTCCCGATCTTGTCGTATTTTCATTCCTTCCAGTGACGCAACGATTCCTTGAAGCGGTGTCTTTAAAGCTTCTTTTTTTACGCTTTCAATTTCGGATGAAAGTCGTTCTCTGTTGGCTTCGCTGAATAAGTTTGCAATAGAAAGTGAAACAAAATTCATAAAAGATTGTTTTACCGCTTTAATAGCTCGATCCCGATTTGTTTTTCGTTCCTCACTGTCGGCTCTTGCGGTCGAGTTTAATAAAACCAATCCTTTTATAGTGTCAGGATATAATTCGGCGAAAGCTAAGGCGACATAACCGCCCATGGAATGCCCGACAAAAATGGCTTTCCGGATGCGTAATTCCGATAAAACAGCGTGAACCGCATCGGCATTATCTTCCATCGTTTGCACGTAACTCAAACATTCCGTTTCGCCATGTCCCAATAAATCTATAGTAATGACGCGGTTTTTTTTAGCAAACTCCGGAATATAAAAATCCCACATGCCTTTGTTTTCCAAGAAACCATGAAGTAAGACAATAGCGGTTCCTTTCCCGGTATCGGAATAGGAGATGTTAGTGTTTTTAAAGAGAATTTGTTTCAAAATGAAAATTTAGTCTACAAAAGTAACATTTTATTTTTTTAACCATTTAAGTTCATGTAAGCATTACTTTCATTTGCTTAAATGCCTTATATGGTTAAAAAAAAGGCTCCCATTTCTGAAAGCCGTTTATGAAATTTAAAATCGTCTGTCGCCATCGAGCAAACTTCCTAATCCGCCTAATAAACTTCCTTCGTCACGACTGTTTCCGCCAGCTCTCGGAGCAGATGCGATGATTCTGTCAGCGAGTCGGCTGAAAGGCAAGGATTGCACGTAAACTGTTCCCGGACCGCGAAGTGTGGCGTAAAACAAACCTTCGCCTCCAAAAATAGAATTCTTGATGCCACCAATAAACTCAATATCATAATCAACATCTTTGGTAAAACCTACGATACAACCAGTATCTACTTTTAAGATTTCGCCAGCGGCTAATTCTTTTTTGGCTAATGTTCCGCCGGTATGTACAAACGCCATTCCGTCGCCTTCTATTTTTTGCATGATGAAACCTTCGCCACCAAACAATCCACGACCGAGTTTTTTAGAGAATTCGATTCCAACAGAAACACCTTTGGCAGCGCAAAGGAAAGCATCTTTCTGGCAAATGAATTTTCCGTTAAATTGTGTCAAGTCAATTGGGATTATTTTCCCAGGATAAGGTGATGCAAATGAAACTTTGCTTTTGGTATTGTTTTGATTGATAAATGCTGTCATAAAAAGACTTTCGCCTGTTAAAACTCTTTTTCCGGCGCTTAAAAGTTTACCGAACAATCCGTTTTCCTGTCCGGAACCGTCTCCAAAAATGGTTTCCATTTGGATATTATTGTCCATCATCATAAAACTTCCCGCTTCGGCAATTACAATTTCCTGTGGGTCCAATTCTATTTCCACATATTGCATTTCCTCGCCGTAAATGTGGTAGTCTATTTCGTGTGCTTGCATGATTTCTGTGTTTTAAGTTTTTATTTAAAAGTTTTTACCATTAAGAATTTAAGTTTCATTATGAATCAGAGCTTAATTTTTCTTAATGGTTCAAATCACATATTGAATATGTTTTAAAAAATAGTTATTGTTTTAAATAAGTCGGAAGGGTGATTATAAAGTTACAGTTTTACCATGAATTTTGGAATTCGTGTTTTGGAATTATAGATTTTCTCGTTGTAGCGCGCAAGGGATAATAGCGGAAAGCCCACAATGCCGCATTTTTGCGGTGCGAGGACTTATAGCGGATAGCCCGACGCAGCTGGAGTTTACGGAAGCTGGGTTGCGCCCCAAAAAAAAATCGGTTCACATTGCTGTAAACCGATTTGGTTGTATGTTTTAAGGAATTAACTGTTCATTAATTCTTCGATTTCGTCCACTTCAATTGGGATGTTGCGCATCATATTGAAAGGTTCGCCGCTTTCCTGAACGATGATGTTATCCTCCAGACGGATTCCGAAACCTTCTGCAGGAATGTAAATTCCAGGTTCTACGGTGAACACCATATTGGCTTGCATGGGTTCGGTCAGGATTCCGTAATCGTGCGTGTCCAATCCCATGTGGTGGGAAGTTCCGTGCATGAAATATTTTTTATAAGCGGGCCATTCCGGGTTTTCGTTTTGCACATCGGCTTTGTCAATAAGACCTAAACCTAGCAATTCGGAAGTCATTAATTTTCCAACTTCGATATGGTATTGTTTCCAAAGTGTGCCTGTTGTCAGCATTTTGGTCGCTTCGTTTTTTACATTTAAAACGGCATTGTACACTTCTTTTTGTCTTTTGGTATATTTTCCTGAAACTGGAATGGTACGCGTCATGTCACTGGAATAATTGGCATATTCAGCCGCAACATCCAGTAAAATCAAATCACCGGCTTTGCATTGTTGGTTGTTTTCGATGTAGTGCAACACATTGGCATTGTTTCCGGAAGCGATAATTGGCGTGTAAGCAAAACCTCTGGAACGGTTGCGAATGAATTCGTGAATCAGCTCGGCTTCGATTTCGTATTCGGTCACGTTTGGTTTCACGAAAGGCAATAATCTTCTAAAACCAAGCTCCGTAATATTACAGGCTTTTTGGATTAAGTCCAATTCTTCGGTTTCTTTTACGGAGCGAAGACGTTGCAATATCGGATTACTTTTTGCGACAGTATGTGCCGGATATTTCTCTTTCCACCATTTCACAAAACGGGCTTCACGCGTTTCAGTTTCTACAGTGGCACGGTAATGCTCGTTTGTATTGATGTAAATTGTTTCAGCGTGCGTCATCATTTCGAATAAAACTTTTTCGAAATCCTGTAACCAATGTACGGTTCTGATTCCTGTTACTTCAAAAGCACGCTCTTTAGTCAGTTTTTCACCTTCCCAAATTGCAATGTGTTCGCTGGTTTCTTTCAAGAAAACCATTTCTCTTTGGTGCTCGTATGGCGCATCCGGGAAAAGCAATAAAATACTTTCTTCTTGATCTACTCCGCTTAAATAAAAGATATCGCGGTGTTGTGCAAATGGCAAAGTACTATCGGCAGAAACGGGATAAATATCATTAGAATTGAAGATGGCAACGCTTTTTGGCTTCATCTGAGCCATGAATTTTTCTCTATTTTTTATAAATAAATCTCGGTCAATTTGATGATATTTCATTTGTTGATTTTTATTGTTTTTTATTTGTCAAATGGAATTCGCATAAAGCTAAAATTGGTTTTTTATACCATTTTTTTCTGTGCTCATTTCATAACAATTCGTTTTTATACATTGAATATTCAAAAATACTAACTTTGAGAGAAACGGATGTTAATTACACTATAAAATTTTCAGATAACTATTTTTATGATTAATTTTCCAATTCAAATCAGTTTTTATGAAAAAAATAGTACTCTTCTCAGCCCTTATCGTACAAAGTGTTTCTTGGGGACAGGTTTCTACCGAAGCGATTCAGCAATCATTGGAAGCCAAAAAAATAATGGAAAATCAATCGCTTTTTCAGAATGTTGCTTTCGAAAATGTAGGTCCAACGGTGATGAGCGGAAGAGTGGTGGATGTGGATGTAAATCCGGAAAATCCAACCGAGTTTTATGTAGGATATGCTTCGGGTGGACTTTGGTACACGAATAATAACGGAATGAGTTTTTCGCCGGTTATGGATGCGGCACCAACGCAAAATGTAGGTGATATCGCGATAGATTGGAAACGAGGAACGATTTGGGTAGGAACTGGGGAAGTAAATTCGTCCCGATCATCTTATGCAGGAATTGGAGTTTTGAAATCCGAAGATAAAGGAAAGACTTGGCAAAATATGGGATTGCAAGACAGTCATCACATCAGCAGAATCCTGATAAATCCATCAAATCCTGATGAAGTTGTTTTAGGCGCAGTGGGTCATTTGTATTCTAAAAATGAAGAAAGAGGAATTTATAAAACAACAAATGGCGGAAAAACGTGGAGTAAAACCCTTTATATAGACGATGAAACCGGGATTATTGATGTGGCTGTTTCGCCAAAAAACTTCAAAGTTCAATTTGCGGCTTCTTGGAGCAAAGATAGAAAAGCGTGGGATTTTATTGGAAGCGGCGCCACTTCAGGAATTTATAAAAGTGAGGATGCGGGATTGACTTGGAAACTTTTCACGAATGCTGAAAGTGGATTTCCTGTTGGCGAAGGCGTTGGCCGTATTGGTTTAGCGGTGTATGATGATGCAAATGTATATGCCATTTTAGATAACCAATTCAAAAGACCGTTGCAATCCAAAAAAAGCAATTCGTTACCGATTGCGTTTTCAATGCCGGGAGACGAATTCTTGAAATTGCCAAATAAAAGTCTGAATTCTATTTTAAAGAATTACGGTTTAACCGAAAAATACAGAGCCGAAAACATCAAGCATTGGGTTGAAAACGGGTATTTGCAACCTAATGAAGCTGCAAAAGTAGTTCTGGATGCGATAAATAGTTTGGCCGAAACAGAAGTTATTGGAGCCGAAGTATACAAATCAAGTAACGGAGGGAAAAATTGGACGAAGACGCATCAAGATTTTATCGATGATTTCTTTTATTCGTACGGGTATTATTTCAGTGTTATTTCTGTTGATCCAAACGATGTGAATAAAATTTATTTGTCGGGTGTGCCTATTATAAAATCAAATGATGGCGGGAAAACATTCACCTCCATAAGCGAAGAGAATGTTCACGCAGATCATCACGTAGTTTGGGTGAACCCAAATAAATCAGGGCATTTAATTAATGGAAATGACGGCGGTTTGAACATTTCGTATGATGATGGAGCGCATTGGGTGAAAAGTAATTCACATTCCGTAAGTCAGTTTTATGCAGTGAATGTGGATGAGCAAGAACCGTATAATATCTATGGTGGGATGCAGGATAATGGCGTTTGGGTTGGGCCAAGTACTTATAAATATTCATCAGAATGGTACCAAACCGGAAAATATCCATACGAAAATTTGATGGGTGGAGACGGAATGCAAACTCAAATTGACAAAAGAAATCCAAGTATTGTTTACACAGGTTTCCAATTTGGAAATTATTACAGAATTGATCGTGCAAAAAACAAGCGTGATTATATTTCTCCAAAGCCAAAAAAGGACGAAAAGCCATTTCGATTCAATTGGCAAACACCTATTTTATTGTCTTCGCACAACCAAGATATTTTATACATGGGATCTAATTTCTTGCACCGTTCGATGAATCAAGGACAAACTTGGACTGCTATTTCGCCTGATTTGACGCAAGGAGCTAAAGAAGGAAATGTAGCTTTTGGGACCATCGCCGCCATCAGCGAAAGTCAATTGCAGTTTGGTTTGCTGTACACGGGAAGTGATGATGGATTGATTCATGTTTCGAAAGACGGCGGTGCGACTTGGAACAAAATTTCGGGAAATTTACCTCAAAATCGTTGGGTTTCCAGAGTCGTGGCTTCGGCACACAAGAAAGAAAGAGTGTATGCAACTTTAAACGGATATCGAAATGATGATTTCACCAGTTATGTGTATGTGTCGGATGATTTTGGGCAAACCTGGAAAAACATCGCCAATAATTTGCCTGCAAGTCCAGTGAATGTAATTGTGGAAGATAATGTCAACGAGAATGTTTTGTACGTGGGAACGGACAACGGATTGTATGTTTCGTTAAATAAGGGAACAAGCTGGGATGATTTTTCTAGCGGAATTCCAAACGTTGCCGTTCATGATGTAGTGATTCAAAAGAAAGCAAAAGATTTAGTGGTGGGAACTCACGGTCGTTCAGTGTATAAAGTTAATTTAGAGCAAGTGCAACAATTGAATGATAAAGTCATAGCTGAAAATCTTCATGTTTTTGAGCTTAAAAAGATAAAAAAATCAAGAGAATGGGGCAACAGTTGGAGTTCTTGGGCTAAGGCTTCAGAACCAAAAGCAGAGGTTTGGTTTTATTCGAATGAAAATGCAGAAGTGCTTTTGCAAATTGAAAACAGCTTGAAAGAAGTCGTTTATTCTCAGAAGGTAAAAGCTGTAAAAGGATTGAATAAACACATTTATGATCTTTCAATGATTAAAACGACAGCAGATAATTGGAAAAATAAAGACAAAAAACTAAAATTAGAAGCAGCCAAAAGCGGTAAATATTACCTTCCAATTTCAATCAATAAAATAAGTATTCAAAAAGGAAAAGAGAAAGTGGTTACTGATCTTGAAATTATAGAATCAAAATAAACGGTCCTTTTATTTTAAAAACAAAAAACACGATTTCATCTGAAATCGTGTTTTTTTATGGTTGCTATTTTTCTAAAACTGTGCTACTTCTGTAGAATCTTTCATCGCAGTAGTAGAAGATTTTCCTATTGTTACGGTATTTTGTACTGCATCAAAATAGGATGTCCCTACGAAACCTTGGTGTTTTACGGCTTTAAAACCGTGTTTTTGTAAAGCAAATTCTCTTTCCTGCAATTCAGAATAACCTGCCATTCCTCTTTCTTTGTATGCTTTAGACAATTCGAACATGCTAGTGTTCAACGCATGGAATCCTGCTAAAGTGATGAATTGGAATTTGTATCCCATTGAGGCAAGATCTTCTCGGAACGTTTCCATTTCAGCAACTGATAATTTTGCAGCCCAGTTGAAAGATGGCGAACAGTTGTAAGCCAACATTTTTCCTGGGAATTTTGCGTGAATTCCTTCAGCAAATTTTCTTGCGTAATCAAGATCCGGATTGCTGGTTTCCATCCAAATTAAATCAGCATAAGGCGCATAACTCAATCCTCTGTCAATTCCTTGCTCCACACCACAATTTACATAGAAAAAACCTTCTCCAGTTTTTTCACCCGTGATGAATTTAGCATCTCTAGGGTCAATATCGCTAGTTAATAAGTTAGCCGCATCAGCATCTGTACGAGCAACAATCAACGTTGGCGTTCCCATTACGTCAGCTGCTAAACGTGCTGCAATCAATTTGTTGATGGCTTCTTGTGTAGGAACCAAAACTTTCCCGCCTAAGTGTCCACATTTTTTAGCAGAACTCAATTGGTCTTCAAAGTGAACTCCGGCAGCTCCCGCTTCAATCATCGATTTCATTAATTCGAAAGCATTAAGGTTTCCTCCAAAACCGGCTTCGGCATCAGCAACAATAGGAACTAAGTATTGTTTTTTATCGGTTGTTCCGTTTACTACTTGTATTTGGTCTGCTCTCAAAAGCGCATTATTGATTCGTTTTACTACCAATGGAACACTGTTAGCAGGATATAAAGATTGATCAGGATACATTTCGCCGGCTACATTTGCGTCAGCGGCAACTTGCCAACCGCTCAAATAAATAGCGTCTAATCCTGCTTCTACTTCTTGAATCGCTTGGTTTCCGGTAAGTGCGCCAAGTCCGGCTACAAAATCCTGAGAATTTAGTTTGTTCCATAAATTATTGGCTCCAATTCTGGCTACACTGTGCTCTATTTGATAAGAACCTTGCAGTTTCACCACTTCTTCAGCAGTGTAAGGTCGCTCAATGCCATTCCATCTTGGGTTCGTAATCCAGTCGGTAACTAATTCTTGAATTCTTGTTTCTGTAGTTTTCATTTTTCTTTTTTTTTGGTTGTTTGTTAATAGGTATTGCAATTGATTTTTTAAATGTATTTGTATCCTGGAATTGTCAAAAATTCGATAAAATTGTCGTTCACGACCAAAATGTCTAATAATTGTTCGGCCAGTCTGTATTTATGTTTTTCATGATTTTCGTTTCCAACAAGCTTTCTGATTTTCTCAAATTCTTCCATCGCTAGTCGGTGATAATATTTTTCATTCAGTACTTTTTGATTGTCTAAAACCACTTCGTTTTGTAGCCATTGCCACAATTGTGATCTCGAAATTTCAGCAGTAGCGGCATCTTCCATTAAATTGTGTAAGGCTGCGGCACCTTGTCCGTTGAGCCATGAAGCGATATATAAAACGGAAATACTGATGTTTTTTCGAACACCTTCTTCGGTAATGGTCCCTTTTGGAGTTTCCAGTAAATCGCTTTCGGTAACGTGTACGTCTTCTCTTTTTACATGAATCTGATTTTTGGTAGACATATTTTTATCGAATACCGTCATGGCGAGCGAAACCAAATCCGGATGTGCGACCCAAGTGCCGTCATGACCATTTTTAACCTCCCGTTCTTTATCGGCAATTACTTTGTCGAAAGCTATTTTGTTAGCTTCTTCATTGTTTTTTATCGGAATTTGTGCTGCCATTCCCCCAATTGCATGAATATTTCGTTTGTGACATCTTTGAATAACCAATTGGGAATACGCACTCATAAATGGAGAAGTCATCGTCACTTGATCTCTGTTTGGAACTAGGAAAGCCGGATTTTTTCTTAGTTTCTTGATGTATGAAAAGATGTAATCCCATCGTCCGCAATTAAGACCAACAATATGATCTTTCAATTCAAAAATGATTTCGTCCAATTGAAAACTGGCAGTTATGGTTTCGATTAAAACCGTGGCTTTGAATGTTCCGTTTTTCACGCCTAAATATTCCTGCGTGAATTCGAAAACTTCATTCCACCATCTTGCTTCCAGATAATGTTCCAGTTTTGGAATGTAAAAATACGGTGCCGTTCCATCCTCAATAAGTTGTTTGTGATTGTGAAAAGCATACAAACCAAAGTCAATTAAGGAACCTGAGGTTTGTTCTCCATCAATCAAAATATTTTTCTCAGGTAAATGCAAACCTCTTGGTCGAACAATCAGTACGGCAGTTTCGTTGTTTAGACTGTATTTTTTATTTTTCACAGTGTCCTCAAGAGTGATGGTTTTATTCACCGCATCTTTCAGGTTTTGCTGTCCTGTCATTAAGTTGCTCCAAGTAGGAGAAGTGCTGTCTTCAAAATCAGCCATGAAAGTTTTTGCTCCTGAATTCAATGCATTGATGACCATTTTTCTATCGACCGGTCCGGTTATTTCGACTCTTCGGTCTAATAAATCCTCTGGAGTTTTTGCAGCTTCCCAATTACTTTCTCTGATGCTTTTTGTTTCAGAAGGAAATGTTGGTAACGCGCCTACATCAAATAAATGCTGTTGATTTTTTCTTTCGGCTAATAGCAAAAGTCTTTTGTCATTGAATCTGTGATGCAATTCCGTTATTAAATCAATAGCGTCATCCGTCAAAATTGCTGGATAATGCTCTTTCGTTTCAGGTGAAAACTGTAACGATTTTTCGGTTGTTTCAATAATATCTTTCATGGTTAAAATGTTTTACACGACAATGTTACAAAAAGTTTTTTACAAAACAAGCGAACGTACGCTAAAAATGAAAAATATTTTTTTTGGCGAAAATATTTTTTTAGTATATCTTTGAGATATGAACATAGAAAAGGATTATATCAAGTTAATTTTTGGATTAAAACTGAAGCAGGCTCGCACCAATAAGAATCTGTCATTATTTGGTTTGGCAAAAATCACGGACCTTTCAAAATCGTATTTGAACGAAATTGAAAAAGGAAAAAAATATCCTAAAACGGATAAAATCATTCTGTTGTCTGAAAAACTGGATGTTTCTTATGACAATATGGTTTCGTTGAAACTGGATAATAATTTGGCACCTATTGGAGAAATCCTGAAATCTGGGATTCTAAAAGAGATTCCTCTGGAGATTTTCGGGATTCAGGAAAATGATCTTATCGATATTATTGCCAATGCTCCTGCAAAAGTCAATGCGTTTATCAGTACGATTATTGAGATTGCGCAACATTATAATTTGACAAGAGAGAGTTTCTTTTTGGCTTCGTTGCGTTCGTATCAAGAAGCGCATACAAACTATTTTGAAGATTTAGAGCAGAGAGTGTTGCAGTTTTCCAAAGCGTTTCATGTAAATATTGACACCAAGATTTCGATTGAAGAATTAACGGCAATATTAATTGAGGAATACGGGTATACGATAAAAGAACTCGTTTTTTCTGAGCAAGAACAATTGGGAGATTTGAGATCGATATTTGTGCCAAAAAGCAAGACGCTATTGCTTTCATTAGATATTGACGAGCCTCAAAAGGCATTTATTCTAGCCAAAGAAATTGCGTATAATTACCTTGAAATCACCGAAAGGTTATATACGTTCAGCTGGATTAAATTTGATAATTTTGACCAAGTCCTGAATAATTTTTATGCTTCCTATTTTGCCGGAGCGTTGCTTATTCCAAGGCAAAAATTGATAGATGAACTGAATTTATTTTTGTCAAAAACTGACCCGAAGCCTCAAGAAATGATTGCTTTGATGAGCGGATTTAATGTTTCGCCAGAATCGTTCTATCAAAGGCTGACTAATATTTTGCCAAAAGACTTTCAGTTAAAAAACCTCTTTTTCCTACGATTGTCTCATCAGATAGGAACGGACACGTATCAGATAAAAAAGGAATTACACATTACCAATCAGCAGGAACCGCATGCGAATGAAATGAATGAACATTACTGCCGAAGATGGGTTTCTATACGCACGATTGAGGAATCTTTGAGGCAAAAGAAAAATCACTTTTTTGATGCGCAAATTTCCAGTTATGAAAATAGTAAAAATGAATATCTTGTTTTTTCATCGGCAACGCCGGATCCGTTTAAGGTAGATTGTATTCGTAGTATTTCGGTAGGGATATTGATTACACCTGGAATGAAGAAAAAAATCAAGTTTATCGAAAATGATTCGATCAAGAGACAGGTTGTTGGGGTTACCTGCGAAACTTGTGCTGTTAAAAATTGTTTGGAAAGAGCTTCGCCTCCAATTCATTTAGAGCAAAAAATGCGCAATGAAAACACAGATTTAATTGTGCAGCAATACATGACAAAATTCAGTTAAACATATTCTGTATTTAAATGAAAAAGCACCGAAAGTTCAGCTATGAATTGTCGGTGCTTTTTTGTTTAAGTAAAAATTAATCCACCCATTTGTAATAACGAGCGCCAATTAAATTTGGGATTTCATTTTCAATTCGGTCCAAAGTCCATTCGTTTTTAGGCGTTTGAATGCTGTTTTTTTGCTCCTTTTTATGTAGTTTGTTGTAGGTGTCAAAATCAATTTCGAAGCTTTTTTCTATTGTTTCAAAAAGATTGACACCAGCAATTGCTAATTTCCAGTCCGGTTGAATAGTTCCTTCAAAAACTTTCGATTTTGAACCGCTTCCATACGCCAGAAAACCAAATGTGCTGCCGCTTATTTCTTTTTCAGTATCGTAAAAATGAGCCAAAGTTGATAGTAATCCCATGAAAATAGAACCTGTGTATAGATTTCCAATTAATGAAGAAGCAATTTCTGCGGGCATTAATTTTTCGTTTACAAATTCCTTGTAGGCTTCTGATTTACTGATTTCTTTTAGTTTATTTTGGTATTCTGATGCGTCTTCATCACCGGAAATAATTGTTTTGGAAGCGTCCAAAGCATATATTTCAGATAACATTCGGCGTCCCTGAAAAGCATAAGGCAAATGCATGACGATGCTTTTCCAGGAATCGTAAACAGTTTCGGTGGTGTTTTTTAATTTTTTGAATGAAAAATACGCATCTCTGGTTCTGTCCATGTAACATTGATTCGAATATTGTCCGTCAAAAACAGGTTGGTCTTTGTGAATTTCAACTTCACTTTCTAAATTTTCAAACCAAGGTTCGTTAGTTGAATTTCCTGTAATTGCTGTTTTCGAAATCGTTCGGTATGGTTTGAAAAAGTCAAAAACTCCTTTTGTGCTGGTTGCCCAATTGTTTTCGAAAGCAATGATTCTTGGATTTGCAGTAATCAACATTGCCAAAGCTCCGGCGCCTTGCGTGTATTCTCCGGTAGAGTTTAAATCGTATTTTGCAAAATCAGTTGTGACAACAATTGCTTTTTTTGTTGGATTCAATGTTACAAAATCAATACAGTTTTGCATGGCATCAACTCCGCCAATACAGGCAAATGTAAAATCAACCACATCGCATTCTGACAAAGTATTTTCTCCAAATTTTTGTTCCATCAATGCAATCAAAAATGAGCTTATTGGTTTTGAGCTGTCAATGGCGCTTTCGGTTCCCACATAAATTCGGGCGATTTCATTGAGGTTGATGTTGTTGTCTGAGATTAATTTTGTTAATGCATTGGCGCCAAAAACAACTGTATCTTGATGTGTGTCCGGCAATGTCATTTTGATTAAACCCAGTCCTTTTTCTAGTTTTTCGGGTTCGATATTTCTGGCTTTTGCCAAAGTGTTTATAGGTAAATGTATTTTTGCAACATCAAAAGAGATGGCGTCAATTCCTGTTTTCATTCTTCAATTTTTAACGTGTAAAGTTAAAAACGCATTGTCTCGATACAATTATTTTAGGGACATAAAATCATCGCGCCGGGTGTTTTTATTGATTTGGAAATAAAGAACAATAAAAATTATTGAATTAGTAATTTCAGGATGTTTGAGGACTGGTTTTCGGTCAATTTCGTGGCGTATTATTTAAGATTTTTTTCTTTTTTGTTTAACTGTTTTTCGGGCTGTTTTTGGATTTATGTTTGATATTTAAGGATTTCTTGATATTTTGTGTAAAACACTTTAAAATCATTATAAATAACAGCGAAAAGGTTGTAGTTACTGTCTAATTGCTTTATTTTTGTAGAATTTTTTAAAACAAATTATATAAATCTTATGGCAAAATCTGCATTATTGAAATCGTCAATAGCAAAAAAAGTAGCTATGGCACTTTCAGGACTTTTTTTGATGTTGTTTCTAGCACAGCATTTTTTTATCAATATGACATCGGTTTTTAGTTCCGATACTTTTAATTCGATTTCTCATTTTATGGGAAATAATCCATTAGTTCAATTCGTAATACAACCTATTTTGATTGTAGGAGTGGTTTTTCACTTTATCATGGGTTTTGTTTTGGATTTCAAAAACAGAAGTGCCAGACCAATTGCATATGCAAAGAACAACGGAGCGGCAAATTCTTCTTGGGCATCAAGAAACATGATTATTTCCGGTTCAGTTATTTTAGCGTTTTTGGCATTGCATTTTTACGATTTTTGGGTTCCTGAAATGGTGTACAAATATGTAGATGTTAGTCCATTGGATGAAACTAGGTATTTTCATGAGCTAGTGGCGAAATTTGAAAGTCCAGTTCGTACAGGATTGTATATCTTGTCTTTTGTATTGTTAGCGGTACACTTAAACCATGGATTTAGTTCTTCTTTTCAATCAGTAGGATTTAATAATAAATATTCTAAAGGATTGAAAAATTTCGGATTAGGATTTGCTTATGTGGTTCCTTTCGGATTTATTTTTATTGCGCTTTTTCATCATTTCAATCATTAATATTCAATTATAATGGCATTAGATTCAAAAATTCCGAATGGTCCAATTGCGGACAAATGGACAAATTATAAAGATCATATTAATTTAGTAAACCCTGCTAACAAACGTAATTTAGATGTAATTATAGTTGGTACAGGTCTTGCTGGAGGTTCTGCTGCTGCAACTTTAGCAGAATTAGGATATAACGTAAAAGCTTTTTGCTTTCAAGATTCACCACGTCGTGCACACTCAATTGCTGCACAAGGGGGAATTAACGCTGCAAAAAATTATAAAGGAGACGGAGACTCTGTTCACAGATTGTTTTATGATACTGTAAAAGGTGGAGATTACCGTGCTCGTGAGGCTAACGTACACCGTTTGGCTGAAGTTTCGTCTAATATTATTGACCAATGTGTGGCACAAGGTGTTCCATTGGCTCGTGAATATGGAGGATTGTTAGACAATCGTTCTTTTGGAGGAACTTTGGTTTCTCGTACTTTTTATGCACAGGGACAAACAGGCCAACAATTGCTTTTGGGTGCTTACTCAGCAATGAACCGTCAAATAGGTCGTGGAAAAGTAAAAATGTACAACCGTCACGAAATGTTGGATTTAGTAGTCGTAAACGGAAAAGCAAGAGGAATTATCGCTCGTAACTTAGTTACCGGAGAAATAGAAAGACACTCTGCTCATGCTGTTGTTATTGCTTCTGGAGGATACGGAAACGTTTTCTTCTTGTCAACCAATGCAATGGGATCTAATGCTACTGCAGCTTGGAAAATTCACAAAAAAGGGGCTTTCTTCGCAAATCCTTGCTACACACAAATTCACCCAACTTGTATTCCAGTTTCTGGAGAACACCAATCGAAATTGACATTAATGTCAGAATCATTGCGTAATGATGGGCGTATCTGGGTTCCTGCAAAATTAGAAGATGCGCAAGCTATTCGTGAAGGAAAGAAAAAAGCAACCGATTTATCAGAAGCGGAAAGAGATTATTTCTTAGAAAGAAGGTATCCTGCTTTTGGTAACTTAGTACCTCGTGATGTAGCTTCTCGTGCTGCCAAAGAAAGATGTGATGCTGGTTTTGGAGTAAATAAAACAGGAGAAGCAGTTTATTTGGATTTTGCCGCAGCTATTCAACGTTACGGAAATGAGCAAGCTTATGTAAAAGGATTGGATACTAAGGACACTAAATTAGTTACTAAATTAGGTACTGAACTTGTAAAAAGTAAATACGGGAACTTGTTCCAAATGTATTATAAAATTGTAGATGAGGATCCTTATACTTCTCCAATGATGATTTACCCTGCGGTACATTATACAATGGGTGGTACTTGGGTTGATTATAACTTACAAACTACAATTCCGGGTTGTTTCTCTATTGGGGAATCAAACTTCTCAGATCACGGAGCTAACAGACTTGGAGCTTCGGCTTTGATGCAAGGTTTAGCTGATGGCTATTTTGTATTGCCTTATACAATAGGTGATTATTTAGCTCCAGATATTAAAATGGGAACAATTTCTACAGATTTACCTGAGTTCGTAGCTGCTGAGAAAGCGGTTAAAGACCAGATTGATAAATTCATGAACAATAACGGAACACATTCAGTTGACTATTTTCATAAGAAATTAGGAAAAATTATGTGGGACAAAGTAGGAATGGCTCGTAATGAAAAAGGACTTAATGAAGCAATTGTAGAAATTGCTGCTTTACGTGAAGAGTTTTACAAAGATGTTAAAGTTCCTGGAACGGATAAAGGTTTCAATCAAGAATTAGAAAAAGCGACTCGTGTTGCCGATTTCCTTGAATTGGGTGAATTGTTCGCTAAAGATGCCTTACATCGTAATGAATCTTGTGGAGGACATTTCCGTGAAGAATACCAAACCGAAGAAGGTGAAGCGCAACGTGACGATGAAAATTTCGCTTACGTGGCAGCATGGGAATACACTGGAAAACCAAGTGAAGCTGTTTTGCATAAAGAGCCGTTGGTATTTGATAACGTGAAATTAGTTCAAAGAAGTTATAAATAATAGTCTATTGTCTAACGTCTAAAAGTCAAATGGCTCAATGTCAATCGACTTTCGACTTTCGACTTTATGATTTTCAAACTAAAAATATGAAACTTACATTAAAAATATGGCGTCAGAAAAATGCCGCTGCAGAAGGAAAAATAGTTGAATATCCGATAGATCATATTGAACCAGACATGTCGTTTCTTGAAATGCTTGACATTTTAAATGACGAACTAATCATGAAAGGGGATGAGCCAGTTGCATTTGATCACGATTGTCGCGAAGGAATTTGCGGAATGTGTTCTTTGTACATCAATGGTGAAGCTCACGGACCGGACAGAGGTGTTACAACGTGTCAATTGCACATGAGAATGTTCAAGGATGGTGATACTATTTTTATCGAGCCATTCAGAGCTAAAGCTTTTCCTGTAATTAAAGATTTAGTTGTTGACAGAAGTTCTTTTGACAGAATTCAACATGCTGGAGGATTTATATCTGTAAATACATCTGGAAATACAATTGACGCAAATACAATTCCAATTAACAAGAAAGATGCTGATACTGCTTTTGATTCAGCTGCTTGTATCGGTTGTGGAGCTTGTGTAGCGAGTTGTAAAAACTCATCGGCAATGTTATTTGTTGCTGCTAAAGTATCTCAATATGCTTTGTTACCACAAGGACGAATTGAAGCTACTGACAGGGTTTTAAACATGGTGAGCCAAATGGATGCCGAAGGTTTTGGTAACTGTACTAATACTGGAGCTTGTGAAGTAGAATGTCCAAAAGGAATTTCTCTTGAAAATATTGCTCGTATGAACAGAGAGTATATGTCAGCGAGTTTGAAAGGATAATAGTATTCTTTAAGAATATAAAGTTAAAGAAAACGCATTCATTAAGTTGAATGCGTTTTTTTTATGACTAAATGTTAGGTTTCAGCATTTGTTTAGTCTTTCCATCCCCAAGGTGCGGAAGGTGTTGGAACTGCTTTTGTAATGTCAAATTTTACGGTAAACAATCGGTCTGAACCAATGCGTCTTAGATTATAAGTAAAAGAAGTTTCGTCTAAAGTAATCCACCAGACATTTGCAGCGGCATTTGGGATTAAATCACAAGTTTGTTGATCTGCCGGAAAAAACTGAAGTGTAGATGAACCAGAATTAGAAGTTGTTCCGCCGTATTGTGTCACTTTGTCCTCGGAACCATCTTCGTGGCGGTGGTCGTGTTTCAATTGAATACGGTCATTTTTGTATGTTAATACCCAAGTTCTGGATTTATCCTCTCCTACAAAAAACGGAATCCGAATCGTGTTTTCGTCACAATTTCGAATGTGCATTACTAGTTTTTTATCTCGAAAAGTGTCATTGGCAGCGCCTTCTTTTACTTCGCCTTCAAATGATTTGCCGCATTGTTTTTGTAAATTTTCCCAAAATTGTTTAGCTCCTGATTTTTCTTGTCCAAAAATCAGAATAGAACATAACAGTGAGCAGACTAGAAGTATCTTTTTCATAAAGTTGTTTTTTGCTAATATAATGAACTTATGGTATTGTGATATTTCTTATTTTTATAAAAAATAAAACAATGCAAGTCATCCTTATCCAAGCTCCTTTAATTTGGGAGAATCCAAAGTTAAATCGCGATTATTTTGAGACCAAAATAAATGAAATTGTTTCGGCAGTTGATTTAATTGTATTGCCGGAAATGTTTACGAGCGGTTTTACAATGAGTCCGGAAAATGTTGCTGAAACAATGCAAGGCGAAACAATAACTTGGCTTAAAGGATTGGCGAAAGCCAGAAACTGTGCCATTACAGGAAGCTTAGTTATAGTGGAAAACGGAAATTTCTACAATCGATTAGTGTTTGTATTTCCTTCCGGAGAAATGCAATTTTATGATAAAAGGCATTTGTTTACTTTGGCTGGCGAAGACAAAGTCTATACAAGTGGGGACCAAAAAACAGTTGTGGATTATTTGGGTTGGAAAATCTGTCCGTTGATTTGTTATGATTTACGATTTCCTGCTTTTTCCAGAAATTCAGAGGATTATGACGTGTTGATTTATGTGGCAAGTTGGCCAAAAATCAGAACAAATGCTTGGGATGCTTTATTGAAAGCCCGAGCGATAGAGAACATGAGTTATGCGATTGGTGTGAATAGAATAGGAACTGATGCGAATAATTATGAATATATTGGTCACTCGCAAGCAGTCGATTTTCTTGGAAACTATGTCTTGGCACCAGAAGAATCGGAAGGTTTATTTTCAGTGGTTTTAGACAAAGAAAAAATGCTGGAAACCAGACAAAAATTAGGTTTTTTGAACGACAGAGATGCTTTTGAAATAAAAAACAGATAATTTTAGTTTCGCTTATCGGTTTTCTTGTCTGTTTTCTTTTTAGGTTCAGGAATGTAAGGAATGCTCAAATCAAAAACTTGATTTACATCCCAATTAGCACGAACATCAATTTCCTTGGAAAAATAAATCACTTCTTCGGCTTGGCGTTTTTCTAAAAAATTACCGGAATCCCATTCCTTATTTTTATTGGTGTCATAAATAGCACGTAATGTATAAAGCGCAGGTTCGATTAAATTAAATTCTAATGTGGTGTTTTTTTCGCTGTATTCAGTCGCTAAAACATCGCCTTTTAGATTCGTCAGTTCTACAATGACAGGAAATTGTTTTACATTTTCCAATACCACTGTTAGATTTCCATAATCGGAGTTGTTTCTCGTATTTAGTTTATAGGTCAACGTATCATTCGATTTTTCGAAAAAATCAGTTAACGCTCCAGGCAAAATTTCAAAAGTGTAATTTTCTGAGGGTTCCTTTTTAAAGTCAAAATACAATTTTTGATTAAATTCGTCATATTCAGTGGTAAAAGGCACTGCGGTTTTTGCATTGTTGATTAAATTTATTTTAGAATTCTCAATGCGAATTAATGGAGTTGAGCTTTCTAAAGTAAAACGCTCTCGGGATTTTAAGTTCCCGATTTGTAAGGCAGAAATACTCAAAGTGTCTTTTTTCTGGTCTTTTATTTTAAAGGTGAAATTGGCTTCGTATTTGTCTTTGGCTACAGCCAAATTTAGCGAATCTACTTTGATGGGTTTGTACCAAACTTGAAGGGAATCCTTTTTTGGTAATTTAGTAATGATATTGGAAAGGACTTCCGTGTTGTTTTTCAAGATTAATTTTGGTCGGGCAGCAGCAGAATTTACAACGCCTTCATATCCTAAAAACAATCTGTTTCCAGATGCTTGAGTTGGTTTGAACGTTTTGAAAGGCAATGTTTCCTTGAATAATTCCAACTCGTAAAGGGTGTCGTTTGGAATAGTGATAAACGCTTTGCTGAATCCAATTTTATCCGTTTTTGGATTGTATTTGTTGTTGCTGTTGTAGTCTTTCATAGCCACAAGAAGATACTTTCCGGCTTTTAGATTCTCAAAACGAAAGGTCTTCAAGCTGTCTAAAGTATTGGTCACATATCTTGGGTTCTCATTATAGACTACTGAATCTTTAAAAGTATCATTCACGTCATAAAGCATAACCGAAACGAATGATTCTACTTCTTTATCATAAGCGCTTTTTACAGTTCCGCCAAGGCTTAAAGAGTCAATATAATCGCCAGTTGAAAACACATATTTGAATTGATTTAACGGATTTCCTTCGTTATTGTCAGCGATACTTTGGCCGAAATTAAAGCTGTAAGTGGTATTAGGCTGTAATGTATCTTTGATTTTTATAGTAATCGTTTTGCTTGGAGTGGTAGGCAGAATTGACGGTTCGTATTTCATTGGTGGTGAAATAATCAATTGCTTGTTAAGATTTTTGAGTTTAATGTTCTCGTCAAAAACTAGTTTGATTTCGTTTCCTTTGAAATTTTTGTTGAAATTTTCAGGAAAACTTACTTTTAAAACAGGGGCAATGGTATCTTTCAAACCGCCAGTGATGGAGCCTCTTTTTGCGCATCCAACAATAATTAAAAGCAATAGAAAGAAGGAGTATTTTAAATTGTTTTTCAACATATCAAATCATAATTAGAATCTACAAAATAACAATTATAATTCATGCAATCGAAATTTTTTATAGAATTATTATGAGCGATTTAATTCCTCTTACTTTTTACAATGCTTCCCTTTTTTTGTTTTTAATGTTTAATTTTACATCAAATAAGTTTTGTTACGGCTGGCTTACTGCTTAAATTTAAAACCAACGTTGAATTGATAGTATAAATAATGAGAAAAATAGAACATATAGGGATTGCTGTTAAAGATTTAGAAGTATCAAATTTAGTTTTCGAAAAACTCTTTGGTGCTCCGGCTTATAAATTTGAAGATGTAGAAACCGAAGGGGTGACAACTTCTTTTTTTATGAACGGACCCAACAAAATTGAACTTCTTGCCGCAACCAATCCAGAAAGTCCCATTGCCAAGTTTATAGAAAAAAGGGGAGAAGGGATTCATCATATTGCTTTTGATGTTGAAGATATTGTTACAGAAATAGCGCGTTTGAAAAAGGAAGGGTTTGTAGTCTTGAATGAAACTCCAAAAAAAGGAGCTGATAATAAGCTAGTTGCATTTTTGCACCCAAAAAGCACTAATGGTGTTTTGATTGAATTGTGTCAGGAAATAAAATAATTTAAGTACATATAAATGAGTAGTATTCTAATATTCAGTTGGTTTCTGTTTGAAATAAGTTAATAATTGAACTATATTAAAATCTAAGTCAAAAATATTTGGAGCAAATGAAAAATAGTAGTAATATTGCAGACTCTTAACCGGTCCTATAGCTCAGCTGGTTAGAGCACCTGACTCATAATCAGGTGGTCCCTGGTTCGAGCCCAGGTGGGACCACTTATTACAAGCCTTTCAAGCAATTGAAGGGCTTTTTTTATGCAATAAACCCAGTAAAAACGAGGGGTTCTATGATTTCATAGAATTTCTGAAATAGCCAACTTGTCAACTTTTTAACTAAAAAAAGGGGTGCTATTCGGATACCCATTCAATTTTATGAGGGATACATTTTTAAGTTCTAAAAGTATGCTAATGAACACTAAATCAATTAGCTATGAAAAAAGAGAATTTCACAATCTTGTTTGTTGTCAAACTCAACAAACTCAACAGTAAGGGGCTATGTCCAGTCAATGTAAGGATTACCTATCAAGGTGTCAGAAAAGAAAATGCAACAGGTTACTTTGTAGATCCAAAGTTTTGGGATGCTAAACGTCAATTAACGACTTCAAAAGCATTAGATGCTATAAGTACTAATATTCAGTTAGAATTAATAAGGCAGAAAATTAAAAACGCCTATTTGTCTATTCTATTGGAAACAGATGATTTTGAAGCAGATGATATTTACCATAAATACCTTGGAAAACCTTTAAAAGAAAGTGAATTTGTGGTTAGATACTTCCAAAAATATCTAGACAAAATCTTTAAATTAATTGGCAAAGACTTAAAATTAGCAACATGGAAGAAATATAATTATGCCTGTATTCAGATTGTTGGTTTCATTAAATTCAAATATAAAAAGAATGACATCTCGTTAGATAAAATCAATTTGCAGTTTCTAACAGAATTTGAATACTATCTTAAAACAGAACAAAATCAATGCCAGTCTACTATTAACAAGGCGATACAACGATTCAGAAGGCTTATTACAATTGGAATAGCTGAAGGGTTTTTAGAAAAAGATCCTTTTATACTGTACAAAGCAAAGAAAGTAAAAAAGGAAGTTATATTTCTAACTCATGAGGAATTAGAAACGGTCGAAAGAACACAAATATCACAGCCAAGACTTGCTTTAGTAAAAGATTTATTTGTTTTCTGTTGTTATACAGGGTTAGCGTATGTTGAGATGGCACATCTTTCTAAACAGAATATCCAAATAGGTTTTGACGATGTTAACTGGATTCAAATGAAGAGAGAGAAGACACAACGTCAAATCTCCATTCCAATACTTCCTAAAGCTCAAGAAATTATTAAGAAATACTCAACTGATAGTAACCGCATATTCCCATCAATAAGCAATCAAAAATTCAATTCATATTTAAAAGAGATTGCAGATGTAACTGGAATTGAAAAACGTCTTACGCACCACATTGCTAGGAAAACATTCGCTTCAACTGTCCTCCTATACAATGATGTTCCAATGGAAATAGTATCAGAACTTCTAGGACATTCAAACATGGTTATTACCCAAGAAAGTTACGGTAAGGTTGTACAGAAGAAAGTGAGTGAAGCAATGATAAGTCTTTCTGTGAAATTAAAATAAAATTATATCCTGATTTAACATGAATTTTTTGTTGGTCAGGATACTTTTATTAAAATTCAAACTCACTTATTTAAAAAGTTCTATTACATCAACTTCTAATGCTTTGGAAACTGTTTCTAAAGTGGAAAGCGTTGCATTAGCTCTTCCCGCTTCTAATCTTGACATATTACTCTTCTCAAAGTTGCATTTTGCTGCCAAATCTTGTTGAGATAAATTTTTCTCAATCCTGATTTCCTGAATACGTTTACCAACCTTTATTTGTAAAGAATTTTCCAAATCTAAATTATCATTTATGATAAGTCAAAATTTGTTCTATATTTGTTTAATCTGGTTATCTTAAAAGATAACTGTATTTTATTTTTACAGAATGTGGAAAACCGTAATGGAATGATTTTGAAAACAAATTACTTTGTTAACATATCACTAAAAGTAGGTATTTTGGAAAGAAAATAATACATGTTCCCTTGTAGTAAAAGAAACTAGCAAAAGTAGTATAGGTTTGTTTTGAATTAAAAACTTAAGGAGTGTCAAAAACAAACAGTTCTGAAACATCAATTTTTAGAGCCTTAGAAATAGCATATAAAGTAGTAACAGAAGTATTAATAATACCTCTTTCAATTCTGCTAATTTGGGAAATTTCAACACCAAGTTCATTTGCAAGTTGTTCTTGGCTGAATCCTTTTGCTAAACGAAGTTGTCGAAGATTCCCGCCAAAGTTGACTAGTACGCTTTTCTTATCTTGATTATCCACGAGATAAAATTCGACGAATAAATTAATTTTAATGTAGGCATATTTGCCTACATTTACAAAATTCACAAGATAAAATCATTAAATAAAAAGAACAATTATAACAAAAAATATTATGAAATCAAAAATGAAAAAATTCCTTTATTTACTTAGTGCTACTTTGCTAGCTCTAACATCTTGCTCTAAAGATGAAAGTGTTTCAGAACCAGTTACTGATACAAATGGTACCGAAACAGTTACTACGGTTTTCGTAAAAAAAATAATACGCACTTACAGCGCCAATGATATTGTCACGTCTACCTATGTGTACAACGGCAATAAAATAGTACTAGAAAGTAATGATGGAGGTTTTGTCGCTAACTATACATATACAGGGAATATGATTACAAAAATTGAAGAAAGAGTAAATAATCAGTTTCAAAGCTCACGAGAATTTACTTATGTTGATGGGAAGGTTGCTACAAAAGTTTGGAAACGAAATTATGGAGGTACAACTTCTTACGCATATTCATACAATTCCAATGGCACCGTTTCTTACAAAAGGACTCAGCCTACTGGAACGAATACAGGCGTATTGACTATTGCAAATGGGAATATAGTTAAAAACGAAGTATTTAATAACGGCACCCTCCTAAATACATATACTTATGGATATGACACCAAAAACAATCCTTTTAAAAACGTCTTAGGGTTTAATTTGTTACTTGAAACTGATGAAGAGATGTTTTCTCCAAATAACATGATTCAAGATGGCGGAGGGTCTCCTACATTTAATTATGTCTTAAAATACAACGATAATGGCTTTCCAACTGAGAAAAAACGTTCCGATGTTGATAGAAGCTCAGATGAGCTTACTCAATATTTTTATTAAAAATTCATCTGATTTAAATAATTCTATTATAAAATATAAAGTCATTTTAAAATAATGAATATTCACAACTAACATTAAATATTACTATTATGAGAAAAAGTATTATTCTTTTATTAATTATACTCAACATTGGCTGTAAGCAGACAACAGTAAGCAATGTAGAATTAAAGGAAGAAGTTTTAAAAAATGATTCAAAAATTAATTTAACTGAAAGCAATGACTTATCTAAAGACAAATTTTTAAAATCCCAAGTGGATGATTATATGAAAGCAATTCTTGGAAGAAATTTAGACTTAGTTTATGATTATTGTTACCCTGATATCATTTTGTGGGCGGAGGATAAATATCCAGATATGGTTAAAAATAAAGAGGATTTTAAGAAAGTATTTTTAGAACCAATGAAAAAATTAAGCGAGCTTGAAAAAGACAAAGAAACTTCAGTTGAATACGAGATAGGTGAAATTACTAAACGGTTACATTCAGACGATGGAATTGCAATGATATATTTAATAGTAAGTTCAATTACTATTAAGCATAAATTAGAAGAGAGAAAAAATGGCGATGAGTATGTAGCAATCTCTTTCGATGGAGGGGAAAATTGGAAATTTATGATTAAAGATATAGAAATGACTAAGGAAATTCTAAGTTATAAGTTTTCAGAAAAATCAATTAATAAACTATTAAATTAACAAATTATGGCAGAAAGTAATAACGAGGGGTGTCTCTTTTTTGGGGTGATTATATTAAGAATTGGACTGCCAATTTATGCTGGATATAAATCTTGGGGAATTATTGAACCAGAAAGTTTTTTTGGTTTTCTAACCTTCTTAATTCTTTGGGGAATATTAACAACAATTATTCAATTTATTTTAATTGGAATTGCAGCTGCATTCTTTAACAACAATTAATGATCCATATTTATGGGACAAATATTAAATGCTAATTGTAGAATTTGCAATTTCGAAATTGATTTTAACTACGGTGGAGGACGATTTAATTATCATGAAAACTGCCCTGTTCCGGCTATAAACAAAGAAACTGGGCAATTTGAAACCGTGAACTACATTACAGAAAAAAACAATCCACTCTATCTATTTTATACTGATAAGCAATTAAAGGGTGATAATGGCAACAATAGTATCTACCTAAATTTTAATTTAGAACTAAATCAAACCAATAATTTATGCCCAAATTGCAATCAGTATTCTTTTGACTTTGCAATTAGAATGTTCTGTTAGCCAGTAAATACTAAATTACCATTAAATTAATTCAGAGCAACTATAACAGTTGCTCTTTTGCTTTAGTAAACTCAAAATCTTCACAAAATTTTTTTTTTAAATTTTTTTTCAAAGCATGTGTAGCTTAAGTAAGAGTCATACCCCGACTTCCATTATGCTTTGGGAATATACGCGCCCTAAAACACGTTGGAATTAGATTCATCACTCCACCTTGTTCAAACTTTGCGGGTTTCCCGTTATTGTCTAATCTTATAAATTATTAAAACTATGGTTACAATTTCAGATTACAAGTCTATTGAAAAAGAAGACGGAGAAAGCTTCTTAGTATTGGTATTACAAGGAGGAGTTGAGCCTGTTAAAAGCCAAGCAACTGGAAAGATTTATTTTACCGCTAGAACTGCTAATGTTCCAGCAACATTTGATGAAATAACTTGTCAAAGTTTAATTGGTTCTCAATTTGAAGGAATTATTAGAAAAGTTAAAAGTGAACCTTATCAATATACGATTAAGGAAACTGGCGAGATTGTTAAACTAGATTATCGTTATGAATACGTAATAGATACTGACGAAATAATCAAAGATCAAGTTATCGAAGAAGAGTTTGTCGCTTAAACATTATTGAAAAACACAGATAAAGGTCTCCCTACAAGGAGACTTTTTTTGTTTAACACAATCTGGATTCACAAGATTACCTATTAAAAACATTTAAATTTTAAAATTATGAAGTTACAAAAGGCAGAACGCCATCAAGTAAAATTACGCATCGGACTTTCAGGACCTAGTGGGTTTGGGAAAACCTATTCCGCATTATTATTAGCCTACGGTATAACAAACGATTGGAGCAAAATCGCTTTGATTGATACTGAAAATAAATCAGCAAGTTTGTACTCACACTTAGGAGATTTTAATGTGCTATCACTAGAAGAACCATTCAGTCCAGAACGCTATATTAAAGCGATTAAGTTATGTGAGGAATCAGATATAGAAATTATTATTATTGACAGTATCAGCCACGAATGGCAAGGAAAATCTGGTTGTTTGGAGATTCACGAACAGCTTGGAGGAAGATTTCAAGATTGGGCACGAGTAACTCCAAGACACAATGCTTTTATAGATGCTATCATTAAATCAAAGTGCCATATTATTACAACATCACGTAGAAAAGTAGATTATAGCCTTGATAAAGATTCCAATGGTAAAACCAAAGTAATGAAATTGGGTACAAAAGAAATTACCAGAGAAGGTTTTGAATATGAATTGACCGTAAGCTTCGAATTTTTAAATGATAAGCATCTAGTTAATGCTTCTAAAGACAGAACAGGCCTCTTTACTGGAATACCTGAATTTATTATTAATTCAACAACTGGTAAAAAACTTATCAATTGGTGTAATCAAGGTATATCGATTGATAAAATTACTGAAGAAATCAATGCCTGTTCAACACCTGATGCCCTTAAACAAGTTTATGGAAAATATCCAAATTTGAGTACCGAACTATATCCTGTAGTGATGGCTAGAAAAGAAGTGCTTGATAATCTTTCAGCACAATTAATCCACGACGAAGAAATTATTCAAAACTTAAATCCTCAAGAAAATGAACTTAGTATTAAATAATCAGGAACATCAAATTATTGATGAAACAGAAGTAATTGTATTTCCTAAACGGAATTTTATTGAAGCAAACACCTCCGAAGTGTCATTAAACCATTTAAAAAATGAATGTACAATTCCTGTTTTTGCAAAAGATAATGAGTGCACGATTAGCCATTATGAATTTATCAACAGCACTAAAGAAGTGGTTGAAGATATATTAAACTACAAAGGTGTTTTAAAGCCTGATATTCGAGTATCTCACGTAATCAAAGGCAGAGTTCCAACTGCTATTGGAAAGCCTGCAAAAGAGCTCCTAGAACATGAAAAGACTATTTATTACGAGCGAATGGCATTCGTTATTGAAGTGCCTGAAATTAGTGAAATTATTAATGGAAATAAGCTTAATTTAACAATAGGTGGTGTCCGCTCGTACAACCAAGAAAACCTTTTCAGTAAAAAATCTATGGAGAAATTTAAGGTTTTTGTAGGGTTTCAGAATACTGTTTGCACTAACCTGTGTATTTCAACCGATGGACTACAAGAAGATTTGAGAATCAGCTCAGTTTTAGAATTAAAAGCTAAGGTTTACGAGTTAATCAACAACTACAAAAAGAAAGAGCATTTGATCAATATGGAGCGTATGTTCAGGCACTCCTTAACTGAAATTCAGTTTGCTCACTTGATTGGAAAGATGAAACTATTCCCCTATTTGAGCAAAGAAGAGAAACAAATACTTTTTCCTCTGGCTATGAATGACACGCAATTAAATATTGTCGTCAGGGATTATCATACGGACGCTCACTTTTCTAAATCAGAGAATAACACGATTAGCTTTTGGAACCTGTACAACCTGTTCACTGAAGCAAACAAGAGCACTTACATTGATAATAACTTAGAAAAAAATGTGAATGCGTATGCTTACGTTAATTACCTGTTAAATGCCATTGAAAAGGAGGAATCAAACTATTTCATCCATTAATATTATATAGCATTTTTATCGATAAATAGGTGATAAGTTTACCCGCTAAAAACAATAATATATTCTATAAAAATGACAAAAAAAGAGTTGGCAGAGCTATTGAAATACAGTTCTCCACGAGAAATCTATGTAATTTCGCATTATAATGTACTGAAACGAGTCTTTTGTCCTTTCCGCGTGACTGTTTTGCAAGAAATTGGAAGACTAAAGAGAGGACAAATTGTTTTAGTGCAAGAAATAAAAGTCACGTACACGTTAAAAACGGTGTATATCATCGATAATGACGCCTACTACTACCATAATTTTCATATTATGATGTAAAATAGGCAAAGGAGTTATACTTTTTTGTTATCCAATCTTTTGAAACTGCCTCTCCTATATCAAAAAGCAATTGAAAACGTAAATAGCTATTTTTATAAGTTGCACAAACTACATTTAATACATTTTTAAGTGTAGTTTTGCTTCTTATTTTATGATATATTCAATTATTTAACTAATAAATGAATAATAATAGCTAAATAATTAGGAATTGTCATTAATATTGTTTATCTTTGTTTTTATAGTAATTGGCTTACTACAGGTTCGTGATTTCACACTGCAAATTAAAAAAAACTACAAAAAAATTATAAATTTTTCACTTCAGCTATCATTAAGCTAATTCCATTTTGCATAATATTTAAGTACACTTTTTACCTGAAAAGAATCAGTCAAAAGCAATAAAGTATTTAGAGTAAATGCATTTCAAATTTAATATTCAATAAATTTTTTAAGAAATGGTTTTAAAACACAATGAGTTCCAGAACAACACTGGGCAAATGGCAATGGTAAATTGCAAAGACAAATTAATCAATCAATCAACTACTTCAACTTCCTATCCTTCTTACTCCTCATCTATCTCTCCCTTCATATATGTTACTGATGATAGAACAGAGGATAAACCTCTTGAAAAGCCAGTAAAATCAAGGGTTAAGGAATGCTATGACATCGAAATAACAGGTGAAAATCATACAGGTTTTCCGCTATTTTTTCAAAGCAATATAGCTACAATATTTATTCCTAAAAAGGTCAAAACTCATTTAGAAAGATTTGTGCCAAACCAGTATTTGAAAAATATTGACAGGGATAAAAATATTGCCATTGAAAAATGCCTCGCCTTTGTTTCAAACCTGTCTTCGACATACTATGCTGATGATAGATTTAAGAGTTTGTCCTCAACACACCTGGACGAACAAAGTAAAAGAGGGAGAGACAATACATTTGTCTATAACCATATTATTAAAGCGCTTACGTATTCAACGAATACTACAGAAGCAATAATTATGGTTAAAAAAAATAAATTTGGAAACGAAACCTACCAAGAAGGCGTTGTATGCAAAGAATACGGCTTCACTGACGCCTATTTTAAGGGCGATTTAGTCGAGTATGTCATTAAAGACAAAGGAATTCTTCAAAAAAGAAATAAGTTCTTTTACAGTCAGTTAAAAAAGGCTCATGAGAATCCCATAGCAAATAACTTAATAAGTTTATATTCTAATATTGAACTTCCAAGTCATGCTGAGATCATATTAGAGGCGAAAAGATTAACAAAAATAAACCATAGAAATAAAAAGGGTAAGGTTCTAACTTTTTTAAATAAACATTCAAAGTCCTATTATAAAGATGCCGGTGCAAGAAGTTTTGTTGAACAAAACATAAAGTTATTTGATTATTTAACCAAGCGAGGATTTATGATTCCAATCATAGGTACAGAAAAATCTGGCGGAAGAGTGGTAGACAGCTTTACTCTAATGCCTAGTTGGATTAGAAGGCTAGTTAAAATTGATGGAAAGTCTATTGTTGAAGTTGATTACAGTGCTTTGCATCCAAATATCGCAATGTCACTTTACGGAGGTTCAAGAAAATATTTGACTCATCTTCAAGTTGCAAAAGAAAGTAATTTAAACATAAATGAAGTTAAAATTCAACACCTATCTTATTTCAATGAGAGAGTACCTGGCATGAAGCGTAGCCCCCTTTATAGCTACTATAGTGAATCAGAAACAGCGATGAATGAAGCAATCATTATGGAGAAACAAACGAGCTTAAAAGGGCATAGAATCACCTCTATGAGGATGTTTGTTGAAGAAGTTGAAATAATGACAGAATGCATTAAACAGCTTAATTACAAAGGGATTTACGTGGGATATATCTACGACGCTTTGTTTTGCAAAGACAGTGATGCACAATTAGTAGAAGAAATAATGAATACAGTTGTTTTAGAGTTTAACGTTTATACAACCGCAAAAATAGGCTAGAAATAGACCTATACTTTATTAAAACAACTGCCTTTTATCAATTTCAAAATTAATTATTTATCAAATATGGAAAACACTATAAATACTTACATTATATACAAAGCGCAAAACACTTTTACAAGTGAAACATACATCGGCGCAACTACAAAATCTCTTGATGAGAGAAGAGCAGACCACCTACAAAAAGCCAATAAAAAAGTTGGCAGTTATTTTCAAGAAGCAATCGGGACTTATGGTCCTGATGCTTTCACTTGGGAACAAATTGATACGGCTTCAAGCAATGACGAGTTAGCATCTAAAGAGATAATGTATATTTCAGAGTACGATGCTCTAGAAAATGGATACTGTAGTGATAAAGGCGGTGGGTTCAAGAAAACCGTTTATAAATATAATTTAGATGGCTCATTCAATGCAACATTTGAAAACTTGACCCTCGCTTCAGAAACAATAGGTGTCAGAAAACAAGATATATCTAGAGCCTGTTGGAACGTAAATCAAACATTAGGCGGATATCTTTGGAGTTACGAGAACAAGGAAGCATTCTTTCCAGAACATGACAATAGAAAAAAGGAAGTAATCCAATCTTTATTAAATGGTACTGTTATATCTCAATTTCTTTCAGTTGCAGAAGCATCAAGAAGTACTGGAGTTTCTAAAACTTGCATCTCTAGATGCTGTAGAGAAGAACGGAAAAATGGTTGTGGTTTTATATGGAAATATTACTAAAATTATAGGCGGATTTTAAACCGCCTATTTTGGTTAATTAAAAAAGAAGAACTAAAATCCTCGAAGAATTAATACTTGGTTTTCAAGTTGATTAAAAAGATATATCCGCTCATCATTTTTTTAAATGGCTTTGAAAACCTATGTTTCTAATCGTTTTTTCAGTGCTTTCAATATTTGCCCTTGAATTATCAATAGTTTTTGCTTGTTTAACAGCAGCATCTTCAATGAATTTTTTATTGTGTTCCGAATTGTATTTTTTAAACAGTAATAAAGAAAACAATTTGAATAATGATGCGTGTCTCAGTACGTTAATTTTTATATAATTTAGAACCTCTTCAATATATTTTTTATTGTTTTTCAAGTCTAAATCTATAATCATATAATAAAGAATGAATATTTTTAATTCATTACCCTGAGTCTCTTTAAGTTCTTTAATCTTGTCTAAAAATATAACTTCAAGATTGTTTTGAGCAAGTGCATCAAATAAAAAATTCTGAATAACCAAAGGCACAAAGTTTGTGAATACTTTGGAGAAACCTTCATCTAATTCATCTTTAGAATTTTTTTCATCAATAATTAAAAAACATAAATTACAGGCAGATTCTAAAATAAAATCTAAAACTTTGTTGTTCAATTCTTCATTGTCAACGGATGAGTTTCTATAAACTCTTGATAAAATAAATAGTACTTTTTCTAAGTTTTCAGAAACTAAGGCTATTTTTTCGTAAATCCTTTTGGCTGAAACTCCACTACTTGTGCCATTTGCAATAGGAAAAAATTCCTCGTTTAAAATATCATCATCTTTTTTAATTAAAGACTGTAATCCACTTTTATAATCATTTAATTTAAGCGTTAAATTTGTTGATCTATTAATTAGTACTTCATCTGTGTTTCCTATGCTTTTGTAACCATCGTTAATAGGTTGGAAAAGTACATATGATTTATTAAAAATCTTTGATAAGAAATCCGAATCTCTTTTATTGAATCCTGACACCAATTCAAGTTCATTGCCAAAAGACAAATATACTTTGTCGTCATTGATAATTTCATCTCGAGTTTCTGGATGGTCTTTTAAATAAAATGCAATAAAATATTCAAAGACTCCTTTAAGCCTAAATGTATAATAATCTTCATTGATTTGTTTAATAATACCCTTCTCTGTTATTAATTTAATAACAGTTTCTGTTGAAATTACAAACCTCTTGTTTTTGGTTTTATACTCTTCAGTAAAACGGACTAAATCCGCATACTTGATGGAGTAATTATTTTCGTGATAATTTTTAACCAAATTAATCGCTAATTCACTTAAAAATATTTTTAAAGCATCATATTCAATTTTGATTTCTCTGTCTACAACAATATTTTTACGATCTAATAAATTATCAATATAAAGTTCTATTAGTTCAAAGTTATTATGAAAATTTTGCTCACTAGAATTGTTGAAAATCCATAAAAACAATGAAACTGTCCAATAATTCATTGGAAGATTTAATTGTTTAAAAATGGATTTTATTTTTACAATAATATCTTCGGTTTTTTCAGCATCGCAATTCAAAGTTCTTTTTGTAATGCTTCTTACTTGTGTAGTTGTTAAGTCGTGTATATAAAGTTTTATATGTGTTGTTGAATCTATTTTAATATCTACAAAATCACTCAAAATGTTTTCATCAAGCGATGTGACATATGATACATTTTTATTGTTTTCTATAAACTCTTCTACCTTTTGTTTTAATGATGTATCAATCTTGTTATAATTATCTAACAACAATCTAATTTGATATTCTCCCAATAATTGACTAAAAAATGTTTTATTAATTTGATAGGTTTTAATAAAAAAATCTTCTATCCCAATGTTGTTTGACTTAATGTTGCAATCAATATAAATTGGTAAAACTTTATGTTTTGAAACGTTTTTTAAATAACTAACATATAAATAATATAATATGGATGTTTTTCCGAATTTATCTTTTCCGTAAATAAAATAATTATTAGTAAAATCGTTTTCTATATGTTCAACACTAATAATCTTACTTGAATCATTTTTTTTGGCAATACTATTGATTGATGTTGACGAACTAGTTTTTAATATTGGTTCTGAAAATAAATCACCTAAGGATGATGATGCATCTGAGTTTGAAACAAAGATTTCTCTAGCTTTACCTAATTCACTCTCATAAAGTCTAGAAACTTTTTTTCTAAAATCTAGTAGCTCTCTTTTATTTTCATCAATTGGAATATTTAAATTTAATTGGGTCCCATTAGGATAAGACATATAATCGCTGTCGATCCTAAACTTACTCAATTTAACATTCATATCATTAATATCTAATTCAACTATTGTATATCCTATATGTTCATAATCATTAATTTTAGATAATGATGCATCAGTACTAATATTTACAATTCCATCCGAGTTTTTAATGATTGATGAATTCATTGCTCTATGAATATGCCCATGCATCATAACATGAAAATTGTCATAAATAATATCTTCGAGTAAAACCCTGTTCCAATGTTTCAAATCTGTTATCGGGTGATGCAAAAGCAAAATCTTAAAATCATTTTTAGGTAATTTTAAAATAACTTCCTTTAGCATTTTAGAAGGAAATAATAATTTGCCTTCATCAGTATTTGAATCATTAGCTCTCCATGAAGTATTAATGGTAATTACGTGGATTATTTTCTCCCCAGAAATTCTTTTATGAACTGTATATAAATCTTTAATCTCATCCGTTTCATCTTTCAATAATACATTTTCATTATAGAATTCATCTTGAAATAACAAATAATTTCTAATATTCATCAAACTTGCTTCATACTGTTTATGATCCTCTAAAAAAGTATTAAGTGCTTCTTCGCTTTTGATTTCGAGCAACTTATCTTTAATTACAGACATTTCTTGATCTCTATGTACATCGTGGTTTCCACCACATATGAATACATTTTTCTTTTCAATTTTAAGTTTTGAGGCAAGAGTTCTTAAAAGAATTTCATTTGCTTTTCTAAAATCATCAATCGATTTTCCAGAAAACACCAAATCCCCTGTAAAAAAAATATAATTTATATCTTTATCTTTATTTTCCTCATATATTTTATCAATTATCTTATTAATGCTATATATGCTATTCGTATTATCTTTAAAATGTAAATCTGTAATGTGTAAAATCTTCATTTGTACCTATTTTAAAATTCATGACTAAATTAACATATATTCTTACAATATGTTATAAAAAATAATTTCTTATTTGTACTTAAAACGCATTAAATTTATCTCCCAAATAGTGCTTCAAATTGTATTTTATAGTCGTGTTCAGCGCTCTTTCCAAACAGATAAACTTAGTGTCTGTATGGGCTTTAAAATGACTCACAGTCTCGGGTGCAATGCTCACATCAAGGCAAATTAATGTTTCCTTTTCTCCATCTGTAGCAAATAGAATTTCATTTTTTGTAAACTGCTCTTGTGGTATTGTTGTGTAACTGAGAGTAAAGTTGTTTTTCAATAAAATCTCCGTTAACAGCTCTTCTTTGTTGAAGGCATTTACTAACTGGCTTTCTTTATCAGCAATGTATTTTTTAAGTAATCCAAGATTTTCCGTTTCGTTAAATTCTGGGTTTGGTGAAAAATCAACTCTAGGAAAATTAGATTTTTGTAGTTTGAAAACTTTAAAACCTAGATTGGTAGTAGATGGTTCTACAATTTTTTCTAATGTCAATTCACCTTCTTTTTTCTTCTCATTTTCAGCTATCTCTTTTTCTATTTTGGCAACAACTCTTTTGTTACGTTCTATGGTAATATCACTTATCTTTTTATAGCCTGCTTTATTCGCTTCACTTTTTTCATCAGTAGCTTCTGGAATTTGTACTAAAATAAATTTTCTATTGCCACCGTCTTCTTTGTTCAATTCCATTACTGCATGACCTGTAGTTCCAGAACCACCAAAAAAATCAAGTATAATGGAATTTTTACAGTTAGCTGTTTTAATAATAGTTTTGATCAATTGTGAAGTTTTCGGATTGTCAAAAATCCCTTTACCGACTACTGAAGCAATTTCTTCATTTGCTTGATGCGAACTACCTACTGTAGAATATGACCATAAAGACCCTACTGTCTTCCCTTGTTTAACTTCTGTTAAAAATGATTTTTGATTTGGTAATCCAATGCCACTTTTACCAAAATACAATCTATTATCATGGTAGAGTTTCAATAAATCTTTCTCTGAATATAAAGGGTATCTGCCTTTGGGAGATTCCCAGATAACACCATTTGGAAATGTAATTTTATAAGTTGTACTACCACTTTTAGCATGAAGTGGAGTTGATTTCCATTCTCCTCTTGGGTCATTATCAGGATTTGTATAAGCTTCGTCCATTTTAGAAGTTCTATCAAGCAATCCAATTTTAAAGTTTTCTTTATTTTTTGCGTATAAAAGAATATATTCATGTTGACGAGATACGTATTTTGAATCATTTGCAGTAGTGTATTTACTGTGCCAAATAATTTCACTTACAAAATTCTCTTGTCCAAAGACTTCATCACATAATTTACGTAAATGATGAACTTCTTCGTCAGAAATAGATATGAAAATTACACCGTCTTCACGTAAGAGTTGCCTTGAAATTAATAATCGACTGTACATCATATTAAGCCAGTTGCTATGATAACGCCCATCCGTTTCAGTATTAGTATCTATTTTTACACCGTTTTCTAAAACTTCTGCATCTTCCCAATATGCTTTAGTTTCTTGCTTCCACGTATCTTTATATACAAAATCTTTATCCTTGTTGTATGGAGGATCTATATAAATACATTTTATTTTTTCACGATAACTACCACTCAATAATTTTAAAACTTCGAGGTTTTCCCCTTCAATAATGAGGTTGTCGCTTGAATCAGGATTTACGCTTCTAGCTTCGTCATATACTAGTGTAGCATTGCTTGGTGTAAAGGCATTACGTTTAGCTTGGCTTTTACCAAACCATCGGAACTCATAGCGTTCTGTTTCATTAACGCTATCTGGACTTACAGCTTTCTTTACTTCATCAATATTAAGGCTTCCCTCACTGGTAAACCAATCAGGGTAAAATTGTTTTAAAGTCTGCAAACGTTCATCGTTCCAGTCGTTGCTTAATGGCATATAATCATTGATGGTTTCCATATTTATTCTTATGTTTTATCGTTCTCCTGATGTCAGGATGACGATGACCTATTATATAAATGTATTGATCGTTTTGTCAGCTTCCGTTTTGAAATATTTGTATTCTTTAACAGGAGCTTTATATTGTACTTCTAATCCTAATTTTTCAAAATGTTTCATAGCACAACGAATTTTGTAAACTTCACTTTCCGTTAATGCTTTTTTATCGTTGATATCGTTAGTACCTTTGGTCTCTATCACAAAATAGAATTCATTTTCATTTCCATCCCTCAGATTCTTGCGTTTCATTATCAATCCAAAATCAGGTTCGTAATTTCCTATTGGAGTACTTATTTTATAGAAGTTGGGCAGTTTTAAAAAGCAAACTACTTCTGCATCTGTATCAGCATCTAAAGAAAAATTACGTTCTACATCACTATCAACAAGCATTTTGTCAAAGACTCCTTTGTTTGGGGTTTCAACATATCCTTTACTAGAAACATTCTTTACAAAATCTTCAAAATTGAATGGATAACTTTCACCCGTAATTTGATAATCTAAACCACGAATCATTTCATCTAGTTCCACATTGCGAATTATAGCGGATGCTTCGTGAACAAAACGAGGTGGGTTTTTCACCATTTCATTCAGGTTCGTTAAACGTTGCATTATTTTAAACAATGTGGTGTAACTCACTCCTGTATTCTCGCTTAACTCTTCAATTAAATCCAAAGGGGTAAAAAAGGATTTTTGTTTTATATTTTCTGAGCCTTGAAAAGAATCTTCTTTTCCGTCTTCTGTTATCGCATTAATCAAGAAACTAGAAGCTTCAATTACAAAATCAGGGATTGTAATTTTTGAAATTAATTCAGATGCTTGAGTAATTAAATCATCTTCATTAAAAGAAATGGTGTATTCTGTTTTCCTTGCTAATGCCATCCAATATTTACGGAAAGCTTTGTCCATTTCAACTGAAGGGTTTCTTTTAAATTTAACTTCATCAGCCGGAACACCTTTATGAGTATGAGTCATTCCTGCACCTGCATTCTCAGTACCATAAACTGATTTTATTTCTTCCTGATATTGTGTCACAAATGTTTCATAAGTTTCATTGGGAATAACGGTTAACTGGTTAATACGTTCTTCATCTGAAACATCTAGAGCATCATAAACCCTCTTCCCTTCTTGATTGACGCATATACGCAAACCACGACCTATTTCCTGACGCTTCTTAATCTCTGAATAGGAATTGTTCAAAGTGGCGATATTAAACACATTTGGATTATCCCAACCTACACCTAGAGCGGAATGAGAGAATACAAATTGTACTGGATTTGATAACGTAAGCAGTTCTTCTTTTCCTTTTAATATCAATTCGTAAATTTTGCTCTGTTCCTTTACACCACCCTCATTGTCTGCAAATTCACCACTTGCTTTTTGTGCAAAATAATATCCTTGAATACTTTGAATATGTTCATTAGTGGGTAATCTGCCTTCATTGTAATCAGGATAAATGGCTTTGTATTTGTCAACGAATAGGTTTTTTATAATAGGAGTTTCACCCATATAATTAGACACTCGGTCAATAAAAACGAGAGACAAACATTTGATTCCTTTAGATTCTAATTTTTGAGATTTAGTAAAATGCCTGTGAATCAACCATTCTATTTGTAATGCCCAAATGTTTTCTAAACTTCCTGCAATTTGTTTTTCAAGTATTTCAGTTCCATTTGAAAATTTCACAGTCCACTTACCCGTTTTTAAACTCTTGTTAATGTTGGAAATAGTATAATTCAAATAACTGGGATTGTTTGTTTTTATCCCTAAATTATCATTCTGATTCAACCAACCGGTAACTTTAAATTCAATTTTGTTAGTAGAATTATTTAAATGCCACGCTTTCAATTTCACTTTAGGATCTCCCTTACCAAATTGAATGTCTGACAACTCAATTTTAAGGGTTGCTTCGTCATTCTTTTCAGTAACAGTCAATACTTCTATTTTCTTTACTAAACCATCTTTATAGCTGTCGTATGGTGTTAAGCGATACAGCAAGTTCTTTACTACTTTGTGAGTTGCAGAATACCTGATTTTAAACAAGGGATTAAGCTTAGCAATCTGTTTGATAGAATTTTCAGTATCCATTCCTTCCTGTGGCTCATCCATTATAATAATTGGATTGCATTTACCGATTGCCTCTATAAAAGGAATATTGTTGAATAAATCCTCTCTCTGTGCTTGATTAAGGATTTTATCTTCTGAATTGAATGAAGCCAAAGTCATTATCATCACTTGTGGATGCTGGTCTTCTATAAATTGCGTTACTTTCTGAAGTTTTTTACTATCATATTCAAAAGCATTTGGCTTAAAACCATAGATACTCTCTAATTGTTTATCAAATGATTTGAAGGTTCCAATAATGTTTTGACGAATGGCTACCGACGGCACTAAAATTATAAACTTGGTAAAGCCGTGATGTTTGAATAATTCATAAATGGTTTTAACGTAAACAAGCGTTTTACCTGTTCCAGTTTCCATTTCCACACAAATATCTTTATCATTTGAAAGTTTGGCTACAACTTCATTTATACCATTTTCAGTCAATATGTTTTTAATGTTCGTTTCAATTTCATCTCGAGTAAGTTTGCTAAAATTAGAACGAATACCTTCAAAACAAGCATTATCAAATGTGTTTTTTTCTGTTCCCTCAAAAAGTTTTACTACGGATTGAACGGCTAAGTCTTGGTATTTAAGGCTTTCTAATTGTAACTCCATTGACAGAAAAATATTATTTTATTATAATTAAATCAAATATACAGTTTATCCAAATATTAAATTGTAAAAAACTTAAATTCAATTATGATTCCTAAAAAGTAACAGCCCAAAAGGTTTGGGGATATATTAAAAATCACAACCCATAATAAATCTAAAGATATATTTTATCAGAGGCCCCTTTATTTAGTTTTTGAGGCTTTATTTATAATTTCTGCAATAGCTGATTTCCCAATTTTAAGATCTGTTTCTTTAAGAACATCTTCAATTTTCCTATAAGATAAGCCTTGACTTTTTAATTCTAATACTTTATCTTTTAATAGTGGGTTAGCTGATTTAGAAGTCTGAGTCTTTTCACTTCTTTGTCCAGTTGCTTTGAAAATAAGATTTTCATTCATTTCTACAACATGGCTTTTCGTTTTTTGAGTAGCATCTAAAAAATTAGCTTTTAACACCCATAAATCTTTATGATTAGGTTTAAATCGATTGGGTCTTAACTCAAGTACGACCCTCATCTTTGCTTCGAATGCTTGGCTTCCTATAATACTATCTTTGCTTGGAGCTGACCGTAAAGTATTTTTGCCTATGTGGTGAAGAAATAGTATCAAACAATCGTGTTTCTTTGCCAACTTATCGTATTCATTCAAAAACTGCCTAACTTGTATATTAGCATTTAATTCTTTGCTAAAAACGTCCGTAAATGCGTCTATAACTATCAAGTCAACAGATTCATTTTCTAATTCTTTACTTAACTTCTCTAAGAGGTTGTCAGTTTCAAAAATAAATTGAAGATTATTCAATAAATTCAAATCGATTGATTTGTTTTCTTTTAGTAAATAATCCACCTGTTTTCTAATAGAAAAGCTTATTGCATTCGAATCATCTTCCGTACTCACATAAATAACTTTATTGCTTTTACTCTCTAGACTGAACCCTAAAAAAGTTTTAAGATTTAAAGCAATAGACAAGCTTAATTGTCTTAGAAATGTTGATTTACCTGAATCAGAAGTTCCTACTAAAGATGCTAATCCTACTTTTTGCAAAAATGGATGTAATAACTTTGGGATAACTTCAACTTTCTGGTCATATAATTCAAATGCGTTTGAAAAAGTTGTATCTATTTTTTTTAGTTCTAATTTAGGCTCAGGTGATATGTATTCAGTTGTTGTAATTGATGTATCATCATACTCATTAAAGTCATGCACGTCATGCAAATTAAACAACTCAGTTACTTCATCTTGACTTAAACCACTACCAGTTTCTTTGAAATCTAAATCATCACTCATAATAAAAAAATATTGTCCATTTTATTAGATATATATACGGACAGGACAAAAATATTCATTCTTTCCAAATTGCAACTATAATAAATATATTATTAATGGGTAATCGACTACTAAATTATAATCTACATAAAAAATAATGAATGAATAATAAATTATCAAGGAAGAACATTATTATCTTTGTATACAAACAAACATTAAATTAATACAATAGGCATACTATTCGGATGCCTAATAAATAATAGCATACATAAGGACTTGAATTTTAGCTTTATAAGTGGACTGGTTCGAGCCCAGGTGGGACCACAAAACCCTTTAAAACATTTGTTTTAAAGGGTTTTCTTTTTTTACTAAAAACCAAGTTGGACTAAAACACGTATCTTTGTTATGATGTTAGGGATAAGACTTTCTTATTTGTGATTTTATAGATTTTTTTATTTCAGTAAATTTACTATTTTTGAAGCCGATGAAAATTGAGTCAAATAAATTTTATTTTTTAATCATTTTCCTTTTTGGGATTATGGATGTTTTTGCTGGTCCTGGAGGTTCTGGTCCTCCTGCGCCGACGGCTAAAAAACCGCCACCACCACCTGGATTGTCTATTGATGAAAATAGTGTCATAATAGTTGCAATTTCATTATTATTTGGAATTTATATCATTTACACCAATATATTAAAAACAAAAACCCCAATTTAAATTGGGGTTTTTTGTTTTTAGTATGGTTGCGAGTTATTTGTTAGCGTATAGTCTGGAAACGTATTTGCCAATTACATCGAATTCAAGATTTATTTTTGTGCCAACTTCAAAGGTTTTGAAATTAGTGTGCTCGTACGTGTAAGGGATTATGGCTACGCTAAATTCATTTTTTTTAGAATTCACCACGGTTAAGCTTACACCATTTACGGTAATTGAACCTTTTTCGATGGTAATGTTGTTTAATTTTTCGTCGTATTCAAAGGTGTAAAGCCAACTTCCATCGGTTTGTTCTGCAGTAATGCAGGTTCCCGTTTGGTCTACGTGTCCTTGAACGATGTGTCCGTCAAGTCTGTCGCCAAGTTTCATTGCTCTTTCTAAGTTAACGCTGTCTCCAACTTTCCAATCCGCTAAATTTGTTTTTTTTATCGTTTCGTCTATAGCAGTCACGGTATAGAAAGTATCATTGATAGCAACAACAGTAAGGCAAATTCCGTTATGAGCAACGCTTTGGTCAATTTGTAGTTCGCCGGTAATTGATGAATTCATCGTTATGTGAACATTACTGTTCTCTTTTTTTATTTCTTGGATGGTGCCAAGGGTTTCTATGATTCCTGTAAACATTTCTTGTTTTATTTTACTAAATTTGCACTTCAAAATTAGCAATAAATAACGTTAGGTCATGATGAAAAAAGCAGAAAATATAATCGTTGGGATTTCTATAGGAGATTTAAACGGTATTGGAAGCGAAGTTGTTTTAAAAACATTCGAGGATTCTCGTATGTTAGAGTTGTGTACTCCTGTTATCTTTGCTAATGTTAAGTTGTTGTCTTTTGTAAAGAAAAGTTTTCAATCTGCTTCTTTATTGCATGGAATTGATAAACTGGATCAAATTGTTCCGGGAAAGATTAATGTTTTAAATGTTTGGAGAGAAGGAGTTGATTTGAATCTTGGAGTAAATGATCCTAAGGCAGGTGAATATGCTATAAAATCATTTGTTGCGGCTACCAAAGCTTTGAAAGATGGTCTTGTAGATGTATTGGTTACTGCACCTATAAATAAATATAATATCCAGTCAGAGGATTTTAAATTCCCTGGACATACGGATTATTTAGACCAAGAGCTTGAAGGAAATGCGCTTATGTTGATGGTTCAGGATAATTTAAGAGTAGGGCTCTTGACGGATCATATTCCGTTAAGTGAAGTGGCTTCTCATCTTACGGAAGAATTGATTAAAAGAAAAATCGAAACGGTAAAGCAATCATTGATACAGGATTTTAGTATTAATAAGCCTAAGATAGCTGTTTTAGGGTTGAATCCGCATTGTGGCGATGGAGGTGTTATTGGTACCGAAGATGATTTGGTTATAAAGCCAACATTGAAAAAAATATTTGACAAAGGAACCTTAGTCTTTGGACCTTTTGCTGCTGATGGTTTTTTTGGAAGTAGTCAATATGAGAAGTATGATGCTATTATAGCGGCCTATCACGATCAAGGATTAATTCCTTTTAAAACATTATCTTTTGGTAATGGCGTGAATTATACTGCGGGTTTGAATAAAATAAGAACCTCGCCGGATCATGGTACTGCATACGATATTGCTGGAAAAGGAGTGGCTGATTTTAACTCATTCAAAGAGGCCGTATATCTTGCGATTGATATTTATCATTCGAGAAATCAATATGCCGAAATCAGTGTGAAGCCATTGAAAACAAAAGAAAAACAGTTGTGAACAAAAAAAAGTGAATAACATTATTAGATTTGCAATAATTTTATATCTTTGCACTCCCGAAGTTTAGGGTCAAATTGTTGTTGAAATGAAGAAGACAAAAGATTTTTTAATACCTTTTATAGGATTAAAGCTAGGAAAACATCATTTTGAGTATCAAATAAATAATTCGTTCTTTGAAATCTTTGATTATAATGAATATCAAGATTCAAATATCAAAGTAAATGTAGTTTTAGAGAAAAAAAGTACGCTGTTAGAGTTAAGTTTTAAGCATAAAGGAGTCGTAAATGTACCTTGTGATTTGACAAGCGAAGATTTTGACTTACCGGTTAAAGGCAAAATGAAATTAATAGTTCGTTTTGGCGAGGAATATAATAATGACAATGAAGAATTGTTGATTTTGCCTCATGGAGAGTTTGAAGTAGATATTGCACAATATATCTATGAAATGATAGTGTTGTCAGTGCCTCTAAGACGAGTTCATCCAGGAGTTAAAGATGGAAGTTTAAAAACCGAAGCTTTGACTAAACTTAATGAACTGATAGTAAAAGAAGAAAAAAAAGAGAATAAACAAGAAGAAAATATTGACCCGCGTTGGGACAAATTAAAGCAACTATTAACGGATAAATAATATAGTAAAATGGCGCATCCTAAGAGAAAAATCTCCAAAACAAGAAGAGATAAAAGAAGAACACATTACAAAGCTACTGTAGCACAGATTGCTACTTGTCCTATTACAGGAGAAGCGCATTTATATCATAGAGCTTACTGGCACGAAGGTAAAATGTATTACAGAGGGCAAGTTGTTATAGATAAATCTGTAGCTGTTGCTTAATACATTTTTGTAAATGATATTCGAACTCTCACATCGTGAGAGTTTTTTTGTTGTTTATAATTTTCATTAAATAAGAAGTTCCAAATCAAATGAGAATGGAATTTTTTTTGTAATTTTCAAGTCTTTTAAAAATTTTTCAAATGGCAACATTTGACAAAAAATAATCGCATACAATGAATACAATTACAGCCGCAATAACCGCTGTTGGAGCCTATGTTCCAGACTTTGTTTTAACTAACAAAGCTCTTGAGACCATGGTTGACACCAATGACGAGTGGATAACCTCTCGTACAGGAATAAAGGAAAGAAGAATCCTCAAAGAAGAGGGTAAAGGAACTTCTTTTTTAGCAATAAAAGCTGCACAAGATTTATTAGCTAAAGCCAATATCGACCCTCTAGAAATAGACTTATTGATAATGGCAACTGCAACGCCAGATATGCCAGTTGCTTCAACAGGTGTATATGTAGCAACCGAAATAGGAGCTTTAAATGCTTTTGCATATGATTTGCAAGCTGCATGTTCCAGTTTCTTATTTGGGATGTCAACTGCAGCAGCCTACATACAGTCCGGAAGATACAAGAAAGTGCTATTAATTGGTGCTGATAAAATGTCTTCTATCGTAGATTATACAGATAGATCAACTTGTATCATTTTTGGAGACGGAGCTGGAGCAGTATTGTTTGAACCTAATTATGAAGGATTAGGATTGCAAGACGAATACTTACGCAGTGATGGAATCGGAAGAGATTTTTTGAAAATTGATGCCGGTGGTTCTCTACTTCCTGCCTCTTACGAAACGGTAAGAGATAATAAACACAATATTATTCAAGACGGAAAAACAGTATTTAAATATGCTGTAACTAACATGGCTGATTCAAGTGAATTAATTCTGAAAAGAAATAATTTAACCAATGAAAATGTTGATTGGTTAGTTCCTCATCAAGCCAATAAACGTATTATCGATGCAACAGCAAATAGAATGAATTTAGAAGATTCTAAAGTGCTGATGAATATTGAGAAATACGGAAACACAACTTCTGCGACTTTACCATTAGTCCTTAATGATTTTGAACATTTATTCAAAAAAGGAGATACGATAATTTTGGCTGCTTTTGGAGGTGGATTCACTTGGGGATCTATATATCTAAAATGGGCATACGATAAAAAATAAATTTAAACTAAAAACAAATAATTATGGATTTAAAAGAAATTCAAAATCTAATCAAGTTTGTAGCAAATTCAGGAGTTGCAGAAGTTAAATTAGAGATGGATGATGTAAAAATTACCATCAGAACAACTTTAGAAGGGAATGTAACTGAGACCACGTATGTTCAACAAATGCCAGCTCAAGCTACACTTCCACAAGCAGCAGCACCGCAACAAATTGCTCCGGTTGCAGCAGCTCCAGAAGTTCCAGTAGTAGAAAATGCGCACTATATCACCATAAAATCTCCAATTATTGGAACTTTTTACAGAAAACCATCTCCAGATAAACCAATGTTTGTTGAAGTAGGTAAAACAATTTCTAAAGGTGACGTACTTTGTGTAATTGAAGCCATGAAATTATTTAATGAAATTGAATCTGAAGTTTCTGGTAAAATTGTAAAAATATTGGTTGACGATATGTCTCCAGTAGAATTTGACCAACCGTTATTCTTAGTAGATCCATCATAAGAAATTATAAATTATAAATTATAAATTTTGAATGATGAGTTTTCGTTATTTGAAGTAATTTAAAATTTAAAATTCAACATTTAAAATTTCAAATAAAGATGTTTAAAAAAATATTGATTGCCAATAGAGGGGAAATTGCGTTACGCGTAATTAGAACATGCAAGGAAATGGGTATAAAAACAGTAGCCGTTTATTCTACTGCAGATGCCGAAAGTCTACATGTAAAGTTTGCTGATGAAGCGGTTTGTATTGGACCGCCTCCAAGCAACTTGTCCTATTTAAAAATGTCAAATATTATTGCCGCTGCCGAAATTACAAATGCAGATGCAATACACCCAGGATACGGATTCCTTTCTGAAAATTCTAAATTTTCTAAAATTTGTCAAGAGCATGGTATCAAATTCATTGGAGCTTCTCCAGAAATGATTGATAGAATGGGAGATAAAGCTTCCGCAAAAGCTACGATGATTGAAGCAGGTGTTCCTTGTGTTCCAGGTTCAGTAGGAATTTTAGAATCGTATGAGCAAGCCTTACAATTATCAAGAGATTTTGGCTACCCAGTAATGCTTAAAGCAACTGCTGGTGGTGGTGGAAAAGGAATGAGAGCCGTTTGGAAAGAAGATGAATTGTTGAAAGCTTGGGAAGGTGCACGTCAGGAATCTGCGGCAGCTTTTGGAAATGACGGAATGTATCTTGAGAAATTAATCGAAGAGCCACGCCACATTGAAATTCAAGTAGTAGGTGATTCTTACGGAAAAGCCTGTCATCTTTCTGAAAGAGATTGTTCCGTTCAAAGACGTCATCAAAAATTAACCGAAGAGACTCCATCTCCATTTATGACAGATGAGTTGCGTGCAAAAATGGGTGAAGCAGCTGTAAAAGCAGCTGAATACATTAAATACGAAGGTGCTGGAACAGTAGAATTTTTGGTAGATAAACACCGTAATTTCTACTTTATGGAAATGAATACCCGTATTCAAGTAGAGCACCCAATTACGGAGCAGGTTATTGATTATGACTTGATTCGTGAGCAAATTATGGTTGCTGCTGGAATACCTATTTCGGGTAAAAATTACTTGCCACAATTACACGCGATCGAATGCAGAATTAATGCAGAAGATCCTTATAATGATTTCCGTCCGTCTCCGGGGAAAATCACAACATTACATATGCCAGGTGGGCATGGAGTTCGTTTAGATACTCACGTGTATTCAGGCTATACTATTCCACCAAATTACGATTCAATGATTGCAAAACTTATTACTACTGCTCAATCTCGTGAGGAAGCTATTAGTAAAATGAGAAGAGCCTTGGATGAATTTGTAATCGAAGGAATAAAAACGACAATTCCGTTTCATAGACAATTGATGGACGATCCTCGTTACATAGCAGGAGAGTACACAACTGCATTTATGGATACTTTCAAAATGAACGATCCAGAATAGTAAAATATTCAAAATATAAAAAAACCTCACTGAAAAGTGAGGTTTTTTGTTTTTCATCGATATATAAATCTACAAAGTTTCTTTCAACCATTTGAAAAATTCACTTTGCCAAACCTGAGCATTCTGAGGTTTTAATACCCAATGATTTTCTTCTGGGAAATACAAGAATCTACTTTTTACTCCTCGTAGTTGTGCCGCTTGAAAAGCTTCTTGTCCTTGTCCAGTTGGTACACGAAAATCTTTTCCGCCTTGAATAATTAAAATAGGGGTATTCCATTTTTCTACCAGCGTCATTGGATTGAATGTTGTGTAAGCTTTTTGTGCAACAGCATTGTCTTTTTCCCAATAAGCACTGCCAAAATCCCAATTGGTAAAGAAAACTTCTTCGGTAGTTCCATACATACTTTGAGTGTTAAAAATACCGTCATGAGCAATAAAAGTTTTGAATCGGTTGTTGTGGATTCCGGCTAAATAGAAAACAGAATACCCGCCGTAACTAGCGCCAACACATCCTAAACGTGTTGCATCAACATATTTTTCCTTCGCCACATCATCAATTGCAGATAGGTAATCATCAATTACTTGTCCGCCCCAATCTTTACTGATTTGCTCATTCCATTCTACGCCATGACCTTGCATACCGCGTCGGTTTGGAGCAACAACAATATACCCATTGGCAGCCATCAACTGTAAATTCCATCGGTAAGAATAAAATTGTGTCAATGGAGATTGTGGTCCGCCTTGACAATACAAAAGTGTTGGATATTTTTTTGTGGCGTCAAAATTAGGCGGAAGTACCACCCAAACTAACATTTTTTTGCCATCCGTAGTAGTTACATATCTTCTTTCTGTTTTGCTTAACGCCAAAGAATTATACGTTGCTGTATTGACATTGGACAATTGTTTCCAAGTGCTTTTCTTTAAATTATAGGAAAAAATTTCCGCCGCATGATTCATATCAGTTCTCGTTACAATAATGTTGTCACCAGAAAAACCAACTAAATCATTGACATCAAATTCTCCAGTAGTGATTTGACGAACGTTGATTGCTCCCGAAGCTTCGGGATTGGTCAGAGCCGGAAAATTAACTTCAAATAACTGTTTTGTTCCGTCTATTGGCGCAACAAAAAAGACTTTTTTTCCGTCACTACTCCAGATAAAATGATCGACAGTACCGTCCCAATTTGCCGTTAAGTTCATTTTCATTCCTTTGAAACTAACAATGAGGTCGTTTTTATCGGCTTCATAACCGTCTCGTTTCATTTGTAACCAAGTCAAATTTCCTGTAGGAGAAAATTGTGGAGCTGTATCATATCCTAGATTTTCTTCGGTTCTATTGCTAGTTTTTCCAGTTTCCAGATTGTATTCGAAAATATTGGTGTTGGTAGAAACAGCATAATCCGTTCCTGCTTTTTTCTTACTTACGTAAAGAATGCTTTTGCTGTCTGGTGACCAAATGTAATCTTCATCTCCACCAAAAGGTTTTTGTGGGCTGTCGAAATTTTCGCCTTTCAGAATGTCAATTCCCGTTGCGCCTTCTTTGTTTTCTTTGTAAAAAACATGGTTGTATTTGCCTTCGTTCCAAGTGTCCCAATGGCGATAATTCAAGCCGTCATAGATTTGAACATCTGATTTTTCCAGTTCAGGATAAAAATCTTTTCCGTGGACTTTTTCGATTTTTACTTCTTCATTGTAAACGATATATTTCCCGTCTGGAGAAATGTTCTTGTCTTTTAATAGATCTTTAGTCTCTTTTACTTCGGTTGGATTTCCACCATTTACGGGTAAAATGTAGAATTTTGTTTCCGATTTGTTTTCTTGAACAGAAGGAGTTGCGACTTTATAAACTATATTTTTTCCATCTTTGGAAATACCTAAAGGAGTTACTCTTCCTAGTTTCCAAAGTAGTTCTGGAGTCATTACATTTTGTGCTATAGCATTTAAACTCATCATTAATAAGGGTATAAGCAGTATTTTTTTCATTTTAATAATTGATTTTTCAAGCTATAAAATTAGCCAATTTAATTTGATGTTTTTTCGTTTTTAACACTTGCTTTTTAGCCCTGATACTAGTGGAAATCCTTTTATTTTTTTCTTTAAAAAAATAAAAGATTACTTCACACTACTTTTATTTTAATTGGAGTTCAGTGAATTTATTTGCAACGGATAGCGGGATTAGCTCCTGAAATAAATTCAGAATAAATCCAAAAAATTATTATTTTTATGAAAAAAATTGAACATGGATTTGAGCTATTGGGAATTAAAAAACTGGTTTACTGATGTAGATTATACCATCGTAGGAAGCGGTATTGTAGGTTTACATGCTGCATTACGCTTGCGCGAAAGATTCCCCGAAAGCAAAATTCTAGTGTTGGAAAAAGGAATGTTACCGCAGGGAGCGAGTACGAAAAATGCTGGCTTTGCCTGTTTTGGAAGCCTTTCAGAAATTATAGATGATTTAAAATCCCATTCAGAGGAAGAAGTGATTCATCTAATCCAAAAACGTTGGAAAGGTTTGCAATTGCTGCGAAAAAGACTCGGTGACGACACCATAGATTTCAAACCATATGGTGGTTATGAGTTGTTTTTAAAAGACGACGAAAGTTGTTACAGTGAGTGTGTTGGGAAATTGCCCTTCATCAATGAAATTTTAAGACCACTTTTTAAAGCGGATGTTTTTGCCAAGGAAGTAGACCGTTTTGGGTTCAACGGGATACAGGAATATTTGGTTTTCAATCCTTTTGAAGCACAAATAGATACCGGGAATATGATGCAGGCGTTGTTGAAAGAAGCAGTTTCTAAAAATATTTTAATTCTAAACCAACAAACCGTTACTTCTTATTTCGATAAGGGAAATGGAGTGGAAGTGGCACTTGGTGATTTCAGTTTTAGTACTAAAAAAATATTGTTTGCTACGAATGGCTTTGCTAATACATTGACAACTGGAGCTGTTAAGCCCGCCAGAGCGCAAGTTTTAATCACTGAACCTATTAAAAACTTAGATATAAAAGGAACTTTTCACTTGGATAGAGGGTATTATTATTTCAGGAATATTGGCGACAGAATATTATTGGGTGGTGGAAGAAACCTGGATTTTGAGACGGAGAACACAACCGAATTTGGACAAACAGAAATCGTCCAAAAAAAATTGGAACAATTATTAAAAGAAGTAATTTTGCCTCATCAGGATTTCCAAATTGCACACCGTTGGAGCGGCATCATGGGTATTGGTAACAGCAAAAGTCCCATTGTTTCACAATTGTCCGATAATGTCTATTGTGGTGTACGATTGGGCGGAATGGGAGTAGCAATAGGAAGTTTAATTGGAACAGAATTAGCAGATTTAATATAATGGCAACGAAAATAACACCAAGAAAATCAAGACAACCCGTTAAAAAAGAACCTACCTCTCTTATGAGCAAAATAACTCGTTTTTTATTCAAAGCATTGCTATGGTTCTTTGGACTCTCTTTGTTTTTTGTGGTACTATTTAAATTTGTTCCGGTTCCGTTTACGCCTTTAATGGTGATTCGCGCGATTGAAAACAAAACAGCTGGAAAAGAAGTTTTTTTCAGTCACGACTGGGAACCAATTGAAAATATCTCCATGAATCTTCAAAAAGCCGTAATCGCCAGTGAAGATGGAACGTTCCTGAAACACAATGGTTTTGATTTTGTCGCGATGCAAAAAGCATATAAAAGCAATGAAAGAGGTCGAAGAATAAAAGGAGGAAGCACCATATCGCAACAAACCGCCAAAAATGTATTTCTTTGGCAAGGGCGAAGTTATTTGAGAAAAGGACTTGAAGCGTATTTCACAGTTTTAATCGAAATCATTTGGGGAAAAGAACGCATTATGGAAGTGTATCTGAATAGTATCGAAATGGGAAATGGTGTTTATGGAGCACAAGCAGCTGCAGAACATTGGTACAGAAAAGGAGCTAGTAGTCTTACACCGTTGCAGGCAGCAGGAATAGCCGCAATTTTACCCAATCCAAGAAAGTATTCGGCAACCAGTTCTTCTTCTTATATCAACAGACGAAAAGCTAAAATCGTTCGTGTGATGCGACAAGTGGGGAAAATAGATTATTCAAAATAGTTTGTAGCAGTCTTAAAAAGTAATCAAACAATTTCTAAAAATAAAAAACCGTAAACTCTTAATTAAAAGATTTTACGGTTTTATTTTGTGGAGAATATCGGATTCGAACCGATCACCTTCCCGAATGCTTTCGGGACACTCTATTCAGATGATTCTTTTGATATTAAAAATTCAATATATTTTCTACTTTTCTTCTTTTTGATTTCCATTTCTCTTTGTACAGCCAATGAGCGTGAATCAAAACTTTCAAAATAAACCATTATCCAATCTTTAGCCACTTTTGTGTAAGTACTTCTGCTATTTAAATGGTCATTAAGTCTATTTTCAATATTTTCACAGGAACCAGTGTAATATTTGTCTAAAGTTTTAGAGAAAATGATATAAGTATAAAACATAGGATTTAAAATAAAAAAGCCTCACATCTCTGTAAGGCTTGATTTTACTGGTGGAGAATACCGGATTCGAACCGGTCACCTTCCCGAATGCTTTCGGGACACTCTATTCAGATGATTCTTTTGATATTAAAAATTCAATATATTTTCTACTTTTCTTCTTTTTGATTTCCATTTCTCTTTGTACAGCCAATGAGCGTGAATCAAAACTTTCAAAATAAACCATTATCCAATCTTTAGCCACTTTTGTGTAAGTACTTCTGCTATTTAAATGGTCATTAAGTCTATTTTCAATATTTTCACAGGAACCAGTGTAATATTTGTCTAAAGTTTTAGAGAAAATGATATAAGTATAAAACATAGGATTTAAAATAAAAAAGCCTCACATCTCTGTAAGGCTTGATTTTACTGGTGGAGAATACCGGATTCGAACCGGTCACCTCTTGCCTGCCAGGCAAGCACTCTAGCCAAATGAGCTAATCCCCCAAACGTGTTCGCAAATATAACATATAAATTTTCCAAAAAGCAAATTTCAAAATACAAATCCATTCTATTTGAAAAAAAGCCAAATCCTCCTTTACTTTTTTTAACTTTACATCAAAATCCCCGCTATGGTATCAGAAAACCCAACAGGTTCGCTCTTCACAACAATCGAAAATAAAATCGCAACCGTTTCATTTGGTCATCCTTCGAGCAATTCTTTTCCAAGAGAATTATTGAATCGTTTAACAAATGAGTTCGCTATTTTAAGCACAAATCCAGCCGTTTCGGTGATTGTTATAGAAAGTGAAGGCTCGGGAGCTTTTTGTGCAGGCGCTTCTTTTGATGAACTTTTGGCTGTTTCTGATGAAGCAGCAGGAACCCAATTTTTCTCTGGATTTGCGCATTTAATCAATGCGATGCGTTCGTGTTCCAAGCTTATTGTGGGTCGCGTTCACGGAAAAGCAGTTGGTGGCGGCGTAGGAATTGCGTCAGCTTGTGATTATACTTTGGCCACAAAAAATGCATCAATAAAACTATCAGAATTGGCAATCGGAATTGGTCCCTTTGTAATAGAACCTGTAGTTTCCAAGAAAATCGGAAAGACGGCAATGGCCGAAATGACTCTTGCAGCCCATGAATGGAAAACTGCTGAATGGGCTGCAGCCAAAGGATTGTACGCCAATACTTTTGAAACCGTCGAAGAATTGGATGCCGCAATAGCTGATTTCAGCGCTAAATTATCCAGTTATAATCCCGAAGCTTTACTGGAAATGAAAAAAGTGTTGTGGGAAGGAACGCAACATTGGGATACATTGTTGCTGGAACGCGCCGCGATTTCGGGTAAATTGGTGCTGTCTGATTTTACCAGAAAAGCGTTGTCCCAATTCAAAAAGTAATTTTTTCAGGATTTATTCTGTCCCGACGCTTCGGGATATTTCAGGAGCTATTTCCTGCTATCCGTTACAATCTTTTATTACCCTGTCAGGTTCGAAACCCTGACAGGGTAACAAAAGGATTTTCACTCCTATCAGGGCTAGGTCTCAGTGGAATCCGAATATTTTTTTGACTAATTTTCGTTTTGTTTACCATTAAGAAATTAAGTTTCATCAAGATCTTAACTTAATTTTTCTTAATTTCTTAATGGTTTAATTATTATATTTTTTATGCTTCTTTGTAAAACTTCGTGTAATAATTCCTTAAAATCGTTTGCCCTACATTTACATCCCATTTCTCATATCAATTTGCTAAATTTGCATCAAAATTAAACTCCGATGAGCAATATCAGAATTACAAAACAATTTAGTTTCGAAACCGGACACGCTTTATACGGTTATGACGGGAAATGTAAAAATGTTCACGGACATAGTTATAAATTGTCAGTAACGGTAATTGGAACTCCAATTACAGATCGTTCCAATGTGAAATTTGGAATGGTGATTGACTTTACGGATTTAAAGAAAATTGTAAAAGAAGAAATTGTAGATCAATTTGACCATGCAACTGTTTTCAACGGAACGACTCCTCATATCGAATTGGCAAATGAATTAATGAGCCGAGGACACCATGTTATTTTGGTAGATTACCAACCAACAAGCGAAAATATGGTAGTCGATTTTTCTCAAAGAATCATCAGCCGATTACCGGAAGGAATCACTCTTTTCTCTTTGAAATTACAAGAAACCGAATCTTCTTTTGCAGAATGGTTTGCTAGTGATAATATGAAATCCATACTGTAACTTCATGCAATTACCCAATAACAAAAAAATATATTTCGCCTCCGACCAGCATTTTGGCGCACCAACACCTGAATTGAGTTTTCCGAGAGAACAAAAATTTGTGGCTTGGCTCGATGAGGTAAAAGGCGATGCCGAAGCTATTTTTCTATTGGGCGATTTATTTGATTTTTGGTTCGAATACAAAACTGTAGTCCCAAAAGGATTTATTCGTGTTTTAGGCAAACTCGCCGAAATCCGAGACAGTGGAATCCCTATTTATTTTTTCGTGGGAAACCATGATTTATGGATGGAAGATTATTTCCAGAAAGAACTGAATATTCCCGTGTTTCATGACAATCAAGAATACATTTTTGGAGATAAAACATTCCTTATTGGCCACGGTGACGGAAAAGGTCCTGGAGATTTAGGATACAAACGCATGAAAAAGATATTTACAAATCCGTTTTTCAAATGGCTTTTTAGATGGCTTCATCCGGATATTGGCGTGAAACTGGCGCAATACCTTTCGGTAAAAAACAAACTGATTTCTGGTGATGAAGATGTGACTTTTCTTGGCGAAGACAACGAATGGCTGATTCTCTATTCCAAAAGGAAACTGGAAACCAAACACTACAATTACCTTATTTTTGGCCACCGCCATTTGCCTATGAAAGTAACCGTAGGTGAAAATTCTGAATACGTCAATCTAGGTGACTGGATTACGTATTTTACCTATGGCGTTTTTGATGGTGAGAATTTTGAGATTAAAAAGTATTAAGCTCTAATTCATTCCCTCTCCATACAAATATTCATCCAGATTTATTTTAAACAAAGTCCCTTCCACCAAATCTTTTACGGCATCTAATTCTTCCATGGAAACGGCCAAGTCAATTTGGGAACAAGGCGTTTTTAGTAAAAATTTGTGGCATTTGTTTTTCAATTCACAATCGTCGCAGCATTTATTTTGGAAATAGCTGTCCTCAATACAGCGCTTAAATAGTTGCAGTTCCTGTTGGGTAAAATAAAAACCCATTTCTCTAAAAACCAGTTGGACTTTGTCCAGTACAATGCCATTATCCTTTCTCCAGTAAAAAGAAGTACCTAAATTGTTATGATATATTTGTTTTATTTCTTGCATCTGTCATCAGTTTGAAACAAATATAAGTATTATTTATATTTATTCTAAATAATAAAACATAAAAAAGACATAAAAAAGTCGGTAAGTAATCTTGAGATTATTTTACCGACCAGTTATAGGAAGTTTTTTTTCTAAAAAACTATTTATTACTCGCTCTTTTCGTGTTCTTCAATATCTTTTTGTAAGTCCAGTTTTCTAAAAGTAGGCGATACGGCTCCGGTAAGAAATACGGTAATCAATGTCATGCTTCCGCCAAAGACCACTGCGCTAACAGTTCCCATCAGCTTTGCAGTTAAGCCGCTTTCAAAAGCACCTAATTCATTAGAGGAACCCACAAAAATAGAATTCACAGCTGCAACTCGGCCTCGCATGTGATCGGGAGTTTTCAATTGCAAAATAGTTTGGCGTATCACCACCGAAATTCCGTCGAAAACACCGCTTAAAAATAAAGCAATAACTGATAACCAAAAAATCGACGAAAGTCCAAAAACGATAATACAAATCCCAAACGCAAAAATTGCCGACAGCAGTTTCATACCCGCATTTTTAGTAAAAGGAATATAAGCGGAGATTATCAGCATCAAAAAAGCGCCAACAGCAGGAGCGGCTCTCAAAACACCAAATCCCTGCGGTCCCACTTTTAAAATATCTTGTGCAAAAATGGGTAACAAAGCAACGGCTCCACCAAAAAGAACGGCAATCATATCCAATGATAAAGCGCCTAAAATCGTCTTATTGTTGAAAACAAATTTTACGCCTTCTTTCAAACTTTCCATAATGGGTTCCCCAATTTTTGGATTCAAAATAGGCTTCGTTGCAATTTGGGTTAAAGCGATTAAAGCAAAAAGTGAACATCCCAAAACGATCGACATTGACCAGTGAACGCCAATCCAATTGATGGAAAAACCGGCTACTGCAGGTCCTAAAACCGAACTTATTTGCCATACGGAACTGCTCCATGTGGCAGCATTGGGATATATTTTTTTAGGAACAATCAATGCCAAAAGAGAAAATATCGTCGGGCCAAGAAAAGCACGGACCAATCCTCCTAGAAACACGAAAAAGTAAATGGAGTATAAAATAGTTTGGGTAGAAAAATCTTTGATAAACGGTGGCCACGTAAATAAAAACAAGCCCAAACTAATGATTGAAAACCCTAAAATGCATTTGAAAAGCAATCCTTTTTTCTCCTTTTGATCAACAATGTGTCCGGCAAATAATGCCATCGAAATAGCTGGAATGACTTCCATTAATCCAATGATTCCTAACGATAACGGATTTTTGGTCAAACTGTATACTTCCCATTCAATCACGATAAACTGCATCGACCAACCAAAAACCATGGCAAAACGCAATAACAAAAAAATATTGAATTCTTTATAGCGCAGGGCTGAGTATGGGTCATTTTTTTTCATAGCAACAGAATCATTGTTTAATATCTCGCAATCGCAATTGCAAACTTAATTTACCTTTCCATTCGTTTTCATCAATGCAATACACGGCTTGAAAAGGTTTTTGATGGGTAGTCAGTTCGATTTTGTTTCCCAAATTAAAACCAATTGCAGCGATGCCATCGGTCCCGAGGCTTCGGGATTGTTTCACAAAAAGTTTTAAATGTTCGTCTTCTTGTCCAAGCGGTTTTCCATAACCGGTATCTTTGATGTTTTTGGTCAGGAAAATTGGAGTCATATTTTGTGGGCCGTACGGTTCAAATTGTTTCAGGATTCTAATTAATTTTGGGGTAATATCCGCAAAATCAATCTCGGCATCAACTGCAATTTCAGGGGTCAACATATCCGGATGAATGGTTCTTTCGACTTCTTTTTCGAAAGCATCTTTGAAGATTTGGTAGTTTTCTTCCTTTAAAGTCATTCCAGCAGCATACATGTGACCGCCAAATTGTTCCAAATGTTCGGTACACGCTTCGAGTGCATTATACACGTCAAATCCTTTTACGGAACGTGCCGAAGCCGCATATTTATCGCCACTTTTGGTAAAAACAAGCGTAGGACGATAATAGGTTTCTATCAATCGGGAAGCGACAATTCCAATCACACCTTTGTGCCAATCTTCTTGAAAAACTACGGAGGTAAAACGTTCTTTTTCATTGTTTTCCTCAATTTGTTTTAATGCTTCTTTGGTGATTAATTTGTCCAAATCCTTTCGCTCGGAATTATAGGCCTCAATTTCGGAAGCAAATTGTTGGGCTTGCTCAAAATCAAATTCGGTTAATAATTCCACTGCATGGTTGCCGTGTTTGATGCGTCCGGCAGCGTTGATTCTGGGTGCGATGATGAAAACAACATCGGTAATATCTAAGGTTTGTTTTTTTATTTGGTGAATGATGGCTTTGATTCCTGGTCTTGGGTCAGAATTGATGACTTGCAATCCAAAATAAGCCAACACTCGATTCTCTCCGGTCATCGGGACGATATCAGCAGCAATCGCAGCCGAAACTAAATCCAGATACGGAATCAAATCATCGATTGTCTGGTTTCTGTTTTTTCCCAATGCCTGAATCAATTTGAAACCTATTCCGCAACCGCATAATTCATCATAAGGATAAGTGCAATCGTCTCGTTTTGGGTCGAGAACCGCTATGGCTTCGGGTAAAAAATCTCCCGGTCTGTGGTGGTCACAAATGATAAAATCGATGTTTCGTGCTTTGGCGTAAGCCACATGATCGATGGATTTTATACCGCAATCCAAAGCAATGATGAGTGAAAATCGATTGTCATCAGCAAAGTCAATTCCCTTAAAAGATATTCCATAACCCTCGTCATAACGATCGGGAATGTAGGTCGCCACGTTTGGATAATAGGTTTTTAAATAGGAAGAAACGAGTGAAACTGCGGTGGTTCCATCTACATCATAATCGCCAAAAACAAGGATATTTTCCTCGTTTTCAATCGCTTTTTCGATTCGGGCGACTGCTTTTTCCATATCTTTCATCAAATAGGGATCGTGCAAATCCTCTAAACTTGGGCGAAAAAACCGTTTGGCATCTTCAAAAGTTTCGATGCCGCGTTGCACTAATAAAGTGGCCACAAAATCCTCCACATTCAAAGCTTTCGCCAAATTTTTCACGGTATCTTCGGAAGGTTTTGATTTAAGGGTCCAACGCATATTGGTTTGGGATTATAAAAATTAGGAATTCGAAAAAGTAACTACCGCTAATTCCGTTAATTATGTCTGTCGATTTAATTTACGAATTAACGTTTTAACTTTTTTATTTCAATACTAAAGCACTACCGTAAAATGCGATTCCATCCCAACCGGTTTTCATGAAATTGCGAATGTTTTGATGATCAGTTCCGTTTGGATTTTTTAAAACATCTTCGTAATAATATGCTCCAAAACAAGCTAATGTTTCTGCTTCTGATAGGTTTTGAATTTCGGCGAAAGCAAATAATTTACAGGAACCTGAATTTTCTCCAGCTGCATTGTGTTGCAAACCGTTCTCAAATGCCGTTGGAGTAAAGTCGTAGTTTTCTTCAATTGTTGCAATGGTTTCTGCAAAAGCGATGGATTCTGGTGTCTGCTTTAATTTTTCTAAAAAGGATTCTAAATTCATGGTGTTTTTATAGGTTATTCTTCTTCCGAAAATTTACTTTTTTTAGGTTCTTTAGTGATTGTTTTTCCGCTGACCACGACTACAATTTCTCCTCTTGGCGCTATTTTATCAAAATGAGCGACCACTTCTTTAACTGTTCCGCGAACATTTTCTTCGTGCAGTTTGGATAATTCTCTGGAAACCGATATTTGACGGTCTTCGCCAAAATAGGTGATGAATTCCGCTAAAGTTTTCACTAATTTATGGGGAGAAACATATAAAATCATCGTTCTTGTTTCTTCCGCTAATGCTAAATATCGGGTTTGACGTCCTTTTTTGTCAGGCAAAAATCCTTCGAAAACAAATTTGTCATTAGGTAAGCCGCTGTTGACTAATGCCGGAACAAATGCTGTTGCACCAGGCAAACATTCTACGTCAATTCCGTTTTCAACGCAAGCGCGAGTCAATAAAAAACCCGGATCCGAAATGGCAGGCGTTCCCGCATCGGATATCAAGGCGATATTTTCTCCGGCTTTCAATCTCGAAATTAAATTCTCGATGGTTTTGTGTTCGTTGTGCATGTGATGGCTGTACATGTGTGTGCCAATCTCGAAATGCTTCAACAATTTTCCGCTCGTACGCGTGTCTTCGGCGAGAATCAAATCGACTTCCTTAAGAATCCGAATCGCTCGAAAAGTCATATCTTCGAGATTGCCGATAGGCGTAGGAACGATGTATAATTTTGACATAGATAAAATAATTAAATACAAATTCTATAGAAAATCTGTATTTGTTCAAATGTATATTCAGAAAGTTTAAGGAAGTTTACAAGAATTTCTTCTCTATAATATCCATAAAACGTTCCTCATATTCTTGTTTTCCTTCCCAGTTATTGTAGTCCGGTTTTACCATTTCCTGAATAAAATCTCTGGTTTCGTAGAACGTATCAAACGTGATTAATTGATTTAAAACGCGGTTGTAATCTTCGCTGCTGTTTCCAAAAAGGTGTTTTATAAAAGCAATGCGATCATTCAAATCGATGTTGATTCCTTTGGCTAATTTTTCGTTCAGCGAAACTGTTTTTGGTTCAACAGCTTCTTCTTTGACAGGTAATACTTTTTCTTCCTCCGCAACGATTTCTTTTGGAGTTTCGATTACTACTGCAGTGGGAATATTTTCAATTTGTTGCACTTTTACAAACTGGGTGTCATGGTAATTTCCGCCCAATAAATCTTCGAAAGAAATTTGTACCGGTTCCATTTTCTTTGGAGCTTCCACTTCCGTTTCTACTTCCTCCTCTTGAGATAATTCAAAAGCCGGAGTGAACGCTGTCGTTTCAGGTGCTGAAGTTTCTTTTTCCTCCACAACTATTTCTTCCTCAATAATGGCTTCTTCTTTTTCTTCTTCCGGAGTTACTTCTTCATTAGAAATTGTCTCTTCCAAAGGAACTTCAACAGTTTCTTCTTCCACAATATTTGTTTCAGATTCAGATTCATCAGCAGTTGTTGTTGCTTGTTCCAAAGGCGTTTCAGCAATTTCTTCGACAACAGTTTCTTCGATTACTGCTTTAGCTTCCGGTTGAACCGATTCTGTTTTATCAAAAATGGATTCAATTTTCTGCTCTATTTCAGCAGCGCCAATAGTTGGTTTCGCCTCACTAAAGTGCTCGTCTACAAATCGTAAGACAGAAAGTTTTTCATATAATTTCTGCGTTTCCAGATATAATTGATTGATGTCAGATTTATTTTTTAATTGTAATATTCTGTGTGCAATGCTGATTAAATCGGCTTCCAATTTTTTTTTCATAACTTTTGAAATTATAGTGTGTTAGGCGGGTCTTTTTAATAAATATCTTCCTATTTTTATTTAGCATAAGGAAGAAGGAACCTTTGCTCGCATGATTTTATTTTTTAAATAAGAGCTCGCGAATCTCCGATTCAATAAAAATGTTATACTTTTGAAACGACGTAAAAGTATAAAATTTTTAAGTCGGTTTTATCCATTACAAAGTAATAAAAACTATTCATTTTTTAAGTCAGAAAAATACAAAATGTTTCTCGAAAATACAGTAAATCATAAAGAACAATTTGGTTGGATCGAAGTCATTTGTGGCTCCATGTTTTCGGGTAAAACCGAGGAATTGATCCGTCGTTTGAAAAGAGCGCAGTTTGCCAAGCAAAAAGTAGAAATTTTCAAACCGGCAATCGATACGCGCTATGATGATGAAATGGTCGTATCGCACGATGCCAATGAAATCCGTTCTACGCCCGTTCCTGCTGCCGCAAATATTGCTATTTTGGCGCAAGGTTGTGATGTCGTAGGAATTGACGAAGCACAATTTTTTGATGACGAAATTGTCAAAATTTGTAATGATTTGGCCAATCAGGGAATACGAGTAATTGTTGCCGGATTAGATATGGATTTCAAAGGAAATCCTTTTGGTCCGATGCCCGCATTAATGGCAACTGCCGAATATGTTACCAAAGTACATGCCGTGTGTACCCGCACCGGAAATTTGGCGAATTACAGTTTCCGAAAAACTGACAATGATAAACTGGTCATGTTAGGCGAAACCGAAGAATACGAGCCGTTAAGCCGTGCCGCTTATTATCATGCGATGAAGAAGGATCAGGAGAAAAAATAGAAATCCTCTCCTCTCCCGACGCTTCGGGACTCTCCGAAGGAAAGGGAGCTGAGACAGGATTGAAATATTAAAGTTTTGAAAATTAAAAACCCTTTCAGAGTTTAGAACTCCGAAAGGGTTTGTCTTTTTATAAAATCATTTTTTAGCAACACTAAATCTTAAATCGTTAATCAGCATTCTAAAATCAACATTCTTACATTTTCTTCCTCATTCTCGCTACCGGAATGTCGAGTTGTTCCCTATATTTTGCGATCGTTCTTCTCGCGATTGGATAGCCTTTTTCTTTTAGAATTTCCGCTAATTGATCGTCTGGAAGTGGTTTTTTCTTATCTTCTTCCTCAATGGTATTCTGAAGAATTTTTTTGATTTCTAATGTCGAAACATCTTCACCTTGATCATTTTTCATCGCTTCCGAGAAGAATTCTTTAATCAGTTTCGTGCCATAAGGCGTTTCTACATATTTGCTGTTCGCCACACGTGAAATCGTCGAAATATCAAGACCTACCATATCGGCAATGTCTTTCAGAATCATCGGTTTCAACTTGGTTTCATCACCGTCCAGAAAATATTCTTCCTGATAATGCATAATCGCATTCATGGTTACATAAAGCGTTTCTTGACGTTGGCGTATTGCATCGATAAACCATTTAGCCGAATCCAGTTTTTGTTTGATAAACTGCACTGCATCTTTTTGCTGCGCCGATTTATCTCTGGAATCCTTGTAGGTTTGCATCATTTCCTGATAATCTTTGGAAACGTGCAGGGAAGGAGCATTTCGCCCGTTTAAGGTCAGTTCCAGTTCGCCATCCACAATTCTGATGGCAAAATCAGGAACTACATTTTCCGTTACTTTGTTGTTTCCGGTAAACGACCCGCCTGGTTTTGGATTCAGTTTTTCTATTTCGTGAATCGCTTTTTTAAGTTGCTCATTCGAAACATTGTATTTTTGTAACAGCTTGTCGTAATGTTTTTTGGTAAACGCATCAAACTGATTTTCGATAATATCAGTGGCTAGCTCTACGTATTCCGTTGGTGTTTTGTGTTTCAATTGCAACAACAAACATTCTTGCAAATCGCGCGCTCCCACACCGGATGGTTCCAGTTCATGAATCACCTGCAGCATTTTCTCCACCATTTTTTCATCGGTGTAAATCCCTTGGGTAAACGCCATGTCGTCCACCATATCAGGAACACTTCTGCGGATATAACCCATATCATCGATACTTCCTACCAGAAATTCAGCAATTTCACGCTCTTCATCATTCAGGATAAAGGTGTTCAGCTGATTGATTAAATCCTGATGAAAACTTACTGGCGCTGCAAAAGGCGTTTCGCGATCTTCATCGTCGTCACTGTAATTGTTGGCCTGTGTTTTATAATCCGGAGTTTCGTCGTTGCTTAAATATTCGTCAATGTTGATGTCTTCGGCTTCAATTCTATCTGATTCCGAATCATCATAATCGTCATAATCTTCGTTTTCGAACTCGTCCTTTTCATATTCATCTTCTTCTTTTCCGGCTTCTAAAGCTGGATTTTCGTTCATTTCTTCCAATAAACGTTGTTCGAAAGCTTGCGTAGGCAATTGAATTAACTTCATCAACTGAATTTGTTGAGGAGATAATTTCTGTGATAATTTTAAATTTAAGAATTGCTTTAGCATTAAGTTTAATCGTTTATTTGTTTAATCGTTTATTCGGGATGATCGGTTAAACAAATAAACGATTAACCGAATAAACCTTTTTAGAATTCCGCATTCATTGGTGTTCTAGGGAAAGGAATTACGTCACGAATGTTTGTCATTCCTGTTACAAATAATACCAATCTTTCGAATCCAAGTCCAAAACCAGAGTGAACCGCTGAACCGAATCTTCGGGTATCAAGATACCACCATAATTCTTCTTCATCAATTCCTAAGGCTTTCATTTTTTCAACCAAAACATCAAAACGTTCTTCTCTTTGAGAACCTCCCACGATTTCTCCAATTCCTGGGAAAAGGATATCCATCGCGCGAACTGTTTTTCCGTCTTCGTTCAAACGCATGTAAAATGCTTTGATATTTGCCGGGTAATCAAACAAGATTACCGGGCATTTAAAGTGTTTCTCCACCAAATAACGTTCGTGTTCTGATTGTAAATCTGCACCCCATTCGTTGATGATATAGTTGAATTTTTTCTTTCTATTTGGCGTACAATCTCTTAAAATATCAATTGCTTCGGTGTATGAAACACGTTTGAAATTGTTTTCCAAAACAAAGTTTAGTTTGTCAAGCAAAGCCATTTCGCTTCTCTCTGCAACCGGTTTTGATTTTTCTTCGTCCAATAATCGTGTTTCCAAGAATTTCAAATCCTCCGGACATTTGTCCATTGTGTATTTGATTACATACTGAATAAAGTCTTCGGCCAAATCCATGTTGTCATTCAAATCATTGAACGCCACTTCCGGCTCAATCATCCAAAATTCCGCAAGGTGACGAGAAGTATTCGAGTTTTCGGCTCTAAATGTTGGTCCAAAAGTATAAATCTGACCCAAAGCCATCGCAAAAGTCTCTCCTTCCAGTTGTCCCGAAACCGTTAGGTTCGTTTCTTTTCCGAAGAAATCTTCTTTATAATTCACTTTTCCGTCTTCGGTTCTTGGTGTTCCGTCAAATGGCAAAGCGGTAACTTTAAACATTTCACCGGCACCTTCAGCATCCGATCCCGTGATGATTGGCGTATTTACATACACAAAACCTTTCTCTTGAAAATAACTATGAACCGCATACGATAATACTGAACGCACTCTCATAATCGCTCCAAACATATTAGTACGAACTCTTAAATGCGCATTTTCACGCAAGAAATCCAAGCTCGGTTTATTTTTTGGTTGTATCGGGAATTTCTCCGCATCTGAATCTCCTAGGATTTCTAGTTTAGCTACCTGAATTTCAAATTTCTGTCCGGCACCTTTACTTTCTACCAAAGTTCCTGTAACCGAAATCGCTGCTCCAGTCGTAATTCTCTTTAAAGTTTCGTCAGGTGTGTTCTCAAAATCGACAACACATTGTATATTATCAATGGTCGAACCATCGTTTAAGGCAATAAATTGATTGTTTCTAAAAGTTCTCACCCATCCTTTTGCATTTACTTCATGAAGCGTTGTTGTGCTGTTTAGTAAGTCTTTAACTTTTGTATGTCTCATTTTATGTATATAATTGATATTAAAAATTGTCTTGTAACTGAACTGCAAATATAAATGATTTGTTTGAAAAGTCATTGTAAGAAATAGGGTAATCAGGAGCTATTTCCCGCTATTCGCTATATCTTTTACTTTTTAAAGAAAAAAGTAAAAGGATGCCGCTGCTATCGGGGCTAGGTTATAGTGGAATTTTAGGTTTTCAAGTAAAAAAGAAGCTGTCCCAATAAAAAACGACACGATGAACGAAAGACAGCACGCATAAATATTTTAAAAACTTGACAAACCTAGTAACAGTTTGTATTTTTGCCCTATGAACGACAATTTTGTAACAGAGTATTTTGGTATTGGAATTCAAAACGGTAAAACTCCTGAGAACTTGGGTGTATTATGGCGCACAGCACAAAATCTTGGTGCAAGTTATATTTTTACAATTGGTAATCGCTACGCCAAGCAGGCTTGCGATACGCACAATGCTGTAAAGTCCATCCCTTATTTTCATTATGAGTCATTTGAGGATTTCTATAAAAACTTGCCTAAAGGCGCGCGGTTAGTAGGTGTCGAATTAGATGAAAACGCAACTGATTTAGAGACTTTTGAACATCCAAGACGATGCGTATATCTATTGGGCGCTGAGGATAACGGACTATCAAAAGCAGCCATTGCCAAATGTCATTACCTCGTAAAATTCAAATCCGAAAAAAGTTTAAATGTATCAGTCGCAGGAAGCATAGTCCTTTACGATCGAGGACTTAATAAACCCAGATCATAAAAAAAGCTGTTTTTATGTCTTATTTTATATCTACTTTAGAACAAATTCTGTCAGGGTTTTGAATCCTGACAGTATTGAAAAAGATTGTAGTGTAGCGGGAACGAACGAAGTAAACAGCGTCTAATTTTCTTATTTATTTTTTTCGAAATTGTCAATCTCCTCATCGGTATGTTCGATGATGTCAATTTTAGGCTCGATGAATTCCTGTTCGTTTGCCAATGTTTTATTCAACGTCAATACCAAAGCCGGCAGTAACATCAAATTCGACAGCATTCCGAATAATAAGGTCAACGAAATCAATCCACCAAGAGCGATTGTTCCTCCAAAACTGGACAACATAAATACCGAAAACCCGAAAAATAACACGATAGAAGTATAAAACATGCTCAAACCGGCATCTGTAAATGTGGCGTAAACCGACTTGCGGATTTTCCAGTTGTTTTTCTTTAATTCCTCGCGGTATTGCGCCAAAAATCGAATGGTATCATCTACCGAAAGTCCAAACGCAATCCCGAAAACCAAAATCGTTGATGGTTTCAGCGGAATGTCCAGAAAGCCCATAATTCCTGCCGTCAGCAACAAAGGCAATAAATTCGGGATAATAGAAACCAGTACCATTTTGAACGAACGGAACATAAACGCCACCAAAAGGGAGGTTAGGAAAAAGGCAAAAACCAAAGAGGAAAGTAAATTATCCAACAGGTAACCAGTTCCTTTTTGGAAAACCAATGCTTTTCCGGTAATGCTAACGTTGTACTGACTTGGTGGAAAAAGCTTATCTGCTTTTTTACGTATTTCGGCTTCAATTTTAGCAATATTATCACCGTTTTCATCGCGCATAAAAGTTGTGATTCGGGCAAATTGTCCTGTAGAATCGACATAGCTTTTCATTAGATTGTCTTTCGAGTTTTTTGTAGCATTTTTAGCATACGACAAAATAAACGACTGTTCCTGTGACGTCGGCAATTCATAATATTCCGGATTTCCGTTGTAGTATGCTTGCTTGGAATATTTAACCAAATTGACAATAGAAATGGGTTTTGATAATTCCGGGATTTCGTCAATGGTTTCCTCGAGTTCTTCCATTCGCCTCAGCGTAGACAATCTCATGACTCCTTTTTTACGTTTGGTGTCAATCATGATTTCCAGCGGCATAACACCATCAAATTCTTTTTCGAAGAAAACAATATCTTCAAAAAAGGCTTCTTTTTTAGGCATGTCTTCAATCAAACTGCCGGAAATACGCATTTCATAGATTCCGATAATACTAATTACTAAAAGTAGAATTGCAACGACGTAAATCGAAAAGCGATTGTATTTTACGTTTCTCAGAATCCAATCCATGAAAACCTTAACATAATTTCGGTCTAAATGCTCAATGTGACGCTCTTTTGGTGCTGGAATATAACTGTGAAAAATAGGGATAACAATGATACACAAAAAGAAAAGTGCCATGATATTGATGGAAGTTACCACCCCAAATTCTAATAACAATTGATTATTTGAAGCGACAAACGTAGCAAAACCAATAGCTGTGGTAAGATTTGTCATAAGTGTTGCCATTCCCACCTTGGTAGTGACACGCTGTAATGCTTTGGCTTTATTGTGGTGAACTTTGTATTCCTGATGGTATTTATTGGTCAGGAAAATACAATTTGGAATCCCGATAACGATTATTAAAGAAGGAACTAATGCCGTTAAAACCGTGATTTCGTAATTTAATAATCCTAAAAATCCAAAGGACCACATCACGCCGATAATAACAATTACCATTGATATTAAAGTCGCTCTAAAACTTCTGAAAAAGAAGAAGAAAAGCAATGAAGTGACTAATAATGAGGCGCCAATGAAGATGCTTATCTCATCAGTAATGGTTTTTGCATTTAGCGTTCGGATGTAAGGCATTCCCGAAACACGCAGGTCGATTCCGGTTTCTTTTTCGAATGTTTCAACTGCAGGAACTAATTTATCGAGAATAAAATCTTTTCGTGCCGCTGTGTTTACAATTTTCTTATCCATGTAAACCGCAGAGCGAATGCTTCCCGATCTTTTGTTGAAAAGCAATCCTTCGTAAAAAGGCAAATCATTGAAAAGTTCTTTCCTTATTTTTTGAAGATAGGCTGGGTCAACGGTTTTGCTTTGGTCCACAAAAGGAACCAATTCAAAGGTTGCCAACGAATCATTTTTTTGTAATTTCTTTAAATCATTTAATGAAACGACTAAATCAACTGCTTTGTCTCCTTTGAGGGTATTCATCATTTTACTCCAGGAAGCGTATGCTTTTGGGGTAAATATGGCGTCGTCTTTTACACCTATGATGACTAGATTTCCTTCTTCACCAAATTTATTTAAAAAGGCATTGTACTGAATGTTTACAATATTGTCATCCGGTAATAAATTGGCTTCGGTAAAGGTGAAGTGGATATTCTTCCATTGCATTGCTAAAAGAGCTGTTATCGCTACAATAATGGATAACATCAAAATTCTATTTCTAAGGACAATTCGGGCTATTAATTCCCAAAATCCTAAACTAAACCACTTAATCATAATTCATATTTAACGGCGGTAAAGGTAGTCAAAACCGCTATAAATCATTTGTTTTAACTAAAACTTTTTGTTGTTGTATGGGACTGATTATACCGGTTTTTTATTTTACAATTAAATAATTTTGTGGGATATAAATTATACATTTGAATTTCTCATCTTTGTTTTTTTAGAGTTGAGCATGAATACATAAAAATGGATATGAAGAATTATAAAAATACATTGTTTTATTTAGGTGTAACAGGCGGTTTCACTGCATTAATGTATTGGATTATTAGTAAAGGAAAAAAATTAGAAGCAAGTGAAGTTATTGTAACGCCTGAAAGCGGAAACGGTTCTTGGGGTGATTTTATAGCTTCTATGCAACATAATTTTCAGGATCCTTTAGCCATCCTTTTGGCACAAATTATAACGATAATACTTGTTGCCCGAGTTTTTGGTTGGATTTTCAAGAAAATTGGACAACCATCAGTAATCGGGGAGATTATTGCAGGAATTGTTCTTGGACCGTCCTTATTGGGATTGTATTTTCCTGAATTTTCCGGGGCATTATTTCCGGCTGAATCCTTAGGGAATTTAAAGTTTTTGAGTCAGATAGGATTGATACTTTTTATGTTCGTCATAGGAATGGAACTCGATTTGAAAGTGCTGAAAAACAAAGCCAATGAAGCGGTGGTAATCAGTCATGCCAGTATCGTTATCCCTTTTGCACTTGGGATTGGATTGGCTTATTTTGTTTACAATCGATTTGCTCCCGAAGGAGTGAAATTCCTTGCTTTCAGTTTGTTTATGGGAATAGCCTTGAGTATTACCGCTTTCCCGGTTTTGGCAAGAATTGTTCAAGAACGAGGAATTCATAAAACGAAATTAGGTGCCATTGTCATTACGTGCGCCGCTGCCGATGATATTACCGCCTGGTGTATTCTGGCCGTGGTAATTGCAATTGTAAAAGCGGGAACTTTTGTCAGTTCATTATACATTATTATGTTGGCAGTACTTTATGTTGTTGCCATGATTTTTATTGTAAAACCATTTTTGAAAAGAATTGGGGATTTGTATGGTTCAAAAGACACTATAATCAAACCGGTTGTGGCAATCTTTTTCCTGGTACTGATTCTTTCGTCCTATGCTACTGAAGTTATTGGGATTCATGCACTTTTTGGAGCGTTTATGGCGGGAGCTATTATGCCGGATGTTCCAAAATTCAGAACGATATTCATAGAAAAAGTGGAGGATGTTGCGTTAATACTTTTACTGCCTTTGTTTTTTGTTTTCACCGGTTTGAAAACCGAAATTGGCCTTATTAATGATCCTTACTTATGGAAAGTTACCGGTTTTATTATTTTGGTAGCAGTAGTGGGAAAATTTTTAGGAAGCGCTTTGGCAGCCAAATTCGTAGGACAGAATTGGCGAGACAGTTTGACTATTGGCGCCTTGATGAACACCAGAGGATTGATGGAATTGATTGTTTTAAACATCGGTTTAGAACTTAAAGTTTTAACTCCCGAAGTGTTTACAATGATGGTAATCATGGCTTTGGTTACTACTTTTATGACGGGACCTGCTTTGGATTTAATCAATTATATTTTTAAGACTAAAGATGGTGTTGAAATTATAGAACAAACAAACCATAATAAATATCGAATTTTAATTTCATTCGGGAACAACGAAAAAGGAAAATCCTTGTTGCGATTGGCCAATAGTTTAATAAAAAGGCAAAAAAACACTTCCAGTATTACCGTGATGCATTTATCTTTAAGTGATGAGGTGCATACTTTTAACATGGAAGACAAAGAGAAAAATAGTTTTTACCCTATTGTTGAAGAATCTCAACTGCTCAAACAGGATATTACCACCATTTTTAAAGCAACGATGGATATTGAAACCGAGATTGCCGATGTTGCCAATCAAGGGGATTATGATTTACTGCTGATAGGTTTGGGAAAATCAATATTTGAAGGAACCATTCTTGGAAAAGTAATTGGTTTTACAACAAGAATAATCAATCCGGATCGATTGATAGATAAGTTCACCGGAAAAGAAGGCTTGTTTGAAAATTCCCCTTTTGACGAAAGAACCAGACAGATTATTTCTAAAACCAAGATGCCAATAGGGATTTTGATCGATAAAGATTTGCAGCAAGTAAACCATGTTTTTATTCCAATTTTCAGCCCAGAAGATTCCTTTTTGATTGATTATGTGCAAAAATTAATTTACAATAACAATTCTAAAATTATTCTTTTGGATGTAAATGGGCATCTTACGACTAATTTTGTGATGAATAGCGCTATAGATTCTTTGGAACAAAAACATCCAAACAACATTAGTTTGATAACCAATAAAATAATTAAAAAGGAATTTTTGGATCAACAGGATTTAATGTTAATCAGTCTTGAAAGCTGGAAAGAACTCGTTGATTCCAGAAGTACTTGGTTGAGCGGTGTTCCTTCGGTATTAATTATAAAGCATTAACATGAACTGGATTTTATTGATTATAGGCGGTCTTTTTGAAGTGGGTTTCGCGACTTGTTTGGGCAAAGCCAAAGAAAGTTCAGGAATGACATCAACATTATGGTTGGGCGGATTCTTAATATGCTTGGCAATAAGTATGGTGTTGCTTTACAAAGCCACACAAACATTGCCTATTGGAACGGCTTATGCGGTTTGGACAGGAATTGGGGCAGTAGGAACAGTTCTTGTTGGAATTTTTGTATTTAAAGAACCGGCTGATTTCTGGCGAATATTTTTCATTACCACTTTAATCAGTTCGATTATTGGTTTGAAATTCGTTTCGAGCCATTAAAGTCCCAGATTAAGGACGAAACTTATTTTTACCGCAATATTATCTTGAAATTTACTCAGTTGGTTTGGACCGTAACGGTAAAATCCGCCTAATCCCAAGCCGTTATAAATTTGGTTTAGCTCTATTCCAGATTCGAAATAACCTTTGTCCAGCGTTTTGTAATCCAATCCAACATGTTGTTCCGGTTTGCGTAAATTTCCCCAAGCCATTCTGGAAACAAGAACTAAGGAAGGTTTTACTTTTTTGAATAATGTTACGCGGCTAAAACCATGTTTGAATTGAAAATAGGCATATTCACTGGAGAAAAATTCATTGAAAAACATGGTTTCAAAACTGTTTTTTCCTGCAAAAGTGATTCTCTGCATGATGGTTTCTTTGGTAATATTATTAGGAGACGTATTGTATAAATGTGTCAGCGGTACATCACCAAGAGCATAACCGGCTTCGAAAAGTAGACTTGTTTTTTGCCCGTTTAAATATTTCTTTTCATACTCTGTTTTGAAATCAAATTTGCTGAATTCAAAATCATTTTGCATAACCTTAGGCAGGGATTGTGTGTATTGAAAAGTGAATTTCGGGAAACGTTTTTCTACTTCAATTCGTCCCGTAGGCGTTTGCATGTAATCGCTGAATGGATTCCAACGCAAAGAAACCATTGCGGTTGTCATTACATAACTCGAGTATAATTTCTCGTTGAGGTTGAATATATAATTGAATTTTGGTTCTATTGCGGCACGGGAAAGTTCCCAGAAACTTTCTGTTTTCGGAATGATTTTGGTTTCTATAAATGTTTTCCAACTCACATAATTGTAAAATGTACTGATGTTTATCGGTCTTGGATCATAGATTTTGAACGCTTTTTTATCAATTGTAAACACGGTGCTTGCAATTTCCCGAACATCATCGGTGTAAGAAACGCCAATCCAGGAATTAGAAAATTTGCCAACCCGAGTCGCCATTCCCAAATTGTATTTGAAATTCCCATCCTTAGTTCCATAAGCGGTGTAGCCTTCGATTCTGAATTTTTTTGAAAATTGTTCATTGGTGACTCCGCCAATTCCCAATCTGAATCCTTCGTAATTATTATAACTGAATAATTTACGTAAGTCTAAATCGAATTTTCCTATTGGTAAATATCCGTTGATGATTTTTCGACCAAAACGGATGCGGCTTTCAATTCGTTTTTTGGAAGAAATACTGTCCAATGCCAAATACGTTTTTTGGCTTCGACTGTCTAAGCTGTCTTTTCTGTAAGTGTTCCAAAAATGTTCTGGTTTGTTAATTGCATCGTCTTTGATTTCGATGTAAATCGCCGATTTTTTAATTTGTATCGGAATGTTATATTGAATTTCAAAATTATTCGTGTGCGAAAGCAAATAAGTAAAGTCTGAAGCAACTTTTTTTCGTTCTTTAAAATCTTGTTCTACATCGCCATCAAATTGAATCGTTCCGCCAAGAATTTTTATATCGTCATCATTTTTGCCCTTTACAATTTTAAACGTTTTGTCCGTTGGAAACCATAATTTTTCAGTAGGAATGTACTTAAAATCATGAATTCCGCTAATGTCAAGAACGCCTTTTATGCGCATTACCGCTTTGGCAACAGCAAAATTATTTTGGTCAATATAAAGTACACCTTCCAGTCCTGATGCTTTTCTTTTTTTCTTGTTTTTGAAGTAAATCATATAGGTGTTTCTGCCGTCAATGATAAGTGAATCCAAGAGTTTATAGTTGTAATCGTTTAGCGCATCATTGGCAATTGGACTGTTGTATTTGGTTTCAAAAAGTTCGTAACTGGAATCGTAAATAGAGAATGACTGTAAATTGAAAGCAATGATTTCATAAACAGGTTGCTTGAAACCAGCCATTTTGGTACCTAATATCGTTTCTTTTAATGTACTATTGGCAAATTGATATTGTGACACTTTTTCGGTTTGAAAAAGATGCTGTTGGCGTATGACGTCTTTAAATTTATAATCGGAAGAGTCAATTTTTGAGAATTGTTTCCCAATAGATTTTTGGACAAAAAGTGAATCGATTCTTCCATCAATAGAGTCAGGATTTGCGGTTACAATGAGTTTATTGTAGGATTTAAATTCAAAACTGCGAAGTTTTTTTTGGGGATTGTTGTTATTCTTATTTTCGATTGCCTTCCGGATAATTCCCAAAGCCGGGTTTTCATTTGAAATTTTCACTTCATTCAAATCATCCGTTTTTTGTGAAAGAACGACAACATAATAATTTTTGTTTTTTTCGATGACAATCCTAGCCTTGGTGAAACCAATATAAGAAATATCAAAAGCTGTAAAGGGAATTGCTGTTGCGATACTAAACTTTCCATCTACATCAGAGATGGTATTTAGGCCATTATTTGTAGTAATGGTGGCAAACGGCAACGGCTTGTTGGTTGTAGATTCTTTCACAATGCCATTTACCTGAAATTGCGCCTGTAGCGAAAGCGTTAAAAAAAAGAAGAACAAACACAATTGCTTCATAAATAGGGTTTACTGCAAAACGGGTATAATCTCATTTTGGTATCGCAAAAATAACAATAAAAAAATCCGTCTCGTAAAACTAACGAGACGGATTTTTAATATAATTTGAAAAGGAATTACACCTTCATGATTTCAGCTTCTTTCACCACTAAAAGTTCATCTATTTTTCTGATGAAAGTATTGGTTAAGTTTTGAACTTCTTCTTCAGCACTTTTGCAAATGTCTTCTGATGTTCCTTCTTTTTCTAATTTCTTGATTTCAGTATTAGCATCTTTTCGAGCATTTCGAATCCCCACTTTGGCGTCTTCAGCTTCTACTTTGGCTTGTTTGGCAAGATCGCGTCTTCTTTCCTCAGTTAGTGCGGGAACGCTAATGATAATTACATCACCGTTATTCATTGGATTAAAACCAATGTTGGCAACCATAATTGCTTTTTCAATTACTTGCAGCATATTTTTTTCAAAAGGTTGCAATGTGATTGTTCTGGCATCAGGAACACTAATTTTTGATACTTGAGAAAGTGGTGTCGCAGATCCGTAATAATCTACAAAAACGCTTCCAAGCATTGCCGGAGATGCTTTTCCTGCACGAATATTCAAAAATTCTTTTTCTAAATGCGCAATAGAACCTGTCATAGATTCTTTAGTACTATCTAATATAAATTCAATTTCTTCAGTCATAATTTAGATCTTTGGATTTTTAGATTTTTAGATCTTTAGACTGTCTGACAATCTAAAAGTCTAACAATCTAATTTGTCTATTTATATATTTACTACGGTTCCTATATTTTCTCCATCGCAGATTTTCAATAAGTTTCCTACTTTGTTCATGTCGAAAACTACGATTGGTAATTTATTTTCTTGGCTTAATGTAAATGCAGTCGTGTCCATTACATTCAATCCTTTTTTAAGGACATCTTCAAAAGTAATATGATCAAATTTCACGGCTGAAGCATTTTTCTCCGGATCAGAATCATAGATACCATCAACACGGGTTCCTTTTAGGATTACATCGGCATTGATTTCCACTCCACGTAAAACGGCAGCTGTATCAGTTGTAAAATATGGGTTTCCAGTTCCAGCTCCAAAAATCACAATTCTTCCTTTTTCAAGGTGACGTACTGCTCTTCTCTTGATATAAGGCTCAGCAATCGCTTCAATTTTTAAGGCAGTTTGTAAGCGGGTAAGCATTCCTTTATCTTCCAGTGCGCCTTGTAGAGCCATTCCGTTGATAATTGTAGCCAGCATTCCCATATAATCACCTTGCACTCTGTCCATTCCTGCGCTCGCTCCGGCAACTCCTCTAAAAATATTTCCACCACCTATTACAATGGCTATTTCTACTCCTTTTTCATGAATTTGCTTGATCTCATCGGCATATTCAGCTAATCTTTTTGGGTCAATTCCGTATTGTAAGTCGCCCATTAAAGCTTCTCCACTTAGTTTTAGAAGAATTCTTTTGTATTTCATGTGTGTGTTGAGTTGATTGGTGCAAATATAGAATATTCTTTTTTTTTAAAATAATGTTGCTGAAATTTTATAAATTAAGTTTTTCGTACGATTTTTTGGCGGCTTCATAGCCAATGTTGAAAACAGCATTCATCTTCACTTTATTGGTTTCAAAGGTGCTGTAAAGGCACAAATCCTTTGGCTCGATGACCCAATCACAAATATTGAATTTATGCAGATTTGAATTTGCCGAAAGGATATCAAAGGCTCGTGTAGTTACTGCTTTGATTGAACTTAAATCTTTGGCTTCAATTTTTTGAATCGGACTCACATAAACACCTATTAATGTGTCGCATTGTCCTTGTAAAATATCAGTCGGAAAATGATTCAATATCCCGCCGTCACTGTATATTTTTCCTTTAATTTCATACGGAGACAAAATTCCGGGAAATGCAGAAGAAGCTAAAATTGCATCGATGATCTTTGTTTCCGGACCAAATATTTTTAATTTTCCACGAACCATATCAGTAGCCGTAATTTGAATCGGGATTTTCAAATCACCTAATGTAGCATCCTTAAAAATAGTGTGAAAATAGGATTTGAAGGATTCAGAATCAATTAATCCGGCTTTTTTGAACGTTAAATGCTTCCAGTGAAAAAGGTATATCGATTTGAAAAATTCCAGAATTTCTTCGGGAGTTTTTCCCCAAGCATACATGGCACCAACAATTGAACCTGCGCTTGTTCCTGCCATTTGAGACGGACGAATGTTTTTCTCTTCTAAAAATTTAATAACACCAGCATGGGCTATACCTTTAGAACCGCCGCCGGAAAGTACTAATCCTATCGATTTTGTTTTTAAATCCATCTTTTTTATTTGTGATAAAATTACTCTTTTTGTGGAATTGAAAGTGACATATGTCATATTTATGCTCCAATTTTATGGTAACTTTGTAAAAACAAATAATTCATTATGAAAATTCCAGTAGCTAAAGCGTTGTTTAATAGTCACTCTTATGCGGAGTATAGAAAGCTAGTTTCAGATTTATTACTTGAAGGAAAATCAACAGGTAATGAACAATCGGAAAATTTAACCCATTACACTGAGTTGAATGAAACCCGAATGAATCGTTTGGACAAAACGATGAAAATTACCGATGAAAATAGTCTGAAATTAAAGAGCTTAAAAAACGAATATATTTGGTTAGTAATTTCCGAAGGTTGGTGTGGTGATGCTGCCCAACTCCTGCCAATTATCAATAAAATGGCAATCGATTCCGGTAAAATAGAATTGAAGATTGTTCTGCGTGATGAAAATGAGGAGTTGATGAAGTTGTTTTTGACCAATAAAAAGAAATCAATTCCAATAGTGATTGTCGTAGAGAAAGCAACAGGAAGTGTTCTTGGAAAGTGGGGACCAAGACCCATAGGCGCAACCAATTTAATCACGGATTATAAAAAAGAATTTGGGGTTATTGATGAAACGGCAAAAACCAACTTGCAATTGTGGTATTTGCATGATAAAGGAATCAGTACCCAAAATGAGTTGGTTAACTTGATGCTTGATTTGGAACAATAGAATTTTAAAAGCGGCAATATTCATAACTTTGGATGCATTATAAATGCCGAAAAATGCTTTAGTATAGAGCAAGAAATCATTGTTTTCAAGCAAAATTTTCAATGCAAAGTCACCTGAGGTTCAGTATTTATTGGGGTAAAATAATTAAGTTTATTTTTTGTTAATTTTTTTGTGTATCGAAAAAAAATTTGTAAATTGGTGACTGCCAACCAGGTCTATTGTTAATTTACTTTTTTAATGGTGTTTAAATATTGTTTCACAACTTAAAAAACATCATCATGAAAAATCGATTTGAAAAGTTTTATGATTATTTGTCACATTTACTATTTGGGGGTAAAAAAGCAACTAATTATTAAGCAATCGGCGTGAGCCTAGACAAAAGAGTATGGATTAAAACTACTTTAACTTTAGAAAAAACACATCGCAAATTCAATTTTAATATTGGATTTGTCATGTGTTTTTGCTTTTGGTATTATTCTGAAGTAAGACTATCCTCAAATAAAGTAACGTCCATTGCATCTGCCACATTATAATCTCCAATTTTTGTTCGGCGCAAAACGGTTAAGTGGGAGCCTGAATTCATGGCTTTTCCAAAATCAAAAGCCAGGGAACGAATGTAAGTTCCTTTGCTGCAAACGACTCTGAAATCTATTTCCGGAAGTGCAATTCGAGTGATTTCAAATTCGTGAATGGTTGTTTTTCTGCTCGCAATTTCTATTGTTTCTCCAGCGCGAGCATGTTCGTATAAGCGTACGCCATCTTTTTTTATAGCCGAAAAAATGGGTGGTTTCTGGTCTATTTCTCCTAAAAACTGTTTTACGGTTTCTTGAATTAAAGCTTCGTCAATATGTTCTGTTGGGAAAGTTTGGTCGATTTCGGTTTCTAAATCATAGGAAGGCGTTGTGGCTCCAATATAGAACGTTCCTGTATATTCTTTGGCTTGACCTTGAAGCTCGGTGATTCTTTTGGTGAATTTTCCGGTACAAACTAACAATAATCCGCTTGCCAAAGGATCTAAAGTTCCGGCATGACCAATCTTGAATTTTTTTGGAAGATTAACTTTACTGATTAAAGCCCATTTCATTTTATTTACCGCCTGAAAAGAAGTCCAATTCAAGGGTTTGTCAATGAGTAAAATTTGTCCGTTTTGGAAATCTTCGGCTGTTTTCAATGGGAATTATTTTAAGTATGAAAAATAGATCAATAAAAAAATACCTACCATTATTCGGTACCATCCCCAAGGTTTGAAACCGTATTTTTTGATGATTTCAATGAAGAATTTAATGGCAATAACGGCAACAATAAAAGCAACAACATTTCCTATTAAGAACAATTGTATGTTTTCGTTTGACTTTAAAATCAATTCGTAGCCTTTCATTTGTGACGTTTCGTAGGTTTTCAAGAATACAGAGTAGCATGTTACTGCCATCATCGTTGGAACCGCTAAAAAGAAGGAGAATTCTGCTGCAGCATGACGCGTTAATCCTTGTTGCATACCACCAATTATAGAAGCAGCAGAACGACTTGTTCCGGGCATCATCGCTAAACATTGCCAAAAACCAATAGTTACTGCTTTTTTAATGGTAATGTCCTCTTCCTGAAGAACCGTTGGACTTTGAAAACGACTGTCTATAAATAATAAAATGATTCCGCCTAAAATTAATACAATCGCAATAGGAATAGGGTCTCCAAGAACCGCTTCAATCTTGTCATCGAATAATTTCCCTAAAACCAAAGCTGGAATTACGGCGCAAATAAGTTTTATGTAAAAATTGATGGCAACACTTTTTGAAGAGAAATCGAAAAATTTCTTCCAATACAAAGCGACAACGGCCAGAATGGCTCCAAATTGAATCGAAACCTGGAATAGTTTCACAAAATCATCTTCTTGAATTCCAAAATATGAACTTAGAAAAACCATGTGAGCTGTTGAAGAAACAGGAAGATATTCTGTTAATCCTTCGATAACAGCAATTAAAAATGCTTGTAATGTATTCATTATATAGTGATCGGTGTTCAGTTTTTAGTGTTCAGTTGATATAGTTTGCTTTATACTGCAACTTATTACTAGTCACTGTTTACTATTTTTTTGGATTCTTAAGGATGGCATAAACGGTAATTCCAAAACCGATTAAAACGGTAGTTGGCGCCAATCGAATTCTTCTGAAATTGAAGATGTCTTCATTGAAAACATTTGGGTCATCACTTCCTCCGCCAGCCATTAGAATAAATCCTAAGGCAATTACTCCAATTCCAAGTAATAGAATTTTATAATTTATTTTGTCAAAAAGAAATTCTGGTTGCTGTTCGTTATTTTTCATTTATGCTGAATTTAGTTCAGCATCTAAAAATGCTGAATGATAATGCTTTTTTTATCTACAATTAATAAAGGTCGTCCGTTCTTAAATTCAAGAAACGTTGTGTTGCAAAATACGTGCTTAACCAGGTAATCAATATTCCAATTCCTAAAACAGCTAATAATACCAATGCAATTAAAGCTTTATCGTCAAGTATACCAAGATTTGGAAAATTAGTTTGAACGTAAATCAAAACGCCAATTAATGCAATAATTGCAAGTCCTGCGCCAATCATTCCCAGTTTTATACTTCTTACCACAAATGGTTTTCTGATAAAAGCTTTGGTTGCGCCTACCATTTGCATGGTTTTAATTATAAATCGGTTGGAATGTATCGATAAACGCAATGAACTATTGATTAATAATACAGCAATCACGGCCAAAAATCCGCTGATTACTAGAATCCACATACTTACTTTTTTGATGTTGTCATTCACTAGATTCACTAATTGCTTGTCATACACAATATCCGAAACCATAGCGTTTTTGCGCAAGCGGGTTTCTATTTTTGCAATACTGTCCTTGATTACATAATCGGCTTTCAGGTGAATATCGTAAGAGTTTTGAAGTGGATTTTCACCAAGAAATTCCATGAAATCTTCTCCAATAATATCCGTATGTTGTTTTGCGGCAGATTCTTTGGTTACATAATCGTATGATTTTGCAAAACGGCTCGATTTTAATTCAGTTCCAAAAGCCTTTAAAATACTGTCGTTAGCTTCGTTCTTGAAAAAAACGGTCATGGCAATATTTTCTTTGAAATCGTCAGCCAGTTTTTTAGAATTTATGATAAAAAGACCCAATACACCCAATAAAAATAAAACTAAGAATACACTTAGCACTACTGAAAAATAAGAGGAAATTAATCTGCGTTTTTGAAATTTATCAAAGGAAGAACTCATAGTTTACTGAAATTATTGGGTAAAAATAATAAAGAATTTCTTTATTTAAAGTTAATAACGCTCAAAGTTTCAACTTTCGTACAATAAACGTAAATTTGGCACCTTGAAATAATCATTTCTCCAAAAACAATACAGCAACTTAGTAACCGAGTTACTTTGAATCTTATAATATGACTTGAGTGTGCGACAGCATGGCTCCATTAAAAAAATAATAAAAAAAGGAATGAAATACAATCCGAACGAAATAGAGGCCAAATGGCAGAAATATTGGTTAGAAAACGCAACGTTTAAAGCCGAAAATAACTCAGAAAAACCTAAATATTACGTACTTGATATGTTTCCTTATCCATCTGGAGCGGGATTACACGTTGGTCATCCGCTGGGATATATCGCCTCTGATGTGTATTCAAGATACAAAAGACACCAAGGTTTTAATGTGTTGCACCCAATGGGCTATGACAGTTTTGGATTGCCTGCGGAACAATATGCGATACAAACGGGGCAACGTCCTGAAGATACTACTTCGGTAAATATTGACGGTGGAACTGATAAAGAAGGAAATAAAATTGCGGGTTACAGAAAGCAATTAGACAAAATTGGATTTTCTTTTGATTGGAGTAGAGAAGTCCGTACTTCAAATCCCGATTATTACAAACATACACAATGGATTTTCATCCAATTATTCAATTCTTGGTACAATAAAAACAGCGATAAAGCCGAAGATATTTCGACTTTGGTTTCCATTTTTTCAACAGAAGGAAATGCTAATGTCAATGCGGTTTGCGATGAAAATATAGAAGCTTTTTCAGCAAATGAATGGAGCGCTTTCGCAAAAGAACAGCAGGAGAAAATTTTGCTGCAATACAGATTGACGTATTTAGCCGAGACTGAGGTGAACTGGTGTCCTGGGTTAGGAACCGTTTTGGCTAATGACGAAATCGTAAATGGTGTTTCAGAACGTGGTGGTTTTACGGTTGTTCGTAAAAAAATGACGCAATGGAGCATGCGAATTTCGGCTTATGCAGAACGTTTGTTACAAGGATTAAACGATATTGATTGGAGTGAAAGCATCAAAGAAAGTCAAAGAAACTGGATTGGAAAATCCGTTGGAGCAACGGTGGAATTCAATGTTCAGAATTCAGAAGCTAAAATTGCGGTTTTCACAACGCGTCCCGATACAATTTTTGGAGTTACGTTCATGACATTGGCTCCGGAACACGAATTAGTTTCTCAAATTACAACTGCAGAACAAAAAGCAGAAGTAGATGCTTATATAGAAAAAACGTCAAAACGTTCCGAAAGAGAACGTATGGCTGATGTAAAAACCATTTCAGGTGTGTTTACGGGTGCTTATGCTGAACATCCGTTTACCAAAGAACCAATTCCGGTTTGGATTGGCGATTATGTTTTGGCGGGTTACGGAACAGGCGCGGTTATGGCAGTTCCTTGTGGCGACGAAAGAGATTATGCTTTTGCGAATTTCTTCAAAGGTCAAAACGGAATGCAGGAAATCAAAAACATTTTTGATAAAGATATATCTGAAGCTGCTTTTGGAGCAAAAGAAGGTTTTCAATTGGTAGATTCTGATTTTCTAAATGGATTAGATTACAAAAAAGGAACTCAAAAAGTAATTGAGGAATTAGAAAAAATAAACCAAGGAAAAGGAAAAACGAATTACCGTTTGCGTGATGCTGTTTTCTCTCGCCAGCGGTATTGGGGAGAACCGTTTCCAGTATATTATGTGAATGGCTTGCCGCAAATGATTGATGCCCAACATTTGCCAATCATCTTGCCGGAAGTAGAAAAATATTTGCCAACTGAAGACGGTTTACCGCCTTTAGGAAATGCAACTACGTGGGCTTGGGATAGTGTTCAGTGTTCAGTTGTTAGTACTCAGTTAGTAGATAATGTGACAATATTTCCTTTAGAATTGAACACGATGCCAGGTTGGGCGGGAAGTTCATGGTATTGGATGCGTTATATGGATGCGCATAACGAGAATGAATTTGCAAGCAAAGATGCTTTGGCATATTGGGAAAGTGTGGATTTATACATTGGCGGAAGCGAACATGCAACCGGACACTTATTGTATTCCCGTTTTTGGAACAAATTCCTAAAAGACAAAGGTTTTGCGCCAACCGAAGAACCATTCAAAAAACTGATTAATCAGGGAATGATTTTGGGGATGAGTGCGTTTGTTTATAGATTAGACGGGACTAATACGTATGTTTCTAAAAATAAAATCGATGGACAAAAAGTCCAGCCTATTCATGTGGATGTTGCAATGGTTAATACTTCAGATGAATTAGATATTGAAAAGTTCAAAAACTGGAGAGAGGATTATGCTGATGCTGTCTTTATAACTGAAGAAAACGGGAAATACATTGTAGGTCGCGAAATCGAAAAAATGTCGAAATCCAAATACAATGTAGTAACTCCAGATGATATTTGTACAGAATACGGAGCCGATACGTTGCGTTTGTATGAAATGTTCTTAGGACCATTGGAACAAGCAAAACCTTGGAACACGGCAGGAATTTCTGGAGTTTTTGGTTTCTTGAAAAAACTATGTCGTTTGTATTTTGATGATAATGGTTTGATTGTAACCAATGATGAACCAACCAAAGACAACTTAAAGTCATTACACAAAACTATCAAGAAAGTAGCGGAAGATATTGAAGGTTTCTCTTTTAATACATCGGTTTCTCAGTTTATGATTTGTGTGAATGAATTGTCTACTCAAAACTGTCATTCACGTGCAATTTTGGAACCGTTAGCAATTGTGATTTCGCCGTATGCACCACACATCGCAGAAGAATTATGGTCGTTATTAGGAAATACAGGTTCAATTGCGACGGTTGATTTTCCAATATTCGAACCTGCACATTTGGTAGAAAGCAGCAAAGAATATCCGGTTTCTTTCAACGGAAAAATGCGTTTCACAATGGTTTTACCTTTGGATTTAACCAAGGAACAAATCGAGGAAATTGTAATGAACGACGAAAGAACTATCAAACAATTAGAAGGAAAAACGCCAAACAAGGTGATTATTGTTCCGGGAAAAATTATCAATTTGGTGGGGTAAATACAGAACGTCATATTGTAGAGACGCACTGCAGTGCGTCTCTACGGTGCGTCTCTACAAAATATATTAAAATCCAAATTCCAAAATCATTTTTGGGATTTGGATTTTTTTTTAAATTTATTAAAATCCTTGCCAATCAGTTTAATCGGTGTAATCCGTGTTCCATTTCAAGAATGCCAAATTGACATTGTAAAAAATTGGTTCAGATTTTGATGATTCTTTTTATAGCTTTAACAATACAATTAAAAAACAAAAATATGGGAATGGGTTATTTGATTCTTGCCGGAGCAATTATGCTTTTCAGCTGGTTAGTTAGTTCAAGACTAAAAAGTAAATTTGAACATTATTCTAAATTACAATTACAAAACGGAATGTCAGGCGCTGAAATCGCTGAGAAAATGCTTGCCGATAATGGAATTCGTGATGTGAGAGTTATCTCTACTCCGGGACGTTTGACGGATCATTATAATCCGGTAGATAAAACCGTGAATCTAAGTGAGGCGGTTTACAACCAACGCAATGCCGCTGCGGCTGCTGTTGCTGCGCACGAATGTGGTCACGCCGTACAACACGCTGTAGGATATCAATGGCTGACGATGCGTTCTAAATTAGTACCAGTGGTGAATGTGGCGTCAACGTACATGCAATGGATTTTGCTTGCCGGAATCTTGATGATGAAAACTTTTCCGCAATTATTATTGGTAGGGATTATCATTTTTGCCGCAACCACTTTGTTTTCGATTGTTACTTTACCGGTCGAATATGATGCAAGTAATCGTGCATTGGCTTGGTTAGAAAACAAAAGAATGCTGACGCAACAAGAACAAGCGGGAGCGAAAGATTCTCTTAAATGGGCTGCCAGAACGTATGTCGTGGCTGCTTTGGGATCTATCGCAACGCTGTTGTATTACGTTTCCATTTATATGGGCGGAAGCAGAAGAGATTAGATTATTAGAAAACTAGATCTTTAGAGAATTATAGAAAAAGCCGTCTTGTTATCTTAACGAGACGGCTTTTTTGTGTTCATATAAATCTAACAATCTAACAATCTATAGTTGTATCTGCCTATCGATTTGCTGGTCTAAGGAAATGAAGGTTTCTGTTCTGGAAACGCCTTCTATCGCTTGGATTTTGGTGTTGAGTAAATGCATTAAATGTTCGTTATCCCGACAAATAATTTTGATTAGAATCGACCAGTTTCCTGTGGTGTAATGGCATTCCAATACTTCAGGTATTTTCTTTAAATCCCTTACGGCTTCTGGATTTCGGGCGGCTTTGTCCAAATAGATTCCAACAAAAGCCATTGTATTATAACCCAGAATTTTATTGTTTACCGTAAATTTTGATCCCGAAATAACGCCGGATTGCTCCAGTTTTCGCAAACGTTGGTGAATTGCCGCTCCTGAAATTCCTATTTTATTGGCGATTTGAAGAATTGGTTTTCGGGCATCTTCCATCAGGTCGCGTAAAATCTCTTTATCGATACCGTCAATTTCTACTATTAGGGAATTGATTTTCATGAGTTGTTGTTTTAAACTAAAATGTGAAATTTAGTTTGAATTGGAAATCAAATTTAAGTAAAAAACGATTAGTAAAAAGCATACTAAGTTGTTTTTATAATTTTTGCCATAAAAAAAAGCCATTCTGATTGCGAATGGCTTTTTGATTTTAATATGAAGTGATAAATCTAATGAACTATGGATTTTTACAATCCGTAAAGACCACCAGTAACAGTGATTTTTTCTCCAGTAATCCAACCTGAATCGTCAGAAGCAAGGAAAACAGCAACCTTTGCTATATCATCAGGATGACCGATACGGCCAAGTGGCGTTTTTTCAATGATAGACTTTTCTAATTCACTACCTGTAATTCCTGCAGTTCTTGTGCCTTCGGTTTCAACACCGCCAGGAAGTATAGAATTGATTCGAATGTTTCTGCCGCTAAACTCTTTTGATAAAGAAACGGTAATGGCATCTAATGCCGCTTTAGTAGCTGAATATTCAGACATCATTGCTAAAGGCGTGTTGCTGACTCCAGAACTAATATTGATTATTACTCCTCCAACATTTCCAAACATTTTAACAGCTTCCTTAATGGTTAAAAGTGATCCTAACACATTAACATTGAAAAGTTTGTGAAACGACTCTTCCGTGACATCTTGTATTAGTGCTGCGGGATAAATACCTGCATTATTTACTAAAATGTCCAAAGTACCAAAAGCATTCTTAGTTTCTTCAAAAATTCTAACTACATCAGATACTTTTGATACATCACCTTGAACAGCAATTGCATTTCCTCCATTATCAATTATGGTTTGAACAACTTGTTCCGCATCTTCTTTATTTGAAGAATAGTTTACGACAACTTTTGCACCTTCTGTTGCAAAATATTTTGCAATTGAAGCTCCTATTCCTTTAGAAGCACCTGTAACAACTGCAACCTTGTTTTTTAATTTACTCATAGTGTATTTTATTAATTATGAAGCAAAGCTATAACACTCTAATTTATTTTAGTAACTTCGTTTCTAAAAGTTACAATCACATTGGAGTAACAGAGTAACATTAAGGTAACAAGAAACAATATGAAATGTAGCGAATACAATACAGACGAGCATAAGAGAGAAATGATGGCAGTCCAAGATTCAATGGATGTGTTAAGTGGCAAATGGAAAATATCTATAATTTCTTCCATCTGTTATTACAACAAAAGAAGATTTTCAGATATTTTAAATGACATCAATGGTATTTCTAACAAAATGTTGAGTAAAGAACTAAAAGAGTTGGAAATAAATAAATTGATCAAAAGAACAGTTTTGGACACACAACCAATAACGGTTCGATATGAACTTACTGAACACGGAAAAACATTACAAACTATAATAAGAAACCTAACGGACTGGGGAATTGAGCACCGAAAGAAAATTATTAGTGAATAACTACTGATATAGTACTGTTTTAAAATTAAAAAGCCATTCGGATTGCGAATGGCTTTTTGATTTTATTTTGAAAAGTAATTTTTTATTTTCCTTTATTAGCTTCAATAATGTATTTTTCCAAAGCCATTGTCATCGAAGGTGTTGCTGGTGTTGGTGCAAGAATATCGACTCTTAATCCATGATCCAACGCTTCTTTTTGAGTAGTGCTTCCAAAAACTGCAATTCGAGTATTGTTTTGCTCGAAATCTGGGAAATTCATAAACAATGATTTTATTCCGGTTGGGCTAAAGAAAGCCAAAACATCATAATATACATCGGCTAAATCAGATAAATCACTCATTACCGTTCTGTAAAAAACAGCTGGAGTCCAGTCTACTTTTAATGCGTTTAGCGTTATTGGCGCATCGGCATTCAATTGGTCTGAAGCAGGCAATAAGAATTTTTCGTCTTTGTATTTTTTTATCAGCGGAGATAAATCAGCAAAATCTTTTGGTCCAACGTAGATTTTACGTTTTCTATACACTACGTATTTTTGCAGGTAAAAAGCAATAGCTTCTGATTGGCAGAAATATTTTAATCCTTCTGGAACTTTATAACGCATTTCATCAGCCACTCTGAAAAAATGATCTACGGCATTTTTACTCGTTAAAATAATTGCTGTGTAATGATTAAGATCGATTTTTTGAAGTCTAATCTCTTTTGCATTAACTCCTTCTACATGAATAAAAGGTCTGAAATCAATTTTTACTTTATGCTTTTGTTGAAGTTCAAAGTAAGGGGAATTCTCCACTTTAGGCTCAGGCTGTGACACCAAAATTGTTTTCACTTTCATATTTAACGGTTTCTAAGCACTCCCTTTTGTAAACCAATAATACATAAAATAATAGGGTGCTATTTCAAGAGCGCAAAGATATAAAATAAAATAAAACAACTTACCGAATATTATATTTTGATAATTTTTTATTGAAATCAAATAAGTTAAAATATTCATTATCAATATTATAGCAATAATTAGCAATGGAATATTTCTTGAAAATGAGTCGTAATAAAACAAAATAATATTCAACGGCAGTATGATTAGTCCAATATAGGTTCTATAAGTCACCTTTTGGAGGTTAAATTGCTCCATAAATTCTTCAATATTGAAGGATGTTGCTATTATTTTCTCAATCAAATATTTAGATAAAACAAAGAAAGTTAGGAAAGTAAAAATTTGAATGTAAAGGATCCAATCTGTCTTTGAAGCATGACCAAAATAGCTTAGCGAAATTTGGATAAAGAAAGCAAGTGAAATGACTTGGACAAAAAACAAGGAAATGGTAAAACCGCTTTTTAGGTGGCTGCTGTCTCTGTACACTTTGTTGTATTTGTTGGAAAAAATTAAATTAGCAAAATCACCAAATCTGTTTTCGAAAACAGATTTTGTAACAGCAATAATAGCAAATGACAGAACAAAAAGCACGGTTGCCCAGTCTTTGCTCTCAGTTATTCTTGGATGAAGTATATTTTCGATCATAACGCTGCAAAATTACTAATTTTTATATCATTCTTTTTATTATAATTTTATTAAGGATGAAATGGCATAAAAAGTTTACTTTTGCGGTGAAATTAGTCAAAAATATGAATGATTGTATTGTTATAATTCCTACCTATAACGAAATTGAAAATATAGAAAGCATTATTCGATCGGTGTTTTCGCAGCATAAATCTTTTCATGTTCTTATTATTGATGATAATTCACCGGATCATACTGCTGATAAGGTTGTTTTACTTCAGTCTGAATTTGGAGGGAGATTGTTTTTGGAAAAAAGAGAAAAAAAATCGGGTCTGGGAACGGCTTATGTTCATGGATTTAGATGGGCATTAGCGCATCAATATGATTTCATTTTTGAAATGGATGCTGATTTCTCCCATAATCCAAATGATTTAGAGAAATTATACAATGCGTGTCATTTTGGCGATGCTGATTTAGCGATTGGTTCGCGTTATGTTACCGGAGTAAATGTGGTAAACTGGCCGTTGAGCCGTGTATTGATGTCCTATTTTGCATCGGTTTATGTACGAATGATTACCGGAATGAAAATTCATGATGCCACTGCAGGTTTTGTTTGTTACAAAAGAAGAGTGCTCGAAGAGATTAATTTAGATAAAATAAAATTTGTTGGATATGCTTTTCAAATTGAAATGAAATACAGAACGTATTGTAAAAAATTTCAAATTGCTGAGGTTCCCATCATTTTTACCGATAGAACAAAAGGGCAATCCAAAATGAGTAATTCGATAATTATTGAAGCCGTTTTTGGAGTTATTGCACTTAGATTAAAAAGATTAGTCAACACATTATAAGAAAAAGCAGGATGAATAGGGTTTTAATTAAGAATGCCAAAATAGTAAATGAAGGGGTGATTTTTGAGGGCGATGTATTAATTGAAAATGACTTAATTGTTGAGATTTCAGAAAGTATTAGTGCAAAATCCTCTCAATGTAAAATTATTGATGCCGAAGGGAATTATTTGATTCCGGGTGCAATTGATGATCAAGTGCATTTTAGAGAACCAGGACTTACGCACAAAGGAGACATCGAATCAGAATCCAGAGCGGCGGTTGCAGGAGGAATTACTTCTTATATCGAGCAACCCAACACGGTTCCTAATGCGGTTACCCAAGAAATATTAGAGCAAAAATACGAGTTGGCTGCCGAAAAATCGTATGCGAATTATTCTTTTATGATGGGCGCAACCAACGATAACTTGGAAGAAGTTTTAAAAACAAATCCAAAGAATGTTGCCGGAATAAAAATATTTTTAGGTTCCTCAACAGGGAATATGTTGGTGGATAATGAAGCTACTTTAGAGAAAATATTTTCGAGTACACCCATGCTTATTGCGGTACATTGTGAAGATGAAGCCACTATCAAAAATAATTTAGAGAAATACAAAGCAGAGTTTGGAGAGGACGTTCCCGTTACGGTTCATCACCTTATCCGAAGCGAGGAAGCGTGTTATATTTCGTCTTCCAAAGCGGTTGCGCTGGCTAAAAAAACAGGGGCTCGCTTGCATATTTTCCATCTTTCGACCGCCAAAGAAATGGATTTGTTTACAAACAAAATTCCTTTGGAAGATAAGAAAATCACTGCCGAAGTTTGCGTGCATCATTTATGGTTTACCAATGATGATTATGCTACTAAAGGCAATCTTATAAAATGGAATCCAGCTGTAAAAACGGCGAATGACAGAAAAGCGCTTTGGGAAGCATTACTGGATGACAGAATTGATGTGGTTGCAACGGATCACGCGCCACATACTTTAGAAGAAAAAAAACAATCGTATTTGAATGCGCCTTCCGGTGGGCCATTAGTGCAACATGCTGTTGTAGCTATGTTTGAAGCGCATCACCAAGGAAAAATAAGCATTGAAAAAATTGTGGAGAAAATGTGCCACAATCCGGCGAAAATTTTCAAAATAGAAAAACGTGGTTTTATCAAAGAAGGCTACTATGCGGATTTGGTAATTGTAAATTCAGGCTTGCCTTGGAGCGTAAAAAAAGAAAATATTTTGGCTAAATGTGGTTGGTCTCCATTTGAAGGGTTTACTTTTAAGTCTAGAATTACCCATACTTTTGTAAACGGGCAATTGGTTTATACCGCTTTTAAAGTAAAAGATATTCGTGCAGGAAAACGTTTATTATTTGATAGATAAAATTTCATAAATGAGAAAAATCATAACATTTTTAACGATTGTAACACTGTTTGTAAGCTGTAAAGAAGAAGTGGTGAACAAGCCGGAACGACTTATAGAGAAAGACGTTATGGTGGATATTATGTATGATTTATCTATTTTGGAAGCCATAAGAAATCAAAATCCGGCGTCTTTGGATACCTTTAAAATAAATTCGAGAGACTATATTTTTAAAAAATATAAAATTGACAGTGTTCAATTTGCTAAAAGCAATGTTTATTATGCCTCTGATTATAATGAATACAAGAGCATGTTTGAACAAATCAGAAAGCGATTGGAGGCAAATACTAAGAGTGTAGATTCTTTGGTCAAATTGAAAAAAAAGAAAAAGAATCCTATTGTTGACAAAAAGCAAAAACAAGCTGCAATCAGCAGAGATACTACAAAATTAGACTAAGAAAAGAACTTATAGATTAGAGATTTCTTTGATGTATTGGTGGATATTTATAAAATCAGTTTTCAAGGTATCTTTAATCTTTTGGTTCGAAAATATAGTTGTCGAGTACGAAGCTTTAGCAGTTGTTTGAGAGAGTTTTCTCTTTTGTTGCAACACATTCGAAACAAACCAATCCAATCTCCAAAGCATTTCCATAAAAAAGGGTTTTGCGTGAATTTCAGGTTTTTTAACACCCAATGCATCAGCCATAGAATTCAGAATGTCACGGAAAACACTATTTTCGGCAATCAAGGTGAAGCGTTCATTCTTAATTTCGCTTTGCATTAATTGATGTGCTATCCGAATAACATCAGTAACGGCAACAAATCCTGTTGAGCCCAGCGTGTAAAATTTTAATCCGTTTTTTACTTTCGTAAAAAGTTGTCCACTTCCTTGCTCTCTAAAACCGGGGCCAAGAATAACGCCTGGATTTACAATTATTACCGATAATCCTTCTTGTTGCCCACGCCAAATTTCCATTTCGGCACCATATTTAGAAATGGCATAATCATTATGTGGTTTTTCTGGATTCCATTCGGTTTCTTCCGTGATGAATTTTTCATGAGGCAGTAAATCGCCCAAAGTAGCAATAGAACTTACAAAACACAGTTTTTTTATTCCAAAAGCAATGCAGAAATTCACAATATTCGCGGTGCCTTCAATGTTTGTTTTTCGCAATGCATCTTCATCTTTTGGGTCAAAAGAAATTAAAGCGGCACAATGATACACGGTGTCAATATTTTGAAAGGCAATTTCTAACGAAGGAACTTCGGTAATATCTGCGGGAATCCATTCAATTTGGTCGAACAACGATTCCTTTTTATAGGTAGCGAATAGGGACTTAGTTTTCTCCATCGAAGCGATACTTCGATAAATAGCGCGTACTTTTTCACTCCCGATACTTTGGGATTCAATTAAATGAAGTAATAAATGTGCGCCTACTAAACCGGTTCCTCCTGTGACTAAAATCATTTTGTAAAGATAATTAGATTGTTCGATTTTTAGACCGATAGATTTTCAAATTATGCAATTAAAGCTATCTTTGTGAAAATTGATTTTTATAAAATGAAAAATATTATTTCCGAATTACAATGGCGCGGTCTAGTTCACGACATTATGCCTGGAACTGAAGAGCAACTTCTAAAAGAAATGACAACGACTTATATAGGATTTGATCCAACATCGGATTCCTTACATATTGGAAGTTTAGTGCCTATAATACTTTTGGTTCACTTGAAAAATTTTGGACATAAGCCTATCGCATTAGTTGGTGGAGCTACAGGAATGATTGGTGATCCATCTGGGAAATCGGATGAGAGAAATCTCTTGGATGAAGCGACTTTGAATCATAATGTAGAGGGAATAAAAAGTGTTTTATCTCGTTTTTTAGATTTTAATTCGAATGAAATAAATGCGCCAGTTCTGGTAAATAATTACGATTGGATGAAGAATTTGTCATTCATTAATTTTGCTCGTGATGTGGGTAAACGAATCACCGTGAATTACATGATGGCCAAAGATTCTGTAAAGAAAAGATTGTCCGGTGAAGGCGAAGGAATGTCTTTTACGGAATTTACGTACCAATTAATTCAGGGGTATGATTTTTACCATTTGCACAAAGAATACAATTGTTTGTTGCAAATGGGAGGTTCTGACCAATGGGGGAATATTACAACAGGAACTGAGTTAGTTCGTCGTATGAATGTAGGTGAAGATGCAAAAGCATACGCAATGACTTGTCCTTTGATAACAAAAGCGGATGGTTCTAAATTTGGAAAATCCGAAGGAGGAAATGTTTGGTTAACCGCTGATAAAACTTCGGTTTATAAATTTTACCAGTTTTGGTTGAATACGACCGATGTTGATGCAGAAAAATACATTAAGATTTTTACTTTCTTAGATGCGGCAACAATAGATGCGTTAATAGAAGAGCATAAAACGGCTCCACATTTAAGAGCTTTACAAAGAAAATTGGCCGAAGAGCTTACGGTTTTTGTTCATTCAAAAGAAGATTTAGAAAATGCGATAAAAGCATCAAATATTTTGTTTGGGAATTCTACTTCAGATGATTTGAAACAACTAGACGAAACAACTTTCTTAGATGTTTTTGATGGTGTTCCTCAAGCGGAAATCAGCAGAACCGAAATCGAAGCAGGAATTGATATCGTTACTGTTTTGAATGAAAAAACAGGTTTTATGAAATCGAATGGTGAAGCAAGACGCGCTTTGACGGCTAATTCTATTTCAGTGAATAAAGAAAAAGTTGCTGAGGATTTTGTGCTTTCAACAAAAGATTTAATCAACAATCAATTTGTATTGTTGCAAAGTGGAAAGAAAAATTATTTTGTGGTGAGAGTGGTGTAATAGCTTATTTGTTTATTCGTTGATTTGGTTAACCGAATCAACAAATTACCAAATAAACTTTAAAGAACCATCAAGTTACAACCTCTAATATCAGAATTATCAAAACGTCCCAATACCTCGAAAGAGTTGTTGGGATTTTTTTTGCCCAAATCCTGCGTAGCAATAAACGAACAAGAATTAATGTTGGCCAAATCAATCACGTTGATTCCGCCTGTTTTTCCGTCTTGAATATAGGTCAAAGCATCTTCGGTGTCGCGAACGAGGATTTGTATCCAAGAAGGGCATTCAAATACGCCGTTTCCTAAAGAATAGGCTTGCGAAAGCAATTCGGTCATTCCATATTCAGAATGTATGGCAGAAACGCCAAATCCTTTGCACAATTGTTCGTGTAATTCTTCGCGAATCATTTCTTTACGTTTGCCTTTCATACCGCCGGTTTCCATGATAATGGTATGCTGCAGTTGAAACTCATGTTTTTCAATTAAATCTAATAAAGCAAAAGTAACACCAATCAGAATGACATTTTGACCGGCTTGGTCTAAAGCTATGAGTTTGGCAATCAGTTCGTCATGATTGTGCAGGTAAAAACCACTATCAGGATGATTGGACAGTTCAATTAAATCCTTGACCATGTAAATTAAGGAAGAACCTTCTCGTTCTAGATAGGATGGAAGCAAGGCTAAAACGACATAATCTTCGATATTGCCATAGAATTCTGAAAATCCTTTGCGGTAGCTTTCTTCATATAAGGTAACATCGGTAACCAGATGTTTGCTGGTAATCATTCCGGTTGTTCCGCTGCTGGTAAAGGTTTCCTGAATTGGATTGGTATTGGAAACCACTTCATGACTCTTAAAGAACTGAATCGGTAAAAAGGGAATCTGCTGTAATGACTTTACTTTATGAGGATCTGTTTTTAAAAAATTGCAAAATTCTTGATAGACCAAGTTGTTTTCGTATTGGAAACGAAACACTTTCAAGGCGATTTTCTCAAACTGTTTTTGACTGGAAATAGCAAATATATCGGAGGATGTAATCAAGAATTTTTTTTGCAAAAGTAATCAAAAATTTTAAGGCAAGCTCATTTACAAAAGTGCAATAGTCTGTTTTTGGAATCTCTTATATTAGAATTCTGTATAAAAAAAAGCCCCAATAGGAATTGGAGCTTTTGTATTTAAATGTTGAGGTATTATCTTATAATTAGTTTTCTGGTCGCAGATGCCTCTTTTTCATTAATCTTTATGATGTAAACACCGGAAGTTAGATTAGAGACATTGAGCTCTCTGGAACTAAGCATTGTTTGAAGCACTTTTTTTCCTAAAACATCAAAGATAATGATTTCTTTATCTAAGTCATTTTTTGAAGTAATGTAGACTTTTCCATTACTCACAGGGTTCGGGTACAAGTTTAAACCTTCGATAACGGCGGTTTCTTGTGTTTTTGGTTGTTGCTTAGTTTCCTGAGCATTAGTGCTCATAGAAAATAAAAAAACCAATAAAAGGGTAGTATAAAAGTAGTTTTTTGCCATCGGATTAGATTGAATAGTAAATATACAAAAAATAATTCAAAAAGCGTACCAAAAAAAAACATCCTGAAAACTCAGGATGTTTGATATAAATATATGCGGGTGTTTTTTATAAATTCGATAGTAAATTAACACCATCTACAATAGCCCATGCTCCAGGAGTCAATACTGCTCCAGATGCTGTTGTGCTTGTTGTGAAGTTTGCAGGTAAGAATGAAACTGTAAAAGCTGCACCAGCGCCCCATTGAGCTGTATTAGTGTCTGAAATTTTTACATTTAACATTTTTATTTTACCAGTAAGAACTTGATTCGTGTTTGTAGCAGCATCTTGTATTCTAACGGCAACCGCATTTACTGTTGTAGTTCCTGAAACTGCAGTATTTGTGTATCCTGAAATTACTACATTAGAATATTCTCCGTTTCCTTCTTTTTTGAATTGGATTGCATCTATTTCAAGTGGGTTACCAGCCTCAGTTGCAGTACCAGCAGCTCTTCTTAAAGTAATGTTAGATACTTTTGGAAAGAAAGTATTGTTCACACTTTTTGCTTCGATTTCCATTCCAAAATTTCCAGCTCCAGTTTGATAAGCATACCAGTTAGTATTTGCTTGACCTTGCCATCCATCTTGCCAGTCAAAAGAATCATCTGTGTTTCCGTAAGAAATAAGGTTTTTAGCACTTACAGTTCCTCCGTAAAATTCAAAACCGTCATCAGCTCCTTTGTAAGCAACAAGATTTTCTAATACTGTTCCAGAACCTACTGAATAGAATGAGAAACCATTCATCTCAGAATTTCCGTCAAGGATTTTTTTACCTGCATATTCTACTCGTACATATTTCAAAGAACCACCATTATGAGCAGCATTTGTACCACCATAAACTATATTTGTTCCGTCTTCAGAAGTTGCAGTTGTAATAGCACTTCCGTCAGCTGCTTTTGCAGAAACGATAGGAGCATCACCAAACATGATTATACCTCCCCAAGAACCTGCAGTTTTAGATTTTTCAGTAAATACAACAGGTTCTGCTGCAGTTCCTGAAATATTTAATTTTCCGCCTTTTTCTACTAATAATGCATCTGTACCGTCAGCTACATCAGCAGTAATTACTGAACCAGCTTCAAAAGTTAATGTAACATCGCTTTTTACTCTTACTGTACCTTTAATAGTATAAACACCTTTTGTATACGTTTTTGTAGCTGTGATATCTCCTGTGATTTCACCCGTTGCAGTTGGTGGAGTTGTTACTACATCGTCATCACTTGAAGTACAACTTGTAAAAACCAAGCTCAATAATGCAAGACTGAATACTAATTTTTTCATTTTTAATGATTTTAAAATTATAAGTTTTTTTGTTAATTATTTATTTCAAAAGTACTTCCGAGCTTCTGAAATTTAGTTATGTAATTGTTATTAAAGTATTATATAACAATGAATTTGATGTAAAGTTTATGTTACTTACGTAAACAAAAAAAGAGCTATTAAAGCTCTTTTTTTGTTGTTTTTAAAACGTGTATCCTATGTTAAAGGAGAACCCGACACCTTTTTTGAATTCTCTTAAAATTAGTGAGTCTTCTGTAATGTTTAAAGTGCTTTTGCTTCCCAACTCTTTTTTATAACTTGGATTTAAGATGTTGTCTACTCCAAATTTAAGTTCGATACTTTTTGAAATTGAGTTAGTCCAAACAAAATCTAATTTACTGAAAGATTTCTCGTAGATATGATCAATTCCTGAAGAACCTACAGCGAAAATACGGTCTCCATAAACATTATATACTAAGGTCATAGAGTTTTTCCAATCTTTATTAAGGATGAAGTCATACTTTAAATCAGAATTGATTAACCAGTTTGAAGCACCTTGCAGCTTACGATTTGTGCTGTTTTCTAATTCATTCCCTTGTTTCTTAATGTCAATTTTAACATCAGTACTCATCAATGACGTATTGAAACCTAAAGAGAAATTAGAAAGAGATTTGCTGATTCTGCTCAATTGGAAAAGCATTTCTATTTCGGCACCATAAATAACTGCTTGCTCTGAGTTTTTGAAAGTTGTGATTTGTCCACCGCTATTTGCAGTTGGTTTGAAAACTCTTTCAATTGGATCGTTGATCATCTTTCCAAATACTCCTACAGCAAATAATTCTTTATTGTTAGGAAACAATTCGTATTTGAAATCAACATTATAGTTTTCACTGTCTTTCAAATCTGGGTTTCCACTTTCTGAAGTTCCATCGGCATTGATATAATTTATTGGTAACAACTCCATCGCAACTGGACGAGTTATTGTTTTTGCCAATGACACTCTCAAATTACTGTTTTCATTCAAAATACGTTTCGCATTTATAGATGGTAAGATATCAAGTTTGTCATCTGTCTTTTTGCGGTAAGCGCTTCCAAAAGGATCACCTTGTTGTCTGTATTTTATGGTACGAGTAGAACTTTCACCTCTAATACCAGCATTCAAATCCCATTTTTCTCCAAGATTCATGAACAAATTGAAGTAACCTGCATTAACAAACTGATTCAATTTTACTTTATAATCTCCGTTAGATTCTTCCTGAACATAAACAATTCCGTTGTTGATATCTTCGTTGATGTTTTGGCTTATAGTACTTAAATCAGCAGTATAGTTTTTCTCCAAATTTCTTCTTCCTGAGAAGAAACGGTAAGAAGATTCCATGTCGTTCAGCGAACTGTTGTATCCAATAGATAATTTATTAGAATCTTCCTTGTCTCCAAATTTTAAATTATATTCTAAAAGTGAAGAGTAATAGAAGTTTCCTTTTACATCAAGAAATTGACGGTTCAAGTTATTACCACCATAAGACATATTTATTTGGCTATTACTTACTTTTACACCAGTGATAAATTTTCTGTCAGGTTGTTGAAAAGAAGTTTTCACATAAGAACCTCCAGCTTTTATGCTGTGTTTTCCGTCTTCGGTTAATTTATAATCACCGTACAATTGTGAGTTCCAATAGTTAGATTCTTCGTATTGATTTAATCTAATAAGGTTGTTTGTCTGATTTGCCAAACTGTTTGTGTAACCTACTTGGTCTTGAATTTTGCTTTCAGTCGCTTTAATCAAGAACGTATTGAAGCTTAAATTAAAACGATCTGTCTTGTACTTCAATCCTGCTAAACCAGAAAAAGTAGTTTGGTAGCTGTATTGCGTATTGTATAAATTATTGTCGTAGTTCCCTTGTCCAAGATTGAAAGTTCTGTCAACACCTTCTCTGTATGAGTATTTGTTGTCAAAGTTGAAGGACATGATATAACTAATGTTTCTTTCGTTTTTAAGATTGAATTTTTGAGCATGTAAAAATCCAATACTAGAATTCAAAGGACTTTTTGTATTGTTAACATCCCATGATTTTTTACCAAATCCATTTTCGTATTCAGCAGGAGAAAGTTTTTGTCCACTTGGAACTGATCCAAAAATACCAGGAAGTGCTCTGTCATTACCAATCAGTCCTAAAGTTCCCTTTGTAGAATTTGCATCATCAGAAAGTAAAAAGTCTTGAAGATTATTGTTAGTCGTATATCCAAAACCAATATTCAATTTAGTGATGTTTTTTGGTTGAGGTGTTTCGATATTAACGGTTGCTCCGGCAAAATCTCCAGAAATGTTAGTATTGAAAGTTTTGTAGATGTTTAATACTCCCACAACATCAGTAGGAAATAAATCTAATGGAATGATTTTTTTGAAAGGACTGTTTGATGGTGATTGTAAATCGTTTATCAATAAGTTATTGTAACGGTCTTCTAGTCCCCTGATGAATAAACCTCTTCCGTCAACTTTAGTGATTCCGGTAATTTTTGTCAAACCTTCCTCAACATCGCTAACTCCTTTACGAGCCATTTCTTGGGCACCGATACTTTGTTTAATTACGACCGCTTGTTTTTGGTCTAATAAAAGAGCTGTTTCCTTTTCTCTACTTGCTGTGTTTCTTACAACAACATCTTTCAGGGTATAGCTACCAGAACCTAGTGCTCTGTTAATAGTTACTGTTTCATCAGCAACCACTGTCACAGGAATTTCTACAGATTCATACCCTACAAAACTAAGTTGTAAAGTATAGCTTCCAGGTAGTATAGTTATGGTATATTTACCATCAATATCAGTATTAGTTCCTATATTTGTTCCTTTAATAAGAACGTTAGCAAAAGGTAAAGACTGATTATTAGCATCTTTGTCTGTTAAGATTCCAGAAATCGTTCCTTTATTCTGTGAAAAAGAAATAACTGTTATTAATAACGTGAAAAATAGTAACTTGAATTTCATTTGGTTTTAATTTTTTTGCAAAGTAACGCCTGAAATGTAAAATGTAAGTTACTGGCTTGTTATGGTTATGTTTTGTTTTGGGTCCTAAAATCACCCCAATATTAAATTATGGTTAACACCATTTGAATATCCCATTTATTATTACATTTACAATTCAAAAACAATTTTTGGCGCTTTATGAAGAAGAAAAACACGAAGATTTTATTAGTAGATGATGAACCGGATATCCTGGAAATAGTAGGGTATAACCTCTCTCAAGAGGGGTATCAAATCGTTACGGCAGCAAATGGTAGAGAGGCAATAGCGAAAGCTAAAAAAGAAATGCCAGACCTTATTATAATGGATGTAATGATGCCGGAAATGGATGGAATGGAAGCTTGCGAAAACATTAGAAAGATTCCTGAACTCAGTAATGTAATCATCACTTTTTTGACAGCCAGAAGTGAAGACTATTCTCAAGTTGCAGGTTTTGATGCCGGTGCAGATGATTACATCACAAAGCCTATTAAACCTAAATTATTAGTCAGTAAAGTAAAAGCATTATTACGCCGATTAAAAGAAAAGGAGCAAAACAGCGAAACACTTAACGTAGGCGGAATCGAAATAAATCGCGAAGAATATAAAATCGTTAAGGATAATGTTGAAATTGCATTGCCTAGAAAAGAGTTTGAATTATTCTACCTGCTTGCTTCAAAACCTGGAAAAGTATTCAAACGTGACGAGATTCTCGACAAAGTTTGGGGAAATGAAGTAGTTGTTGGTGGAAGAACAATTGATGTTCACATCAGAAAACTAAGAGAGAAAATAGGAGAAGAATTGTTTAAAACAATAAAAGGAGTAGGCTATAAGTTTGAAGTGTAAATGACAATAAATTTTAAAAAAACATATCGTTTTGCGGTAAAGTCAGCGCTTTACATCACTCTTTTTTCTACAGGATTAGTTGGTTTCCTCACGTATTTATTTTTCACTTTCTCGTATCGCTTTTGTTTAATTTTTGCCATTGCGATTGCTGCATTTTCATTTTTGGTCATACAGTATCGAGTTGAGCGATTTATCTATAAAAAAGTTAAAAAAATATATGATGACGTTTCTTTATTAGAGTCAAGTACTTTTAGAAACCAGCCCATTACAACAGATATGGCGACGCTTACACGCGAAGTGAAAAAGTTTGCCACCGATAAAAAGTTAGAAATCGAAACTTTAAAAGTTCGTGAAGAATATAGAAGAGAGTTTCTTGGGAATGTTTCTCATGAACTCAAGACGCCTTTGTTTATGGTTCAAGGATATTTGTCAACCTTGCTCGACGGAGCCATGAGCGATAAAACAATCCGAAAAAAATATTTAGAACGCGCCGAAAAAGGAGTAGAACGATTGATTTATATCGTACAAGATTTAGACATGATTTCTAAACTGGAAATTGGAGATTTGAACTTGGAAATTGCCGAATTTGACATTGTGAAATTAGTTCAAAATGTCTTTGATTTGCTCGAAATGAAAGCTTCAAAGAAAGATATCCTGTTGATGTTTGACATGAAATACAACAAACCGGTCATGGTGGTTGGGGATCAGGAAAAAATACAACAAGTAGTGATGAATCTTGTTGTAAACTCAATCAAATACGGAAAAGTAAAAGGTTCTACCGAGGTAAGTATTGAAGATTTGACAGATGAAAAAGTCATTGTTCGAATCACGGATAACGGAGAAGGAATAGAGAAAAAAAATATCCCAAGACTTTTTGAGCGTTTTTACAGAGTTGATAAGAGTGGAGCAAGAACCGAAGGCGGTTCAGGTTTAGGTTTATCTATTGTAAAACATATTATTGAAGCGCATGATGAGAAAATTTATGTAGACAGTACGTATGGCGTGGGTTCTGAATTTTCTTTTACACTTGAAAAAACAAAAACAAGTAAGAAAACAACATAAAACCTACGATTAATAACATTAAAAAAACCGATTCTTGTGAATCGGTTTTTTTATTTCTATGTATCAAAGGTTGATTATTTTTGAAAAACTTGGAACAAATTTGCCCATTCAATTTTAGAGTCTAATCGAGGCAATCCTTTATATTCCTCAATCTCTAGAATATTTTCCATTCTAAAATCATCTTGCGTTGCATAAGGAACCAGACCTTCTTTCTTCAATTTTTTGGCTAAATATTCTTGTTCATATTGCCCGGGTGTTGGAATAAAAAAAGCTTTTTTTCTCAGTTGAGCTAAATCCATGATTGTAGTATAACCCGAACGGCAAAGAACCATTTCACTTTCGTTAAAAGCCTGCTCCAGTTCAGTTGAATTCATGAAGTTGTAATAGGTGACATTTCCAATTATTCTTGTTTTTTGCTCCTTTTCTATATTTCCTTCAATAAAAATTGCATTACCGCTATAGTTAATAATTTCTTCTTTTAAATGTTTTTCTAACATGCCACGTTGAGGTTCAGGACCAGAGAGAATTACTAGTAAATCATATTTTTTTGGTAACAATTTCTTTTGGAGTCTGCTCAAAGGACCAATGTATTTTGTTTTGAGATTTGGATTGTCAACATGACCTAGTTTGCCGGTTAAATTTGGAGTACCTGATAGATCGGGAACCCAGCATTCCGTATATTTTTTTATAATTGATTGATGAATTTTACTGGTTATCCAAGTGGTATTTCCAGTCATCACATTCAATTGATGGGTAATAAATACAGAGGGTACTTTTTTGCTGAAAACACCTAATCTGTTGTCTGAAATAATGCCGTCGATTGCATGTTTTTCAATCCAATTTTGAATTATTTTTTTTTCTTCCAGAATGGCTCTAATCATTTTTGGGCCATTCTTTATTAGTTTCCATTTAAAATTGGCGCCATTTTTAGCATATTCAATTTGATAGGATGGGAGTTCCAAAGTTTGTACGCTGGGAAACTCTTTTCGGAGTAATTCAAGAGCAATACCATCAGAGGCAATTATGGGAATATAGTTGTTCTCTTGTAAAGCTCTAATAATTGGAATGCAACGGGTGGCATGACCTAAACCCCAGTTTAAAGGCGCAATCAAAATAGTTTTAGGGGCGGTTTTTATATCCATTTCTAATTGTATCAAATGTTTTTTATAGTTGAAAGATACATAAGTTAAGCCCTTTTTTGTATTTGCAAAATATTACTAAACTATTAAATTATCCAATTATTGAATACTATTTCAGATTGTTTTTCTCTTTTTTTTAGACTAAAATAAAGAAAGGCTATCTTTTTACAGACAGCCTTTCCGATATGTTTTCTATAAAAAAATTATTCTTGTATGTAGGTTTTATTTCCGTTTGAGTTAATGTAATACTTTCCGCCACGAGGACCAGTATATACTTTTTTACCATTGTACTCACCTGTTATTTTGTCGGCTACTTTAGGTGCTTTTTCATTGGTTTCCTTGATTTTTTTTACTGATTTGCTGCTTGTAGCTTTTTCTTTTATCGCAGTTTTAGCCGTCGCTGCTTTATCTTTGGCAGTTTCTGCTTTTTTTGTAGCTGTTTTTTTAGATGCTGTTGCTTTTTCTTTAGCTATGGCAGCTTTATCTTTTGCGGTTTCGGCTTTATCTTTGACTACTTTATCTTTAGCAGCTTCCGCTTTGTCTTTTGCTATTTTTTTAGAAGTAGCAGCTTTATCTTTTGCAGTTTCGGCTTTGTCTTTTGTTGTTTTTTCTTTAGCTGTAGTTGCTTTGTCTTTGGCAGCTTCTGCTTTGTCTTTAGCTGTTTTTTTAGCCGTGGCTGCTTTTTCTTTGGCTATAGCCGCTTTATCTTTAGCCGCTTCCGCTTTTTCTTTTTTGGCTTTAGCCAATTTTTCAGTTTTAGCTTTTGCTGCTTTCTTTTCGGCTGCAGTTTCTTGTGCTTGCAAGTTTGCTGACAAAATAATTACAAAACATAACAACAGTAATTTTTTCATAATAATTTGATTTTAAATTTTATATAATAAAAATAATAAAAAATAATCATAGTTTATAAATTCAATCAATGAAATTATTCCAAATTCCAGTATTAAAAATAAGCTCTCAATTGAACATTTCCGGTATGAATGGTTTGGCTTGATTCGCTTTTTCGCCCTTGATAATTGAAATTAATGTCTAAAAATTGTGTGATGTTTTTTTGTAAAAGCAATCTCCAAGTGAGGTTCTGTCCAGTCTGTAATCCTTCCAGCATTTGAAATCCAACCGAAGAAAATTCATTTCCTTCAAATTTATTTTGGTAAAAAGAGACTTCGCCATTCAGCGTTATTTTTTTATCGCTGGCGTAGGAAAAGGAAGTTCCAAAACGGTTTTGTAACAACGTTTCGAAAACTCCAATTTGGTTTTCTTTGCTTTGCAATTCATAAAAGAGATCCCAGCTGGTGTTTTTAGAGAATAAATAACTAATTTTTGGTGCCAATTGATATCCGTTTATGTCATAATTTTTTTCTGGGAAATTCTCGGATTGAATAGTTGTCTGGATTGTTTTGGCAAAAAAACCAAACAGCCAACTTTTTTTGTACAAATGTCCATACTGCAATTGATGCGAACTGTTGGTGGCTTCTTGTGAACCTATCGATAACAAGTTTTTTGTTTTATTCTGAAGATAAGAATAGGTAACCGAATGGTTTTGTTTTCCCCGATTGTAAAACAAGCTATTCCTCAAGCTGGAATTCAATCCGAGGACATTTTCATTAGAACCGCTAAACGGGTTTAATTCAAAATTGTCTCCGTCACTTCTCGTTTTCCGGTCAATTATAAATGCGGTTTGATTATAGAAATAGGAAAGTAATTTTTTTAATCCTTTTTCATTTTGCCATTGATTCGGGTTTAAGGTCACGGATTGGGAGAATTTATTTTGATGTGTTTTTATATAGATCCGATTGGGCAAAAACACTCTGATGAATTTTGCCTGATCGATAAACGGAGCGACTTCAAACTCCTGCAATTCCTGAATTCCATTCCCGTTATAATCATTCCAGGTATATACACCCTGACCTGCGGAAACTTCCAGATACGTAAATTCCTGTTGCGGAATGGTTCCTGAATTCGTTTCATAAACGGTTGTGCTTTGGATTAACTGATTGAAAAAACGATCCGTGTACACTATTCTGGAATTTAATGTAGGTTCTTTTTTTCTCGTTGCATCCACAAAATCCAAGATTCTATAATTGGCATAAATAGATAAATCACTTCTGTTGGTTTGTATCAATTTAGATTTTAACATGAAAGTCTGGGAGGAATTTACCCGCTGCAGCAGCCTCCCGACACTTTGGGATTGAAGGCTGTCATTGGTTCTTCTTAAATAGCCCAACTCTACAAAAACTTTTGTGCTGTCGCCACGACCGGTAAAAAAACCATACTCCGTAAATTTTTGGCTTAGAACCGAAAACTGATTTGTTGCTTTGTCTTTTTCTTGATTGTCTTCTAAACGCAAGCTGGAGCCAACCCAATTTTTATCGAAATGAAAACGCATTTGAGATTGGTTTCTTAAAAATTTCGATGATAAAACACTGCCATCACTTTTTAGGAAACTGCCTTGGTTTTGAAAAGTCCATTTTTTTATTCGAAACAAACCATTTAAAATATGTCTGCTACCCGAAAAATTTTCAGAGAAATCCAGTTTTTCAAACTGATACAACAACAGTCCTCTAGTAGTAGATTTTGGTTCTGGATTTAAGTCCAATTGCAAACCGGAAACCAATAAACTTTGATTTCCAATGGCAGCGGTTCCTAAATTCCAGTCTCGGTCAAATTCTATATTGTACAGTCGTTCCACGGATCTGAAATCTTTTTGTATAAATTGATAATTCGCAAAAGCATCAACCTGCCATTTTTTTGAAAAAAGCCTTTGCTTGGCATTGATTTTTCCGGCCAAGCCTTGATTATTGCGGTCATCAATGGATGAAAATAAATTTTGATCATTGTTGCTCAGGCCAATTTCAAAATCGACAGCCGTTTTTTCGCTGGGTTTGTATTTTCCCAAAAAGGTGGCAACTTGAATTTTTGTTGGCGCAATAAGCTGAATTATGGGTTCATAATTTCCTTGAGGAATACCGTTTATGGGTTCAATATATTCATAAACTCGCGTAATGGTAGCCGAATTTGTCACGATATAATTCCCATTATTTGCTCCGACCAAAGTGAAACGAACATTGAATAATTCCTGTTGAGCATCATTTGAATATTCGAAAATTTCAATGGCATTAACTATAGTTTTTCGATACAGTACTTTGTTTTCGGAATAGGAATCAGCGTAGGCAGAAGGCGCCGTCATTAAATCAGGATTGTCTCCGGAATTGACTAATATCTGGGCTTGTTCTTGTGATAAATTTTGTTGTAGCGGTTGATTTTTCAAGTCGTTTTCCGAATATAAATAGCCTCCAAAACTCCATTTTTCATTTTCATGCGTGGCACCGGCATACGTTACAAAACGGGTGTAATTCCTGTCGGAGTATTGATATTCTATGGCGATTCGCATTTCGGAAGTGATGGTAAAAAGTGGCGTAAATACAATTTCACCGGCATTGTAATCTATCGTATAATCATTGTTCTCGCCTCGTTTCAGTAAAATACCATTTACATAAACCCGCTCTGAGCCCGAAACCACCAGAACATACAATTCTCCGTTTTGTCCCTTTAATTTGTACGGACCTTGATTGCCTTCCTGTCCCACAAAATTACTTTTGGCATATTGCCCTCGAACTAATGCTGCTGATGCAAATACATTCGTTCTGTTTTCTTCGGTTCCAAAGTTGAAATTAGTAGACAGTCCCTGTACTTTTTTATTGAAATTCAAGAATTGGGTTTTCTTGTTTTCCAGAAAAATATCTCCTGCTCGAATGTTCCATTGGTCACTGAATAATTCCATGAAAACATTATCAAACTGATCCAGTTTTTGAGAATAGCCGCCATCCTGCAATGGAATATTACTGTCTTGAATGGAAGCTCTTAAACTTACTTTTTCGGAAATTTTACCAGTAATTTGTAAATCTAAATTAGAATTCAAAACAGCATTTTGATTGTTTCCTATAGTAATGCCACGGGTAATGCTTCCGGAAGTATTCAAACCGTCAAAAGGCACGTTTTTCTTTAGGTTTTTTGCTTCAATTTTATATAAATTTCCATTGCCGGCTTCATTACTGACCACTCTGCTGGGGTCGTAAATGCGGTATTCCTGGGTTAGTATTTCTGGGAATTTAAGATACTGTACTGTAAGTGAATCGGAGGTAAAAGAACTGTTTTCCTTTAAAATCAGAGTTCCCTTTTTGAAATTTATTTTAAATAAAGTACTGTCGATAGGCTTGCCATTGGCGTCAAGCAATTTGAAAAAACTGGAATTGATACTTTCTTTTTCAATATAAATTGTGTCGCGGGAAAGAAGGATTTTTTTGGTTTTGTACAGCGAATTAATTTCCTGAGCATGGAGCCCAGAAAAACAGCCTATTACAATCCAAAAAAGTAATTTTTTCAACATAAATACTATAACTCGAAAGTACCAAAAGTAGTATTTATAATTCGATAATTAGAAAATGTGCCAATCAGAAAATTGATGAATAGACAAATCGACATATTCTGGTTTAGAGTGCTTGATTTTATGCTTTGGAATAACAAAAAATGGGAATCAAAATTAAATTTCGATTCCCATTTTAATACTGTTGAAACAGTTTTAAACTTCTTTAGTGATCACTTGCATGGTTTCACGGCTGACTTGTTTCAATAAAACGACTTTATTTTCTTCTACAGTTTGTGCTGCCTTGTCATTGAAATGTCGGATTGTATATAAGGTTACATTTTCGTCAAATTCAACTTTGAATTTTTTAGATAAAATGGCATTCAGCGCTTTAAAATTATCAAATTTATCTTCCACACATACAGAGAAACTAATGGCAGAATTCTGAATTAAGTTTACTTTTATTTTGAATTGGTGAAACAACGCAAAAATCTCACTGATGTTTTCTTCCATGATGAAAGAGAAATCTATTGATGAAAGAGAAATTAAAAGTTGGTTTCTTTTGACAATAAAACAAGGTAAATACGGTTCTAAATCGACACCTTTAGAAACACTTGTCCCTTTTAATAATGGGTTTATAAATGATTTTACATACAAAGGGATTTCCTTTTTTTGTAAAGGCTGCAGTGTTTTTGGGTGAATAACCGTTGCGCCGTAAAAAGCTAATTCAATGGCTTCGCGATACGAAATTTGATTTAATAAACTTGCGTTTTCAAAATATCTTGGGTCGGCATTCATTACTCCGGGAACATCTTTCCAGATGGTTACGCTTTCGGCATTTAGGCAATAGGCAAAAATCGCAGCAGTATAATCTGAACCTTCACGACCTAGAGTAGTAGTGAAATTATTCTCATCAGAACCTAAGAAACCTTGTGTAATATTTAAGATTTTTCGTTTTACGTTCTTGGCAATGTTCTTCTGTGTCAATTCCCAATCTACTTCTGCATCTCTATAATTAGCGTCTGTTTTTATGAAATTACGAACATCCAGCCATTGCGTTTTTATTCCCATGAAATTCATGAAATGACTAAGAATAGTTGTCGAAATTAATTCGCCATAACTTACAATTTGGTCGTAAACAAAATTATAATTAGGAGATTTATTATGTGTCAAGAAATATTCTAAATCAGCAAATTGAGTATTTACAGCAGCAAAAACTTCGTTTTTGTCATCTTCAAATAAATCCATCAAAATTTGATTGTGGTATTTTTTTACTTCTTGGACTGATGAATTTAACTCAGCCGATTTGTCGAAATAGTTTTTTATGACAATTTCCAATGCATTCGTCGTTTTTCCCATTGCAGAAACAACTAACAATACATCTTCGTAACCCACTTTTTGTAAAACGTCATATACGTTTTTAATTCCTGCGGCATCTTTTACAGAAGCTCCTCCAAATTTGAATACTCTCATACTTTTAAACAAAAATTGTTCTTTATACTTTATTTCAATTTATTCTCTACAAAATGGTTGATTCCTATTTCATCCATTTGCACTACATACCAATCTTTTAACACTTTTGCACCTGATTTTTCGTAAAATTCAATAGCAGGAGCGTTCCAGTCCAGAACATTCCATTCCACTCTTCGAACATTATCTCTTTTACCCTGTTTTATAATTTCAGAATATAAAGCATATCCAAGTCCGGTTCCACGCATTTTGTCTTTTACCACTAAATCTTCTAAATGAATTGTTTTTCCTTTCCAAGTTGAAAAGCGGTAATACCATAATGCGATACCCACAATTTCTGACTCCACTTCGGCAACAAAAACATGAAATAAAGGAACAGGTCCAAAACCATCGCGAATTAAATCGGCAACAGTTACAAGAACAGCATCTGGCTCCTTTTCAAAATCGGCTAATTCTTGAATAAGGCCTAAAACAGCCTGCATGTCTTCAGGTTTTCCTTTTCTAATATTCATAAATTTTTATTTTAATGATTCAAAAATGCAATAAAATAGCATTTTTACGTACTAATTTTGTGTTTTATTCAGCAAATATACAATACTGTCAAAGTAAATAAATAGTATTCAAATTGTTTTCACAAAAAAAACGATATTTGTGACTTCAAAATAACTACATCGATTTCGTAATGGAAGAACGCAACAAAACACTAGGAGAATTTATCATTGAAAACCAAAATGCTTTTCAATATTCGTCAGGCGAATTATCCCGAATCATTAACTCCATCCGATTGGCTGCCAAAGTAGTCAATTATAAAGTAAACAAAGCAGGATTAGTTGATATTGTTGGGGCTGCCGGAGAACAAAACATACAAGGTGAAGATCAGCAAAAACTCGACGTTTATGCCAATGAAATTTTCATTCAAACTTTAATCAATCGTGAAATTGTTTGTGGTATTGCCTCTGAAGAGAATGATGATTTTATCACCGTAGAAGGAAGTGACAACAGCCATAATAACAAATATGTGGTTTTAATGGATCCGCTTGACGGCTCATCAAATATTGATGTGAATGTTTCCGTAGGGACTATATTTTCGGTTTATAGAAGAGTTACTCCAATAGGAACTCCAGTTACCATAGAAGATTTTTTACAGCCGGGAATCAATCAGGTTGCGGCAGGTTATGTTATTTACGGAACATCGACGATGTTGGTTTACACTACTGGACATGGAGTAAACGGATTTACATTGAATCCGGCCATTGGAACTTTTTATTTATCGCATCCAAAAATGCAATTCCCAACAGACGGTCATATTTATTCCATCAACGAAGGGAATTATGTTCATTTTCCGCAGGGAGTAAAAGATTATATAAAATATTGCCAGTTAGAAGAAGGTGACAGACCATATACTTCAAGATATATAGGAAGTTTGGTTTCTGATATTCATAGAAATATGATTAAAGGCGGAATTTATTTGTATCCTACAAGTTCCAAAGCACCAAATGGGAAATTACGTTTGCTTTACGAATGCAATCCGTTAGCTTTTATTGCTGAACAAGCCGGAGGAAAAGCTTCAGACGGATTTAATAGAATCATGGAAATTGAACCAACAGAATTACATGAAAGGGTCCCGTTCTTTTGCGGAAGCTACAACATGGTAGAAAAAGCAGAAGAATTTATGCATAAAGCTAAATTAAGCAAATACTAAAATGCATGTTTAATAAAAAAAGCTCCCAGATTTCTGGGAGCTTTTTTTATACTTTACAATTACTTGTTCATGTTTTGCATTTCGAAAAGGAAAGTATCTAAATCTACTTTTCTATCTACTAATTTAAGTGCTTTATGTATAATATAATCTACATTTTCAGCATTAAAGCCTAGTGCTACTCCAATTTTTCTTAATAATAATTCTTGTGTGTCACCTAACTGATGATCAACGTGAACCATTCTTGCTAAATCAAACAAACGCTCCAGTCTTTGCTCATGTAAATAAGGAGGGTTTATAGGATATTTTAGTGGGTTTTCTAAAATTTCTTCATATTCTGCTTGAGAAATTTCTAATCGAACAGCCAGTTTGTCTAAAAATAGTTTTTCTTCCGGAGCAAACTTATCGTCAGCAAGTGCTACACGAACAATAGCTGAAAAATGACCTTTATTTCTTTGTTTGAATTCGCTATCAAATAAATCTGAAAATGACATAATTATTGTTTTTTTATCTTACAAAGATAAATCTATTTTTAAATTAATGATTTTAATTTTTTTATATTTTTTCTTTGAATTTGATCTCTTTTGAATTGCATTTATTTAAATAATCAAATCAATCATTTTCAAAATTAATCGTAAGTTTACAACCCCTTTATCAACCTAATAAATTACCTATGTCAGAATTTTGGATTTACTTTCAAATAGGATTAAAACACGTTTTAGATATTCATGCTTATGATCATGTTTTATTTTTAATAGCATTAGCAATTCCTTTCTCTTTTAAGGATTGGAAGCGAATTGTGCTTTTGGTAACGCTTTTCACCATTGGACATACGATGGCTTTATTGCTTTCCGTTTTTGGTATAATTGCGATTAAAGTGAATGTTGTTGAATTATTAATTCCAATAACGATATTAATAACGGCGTTGTTTAATCTTTTTACGGCGGGAAAATCAAGCAAAAAAGAAAGTATAAATTTGGTGTTTTTCATCACACTTTTCTTTGGGATAATTCATGGATTGGGCTTTTCAAATTATTTCAAATCGATTCTTGGAGGTGATGCCACTTCTAAAATATTGCCATTGTCAGAGTTTGCATTAGGAATAGAAGCGGCCCAGATTGTAGTGGTTTTTGTGGTTTTGATTTTGTCGTATATTGTTCAAACCGTTTTTAGATTCTCAAAACGCGATTGGACTTTAGTGATGTCGGCATTTATTATTGGGGTAGTGATACCATTGATTGTTGAAAGTGAAATCTGGATTAGATAAAAAATGAACGAAAAAAAATTAAATAAATACGATAAAGCGTATCTTAGAATTGCCAAAGAATGGAGTTTGCTGTCCTATTGTAAACGCAAACAAGTTGGTGCGATTATTGTGCGAGATAGAATGATAATCTCTGATGGTTATAACGGAACTCCAACTGGTTTTGAAAATTGTTGTGAAGATGATGAAGGATTGACGCGTTGGGATGTTTTACATGCCGAAGCAAATGCGATTCTTAAAGTGGCACGATCTACACAATCGTGTGAAGGCGCAACCTTGTATATTACGCTTTCGCCATGTAAAGAGTGCAGCAAATTGATTCATCAATCCGGAATAAAAAGAGTAGTGTATCACAATGGATACCGCGATGATTCAGGAATTCAGTTCCTTGTAAAAGCAGGAGTAGAAGTAGAACACATCCCAGTATTAGAAGAATAATTATTGTCTTCGTATGAAATATAACGTAAAATATTTGCCCATTATTATTTTCTCAACACTCGCTCTGGGAGTTGTGCTGGGCGGAATGTTGAATTTTCCTAACGCAGCTGATTTTGCAGACAGAAATAATTCCAGGAGCAAACTCAACAAATTAATTGATTTTATAGATAATGAATATGTCGATGATATCAACACGGATTCTATTGTAAACCTTACCGTAGATAATATTCTGGCGCAACTCGATCCGCATTCAGTTTATATTCCGCCAAGCGATCAGCTGGAAGTGGTAGAAAGCATGAAAGGTAATTTCGTGGGAATAGGCGTGAATTTCTATATGTATAATGATTCAGTTGCAGTTATAAGACCGGTTGAAAATGGCCCTTCGGCAAAAGCTGGAATAAAGGCTGGCGACCGAATTTTGTATGCTGATAAAACAAAATTATTTGGTCGAAAATTGCCAAGCGACAGTTTGTATTCTAAATTAAAAGGCACTGTAGGTTCTGATATTGAGCTTACTATCTACAGAAAATCTGAAGGTAAAAAACTTAAAGTAAAAATAAAACGGGATGTTATTCCTCTAAAAAGTGTCGATGCCGCTTTACTTTTGAGTGATAAAACCGGTTATATAAAAATAAATAGATTTGCCGAAACTACGTATAGAGAGTTTATGGCGGGTTTAACTAAACTGAAACAACAAGGAGCAAAATCACTTGTAATTGATGTTCGCGATAATGGTGGCGGTTATATGGAAGAAGCCATTGCTATTGCCGATGAATTATTGACAGACAAGCAGCTGATTGTTTTTACTAAAAATAAAAATGGGAATATAGACAAGACATTTGCAACCAAAAAAGGGAGTTTCGAAAACGGAAATGTGTTTGTTTTAATCAATGAAAACAGCGCTTCTGCCAGTGAAATTCTAGCGGGCGCCATTCAGGATAATGACAGAGGAACTATTGTAGGACGTCGTTCTTTTGGAAAAGGATTGGTGCAACGTGAAATGGATTTTGCCGATGGTTCGGCCGTTCGATTGACTATTGCCAGATATTACACACCTACGGGTCGCTCGATTCAAAAACCATATTCGAAAGGAAATGAGGCGTATTTTAAAGAATCAGAAGCTCGTTTTGGAAATGGAGAATTGTATGAAAAAGACAGTATAAAATTTTCGGATACTTTAAAATTCAAAACTAAAAAAGGTAAAATTGTATACGGTGGCGGCGGAATTGTCCCTGACGTTTTTGTACCGCTAGAAGTAGAGCATGGAAATGAAAGTACGGCTTATTTATTGCAATCCGGAATCGTGGGTAATTTTGTTTTCGAACAATTAGATAAAAATCGAAGTGCTTTTAAAGGACTTAATTTCGAACAATTCAAAACTAAAATGAATGAAACGGATTTGTATTTTAATTCGTTTCAAAAATTTATTTTCGGAAACGGATTGGATTTGAATTTTGGAAAAAGCAAGTCATTGGTGAAAAGATACTTGGCTGCTGAATTTGCCCGACAATTGTATGGAGAAAGCTATTATTATGAGATTGTATTGAAAGAAGATGCAATGATTAAGGCAATTTCCAAGAAGTAATTGTGAAGAAAAATATTGTTTAAAAACAACTAATTTTCACTGTCCCAATCTTTCCTGTACAGAATGAGTTCATCGTCTATCATTTTCTTAGACGTGTTTAATAAATAGGTTGCATCTTCAGAATAAATAGGAGGAAAAAAAGTCATTTTAATTTCAGTAGTCCATTTTCCAAAACACTTTAAAAAATGCGGAATGAAAGTATCGTCTCCAACAAAAGCATCCGTTTTTTCTTTATAATCAATGGCAATAGGAATAACGGCAGATTTAATCTTCGTGGCCATCACAAACGAGCCATAATTGAAATCTACAGTCGTTGGCAAAACATCGGTTGTGCCTTCCGGAAAATTAATGATAGAATATCCTTTGGCCAGAACTTCACGAATATTTTCGGCAGTTTCTTGTCTGCTCTTTTGGCATTTTCTATCTACAAATAAAACACCCGATATTTTACAGATATAGCCAATAATAGGCCATGACGCAACTTCTTTCTTCCCTACAGGAAAAGCATGCATTTGATTTACAATAACAATTGGGTCAAAATAAGAACGGTGATTGGCTACAATCAGTCCTTGTATCGTGGGTTTTTCTCCATAAATAATGGTGCGAATACCTAAAATGTAATTGGACACCCGAATTAAAAAATCGCGTAGATGAAGTGCTCTTTTGGAATTAATTTCTTCGCTGCAAAAGAAACTCGTCAAATAGAAAAGAATCGAAAAAAAGGAAACGAATACTATAAAAACAATTAGCCTGGTCAAGCCCAATAATAGTGATAACATAAAAAGTATATTGAAAATGTAAACCTACCACTATTTTTCTTGAGATTTTCCAGAATGAAAATCTATTTACCTGATACTGTCGTGTGCATGAGTCTGTACGCCATCATTCCATAACGTAAGAATATCCGTTGCAACAGCAGCACCACTACCGGCAGCAATGGCCAGTTGGCTTCTCCAGCCTGCTAAAGTTCCTATGGCATAAATTCCTTCAGCCACTTTGTGGTCGCTGTTCTTGAGTTGAATTCGTTGTTTTTCGGGAAGGGATTTTTGATGGGGTTCCACATAATGCATCAATCCATCTATTGCAAAAGAATTTGCGGATCCTATGCCTATGACAATTGTTTTTGTTTGGTAGGAATTTTTGTTTGTGATGACTGTAAATTCAGGAAATTCTCCTTCAATTTTGAGTACTTTTTCCCCTGGAATTTGAGTGATATGTGGATACGCTTTCGAAAGATGTTCGGTGCTTTCCTCTAATAATTCAGAACCTAATTTCCCTGGAGGGATTCCGTAAGCATTATTAAACAGTGCTTCTTGAAGAGATGATGTTTTTTGATGGGTGAAAATGCCAATTCTTTTGTCACTGACAAAGGATTTGTTTTTTGCAGAACCCAAAACGAGTGCGCATGAAATTCCAGAAACGCCACCGCCAACGATGAGAACATCAAACATTATTACAGTTGGTCATTTGATTTCTCTTCAATCTTTTTTGCCATTTTAAAAATCAGAAGAATCAAAACGGCACAAAAAGAAGCAGCAATTCCAATAAAAGCAACTACGCTATCTCCTTGAAATGGATTTCTAAAATCCAACAAAGTAACATTAAATATGATTAGCGCTATTGCTAAAAACACCAAGATGTTAGTGAAAATTTTCATAATACGTTTTTGTTTTTGATATAAAAGAAACAGATTTTTTATTTTAGAAACACATGTCAGCTTAAAATCAGATTATCTTTTAAAATTATCTTAGGGGGTAAATTTATGAAAATTTATTTTAGACGAACAAACCTTTAACATTCGCAGCGAATAATTTAACAGCAATCGCAAGAAGTACAACGCCAAAAGTCTTTCGAATGACGCCGAGCCCATTTTCTCCTAGTATTTTTTCAATTTTAGACGATGATTTCAAAACGATATATACCAGAATAATATTCAAAATTATTGCGATAACAATATTTATAGTAGAAAACTGTGAACGTAAAGAGAGTAAAGTAGTCATTGTTCCTGCTCCGGCTATCAAAGGAAATGCCAGAGGGACGATAGATGCGGAACTCGCTTCTTCATCGCGATAAATCCGAATCCCTAAAATCATTTCTAATGCCAGAAAGAATAATACAAATGAACCTGCAACCGCAAAAGAGTTTACATCAATCCCTATTAAATTCAATAATTCTTCTCCCACAAAAAGGAAAACAATCATGATTATACCCGCTACTATTGAAGCTTTTTCAGATTCTATGTGTCCATGTTTTGATCTTAAATCAACAATAATAGGAATGGTTCCCACGATATCAATTACGGCAAAAAGGACCATTCCAACCGTAATTATTTCTCTAAAATCGATTTCAAACATAATTTTTTTGTTTGCAAAGTTAAACTTTTCGGTAGATTTTTGATTAAAATTAAATTTTATTACAACAATTCTGATTCATTTTTTTACATACTGATTTTCAATTGATTTCTTATTTTTTTTAATTCTATGTTGTTTAAGGTTAGTTTGTTAGTGTGCTCAAAGAGTCAGTAGTTTCGTTGGTTTTCCGAAAAGTTAAAGTTGGTTTTTATCTAAAAAATTACAATTTACTTTGACTACCTTTGCGCTTTATAATCTCAGTACCCCAAAATAATGTTTCAATTAGGAAAAACCATCGTCTCAGAAGACATACTCGAAAAAGATTTTGTTTGCAATTTGTCAGCCTGTAAAGGGGCTTGTTGTGTTGATGGCGATGCGGGAGCTCCATTGAGCGTTGAGGAAACTAAGATATTAGAAGAAATCTATCCAAAAGTAAAACCATTTTTACGTAAACAAGGGATTGCGGCTATTGAAGCGCAAGGAACTTGGACAAAAGGAACTGATGGTGATCTTGAAACGCCACTGATTGATAATAAAGATTGTGCTTACGTAATGTTTGACGGTAAAACAGCTTTGTGCGGTATCGAGCAAGCGTACAATCAAGGTGTGATTGACTGGAAAAAACCTGTTTCTTGTCATTTATATCCTATTCGTGTAAAAGATTTCACGGAGTTTGCTGCCGTTAATTATGACAAATGGGATATTTGTGATCCGGCCTGTTCTTTAGGTCAGGAACTTGAAGTGCCGGTGTATAAATTTGTCAAAGAAGCTTTGGTTAGAAAGTTTGGAGAGGACTGGTATGCAGAGCTTGAAATAGTCGCACAGGAACTCAAAAAATAAATCTAAAATAAATGCAAATTTTCTTGTTTGCTGTTTTTAAAATCCTATATTTTACGGTACTTCAACTCTTTTTTTAAATTTTAAAATACTGATTTTTAAGTATTTAAAATCCACATGAAAAATACCTCAATTTTTTTCGTTTGTTAAAAACTATGGCCGATTGTGAATAAGTTTGACTTTTAATTTCGGCAATATTTCACAATCTTTGTAATCCACAGAAAGCATAAAATTTCGTTAAAATCTCAAAAAAACAAACTACTATAATGGCACAACTTGAACCAATTTTACAAGAAAATAAAAATCGTTTCGTGATTTTTCCAATTAAACACCATGATATTTGGGAATTTTATAAAAGTATGGAAGCTAGTTTCTGGACTGCTGAAGAAATCGATTTATCACAAGATTTAAATGACTGGAATAACAAACTTTCTGATGAGGAACGTTATTTTGTAAAACATATTCTTGCTTTTTTTGCTGCTTCTGACGGAATTGTAAATGAGAATTTAGCTGAAAATTTTGTGAACGAAGTGCAATATGCTGAAGCAAAATTCTTTTACGGTTTTCAAATCATGATGGAAAACATTCACAGTGAAACGTATTCATTATTGATTGATACCTATGTGAAAGATGAAGCAGAGAAAGATGAATTGTTCAATGCTTTAGAAGTTTTCCCTGCGATTAAGAAAAAAGCGGATTGGGCTTTGAAATGGATTGAATCTGATTCGTTTGCAGAGCGTTTGATTGCTTTTGCAGCTGTGGAAGGAATCTTCTTTTCAGGAGCATTTTGTTCTATTTATTGGTTGAAAAAACGTGGGTTAATGCCAGGATTGACGTTTTCTAACGAATTGATTTCTCGCGACGAAGGAGTGCACTGTGATTTTGCAGTACACTTGCACAACCACCATTTAGTAAATAAAGTTCCAAAAGAAAGAATCAGAAGTATTATTGTTGATGCTTTGAATATTGAAAGAGAATTTATCACTGAATCCCTTCCTGTAAGTTTAATAGGAATGAATGCGGTATTAATGACACAATATTTAGAATTTGTTGCCGACAGATTATTAGTTGAATTAGGTTGCGAGAGAGAATACAACACTTCAAATCCTTTTGATTTTATGGACATGATTTCGCTTCAAGGGAAAACAAACTTCTTTGAAAAGAAAGTTGCCGAATATCAAAAAGCAGGTGTTATGAATACCGATGAAGATGCTCAGAAAATTAGTTTTGACGCTGATTTTTAGAAAGTCGTTATCGCATCACGGGCTGTTTTAGCCCCGATGGAAGGGAATATCCTTTCTAGTCCTGAACTTTTTTCAGGACTAGAAAGATTGGAATGACAGCGGGATTAGCTTCCCAAAAAAATGAAACAAATACTCAAAAACGGGAAAGGGATTTTCTGTTTTTTAAAACAATTAAGCGTATGTATGTAGTTAAAAGAGATGGGCACAAAGAGCCTGTAATGTTCGACAAAATCACTGATAGAATTAAAAAACTATGCTATGGTTTGAATGATTTGGTTGATGCTGTGAAAGTGGCAATGCGCGTAATTGAAGGACTTTATGATGGTGTTTCGACATCTGAATTGGATAATCTTGCTGCCGAAACTGCTGCGTCAATGACTATTGCGCATCCGGATTATGCACAATTAGCAGCTCGTATTGCAATCTCAAATTTACATTCGAATACAAAAAAATCATTTTCGGAAACGATGAATGATATGTTCAATTATGTAAACCCAAGAAACGGTCAATATGCTCCGTTGCTTTCTGAGGAAGTACATAAAGTGATTATGGATAATGCAGAGTTTTTAGACTCACATATTATATACAATAGAGATTTCAACTACGATTATTTTGGTTTTAAAACCTTGGAAAGATCGTATTTGCTAAAAATAAACGGTAAAATCGTAGAGCGTCCGCAACACATGTTGATGCGTGTGTCTGTTGGGATTCACTTAGACGATTTGAAATCAGTAATAGAAACGTACGACTTAATGTCGAAAAAGTTCTTTACACATGCAACACCAACTTTATTTAATGCCGGAACTCCAAAACCTCAAATGTCTTCTTGCTTCCTTTTGGCAATGCAAGACGATAGTATTGACGGGATTTATGACACGTTGAAACAAACGGCTAAAATCTCGCAATCAGCAGGTGGAATTGGACTTTCTATTCACAATGTAAGAGCAACTGGTTCTTATATTCGTGGTACTAACGGAACCTCTAACGGAATTGTTCCTATGTTACGTGTTTTCAATGATACAGCGCGTTATGTAGATCAAGGAGGAGGAAAACGTAAAGGAAGTTTTGCTATTTATATCGAAACTTGGCATGCGGATATTTTTGAATTCCTAGACTTGAAAAAGAATACTGGAAAAGAAGAAATGCGTGCAAGAGATTTGTTTTTTGCCATGTGGACTTCGGATTTGTTTATGAAAAGAGTACAAGAAGACAGTTATTGGACCTTGATGTGTCCTAATGAATGTCCTGGATTGTATGACGTTTATGGAGACGATTTCGAAAAAATGTACACGGATTACGAAAAAGCAGGAAAAGGTAGAAAAACCATCAAAGCGCATGAATTGTGGGAGAAAATTCTGGAATCACAAATCGAAACTGGAACGCCTTACATGTTGTATAAAGATGCAGCTAATAGAAAATCAAACCAAAAAAATCTAGGTACAATTCGTTCTTCGAATTTGTGTACGGAGATTATGGAATATACTTCTAAAGATGAAATCGCGGTTTGTAACCTTGCTTCACTTTCGTTGCCAATGTTTGTGGAAAACAAAAAATTCAATCACGATTTGTTGTTCACCGTTACCAAACGTGTAACCAGAAACTTGAATAAAGTTATTGATAGAAATTATTATCCGGTAAAAGAAGCTGAAAACTCAAATATGCGTCACAGACCAGTTGGTCTTGGAGTACAAGGGCTAGCCGATGCTTTTATTATGTTGCGCTTGCCGTTTACGAGTGACGAAGCTAAAAAAATGAACCAGGATATTTTTGAAACTTTATATTTTGCAGCAGTTACCGCTTCTATGGAAATGGCCAAAGAAGAAGGACCGTATTCTACTTTTGAAGGTTCGCCAATGTCACAAGGAGAATTTCAGTTCAATTTGTGGGGAATGAAAGATGAAGAATTATCTGGTCGTTGGGACTGGGCTTCCTTGAGAAAAGAAGTGATGAAACATGGTGTTAGAAACTCATTATTAGTAGCGCCAATGCCAACGGCTTCGACTTCTCAAATTTTGGGTAACAACGAAGCATTCGAACCATATACTTCTAATATTTACACCAGAAGAGTACTTTCGGGTGAGTTTATTGTGGTAAACAAACACTTGTTACACGATTTAGTGGAACGCGGTTTGTGGAACGAAACCTTGAAACAAGAATTAATGCGAAATAACGGTTCTGTTCAAGCGCTTGATATTCCGCAAGACTTGAAAGAATTGTACAAAACCGTTTGGGAAATGTCTATGAAAGACATTATCGATATGTCACGTCAACGTGGTTATTTTGTGGATCAATCACAATCGTTGAACTTATTCATGCAAAATGCCAATTATTCTAAATTGACATCGATGCATTTCTACGCTTGGCAATCAGGATTGAAAACGGGAATGTATTATCTAAGAACAAAAGCTGCGGTGGATGCGATTAAATTTACATTGAACAATGATAAAAAAGCAGATCCAATTGAAGTGAAAGAACAACCAATTGCAGTTCCTGTAGTAGCTGAAGCAGTAGAAATGACGGCTGAAGAATACAGAGCAATGATTGAATTGTCTAAAAATGCCGGTCCAGACGAATGTGAAATGTGTGGGAGTTAAATAAAATAAAAAAGGCTTCAATTCGAGTTGAAGCCTTTTTTTAATTAATTATAGATAATAGAATTGAAGTTCTATTCTATAGCCAAAAGTGTATTTGTTTTGAGACTTCAAATATAAAATTTTTTGGTAAAAAAAGGACTTCTTTATTGTTAAATTTTAATATTTTTCAAATATGAGTCCAAAACAGGATGATAGTTTTGAGTACATTTTTAGAAAATGTATCACAACGAGAGATGGAAGAAGAATTTGTAAAACAGACGGAAGTTGTTTTAAGATTCGAATTAAAAAAAGTAGTTAAATCTAAAAGCAGTTATTGTAATGATAACTGCTTTTTTTTGGAGCTATTTACTTCGTCAGTTCGCTTCGCTCGTGTCCTGCTTTCCGTTTCAATCTTTTTATTTTTAAAGAAAAAATAAAAAGGATTTTCACTTCAATCAGGGCTAAAATATCAGGAAGTTACTTCTGAAATTTGTAAATAATTCACTATATTTGAGATAGTTATCATTATAAGTAATCATTTTTTATACGAACTACTATGGAAAATAAAAAATTTACTGTTACAGATGATTTATTAGCTTCCAAAAGCCAACGTCTCCTGAATCTCATTATCGATGTATTGATTATTTATATCATCGAAATCACCATTGGCACCACCATCATTATAATAGGAGATTTGACCCATAGTTATGCTGCGTCGAATTGGGTTACATCATTAAGCCTAATTGAAAGCTTCTTTTTTGGACTGATTATCCTGTTTTTTTATTACTCAATTACCGAAATGTATTTCTCCAGAACCTTCGCTAAATATTTTACAAAAACACTAGTTGTAAAAAACGACGGTTCAAAACCCAATATGAAAAGCATTATTATACGTACAGTATCGAGATTAATTCCTTTGGAGCCTTTTTCTTTTTTAATGGCTGAGAGAGGATGGCATGATACATTGTCCGTTACGTATGTGGTGAAAAAGCATGAATTTATAGAAAAAAAGAAATTGTTTTCGGGGGTGTAAGAAAGTAGAAAAGATAAAAACTGCAGTCATTTTAGGCTGCTTTTTTGTTTTTAAACACATCCTTTTCTTTATATTCGCTCCTTGTAAATACCAAAAATAAAATCATGAACTGGGAACAACTTTTATCACTAAGACGACAAGGCGACAAAGGCAAAAGATTGCGTGTAGAACAAGACGATACCCGTTTGGGTTTTGAAGTTGACTATGACCGTATTATCTTCTCCTCCGCTTTTAGAAGTTTACAGGATAAAACACAGGTTATTCCTTTATCAAAAACTGATTTTGTGCACACCAGATTGACGCACAGTTTAGAAGTTTCGGTTGTGGGGCGTTCTTTAGGACGATTAGTCGGTAAAAAAATCATCGAAAAATATCCACACTTAAAAGAAGTTCACGGATATCATATGAATGATTTTGGGGCTATTGTTGCCGCAGCATCTTTGGCACATGATATTGGGAATCCACCTTTTGGACATTCTGGTGAAAAAGCGATTGGAGAATATTTTTCGATTGGAAAAGGACAGCAATACAAAGATCAGCTTACCGCAAAAGAATGGCAGGATTTAATTGATTTTGAAGGGAATGCCAATGGGTTTTCAGTACTGACGGCTAGTCGCCCCGGAATTGAAGGCGGACTTCGAATTTCGTATGCGACTCTTGGTGCTTTTATGAAATACCCAAAAGAAAGCTTGCCTAAAAAACCAACTAAAGACATTGCCGATAAAAAATACGGTTTCTTTCAAACCGAAAAAGCCTTTTTTCAAGATGTGGCTTCTGACATGGGTTTAATTCCAAATAAATCCGGAGATAATATAGGTTTCGAAAGACATCCTTTGGCATATTTAGTCGAAGCTGCGGATGATATTTGTTACACCATTATTGATTTTGAAGACGGTATTAATTTAGGATTAGTTTCGGAGGATTTTGCTTTAGAATATTTGATAAAATTGGTAAAAGACAGTATTGACACCTCTAAATACAAAACTTTAGAAACCAAAGAAGATAGAATCAGTTATTTGCGTGCTTTGGCAATTGGTAGTTTAATTAATGATGCTGTGAAAGTTTTTATCGAAAATGAAGCATTAATTATGGATGGTAAATTCCCGTTTGCTATCATGGATAAAAGTAAGTACAAAGCGCAGATGGATGATATCATTAAAATCAGCGTTAAAAACATTTACCAAAGCCGTGAAGTCATCGAGAAAGAAATTGTCGGGTACCAAATTATACAAACCTTGTTAGATAAATTCATAACGGCTTTCAATAATAAATTCAACGGAAATGCGTCCAACTATGATACCTTAATCCTGAAAATGTTGCCTGAGAAACATCATTTGGAAAAAGAGAATCTATATGGTAGATTACTCCATATTTGCCATTATGTGTCACTTTTGACTGATGGGAATGCGCTTGAATTATTTGAAACTATTAATGGTAGAAAGAAGAATTAATTTTTAAAAAATATATTCGATTCCAACTCCAATCGCTTGGCGGACCTGAGTTTTTGGACCTTCGGTTACTTGTATTCCAGCAATTTCTCTTTTAGATTTGATGTCATCGTCATAGATAACATGTGCTCCAATATTGGCTTTTACATATTGATTCACCACAAGTTCTACTAGAAAGTCACAATCTACATCTATGTTTCCAAAACGATTTACATAATCAGAATATAAGCTTAGACGATTTTCCAGATTGATATTTTTGAAGATTTCTTTTTTGTATTTATTGGTTATTAAAAAACCAAGTTCCATTTTTGATCTTTCTCCTTCGGTGAGTAGATTTCCTTCTAGGTCATAGGTAGCCTTGGCAACACCAAAAGCACCTTGATCTGCCAATCTTTGATCTAAAACTAAGGTTGTTTTAAATGTAAATGGCGAGATATAAAACGTTCTTTTCTTTTCTTTATCAATGTTTTCAGCACCTACTCCCATAAAAACATAAGCTGGCGCAAAAGGTTTTGAGATTGCTTTTTCAGTATTTGGATATGCATAACCATTCGTGAATTGCGTGTTAAAATTGAATTTAGCCGAATGATACCAGTTGGAAAGAGTGTCTTTTCTGTAGCCAAATGTGGAGTTTAATTGTATCGCATCTTCTGTTTTTCGTATGTCGATTCCGTCTTGTTTATTCAAACCGTATTTAACGATTAATTCATTCGACCAGTTGTAATTGCTCCTGGCGTAAACTCTATGAAATTTTCCTTTAAATAATCCTGAAATCGAACTTGTTCCCCCTGCACTCCAGTTGACAAAGGCAACTTCAGAGATGTCAAAACCTAAACTGTTTTTTTTACTCCAATGGGATAATGGAAGATAATACGTCAGAGTTTGTATTTTAAATGCTACTTTCAACGGTTTGTTTGCTGTAGAAAGCGTCGTTATAGGCCTAAGTGTGTCAGATAACGGTGTGATTCTTATTTCTTGGGAGAAACTATTAAATGAGATTGTAAAAGTAAGTACAAGGAGTGTGTAGGTTAATAATTTCATTTTGGACTAGTTGTGTTTAAGGTTGCAAAATAATTATTTTAATAACTCGAAAAAAGTATTTCAAGACTTTTAACGTCAATTTTGCAATATTGTTGTAATTCAGCTACAGTTCCATGTTCAATAAACGCATCTGGAATACCAAGAGTCGTTATTTTTGAGGTATAATTATGCTCTGAGGCGAACTCGAGAATCGCACTTCCAAAACCGCCTTTTACGGCACCATCTTCTATAGTAATGATTGTTGCGAATTCTGTAAAAATGGTATGTAATGCATTTTCGTCTAATGGTTTAACAAATGGAAAGTCATAATGAGCAATGGTTTCTGGATGCTTTATTTTGGCTATAGCCAAAGTGACATTATTGCCAATAGTTCCATTGGATAAAACGGCTACTTTTGAACCTTCTTTTATACAAGCACTTTTTCCAATTTCTATTTTTTTGTACGTTCCAAGATGTTGCGTCTGCCAATCGGCAATAACACCGCGTCCTCTTGGATAACGGATAGCGATAGGATGATCTAATCCCAATTGTGCGGTGTATAAAATATTTTGTAATGCTATTTCGTTGCAAGGCGCATAAACAATCATATTAGGAATACAACGTAAATAAGCCAAATCGAAAACACCGTGGTGCGTTGCGCCGTCTTCTCCTACTAAACCGGCTCTATCCAAACAAAAAATCACTGGAAGATTCTGTAAAGCCACATCGTGAATCACCTGATCGTATCCTCTTTGTAAAAAAGTGGAGTAAATGTTACAAAAAACGACCATTCCTTGAGTTGCCATTCCGGCTGCTAAAGTCACAGCGTGTTGCTCGGCGATTCCTACATCAAAAGCACGTTTTGGAAAAGCCTCCATCATAAATTTCAAGGAGCTTCCAGATGGCATTGCAGGCGTAATTCCTATGATTTTTTCATTTTTTTTAGCTAAATCCAATACGGTCAAGCCAAAAACATCCTGATATTTTGGAGGTAGATTTTCTTCGGATTTGATGTGAATTTCTCCTGTTGCAGCGTCAAATTTTCCGGGGGCATGATATTTTACCTGATTTTCTTCGGCTTGTTGCAGTCCTTTTCCTTTGGTGGTAATGATATGAAGGAATTTTGGTCCTTTGGTTTTTTGTAAACGTTTCAATTCTTTGATGACAGCAAAAATATCATGACCGTCTATTGGACCTGAATAATTAAAATTCAAAGACTTAATCATGTTGTTTTGCCTCGGATTTTTTCCTGCTTTTACGGCAGTGAGGTATTGTTTCAAAGCACCTACACTTGGGTCAATTCCAATAGCATTATCATTAAGAATAACCAATAAATTAGCATCGGTAACTCCGGCATGATTTAATCCTTCAAACGCCATTCCTGATGCGATAGAAGCATCTCCAATCACCGCAATGTGTTGTTTATTGAAATCGCCTTTCAAATTAGAGGCAATTGCCATTCCTAAAGCTGCCGAAATAGAAGTAGAGGAGTGGCCTACGCCAAAAGCATCGTAAATACTCTCACTTCTTTTTGGGAAACCGGAAATACCGCCCAATTGTCTGTTAGTATGAAAATTTTTTCTTCTTCCTGTCAGTATTTTATGTCCGTAGGCTTGATGACCTACATCCCAAATCAATAAATCATTCGGTGTGTCAAACACATAATGCAAGGCAATGGTCAATTCTATAACGCCAAGACTGGCGCCAAGATGGCCTTCCTTTACAGCCACAATATCGATAATGAAATCACGTAATTCCTGCGCCACCTGAGGAAGTTGGGCTTCATCAAGCAGTCTTAAATCGGTTGGGTTATTGATGTTTGAAAGTAAATTATCTGACATAAAGCAAATGTACGAATTGAATTCTTATTTTTGTAGCTATGATAAATCCTTTCACCGACGAATATTTTATGAAAAAAGCTTTGCAGGAAGCCGAAATGGCTTTTGAAAAAGGCGAAATTCCTGTTGGTGCTATTGTTGTAATTGATAATAAAGTGATTGCCAGAGGGCATAATCTTACTGAAATGCTGGTTGATGTTACGGCTCATGCCGAAATGCAGGCTATTACTGCAGCAGCTAATTTTCTTGGAGGTAAATATTTAATTGGTTGCACGCTTTATGTCACACTGGAACCTTGCCAGATGTGCGCCGGTGCTTTGTATTGGAGTCAGATTTCTAAAATTGTTTTTGGTGCCAGCGATGAAAATCGCGGTTTTGTAAAAATGGGAACGCAATTGCATCCTAAAACTACTGTTGTTTCTGGAATTCTGGCAAATGAGGCTTCGGAGTTGATGAAGCGATTTTTTGCCGAAAGAAGAAAATAAAAACAATCCTAAATTAGAAAAAACTACAACTTTTTAAAGTCGCTGGGCTTCATGTTTTTTTGTTTTTTAAAATAATTAGACAGATGACTTTCATCTGTAAAGCCAAATTCATAGGCAATTTGTTTGATGGGCACTTGATTGTTGAAAAATCTTTTTTCGATTAATTTGGTTCGCAGGTTGTTAATATAATCTCTATAAGTTATTGAAAAACTTCGTTTAAAATACGTGCCGAAGTAGGTAGTGGCTATATTAAAATGCGTCGAAATTGATTTTATTTGAACCAGTTTTGGATTATAAATGTTTTGATGAATATAAGATATGATTTGCTCGTTATCAATACCAGTTCCTGTAATTTGCATATTCATACAGCGCATCGTTTCCTTTATTAATCCGAAAATTGACAAAACTTGGTAAAAAACAATTGGCGATGAAGAAACATTCGTTTTGCTATTGTAAGCAGTAATGTTTTCTATCGTATTTTTTAAAATGGTTTTGCAAGGTTCATCTAGTTTTAAGACATTTTCTTTTAGTGATTTATCTCTCATAAAATTTTCCGGCGTATTCAACAGAAATTCATCACAGGATAGCTTTTTATTGGAATTAAAATAATTGTCGGTAAATTTTATAAAGACAAAACGCGTACTTTTTTTAATGTCAAAATAGTGCTCATCGTCAGGTGAAATCACAAATAAATCTCCCGTTTTATAGGATAATAAATTATTGTTCAGGTGATGAATCCCGTTTCCTTTTACTATGTAGATGATTTCATAATACGTATGACTGTGAGTGGGAAGGTGAAATTTGTCTTCTTCGAATTCATCAATAACTAATGTTTCAAATTGATTTAATTTAGGCATAGCGTATAATTACAATTTTATATTGCAAATGTACAACTTGTTTGGATTTGTTATAAATAAATTTGTCGGATGAAAAAACAATCGATTTTAAAACACTCATATTAATATTTTATAAAACAAAATGAAGAAAAGTCTCATCGCGCTCTCATTGGGCGGTTTAACTATAGGAATAACTGAATTTGTGATGATGGGTTTATTGCCCGATATTGCATCAGATTTAAAGATTTCAATACCGGTAGCTGGACATTTAATTTCTGCCTATGCTTTAGGAGTTGTAATAGGCGCGCCCTTATTGGTCATCATTGCGAGAAATTATCCTCCTAAAAAAATACTTTTGATTTTGGCAGCTATGCTTGCCTTTTTCAATGCGCTTTCGATTATTGCACCCAATTATGAATTTTTATTCGCTACAAGATTGCTTTCTGGATTGCCTCACGGAGCCTTTTTTGGAGTTGGAGCTGTTGTTGCCAGCAGTCTGGCTGACAAAGGAAAAGAAGCGCAGGCTATCTCTATCATGTTTTCGGGATTGACAATTGCAAACCTTGCGGGAGTGCCAATAGGAACCTACATTGGGCATCATTATACGTGGCGTTATACGTTTATAATAATTGCAATTGTTGGATTTTTAACTTTTGTTTCTCTTTATTTTTGGATGCCAAATCTAAAAGCTGGCGCCAAAGAAACAATTAAAAGTCAGTTACAGTTTTTCAAAAAAACAGAAGCCTGGCTAATCATTTCAATTACTGCTTTTGGTTTTGGGGGATTATTTTGCTGGATTAGTTATATAGCCCCGTTACTCACAGATATTTCTAAATTTTCAGCCGGAGATGTGCCTTATATCCTAATCCTAGCTGGTTTAGGAATGGTTTTTGGAAATTTTATCGGAGGAAAATTAGCAGATAGATTTTCTCCTGCAAAAACAATTGTGATGTTGCTTTTTATAATGGCCTTGGATTTATTATTAGTGTATTTCTTTTCTTCAAACCAGTATATGACTCTGGCATTAGTGTTTTCTACGGGTTGTATTTCTTTTGCGGTTGTGGCTCCAATACAGGTGCTTATGATTCAGACGGCTGTAGGTGCAGAAATGATTGCTTCGGCTGCGATACAAGCTGCATTTAATATAGGAAATGCTTTAGGAGCTTTTCTTGGCGGATTGCCTTTGGTGTTTGGATTTAGTTATGCATCTCCCAACTTAGTAGGTGTTGGTATGTCTATAGTAGGAGTTCTAATTACTTTTATATTTCTCCAGATAAAGAGAAGTGCTTTGAAACTGCAAGTTGTTTAAATTTACGGTTTTATCAGTAATAAAAAGACATAAAAAAACCGCCAATCTCACGAAAGGCGGTTTTTTATTCTGAATTTATTTCAGAATCTATTCTATAATAACATTTTCTTTTTTATCGTAGAAATGATATTCTAAATACGTGTAAGCGTCACGAGGTATGATTTTCACCCACTTTTTATGTTCAAGAAACCATTTTGAACGTAATGATGGAAAACCTTTACTGAGGTATGCAGCCACAAATGGATGTACATTAAGCACAACGTCTTTGTGGGTTTTTAAAATTCTTTCTAAATCGGAAGCAATTTTATCAATGATTAATATTGGAGCTTCAATCTCCGCATTTTCATTGTTTGGATCTTCTTCTCTAGTTTTAATGTTTACTTCTGGTCTTACTCTTTGTCTTGTAATTTGAACTAATCCAAATTTGCTCGGAGGTAAGATCTTATGTTTCGCTTTATCGTCGCTCATTTCTTCTTTCAAGAAATCGAACAAAACTTTACGATTTTCAGGATTTGACATATCGATAAAATCAACTACGATGATTCCGCCCATATCACGAAGACGTAATTGTCTTGCGATTTCGGCTGCTGCAATCATATTGACTTCCATGGCGGTATCTTCCTGGTTGGTGGCTTTATTAGAACGGTTTCCGCTGTTTACGTCTATAACGTGCAAAGCTTCAGTGTGTTCGATAATAAGGTAAGCTCCTTTACTCATGGATACTGTTTTTCCAAAAGAAGTTTTGATTTGTCTCTCTATGTTGTATTTCTCAAAAATAGGTGTGTCTTTTGATTGATAAAACTTAACAATTGATTGTTTTGAAGGTGCAATTTCTTGCAAATAATCCTTTGTTTGGTTGTACAACTCTTCATCATCAATCTGAATACCGCTGAAGGTATCATTAAATACATCTCTTAATATGGAAGAGGCTCTGTTGAGTTCTCCTAATACCTTGGATGGATGATGAGCAGTTGGTAATTTTTTACACATTGCAGTCCATCTGCTGAGCAGGTTCTGCAAATCTTTTTCTAATTCGGCTGTATTTTTGCCTTCGGCTACTGTGCGAACAATAACACCAAATCCTTTTGGTTTGATGGATTGTACTAATCGTTTCAAGCGTTCTTTTTCTTTTTTGTCTTCTATTTTTTGTGAAATAGAAACGCGGTCAGAAAACGGAACCAAAACTATAAATCTTCCGGCAAGAGAAAGCTCAGCGCTAATTCTTGGTCCTTTTGTAGATATAGGTTCTTTGACGACTTGTACTAAAACAGATTGATTGGCACTTAATATATCAGTGATAGTACCATCTTTATCTATTTCTTTTTCAAACTGAAAGGTTTTTAGGGAGAAATCTTTTAATTTACCTGCGCTTACAAGTTTTATGAATTTCAGTTGGGAAGATAAGTTAGGACCTAAATCGTGATAATGTAAAAAGGCATCTTTTTCGAAGCCTACATTTACAAAAGCAGCGTTCAATCCGGCAACTGGTTTCCTGATTTTGGCAATAAAAATATCACCAACCTGGAAGTTGCTTTTTTCTTCTTCTTTGTGTAATTCAATTAGTTTTCCATCTTTTAATAAGGCAAAATCTACGGCTTCAGAACTAGATCTAATGATTAATTCTTTATTCACACTGTAAATTTTTTATCTATTCGCCAAGGCGAACAAATGGATTAAACAATATTTTAACAGGTATTGAACCCGGGGAAAATTAGCTGGCAGTTTGCAGTGGTAAGTACGCAGTTAACTGAATACTAAAAACTGAATACTGATTACTAATTCTCAATTTCAATGAACGTTTAAAAAGAAAAAAGTAGTTTAAAACTACTTTTTCTTTTTGTGACGGTTAGCTCTCGCTCTTTTCTTGCGTTTGTGCGTTGCTACCTTATGTCTCTTTCTTTTTTTACCACTTGGCATATCTTGTAGATTTTATGATTAATTAATATTGTTATTTTGCTTCGTTATTTGTTTTCACTCCTTCTACAAATACTTTTGCAGGTTTGAATGCAGGAATGTTGTGTGCAGGAATTTTTATTGTTGTATTCTTGGAAATATTTCTTCCTGTTTTCTCAGCTCTAGTCTTCACTATAAAACTTCCAAAACCTCTTAAATAAACATTGTCTCCAGTTTCTAATGAATTTTTTACTTCATTCATAAAAGTCTCTACAGTTGCCTGTACATCTCCTTTTTCAAGACCTAATTTTTCTGAAATTTTTGCTACGATATCTGCTTTCGTCATTTTCTTTCCTATTTATAATGTTGTACTATTTTTTTGAGTTTGCAAATATAGGAATTTAAAAAACAATTATTCAAGCTAATTGATTAAATTTTAATCACATAAACTTTTACTTTTGCTAACAAATAATTAAAACATGATTTTTTCTAACTTGCTAGTACAATGGTATTTACAAAATAAACGCGATTTGCCATGGAGGAATACCACTAATCCGTACCCTATTTGGCTCTCTGAAATCATGTTACAACAGACGCGTGTTGCACAAGGAATGCCTTATTTTTTATCTTTTACAACCGCTTTTCCTACCGTTTTTGATTTGGCGAAAGCCAATGAAGAACAAGTTTTGAAACTTTGGCAGGGATTAGGATATTATTCCAGAGCTCGAAACTTACATAAAACAGCACAGCATATCGCTTTTGATTTATCGGGAGTTTTCCCAGGAACTTATAATGACTTATTGAAATTAAAAGGAGTAGGAGAATATACCGCAGCGGCGATTGCTTCTTTCTCCTATAATGAAGCCGTTCCTGTTGTTGATGGAAATGTGTTCCGGGTTTTGTCTCGTTATTTCGACATGGATACGGATATTGCTCAGGCTTCCGCCAAAAAAGAATTCGCTGCTTTGGCTTTCGAACTCATGCCAAAAGATAATCCGGCAACTTTCAATCAAGCCATTATGGAGTTTGGTGCGTTGCAATGTGTTCCTAAAAGTCCGAATTGCGGCATTTGTGTTTTTAACGAAAGTTGCGCCGCTTTGCAAAAAAACAAAGTCGATCAGTTGCCTGTAAAATCCAAAAAACTAAAAGTTAGGAACCGATACTTTAATTATTTGGTTCTTGAAGACGAAACGGGAAATACAATTATCCAGAAAAGAATAGATAAAGGAATTTGGCACAACTTATATGAATTCCCTTTGATAGAAACCGATGCGGCAGAAGATTTTGATAGTGTTGTTGCTATGGTTCAAAAGGATTTTGGCAACCAATATGAAATTATAAGCATGTTAGAATACAACGAAAAAAGCATCATTCATAAATTGTCACACCAGCATTTGCATATCAAGTTTTGGAAAGTAAAAGTAAAAGGGACAATTGAAAACGGAATTGATGGGGAAACTTTGAGAACTTTTCCTTTCCCAATTGTGATTCATAATTTTATTGAAAATAATCGATTTTAAAAACGGTATTTTGTTGTGAATAAAAAATATCGAGGCACTAAATCTATTGTAGTTTTGAAATAGGAATAGGAGCTAATTGACTGTGTTGAATATGTATTTTCATTGGCTAGATTATTCAATATTATGGAATATGAAAAATGACTTTCTCTAGGAAGGTATGATAATGATGCATTTATAAAAGTATAGTCTTTTGAATCTAAATTATAAAAATTGTATTTTAATTCTGCTATCCAAATTCCTTTAAATGTATGATTAATGTTTACAAAATAATCAGAAGTTTTGTTTTTTGAAATATTTGATTTGTAATTGGATTGGAAAAAATTATAATTATATCCAAAATCGAAATTAATAAATTTTTTAAAAAATGTAGTCCCTGATATTTTATAGCTACTATAATAGTTTTTTATGATCTCCGTCGTATTAGAATTGATTTTTATTGGATTGTTTGACCAATTTTGATTTGATTCGATTTTTGTTGCCAATTTTAACTTTCTAAAGTAATTTGTTAAACCAAAGTTGCTCATTGTGTTCTCGCCTCCTCTTGCTATGAAGTAATTGGATTGAGTGAAATTTTGGTCAATGGTGCTTTCTATGTTATAGTCTAACGTTGTATTAAAATAGAGTAATGAAGCTTCTATAGAATATCTTTTTGGAGTATTGAACAATGAATAGTTTACTGAAAAAACTTTTCCGTACATTTTTTGAATTTCTTGTTCGCCTTTTAAAAAGCTTCTGTATGAATTAAGTTGATTGTTTGGGGACAATATATTATTCTCAGGTAATTTAGAGTTATAATCAAAGCTAAATCCTAATCGACCTATTCTTTTTAGTGAAAATTCAAGTTTTAAACTAGGATTTAATAAAAAGAAATCTTGGTCATTAATGCTGTTTTTTGAAATATTAATATTTGATGAAAATTGAATTTGTTTGCTGATAAAATATTTTACATTTTGGTTTAAGCTGATAATTTTTTGACTGAAAATCGTATTATTATTCAAGAATTCAAAATTTTCGGGATTCTTTAAAATGCTTTTAAGCCTCTCTTTATTGCTTTCCAAGGTTAAAGTAGAGTTACTCTCTAAATGGTTTTTCTTTATAATCAAAGTCGTTTTGTATCCAAAATAAGTGAGTTTGTTATTTACTTCTTGTAACACGTTTTGATTTAAATCGTTGTCAAGGTAATTGTTCAATAAATCAGATTTTATAGTTGCATTCTGGTTTATTTTATTATTTCCAAAATAAAAATAATTGGTTAATATTTTATTTTCGGCTATTGAATATGTGTTTTGAAGATGATTATAAAAAGATTCATTTTTATTTTTTAAATCTTGATTGATTATGTTCTGATTAAATACTAAATCATCAAACACTTTTTCAGGGTTATTTTGATAAGAAAAATAATTTGTGAAATAGCTTTTTTTAGTTGCTAAAAGCTTTAATTCTAGTTCTGTCGACGCTAATGTTTTAGTATTTCTGTAGGTATTGCTTTCAGAAAAAATAATCGGATTTGGGTCAATATTGTATTCCGTTAAAGCACTGGAATTTTGATTTTGTTTGTCGTTTAAATAATACCCAACAGCTCTAAGTTTAATTTTATCAGTTATTTTTGAACTTACGCTTATTGAGTTTAAAAGTGCTTTGTTAAATAAACTTTGAGTGGTGTTAAATTGTGTGTTTTCGTTGCTATTGATTTTAAATAGCATTTTTGTCTTTTTTTCTATTCTCCCGTTGAAATCAGAAAAATCTATAGACTCTTGATTACCAGTAATTAAGTTTGTTGATTTTTCGCCAATATTGTTGTAATCACCAAAATAAAAAAATTTTATTTTTTTTCTCAACAGTCCTAAGTTTAGACTTTGTTTGGATCTATTCTTGGTTCCAAGACCTAAAGAAGTGTTTCCAAACCAGATATTTGAATACCCTTTTTTAAACTTAATGTTTAAGGCTACTTTGTCGGAATTTGATAGGTTTTTCAAAATTGGATTTTCTTCGAAATTGTCTAAAATTTGTACTTCATCTAGAACTTTTGCATCCAGGTTTTTTGATAATATTTTGTAATTTTTATCAAAAAGGTCATCGCCATCAATAAGTAATTTGTCTATTGCTTTACCATGAGCTTTAATACTACCATCAACTTCCACTTTTATTCCAGGTAATTTTTTCAGAACATCTTCCAAGGTTTGTTCTGTCTTATTTAAAAATTTATCTACTTTTATGAATGTAGTATCCTGATTTATTCGGATTTTCTGATCTGATTGAATGATGACTTCTTTTAATGTTTCTACGTCTTCCTGCATAGAAATAGTAAACGTAAATGATTTATCTGTTTTCAAATCAAATTTTAGTTCTTTTTTTACAAAGCCTAAATTTGTAATTTCAATCCTAATGGATTCTAATGTCCCTTTTTCAAGGCTTAAATTAACGATTCCTTTTTCATCGCTGTATTTAAAACCTAAAATATTTTCAGACGTATCAAAAACAACAATAGAAGCATTTTCAAGGCCTCTGTTGTTGTTGTCTAAAATAGTCCCGTTTATTTTTATTTGTTGAGAAAAACAGTAAATTGGTAAAATAAGGAACAGTAAAATTATTTTTTTCATTTATTCAAATTCTACAAATAATTCGGATAATTTTGGATCAATAAAAATTACTCCTTTAAAGTTTTTTTGATTCATTCTATTTACATCAATGGCTTCTTCCTGTCTGTCTAAACGAAATTTATTGAAGGCTGTCTGATTTACAAATTGTATGGGTTTTCCTCCTTTTGCTTTCCTGATGGAGTTTACATTTTCTTTAGTATTTGATGGGTATTCAGCGCTCTTGAAATACCAATAAACATTTTTTTCCGTGTCGTAGGCTTCTAAAATTAGTCCAGGTAATCCATGCAATTTCCATGGTCCAAAAGGTATTGCAATCTTAGAGGTATACCACGCGGTATAGTTACGACCTCTAAAAAAAGTAGTTGCTTTTTTGCATAAAAAATTACCAATTTTTTTTGACTCTGTACTTAGTTTCCAATTTAGTTTAGTGGCTTCATCCTTAACGTAAATTTGTTTGTCAAAATATAAATTCGACCACATGGTATTTGCTTTTATATTATAGACTACCTGATCTCCTTGGGCACTTCGTTTACCCGTATATTCCCTTTTTCCTTCGTAATTTTTTTTGTAAACAGTCATTGAGTTAATTTTAGCCGTTTTTTCTAAACTATCTTTGGCCGTGACATAATAAGACTGTTCTTTATTGAAAACAAGATAAGCATTGCTATCAGCCCCTTTTGCATTGCCATCAAGTAAGGCTTCTATGTAACCATAATATACTAATCCTTTGTTTTGTGAAAAAACAATAGTGGTAAAAAAAAGCAGAGAAAAAAGAATCTTTATTTTCATTTTGAATTATTTAATATTAAAAAATGCTTTATACTGTTTTAAAAATTTATGAAGGCTTTATATCTTCGTTTTAAAATTCATTAAGGTTCTAAACCTTCAGTTTTTCTATCTGAACAAATTTTTGTTGCTATAACTAGTGCGTCTTCCTGCGAAGTTGTTGATGATGCAAGGAATGATCCTGTATGACCAGTTCCATCATTACATTGGTAGTTCCATCTAACTAATTTTATTTCTTCTTCAAATTTATTTACTGTGTTTTCTTTTGTTGCAAAAGAGCTTAGCGTTACTAAAATAATAGCTGCTAAAAATAATGTTTTTTTCAAAATAATAGTTTTAATGGTTATAAAATTGTTTTACAGTATAAAGCCTTACAAATATAAAAAAAAATATGAAAATTCCTATTTTTTATATTTTTCATAATATAATTAGAAAATGATTTTTTTAAACTATTTCCAAAAAAATGTATCTTTGATAGAAATACCAAATCCTACAATGAACGGAACATTAAATAAAGTTATGCTTATCGGTTTTCTTGGCGATGATGTCAAAATGCATTATTTCGACGGAGGCAATTGTATCGGAAGATTTCAGTTGGCAACAAACGAAGTGTATATCAACAAAACCACCAATGAAAAAATCACTTCTACTGAGTGGCATAATTTGGTAGTACGCAATAAAGCGGCTGAACTTTGTGAAAAATACCTTTCTAAAGGAGATAAAATATATGTGGAAGGACGCATAAAGTCCCGTCAATGGCAATCAGAGGATGGAAGTACAAAACACACCACCGAAATTCAGGTAACCGAATTCACTTTTCTTTCCACAAAAAAAGACAGTGAAAACAACAAACAAATTCCTGTAGCTGATGTCTCGAAAAACACTAATTTTGACTCGGAAAATAATGTCTTGCCTATTAATGACTTGCCATTTTGATTGTTTAATTAATCTTAACTAGTTTGGACCCAGAGCCCAGTTTATTTTTTTCTTACGCTATTGATGCTAATGTAGTATTTGGCTTTACAGGAATTGCCATTTTGCTGTTTTGTTCAGCATTAATCTCAGGCGCTGAAGTAGCCTTGTTTTCGTTGTCACAAAAAGACATCGATGAAACGGTACAAGAAAATAACTCCAAAGGCAAAATTATTTCGGAACTTTTAGAAAAACCAAAAAAACTGGTAGCGACACTTCTTGTTGCTAATAATTTCATTAATATTTCCATAGTGTTATTGTTTTCGTTTGTTGGAAAAACAATTTTTTCCGGAGTAACAGCACCACTTTTAAAATTTATTCTGGAAGTAGTGACTGCAGCCTTTTTAATTTTATTATTCGGTCAGGTCTTGCCAAAAGTATACGCCAGCAGAAACAATACAAAATTTGCTAAACTGATTGTCTATCCAATTGCTTTTTTGGACAAATTGCTTTCGCCAATAAGTTTGCCCATGCGCGCAGCCACGATTTATTTGCACAATAAATTAGGAAAGCAAAAAACAAATTTCTCTGTCGATCAATTGTCTCAAGCCTTAGAATTAACCGCTTCGGATGAAACTTCTACCGAAGAGCAAAAAATATTGGAAGGAATAGTAAGTTTTGGAAATACCGATACAAGACAAGTGATGAGTCCTCGAATTGACATTTTCGCTTTAGAAATAGACGAATCTTTTGCTGTTATTTGTCCTAAAATCATAGAAAAAGGATACTCGAGAATTCCCGTGTATCGAGACAATATAGACCAGATAGAAGGCGTTTTGTATGTCAAAGATTTACTTCCGCACATTAATACTAATGAATTTGACTGGAAATCATTGTTACGGGAACCTTTCTTTGTTCCTGAAAATAAAAAACTGGACAATTTGCTAAAAGATTTCCAGAGTATGAAAAGCCATCTTGCGATTGTAGTCGATGAATATGGTGGAACTTCAGGATTAGTGTCGCTTGAAGATGTGATCGAAGAAATAGTAGGTGATATCAGCGATGAATTTGACGATGAGAATATTAATTTCTCCCAAATTGATGATAGAAATTACCTTTTTGAAGGAAAAATAAACCTCAAGGATTTTTACAGAATAATTGATGTCGACGAAGAATTATTCGAAATCAAAAAAGGAGAAGCTGAAACGCTGGCTGGGTTTATTCTTGAAATTTTGGGAAATTTTCCAAAAAAAAATCAAAAAATTTCATTCGAAAATTGTCTGTTTACAGTAGAAGCTGTGGATCAAAAAAGGGTGAAACAAATAAAAGTAACAATTGAATAAGTAAAAATGTTAAAAAAAATAATCGCTTTTTCGGCAATAATTGCAGTCTCATTCTTGAGTTTTAGTTGTAAAGATGATGTCTTGCCAAAACCTTCAAGCTATTTGCGATTGGATTATCCGGAAGCCAAATATGTGAATTTTCAAAACGAATGCCCTTTTGCTTTCGAAATGAATTCAGATGCAGTTATTAAAAAAGAGGCCGATTGTAGTTTTACGATTACGTATCCAAAAATGAAAGCGACTATTTATCTTACCTATAAGCCAGTGGCGAAAAATATTAATGAACTGTTGCGTGATGCACAAACATTGACTTATAAACACGTGATAAAAGCGGATGATATATTAGAACAACCGTATTTGAATTCAGACAAAAAGGTCTATGGAATGTTTTATCAGGTAGAAGGAAATGCGGCAACTAATTCCCAGTTTTACGCTACTGACAGCACCAAACATTTTGTAACAGGTTCTGTTTATTTCTATGCAAAACCCAATTATGATTCCATTATGCCAGCGGCAAGTTATATCAAAAATGACATGCAGCGACTGCTGGAAACTTTGAAATGGAAATAGTATTGTATAAAAAAAGCATTCGCCAGTAACGAATGCTTTTTTTGTGAAATGTAAAAGTCAATTTATGACTTCATATTCGAAACTTTATATGTTTTACCGTCAGCGGCGGCTTCGACAACTTTAGTCAATTTTTCTGGAGTTTGAACCGTTTTGTCAAAAGTCACGGTGGCTAATTTTGTTTCAAAATCTACCGTTGCTTTTTGAACACCATCCAGTCCGGTTAAATCTTCTTGAATCGTTTTGGCACAACCTATAGCGCAAGTCATTCCTTCTACAGAAAAACTGGCTGTTTGAAGATTGGCAGTTGCGATTTCTTTTTTAACTTTTGGAGATGCTGTTTCAGTAATTTCTTTCGAAACTATTTCAGTTGATTTTTCTTTACAGCCTACAAATAAAACACTTGTAAGTACTAGTGTTACGATTGATTTTTTGAAATTCATTATGATGTAAATTTTAAAGATTAAAAGCGTGTTTCTGAACTGCAAAATTAATTAAAAAAAGGAGGAGTAATTCATAAAATAATTACAATTTTGGGGCAAAATTATCTTTATGGAATCGAAGCAGTTAAAATGGGTGTACTTGATGGTTCTTGCCTTGGTTTGGGGAAGTTCATTTATATTAATAAAAAAAGGGCTTATTGGTTTAACAGCTTTACAATTGGGATCGTTGCGAATTATTTTTGCAGCTGTTTTTTTAGTGCTGATAGGATTTAAAAGTTTATCCAAAATTCCGGCACACAAATGGAAATATATTGCCTTGACTTCCATGTTCGGGACATTTATACCAGCGTATCTGTTTGCGATTGCCCAGACGGAAATTGACAGTTCCGTGAGTTCTATTTTGAATTCCCTGACTCCTTTGAATACATTGATTTTAGGAGCTTTGGTTTTTGGATTACAATTCAAAAGGAATCAGATTTTTGGAATTCTAATTGGTTTAATAGGAAGTGCTTTGTTGATTTTGAATGGTGCTATTCATCATCCGGAACAAAATTATTATTATGCTATTTTGGTTTTAATAGCGTCAATATGTTATGCTGTCAATGTGAATCTGATTAAGAAATATTTGCATGATTTGAGTCCGTTGAGTATTACTACCGGTAATTTTATGGTGTTGTTTTTTCCGGCATTCATCATCTTATTTTTCTCTGGTTTCTTTGAAGTGGTACATGATGTAAAAGTACAGGAGTCTGTTTTGTTTATCATGGTTCTTGGGGTTGTGGGAACTGGAATTGCAAATATTCTGTTCTTTAAACTTATCCAAATGTCCTCACCGGTTTTTGCTACGTCAGTAACGTATTTGATTCCTGTTGTTGCTTTTTGTTGGGGGTTATTAGACAATGAAATGCTTACTGTGGTTCAGTTTTTCGGTGCCTTTATTATTCTAATCGGAGTGTACTTATCGGCTAAGAAATAGATTCGGAAACTTTGTAAAACAATAAAGGCTGCCTAAAAAGACAGCCTTTATTCACTAATTCAAGTTTTGATTATTGAAAATCAGCATCTGAAACACCTTCATTGATTTTTACATCAGACATTTTAATGTCCAGTTCAAACCCTACATTTTGAATGATGTTAAAAGGAATCTTAACTCCTTTTACATCCTTGTAATCTCCATAATTTGTAGTTTGTGTTATGGTTTGACCGCCTTGTTCTATTACTTTAGATTCAGCCAGTTTTAATCCAGAAGTCACATCATAATAGAATGTTGTTTTCCCATTTTTTACAGCATAAGCCTCTTTTCCGTTGATTGTTTCAATACCGCCCAATACCAATCCTTCTTTTTTAGAAAGCAATAATTCTTCAAAAGTAGTTGCGCTTGCTTTCATATCAGTAAGCATCGTTCCTTCGATGTTTTGGCGTTGCCCTTGTTGCATTACGTAAGCTCCTTTTTCATTTACCACCTGTTTCATCAGGCTCATGGTTCCCATCGCTAATTCAACCATTAATTTTCCTTTTGCATCTATCTTAGAAGTAAAACTTAAAGGAGAAGGCGCTTGAGGAATAGTCGTTGTTCCATTCATTACAATCGTTTTTACAGCAGAAACCGCTTTTTCACCACCAATAGCTTTGATGTAATTATCAATAACGCTTTTCGCAGTTATGCCAGCAGGAATGTCTTTTTTGAAAACTGGTTTTTCCAATGGATTACCGTATTTGTCAAAATAAAACATTGGAATTTTTAGTTTTTCCAAAGCTGGAATTACTTCCGATCCTTTTCCGGCAATAATGATTCGTTTGTTGTCTAAAAGGAAATATTTGTTGGCTGCACGAAGTACATCATCAGCAGTTACCGCATTGATCGTTTTGATGTAGTTTTCATAAAAATCTTTTGGAAGGTCTTCCGTCTCAATATTCAAGGCATATCGTGCAATTGATTGCGGTTTTTCTACCTGCATAACAAATCTTCCTATGTAGCCGGCTTTAGTGTCACTCAGTAATTCTTCGCTTACTTTTTCGGTACGTATTTTTTTGATTTCTTTGATAAATTCAACTACTGCACTATCAGTAACTACGTTTCTTACCGCCGAAGTCGATCTTAATTTAGTCACGTATTTTCCGCTTCCTATTACAGAACTGGCACCGTAAGTCCATGCGTGTTGTTCTCTTAAATTCATATTAAGGTAACTGTTGAAGTCACCACCAAGAATAGAAGTCGCAATTACAGCAGGAAAGAAATCAGGATCACTCATTTTTAAATTCACTGTATTCACTAATGAAATCTCCGATTGTACTGCATTGGGAACATCAACAAAATTGATTTGAGTGAAAGGTACATTCTCGGGTGCTGCGTACGTCAGTTTTGGTGTGCTTCTTTTTTGCCATGACCCAAATAGTTTCTCTACAAATGGTTTTACTTCTTTGTATTTAATGTCTCCAATAATTACCAAATAAGCGTTTTCGGGAACAAAATAATTAGTGTAATTGGCTTGAATGTCTGCAAGAGTTACGTTTTTAATCGTCTCTTCGGTCATGTATTCTCCAGAAGGGTGGTTCTTTCCAAAAGCAAGCGCGTCAACAACTCTGTTTGCAATTGCTGGGACACTTTTTTCCTGAGATTTAAGCCCTTCCAGTAATTTAGCTTTCTCTTTGTCGAATTCTTCTTGAGTGAAATTTGGATGTAAAGCTCCTTCGGCCATCAATTCCAGTATTCGTTTAGAATATTTAGAAAGAGTGCTTGCATAAGCGCCTTGAGAATTAAAATTAAGATCAGCTCCCAGAAAATCAATCTCTTCATTGAAAGCATCTTTTGCTAATTTTTTACTTCCGTTTCCTATCATGCTGCTCGTTAAGTCATCAACTCCTTTTTTATTGCCTTCGGCATAAGGAGCATTGTCTAATGAAAGACTGAAGCTAACTTTTGGCAGCTTGTGATTTTCAACAATCATAACCTTCAAACCATTTGGCATAACAAAAGTTTGTGGTTTTTTGATGTTTACTACTGGCGAAGCTCCAGGTTTTGGTTGTGTGCGATCTTGTGCCTGCATAATTCCTGTTACCAACAAAATGAATAATAATATATTTGTTTTTTTCATGATTTAGAATGTCTTAGTTTTTAGCCTGTTCTGTAGAAGGAATATAATCCAAAAGCAATCTTTGGTTTGGATTCAAATATTTTTTCGCTACGTCTCTAATTTCCTCACGAGTAATAGAATGTAAAAGTTCTATCTCGGTGTTGATTAAATTGATATCGCCGTAAAGCATATAATAGGTTGCTAAATTTTCAGCAATTCCCTCTACATTTGAATTGGCATTCACAAAATTATTGTCAAATTTATTTTGTAATTTTTGGAAGTCTTTCTCCGAAATCAATTCAGTTTGAATTTTTACAATTTCTTCGTCAATTTCTTTTAATACATCAGCAGCTGTATTAGTTCCCATTGGCAAACCATACAAAATATACATTCCGTAATCTTCCTGACTAAAACCAACGGCACCTATTTGTAATGCCATTTTTTTATCATCAACGATTTTTTTGTACAATTTTGAACTTTTTCCATCACTTAAATAAGAAGAGATGAAATCCAAAACTCTGGCATCTCTTGTTTTCATTGATGGTGTTCTGTACGAAGCAACTAACATTGGAATCTGGATATTAGCATCCTGGTACGTCGCTTTTATCGTTTGAGTGATTGGCTCTTCAACAAAAGTTTGTTTCGTTACAGCAGTTCCTTTTTTTATTGGTCCAAAATATTTCTGAATCCATTCTTTGGCCTGATTTTTTTCGAAATCACCGGCAACAACTAAAACAGCGTTATTTGGAATGTAGAATTTTTTATTAAATGCCTGAAATTCCTCTAAGGTTGCAGCATCCAAATCTTTCATTGAACCAATAGTGTTCCATCGATACGGATGTTTCTTGAACATATTTTCTTTTACAACCGTAAGGATATTTCCATAAGGGCGATTGTCAAAACTGGTTCTTTTTTCCTCTTTTACAACTTCATTTTGAGTATCAACACCAATTTGGTTTATTACAGGATGCATTAATCTTTCGGATTCCATCCAAAGTGCTAATTCTAAATTATTAGAAGGAAATACTTCGTAATAATACGTTCGGTCATCCGAAGTGTTCGCATTGTTCGTGCCTCCGTTTGAACTTACAATTTTCATCCATTCACCGCGTTTGATGTTTTCAGTTCCTTCAAATAATAAATGTTCAAAGAAATGGGCAAAACCAGTTCGGTCCGGTTTCTCGTCTTTGGAGCCCACATGATACATCACAGAAGTTACAACTACGGGAGCAGAAGGATCGTTATGTAAAATGACATGCATGCCATTGTCTAAATTATATTCTTCGAAAACTACTTTTTGAGCCGAAGCTACTCCACCAAGCATGAGCGCTGTACTTAAGGCCATTATTGATTTTTTCATAATTAGATTAATAATTTTTATTTTCTATTAGTAACGGAAAAAGGGGTATTGTTACATCAAAAATACTACGGAATAAAACTTTAACAACTGTTCATTTGAGTTTTTTATCAAACAGCTTCAAAAGTATAATAAATCAGGGTGTTAGGCGTGGTAAATATTTTTTGTTTTACTAATTGCAGGTTAAATATTTAATTGTATATTTGCAACCTTAAAAATTATTAAAACAATTCAGTATGTATGCAATCGTAGAGATAGCAGGGCAACAGTTCAAAGTAAGCAAAGACTTAAAGGTTTATGTTCACCGTTTGACTAATGAAGAAGGTTCAAAAGTTTCTTTTGACAAAGTTCTTTTATTAGATGATAACGGAACTATCACTTTAGGCGCCCCAGCTATAGAAGGTGCTTCAGTAGAAGCTAAAGTGTTACAACACTTAAAAGGAGATAAAGTTATCGTTTTCAAAAAGAAAAGAAGAAAAGGATACAAAAAGAGAAACGGTCACAGACAATATCTTACTCAAATTGTAATTGAAGGTATTACTGGTGTTGGTGCAAAGAAAGCAGCTCCTAAAAAAGCAGCAGTTGAAGCAACTACAGAAGAAGTTGAAGCTCCAAAGAAAAAGGTAGCTAAAGCTAAAAAAGAAGACACAAAAGAATAATAACAAAATAAAACTAATACGTCATGGCTCACAAGAAAGGTGTCGGTAGTTCTAAGAATGGTAGAGAATCAGAATCAAAACGTTTAGGCGTTAAGATATTTGGTGGTCAAGCTGCTATTGCTGGGAACATCATCGTAAGACAAAGAGGTTCAAAACATAATCCAGGTGCAAACGTTTACATTAGTAAAGATCACACACTACACGCAAGAGTAGATGGAGTTGTTTTCTTCCAAAAGAAAAGAGATAACAAATCGTATGTTTCTATCCTTCCATTTGAAGTTGAAGCATAATTGATTTTCTCAATTATTATAAAAACCCATTTCTTTCGAAATGGGTTTTTTTGTGCTCTCCACAGTATTTGATTAATAATTATTGCAATTTAAAATAATAAAATACTGGATTCCCACAAACTAATTCTGAAAATCCTTCCTCGGTTTTTTCTCCAATGTAATAAGCTTTTAATTCTCCTGAATTTTCATCTACACTATAATCCCAAATCTCTTTGTTTGAATATAAAAATTCTGTAAAAGAATACGACTCTGGATTTTCGGAAAACTTAATCTTTTCTGTTTTTACTAATTCCCATTTTTTTGAATTACGATACAGTTCGAAAAATAGGATTTCATCTACATTGATAGTAATCATTTTTCCACCTAAGCCGTCTTCTCGGATAGCCCAGTTTCCCTCTTTAGAAACCCATTTCCAATCTCCAAGTAATCTATTGAGCTTATTATTTCTAATAATTGATTTTAATGAATCTGCTTTTTTTATAGCAATTTGAGCAATTTCAGATTTTGCATTCATGTCGTAGACTAGTAAGAATTCTCGGATAGCTACTGTATGATTGCCGTTTTCAAGGGTGTTTTTTGCTGATTCAAAATTTTCTTTTTGATATTGATTCCGAATAGCGTCTTGTGACCAAATCTGTATAGACATGAATAATAATAAGTTGGATAAATATTTTTTCATACTGTTAGAAAATGTTTCTTTACTACAATTGTAAATTGTTAATTCGAAAAATCTGGGATACAACTATAAGACTAATTCATACATCTTGTACGTTGTTATAAAAGCCAATTTAAAACAAAAAACCCTTGCAGCAATGCAAAGGTTTCTTTATGAATAATTTTAGCTAATTACTAATCACTAAGGACTAATTACTAAAATCTAGTATCTGTAATATTCTGGTTTGAATGGACCTTCAACTGGAACGCCAATATAATCAGCTTGATCAACACGTAAAGTCTCTAATTCAACACCTAATTTAGCTAAGTGTAACATTGCTACTTTCTCATCTAAGTGTTTTGGTAACATGTACACGTCATTGTTGTATGCCGCGCTGTTCTTCCACAATTCGATTTGAGCCAAAGTTTGGTTAGTAAATGAGTTACTCATTACAAAACTTGGGTGACCTGTAGCGCAACCAAGGTTTACTAAACGACCTTCAGCCAAAATGATGATGTCATTTCCAGCAATAGTATATTTGTCAACTTGAGGTTTGATTTCGATTTTTGAATCACCGTGGTTTTCGTTCAACCAAGCCATATCAATTTCGTTATCAAAATGTCCAATGTTACAAACGATAGTTTTGTCTTTCATTTTTTCGAAATGAGAACCCAAAACGATATCTTTATTTCCAGTAGTCGTAATGATAATATCAGCAGTTGCGATAACGGTATCTAATTTTTTCACTTCAAAACCGTCCATTGCAGCTTGTAAAGCACAAATTGGGTCAATTTCAGTAACTGTAACAATAGAACCAGCACCTCTAAAAGAAGCAGCAGTTCCTTTACCTACGTCACCGTAACCACAAACGATTACTCTTTTTGCAGCAAGCATAATATCAGTTGCACGACGAACAGCATCAACTGCAGATTCTTTACAACCGTATTTGTTATCGAATTTAGATTTAGTAACTGAGTCATTTACATTGATAGCAGGCATTGGCAATGTTCCCGCTTTTACTCTTTCGTACAATCTGTGAACACCTGTTGTAGTTTCCTCAGATAATCCTTTGATTCCAGAAACCAATTCTGGGTAACGGTCAATAACCATATTGGTCAAATCTCCACCGTCATCAAGAATCATGTTCAATGGTTTTCTGTCTTCACCAAAGAATAAAGTTTGCTCAATACACCAGTCAAAATCTTCCTCGTTCAAACCTTTCCAAGCATAAACTTGAATTCCAGCAGCAGCAATCGCAGCAGCAGCTTGATCTTGAGTAGAGAAAATGTTACAAGAACTCCAAGTCACTTCAGCACCAAGAGCAATTAAAGTTTCAATCAAAACCGCAGTCTGGATTGTCATGTGCAAACATCCTGCAATACGAGCACCAGCAAGTGGTTGTTCGTTTTTGTATTCCGCACGAAGCGCCATTAAACCTGGCATTTCAGCTTCAGCTAGTTCAATTTCTTTTCTTCCCCAAGCCGCTAGAGAAATGTCTTTTACTTTGAAAGCCACAAAAGGCATAGTTGTAGTACTCATTTATAGTATATTTGTAATTACTTCGTCCGTTTGCCTTTAGGCTCGGGCGTAAAATTTTTTGCAAATTTACGTAATAACTTTAGAATTTAACTGTTTTCTAAAAGATTTATGAATTGTTTAATTCGCTAATCTTTTGAACATTAACTAAATAATTTCTTTAAGCTGAACTTATTTCAGTTTCTGGAGCTATTTCCCGTTATTCGCTATATCTTTTTCCACGCAAAAAAGCGTGAAAAAAGGATGCCGCTGCTACCGGGGCTAAAAAACCAAGAACACAATACGATGCCACTTTACAAAACGATACATTTCTCCCGAAGCGTCGGGACCACTACTCAAATCCTCGTTTGGAAAGTAACCGAATCCTATGCCGAATTATTAGAACAAGTGGTCTTAAACGATAGCAATCGCCTCCGCCTCGACGGAATGAAATCTGAAATGCACCAACGTGCCTTTCTGAGTGTTCGCAAGTTATTACAGGAAACGGGCCACACGGATTTGGATTTGTATTATGACGAATTCGGGAAGCCACATCTACATGGAGAGAACCATATTTCCATAACACATTCCCATAATTTTTCGGCAATTATCATCAGTGACGAAACCGTAGGAATCGATATCGAATTGCAGCGAGACAAAATCCTCCGAATCGCCGATAAATTCTGTGACTCCGAATTTCAATTTTTGGATATGGACAGTGACGAATACATTCGAAAATTGACTGTAATTTGGGGTGCCAAAGAAGCCATTTTTAAAATTAGAAACGAAAAAGGGATTAGTTTCAAAGATCATATAAATGTTCAGTCATTTGAATTAAACGTTAAACAAAATAAAGCTAAACTTCATTTTAATAATTTGATTATAGATTTCAATATTCATTTTGAAGAAATAGAGGATTTTACGTTAGTTTACGCTTTCGAAAATTAGTGAATTAGCGGTAAAACTTATGGAGAACCTATACAGCCAAATAATAAAAGCCAAAACGAATAACCAAAAATTACTCGCTATCCTTCTTGATCCCGACAAATTGGTTTTAGAAAACTTGGATCTTTTAATTTCAAAAATTAACCAATCGCCGGCGTCTCATATTTTCATTGGCGGAAGCCTGGTTACAACTACTATTATTGATGAATTAATTGTGAAAATTAAACAAAACTGCAATTTACCAATCGTTCTTTTCCCGGGAAATCCATCTCAGATTTCAGATAAAGCCGATGCGATTTTATTTTTGTCTTTAATCTCTGGTCGCAATTCTGATTTTCTAATTGAACACCAAGTAAAAGCAGCACCCATTTTAAAACAAACCCAACTCGAAATCATTTCTACAGGTTATATTTTGATTGAAAGTGGAAGTGAAACCGCCGTAGAACGCATTAGTAAAACAAAGCCTTTAGATAGAAATAATCTGGATTTAGCATTGGCAACAGCACAAGCGGGCGAAATGTTAGGTAATAAATTGATTTATCTGGAAGCGGGAAGTGGTGCAAAACAAGCTGTTCCGTTAGAAATGATTGAATTAGTTTCTCAAAATATTGAAATTCCGTTACTTGTTGGAGGCGGAATTGTAGATTTGCAAGGAATTCAAAACGCCTATCATGCCGGTGCCGATTTAGTAATTATAGGAACAGCCTTTGAAAACGACATGAATTTTTTTAATCAATAATTTAATTTTGGAATGATAGAATACTTTTTTTCTCAATACGCGGATTATCCAACCTTAGATATAGTTTTAGAAATTATAGCAGTTGTTTTTGGTTTATTAAGTGTTTGGTATGCTAAAAAAGACAATATTTTAGTTTTTCCAACGGGATTAGTAAGTACATCCATTTATGTTTATTTACTTTGGAAATGGACTTTATGGGGCGATATGATGATCAATGGATACTATTTTGTGATGAGTATTTATGGTTGGTATCATTGGACTAGAAAAAAAGATGATACAGTTGAGTTCCCAATTTCAAAAATATCGAGTTCTGAAAAACGAATTGCGATAATTCTTTTTATATTTACAGTCGCTTTTGTGGTTTCGGTATATCATTATTTCGGAAAATTCACCACTTGGTATGCTTATGTAGATACATTTATCACAGGAATTTTCTTTGTAGGAATGTGGCTCATGGCCAAAAGGAAAGTAGAAAATTGGATATTTTGGATTATTGGAGATGTAATTTCAATTCCATTATATTTTTCAAAAGGATTTACTTTTACAAGTTTTCAATACATAGTATTTACAATAGTTGCCATTTTTGGCTATTTAGAATGGAAGAAAATCTCAGACAGCTCTCAAACGGAGCTACAAAAATAATTAAAATTGCTCTATTTGGTCCGGAAAGTACTGGAAAAACCACATTAGCAAAACAACTCGCTGAATATTATAAAACAGAATGGGTTCCTGAATATGCACGAGAATACCTTCAAGAAAAATGGGATGTAAATCAACAGATTTGTGATATTGACGACATGCTTCCTATTGCTTTTGGGCAAACCAAATTAGAAAATGAAAGTGCTTTAATTGCTAATAACTACCTTTTTTGTGATACTAATTTATTGGTAACCAAAGTTTTTTCGGAAGTGTATTATGATTATTGTGATCCATTATTAGATCAAGCGGCTCGCGAACATGAGTACGACTTATTTTTTCTTACGGATATTGATGTTCCGTGGGAAAAAGATGATTTAAGAGATCATCCAAATGAAAGAGAATCTGTATTTGCAATTTTCAAACAATCCTTAATTGATAATAAGAAACCATTTGTCATTCTTTCAGGAGATAAAAAATTAAGACTGAAGAAAGCAGTTGCTATTATTAATGATTTGACAAAAGCCAAAGAGATGGGACTTTCTTCTCTTGATTTTGTTCAAATTTATGAAAAAGGTGTTCCATTAAAAAATATTCAGCAACAGCTTATTTTTTTCAGAAATGGAATTACAAAAAGTAATCTGGTTGGACCGGCAACTTTATTTAATGGTATTTTAAAATTATCAGAAAATGATTTTCGACTAAAAGCAGATTATTTTGATGAAAATAAATCCAGTTTAAAACTGGAAAAATTTGTCCCTGCATCTGGAGCAGCCACTAGAATGTTTAAATTTTTGCTTTCTTTTCTGAAGGATTTTGATGTCGAAAATGAAACGATTAATGCTTATGTCAATAGAAAAAAAGAAACAGAACTTCCTGTTTTTATAGTAGGTTTAGAGAAATTTCCGTTTTTCAAGGCAGTTGATAAAAAACTAAGAGAGGAATTTATTGACTTTGAGTTTCTTCATCGAGATTATAAAAATTATTATTTCATAAAATTACTTTTGGCTCCGGATTACTTCAATTTTGCCGGTAAGCCTAAAGGTGTACTACCTTTTCATAAATATCTAAACCATATTTATACACCGGTGGAAGAACATCTTAATGAGTGTGTTCATTATGCAAATTCAAATTCAAATTCAAACTTGCATTTTACAGTGTCAGAATCTCATTTGGCTCAGTTTAAAACAACGATTAATGCTATTAAAGGCAAATTAGAAAAAAAGTCAGGGATAGCAATACATGTTAATTACTCTTGTCAGAATGAGAATACGGATACTCTTGCTGTAGATTTTGAAAATAACCCCTTTAGAGATGAAAACGGCAGGTTGTTTTTTAGGCCGGGTGGTCATGGAGCTTTGATAGAAAACTTAAACAATCTTGATACTGACATTGTTTTTATAAAAAATATTGACAACGTAATCCAAAATAATATTGAAAAAATTGCTTTGTATAAAAAAGCATTAGCAGGAATTTTAATAGAATTGCAACAGCAGGTATTTAATTATTTACATGCAATTGATGCTGCAGAAATTCAACAAGAGCAAAGTGAAGAAATTTTACTTTTCTTGGAAGAAAAATTAAATATTAGAGTCCCAAACAGTTTTTACAAGCTTAGTTTTGAAAATAAAATATTCGAGATTAAAGCTATTTTAAATAGACCTATAAGGGTTTGTGGAATGGTAAAAAACGAAGGTGAAGCAGGTGGCGGTCCTTTTTGGGTAAAAGATGAGAAAGGTTCAATTTCGTTGCAAATTGTTGAAAGCCCCCAAGTCGATTTATCAGATGATAATCAAAAGGAAATACTGAATGCTTCTACACATTTTAACCCGGTGGATTTAGTATGCGGAATTAAAAATTATAAAAAGGAGAAGTTCGACCTGACTCAGTTTGTGGATCATAACAGTGGCTTTGTAGTAGAGAAAACTACTTTTGGAAGAGATATTAAATCGTATGAATTACCTGGTTTATGGAATGGTGCCATGGCAAAATGGATGACGGTATTTGTTCAAGTGCCTTTGATTACTTTTAATCCGGTAAAAACAGTAAATGATTTATTAAAACCAGCGCATCAGCCGTAATAATTTTACTGAAACATTTCCGAAGTTTCGGGACAACATCAATGGAAAACGAAAAAATTATAGCTGAGTTAAGTTTTAAAGCCGTCCGGAGCAGTGGAGCCGGTGGCCAGAACGTAAATAAAGTTTCTTCAAAAGTGGTACTGACTTTTGATTTGAAAAATTCTCAGGCTTTAACCGAAGAAGAAAAACTTTTGGTCGAAACCAAATTGTCTTCAAGGTTAACAACTGATTCTGTTTTAATCTTGAATTGTGATGAAGATCGAAGTCAGTTTAGAAACAAGGAAATTGTAATCAAACGATTTTTGGAACTTATAAAAAATGCGTTGCTTATTCCTAAAGAACGTAAACCTACTAAAATCCCTAAGTCGTTTATTAGAAAGCGAATAAAGGACAAAAAGAACATTTCTGAAATTAAAAAGACACGCAGAAAACCTGATTTTTAAAATTTATTCCAATTCATAATTTATAATTCACAATTTATAATTAGTTTTGCGCTGTCTCAAAGGGGTGCTCTAAATAACGAGCTGAGATTATACCCAAAGAACCTGGACAAGTAATGTTGTCAAGGGAAAAAATGACAAACAAATAGCGTGCACACTACTTTATTTGTCATAGGAAACAATCATTTTTTAATTTAACAAAAGAATAATTCCCCCTTTTATTCGTAATCTTTTTACGGATGAATACTTTTATTACAGTTACAAAGTCTCAAAGTCTCAAAGTCTCAAAGTCCAAGAATCTGACATATTATATGTCTTCGGCCTTTTTTCTAGCAACTTTTATCTCTTTCTCACAAGTCAAAGACACGACGAAAGTAAACCAACTTGATGAAGTTTTGGTTTCGGCAGTTCGTGTGACGACAAAAACACCAGTTAGTTTTAGCAATTTGGACAAAAAGGAAATCAAATTCCGAAATTTAGGACAGGATATTCCTATTCTGATGAATTATCTGCCTTCAGTTGTGACCACTTCTGATGCGGGAAATGGTGTAGGATATACCGGAATTCGCGTCCGTGGTAGTGATGCAACAAGAGTGAATGTTACTATAAACGGAATTCCTTACAATGATTCTGAAAGTCATGGGACGTATTGGGTAAATATGCCTGATTTTGCATCTTCAGTGGAGAGTTTGCAGTTGCAGCGCGGCGTAGGGACTTCAACTAATGGAGCAGGAGCTTTTGGTGCTAGTTTAAATATGCTTACGGATAATTTTGCTAAAGAAAGCACAGGAGAAATCTCCAACTCTTTTGGAAGTTTCAATACCAGAAAACATACAGTAAAATTCAGTACAGGTCTAATGAACGATCATTTTGAAATCGCTGGACGTTTGTCTGCTTTAAATTCAGATGGTTATGTGGATCGTGGCGCATCTGATTTGAAATCCTATTTTCTTCAAGGTACTTATGTAGGGAAAACTACGTTGATAAAAGCCTTGGTTTTTGGAGGTAAAGAGAAAACGTATCAGTCTTGGAACGGAATTGATGGCGAAACATTGAACAATGATCGCACGTTTAATTCAGCAGGAGCTTTTACGGATGAACAAGGAAATGCTCGTTTTTATGACAATGAAACCGATAATTACCAACAAGATCACTCTCAATTGCATTGGAACGAAAAAATATCAGAAAACTGGAGTACTAATTTTGCGTTGCATTACACCAAAGGAAAAGGGTTCTATGAAAATTACAAAGAAGACGCTGATTTAACCGATTATGGATTACAACCAGTTGGTACCGTGACTACATCTGATTTGATTCGTCAAAAATGGTTGGACAACGATTTCTACGGAACTACATTTTCTGCAAATTACAAGAAAGATAAATTAGATGTGATTTTTGGTGGCGGATGGAATAAATATGAAGGCAGTCACTTCGGGGAAGTTATTTGGGCACGATTTGCTTCGCAGAGCGAATTAGGAGATCGTTATTATGACGATTATGCTGTCAAAACGGATGGAACTATTTTTGCCAAAGCCAATTACCAAATCACAACGCAATTAAGTTTATTTGGAGATTTACAATATCGTACGGTTAATTATAAAGCCAACGGGGTTCAGGCAGACGTAGTAGATGATACATTTAATTTTTTTAATCCAAAGACTGGGTTGACGTATGACATCAATGCTAATAATGCTTTGTATTTTTCCTATGCCAGAGCGAACAGGGAACCAAACAGAACCGATTATGAAGGCGGAAACGTAAAGTCAGAAAAATTGAATGACTTTGAATTGGGTTGGAGATATGTTGCAGAGAAAGTACAATTCAATTCGAATGTGTATTATATGGCCTATAAAGATCAATTGATTTTAACTGGAAATCTGGATGATGTAGGCGCTCCGATACGTTCCAATAGCGAAAAAAGCTACCGTTTAGGACTGGAAGTAGACGCTACAATAGCGTTGACAAATCAATTGATTATCCGTCCTAATTTTACCTTGAGTGCTAATAAAAATACGGATTTAGCGGTAGAAGGACAGAATTATGGTACTACTGATATCGCATATTCACCATCGATTATTGCGGGAAATATTTTGGTTTATACGCCAGTGGAAAATCTTCACATTTCATGGATGCAAAAATTCGTTGGGGAACAATACATGAATAACATTGAATTACCGGCTGCAAAGTTGGCAGACTACTTTGTGAATGACTTGAACGTTGCGTATGAGTTTAAACCAAAATCAGTTTTTAAATCGATTATTGTGACTGGTTTAGTGAATAACTTTTTAGACAAAAAATATGTTTCTAACGGATACATGTATGATGTATACCCGTATTATTATCCACAAGCGGGAATTAATTTCCTTGCCGGATTGACTTTGAAGTTTTAGAATATTGTTTTAGTTATAATGAGAAAAATCCTGATGGTTTATCTGTCAGGATTTTTTGTTTAATTATAAACTCGAAGAGAAGTTCCGTTTACTTGAACACGATATTGTTTCATAGGATATTGTAAAGTTCCCTGTCCGGTAAATAAACTGTACTCTTTACTGTCACATCCACAAACGGCATTTATCCCATCTATGGTCATGGTAGAACAGGAACTTATTGCTTGATTAGGACAAGCCGCATCAAAAGCATTGTAACCGCTGCCGGTATTAAAAACAATAATACCACGTGCGCCTACTCCGGCATAATAAATAGCATTGCTCGCGTATTTAAGATTTGAATACGCAGGCAAATTCATATTAATATCTACCGTAAAAGTATAATTTGGGATATATGGATTTGTATTGTCAAAACCTGAATCACTACAAGAGAAAAAGAAAGGAATTATAACGAAAAGCAGCAGGTATTTTTTCATTTTAAAATAGTGTCAAAGTATTAGTGAAACAAATTTAATTTATTTAACTTTGAATTATATATGATTAACATATATTTATAGACGAAAAAATAATAATAGTATCTTTGTGGAAAGAAATCCCGTCCTGATGGGATTTTTTCTATTTATATAAATGATGAAGTTATGAGTACAGTATCGTATTACACCGCAGAAGGGTTAAAGAAATTAAGAGAAGAATTAGATTATTTAAAAAGCGTAATGCGTCCAAAAGCATCTGCAGATATAGCTGAAGCAAGAGATAAAGGCGACCTTTCTGAGAATGCCGAATATGATGCTGCTAAAGAAGCACAAGGAATGCTGGAAATGCGTATTGCTAAACTGGAAGAAGTACACTCTAATGCCAGATTAATAGATGAAACACATCTGGATGTTTCTAAGGTATTGGTTTTGTCTAATGTGAAAATCAAAAACCAAACCAATGGAATGGAAATGAAATACACACTGGTAGCTGAAAGTGAAGCCGATTTGAAAACTGGAAAAATATCAGTAACCTCGCCTATTGGGAAAGGTTTGTTGGGGAAATCAGTAGGAGAAGTGGCAGAAATCACTGTTCCAAACGGAGTGTTGAAATTTGAAATTTTAGAAATATCTCGTGATTAAATAGTTAAAGGTTTAGCCGATTCAACAATTAACCAATTCAACAATGTCAAGTATATTTACAAAAATTATAAACGGAGAAATCCCATGTTACAAAATCGCAGAAGATGAAAATTTCTTGGCTTTTTTGGATGTAAATCCAAATGCAAAAGGACACACCCTTTGTATTCCAAAACAAGAAATAAATAAGATTTTTGAGATGGAAGATGATTTGTATATCGGACTGATGCAATTCTCTAAAAAAATAGCAGTTGCCCTTGAAAAAACGGTTCCATGCAAAAGAATTGGAATGGCAGTTGTAGGACTTGAAGTTCCCCATGCGCACGTTCATTTAATTCCCTTGAATGAAATGGATGAAATGCGTTTTCAAAATAAAGTATCCTTGTCCAAAGATGAATTTGAAGCTTTGGCAGAAAGCATTAAAGCTAATTTGTAATATTTTAGTAAATAAAATAAATTGGTATGATTTTAGTTTAGAATGGGGATAGGTGAAAACCTATCCCCATTTAATTTTTTGAGACTACATTATATACTATGAAAAACATTTGTTTAGTACTTTTTTTCTTTTTCTCACTTTTGAGTTTTGGACAGGTCAATGCCGGATATCCTTTGGTTGATGCTAAAATGGCTGCTATTCCTGCTAATTCAACAACTTCAACCAATGCAATTGCCAAATATATCAATGCTAATTTTAAAACAGAAACGGATAAAATCAGGGCTGTTTTTTATTGGACTACATCAAATATAAGTTATGATGTTGCCAATATGTTTGTTGTAAATTTCAATGAAACGGTACAGGAACAAATCGCAAGGACGTTAAGAACCAAAAAAGGTGTTTGTATTCATTATGCTGTCGTTTTTAATGAGCTTTCGCAAAAAACAGGAATTCAATCCTATATAATCGATGGATATACAAAGCAAAACGGAAAAGTAAGCGATTTAGCTCACGCTTGGATAGCCGCAAAAATTGACAAAAAGTGGTATGTATTTGATCCAACTTGGGGTTCTGGTTATGTCAATAATGGGAGGTTTTATAAAAAAATAAATAACTATTATTTTAAGGCTGAACCCACTAAAATAATTGCTTCCCACATTCCATTTGATTATTTATGGCAATTTTCCAATTATCCTATTACCAATGGTGAGTTTTATGAAGGAAAAATTGAAATCAACAAAACCAAGAAATACTTTGATTTTGAGAAAGAAATTATCAAATATAATGCCTCGTCTGAAGCTGATCAATTATTTGATTCGGCAGAAAGAATAGAGAAAAATGGATTGAAAAACGCCATGATTCTGGAACGTTATGAAGGGAAAAAGCAGCAGTTGACTTATTTGAGACATAATACGAATATCGAGAAATTGAATTCCATTGTGAATGAGATGAATCAGGCAGTTGTTTTATTGAATGATTTTATTTATTACAGAAACAATAAGTTCAAGCCTGCTTTATCAGATGATGAAATTAGCAATATGATTGAAACGCCAAGAGAACAGCTGGTGAAATGTCAGAATGATATTTACAGCGTGGGTTCAGTTGGTAGCAAAAATGCGTCTAGTGTAGCATCGATTAAAAAATCGATTGGAGCAGCTTTGGCGCAAGCCGAAGAACATTCCTTGTTTGTGAAAAATTATTTGAGTAAGTCTAAAATAGTCAGAAAAACGATGTTTTCAAAAGTTACTTGGTTTGGTGTTCCGTTAAACTAAATTGCTTTTTTTAAAACTGACTTGCATCGTTGTTCCTTTTCCAATCTCGGAATTCAACACTTTGATGGTTCCTTTATGGTATTCCTCAACGATTCTTTTAGTCAATGAGAGACCCAATCCCCAACCGCGTTTTTTAGTTGTAAATCCAGGCTCGAAGATGCTTTTGAATTGGTTTTTTTGAATTCCGCTTCCAGTATCGGTAACGTTTATTTTTACAGAATCACCTTCTTGTTCAATTTCAAGTGCTAATTTCCCTTTTCCTTTCATGGCATCGATGGCATTTTTCACAAGATTTTCAATGGTCCAACTGTGTAAAGTAGGATTCAAAGAAACAATGATAGGTGATTTTGGTGCCTTGAATGAAAATTCAATTTGTTTCGAAAATCGGGATTGTAAATAGTCGTAGGATTGAAAGGTTTCTGCTACGATGTCTTTATTTTCTAATTTTGGTTCTGAACCTATTTTAGAGAAACGATCTGTTATGGTTTGTAAACGTTCAATGTCTTTTTCAATTTCGAAAGTGGTGCTTTCGTCAACATTTTCGGATTTCAAGAGTTCGACCCAGCCAATCAAGGAAGAAAGCGGCGTTCCTATCTGGTGCGCGGTTTCTTTTGCCATTCCGGCCCAAAGTTTATTTTGCGTAGCCATTTTGGTACTTCTGTAAAAATTGTAAACGAGCGCTCCAAAAAGAACAATGATGAGTACCAAAGCAACGGGATAATATTTTAATTTATTCAGTAATGCAGAGTTACCATAATACAGATTTTGAAATTTCCCCGGGACATATTCAATGACAATAGGTTCATTTTCGCTTTTTAATTTGGATAAAAAATCCTGGGCTTTGGACTTATTTTTCACAATAGCATCGTCAATGTTTACGGTGTTTATGATGCTGTCATTCTCCGTAACTATAATAGGAATTGAGGTATTGTTGCTGAAAATTTGAAGTGGGAGTTCTACATCGGTATTTTCACCGGCATTGTTAAGTGTTTTTTGAGCTTTTGCCCAAAGGTTCATTTTTAATCGTTCTTCATTTTTGAAGATTTGAAAAAAAGTATAAGTGTTCCAGAGAATTAATGAAATGATTAAAAAGGATGCAAAAATAATAACCCAACGAGTTGTATTTCTTCTTTCAGAAAACTGCATAAATATAATTTAGTGGTATAAATATAACGAAATAAATGCTTTTGTATTTTAGTTTTGGAGAAAGAATTTTTTTTGAGAAAATCAATCCTTTATTTTATTCTAATTTGAGGTTACTGCTTCTTAAACTTAATTCATTTGTCTACTTTTGTATCTTTCAGCAATAAATTAAAAACGTATGATTACTATTGATCCTAAAAGTATTGAAACAGCAAAACTGCAAGGGTATTTGCAAAGTTCCGTTGGACCAAGACCTATTGCTTTTGCGAGTACGATGGATGCTAAAGGGAATCCTAATCTATCGCCTTTTAGTTTCTTCAATGTGTTCAGTGCTAATCCTCCGATTCTGATATTTTCGCCTGCAAGACGCGTTCGTGATAATTCGATAAAACACACCTTAATCAATGCCGAAGCGACTCGTGAAGTGGTGATTAATGTGGTAAATTATAATATAGTTCAGCAAACGTCTCTGGCCAGTACGGAATATGCTGATGGGGTTGATGAGTTTATAAAATCTGGCTTGACTCCAATTGCTTCGGAGGTGGTAAAACCTTTTAGGGTAAAAGAATCCCCCGTTCAATTTGAATGCAAAGTCACTCAGATTATTCCATTGGGAACTGAAGGAGGAGCCGGAAATTTAGTACTTTGTGAAGTAGTGCGTATTCATATTGACGAATCTGTTTTAGACGAAAACGGAGCGATTGATCAACACAAGATTGATCTAGTTTCCAGATTAGGCGGCAACTGGTATTCCAGGTCGAATCAAGGTCTTTTTGAAGTGCCAAAACCATTATCCACATTAGGAATTGGAGTGGATGCTATTCCGGATTTTATAAAAGAAAGTACTGTTTTTGATGGAAATGATTTAGGGATTTTAGGGAATATTGAAGCCTTGCCTACAAAGGAAGAAGTTACTATATTTGTAAAACAAAATTTCGCGGTAAAAGGAGTTTTAAGCTCCGATGATGAGTTAAAAGTGCATTTGGAAGCTAAAAAATATTTAAATGCCAACGACGTGTTTTCAGCATGGAAAGTACTTTTGGCAGAAAGAAAAAAATAGAGCAAAACAATTAAAACATAGAAGATGGAAGTTACAGGAAAAATTAAAATGATCGATCAAACTAAAGAAGTTGGATCTGGAGGTTTCAAAAAAAGAGATGTAGTTGTTACTACTGATGAGCAATATCCACAACATATTCTAGTTCAGTTTGTTCAGGATAAATGTGACTTATTGAACGGTTTTCAAGTAGGTGAGCCTGTGAAAATTGATATTAATTTAAGAGGTAGAGAATGGACAAATCCTCAAGGGGAAACGGTTTATTTTAATACTATCCAAGGATGGAGAATAGGAAAATTGCAAGCTGAAGCTCCTTCTGCTGCACAAATGCCTCCAATGCCGGCTGCAGAAGCTTTTGCACCAGCAACTAACTTAAACGAAGAAGAAGCAGACGATTTACCTTTTTAATCATTTGAATTTCTATTGATATAGTAAAAACAAACCCGACAGGTATTCAAAACACTGTCGGGTTTTATTTTTTAATAAAGAATGTATTATTTAACTGCAGCACTATTCTTTCCTCCAGTTTCTCTGACTAATTCTTCGGGTATTCTTGCTCTTGGAGGAGATTTATCACCGGAACGATTGCAACTTGCTTATAAAAGTGGCATTTTTCCGTGGTTTGAAGATGGAGAACCTATTACATGGTGGTCGCCAAATCCCAGAATGGTTTTGTTTCTGGATGAATTGATTGTATCCAAGAGTATGCGTAACATTCTGAATCGAAATAGTTTCAAGGTTACTTTTAATCAGAATTTCAGGGACGTAATTTCAAACTGTCAAAACATAAAGAGAGACGGTCAAAATGGGACTTGGATAACGAATGATATGATTGAAGCCTATTGTAAATTGAACGAATTAGGTATTGCAAAATCGGTTGAAGTCTGGCAAGATGAGGTTTTGGTTGGTGGATTGTACGGAATCGATTTGGGTCATGTTTTTTGTGGTGAAAGTATGTTTTCTAAAGTCTCTAATGCTTCCAAAGTGGCTTTCATTGCTTTGGTAAACCAATTAAAAAGAGAAAATTACAAATTGTTGGATTGCCAAGTTTATAATCCGCATCTTGAAAGTTTGGGCTGCAGGGAAATTGACAGAGAAGAATTTATGGAGATTTTGAAAAGCAAATAATTTTCAGATTCCGATTTCTAATACTTTAAATGGCAACTTCAATCTGAGTGCTAGCTTTTTTTCCAGCAATCTGCTACGTGATCATCGACCATTCCAGTGGCTTGCATGTGAGCATAAACTACTGTAGAGCCTACGAATTTAAATCCACGTTTTTTCAAATCTTTACTAATTTCATCCGAAAGTGGCGTTGTTGCAGGAACTTCTTTTAAGGATTGTCGGTTGTTTTGAAGAGGTTTTCCATCGGTAAATTTCCAAATGTATTTTGAAAAACTACCAAATTCTTCTTGTACTTTCATAAAAGCAATGGCATTCGAAACGGCTGCGCGAATTTTTAATTGATTGCGAATAATCCCTGCATCTTGAAGTAATTCCTGGATTTTATCTTCAGTATAATTCGAAACTTTTTTATAGTCAAAATCATCAAAAGCTAATTGGAAGTTTTCTCTTTTTTTTAGGATTGTAATCCAACTTAGTCCAGCTTGAAAGGTTTCCAGAATTAGAAATTCAAATAATTTTTGATCTTCATAAACTGGAACCCCCCATTCTTCATCATGGTATTTTTCGTAAATATCAATACCAACACACCATTTACATCTTGTTTTTTCTATCATGATTTATTCTGTTTCTTCTGATAAATATTTTTTTATAATGTAGTGCCCCAAATAAATTAGCGGAGTCAATAAAACGGCAATTCCAAGTTTGAATGTATAGCCCGTCAATGCGGAAGTTATAAAAGTGTCAAAGTTAATTTTTCCGGGCAACCAAAAAGCAATTCCAAGAACAATAAAAGAATCGAATAATTGAGAAATTATAGTGGAGCCCGTTGCTCTAAGCCAGATTTTATTATTTCCTGTGCGGTTTTTGAAAAACCAAAAAATAGTTACATCAATCAATTGTGAAACTAGAAATGCAATGATACTTCCAACGATGATCCACATACTTTGACCAAAAACAGCAAAGAATTGGTCGTCATTTACCGGACTTATTCCTTTTGCTGCTGGAATGCTTATGGCTAAAAATAAGAGGATAAAAGCGTAAGCAATTAAAACGGCTGTAATTAAAGACAATTTTTTTACTCCTTTTTCTCCAAAATATTCATTGATTAAATCGGTAGTCAGGAAAACGATAGGCCAAGGTAAAATCCCGATGCTCATTACAAACGGACCTATTTGTATCAGTTTTCCACCGATTAATTCGGCAGTAACAGCATTAGTAATGAAGATTCCGGCGAGTATAACAAATACGAGCTCTTTTTTGGTTTTAAACATAAATGATAATTAGTACTCAAATTTAGTATTTTAATTTGAAATTTATGTTTTATAAAACAAACAGTAGTTGATTTAAAAAAAAATCCCATTCGAGTGAACGAATGGGATTTTATATTTGTAATCAGAATTGTAAATAAATTTATAATTCTGAAACGATTTTAGAATGATTATCCTAAAGCAGCTCTTTTGAAACCTGTAACGATAAGATCTTTATCTAAAGATTTAACATAAGCAGCAACGCTTAATTTGTTGTCTTTGATGTAATCTTGGTTTACTAAAGTGTTGTCTTTAAAGAAACGAGCTAGTTTACCTTTAGCGATATTGTCTAACATTGCTTCAGCTTTTCCTTCTTGACGTAGGATGTCTTTAGCAATTTCGATTTCTTTAGCGATAGTTTCAGCATCAACACCTTCTTCGTTCAATGCAATAGGAGCCATAGCTGCTGCTTGCATAGATACGTTTCTTGAAACTTCGTCAGCACCTTCAATATTTGCAGAAAGAGCAACTAAAGTAGCGATTTTGTTTCCAGAGTGGATGTAAGATCCGATGAAAGCACCTTCTAATTTTTCGAAAGTTCTGATTTCTAATTTTTCACCGATAACTCCTGTTTGCTCGATTAATTTATCAGCAACAGTAATTCCGTTGAAGTCAGCAGCTAAAAATTCTTCTTTAGTATTGAAGTTCAATGCTAAATTAGCCATTTCAGTAGCCATTTTTACAAAGTTCTCATTCATCCCTACGAAGTCAGTCTCACAGTTCAATGTGATAACAACTCCAGCAGTTTTGTCAGCATTTACAACAGCAATTGCAGCACCTTCAGTAGATTCTCTATCTGAACGGTTTGCAGCTACTTTTTGTCCTTTTTTACGTAAGTTTTCGATAGCTAAATCAAAATCTCCGTCTGCTTCAACCAAGGCTTTTTTGCAGTCCATCATACCTGCACCAGTGATTGTTCTTAATTTATTTACGTCTGCAGCAGTAATTGTTGCCATATTGTATTATTTTTTAAGGTTAAAAGTAAAAAATTCCAAGTGTTAAATCCAATTTCCAATTTTATTAAATTATCAACTTTAGGTTTCTAATTTTTTTTGGAGAGGAATTTAAAACTTGGAATTAAATGTTTATTTATTCTTCAGTTGCAGTTGGAGCAGCAGCTTCTACAGCGGGAGCTACTTCTACAGCTTCAGCAGCAGGAGCAACAACTTCAGCAGTAGCTTCAGCTTCTTTGTCAGAACCTCTATCAGAAAGTCCTTCAACAATTGCAGCAGTAACTAAAGATAAAATTTTATCAATTGATTTAGAAGCATCATCATTTGCAGGAATTACATATTCTACTTCACGAGGATCAGAATTTGTATCAACCATTGCAAAAACTGGAATGTTTAATTTTTGAGCTTCTTTTATTGCGATATGTTCCGCTTTGATATCAACTACGAACAATGCAGCTGGTAGTCTTGACATGTCAGCGATTGAACCTAAGTTTTTCTCTAATTTAGCACGAAGACGATCAACTTGCAAACGCTCTTTTTTAGAAAGAGTCATGAATGTACCATCTTTCTTCATTTTATCAATAGTAGCCATTTTTTTAACAGCTTTACGGATAGTTACGAAGTTAGTTAGCATTCCACCAGGCCATCTTTCAGTGATGTAAGGCATGTTTGCAGCTTTTGCTTTTTCAGCAACGATGTCTTTTGCTTGTTTTTTGGTAGCAACGAATAATATTTTTCTACCTGATGCAGCGATTTTTTTCAAAGCGTCATTAGCTTCTTCAATTTTTGCTGCAGTTTTATATAGATTGATAATGTGAATACCATTACGCTCCATATAAATGTAAGGAGCCATGTTTGGATCCCACTTTCTAGTCATGTGCCCGAAGTGAACACCTGCTTCTAGTAATTCTTTTACTTCTACTTTGTTTGCCATTTTGTTCTAGTTTACGTTCTGTTGATTAGCAATGAATAAATGGCGATTTCTCGGCTTTATACATTTAGATGCTAAACTATTTCCTACCTCAGTAGGAGAGCAACAACAACTGTTTTTTTAAATTCAATAATAAATGAACGATGTCTTGTCCCATTTGAACAAGACAGGTAATATTAACGTTTAGAGAATTGGAATCTCTTACGAGCTTTCTTCTGACCGAATTTCTTACGCTCAACCATTCTTGGATCTCTTGTTAATAAACCTTCTGGTTTCAAGATAGCTCTGTTTTCAGCATTTACTTCACACATAACGCGTGCCAATGCCATTCTTACAGCTTCTGCTTGACCAGTTGAACCACCACCATAAACGTTAACTTTTACGTCAAAGTTGCTTACATTTTCTGTCATAGACATAGGTTGTAATACTTTGTACTGTAAAGTTGCAGTTGGGAAGTACGTTTCGAATGCTTTTTTGTTTACAGTGATTACTCCTGTTCCTTCTGAAACATAAACACGTGCAACAGCGGTTTTTCTTCTACCGATTTTGTGAATAACTCCCATTACTTAAGATCGTTAAGGTTAACTGTTTTAGGTTTTTGAGCGCCTTGTTTGTGCTCAGATCCTACAACAACATTTAAATTTCTAAAAAGTTCAGCACCTAATTTATTTTTAGGTAACATCCCTCTTACAGCTTTCTCTACTAATAATGCAGGGTTTTTTGATTGCAATACTTTAGCAGTTAAAGTTCTTTGACCTCCTGGGTAACCAGTGTGACGGATGTATGTTTTTTCATCCATTTTGTTACCTGTAAGGTTAATTTTTTCTGAGTTGATAACGATTACGTTATCACCGCAGTCCACGTGTGGTGTGTAACTTGGCTTGTACTTACCTCTCAAAATCATAGCGACTTTTGAAGCAAGACGACCTAAGTTGTGACCATCAGCATCTACAACAATCCACTCTTTTGTAACTGTGGCTTTGCTTGCTGATTGTGTCTTGTAGCTTAATGCGTCCATAATATATTTTTAATTAAACATTCCATCCCCAATAAAGGGGTTGCAAAAGTACAATTAATTATTTTAAATACAAATACCTTAAATGAATATTTTTTTCTTGTTTTTACTCTGATAATCAAATGTATATTTAAAATAATATTCTAAGATTGAATTTGTGTTTCTCACTTCTGGGTGAGTTGAATTCGAGGTGCTGTTGTTTTTATTTAATTTTATTGTATATTTCTAATATTTGGAAGCAAATTTTACATTTTATTGGCTATTTTTGTCACTTAAACAGTTAATATTCTAATTATTCATATCTTGTCACTGTTTTTATTATATAAATTACGTCAAAAATCTCTCTTATGAAAGCTAAAGCAACTTTAAAACAAATCGCTAAAGAACTGAATGTTTCTGTTTCTACAGTTTCTAAAGCGTTGAACGATAGCCCGGAGATTAGCGAGCAGACGAAAGTTAAAATTAAAGAATATGCTAAGCTTAAAAATTATAAACCCAATGTTATTGGTCTGAACCTTAAAAATAGAAAGACAAAAACCATTGGTGTAATTATTCCAAATATTTTAAATTCTTTTTTTGCCAAAGTATTCAGCGGTATCGAAAAAATAGCCGACGAAAAAGGGTACAACGTTATTATGTGTATCTCTAACGAATCATCAGAAAAAGAAGCCCATACGCTGGAAATGCTAAGTAATGGAACTATCGATGGATTTATTGTTTCGGTTTCTGAAGAAGCACAAAAAAATCAGGATTACGACCATTTCTCCGCAATCATTAATGATGGAACTCCAATTGTTATGTTTGATCGTATTGCCGATGGCGTAGATTGTGACAAAGTAATTGTTGATGATTTTGACTCCGCTTTAAATTCAACACAACATTTAATTGATATAGGATGCAAGAATATTGCCTTGTTGTCCTCTATCGATAACTTAAGTGTTGGTAAATTAAGAGCCGATGGATATTTGAAAGCATTGGAAAATAATAATATTGCTGTAAACAACGATATCATTTTAAGAACGGATTCTGAAGATGATTTAAAGGATAAAATCGAAAAAGTTTTTGAAAATAAAATTGATGGAATCTTTGCTCTTGAAGAAAATGACTCAGTAGCAGCTTTGCGTATTGCGCTTAAAAAAGGATATAAAGTACCGGAAGAAATTTCTATCATTGGTTTTGCCGATGGAATTCTTGCTTCCAGAAGATTGTCTCCAAGTTTAACAACGGTGAGTCAGCACGGAATCGAAATAGGTGAGGTGGCCGCTAAATTGCTTATTGACAGGTTAGAATCCAAAGAAGAAGATCTGCCTTATGAAACGGTGGTAATCAAAACAAAACTGAAAGAAAGAGAGTCAACTAGGAAGTTGTAGAAACTCATTTAATAATAGGTTTAAAAAAAATCTCTAATCGTTTTAAATGATTAGAGATTTTTTTTATGAGTATGATGGAAGATATTTAATGTGCTTCCAGCCAATCTTTTCCTGCTCCTAAATCAACATCCAAAGGAACATCAAGTTTGAAAGCATGTTCCATTTCGTGTTTTATCATCGGTTGGATTTTTTCGAGTTCCGAATTATGAACATCGAAAACAAGCTCATCATGCACCTGAAGCAGCATTTTACTTTTCCAATTTTCGGAGGTTAGTTTTTCATGAATATTAATCATTGCAATTTTGATAATATCGGCAGCACTTCCTTGAATTGGTGCATTTACCGCATTTCGTTCTGCACCACCACGAACAATGGCGTTTTGCGAATTAATATCTTTCAAATAACGACGACGGCCCAAGATGGTTTGTACATAACCATTATCTCTTGCAAAATCTATTTGTTCTTGAATATAGGACTTCAATCTTGGATACGTTTTATAATATGCTTCAATCAAAGTGGCACTTTCACTTCTGGATAATGAGGTTTGATTGCTCAATCCAAAAGCCGAAACACCATAAATAATTCCGAAATTCACTGTTTTGGCATGACTTCGTTGCTCGCGAGTTACTTCTTCGAGTGGAACATTAAATACTTTTGAAGCAGTAGATTTGTGAATGTCTTCGTGATTTTGGAATGCCTTAATCATGTTTTCTTCACCACTCAATGCCGCAATTACACGCAATTCTATTTGGGAATAATCCGCAGAAACCAAGGTGTAATTTTCATCTCGGGCCACGAATGCTTTTCTAATCTGTCTTCCACGTTCGGTACGAATAGGAATGTTTTGCAAGTTCGGATTATTTGAACTCAAACGGCCTGTTGCGGCAACGGTTTGCATATAATCGGTGTGGATGCGCTGCGTGATTTTGTCTACTTGGTTTGGCAAAGCCTCGACATAGGTGTTTTGAAGTTTTACCAATTGTCGCCAATCCAGAATGTCTTTTACAATTGGGTTTTCGGCGGCCAAATAACTCAAGATTTCCTCTCCGGTTGCATATTGACCAGTTTTGGTTTTCTTTTGTTTTACACCTCCAATTTTCAATTTATCGAATAAAACATCTCCTAATTGCTTTGGAGAAGCCAGATTAAATTTTTCTCCGGCAGTTTCAAAAATGTTTGCTTCTAATATTTTAATGTCATCGTCTAATGTTTTAGAAAGTGATTTCAAGAAATCTACATCGACACGTATCCCTTCTTTTTCCATATCGGCCAGAACTTTTACTAATGGAATTTCGATTTCCTCAAAAAGTTTTTTGGTTCCGGTTTTATCCAATTCCGATGTGAATATTTCCTTAAGTTGCAGGGTTACATCAGCATCTTCAACGGCATATTCTTTTATTTCTTCCAATGCAACGTCACGCATTGATTTTTGGTTTTTCCCTTTTTTACCAATTAAAGTTTCTATGGATTGAGGGGAATATTTCAAATACGTTTCTGACAAAATATCCATATTATGACGCATATCCGGATTAATCAGATAATGTGCAATCATGGTGTCGAATAATTTTCCTTTTACGGTAACATTGTAATTAGAAAGAATTTTTAAATCGTATTTTAAATTCTGACCAATTTTCTCAATGCTTTCATTTTCGAAAAAAGGAATGAATTTTTCAATTAAAGTTTGTGCTTCTTCTTGATTTTCCGGAAACGGAACATAGAATCCTTTTCCTTTCTCATAGGAGAATGAGATGCCGACCAATTCCGCATGTAAAGCGTCCAAACCGGTTGTTTCAGTATCAAAACAAACGGAAGATTGGTTTTGTAAATTTTGCAACAGCAATCGCAATCCTAAATCCCCTTGAATTATCTGGTATGAATGTGCAGTGTTTTCTAATGAATTGTAGTACTGATGACGCGTTTCTTCTGATGAATCATCTTGTAATGTACTTCCAAAAAGATCAAATTGTTCTTCGTTTTTTGGTTGTGGTTTTTTGTATAGTTTGGTTTCGTCAACAGGACTATTGTTAGTAGTTGCAGTTCCGCCTTTTTTGAATATGGCGTCAAATTGCTCTGCCATTCTTCTGAACTCTAATTCATTAAAAAGCGCATCTGTTTTTTCGACATCGGGGGTTGATAATTCATAATCCGTTTCGTCAAAAATAACGGGGCAGTCCAGTAAAATTGTCGCCAAAGTTTTGGATAATAATCCTTTTTCTTTATTGGCTTCAATGTTTTCTTTCATTTTTCCTTTTAGCTTGTCTGTATTGGCTAAAAGATTTTCCATGGTTCCAAATTCTTTCAAAAGTTTTTTAGCAGTTACTTCGCCTACACCAGGAAGTCCGGGGATATTATCGGCAGCATCGCCCATCATTCCAAGAAAGTCAATTACTTGGTCTGGTCTTTCGATTTCAAATTTTGCCAAAACCTCTGGAATTCCCCAAATTTCTATTCCGTTCCCCATTCGAGCAGGTTTATACATGAATATATTTTCAGAAACGAGCTGTGCAAAATCCTTGTCTGGAGTAACCATGAAGACTTTGTAGTTTTGTTTTTCGGCTTGTTTAGCAATTGTACCAATTAAATCATCAGCTTCATAACCTTTTACTTCTATAATAGGAATATGCATGGCTTTCAGTAAATCTTGGATATAAGGTATAGCAATTTTAATAGCTTCGGGAGTGGCGTCACGATGGGCTTTGTATTCTGGAAATATATCATTTCTCAATTGACTTCCGCCATTATCAAAAGCAACGGCCAAATGGTCTGGTTTTTCTCTTTTTATTACGTCCATCAGGGAATTCATAAATCCCATAATGGCTGATGTGTCCATCCCTTTAGAGTTGATTCTTGGGTTTTTTATGAAAGCATAATAGCCTCGAAAGATTAAGGCGTAGGCATCAAGAAGGAAAAGTCTTTTTTGTTGTGACATAATTGTGATTTTGTAAAGTTTTCAAAAGTACAAAACTTGTGAGATAAAGGAGTGAAGGTTTGAAATATTTCTTAGGATTGATACAGGTGCCTCTTTTTTTGTTTTTTGAAAATTTCGACTGGAAAATTTTGTAATCAATTTTTTATTTCGAGAAACATTGCGAATAATGATTTGAAAGAAAATTGTTATTAATCTGTTACGCATAATTATTTTTAAACAACTAAATTGTAAGAATATAAATGTACATTTAATAAAAAGATGCTTTTAATCGATTATTTATGTATTTAAACGTTGTTTTGCGTAAATTTACACACAGAGTTTTAAGCCCAGTGAGGCTATTTATATTAAATCTTTAATTCGTTATATTATGAGAAAAAATTATTTTTCAAAAAAGGTATTACAAGCCTGTGTGTTATTTTTCATGATAATAACAACAAATGTGTTTGCCCAAGTAGGTATAGGAACGATTACACCACATGCAAGTTCTGTATTGGATGTTTCATCAACAACCCAAGGGATGTTGACGCCCAGAATGACAACTGTGCAAAGAGCGGCTATTGCGTCTCCTGCTGATGGTTTAATGGTTTATGATACAGATTTGAAATCTTTTTATCATTACAATTCAACTTTAACATCATGGAATGTAATAAATAGTGGTACAACTGGTAGATTAAAGTTTAAACGTATAAAATCTACAGATGTTTTAGCGACAGTTTTGGCGGCAGAGAAGGCTGCAGGAAGTAATACAAAGTATGTTTTGGATGTTAATACCTATTATGAAATAAATGGGACCATAATTTTTGATTTGCCAATTGATTTAAACAACGCTTATATTTCAGGTCAGGATGCTAATGAGGATAAATTAGTTAGAACATCTGGAAATCTGTTTGATGGTGCGACAGGAGGAAGTATTAGAAATGTTACCATTCAGGTTACCGGAGGAGGGAAAGTTTTTAACTTATCTGGAGCAGCAACACAAAGTATAATTATTAGAGATACAGTAATTGCAGGTTCTTCTAGTGTAGGTTCTATAACTGGTTTTGGATTAGTTTTTGTCAGTATAGTTCAATATGTTGGAAATACTACCGGTATTGTTTATGATTCTATCAGTAAATTATTGATAAGTAATGCAGCGTGGTTTAGTAATAATGGAGGGACTTATGAAAAATTGCAAGGAACATTTGGTTTAGTGCAAAAGCAAGGAGGTTTTAGCGAGGTTTCTGGAGCAGCCATTGGTTTTGATGTATCTTCTAATCCAACAATAACGGGAGATGCCGTTATGGAAACGGTAGTTTTTACAGGAACAGTGACAACAGGAAAATATGTAAACGGATATACAGTTGGAAGTTATTCAGGATATAATTTTAATGGCTTTTGGACAGTACGTTCAACAGGAATTCCAAATGAGGGAGATTCTTTTGCAACTGGTAATCTATATTTGGATAGGGTGGTAGCTTCGCCAACAATTTCACTTGTAAATACAAATACTGCTTATAAAGTCCCAGGAACAACGATTTCAACTAATTTATATAGAATGGATGGGGCTACAAATAACAGATTAGTTTATTTAGGTAGAAAACCAAGAACTTTTACGATGACAGCGTCAGTTTCCTTCGAAGGTGGAATTGGTAGTGCTGATCTTCTGTTTTATTTTGTTAAATTTGCTTCTGGTGGAACTCCTTATACTTTTATAACTTCTTCAGAAACTTTTATAGACTCTAATACAGCAAATGTGCAAAGTTTCTCTGTTTCTGGAACCATAACTCTTGCCAATGGAGAATATGTTGAATTGTATGCACAGCGGTTAAATGGTACAAATAAAACATTTACATTTCGTTCATATAATATATCAATGAAATAAAAAATATCAATTTACAATTTATTAAAAACCGCATTATTTTAAACCTAAATAATGCGGTTTTTATTTGTATTCCATATTCTCAAATTGCAGGAGCTTATTTTAAGTTTAATCAACAGTTAAATTTTAATTAATAAAAAACCATTTTGGTTAATTGTTTTGTTATTTTGTTAAAAATTTTTTTAAAATGATCTTTCGTATCGTATTCTTGTGCTTAATCCTTCTTGTTATTGAGCTTTATACTTTTCAAGTATTAAAAACTTTAATAAAATCAAAGCCAATATTGTTTTCAATTCAGATTATAAGCATATTAGTTTTAGTATATATTGTTTATTCTTTGATGCAATTTGACCGAAGCGTAGGTCAGACCAAACAAATGATGGTTGTCATGGGTTTGTTGCTTATTGTGTATGTTCCAAAATTAATTTTGACATTGATATTAATGGGAGAAGACATCTTTAGATTAGGTGCCGGAACTGTTAACTATTTTGTCAATTATGATAAAAACACAGACTTTCTGAATTCAAGAAGAAAGTTTGTCAGTCAAATAGGATTAGGATTAGCAGCTGTTCCTTTTTTGTCTTTAATATATGGGGTAACTATAGGTAAATACAATTATAAAGTCATCAAGCAACGTATATTTTTTCCTGATTTACCCGATGCTTTTGATGGTTTTACGATTACTCAAATATCAGATGTTCACAGTGGAAGTTTTGATAATCCAGAGAAAATTAATTATGCAATAGATTTAGTCAATGAGCAAAATTCAGATATGATTTTGTTTACCGGAGATATCGTGAATACTGATGCCAAAGAAATGCATCCGTGGATAGAAACCTTTAACAGGATTAAAAAACATGAATATGGTAAATATTCAGTTTTAGGAAATCACGATTATGGAGAATATGTAACTTGGCCATCAGAGGCGGCAAAAGAAGATAATTTTAAAGCTATTAAAGATTTATACGGACAAATTGGTTTTAAATTAATGCTAAACGAACATACTTTTATTGAAAAAGGAGATGAGAAAATTGCATTAGTTGGCGTAGAAAACTGGGGACATAATTTCAAAAAAGCGGGCGATATCAACAAAGCTTCCCGACATGTAAATAAAGAAGATTTTAAAATTTTGATGAGTCATGACCCTTCGCATTGGGAACATGAAGTGCAGCATCATGAGAAAAATTTCCACCTTACACTTTCCGGTCATACACACGGAATGCAGTTTGGAATCGAAATACCAGGTTATTTTAAATGGAGTTTGGCACAATATGTATATAAACAATGGGCAGGATTATATGAAAACGTCGGACGATACGTTTATGTAAATAGAGGTTTTGGTTTTCATGCCTATCCGGGCAGAGTGGGAATCATGCCGGAAATAACGGTCATCGAACTAAAAAAAGGTGTTAATGTGGCATAATTCGTTTAAAATGCTACATTTGTAAAATAAATATCTCTTTTTAGTGAATTTAAAAAATTAAATTTTTGGTTTTATGTCAAAATTTGGAGAACTTATAAACGCTCAAGTACCTGTGTTAATAGACTTTTACACAGAATGGAATGAGCCTTCAGTTTCAATGCATCCTGTAATTAGAGATGTAGCAGCCGCTCTTGGTGATAAAGCAAAAGTCATAAAGATTGATGTGGATAAAAATCAAGAATTAGCCGATGCTTTACGCATTAAAGGCTTGCCTACGTTGATGATTTATAAACAAGGTCAAATGATTTGGAGACAATCTGGAGAATTAGATGCGAACACTATTATTAGTATTGTTCAAGAACAATTGTAACGCATCTCATTACAACACCTCACAATTAAAATTGTTTTCTTTTAAATAAGCTAATGTTTTAGGCAATACGTATTCTAAGTTTTTAAAGGCTTTAATACTGTCGTGGAAAACAATAATACTTCCTGGTCTTAGATTTGATGTTGCATTTTCTAAGCATTCTTCTTGCGATAAAGTTTGGTCAAAATCAGCACTGAGGACGTCCCACATAATTATTTTATAACCCAGTTTCCTGATTTTTCTAGATTGAGATGCTTTTATCTTGCCATATGGTGGACGAAACAGTTTAGATTTTAGATTAGAAGGGCTGTTTTTTTGAATCGCTTCTTCGCATAGTCTAGTGTTTTCAATGTAAACTTCGGTTGATGTTTTCCACCCGTTCAAATGATTAAAAGTGTGGTTTCCTATGGAATGACCTTCGCTAATCACCTTTTTGAATATTTCAGGGTTTTTATCAATATTATCTCCAATGCAAAAAAAAGTAGCTTTTACATTGTGTTTTTTTAATTCATCCAAAACCCATTGTGTAACTTCTGGAATAGGCCCATCGTCAAATGTGAGGTAGACTGTCTTACTGTTTCCCGTATTGGAAACATCCCAAGTATAATTTGAGAAAATCTTTTTTATAATCCGACTTGTTTTTATCCAGTACAGTTTCATTTTTTAGTTTTAAAATTAAAAAAAAATAGCGACATTTTTCAATATCGCTACCTTTTCTAATTAGAGTTTTCTATTTAAAATTATTCTTTTTCGCGTCCAAAGCGGTCAAACATTTTAATATAAGTATTGAATACAATTTTATTTTTGTTGTAGAAATCTAAATCACCATTTTCTTTCATTACGCTTAAAAGGCTTCTGTATCGTTCAATATCTGTGATGATAGGAATGGCAATACTAGTTTGCTCAGAAGATTTTAGATTGCCATAATAATTAAGGTTTTCTCTGTATTTTAAGATCAATTTGCTTAGCAATTGTTGTGCTTTTAATTTCTCATCAATTTTGTAATATCCGCCAGCAAAAGGTTCTACTAAAGAGTAATAGTCAAAATATTCCAATGGCATTTTTGTCATCGCCAAATCGATAATATTCTTTGCTTTATCTTTTTGTCCTTCAACAATTAATTGATTCATTAATCTGGAAAGGTTGGTTCTGTACGTTATACTATTTCTGCGAGTTTCAGGATCATGATAAATTTTTGGACTTTCGCCATTGCCCCAATCCCATTTCATAACTTTAGCATACATTTTATCAGAATCGATTTGTCCCATATCAAGTGGACTCGCATCTTTTGACAAAGCGGTTTTTATTGGAACAAGTTTGTATACCATTCCTTCTAATTGAAGGTACTCTTTCATCCAGATATAATCTTCGTTGTCAAATGCGCCACCGCTAAAATAAATTGGTCTTTTCCAATTGTTATTAGCAACAATATCAAGCATCATCAATCTGTTTTTGTACAATGCATTTCCTTTTATATCCAAGTCGATGTAAGGAACAATAGAATCATTGTGCTTAGGATTAACCACTTTGTTTTTTATGATTATATTTTTGTCAACAGGAATTCGGATCTTATTTGTAGGATAAAAATGGATTGTTTGTCCGTTTTGCATGTCTACAGTTGATTTTGGATTTTTGATAAAATTGATAAAGTCTTTTATGTCCCAACGGCTATCAATTTTTGGAATGTGAGCTACATAATCCAGTTTATCACCTACATATTCATCGTGTTTAAATGAAATAGGAAGAGCATCTGATTCGTATGTTTTAGTTTTCATCTGATCGATATACCAATCAGTCATGAAAAGGCTTGTGTTTACAATTTTGATATCCGTTCTCACTTTTTCAATCTCTTGGGCGTACCAAAGCGGGAACGTATCATTATCGCCAATTGTAAATAAAATGGCGTCTGGGTCGCATGATTCCAAATATGCTTTTGCCATTGCAACAGCTGTATATTTACCAGAACGATCGTGATCATCCCAGTTTTGAGAAGCCATAAGAACTGGAGCTGCCAATAAACTTGCTGCAATAATAATTGGACCAGCCAGTTTTGGGGTTAAATATTTCTGGGCACTTTCGTATAATGCATAAACACCAAAGCCTATCCAAATGGCAAATACATAAAAGGAACCTACTAAGGCATAATCTCTTTCTCTAGGTTCGAAAGGCCTTTCGTTCAAGTAGATTTTTAGTGCTATTCCGGTAAAAAGGAATAAGGCGAGTAATACATAGAAACTTTTTAAATCTTTATTGGCATGATACATTAAACCGATTAGGCCAAGGATAAATGGTAGAAAGAAATACACATTTCGACCTTTATTGTTCAATACATCCGAAGGAAGATTGTCTTGACTTCCTAAGTGTAATTCATCTATAAAAGAGATACCACTAAGCCAGTTCCCGTCCAGATAGTCGTATTTTCCTTGAATGTCGTTTTGTCTTCCAACAAAATTCCACATCAAGTATCTCCAATACATATAACCAAATTGGTATTCAACCATGAATCCTAAATTATCAGCAGTTGTAGGTTTTTCTACAATTAAATAATCACCATAGCTTTTCAAGAACGTTACATAACCTTCGTTGTCAATTTGTTTTTGAGCGTAAGCTTGTCTGAATTCGGTAACAATTTTTTCGGTTTCGTTTTTTAGTTGAGCAATCGCTTTGTTGTAATCTTCTTCACTCAACTGACTTGGATCGATACCGTATTTGGCTAAATCATCCTCGTATGGATAATCAGGATTTAGTCTGAATTGAGGTGGATTTGTAAAATTCATGTAGTTTTCGATGTGCTCACCGCTCCACATTCTTGGCAAAATAGTTTTTTGATTGTTGTCTGAATTTTGCTCGGCATTTTTGAAATTATTTGTAATAATATATTTTCCGGTCTTATAATCTCTTTCGTAATTGGGTGCTTTATCCAGATAAGGATTGTCCTTGTCTAAACCAGCAAAGGCTTCTGTGTATTGAGGGCCGTAAAACAAAGGATTTACACCATATTGTTCTCTATTGTAGTAGGCAAGAACTTCGGCAGCATCCGAAGGCTTATTTTCGTTGATTACGGTATTGGCATTTGCTCTGATGGGTAACATCATCCATGTAGAGAAACCAATTAAAATAAATAATATACAAAGGATTATAGTATTGTAGAATGCGAAACCTTTTTGTTTGGTGTATTTTAGTCCAAAGTAAAAGAAAGCAATTAAGATTAAAGCAACAAATATAGTTCCTGAGTCAAAAGGTAATCCTAAGCTGTTAACCATGAAAACTTCGGTTTTACCAAAGAATCCCATAGTCAGAGGAAGAAGCAATTTGAAAATAAATAATAGAATAGCGATTACAACAACATTTGCAATGATGAAATTTTTAAGGGTAACTACTTTGTAGTTTTTGAAAAAATAAAGGAAACCTATTGCTGGAATTGTTAGTAATGCCATGAAATGAACTCCAAAAGAAAGCCCGACAACAAGAGAGATAATCAGCAGCCATTTATTTCCTCTAGGCTTGTCCATGTCTTGTTCCCAGCGTAAACCCAACCAAAATAATAAGGCAATTAATAAAGATGCCATAGCATATACTTCGGCTTCTACAGCATTGAACCAAAAACTATCTGAAAAAGTATAGGCCAAGGCTCCTACGAATGAACTTCCAAGAATAACAATGTCATTGTTTTTATTCGTCTGCTCCGCCTGTTCGCCTTTTTGGCTCGGGTCTGAAAATCTAGAAACTAATTTTTTCAAGATTATCGATGAAGACCAAAATAAGAATAAAATAGTAAAAGCACTGGAAAATACAGACATCATGTTTACCATTAAGGCAATTTTTGTGTTATCTGAAGCAAACATGGCGAAAAACGCACCAATCATTTGGTATAATGGAGCTCCGGGAGGGTGGCCTACTTCAAGTTTTGCTGCTGTAGCAATGTATTCGCCACAATCCCAAAAACTCATGGTGGGTTCAACAGTTAAAGTGTATGTTAATAATGCTATTCCAAATGTAAACCAACCAATAATTGTATTCCATTTATTGAAATTGAATGCTGCTTTATCCATGTACTAAAATTTAATTTAATTTTGAGTTACAAAGAAAATGTTTTTTTGTTTAACCTTGATAGCATTAACAATATTTTCTGGAAAAGTATTACATTTCAATAACACATTGAGTGTAAAGGTTTTTTGTAATTTTTTCAAGTTGTTTTGAATTTTCAGCAAATTTTTTTTCATAAAAAGGCAAAATAAATTTGTACAAACTAAAATTTATTTTAAATTTGCACTCGCTTAGCAGCAATGCTGGTCTATGGTGTAATGGTAACACAACTGTTTTTGGTGCAGTCTTTCAAGGTTCGAGTCCTTGTAGACCAACGTAAAACCCCTCATTCTTGAGGGGTTTTTTTATGCAATGAATTGAACAGATTGTTTTTGGAGTTTGATTTTCGTCTGGATTGATTAAATCTTGAAAGTTATCACTGGTTTGACAGTGTGGTTTACCAAGTCTTCACTGATGCTTCCATTAAAAAAATGAGCAAATCCAGTTCTTCCATGTGTGCAAAGGCCTATCAAATCGGCATCAATGCTATTGGTAAAATTAATGATTCCGTTTTCTATGTTAACGTCATTGTAAATGTGAGTGGAGTAATTTTCGATTTCAAATGAGGTGATGAAATTTTTCATTATTTCCTCAGACATTTTGGTAGTTTTAAAACTATTGGGTGTGCAAATCGTGACTAAGTATAAATTTGCATTAAATATTTTGGCAAATTCTATCATTTTTTTGAAAGGTTTTTTAGTCTCTTTTGAAAAATCAGAAGCAAATACAAAGTTGTTGAATTTAAAGTCTCGAATATCCTTTTTTATAACCAGTACCGGTATTTCTGAGAGTCGAACCACTTTTTCGGTGTTGGACCCAATGAGTACTTCTTCGATGCCTGAAGTTCCATGCGAGCCCATCACGATTAAATCAATTTCATTTTTTTTATTAAAAGATAAAATGCCGCTAAAAGCTCTTTCGAATTGTACAGACGCATTTACTGAAATTCCATTCAAGTAGGGCTGTTCCTTGATTTTTTGGAGTGTTTCGTTTGCTTTTTTTATAAATAACATTACTTCGGGAATGCTGCTTCCGCCGGTTACTGCGTCGTTCATTTGGTTAGGTAATTCTAATAAATGCAACAAAAAGATTTCACAATTATTTTTTTTTGCAATTATGGCAGCTATTTTTAAAGCGTTTTCAGCATATTCAGAAAAATCGGTAGGGACTAAAATTCGTTTCATAACTATAAAGTGTTAAATTATGATAAAAACTGTTATTTTAATGCTCCTATAAAGATAAGAAATTATTTTACAGCAATCGATTATTTTAGTTTATAAAAAAAAACACTATATTTGCACCGTTATTTATTAAAATCTAGATAATGAGGGGACTAAATGTCCCCTCTTTTTATAAAAATATGACATTTAAAGAAAAAGTAAATACGTTGTTGACAGAAGGCTTGTTAGAAAAGCCGTCAATCTTTTTGATAGACCTTATCATTACGGATGCTTTCAAGGTTATGGTGACTTTGGACGGAGATAATGGAGTGGCACTTCAAGATTGTATCGATGTGAGTAAATTCATAGATAGTAATTTGGATAGAGAGGAACAGGATTACTCTTTAGAAGTAGCTTCAGTAGGAGTTGGGTCTCCATTGAAATTAATAAGACAATACAAGAAAAATATAGGTCGAACATTGATTGTGAAGACTTCGGCTGAAATTATTGAGGCAGAATTAGTTGATGCTAATGATGATTTTGTAATTTTGTCTTGGAAAGCAAGAGAGCCTAAAAAAATAGGAAAAGGGAAAGAAACAGTTCAAAAAGAGCTTAAATTGCCTTACGTAGATATAAAAGAAGCAATTGTTACAGTAACATTTTAATTAAAGAATTCGCATGGAAAATTTAGCATTAATCGATTCATTCTCAGAGTTTAAAGACGATAAACTTATTGATCGTGTAACGCTTATGGCAATTTTGGAAGATGTATTTAGAAATGCATTGAAGAAAAAATACGGTTCAGATGATAATTTCGATATCATTATAAATCCTGATAAAGGAGATATGGAGATATGGCAGAGAAGAGTAATCGTTGCTGATGAAGACTTGGATTTTGATCATCTTGAAATTACGTTGACTGAAGCTAGAAAAATTGAGCCTGATTTCGAAATTGGTGAAGAAGTTTCCGAAGAAGTGAAATTAATTGATTTAGGTAGAAGAGCAATTTTAGCTTTGCGTCAGAATTTAATTTCTAAAATTCATGAACATGATAACACGAATCTTTACAAGCAATTTAAAGATTTAATAGGTGATATCTATACTGCTGAAGTACACCATGTGCGTCCAAGAGTCGTAATTTTGGTTGATGATGAAGGGAATGAGATTATTTTACCAAAAGAAAAACAAATACCTTCTGACTTTTTCCGTAAGGGAGATAATGTTAGAGGAATAATAGAAAGCGTTGAATTAAAAGGAAATAAACCTCAAATTATTATGTCTAGAACTTCTGAGAAGTTTTTGGAAAAATTATTTGAACAAGAAATTCCGGAAGTATTTGACGGTTTAATCATGGTTAAGAAAGTAGTAAGAATTCCTGGTGAAAAAGCAAAAGTAGCCGTAGATTCTTATGATGACAGAATTGATCCAGTAGGAGCTTGTGTGGGTATGAAAGGATCTCGTATTCACGGAATTGTTCGTGAATTAGGAAACGAAAATATAGATGTTATCAATTATACAAGTAACATTCAGTTGTATATCACGAGAGCATTAAGTCCAGCAAAAGTATCTTCTATTAAGATAAATGAAGAAACAAAAAGAGCAGAAGTTTTCTTGAAGCTTGAAGAAGTTTCAAAAGCAATTGGTCGTGGTGGGCACAACATTAAATTAGCGGGTTTATTGACTGGTTATGAGCTAGACGTTATTCGTGAAGGTGATATTGCAGGTGCTACAGCTGATGAGGATGATGTTGAATTGACTGAGTTTTCAGATGAAATTGAAGACTGGGTTATTGAAGAATTTGCAAAAATTGGTTTGGATACAGCAAAAAGTATCTTAAAACAAGAAGTAGAAGATTTAGTAAGAAGAACAGACCTGGAAGAGGAAACGATTCTAGATGTAATGAGAATATTGAAAGAAGAATTTGACAGCTAGTCAATGTGTCTTCAACGATAAACATGCCACTTTACAATTAATTCTTGCTCGGTAGGTATCGGGTTGGGAGTAAAGTGAGGAATAACAAAAAAGGTAATAATAAAAAGGTTTTATGTCTGAAGAGAGAATTATTAGAATAAACAAAGTTTTAAGGGAATTGAATATTTCTTTAGAAAGAGCTGTGGATTATCTAAAAGATAAGGGGATTGCTATTGAAGCAAATCCAAACGCAAAAATTTCTGATGATGTATACAATGTCTTGTGCGGTCAGTTTGCAGGTGACAAAGGGAATAAGGAGGCTTCTAAAGAAGTAGGGGAAGAGAAAAGAAAAGAAAAAGAAGCTTTGCGTTTAGAACGAGAGAAAGAAATCGAAGACAAACGTAAAATTGAGGAAGAGCGAGTAAAACAACAAGAGGTTATAAAAGCGAGAGCAATTATATCTGGTCCGGTTCAAGTGGGTAAGATTGATCTTAATCCAAAAAAACCATCAATCGTTGCGCCTGTAAAAGCTGTTGAAAAAGCAGAAGCTCCAGTAGCTAATGCACCTGAAGTAAAAGCTGTCTCAAAAGAAGTTTCACCTGAGAAACCGTCAACTGAAAAGCCGTCAACTGAGAAACCTGTTTCAGACAAAAAAGAGGTAAAACCTATTGTTGGGATAAAAGAGGTTAAAACAGAAACTCCTAAAGAAGTTCCTGCTGAACCAAAAGTGGTTGCAAAAACCGAGACAGTTAAAGTTGATGAAGCTCCTGTTGATGAAACCATCACGACGCAATATCAAAAACTATCGGGAACTACTTTAACGGGTCAGATAATTGATTTATCTCAATTCAACAAACCGAAAAAGAAAAAAGAAGAACCGAAAATCACTCCGAATAAACCGGGTGCTCCAGGTTCGGCTGCAGCCAATGCAAATAAAAACAAGCGTAAAAGGATTGCTCCTAAACCGGGTGCTCCTAGACCGCCTGCAACACCGGGAGTTCCTGGTGCGCCAAATCCTAACAAGATTACACCTAATACTGGTGGTGGTGGATTCAATGCTAACAGAAGTGCAAGACCTGGTTTTGTAAAAGGAAACAGACCTGCCATTGTTGCAAAAGTGGAGCCTACTGAGGAAGAGGTTAAAAATCAAATTAGAGAGACTTTAGAGAAACTACAAGGTAAAGGTGGTAAATCTAAAGCGGCAAAATATAGAAGAGATAAAAGAGATACGCACCGTCAGAAATCTGATGATGAGCAAAGAGCTATTGACGAAGGAAGTAAAACTATTAAGGTTACTGAGTTTGTTACTGTAGGTGAAATTGCCATCATGATGGATGTGCCAATTACTAAAGTTATTGGTACGTGTATGTCACTTGGAATCATGGTTACCATGAACCAACGTCTTGACGCAGAAACGTTGACTATCGTTGCTGACGAATTTGGTTATGAAGTTGAATTTATCACTGTAGACATCGAAGAAGCAATTCAGGTTGTTGAAGACAGAGAAGAAGATTTAGTTTTCAGAGCGCCAATTGTAACGGTAATGGGTCACGTCGATCACGGTAAGACATCCTTACTGGATTACATTCGTAAAGAAAACGTAATTGCAGGGGAGTCTGGAGGAATTACACAGCATATTGGTGCCTACGGAGTAACGTTGGATAACGGACAAAAAATTGCATTCTTAGATACACCGGGTCACGAAGCGTTTACTGCGATGCGTGCGCGTGGTGCTCAAGTTACAGATATTGCTATTATTGTAATTGCAGCTGATGATGACATCATGCCGCAAACTAAAGAAGCAATTAGCCATGCTCAGGCAGCTGGAGTTCCTATCATATTTGCTATCAATAAAATTGATAAGCCAAATGCTAATCCTGAAAAAGTAAAAGAAAGATTAGCAGGTATGAATTTACTTGTTGAAGACTGGGGTGGAAAAATTCAATCACATGATATTTCTGCGAAAGTAGGAACAGGTGTGAAAGAATTATTAGAAAAAGTATTGTTAGAAGCAGAACTTTTAGATTTGAAAGCAAATCCAAATAAAGCGGCTTCTGGAACTGTTGTTGAGGCTTTCCTTGATAAAGGAAAAGGATATGTTTCTACTATATTAGTTCAAAACGGAACTTTGAAAATTGGAGATTATATGTTAGCTGGTAAGCATCACGGTAAAATTAAAGCCATGCATGATGAAAGAGGGAATATAGTTACTGTTGCGGGTCCTTCGACTCCGGTTTCAGTTCTAGGTCTTGATGGAGCAGCAACTGCGGGTGATAAGTTCAATATTTTTGAAGACGAAAAAGAAGCGAAACAAATTGCTTCGAAACGTTCTCAATTGATGCGTGAACAATCTGTACGTACACAACGTCATATTACATTAGATGAAATTGGACGTAGAATTGCATTGGGTCAATTTAAAGAATTGAACATTATCCTTAAAGGAGATGTGGATGGTTCTGTTGAAGCATTGTCTGATTCGTTCTCTAAATTATCTACTGAAGAAATTCAAATTAATATTATCCATAAAGGTGTTGGAGCAATTACTGAAACTGACGTAATGTTGGCTTCTGCTTCTGATGCGATTATCATCGGATTTAATGTTCGTCCTGCTGGAAATGCAAGACAATTAGCTGACAAAGAGGAAATCGATATCCGTTACTACTCTATTATTTACGCTGCTATCGATGACTTGAAAGATGCAATGGAAGGAATGTTAGCTCCAGAGATGAAAGAAGAAATTCTGGGTACAGCTGAAATTAGAGAGATATTCAAAATCTCGAAAGTGGGTTCAATTGCAGGATGTATGGTTATGGATGGTAAAATTGTCCGAAGCGCTAAAATGAGAATTATTAGAGAAGGTGTAGTTGTCTTTACAGGAGAGCTTTTAGCACTGAAACGTTTCAAAGACGATGTGAAAGAAGTAGCTAAAGGATACGATTGTGGTATTCAAGTAAAAGGATACAACGACATCGAAGAAAGAGATGTTATTGAATCGTACCATGAAGTTGCTGTTAAAAAGAAATTGAAATAGAATTTCAATATATTAAAATTAAAATCCCGATTCATTCGGGATTTTTTTATTTTTATAGCAAACTAAAATTGTTATTTATGAATAAATTACTTGCGTTATTTTTTGTTGTAGTTAGCACGGTTGCCTTTTCTCAAAATAAAACGGAATTCCACAAAGTATCTTTAAAAGATAAAAAAGATAATGCTGTTGGCTTTAATTTTTATGTTGAAAATGTTTATGATGGAAGGCAGTTTAAAGAAAATATTGGAACCGTGCAAAAAGGAGGTTTTAATAGAAAAGTATTAGCTAATTTTGAAAAACCTTTGGCAGAAGAGTTTTTGGATTACCTCGCTATTATTTGTCCAAAAGAAGAAAATAAGTCTAAAATTTCTATCCGAATTAATGATCTGTATGTTTCTGAACTTACTCGAGCAATGTCCGAAACAGGATACGCAACTTTAGCAATTGATGTAATAGAGTCTAAAGAAGGTGTCGATTATATTGTGGGTTCGTATACGGCTTCGACAGAAAGTAACGGTATGGATGTTACCGGTAAACACGATGAACGATTGAAGAAAGTTTTGCAGGATTGTTTGACTAATTATATGAAAACAAGTGATACTGATAAATCAGCTCTCGTTTTTGATGCGAATCAGAGTATTAAAAGTAAAGCGATTACAGATGTCCCGCTTAAAGGTATTTATTTGACTTATGTAGATGTTTTAAATGGTAAACCGATTGATGATACTAATTTTGAAATCACGAACAAAAAGGAAAAGTTTTATTTGTTTAATAAAGCTACTAATTCAGAAGAACTGAATTATTATGGATTCAGTGATGCAGAAAATTTTTATATCAATGTTTCAAAATATGCTAGCTCAAAACATTATGCCAAGACGGAAATAATTAATGGTAAATATTACATTGAAAATGTTATATATAATTCTAATAATGCTATTGCAATGGGCGCGATGTTTGGATTGATTGGAGTTGCAATTGCTTCTGCAGCCAGTGATTCGTCTACTCCAATGCTAATTGATTGTTATACGGGGCAACCATCCTTTCTATCGGATAGTGAAATGAAAGTGATGCTGTCGCCATATCCTGAATTGTTAAAAGAGTTTAAGGATAGTAATAAAAGTAGTTTGGAAAGAAAAGAAATCCTTAAAAAATATTACCAAGCAACTTTGGTAGAATAAAAAAAAGACACCTAATTAGGTGTCTTTTTTTATTTATTAGGCTTTATTAAATGTACATTGCCGTAGCTTTTTTTAATTTCGATGAGATTTCGTTCTGCTTCAATTCGTGTTTTGAAATTCCCAACCCAAACTTTGTAATTTGGCGTAAAGAAAATAATGGTTCCATCAATGTCTCTGAATTCTTGCTTAAAATCATTTAACGTTTTTTTTGCTTTTTCGCTGTCTCCACTGAAAATTTGAATTTTATAATAGTCATTTACAGTGTTTGAAACATTTGTTTTTCTCTTTTCATTTAATAATTGTTCAAATTTAGAGTCTTGATTTACCCTGATGTTTCCGTCTTGGGCATATGCATTACTATAGGAAATAAATAAGGTAAGAGAGATAAAAAATGCTTTTCTAAGGGCTAAAATTCTCATAATGTGATTGTTTTTGTGCAAAAGTAATATTTAATGACTGATAGCAAATACTAAATGTTATTTAGAATTAATATAAATTGAAATTAAGACTATTTTAAGGTTTTGAGAATAGTTCTTAAGTCGTATTTTTGTCCAAGTTTTTAAATAAAGGATCAGTTTCTATAATTCAATTAGAAAAAACTGTGCCAATTTTTAGTAGATAATCATTATACTATATGAAAAAGGTGGGTAACCATAATTCGATCTCAAGGAAATTATTTTTTAGCATAGCTTTGATGCTATCTATTTCCTTTACTTCATTTGCTCAAGAAGCTACTCCTGCGGCTGATGCTGCAGCTCCAGATGCTTCAGCTACTTCGCAAAGTGCAGACCCGGTAAAGGGTAAAGAGCTTTTTAATGCAAACTGTGCGGCATGTCACAAACTTGATGCTAAAGCAACAGGTCCTGCTCTTAGAGGTGTGTCTGCTAAATATGATGCAGCATGGCTTCATAAGTGGGTTCGTAATAGTTCAGACTTAATTAAATCTGGCGATGCTCAAGCTGTAAAAGTGTTTGAAGAAAACAATAAGGCTGTAATGTCTGCTTTTCCTCAATTATCAGATGCGGATATTGATAATATCATTGCTTATACTTCAGAGCCTAAAGCTGAAGCTGCTGCTCCAACTCCTGGAGTTGAAGTTCCTGGTAAGCCTGCTGCAGATAGCGGTATTTCAAACAATATTATATTAGGTGCTTTGGCGCTTGTTATGGTTATTTTGGTTGTAATGTTATTTTTGGTAAACAGAGTTTTATCTAAAGTAGCAAAAGCAAACGGTATTGAAGTAGCTCCGAAAGTTCCAACAACTCCTATTTGGAAAGCATTTGCTAAAAATCAATTTTTGGTTTTAGTTACATCAATATTCTTGCTTTTGGCGAGTGGATATTTCGTGTATGGATTTTTAATGCAAGTTGGTGTTGATCAGGATTACGCTCCAATTCAACCAATTCATTATTCGCACAAAATACATGCTGGTGATAATGAAATTAATTGTAAGTATTGTCACTCTGCGGCTCGTGTGAGTAAAAATGCAGGAATTCCATCTTTGAATGTTTGTATGAACTGTCACAAGAATATTGCGGAAGTTGCTGAAACTACTGCTACTCCAGAGTACAGCAAAGCATTTTATGATGAGCAAATCCAAAAATTATATACTGCGGTTGGTTGGGATAAAACAACTCAAAGTTATACTGGAAAAACGCAGCCTGTAAAATGGGTTCGTATTCATAATTTACCTGACTTCGTTTATTTCAATCACTCTCAGCACGTAACTGTTGCCGGAATTGAATGTCAAACGTGTCACGGTCCGGTTCAAGAGTATGAAATTCAAAAACAATTTGCTCCATTAACAATGGGTTGGTGTATTGATTGCCACAGAAAAACTGATGTTAAAATGGAAGGCAATGAATATTATACTAAAATTCATGAAGAACTTTCTAAGAAATACGGTGTAGACAAATTGACTGCGGCGCAAATGGGAGGTTTAGAATGTGGTAAATGCCACTATTAATCAAATTATTAAGATTTTAATATTTATATATGTCATCAAACAAAAAATACTGGAAAAGTGTTGAAGAACTAGACAAAAATAGTTCTATTGTTGAGGCGCTTAGAAATAACGAATTTGTTGAAGAAATTCCTACTGACGAGTTTTTAGGAAATAATGACGCTTTGTCATCTTCATCAACATCACGTCGTGATTTTTTAAAGTACGTTGGTTTTAGTACTGCAGCGGCTACGCTTGCAGCTTGTGAAGGTCCTGTGAACAAGTCAATACCTTATGTACTTCAGCCGGAACAAATCATTCCTGGAGTAGCTGATTATTATGCAACTTCTGTTTTTGATGGATTTGATTTTGCTAATCTTTTGGTAAAAACTCGTGAAGGGCGTCCTATTAAAATAGATAATAATACTATTGCTGGAGCTAAGTTTAGTGCTAATGCAAGAGTTCATGCGTCTATTCTTTCTTTATATGATAGTATGCGTTTGAAAGAGCCAAAAATTGAAGGTAAAAATTCAACTTGGTCTGCTGTTGATTCTAAAATTAAATCAAGTATAGCTGATGCTGCTGCAAAAGGTGGTCAAGTAGTGCTTTTAACAAACACATTGGCTAGTCCGTCAACTGAAAAGTTGATTGCTGAGTTTATCGGTAAAAATCCAAATGCTAAACATGTTGTTTATGATGCTGTATCTGAATCTGAAGCATTAGATGCTTTCGAAACGGTATATGGAGAAAGAGCTTTGGTTGATTATGATTTTTCTAAAGCTTCGCTAATAGTTTCTGTAGGAGCTGATTTCCTTGGAGATTGGCAAGGTGGAGGATTTGATTCAGGTTATGCTAAAGGTAGAATTCCTAAAGCAGGAAAGATGTCTCGTCATTTCCAATTAGAAGCAAACATGACTTTGTCTGGTGCTGCTGCTGATAAGCGTTTACCAATGTCTACTGCTAATCAAAAACAAGCATTAGTTCATATATATAATATTGTAACGGGTTCTGCTGTTGCTGTAAGTTTAGAAGATAAATTTAAAGCAGAAGTTACAAAAGCAGCTCAACAATTGAAAGCTGCTGGTTCAAAAGGAGTTTTGGTATCTGGTATTCAAGATAAAAATGCTCAATTGTTAGTTTTAGCTATCAACCAAGTGTTGGCAAGTGAAGCTTTCAGTACTTCTGGAGTAAGACAAATCAGAAAAGGATCTGATGCAAAAGTTGCTCAATTAATCAGTGATATGAAAGCGGGAAGCGTTCATACTTTGGTAATGAGTGGTGTTAATCCGGTTTATACTTTAGCAGATAGTGCTTCTTTCGTTGAAGGACTTAAAAAAGTAAAAACATCAGTTGCGTTTTCTTTAAAAGAAGATGAAACTGCTTTAGTAAGTACTATTGCAGCGGCTGTTCCTCATTATTTAGAGTCATGGAATGATGTAAGTATCACAAAAGGTACTTACGGAATTACTCAGCCTGCTATTCGTCCTCTTTTTGTTACTAAACAATTTCAAGATGTCTTGTTGTCTTTAAATGGATTGACAGGTACATTCTACGATTATATTAAAGCTAATGCATCAACTATAATAACTGGTTCTACTTGGAACAAAGTGTTACATGATGGTGTTTATGTTGGAGTTGTTCCAACTGCGTCTGCTGGTTCTGCTGATTATAGCGCAGCTGCAAATGCTTTAGCAAAATCAAAAGCTTCTCAAGGACTAGAGCTTGTTTTGTATACCAAAACAGGTATGGGAGATGGACAGCAAGCTAATAACCCTTGGCTGCAAGAGTTTCCGGATCCAATTACAAGAGTTTCTTGGGATAATTATGTTACTGTTTCGAATGCTGATGCTAAGAAATATGAACTTTCTAATGAAATCGTTGCGAATGGTGGTTTAAACGGAAGTTATGCTACTATTACTACTGCTGATGGAGCTAAATTAGAAAATGTACCGGTAATCGTTCAACCAGGACAAGCTGTTGGAACTATCGGTTTAGCATTAGGTTACGGTCGTAAAGCGGCTTTGAAAGAAGAAATGATGGTGGGTTTAAATGCCTACTCTTTATATAAAGGTTTTAATAATGTACAGTCTGTAACATTGGCGAAAGCTGGAGGAGAACATGAGTTTGCTTGTGTTCAAGGTCAGAAAACATTAATGGGAAGAGGAGATATCATTAAAGAAACTTCTTTAGAAATTTTCAATACAAAAGATGCTCACGTTTGGAATGAACAACCAATGGTTTCATTGGATCACAAAGAAGTTGAAGCAACTAAAGTAGATTTATGGGATTCATTTGATCGTTCAACAGGTCACCATTTTAATCTTTCTATTGACTTGAATGCTTGTACCGGTTGTGGTGCTTGTGTGATTGCTTGTCATGCTGAAAACAACGTTCCTGTTGTTGGAAAATCAGAAGTTAGAAGAAGTCGTGATATGCACTGGTTGCGTATTGACAGATATTATTCTTCTGAAAGTACTTTTGAAGGCGATAACGAAAGAAAAGAAAATATTGCAGGTTTATCAAGTTCATTGTCTACATTTAATGAAATGGAAAAAGCGGGTGATAACCCACAAGTATCTTTTCAACCTGTAATGTGTCAACATTGTAATCATGCACCTTGTGAAACGGTTTGTCCAGTTGCTGCAACTTCACACTCACGTCAAGGTCAAAATCATATGGCTTATAACAGATGTGTTGGAACGCGTTATTGCGCAAACAACTGTCCGTATAAAGTGCGTCGTTTTAACTGGTTCTTGTACAACAAAAACAGTGAATTCGATTATCATATGAATGACGATTTAGGACGTATGGTATTGAATCCAGACGTTAATGTTCGTTCTCGTGGAGTTATGGAGAAATGTTCAATGTGTATTCAAATGACACAAGCAACAATTTTGAAAGCAAAAAGAGAAGGAAGAGCAATCGTTGATGGTGAATTCCAAACTGCATGTTCAAATGCTTGTTCTACTGGAGCAATGATTTTTGGTGATGTAAATGATAAAGAAGCGGAAGTGACTAAGTTAGCTGCTGACGAAAGAATGTATCATTTATTGGAGCATGTTGGAACAAAACCAAATGTGATTTACCACGTTAAAGTTAGAAATACCTAGTACAAAAAATAATTAATTAAGAATCAATATAAAGGATTATGTCGTCTCACTACGAAGCAACCATTAGAAAACCCTTAGTTATAGGTGATAAATCTTATCACGATGTAACTGTAGATGTAGCTGCGCCTGTTGAAGGTAAAGCAAACAAACATTGGTGGATTGTATTTTCAATCGCATTAATAGCCTTCCTTTGGGGACTTGGCTGTATAATTTACACCGTATCTACAGGTATTGGAACATGGGGATTAAATAAAACTGTAGGATGGGCTTGGGATATCACGAACTTTGTTTGGTGGGTTGGTATTGGTCACGCAGGAACACTTATTTCGGCGGTATTATTACTTTTCCGCCAACGTTGGAGAATGGCGATTAACCGTTCTGCAGAAGCAATGACAATTTTCTCAGTTATTCAAGCAGGTTTATTTCCAATCATTCACATGGGGCGTCCATGGTTAGCGTATTGGGTTTTACCAATTCCGAATCAATTTGGTTCTCTTTGGGTAAACTTTAACTCGCCATTACTTTGGGACGTATTTGCAATTTCAACGTATCTTTCGGTTTCATTAGTATTCTGGTGGACTGGTTTATTACCTGATTTTGCTATGTTACGTGATAGAGCTATTACTCCTTTTAATAAAAGAGTGTATTCTATATTAAGTTTTGGATGGAGCGGTAGAGCAAAAGACTGGCAACGTTTTGAAGAAGTATCTTTGGTACTTGCAGGTTTAGCTACCCCACTTGTACTTTCAGTGCATACTATTGTATCGATGGACTTTGCTACATCCGTTATTCCTGGATGGCATACTACAATTTTCCCTCCGTACTTTGTTGCTGGAGCGGTTTTCTCAGGATTTGCAATGGTAAATACTTTGCTTATCATTATGAGAAAAGTATCTAATTTAGAAGCTTACATTACGATTCAACACATTGAGTTGATGAATATCGTTATCATGATTACAGGTTCTATTGTTGGGGTTGCCTATATAACGGAACTATTTGTTGCATGGTATTCTGGTGTAGAATATGAGCAATATGCTTTCTTGAATAGAGCTACCGGACCTTACTGGTGGGCATATTGGTCAATGATGACTTGTAATGTTTTTTCTCCACAATTTATGTGGTTCAAAAAATTAAGAACAAGTATCATGTTCTCATTTATAATTTCGATAGTTGTAAATATTGGAATGTGGTTTGAGAGATTTGTAATTATCGTAACTTCGTTACACAGAGATTATTTACCATCTTCTTGGACAATGTTTTCACCTACATTTGTTGATATTGGAATTTTCATTGGAACGATAGGTTTCTTCTTTGTATTGTTCTTATTGTATTCAAGAACATTCCCTGTAATTGCACAAGCAGAGGTAAAAACAATTTTGAAAGGAACTGGAGATAATTACAAAAGAGAAAGAGAAGCAAATAAAGATTCACACCATGAGTAATAAAGTAATATACGCCATTTATAATGACGATGATATATTGATGGATGCGGTTAAAAAAACCAGAGCAGCTCATCATCATATTGAAGAAGTTTTTACTCCATTCCCGGTTCACGGTTTGGATAAAGCTATGGGAATTGCACCTACAAGATTAGCTATTTGTGCTTTTCTTTATGGATGTGTTGGAATCTCGGTAGCAACAGCTATGATGAATTATATTATGATTCAAGATTGGCCACAAGATATTGGTGGAAAACCAAGTTTTAGTTATATTGAAAACATGCCGGCTTTTGTTCCAATCATGTTTGAACTTACTGTATTTTTTGCTGCTCACTTAATGGTTATTACTTTTTACATGAGAAGTAAATTATGGCCTTTCAAAGAAGCAGAAAATCCGGATGTAAGAACTACAGATGACCATTTTTTAATGGAAGTTGCTGTAAATGACAATGAAGAAGAATTAGTTTCTTTTTTCCAAAGCACGGGAGCTGTAGAAGTTAAAGTAATAGAAAAGCATTAATTATAGATATGAAAAGCGTATATAAAATAACACTTTTATTTGGCATAACTATTTTAGTTTCATCTTGCCATAATAATGCGGAACCAAACTATCAGTATTTTCCAAATATGTATGAATCAGTAGGGTATGAAACTTATTCTGAATCAAATGCATTTAAAGACGGTAAAGAAGGTCAACTTCCAGCTGCAGGAACTATCAACAGAGGGTTTGAACCTTTTGAATATGAAAATTCTACTGCAGGATATGAGTTAGCAAAAGCAAATCTTAAATCGCCGTTGGATTCTTTAAGCAGAGACTCTGATAAAGGAAAAGAGCTTTTTGAAATATATTGTATCAGTTGCCATGGTGCTTCTGGTAACGGAAAAGGAAAGCTTGTAGAAAGAGAAAAATTTCTGGGTGTTCCTAGTTATAAAGATAGAGTTATCACTGAAGGAAGTATTTTTCATGTTATAACTTATGGTTTAAATTCAATGGGTTCGCATGCCAACCAATTGAGTGTCCATGAACGTTGGTTAGTTACTGACTATGTTCTAAAACTAAAAAGCGAATTATAATTGTTGAACAAACTGATCGTAATAGATATGTATACATTTTCAAGTAAATTAAAAACTTTTTCTTTCATCTTAATGGCTGTAGGTCTTTTAGGAATTGGATATGGTTTTTTAACTGCACCTAAAGATATTCAAGAAGTTGAAAAGCTTCTTGCGGCCGAAAGTCATGGTGGTCATGGTGAAGCTAAACATGAAGGGGCTGCTGCTGCTGAACCTTCCCATGAAGCTGCTGCTACCCATAGTGAAGCTACCGAAGAGAAAAAAATCGAGGAATCTCACGAAGCTGTTGCTCCAACAGGTGATACAACTAAAGTTGCTGAAGAAGCACATGCTGAACCAGTTCACGCTGAAGCAGCTGTTAAAAAAGAAGGTCACGATGTTAGTGAAGAAGCGGAACATACGGAGCATTTGAATCATGTGTTACACCAACTGCAAAACAAACCTTGGTCTGCTTTATATGTTGCTTGTATTTTCTTTATGCTTGTTTCTCTTGGAGTTTTAGTTTTTTATGCAATTCAACAAGTAGCTCAGGCTGGATGGTCTCCAGTATTATTTAGAGTTATGCAGGGTATAACATCTTATTTACCAGTTGGTTCTGTTATCTTTTTTGTTATTCTAATATTATGTGGATTACACTTTAATCACATTTTTATATGGTTAGATCCTGAAGTTGTTGCTCATGATAAACTAATCGCTAATAAAACAGGTTATTTAAACTTTCCTTTTTGGATCGTTAGAGCGGCTATATTTTTGACAGGTTGGAGTTTATACCAATATTTTTCAAGAAAAAACTGTTTGGCTCAAGATGAATCAAATGACAACTCATTTTACAAGAAAAACTTCAACATATCAGCAATGTTTTTAGTTTTCTTTATAGTATCAGAATCTATAATGTCTTGGGATTGGATAATGTCTATTGACCCGCATTGGTTCAGTACATTATTTGGATGGTATGTATTTGCTAGCTTCTTTGTTAGTGGAATTACTACAATTGCTTTAGTTACTTTATACCTAAAATCTAGAGGATATTTAGAGCATGTAAATACAAGTCATATACACGATTTAGCAAAATTCATGTTTGGATTAAGTGTATTCTGGACATATTTATGGTTCTCACAATTCATGTTGATATGGTATGCAAATATTCCTGAAGAGGTAACATATTTTATCACTAGAATTGAATTGTATAATCTTCCATTCTTTGGTGCTGTAGTAATGAATTTTTTATTCCCTTTATTAATATTAATTAATACAGATTTCAAGAGAATTACTTGGGTACTAGTTATGGCAGGAATTGTAATACTAGCAGGTCATTATATTGATTTCTTTAATATGATTATGCCGGGAACTGTAGGAGACAGATGGTTTATTGGTATACCTGAAATAGCATCCGTTCTTTTCTTCTTAGGATTATTTATTTATGTTGTTTTCACAGCGTTAACTAAAGCTCCTTTGTTAGCAAAAAGAAATCCTTTCATAGAAGAAAGTAAACATTTTCATTATTAATATTTAAAGAAAAAAACAGATGACAAGTTTGTTGGTAATCATAGTTTTAGTTTTATTAGCTGTTGCTTTATGGCAATTGACTAAAATATTCGACCTGACGCAAGTTGGATCTAATTCAGATAGTTCAGAAATAGCTACAGATAACGATAATAACGTTCAAGGTTATTTGATGTTTGGTTTCTTGGCTTTCATTTATATTTTTTCAATTTACGGATTGTTTAAATGGGGACCTCTTGTTCTTCATACGCCAGCTTCTGCACATGGTGGTGAAGTAGATAATTTAATGAATATTACATGGGTTCTTATTTTTATAGTTCAGGCTATTACTCAAGTATTGTTGCATTATTTTGCTTTCAAATACAGAGGAAAAAAAGATCAAAAAGCACTTTATTTTGCTGATAATAATAAGTTAGAAGCTATTTGGAGTGTTATTCCAGCTGTAGTTTTAGCAGGATTGATTCTTTATGGTCTTTTCGCTTGGACAAATATTATGTTTGTTGATGAAGATGAGGATACTATAGTTATTGAATTGTATGCTCAACAGTTCAACTGGAAAGCTAGATATTCAGGTAATGATAATGTATTAGGTAAAGCTAATGTTAGATTTATTGAAGGTGCAAATGCTGTAGGTGTCGATTTAGCTGATCCATATGCACAAGATGATATTGTTGTAACAGAATTGCATATCCCTAAAGGTAAAAAAATTCTTTTCAAAATGCGTTCTCAAGATGTTTTGCACTCAGCATACATGCCTCACTTTAGAGCACAGATGAACTGTGTTCCTGGTATGGTTACACAATTTGCTTTTGAGCCAATATACACTACTGCAGAGTATAGAGAATTGCCATTTATGGTAGAAAAAGTAGCTAATATAAATGCTTTAAGATCTAAGAAAAGTATAGAGTTAGTTGCTAAAGGTGAAACTGCTTTAGATCCTTACACATTTGATTACTTATTGCTTTGTAATAAAATTTGTGGAGCATCACATTATAACATGCAAATGAAAATTATTGTAGACACACCGGAAGACTATAAAGCATGGTTGAAAGATAAAGCTACAATTGTAAGTGAAGTAAAAGCTGCAATGGCTGAACCTGCTGCTACTGATGGAGCATCTGGTACAGATTCTATAAAAGCAAAAGATACTGCAGCGGTTGCCGTAACCATGAAATAATTAATAAGAAAAATTTAAAGTAAACATATATGTCAGCAGAAGGTCACGATCACGCAATAGATCACGAACACGAACATCACCATAAAGACACTTTTATTACTAAATATATTTTTAGTATTGACCATAAAATGATTGCCAAACAATACCTAATTACGGGTATCATCATGGGAATTATTGGAGTAGGAATGTCTATGCTATTTAGAATGCAATTAGCATGGCCAGAAGAATCATTTAAAATTTTCAATATTTTACTTGGTGATAAATTTGCTCCAAACGGAGTAATGACAAATGATATTTATTTGGCATTGGTTACTATACACGGAACTATTATGGTATTCTTTGTATTAACCGCCGCTTTAAGTGGTACTTTTAGTAACTTATTGATACCGCTTCAGATTGGTGCACGAGATATGGCATCAGGTTTTATGAATATGATATCATACTGGTTGTTTTTCTTGTCTAGTATAATCATGGTTAGTTCGCTTTTTGTTGAAGCAGGACCAGCATCTTCAGGATGGACAATTTATCCTCCTTTGAGCGCATTGCCACAAGCTATCCCAGGTTCAGGTTTAGGGATGACTTTATGGTTGGTTTCTATGGCTATCTTTATTGCATCTTCATTGATGGGTTCTTTGAATTACGTTGTAACGGTAATTAATTTAAGAACTAAAGGTATGACTATGACTAGATTGCCTCTTACAATTTGGGCTTTCTTTGTTACAGCAATTATTGGTATCGTTTCTTTCCCTGTTCTTTTATCTGCAGCTTTATTGTTGATTTTCGATAGAAGTTTTGGAACTTCATTCTTCTTATCTGATATTTATATTGCTGGAGAAGTATTGCATTATCAAGGTGGTTCACCAGTATTGTTCGAGCACTTATTTTGGTTCTTAGGACACCCTGAAGTTTATATCGTTTTATTACCTGCTTTGGGTATTACTTCGGAAGTTATTGCAACAAATTCACGTAAACCAATTTTTGGTTACAGAGCAATGATTATGTCAATTTTGGCAATTGCTTTCTTATCAACAATTGTTTGGGGACACCACATGTTTATCTCAGGTATGAATCCATTTTTAGGATCTGTATTTACGTTTACGACATTATTGATTGCGATTCCATCTGCAGTAAAAGCGTTTAATTACATCACAACACTTTGGAAAGGTAACTTACAGTTGAATCCGGCTATGTTGTTTTCAATTGGTTTAGTTTCTACATTTATTACAGGTGGTTTGACGGGAATTATTCTTGGAGACAGTACGCTTGATATTAATGTTCATGATACGTACTTTGTTGTAGCTCACTTTCACTTAGTAATGGGTATTTCTGCTCTTTACGGAATGTTTGCTGGTATTTACCACTGGTTCCCAAGAATGTTCGGAAGAATGTTAAACAAGAACCTTGGATATGTACACTTTTGGGTAACTGCAATCTGTGCTTATGGAGTTTTCTTCCCAATGCACTTTATCGGATTAGCTGGTTTACCAAGACGTTACTATACAAACACAAACTTCCCATTATTTGATGATTTACAAAACGTAAACGTTTTAATTACAACATTTGCATTAATTGGAGGAGTTTTTCAATTGGTTTTCTTATACAACTTTTTCGTTAGTATCTTCTACGGTAAAAAATCTGTAATGAATCCTTGGAAATCGAATACATTAGAATGGACAGCACCAGTTGAACACATGCACGGTAACTGGCCAGGTGAAATCCCTCACGTATATCGTTGGCCTTATGACTACAGTAATCCAGCACACGATGTGGATTTTGTACCTCAAAACGTTCCAATGAAAGAAGGTGAAGAAGTTTTACATCACTAAAATATAAAGAAAAGCCTCTGCGAAAGTAGAGGCTTTTTTTGTGGCGTTTATTATTCTTGTTTCTCTTGTCGTACTTTTTGTTCAGATACCTTTTTAATTTTTAGCATTTAAAATTTAAAATTTATAATTCAAAATTGCTTTGCTATCTTTGTTACATGAATGAAAATTTAGACCCAACATCAAACAGTTACAATTCCGAAGAACTTGATCTTGAAAAAAAATTAAGACCGCTTTCTTTTGATGATTTTGCAGGACAAGACCAAATATTAGAAAATCTAAAAGTTTTTGTGCAAGCTGCAAACCAACGAAATGAAGCGCTTGATCACACGCTGTTTCATGGCCCACCGGGTTTAGGAAAAACTACTTTAGCTAATATTCTAGCTAATGAACTTCAAGTAGGAATCAAAATTACATCTGGTCCGGTTTTAGACAAGCCAGGGGATTTAGCTGGTTTATTGACTAATCTTGAAGAAAGAGATGTTTTGTTTATTGATGAAATTCATCGTTTGAGCCCTATAGTTGAGGAGTATTTGTACTCTGCTATGGAGGATTTCAAAATTGACATCATGATTGAATCAGGGCCAAATGCAAGAACTGTCCAAATCAATCTAAACCCATTCACATTGATTGGAGCCACCACGCGTTCCGGTTTATTGACGGCTCCTATGAGAGCTCGTTTTGGAATATCTTCCCGTTTACAATATTATACAACGGAGCTATTAACCACAATTGTGGAAAGAAGTGCTACCATTTTTAAAATGCCTATATCAATGGAAGCTGCCATTGAAATTGCAGGTAGAAGCAGGGGAACACCCCGTATTGCTAACGCACTGTTGCGCCGAGTGCGTGATTTTGCCCAGATAAAAGGAAATGGTACAATTGATATAGAAATTGCCCGATACGCCTTAAAAGCGCTTAATGTTGATGCGCATGGCTTAGATGAAATGGACAATAAAATTTTGACCACAATCATCGATAAATTCAAAGGTGGACCGGTTGGTTTAACTACTTTGGCGACAGCCGTATCCGAAAGCAGCGAAACAATCGAGGAAGTCTATGAGCCGTTTCTGATTCAGGAAGGATTTATCATGCGAACACCACGAGGTAGAGAAGTTACGGACAAAGCTTACAAGCATTTAGGGAAATTAAATACAAACATTCAAGGAGGTTTATTCTAATTTTTTAGGAGCTATTTCCTGCTATCCGCTATATTCCCGATTAACAAAAACTACAGCTAAAAAAGCCTTGTTTTTCTAAACCGGGAGATTCCGCTGCTATCAGGGCTAGGGAATCCATTTATTAACTTCTATTTTTATAAGCATCAACCACAAGGCTACATATACGCAATTTATCAAATCCGAAGCACAGCGTCTCGGCTTTTTATCTTGTGGAATATCCAAAGCCGGCTTTTTAGAACAAGAAGCACCACGTTTAGAAAACTGGTTAAAGAACAACAGGAATGGTCAAATGTCCTATATGGAAAACCATTTTGACAAGCGTCTAAATCCAACTTTACTGGTTGATGATGCTAAAAGTGTAGTTTCCTTGCTGCTTAATTATTACCCTGAGCAACTTCAAAATCCAGATTCTTATAAAATTTCAAAATATGCGTATGGGCAGGATTATCATTTTGTAATTAAAGAAAAATTAAAAGAATTTTTATTTTCTATTCAATCAACAATAGGAGAAGTTTCCGGTCGTGCCTTTGTAGACTCGGCTCCAGTACTCGATAAAGCTTGGGCTGCCAAAAGTGGTTTAGGTTGGATAGGCAAAAACAGTAATTTATTGACGCAAAAAGTAGGTTCTTTTTACTTTATTGCAGAACTCATTATCGATTTAGATTTAGACTACGACAATCCAACAACAGATCATTGTGGCACTTGTACAGCTTGTATTGACGCTTGTCCTACTGAGGCCATAGTTGCGCCTTATGTAGTTGACGGCAGCAAGTGTATTTCTTATTTCACGATTGAATTAAAAGAGAATATTCCTCAAGAAATGAAAGGAAAGTTTGCTGATTGGGCTTTTGGATGTGATGTTTGTCAGGATGTTTGTCCTTGGAATAAGTTTTCAAAAGCACATAATGAACCTCTATTTAACCCAAATCCAGAATTACTTTCCATGTCAAAAAAGGATTGGATTGAAATTACCGAAGAAACATTTAAAGCTGTATTTAAAAATTCGCCACTAAAAAGAGCTAAGTTTCAAGGAATAAAAAGAAATATTGATTTTTTAGAATAATAGTATCTTACAATTCAATTTTTTTGAATTTTATAGAAGATTCTCTAACGATAACGTTAGTTTCTAATTCAACAGTTCTTGGTGTAAAAGGAATTCCTTCTTTATGACAATTCATTTCTTCTAGCAATAAGTTAAAAGATTCAATTCCCATTTCATGACTTGGCTGATTCACAGTGCTTAATTTTGGTGTCAATACTTGTGACATAAACCAATTACTAAACCCAATTACGGCTACTTGTTCAGGTACATTGATTTTATTTTCATTGAAATAGGCTAGTGTACCTACTGCAACCAAATCTGTAATTGCAAAAATACCATCGATGTCAGGATGCTCATCAATAATTTGCTTTGCAAAATCTCTCCCTTCTTCAAAAGTTACGGTTTCACAAGTATAGACTAATTTATTGTCAAAAGGAATATTGTTTTTTTCTAACGCTTTTTTGTAACCGATGTATCGGTCTATCGCGTTTTGAGGATTCAATGGGCCACGAATATGTGCGATTTTCTTGCAGCCATTATCAATTAAGTGTTGGACCGCATTAAAGGCTGCTTTTTGGTCGTCAATTACCACTTTTGAGCATTTAGAAAGCTTGGCAATCTTGTCAAACATCACAAAAGGAATATTTCTATTCATTATTTCTTTAATGTGATCGTCATTGTTGGATTCATTAGATAGTGACATAATAATGCCATCTACTCTCTTGTTTATAAGGAGTTCTACTTGTTTTTTTTCTAAAGCCAACGTTTCATTAGACTGTAAAATGATAACGAGATATCCATTTTTTTCGGCTTCATTAATAATGGCATTTACCACATTTGAAAAAAAGTGATGTACTACTTCAGGGATAATTAAACCAATGGTTTTTGATTCTTTTGTTCTTAAATTTACAGCAAAACTATTAGGGGTGTAATGTAGTTTTTGAGCAAGTTCAATTACCGCATTCTTAGTTTTTTCACTAACATCCGGATAGTTTTTCAGCGCTTTTGAAACAGTGGTTATTGAAATTCCCAGTTTTGTTGCAATTTCTTTAAGAGTAATATCTTTCATGAATCGAATTTCTACGTATTTAATTTTAGGAAAATATTTTTAGAAATGACTTTATTTTAAGTCTCCATGTGTTTAGTTTATGCCTATAAAAACTGACTCTAACTTAAAATATTCGTTACCAAGATATTAATTTTTATCTTATTTCTGGGTTTTTTATCAAAATAAACAAATTAATATTGATTCGTTAAATTAGATAAACATGGACTTGTTTTTTATTGAAGGATTCCATTTTTTTATGTAGATTCTCTTTCAATTATGTTAGTTTCTAATTCAATTGACTGAAAAAGAACTGGTAAATTATTCTTTTTTAGATTGATTTCATCAAATAAAATCGACGCAGACTTTCTTCCAATTTCAAAACCGGGTTGGTCGATTGTTGAAAGTTTTGGTGATATAACGCTTGACATGAACCAATTACTGAAACCTAAAACTGCAATTCGTTGCGGAATAGAAATCCCTGTTTCATTGAAGTATTTAATGATTCCAATGGCGACTAAATCAGTAACGGCAAAAATTGCATCAATTTCGGGATGTTCATCAATCACTTTTTTAGCATTTTCATAACCATCTTCAAAATCCGTGTTGTTGTCACATACAAAAACAAGAGAGGAATCATAAGGAATACCGTTGTCTTCGAGTGCTTTTTTGTATCCTAAAAAGCGATCAATAGCATTTTGGGGTAAATAAGAACCTCTAAAATGAGCTATTTTTTTGTACCCTTTTTTTATAAGAAAGCTAACAGCATCATAAGCCGCTTTTTTATCATTAATAGTTACTTTTGAACAATTAACAAGTTTGGCAATTTTATCAAAAAGCACCAGTGGGGTATTATGAGAAATAATCGATTTTAAATGTTCAAAATCCCCAGTTTCATTGGACAAGGAAATTAAAATTCCGTCGACTCTTTTATTTAATAATAGATCGATTTGTTTTTTTTCAAACTCTAATTTTTCATTGGATTGTAAAATAATAACCAAGTAATCCCTCTTCTCAGCCTCTTCAAGAATTCCTTTAATTACATTTGAAAAAAAATCATGAACAAGTGTAGGGATTATCAATCCTATGGTTTTTGATTCTTTTGTTCTAAGGTTTACGGCAAAACTGTTTGGAGTATAATGCAGTTTTTGAGCAAGTTCAATTACCGCTTTTTTTGTTTTTTCACTTACGTCTGAGTATCCTTTTAATGACTTTGAAACAGTTGTTATAGAAATCCCTAATTGTGCGGCAATTTCTTTGAGAGTGGGATTATTCATAGTTCAATACTCTATTTGTAAAAGCCAAAAAAACTGCTTCTTGAAAACGAATTTACAATTTATTTGTTGTAAATCAATTTTCAAAAAACAGTTTGTTAATTATAGACTGTTTTGAAGTGTTTAATTTTTATTTGAGTTCAATTATTACCGCTTCAAATGGACGTAAAACATTCTTTTTAAAATTTTTAGTCCCCGTATAATTGTCTAAAATAATTTTAGATTTACTAGTAGAAACCCCTATGTTAAAAGCAGATTTTTTCTCGGAAAAATTCAATAAAACCAATATTTTTTTACCTTCTAACTCTCTAATATATGCAAATACATTAGGGTTTTCTCTGTCAAGGAGAGTATATTTCCCATATACAAAAGCAGGTTCCTTTTTGCGTAATTGTACTAATGTTCTAAAATAGTTTAAGGTTGAATTTGGGTCTTTTTCTTGTGCTTCGGCATTTATTATCGTATAATTTGGGTTTACTTTCAACCAAGGTTTTCCGGTAGTAAATCCTGCATTTTTAGTTGTGTCCCATTGAAAAGGTGTTCTTCCATTTTCCCTTGAAGTTTGTTTTTGGCCTTCTAAAAAAGCTTTCAAATCGCCTCCTTTATTTTTTAATCCAATGTATTTATTTCGGGTATCCACATCGTGATAATCTTCTATAGAATCAAAGCGAATGTTAGTCATTCCTAATTCGTCACCATAATAATAATAGGGAGTTCCGCGCATGGTCATTACAAATGTAGAAAGCATCTTTGAAGAGATTTCTCTGAATTCAGGAGTGTCATTGCCAAATTTACTTACCATTCTGGGTTGGTCGTGATTGGCCAGGAAAATCGAAAGCCAACCTTTATCTTTAAAGGTTTCATCATACCTTGAAAAAATATCTTTGTATTTAACAAGACCAAAATCATTGATGTGCTTACCAATGTCAACGCTTTCAAAATGATAGGCCATGTTTAATTCTTTTCGGTCAGGATCTACAAACAGCATTGCATCTTCTGGAGTACTTCCGGCACCTTCGGCAACGGTCATAATATCATATTTACTAAAAACTTCGCGGTTCATTTCCTGTAAATAATCATGTAGATGCGGGCCAACTCCGTAGTATTTTATGATGTTTTTCTCATATCCTTTTGGTAATTCTGGCCATGTAGTATCTTTTGAAGCAAACTGAAAAGCATCCATTCTAAAACCATCAATCCCTTTGTCTAACCAAAAACGCATCATTTCATATATTTCTTGTCTTAGCTTTGGATTTTCCCAATTTAAATCGGGCTGCTTTTGGGAAAAATAATGCAAATAATAGGCGTCAGTTTGTGCGTCATATTTCCAGGCATCGCTATTCACATCAAAAAAACTCCATCGGTAAGGTGGTTTTCCTTTTTCGGCTGGCCACCAATGGTAGTAATCGCGGTATTTATTGTCTCTTGAATTTCTGGATTGTTTGAACCATTCGTGCTCATCGCTGCTATGATTTACCACTAAATCCATGATGAGTTTGATCCCGCGTTCATGCATCCCTTTTAGCAAAAGATCAAAGTCTTCCATAGTCCCAAAATCTGTCATGATTTGTCTATAGTCACTGATGTCATACCCATTATCATCATTTGGAGAGGTATAAATCGGATTAAGCCAAACCGCATCGATTCCTAGGCTTTTTATATAATCTAATTTTGAAATGATTCCTTTTAAATCCCCAACTCCATCGCCGTCACTGTCTTTGAAGCTTCTAGGATATACTTGGTACACAACAGCTTCTTTCCACCATTTGGTATCATTTTTTTGACTTGTTTTTACAAACTTGTTTTGAGCTGATGTGCTCTCAGCAGAAAATAGTGTAAGAGCAGAAAACAAGCATAATGAGAGAATAGGTTTCATAGCTGTTTGTGTTAATAGTTTTTTTACTGTATTTGTTTGTAAGTATTTTGATGCCAGCACTGTGTGATTTGTTGATTTTATATTGGACTCATAAAAGCATTGATTTCTTTACTGGAAATTTTTGGATTTGCGCCTTCGTTTTTTGCTACAATCGCACCTAAAGCACAAGCAAAATCAATCGCTTCTTGGGGATTCACATTATTTAATAGTTTAGAAATTAATCCAGCTAAAAAGGAATCTCCTGAGCCTACAGTATCAACAACATCAATTTTATAGCCACTATTGTAGTACATTTTTCCATTATAATACAAAACTGCGCCATGACTTCCTTTGGTTACACAAATGTGTTTTGTGTTTGTCTGTTCAGCAATAAAAAGTATGTTTTGTTCCAATGAATGATAGGGGGAATTCATAAAAGCACTTATTTCATACAATTCATCATCATTGAATTTTATAAAATCAGACTGCATCATCAAATTAATCAGGATTTCCTTGGTGTAAAAAGGAGCACGCAAATTAACATCGAAAACTGCGTATTTTGCATAATTTATTATTTCTAAAAGTGAACTTTGTGAGACAGAATCTCTACATACAAGACTCCCAAAAACAAGTGCGTCCGCTTTTTTGACCATGATTTCGTCTTCCGGAATACAAACAATTTTATCCCAAGCAACCGGGTAATTTATGGTGTATGAAGCAGAACCCTTTTCATTTAATTTTACAATTACTTCTCCAGTGTGAAAAACTTCATCAACTTGAATCGAAGTAGTATCCACGCCATTTGCCCGAACATAGTCTACTAATTCTTGGCCTATTGCATCTTTGCCAATTCGGCTAATTATATGCGTATTCACTCCAAGTGATGCTAGTCTTAATGCGACATTCAATGGTGCGCCGCCAATTTTTCTGTGTGTTGGAAAAACATCAAATAATACTTCTCCAAAACAAACGATGCTGAGTTTTTCTTTGAAATTATTCATTATTAACCATTTTGTGTTCTAATTCTTCTAACGATAAACCTTTGGTTTCGGGCATCATAAACAATACAAAAACCAATTGTAAGACCATCATAAAAGCAAAAAATGCAAAGATTGGCCAAGGATTTATTTTGAATAAGTCAATGACTACTGGTCCGGCCAAAGTAATTAATGCAGCAAAAATCCAGTGAATTCCTGTCCCAAAAGATTGTCCGTTAGCTCTAACATTATTTGGAAATATTTCTGAAATGAATACCCAAATTACAGCACCCTGTCCAATAGCATGAGAAGCTATAAATAACATGATTGATGACATCAAAATGATAGGACCCAGATTATTGTAAAAGGCAAGAGCAACCATGCCTAAACTTATAATGTAACCTAAAGAGCCTATGATCATAAGTTGTTTTCGTCCTAAAACATCTATTAATCGCATTCCGGCAATGGTAAAAATTAAATTTGTTACTCCAATTAGGATGGAGTTCATTAAGGACTCTTTTGAACCTAATCCTGCCATTTCCAATATTTCCGGGGCATAGTACAGAATAAAATTAATTCCTGATAGTTGATTGAAAAAAGCCAGTAAAAAAGCTAAAATGATAGGCAGTTTGTATTTTTTTGAAAAGATAGATTCTTTTACAGAAGTCTCATTTAAATCTTTTTTGATTTCATGAAAACTTTCTAAAGCCTCTTCTTTGCTGTAAATCATTTCAAGGACTTTTATCCCTGCTGCGTCATCTCTTTTTTTCAAGATTAACCAACGTGGACTGTCCGGAATTTGTAAAACGATTATACTGTAAATAAATGCAGGAAGCGCAACAATACCAATCATCCAACGCCAGTCATTTTCTCCTCCAACACCTTCTAATAAATAATTAGAAAAGAAAGCAATCAAGATACCAAATACAATATTAAACTGAAATAATGTTCCTAATTTACCTCTGTTTTGTGGAGTGGAAATTTCTGAAATGTAAATAGGAGCTGCCACGGATGAGGCTCCAACACCAATACCGCCAATGAAACGGAAAAATGAAAACGTATAAGGATCTTGTGCAAATGCCGAACCTAATGCCGATACTAAAAATAGGATCCCAATCCAGAATAATGTTTTCTTCCTACCCCATTTATCACATGGAATTCCTCCTAATAATGACCCTAATACGGTTCCCCATAAAGCCATTGACATGATGAAAATTCCGTGAAATAATGGAGTGGTGTGCCATAATTCTTTGATGGGTAAATTGGCGCCAGATATTACAACGGTATCAAAGCCAAATAAAAATCCCGCAACAGCTACAGTAAGGGACCAGTTTCGAACGTTATTCATTTTTTATAATTTATGGTTAATAGTTTTGGTTTTATAAATAATTTGTATAGCTACCAGATTCCTTTGATTCTATGAACAGTAAGGTTTTTAATTTCTTGCTTTTCATTGGATTGGATGCTCAGTTTTGTATACGGTTTGTTCGGGAAAATTTGTTCAGTAAAGCTATATACTCCTTCATTTAGGAAAATTTCTATAGAGGACCAATCTAAAATAATTTGGTAGTCAATGGTTTCCGAAATGATACTTGGCGTTGCAGTTTTATGGATTTCTTTTCCAAAGTTTTCTTCGAAATTTACTATTCCGGAATGGCGTCTGTCTATCGAAAAGGTTTTTTGTGCAGCATCATAATTCAAAACCAAAGAATCATTTACTTCGTTAGAAAAAATCAGTTTTAAATTTTTTGAAGCGGCTTTAAATTTTATTTCAGATTGGTTGAAATTATCATAAGTAAAATTGATTTTTTGTTGTGGTTTAATAGGCATCAAATCCTTTGAAAACTCTGAAACCAACTGTTTTTTGAACGGCTCAACAGGGCTGTTTTTTAGAACATAACTATTGTTTATTTTTACCAAAGAAAGCTCTCGAGGCAATGTCATAGCGCTTCTCCAGTTTTTTGTAGGTGTATTTCTGGCATATAGCCAATTGCTCATCCATCCTAAAAATATTCTCTTGTTGTCTGGAGTATTGTTATAAGTAACTCCTGCATAATTATCGGTGCCGTTATCAATCCATTTAATGTCTTTTTGGGTAGTTTTAAAACTTTTTCCATCATAATCACCTACAAAATATTGTGTTCCGGAACCACCATTAGGCGCGCCAGGATTGATACTGATGAGTAAAACCCATTTTTCTTCTTTGGAACCGGCAACTTTTAATTTGAAAATATCAGGGCATTCCCAAACACCGCCATGAGCACCTATTTTTTTTCCAAATTCACTTTCGAATTTCCAATTAATTAAATTTTCAGAAGTGTAAAATTGAGCATGATCTCCGGCTACTAATACCATATTCCAAAGGTTAGTTTCACTGTTCCAAAAAACTTTTGGGTCTCTGAAATCCTTTAAAATAGAATTTTTGACAATAGGATTTTTTTCGTATTTCAACCAAGTTTCACCTTCATCTAGACTATAAGCTAATCCTTGCGTTTGATAATCTGTTCTGCTCGCTTTTTCGCCCGCCATGTCGTGATAGGTGAAAATCGCAATCATCGGTGGGTTTTCTTTAGTTCCTAAACCGGAAGTATTATTTAGATCCACCACAGCACTTCCTGAAAATATCATACCTAATTTATCAGGAAATAAAGCAATTTTTTTGTGTGTCCAATGAATTAAATCGGTGCTTGTGGCATGTCCCCAATGCATCGGTCCCCACACAATATCATCTGGATAATATTGATAAAATAAATGATAAATACCTTTATAATACACCATGCCGTTTGGGTCATTCATCCATTTTTTTTCTGGAGAAAAATGAAATTGTGGTCTAAACGGTTCTTTGTATTTCTCTGAAGAATCAATTTTTATTTTTTCAGAGGAGGTAATGGCAATAATTGCATTGCTTTCTTCTTTTTTACAAGAAAACAAGAATAATGTGCTGCCAAATAAGAAGAAAATCGATGCGATGTTATTTGCGAACTTCATTAAAAAAAGAATTTATTATTATATTATCTTCATAAAAATAGAATTCTATTTTTTAATTATTCAAAATAGTCTAATTAAAAACGTTTTCGATATGTCGAAAACGTTTTCGATTTGGATTCAATGTACTATATGGAACTATTCAATTTTTTAAGAAATAAATTATATAAGTTTGAAAATATTATTAAAAAATATAAATATGATTTCAACATTTAAGAGTCTAGTCTTCCTGCTTTTAACAGGTCCAATTGTTTTTGGACAAACTAAATCAGACGAATGGCATTTACAGGCAAATTCCAGAGAAAATTATTTTGGTGTAGCCATGGCAAATGGACAAATAGGAATTGTTACGGATGATACTCCTTTAAAAACAAAAGAAATTATTCTGAACGGAGTTTATGATGGTAGTCCTGAAAATGGAATTAGCAGAATTGTACGAGGAATTGAGTTTTTGAATCTGCATTTGAATATAAATAATCAAGAAATCAAATCAGATAATATTGACAATTGGAGTCAAGTAGTTTCTATGAAAGAAGGGACAAGTACCACTTCATTTTCATTTAAAGATTTAGCAACTATCAATTATACGATTTTGGCTAATAGAGCTGTTCCTTTTTCAGCAATGGCAATCGTCGAAATTACTCCAATTAAGGATATCGAAATTACCGCTAATAATTATATGGTAGTTCCAGATGAATTGAAAGGGGCTAAAAGTCAGTTTCGTGTTTTAAAAGACAATCAATATTTAATGCCAGTTTTTGGTACCGTCGCTAAAACGCTTACGGGGAAATATACGGTTGCGGCTTCAACAACATTTCTTTTTGACGGACAAGGTGAAACTTTGAAGCAAACCGGAAATGAAGTTGGCTTTACTAAAAAATTAATGAAGGGTAAAAAATACCGTTTTGCAGTTGCAGGAGGAATTTGCACTTCAAAGGATGTTACTGATCCTTTGAATGAATCCGAAAGACAGCCAATATATGCTTTACAGGAAGGAATTGATAAATTATTGAACCGTCACAAACAAGCTTGGGCTGAATTATGGAATACCGGTGATATTCAAATTGAAGGAGATCTTGATGCGCAACAACGGGTACGTTTTGCGTTGTACAACTTGTATTCATATATACGTCCGGAAACGAGGCAAAGTGTAGCTCCAATGGGATTATCATCGCAGGGATATAATGGTCATATTTTTTGGGACACGGAACTTTGGATGTATCCAACACTATTGGCTTTACAACCTGATATGGCAAAATCATGTTTAGATTATCGTTCAGACCGTTTGCAAAAAGCAAAACAAAAAGCTTTTATCTATGGATATAAAGGAGCAATGTATCCTTGGGAATCTGATGATACAGGTGAAGAAGCAACTCCAACTTGGGCATTGACAGGGATTTTTGAGCAACACATCACGGCGGATGTTTCGATTGCATTTTGGAATTACTACAGTTATACACAAGATAAATCATGGTTGAGAAAAGAATGGGCGGTTCTGAAAGAAACAGCAGATTTTTGGGTAAGCCGTGTAGTTAAAAATCAAGATGAAAGTTATTCTATTTTAAATGTAGTGGGTGCTGATGAATATGCGCAACACGTAGATGATAATGCCTTTACAAATGCTTCAGCAATTGAGTCTTTGAAAAATACGATTAAAGCGGCAACAATTTTGAATGAGCCAATCAATCCAAAATGGGCGGCAGTATCAGAGAAATTAGTTATTCACAGAGAGAATGGGATTACTCAAAATTATAAAGGATATCAAGGACAAATGATAAAACAAGCCGATGTGAATTTGTTAGCGTATCCTTTACATATAATTACAGACAAAGCCCAAATTGAAAAAGATTTGGAATACTATGCCGAGAAAATAGATAAAAAAGATGGTCCAGCGATGGCTTCCGGAGTTTTATCTGTTTTGTATGCACGATTAGGAGACAGAGAAAAAGCGTATAGTTATTTTGTAAAATCCTATTTGCCAAATAGCCGTCCGCCTTTTGGAGTGTTTTCGGAATCTGCAAATAGTAACAATCCATATTTTGCCACGGGAGCAGGAGCAATGCTTCAAGCCGTTATTTATGGTTTTGGCGGAGTGGAACAAACGGATATGGGATTGAAATACAATAAAGGATTGTTACCCAAACAATGGAAATCGTTAAAGATTATTGGTATTGGAGTTGACAATAAAACAATTGTTATTAAATAATTAAGTTAAAGTTTTTTTTGCCACGAATACATGATTCAATCTGTTTGTAATGGATTTAATTACTGTATTCGTGGCTTTTTTATTTCTATTTTTTTTAAGGATTTAATCAAGTAATGTTCTTAAACTCTAAACGTATTTATCTAATGAATTTTATGCGATGCAAAACAGGTTGATGTTTTTTGTGTAAAATATAGTGTTGGTGTAACTAAATCTTTAAATTTTATGTGTTTTTGTTATATTACTATATTTTTAGGGTTATGAAATGGGAAATAAAGCAGATGTGGTTTTTTTAGCCAAATGTTTTGAGGTATATTTATTTAACCAAATTCAGATTGTTGATTTATAGCAAAAAATGACATTGCTTTAAATAATTCGCAATGTTCTTTCTTAATAGACGTTTTTTTTGATTAAAACGCAATGATTTTTCGATGTAAAAGCGAAAATAATACAAGAATGATTTTTTTAGTACCTTTTTTTTATGTTTATTATAATTTTAGTATTAATTTTTTAAAGGATTAATTTTAAAATCGAAAACGTTTTCGGCACAACGAAAACGTTATAGTTTAGTAAAATCTTAATATTATCATAAATTTATAATTATGTTTGAACTTAATATTTAAAACAAACCATTAAAACAAATTATTAACCAACTTATTTATTACGTATGAAAAATAGTCTAATTAAAGGCTTGATGGTGTTTCTAACGATGCTGTGTACAAGTTTGACATATTCGCAAGATGTGTCTGGAACTGTATCTGATGCTAGCGGTCCGCTTCCAGGGGCTTCTATCTTAGTAAAAGGAACAACAAATGGAGCGCAAACTGATTTCGATGGAAAATTTACTATCAAGAATGTTGGCTCAAACGCAGTTTTAGTTTTTAGTTACATTGGTCTTAAAACTCAAGAGGTAAATGTAGCAGGAAAAAGCACAGTTAATGTAGTGTTAAAAGAAGACTCAGCTGAATTAAAAGAAGTTGTAGTTATAGGCTACGGTTCAGTTAGAAAGAAAGATGCAACTGGTGCAGTTGATCAAATTGGTGCAAAAGATTTTGATAATGTATCTTCTCCTTCGCCTGCTCAATTATTGAGAGGTAAAGTTGCAGGTGTTCAAGTTACACAATCTAGTGGTGAGCCAGGTGCTGGTGTTGCTATTAGAGTTCGTGGTAACTCATCTATTCGTTCAGGAAACGGACCATTAATCGTTATTGATGGTGTGCCTTTGGATGGTGGAAATGTTTCTGGTGGAGGAGCTGATTTATTAGGTACTTCATCTGCAAGAAACCCATTAAACTTTATCAATCAAAATGATATCGAAAGTATGTCTGTGTTGAAAGATGCTTCATCTACGGCTATCTATGGTTCTCGTGGAGCTAATGGTGTTATTGTGATTACTACTAAAAAAGGTAAATCTAAAGAACCACAATTAACATATAGTACTTCATTTCAATTTAGTAAATTGTCAGGTAAACTGGATGTAATGACTGGTGATCAATTTGCAGAAGCAGGTGGAGATGATAAAGGATCAAGATCTTACAACTGGAAAGATGCAGTTTTAAGAAGTGGATTCTCAATGAATCATGATTTATCTTTTAGTAAAACTACAGAAAATTCAAATACAAGAATATCTTTTGGAGCATCTAATACAGATGGAATTGTTAAAAACACAGGTTTAGACAAATACAGCGCATCATTTTATAACTCTAATGACTTTTTTGGAGGAGCTGTAAAAGTAGAGTCAAGAATTATTTATGCTTCTTTGAAAGATCAAGCGACTCTTTTGTCTAATAATGCAGGTTTTATTGGTAACGTAATTGGTACTGCTTTATATTGGAACCCAACTTTGCCAATTTATAATGCTAATGGTTCATACAATGTAGTAGGAGATGATTATTTAAATCCAGTACAATTATTAAATTCATATACAGATTATACGAATACTAATAAATTATTAGGAAGTATCAATACTACATGGAAAATCAATAGTAAATTGAAATATCAATTCTTATTTGGTGTTGAGAGTTCTACTTCTAGCAGAAAAAGCCAGTTGTTGCCAACTATGGAAATTTCTGGAGCGGCATTTCAAGCAACAGTTCCTGGTTCAAGCGAAGTTAAATTTGGTACAGCTTTTATCAATAATCAAAATAAGTTTAATAAAACGTTTGAACATACGTTGAATTATAATAATGATTTTGGTGATAACTTTAATTTAGACGCGTTAGTTGGTTATTCTTATTATGATTATACTGCCGATGGAAATTTTGCAAGTGGTAAAGGATATGATGTTAACCAAACTAATTTGATTGATAACATTGAAGGAGGTCTTCAAAATGAGTACAGAGTATCTTCTTATAGAAACAGAGTGGAATTACAATCTTATTTTGGTAGAGTAAATGCTACTTTATTTAAAAAATTGATTCTTACTGCTACATTGAGATCTGATGGATCAACAAAATTAGGTATTAATAACAAATACGATTATTTTCCTTCTGCAGGTATAGCTTACAAAGTTATAGAAGATAAAGAAGGTTTATTGAATAGCTTCAAAATTAGAGGGAATTATGGTATCACAGGAAACCAGGAATTTGCGCCAAACTCTGCAATTGCTAGAGCTTCTTATGGTAACAATGGTAATTTAAATGTTGATACAAACTCTAACGCTGATTTGAAATGGGAAACTACTAAATCATATGGTGTAGGAGCTGATTTTGAATTGATCAATAATAGATTAACAGGTTCGTTAGATTATTTCCAAAGAGATACTAAGGATTTAATTTTCCCGGTACCGGCAGCTGCAACTCAGCCTGGACCACCATCTCCACGTTTTAAAAACTTACCTGGAAACTTAATCAATAAAGGTGTTGAGGTATCTTTGAACTATAAAGTAATTGACACTGAAGATTTAACTTGGGATGTTTCAGGGAATGCATCATTCTTAAGTAATGAAGTTAAAAACTTCGCTGGTTTTATCTCTACAGGTGGATTGAATGGTCAAGGGTTAACAGATGCTTATGCTCAGGTAATTACAAACAATCAACCAGCATATACTTATTATTTGTATGAGTGGAGAGGATATGATGCAACAGGTAATTCAATTTATGCTGATGCAGCAGGTAATGATACAGGTTTAGGAACTGCAGCTAAAAAATTATTGGACAAACAACCTTTGCCAAAAATAAATGTTGGTTTTACTACTAATGTAGCTTACAAAGGATTTGACGCAAGTGCTTCTTTCTATGGTGCTTTTGGTCACTACATTTATAATAACACAACAAATGCTTATTTCTTTAAAGGAGCTTTCCTAGGAGGTAGAAATACAACTTTAGAAGCTGCAACTTCTCCTCAAGCACAAGGAGATCCGAACTCTCCATCTACTAAGTATTTAGAAAAAGGAGATTTCTTGAGAATGGGTAATCTAACGTTTGGTTATACTGTAAATTCTTTAGAAAGATTTAGAATTAAATCGGCTCGTTTCTTTGTAAATGCATCTAATTTATTTATTATTACTAGTTATTCAGGATCTGACCCAGAGGTTGATACTGATAAATCATTAAACGGAGTGCCTTCGGCGGGGATGGAGTATTTATCTTATCCTAGAGATAAAAGTGTATCAGTTGGACTTAACGTAACATTTTAATTAAAAAAACAATGAAAAGAATAAATATTATAAAAAGCATCTTGTTTACTAGTACTATTATTCTAGGAGTAAGTTGTACTAATCTAGATGAGGAAGTATTAGATGGTGTAGTCATTAGCAGTACTGGAGGTTCAACAGTTAATTCTGCTTCATTATTGGTTAGTGCTTATGAAGGATTAAGAGGTTTTCAAGATCAAGATAAAATGTTTGCCTTAGATGAAATGTCTACGGATGCATTAGTTGGACCTACAAGAGGTGGTGACTGGGATGATAATGCTAAATGGAGACAATTACATACGCATACTTGGGCGCCAGATAATATTGAGATTAGAAATGCTTGGAACTCATTATTGTCACAAGTTTACAATTGTAACTTGGTTATAGAAAATGGTACTGCTACGCAAATATCTCAAGCTCGTTTTTTGAGAGCGTTTTACTATTATAATGTAATTGATTTATATGGTCAGGCACCTTACAGAGAAGCTGGTAGCTCTCTGGAAGCAGATCCTAAAGTTTGGACAAGACAAGAAGCTACAGCTTTTGTTATTAGCGAACTTGAAGCAATTATAGGAAGCTTGCCTGCTCGTGTTGCTGGCGATGCCAGTATTGTTAATGTAGATGCAGCTCACTTTTTATTGGCTAAATTATACTTGAACAAAGGGGTTTTTAATGCTGCTGATGCTGCGGGACCTTATACTTTTGAAGCTGCTGATATGACTAAAGTTGTTACTCATGTAGATGCAATTAATAGTTCTTTAGCAACTGATTATTGGGATAATTTCAAACCAACAAATAATACATCTCCAGAAATTCTTTTCTCTTCTAAAAATATTAGAGGTGGTCAAGGTGGAGGTATTCAATCAAGATGGAGAATGGGTATGCATTACCAACAGACACCTGATGGTTGGAATGGTTTTGCAACTGTAGCTGAATACTACAATAAGTTTAATCCTAATGATAGACGTATTAAAAATTCAGATCAATATATTATTGACGCTTTTGGTAATAATGTTGGATTTCAAGTAGGTCAAATGAAAAATGGTAAAAACCGTGATGAATTTGGTAGAGATAAAGATGCGAGTGGAGCATTATACACTAACATACCAGCTGGTACTGTAAATTTAAAGGATAGAAAAGGTAATCCTTTAGTGTTTACTGCAGCCTTGACATTGATTACTGGAGGTGCTACACTTGAAACTGCAGGGATCAGAAGTCAAAAATACATTCCGGATGAAGCTAATGTTGGTACTCCTGAAAATGATTATGCGTTGATGCGTTATTCAGATGCGTTATTGATGAAAGCAGAAGCAATTCTAAGAGGTGGTACTGGAGTTAATGACTTAACAAAATTTGCTCAATTAGTATCTAGAACTAATGTAGCAGGTACAGTTCCAACTACTTTAGATGCTATATACACAGAAAGAGGTAAAGAATTATGGTATGAAGGATGGAGAAGAAATGATATGATTCGTTTTGGAAAATTCTTGGAAGCTAGAGAGTTGAAACCTTATGTGTCTGATAATAGATATGTGTTATTCCCAATTCCAGCGGATGCTTTATTCAATGCAAATTTGAAACAAAATCCAGGTTACTAAAAAAATGTTTACAATTAATTATTTTTTGAGTTAGCTATAAAGAGGGTATTTATTACCCTCTTTATTTTATATCTATTTTATTCTTTTTTATTATCAATATTATATAAATTAGGCAATTCTAATCAACTGAAATTACCTAACTAAATTCTACAATATAATATGTCAAATCGTTTTGTCTTATTACCACTTATTATTCTCTTTTTTTCCAATTGTTCCAAAGAAAATTCAGAAAATAAAGACGCCTTATTCTCCAAGTTAGATGCTTCACAAACCGGAATTAATTTTCTAAATGAAGTTAAAAATGGCGCAGACATGAACATATTCAAATACAGAAATTTTTACAATGGTGGCGGTGTAGCTATTGGAGACATCAATAACGATGGTCTTTCCGATGTATATTTTACTTCAAATCTAGGAACGAACAAACTGTACTTAAATAAAGCAAATTTTAAATTCGAGGATATTTCTAAAAAAGCGGGTGTTGAAGGAACCAAAACCTGGTCTACGGGTGTTGTAATGGTTGATTTGAATGCCGATGGTTTACTCGATATTTATGTGTGTAACGCAGGAAATAGTTTGGGTGATAAACAAAAAAACGAACTTTTTATTAATAACGGCAATAATACTTTTACTGAAAAAGCAGCCGAATACAATCTAGCTGACACAGGAATTACTACGCATGCTGCTTTTTTTGATTATGATAAAGATGGTGATTTAGATGTTTATATTCTAAATAACAGTTTTATACCGGTAAGCAGTCTTAATTATTCTAACAAAAGAGACTTAAGGGATAAAGATTGGGATGTCGCTGAAATTTTAAAAGGAGGTGGTGACAAGTTGTTGCGCAATGACAACGGAAAATTCGTTGATGTAAGTGAGAAATCAGGAATCTATGGTAGTTTGATAGGCTTTGGCCTTGGAGTTACGGTAGGAGATGTAAATGGAGATTTGTATCCGGATATTTATATTTCGAATGATTTTTATGAAAGAGATTATTTATACATAAATAATAAAAACGGAACCTTTACCGAACAAATTCAGGGATGGACATCACACATTAGTCAATCTTCAATGGGAGCTGACATGGCCGATGTAAACAATGACGGGAAAGCCGATATTTTTGTAACGGATATGTTACCGGAACCGGACGAACGCTTAAAAACGACTACAAATTTTGAAAACTATGATTTATTTACAAGGAAAGTAAATCTGGATTTCTACTATCAATACATGCAAAATACGTTGCAAATAAACAATGGCGACAATCAATTTCTTGAAATAGCAAATCATGCAGGCGTTGCCAAAACCGATTGGAGTTGGGGAGCTTTATTATTTGATATGGATAATGATGGTTACAAAGATATTTATGTTTGTAACGGAATTTATAACGATTTAACCAATCAAGATTTTGTTGATTTTTTTGCCAATGAGTTCATGCAAAAAATGGTGGTTACAGGTAAAAAAGAAGAAATTCAGACTATTATCAGTAAAATGCCAAGCACGCCGATACCAAATTACGCCTTCAAGAATAATAAAAACCTGACCTTTAGCAATGAAGCTATGAAATGGGGATTAGATACTCCAAGTTTTTCTAACGGTGCCGCTTATGGAGATTTAGATAATGATGGAGATTTAGATTTGATTGTCAATAATGTCAATATGGAATCTTTCGTATATCGAAATAATTCAGAGAAAAACAAGAAAAATCATTACGTTAAAGTAAAACTAAAAGGAGATAATCAAAACAAATTTGGTGTTGGGAGTGTTGTTGAGTTATTCTCTGGTAAAGAAATTCTTAGACAAGAATTAATTCCTTCCAGAGGTTTTCAATCGTCTATTGATTATGTAATGACTTTTGGAATTGGAACCAAAAAAATTGATTCATTGAAAGTGATTTGGCCAAATGGTAAATCTGAGACGATTAAAAAAATTGCCAATAATTGTACTTTAAATTTGAATATTACAAATGCCAAAGTAGATTATGTTACTAAAAATGACAAGCCAAAACCATTGTTTGCTGAAAAGAAAAATCAATTTTTAACACACAAAGAAAATAATTATGTCGATTTTGATCATGAAGGTTTAATTTCTAAAATGCTTTCTCAAGAAGGACCGTCATTAGCAGTTGCTGATATTAACGGTGATGGGAATGAGGATGTTTTTATTGGCGGAGCCAAAGGGCAAGCCGGTAAAATATATTTAAATAAAGGGAATGGTAATTATTCAGTTACAGACCAAAAAGACTTAGAGACAGATGCTATTTTTGAAGATACTGCTGCCAGTTTTTTTGATGCTGATAATGATGGAGACATCGATTTATTAGTGGGTTCCGGTGGAAATGAAAAAGCGGATCAGGCGAATTATAAAAACCGTCTGTATTTGAATAACGGAAAAGGAGTTTTTGTGAAAAGCAAAACCAACATGCCAACAACTAACAATAATGTTTCGGTAATCGCTTCAAATGATTTTGATAATGATGGCGATACCGACGTATTTATAGGAAGTCGAAGCGTTCCAGGTGTTTATGGAATTGATCCTAAGCATTTGTTATTGGAAAACGACGGAAAAGGAAACTTTACAAACGTAACAGATAAAAAAGCATTCAAAATTAACTCGGTTGGAATGATAACCGATGCAATTTGGGAAGATATTGATAACGATTCCAAAAAAGATTTAATTTTAGTCGGGGATTGGACAGCGCCAATGATTTTCAAAAATAATGGACGCCGATTGGTGGAATATAAATCTAATCTTACTGGGTATCTTGGTTTCTGGAATGCTGTTAGCTGTGTTGACTTGAACAATGACGGTAAAAAAGATTTGATTTTAGGTAATAAAGGAACAAATACAAACTACAAAGCAACCAATACAAATCCGATGAAATTGTTTACCAATGATTTTGATAATAATGGAACCATTGAACAAATAGCAACCAGATCAATTGAAGGTAGAGATTTACCAATAAATCTAAAACAGGAATTGGCCAAACAGATTCCTTCGATTAAGAAGAAAAATTTAAGCTATGCGGATTATTCTAAGAAAACATTTCAGGAATTATTTGCTAAAGAAGTAGTCGATAATTCGATTCAGAAGACAGTAAATATTCAAGAAAGTGTAATTGCAATCAACAAAGGAAATGGTAAGTTTGAGATAAAAGCGCTTCCAAAAGAAGTTCAGTTTTCTTGTGTAAACACCATTAGTACTATAGATGTGAATAATGATGGAATTTTGGATTTAATCTTGGGTGGAAATCAATACGAGTTCAAACCACAATTCTCCAGATTGGATGCTAATTATGGCAGCATACTTTTAGGAAGCAAAAACGGAACTTTTTCATGGTTGCCTTATAATAAATCAGGTTTCTTCATAAAAGGGGAAGTAAAACAGGTTAAAATAATAAAAGATAAAAATAAAACGGTTTCAATTATAGCTGTTGTAAATGATAATACCCCTAAAATATTTAGACGCCATGAATAATTTTTTCAGACTAGGACTGGCTTCATTGCTATTTATTGGTTGTTCCAAAAAAGAGGGGCAATTATTTGAGAAATTGTCTTCAGAGGAAAGCAATATTACATTCAATAACCAATTATTAGAATCCAAAAACATTTCCATTTTAGATTACCTCTATTATTATAATGGTGGAGGCGTTTCCCTCGGCGATATCAATAATGACGGTTTGGTAGATATTTATTTCACTTCCAATCAAGGAAAAAATAAATTGTATTTGAATAAAGGGAAAAATAAATTTGAAGATATTTCAGTAAAAGCTGGTGTAGAAAGTCAAAGTGACTGGAATGCCGGGACTGTTATGGCTGATGTAAATGGAGATGGATATCTTGATATTTATGTTTGTGCAGTTGTTGGAATTAATGGCTTTGAAGGTCAAAACGAATTATTCATCAACAACAAGGACAACACATTTACTGAAAGTGCAGCAGAATACGGATTAGATCTTGATAATTACAGTTCTTCAGCAGCATTTTTTGATTATGATTTGGATGGGGATTTAGACATGTATTTATTGAATCATGCCGTTCACTCTGAATTATCTTTCGGAAATGCTGCTATTAGGACTAAAAGAAGTTATGAATGTGGGGATAAGTTATTTCGCAATGATAGTGGGAAATTTGTTGACGTAAGTGAGCAGGCAGGAATTTTTGGCGGTGCCAATGGTTACGGTTTAGGACTGGCGGTTTCTGATTTTAACTTAGATGGTTATCCAGATATTTATGTGGGGAATGATTTTCACGAAGATGATTACTATTATATAAATAATGGTGATGGAACTTTTACGGAAAGTTTAAAACAATATTTTGGACACACAAGTCGTTTTTCAATGGGAGTTGATGTTGCCGATGTTAATCATGATGGCTTTCCTGATATTCTGAGCTTAGATATGCTTCCAGAAGACGAAAAGGTGTTGAAATCATCATTGGGTGATGACAATACTCAAATGATAAAAATGAGAACCGAAAAACTAGGCTATCATTATCAGTACTCCAGAAATACGTTGCAATTAAATCAAGCTGGAGGTCATTTTACAGAAACTGCTTTATTGAGTGGTGTAGCAGCAACTGATTGGAGTTGGAGTACTTTATTTGGGGATTATGATCAAGACGGAGAACAAGATATTTTTGTTAGTAACGGAATTCCAAAACGTCCGAACGATTTAGATTACGTGAAATATTATTCAAATGATCAAATAAAAAACAAAATTAGTACGACAAAGTTATTGGATAAAGAAGCGCTGAAGAGAATGCCAAAGGGAAATGTGACAAATTATGTTTTTCAAGGTGCAGCTGATTTACAGTTTAAAAACCGTTCAAGTGATTGGATAGAAAATGATTCTATAATTTCAAATGGTAGTGGCTATGCAGATATTGATAATGACGGAGATTTAGATGTAATTACCAATAATACCAATGCAATTGCATCCCTTTATATCAATAAAACGGATACCAAATCAAACTATTTAAAATTGAAACTGCGGTTTACAGGAAAAAATACTTTTGGGATTGGAGCCAAAGTAATTTCTTATTCCAAAGGAAAAAAACAATTTAAGGAACTACAGACTACCAGAGGATTTCAGTCTTCATCAGAACCAATTATCCATTTTGGTTATGGAAAAACAACTAAGGTAGATTCGTTAGTGGTGATTTGGCCGGATAAAACATACCAAACAGTAAAGAATGTTAAAACATGTCAAACGCTTACCATAAAAGCCAATCAGAACAGAAAAGCTTTTGATTATAAAAAATTGCATCCGGGTGTTCTGCCAATTTTCAAAAAACTGGAAACAGGTTTAGGGATTGATTTTATACATCAGGAAAATGATTTTATTGATATTTTGTCCCAAAAATTAATTCCATATCAACGTTCCGATCGTGGAGCAGCAACGGCAGTTGGAGATTTAAATGGAGATGGAAAAGAGGATATTTTCTTTGGTGGTTCCAAAGGTAAAAAAGCATCAATTTATTTTCAAAATGCTTCCGGATTTTCTAAAAAGGGATTTGCTGCAATCGAAAAAGATTCTATTTTTGAAGATGCTTCAGTTGTCATAGGCGATTTCAATAATGATAAAACAAATGATTTGTATGTAGCTTCGGGTGGAGGTGAAAATGCATCTAATTTGCAAGACCGTTTGTATATAAATAAAAACAATCAGTTTCTAAATGCAGTTTTGCCTAAGCTGGCTCAAAATGCATCGGTTGTAAAGGCTTTTGATTATGATAAAGATGGTGATTTAGATGTTTTTGTGGGTAATAATTCAATCAATAATAGATTTGGAAGCATGCCGGATTGCTATTTATTGAACAACAATAAAGGAACATTCACTATTGTTCAAAATAAGACTTTTGAGAAAATCGGAATGGTTACAGATGCTGTTTTTACGGATTTTAACAAAGACGGAAAAACAGATTTAATTGTAGTTGGCGAATGGATGAAGCCTACTTTTTTTGCCAATAAAAACGGTAAATTCACGGATGTAACAGCAACAGTTTTTCCAGAAAAAAGCAATGGATTATGGCAATCAGTACTTTCTTTTGATATAGATCATGATGGTGATGAAGATTACTTGGTAGGAAACTGGGGAATGAATTCTAAATTTAAAGCTTCGCAGGATTTTCCAATGAAAATGTATTATGATGATTTTGATACTAACGGATCTTTTGAAACGATTGTGGCAATAGAAAAGAAAGGACAATATTATACTACATTAGGTCTGGATGAACTTGCAGAACAGTTCAGCGGGATGCTAAAAAAGAAATTCAACAGTTACAAATCCTTTGCGGGTAAAACATTAGTTGAAATTTTTGATCCAAAAATGTTGGAAAAAGGAACTTTGTTTGAAGTTCACAATCTGAAGTCAGGTTATTTGAGAAATGATAAAGGAAAGTTTACTTTTGTTCCTTTTTCGAATAAAATGCAAGTGGCACCCATTACAAGTTTTCTGAAATCTAATTTTGATTCAGATGCGAAAGAGGAGGTTTTTGCAGCAGGGAATTACTTTGGGGTTTCACCCTATCACAGTAGGTTTGACGGATTTTCTGGAGCTTTGATTAAGAATGATAAAACTATCTTTTTAGGCAATCAAATAGGAATTGATTTGACGCAAAAGGCAGTTAGGCACTTGGATATTGTCAATTTCAATGGAAAGAAATATATGTTGATTACTATCAATAATAAAAAAGCAGAATTGTATGAAATGCCTTCAGCTAAAAAATAATTTAATGACAAATAAAATAATTAAACCCAATAACATGAACTCTAAAATTTATCTTTTAGGACTTGTAATGCTTTTTTTTACTTCATGTAAAAAAGACACTCCTATTAAAGTGACTACAGATGATTTTTGTGCTGCAGTTGATACGGTAACAGGAATTATGGTCCATGATATATTTTCGCCTCCTGTAGCCAGTAGAATTTATGTTTATCCAAATGTTGCTGCTTATGAGATTATGGCTCAAAACAACACTAAATATGAAAGTTTACAAGGTCAGTTAAAAGGATTAGATTCTATTCCTAAACTTGATCCGAAAAGTGGAGTCAACAAAAATTTAGCAGCACTTATTGCCCATATTGAAGTGAGTAAACAATTGATTTTTTCTGAGGAAGCTCTAGAAAAATACAGAGATAGTTTGTATGAAAAATGGGGCTCCGAAAATCAAAAAGAATTTGATTTGTCTAAAGAATACGCTTTAAAAGTGGTGGACAGAATCAAAATGTGGATGGGAAAAGACAATTATAAGCAAACCCGAACTTTTTCTAAATTTTCAGTTCATGCAGATCAAGCTGGAAGATGGCAACCAACTCCGCCATCTTATATGGATGGTGTTGAACCGCATTGGGGAGAAATAAGGACTTTGGTTATGGATTCAGCATCTCAATTTAAACCCATTGCACCTTATCCTTTTTCTACGGATAAAAATTCTGCTTTTTATAAAGATGCAAAAGAAACTTATGATGTAGGAAATTTGATTTCTGAAAAATTAGTTGAAGTGGAGAAAAATTCAAGCAAACCAATTCCTGAAGAATCCGCTATAGCCTCCTTTTGGGATTGTAATCCGTATGCTACCGTAATACAAGGTCATATGATGTTTGCAAAAAAGAAAAATACACCAGACGCACACTGGATTAACATTACTAAAATAGCTTTAAAAAAATCTAAATCAGATTTTGAGACTACGGTTTTTGCTTATACTAAAACATCAATTGGAATTTTTGAGAGTTTTATCAGTTGCTGGGAAGAAAAGTACAGAAGTAATGTTGTGCGTCCTGAAACGTATATTAATCAAAATATAGATGAAAACTGGAGACCACAATTACAAACACCACCTTTTCCGGAATATGTAAGCGGACATTCTGTTGTTTCTTCGTGTTCAGCAATTATTCTAACCTCTATTTTTGGGGATAATTTTAGTTATATCGATGATTCAGAAGTTTCTTTTGGATTGCCTAAAAGACCTTTTAAATCATTTAAACAAGCTGCCGCAGAAGCTTCAATTAGTAGGCTTTACGGAGGGATTCACTACAGAGCCGCAATTGAAAATGGTGTTACACAAGGCAATAATATTGGAGGCTATATCAATAATAAATTAAAGATGATTAAAAAATAATGACTGTTAGAAAAAAAATTATAATTGGTTTTAGTGTTTTATTTTCATTGTTTTTAATTTGGTACCTCTTTATAAAGGAAGCAGATTATTCTATTTCGTTTAAAGTAAATGCAGCTACAGGGACTGTTTTTCAAGGGATTCAGGAATGGTCAAATGCTCAGGCTTTAAAGGAATCTGAAAGGTATGTAATTTTAGAAAAGAGAAATTTTGATTTCATCAAGCAAGAAATGAAAAAAGATGATGTCCAAATGGAATATAATTGGGACATTACGTATATAAATGATTCGGTGACAAAAATCAATGTTGGTATCAAGGATTTGAAGCATAGCTTGTATAATAAACTAACGGCGCCATTTTTTAATACGAAGTTCAAACAGGAGCAAATCAGAAAAATAACTGATTTCAAGAAAGGATTGGGCGAACATTTAAAAAATTTTAAAGTGAAAATTGAAGGTGAAGGTGTTTCAGAAGAGACATTTGTAGCATACATTAATCTGAAAAGTATTTTACAGGAAAAAGGGCAAACTATGATCGCAAACGATGCTATCATTACTGGTTTTTTATTTGAAAATAAAATAAAAATAAAAGGGCGACCTTACTTAGAGATTTTAAATTGGGATCTTGATAAAGAAACAATCGATTTTAATTATTGTTTTCCAGTTGACAAGCCCACAAATAGTGTTATAAATAATGTTGTAAAATTTAAAACTTTACCAGTAATAAAAGGGTTAAAAGCAACTTATTACGGCAATTTCAGGACTTCAGACAGAGCTTGGTTTGCCTTAATGGATTATGCAAAAAAGCACGATCTTAAATTGGAAAATAAAGTTTTGGAACATTTCTTATCGAATCCTTTTAATGGAGGAGAAGAGTTACAATGGGAAACTAAAATAATTATTCCTTTTACTTCAAAATAAAGAAGATTTTTTTAGGTGATTTAAATTATCGAAAACGTTTTCGGGTCTTCCGAAAACGTTTTTGTTTTTATTCTGTATTTAATTGGCAATTTTAAAATTAATTTTAGAAAAAATTAACAAATTAACCACCTAGAATGAATTTAAAAGTAAAATTGAGCTTTTGGCAAATAATCAATATGAATGTTGGTTTTTTTGGTATTCAATACAGCTTTGGCTTGCAACAAAGTGCCGTAAATCCGATATATGATTTTTTACATGCAAGTCCAGATCAAATCCCCATACTAAATCTTGCGGGACCTTTAACTGGTTTATTGATTCAACCTATTATTGGCGCGATGAGTGATAAAACGTGGCATCCAAGATGGGGAAGACGAAAACCCTACTTTTTTATTGGAGCTATAATTTGTAGCATCGCTTTATTTCTATTTCCATTTAGCAGTTCATTGTGGATGGCTGCTGGTTTGCTTTGGATTCTAGATGTTGGGAATAACACTGCTATGGAGCCGTATCGCGCATTTATTGCTGACACATTAGACGAAGAACAACAGCCCGTAGGTTTTCAGGCTCAAAGTTTTTTTACTGGTTTTGGACAGTTTTTAGCTTATATTTCTCTATTTCTATTTCCAATTGTTTTTGTTGGCTACACAGGATCGTTACCTACTTGGATTTACGCCTCCTTCTTTCTAGGAGCGGTACTTTCTGTAACTTCCATTTGGTGGAGTATGAGTAAAACTAAAGAAATCCCACCAACTGCAGAAGAAATAGCAATTTTAAAAGCTGAACCATTACAGATTTTTTCTCCTTTCATCGATATTTATAAAGCAGTTTTAGAAATGCCAACAGTGATGTGGCAACTATTTTTGGTTTATTTGTTTCAGTGGTATGCCATGATGTGTTATTGGCAAAACAATTCAAAAAGTATTGCATTGTCCGTATGGAATGTAACTCCAAAGAATGTAATGGGCTATGAAAAAGCCGTTGAGTGGAACGGATTAATCGGTGCTTTTGGATTTATAGTTACATTTTCTGTTGCTTTTTATTTGGCGAAATTAGCTAAAAAACATGGTGCGAAAATGATTCATTTTGTGTGCTTATTATTAGGAGCCGTTTCTTTTTTATGCTTTCCAATAGTCCAAAACCAATATGTATTTTTTGCTGTGATTATTGGCTACGGAATTGCTTGGGCAAGTATGATGGGCATTCCGTATTTGATGGTTGTTGCTGTAGTTCCAAAAGAAAGATATGGAGTTTATATGGGAATTATTAATATGATGATTGTTATTCCAATGATTATCCAAAACCTATCATTTGGTTACATTTTAAAAAACTTCTTAGATAACGATCCGCGTCAAGCTATCAGTTTTGCGGGTGTATTATTACTAATCAGTTCTTTTTGTGCCCTTTTGATTAAAAGTAAAAAAGTTTCAAGAGAGTAATATGAATAGTGATTTAAATTATACAAAAGCAATTGAGTTGCTTGAGAAAGTGTCCTCGTCAGAAGGGTTTTTAGCCAGTGCCCAAAATATTTCTAACTATAAAAGAGTTTGGGCTCGAGATGGTGTGATTTGTGGATTGGCAGCTTTGGCTTCAGGAGATGAAAAACTAATCGAAACATTCCGTAAAACATTAGAAACATTAGCTAATAATCAACATCAAAACGGGACTATTCCTTCAAATGTGATGACAAATGGTGATCAAGTTGAGGTTAGTTATGGCGGATTGGCAGGAAGAGTAGATGCGGTGACTTGGTTTATAATAGGGATTTGCCAATATGCTTATTATACAAAAGATATCACTTTCGTTGCAAAATATGATACTGAAATTGAAAAGTGTTTTGCGCTTTTGGAAGCTTGGGAATTTAACAATAAAGGGCTTTTATATGTTCCATTATCAGGAAATTGGGCGGATGAATATATCACTGATGGTTATGTTTTGTATGATCAATTACTCCGAATTTGGGCTTTAAAAAGTTACAACCATTTTGCACATGACGATTTGATTGCTGCCAAAATTGTTGCAATAACAAAGCAACTTGAAATTAATTTCACGCCGAATTCTGTTGGAGAGAAATACCACGAACGAGCGTATAATGAAGTAAATATTCAAAAATACATGCCGTGTTCATTTTCGCCGGCGGGATATAAAACACAGTTTGATGCTTTTGCAAATTCGCTCGCTTTGTATTTAAACATTGGTTCCGAAAGTTTTCAAAATACAATTTTAGAGTATTCAATTGCACTTAAAAACGAAATGAAATTGCAGCTGTTGCCTGCTTTTTGGCCACCAATAAAAGAAACCGATTTAGACTGGAATTTGCTTAAAAACAATTGCAAATACGAGTTTAGGAATTACCCAAATGAGTTTCATAACGGAGGAAGTTGGTCCATGGTCAATGGGTTTTATGGATTGGCTTTGCTTTCGAAAGAGAAAAATAAGGAAGCAGAGGAGCTTTTAACTGCAATAAATGACGCTAATGCTATTGAAAATTTCAGTTTCTACGAAAATTTCAACAGTGAAACCAAAGCCCCAAATGGCGTTCCTTTTTGCGCATGGAGTGGTGCTGCAACGGTGCTGTTACACCAAAGTTTACATACAAATTTTAAATTTTTAGTTTAATTGGAAAAGACAATAGACATAATATGTGCAGGCGAAGTGTTGATTGATTTTATTGGTCATGAAATGAATACGTCTATAAATAGAACCAAAGATTACCATCGTTTTCTGGGAGGTTCGCCAACAAATGTTGCCGTAAATGCAACGCGTTTGGGTCTGAAATCAGTATTAGTGGCCACTTGTGGGGAAGATGGTTTAGGCGAATATATTGTTAGGAAGTTAAAGGCAAATCATGTGATTACATCGCAAATTAGAAAATCAGAAACTCATCCGACGTCGGTGATATTTGTTTCAAAATCGACCAGTACACCTGATTTTATTCCTTATCGAGAAGCAGATTGTCAAATTGAGGAAAGTCAAATACCAAATGATTTACTGGAAAGCGCCAAAATTTTCCATACGACTTGTTTTGCTTTAAGCAAAAATCCAGCTCGGACAACTATTGTGGAAAGTGCCAAAAGAGCGAAAGTGTTAGGATTACAAACGAGTATTGATATTAATTTTTCGGAAAGAATCTGGCCAAACCGGGAAGAGGCGAAGCAGGTTTTGGAAGAGTATCTGTCGACTAATCCATTAGTGAAATTAAGCGAAGATGATTGTTACCGCCTTTTTGCAGAAGCAAAAACCGAAGATTTTATTTTTGACTATTTTCATGGTTTAGGAGCTTCAACCATTTGCTTGACAAAAGGAAAAGACGGCGTGGTTTTGTCGAATGTTGATTATGGAATGTTTCATCAAAAGGCATTGCCTGTGGAAGATATCAAAGATACAACTGGAGCCGGAGATGCTTTTTGGACGGGTTTTTTATACGCACAATTATTAGATAAAAACTTTGAAGAAACGATAACCATTGCACAAAAATTAGCAGTATTGAAACTTCAGAATGTAGGCAGATTGCCAGAAGGAATAGATATTCAAGAATATTTAAATACTGATTTATAATTCAAATTCAAATAATAATTCAACTCAAATAATAGGTAAAAGATGAAAAAAAGTACGGTTAAAATTGCCATGTATCTCAATTACTTTGTATTTGCGATTCTGCTGAACAGCGTAGGAATTGTGATACTAAAGGCACAAAAAAATTATGGTGTAGATGAATTGCAAGCCAGCGTTCTGGAAGCTTTCAAGGATTTGCCCATCGCCATAGTTTCGTTTTTAATCGCTTCATTTTTGCCAAGAATAGGATACAAGAGAGCCATGCTTATTGGTTTGGCTTTGGTTTCTCTGGCTTGCGTTAGTATGTATTTTGGGAATTCTTTCGGAACGGCAAAATTACTTTTTGCTACCGTTGGTGTTTCTTTTGCATTGATAAAAGTATCCGTGTATTCCCTTATTGGAACAATAACAGAGAATCAGCAGGAACACAATAGTTTGATGAGTAGTATTGAAGGTGTGTTTATGATAGGAATTGCATTAGCGTATTTCTTGTTTCCCGCTTTTAATTCAGATGCGAATCCAGATGCGAATCCAGATGCTTGGTTGAATGTATATTGGTTATTGGCTGCGATTTCGTTAGTCTCTTTTGGGTTTTTATTTTTTACCAAATTCGAAAATCAAACCGAAATTCCGGGCGTAGATTTAGCCGATGATTTCAAACAAATGTTCAAATTATTTGCAAAACTATTAACCATAGTTTTTGTAATCAGTGCGTTCCTATTTGTAATGATTGAGCAGGGAATTATGTCTTGGCTGCCTACTTTTAATAGTAAAGTGTTGCATCTACCGGAGAACATCAGCATTATGATGGCAAGTATTTTGGCTATTTCATTAGCTGTAGGACGTCTTTTAGCAGGTGTAATTACTAAAAGAGTCAATTGGATTTGGGTACTTAGTTTTTGTATTTTAGCAGCTATGCTTATTGTGGTTTTTGTACTTCCTAAAACGGTTGGATTGGATGTCAAAGAAATCAATTCGCTTGGAGATATTCCTTTAATAGGATTTGCTTTTCCATTGGTAGGACTTTTTATTGCGCCTATTTATCCGCTTTTAAATTCAGTGGTTTTAAGTGCTTTGCCTAAAAAACTGCACAGTTCGATGACTGGTTTAATTGTAGTTTTCTCTGCACTTGGCGGAACTTTGGGCTCCAGGGTTATTGGATATTTATTTAAAAACGAAGGTCCGGAAAACGCCTTTTATTATACTTTAATACCAATGTCGTTATTGCTTGTTTCTTTCTTTATTTTAAAAAAACTTACTGCTAAACAATGAAATTCTTACTGAACATAGACAAAGTATTCCAGGAACTATTGCTTCAAGAGGATACAGATAAGGACAAAAAAATTACTAAAGATGACAATGGCCCTAAAAAATTTGTTTTGGTTGACGAAACTACCAATCAGCAGGAAGCGATTGTCGGGACGTATCATTTGTCAAATTTATTACAGGAATTAGCCCAACTTAAGGACACAAATTCAGGAATGGGTGAAGTTGATTTGAGTCGCATTCAAGAGAATCCAGTACAACGAATTTCAAGAAAAATCAAAGATGATTATTGGGAGGAACTGACTCGGACTATTGATAAAAAAGGATTGACACAAATTATTGAAGACGAAAAGACCTCCAGTGATGTAGCTACGCTCTATGTTTCTGCTAAAGACAAACAGGGAGTTACTTATTTTCAGGAATTGGAAAAACAATTGCCAAATTTTAAAGTCGAAATTCTGCCAGAAAATTATTCGGTGGAATATGTGGAAACTTTAAATGAAAAACCAGGAATTCTGGCTTTGGCTTTGGAACAAAAAATATACAGTCTGCAAGGCGTTCCCTTTGTGGTTCCTGGCGGAAGATTCAACGAAATGTATGGTTGGGATAGTTATTTTATAGGTGTAGGCTTATTAATTGACAATCAATTAAACAAAGCAATTGCAATTGCTGAAAATTTTAAATACCAAATTATACATTACGGAAAAATTCTGAATGCGAATAGGAGTTATTATTTGACAAGAACGCAACCTCCGTTGTATTCCTCATTGTTAATAGAAATTGCCAAAAAGAAAATACCAAGTTTAGACTGGTTAAGAAGCCATTTGGAAACGGTTATTTTGGAATACAACACGGTTTGGATGGTTCAAGGAAACCGATTGACACCAACGGGTTTAAATCGATACAAAGCCGATGGAATTGGAATGCCATTTGAAGTGGAGCCGGGACATTTTGATGATGTTTTAGAACTGTATGCTAAAAAATATAATTTACCTATTCGAGAATTTGAAAAACAATATTTGCAGAGAACACTTGTCGATGCAGAATTGGATGTCTATTTTGTTCACGACCGAAGTATGAGAGAAAGTGGGCACGACACCACAAACCGACTCATTAATACGTGCGCCAATTTGAATTCAGTAGATGTCAACAGTTTTCTTTATAAATACGAAAAAGATGTCGCTTACCTAATTGCGACCTATTTCGGGAACAGTTTTCAAGTTGATGGTCTAGCTCATACTTCAGAAGAATGGGAGCAAAAAGCACTTTTTCGCAAAGATAAAATAAATGAATTGTGCTGGAACGAAAAAGCAAGCATGTATTTCGATTATGATTTTGTGAACCATGAACAGTTTCCATTTGAAGCTGCAACAACATTTTTTCCTTTGTGGGCTGGTTTGTGTGATGAAAATCAGGCTAAAAAATTAGTCGAGGTAGCCTTGCCACAATTTGTGAAAACAGGCGGAATTACGGGAAGTACTAAGGCGAGTATTGCTAATGCTCCAGAAGAAGCGCCGCAGCGACAATGGGATTATCCATTTGGTTGGGCACCGCACCAAATGTTGTTGTGGGAAGGATTGATTAACTATAATTATCTTGATAAAGCACAAGAAATGGTCTACCGATGGTTGTGGTTGATTACTAAAAATGCGGTGGATTATAATGGAACGATTCCGGAAAAATTTGATTTGGAAATAAGTTCTCATAAAGTTTTTGCCGAATATGGAAACGTAGGGACTGAATTTGATTACATCGCAAAAGAAGGTTTTGGCTGGGTGAATGCGTCCTATCAATATGGATTGCAAATTTTGAATGCGGAATTAAAAGAGAAATTAGGAGAACTGATTTCTCCCGATGACATATTTTAGTGCTGGAAAATATTTTTGTTATTTGAATGTATATTTTTTTTAACTTTATAATTCACTAAATGAATCAATTATGACAGTTAATCAAATTTTAAGCACTAAAGGAAAGGAAGTTTTTTCCATACTTTCCACTAACACTGTATACGAAGCATTGACAGTGATGAGCGAAAAAAACATTGGGGCAATTCTTATTATAGAAGATACTGTTCTCAAAGGGGTTTTGTCTGAAAGAGATTATGCTCGAAAAATTGTTTTGAAAGCAAAATCTTCAAAGAAAGCCTTTGTTCATGAAATCATGGAAACAGATGTGGTTACGGTAAGTCCATCGGATAATTTAGAGTACTGCATGGAATTAATGAGTACAAAAAGAGTTCGACATTTGCCAGTTCTGGAAAATGAAATTGTAATTGGGATTATCTCTATAAGTGACGTTGTAAAAGCCATAATCGAGATGCAAAAAGATACCATTCAACATTTAAACTCTTATATTACACAATAAAAACAATCAGAAAAGTTATAATTATAAAAAGCTGCCGGTAGTGCAGCTTTTTTTTTGGAATCAAAATACGCTTGTTTTTATACAAAAGAATGGGGGAAAAGTCCTCTTTTTTTAAATCAAGACCCCTATCTTTGTACGCTAGAATAAAATCTAAAAACAATGGACAAAAATAGCAAAAGAAGAGAAGCATTATTATACCACGCAAAGCCTACTCCTGGTAAAATTCAAGTAGTTCCCACTAAGAAATATGCAACACAAAGAGATTTATCTTTGGCATATTCTCCTGGTGTAGCTGAGCCGTGTTTAGAAATTGCCAAAGATGTAAACAACGTTTATAAATATACTGCAAAAGGAAATTTAGTTGCCGTAATCACAAATGGAACTGCAGTTTTAGGATTGGGTGACATTGGTCCCGAAGCATCAAAACCAGTAATGGAAGGGAAAGGATTGTTGTTTAAGATTTTTGCTGATATTGATGTATTTGACATCGAAATTGGAACAAAAGATATTGAAGAATTCATTCAAACGGTTAAAAATATAGCGCCAACTTTTGGTGGTATTAATTTGGAAGATATTAAAGCACCGGAATCTTTCGAAATTGAAAGACGATTGGTCGAAGAGTTGAATATTCCTGTAATGCACGATGATCAGCACGGTACTGCCATCATATCATCTGCGGCATTGTTGAACGCATTAGAATTAGCAGATAAAAATGCAGAAGATGTAAAAATGGTCGTTTCAGGAGCAGGTTCTGCTGCTTTGGCTTGTGCCGATTTGTACGTTTTATTAGGAGTAAAAGTGGAGAATATTTTAATGTTTAACAGTAAAGGAGTTTTGACAAAAGACAATCCTTCTTTGTCTCTTTTACAACAAAAATATGCCAAAGATATTAAACCAATGAGTCTTGAAGAAGCATTAGTTGGTGCAGATATCTTTTTAGGTCTTTCCACAGGAGGAATTATGTCTCCGCAAATGTTACTTGGAATGGCTGATAATCCTATCGTTTTTGCGATGGCAAATCCAGATCCGGAAATAGATTATAATTTGGCTATTGCAACCCGTAAAGATGTTATTATGGCAACAGGACGTTCTGATTTTCCTAATCAGGTGAATAACGTTCTTGGATTCCCTTATATTTTTAGAGGCGCATTAGATGTTCGTGCAACCAAGATAAATGAAGCCATGAAAATGGCAGCCGTTAAAGCATTGGCTTTATTGACTAAAGAATCAGTGCCTGAACAAGTAAATATTGCTTACGGAGCTACAAAATTAAACTTTGGAAGAGAATATATTATCCCAAAACCATTTGATCCGCGATTAATAACTATTGTTGCGCCTGCTGTTGCAAAAGCTGCTATGGACTCTGGTGTGGCGTTGAATCCTATTACGGATTGGAAAAAATACGAAGAAGAATTATTAGACCGTTTAGGGAATGATAATAAAATGGTTCGTTTGATTACAAACAGAGCTAAGATGGATCCTAAGAAAATTGTTTTTGCTGAAGCAGATCATTTAGATGTTCTTAAAGCAGCTCAAATTGTATTGGAAGAAGGTATCGGTTTTCCAATTTTATTAGGGAACAAAGAAATTATTTTAGAATTAAAAGAAGAAATTGGTTTTGATGCCGATGTTCAAATTATAGATCCTAAAATTAAAGAAGAGGAAGCGCGTAGAAATAAGTTTGCAAATACCTATTGGTCTTCCAGACAAAGACGCGGTATTTCCTTTTTAGACGCACAAAAATTAATGCGCGAAAGAAACTATTTTGCAGCAATGATGGTCAATGAAGGGGAAGCAGATGCTTTAGTTACAGGACATTCCAGAAGTTACCCATCTGTGGTGAAACCAATGTTGCAGCTTATTGAAAAAGCGCATGGAGCTTCAATTGTTGCTACTACAAATATGATGATGACGGCTCGTGGGCCAATGTTTTTATCGGATACTGCAATAAACATTAATCCATCTGCAGATGATTTAGCTAAAATTGCTATTATGACTGCAAAAACAGCTAAAATGTTTGGTGTTGAGCCAGTAATTGCAATGATATCATTTTCTAATTTTGGATCATCAACAAATGAAAGTGCAGGTAAAGTTAGAGAAGCGGTAGCTTATTTGCATAAAAATCATCCTGATATGATTATTGATGGTGAACTTCAAGCAGATTTTGCATTGAATCCTGAAATGTTAAAAGAAAAATTCCCTTTTTCTAAGTTGGCAGGAAAGAAAGTAAACACTTTGATTTTTCCTAATTTAGAATCAGCTAATATCACCTATAAATTATTGAAAGAATTGAATAAAGTAGACTCAATAGGACCTATCATGTTAGGAATGGGAAAACCAGTTCACATATTTCAATTAGGTGCAAGTGTTGAGGAAATGGTCAACATGGCGGCAATTGCGGTGATAGATGCGCAGGAAAAAGGAAAGAAAAAAGCAAATTTAATTTAGTTTAATAAGCTATAAATTATAAGCGAAGTTAAATTGATGAATATGATAAAATTATGTGCTAATTTTATTATATTTGGTGCTATATTTAAGAATTAATGATAGCACATTTACAAGGAAAATTAGTAGAGAAATCGCCCACGCATATAATTATTGATTGTGGAGGAGTTGGTTATCATGTAAATATTTCTTTACATACATATTCTTTGCTTCCAAATACGGATTTTATAAAAGTATATACGCATCTTCAAATAAAAGAGGATGCGCATACACTTTTTGGTTTTGTGGAAAAGTCAGAAAGAGAGATTTTCAAGATGTTATTATCAGTCTCCGGAATAGGGGCAAGTATAGCACGAACAATGCTTTCTTCATTAGACCCAAAACAAATTACGAATGCAATTGCATCTGGTGATGTGGTAACCATTCAATCTATAAAAGGGATAGGGAGCAAAACAGCGCAAAGAGTAATACTGGATTTGAAAGACAAAGTATTAAAATTGTATGATTTAGATGAAGTTTCTATGTCGCAAAGCAATACAAATCGAGATGAGGCGTTATCAGCTTTGGAAGTTTTGGGGTTTTTACGAAAATCTTCAGAAAGAGTGGTAGAAAAGATTGTCAAAGAAGACCCAGAGGCTTCTGTGGAATCAATCATCAAGAAAGCTTTAAAAAACCTATAGAGGTATTCAAGTAACACGAGTTGTATGCATAAAATTTGTACTTTTTTGCTTGTATTATTCTGTGGTTTTGCATCGCAAGCCCAAGTAAATCAAGCAGCTCAGGATACCGTTAAAACTGGATTTTCTATTGGAAAAGTCCAGATGAAAAACCCAAAGAGTATTCTCTCAGCCTATACCTATGACCCTATAACAGACAGGTATATTTACACAAATTCTGTTGATGGATTCTCTATCAATTATCCTATTATATTGACACCAAAGGAATACGAAAAATTGGTTTTGAAAGAATCCATGCGCGATTACTTCAAAAAAAAGGTGGATGCTATTGAAGGAAAAAAAGAAGGCAGCGAAGAAGCAAAAAAAGATTTATTGCCAAGATATTACGTGAAATCAGGGCTTTTTGAGTCTATTTTTGGAAGTAATACCATTGATGTAAAACCAACCGGATCTATAGAAATGGATTTGGGAATGCGTTATACAAAACAAGATAATCCCTCTTTTTCACCTAGAAATAGGTCCAATCTTTCTTTTGATTTTGATCAAAGGATAAGTATGAGTTTGATGGGGAAAGTGGGGACAAGACTTAATGTAAACGCTAACTACGATACGCAATCAACATTTGCTTTTCAAAACTTAATGAAGTTGGAATATGCGCCTTCAGAAGACGATATCATCCAAAAAATTGAAGTAGGAAATGTGAGTATGCCTTTGAACAGTTCTTTGATTCGAGGCGCGCAAAGTTTATTTGGTGTAAAAACACAATTGCAATTTGGGAAAACGACTATTACAGGCGTCTTTTCTGAGCAAAAATCACAAACGAAAAGTTTAATCGCTCAAGGCGGAGGGACAATTCAAGATTTTGACATGTTTGCATTGGATTATGATAATGACAGGCACTTTTTCTTATCGCAATACTTTAGAAACAGATACGATAAATCATTAGTAAATTATCCATTTATAGACAGTAGGGTTCAAATTACCCGACTTGAAATTTGGGTAACCAACAAACAAAATAGGGTAGTCGCTACTAACAATAACCTCAGAAATATTATTGCACTTCAGGATTTAGGGGAAGGACAATTAAATGGTCTGACGGATAATGAAGTAGTTGTTTTGGATCCTATTCCTTCCAGTCCTCCTTTTTTTATTGCAGGACCGGATACTCCAACAGATAATAAAAACAATGCATACAATCCTGAATTAATACAAGCAGGTGGTGGTTTATTGAATCCAAATATTCGTGAAATTGTAACTTCAAACTCAGGTTTTAATGTTACTGTAAGCGAAGGACAGGATTATTCTAAATTAGAAAATGCTCGAAAGCTGAATCCAAATGAATATACGTACAACCCACAATTAGGTTATATTTCATTGCAACAAAGATTGGCTAATGATGAGGTTTTGGCAGTTGCTTATCAATATACAATTGGCGATCAAGTGTATCAAGTGGGGGAATTTGGTAATGACGGAGTTGATGCAACAGTAGTTACAGGAAACAGTCCTTCAAATCAAGCGATTATTTCTCAAAGTTTGATTTTGAAAATGCTGAAAAGTAATTTGACCAATGTTAAAAATCCTGTTTGGAACTTGATGATGAAAAACATCTATCAGATTCCGGGTGCTTATCAAGTAAAACAAGAAGATTTTAGATTTAATATTCTTTACACAGATCCATCTCCTTTAAATTATATTACGGAAGTTCCGGGAAGTCCTTTTCCACCGAATCCATTGCCTCAAAATGAAGTTGCCGAAACACCTTTGTTAAAAGTATTTAACTTGGATAAATTAAATTATAACAATGATCCTCAAGCTGGAGGTGATGGTTTTTTTGATTTTATGCCTGGCTTAACGATGGATGCCCAGTACGGAAGAATTATTTTTACTACGAAAGAGCCATTTGGAGAATTATTGTTTTCGAAATTGTCAACTGGAGGAGAAAGTTATAACAATACCGGTTCTTATAATGAAAACCAAAAGAAATATGTGTTTCGTAGTATGTACCGAAACACACAATCTGGAGCTTTACAGGACAGCGATAAAAATAAATTTTTATTAAGAGGAAAATATAAATCCTCCGGTGGAGACGGAATACCTATTGGTGCTTTAAATGTGCCACAAGGTTCTGTTGTGGTTACTGCTGCAGGTAGAGTTTTAGTTGAAGGAATTGATTATAGTGTAAATTATCAATTGGGAAGAGTTCAGATTTTAGATCCGTCACTTCAGGCTTCTAATACACCTATCGAAGTGTCATTGGAAAATAATTCCGTTTTTGGTTTACAAACCAGAAGGTTTATGGGAGTGAATGTAGAACATAAAATTTCGGATAATTTCTTGATTGGGGGAACTTTCCTTAAGATGACCGAAAGACCATTTACTCAAAAATCAAGCTTTGGTCAGGAATCAGTTAACAATACTATTTTTGGTTTCAATACTAATTTTTCAACCGAAGTTCCTTTCTTGACTCGATTGGTTAATAAATTACCAAATGTAGATACTGATGTGCCATCTAATCTTTCTGTAAGAGGAGAAATTGCTTTTTTGAAACCTGACACTCCAAAAGCAGATCAGTTTCAGGGAGAGTCTACCATTTATGTAGATGATTTCGAAGGGTCGCAGTCTACTATAGATATGCGTTCCCCGTATGCTTGGAGTCTGTCATCAACACCGGAAAGAAATACCATGAGCACGTATGATTTCAATGCGAATGCAAATGATTTGAGTTATGGATTTAAAAGAGCCAAACTAGCTTGGTATTCTATTGATCCTATTTTTTATACTCAAAAGCCAGCAGGAATTTCAAATCAAGATTTATCCTTCAACAATACCAGAAGAATTTTTAGTGAGGAATTGTATCCTTTGACAGATATTGCACAAGGGCAGTCTCAGGTTATAAATACATTGGATTTAAGTTATTATCCTTCTGATAGAGGTCCGTATAATAACAGTTTGAATTCGTCTACAAATCCAAGAGATAATTTTGGAGGAATTATGCGATCATTAAATTCGACTAATTTCGAACAAGGAAATGTTGAATATATTCAGTTTTGGGTATTAGATCCTTATGTAGGAAACGGTCAGGTGCCACAATCTAATACTGGAAAAATTTATTTCAATTTAGGTGAAATATCTGAAGATGTTTTGAAAGATGGAAGAAAACAATATGAAAACGGACTTGGACCTGATCAGATATTGGTAAATCCACAGCCATTATGGGGAGATGTTCCGGCTTCACAATCACTAATTTATGCTTTTGACACTAATGTAGCAAACAGAACAAATCAAGATATTGGTTTGGATGGTTTGGCTAATGGCAATGAAGGAGCTGTATATACAAATTTTGCCTCAGAGTTAGATCCGGCGGCAGATGATTATACGTTTTATTTGAATGCTTCCGGAGGAATTTTGGACCGATATAAAATGTATAACGGTACTGATGGAAACTCTGCGGTTGATATTAGTGACCCAAACAGAGGATCAACAACTGTTCCTGATGTAGAGGATATCAACAGGGATAATACCATGAACACAATTAATGCGTATTACGAATATAGTATTGATGTACAGCCAAACATGAATGTAGGGGAAAATTATATTACTGATATAAGAAATACCCAAGTGACTTTACCGGATGGCTCAACTACTGATGCAAGATGGCTGCAGTTTAAAATACCGGTTTCACAACCCGAAAACACGATAGGAAATATTTCTGATTTTAGATCGATTCGTTTCATGAGAATGTTTATGACAGGTTTTAGTGAAGAAGTAACCGTTCGTTTTGGTGCGTTGGATTTGGTGCGAGGAGAATGGAGACGCTATACCAATACGCTTGATTTTAATGACACTAATGTTGCTGATGATGATACTAATCTAGATGTTTTAGCGGTTAATGTTCAAGAAAATAATGAGAGATGTCCAATAAATTATATTGTTCCTCCAGGAGTGCAAAGGGAGCAATTATACAACAACAATACAGTTATCAATCAAAATGAGCAGTCGTTAGCATTGAGAGTATCCGGAAACGGATTAGAACCGGAAGATTCCAGAGCAGTTTTTAAAAATGTAAGTATAGACATGCGTCAATTCAAGAAACTGAAAATGTTTTTACACGCAGAATCATTGCCAAATGAAGTTGTGCTGCAAGACAATCAAATGGTTGGATTCATCCGTTTTGGAAATGACTTTACTCAAAATTTCTATCAAATTGAAATTCCTTTAAAAGTGACGAGCCCAACTTCTGCTTCAAATACAGATTGTTCCCCTTTGAGCGCTGAGGAAGTTTGGCCAGAAGAAAATGAGATTGATTTGTCACTGGCTTTATTGACAAAATTGAAAATTCTCGCAATGAGTATTAATCCTAGTACATTGCCACTGGATGGTATTTATTATCCGGATAATGATCCGGCAAATACTGAGGGTGACGGAAGCGATAGATTGCGATTGGGTATAAAAGGTAATCCTAATTTTGGATTAGTGCGAACGCTGATGGTTGGTCTAAAAAACAACGAATCCCGAAATGATATCAAAGGAGAAGTTTGGTTTAATGAACTGCGCTTAGCGGATATGGATAATCAAGGCGGGATGGCTGCTGTATTGAATGTTGATACAAATTTAGCTGATTTTGCTACAGTTTCTGCTTCAGGTAAAAAGAGTACTATTGGTTTTGGAACTTTAGAACAAGGACCAAACGAAAGAAACCGTGAGGATACAGAACAATATAGTATTGTGACTAATGTGAATCTGGGTAAATTATTACCTCCAAAATGGCAAATTAATCTGCCTTTCAATTATGCTATTGGCGAGGAGACCATAACTCCGGAATATGATCCTTTTAATCAAGATATCAAGCTAAAACAATTGCTTGCTAATACAGCTGATCAGAACGAAAAAGACAACATCGAAAAAAGAGCTATTGATTATACAAAACGTAAAAGTATAAACTTCATTGGGGTTAGAAAAGACCGAAGCCCAGAACAAAAACAGCGTGTGTACGACCCGGAGAATTTTACTTTTTCCCAGTCATTTAATGAAGTGGAAAGACATGATTTTGAAATTGAAGATTATGTAGACCAGCAGGTAAATACATCGGTGGACTATGCCTATACTTTTAAACCAAAATCAGTAGAGCCTTTCAAGAAGACAAAATTCATGAAAAAAAGTAATTATTGGAAATTGTTAAGCGATTTCAATTTTAATTATTTGCCTTCTAATATATCGTTTAATACCAATATCATCAGACAATACAACCGTCAGCAATTTAGACAGGTAGATGTTGAAGGAATTGGGTTAGATCCTTTGTACAGAAGAAATTTTGCGTTCAATTATCAATATGGATTTAATTTTAATTTGACTAAATCTTTAAAATTAAACTATACGGCTTCTTCCAGTAATATTGTAAAAAATTATTTGAATGAGGACAATGAACCTATCGAAACTTTTACAATCTGGGATAGTTATTGGGATATTGGAGATCCAAATCAGCACATGCAGCAATTGGTTGTGAATTATGAAATTCCAATCAATAAAATCCCATTATTTAGTTTTGTCAAAGCTAATTATTCTTATACTGGAGACTATAGCTGGCAACGTACTTCTAATGCATTGTCTCAAATAGAAATTGATGGAAATAGTTATAATTTAGGTAATACGGTTCAAAATGCGAGTTCAAACAATTTGAATGCAACTTTAAATATGGATATGTTGTATAAATATTTAGGGCTAACAAAAAACGCAAATAAAACAGTTCCAAAACCTAAAACAACCGCTCCAAAACCAGGTGAAAAAATAGTAAATACAAATGCTAATCAAGTACCAAAAAATAATGAATTTGTAGATGGTTTTATTGGAGTTTTAACCAGTATTAAAAACATTCAAATGAATTATACCTATAACAGCGGTACGGTTTTACCGGGATATACGCCAAGTGTAGGGTTTCTAGGTTCGTCAAGACCGTCGTTAGGATTTATTTTTGGGGCACAAGACGATGTAAGATATGAAGCTGCCAAAAATGGTTGGTTAACGAACTATCCTGATTTTAACCAAAATTTTTCTCAGGTAACCAATAAATTATTTAAAGCGACCGCAAATGTAGATTTGCTGCCGGATTTAAAAATTGATTTGTCATTAGATCGTGCTTATTCTGAAAATTCTTCGGAACAGTATGATGTTATTGACGGGGTTTATAATCCTAGATCTCCATATGATACAGGTATTTTTTCAATTTCTACGGTGTTGATAAAAACGTCGTTTTCGGTTAGTGATGAAAATTCATCGGTTGCATTTGATGATTTTAGAATGAACAGACTTACGGTGGCCAATCGATTAGCTACACAACGAGGAATTGACATTACTAATCCGAGTAATTTGGACCCAGATGGATTTCCGATAGGTTATGGAAAAAACAATCAGGCAGTATTGTTGCCTGCGTTTTTAGCAGCTTACTCAGGCGGAAATGCTTCAGATGTTTCTCTTGGGATTTTTAGAAGTTTCCCAATTCCAAACTGGTCGATAAAATACAATGGTTTGATGCGTTATGGACTCTTTAAAAAGAATTTCAAACGGTTCTCTTTGCAACATAATTACAGGGCTTCTTATACGATAAATGCGTTTAGATCAAATTTTGAATACGACAAAGATCCAGAAGGAAAGGATGCGAGTGGTAATTTTTTCAATCAAACGATAATGTCAAATATAAACTTGGTAGAACAATTTAATCCGTTGTTGCGAATGGATTTTGAATTGAAAAGTTCCTTAAAAGTATTGGCCGAAATTAAAAAAGACAGAGCATTATCCATGAGTTTTGATAATAATTTGTTGACAGAAGTTAAAGGAATAGAATATGTGGTAGGATTGGGTTATCGTTTCAAAGACGTAATTTTCTCTTCCAGATTGGCAGATAATCCAACAGGAATAATAAAAAGTGACATCAATTTAAAAGCAGATGTGACTTATAGAAACAATCAAACGATTGTAAGATATTTGGATTACGATAACAATCAATTGGCTGGAGGGCAAAATATATGGTCTTTGACGGTCAAAGCAGATTATGCTTTTAGTAAAAACCTGACGGCTATTTTCTATTATGATCACTCTTTTTCAAAAGCAGTAATATCTACTTCTTTTCCGTTGACAAATGTTCGTTCCGGAATCACACTTCGTTATAATTTTGGGAATTAATTTTTCTAAAAGGGAACAATTTTGAATAGAAGATTATTACATTTGTGGCATAAAATTTAAATTATCAATAAATAATTATCAATTACAATTTATATGAACATACCAGTAAATTTAAAGTACACTAAAGATCACGAATGGGTTAGTATTGAAGGCGATACTGCAACTGTAGGAATCACTGATTTTGCACAAAAAGAATTAGGAGATATCGTATATGTTGAAGTTGAAACTTTAGACCAGACTTTAGACAAAGATGAGGTTTTTGGTACAGTGGAAGCAGTTAAAACCGTTTCTGATTTGTTCCTGCCATTAACAGGTGAAATTATTGCATTCAATGATGCTCTTGAAAGTACTCCTGAAAGTGTTAATTCTGATCCTTATGGAGCTGGATGGATGATCAAGATAAAAATTGCAAATATGGCAGAAGTAGATGATTTATTATCTAGTGATTCTTACAAAGAACTTATTGGTGCCTAAACAAATATATTTTTTGGCCGCTTTATTATGGGCTGGAGTTATTGCTTTTTTTTGTTTGATTCAGCTGAATAATGTTCCGCTGGGAGAGGTTTCAAATCTGGATAAATTAGTGCATGTCTTTTTTCATTTTGTTTTAACGATACTTTGTTTTTTGTTTGTTCAAAAATATACAAATGCGATAAACAGTTTAAAACCCATACTAATTTCTTTGCTGTTTTCTGTTTTTTTTGGAATAGGTATTGAAATAGCTCAAGAATTATTTACCACTACCAGGCATGCAGATGTATTTGATGTTTTAGCAAATTTATCTGGTGCAATTTTAGGAGTAGCAGTTATTATTTTATTTGATTTGAAAACAAAATTCACATAAAATTCAATTTAAATAGAGTCCCACTTTGGTGGGACTTTTTTATTTTATAGCATTCAGAAACACGAATGTTTATTTAGTTTAGTTTGTTTTTTTTTTAAAAGGATGTAAAAACTTCAGTTCTAGCGTTAAAAATACAAAATAGTGAAATTTTATAGTAAACTTATGTGCATATAAAATGTATTTTTGTGCGTGATAATCTACTCTAATTAAGAAATCAAAGCGCATGAATATCAAGCAATATTTAGATTCTACCTATTTAAAAACGGCAGAACAAGCGGGACTCAGCGAAAAAGAAAATACTTTGGTTGTCAAAGGATTTATCCAAGAAGCAATCGAGGAGCATTTTAAGCTTATTATGATTCGTCCTAATATGGTTTCTTTGGCAAAAAAAATGATTCTAGAGGCAAATTCAGTTGTGGCAATAGGAACTGTAATTGATTTTCCGGAAGGGAAATCTTCATTAGAAAATAAACTTAGCGAAGCTCTTCAAGCGATACATGATGGTGCTGATGATTTAGATTTTGTGTGCAATTATGAAGCTTTTAAAAGAGGAGAAATAGCTTTGGTGAAAGAAGAAATCCTGAAATGTACTCAATTGGGTTTGGATAATAATAAGGTAGTAAAGTGGATTATTGAAGTGGCGGCTCTAAGTGATAAGGAAATTATCCAGTTGTCAAGTTTGATAAAAAATGTAATCGTTTCTAATTTTAAACAAGAGCTTTTCGCATCGGTTTTTGTGAAGTCCTCGACTGGATTTTATAAAACAGAAAATAATTTGCCAAATGGCGCCACTATTCCTTCAATAATGATGATGCTCGAAAATGCATCGCCCCTTCCGGTGAAAGCTGCAGGAGGCGTAAGGACTTACGAAGAAGCGGTTAAGATGATTCAATTGGGGGTTAAAAGAATAGGTACATCAGGTGCAAAAAGTATTGCTAACGGACAAAATTCACATAATGAATATTAAATTCACAAAAATTATAAACATGAAAAAAGGGTTGCTGGCTTTATTTTTATTTTCGTTTTCCTTTTTTGCATATTCCCAAGATTTCAATACGACTTCAGTACAATCTGGTAATTCGGCGGAGCGATTTCCTGTTTTTCCTGATTGTGTAAATTTGCAATCGAAAGTGCTTGAGAATTGCTTTTACAGTCAAGTTCAGGATTTTGTTTTTCAAAATTTCCAAGTTCCGGATAATTTAAAGCAAAATAATTTTAAGGGGAATGTAAAAGTTCTTTTTGAAGTGGACAGTAATGGTGTTTTTAAAGTGATTTATGTTGATGCTGTTGATGAGACGTTGATAAAAGAAACAAAAAGGGTTTTTGGTACATTTCCAAAAATAGAACCGTCTACCTATAACGGAAAACCTACCTATTCTAAGTTTACCATTACTATTGCCATACCTTTAAAAAGTAGAGCGGAACTCGAAGCAGAAGCTTTGGCGAAAGCCGAAATAGTTTCAAATAATAAACCGAAGCTTACTGAATTGGATAGTATTGTGTATAAAAAGTTTGCTAATCCGGAGTTTGAAAGCCATTTGAATGTTCCTTTTTCGCACAGTTACTATGCACAGTTTGATGGTTCTTTAAATCAAGTGGGAAGTAATAATCACACGGCTTCAAAGCCATATACGTATGCTGAGGTTTCAAAATATTACGACCTGAAAGCCGTTAATGAAAAGATAAAAAAGAAAGCTTCTGGTTGGTGGGCAAGAAAATTATGGAATGAGAATACTGTTGAAATTCAGGGCGAAGGATATTGGTTTACATTAAATCCTATACTGGATTTGCAGGTTGGTAAAGATTCAAAAAGTGAAGCCTCTTACAGTTATGTAAATACGCGCGGAATCAATTTTAGAGGAGGGTTAGGCAAACAGCTTAATTTTTCTACCACGGTTTTTGAAAGTCAAGGACGCTTTGCAGATTACTTCAATCGTTATGCGGAATCCATAAAGCCAGCTGGCGGAAATCCTGCTATTATTCCTGGGATAGGGATTGCCAAAGATTTCAAAACAGATGCTTATGATTTTCCTTTGGCTGAAGCCAATTTGACTTTTACGCCTAGTAAATATTATGATTTACAATTGGGTTACGGCAGAAATTTTATTGGTGATGGATACCGTTCTTTGTTAGAAAGTGATGGCGCCAGTCCGTATCCTTATTTTAAATTGAATACTAATTTTTGGAAAATAAAATATACCAATACCTACATGTGGCTCAAAGATGTTCGTCCTGAGGTAACATTAGAAAGAACGTACGCTACAAAATTTATGGCAAATCATTATTTGAGTTGGAACGTTTCGAATAAATTGAATCTTGGTTTCTTCGAGTCGGTGATTTGGACCAATACGAATGACAGAGGTTTTGATGTGAATTTTGTGAATCCAATTATATTTTATCGTTCGGTTGAATTCGCTTCTTCGGCAAGAAGTGGAAATGCAGTTTTAGGATTGACATTTAAGTATAAATGGAGCAATCAAATCAATTTTTACGGACAGTTTATTCTGGATGAATTTTCTCTTGGAGACATCAAAGAAGGAGATAATAGTTGGAAAAATAAGTACGGATATCAGTTAGGTGTTAAGTATTACAATGCTTTCAAAGTTGATAATTTACTGCTGCAATTAGAGTACAATCATGTGCGTCCTTATGTGTATTCTCATAGCATGCCAATCACAAATTATGCGCACAACAACCAGAGTATCGGACATCAATGGGGAGCAAATTTCAAGGAATTTATAGCCATTGCCCGTTATCATAAAGGAAGGCTTTTTGCTGATGCAAAAGTTACTGTGGGGACTCGAGGATTTGATTTTGATACCGCCGAAGACGGTTTTAATTACGGAGGAAATATCTATAAGGATTACGATGAAAACAGGGCTCTTGATAGTGGTGTAAAAGTAGGTCAGGGAAATAAAACGGCTGTTTTTATAGCTGATTTTCAAGGAGGGTATTTAGTGAATCCATCGACGAACCTGAAGCTTTTTGGAAGTTATATTTACAGAAGTTTTGATCCTGCAAAAAACACAGCAACCACTTTCACTGAAAGTACTAATTGGTTTACTTTAGGATTGAGAGCTGATATTTTTAATTGGTATTTTGATTATTAATCTTTTTGTGAATTGTTTTTTGTCAAATCCCTTTTGATACACTACTTTTGCAAAAGTTTTTCAAAACAAACAAACTCTAGTATTGAACGCAACACAAAATACATTTTCATTAAAATCCATTTATATTGATTTCCGAGAGATCACTAAGGCACGTTTAGCTATTAGTGTTGTGTTTTCGTCTATCGCGGGTTTTATGCTTGGGATTTATGATTTGCATTCATTGGATTGGATGGTTTTGCTAAAATTGGCAATTGGCGGCTATTGTATGGTAGGAGCATCAAATGCTTTTAATCAAGTTATCGAAAAAGATTTAGATGCCTTGATGGATAGGACTAAAAATCGTCCCGTTCCGGCTGGCAGAATGTCTCAGGCTACGGCTTTGATTATAGCGAGTCTTTTAACAGTTGTTGGAATTGCATTGTTGTATACAATCAATCCAAAAACTGCTATGTTTGGTGCCGTTTCAATATTTTTATATACAAGCGTTTATACTCCTTTGAAAACGATGACTTCATTGTCTGTTTTTGTGGGTGCTTTTCCTGGAGCTATTCCTTTTATGTTGGGTTGGGTTGCGGCAACAGGAGAATTTGGAATAGAAGCTGGAACCTTGTTTTTAATTCAGTTTTTTTGGCAATTCCCCCATTTTTGGGCAATTGGGTGGTTTTTGTATGAAGATTATGAGAAAGCTGGTTTCTTTATGTTGCCTACAGGTAAAAAAGACAAAGGAACAGCCTTGCAGATTATATTATACACGGTTTGGTTAATTTTAGCGTCACTTTTACCAGTTTTGGGATATACTGGACGTTTGTACATGACGCCAATTGCTGCGATTGTTGTATTTTTACTTGGATTATGGATGCTTTTTTATGCTGTTCGATTATACAAATTAAGAACTGCAAAAGCGGCCAGAACTTTAATGTTAGTTAGTGTTTCTTATATTACATTGTTACAATTGGTTTATATATTTGATAAATTTTTAAGATAGTTATGGAGATGATAATGACAACTGAGGAACAAAAATCTAGAACTGCAAGATCATATAAGTTGATTTTGTTGTTTGCAATGGTTAGTATGACTATGATGTTTGCTGGGCTTACCAGTGCTTTTGTAGTGAGTAAATCCAGAGCAGACTGGTTGAAGGATTTTCAATTACCAATAGCGTTTTATTACAGTACTGCAGCAATAATAGGATGTAGTGTTGCTTTTCATTTGGCTAAAAAAGCGATTCAGAAAAACAATCAAAGTAAAACGACAATTTTTCTTTTGACGACATTAGTTCTAGGAATATTGTTTGTAATTTTACAGTTCGTAGGATTTGGTCAAATAGTGGATAATGGGTATTATTTCACCGGAAGTGGAAGCTCAATAACGACTACTTTTTTATACGTTGTTACGGTTGTGCACTTGATTCACCTTGCTGGTGGCGTGATTTCACTTCTAATTATAATTTATAATCATTTTAAACAAAAATACAATTCATCTCAAACCCTTGGAATTGAACTAGGTGCAATGTACTGGCACTTTCTTGACTTATTATGGGTTTATTTGTTTTTGTTTTTATATTTCTTTAAATAAGAAAAAAACGTAAATTTGGGAACTTTTTAACGAATAACTTTTATGGAAGCGACAGTTACTACTGCAAATAGTGAAGAAAAAACTTGGGGAGGCGGCAATGAGCCAATGGGAGCAAGTTATGGCAAATTAATGATGTGGTTTTTTATCGTATCGGATGCTTTAACGTTCTCTGGATTTTTAGCAGCTTACGGTTTTTCTCGATTTAAATTTATTGAAACTTGGCCATTGGCCGATGAAGTGTTTACACACTTCCCATTTATGCATGGAGTATCTGCTCCGATGTATTATGTGGCATTAATGACTTTTATTTTGATTTTTTCATCTGTAACAATGGTTTTGGCTGTTGATGCAGGTCATCAAATGAAAAAAAACAAAGTAGTTATTTACATGTTCCTGACCATTATTGGTGGTTTGATTTTCGTAGGATCTCAAGCATGGGAATGGAAAAATTTCATCAAAGGTGAATATGGTGCTATTGAAACAAAAGGAGGAAGTTTACTTCAGTTTGTGGATAAAGACGGTAACCGTGTTGCTTTAGCTGAGTTTGCAGCTACTTTACCTGAAGAAAGAGAACAATTGACAAGAAGTAAAGGAAAATGGTTTATGGATGAACCAAGCTTGCCTTCTTATTCAGTTGCTGAAGTTCAAGCAGGTTTCAAAGCCCATCCTGAACTTTTAATCAGAACTGAGGTAATAACCAAAGAGAAGAAAAAAACAATCCTTTCAAGAGAAGAGTCTGAATTAAGATTGAGCCAAGCACATTATGTTGTTGAAGGCGCAAACTTGAAAAGAAACGAATACGGAAGTAAATTATTTGCTGACTTCTTTTTCTTTATCACTGGATTCCACGGATTCCACGTTTTTTCTGGAGTAATCATAAATATTATCATATTTTTTAATGTGTTAATTGGAACTTACGAAAAAAGAAAAAGTTATGAAATGGTAGAAAAAGTGGGTCTTTATTGGCACTTTGTCGATTTAGTTTGGGTATTTGTATTTACAGTTTTCTATCTAGTTTAATTTCAAAAAGTAATTATCATGTCACACGAACACGTATCTAATATAGGTAGAATCTGGAAAGTTTTCGGAATATTATCTGCCGTTACTATTGTTGAAGTTTATTTGGGTATTTTAAAACCAGATTTTCTTTTCATGAATGATTTTTTAAGTATGAACTTACTTAATTGGATATTCTATGCTCTTACTATTTTTAAAGCCTATTACATTGTATATGCATTTATGCACATGGAAGGTGAAAAAAGTTCTTTAAGAAGTGCAGTTGTTTTTCCAGTAATTTTTCTGATATTATATTTACTCTTCATTCTTTTGACAGAAGGGGATTATATTTATGAGGTTTTTAAGAATTCTACCATTAAATGGAATTTTTAACAAGATATTAATTCAAAAAGAGGGTACGCATTGCGTACCTTTTTTTATTTTTGTACTTTAATAAGTATCATTACAATGAAAAAAAATATTGTCCTTTTCGTTCTTTTTATTTTACCTATAGTTGCCTACCTTTTTTTTGCTTCAGGTGTCAACGGATTTACTAAATTACCAACAATAACTCCTAATACTGCTGATTTAGGGAATTGGCAATCTTTAGACGGTCAAAAAGTTAGTTTGAATGGCAAAGTAACTATTCTCGGTTTTATGGGTACTGAGCTTTTAAAAAACAGAGGAAATCTTTTCAATTTAAATCAAAAAATTTATCAAAGGTATCATGAGTTCAAAGATGTTCAGTTTGTGATGATTTGTCCAACCGGAACTGAAAAAGATGCTAAAAAAGTGGTCGATGCTTTGGGCGCTTTTACTGATGTTGTCCAGTGGCGATTTGTATTCGCACCTACGGAAGAAATTAACGCCTATTATTCCCAATTAAAATTAGTGGAGAAATTAGATGAGAATTCTGGTACGCCAAAAGTTTACATTATTGATAAAAAACGAAATCTTCGCGGTCGAAAGCTTGTGAAAGATGCTAAAGAAGGATATAATACATTTCACCCGGCGGAGTTAAGTAACGAAATGCTGGATGATTTTAAAGTCATTCTTTATGAATATCGTGCAGCCCTTAAAAAGAACAATAACGCCACCAGAAAAATTTAATATTTTATGTTCAAAAATAAATCATACATAGGAATCTCTTTTATTATTTTGATTTTTGGGATTTATGCAGTTCCAAAAATAGTAGAGAGAATTAAAAACGATAAAGTGGTTCAAGGGGATAGACTAGACAGTGTTAATCCAGTAACTGCAGAAGAAGGGCAGTTAATTAAAATAGGTCCTGCACCTAAATTCGAATTAATAAATCAAGACAATAAGAAAATTACTAATGAAACGTACAAAGGGAAAGTGTATGTTTTAGAATTTTTCTTTTCCACCTGTCCAACGATTTGTCCAAAAATGAATGAAAGCATGTTGGTCTTGGAAAAGAGTTTTTTTGGGAATCCTAATTTTGGAATTGTTTCTATTACTATTGATCCAGAACATGACACGCCACAAGTATTAAAAGAACATGCGAATCTTTTAGGAGTAAAATCTTCTAATTGGAATTTTTTAACTGGAGACAAAGCCTATATTTTTAATTTAGCCAATAAAGGGTTTAATCTTTATGCTGGTGAAAACAAAAAAGTTGCCGGTGGTTTCGAGCATTCAGGATTGTTTGCATTGATTGATAAAAACGGGAATATCCGTTGTAGAAATGATGATTTTGGAAATCCAATTTTATATTATGATGGTTTGGATAAAAAAGGAGTAAGAAACATTCAACAAGATATTAATATTTTATTAGAAGAATAATAATGGAAAATAATTCGTTAGAGCAGAGATTCAGTAAGTTCATTATTGCAGTTTCAATTTTAATACCCGTTGTGGTTGCCATACTTTTTGGGGTTAAACTAAAAGATTTTGGATATAATGTAGAGCCACTTTCATTTTTGCCACCAATCTATGCAACTACCAACGGAATCACGGCTATTATTTTAATCGCGGCTGTTGTAGCCATTAAAAACGGAAAAAGAAAACTTCATGAAAGATTGATGACGAGTGCAATTGCCTTGTCTGTTGCTTTTCTAGTGATGTATGTAGCATATCATATGACTTCTGATTCTGCTGTATTCGGAGATTTAAATCATAACCGTTTATTGGAAGATTCTGAAAAATTAAGTATCGGATCTTTGAGAATAGTTTATTTGCTAATTTTAATTACGCACATTGTTTTGTCAATTGCTATTATTCCGATGGTTTTAATAACGTATGTTAGAGCATTGGCAGAAAATTTTGATAAGCATAAAAAAATCTCCAAAATTACTTTTCCAATCTGGTTGTATGTTGCCGTAACTGGAGTAGTTGTTTATTTAATGATTTCACCGTATTATGTATACTAACGATTTAAGTAATAAAAGTAAAGTGGTTAAAGCTTCTGGAAAAGTAAAAAGAAATGGTAAATCGTACCTTTTTTCTTTATTGTTAATTCTTGTTTTTAATCTCTTTTCGCTATCAGCAAATGCGCAATGTGCCATGTGTCGCGCCGCCTTGACCAGTAAAGAAAATACAACTAAAGCAGCGGCGGTAAATGACGGGATTGTTTATTTAATGGTAATTCCTTATCTTCTTGTTGCAGGAATTGGTTATGCTATTTATCGAATGAAAAAGAAAAAATCCTAAAAATTTCAATAGAAATATCAAAAGTCAATCTGAAAACAGTGTATTTCAGTTTAAAGGATACGGTTTATTCATTACTAAAAACTGACCACTGATCAATCTATTTCAATCCATCTACGGAAACATTTACGGTTCCTTTTACTTTTATAAAAGCAATAATAGCTTGGTTTGTCAATTGGATTTTCTGAAATTGAATCTCTTCCATTTTTCCATTTACAAAAACACCTTGCATGGGAGAGTAGTTTTTTAAATAAGTCATCATGCTTTTTTGACCTTCTTCAAGATTTGGTTTTATGGAGTAGCGACAACTTTGCTCTATTTTTCTTAAAATTAATCCTTGCGCTAACCAATTAGCAGTTCGCATTAATTTATTTTTTGTGTCCAAAGCATAATCCAATTGATCAAAATATACTTCTTTGGTTTTGTCGTTATATTGTGGAAAACCGGCTAAATAGATGGTTCCGTTTACAGAACCCAATACATCTAAAGCGATTATCATTTTTCCGTTTTTGTGCCAAATGGCAACATTCTGAACTTTTACTTTCTTGGATCCTGAACCAAATTCTTGTCCGGCAAAATTCTTGGTCATTAGTTTTGATGCTTCCAGATAAGTAGAAACAGCAACAATGTTTGCCGTTATTTCCTGAGGGATTTTAGATACCGGTTTTAAAACAATTTTACTGGCATTAAATTTAGATTCCGGTTGCTTTCCTATTAATGTTTCCATGTTGCATTTCATTCCCATTTCCAATACAAAAGTGTCATTTTTGAGTTTGGCATTGGTAGAATAAATTTCAATAGGAACAATTCGAAGCCAACTTTCATACGCATCGCTCATTTGAAAAGGAACACAAATTTTCTCTAAAGCAGCCAAAACATTTGGTTTGAAATCCATTGATTTTGCAATAGCATCATCAATTTTCTTTTCTATTTTTGATTTGAAAAGCTTTATTCCGGGATTGATAAGATAGGTTACAGGAACATTTTTTCCAAAAACGGTCATTGTCGGACTTTCATTCCAATCCAATGATTTTAATTCCGTTTTAGTATTCATTTTCCAATTGGACAAACCTACATCACTCAGTAAAGTTACTACGCCATCAAGATTAAATTCTTTAGTGTTGTATAATTCAACGCCCATTTTCTTTGTTCCAATCCTATATTTTACGATAGCTTTCAATGGTAAAACTGTTCTAATTTTTTGACCATTGGCTCCGTTATCATTTTTGATTATGATTGGAGCTAGCTTCCAAATCTTCATTTCAATATCATCATCTTCAATATTGTTGTCTTCATAAATTAACCCATTCAGGAGTGAGTTAGTTTGATTTTCGATATCCTTCAATTTTACGCTGATGGGCAAATTGATAAAGGATGGAGTGTTCTCGTAAACCAAAGGTGTGGCATCGTCCGGTTCTGGTTTTAAAGTAGCTATTTTATTAGTTGTTGAACAGCTTGTTATCAGTACGATAGACAGGATTATAAGTAGAGCTGAAAAGTATTTATGCATTTTATTTTAGTTTGATGAGGCAAAATTAGCAAAACAATTCTTTTTTAGGATTAATGTGTAACATTTTCACAACAATTAAGTCTTATGATTAAATTCCTGATAAAGGTATTAACGTTTTCTTATTACAATTTCTTTTAGATAAGAATTAATATTGTTTTAAAATTAACATAATTATGATTGAAATTAAAGATTTGCATAAATCCTATAAAATGGGAAATTCCGAATTACATGTATTAAAAGGAATTAATTTCAATATTAAAGAAGGGGAATTAGTGGCTATTATGGGGTCTTCCGGTTCAGGAAAATCTACACTACTTAATATTCTTGGGATTCTTGACGAAGCGGATTCAGGGAATTATATTTTGGATAGTGTGCCTATTAAAAATCTCAACGAAACAATTGCTTCAAGATATAGAAATAAGTTTTTAGGTTTTGTTTTTCAATCTTTCAATTTGATTAATTATAAAAGTGCTTTGGATAATGTGGCGATGCCATTGTATTATCAAGGTATAAAAAGAAAAGAACGCAATGAAATTGCCATGAATTTTCTGGAAAAAGTAGGTTTGTCTTCGCATTCTCATCACTTGCCAAATGAACTTTCCGGTGGGCAAAAACAACGTGTTGCCATTGCAAGAGCATTAGCATCAAATCCGAAAGTATTATTGGCCGATGAGCCTACGGGAGCTTTGGATACCAAAACATCTTATGAGGTTATGGAGTTGATACAAGGGATTAATGACGAGGGAAAAACCATTTTGATTGTAACGCACGAGCCTGATATTGCTGCCATGTGCAAAAGAAATGTAGTTTTAAAAGATGGCTTAATCATCGATGATAAATTAGTAGAACAAGTAAGAGCATCAGCTTATGTTTAATGTAGAACGCTGGCAGGAAATTTTTGAGGCAATTGCCAAGAACAAACTGAGAACGTTTCTCACGGGAATTTCTGTGGCTTCTGGAATTTTTATATTAGTCATTCTTTTGGGTGCGGGCAAGGGACTTCAAAACGGAATTGAAAAACAGTTTGAACGTGATGCCGATGGATTAATTTCTGTGTGGTCTGGAACGACAACAAAAGGCTATAAAGGGTTAAATCCGGGTAGGCAAATTCAATTCAGAAATAGTGACTATGCTATTTCAGTTCAGAAATTCGGAGATCAATTAAACATAAAATCTGCGAATTATATTTTCTGGAACGGGGTTATGACATATGGTAAAGAAACTGGAAATTACAGATTTATTGGGGTTTATCCCGATTATGTAAATGTTGAAAATGCAACTATTGTTCAAGGAAGATTTATCAATGAAAATGATTTAAAAAACAGCGAAAAAGTAACCGTTATTGGACAAAAAGTAAAGCTGGATTTATTTAAAGAAAAAAATCCTATTGGTGAACAACTTGTGATTAATAATATCACCTTCAAAGTGGTTGGTGTTTTTACTGATCCAGCTGGAGAAAGAGAGGAGTCCAGGGTATATTTGCCAATAACCACAACTCAGCAAGCCTTTGGCGTAGGTGATAAAATCAGTAATTTGGATTTTACGCTCACAAAAAAAGACACTTATGAGGAAGCTTTAGCGCAATCAACAAAATTTACGGAAGAGTTAGGACAATTATTGAGAAGTAAAAATATAATTGCACCGGATGATGAAAGTGCCATTGGGATTAATAATTCAATAAAAAATGCAAAACAGTTTTATGATTTAAATCTGTATATCCGATTGTTTTTTTGGTGGGTTGGAATTTGTACCATAATAGCTGGAGTTGTAGGAGTAAGTAATATTATGTTGATTATTGTAAAAGAAAGAACCAAAGAAATTGGTATTAGAAAAGCACTTGGAGCATCTCCGGTTTCTATTATTGGAATGATTTTGCACGAATCCATTTTTATTACGACAATAGCAGGATTTGTGGGGCTTTTATCAAGTTTATTATTGTTGGAATTAGTAGGTCCGCTTGTATCAAGCGATTATTTCTTGAATCCCGAAGTTGATTTTAGTATCGCTTTAACCACTTTGATATTATTAGTTGTAGCTGGCGCTTTAGCTGGATTTTTCCCTGCATACAGAGCCGCCAAAATAAAACCCATTGTAGCACTTAGAGACGAATAATTATGTTTGACAGAGATAAATGGAACGAGATTTTAGAAGCTTTAACTGCTAATACATTCAGGACGATTCTTACTGCGTTTGGTGTTTTTTGGGGGATATTTATTTTGGTAATATTACTCGCGGCAGGAAACGGATTAGAAAATGGCGTTAAAAAAGGGTTTGACGGAATTGCCACCAATACCATGTTTATGTGGTCACAAACTACTTCAAAACCGTTCAAAGGATTGCCTGCAACCAGACAATTTGACTTTAAAAACGTCGATGTTACTGCTTTGAAAGAGAATTTTCCAGATTTATTATACGTTTCACCCAGAAATCAATTGGGTGGTTTTGAAGGAGCAAATAATGTAGTCAGAGGAACAAAAACGGCAGCTTATACTATTTATGGGGATTACCCAGAGTTGATTAAGCAAGAATCGATGGATATTATAAAAGGACGTTTCGTAAATCAACAAGATATTGTATTGAAGCGTAAAGTTGCGGTTATTGGTCAGGGTGTAATAAGCGAAATGTATGAAAAAGCAGAAGAGGTTATTGGAACTTATATCAAGATTAACGGAGTGAATTTTATGGTTGTGGGTGTTTATAACTCAAAATCCAGAAATAATGGTGATGCTGAATCCGCTCAAAAAAATATTTTCATGCCATTTACTACCTTTCAACAAGCGTTTAATTATGGTGATACAGTAGGATGGATGGCGCTTACAGCTAATGATGATGCTTCAATTACGGAGTTAAAACCTAAAATTTTAGACTTTATGAAATCCAGACATTCGATACATCCTCAAGATGACAGGGCGATTGGGAATTTTGATTTGTTTCAGGAGTTCAGTAAAATACAAGGCTTGTTTCTTATTCTAAGATTCATTGCTTATTTTGTAGGGACATTGGTATTGCTTTCGGGCGTAATTGGTATTTCTAATATCATGTTGATTGTTGTCAAAGAGCGTACCAAAGAAATAGGAATTCGAAGAGCATTAGGTGCAACACCGGGTGCGATTCGTTCCCAAATATTATCAGAAGCTATTTTTCTGACTATCATAGCAGGAATGTTTGGAATTGCATTGGCCACAGGATTATTAGCAGTTTTAAATATGGTTTTAGAGTCGATGCCAAGTGAAGGAATGATGTTCGCGAATCCAAGTGTAGATTTGACAGTTGTATTTATTGCTTTGTTCATACTCATTGGTTCAGGTTTATTGGCAGGATTAATTCCGGCTCAAACTGCCATAAATGTAAAACCAGTAGACGCATTAAGAACAGAATAAAGTATCAATCAAAAATTATTTAATCGATTAAACATAAGCAAAATGAAAAAAGGATTAACCATAACTATTTTAATTACAATCGCACTAGTGTTCTTTGGTGCTTTGTATTATTTGTATGCCAAGAATCAGGAATCTCCAATTGTTTTTGAAACCGATAAGGCAGAAATAAAAACGATAGTAAAAAATACCATTGCAACCGGTAATATTGTTCCAGATGAAGAGGTGCTTATCAAACCTAATATTTCAGGTATTATTGAGGCGGTTTATATTAAGGCCGGTGAAAATATCAAAGCGGGTGATTTAATTGCAAAAATTAAAGTTGTTGCCAATGTGTCTAACTTGAGTAATTCTCAAAATCAGGTTCAAACCTCCAAAATTGCTTTAGACAATCAGGAGAAAGTGTTTTTGAGACAAAAAACGTTGTTTGACAAAGGCGTTATTTCGGCAAATGATTTTGATGCGGCACAATTAGCGTATAAACAAGCCAAGCAGAATTATAGCGCATCTCGACAAGGATATGATATTGTAAAAACAGGAACAACTTCTGGATTGGGAAGCTATGCCAATACTTTGATTCGTTCTACAGTAAACGGAATGGTGCTGGATGTTCCGGTAAAAGTAGGAAACCAAGTGATTGAAAGTAATAATTTCAATGAAGGAACAACAATAGCAAGTGTTGCCGATGTTGGGCGTATGATATTCGTTGGAAAAATTGACGAATCAGAAGTAGGTAAAATAAAAGAAAAATTACCAATCGAAATTACTGTTGGTGCCATAGAAAACAAAAAATTTGATGCGGTTCTGCAATATATTGCCCCAAAAGGTAAAACAGAAAATGGAGCAATTCAATTCGAAATAAAAGCATCTTTGACCAATAGAGACGATACTTTTATCAGAGCAGGTTTAAGCGCAAATGCCTCGATTATTTTGGAAAAAGCGGATAAAGTTTTAGCAATAAAAGAATCATTGATTCAATTTGATAAAAAAACACAAAAACCATATGTAGAGATTGAAACCGGAGTGCAAAAATTCACAAGAAAAGATTTAGTCTTGGGTGTCAGTGATGGGATTTATGTCGAAATCAAAAGCGGAATTAAAGCTTCGGATAAAATAAAAGTATGGAATCAAGGTCTAAAAAATGAAGAAGTTAAGCCTTAAAAATACACTCAAAAAAGAATTTTAGTTTTTAAAAAAATGTTAAATATGTGTAGTACCTTTGCTACACTTTCATTCAAAATATATGAAAAAAAATAGTTGTATCAGTTTCGTTTTTATCGTGCTGTTTGGTTTGTCCGTTCAGGGACAATCCAAAAAATGGACTCTGGAAGAATGCGTAAAATATGCCATACAAAATAATATCTCCATCAAACAATCCGAGTTAGATACTAAAACGGCGGCCATTGATAAAAAAGGAGCGATTGGAAATTTCCTTCCGTCATTGAACGCGAGTGCTTCTCATTCCTGGAATATTGGTTTGAATCAGGATATTACAACAGGACTTTTGCGTAATCAAACGACTCAGTTTACGTCTGCTGGAGCAAATGTGGGAGTGGATATTTATAAAGGTTTACAAAACCAAAACACATTGCGTAAAGCCAATCTTTCGATTGTGGCGGCGAAGTATCAGTTGCTTAAAATGCAGGAGGATGTTGCATTGAATGTTGCCAATGCTTTTTTACAGGTGCTTTTTAATAAAGAAAATTTAAAAGTGCAAAAAGAACAATTGGGGATTAATGAAAAGCAATATGCACGTTCAGAAGAATTAGTTAAAGCGGGATCTATTCCACGTGGCGATTTATTGGACATAAAAGCTACTGTAGCATCAAACAACCAAAATGTTATTGCTGCTGACAATGCGTTATTGATTTCAAAATTAAGTTTGGCGCAATTATTACAGTTGAAAGACTTTGAAAATTTTGATGTTGTTGATGACACCGATGTTAAAGATGAAAATAATATTATGGCACAATCTCCAGCGGCCATTTATGATAAAGCTAAAGAAGGCAGAACAGAATTGAAAATTGCCAGAACTAATTTAGAGATTGCACAAAAAAATGTAGAAATTGCCAAAGGAGCTTTTCAGCCTACTTTACAAGGGTTTTACAGTTTTAACAGTAGGGTTTCGTATGCAGATGTTCCTGCATTTGACAGTATGGGAAATATAATTGGAACGAAAAGTCCAGCACCATTTTTTGATCAATTCAGTGATAATAAAGGACAATCTTTTGGAGCTCAGTTATCAATTCCTATCTTTAATGGATTTTCGGCAAAAAATAATGTGGAGCGTTCTAAAGTAAGTTTAGAAAGATCAAAAATTGCTGTTGAGCAACAAGATTTAGATTTACAAAGAAATGTTTTCACGGCATTTGCTGATGCAAAAGGCGCTTTGAATGCTTACGAATCTTCGGTTGTAGCACTTGAATCGAGACAAGGAGCGTATGATTATGCCAAAGAAAAATATGCAGTAGGTTTGATGAATTCTTTTGATTTTAATCAATCTCAAACCTTACTTACAAATGCACAATCAGATGTTCTTAGAACGAAATACGATTATATTTTTAAAATTAAAATATTAGAATTCTATTTTGGAATTCCACTTATCAAAAACTAATTTATCATGTCAAAGAAAACAATTTATATCCTAATAGGTGGAGCAATAGTACTTATCGCTGCGTTGATAGCACTTTCAAAATCTGGAGTTATCGGAAATAAGGACAAAGGAACTGAAGTTGAAATCGCCCAAGTTATCCCAACAACTATTGTTGAAACGGTTTCGGCAACAGGGAAAATTCAACCAGAAATTGAGGTTAAAATTTCATCTGAGGTATCAGGGGAGATTATTTCTTTAAACGTAAAAGAAGGGCAAGTTGTAAAGAAAGGGGACTTATTGGTCAAAATAAATCCAGATTTGTATACTTCGGGTTACAATCGTTCGGTTTCAAATTTATCAGGAACCAGAGCAAATTTGAGTCAGGCCGATGCTTCGTTCAAGGAATCTAAATCAAGTTACGACCGAAATAAAACATTATTCGATAAAGGAATTATTTCAAAGTCGGATTGGGATAAAGCTGTTGCCTCTTATGAAGTGGCTAAAGCTGCAAAGCAAACGGCTTATTTTAATGTTCAAAGTGCTTCCGCAACTGTAAACGAAGCGAAAGACAATTTAGGACGTACTACAATCTATGCACCGGCAGATGGAACAATTTCGATGCTAAACGTAGAATTAGGAGAGCGTGTTTTAGGTACACAACAAATGACTGGAACGGAGATTTTGAGAGTGGCCAACTTGAATAATATGGAGGTTGAAGTAGATGTCAATGAAAATGATATTGTGAAAATAAAAGTAGGTGATGATGCTAATGTTGAAGTTGATGCGTATCTAAAAAAACAATTTAAAGGTGTCGTAACTAGTATTTCTAATTCAGCGAGTTCCGCTTTGACAGCAGATCAGGTTACTAATTTTAAAGTTAAAGTAAGAATCCTTAAAGAATCGTATCAAGATTTATTAGAAGGAAAACCGGATACGTATTCTCCTTTTAGACCAGGAATGACGGCAACTGTTGATATCATTACAGAAACAAAAACGAATGTATTGTCAGTGCCAATTAGTTCTGTTGTGGTAAAATCAGATACGACAGCTGTAAAAGAAATTAAAGTCGAAGATCCTAATGAAGAGCAAAAAGGAGCTGCGCCAAAAAGTGATAAGAAATTTGAATGCGTATTTGTAAAAGTGGGTGATAAAGCTAAAATTAGAATTATCAAAACCGGAATTCAAGACGATACAAATATTGAGGTTTTAACAGGTCTTAAAAAAGGAGATGTTGTTATAACCGGACCTTACAGCACCGTTTCTAAGGACTTAAATTCTGGAGATAAGGTAACGCTAAAAACGGATAAGGATAAAGCAGAAAGCAAGAAATAAAATAATACACTAATATTTTAAAAATCACAATCATGGAATATATTTCATGATTGTGATTTTCAAGTTAAAATAAAATCTGAAAATTGGAATACATTCTCAACATCGAAACCGCTACAAAAAACTGTTCTGTTGCTCTTGCAAAAGGCGGAAAAACTATTGTATGCAAAGAAATTGCCGAAGAAGGATATTCTCATGCAGAACGCCTTCATGTTTTTATTGAAGAAGTTATAAAGGAGGCGGGAATTACGCTCAATGATTTATCAGCCATCGCAGTGAGTCAAGGTCCAGGTTCTTATACCGGATTGAGAATAGGAGTTTCAGCAGCCAAAGGACTTTGTTACGCACTGGATATTCCATTAATTGCGGTAGATACTTTACAGGCTTTGGCGTCACAAGTGACTATTTCCAGCGGATTGATTATCCCTATGATTGATGCTCGAAGAATGGAAGTGTATAGCGCTGTTTTTGCTCCAAATTACGAGCGAAAAAGAGAAGTTCTTGCCGAAATAATTACAGAGAATTCATTTGAGGATTTGGAGGAAACACTTTATTTTGTTGGTGATTGTGCTGAAAAATGCAAATCGGTTTTGACTAAAGAAAATTATATTTTCCTTGACGAAATTGTATATCCTTCTGCCAAAGAAATGAGTGCGATAAGTTTTGAAAAATTCAAAAAAAGCGACACTGTAGATGTCGCCTATTTTGAACCGTATTATTTGAAAGACTTTATGATTACCACTTCAAAGAAGTGATATATTTAGATTAAGAATTTTCCGGGGATGATTCTCTTACGTATGGCTGTATAACTATTCCGGCAGTATCAAATGCCAGTTTACAGCTTTCTAAAGTTTCAGAGAAAACGACACCATAATCTTCATTATTTGCCCATGGCCTCACCGCAAGCTGAATGGCATTGTCGGTTAAGTTTTTTACAGAAACTTCGGCAGCTGGAGTTTGAAGTACTTTTGGATTGTTTTTTAAAATAGCAGTAATTATCTCTTTCACTTTTTTAATATCCGTATCATAGGAAATAGCGATGGTCAAATCGGCTCTTCTGATTTTTTGCAAAGAATAATTGATAATGTTTCCATTTGACAAAGCTCCATTCGGCACAAAAATAGTTTGATTATTAGCTGTAATTAGTTTGGTTACAAATATTTGTATTTCACTCACGGTTCCAATTACTCCTTGTGCTTCAATGGTATCATGTACCTTGAAAGGTTTGAAGAGAATAATCAACATACCACCAGCAAAATTTGATAACGAACCTTGAAGTGATAAGCCTACTGCAAGTCCCATTGCACCTAAAATGGCAACAAATGACGAAGTTTCTATTCCTAGATTTGAAATGAAAGTCACAAACAAGAGTACTCTCAAAACCCAAAGTAAAATATCGGCAAGGAACTTTGTCAAAGTAGGATCTAAATCTCTTTTTATCATTAGTTTTCTAATGAATCTATTGATAAGCCGAATGGCGTAAAGACCAATAAATAAAATGACAAAGGCAGAAATAATTTTTGGCGAATAATCAACCAGTACAGTGATAAATGTATTGGCATAATCAGTTAACTGATTTGGATTTAAGTTCATTTTTTATCTAATAAAAAACCTTCCCAAAAGAGAAGGTTAAGTTTGAAGTGCAAAAATACAAATAAATTATTTTTTTATAAATTAATCTGCGTCTTCTTCTATTTTATTTATGGTTTCTTTAGCTTTTTCAGTGGCGTCTGCATCACCGTCATTTGCTAATTCACTTGCTTTTTCAGAAACAGTTTCGACAGCATCAGTAGCTATAGTTTTAGTTTCACTTGCTATTTCTTCTACTTTTTCTGTTGCTGTAGCCGTTTTTTCTTTTACGGATTCTACTACTTTCTCAGAATGTTCAGTGACAGTTTCTTTTGCATGACCAGCAAAATCTTCTACTTTATCTATAATTGGAGCTGCAGTTTCTTTTACTTTTTCAAATGTTTCTTCTACAAAAGTTTCGGCTTTTTCAAGGTAAGGAGTTGCAGTTTCTTTTGCTTTTTCAAATGTTTCTTCTGCAAATGTTTCTGCTTTTTCTAGGTATGGTGCAGCAGTTTCTTTTGCTTGCTCAAAAGTAGTTTCGGCTTTGTCAGCTAATTCGCTGGCAGTTTCTTTGGCTGAGCCAAATAAATTTTTAAAAAATGAAGATAGTCCCATGGTATTTTTATTTGATTAGTCTTACAATATTAAACAATTTTTTCTAGGATTACTTTATTAAACCATTAATAATTTGCTGGAAATCAGTATTTGGCATCTACTGTGTCCAGTTTTAGCAAACATAAAACAACGTTTGTGTATTTGGCGTACAAATAAAAAAGGAATACTTGATGTTTTTTGGTTCCAGCCAGTTCCATCCAGTTTGAAAATACAATGAATATCTGATGCTAGAAAGTATTGCAACAAATAACTGTAATAACCGCTAAAAATAAAAAAAGCGTTCGCCACGGCGAACGCTTAAATGAATCGGTCAAATTAATCTATTCGAGTTCGAAAGTTAATTTTAGGTTTACTCTATATTCTGTGATTTCACCTCCACTTACGGCTGCACTTTGGTCTTTAATGTACACAGAACGTATGTGGTTTATGGTTTTAGCTGCCTTAGCAACTCCTTTTCGAGCTGCATCTTCCCAACTTATATCTGAACTGGAAAGCACTTCAATTACTTTTAATACTGACATAATTTCTATTTGTTAAGTTAAAGATTAAATGTACCTATTTTATTTAAAATTTCAATTTAAAAAGGCAATTATTTTAATGTAACTATAACATTGTCAATTAAATATGTATTTTTTGTTTTATTTATGCGTTTACAGCTTCCACTTTAATTCCCTCGTCGTTCAGCATACTTTTCAGCATGTTTTCGATACCGCTTTTTAGAGTAAATGTTGATGACGGACAACCGCTGCAAGCTCCTTGAAGGATTACTTTTACGGTCTTGTCAGTTTCATTATACGAATCGAATGCAATATTTCCACCGTCAGCTTGTACGGCAGGTTTTACATATTCCTCTAATATGTTGATAATTTGTTGTGAAGTCACATCCAGATTGTCAAACTCTTTAGCTTTGGTATCTTCTTCAGCTGTTACTGCTTGAATGAAATTTTCATCTAGGACTGTTCCGCCATTTTCAATATATTGCTTGATGAAGCTTCTTAATTCCAATGTTATTTCCTGCCATTCATTGATTTCATATTTAGTTACCGAGATGTAGTTTTCATCAATGAAAATCTCTTTTACATAAGGAAATTTAAAAAGCTCTTTTGCTAATGGTGATGCACCTGTTTGATCGATGTTTTTGAATTCAATAGCATTCTTAGTCAGCATTTTACTCACAACGAACTTCAATGCTGCTGGATTTGGAGTGGTTTCTCCATAAACGGTCACAGGCTGTTTCTTGGTTTTGTTTTCGTCAATAGTAATGATTGTTCCGCCATTGTTTACAAATGTTTCCATTTGTTCCGCTACGGCATCCTTGACATCGTCCCATTCAACAATACTATATTTTTCGATTGCTATAAAATTTCCTGAGATGTAAATTGTTTTTACAAACGGAAGATAAAATAATTGTTGCGCTAGTGGAGACGTTTTAGCTTCATCAATGTTTTTGAATTCAAAACTTTCATTTTGAGTTATAAAATCTTGAAATTCAAACTTTAATATAGTTGGGTTTTGTGTTTCTTTTATGCTAACTTTGTTCATGACTTTTAAATTTTTACAAATTTAGTAAAGTTATTTTCTACGAATAACTATATTTGAGTTTTTAATGAATAAATTAACTTTAGTTTAATTTTTAGATAAGCTGTTTGTCCTTGTTTCCATAAAACTTTTATTGATTTAGAATTATTCATTCTTATTAAAAAGTAATTAAATGTATAATAAAATTAAATTTTTATCTGCTCTTTTTTTTATATCCTTTTATTCCTTTTCGCAGGAAGGAATCCCTGTTTATTCAGATTATCTTTCAGACAATTATTACTTAATTCATCCTTCAATGGCTGGTGCGTCAAATTGTGCCAAAATTAGGTTAACAGGTCGTAAGCAATGGTTTGATCAGCAAGACGCTCCAGAGCTTCAAACATTAAGTTTTAATGGAAGAGTAGGAGAAAAAGCAGGTGCCGGAATTATACTTTTTAATGATAAAAACGGATATCATTCTCAAAAAGGAGTTAAATTTACCTATGCCTATCATTTGATGTTTTCAAGAAATGAAATTGATTTGAACCAACTGTCTTTTGGAATCAGTGCAGGATTAATTCAAAGTCAATTAGACGAAACGGAGTTCATGCAATCTGGTGATTTTGATCCAATTATTGATGGAACTGTCGTGCAAAAAGATTCTTATTTTAATGTAGATATCGGAGCATCATACAACTACTTGGATTTTTACGCTCATGCTACGGTAAAAAATGCTATAGAAACCAGAAGAGATATTTACACTGAATATGAAAGTGATAATTTAAGAAAGTACTTGTTGAGTGCCGGTTATATATTTGGTGACAGAGATAAAATATTATGGGAACCTTCTATTTTATTCCAAATGGTAGACCAAACGAAAGAAAAATCCATTGATATTAACTTTAAAGCCTACAAGACGTTAGATTTTGGAAAGCTTTGGGGTGGATTATCCTATAGAAGAAGTTTTGATGGTGCAGAATATATGGATGGAAATTCTGTTTCGAAACAAAAGCTCCAATATATTACTCCAATAGTTGGTGTTAACTTTGACAAATTTATGTTTGCCTACACATACTCTCAATTAACGGGTGCGGTTAAATTCGATAATGGTGGTTATCACCAAATTACTTTAGGAATCGATTTGTTCTGCAAACCTGTAAAATACGATTGCAACTGCCCGGCAATTAATTAATATTTATCCTTTTTTCATGCTAATTAAATCTGTTAACGGTAAGTCACCTTCAATTCCTGAGGATTGTTATGTTGCCGAAAATGCCACCATTGTAGGCGATGTTTCTTTTGGAGAAAATTGTAGCGTTTGGTTTAACGCCGTAATTAGAGGAGATGTAAATTTTATCAAAATTGGCAATAAAGTAAACATACAAGATGGTGCAGTTATTCATTGTACCTATAAAAAACACCCAACAATTATAGGGAATAATGTTTCCATTGGTCATAATGCCATTGTGCACGGTTGTACAGTTCACGATAATGTGCTTATAGGAATGGGAGCAATTGTTATGGATAATTGTGTAATCGAAAGCAATTCTATTGTGGCTGCCGGTGCGGTTATTACCCAAAATACAGTTGTAGCTTCGGGTACAATCTGGGCAGGAGTTCCTGCTAAAAAAGTGAAAGATATTGACCAATCTGATTTTGCTGGCGAAATCGAACGCATTTCGAATAATTATGTGATGTATTCCAGTTGGTTTAAAGACGAAGAGTAATCTATTTCACTTTTCAATAATTAAAAGAATGGGCAAGAAAAAAGACAAAGCTTCACACATATTAAATACTTCGGCAACGCTACTTGGAATTTGTTTTATAGTTCTTACCTCAATCCATTTAAATGATATTAAAGAAACTACTATAGTTGATCAACTCATTGCAGTATCCATTGTTATGTTTATGATCAGTAGTATTCTTTCTTTTTTATCGATGCGAAATACTAAAAAGCCTAGTGAGAAAATGGAAAAGACTGCAGATATAATTTTTCTGACAGGGCTTTTCTCTTTGCTTATTATCACAATGTTGATTACCCTGAATATTATTAAATAATGGTTTCTAATGAATTTAAGAAACTATAAATTAATTTTCTCAAAGAAAGAGTTCTTGTAGCTTTCACTAATCGGGATTCTTTTTTCGGCAATGAGTACTTTATTTTTCTGGATTGATTTCACGTGTTTTATATTGATGATATACGATCTGTGAATCCTCGCAAATCCTTTGGATGAAAGCAAATTCTCCAGTTTTATAAGGCTGATTAATGTTAGCGTAAACTTATTGTCAGTGGTGTATATTTTGACATAATCTTTCAATCCTTCGATAAATAAAATATCCGAAAAATTCAATTTTACATTTTCATATTCAGCTCTTACAAACATAAAATCCTGTTCGATTTCTGGGGTAGAAATGGGATTGTTATTTGCAGGTAAAATTTGTGGATTGAAAATTTGTTGTGCCCGTAAAACGGATTTTAAAAACCGATGAAACGGAATGGGTTTTACTAAATAATCGACTGCGCCAAGATTAAATCCTTCAACCGCATAATTAGAATACGCTGTCGTAAATATGATTAACGGCTTTTTTTCTATGGCATTAATAAAATCAATTCCTGAAAAATGAGGCATTTCTATGTCTAAAAAAATCAAATCAACATTAGACTGATTGATTATCGAAATGGCATCAATGGCGTTTGTAAATGTGTTTACCAGTTCAAGAGAATCTACTTTGCTCACAAATTCTTTAAGCAAATCAACCGCTAATGGTTCGTCATCTATAATTACACATTTCATCTTTTCTGTTTTTTATTTAAAATTTGGAACAACTAAAATTAATATCAAGATTCCTAATTAAAAAGAAGTTTGAATCTGGTCTAGTTTTAAATTTAAATGAACACTGTAATTACTGTCGGTTTCAATGATAGTGAGCTGGTGTGCATTAGGATAAAGGAGATTCAGACGACTTTCAATATTGGTCATTCCTATTCCTGAATTTTCCGGATCTTTTCGGTGATTTTCGATTTTGTTTTCTACCCAAAAATCTAAAATATTTTCTTCAATTGTTATTTTAATTTTTACAAAAGCAGCTCCTTTGTAATCAGTACCATATTTGAAAGCATTTTCAATAAATGAAATCAAAAGCAACGGCTCAATGTATTTGTTTTTTGTCTCGCCATGAATGTTAATGGTGATGTTTTCAATATTATTCAAGCGCAGTTTTTGCAGCTCAAGATAGTTTTTAATGTAATTGATTTCTTTTTCTAAAAACACCGATTTATTGTCGGTTTCATACAACATATACCGCATCATTTCTGACAACGTTACAATTGCATCCGGAACTAAATCAGATTTTTTATAGGCTAATGAATAAATGCTATTCAAGGAATTAAATAAAAAATGGGGATTAGTCTGTTTTCTTAGATAATTTAATTCTGTTGAAGTCCTGTGTGTTTCGGCAATTAACTTGTTTTGCTGATTGTTGTATAACTCAGACAAAGTTTTAATAATGGTACTAATTGTAATGATTAATATATAGAAAAAAGAAGGTACAATTTTAAAAAAAAACGGTTGTTTCCTTTTGAAATTCGGGTTTAATAAAATCTCTTTCCCGGACGAATTAATCATTCTGAAAGGCCTCATGTTTTGGAATTCGGGCATAAAGAAATTAAACCGAACAATCATAAAAAGGGTTATTAATGCAATTACAATCGTGAAATATTGCCAGTATTTCTTTTGCAAAAGCAATAAAGGGACTAGGTATAAATAATTCAGATAGAATAATAGGATTCCCGTAATCCATTGGACATAGAAATCAATACCAATGCTAAAAGGACTTTCGTAAAACTGAATTAGTGAGGCAACAATGAAGAAACACCAAATCATACTATGAAAAAGTATTTGGTTTAAATTGTTATTTTTAATTCCTTCTATGTTCATCTAGATTTTTACAGCTAATAAAAATAAATCTTTTTTTGTTACCGTAGGCGATAAATCGTCTTTCAATTTTTGTAATACTAAGTTTCCAACTTTCAGCGCTTCTTCTTCCGTTTTGAAGCTTTTGTTTTCGCTGATAACAGGAATTATAGTTTGTTTTATTATAATTTTCTCATTATTAGTTATGCAATAACCCCAGCCTGTAGCCGTTTTTAAAGATTGTACGTTTAAGTTTTCACTTTTGTTACAAGAAATAAATAGGAACAAACCCAATAGAAAAAGTACTTTGTTTTTTGTGTTTACTAAAGAAAAATTCTTCTGGATTGTAGCCCAGAAGAATGTATTGGTTGTATTAATTGTCGTCATCGTTTTGTTCTTCTAAAGGTTTAAATTCCCATGAATCATCAAAATAAGAGGTTCCGGTTCTTCCCAGCATCACAAATCCTCGTTGGTTAATAGAGAAACCTATTGCATCTGTTCTGGCTGATCCTTCAAGCGGAGTTCTTTCTAGCCAAATATCAGTTGTTGGATTGTATTCCCAAATCGATTTTGAGCTTTCTCCACAGGCTACATATCCTAATCCATTCATAGAAAAACTAGTCGCATTAGAACGCAAAATTACATAGTCATCATTGTAATCATAATCGTCATCAGTGTCTTGGTCAATATCTCGTTTTCTTGTCCATACATCAGTTGCCGGATCAAACATCCAAAAATCGACTTGGTAAGCTCCGTTATTTATTCCTGTTCCAAAATAAGCTTTATCGTCAATTACAAAAACAGTTGCATTTCGTCTTTTATTTCCGCTAAAACCATTTGCCAATGACCAAGAATCTGTAGTTGGGTCGTATTGATAAAAGTCTTTCAGATAATTCCCATCATAACCGGTTCCAAAATACGCTTTACCACCCACTTGAAATCCTACAGCCGAATAGCGCGCTGTTCCTGCAAAATCAGTTTTTTGCATCCAAGTATTGCTACTAGGGTCATATTGATAAAAATCCTTTAATTTATTAGTGCCATCATAACCAAGACCTATGTAGCCTTTTTCGTTTAACTCAAATCCCGAAGCTGAACTTCTTGCAACTCCAATAAAATCAGCTTTTTGCTCCCAATAATCGCCTGTCGAATTGTAAGCCCAAAGGTCTTTTAAATATTCATCTCCGGTATATCCGGTAGTTACAAAGGCGTAAGTGCCAATTACAAAACTCGTGGCGCTTGATCTGGCAGGTCCGTCAAAGGAGGATTTTTTAATCCAGTTTCCAATCAAATCGTCGGAGTCATCATCATTACTGCAGCCCGTAAATACCAAACTTGCAAAAAGTGTAGTGAACAATATTCCTTTTTTAAAACTATTCATAATTAAGTGTATTTATTAATGTTTGTATTTTATTCCAATGTTAAAAATGTAGCCGTTAGTGCTGCTAAAATCAAGTTTTGAGTCGCCACTGTTATTCGTTAGATTGTATTTTTTGTTAAATTCATAGCCTCCTTTTAAACTTACAAACCAGTTTGAATCCATATTTCTTTCATATTCCAATGCCGAAGTCATTTGTGAAAAACTCACTTTTGTAGCTGCATTCAAATGGTCAAGAACTTCAGGTTTGTCTAGGTTGTAAAAATTTCCATTGAAACTATTTGTCAAACTGAAACTATTTCGTGTGTTATTTGAATACGAGAAAGTGGAGTTTGGAAAGCCAACTTCAACAAATGCATTAGGGCTGATTTGATGATAAAAAGAAAAAGTAGGCAGTGTTTCCGGTTTGCCAAAAAGCGTCATCCTTTTTACTCCAATGCTGATTGCATTTGAACGATTGAAAGAATGAGTCATTTCTATACCACCTAAAAGTGATACATCAGAAATCCCAATATTACTCTCGGAATTAACGGTTGGATTGATTTCTAAATTTAGTTTTGTAGCACCGTTTAGTTGATGAGATAGTTTGAAATCATTTTCGAAACCGTTAAACTGATTCAGACTATTTTGTAAATCATAATTTTCTAATGAATAATCGACTCCAATATTTTTGTACTTGAAGGTGTTGGTTATTTTATTTTTCGAATCAATATTTTTAAAAAAAGTTACTCCAATTCCAGTTTCATGTATTGTAATTTTCTCCGTTGGTTGTGTTTTTATATTTAACTCTAAGGAATATCCGCTTTGGGCCGATGCATTAAGAATTGTAATCATAAACAACAGATTTGCTAAAGTCTTTATTCTCATAATTTTTTTATTGATTCAAAAGTAGATACGTTATCCAATTAAAAAAAAGAAGATATATGTACCGCCCAAATTAATAGACTAACTGGGCATTTGTAAGGTCGAATGAATTATTACCTACAGGATCTTAATTGTAGACTAGAATCGCCATTTTATAGACACAAAACTTCTGGCGGTATATGTTATTATGTGGTATAAAGTGGTCTCCTATATATTTGTTCAAAAAACATTTATGTATAAGGTATTGATGTTGCTGGTTTTTGGACTTATAATAACTTCGTGTAATTCTGATGTTGACGCTGGAGAATTTGTTGTTGGTTCTGATTATTTATCGGTTAGTAATAAAGTGATATTGATTGATACTGTAACCGTTGATGTTGCTACCATTAATTTTGATTCATTAGTGACCTCCAGTCAGAGTAGGATTTTGGTAGGGAATTATGACGATTCTGTTTTTGGAAAAGTAAAATCAGACAGTTATTTTCAACTTTCGGCGTCTGATTACGCACTGTATAATGAAAGTTCTGATACTGATGCTCCAAATTATGTTTTCGATTCCATTAAAATGGTTTTAAAAGAAGATAAGTATTTCTACGGAGACACAACAAAAGTGCAATCTCTCAGCATTCATAGATTGACACAAAAGGTTAAACCAAACTCAGAGGATGATAGTTTTTACAATAATTCCAGCTTAAGTTATGATGCTCAAAGTCTCGGTAGCATTTCATTTAAACCAAAACCCAATAGTAAGGACTCCGTGGTTGTGAAACTGAATAATGAATTTGGGAATGCTCTTTTTCTAAAATTAAAAAAACTTGAAATATCAAATTTTGATGAGTTTACAGAATATCTCAAAGGATTTGTCATTAAGTCAACATCGGGAACTTCTTCTAGTATAGTCGGTTTCAATATGTCTAGCGTACTACGGTTGTATTATTCAAAATACCAAGGCGATTCAGAAACTTCATTGATTAAAAACTTCTCTATTTTGGATGTCTCCAAGCAATTTAATAATATTACTTTGGATAGAACTGGAACACAAATTCAGGATTTACCTGTTTCATCCAGTAAGCTGTCCAGTTTACTAACGGGGAATAAAGCTTTCATTCAATCAGGGACAGGACTTGCTTGCCGAGTAGATTTTCCTAACATAAAGCAATTGAAATACCTCTCTGAAAAAGGGGCAATTGTAGATGCTGAATTAATCATAAAACCAGTAAATAATACTTATTCAGTTGCTCATCCTTTAGTGGATTCTTTGCGTGTTTTTGTAGGCGATAAATTAAATAGAATCAAAGGAACGCTAAATGCCGTAGATGGATCGGCTGTTTATGGACTCTTGAATGCTACAAGTGATGAATTCAATGAGAATATTGGGTATAAAATTTCGATTGGTGCTTTTTTACAAGCTGAAATGCTTAAGGAATCAGACGCTAGATCTTCCTTAATTCTCACATTACCCAGTATTTCAAAAGCAGTTAACAGACTGGTTTTAGGTGATCAGAAAAATGCCAACAACAAAATTCAATTGAAAATTTATTATATTTCTTATTAGATGAAAAATAAAATAGCATTCTTAGGTTTGTTTCTTTTTATAACAACAGTTTCGTTTTCACAAAGTATTTCCAGTTCTCCATATTCATTGTATGGTTTAGGAAGTTTATATGACTCAGATTTTGGTTCGATTCCTGGAATAGGTTCTTCGGGTATTGCTCTGCCCTCAAACCGATTTATTAACAATTTAAATCCAGCTTCTTTAGGGTTCATGTATCAAAACCACTTTTTGTTTGACATAGGAGGGAAAGCTATCTTGTCGAGTTACGAAAACAATTCAAAAAAAGAAAGTCGGAATAACCTTCAATTTTCACATATTGCTTTTGCTTTTCCAGTGTCGCCAAAATCAGCTTTTAGTTTGGCACTGAAGCCTTATTCGAGTTCTACATTCAAAATATCTAATTTATCATTGCCAATTCAGGATAGCCAGGAAAATTATACTTTGAATGCTACCGGAACAGGTGGATTGAATGATTTTGATGTTTCCTATGGCTATAGAATTGGTAAAAAAATAGCATTAGGGCTTTCTACTTCTGTTCTTTTTGGAAATACCACAGATGATAGAGATTATAGTATTGCTAATTCGGTAACAAATATTTATAAAAAGACAAATTATAATGGCGTCAGGGCATCTCTGGGAGGCCAATTCAAAGTTGATTCTACATTTACTTTGGGAATGAATTTGAAATCACCCACAAAAATAAATGCAACTAAAGTACAATCTGTAACTTCAGTTTTTAATTCAGGATCTTTGGCTATTGAGTCAGAGGTTGCATCGGATACGGATGATTACTATATGCCATTAGAGATAGGAGTGGGTTTAAGCAAGGTTTTTAAGAATAACTTAAATCTGACACTTGATTACGGAAAAGGGTTGTGGAATAGCACCAATCAATCTGATTTGTACGGAAATTTTGTAAACCAAGATAAGTTCGCATTGGGGTTTTCTTACAGTAAGCCAAATAATATAAGAAGCTACTCGGATAGGATTCAATATTCAACGGGATTCAATTATGATACCGGTTACCTTGAAGTTGATAATAAGAGAATTAATGCAATGTCATTTTCGGTTGGAGTTTCACTTCCCATTGAAAATACGTTTTCAGCACTGAATATCAGCTACTCCTTTGGGCAAAAGGGTAGAATCAGTGATGGACTAATCAAAGAAAATTATCATAAATTGTCTCTTAATTTAAGTTTAGACGGTATTTGGTTTGTCAAAAGAAAATTTGAGTAGCTTAAAACGCTATTTCTTCAACCAGATATTTATTTTCCAAAATTTCAGTCAAAACTTTGGGATTTGTATTCGTGTAAAAAACCGGTTCACTGTTTTCTGCTGATGAAAAACCTACTTTATCACGTAATATATTTCGTGTTTGTTTTGCAACAGCTTCGCCAGAATCTATAATTTGAATGTGTTCTGGAAGAATTTTTTTGATTTGAGGAATCAGATAAGGATAATGACTGCAACCTAATACTAAATAATCAATATTGGCTTCAATCATTGGAGTCAGGTAGGAGTATAGCAGTTCAGTCATCTCTGGTGAATCGATATCTCCGTTTTCTATTAGTTGCACTAATCCGTGACCTACTTGCTCAATTATTTTTGTGTCTTGGTATTTCTCTGTAGTCTTGTTGAACAGTTCACTGTTCAAGGTTCCCTTAGTAGCCAGGATTCCTATTATTTGTGTTTTAGAATGCGTAACCGCGGGTTTTATAGCAGGTTCAATACCTATAATAGGAACGTCATATTTTGCTCTTAATTCTTGGATGGCATTAGTCGTTGCGGTATTACAAGCTACAACAATTAATTTGCAGTTCATCTCCAGTAGGAAATCAGTATTTTTCATACTCAATGCAATAATCTCTTGTTTAGATTTTTGTCCATAAGGGGCATTTTTACTGTCTGCCAGATATATGGTTTTTTCATTGGGTAGTAATTGATGGATTGCTTTCCAAATGGAAGTTCCGCCAATCCCTGAGTCAAAAATTCCTATTGGTTGATTATTGCTGTTCATAAAAACAAAGTTACATGCTGGAATTTGAATTTCCTAAAATTTATTTTAAACAAAAAAACTGCTCAAGCCTATGATAAGGTGAGCAGTTTTATGCGAGTATCTATTTTTTTTAGAAACCTAAATCTTTTTTTACATCAATAGTCAAGTTTGGACCATCAGCAAGTAAAAGACTAGAACCATCAAGAACATATTGGAATCCTTTAGCTTTTCCTACTTTTTGAATAGAAGCTCTTACTTTTTCCATTAATGGTTTTACGATATCAGATTCTTTTTGTTGCAATTCTTTTTGAGCATTGTCTCTAAAGTCAACAATTCTTTTTTGCATATCTTGAACTTCTTTAGAACGCTCAGTATTTACAGCTTCAGTAACTGTAGCAGCTTCAGCTTCGTATTTTTTCAATTTTGCTTGGTATTCTTCAACCATTTTTTTGTAGTCAGCATCATACGTAGTACTCAATTTATCCAATTGTTTTTGAGCATCTAGCATTGCTGGCATTTTTGTCATAATCTCACTTACATCAACATGAGCAGTTTTTGCTTGTGCATTAATTGTTTGGCTTGCTCCTAAAATAAAAATTGCAGCAATAAATAGAGTTTTAATTTGTTTCATCGTTTTTAAAATATTTAATAATTAATTTTTGTTTGTATTTTCTTTTAATTTTTCTTCTTTAGCTTTTCTAATTGCCTCTCTGTCTTCCAGTATTTTTTTTCTTTTCTCGTCTAATGCTTTCTTGCGATCCTCTAAAACTTTCTTACGGTCTTCTAATGTTTTTGCTTTTGCATCAGCTTGTTTTTGTTTGGCATCTTCAACTGCTAGTTTTGCACTGTCTTTAGCAGGTTCGTTACTTGCTGCTTTTGCAGTGCTGTCTATTTTAATATTTGCAGAAACCGTGCCATTTTTTTTAGCCTCTCTGTCAGCAGCAATTTGTTTTCTTTTATCGTCAAATTCTTTTTTCTTTTGCTCCTGAAGCAATTTTCTATCAGCGATTACTTTATCTCTTATTGCTTTTTTATCATCCAAGAGTTTTTGTCTATCTGCCAACGCTGGATTTTCATCCAATGCATCTTCTTTATTTTCTTTAGCTTCTTCTTCTTTTTGTTGTTTTTTAGTCAACTGTTCTCTTTTTTCTGTCCTGTTCAATGTGCGTAAAATTTGATCGCTGATGTCAAATCTTTTCGCCGCAAATAACATGGTCAAGTCAGAAGTTTTGTCAAAGATAAAATCATATTTTAATCTTTCTGCAATATCTTGAACTGCAGTAAAAACTTGATCTTGTATTGGTTTTACCAAAACAGATTTTTGTATCATCAAATCTCCGTTGGCACCAAATCTTTTTTGTTGGTAATCCAGATTTTCATTTTCAAGAAAATTAATTTCTGTTTCTCTTTCATCAATTAACTCTTTCGTCAATAAAGCTCTTTCTGCTTTTAAGGCCTCCTTCAATTTATTGATTTCAATTTTCTTAGTATCAATCTCCAGTTTCCATTTCTCAGCCTTTTGCTCTAATTGAGCCTTTGCTTCAGTGTAATCGGGTACATTTTGTAAAATGTATTCCATATCAATGTAGCCTAGCTTAGTCCCTCTGGTTTGCGCATCAGCTGTTTGTACAACAACTAGCGCTAAAAATAGATATAAAAATTGTTTTCTCATAACGTTACTGTATTAGAAAATTTAAAACCAATTTTTTTTAGAATTGTTGCCCAATGATAAAATGGGTTTCCCATCCATTAGCTTTTGCTTGTCCTGGTAATGTATCAAAACCGTGACCAAAATCAATTCCCAATAAACCAAATGCTGGCATAAATACACGCAATCCAAGTCCTGCAGAACGATTTAAGGCAAAAGGATTATAGCTTTTGAAATCCCTAAACGATGATCCTGCTTCCATAAATGCCAATGCATAAATTGAAGCCGATGATTTTAATGTTATCGGATAACGTAATTCCATTGAGAATTTATTAAAAACAGTAGCTCCAATTTGATCTCCTGCCTCATTTACTGGTGTTAATGAGTTGTTAGGATATCCTCTCAACTGTACTGTTTCTCTTCCATCCATGGAGTAATTTGCCAGTCCGTCACCACCAAGATAGAATCGTTCAAAAGGAACAACTCCTCTTTCTTGATTGTATGCTCCAAGGAACCCAAATTCTGCTAAGGTTCTTAGTACTAATTTACCATAAATTTTTGTATACCAGTCTGCTTTAAACTTTATTTTGTAATATTCCAACCATTTAAAACGCTCTTGATCTACTTTACTTACGTCTGTAGCAGCTAGATTGAAGTCGGTAACTTTGTTTCCAGCGGTATCAATATAATCTCCTATTTGAACAATGTTACCATTTGCATCTGGAACATTTAAGCGGTCAACAGTATTTTTTAATTTGTATTCTTCTTTATCTCCTAATGTCGAATAATTAATTCCGTTTAACAATGAATAAGGAGGAGTTAATTTAGCTGAAATACTAAACTCCGATCCGTATGTTGGGAAGATTGGATTCACACCTTTATTGCTTCTTGTTAATCCAACAGTGTAGGCAAAGTTTCTAGATGTTCCATCTCCAAAAGTAAATAATCCGGTATTGTAATTATTCAAATCATAATGTTGGTAACTTAACGATTGAGACAGTACAAAGAAATCATCTGGAACAGTCAATCTTTTTGCTAAACCAACAGACAATGTCATGATGTTAAAACTTTTGGTTTTATCAGCTCTTTGTGTAACAAAATTATTTAAAAATTGTTTACTGTACGATATAGAGCTACTAAATTGTACTGGTTTTTTTCCTCCAAACCAAGGTTCTGAAAATGAAACACTATAAGTTTGAAAGAATGTACTGGCTTGCAAACGTAAAGAAACTTTTTGACCATCTCCCATCGGTAATGGTTTGTAAGCATCTTTGTTGAACATATTTCGTGCAGAAAAGTTGTTGAAAGATAGTCCAAGGGTACCAATGAAACCACCTCCGCCATAACCACCTTGAAGTTCAATTTGACTCGAACCTTTTTCTACAAGATTGTATTCAATATCAACAGTTCCTGCTCCTGAATCAACATTTTTGAACTTTGGATCGATAGCTTCCGGATCAAAAAATCCCAGTTGCCCAATTTCACGAATGGTTCTTACTAATTCTTCTTTGCTGTATTTTTCTCCTGGTTTTGTTCTTAATTCACGATAAATTACACGGTCATTTGTTTTGTCATTTCCTACAACAGTAATTTTGTTAAAATAAGCAATTGGTCCTTCAGTGATTCGTATTTCAAAATCAATAGTGTCATTTGCTGTCCTTACCTCAACCGCATTTATATTAGAAAATAAATACCCATTGTTTTTGTATAAGTTGTCAATGTCTTCCCCGTCAGGTTTTGATGCATCAGCAATTCTTTTTTGTAGCAAAACACCGTTGTAAGTTTCTCCTTTTTTAACACCTAATACTCGGCTTAATCCTTGATCTGTGTATACTGTATTTCCTAAAAATTTAATGTCTCCAAAGTAATATTTGTTTCCTTCTTCTACATTTATTTTAATGGATAATGCGTTCTTTTCTTTGTCAAAAGTAACCGAATCCGAAAGTATTCTGGCATCTCTATATCCTTTTTCTTTATAAGCCGAAATTACTTTTTCTAAATCAGTTTTGTATTTGTCTTTTATGAATTTAGACGCTTTTAAAATTCGAATAGGATTTTTTTGTTTCGTATCCTTCATCGCTTTTCGCAAAGCTTTGTCTGACATTTTTGTATTTCCTACAAAATCAATTTTTTGAATTTTTACCTTTTCACCCTTGTCAATACTGACAAGCATATTTACAGAGTTTACGGTTGACGTATCTTTTACAGTGTTTATGTTTACCTTAGTATTGTAAAAACCGTCTTTTTTATATTTATTTTCGATGTAGTTTTTTGTGGTGGTAATCAAGTTTTCATTGACTACTTTACCTTTATTTAAGCTGTTATCTTTAATTAAACCTTCTGTCTTCGTTTTCTTAACGCCTACAAATTTTACTTGGTTTAATTTAGGTAACTCTACAATGTTTAAATCAAGATAAATACTGTCATTCTGAACTTTATTTACATAAAATGAAATTTCATCAAAGAGACCCAGTTTTCCAAGTTTTTTTATAGCTGCACTAATTTCTTCGCCAGGGATTGTTATTTCTTGTCCTTTTTGTAAACCTGAAAAAGTGACTACGGTTTGAGAGTTGAAACTGATATCTCCAACCACCGCTACATCGGCTAAAATGTATTTTTTTCCTTGATCAAAAGGAACTCTTTCTTGAGCTTTAACTTGTGAAAAACTTCCAAAAATCAAAACGGTAAGGACTATTTTTATGCTTTTATTTAACACTAAAAAATTATTTAATTTGTTCACTTGTTTTTCCAAATCTACGCTCTCTTTTTTGATAACTAATGATAGCCTCATATAAATCTTGTTCTTTAAAGTCTGGCCACAATATGTCAGTAAAATATAATTCTGCATAGGCAATCTGCCACAACAAAAAGTTACTTATCCTATGTTCTCCGCTTGTTCGTATTAATAAATCTACGTCAGGTAAATTTTGCGTGTAAAGATGCTCATTAATAATGGAATCGTCAATAGTGTCTATTGAAATTATATTATTTTTAACTTTATTACAGATGTTTCTGACTGCACTTACAAGTTCTTCTCTCGACCCGTAGCTTAACGCCAGAGTCAATGTCATTTGTGTGTTGTCTTTAGTTTTATCAATAACATCAAGTAGTTCTTTTTGCGCTGATTTTGGTAATTTTTCCAAATTACCGATAGCATTCAGTTTGATGTTGTTTTTTTGGAGTGTTACAAGTTCTTTTTTCAAGGAGTTGATGAGTACTTTCATTAAAGTTTCAACTTCTAGTTTTGGTCTGTTCCAGTTTTCAGTCGAAAATGCATATAAAGTAAGAAATTCGATGCCGAGTTTAGCACTGGCTTCGATTATCACTTTAACTGATTTTGTTCCGCTTTCATGGCCTAAGGCTCTTAAAAGGCCTTGTTGTTTTGCCCAACGGCCATTGCCATCCATTATAATGGCTAAATGTTTCGGCAAGTTATTCTTGTTGATAGTCTCTAGTAAATTCATTTTTTTATTCTGCACAATAACAGGGTTTATTCCCAAAGGTATAAGTTAAAGTAACTCCTGAAAAAACATACCAATCATTATTATTTATATTTCCAAATCGGAGCGATTCCAAATTTTTATTTTCCGGATTATTTCCATCTATGTTATCCGTCAAAGTATATCTTGCACCTACTTCTGCAGCCAATATTATACTAGGACTAATGTTCGATTTTATTCCTATAGTCATTGGTATTGCAAATGAACCTGTGCTTTTATCTTTTTTAGTTTCTCCGTCCAATACATACAATTCATCGTGTCTAAAATAACTTACGCCTGAGTGCACATAAGGACTTATTTTAGTACTGGATTCATGAAGATTAAAATCAAAAAAGTTGAATTCAAGGCCTAAAGATACTTCTTTTATGCCGTTTTCAAAGCGATAGCCTCTTTGGTTTCTGCCGGCTTCTTTTGAATCTAAATCATTTGAAACGATTTTTGATTGCGTGTAAGAAAATCGGTAAGCATGTCTGGCACTTTTATTCCACTTATATAGCAATCCAAATGCAGGTTCGTTTGGCGAAACATATGTAGTAGAGCCAACATCTCCTATAAAATTACTTCCGCCTATAAAAACACCTACCTCATGTATCTGAGCATTGGTAACCATTAAAGGGAAAAAGCAAAAAAATAAATAAAAAATTTTGTTCATTTAATCAAAAATTGCGTGCAAATATAATAATTATCAATTCGATTCAATACCCATTCAGTTAAATGTGTGTTTTTTTAATAATTAACTACTAAACCTACACTAATTAAGTATTAGTTTAACTAAAACGGGGAAAATTGATAAAATCGTATAGCGCTTGATTAAAATGATTTAATTCCTTTTGTCTTCTCCCCAAAGTAATTTCTTGCGAAGTGTTTTCAAAAAGGTCTCTTCGGTAATTTCTACCATATTAATTTGAAAAGGAGTTTTCTTTAAAGTCAGAATTGATTCGTTTTTTACCGAGGTAACTCTGGAATCTAAGGAAACTAAATAGTATTCCTCTCTTCCCGAAACTTTCAGTCGGATTTCAGTTTCATCGGGAACTACAAGAGGTCTTGCGGTAAGATTGTGAGGGGCAATAGGAGTAATAACAAGGCTTTTTACGTCAGGGGTCAAAATGGGACCGCCGCAGCTGAGTGAATATCCTGTGGATCCTGTTGGTGTTGAAATGATTAAACCGTCGGCCCAATAGGAATTCAAATATTCTTCGTTCAAGTATGTGTCAATCGTAATCATCGAAGTAGTGTCTTTTCGACTGACTGTAATTTCATTCATGGCAAAATTAATTGCGTCAATGGATTCATTTGGTGGAGTACAGGTTAAACTCAGTAAAGTTCGTTTAGAAATCGTGTATTTTTTATCGAGAACAAATTGCATAAACGAGGCAATATTCTCTTTTTGTACAGAGGCTAAGAAACCTAATCTTCCAGCATTTATACCTAAAATGGGAATGCCGGAATCTCTTACCAGAGTTGCGGCTCTTAGTATGGTTCCGTCTCCGCCGATGCTTATCAGCATGTCAAAACTGGAGTCAAGTTCCGTATGGGATGTAAAAGTTTTGTATTTTTTTTCTACAATCTTCCGTTCATTAAGCATCAACAAAAAATGAGATTCAATAATCATCTCTACATTGTTTTTGTTAAAAAAAACAAAGATGTCATTTATGATGGGTTCTGTACTGTTTTGATAATATTGACCGTAGATAGCTACTTTCATCTTTTTGTTTAATCGTTTAATGTTGATATGTTTATTTTAGCATTTAATCGATTAAAGAAATAATCGGTTAAACAAAAACTATATATTAAGGTATTTGTCTAAATAATCGGAGCGCTCTTTTAAATTATTGATATAATTGTCTTCTTGATGTTCTGATATGATTTCATAATTGTATCTTCTAAAAGTTTGTATGATTTCATTCATGGCGCCCAAAGTTATTTTCAAAGTAACTTCAACACTCTCAACATCCGCTTCCGATATGAACAGTCCTAAAAGTTTTCCGTTATTGCTTTCTATAATTTGAGTAATTTGACTCATCGAATAATCCAAAACTCCCTTTTTAACAACAATGATTCCTCCAGGTTCTTTTAAAAAAGGTGTTTCATGAAAAAATTTCATGATGTCCTCTATTTCATAATATCCTACATAGGTATTGTTTTCGTCCAAAACGGGAACTAAATTGGTGTGGTTTTTTGCGAAAACTTCTAAAACATCCAGCCACATCGTATTTGTTCTGGTAAAAAATCCTTCAAGAGTAAAACGATAATCCGCTACTTTTTTATCACTGTCAAAAGTCTCTATATCTTCGGATGCTATACTGCCAATATAAACGCCCTCTTCAACAATTGGAAAATGTGAAAAGTGTAACTCACTAAAAAAGTCTTGAATAGCCGCAATAGAATCGTGGCTTTCAATCGCTTTAAAGTCATTGGTAATATATTCTGTAATTTCTGTCATAAATCAATCGGCAATATTTCATGCAAAATAATCAAAAATAAGCAAAATCTCCTAAGTTTTACTTTGTATTTTTGCTCCAAGTAAATACTAGTATCTAAATCAAAAAGTGTTCTAATGACAAAGTTAAGTGTAAACATCAATAAAATAGCTACTTTGCGAAATGCTCGCGGAGGAAATGTTCCCGATTTATTAAGAGTAGCCACCGATATTCAAAAGTTTGGTGCCGAAGGAATCACCATTCATCCCCGTCCGGATGAGCGCCACATTCGCTATCAAGATGCGCGAGATTTAAAGGCTATCGTTTACACCGAATATAATATTGAAGGAAATCCAGAGCAAACATTTATCGATCTTGTTCTTGAAATAAAACCGACTCAAGTCACTTTGGTGCCGGATGCAATCGATGCCATAACCTCTAATGCGGGTTGGGATACCATAAAACACGCTTCGTATTTAACCGAAATCGTTCAGGAATTTCAACGCAACGGAATCCGAACTTCCATTTTTGTGGATCCTGTTCTCGAAATGATTGAAGGCGCGAAGAAAATTGGAACTGAAAGAATCGAGTTGTACACCGAAGCATTTGCACATCAATACAGTTTAGGAAATCAAAACGGAATTTTGCCGTACACACAATCAGCAGTTTTGGCAAACGAACTTGGATTAGGAATCAACGCAGGTCACGACTTGAGTTTAGACAACATTCAGTTTTTTAAACAAAATATTCCGGGATTACTCGAAGTTTCTATCGGTCACGCGTTAATTTCTGAAGCCATTTATCTAGGATTGGATAATGTGGTAAATATGTATTTGCAAAAATTAAAATAGTTTTTTAAACCATTAAGAAATTAAGATAGATGAAGTCAAAAGCTTCATGACCTTAATTTCTTAATGGTTTATAATTTAAATTATAACGTTAAAATCTAAAACCATATGCTTTTTTCAAAAATAGAAGGCTCAGGGCAACCGCTTTTAATCCTTCACGGATTCTTGGGAATGTCCGATAATTGGAAAACACTCGGAACGCAATTTGCGGCTGATTTTCAAGTTCATATTCTCGATTTACGCAACCACGGTCGAAGCTTGCATTCAGAAGAGTTCAGTTATGAAATCATGGCGCAGGATGTTTACGAGTATTGCCAAGCTCATAATTTAGCAAACATAAATGTCATTGGTCATTCGATGGGTGGAAAAGTAGCGATGCTTTTGGCAACGACACATCCGGAATTAGTAAGTAAATTAATTGTGGCTGATATTGGACCAAAATTTTATCCGCAACATCATCAGGATATTTTGGCGGGATTGAACGCCGTCGATTTTTCAAAAAAACCAAGCCGAAGTGATGTCGAAGAAATTATGGAAAAGTATATTCCTGATTTTGGAACCAGACAATTCTTAATGAAAAATTTATTTTGGCTAGAGCCGGGACAACTCGCTTTCCGATTTAATTTAGCAGTATTTAATCATAAAATGGATGAAATAGGAGTTCCGTTACCGGAGAATTCAATTTTTGAAAAGCCAACTCTTTTTATTCGCGGAGGAAAATCTAATTATATTTTGGACAGTGATTTCGAAAATATAAAACAACATTTTCCTGATTCAAGCATCGAAACGATTCCGAATGTAGGGCATTGGCTTCATGCCGAAAACCCAACTGAGTTTTACCAAAAAGTAAGTTCTTTTTTGAAATGACCGTGATAATTTTAAATTTTCACTACATTTATTAAAATTTTAAAACAAAATTCCATGAATTTACTGATCAAAATTCTTATCACTTCGGGCTTAGTATTGCTAATTGCGAATTTTATGCCGGGGGTTCATGTAGCAGGATTTACTACAGCATTAATCGTAGCAATTGTTCTGGGGTTACTTAATATATTTATCAAGCCAATATTGGTAATACTTACATTGCCGGTTACCATCATTACTTTAGGATTGTTTTTATTGGTAATTAATGCATTAATGATTTTGTTGTGTACAAAAATTGTGGGCGGATTTAGCGTAGACACCTTTTGGACCGCCTTATTCTTTAGTATCATCTTGTCATTATTACAGTCCATAATGAATGGAATATTAGGCGAAGGAAAATAAGGAATTGTTTTAACATGTATTTGTGAATGAATTAATTTACAGTATTTGTATAATTTTATACCTTTGTGCTTCTATATAAGATAAACAATGTCGAAAAAGTTTTACATAGTGCTATTAGTTATGCTTGGTTTCTTTATGACACCAAGCGTGGCTTTTGCATGTGGAACAAAAACAGAGAAGGCATGTTGCAAAAAAGAATCCTCTTCAAAAAAGGATAAAAAAGAATGTTGTAAAAAAGAACAGTCTTCAAAAGAGAAATCTCATGAAGGTTGTAATGGTGCTTGTAAAAATGTTACTTGCAGCAGTTCAACCGTCTATTTAGGGATGACTTCGTTGTCTTACACTGAATTAAATACTCAACTCTTTAGTTTTTCTACTGAAAAACAAAATTACTATTACTCAGAAATCTTTATTTCCTCAGATTTCCGTTCTATTTGGCTTCCACCTAAAATAAGCTAAATTCCTTTCTCTGACAGCCAAAAGACTGTCTATTTCAAAGCATTTTATGCTTTTACAATCATTAAATTTTAGTCGAATACAATTTGAAATGTAGCGAAATACGCTATTTTTTTCAATGTTTTTGCGACTAATTCAACTCAAAATTTTTCATACAATGAACTCAATAAAAAGAATATTGATGGCAATAACACTATTGCTTTCAGTTACAATTGCAAGCGCGCAAATTAAAAATGCTACAACAGAAACAGTAAAAATATACGGAAACTGTGACATGTGTAAAAGCAAGATAGAAACTGCCGGAACCCTGAAAAAAGTAGCGAAAGTCGAGTGGAATAAAGATTCCAAAATGGCAACACTTACGTATGATTCCTCTAAAACGACTCAAGACGAAATCTTGAAACGCATCGCTTTAGCCGGTTACGACAGCGATAAATTTCTTGCCCCGGATGATACTTACGATGCATTACATGGATGTTGTCAATATGAAAGAGAAGCAAAAGTAGCTGTTTCAACAGAGATGAAGATGGAAAGTGCTGCTGCAGAGAATCATGCAAACCACGCCAGTCATTCTGATACTGCAGTTGTAAAACAACAAGTGGATACGGAATTAAAAGTTGTTTTTGATACCTATTTCTTATTGAAAGATGCTTTGGTAAAAACAGACGGAAAAGCTGCCGCTACTGTTGCGAAAGACCTTTTGACAGCATTAAATGGAGTGAAAATGAACAATCTTGCTATGGATGTTCACATCGTTTGGATGAAAGAAATGAACGGTTTAAGGGCTGGCGCCAAGAATATTTCGGAAACACAAGACATCAAACGTCAAAGAGAAATTTTTATTCCTTTTTCAAAATCAATGTACGAATTGATAAAAGTGGCTAAATACGAAACTCCGGTTTACCTTCAGTTTTGTCCTATGGCTAATGACGGTAAAGGCGCAAACTGGTTGAGTAAAGAGAACGCGGTTAAAAACCCCTATTACGGTTCTCAAATGATGACTTGCGGAAAAACAGTCGAAACGATTCAATAACTGTATAAAAGGAATATAAAATGAAAAAAATAATGCTGCTATTCAGTTTAATAATCAGTATTTCAACTGCAACTGCACAAATGAAAATTGGAGACAGCCTGCCTGATTTTCAACTTAAAAATAATAAAGAAGGAACAATAAATTTGACTTCTCTGAAAGGAAAAACAGTCTTAATTGATTTTTGGGCTTCTTGGTGTGCGCCTTGTAGACTGGCCAATAAAAAGCTGGCTCCTTTATACAATCAATATAAAAATGACAACTTCGAAATTATTGGGATATCGCTGGATACGGACAAAACCAAGTGGATGAATGCTATTCAAAAAGATAAATTAGCATACGAGCAATTAATTGATGCTAAAGGTTTTGATGCTAAATCTGCGCTGCTTTTTGGAGTAGAAGCATTACCTAATTCGTATCTATTTGATGCATCAGGAAAATTAGTTGCCGTCAATCCAACGGAGCAAGAAATAATAATGCAAATAAAAAAATAAAGTAAAATGAAAAATATAAATTTAAAATTCATTGGTATCGCTTGTTTGTTTTTAATAACAAGTATAAAATCCTATTCTCAAATTTCAAAAGCGGAAATAATTGCTACAGGTTTAACGTGTTCTATGTGTTCCAATGCGATAAACAAACAACTAAAAGCAACCGTTGGTGTGGACAGCGTGAGTACTGATTTGAACACAAATACCTTCACGGTTTATTTTAAAAAAGAAAGTAAAATAATGCCAAGAGTACTGAAAGAAGGTGTTGAAAAAGCAGGTTTTTTTATCGGTTCATTAGTAATTACGGTACCTACAGAGAACTTAAAGATCGAAGGAGATAAAACCATTTCATTAAACGGATCCACTTTCGTTTTATTGAATGAAGAACTTAAAAACAGTAACGGGGAAACAAAATTGAAGGTTTATGATAAAGGATATGTAACTCAAAAAGAGCATAAAAAACTGCTTAAAACGTTTTCAAAAACAGCGTCATATCCATTGGATAACGAAGACGATTACCATATCAAAACTGTAATTTAATGAGGAAGTTTTTAATCGCATTTTCGTTTTTTCTTATTCAAGGAATATCGGCTCAGGAACTTTTTGTGGTTACTGATCCGGCAAGCAATGTTCCTGCGGGTTCATTAGGAATTCGTTTGGGACAATCCATTTTCAAGGAACAAATGAAATCAGGATATAGTTATCATCTCATGCCAGAAGTTACGTGGGGTATCAATAAAAATTTGATGGTGAGAACATCAATGTTTGTTAGCAATAGAAGCAATCAATTGGTTACTGAAGGCACCAGTTTTTATACTAAATATCGTTTCCTGTCCACGGATGATTTGCATAGTCATTTCAGGATGGCAGCATTTGGAAGATATAGTTTTAATAATGCCGATATCCATCAGGAACAGATAGAGATTATGGGGCATAATACTGGTTTTGAAACGGGAATAGTTGCTACGCAGCTTATAAAAAAGGTAGCCATAAGTGCTTCTGTCAGTTTTGAAAAAGCATTTGATAATAAACCGGATTACAGATTTCCAACAACACAAAGTGATAACGCTACCAATTATACGGTATCGTTAGGAAGATTGATGTATCCAAAAAAATACACTAATTTTAAGCAAACAAATATCAATACAATGCTTGAGTTTGTTGGGCAGACATTAAACGAAAATGGTAAATCATATTTGGATATTGTGCCTTCCATTCAATTTATTGTAAACAGCCAGGCACGGATTGATGTGGCATACAGACAAGAATTATACAGTTCTATGCTGCGTTCTGCGCCCAATGGATTTTATCTGAACTTAGAATATAATTTTTTCAATGTTTCAAAATGATACAAGTGATAATCATTATCATTTGAATTTTAAAAAAGCAGTCGTCAAATAATACAGCAATTCGCTACAATAATTAACAATTAATAATTCATTAAATGAAAAATACAATCCTATCAATAATCACATTAGCATTAGTGTCGGTTTCTTGTAACCAAAAAAATAAAGAAACGGAAGCTGACAAACCGGTTGCAACCAAAACGACATCGGAATTGTATTCGTGTCCAATGCATCCTGAAGTTACCGGTGAAAAAGGAGCAGAATGTTCGGAATGTGGAATGGAACTATCAGAGAAAGTGGCGCAAATGCCAAAGGCGGAAAAAAATGATGCCGTAACGACTGATGTTGAAACAGAAAATACGGTAGCAACCACTAAAACTGTTGCTGCAAATTCGTTTACAATTAATGAAATAGTAAGCAATTATTTAAAGCTTAAAAACGCATTGGTGAAAGATGATTCTAAAGCCGCAGCTAATGCTGGAAAAGGGTTGTATGCCACGTTTGACAAAGTAAATTCGAATACTATTTCAAATGTAAAACTGAAAAACAAGTTCAATGACATTGCCGAAAATGCTAAAAAAAATGTAAAACATATTGGTGATAACGCCGGGAAAATAGATCATCAAAGAGAATATTTTGCGCTGTTGAGCAAAGATGTACATGATTTGATAAAAACCTTTGGAACAGACCAAAAATTATATCAGGATTATTGCCCAATGTACAATGAAGGGAAAGATGGCTATTGGATAAGCGAAACCAAAGACGTTAAAAACCCATATTACGGTTCTGAGATGTTAACTTGTGGTCGAATGGTGGAAGCAATTTAATAGCGATGAAATTCTACATCAAAAATATGGTATGCGATCGCTGTAAAATGGTTGTGAAATCCGAACTCGAAAAGATTGGAATTTTTCCTGTTTCGGTGGAGTTGGGGGAAGTGGAACTATTAGAAAATTTCAAGGAGAATCAAAAGCAGGAGTTAGAAGTAAAATTACAATCGCTTGGATTTGAATTGCTAGAAGACAAAACAACGATACTTATAGAAAAGATTAAATGCCTAATTATTGATTTGGTACACCATCAAAATAATGAATTAAAAACCAATTTATCGTACTATTTGTCAGGGCAACTAGGGCAAGATTACAGCACTTTGAGTAATTTATTTTCAGAAGTTCAAGGCACAACTATTGAGCATTATTTTATTGCTCAAAAAATTGAAAAAGTAAAGGAGTTATTAATGTATAAAGAATTAACTTTAAGTGAAATTGCAATTAAATTGAATTACAGCGATGTAGCGCATTTGAGTAATCAGTTTAAAAAAATCACGGGCGTAACGCCAACTCATTTTAAACAATTAAAAGAAAATAACAGATTGCAAATTGATGGCTTGTAAAACTTACAAATCATTTCCAAAATTCTACAACAAGTCAAAATATCAGGTCGAGTACCTTTGAACAGTAGAAATGAATCTTTAGTTTAATATTTTAATAATAGAAAAAATGAAAACATTAATTATCGTACTAAGCGTGTTCTTAGCAGTAAATTCAATGGTATCAGCTCAAGAAGCTGTGAAATCTTCCCAAAAGGAAATGCATAAAGAAATGTATTCGTGTCCCATGCACCCAAAAGAGATGAGCAGCAAAGGAGGAGAGTGCAGTAAATGTGGAATGAAATTAGTAAAAACACTAAAACACGACACCTCAGGTAAAGGGAAAAAAACAGCAATAGTTTCAACATACGTTTGCAAAATGGACGGCACAACTGCTGATAAACCAGGAAAATGCTCTAAATGCGGAATGAAAATGACTCCTCAGGACGTTCAAAAAACCGCCTATTCTTGTCCAATGCACCCGAAAGAAATGAGTGATAAACCAGCTAAATGTCCCAAATGTGGTATGCAAATGACTCCAAAAAAAAGTGACAAAAAAGAAGAGAATCATCAACATTAAAATTTTTTAAAATCGGTTCTATACTTTTTATAGAACCGATTTTTTTTAATTCAACATTATGAAACATACCTATACAATCACTGGAATGTCTTGCGACGGTTGTCGTTCTAAGGTCGAAAAAACATTGAATGCTATCGATGGAATTCATGCGACAGTTACTTTGGATCCGCCAATAGCGACGATAACAATGGATGAACACCTTTCCACTACTCAATTACAAGAGACCTTAACCGCAGCAGGAAACTATACAATTGCCATGAATAATGCGACTGATTTTCATGGGACTACCGAAAAGCCAATCGAAAAATCATGTTGCAGTTCAAATAAACAACAAGAGAAACCAACCGTAATTTTACCCAATAATGCACAAGGTAAATACTATTGCCCGATGCATTGTGAGGGCGAAAAAGTCTATGATAAACCCGGAAGTTGCCCGGTGTGCGGAATGAATTTGGAAAAAGTCCCAGAATTAAGTGCCGCAAAAATAATATACAAGTGTCCCATGCATCCTGAAGTTATCAAAGACGGTCCCGGTTCGTGTCCCATTTGCGGAATGGATTTAGTACCAATGGAACCTACCGATTCTGAAGAAAATAAGGTGTACAATGATTTGGTGCGCAAAATGAAAATAGCGGTAGTCTGTACAGTTCCTATTTTTATTATTGCCATGTCAGATATGATTCCGAATAATCCATTAATGAAAATTATGGATACACAAAACTGGAATTGGGTACAATTAATACTCTCGCTTCCAGTCGTTTTTTATGCGTGTTGGATGTTTTTTGAGCGCGCTTGGAAATCCATCATTACTTGGAATCTCAATATGTTTACCCTTATCGGAATTGGTACAGGCGTGGCGTTTTTATTTAGTTTAGTTGGGATGTTTTTTCCAGCTGTTTTTCCGGATGAATTTAAAACGCATAACGGAACGGTTTCGCTCTATTTTGAAGCAACAACAGTCATATTAACATTGGTTTTATTGGGACAATTGTTAGAAGCCAGAGCACACAGCCAAACAAGTGGAGCCATAAAAGAATTGTTGAAATTAGCGCCGACCCAAGCCGTTTTGGTTCGCGATGGAAAAGATACGGTCATCTCGATTCACGACATCAAAAAAGGCGATTTATTGCGTGTAAAACCTGGAGATAAAATCCCGGTGGATGGAAAAATCACCAATGGCGAAAGTACCATTGATGAATCGATGATTACGGGTGAACCCATTCCTGTTGATAAAAAAATAGGCGACAGCATTAGTTCCGGAACGATAAACGGCAATAAATCCTTTGTGATGATTGCTGAAAAAGTAGGTTCGGAAACCTTGCTTTCGCAAATTATACAAATGGTCAATAACGCCAGTCGTTCTAAAGCACCGATTCAGAAACTAGCGGATAAAATCGCTAAATATTTTGTGCCAATTGTGGTTTTTGTATCTGCAATTACCTTTTTTGTTTGGGCACAATTTGGTCCTGAACCCGCAATGGTTTATGGGTTTATCAATGCAATTGCCGTATTGATAATTGCCTGTCCTTGCGCTTTAGGATTGGCTACACCCATGTCGGTGATGGTTGGTGTTGGGAAAGGAGCACAATCGGGAGTTTTGATAAAAAACGCCGAAGCACTGGAAAACATGAACAAAGTAAATGTTCTGATTACCGATAAAACAGGAACCATCACGGAAGGAAAACCTTCTGTGGAGAAAGTATTTTCCTTGAATAATGAAGAAGATTCTTTGCTGCAAAGCATCGCATCTTTAAATCAATACAGCGAACATCCTTTGGCGCAAGCCGTAGTCAATTTTGCGAAAGCGAAAGTAGTTTCATTAATCGAAGTAAAGGATTTCGAAGCAATTTCTGGTAAAGGAGTCATTGGGACAGTAACCAACAAAAAAGTGGCGCTCGGAAATAAAAAATTAATGGAGCAGGTGAATGTTTTAGTTTCCGAAGAATTAGAAAATAAAATCACAGCCGAACAAAAACTGGGAAAAACGGTTTCTTACATTTCAGTGGACGGAATCGCGGTAGGATTTGTATCTATAACTGACGCCATAAAAGCAACAAGTGTCGAAGCCATAAAAGAACTGATGCGCCAAGGAGTTGAGGTGATTATGCTAACGGGCGATAATGAAAATACGGCAAAAGCAGTGGCGACACAATTGAATCTAAGTTCGTTTAAAGCGAGCTGTTTGCCCGAAGACAAGCTGAAAGAAATTAAACGATTGCAATCCGAAGGGAAAATTGTGGCTATGGCAGGTGACGGAATCAACGATGCTCCGGCTTTGGCGCAAGCCGACATCGGAATTGCTATGGGAACCGGAACAGATGTGGCTATTGAAAGCGCGAAAATAACGTTGGTGAAAGGTGATTTGCAAGGCATTGTGAAAGCGAAAAATTTAAGCCATGCCGTGATGAAAAATATCAAGCAAAATTTATTCTTTGCCTTTTTCTATAATGTCATGGGAATTCCAATTGCTGCGGGCGTTTTGTATCCATTTTTTGGAGTGTTGCTTTCGCCAATGATTGCGGCTTTGGCAATGAGTTTCAGCTCTGTTTCCGTAATTGCAAATGCGTTACGATTGCGAAATTTAAAATTATAAAATGAAATCGGCATGAAGAATGGCGATGCGATGTTCCGCTAAAAAAAAACAGTATCTTAATATGAAAAAATACTCTATAATTATAATCTTGCTTTTTGCTTTGAATGCTGCTGCGCAAAAAGTAGTTCGTTACGATTTATATGTTCGGGATACGATTGTCACTTTTGGTGATAAACCCAAAAGAGCAATTGCCGTAAACGGACAAATTCCCATGCCAACACTCACGTTTACCGAAGGCGACATTGCCGAAATTTATGTGCATAATGAATTAAATGAAGATACTTCGTTGCATTGGCACGGATTATTTTTGCCCAATAAAGAAGACGGCGTGCCTAATTTGACACAAATGCCCATCAAACCACACACTACGCATAAATATACGTTCCCAATTATTCAGCATGGAACGCATTGGTACCACAGTCACACGGGTTTGCAGGAACAAATTGGGATGTACGGTTCTTTTGTAATGAATAAAAAATCGGATGATCCAACCTTTAGAAAAGGAATTGATGATTTGCCAACCGTTCCAATTATTCTGAGTGAATGGACGGATATGAAACCGGAAAATGTGCATCGAATGTTACACAATGCGACGGATTGGTTTGCGATTCAAAAAGGTACTACGCAAAGCTATTCTGAAGCTATAAAAGCGGGACATTTCAAGACAAAAGTCACCAACGAATGGAAACGAATGAACGCCATGGATGTAAGTGATGTGTATTACAATAAATTCCTGATCAACGGGAAAAATGAAAGCCAGCTTTCGCAGTTTAAGGCGGGAGATAAAGTCCGATTGCGGATTTCCAATGGTGGTGCTTCTACCTATTTTTGGTTGAATTATGCCGGAGGAAAAATCACCGTGGTTGCCAGTGATGGAAATGATGTGGAACCTATTGAAGTCGACCGATTAATCGTTGCTGTTTCTGAAACGTATGATGTTGTTGTAACGATTCCTGCGGATAAAACGGCGTATGAGTTTTTAGTCACTTCAGAGGATAGGACCAAATCGGCATCATTGTATTTAGGAAATGGCATCAAGCAACTGATTGCGCCTTTGCCAAAATTAAAGTATTTTGAAGGGATGAAAATGATGAACGGTATGATGAAAATGAATGGTGATTTAGATGATATGGGCATGCAAATGTCACTGAATCAAATGGACATGAATGTGGTGATGTATCCTGAAATTACTGGAAACAGTCAAAAGTCAAAAGGTGAAAGTCAGAAAAATGATGAACATGCCAATCACAATCAGTACGATTCTAATGCACTTTCGGATATCACGACATTGAATTATGCGATGCTGAAATCACCCACGAAAACAACATTGCCAAAAGACGCACCGGTAAAAGAATTGCGGTTTGAATTATCAGGAAACATGAATCGGTATGTTTGGAGTCTGGATAATAAAGTAGTTTCGGAAACCGATAAAATTCTAATTAAAAAAGGAGAGAATGTTCGAATTGTACTCTTCAATGGCTCCATGATGCGTCATCCCATGCATTTACACGGACACGATTTTAGAGTGCTCAACGGAAAAGAAGAATTCGCACCGCTGAAAAACATCATCGATATTATGCCGATGGAAACCGATACGATTGAGTTTAATGCAAATGTTAAAGGGGATTGGTTTTTTCATTGTCACATTCTCTATCACATGATGGCGGGAATGGGCAGGGTTTTTAGTTATGAAAATCAAGAGCCAAATCCTTTGATTCCAAATCCAAAATTAGCGCAACGCAAATTGTTTGCTGATGACAGAGCTTTTCATGTGATGGCGGAAAATGATTTTGCCACCAATGGAAACGATGGAATGTTGATGATTCAAAACACGCGTTGGAGTATTGGTACCGAATGGCGTTTGGGCTACACCAATCATCACGGGTATGAAACCGAAACGCACATTGGACGTTACATCGGGAAAATGCAATGGTTGATGCCGTTTATTGGTTTTGACTGGCGGTATCGAAAAATGGAAATGGGAGAAATGGAAGAGAATCTTTTTGGTCAAACCAATACCAAAGACAATCGCGCTGTTTTCAGTGCCGGAGTCGAATATACGTTACCGATGCTCATTAAAGCACAAGCCGAAGTATTCACAGACGGGAATTTCAGATTGCAATTTGAACGCATGGATATTCCGGTTTCCAAAAGATTGCGCATGAATTTAATGTGGAATACGGACAAAGAATACATGGCGGGTTTGCGCTATATTGTCAAGAGAAATTTCGGAATTACCACGCATTACGACAGTGATATGGGATTAGGTTTTGGATTGAGTATGAATTATTAAAAACGGAATACTTTGTTTTTGTAATTTTGGGAAAAATATACTGCTATGGTACAACTTTCAGAAATCTGGATTTATCCTGTAAAATCATTAGGTGGAATTAAATTGCAAGAAGCTCAAGTGACCGATCGTGGTTTGGAACACGATCGCCGTTGGCTGTTAGTTGATGAAAACGGATTGTTTCTGTCGCAAAGGGAACACTCGGAATTAGCTCTTTTTCAACCTGAAATTGCTGGGAATTTTCTGAATATTACACATCGCGTGCAATTAGAAACAATACAACTTCCGTTGCATCAATTTTTTTCGGAGACCAAAACTAAAATTGATGTGATGGTTTGGGAGGACTCCATTCAGGCGTATGAAGTCGATTCGGTTATTTCAGATTGGTTTTCCAGAATATTGGGATTTTCGGCTCGTTTGGTTTACATGCCCGAAGAAAGTCACCGAAAAGTAGAGGCTAAATATGCCGTTACGGAAGCTGATATTAATTCTTTTTCGGATGGCTATCCTTTTTTGTTGATTGGTCAATCGTCCTTGGATGATTTGAATTCGCGTATGAAGGAAGCATTGCCTATGAATCGGTTTCGACCTAATTTTGTTTGTACAGGCGGTGACGCTTATGAAGAAGAATCTTGGAAAGAATTTACAATTGGGGAGCTAACTTTTTTTGGGGTGAAACCTTGCGGAAGATGTGTAATGACAACTATTGACCAAGAAAAAGGAGTGACCTCAGGAAAAGATCCTTTACGGACTTTGGCAAAATACAGAACAGTAGGGAATAGCGTGTTGTTTGGGCAAAACTTGATAGGTTCTGGAACTGGTCGTGTTGCTGTTGGTGATGCTATTGCTGTTTTGATTTCTATTTAAGTTTCCCAATTTCTTACTCAAATTTATAGCTTTTTGAAATAGCTAAAAAGTCGGGAGACGCCGTAGTGCAACCCGACTTTTAATACTATTCTCGTTTATAGCTTTTGTGTTATAACGTATTTATGAGCAATCAAATCAGTCTTTTTTATGTTGTTCCGTATGATTTTGATTTCCGTGAATCGTATGGTCTCCCACATTCATTCCGTTTGACATCCCGATCATAAAGGCGGTTATAATTAGCATAATTTTTCTTTTTGCCCAATGAATAGGGCGTTTAGATTCCTCTAAACGTGTTTTAGTTTTGTGTTTATACATTTTGTAAATGATAAATGATTAGACATTTGGTATCATCTTTATGCATGGAATTGCATAAATACGTAGAAAGAAATTTCTAGGCTGTGTATAAACTTTTATAGGAATTTCGGGAAGTAATCATCTCATTTATAAAAATGTATTGAGATGTAAATGAACGTACTTTTTGATAAAGCTGCGTTTGTAATTTTAGAAGAACGGGAATTTGAAGACTAAAAACATCTTGAAATTGGAGATAAGCTAACTGAAATAAGAATACCGTTTTTTCAGATGAATTTATCTGATGGAACACATATAATTTCGAATCCTTATGGTTTAATTCTCGTCTTAGAATTACGTTCGAGAATTGGTAATAATCTGCTGAATTTGATGGAGAATCTAAAGCGCCATCATTTACCATCAGGCCAAAAGCCAGAAAGAGAGAAAGGAGATATTTTAGATACTTTGTCAATCTATTTAGTTTTAATTAATACTTTCAAAAGTACAAAAGTAACGTTGAATTAAGGACTATTTTTTTATTATTTGTGTTTACAAGCGTTGTCTTTCATTAGATTTTAGATTTGTTCTTTGAAAAATCAGCTCGTTTTAAAAAAAACTTATTTGTGGTAGCTGTTAGTTCTGAATTGATTACAATTTACAAGTTCAATATAGGCTGTTTTTATATGAAGGTTTTTGGGTTTGGCTTTGAGCATCTCAAAAATAGTGCTATTTTTGCACCCGAAACATTGAAAAATGGCCCGTTCGTCTATCGGTTAGGACGCATGGTTTTCATCCATGTAAGAGCGGTTCGATTCCGCTACGGGCTACATTCTAAATTACAATCTTAAAAAAGCCTCGAAAATTATTTTTCGAGGCTTTTTTTGTTATTGGTTTTGGCTATTGGTTTTTATATGATTTACTAATTATTGTGGGCGTAAAGAGACGATTGCGCAGCTTGTTCATTGAAAATGCGTGAATTATACAATTATTGCTAAAAATTGTATTACATTTTTGCCAATGTATAGGGGTATTTTTGCTTCTTAGTAACAAATTATTTGAACCATCATTTAAAACTATTTACATGAATAACCCCTCAGCACCAAAGAAAATAACTTGGATTATAGGATTGATTTGCGGTATACTTGGAATTATTGGACATTTCATAGATGTTCAAGTTTTAACAGAACATAATTACACATTATTGCTTGTTGGTTTCTTTGTTTTGGCAGTAGGAACAACTGTAAAAGGAGTTTAAATATGCTAGGATGAGAAACAAGTATTAATATAAAAACATATAATAATGTCAGAAAAAAACAAAAAACAATTTGGTGTTTGGATGGATTTACATCATGCAACTATTGTAGGAAGAGAAAATGTAGATTCAGGTGAGTTCGTAATATTAGGTCACGAAAAAGTTGACGGACAAGGTGGTAATTCAAGCGAAAACGCAGCAAACAATGCTGAAAGAGATTTACTTCATAAACTATTCAAAAACATTACGGCTCATATGCAAAATGTTGATGAATTGCATGTAACAGGAACTGGTACTGCTCAAGAACAATTTATTAAATATTTGAATGAGACTCCACAGTATAAAAATGTTGCGACTAAAGAAAGTACTTCTAATAAAATGGATGATGAAAGTTTAATTGAATATGTGACTACACAGTTCAACTAATCGCTTTAAAAAAAAAGCAATTTTTATTGGTTAAAATGAAATGCCTCCAAAAAAGTCAAAAGCTATTTGGAGGCATTTTTGTGGAGAGAAAAGTCAGAGACGTTTGCGCAACTTTTACGACAACTTTATTCTTTGAATGAACTCTTTGTGGAGTAAAGTATTAATCAATAGTTCCACATTTAAAAGTGTTATATTCTATATTTAATTTTTTAAACATCATTTCAAAGTCCTCTATTTTAGAATTATATTCTGTTTTTCCGTATTTGAGGTAAATTGTTGTTTTTAAGTCACCTCTGATTATAAATTTCTTTTTATATGGTTTACATTTTCGTCCATAAAATTTCATGTAAATTCTATTATCGACAATGTCTTTAGGATTAATATAAAAAATGTCAATTCCATCAAAATCAGTACAACATTTTGCTTCGATTCTTTTTTTGCCGGAGTATATTTCAGTAAATGTTCCAATTAAAGTATCTCTAGTATTTTTTTCAATGGTTAACAAATTAACTTGAAAGTCCTTTTTTAAGTTTTTAGTTTGACTAATTATAGATAGACTAAAAAGTATGAATACTATGTAAATAATCTTTCCCATTTCAACTGTTTTACAACGTTTATTATTTTTTATTTTCACAATTATAAATAAGTTTTTCTTTACAATTCTGATTTTCGGAGTTATGTAGCCAAACTTGCATATAAGTTTGAAATCATCCGCTGCGCAAAGTCTCCTGACTTTGTACCAAATCCTATATGCCGTTAACATTTTATAATTATTTGCTTATTATAGTAGGCGCAAAGTCAGAGACGTTTGCGCAGCTTAAATGTTAAATTTATTCTTTGAGAGAACACTTTGCAGAGCTAGGGACTTTAATTCAGATTTATCATTTTTCCTAATAATTTTACAGGAGGCATACAAACAGTAGTTGTAAAACGGATTCCTTCGTCATTATTTTTATGGTGTATGATTTTAGGGAATCCTTCCCATACATTTTCAATTAACAAAATAACCAAGTCTGTATTAAAAGTTGAATTTGTTTCAAAAATTAGGTCTTTATCCGCTTTAGTAAAAACTCCTGAAATTACATCAGCTGCAACATACTTTAGTTTTTTCAAATGCTCATTTTCGGTGATAAAATTCGGATTTGATCTTTCACATTTGCTAACTAATAATATACTGAACGAGTTAAGTGCGGTCACATCATAAAGAATATCGTGTATTGGGTCGAATGTTACATTTTCTTTAAACCTCTTTTTTACAAATCTTGCTTCTGAAATATTAATGCTTTCAATAAAAAAAGGAAGATATTTAGCTCTTTCCAAATTGAAAACATTTAGGCCTGGGTTTAACGTGTTGAAATAAATCTTCTTTTTTTTACCATCTCTCGCTTTCGAATGAATGTTTCCATCTGTATGAAATGAAATATGGTCTGGTAGATATCCAGAGTCAATTATTCCTGTTTCAAGATTTTCCACTTCACTTTCAATATTACTTCCATAAGGATAATGGTAAAACAACTCAGTTTTTTCATGACTTGCTCTAATGCTACCACCATACAAAATTTGTTCATTAATCTTAAAAAAGATTCTGTATTCTGTGTTTTTCATAAGATAACTGCTAATTTGTATTCAGATGTGATGAAATTGTACAATGTTTAATTTCAAATATATAATAATTATCTTATAAATTATCAAAGCAATTTTATATTATTGAAAACCTCGAGCCGCGTGAAGGATGGCAGTGAAAATCCTTTTATGAAGCGAAGCGCAATAAAAGATTATAACGTACAGCCTGACCCAAAGTTGCGAGGAGGAACGACGAAGTAATCTGCAGGGACACGCCCAAATTATTTTCCTTTTCTAACCTCTGATTTTGTCAAATAACTGCCTAAAATTCAATCCCGTCCCGTCCCGAAGCTTCGGGATCGGGATCGTGAATAAAAAGCTTGTTTGGGTTGCAAAAATTTTATAATTTTGCAGTCCAATTTTATTATGTAAATTAAAGAAGAAGATGGATATCAAAAGAGTAGCAATAGACGCTGTGAATGAAACAATTGTAATGACTGTTGTTCACATGGATTACAAAGGACAAGTTGCAAAAAGAATAAACGAAAAAATGCCTTTGGCAACTGTTAAAGGATTTAGAAAAGGAGCGGTGCCTAAAGATCTTGTTGAAAAACAATACGGTAAAGCTATTAAACAAGAAGAAGTTCAGAAAGTTGTTGATTTGGCTCTAGAGCGTTTCGTACAATCAGAAAGATTAAACCTTCTTGGAACGCCACTTCCTAAAGTAAACGAAGATTTTTCTTGGGATGCTGAAGAATTGGTTTTTGAATATGAAATTGGATTGGTTCCAAACTTCACTTTAGACTTAGATGCTAAAAACGACATCGTAAAATATGTGGTTACTGCTGACGATAAATTGATCGACGGTCAAGTGGAAAGAATCCAAAAACAATTTGGGACTGCAATTCCTCAAGAGGTTGTTGCTGCAGATTCAGATGTAACAGGAACATTCACTAACGAAGAAAAAGGAATTAATAATGCTACCACTATTGCTGCTGATCTTTTCAAAGACAAAGCGACTTGGGATTTATTCACAGGTAAAAAAGTAGGTGATGTAGTGACTGTAAATACTAAAGGTTTATTTGAAGACGACCACCAATTGATGGACGTGATGAAAGTAAGTCATGATGACGTTCACGGTTTAGATGTTGATGTAAACTTCACAATCGAAGCTATCAACACTGCTGAATTAGCAGAATTGAACCAAGAATTGTTCGACAAATTGTTTGGAGCTGGAGCAGTTTCTTCATTAGAAGAATTGAAAGCTAAAATCAAAGAAGATGCTGAAACTCAATTTGCACAACAAGCTGACCAAAAATTATTAGGTGATGTAACTGAGTTCTTAATCGAAAGCACAAAATTTGATTTACCAGCTGAATTCCTTAAAAAATGGTTGCAAACTGTTGGTGAGAAAAAATTATCTCCTGAGGAAGCTGAAGTGGAATATGCACGTTCTGAAAAAGGATTGCGTTTTCAATTGATCGAAGGTAGAGCAATGGCTCAATCGGACATCAAAATCACTTTCGAAGACTTGAAATCATTCACTACAAAAAATATCCGTCAACAAATGGCGCAATTCGGGCAAACAAATCCTACTGACGAAGAAGTTCAAGGAATTGTAGCAAGAGTTTTGTCTAACCAAGACGAAGTGAAAAGACTTTCTGACCAAGTGGTTGCTGAGAAATTATTGGAATTGTTCAAAGAAAAAGCAAATCCTACTACTAAAGAAGTGACTTACGAAGAATTTATTGCTGCTTCTTACGGAGAATAAAGTATTGTCGTAAAGTCAAAAGTCATAAAGTCAAAAGCCCTAAGAGCGCAAGTGATTATTAAAATTTTAAGATTTTATTACAAAGACAAAACAATAAAAAATAGTTATATTTGAGCGTCAGAAAAAATATTTTTTGGCGCTCTTTTGTTTGAATTAATTTCAGGAGCTAATCCAGCTGTACGTTTCAAGTTTTTTCTTCCGTTTCTGTTTTTTAAATTCCTGCAAGAGCTTCTTTCAGTCGCTTTGCAAGAATAAAAAAACTAAAAAACGGAATTCAAAAAGCTTTTTACTCCCATCTGGGCTAAAAAATAAGACATATTGACATCATTTGTAAATAGGTATGACCTTTGCATTAAATCGAATCACAAGATATTACGTAAAACTTAGAACAAAAAAATATGAACTACGGTAAAGAATTTAAAAAATTTGCTACAAAGGACCACGGCGTAAACTCCATGTATTACGATAAAATCGTAGGCGCAATGACTCCTAAAAACATGACTCCATATATCATTGAAGAACGTCAGTTGAATATTTCACAATTAGACGTTTTTTCAAGGCTGATGATGGACAGAATTATATTCCTTGGAACAGGAATTGATGACCAAATCGCAAACATCGTTCAAGCACAGTTATTGTTCCTTGAAAGTGCCGATGCTTCTAAGGATATTCAAATTTATTTGAATTCTCCAGGAGGAAGCGTTTACGCAGGATTGGGAATTTATGACACCATGCAATACATCAAACCAGATGTAGCGACTATTTGTACAGGAATGGCAGCTTCTATGGGAGCAGTGCTATTGTGTGCAGGAGCTGCAGGAAAACGTTCGGCATTGCCACATTCAAGAGTAATGATTCACCAACCATCAGGTGGAGCTCAAGGAGTAGCAACAGATATGGAAATCAACTTACGTGAAATGTTGAAACTGAAAGATGAGTTATACAAAATTATCTCTCACCACTCTGGACAAACTTTCGAGAAAGTACACAATGACAGCGAGCGTGATTATTGGATGATTGCCGAAGAAGCAAAAGCATACGGAATGATTGATGAAGTTTTAATAAGAGGATAAAAATAGTTACAAGTTTAAGGTTTGAGGTTTAAGGTTGCTGCGGGAACTTTAAACTTTAAACTTTTTAAACTTTAAACAAAAAAAGAATGGCAAAAGTAGTATTAGAGTGTTCGTTTTGTGGAAGAAAGAAGCCAGAGACCAATTTATTGATTGCTGGTATCAATGCACATATTTGTGATAAATGTATCGAACAAGCACACGGAATTGTTTTAGAGGAATTAAAATCCAGCGGGAGTTCAAAACTGGTTGGTGATTTGATTTTGAAAAAACCAAAAGAAATCAGAGCGTTCTTAGATCAATATGTAATTGGACAAGATCAAACTAAAAAAGTAATGTCGGTTGCAGTTTACAATCACTACAAACGTTTGATGCAACAGCAATTAGACGATGAGGTTGAGATTGAAAAAAGTAACATCATCATGGTGGGACAAACAGGAACAGGAAAAACATTAGTGGCTAAAACCATTGCAAAAATGTTGGATGTGCCTTTGGCTATTGTTGATGCAACGGTATTAACTGAAGCAGGTTATGTAGGAGAAGATGTCGAAAGTATTTTGACTCGTCTACTTCAAGCTGCTGATTATGATGTTGCCAAAGCGGAACGCGGAATTGTATTCATTGATGAAATAGATAAAATTGCACGTAAAAGTGATAATCCGTCTATTACGCGTGACGTTTCTGGTGAAGGGGTGCAACAAGCATTATTGAAATTATTGGAAGGAACCGTTGTGAATGTACCACCAAAAGGAGGACGCAAGCACCCAGACCAAAAATTTGTTGAGGTCAATACACAAAACATTTTGTTTATTGCCGGTGGTGCTTTTGATGGAATCGAAAGAATTATTTCGAAACGATTGAACCGTCAGGCGGTGGGTTATTCGACTTCAAAAAATGTGGATAATATTGACAAAGACAATTTGTTGCAATACATTATCCCAAAAGACATCAAAGATTTTGGATTGATTCCGGAGATTATTGGTCGTTTGCCAGTTTTGACACACATGGATCCTTTAGACAGAGAAACCTTGCGTGCGATTTTGACACAACCTAAAAATGCGTTAATCAAACAATACGAAAAATTGTTTTTGATGGATGAGGTAACTTTTACCATCACTGATGAAGCCTTAGATTTTATTGTGGATAAAGCATTAGAATATAAATTAGGTGCTCGTGGATTGCGTTCTTTATGTGAAGCTATCTTAACCGATGCGATGTATGAATTGCCAAGTTCTGATGATAAAATCTTAGAAATTGACAGAGAATATGCCAAAGAAACGTTGAATAAAAATTTATTGAAACGTTTGGAAATTGCTTCGTAATTTGAATTCTGATAAAGATTAATTGTAATCTTTTCTAAAAATAGTAAACCTGTTCATTCATTTGAGCAGGTTTTTTTTATGGATTATTTTAAAGTTATATTATTGATTACAAAAGAGAACCGACTTCAAATATTTTGTAAATTTATAGTCGGAAATTTTAAAAAGGAACTTTAAATGATAACAGTACAAAGCACAATAAACGCTTCAATTGAGAAAGTCTGGAAATTATGGACTGCTCCGAAACATGTCATGAAGTGGAACAATGCCTCTGAGGATTGGCATACTCCTTTTGCGGAAAATGACTTGAAAGTGGGTGGAAAATTCAAATACACCATGGCTTCAACAGACGGTACAATGCGTTTTGATTTCAAAGGAGTTTATACGAATGTGGTGAATCTTTCATTAATAGAATACGAAATGGCAGATGGGAGAAAAGTGAAAATTGTTTTTGAAAAAGATGCAGAAGGCATAAAAGTAATAGAAAGTTTTGATCCGGAAACAGTAAATCCTGAAGAAATGCAGAAAAATGGCTGGCAGGCAATTTTGGATAATTTTAAAAAATATGTTGAAAATGCAACCCTTTAAAAACGTACAAAATGACAAAGCAAATATGGCTTAATTTGCCGGTAAAAGAGGTGGCGAGATCAAAAGCATTTTTCGCCAAAATAGGTTTTTCTTTTAATGAACAATACGCTACTCCGCAATCAACATGCTTGTCAGTTGGAGCTACTCATTTTGCAGTCATGCTTTTTGAGGAAGCGATATTTGAAGGTTTTGTGCGAAATAAAATTACAGATACACAATCAAGTTCCGAAGTGTTAATTTCAATTGATGCAGAAAGCAGGGAAGAAGTGGATGAATTCGCCAAGAAAGTAGAAAAAGCCGGAGGTATAGTTTTTGACAAGCCAGCCGAAATTCAAGGGTGGATGTATGGCTGTGGTTTTGCGGATTTAGACGGGCATCGTTGGAATATGTTATACATGGATTTTAGTAAAATGCCCAAACAGTAGGATTTAAGTCAATTTAAAAAACAAACAAAATGACAACACTGGAATTTAAAATCGAGATAAATGCTCCCAAAGAAAAAGTTTGGGAGATTTTATGGAATGAAGAAACATACAAACAATGGACCTCTATTTTTTGTGAAGGGTCTTATGCAGAAAGCGATTGGAAAGAAGGCAGTAAAATTCGTTTTTTATCTCCAAACGGAGACGGGATGAACAGCATTATTTTCAAGAAAATTGATAATGAATACATGGCTTTTAAACATTTGAGTGAAATCAAAAAATTTCAGGAAATGCCTGTTGATGATGCAACTCAAGAATGGACGGGTGCTATGGAAATGTACCGTTTGACCGAAGACAATGGAGTTACCGTTTTAGAAGCAAAAATGGATGCAGTCGAAAAGTATATCGATTATTTCAAAACGACATGGCCAAAAGCATTAGATTTGGTAAAGAAACTTTCAGAAGAAAAATAATATATTAATTTAAAAATTACAATCATGGCAGCAATTAATCCGTACTTAGTTTTTAATGGAAACTGCGAAGAAGCATTTCTATTTTATAAATCAGTATTTGGTGGGGAATTCCCTTATATTGGAAAATTTAAAGACATGCCGTCGGCAGAAGGGAATCCTGTGCTTTCTGAAGCGGAAGGCAATAAGATTATGCATGTTACTTTGCCTATCGGTGACGGGACAATCCTGATGGGAAGCGACAGTAATTCGGCAAGTGGCGAAGTTGCTTTTGGACAAAATATTTCACTTTCAATTAATACTGCGAGTAAAGATGAAGCGGATAAATTGTTTAACGGACTTTCGGCAGGAGGAACGGTTACCATGCCAATGAATCAAACCTTTTGGGGTGCTTATTTTGGAATGTTTGCTGATAAATTTGGAATCAATTGGATGGTAAATTTTGACGAAAATGAAAAATAATTAGCGTTAAAACAAATTCGGGCGTACTCTTGGATTGCGTTTTTCTCATAAAAATAAACCTGTTCATTCATTTGGACAGGTTTTTTTATAGGTAATTTAAACTATTTGTTATTGTTCAAAAAAAGGAACATTATTTTTTTTTATCAACGTCAGATTGACGATTTTTGTCCATTCTAAATCAAATAATTATAAAATGCAGGTACAAGACATAGAGGTTATTTTATTAAAAGTTTCTGGTCAGGACAAACCAGGGGTAACAGCTGGTTTAACATCCATCTTGGCGACTTATGATGCCATTATTTTAGATATAGGACAAGCAGATATTCATGATACGCTATCTTTAGGTATTTTATTTGAAATAAAAGCGGGGTCCTCTTCTGGACCTGTTTTAAAAGATTTATTGTTTAAAGCCTATGAATTAGGTGTTAAAGTTAAGTTTATTCCGATTTCTATTGCTGATTACGAAATTTGGGTAAAAGCACAACGCAAACAGCGCTATATCATCAATGTTTTGGGAGAAACATTAACAGCGGTACAATTAGCGGCAGTGACTAGAATTTTGTCCAACCAAAATTTAAATATTGACGCTATCAAAAGATTAACGGGTAGGGTTTCTATCATTGATAAAGAAGAGTTTCCCCGTTCATGCATACAATTATCGGTAACAGGAACGATTGTAGATAAAACGTTCATGACGGCTAGTTTTATGGAGATTTCCAGAACATTGGATGTGGATATTTCTTTTCAAGAAGACAATATGTACAGAAGAAACAGGCGTTTGGTGTGTTTTGATATGGATTCGACCTTGATACAAACGGAAGTAATTGATGAATTGGCTGAGTTAGCCGGTGTGGGTGAGCAAGTAAAAGCCATCACGGAAGCAGCGATGAATGGCGAAATTGATTTTAGCGAAAGCTTCAAACAACGTATGGCTTTGTTAGAAGGTTTGAGTGAAGAGGTACTGCAAAGCGTTGCTGAAAATTTGCCTATAACAAAAGGAGCGCATCGCTTGATGAAGGCCTTGAAATATTACGGCTATAAAACGGCTATTTTATCAGGAGGATTTACCTATTTTGGTCATTATTTGCAAAAAGAACTAGGAATTGATTACGTTCACGCCAATGAATTGGAAATTAAAGACGGTAAATTGACGGGCAACTATATAGGCGAAATTGTCGATGGTAAAAAGAAAGCAGAATATCTAAAAGCCATAGCGCTAAAAGAAGGCATTCACATCAATCAAACTATTGCTGTGGGTGATGGAGCCAATGATTTACCAATGTTGAATTTAGCAGGTTTAGGAATTGCTTTTCATGCCAAACCTACGGTAAAAGAAAAAGCAGAAAGTTCTATTTCCAGTTTAGGCCTCGATGGTGTTTTATACCTGTTAGGATACCACGACAGACATATTGATATGATGGAGGAGGAATAAAAGATTCCAATAATTATAAAAAAAGGCTGTCCAAAAAGTAATTTTCGGACAGCCTTTTTTATGCTTTAACGGTAAACCCTTTTTCAGGTTTTTCCTGTGTTTGTTTTTCGGGAGATTTGCAAATTCCTCTGGCGCCACAACTCATTCTGTGCGGTCCGCAGGAACTCAACAAAAAAAGTGTAATCAAGATGTAGAAGGTATTTTTCATCTTCTTATTTTTTATACGGTTTGAAACTGCATGGTTTTCAGTTGTTCCAAGTAATCTCTTTGGTTGGATAATCTTGGAATTTTATGTTGTCCGCCCAGTTTGTCTTTGTCTTTTAACCAATCATAAAACAAATTTTTCCGGGCTACATTTATTACTAACGGGTTTAGCGTCATGTTGTTGTAGCGTTTTGCTTCGTAATCTGAATTTAAAGATTGTATGGATTCATCCAATGCTTTCTGGAATTGAGATACGTCCGCTGGATTGTCTTTGAATTCAATCATCCATTCATGGGCGCCTTTTTCTTTGCCTTCCATAAATATAGGCGCAACAGTGTAATCAACTACTTCCATTTGGGTCATTTTACACGCTTTGGCAATAGCTTGATCTGTATTTTCGACCATCAATTCTTCTCCAAAAACATTGATGTGATGCTTGGTTCTTCCCGTTACCCGAATTCGGTATGGATTCAATGATGTAAAACGAACGGTGTCGCCAATCAAATAGCGCCACAAACCGGAATTGGTTGTAATCACCAAAGCATAATTTTTGAACAGTTCCACATCGGCCAAACGAATTACTTTTTGTTCCGGTGTCCCAAAAGTATCCATTGGAATAAATTCATAGAAAATTCCATAATCCAGCATTAATAATAAATCACTGGAATAATTTAAATCCTGAATGGCAAAAAAGCCTTCGGAGGCATTGTATATTTCGTAATATTTAAAATCTTTTTTCGGGAGTATTTTTTTGTATTGGTCTCGGTAGGGTTCAAAATTTACACCTCCGTGAAAGTAGACTTCCAAATTAGGCCAAAGTTCAAATAAATTTCCCTTTCCGGTTTCTTCCAGCATTTTATTCATTAAAACCAACATCCAGGAAGGAACTCCGGCAAAACTGGTTACATTTTCATTTTTTGTTTCGTTTATAATCGCAGCAATTTTAGTTTCCCATTCGCTCATCAAAGAAATTTTGTTGCTTGGCGTACTGCTGAACTCCGCCCAAATAGGCATGTTTTCGATTAGTATTGCGGATAAATCCCCAAAGAACGTATTGTTGTCTTCATAGATTTGGGAACTTCCGCCAAGACGCAGGCTTTTTCCAAGAAACAGTTCTGAATCTTCGTTGTTGTTTAAATACAAGCACAACAAATCTTTACTTCCTTTATAATGACAATCTTCCAACGCTTCATTGCTCACTGGAATAAATTTACTTTTGGCATTGGTTGTTCCGCTTGATTTGGCAAACCATTTTATAGGTGTTTCCCAAAAAACATTTTGCTCTCCTTTGCGGGTTCTTTCAATCAACGGCTGTAATTCTTCGTAGGTCGAAATAGGAATTCTTTCGGCAAAAGTCGCATAGGAATGTATCGAAGCATACTCATATTCTTTGCCTAATGCAGTGTTTTTTGATGACTGAATTAAATTCATAAGCAATTCTTCCTGAACCTCATTCGGGTATTTTAGGAAAAGTTCAATCTGATGGATTCTTTGTTTTAGAACCCAAGAGGCAAACGAATTGATTATGGTTAGAGGCATATAGATTTCAGATTGTTGATTAACGATTTTAAATTTCAGATTTTTTTCTATTGTAAAAAGGTTGAAATTTAAGATTTGAATATCGATTGACAAATACTAACTTTGTCAAAGTATCAAAAATAGTGTTTTTTTATAAAAAACAATTCTATATTATAGTAAAGATTTTAACTCAGAAATGGGCTTCTAATAATCGGATTCTAAAATCATAAATCGTTAATCAACAATCTAAAATCGCAATGACATACGAAGGTGTACTTACAAAAATGCAAACGGAATTTGGAAATCCGATTCAATATTATTTGGTGTTTGAGAATAGTTTTTTGAATGTGAATCAGTTGCTGAATAAAGAACTCGAAATCAATTTTGTGGGATACCAATGTTTGAATTGTGGCAAGAAGAAAAAAATATTCCGTCAGGGATTTTGTTATGATTGCTTCTATTCTAGTGCGGCTGTTGGGGATTGGATTATGAAACCGGAGTTAAGTACGGCTCATCTTGGGATTCAAGACAGGGATTTAGCGTATGAAGAAAAAGTACAATTGCAACCGCATATTGTATATTTGGCTTTGTCGAGCGAAGTCAAAGTAGGAGTGACCAGAAAAACACAGATGCCAACACGATGGATTGATCAAGGCGCAACCCAAGCCATTTCAATTGTGGAAGTTCCTAACCGATATTTAGCTGGAATTACCGAGGTGGCGCTGAAAAATCATTATGCCGATAAAACCAATTGGAGAAAAATGTTGACCAACAATGTGGAGCAAATTGATTTGGTTGCGGAACGATTGAAAGTAGAAAATTTGATTCCAGCAGAAGTTCAGGAATACTTTTATTCGCAGAAAAATGATTTGTACGAGATGCATTATCCCGTTTTACAGTATCCAAATAAAGTAAACAGTTTGAGCTTGGATAAAAAACCACAATTTCAAGGAAAGCTCACCGGAATAAAAGGGCAATATTTACTTTTTGAAGACGGAACAGTTTTCAATATCCGCGGTTCAGAAGGATATGTGGTACAGATTAATGTATAAAATTAAATAAAAAAGCAGGAATATCAAGTTAGAAATTCCTGCTTTTTAGAATGTATAAAATCTACCATTTTGATTCTACTGGCTTTTTTGTAATTTTTTTTAACCATTAAGAAATTAAGTTTCATTAAGATTTAAGGCTTAATTTTTCTTAATTTCTTAATGGTTTAATTGTAAATAGAAGTTGTTTTTATAACACATTTAGTAAAGCCTTTATTTTAATTTAAATTATTCTTGTTGCACTTTAGGCTCTTCTGCTTTTTTCTTTTTATTTAAAAATCCATTTAATAAATCTTTAGCCTTAGTTTTTACCTCTTCCTTAGTTGCAGGAGTTGTAGGAGTCGCCGTTTTAGTAGTATCTCCCGGTTTCTTGTTTTTATTAATGAAATCTGTCAAAGCCGAAGTTCCTTGTTTCACCAATCTGTCTTTTTGTTGGTTTACTAATTGAGTCGTCAATTTGGTTACAGCACTGTTGATGTCAGTTGTGATTTTTGGATTCGTGAAATTCCCAACTAATATCGCATTTATAGGAATGCTTTGCACTTTAGCAGCATCCGCAGGAGATAATTTTGCAATTAGCGCATTAGCTTCTGAACCCAAATATTTTGCAGGAACATCAAATTTTAAATTGTAATTCATGCTTTGGTCAAAACCATGCGTTCCTCCAATAGTGGCTTTGATGTCTTTGTACTTAATATCAAATGGTTTTACATTTACTTTCCCATCTTTGAACGTAACTGCCGCTTTCAAATCATTCAAATTGATTTTACTCACATCAATGAATTTCAAGTTAGAACCTAATGCAGTCAGTAAAGTGGAATTAGTTGAGTTTACTGTCGTAGAAAGCAATTGCCCCAATAAATCTCCGGTAAGCGTTTTCAAGTCAGGAGTCAGTTCTGTTGCATCAAGATTTCCGTTCAATTTGATACTTGAATTTAATTTTCCGTTGATGATTCCGGCAATTGGAGCGATTTTTTTCAGCATGTCCAGTTGGGTAAACGACTGTGCGATATCGACTTGATTTAATTTTAAATCCATATTGAAGACTGGTGTTTTTCCTTTTGTGGAAACAGCTCCATTCACGCCAATTGTTCCTCCGAAAATAGAAGTTTTTACATTTTCTAAAGTTACTTTTTCGTCTTTCACAATCAGTTTTCCCGATACATCTTTCAGGGTCAAATTATCATATAAAACCGTAGTCGCTTTTGCGGTCAGCGTACAATTTAAGAAAGCAGGAATCTTCATAGCTTCTGCTTTTTTAGTTGCCGTTTTAGTGGTTTCACCGGTTGTCATAAAATCATCAACGGCCAATTGTTTAGAATTCATGTTGAAGTTTCCTTTCAATTCTTGATTTCTAAAGATAAACCCGTAAAAATTCTCTAAAATTCCCGTTACACTAATGTCGCTTTTTCCTGTAGTCGCGTTCAGTTCTTTCAAATTGACCTGACTAGGATTAAATTGTACCAAAGCATTGCTAATATTCATTGTTTTACCGTTTTCATCCACATAGTTGAAACCGGATAAACTCATGGTTCCTGCATTATTGATGTTTTGATACTGACTTTTTTCTACAGATTGCATGTCAAATTTCGTTGTCACATCGGCCTTTAAAATCCCTGACAATGGCTTATCAAGCTTTATAGGATAGGCTTTCGAAAGGTTGGCTAAATTTATAGTTCCTTTTAAAGCGGCATCAACTATTGCATTTTGTGTTATGTTTCTAATGTTGGCTTTGGCATTAAAAACATCTTGGTCAATTTTGAAAGAGAGCTTATCCAAGTTGACATAAGTGTCGTTCAGAATTCCTGTTTCATTTATAATTTTAGTGTCAATAACGATGTTTTGAACTGATTTTGGTAAATTAGGATATTGAAAAGAAGCGTTATTGGAAGCAATTTCAATATTAAATTTTGGCACTGTCGTGTCTGAATACAAGCCTTTTGCAAAACCCACTACAGTAAAATCTCCGGTGGTTTTTACGTTGTCCAAACTCGATGCATACGCTGCGGGAATAATTCCCAAGAAATTTTTGAAAGATGAAGTTGGGGTTTTAAATTTCAAATCATATTGTTGGCCCGTTTCCACCATTTGAATAAAACCATCAAATTCCAGCGGCAACTGATTGATTAATGCTTTATTTTCTTTGAAGGTGTATTTGCTTTTTTCTAAATCGATTCCCAAAACCGCGTCCAGCGTCAAGGCGACATTATTCATGTAATTGACTTTGTCCATGTCCAGCGATACTTTTGCAGTTGATTTGGTAACCAAATCTAATTTTTGGGCTGCAAAATCTCCTGTTCCTTCATGGTTTAGACTGTCGATTACCATTTTTATTTTTGAACTTTCGTCAAAATAGCGAAACTTGAAATTCTCGATTTTATACTCTTGGATTTTTAAGGATAACGGACTGCTTTTTCCATCGTCTTTGGCTTTGTCATCTTTCAATGCAATGTCGTAATTCCCGATTCCGTCTTTATTAAAAATGATATTGATTAATCCATTTTTCGAAGTGATTCCGTCAATAGACATCGCTTCGTCTTTACCTTTAAAAAGTTCTTTGATAGACATTTTTAAATTTAATTCACCTAATGAAATCAATGTGTCACCTTCAAAAGGAGCTTTGTTTATAATGACTAATTTTTCCAATGTCACATTCGCATTTGGAAAATTTTTGAATAAGCTTAAATCTGCTTCTGCAAAAGAGACTTTGGCATCTACTTTGGCATTTATGGCTTCAGAAATTTTAGCTTTTATTTGATCTTTAAATAGATAAGGCGCAGCAAATAAAGTCACGACGAGCAGGATAATCAGAATTCCAATGATTTTTAAAACTTTCTTTACCATAATTTATTTCTTTAGATTCTATTAGTGTAACAAAAATAATGCCTTCTGTTCTTTTACAAAAATAGTATTTTTAGGACAGAGTGATTTTTTTGATGTTTTTTATAAACAATAATTTAACTTTATGGTATAAAAAAATCCGTTTTAGTAATTTCTAAAACGGATTTTTTAATGAGTTATAAAATTTTAATGAATATTAATTTCAAAAGGCATTAGGGCCTGAACTCCTTTCTGTGCTTGCAATTTTTTTATTTGTTGCATGATTCTATAATTTTCTTCACCTATTTCTTCTTTTATAAAGTCTTCTTTAGATTTTGCAAAAGGAAGATTAGCTAAAAGATCATCGAAGTTTTTCTCGTATTCCGGGTAATTTTGGGTACTGTAGCTTTTTATTTTTGCCAAAGAAGCCGCTTTTGCAATAGCATCATCTAAACCTCCAATTTTATCTACAAGTCCAATTTTCAATGCTTCGGAACCGGTCCAAACTCTTCCTTGTGCAATGGCATCTACTTGTGCAAATGTCATTTTGCGACCTTGTGCTACATGTGTAACAAATGTTTTGTAAATGTGTTCAACACCTTCTAAGGTAACTGCTTTGAAATTTTCATCGATTGGTACAAAAGGACTGTAATTTGCTGAGTTTTGATGTGTTTTAACTTGCTCGGTATGAATTCCAATTTTAGTTGCCAATGGTGTAAAATTAGGTAATATTCCAAAAACACCGATAGAACCCGTAATTGTGTTTTCTTCAGCAAAAATGGTGTTGGCGTTACACGCAATGTAATACCCGCCAGAAGCAGCGTAATTCCCCATAGAAACAACTACTGGTTTTACTTTTTTAGTCAATTCAATTTCTCTCCAAATTAAATCAGAAGTCAAAGCACTTCCGCCTGGACTATCAATTCGAAGTACAATGGCTTTTACATTTTTGTTTTTTCGAGCCTCTTGAAAGGAACGACGCATAGAACCTTCGCCAATAACGTTCACATCGCCTTCACCACCCATAATTTCTCCTTGGGCATAAATAATGGCGATTTCGTCATTACTGTCAAAATTTTGTGAAGTTGTAGCGATTTTTTGAGCATAATCTACAACAGATACTTTATTGTAATCTTCGTCATTGGCTACTTTAAGTGCTTTTCGGATGGCATTGTGATACACATCTTCATAGGCAATAATGTCAACTAATTTTTGTGATTTTGCCATTTCTGGAGTTCGAGCAAGAAGTCCATTGGCAATTTCATTCAATTTAGCTACAGATATATTTCGGCTTTTAGAAATGTCAGCAGTAATAGAATTCCAAACTGAATTTAATAATGCAGTAGTTTGTTCTCTGTTGGCATCACTCATTTTATTTTCTAAAAATGGCTCAACAGCACTTTTGTATTTTCCGTGACGGATTACTTCCATTTTCAACCCTGATTTTTCCTGAAAATCTTTAAAAAACATAAGTTCAGCAGAAAGACCTTTGAAATCCATATCTCCAACCGGATTTAAGTAAATTGGACTGGCAACAGAATTTAGGTAATATTCTTTTTGTGAATACGAATTGGCATAAGCCATGACAAATTTCCCTGACTTTTTAAAGCTTTCCAAAGCATCTCTCAATGCCTTGCTTTGTGCCATTCCCAGTGAGGAATCGTTGTTTAGAATAGAAATACCTTTAATGTCGGTATCCGTTTTTGCTTCTTCAATGGCATTGATAATGTCTGATAAACCTACTTTTTTGTTTTCTGAAAAAATCGTTACCCAAGGATCTTTATATTTTCCGGCATAATCGTTTCTGATGTCTTCCAAATTCAATTCAATAACAGAATTGTTTTTCACCGTAACGCCTTCAGATTCACCACCAAAAATAGCTCCGATGAGGATGATTCCAAAAAAGAACAACATGAAAAAAACAAAAATACCTATAATGGTCGCCAATACATTTCCTAAAAATCTCATAATTATATTTTTTTAATATGTCGCAAAAAAGATAGAAATGTTACAAACAATTGTTTCGTATTTCCGAGTTTAATTATCAACACAGGATACAAATATATTGCTAATTCTAAAATTCTTTTAGTTAATTTGCACCTAATTATGAAATCACAACATCAGGTCATTTTATCTATAGGCAGTAATCAAGGCAATCGTTTGGAAAATATCGAGCGTTGCTTGGAGTTGATACATCAAGAAATTGGTACTGTAATCAAAGTTTCCAGATTATATGAAACTCCGGCCTGGGGTTTTGAAAGTGATGCTTTTTATAATTGCGCTTTGGTTTTGCATACTTTTTCCTCTGCACATAAAATTCTGACTCAGGTTTTAAAAATCGAAAAACGATTGGGTCGTTTGCGAAACAAAACTCAAGAATACCAATCACGCACGATTGATATTGATTTGATTGCTTTCGATTCAGAAACTATTACTACCGAAAAACTGCAGATTCCACATCCTTTGATGCAAAACAGAAATTTTGTTTTGTTACCCATTCAGGATTTGAATTTAGATTGGGAACATCCCATTCTTCAAAAAAATATTTCAGAATTATTGTCAGTGTCGCCAGATGACAGTGTTTGTACAGTCGTTCAGAATTTGGTCAATCCTTTGCGAAATATTTCTTTGGAGCAATTTAATTATGTTGCTTTTGAAGGGAATATCGGAGCGGGAAAAACCACTTTGGCCATGAAAATTTCTGAGGATTTTAATGCAAAAACAGTATTAGAACGTTTTGCTGATAATCCTTTTTTACCCAAATTTTATAAAGATCAAAACCGATATGCATTTCCGCTTGAAATGTCGTTTTTGGCTGATAGATACCAACAATTATCAGATGATTTAGCGCAGTTTGATTTGTTCAAAGACTTTCTAGTTGCTGATTATCATATTTTTAAATCTTTGATTTTTGCCAAAATCACACTGGCTGAAGATGAATATCGTTTGTATCGCAATCTCTTTGATATCATTTACAGAGAAATGCCAAAACCGGATTTGTACATTTATTTGTATCAAAATTCAGAAAGGCTGTTGCAAAATATAAAGAAACGAGGCAGAAGCTACGAACAAAAAATACCGGCTGAATATTTGGATAAAATCAATAGCGGTTATTTGGATTATATTAAATCCCAAACCGATTTGAATGTTCTCATCATTGATGTTTCAGATAAAGATTTTGTAAAAAATCAAGAAGATTATCTCTATATTTTGGAAGAAATACAGAAGAAGATTAATCAGTAATAGATTACTGCTTTTCTGAATTATTATATTAGTTTTCGATTATCTTTTTAGAGAAAAATGTCCTTTCATTACAGGTCTTGTGTTGTCAATTTTCAAGACATACCAATAATCGGAAGCAGGCATCAGATTTTTGTTAAATGTTCCATTCCATGATTGGTTGGTTGCGCTTAGTTTAGTAATCAGTTTTCCATACCGATCAAAAATGGTTACCTCTGCTTCAGGATAATTAATTAATCCTTTTATTTCCCATACGTCATTATAAGAGTCGTTGTTTGGGGTAAAGAATTTTGGAGCGATTAAAATTACAAATGTTTCACTGTCTGCCCCGCAAGAATTAACTTCTCTTACATACGCCGTTTGCAAGCCGCTAGGTACATTGAAAAACACGTTCGAACTTTGATAATTGATTCCGTCAACAGAATATTCAAAATAGTCCTCTGATTTTAATAAATAAATCACGACTGTAGTTCCGTTTACATCAATGCGGTCTATTTCAGGAATAGTATGTTCGATAACAGTAATTTTTTTTCTGCTAGTACAATTTTGAGGCGTGGGACTTGTTACATCAACGGTGTAAATACCAGAAGTAGCAACGGTAATTGTTGCGGTCGTTTCTCCAGTTGACCATAGATACCTCATATTAGGGATTTGTGCATCAAGGGTAAGAGTGCTGGATTTGCATAATGTTAATTCTTGATCCGTAACAACTGGTGGGTTGTAAATAGTAACTTCAACCGAAACTCTGTTCCCATTACTGCATCCGTTATTGATGGCTTCTGCATAATAGGTTGTGTTTTGAGTAACATTTGGGATAGTCAGGCTTGTTCCGGTCCCTATGATAGTGCTTCCGGTTAGAGTTGAATACCAGTTTATGCTTCCGGTTGAAACTGTTGCTTCTAGCGTTACAGTTCCTGCTCCACATCTGGAAACAGGAGAATTGGTAGCCGTAATAGTAGGGATTGTATTTATAGTGGCTGTAACTGCTGTTCTAGATGTTGCACATCCGGCATCTACATAATAAGTTGTTGTGGTTGTTAAAAATGGTGTTGTATAAGTGTTGCCAGTTGCTAATAAAGTTCCTCCACTGTTGGTGTCGTACCAGTTTACGGTTCCGTTAGAAGCGGTTGCTTGAAGTGTTACGGTGCCTGAATCACATCTTGAAGCTGGAGTTGTTCCTGTTATTTGTAATATTGTTATGGTTGTACTAGTTGCAATTTCAAGTGTTGGATCTCCAGGCATTCCCCCATATTCTACAATATATCCTTTGGGTTGGTAGTTTCCAGTTGGATCGCCATTCAACTGCATATCATTCCATGATCCTAGTGTTCCAATACCTGGAGCTGTGATATGTGCATAGTCTTCATTATTAAGATTGTTTGGTTCGTTTGAATTCCAAAAAGCAAAATTAGGGCTTGATCCATTTACGGCTCCATTCCAAAAAACAGTACCGTTTTCTGGACCTGTTACCCATTTCCAAACACCTTCTGTTTCGGCATCACTTCCGCCAATCCATCCGGCACCTGCGGCTTGTTCTCCAGATATTTTTGCTTCATCAGCTGCTGTGATTGTGGCTAAGTAGCCTTGCAATCCATAATAAGTACTTGTCTCGGCTGCAGTTTTGGCCGCAGTCCAGTTAATTCCAAGGTTTGGAAAATATAGATAATAATGCCCGTTTCTGGGTAAATAATTTGCTTGTCCTATGGTGATTGAGAAATTTCGAATCCCTGAGGGAGAAGCGGATGAATTGCTAAATTCAATGTCTTTTATTGCTTTTACAAAGTCGCTGTATAAAATATCTGCTCCGGTAGGGCTGGATAATTTTAATTTTCCTGAGGGAGCATCCCAACTAGAAATAATTGTTGGGTGTAATGTAGGATTAGCTAATTGTATTAAATCCTGCCCATTTATATAACCCGAAGAAATCTGAATGTAAATAGCCTCTGTGCCTGTATCTGTAATATCAGAGTTAGTGATGCTTACATCGGTTACAATTTTTAATGAAGTTCCGGGGCAGTAGCTTTGATTTCCTGTTGCTGTAATTCGTGGCGCATTATCTGCAATAGATAATGGATTTGGACTTGTAATAAAATTAAGAGATGATGGATTTATCGGGCCTTTTGAGATTATAGCAGTATTTTTCTTTATCGAATAAAAGGAAGTGGCGGAACATTCAGCCATTGGAACGAGCGATAAAAAAACTAAAGATAATTTCAAAAAGTTATAAATTCTCATATGATAAAAGTATTACTTAATTCTTAATTTTATTAAAAAAATCATTTTGGCCAGTTCAGTTTTTGAAATAAATCCCAAACTACAATTCCTGCACTCACGGATATATTCAAAGAATGTTTGGTGCCTAATTGTGGGATTTCAATACAACCATCGCATAATGCAACGGCTTCTTGTGAAACACCATATACTTCGTTTCCAAAAACTAAAGCATATTTTTCTCCCTTTTGAACTTCAAAATTTTGAAGAAAAATGGCACTTTCTACCTGTTCTATTGCAAGCGTCATTACATTTTCGGCTTTTAATTTTTCAATAACGGCAAGAACATTTTCATGATGTTCCCAAGTTACTGTTTCGGTTGCGCCAAGTGCTGTTTTGTGAATTTCTTTGTTTGGTGGAGTGGCGGTAATACCGCATAAATATATTTTTTCAATTAGAAACGCATCTGCTGTTCTAAATACGGAGCCAATATTATGCAAACTACGGATGTCATCTAATACTAAAATAAGCGGTGTTTTTTCAGATTGTTTGAATGCTTCAATAGATTTTCGATCCAGTTCGCTGTTTTCTAGCTTTCTCATATTTTGTAAATTATTCAAAAAAAAAGCTTCCGAAGTTAATGGAAGCTTTTTTGTCTATTAAGTTAAAATTTAGCTTTTTGCAGCAGGAGCAGCTAAAACATTTCCTTTTATTGTAAGTGTTTTGGTAGGAACAACAGCATTAGTTGTCAATGTTACTGTTTTAGTAAAAGCTTGACCACCTCTTGAAGTGTCATATTTTACTCCAATAACTCCTTTTGCTCCTGGAGCAATTGGCTCTTTAGGATAAGTAGGAACTGTGCAACCACAAGATCCTTGAGCATTAGTAATGATTAAAGGTTTGTTACCGTTATTTGTAAAAACAAATTCGCGTTTACCATCAGAGTTATAGGCAACTGTACCGTAGTCAATAGTTTCACTTACGAAAACCATTCCTGCACCATTTACTTTTGCAGCAACTTTAGCAGTAGTTGCTTTCAATTTTTTTGAAGTTTCTTGTGCAGTAGAAGTAGCAACTCCTAAAACAACTAGCATAGCTAGGGTAATTATTTTTTTCATATCTATTTCAATTTAAAAGTATTTACAAATCTAAATAAAAAATAGAAATTATGCCTTAAATCTTTCTTAAAATAGTTTAATTTTTTGAACTCCTTATTTATTTGTTTTAAAATATATAAATTCGCTGATATTTTTTCATTTTTTAAACATAAATACAATTGGCATCTAAAGATAAAGTAGTTAAGGAAACTCCGTTAATGAAGCAATACAATGAGATAAAAAGAAAGTATCCTGATGCTTGTCTTTTATTTCGCGTTGGAGATTTTTATGAGACATTTGGAGAGGACGCAGTTCGTGCTTCAAAAATATTAGGAATTGTCTTAACGAAGCGTGGAGCAGGTTCTGAAACTGAAACGGCACTGGCTGGTTTTCCACATCATTCCTTGAATACATATTTACCAAAATTAGTCAAAGCAGGACTTCGTGTAGCAATTTGTGACCAGCTAGAAGATCCAAAAATGACTAAGACTATTGTAAAACGCGGTGTTACTGAACTTGTAACTCCTGGTGTTTCCATGAATGATGAGGTTTTACAATCAAAAACGAATAACTTTCTAGCATCCATTTTCTTTGCTAATAAATCCATAGGAATTTCATTTTTGGATGTTTCTACAGGAGAGTTTTTAACGGCGCAAGGCAATGCAGAATATATTGATAAACTGTTGCAGAATTTTAATCCAAGTGAGGTTCTGATTCCAAAAAATAATAAAAATGATTTCCGTGAGATTTTCGGAGAGGATTATCATAGCTTTTATCTGGAAGATTGGATTTACAAAGAAGATTACGCATTCGAAACCTTAACCAAGCATTTTCAGACGGTTTCTTTGAAAGGATTTGGAATCGAAGAATTGAAAGAAGGAATCATTGCTTCGGGAGCTATTTTGTATTATTTATCCGAAACACAACACAATAAAGTACAGCATATAACGGCGATTCAGCGTATTGCCGAAGATGCTTATGTCTGGATGGATAGATTTACCATTCGCAATCTGGAATTGTATCACAGTTACAATCCAAACGCGGTGACTCTTCTGGATGTTATTGATAAAACGCTTTCGCCAATGGGTGGTCGTTTGTTAAAAAGATGGTTGGCATTGCCGTTGAAAGACAGTGCTAAAATAAAAAGCCGTCACCAAGTGGTTTCTTATTTAAAAGAAAATCAGGGTGTGCTGAAAAATATTCAGAATCAAATCAAGCAAATTTCCGACTTGGAACGTTTGATTTCAAAAATTGCAGCCGGGAAAGTATCGCCTCGCGAAGTGGTTTATCTGAAAGAATCATTGGATGCTATTATTCCGATAAAAACCTTGGCGTTAGAAAGTCCGCAAGAAGCAGTGAAAGTAATCGGCGATAGTTTGCACAGTTGTGAATTATTGCGTGAAAAAATAAAAACCGTTTTGAATCAAGATGCGCCTGTGGCTATTGCCAAAGGAAATGCTATTGCCAAAGGAATCAATGCTGAGTTAGATGATTTACGCGCGATATCAACTTCTGGTAAGGAATTCTTGGAAGGAATTGAAAAAAGAGAATCACAACTGACGGGAATTTCATCATTGAAAATATCCTTTAATAACGTTTTTGGATATTACATCGAAGTTAGGAATATGCACAAGGATAAAGTTCCTGCGGAATGGATTCGAAAGCAAACTTTGGTTAATGCAGAGCGTTATATTACGGAGGAATTAAAAGAATATGAAACTAAAATCCTTGGTGCAGAAGAGAAAATCCATAAAATAGAAGTAGAATTATTTGAACAATTAGTGAGTTGGATTGCCACTTATATCAAGCCGGTTCAAATGAATGCTAATTTAGTGGCGCAACTCGATTGTTTGTGTTCTTTTACGCAATTGGCTATCGAAAATAAATACATCTGTCCGGAACTAGACGAAACATTCGAACTGGAAATCAAAAACGGAAGGCATCCTGTTATCGAAAAACAATTGCCTGTTGGTATGCCTTACATAGCCAATGATGTTTTCTTGGATAGAGAAACACAGCAGTTGATTATGATTACGGGTCCAAATATGTCTGGAAAGTCGGCTATTTTGCGTCAAACGGCGCTGATTGTACTCTTGTCTCAAATGGGGAGTTTTGTCCCTGCAGACAGCGTGAGAATGGGAATTGTAGATAAAATATTTACTAGAGTAGGAGCCAGCGATAATATTTCGATGGGCGAATCTACTTTTATGGTCGAAATGAATGAAACGGCTTCTATCTTGAATAATATTTCCGATAGAAGTTTAGTGCTTTTGGATGAAATTGGAAGAGGAACGAGCACCTATGATGGGATTTCCATTGCATGGGCAATTGCGGAATTTTTGCATGAACATCCTTCGCAACCGAAGACATTATTTGCAACGCATTACCACGAGTTGAATGAAATGAGTGAATCATTACCTAGAATTCAGAATTATAATGTGGCCGTCAAAGAATTGAAAGATACGGTGCTTTTTATTCGAAAATTAGTAAAAGGAGGAAGTGCGCATAGTTTTGGAATACATGTGGCAAAAATGGCCGGAATGCCTCAAATTGTAATTTTGAAAGCGCAAAAGCTTTTAAAGAAATTAGAAAAGAATCATTCCAGCGATGCACTGAACGGAATTAAAGCTGCAAAAGATGAAATGCAAATGAGTTTCTTTAATCTGGATGATCCTCTATTGGAAGAAATCAAAGAGGAGATTATAAGTCTGGATATAAATACCATTACGCCTATGGAAGCGTTGATGAAACTCAATGAAATTAAAAGAATGTTGACCAGAAAATAATTTATTTTATTTTAAAGATTACGTTATCAGAATGTTAACTCTGATGTGTGATTTTTTTATGAAAAAGGCTTGTATAATTCAATAAATGTCCTAAATTTGCATCCGCAATACAGAACAAGTATCGCGGTTCTTTCTAAGAATTGAAAATGCGAAAATAGCTCAGTTGGTAGAGCGCGACCTTGCCAAGGTCGAGGTCGCGGGTTCGAGCCCCGTTTTTCGCTCCACACCACATAATGCTCGGATGGTGAAATTGGTAGACACGCTGGACTTAAAATCCAGTGAACAGCAATGTTCGTGCGGGTTCAAGTCCCGCTCTGAGTACTAAAGCCTCTTCAATTGAAGAGGCTTTTTTTGTTTTTATGGTTTTTGTATAAAACTAAATCTGTCGAAACCAATATCAACTTTTTTTTGTGATTTGTAATTTTAATTTTTGTTATTTAATAAACAATGGGCGCTTTTGTAATTAGTAAAAGGTATAATGATGAGTATAAATTTGTTTTTACTTCCAGAAAAGGGAAAGTTGTTTTTACGAGTTTAAGTTATGAGCTCAAGTTTGAGTGCGAAGAAGATATTGAAAAGTTTAAAGCGACAATTGAAACCGCTGACTTTTTAAAGTTTAAATCTTCCGGCGGGAAATTTTATTTTAAATTAATGCTGGAAGGGAATCATTTTGCTACAAGTAGAAAATATACCACTTCGTTGCGTTTGCAAAAAGGAATCGATGAAATTGTTCGGTATGGATCAAATTCAGAGGTGTTGGATTTCTCAGGAAATGATTTTATTTTTTCTGATTAAAGGTTTTTGAATTAATTCGTAAATAAAAAAAGAGGGTCGTGAAAATTAAATTTTCACGACCCTCTTTTTTATTTGTATATCTATTCTTAAAGGAATGGAAATGTCATAAATTAAAAAAGCCATCTCGCATAGCGGATGGCTTTAAAATTTTTAGAATTTGAGTTCTAATTATTTTTTTGCAGCTTCAGTAGCAGTTGCAGCAGCTTCAGTAGCAACAGCAGCAGCAGAATCAACAACAACAGCAGCAGAATCAACTACAGCAGCAGCAGAATCAACTACAGCAGCAGCAGAATCAACAACAGCAGCAGCGTCCTCAGCAGGAGCGTCAGCTTTTTTACATGATACAACAGTCAAAACAGCAACAGCAGCTAAACTTAAAAATACTTTTTTCATCTTAATTTAATATAAAAGGTTAATTATTAATTCGTGGCAAAGATATAAATTTTTTAATATGTAAAATATTTTTTTATTTTTTTTTTAAAAAATAATATTTTTTGTCAACGCCGAAACAAATAACAATTATTGTGCCAATCCAGCTAAATAATTAATAAATGCTTTATATCGTTGTTGAGTCCTTGGTTTTACTTTAAGTTTTTCTTTTTCAGAGGTTTGCTTTTCTTAGGGTGAACCAGTTTTAGCTCACTTATCAAGTTTTTTGCACCAGCATATTTATCCATAATAAACAGGACGTAGCGTATGTCAACCATAATATTTCTACAAATACTTGGGTCATAATAGATATCACTCATGGTTCCTTCCCAAACCCTGTCAAAATTAAGCCCTATTAAGTTTCCGTTTGCGTCTATCACCGGGCTACCTGAATTGCCTCCTGTGGTGTGATTTGTGCCAATAAAGTTAACTGGCATTTTTCCGTTTTCACCATATGGACCGTAATCTTTAGTTTTATATAAGTCTAATAATTTAGCTGGAACATCAAATTCATAATCTCCGGGAATGTATTTCTCCATTACCCCATCTAAATAAGTTATTGGCGTATAAAGAGTAGCGTCTTTAGGTTCGTATCCTTTTACTTTTCCATAAGTAACTCGTAATGTGCTATTGGCATCTGGAAAGATTCTGCTGTCTTTGTTCAATTCCAATTGCGCTTTCATGTACGTGCGTTGCAGTGCAGTAATCTTTAAATTGATTTCGTCGTATTTTGGCGCGACTTCTTTCAAATATTTATCAGCTAATTCTTTTACCAACAGAAAACCTGGATCATTGTTTAAACTCGTTAAAACGGCTCGCGTATCGCCAGTTAATAATTCTTTCAGACCAGTGTAATTTTTAAGTCTGGATTTACTGTAAATTTCCGAGGCTAAATTTTTAGCGTTTACATTCATCAAACTTTGGGGTAAAAATTGTTTTGGAGATTTGGCAGCATACAATTCAATCAATTGTTCAAAAATTTTTTCATCAACAGTTGCATTAAAATCTTTGTAAAAAGCTTCCTGACCAGTTAGCAAATTGTTTTTTCGGTCAGTAAAAGATTGCTCTCCTTTGGTTTTGTAAACTTGCTCCAGCTGATACAATTTGTAACCAAGACTTAATAATTCGGTGTTAAGCTGCACAACTTCTGTAAAATAATCTCTTGCGGAAGCGTATGGGGCTATTTCTGCGTAGTTTTTTTCGAAATCGACTAAAAGTGTTCCGTATTCTTTTTCTTTGCCTGCTTTTGTTATTTTTTGCTGAAAGGCTTTTTCAGATTCCCTTTTAACAGCAACGGCATTTGATTTTTTTAATCCTTGGGTTTCACCAATCCATTTTTTCCAATTATTAGCAATTCTGGCATATTTAGAGGCGTATTGAATTTTAATGGCATTGTCTTTTCTCATGAAACCATCAGCCACTTTCAAGGCTTTGTCTCTGATTTCGATTTTTGCCGGATTTAATTCGTTTACAATTTGCTCAATCGCAACAGAAGGTAAATATTCATTTGTTTTTCCTGGATAACCAAAAACCAATGTGAAATCATCTTCGGCTACGCCGTCAAGTGAAATCGGCAAGAAGTGTTTAGGAGTGTAAGGAACATTGTCTTTCGAATACGCAGCCGGACGATTGTTCTTGTCAGCATAAATTCTAAACAATGAAAAATCTCCCGTATGACGCGGCCAAACCCAATTATCAGTATCAGAACCAAATTTCCCTATTGAGGAAGGCGGAGCACCTACCAAACGTACATCGGTAAAAGTTTCTGTTACAAAAAGCATGTATTGATTGCCTTCGTAAAACGTACGGATTTTATTTTCCTGCCAATTTTCTTTTGGTAGAGAATTAGTAAGTGCCGTAATGTTTTCTTGAATTTTGTTTTGTTTTTCTGATTCGCTGGTTAGAGTAGCTGTTCCCTCTAAAACTAATGTGGTCACATCTTCGATTTTTACAATAAAAGCGACAGTTAAGTTTTTATTAGGCAATTCGTCTTCCATTTTGTAAGCCCAAAATCCATCAGTCAGGTAATCATGATCTACCGTAGAGTGCGATTGAATTTGTGAAAATCCGCAATGATGATTTGTTAAAATCAATCCTTTTGGGGAAATAACTTCAGAGGTACAACCGCCATTAAAATGCGGAACGGCATCTTTCATGCTCGATTGATTGACATCGTAAATCTCTTTCGCAGACATTTTCATGCCTAAATTTTTCATTTCTGTTTCATTCATTCCTTTCAAAAGTGAAGGAATCCACATGCCACCCTGCTGCGCTTGCATCTGGATGACAAATAAAAATAAGAATAGTTTTAAAAATTTCATGGTATTAAATTTAGGGTGTAATTTTATTTGATTTTGTATCGCATCAATTTTCTGTTGTGCATCTCAAAATCGTGCGCAAGGTACAATTTTTGTGCTTTTTCGTTGTGTTGTTCCACTTCCAGATAAATAAGTTTTAACGATAGTTTATGACTTTCGTTCTGAATGAATGCAATGGTTTTACTTCCAATTCCTTTGCCTCTGGTTTTTTCGGTCAGATACAATTCGTCTAAAAAAGCAATTTTTCCTTGGTATTCAAAACTAAAAACAAAGGTTAGGATAACGTAGCCTACAATTTCATTATCGGATAAAATGAGCCATGATTTTCCTAAATTTTCATTGGAAATAAATTCCCGAAATAAAGCTTTGGAAATTTCAATGTCAATAGGATAATTGTCAATCGCATAAAACTCTTGCATCATGGACACAATCGTTTCGATATCAGAAATTACTAACGGTTTAAATTGAATCATTCAAGATGTGTTTCAGAATAATGGCTGTAGCTCCTTTATTCATTTGTACAAAAGTGCTGCACATATGTCCTTTTTCTTGTCGAATGTCGTCATTCTGGATTAGGTTTTTAAATGCTTCGTCTAGCTCTTTGTTATTGTTGATAGAAATACAAGCTTCCATATTTACCAGTGCTGTTGCTTCTGCAAAATGTGAATAGTTGGGGCCAATGAGTATTGGAACGCCAAAGGTTGCCGGTTCCAGTAAATTATGAACTCCGGGATTCCCAAAACCACCGCCCACATATGCAATATCCGCATAACTGTAGATTTTTGTCAGAATCCCAATTGTGTCAATGATAAAAACATCGAAATCAGCGAGATTTTGTCCTTCTTTTTCAGAGAATAAAACGGTTTTTTTGATGATGCTATTTTTTAATTGTTGAATTTGTTCCTCTTTGATATTATGTGGCGCAATTATAAATTTGACATTTAAGGTATTCGAATTAATAAAATCCACTAATAAATTTTCGTCTTTTGGCCAAGAACTTCCCACGACAATCGTTAATGTGTTGTTTTTAAACTGAGCAATAAAATCCAAGGAATTGTCTTTTTCTAAAATTGCGGCAACTCGGTCAAATCGAGTGTCTCCAGAAACGGAAACATTCGTTTTGCCTACTTCTTGCAGTAACTTTTTTGAAGTTTCATTTTGTACAAAAAAGTAAGTGAATGTATCTAATGCTTCTCTGTAAAAGCCACCGTACCATTTGAAAAACAGTTGATTTTGTCTAAGAATTCCAGAAATTAAATAGGTTTTAGTGTACCGTTTTTTGAGTTCGTATAAATAATTGGGCCAGTATTCATATTTAATAAAAAACACCAAATCCGGATGAACGATTTTTAAAAAGTTCTGAGCATTTTTCTGGGTGTCCAAAGGCAAATAAACCGTAACATCTGCAACGGTATTGTTTTTACGAACTTCATAACCCGAGGGCGAAAAAAAAGTAAGTACAATTTTGTGAGAAGGGAATTGCTCTTTTATTTTTTCAATTACGGGCAAGCCTTGCTCATACTCGCCTAAGGAAGCAGCATGAAACCAGATTGTTTTATCGGTAGGTTTTATTTTTTGTTCCAAAACGGGAAAAACCAGTTTGCGGCCTTCTACAAAAAGTCTCATTTTTGGGCTGAAAATAGCTGCGATTTTTAATAAAAAACCAGCTATTTGAACAATTAGATTATAGAGAAAAAGCATCGTTGAAATTTTGGGCTAAAATACGTTTTCTTTAGGTTTTTTGTTTCAGCAGCAATATATAAATTTTGGTTGTCAGGAATTCACTTTTTATTTCATTGGAATAATATCGTTTTTTAATGTGGGTTGCATTGGTTTAAACTCATAAATAACTATTTTTGTTCTTCGTTTTAAGAAAGTGTTTGTGGTTTCTGGAAACTATAAACTTTCGAACTTTAACAAAAATTTCAATGAAAAAAATCCAAATGGTTGACTTGAAAAGTCAATATGATAAAATTGCAACCACTGTAAATGCTTCTATTCAGCAGGTTCTGGATACAAATACTTACATTAATGGGCCTCAAGTTCATCAGTTTCAAAAATCTTTAGAAGAATATCTTGACGTAAAACACGTAATTCCATGTGCTAATGGAACCGACGCGTTGCAAATTGCAATGATGGGATTGGATTTAAAACCAGGAGATGAGGTAATTACTGCCGATTTTACTTTTGCAGCGACAGTGGAAGTAATTGCTTTACTGCAATTGACACCAGTTTTAGTCGATGTGGATATGTATAACATGAATATTTCTATTGAAGGAATTAAAAAAGCGATTACGCCAAAAACAAGAGCAATAGTTCCAGTGCATTTGTTTGGTCGTGCCGCCAATATGGAAGCTATTATGGCTATCGCCAAAGAATATAATTTATACGTTATCGAAGATAATGCGCAAGCGATTGGTGCCAATTGTAAATTTTCGGACGGAACAAAAAAGAAAGCAGGAACGATTGGACATGTAGGAGCTACATCCTTTTTTCCTTCCAAAAACCTTGGATGTTACGGAGACGGTGGAGCCATTTTTACAAATGATGATGCATTGGCCCACAAACTTCGCGGAATTGTAAATCACGGAATGTACGAACGATATCATCATGATGTCGTAGGTGTAAATTCACGTTTAGATAGTATTCAAGCAGCAGTTTTGAATGCTAAATTACCTTTGTTAGACGAGTACAGTAAAGCCAGACAAGATGCAGCCAGAAAATATTCAACTGCTTTTGAAGGACATAAAAATATAATTGCACCAAGTATTTGTGATATTTGTGATTGTCACGTTTTTCATCAATATACATTGAGAATTGTTGATGCTGACAGAAATGGTTTAATGCAACATTTGTTGGACAAAGGAATTCCATGTGCTATTTATTATCCAATTCCATTGCATTCGCAAAAAGCATATTTGGATTCCAGATATAAGGAGGAAGATTTCCCAGTTACCAATCAGTTGGTTAAAGAAGTTATTTCGTTACCGATGCATACAGAATTAGATGACGAACAAATTAAATTCATTACGGATAGCGTTTTAGAGTTTTTAAAATAATAGAAAGACGCAATTTATTGCGTCTTTTTTATGTGGTATAAATATTAAGAGATGCTATAAATCGCGTCTGTACAAAAAAGTAATCATGAAAATATTAGTTACAGGAGGTTTGGGTTTTATTGGTTCGCATACTGTTGTCGAATTACAGAATGAGGGTTTTGAAGTAGTAATTGTAGATAATTTATCGAATACATCATTGAGTGTGTTGGATGGAATTCAGAATATTACCGGAAAAATTCCTGCTTTCGAAAAGTTAGATTTGCGCGAAAAGGATAAGGTTCAGGACTTTTTTAAAAGGCATCATGATATTTCTGGTGTTATACATTTTGCAGCTTCAAAAGCAGTGGGTGAAAGCGTAGAAAATCCGTTATTGTATTATGAGAATAACATCAATGCGTTAGTTTATATTTTGCAGGAATTACAGCAAAAAATAGAAGCGAATTTTATTTTCAGTTCGTCTTGTACGGTTTATGGTCAAGCTGAAACAATGCCAATTACGGAAAATGCTTCAATTCAAACGGCTATGTCTCCCTATGGAAACACAAAACAAATAGGAGAAGAAATCATTACTGATACTGCCAAAGTAACCAATGTAAATGCAATTTTATTGCGTTATTTTAATCCAATTGGGGCGCATCCATCCACTGAAATTGGAGAATTGCCTATTGGAGTTCCTCAAAATTTAGTGCCGTTTATTACGCAGACTGGTTTTGGATTGCGAAAAGAATTAGCGGTTTATGGAGATGATTACCCAACTCCAGACGGAACAGCGGTACGCGATTATATTCACGTAGTAGATTTGGCGAAAGCCCATGTGATTGCTTTGCAACGATTATTGAATAAAAAAAATACAGCTAAAGTGGAAACTTTTAATCTGGGAACCGGAACCGGAAGTTCTGTTTTAGAAGTGATACATACTTTCGAAAAGGTAAGCGGTAAAAAATTGCCTTACAAAATTGTAGGACGAAGAGAAGGTGATGTCACTTCGGCTTACGCCAATACTGATAAAGCCAATACTGTTCTGGGATGGACGTCACAATCCACGCTTGAAGAAGCAATGGCCAGTGCCTGGAAATGGGAACAGAAAATTAGAAAATAAAAAAAGGGTTGTCATTGACAGCCCTTTTTTTAAAATTATTTTTTTGCTGCTTCTTTTAATTTTTCAGCGGCTTGATTCATTTTGTCAGCTCCTTTTTCAAGAACTTCTCCTGCTTTAACCTTGGTAGAATCAGCTGCAGCATCCACTTTTACAGCTGCTGTGTCTATAGCTTCTTCCATTTCATTACCAACGGCTTCGGTAGCCTCTTTTACTTCGTCTTTTGTTTCTTTTTTGCAAGAAGTCATTAAAGTTGCAATACATGCTAATCCTAAAAGTGCTTTTTTCATTTTTTTCATTTTAAAAATTAAAATTGATTTTAACTCATTTTATAAAGATAAAAAAAATCCTCATAAACAAGAGTTTATGAGGATACTATTTTGAACACTAAATGCTAATTATGCATTTGCAGTAACCGCTTCTTTATCAATTTTTCCAATCAATCCTGCCAATACTTTTCCTGGACCTACTTCAGTAAATAAAGTTGCTCCGTCTTTTATCATTTGTTGTACAGATTGTGTCCATTTTACTGGAGCTGTCAATTGAATGATTAGGTTTTTCTTAATTTCTGCCGGATCTGAAACTGCGCTTGCCGTTACATTCTGGTATACCGGACAAATAGGAGCAGAAAACGTAGTTGCTTCAATAGCTGCAGCCAGTTCTTCACGAGCCGGTTCCATCATTGGAGAGTGAAAAGCACCTCCAACAGGTAACAATAATGCGCGTTTTGCACCAGCGGCTTTCATCGCTTCACATGCTTTTTCTACTGCTGATGTTTCTCCTGAAATCACTAATTGTCCTGGACAGTTGTAATTTGCTGCTACTACAATTCCGTCGATAGAAGCGCAAACTTCTTCTACGATATTGTCAGCCAATCCTAAAACGGCTGCCATTGTAGATGGTTTTATTTCGCAGGCTTTTTGCATTGCCAAAGCGCGTTGTGAAACCAGTTTTAATCCGTCTTCAAAAGACAAAGCGCCATTTGCTACTAAAGCTGAAAATTCACCTAATGAATGTCCCGCTACCATTTCTGGTTTGAAATCTTCACCAAGCGTTTTTGCCAAAATCACAGAATGCAAGAAAACTGCCGGTTGTGTCACTTTGGTTTCTTTCAATTCCTCGGCTGTTCCTTCAAACATGATGTCTGTGATGCGGAAACCTAAAATTTCGTTGGCTTTCTCGAATAATTCTTTTGCAAGAGCAGAATTTTCATATAAGTCTTTACCCATTCCTGTGAATTGTGCGCCTTGACCTGGAAATACGTATGCTTTCATGTGTCTAATTTAAAGATTGAAAAATGTAAGGATTGAAATATTAGTTTCAATCGGAATGCAAAAATACTATTTTTTGCGGTATTTGAAACTATCTGTTAGGGTTCCTTTTTCTATTGAAGGGTTGGTCCATTTATAAAATAGTAGATTCAATCCAAAAAAAAATCCACTCAAATTAATGAGTGGATTTTCACCAAAATCAAAAACTAAAGAACGAAATAAGCATTGTTTAAAGGTTGTATATGATGTGCTTTTGCTCCATAAACTGGTAGTTCTTCATCAAATTCATCTCGATATTCGTTAACCATTTGCATAAGGTTTTTTTCAATTGTATTCGAAATCGCACTTACAGGAGTATCTGTAGGTCTGTTTTCAAATGGATCTTGCAAATGAATGGCCATTTTTTCGATTAAGAAAAAAGCGGCGGCAATGGTTGTCACCAATGGAATTTGAAGCCAGCCAATAATATTAATTAATCCAAAAGGCAATAGAATTATAAATAAACACAGCGCAAATCTAATGTACATGCTATATGTTGTTGGGAAAATGGTATTTTTTATACGCTCACATTTGCCCATTGAATCACACAGTCGCGATAATGTATTATCGATTTCTACTTGTTGGTAAACATTAATTTTATCCGCATTAAGTGCTTTTTTTAAATCTTTGGCGTGAAGCATTAAAATAGCATTTGGTACATGTTTGTGTTTTTTTACAAAGCGTAACTCATCTTCGTCTAGTAAATCTCTTATTGGTTTAATAGGATCTTTTTCTCGAAGTGCTTGTCCAAGACTGTAACACCAAGCAGCTTGTCTTTTTGCGAATTTTTCCTTGAAATCGTTTGCCTCTACCGAGAAATTAGGGTCGTTATAAAAAATAATAATTTGGCGTAATAGTGTTCTGGAATCATTTACAATTGCGCCCCATATTATTCTTGCTTCCCACCAACGGTCATAAGCTTGGTTGGATTTGAAGGCCAATAATAATGAAATAATAGTACCAATAATAGTAGGGATTGCGATAGGAATATTAACAGAAGCTGTTTTGAAAAAATAATGAAAAATTTCAAATGCAATACAAAAGAGAATCACCAATGTCAATTCAGTTTTTATCTTACCCAGCACATATTTCATGGGAATTTTCTTTTTTAGTAACATATGTTTTAGGTTTAAATTTTAAACAATTATTTATTTTACTAAGAAATCTCTTCGTACAGAGAAAGAACAGGCAGGCCTAAGGTTTCGTTAAGTGCTTTTTTTTCTGTTTTAAGTAATTTTAATTTTTTAGGTTTTCTGGTTTCAATCAAAATATCAATGTTGTTTTTTGATATCGTATCCGTCAAAAAAGGTTTGTTTTCGTTTGTTTTGGTTTCACCTACAATTTTCAAGGAAAGAATTGTATTAATGTACGTTTGCAGATCTTCTGCATGAAGGTTTGAATCTGAATTTTTAATATACAATGCTTGGCTTAAGATTTCTTCTTCAAAGTTTGCGTTTGTATGTAAAATGGGGCATTTGCTGTTAGAGATAATTTGGACACAATAAGTGTTGATTTTCTTTTTTGAAGATTTAAAAGAAGGAGTAATAATTGTTAGTCCAATAGTAAAATGCTCCATTAGATTTTTAAAAACAGGAGAAGAAATACCATATTGATGGTGAATTTTTAAGCTGCAATTTTTAGATTCTGAAATGATTTGTCGGCACATCTGCAAAACATTTTCTTGCGAAGTGCTTAAACCTTTATTGATGTTTCGTAATAAACTGGCAGAAGAAAAGGTGTCAGGAATATCTGCAAGTAACATCAATACGAGCTGGCATTGAGTGCCATTAGATGAGTTTATAGCAGTTTTTACCGCATTGATTGTGTCACTTTGTAATGTCGATGGGATAAGAATATTTTTCATATGTATTAAATTTGATTTATTTATACATACAAAATAACAGTACCCAGTTTATAGCAACCTTAAATTAAAATTAGAATATTCTAAGAATTCACATTAGAATTTCTAATCTTGGCGGTATTAAAAGTAATATTTACAATAGTGCCTTTGTCAGGTTCAGATTGTATTTGAAGTTCGCCATTGTGCATCCTGATTATTTTCATGGCTAGAGGAAGCCCCAATCCATAACCATTGTATTTTGATGCTTTTTTGCCCCGAAAAAACGGCTCATAAAGATGCGGAATATCTTCTGCCGGAATACCAATGCCAATATCAGTAATAGAAATTTTGATGCTTGAGCTGTTTACGAATAAAGTAACAAAAACAGTCTCGTTATCAGAATATTTGACACCATTAGCGATAATGTTATTCAATGAAAGTTCCAGTAAAGATTTGTTACAAGGGATTTCCAGAAAACTTGGGTCAGTCGGGATTTTCTTGATTTTGATCGTTACTCTGTTATTGGGGTAAATTTTATCAACATCTGATTTTACATCCATTAGAAGTTCATCAATCCTGACAATATCTAATAATTGTTTTTTGCCGTCATAACCGGTTTGTGTCAGTTTCAAAAGACTTTCCGTAAGATCCCCTAATCTTGATGCCTGACTGTGAATGTTTTCTAATGAAGAGATATATTCCGAAACATTTCGTTCTTTTAAAAGCATGATTTCTGCTTCGGCAATAATAGTTGTCACGGGTGTTTTTAGCTCATGAGAAGCATTATTGATGAAGTTTGCCTGGATTTCAAAGGAGGTTTCCAGACGGTCCAGCATGTTGTTAAATGTCTTTGTCAAATCGGCAATTTCATCAGTGCTGTTGGTCTCGGGAAGTCTGTTGTGAAGGTTTGATGCGCTTATTATTTTTACTTCATCCGTAATTCGGGCTACTGGATTGATCACTCTTCTTGCCAAAAATCTACCAAGAAAATAAGCCAATAATACAAAAGCCAATCCTCCAAAAAAGAGAATTTGAATAATGTAAATGCTGCTGACATTTCCCCTTCGGTCTATTGCGGTGATGATTACAATATATTTTTGATTGGATTCCGTAAAAGTCTGGGCATAAAAATAACGATTGCTGTTTTCAATCCAATTAGAACCATTAGCCATTACTTTTGTATAAAAATCAGCTGGTAAATCAAGATTGGTATTGTATTCAAATGTATTTTTCCCACTGACTTTAAGAACAAAATCTTGTTCATCAATCAGTTCTTCCAGTCCATTTGCTTTAAATTCTTTGAAATAACGGGTTTTTACAGGGTCATTTTGATAATGAATAGATGCTACAATTTTAGCCCTATCTTGTAATCTTTTCAAAAAATGATATTGATTATTTTGTTTGAACAAAAAGAAAACCACCAAACTCAATAAAAGGGTGCTGAGGGTTGAAAGTGCAATATAGGTAAAGGTAATTTTTTTCTTAATCTGCATTTTTTATGGTTTCAGTACATAACCCAAGCCTTTCATGGTGTGAATTAATTTAGTGTCGTACGGTTTGTCAATTTTTTTTCTCAAATAGTTAATGTAGACATCAATTACATTTGTATTCATGTCAAAATTAATATCCCAAACATTGTCTAAAAGTTGTTCGCGGGATAAAATAGTCTCAGAGTTGATGGCTAAATAATGTAAGAGTTTGAATTCTTTGGCTGTTAATACAATAGAATCTCCATTTCTGGTTACCGATTTTGTTTTTGAATTAATTTGAAGATCGGCAATAGTGATGATTTCATTCGGTTTTTGTATTTGACCGGCTCTTCTGGAAAGGGCATTGACTCTTGCGTCAAGTTCAAGGAATTTGAACGGTTTTAATAAGTAGTCATCGGCTCCGGAATTCAATCCGTTTATTATATTTTCAGTACTTCCTAATGCAGTTAATAGCAAAATGGGAACAAAGTTTTTAGCAGCTCTCAAACGTCTGCAAATTTCAATACCATTGATGTCAGGTAGCATTACGTCTAGAATTACCACATCAAAATTATGATTAGAGAGTAAATCTAACGCTGTGGTACCATCAAGAGCAACACTTACTTCGTGATTTTTTTCTGAAAACCCTTTGCGGATAATTGACGAAAGATTAGGTTCATCTTCAACGATTAATAACTTCATTAACATTACTATTTCTACAAATCTAATGTTTAAACTTTTATTTTTTTTCCAAAATACAGCTGCTAAACTAATATTAACAAAATCTTATAATTTGTTGAAAGTTTCATTTTGTGTTTTTATATCCAAATCGTAGAATTGTTTTTAGGCTTCATTATTAATTTATTAGGGTTTTGTTTTGTAACATTTTTTGTTTCTTGGTTACTAATTAAGTATAAAAATAAACAGCTTTATGAAAAAAATATTCTCCATTGTTTTCTTACTCCTTTTTGGATTTTTCCTTTTTTATATCAACCTGCCAGTAATTAATTATGGATTTACGGGTTTTGCTATTGTTTTGTTGTTATTAGTTATTCTTGGGATTTTATTTTCTTTGGGACTTACTGTTTCACAGCAAACAAAGCAAGTGAAGATTGTTTCCAGACCGAGCAAGGTTTTGTATATTCTGGTAGGAATACTTTTAGTGTATTGTATCGCGCTTCCTTTTGTAACAAGCTTAAAAATGTTCAGGAGCGATTCGTACCAAAAATTAATAGGTGAGGTTAAAAACGGTCAAAAAATAACCAATCATATTGCTCCAATTTCTATTGATAAAATCCGTGTGGTCGATGAGGAGTTAGCGCATCTTTTGGGTGAAAAAATATTAGGTTCACAACCAGCTTTGGGAAGTCAGGTAGAATTAGGGGATTTTTGTATCCAAAAAGTAAATGACAACTTGTATTGGGTTGCTCCATTATTGCATTCTGGTTTTTTAAAATGGTTCAATAACCAAGAAGGAACTGCGGGATATGTTATGGTTTCTGCAACCAATGAACGCGATGTGAAATTAGTTCAGAGTGTAGGAGGGAAAGCCATTAAGATTAAGTACCAGCAAGGGGCTTATTTTCAAAGTGATATTCACAGACATGTTTATTTTAATGGAAACGCTACGGTTGGTCTGGCTGATTTTAGTTTTGAAATTGATGATGCTGGAAATCCATTTTGGATTGTCACTAAATATGTGAAAAAAATTGGTTTCTCAGGAAAAGAAGCGACTGGTGTTATTGTGGTTGATGCGCAATCTGGAGCTATAAATGAATATTCAATTGCTGAAACACCAAAATGGGTAGACCGAATTCAGCCTTTGGATTTCATAGAAGATCAATTGAACGATTGGGGAGAATATGTTCACGGGTATTGGAATTTTTCTAATGCGGATAAACTTCAAATCACGGAAGGATTGACATTGGTGTACGGAAAAGACAATAAATCCTATTGGTATACGGGATTGACTTCTGTAGGGAAAGAAGAATCAGCAGTAGGTTTTGTATTGGTGGATACCAGAACCAAAGAAACTACTTTTTATAAGCAAGGAGGCGCGACAGAATTTGCTGCTCAAAGCTCCGCACAAGGGAAGGTTCAGGAAAAAGGCTATAAGGCTTCGTTGCCTATTCCGTATAATATCAATAACATTCCCACCTATGTAATGACACTTAAAGATGACGGTGGATTGGTCAAAATGTTTGCGATGGTTGCCATCTCAGATTATACGATTGTGGGCGTAGGCAATACGATGCGAGAAACGTTGACTTCGTTTAAAAATGTCTATAATATGGCTGATAATAAAATAAATCCGAACAGTGTTTCCAATAAAAAATCGCTGAAATCAGTGGTAACCCGAATCCAGAATGATGTTAAAAACGGGAATAGTTTTTATTATTTTAAGGTGAAAGATTATCCTAATATTTTTGTGGGTTCTTCACAAATATCCAATCAATTGCCCGTAACAATGGTGGGTGACAGTATAAAAATTTCTTTTGATGTAGACTTAGAAGAGGTAATTGATGTTTCGAGTTTTGAGAATATCAATCTGAAAATGAGCATGAAAACGAAATAATTAAAAAGGGACTAAAGAAATTTCTTTAGGCCCTTTTTTTATTTTTTTGGCAGTAATTTGAATGAGGTGACTTTGAATTTATTGTCAACCACTTTACCAACCACTTCCGCTTTTCTAATGGCAGAACAAAAACCATCGCTGGCATGCGCATCACCATGAGAGTCGATAGAACTTCCGTCAACAAAATAGGATTTTCCGTCAATGCGAACGGCTAATTCGCAACCGTGTCCTTCCATTCCAAATTGGCATTGTCCGCACGAAGCTTCTACAATTTGAGGTTTTTTTGGTTCTTCTTTCTTATCCTGAGCGCTGGCAAGTGTTGCCGAGAACAAAATAGCTAAGTATAGTAACTTTTTCATAAATGATTAAATTTTTTACTTCAGCTAAGATACTCGTTTTTTTATATCGAATAATTTTTAAACATATAAATCCACAATAATCTGGAAAAACGAATGTTAAACGAAGACATTGCAATAATGACAACAGCAATAATTGGAATGATTCTCAAATCAAAATTTTCGATAAAGAAGAATTGGGCTACAGCATATGTCGCTATACCTTGCGCTACAGTTAAGCCATAATTGACATACATAGCGCCAAAGAAATAGCCGGGTTCTTTTTCGAATTTAAACTGGCAATTCGAGCAATACTGGTTCATTTTAGGAAATCCAATGTTTAAGAAAATATTCTTTTCATTGAAAACTTTGCCTTTAAGACAGTGTGGGCAATCATTATTCAGGATGTGTACAATAGAATTTGACATCGTTATTATTTTTATCAAAGGTATTTCTTATTCATGTCATGGATGTTTTCTATATTCGCTTATTATAGCACAATAAAGACATTTAGAGCGAGATGAAAAAATATCCGATTTATAATATCCAGCGGTTTAACTGTAATTCAGTGAATAGTGATTTGTATATTAATACTTTTAAAAATCACTTAATCGACCATAGTTTTGTTGAGGAACCACACCGCCATAATTCGTATGTTCTGGTTTTTTTTACTAAAGGTTCCGGAACGCATGAAATCGATTTTGATGTATTTACGATTCAGCCGGGAAGTATGTTTTTCTTGCAACCCGGACAAATGCACCATTGGAATTTATCCGATGATGTGGAAGGTTTTGTAATTTTCTATTCGCAGGAAATGTATAATCTTTATTTTGGACAAAAAACCATTGGCGATTATCCTTTTTATTCTTCGGTGGATAATAAGCCTGAAATGGTTTTTGATACAGCCGAATCGAAAGCTATTCTCCCTTATTTTGAGAGTTTAATTTTAGAAACTCAGGCAAATCAGCTGTTGAAACAGGGTAAAATCATGAATCTGTTAGACATCATTCACATTGAAATTGCCAGAAAATATAGTGAAACACATCTCCACGAAGCCCATTCGTATAATGTGAAAATCAAAACATTTGAATTGGTTTTAGAACATAATTTTAAAAAAGAAAAAGCACCTTCTTTCTATGCCTCGCAACTTGCTATTACTTTAAAACATTTGAACAGGATTTGCAATGAAATGTTGCAAAAAACCACAACCGAAGTAATTACAGATAGAATCATACTCGAAGCGAAACGCATGCTAATGGATAAAAAGTTTACCGTTAATGAAATTGCAACGGAATTAGGCTTCGATGATTATTCTTATTTTACACGATTATTTAAAAAACATACCCGAATGACTCCGACGAACTTTCGCATTTTTAAAAAGTAATGGGGAATCAATGTCGTTTCCTAAAGACGTTTGTCAAGTCGAGCGCAGTCGAGACTCAACGGTTAGTCTCGACTGCGCTCGACTTGACAATACTATAGATAGTAAATTACTAATTTACGGTAACTAAACTAGCTGCTTTTTTAGCTTTTTCTACCACTTCTTCAATTGGAGTTTCTAAACTGTCATTGATTAAAGCTACCCCCATTCTTCTATACGGTCTTGAAGTTGGTTTGCCAAAGATTCTGAAATCAGTTTTAGGTAAGGAAGCAATGTTTTCGATGCCGGAATAAGTCGGGTTTGTTGAGTTTTCTGAAGCTAAAATTACAGCACTTGCTCCCACTTTTTCTAATGTAATTTCGAAAATGGGCAAACTCAAAATGGCTCTTAAATGCAATTCGAATTCATTGAAGTTTTGTGTTCCAGCTAATGTTACCATTCCAGTATCATGCGGACGAGGTGATAATTCCGAGAAATAAACGCCGTCATCAGCCAAGAAAAATTCTACTCCAAAAAGTCCTGCGCCACCCAAAGCTTCAGTTACTTTTTCGGCCATATCTTGTGCTTCGTATAAATCCTTATCGGATATTCTGGCGGGTTGCCAGCTTTCCTGATAATCGCCACGTTCTTGTCTATGGCCAATTGGCGCGCAAAAAAGTGTCGGATTATTATTTTGGACAACCGTTAATAAAGTAATCTCCGAATTGAACTTGACAAATGCTTCTACAATAACTTCTACCACATCGCCACGGGAACCTTCTACAGCATAATTCCATGCTTTTTCAATATCAGCTTCAGTTTTTATGGTAGATTGTCCTTTTCCGGACGATGACATTAATGGTTTTACGACACAAGGCATTCCAACTGCCTCAACACCTTTTTGTAATTCCTCGGCAGTTGTGGCGTAGCGATAATTGGCAGTTTTTAAACCTAATTCTTTGGCAGCCAAATCCCGAATTGCTTTTCGGTTCATCGTGAAGTTTGCCGCTTTCGCAGAGGGAACTACGGTAATTCCTTGTTTTTCGTAATCATAAAAGCGCTCGGTTCTGATGGCTTCAATTTCCGGAACAATAAAATCAGGTTTGTGTTTGGCAACGATTCTATCTAAAGCGTCACCATCCAGCATATTGATAACTTCAAAATCATGGGCAACTTGCATGGCGGGCGCATTTTCGTAACTGTCAACCGCAATTACGATTTGCCCGATGCGTTGTGCAGAGATTGTAAATTCTTTTCCTAATTCGCCTGAGCCTAGCAATAGTATTTTCATGAAAAAAAGTTTAATGTTTGAAGTTTAAAGTTGCGTAAGGTTAGGAATGCAATTTAAAACGGAAACAAAAATAGTGTTTTTTTGCGTGAGGGATTAAAGTGAAAATCCTTTTTATTTTTGAAGTGATAACGGAGAAATAAAAAGATTGCAGCGTAAAGCCCGACCCTTGTGGTCACGCTCAAAAACAACAAAACCCCAAGAAAATCTTGAGGCTTTGTTAGTATATTGTAAGTTGGATTTTTGACTTTCCAACTTTTGACTTTATGACTAAAGCGCTACCGCTTCTTTGATTCTGCGTAATGCTTCTTTCAATAATTCTTCGCTTGTCGCGTAAGAGAAACGAATACAATCCGGGTTTCCAAATGCGTCACCAGTTACGGTTGCTACATTTGCTTCGCCCAAAAGGTACATGGAGAAATCATTGGCATCTTTGATAAAAGTTCCTTTTAATGTTTTTCCGAAGAAAGAAGACACGTCTGGGAATACATAAAAAGCACCTTCTGGAACGTTGATTTTGATTCCAGGAATGTCTTTTAATAATCCAACGACTAAATCTCTACGGCTATGGAAAGCGTCAACCATGTGTTTTAAAACACTTGGGTCTGCATCAACAGCAGTAATTGTAGCACGTTGTGCAATACTGTTAGCACCACTTGTTACTTGTCCTTGAATTTTTGTACATGCTTTTGCAATGAATTCTGGTGCGCCAATATATCCAATTCTCCATCCTGTCATGGCGAAAGCTTTGGCAACTCCATTTACGGTAATTGTTCTTTCTAACATTCCCGGGATGGAAGCGATGCTGCAAAAAGTTCCTGAGAAATTGATGTGCTCATAGATTTCATCAGCAACAACATATACGTTTGGATATTTCTCCAATACTTTTGCTAATGCCGTTAATTCTTCTCTGCTGTACACAGATCCACTTGGATTACAAGGAGAACTGAACCACATCATTTTTGTTTTTGGTGTAATCGCTGCTTCTAATTGTTCAGGTGTGATTTTGAAATCAGTATCTACAGAAGTTGGAACTTCTACAGGAACTCCACCTGATAATTTTACGATTTCGAAATAAGACACCCAGTAAGGTGCCGGTAAAATCACTTCGTCACCATCATTTAGCATTACTTGTGCAATGTTGTATAACGATTGTTTTGCTCCTGTTGAAACTACAATTTGAGACGGTTTGTACTCTAAATCATTATCTCTTTTGAATTTTCTACAGATGGCTTCTTTTAATTCTAAATATCCTTCTACTGGAGAATAAGTGCTGTAATTTTCGTCAATTGCTTTTTTAGCCGCTTCTTTGATGAAGTCTGGCGTATTGAAATCAGGTTCGCCTAAGCTTAAACTGATGATGTCTTTTCCTTGTGATTTTAATTCTCTGGCCAAAGCTGCCATTGCTAATGTTTGAGACGTAGATAAATTGTTTATTCTATCTGATAATGGATTCATTTTTTAATAGGTTGTAGTTAGTTTTTATTAAATTCATTCTGTTGGTAGAGATGCACTGCAGCATCTTTACACGTTGTGTTTTTTATGATTACACAGTAAGAGCAGGGTTTTGTCCCAAATCTTTCAAATGCTTAAAATGTGCAATAACAGCGCTTCGCATTGTTTTGTATTCATAATATGGCAAGTTGCATTCCTGTGCAGTTTCTTTTACAATTTTAGCAATTTTACCATAATGGATGTGACTGATATTTGGAAAAATATGGTGCTCAATTTGGTGATTCAATCCGCCTGTGTACCAGTTAACGATTTTGTTTTTTGGAGCAAAATTAGTTGTGGTAAACAATTGGTGTATTGCCCAAGTGTTATCCATTTCACCTAATTCATTTGGAGATGGATTAGTCGTTTCTTCAACAACGTGTGCCAATTGGAACACAACACTTAGAATTAAACCAGCAGTGTAATGCATCACGAAGAAACCAATTAATACTTTCCACCAAGTGATTCCAATAACGATTGGTAATACGATCCAGATAGAAACATAAATTACTTTGGTGATAATTAAAGTCGTCCAAAGTATTTTTGGGCTTTTCGCTTCTCCGTACGATAATTTTCTTTTCAAGTAGCTTCTCATCTGTTTGAAATCAGTTGTGATAGCCCAGTTGAAAGTTAGTAATCCGTATAAGAATACAGAATAATATTGCTGAAAACGGTGGAAATTATACCATTTTGCTTCTTTAGTAAAACGGATAACACGTCCGGCATCTAAATCCTCATCGTGACCCGGAATGTTTGTGTAGGTGTGGTGTAAAACATTATGTTGCACTTGCCAGTTGTATACATTTCCTGCCAAAACATAAATAGTTCCACCCATGAATTTGTTGACCCAAGTTTTATTGGAATAAGAACCATGATTTCCATCGTGCATCACATTCATTCCTACTCCAGCCATTCCAATTCCCATAACTATTGTCAACAGAAGATGTGCCCAAAATGGCATACCAAGTGTCAGAATTAAAAAATAAGGCGCAAGAAAAACTGAAAACAGAATTATAGTTTTCAAATATAGTTTCCAATTGCCGGTCTTTTGGATGTTGTTTTCTTTGAAGTAATTGTTAACCCGTGAGTTAAGTGTTCTAAAAAATTTTAGGCTATCTTGCTTAGCAAATGTTGGAGCATTATTATTCATATATTTTTAATAAAGTTCAAAGGTAATTATTATAAATTTTTGGATATACAAAATTGAGATAAATATTTTAACTCTAAAGTATTACTTTTGTTAAAAAATTAATAGATGGACGAGATTCTTAAGTATTTTCCTAATTTAACTGATATTCAGAAAGAACAGTTCGAAAAACTGGATTTTTTATACCATGATTGGAATGAAAAAATCAATGTTATTTCGAGAAAAGATATTGATGCTTTGTACACCAAACATGTTTTACATTCTTTAGGAATAGCCAAAATCATAAAATTCGAACCAGGAACGTATGTTCTTGATGTTGGAACTGGCGGAGGATTTCCTGGAATTCCATTGGCGATTCTTTTTCCGGAAACGCGTTTTTATTTAATTGATGTTATTGCTAAGAAAATAAAAGTGGTTCAGGCTGTTGCCGAAGGATTGGGGTTGAAAAATGTAAAAGCCGAACAAATGCGTGCCGAAAATGTAAAGGGAGATTTCGACTTTATCGTGAGTCGTGCCGTAACAAATATGCCGGATTTTGTTTCTTGGGTGAAAACCAAAATCAAAAAGAACAACAAACACGAATTGAAAAACGGAATTCTGTATCTAAAAGGGGGTGATTTAACCGAAGAATTAAAGGATTTTCCAAAAGCCACTGAATATAATCTTGCTGATTTCTTTGAAGATGAATTCTTTGAAACCAAAAAAGTAGTGCATTTGCCGTTAAAGTTTCAATCGTAGTCATAAGATCGAAAGATAGAATTGACTAGAAAAAAGATAAAAAAAGCCGAATCTAAATTTTAGATTCGGCTTTTTTACTATTTGTATGTTCTTTAAGACTTTCGAATTTCGAACTTTACGACTAATTTATTATCCTAAAAACGGGTATCTGTAATTCTCTGGAGTAACAAATGTTTCTTTGATGGTTCTTGGAGAAACCCAACGCAATAAATTCAATACTGAACCTGCTTTGTCATTAGTTCCTGAACCTCTAGCTCCACCAAATGGTTGTTGTCCTACAACAGCACCTGTAGGTTTGTCGTTGATGTAGAAATTACCAGCGGCATTTTCTAAAACTTTCATCGCATATTCAATGGCATAACGGTCTTGGCTCAAGACAGCTCCTGTCAATGCATACTCAGAAGTCGAATCTACTAATACAAGAGTTTCTTCCCATTTAGCATCTTCGTAAACGTAAATTGTCAATACTGGTCCGAATAATTCGGTTTCCATTGTACTGTATTTTGGATCTGTAGTTACGATAACGGTAGGCTCTATAAAATAACCAACAGACTTGTCGTAATTTCCTCCTGCAATAATTTCAGCATCAGCATCTTTTTTAGCTTGGTCAATAAAACCGGCTAATTTGTCAAATGAACCTTCTGAAATCACAGATGAAACGAAATTATTGGTATCTCCTGGCGATCCCATTTTCATAGAAGCTAAATCAGCAACTAATAATTTTTTTACTTCTGGCCATATAGATTTTGGTACATACGCTCTTGAAGCAGCGGAACATTTTTGACCTTGGTATTCGAAAGCTCCTCTGGAAAGTGCCGTAGCAACTTGAGCCGGAATAGCGGATGAATGCGCCACAACAAAATCTTTACCTCCAGTTTCTCCTACGATTCTTGGGTATGTTTTGTAGTTGCTGATGTTTTGTCCAATTTTTCCCCAAATGTCATTGAAAACACGAGTTGAACCTGTAAAGTGGATTCCTGCGAAATCACGACTTCCTAATAAAGTTTCAGAAATCATGGCAGAGTCTCCATAAACTACATTGATTACACCGTCTGGTAATCCTGCTAGTTTGAATACCTCTACAATTACATTTGCAGAATAAATTTGTGTAGCACTTGGTTTCCAAACTACAACATTCCCCATTAATGCTGGAGCTGCAGGTAAATTACCGGCAATTGCTGTAAAGTTAAACGGAGTGATTGCATATATAAATCCTTCAAGAGGTCTGTGTTCTAATCTGTTCCAAACACCTTCTGATGAAGCGGGCTGTTCAGCATAAATTTGAGACATAAATTGCACATTGAAACGCAAAAAGTCTATAAATTCACAGGCTGCATCAATTTCAGCTTGGTGTACTGTTTTTGCCTGAGCAATCATAGTTGCTGCATTTATTTTGGCACGGTATGGTCCAGCAAGCAATTCGGCAGCTTTTAAAAAGATGGATGCTCTGTGTTCCCAAGCTAAATTAGCCCATTTCTTTTTAGCTTCCAGAGCTGTTGAAATGGCTTTTTCTATATGTTCTTTATCAGCTTCGTGATACTGTCCTACAGTGTGTTTGTGGTCGAAAGGAGGATTTATTGATTGAGTTTTTCCTGTACGGATTTCTTCTCCTCCAATATATAAAGGAACATCAACTGTTTCATTATACATTTTATTGAAAGTGGCTAGAACTTCTTCTCTTTCCGGACTTCCTGGAGCGTAGGACTTAACGGTTTCGTTAAACGCTTTTGGGACGTTGTAAATTCCTTTTGGCATATTAAATAGATTTTAATTATAATCAAAAATTGAGCTGTAAAGGTAACAATAATTCATCAATCAGAGAATCTGATTGGAAGTTAAAATTCTAATAAAAGAGTTGTAATTTAATTCAAAGCAAAAGGCGCACATAACCTAAAAGTAGGTACGATAACTTTGAAATTTTTTGTAGAGGTGAAGTTAATCATGTTGAAATATCCTTTCATGGCGCCATAAGGCGAAGAAAGTAAACAGCCAGAACTGTAGGTATGAAATTCACCAGGTTTTAAAACTGGTTTTTTTCCAATTACGCCTTCTCCATCAACTATTTCTATTGCATTTAGAGAATCAAAGATTTCCCAATGGCGAGAAATCAGCTGAACAGAATCTTTACTGTGATTTTCAATTGTGATTACATAACTAAAGGCAAAGTGAATCTTGTAGTTTTTGAAGTAGGTTCCTTCAAAACTAGTCAAAACTGAAATTTTTATACCTCTTGTTATTTGAGAAACCATGATTAAATGGATGAATATGTGTTTATTATTGACAAATTTACAAAAAATTGAACTCGTTTTGCTAAATTTTCGAAAAGTTTTTTTAGTTGGTAATATTTAAGGAATTTGCTATTCCTTTCCCAACAACTCTATCGTATCGATCTGTGTTTTCTCTGTAATAAACGAGTACGGTGTAATCATTTTCCGTTTGATAAAAATTCCCGTCAATTGCATTTTCATAGTCAATAACTCCTTTGTCATCAGCTACAATATATTGATAGTTTGTAAATCCCTGTTTAACTAAAATTGCTTTTTCATAAATGGCCTTTTGGGAGTTATACTCCATTTTGTATTCTGGGGACAGATTATAATTATTGAACATTCCACCAACATAAATATTCTTTTTCAATCTAAAAGTAGGGGCAGAAAGACTGAAATAAACCCATACATAATCCGCTTCGATTTCGGGATTAGTGGCATTGATGTTATTGACAACAAAATCACCATTAACATCTTGGGTAAATGAATAAGGGAAATTTGTTCGTGCGCCATTGGTGTATAAATAAGAGCCATAAATTGCCGTATTAGAATCTATACGAGCGATGTTGTTACTTGCGGATCGTATGTCTTTGTTTTCAAAAAATAGAAATTCATTTCCTGCCCAAAATTGTGTTTCAGGGTCATATTTGTAAATCAAGTCATTTCCAATGGTATATTGTGGGACCACATTTTTTATGGCAGTGTTAAATTGTCCGTTTTGAAGTAAGACTACTTTAACGTTCTTCATTGGATTTTGAAATGTAATTAGGCTTGATTTTATAGAGAATTCTAAATTGTGTTTCAGTTCTATATTACTTACTGTTCGTGCTCGCTTCACCTGCATTGGAACCGTAACAAGATCTTCACATAAAATGAATTTTCTGGAAAATACCACTTCTTTATTTTCGTCTAAAACTTTAATGATATAATTTCCGCTGATTCGCAACTGCTGTGTAAACTGATTGGGAATTGATAATTTGTAGTGCGAATAGATTTGTAATGTATTGAAGGAATTAGTATAATCCTGAATTCTTTGGTTGTCAAAACCTTGTAAATATTCGTTTTTTGGAATTCCAGAAGGAACCCAGTTGTAATCGCAATGGATTATTTCGTAGTAATAATTGGCTTCATTGCCAAAAAGGTCATCAAACTGCAATTGAAATCCTTCTCCTAATTTAAAAATTGGAATCACATTTCGATCACTCTGTAAAAAAGAAATCGTTTTGATATTGTAAGGCGCGGCTACTTCTTTTTCTGCTTGTGCAGAGGAAGAATTAGCTGTGAATACAAAAAGAAAAAAGAAGACTATTTTAAAAAAAGATTTTATCATTTTGCAGCGCTTAAAGATTTTGTAAATATAAGGAATACTCCCCGTTTTTATCCAATAATGTAATTCAAAGAGTAAATATTTTTGTATGTAATTTCTGTTAATTAAAATACAATATTTTTAAAAGTTAGGAGTTATCTTATTATTTTTACTTCAAATATATCTAACCTTATGAAAAAAATCAACAATTTAGTATTCGGGATCATGCTGTTTCCTTTAGCTGTTTTTGCACAGCAAATGGATTACTCAAAAGCAATTCCTTTTGATCCTAGCGTAAAAACAGGTAAGCTTGAAAATGGCTTAACCTATTACATCAAGAAAAATGCCAAACCAGAAAAAAAAGTAGATCTTAGGCTGGTGGTGAATGCTGGTTCTATCCTTGAGGAGAATGACCAACAAGGATTGGCTCACTTTATGGAGCACATGTGTTTTAATGGAACCAAGCGCTTTCCTAAAAATCAATTAGTTGATTATTTGCAAAGTATTGGTGTAAAGTTTGGGCAACACTTAAATGCGTATACCAGTTTTGATGAAACGGTTTATTTTTTGCCAATTCCATCTGACAGTCCTGAAAAATTAGAAAAAGGATTTCAAATTATTGAAGATTGGGCTTTTAATACCGTTTTGACACCAGAAGAAATCGATAAAGAAAGAGGCGTAGTTTTAGAAGAGTACAGATTGGGTTTAGGTGCTCAAAAAAGAATGTTGGGCCGCTACATTTCAAAAATGATGCATGAGTCACACTATGCGGAGCGTTTGCCAATTGGTCAAAAAGAAATTTTAGAGAAATTTAAACACCAATCGCTAATTAATTTCTACAAAGATTGGTATCGTCCTAATTTGATGAGCGTAATTGTTGTTGGTGATATTGATGTTGCTGAAATGGAGAAGAAAATCATTTCTCATTTTTCAAGTTATAAAAATCCAGCCAAAGAAAAACCTAGAAAATTTTATGATGTTCCTAATCACAAGGAAACTTTTGTAGCTGTTGAAAGTGATAAAGAAGCTTCAAGTGCTCAAGTACAATTGATTTACAAAGATTATGGAGCTCCAAAGCCAATCGTGAATATTGGAGATTTCAAAAATTACATTGTTGAAGGATTGTTCTCTACGCTTTTAAATACGCGATTGGATGAACTTACAAATTCAGCTACACCTCCATTTACTTATGGATATTCGTATTATGGCGGAACTTTTGCCAGAAATAAAAAAGCATATCAGTCTGTGGCTATGTCTCAAGAAGATAAGCAATTAAGTGCTTTGAAAGTATTGATAACTGAAAATGAAAGAGCTAAGAAATTTGGATTTACACAAGGTGAATTAGATCGTTCAAAATTAGAATTTCTTGCTTCTATTGAAAAAGCATACAACGACAGAGATAAAACCAACTCAGTTAATTTTGTTGGAGAATACCAAGCTAATTTCTTAGAAAAAGAACCAGTTCCCGGAATTGAATGGACGTATCAAACCATGAAACAATTGATGCCTTTGATTGATTTAAAGGATGTAAATAGTTTGATTAAAGATTACGTAAAAGAAGACAACCGTGTCATTATTCTTACTGGCCCTGAAAAAGAAGGTTTGAAAAAAGTTACAGAACAACAAGTTCTTGATGCTTTGAAAATTAACACTGATGATATTAAGCCTTATGAAGATGCTGCCGTTGCGACAAGTTTGATAAGAAACGAAGTTAAACCAGGTACAATTGTTAGTCGTGAAAGCAATGCTAAAATTGGAACAAAAACATTAGTATTGTCCAATGGTGTGAAAGTAACGTATAAGAATACAGATTTCAAAAATGATGAGGTTCTTTTTGAGGCAGTGAGTCTTGGAGGAACTAATTTATACTCTAATGAGGATATGAAAAAAGTTCAATTTGCTAACGGAGCCTTGGCGGAAGCCGGATTCTCAGGATTGAAATTGAATGATATCAATAAATTCATGACGGGTAAAATAGCAAGAGTAAATCCATATATAGGTGGAAGTACTGAAGGTTTAAGAGGGAATTCTACTCCGAAGGATTTAGAATATTTGTTCCAAATGACGCATGCTTATTTCACAGATTTAAATATGGATGTGACCGCTTTTGAAGGCTACAAACAAAAGCAATCGGCTTTCTTTAACAATATGGCTTCACAACCTAGTTTTTATTTTCAACAAGAGTTTTATACGTATTTGAATAAAGAGAATCCTAGATTTAATGGATTGATTCCTTCTGAAAAAACTTGGGGAGAAACAGATTATGCATTAGCGTACAAAAAATACAAAGAGCGTTTTGCCAATGCTGCTGATTTTGAGTTTTATTTCGTTGGAAACATTGATGATAAAACTATGGAAGCGTATTCTGTTAAATATTTAGCGTCTTTACCTGCGACTGATAAAAAAGAGAAAGCCGTAGATTTAGGCTATAGAATGCTAAAAGGAGATTTGAAAAAAGTCGTTAATAAAGGAACAGATCCTAAAAGTAACGTAACGATCATGTATTATGGAGATGCAAAATATTCTGCAAAAGATGCGATGAGTATGCAAGCATTAGGAGAAGTTTTAACTATAAAACTAATCGAGCAATTGCGTGAAAATGAAAGTGGTGTTTATGGTGTTTCTGCAAGAGGAAGCATGAATAAAGTTCCAAATGGATCGTACAGTTTTACAATTGGTTTCCCATGTGGACCAGATAATGCTGAAAAATTGACAGCTTCTGCTTTAAAAGAACTTCAAAATATTATCGATAAAGGACCAGATGAAAAAGATGTGGCTAAATTTAAAGAAGGTGAATTAGCTGATTTCAGAAAAGATAGTAAAGAAAACAGATATTGGTTGTCTAATTTCACTAGATCATACACCAATGGAAGTAGCGCTGAAGAAGTCTTGAAATTTGAAGAAACTGTAAACGCAGTAACGGCTAAGGATATTCAAGATATTGCAAAAAAATATCTTACAAAAGATAAAGTAATTGGAATGTTGATGCCTGAAAAAAAATAAACCAACTCGATTTATAAACTAAAAACCTGCTAAAATTAACTTTAGCAGGTTTTTTTATAGTGTAAATTATTTAAAACAAACCGGAATAATTTCCCCTTTGGCTAAACAATATTTCTCTACTAATTCAGGGGCAATTTTATTTGTGTAATCTTCTTCAATTACTTTAAACCCAATGCTTCGTAATTTGTCAAAATAATCACGGCCATAAATACGAACGTGATCGTATTGACCAAAGATTTTAGCGCGTTCTTTTTGATCTGTAATGGAATCATCGGCAAAAGTTGTTGCTCTGGATAAATCCTGCGGAATTTGTAAAATAGCCATTCCGCCTGGTTTCAAAACCCGATACAATTCCTGCATGGCTTTCGTGTCATCTGGAATGTGTTCTAAAACATGATTGCACAGAATAACATCATATTGATTGTCTTCAAAAGGTAAATTACAAATATCAGCTTTTACATCCGCTAACGGTGAAAACAAATCGGTTGTAGTATAGTCCAGATTTTTCTGGTTTCTAAACAATTTATAAAAAGCTTGCTCTGGCGCAAAATGCAATACTTTCTTTTTTGCTGCCGAAGTAAAAAAGTCAGTTTCGTTATTTAAATACAACCACAATAAACGATGTCTTTCCAGGGAAAGTGTACTTGGCGAAAGCACATTATTTCTTTGTGTTTCGTACCCATAAGGCAACATCGATTTGAAGCTTTTTCCATCGATTGGGTCGGTGAAATTAGTTCCTCTTAATGAAAAAGCGATAATAGGACGCGCTACATAACTTAAACGAATAAGTATAGGACGCGGAATAGTATTGAGTACAAGTTTAAATAGTTTTTTCATTACAGCACTAAAGGTGTTTGTCTAAACTCATCTTCTTCATTACTCACAATTCCTAACGCTTTGTAGATGTATCCAAAAGTCGATAAAATCTCTGGTTTTCCATCAATAATAGCAACATCATGCTCAAAATGCGCACTTGGTTTTCCATCGGCAGTAAGGATTGTCCAGCCGTCTTTTAATTGTTTGATGTTTCGGGTTCCCATATTAATCATCGGTTCAATAGCGACAACCATTCCTTCTACAAAAAGTTTTCCTCTTCCTTTTTTACCATAATTAGGCATTTCAGGATCTTCATGCATTTTTTGTCCTACGCCATGACCTACTAATTCACGAACAACGCCATAACCATGCGCTTCTGTATATTTTTGAATTGCATTTCCTACGTCTTCTACACGATTTCCTAATTTGAATTCGCGGATTCCAACATATAAAGATTCTTTGGTTACCTGCAATAATTTTTTTGTTTCAGGAGCGACTTCACCTATTTCAAAAGAATAGGCATGATCGCCATGGTATCCATTTTTATATGCGCCACAATCTACGGAGATTACATCTCCACTTTTTAAAGGTGTATTGTTTGGGATTCCATGAACTACTTGTGCGTTTGGACTCATGCAAAGTGAATTCGGGAAACCATATAATCCAAGAAAACTTGGTTCAGCTCCATGGTCACGAATGAATGTTTCGGCTAATTTATCCAGGTATAAAGTCGTAACTCCTTCTTTTATTTCAGAAGCAATCATTCCTAATGTTTTTGATACGATTAAGGCACTTTCGCGCATTAATTCTATTTCTTCACGTGATTTTACTATAATCATAATTTCGAATTTTCAGTTTGCAAAAGTACAATTTTATAAATTATTTAATCCGGATTAGCCATTATTTTAAAAAGCTCTGAGTTTGAAATGTAAAAACGGTTCTCCAAAGCTATCTTTGAAAGCTGTGCACTAACTAAATTATTCTCTCTGGTGTTAATTAAAAATAAGGAACTTTCTCCAAAAGAAAATAATCTTTCCTCTGAATTTAACATCGTGAGATTATCCTGAACCAAACCTTTGATTAGTTCCTTTTGTCTTAGCAAGGATTCAATTTCCATCCTTTGTGCATTTATTTTATTGGTCAGTTGTACTTTTTCTAAATCCAATGTAAATTCAGTTTCCTGTACTTTATACTTCGCCAGTTTCAAACTTCCGCGTTCTTTTCGAAGAAACAAAGGGAAATAAAAATCCAATCCAATTTTATAATCCTCAAACTGATAATTATCAATGTAACTGGGTTCTGATATATAAGAATAACCCACATCAATTTTTGGCAAAAGCATATTGGCCTTTAATTTTTTTTCCACATTTAGCATGTCAATCTTGCTTTGCAATGCATTGATTTTTGGGTGATTGGTAATGGAGAAATTTGTATTCAATAAATCATTCGTTTTTAAACTTTCCTGAATCGTAAATTCCAATTGCGTTTCGGGAATCAATTCATCGGATATTTCCAATGGGATATTGTTTTCCAACCAAAGAAAATTAGAAAGTTCTAATTTGGCTTTAGCCAATTTAAGCTTGGAGTCTTCCAGATTCAGGATTCTGTTTTTTACAATAATTCCCGCTTCAACGCTGTCAATTGCAGGTTTGTCACCTTGCTGGATTAACGACTGAATTCCCTTGAACCTAATTTGTGCATTCTTGTTGTATTCTTCATACAATTGCACTTCATTGAAGTTTTTCTTCCAATTAAAATAAGCCAAAGAAGCATCATATAAAACTGTAATAGCCTGCAGTTTTCTTTCTGCTTGGCTCAATTGTATTTGCATTTTTGCTTTTCGAACATCAGCCATTCTTTGATTAATAAACAAACCTTGTGCAAGCGGAACCGTTACGCCCAACGAGGTTAATCCTTGATTTGGGAGTGTGTTTTGGGGATTCAAATAAACACCTTCACTATTGTCAAAGCCGGCTTTAATCTCGATTCCATACCAAGTTGGGATTTTGAAACTGCTGTTCAAAATGGAATAATATTCCTTGTCTTTGAATTGTTTTTTGCTGAAATCGACTTCAATTTTTGGATCAAATCCACCACGAGCCATCATCAAATTAGCTTGTGCTTTATTGATTTCCAAGTTGGCATTCTTCACCAGCGGATGGTATTTTTTTACGTACCCCAGAAACTCGGTGTAGGTAAGTTCTTTTGATGCGATTTCTTGAGCAGTTACAGAAAAACCAAAGAATAAAAGCGCTAAAAATACATGTTTCATTATTTCTTTTCTTTTGTGGTTTTGGTCGTTGGTTTGTAATAATTTGGCGGAAATCCGTTCAATGTTCTCCAAATTTCAAACCAAACTGGAACGTTATCTAACAAAGCAATAGTTTGCGCTCCGGCTCCTATACTTAATTGTTTCGGCCATTTGGCTTCTTTTTTATCGGGAGCGATTAATACGCGGTATTTGCCATTTTCACTGATGAAATTTTCAATAGCAACAATTTCTCCACCAAAAGTTCCATAAGACATATCAGGCCATCCTGAAAATACAATTGTTGGCCATCCATCAAACCAAACCCGAACTTTTTCTCCTTTGGTTAATAGAGGCAAGTCAATTGGGTTTACAAAAGTTTCCACCGCTATATCATATTCGGACGGCATTATGGTTGCTATTGGAGTTCCTTCTTTTATTGTTTCCCCAATACCGGACTGCAACGCCCTATTGATATAACCACTTTGCGATGCTTTGATGTAGTACATGCCATTACGAATGCTGTAATTTGCATATTGATTTTCGAGTTTGTTAACCTGAGCATCGGTGTCGTACTGGCTGCTGAGCGCTGTAAATTTATCACTATTGGCTTTCGAAACTTTCTCTGCATATTCCGCGCTAATTCTGTTTATTTCAACTTTGGCGTTGATAAATTCGTTTTTGCTTGTTAAGTATTTGTTTTCCTGCGTGATAATTTTAGCTTCGACTTCTTGTAATTTTAGTCTTTTTTCTTCAATATCAGTAAGTGGTTTTAGTCCTTCTTTATTCAGCTGAACGGAACGATCATATTGTGTATTGGCTATTCTCAGCTGAGTTTTTACAGCAACAAGATCCATACTGTCACTCTTTATTTTCAAAAGAGATTGTTTGATTTTATTTTGTGCTTGTTCCAGTTTTAAGACCTTTTCCCTTTTAATGTTCTGAATTTGGCCGGAAAGTGTACTTACTTTAGAACCATACGATTGTAAAGATTGTTTCTTGGCATTCATTTGGTTTCTAGTGTTTTCCACTAAATTAGGATCCATATAATCCTCTTTTATTTCAGAGATAAACAGGATTGTATCGCCTTTATTGACAAAATCACCTTCTTGAACATACCATTTTTCAAGTCGGCCAGAAATCACACTCTGAATAGATTGTGGTCTTTGGTCCGGTTTTAATGTTGTCACACTTCCAGTTCCTGAAATGTTTTGTGTCCAAGGGAGAAAAAGAGCCACTAAAGCTACTATTGAAACACCCGCTATAATTTTATTTAAAATTCTGTAATGCGGTCTGTTAGCCAAGTTTTTAATGGTCTCGTAACGGTCTAACGGTTGCAGTTTTGTTTTGTTATCAGATATATTTAGCATGACTAATTATTTTTTAAATCAAGTTGAATCACCCCATTTTGCATAATGATTCGTCTATTACATTTGGTTCTCCAATACGGATTTTTTGAAGAAACGATAATCGTCCATTTGTTTTTTTCGGAAGTGATGAAGTCAATAACTTCATTAGCTATTTCTTCATCCATCATGTCTGTTGGATCTTCATAAAAAAGCACTTTTGGCTTATGGATGATGCTTCTGGCCAGTAGCACTTTTTGTGCATTAGAAGACGATAATTGTTTTCCTTCCGGAAAAATGCGTGTCTCCAGACCTTTTGGCAATGATTTGATGAATGACGAAAGTTGGACGCCTTCAATGGCCCATCTTAAATCTTCAGTACTTACCGAGTTGTCATTGAAGGTGATGTTAGCTAACAGCGTTCCTTCAAATGGTGTTTCGCCTTGGATAATACTGCCTATTTGGGAGCGGTATTGTTTCAGATTGATTTTTCGGAAGGTATCATCATTGATGAAAAAAGAACCAGTTGTAGGTTGCAATAAACCAGATAATATTCGGATCAGTGTTGTTTTTCCCGAACCATTGTCTCCTGCTATTGCAATTTTGTCCCCTTGCTCAATTTTCAATGAAATGTTGCTCAGTATTTCTTTGTCTGAATCTGGGAATTTAAAACTAAGATTTTCTGTTTCTAATGAAATATTGGCATAACAAGTATCACTTTTGAAGGTGGTTTCTTCTTCTAATTCCAAGTCGGTTACTTGACCAATTTTTTCAACTGAAGTCAGTACATCGTAGAATGTTTCGAGTCCGAGTATTATTTTTTCAACCGAATTGATGACTAATAAAATGATTATTTCTGCAGCTACAAATTGCCCAATATTCATTTGTTGGGATAATACTAAAAATCCTCCAATCGACAATAAACTTGCGGTGATTAAGATTTTAAAAATGATCAGTTGGGTGAACTGTCTTTGCATGATTTTAAAATGTTTTTCGCGATAATTCAAATAATCACTAACCAAATTATTGTTTTTTTGTAAACCATAATTATAGTTGAGGTCATTTTTGAAACTGAAATTATTTCGAGCCATTTCTTGCAGCCAGCCAGCCACTTTATATTTGAATTTAGACTCTTTTAAGCTGGTTTCCAGTCCGGATTTATAGGAAAATTTGAATATAAAGTACAAAAGAAAAAACAGTAAAACTCCAAATACAATAAAATACGGATGGTACAAAGACAATAAAATCAAGCCGAAAGCAATTTGTAAGAGAGCCGCCGAAAAATCGATTAATAGCTTAGAAGTTCCTTTTTGGATGGTCATCGTATCAAAAAAACGATTGGCTAATTCTGGTGGATATGAATTGTATAATTGATCCGTTTTTATCTTTGGCAAACGAGCCGCAAATTCAAAGGAGGAACGAACAAATATTTTTTGCTGTAAATTTTCGGTGATGCGGAGTTGCATTAAAGATAAAATTCCAACTAATGCAACCCCAAAAACCACTAAAATAATTAAAACTATCCAAGAAGCGCTAACTCTTCCAGATTGTATAAAGTTCGTGATTGCTTGAATTCCTAATGGAAGTGACAAGCTGATTAATCCGGCAAAAATGGCATAGAAAAATATTTGATAGACATCTTTTTTGTCTAATTGAAGTAAGTTGTAAAAACGTCTTAATGGAGTCATGGTAGTTTTTTTAGTTTATCGAAGGACATTTTTGGCAAGATTCAAGTAAAATTCAGTGGTACTCACGGATTCATTACAATCGGTAATCGTTTTTAGATGTTCCATTAGAAAATGCTGATGCAAATTTCCTTCAACTATAGTAGAAACTAGTGATTTTGCAAAAGGATATTCTGGATTGACTTCTTTTACTATGCCTACAATTCGATTAATTACTCTTTTGTAAATCAGAAAAAAACCTTCCTTGTTTTCTTGATCTACTTCTTTTGTTTGCACTGTTTTTGTGAATTCAGCAATGATGATTTTATTCAAAATAGCTTCATTGATGTGCTCTGTGTTTTTGTCATCAGTAACTTTTTCAGTCACGATAGTGATTGCTTTACTGAGTTTTTCGGTTGGATCCGCAATATTTGTCGTGGCAAAAACCAGTTTATATTCCATCCAACTCCAGTACCAAGAGGATAAATAAACTAATAGTTTATGTTTGTTTTCAAAGTAGCGATAAATGGAACTTTCGTTAGAACCAATTTTTTCTCCCAACTTTTTGAATGTAAAATTATCGAATCCAATTTCGTCTATCAAAAGGATACTTTGTTCTACAATTTTTTTACCTAAAGGAGACGTTTCCGGATCCTTCACATAGATTTTCTCGTTGACTTGTATTTTTAAATTGGATAGTATTGTATTCATAATTGATAATATTTTATGCAAATATAATAGTATTACTATCAATAATGAGATTTTAACTTTTATTTATAAAAAAAGCTACTCGTATGGAGTAGCTTTTAATTAAAATATTGGTTGTTGGTTTTGTTTAAAGTAAAGAATGACAAGTCATTACCTCAGGTTTTTCTACTCCCATTAATTCCAAGATGGTTGGAGCAATATCGCCAAGAACTCCATCATGAATCGCTCTTAAGTCTTTGTCCACTAAAATAATTGGAACTGGATTTGTTGTATGTGCTGTATTTGGGCTTCCGTCAGGATTAATCATCGTTTCACAATTCCCGTGATCAGCAATTACGATAGTCGTATAATTGTGTGCTAATGCAGTTGTGATTACTCTTTCAACGCATTTATCAACTGCTTCACAGGCTTCTATCGCTGCACTCATAATCCCGGTATGACCTACCATATCACCATTGGCAAAATTAAGACAAACAAAATCTACTTCTTCTTTCTCCAATTCCGGAACTAAGGCATCTGTCAATTCAAAGGCACTCATTTCTGGTTGTAAATCATAAGTGGCGACCTTTGGAGAATTTTTCAAAATGCGGCTTTCGCCAATAAACGGTTGTTCTCTTCCACCGGAAAAGAAGAAAGTCACGTGAGGATATTTCTCCGTTTCTGCGATACGAATTTGTTTTTTATGCGCTTTTTCTAGAACCTCACCAAGAGTTTCCGTAATATTATCTTTATTATAAACGACTTTTACATTTTGGTAGGTTTCGTCATAATTAGTAAGGGTTACATAATACAAGTTTAACTTATGCATGTTCTCCTCATGAAAATCTTGTTGTGAGAGTGCTTCGGTTAATTCTCTTCCTCTGTCTGTTCTGAAATTGAAAAAGATAACCACATCGTCTTCTTCAATTGTGGCCAATGGTTTGTCATATTCATCAACTATAACCGTTGGATGAATAAATTCATCGGTTACATTAACCTCATAACTTTCTTCGATGGAAGTAACTGCATTTGTTGAATGAGTTCCAATTCCGTTTACCAATAAATCGTAGGCAAGTTTTACTCTTTCCCAACGTTTGTCACGGTCCATTGCATAATAACGTCCCACAACCGAAGCCAGTTTCACGGTAGTATTAGCGATATAATCCTGTAAATCCTGAATGTAATGTTTACCGGATTTTGGGTCCACATCACGACCGTCAGTAAAAGCGTGAACGAAAACTTTTTGTAATCCGTGTTGTTGTGTAGCGTCAATCAAGCCGCGTAGATGAGAAGTATGAGAGTGAACACCTCCATCTGAAACCAGACCTAAAAAGTGTACTTTTTTATTGTTTATTCTGGCATAAGTAAATGCGTCAACTAAAACTTGCTCCTTTGCTAAAGTGTCATGTGCAACGGCAAGGTTAATTTTGGCTAAATCCTGATAGACAATTCTACCGGCACCAAGATTCATGTGTCCTACTTCGCTGTTTCCCATTTGCCCCTCAGGAAGTCCAACATTTAATCCATCAGTTCGAAGCTGGGCGCTTGGATAATTTCTATATAAACTGTTAATAAATGGCACATTGGCATTATCAATTGCTGATACTTTAGGGTCAGGAGATTTTCCCCAACCGTCCAAAATCATAAGAATTACTTTTTTGTTCATTGCAAATTTATTTTAAGCAAAGATAAAGCATTTCTAAAAATGTTCGAATGAATGGAAATCACTATTATACATTCGGAGGCTAACAATAACAAATAATGATTATTTTGTTGTGGAAAGTTGTCTTTTTTTAAATTAATGCATTTAGAATTTATTCTTAACTTGATTGTAATCTATAAAATAACGCACACTTATTGAGAAAACATGGCTCAATGCATCGTTATTCAATAGATTAGTGACATTGTCTTTAAACTCTTTATTGATGTCTCTTTCAAAGGCACCAGCATTATTACGATATAAAACAGAAACTTGACTTCCGGGAGCAAACCACCAAGAATAAGACAAATCAGCATTCCAAGAATAGAAACTCGAGTTTTTATTAGTTGTATATCCTGCAAAATCAGTGAGTCTTCCGTTTTGTTCTAATGATAAAGTATTTTTATTTTCGGCATACGACCAATATTGGCGCAACGAAATATTAAACGTCATTTGGCTGTTCAGAGAATATTTCCCAGAAAGCGTATTGGAATAGGTAATTACATTTCTATTGGCAAAAACTACCGTGTTTGGCGTAGCCGAATTCATGTCGTCATTAATGCTGTCAATGTATCCTTTATTGTTGTTTTGTCTGAAAAAATTGAAGTTGTAATTCAGAGATAATTTATCATTAAAACGATATCTTGGACCTATAGAAAAACCATAGGAATTTCTTCCTGCTTCATCAAAAAAAGCATAAGAAGGATTTACATCAATGGCAAAACTATTATTATAATTAGTGGAAACATACAGATAACCTCCAATTTTTGTTGGTTTTATTACGTATCTGTCGGCTGTTCTTGGTTCATAATAATCATATGTTTCTACCGCATTGGCATCAATCCCAATTCCAAAAAAGTGATTTTTTTTGTTTTTAGAATTTATCTCCAGATTGATATTACTGGATTGAATTTTACCCGTTTCTTTTTGAAATTGTGAGTAAAGATTAAGGTAGGCATTAAAGCTGTTAAACACCTTAGTTGGATTAAGGATTCTATAGCTCGTATTACCATATAAACTGTAATAATTAGTTTCAAAATTGATTCCCAAATCATTATTATCGAAATCTTTGGTAACAATGTTACCACCAAAACCATAACGGTATTTTCCGCTGGTTTCAGAGAAATTTAATTGTGAATTAATTCCTTTTTTATCTTCAACATCATTGATATAACTGTATTTGAAATCTCCCGAAAGGTTGTAGGTGTTTTTCTTAGTATTCAAATCCCAAACTAAAGCAGTAACGTTTCCATCTCTAAAACTTCCGTTTCGAGTCACATTAGTGTTTACAAACGCAACTGAGGAATTTTTGCGAAAGCGTTGATCTAGTACCAAAACATTGTAGTTTGCAAGAGGTTCGACTACTTCTTTTCTTACTTCTTGTGTGTCATTATTTCGAATAGATGCTGAAGTTTTTTCGGTAACGGCATTCAATATTCCTATTCCCAATCCATTTTTGGTTCTTCCAGAAACCTTTAATGCATTGATAAGATTTACACTTGCCGGGTTGTCAATAATTTCTTCATTGGCTTCAGCGGTCGGATAATTGATTGGGTTTCCCCCAATTCGTCTCGAATAAACCAAATTTCCTTTACTAAACAAATCGGTTCCCTCTGTAAAAAAAGGTCTGTTCTCGTTAAATTGTTGTTCAAATGGTCCTAAATTCAGAATTTGATCATCGTATTTTGTTTGTCCAAAATCAGGAATAAGAATCATATCCAGCGTAAAAGCATCGTTTATTCCGTATTTCAAATCTAATCCGCCTTTGAGAGTTCCGTACGTTTTTTGTTGCGCATTTGCATTTACATAAAAGGAAGAATACGGCAAAAGGAAGAGTCGGGTGGGAGGTTTTATATTTTCAATTCCTTCTAAAACCCCTGTTTGTTGGGTGAAAGTTCCCAATTTTGAATCAATGAAATTCCAAGTATATTTATGACGATCCCGTCTAATTTCCCTGAAAAAATTAAGTCCCCAGGTTTGTTTATTCTCGCCAGAAAAACGCAATGCGGCGTATGGAATTCTCATTTCTACAACCCAGCCTTTATCCGTAATCACGGCTTTGCTTTTCCAAACGGCGTCCCAGGAATAATCCTCACCATTGGTATCGGTGGTAATGCAATCGGCTTGTCCATCTGCGGCATTTACAAAAAATTGAAAATCTTGTTGTCCATCATTAAACCCATTTATAAAAACACCAAAAAGGTCAGAAGTACCAAAATTATCCCGCTGGGTAATTTCTCTTAAAATTTTTCCCGGATTTTCATCATACATAATGGCTCCAATATATATGGCGTCATTGTCGTATAAAACTTTTACTTCAGTTCTCTTATTTTCTGGAATCGCTTTGCCATTGTCTGGGTCAAACATGATGAAATCATTGGCTATTGCAGCTGTCTGCCATGTATTCTCGTCTAATTTTCCATCGATTTCAATTTTTTCCGAAATGAATTTAGTTTGTAAGACTTTTTTTTGGCTATAGCCAAAAGCAGATAGGAATAGAAAACAAAGTAATAACTGGTTTTTCATGAAACGATTGATTGATTGGTGATTGATGCAAAATTTAGAAAAACCAAAAAAGTTTCAAAGGCAACAATCACCAATCCACTGAATAGTTTGAATTAATAGACTCCCTTTTCAATTGAATGTTACAGTTTGATCGAAAAATTAAAATTTATTTTTCACGGCATTGTAATCAATGAAATAGCGAATGCTTATGGAAAGCACATTGGTTAAGTCGCTATTAAAAATACTTTTTAGATTTTTAGATAAATCTTTCTCTACTATACTCGCTCTTTCTAATCCATAGTTACGGTACAAAATGGATATTTCGCTTCCAGGAGCAAACCACCATGAATAAGACAAATCGAAGTTCCAAGAATTAAAATTCCTGTCTTTGTTTTGTGCGTAAGTATTGTTCGGAGTTAAATAACCGTTGTTTTGTAAGGTGAAAAATTGATGATTTTTAGAATAGGACCAGTAATAACGTGCAGTCAGGTTTATTGTCATTCTATTATTCAAGGCATATTTTCCAGTAAAATCATTTTGAGCTGTTTCCCTATTACGTTCAGCAAAAATTATCCCTGTATTGTCAGTATCAACCCAACCACGATCATTAGTTTCGTTAAAATAATCCAATACGTATGCAATAGAAAGCCTATCGTTAAATCGGTATTTTGGACTTATATAAAAACCATAAACATTTCGGTCATTCTCATTGAATTTGGACAATGAAGGTTGCACAACTAATGTAAAAGGGTTATTGTCGTTAGTAGCAAAATTTATTGCAGTAAAAACTTTTTCAGGAAGGAACACATATTTGCCATATTCACGAGGTTCATAAAAATCAAAAGTTTTAAATGGTGAAAATTCAACTACAAATTCTAAGTAATCGTTTTGTAATGTTGTTGCTTTTATTTCTGTTCCAAATGCACCGGTTTGTAGTTTTTTTGAGGTGTTGTCAACTTCAAAATTTATATATTGATTTATTTTGAAAGTATTAAAAACTTTAGTCGGATTTACAATTCTGTAGCTTCCATTTGCATAAGCATTATGATAATTGGAATAAAAATTAATCCCTAAATCATTTACATCATAGTTTTCGGATACATATTTTCCGGAAAATCCATAACGATATTTCCCGCTTGTTTTTGCAAATCCTATTTCGGTCTTAAATCCATCGTAATCTTCAACTGTATTGATGGAACTGTATTTGAAATCTCCATATAAATTATACGTATTTTCTTTTGTATTCAAATCAAACAATAATGCCGAAGCATTCGCATCTCTAAAACCTCCATTTCTAGTGGTGTTCGCATTTACAAAAGAAACAGATGAGTTTTGGTTAAAACGTTGATCTAAAACCAACATATTGTAATTAGTTAATGGTTCGATAACTTCTTTTCTAACTTCGCCTGTGTCATTATTTAAAATAGTAGCTTTAGTTCTCTCAGTAACGGCATTCAAGAATCCAATTCCGAATCCTTTTTCAGTACGGCCGGATATTTTTACGGCATTCAACAAATCTACCGTGCTTGGATAATTGGTTATTTCTTCATTTGCTGCCGTAGCGGGTTCAGTGCTTGGAGCCCCACCAATTCTTCGGGAATAGAATAGATTTCCTTTGCTGAACAAATCAGTTCCTTCGGTAAAAAACGGTCTGTTTTCTTCCAACTGTTGTTCGAAAGGCTCTAAATTTAAAATGGCATTGTCAAATTTTGTCTGTCCAAAATCAGGTACTAAAATAGCATCTAATGTAAAGGAGTCATTTATGCCGTATTTTATATCCAACCCAGCTTTTAAAGTGGTGTCAGAACCAATATCACTTTGTTGATAGTATGCGGATGAATATGGAATCAAGAAAAGTCGGGTAGGAGTTTGTATACTTTCAATTCCTTGAAGAATTCCTGCTTGTGGAATAACTGCGCCAATTTTAGTGTCAATCCTGTTCCAAGTATATTTTTGTACATCGCGTTTGATTTCACGCATGAAGTTCAAGCCCCAAGTTTGTTTATCAGCTTTTGAAAATCGTAAGGCAGCATAAGGAATTTTCATTTCAACAACCCAACCAAATTCCGTTACTGTTACTTCACTGTCCCAAATGGCATCCCAAGTAAAATCTTCAGAATCTTCAATTGCTAAACAATCCATTTGGACTCCTGCAGCGCTTACAAAAAACCTAAAATCTTGTTGGCCATCATTGAATCCGTTGATGTAAACTGAAAAGTGATCTGAAACCCCAAAAACATCTCGTTTTGTTATTTCACGTTGAATTTTTTCAGGTTCATTATCATAAAGTAATGCCGATATGTAGATGGCATTGTTATCGTAGAGTACTTTTACTTCTGTCCTTTTATCGTTGCTTATTGGTTTTCCGTTGTCAGGCTCAAACATTACAAAATTGGTAGCAACTGAGGCAGTTTCCCAAATTTCTTCATTTATTTTTCCATCAATTGTTATATTTTCAGTGATGGATTTTGCTTGAAGCGTTTTTTTTTGGCTGTAAGCAGTATAACTAAAGAATATTAAATAAAATATAGCTATCGAATGTAACTTTGACATAAATTGGGATTGATTCTAAACAAAAATAACAAAATTAACATAGAAATTGTGTTTTTTATGATTTTTCACTCAATATTTCACCAAGTAATACGTTATAAATGGACTAAAATTTTGTTAAAAATGTTTCGATTTTGATTTTTTAACGTACGTTTGCAATCCCGAATTTATTTATAACTTAAAGATAATCAATGATTTATAATCTATTTCCTACTATTTTGTTTATGCTGTTTTCTTTCTCTACAAGCAAAACAAACCTTTCAGAGTCAAGTGATGTTAAACCAGTGGTTTATGCCAAAACGGTAGAATCTAGTGTAGAGGCTAAAATTGAATTGGCTTACAATAATTTGCATTCTGATAAATTTGCTTTGCCTAAATTAGAAAGTTTTGCTGAAGCTTTAAAAGGGTATTATTCGTTGAAAGAAAAAGGATTAATTAAGAAAGATATTCTAACCTTAATTGATTTTAGCTTGTCCTCAAATACCAAAAGACTTTGGGTTATTGATCTAGTTACCGGAGATATATTGTTTCATTCTCTTGTGGCACATGGTAGAAATACAGGAAATGAATTTGCTTCTAATTTTTCAAATTCAGCTGAGTCGTATAAAAGCAGTTTAGGTTTTTATGCAACGGGTGAGATTTATAATGGTAAACATGGGATGTCACTTAAATTAGATGGTCTGGAAAAAGGAGTTAATGACAATGCAAGAGCAAGAGGAGTAGTGATGCATGCAGCTGACTATGTTTCTAATTCATTTATCAAAAATAATCACAGATTAGGCAGAAGTCAAGGTTGTCCTGCTGTGCCGGTAGAATTGTCTAAAGATATCATCAGTGCCATAAAAAACAAATCATGTTTTTTTATTTACCATCCGTCAAGGGCTTCTAAATTTGGAACAGAATCAATTTCTTAATTTAGTGTATAAATCATTATCTAGATTGTAAATATCATCTCTAAAAATCAGTTTGTTGTTTTCGCTCCAAGCGGTCCAATATAGTAGGTGAAAGGAAACTTCTTTTTTGATTTTTACAAATTTTGTTTTTTCATTTTGCAAGATTGTTGTAATTTTTTCCAGATTCCAATTTACGGCATCGTTCAATAAATATTCTGTTAATTCTAATGGATTGTCAACTCTAACACAACCCGAACTCAACGAACGATCTATTTTGTCGAAATAATCCCTGTGATTGGTATCGTGTAAATAAACAGAGAAGCGGTTTGGAAAAATAATTTTAACCATTCCCAGCGAATTAAAAGTTCCTGGACTTTGCACATAACGATAACTTTTGGCTTGCGATAATTGCCATTCGTAAGGACTAACGATTCTTCCATTGCGATCATAGATCTTAATATTTGATTCCGATAAATAACTGCGGTTTTTTAAAATGGCAGGAATAACATCTTCCCGCAAAATGGTGGGAGGAACAGTCCAAGTTGGGTTAAAGACAACCTGAGTTAATTTAGACGATAAGATAGGTGTTTTTCTTTTCGCTCTTCCCACTATTACTCTGTGCGTTCTCAACGTGTCTTTCTCTTTTATTAGCGTCAATCTGTAGTCGGGAATATTAATGATTATATATTCTTTTCCCATTTCTTTAGGATACCATTTCCAGCGCTCAAGATTTACTATAATTTGTTGCATTCGTTGTTTTTTGGAAAAATTGAGTGAGGAAATTGTTGCAGGTCCAATTATTCCATCGATAGCTAAGCCATGACGACTTTGAAATTTCTTTATTGCAAGTATGGTTTCTGGGTCATAGATAGTCGTTAAGCTGTCTTGCGGTTGCAATTCTTTCCAGTAAATCAATCTTTTTTTAATATCAATTATGGAAGGATTGGTATCGTTTGGAGCAATTATTTCTGCGATTTTTAACGCTTTGAAATCATCTTTAGGAAAGGTATTAATCAGGTTTAATGCTTTTTTTAATCTTTTGTAAACAATATGATTGGGTTTCAATTGTTCTATTTTGTCTGCTAAGGAATCGCTGTCCAGTAAATTAGTCAAAGTCTCGTTTAGGTCAATATAGTTTTCTTTTAAATCCCAGTTTTTATATAGTTTTCTTGGGTTTAATGTTCCGTTTGTCAAATGTGAAATGTATTTTTGAAAACTTTCGGTCAGTAAAATGTCGTATTTGGCTAAATCAAAATCGTTTAGTGTTGCTGATTTTTTTTCAAAATCACTTAATGTTTTTACTTTGTAGTCCTCCGGATTTAATCCCTCCTCTTCAGATTTAAGGAGTTCTGTTAAAATTATTTTTCTACTATCCTCAGATTGCCAAATTGTTCTGTAGTTAGTCGCTTTATAAAAATTGAAAAGTGTTTTGTTGTTAAAAGAAGTTAGTAGGATGGAGTCAATTCTAACGGATGTATTTTCAGGTAAAACAGGAGGATTTGAAATGTCATTTTTCAAGATTACCTCACTTTTTAGTGCTTCCTTTTTGCAACTAATAGTTACACACATTAATAATATTAGAACCAACGTTTTCATTATTCGTTTTTTTAAACATGATAATGTGTTCTTCAACTCCTTTTACTTTAAAAGGTAACATTTTGACTTGATATTCTATTTTTTTATGGAATCCAATGCTTCTTTTCGTGCGAATTTCTCAGAATTTTGAATGAGTTTTTCTTCAAAACCCTTTTTTGATGCTGTTTTAAGACTGCTATTTCCTGAATTCGGAACTGTTTTCTACCCGAAGTACGGGATGTCTTACTGAAAATGCTTCAAAAAACGATAATTTTTTTGATATTTTAGATTGTTTTTTTAAGCGTAATAAAGGTATAATAATTTCATATTAAATTCTTTATGATTTTTATATGCTTTATTAAAAAAGATCGCATGGGTAAGTTTGTGATTTTTTAAGAAAAAAACTTGCATTGAAGCAAACTTATTAATTATATTTGCACCGTTGTTAATGCGAAAGTAGCTCAGTTGGTAGAGCTCCAGCCTTCCAAGCTGGTTGTCGCGAGTTCGAGCCTCGTCTTTCGCTCTAAGCCTCAAATTTAGATTTGAGGTTTTTTATTTTACTGTTTTAATGCGAAAGTAGCTCAGTTGGTAGAGCTCCAGCCTTCCAAGCTGGTTGTCGCGAGTTCGAGCCTCGTCTTTCGCTCTTCAAAGCCGAAACTTAATTGTTTCGGCTTTTTTTTGTAATTTATTTTAGGATTACTTTAAAAAACTTAAATCAGTTCCGCTTTCCAGTTCTTCAGGTGCTTGATTTTGTCTAAACAGGCGTGCTGTCAAATCGCCTTTCAAAGTTATTTTGTCTCCTTTTACATCTAGCCAACTTCCTTCTCTTAATCCTAAAACGGGTACTGAATTATAAGCATGAAACTCTTTTATTCTGGTTTCGCGAGTTTCTCCCATGTGTTTTGAATTGGTGTCGGGATCTAAATAATGTGGGTTCAAATTGAAAGGAATTAATCCCAGAGTTTTAAAACTTGGAGGATAAACAATTGGCATGTCATTTGTCGTTTGCATCGTTAATCCACAAATGTTACTTCCGGCACTTGTTCCTAAATACGGAGTTCCATTTTTTACAACTTCAGAGAGGATTTCCATACTGTTATTTTTGTATAATTGGGAAACCAAAACAAAGGTGCTTCCACCTCCGGTAAAAATTCCTTCGGCATTTTTCAAAGCTTGAGTAGCATCTTCAAACTCATGGATTCCGATTACTTTTTTATTTATTTTGGCAAAAGCCAAGCTAACCATTGCAGTGTATTCCTCATGAGAAATACCTCCGGGTCTTGCGTAAGGAATGAAAAGAATAGTATTACAGTCTTTAAAATGCAATTGCAATTCAGGTAATAAATAGTCCAGATAATTCTGGTTTGCAAGAGTAGAAGTGCTTGCGATTAGTATATTTTTCATTTTTTAGTGAATAATTTGTGCTAAAGGTATTAAATCAGTCTTTTTGATTTCACATTTTTAATTAACATTTTTTTACCAACCCATTAGTAATTAATTTGGAACGCATTAAGATACTTTTACGAGGTGTGAATAACGGATTTAAAAAGGGATGATTAGAATTGTGTACTTGTATTTGGCTTTTGTAACAACGAATGTTGTAGCACAGGAAACTTCTAGAATAAGATTGAAAGGGAAAGTGACTTCTGACGTTTCTGTTTTAGAAGGAATTTATGTGATAAACTTAAAAAGCGAGCAAGCTTTAGTCACAGATAAAGAGGGAAATTTTTCGATATTGGCTAAAGTAGGGGACACATTACTATTTACTGAAGGGCAGTTCAAAGAGATTAGAATTAGCTTAACCCAAAAGGATTTTGAACAAGAAATGCTTTCTGTGAAAATGATGTCGATAGTAAATCAATTGCGCGAAGTTATTGTAAGAAGCGGTATCAATGCAGTATCAATGGGGATAATTCCAAAGGGACAAAAAATATATACTCCGGCAGAACGAAAGTTATATACTGCCAGTAATCTTAATGCCACTGCTAATGCAGGCTCGATGATGGGTGGTTCAATCTCAGCGGATCCATTATTGAATTGGTTTTCAGGAAGGACTAAAATGCTTAAAAAAGAAGTTGAAGTCGAAAAGAAAGAATCGTATATGAGGCAATTAGAGAATATGTTTACGATTGATTATTTTGTAAATACATTAAAAATACCTTCTGAATATGTCAAGGGATTTGAGTATTATATTGTTGACAACGAAAGATTTGTGACTATTTTAAAATCTAAAAATGTAACGATGACTACTTTCTTAATTGGAGAGTTAGCAACTAAATATAAAGAAATAATCGCCGGTGAAAATTAAAATTACGCTACAGTTTATTGTTTTTTTGTTCGTGCAAGTCATTTTTGCTCAAACTGACAACGTAAAGGAGCTTCGAGGAAAAATCATCGCCGATTCTGTTGCGGTTGATCGCATTAAGATTGAGAATGTAACAACGGATAAAACTGCTTTTTCGGATGTGAACGGTTTCTTTACTATTGCTGTAAAAGAAGGTGATGTTTTGGTGTTTACTGCGGTTAATTTAGAAGGTCTCCGAATGAAAATTGACAAGCAGGATATGCTGCAGGAAGTTATTACTGTAAAGATGATTCCTAAAAGTATTATTTTGAAAGAAGTTATCGTGAATGAATCTTCCATTACAGCAGAGAGCTTAGGGATTATACCTTACGGGCAAAAAAAATATACACCAGCCGAAAGGAAATTATACACGGCAACTTCCGGTAATGGAATCGATGGATTGCTGAATACCATTTCAGGACGAAAAGCCATGCTGAAAAAGGAAATTGTAATTGAGAAAAAAGAACAATTATTAGCTAGAATCGAAGTTCTTTTTGAAGATAAATATTATATCGAAAACTTAAAAATTCCCACAGATTATATTAGAGGTTTTCAATATTACTGTATTGATGATACTGCTTTTGCAAATGCATTGCGATCTAAAAATAAGACAATGGTCATGTTTTTAATTGTAAGGCTCGCCGAAAATTACAATGAAATTATTACAGGTGAAAATAAATAAAATTCTACCGGTAGTTTTATTTTTAATGTGCCAAATTTCTTTTGGACAAACTGCTTCATGGTAAAATTAGAGTCGATTCGGCTTACATAAGTGGAATAAATATCTTAAATTTAGTAAATGAAAAAACAGCCGTCACAAATAGTGATGGAGAATTTTTTATTATGGCTAAAGCCAATTGCTAGATTGAAAAAAATAATGCTTATAAAATAATCCAAGATGAAAACTAAAATAAGAATCCTTTGTTTGATTTTCTTTTGCCAACTTTCTTTTGGTCAAAATGGAAACAGAAAGTCTTTGCACGGTCAATTTGTAAATGAATCTGCTTTGGTAGACAACGGGTATGTTTTTAATTTGAATTCAAAAACAAGAACCTTTATAAGCGACCAAGGCTTTTTTGATATTTTGGCGAAAGCCAAAGACACCTTGTTAGTTTCAAGCGTATCTTTCAAGTCAAAAAAAATTGTGATTCAGGACAACGATTTTTCAAAACCGTTGTTTATAGTCAATTTAGAAGCACAAACTACGCTTTTGAAGGAAGTTATTGTGAAGCGTAAAGCGGAGATAAAACCAATAACCGGAAATTCTCAGGGAATTGTAGACCTGCAATTTTTTGACGATGTGAAATCTTCGCCAGTGAATAGAACCATGCCATCGGATGGAAGTATAGAAAACGGAATGGATTTTGTTAGAATATTTAAAATGGTTTCTAAAGTATTCAAGAATGATTCGGCAAAAAAAGCCGATTTGAATTCTAATGTGGATTTCTCGGATGTGGTTTCTAAAGGAATTGACAATTATTTCTTTACAAATACATTGAAGTTGAAAAAAGAGGAAATTGGACTTTTTCTGGATTATTGCGAGAATGATCCAAAATCAAAAAGCCTTTTGAAACAAGAAGACGAATTTTTACTAATTGATTTTTTAATCACCAAGAACGAAGAGTTTAAAAGAATTACTACTTTTGAAAAATGAAATCGCCATGATTCCAAAATACAAATAAGATTCAAGAATTGCGATACCATATTCCGATAAAAACAAATAGAATCTTCGTATGAAAAAAACAATCTTAATTACTTTTTTTGGCCTATTATTTTTAACGTTTACTTCTTTTACTGTGCATAAATTTTATGTAGCATTATACCAAGTAAATTACGCTCCCCAAAAGAAAATGCTTCAAATCACCGCTCGTATTTTTGTTGATGATTTGAATAGTGCCGTTGGAAAAAAGTATACTAAAAAAATCAATTTGGGCTCCGAAAAAGAAACGGATGAAGATTTGATTTTGTTGAAAAAGTATTTAAGCGAAAAATTCTCCATAAAAATAAATGGACAAGCGAAGTCCATGAATCTTTTAAGTAAAGAAATGGAAGGAGATGTACTTATTTGTTATTTAAGTATTAAGGAAGTCCCTAAAATTAATTCACTCGAAATTTATAACACAGTTATCATAGAAGGAAATTCAGAGCAACAGAATATTATGCATTTTAATGTGGCTGGTGTAAAAAATACACTACTATTTACAGAGTCCACATCCAAGGGAATGTTAAAATATGAATAAATTTAGAGAAATTTGTTTTAAATTATTATTTTCACGCACTGATAACCAGATTTCCACCTATGAAAAAATTTACATTATTATTACTTCTTCCCGCAATTTTATTTGCCCAAGAAAAAACGGCACCTGTTGCGCCAAAACAAACAGGAAAATACGATACCAATAAGTTTAGTCAAATGTATGACCTGTTAGCAACACCTAACATGTTTCGTACGGCTTCTGGAGCTCCGGGTCCGGCTTACTATCAGCAACAGGCTGACTACAAGATAAATGTAGAGCTTGATGACAAAAAATCTAAATTAACTGGTTCTGAAACGGTTACTTATTATAACAATTCTCCAGATACTTTAGAGTATTTATGGGTTCAGTTAGACCAAAATCAAGCTGCGAAAACTTCGCAGACTCCATTGGCGGAAAGCCAAAGAATGGAACAGGTTTTTCCAGCTGGAAACTTCGCAAATAAGTTCTTAAAACAAGAGCAAGAGCGTGGTTTTAACATTGAGTTCGTGAAAGATGTAAAAGGAAATGCTTTGTCCTATTCGATCAATCAAACGATGATGCGTATTAATTTAGCAACGCCAATGAAACCTGGTGAGAAATTTACTTTTTCTATCAATTGGTGGTATAATATTAATAATTACAGACAAGACGGTGGTCGTTCTGGCTATGAATTATTCGAAAAAGAAGGAAATAAATTATATGTAATTGCACAGTTCTATCCTAGAATGGCGGTTTATAATGATGTTGAAGGATGGCAGAATATGCAATTTTGGGGAACGGGAGAATTTACGTTGCCTTTTGGAAACTTTGATGTAAATATCACTGTTCCTGCAGATCACGTTATGGAAGCTACAGGGGAATTGATGAACAGAAGCGAAGTCTTTACTGCAGAGCAAGTAAAAAGATACGAACTGGCTCAAAAATCATTTGACAAACCAGTTGTAATTGTTACTCAAGCGGAAGCTGAAGCAAGCGAAAAAGGTTTTTCAGAAAAGAAAAAAACATGGAAATTTAGTGCTAAAAACGTAAGGGATTTTGGTATTGCTACGTCAAGAAAGTTTATTCTTGATGCAATGGCAGTTCAATTGACTAACAAAACAGTTATGGCAATTTCAGTTTATCCTAAAGAAAGTAATCCACTTTGGGGAGAAACTTCAACTAGAACTGTTGCCCATACTTTAAAAAGTTATTCATCTCATACATTTGACTATCCTTATCCAAAAGCAGTTTCTGTTTCAGCAGAAGATCAAGGGATGGAATACCCAATGATTTGTTGGAATTATGGTCGTCCTGACGAAAAAGGAGTGACTAGTGAACGTATTAAAAACGGAATGATTGGTGTAGTAATACATGAAGTAGGACACAATTTCTTTCCTATGATTGTAAATTCTGATGAGCGTCAATGGTCTTGGATGGATGAAGGTCTTAATACTTTTATGCAATACATGGCTGAACAAGAAATGGGTACAAATTTCCCTTCAAGTCGTGGACCGGCAAGTAAAATTGTTCCTTACATGAGTGGAGATCAAAAATTCTTGGAGCCAATTATGTCAAACTCTGAAACGATAGTTCAATTTGGTGCTAATGCTTATGGTAAGCCGGCAACAGGTTTAAACATCCTTAGAGAAACAATTATGGGTAGAGAATTGTTTGACCATGCTTTCAAAGTATATGCAAACAGATGGAAATTCAAGCATCCTACACCAGAAGACTTTTTTAGAACCATGGAAGATGCATCAGCAGTAGATTTAGATTGGTTTTTCAGAGGATGGTTTTACTCTACTGATTTTGTAGATATCGGAGTGAAAGAAGTAAAACAATATTTCGTGTCTGAGACAGCAACAAAAGAATTGAAAGACGCTGTAGTAAGAAGAGGGCGTTTTGGTCAAGAAAAAGGACCTTTCGTTTATTTAGTTCCTGGAACAAGTGAAGAATTATCAGCTAAAGACAAAAAAGCATTGGCAATTGCAGATGTAAATTTACTATCTGAGTATGTAAACCAAAACTTCTCTGCGGATGAAAGGTTAAAATTAAAATCTCCTAAGTATTTCTACGAAGTAGAGTTTAACAAGCCAGGAGGAATGTTAATGCCAATTATTGTTGAATTGACTTACGAAGATGATACGAAAGAAACATTCAAATATCCAGCTCAAATTTGGAGAAAAAACAACGATACCGCTAAGAAAGTGTATGCAACTGAAAAAGCAATTAAAAAGATTCAGATAGATCCAAAATTAGAAACAGCTGATATTGATGTAACCAATAACGCTTGGCCTAAAGAAGAAGTGAAGTCTAAATTTGATTAAATAAAGACATAAAATTAAAAAAGACTCTGAAAAGAGTCTTTTTTTTATGAAAAAATTAAAAGTCAAAGATTCAAAATTAGGTATATTTGTAGCAATAAAAAATAAAAAATATGTTTGGCATAGGAGGAGGCGAATTAATTTTTATCATGTTTATAGTACTGATGCTTTTTGGATCAGATAAAGTACCGGAAATAGCCCGCACCATGGGTAAAGCAATGGCACAATTAAAACATGCTACAAATGACATAAAAAGTGAAATTCAAAAAGGAGCTGAGGCTAATGGATTTGATACACAAACATTAACCGATTTAAGAGGAAATATTACATCGCATATCAATAAAGCTAAGGATGATCTATTGGGAGATACGTCACAAATTAGCGATATAACCGGGAATATAACCTCAGAAATTAATAAAGCCAAAGACAATTTACTGGGCGAAACCACCACTCAAATCGAAACAACTAAAGAAGCTATAGAAGATGTTGCAGGACCTATAAAACGTCAGATATAATGTTGGATAAATTACTGTCTTTAGATACAAAATTGTTTGTTTTTTTGAATGGATTAGGGTCGGAAACCTATGATGGACTTTGGTTATTTATTACGAAACAAAGCAACTGGATTCCTCTTTTTTTACTCCTTTTGTATGTCCTTTATAAAAAACTTGGCGCTAAGCAAACCTTATATTTATTGCTTTTTGTAGCGGCTTTAGTCACATTTACAGATCAAGCAACAAACGTATTCAAGAACGGATTTCAACGATTACGACCTTGTAATAATCCTGAAATTAATTCCTTTATACGCATCGTTCAAGTCAGAAACTCATTTAGTTTTTTCTCAGGTCACGCTGCAAATTCAATGGCAGTTGCTACATTTTTGTTCTTTAATTTTAAAGATAAAATCAAATTTTTCGGCTTCCTGTTCTTGTGGCCGCTCATCTTTGCATACAGTAGAATCTACTTGGGATTGCATTATCCGTTAGATATTCTTACAGGTTATTTATTCGGTTTTACTTTTGGATTTTTGATGTTCAAAGGATACAAAATAGCACAACAAAAGTATTTTCCACAATAGTTATTACGAGAAACGAAATAAGCTGGAGCTATTTCCTGCTCTACGCTGTATCTTTTTTTGTTATTCTTCCTTAAGTCAGAATAACAAGAAAAAGGATGCCGCTTCTATCAGGGCTAGGGCATTTGTTTTCAATAGAAATATCGAAACTATAGAACTCTGCTTACTGTCAATCCATCACGAATAGGCAACAAAACCGTTTCCACTCTGGGATCAGTTGCTAATAACTGATTGTATTCCAGTAATACTTTTGTACTCAAATCATTTGGGTGTAACGGTTCCAGAACTTTCCCACTCCATAATACATTGTCTGATAAGATAATTCCGCCTGTATTCATTTTTGGAAGAATCAATTCAAAATAGTTGAGGTAATTTTCTTTATCAGCATCGATAAAAACCAAATCAAATTTCAAGTCAAGCGCTGGAATAATGTCAACTGCCTCGCCTAAATGTTGTACAATTTGTTTCCCCCAAGGCGATTTGTCAAAATGTTTTCTTTGAAAATCTACCAATTCTTCTTTGATGTCTATCGTGTGCAATTGTCCGGTTACTTGCATGCCTTCGCACAAACACAACGCCGAATAACCTGTGTAAGTACCAATTTCCAGAATATTCACCGGCCGAATCAATTTAGACAACATACTCAAAACCCGACCTTGAAAATGACCGCTCAACATTCGTGGCAACAGAATTTTTTGGTACGTTTCTTTATTCAACGCCGCCAGTAAAGCAGGCTCTTTTTGAGAATGTTGCTCGATATAATCTTCTAAATCTTGGGAAATGAAATGCATTTTTTGAATTTTTTTCAATTGGAAGCAAAGTTATCAAATTATCAAATCAACAAATCAACAAATTGTCATTAAATTTGCACCATGGAAATCGAGAAAAAAGACATACGATCCTTATCAAAAGAACAATTGCGAGATTTTTTCGTAGCAAATGGAGACAAAGCCTTTCGTGGCAATCAAGTTTACGAATGGTTGTGGAGCAAAGGCGCACATAGTTTTGAGGATATGACCAATGTTTCTAAGGGAACACGCACGATGTTGGAGACGCATTTTGTTATTAACCACATCAAAGTGGATACGATGCAGCGCAGTGAAGACGGAACTGTGAAAAATGCCGTTCGTTTGCATGATGGTTTGGTGGTAGAATCGGTTTTGATACCTACAAATACAAGAACTACTGCGTGTGTTTCGAGTCAAGTAGGTTGTAGTTTAGATTGCAACTTTTGCGCTACAGCGCGATTAAAAAGAATGCGAAATCTAGAACCGGCCGAAATCTATGATCAGGTAATTGCCATTGATAAAGAAAGCCGTTTGTATTACAATCATCCGTTGTCGAATATTGTTTTCATGGGAATGGGAGAACCGCTTATGAATTACAACAATGTTTTGAAAGCAATCGAAATGATTACCTCTCCGGAAGGTTTAGGGATGTCGCCGAAACGTATTATGGTTTCGACTTCGGGAGTTCCTAAAATGATAAAAAAACTCGCTGATGACGAAGTAAAATTCAAATTAGCCGTTTCGCTACACTCTGCAATCGACGAAATTCGCTCCAGAATTATGCCTTTTAGTACTAATTTTCCTTTGGCGGATTTACGTGAATCATTAGAATATTGGTACCGAAAAACTAAAAGTAAAATCTCCTACGAGTATGTCGTTTGGAAAGATATCAATGACAATAAAGCTTCCATAGACGCTTTGGTAAAGTTTTGCAAATACGTTCCTTGCAAAGTAAATCTTATCGAATACAATCCTATCGATGATGGGGAATTTCAACAGGCTTCTGAAGAATCAATTAATGCGTACATAAAAGCGCTTGAAGCTAGCGGAATTGTGGTAAAAGTGCGAAGAAGTCGTGGAAAAGATATTGATGCAGCTTGTGGACAATTGGCAAATAAAGAAGCTTAAGAGTTTTCTTTTCGAAAAATATTCAAAAGAATGCAAGCATTTGTAAGATTCTAGGCTAAAATTGTATCTTTGAATTCTAATGAATATTACTTCACAAATAAAACAGCCCATTTTCAATGAAATGGAACTTTTTGAAAAAAAGTTCTATGAATCGATGACCTCAAAAGTGGCTTTGTTAAATAGAATCACGTATTACATCGTCAACAGAAAAGGAAAACAAATGCGTCCTATGTTTGTTTTTCTGACTGCTAAAATGGTTTCGGCAGGAATTGTAAACGAACGAACGTATCGTGGCGCTTGTGTTATCGAACTGATTCATACTGCGACATTAGTTCATGATGATGTAGTGGATGACAGTAATCGCAGAAGAGGTTTTTTCTCGCTTAATGCGCTTTGGAAAAATAAAATTGCGGTACTTGTGGGTGATTATTTATTGTCCAAAGGATTGTTGCTTTCTATTGATAATGGAGATTTCGATTTGCTACGAATTATTTCTGTCGCTGTACGCGAAATGAGTGAAGGCGAATTACTTCAAATTGAAAAAGCCCGAAGACTCGATATCACAGAAGATATTTACTATGAAATCATCCGAAAAAAGACAGCGACACTTATTGCTGCCTGTTGCGCTCTTGGTGCAAGATCCGTTATTGAAGATGAAGTTCAGGTAGAAAACATGCGTAAATTTGGAGAACTTATCGGGATGGCTTTTCAGATAAAAGATGATTTATTTGATTATACCGAAGATGCCATTGGGAAACCAACCGGAATTGACATCAAAGAACAAAAAATGACGCTGCCTCTTATTCACGTCCTGAATACGTGTACTTCCAAAGAGAAAACTTGGCTTGTCAATTCCATTAAAAACCATAATAAAGATAAAAAACGTGTCAAAGAAGTTATTGCTTTTGTAAAAAACAATAATGGATTGCTTTATGCAGAAAAAAAAATGGTAGAATTCCAGCAAGAAGCCCTTTTGCTTTTAGATAATTATTCGGATTCTGAGTTTAAAGACGCGCTGATTTTGATGGTGAATTATGTGATTGAAAGAAAAAAATAATTTTTTCAAAAATAATTTTCTCTCGTTAACTATTGATTTTATTGACTTTTTTTGGTTTTAATTTTTAGAATCAAAAAATTTTCTATTTAAGATGCAACCTTTTTGCATTGTCAATCGTCTATACTTATAGAAACACTTTATAAAGATTTTGAAAGTAATCAACTTACATCAGGAGGAAAATGAATTAATCGAGTTAGCTGTCGAGAATAATCGGCATGCACAACAGAAAATTTATACCCAGTTTTCTCCAAAAATGTTAAGTGTTTGCCGTCAATACATAAAAGACATTCATCAGGCTGAAGATATCATGATTACTGCTTTTATGAAAGTGTTTACGAATCTGAAGAATTTTCAGCACAAAGGAAGTTTCGAAGGTTGGATTAGAAGAATCATGGTCAATGAATGTATTTCTTTTATCCGAGTTGAAAAAAAGCTAAAGTATAGTGAAGACGAAACCTATTTTGAAGAAAGTTTCAACAACATTGAAAGCCAATTTTCAATAGACGATATTCAGTTTTTAATAGACAGCTTGCCGGATGGTTATAAAATGGTTTTCAATTTATATGCTATTGAAGGGTATAAGCATCAGGAAATTGCAAGTATGTTAGGGATTAATGAAGGAACATCAAAGTCGCAATTGTCACATGCCAGAAAAATGCTGCAAGGGCAGATTAATACGTTAAAAAATTACAGTTATGGAACCGAATAAATTAGAAACCCAGTTCAAAGAGCAATTGAATTCTCGGGAGATCAAACCATCAGAAATGGCTTGGAGCAAACTGGATGCAATGCTTTCGGTAGCTGACTCGAGCAATAGCGAACAGGCGAAGCAAAAACAAAAAACTAAATTCCCTTGGATGTTTATGGCGGCAAGTTTTGTTGGATTTCTATTAATAGGTACGATTTATTTTAAAGGTTTTGAAACTGTAAAAATAGATAAGGGAAATCCAGTAGTTATAGAACAAAAAATAGATAGGGATAATTTAGAAGCGCCAGGAATAATTAATGAAACTGTTTTACCTAGCCAAGTTCAAAAAACAATAGTAGAGACACATAAAGTTGTCGCTGATAATAATAATCTGAAAAAGCAGCCGAAGCAACTTAATAATATAGAGGAGGAAGCTTTAATTATCAATCAATCAAAAGAAAATGATGCTGTAGTTAATTCTTCTGAAAACAAGAATTACCAATCAACAAGTGTAAATAAATATATTTCAGCAGAAAAATTATTAGCAGAAGTTACGAATACTAAATTTGAATCTAAAGCTACTGATAAAACAATTGAAAAAACTAGAAAAGCTATTGTGGTAAATCCAAACAGTTTGTTGTCAAATGCTGAAACAGAATTAAATCAATCATTTAGAGAATCTGCATTGAACAAATTCAATAAAAATTTTAATGCTATAAAAACAGTTTTAGTTAATAGAAATTACGAAGAATAAAAATCAATCATCAATAAAAATCAATCATCAATCAAAAAACGAAAATCATGCAAAAAATTATTTTATTCACAGCAATTGTGGTGCTTTCCTTTCTATGTAAGGTAAACGCTCAAGGAGTAGATGCCATAAAAAATAGTTCAGACTGGCACTATAGAGGTTCAAAGCCGGATAGTTATGAAATGGGATCAGATGCAGGGGCTGAAAAAAACAATCAAACGGTTTACAAAATTAAATCGATTCAAAGTAAAACGAATGGTTTTGGTACTATAATGAAAACCATACAACCGGATGCATTTTTGGGAAAAACAGTCAAAATGACTGCGTATGTGAAAAGTGAAAATGTAAAGTCATGGGCAGGGTTGTGGATGCGAGTAGATTATTATACTGCAGCAGTTTTAGCTTTTGATAATATGCAAAGAAGGCCTATCAAAGGAACTAAGGATTGGACAAAATATGAGGTGGTTTTATATGTTCCAACTGAGGCAACAGCTATTTCGTATGGTATTTTATTAAATGAAACAGGACAAATTTGGTTTAAGGATGTAACAATGGAAGTAGTTGACGACTCCCTTGAAGAAACCGGACAAAATAAAGGAAGAGACCATAAAGTAATTTCCTTTGAAACCAAAGCTAAAGCTATTAGTAACGAAATTAAAGCCATTACAGATAATGAAAAAAATGCACTAAAAGTGGCTGTGGAATTAATTGATAATGACTTAGAAAAAGGTGTTGTTACTAAGGAGCAAGCAAGTGACCTTAAAATGCAAAAAGCAAAAATTCATGCTGCAGCCATTGAAGCAAAAGTGAGTGTTGAACAGGTAAAGTTAAATCAATTGGTACAAGATAAAGTTGATGGAAAAGTAGCGGATGAAAAGGATCATAGAAGAGGAGGTCGAACAATTATTCTAGGTAACAATCCAAATTCAATTGGTTCTCAAACCGAAATTAATATCACTTCAATGAAGGTTTATAATGGTCAGGAAGATAAAGAAGAGCGCCAGTCCAAAAGAACTACTTCACAATTTGTATTCGCTGCTGGATTGAATAATGTAGTGACTGATGGCTCTGTACAAAAATTAGATTTTAGGTATTTAGGATCGCATTTTTACGAGTGGGGATTGAGTTACAATACCAGAATTTTAAAAAACAACAATCTATTGCATGCAAAATACGGGTTTTCTGTAATGTACAATAATTTGCGAGCTACAGATAATAGGTATTTTGTAGTAGATGGAAACCAAACAAACCTTCAGGTAAATCCTATTCATCAGGATGATTCTCGTTTCAAGAATGTTAATTTAGTATTTCCAATGCACTTAGAATTTGACTTCACAAAATCCAAAGAAAGAGATGGGAAGACTTATTTTAAAACACACGATAGTTTCCGTATTGGTTTAGGAGGGTACGTGGGTACAAATCTAAAATCGAAGCAACATATAAATTATGATATTGATGGGTATAAATCAAGAGAAATAACTAAAGGTGATTTTAATGTTGATAGTTTTATATATGGATTAAGCACTTATGTAGGGTATAAATCTACCAGTTTGTACTTGAAATATGACTTGAATCCTTTATTCAAAGACAATACAGTGAAACAGAATAACGTTTCTTTAGGACTGCGTTTTGATTTTAATTAGAAATTGTTTTAGTTAGTTTTATACTTTGAAAAGCACTTTGAAAGAAGTGCTTTTTTTGTTTTAGATATTGAATTATCAACTTTGATTTGTGTATTTTTACACACTTTTCAATTATTAAATTTTATATCTAACTTGATTTCAAAAGCTACCATAGATACTGTTTTCGAAACTGCTCGTGTTGAGGAGGTGATTGGTGATTTTGTACACTTGAAACGTGCAGGAAGTAACTTCAAAGGCTTAAGTCCGTTTTCTGAAGAGCGCTCACCATCGTTCATGGTTTCTCCTGCCAAAGGAATTTGGAAAGATTTTAGTTCTGGAAAAGGGGGTAATTCTGTGGCTTTCTTGATGGAGCACGAAAAATTTACGTATCCGGAAGCCATTCGCTATTTAGCCAAAAAATATAATATTGAAATTGAAGAAACCGAGCAAACGGATGAAGAGAAAGCCAATACGGATGTACGGGAAAGTATGTATTTGGTTTCGGAATTTGCAAAAACCTATTTCCATAATACACTTTTAAACTCTGAAGAAGGGAAAGCAATTGGCTATTCTTATTTTAAAGAACGTGGTTTTACAAATGAAACCATAAAGAAATTTGGTTTAGGATATTCTCCTGAAGCTTGGGATGCTTTTACCAAGGAAGCATTAGGCAAAGGATATAAATTAGAATTCCTGGAAAGTACAGGACTTACAATTCCTAGAGATGACAGACCTTTCGATAGGTTCAAAGGGCGTGTGATGTTCCCAATACAAAGTATGTCAGGAAGAGTTCTCGGTTTTGGAGGAAGGATTCTTACCAATGATAAAAAAGCGGCAAAATACCTGAATTCACCAGAGAGTGAAATTTACCATAAAAGTAAAGTGTTGTATGGTATTTTTCAAGCCAAACAATCCATTGCAAAACTGAATAATTGTTATTTAGTTGAAGGATATACGGATGTAATTCAGTTCAATCAATCTGGAATTGAAAATGTGGTTGCTTCTTCGGGAACAGCTTTGACGCCAGATCAAATCCGTTTGGTTAATAGATTGACAAAGAATATTACCGTTCTTTTTGATGGAGATGCGGCCGGTTTGCGTGCTTCCATTCGTGGAATCGATTTGATTCTTGAAGAAGGAATGAATGTAAAAGTATGCACTTTTCCTGATGGAGAAGATCCAGATAGTTTTGCTAAGAAAACGTCTTATGATGATTTAGTATTATACCTTGAAAATAATGCTAAAGATTTCATTCAGTTTAAAGCATCGCTTTTGATGAATGAAGCGAAGAATGATCCTATAAAAAAAGCAGACTTGATTCGGGATATGGTTGTCAGTATTTCTAAGATTCCGGATAGAATTCAACGTGAAATTTATATTCAGGAATGTTCCCGAATTATGGATATTTCGGAGCAAGTGCTTGTGAGTACCTTAGCACAATTAGTTCAAAAAGATGTTGTTGAAGTTGGCAAAAAGCAAAAACAAGAACAAAAAGCTTTTGAAGTTGTAAAAAATGAAAATCCTGTTGATGCGGAAAAGGTAGATATTTTATATCGTTTGGAAAGAAAAATTATTGAGATTCTATTGTTGTATGGAAACAAGAATGAAGAATTTGAAGATACATTTTTGAGAACAAATACTGAAGGTGAAATTGAAACTGTCGTTGAAAAAAGAGAGTATAAAGTATATCAAAGAATTTATTTGAGTTTGCAAGAAGATGAAGTTGAATTAGCAAACCCGCTGTTTCGGGACATATTCAATAACTTGATTAACTATTACCATCAGAATGAGACTTTCAGTTTAGAGCAATATTTAATGCATTTGCAAGTTGAATTTGCACAAGAAGTTACTGATATTTTGATGGAAGATGAAAGAGTTGTTTTGCACAATTGGGAAGGTCAAAATATTTTTCCAAAATCTAAAAACGATACAATAAGTCAAAATGTATCCGAAACGATTCTAACTTTAAGATGGTATTTGGTAGGTAAAATAATCGACGAATTAAAAAGCTCTCTATCATCCGAAGCTGGTTCAGATAATACAGAGCCTTTGTCTATGGTTATGGATTATAATATATTAGTCCATTCTTTTTCAAAAAAATTAGGGAGAGTTATGTCGCGGTACTAAACGATCTCTAAAGTTTTTGCTTTGTTTACCAAGTCTACTAAATTAGTAACATTTAGTTTTGTAAGTAATCGTAATTTGTACGTACTAATTGTTTTTTCGTTTAGTTTCAGAATATCAGCTATCTCATGATTCTTCTTCCCGTCACTTAGATAGCGTAAAACTTCTACTTCACGATTAGAAAGCTTACGATATAAGCGTTCGCTCTTACTTTGTTTTGCAATTAGGGCTAGATTTTTCTTTACGGTTTCATTTATAATTATCTTTCCTTGGTGGACTTTGATAATTGAAATTCCTAAAGTTTCTAGTTTTTCTTTTTTGTGGATGAATCCTGAAACTCCTGCTTTAATAGCATTTGGAGCATAGATTTGTTCTGAAAGACCACTGAAGATGATAATTTTAGTTTTTGGAAAATTTTTCAAGACTGCTTTAACCTCAAAAATACTGGAAAGACCTTCCAGCTCCAAATCTAAAACTAAGACATCAATCTCTTTAGTTAAAAGTATATCCCGTACCATCAAGAAATTACCAACATTGGCAACTATTGATATGTCTGCATTATCTTTAAAGTAAGATTTTACTCCAAAATGCACAACAGGATAATTATCGGCTATACATACTTTAATCATGATTTTAAATTTTTAGAATTATTTGTTATTGGAAATGTAAAATTAATAAATAAATTCTGTAATTAATTGTAAATCAATATAAAATGTGACTTCTTTATTCTTTTGGGATAAAACAAACAGGAATTGCTGTCATTTTATGTTGATTGATCGCATTTAATCGCTTGTAAATTTCGAAAACAACCTTTTCTCTTCCTGAAAAAGCATCTGAAGATTGTCCAGCTTCATCTTGGGTCATTGCCCATTCCAATTCGTCATAACTGGCACCTAATTGATCTTCATCAGTCCTTTCATCACCAAATAATCCATCAGTAGGTGATGCATTTAAAATAGAGTCCGGAACTTTCAAATAACTTCCTAAAAGAAACACTTCAGACTTCATTAAATCAGCAATAGGACTCAAATCAACTCCGCCATCACCATATTTTGTATAGAAACCCACTCCAAAATCTTCTACTTTATTTCCAGTTCCTGCGACTAATAAACAATGAATCCCTGCAAAGTAATACAGCGTTGTCATTCTTAATCGTGCTCGAGTATTGGCAAGTGATAAATGAAGTCTAGCTGTATCTGAAACATCTGGAACTGCTGTCTTGAAGGTTTCAAAAACAGAGGTCAAATCAGCTTCAATACTGGATACATTAGGGAATCTTTTTTTTAATTGTTCAATATGCTCCCGTCCACGAGTTACATGACTTTGCGCTTGATGAATGGGCATTTCAACACATAAAACTTTTAATCCTGTTTGTGCACATAATGTTGAGGTAACTGCCGAATCTACTCCTCCGGAAACTCCAATTACAAAACCATTTACTTTTGCATTTTCAGCATATGTTTTTAACCAATTTACAATGTGGGTATTCACTTTTTCAACTTGTAATGTGCTTTTTTTAGTCATAATAGTTTACGTTTTAAAAATCAGGAATGTATATTTGCAAAATCAATTTGTTGCGCGTTCGTTTCCTTAGATTCTTTGGAAACAAATTTAATTAATATATATGAAAAAATATCTGTTTCTTGTAGTCTTTTGTCTCTTTATTTTATCCTGTGACAAGAAAAACAAAGTAGAAAGTGCTGTTACAGCAATTCCTTTGGAAGTAAAAGTGGAGCGCTTTGATAAAATATTTTTTGAAACTCCACCACAGGATTTAGAAAAAGTAAAAAAACAGTTTCCGTTTTTTTTTCCTCCAGGAAATGATAATAGTGTTTGGTTGAGTAAAATGCAAGATCCCTTATGGAGAGAATTGTATACAGAAGTTCAAAAAAAATATGGTGATTTTGAGCCCGTAAAATTAGAGTTAGAAACACTTTTTAAACATATCAAATACTATTTTCCTAAGACAAAAACGCCAAAAGTGATCACTATAATCTCTGAAATGGATTATAAAAATAAGGCTATTTATGCGGATAGTTTGGTGGTGATTTCACTTGAATTGTATTTAGGAAAGAATCATAAGTTTTATCAGTTTCCAAATTATTTAAAACAAAATTTTGAGGAAAGACAAATCGCTCCAGATGTAGTTTCGAGTTTTTCAGCAGGTAAAATTCCACCGGTTTTAGATAAAGATTTGTTAAGCCAAATGATTTATTCTGGGAAGCAATTGTATTTAAAAGACTTACTTTTGCCGGATTATACCGATGCTGAAAAAATGGGATATACTCCAGAACAGATAACATGGTGTCAAGAAAATGAAAGTTACATGTGGCGTTATTTTATTGAAAAAGAAATGCTTTACAGTAATGATCAAAAATTAATTTCCCGGTTTATAAATCCGGCGCCATTTTCTAAATTTTATTTGGAAATTGATAATGAATCACCAGGGCAGGTTGGTGCCTGGATAGGATGGCAAATGGTACGCTCTTATATGATAAATAATGACGTGCCTTTGGTAGATTTATTAAAAACCAATGCAAAAGAAATATTTGTGAAATCAAAATACAAACCTAAAAAGTAATGTCGAATAAAAATACATCAGAAATTAAGTTTCTAATTGAATTAGATGAAAACCGTGTTCCGGAAAAATTAATGTGGTCTGCCAAAGATGGTGGAGTTGAACAAGAAGAGGCAAAAGCGATTATGTTGTCTATCTGGGACAGCAAGGCAAAAGAAAGTATGCGAATTGATTTATGGACTAAAGATATGCCGGTTGATGAAATGAAAATTTTCTTTCACCAGACTTTAGTGGCAATGTCAGAAACATTTAAACGTGCTACTGATGATGAGAAAATGGCTGACACCATGAAAGATTTCTGTGATTATTTTGCCGAGAAATTGGAGTTGACAAAATAGAGTAACTTGCATACTAAAAAAATAAAATCCCAAAACTAAACTTTAGTTTTGGGATTTTTTATATTCTAAATATAGTTTTTAAAATTGACTATTGTTTTTGAAAACCTCTTGATTTACCTCGTCAATATAACTTAATAATTCTTCTTTTCCAGTAGATTCTGTTGCGGAAGTAACAAAGTAATGTGGCATTTCGGCCCAATTGTTAGCGAACATTTTCTTTTTGTAAGCCGCAATATGAGAGTCAATTTTTACTTTACTGATTTTGTCAGCTTTGGTGAAAACAATACAAAAAGGAATTTCACTTTCGCCCATGTAGGACATGAATTCAATATCTATGGTTTGCGCTTCATGACGAATGTCAATCAGAACAAATGCACAAACTAATTGTTCTCTGGTTTCAAAATAATCAGTAATAAACTCCTGAAAAATTGATTTCGTTTTTTTAGAAACTTTAGCATAACCGTAACCTGGTAAATCTACAAGAAACCAATTGTTGTTAATCAAAAAATGATTAATTAATTGTGTTTTTCCTGGCCTTCCTGATGTTTTAGCTAGCTTTTTATGATTCGTTAGCATGTTTATCAAAGAGGACTTCCCAACATTTGATCGGCCAATAAAAGCGTATTCCGGCAAAAAGTCTTTTGGACATTTGGATACATCGGAGTTGCTGATAACAAATTCGGCAGTATTAATTTTCATTTTTTCTAGGTGTAAAATTCTCCTTTTTTAGGATTAGTGTACTGATAAATGCGTGTGCGTTAACCAGTCTTCTAATAAACGATTAAATTCATCAGGATGCTCCATCATAGCTGCGTGACCACATTTATCAATCCAGTATAAGGTAGAATTAGGTAATAATTTATTGAATTCTTCTGCAACATCCGGAGGCGTAACTTTGTCGTTTTTTCCCCAAATTATACAGGTTTGAACATGCATTTTCGGCAAATCTTTTGCCATATTATGACGAATGGCGCTTTTGGCAATTGTCAATGTTTTTATCAATTTTATTCTGTCATTTACGGATTCGTAAACTTCATCAATAAGTTCTTTAGTGGCTACTTTTGGATCATAAAATACATCTTCAGCTTTTTTCTTGATGTATTCATAATCGCCTCTTTTAGGATAACTGTCACCCATAGCGCTTTCATAAAGGCCAGAACTTCCGGTAATTACAAGTCCGGCTACTTTTTCGGGATACATTTTAGTGTGGTATAAAGCAATATGGCCGCCTAATGAATTTCCTAACAGAATTACTCTGTCCAGCCCCTTGAATGTGATAAAATCTTTAACATATTTCGCAAAACTTTTTACATTCGTTTTTAAAATGTTTTGAGTGTATATAGGTAAATCTGGAATGATTATTTTATATCCTTTTGTAGAAAAGTAACTTGCAACAGCATCAAAGTTGCTAAGTCCACCCATAAGCCCGTGTAAGATGACAATTGGAGTTCCTTCGCCAGCTTCGTAATAGCTATATCTACCTTCTTTTTTATAGTGTTTTTCCATTTTTTTTGAATGCGGATTTTCAATTTTGACAAATATAGGATTTAATAAATAAAAAAGAATTTTTACAACAATTTTTAATTGTAAAATTATGCGTGTTGTTATAAAAACAGACTTCTCTTTTTTGTGTATTTGAGCTTCAAATTTTAATTATTTTGAACTTGTTATTACCATTTTAAATTGAAATTTCATTGTATTTCACCTCCTTTTTTTAATAACATTACCTTTCTTACAAATAAAACAAAAGAGAGCTAACGTTCTGACTGTCCAAAAATTAAGGGTTTTTGTTTCAAAGTGGTTAAACTTATTAACAAAGTGGGATATAGTGGTAAATTGTGGTAATATTTTTTATATTTTTGCTCAACATCATTTAAAACTTTTTGATTGGATACAATTATTGGAACATATGAATGTAAAGTCGATGCTAAAGGAAGGTTGCTGTTGCCAGCGCCTTTGAAAAAGCAATTGGCTGCTTCACTTCAAAACGGCTTTGTTTTGAAGCGTTCCGTGTTTCAACCCTGTTTGGAGTTGTATCCTATGAGCGAATGGGATTTGATGATGCAAAAAATCAATAAACTGAATCGGTTCGTGAAGAAAAACAATGACTTTATCCGCAGGTTTACTGCTGGAGTTAAAGTAGTTGAGATAGATACTTTAGGCAGGTTATTAGTACCAAAGGATTTGGTGATGTTTGCGAGTATTACTAAAGAGGTTGTGTTCTCATCAGCAGTGAATATTGTTGAGATTTGGGATAAAGATTTATACGAAAAATCAATAAATGGTGAGGATGTTGATTTTGCAGATTTGGCAGAAGAAGTAATGGGAAATATAAATGACGACGACAATGGAATATCATAATCCGGTTTTGCTTCATGCATCAGTAGATGGTTTAAATATTAAGCCAGACGGCATTTATGTTGATGTCACTTTTGGTGGTGGAGGACATTCGAAAGAAATATTGAAAAGACTCGGGCCAAACGGAAAGCTGTTTGCTTTCGATCAGGATGAAGATGCTTTGGCGAATGCTTTGCCTGATGAAAGATTTACGCTGATTAATGAGAATTTCCGTTTTATAAAACGGTTTTTGCGTTTTTATGGGGTGAAAAGTGTTGATGGAATCTTGGCAGATTTAGGAGTTTCCTCCCATCAGTTTGACGTTCCTGAAAGAGGTTTTTCTACTCGTTTTGATGCGGGGTTGGATATGAGAATGAGTCAAAAAAATGATTTGAATGCCTATCGGGTTGTCAATGAATATGATGATGCGAATTTGAGAAGGGTGTTTTTGGATTATGGAGAATTGAAAAATGCACCTGCTTTGTCCAGAACAATTATAGAAGCCAGAGAGGAACAGCCAATCAAGACGACTGATGAATTAAAAGAGGTCTTGGCGAGATATTTACCGGAAAGAGTTAGGAATAAAATATTGGCTCAAATTTATCAGGCGATTCGAATTGAAGTGAATCAAGAAATGGATGTTTTGAAAGAGTTTTTGGAACAATCTTTAGAAGTATTGAATCCAGGCGGAAGATTGAGCGTGATTTCATATCATTCATTAGAAGATCGATTGGTGAAAAGATTTATGAAAAACGGAATGTTTGAAGGAGAACCTGAACGTGACTTTTTTGGTAATTTTTCAGTGCCATTTAAAACGGTTGGAAAATTAATTGTTCCGGATAATGCTGAAATAAAAGAGAACAATAGAGCAAGAAGTGCCAAATTAAGAATTGCTGAGAAGATATAATTAGTCATAAAAATGAAAAACGGAGTTTACAGCCTATTGAAAGCGCGGTTTCTTATAAATGATGATGCGGTAAAAAACTGGCGGTTTATTGTTTTTGTAATTCTATTGGCGATTGTTATGATTGCTAATACACAGCGATTTGAGCAGAAAGTATTTAGGATTGCAGAGTTGACAAATCAGGTTAAAGAGTTGCGTTCAGAATTTGTGGACAGACGCTCAGAATTAATGAAATTAAAAATGGAATCGACTGTTTCTGAAAAAATGATAGCAAAAGAAATTTTTCCGTCAACAGTTCCTCCAATAAAAATAAAGGTTAAAAAAGAAGAAGAAAAAAGCTTTTTCAAAAAAATATGGCAGTAGAAGATAAATACATATCGTACAGAATTTATCTGGTTGCATTCGCTATCTTATTGATGGCTATTGCTATTGCTGTAAAATTGACAAATATTCAATGGGTTGAAGGCGATTATTATAGAAAATTAGCCAAGGAAAGAACCGTTAAGAATTTTGTGATTCCAGCAAATAAAGGAAATATATATTCTGCAGACGGAAGCCTTTTAGCTACTTCTATTCCGAATTATGAAATACGTTTTGATGCCGTAGCTCCAAAAGCTGAAGCATTTGAAAGAAATGTTAAGTCATTGTCAGATTCATTGGCATCGGTTTTAGGAAAACCGTCTAGTTTTTTTGAAAATGAATTAAGAAAAGCCAGGGCTAATAAAAACAGATATTATTTAGTTGCCCGTAAATTAAGTTATACACAGTATTCTAAAATAAAAAGCTTTCCGTTGTTCAATTTGGGTGCTTACAAGGGCGGAATTATAATTGAACAAGAAACCGTAAGAGAACACCCAATTGGTAAAATCGCTGAAAGAACTATTGGTTACGATAGAATTGACGAAAGTGGTCAATTAAAAAGAGTAGGAATAGAAGGTGCTTTTGGAAAATATCTAAATGGAAAAGACGGTAAAATTTTAAAACAAAAAATTGCAAAAGGGCAATGGAAACCCATTCGTGATGTAAACGAAGTTGATCCGCAAGATGGATACGATGTAATTTCTACTATTGATGTTTACATTCAAGATATTGCGCATCATGCCTTGTTGAAACAATTGGAAGAATATGGCGCTGAACATGGTTGTGTGGTGGTTATGGAAACCAAAACCGGTCAGGTTAAAGCGATTTCTAATTTGGGAAGAGACGAGAAATCAGGTAATTATTATGAAACTATAAATTATGCTGTTGCAGAATCTCATGAACCAGGTTCTACCTTCAAATTGGTAGATATGATTGCGCTTTTGGATGATAATAAAGTCGATACATCTAAGGTTTACGATAGTCGTGGTGGTGTTATAACTTACAGAGGTGATAAAGTTCGTGATTCACATGAAGGCGGATATGGAAAAATATCGCTTGGAAAAGGTTTTGAAGTTTCTTCCAATACTATTTTAGTTCAGGCTGTTGTAGAAAATTATAAAAATAATCCACAGCAATTTATCGATAGAATAAATAAAATGGGTTTAAACAAACCTCTTGGATTACCATTTCAAGGTGAAGGAAAACCTATTGTTCACCAAACATCAGATAAAAATTGGAATCCTAATATTTTACCATGGATGGCTTTTGGATATAGTGTTGCAATGACACCTTTGCAAACTTTGACTTTGTATAATGCTGTTGCAAATAACGGAGAAATGGTAAAACCACAATTCGTTTCAGAAATTAAAGAATGGAATAAAACCATCAAGAAATACGATAAACAAATTATCAATCCGAAGATTTGTTCAGATGCAACTATCAAAAAATTAAAAGCGCTTTTATCAAATGTGGTAAAAAGAGGAACAGGAGCAAAGCTATATTCTAAAGATTTTTCTATGGCAGGAAAAACAGGAACAGCGCAAGCCAATTATGGAAAAAATGGCGGAAATGACAAACATTATATTTCATCTTTCGTAGGGTTTTTTCCTGCTGAGCATCCTAAATATTCTTGCATTGTTGTAGTTCATGCACCAAATACATCAATGAATAATTATTATGGAGCTGATGTTGCCGGACCAGTTTTCAAGAGAATTGCTCAAAAGATTTTCACCGATGCGCCTTCAACAAATGAGATTAAAAATCTAAATAGGAAAATACAAAAGCAGGAGAATAATTATGATTCTTACTTTGTAAAATCAGAAAAGAAATTGCAATTAATTCCAAATGTGAAAGGAATGTCTGGAATGGATGCGGTTGCTTTATTAGAGAATTTAGGAGTAAAAGTAAAGGCTGTTGGAGTTGGTAAAGTGAAAAAACAATCACTTGCTGCGGGTCAGAATATTGTAAAAAATACAACTATACTATTGGAATTATCATGAGTATATTAAAAGATATATTGTATAAAGTAGCTATCGAAGCTGTAAAAGGTTCGACGGATATTACTATTAATAAAATGGATTTCGATTCTAGAAAAATCGGGTCTAATGATATTTTTGTGGCTATTCGTGGCTCCATTTCTGATGGTCACGATTTTATAGAAAAAGCAATTGAGCAGGGTGCTGTAGCGGTTATATGCGATACATTTCCGGAGAATATTGCTAAAGGAATTACTTATGTTCAGGTAAAAGATACGAATTCGGCCTTGGCATTTATGGCTGCAAATTATTTTGGAGATCCGTCTCAAAACTTGAAATTGGTTGGAATCACGGGAACAAACGGTAAAACGACCATTGCTTCTTTGTTGTACCAATTGTTTAAAAAGGCAGGTTTTAAAGTTGGATTACTTTCGACAGTAAAAATTTTGGTTGATGATGTTGAATATAAAGCGACTCACACGACTCCAGATTCGATTACGATAAATCATTACCTAAAGGAGATGGTTGAAAACGGTGTCGAATATTGTTTTATGGAAGTGAGTTCTCATGGAATTCATCAGAAAAGAACTGAAGCGTTGCATTTTGTTGGCGGTATTTTTACCAATTTGTCTCACGATCATTTGGATTACCATCCAACGTTTGCAGAATACAGAGATGTGAAAAAATCGTTTTTTGATAATTTGCCTAAAACAGCTTTTGCATTGTCCAATATTGATGATAAAAATGGACAGGTGATGTTGCAGAATACTGTGGCAAAAAAACTGACCTATGCCTTAAAATCGTATGCGGATTATAAAGCGCAAATTCTGGAAAATCAATTATCAGGTTTGTTGTTGAAAATAAACGGAAATGAAGTTTGGGTGAAGCTGATAGGAACATTTAATGCCTATAATTTATTGGCTATTTATGGGACTGCGATAGAGCTAGGAATGGAGAGTTTAGAAGTACTTCGATTATTATCTGATTTAGAAAGTGTTTCGGGACGTTTTCAATTTATTGTTTCTGCTTCAAATATTACAGCGATTGTAGATTATGCGCATACACCGGATGCATTAGAAAATGTGCTAAAAACGATTAATGACATTCGTACAAAAAACGAACAACTAATTACGGTTGTAGGTTGTGGAGGAAATAGAGATAAAACCAAGCGACCAATTATGGCTGGCATTGCGTCGGATTTAAGTGATAAAGCAATTTTTACTTCGGATAATCCAAGAAATGAAGACCCGGAAGCAATTATTGCAGAAATGGAATTAGGCGTTGCTCCTCAGAATTATAAAAAAATGTTGACCATAACCGATAGGAAACAAGCTATAAAAACGGCTTGCCAATTGGCTCAGCCCAATGATATTATTTTAATTGCCGGGAAAGGACATGAAACGTATCAGGAAATAAATGGTATCCGTCATGATTTTGACGATATGAAAATAGTTAAAGAAATATTAGATCAACTAGGAAAATAAAAGTTTAATCGTTGATTTGGTTAACTGTTTAATCTAATAGTAATCAAATCAGCAAATAAACAAATCAACGATTAACCAAATAAACAAAGATATATGCTATACTATTTATTTGAATATTTAGACAAAATATTAGATGTTCCTGGAACAGGTGTTTTTCAGTACATCACTTTTAGATCAGCGTTAGCATTGATGCTTTCTTTGCTATTGTCTACAATTTATGGTAAAAGAATCATCCGTTTTCTGCAAAGGCAGCAAGTGGGAGAAACCGTTCGTGAACTTGGTCTGGCTGGTCAAAATGAAAAAGCGGGAACACCAACAATGGGTGGGTTAATTATCATATTTGCCACTCTGGTTCCAGTTGTGCTTTTTGCAAAACTGCATAACATCTACATTGTTTTGTTGATTGTAACCACACTTTGGATGGGAACAATTGGTTTTATAGATGATTATATCAAAATTTTCAAGAAAGATAAAGAAGGTTTAAAAGGAATATTCAAAGTTGTAGGACAAGTAGGTCTTGGTTTAATAGTAGGTACGGTTCTTTATTTTAGTCCTGGTGTTACGGTTCGTACAGATACTTCTACATCGGATATTTTTAAAGTGCCAGCACAAACGGTGATTTTGCCTGCGCCAGTAGAAGAAAAATCTACGGCTACTACAATCCCGTTCTTTAAAAATAATGAATTTGATTATGCTGAATTATTAGCATGGACTGGCGAAGGATACGAAAAATGGGCTTGGTTAATTTTTATTCCAGTTGTTATTTTCATTATAACGGCAGTTTCTAATGGTGCTAATTTAACGGATGGAATTGATGGACTTGCCGCAGGAACTTCTGCTGTTTCAGTTCTGGCGTTAGGAATATTTACGTTCGTTTCAGGAAATATAATTTTCTCCAATTACTTGAATATAATGTATATTCCTAATTCAGGGGAAATGACGGTTTTTATAGCCGCATTTGTGGGATCATTGATTGGATTTCTTTGGTACAACTCGTATCCTGCATCGGTATTTATGGGCGATACAGGAAGTTTGACTATTGGTGGAATTATTGCAGTTCTGGCAATTGCCGTTCGAAAAGAAATGTTGATTCCTTTATTGTGCGGAATTTTCCTTGTCGAAAATCTATCGGTGGTTTTACAAGTAAGTTATTTTAAGTATACCAAGAAACGCTTTGGCGAAGGCCGAAGAATATTTCTAATGTCTCCTTTGCATCATCATTATCAGAAGAAAGGGTATCATGAAAGTAAAATAGTAACGCGTTTTTGGATTGTTGCCATAATGCTCGCCATACTGTCAATTGTTACTTTAAAATTAAGATAACATGAGGTTAGTAATCTTAGGTGGAGGAGAAAGTGGTGTAGGTACTGCTATTCTGGGCAAGAAAAAAGGATATGAAGTTTTTGTATCTGATTTCGGAAAGATAAAAGGAAATTACAAAGAGGTTCTTATCATTAATGGAATAGCTTGGGAAGAGGAAAAGCATACCGAAGATTTGATTTTGAATGCTGATGTGGTCATGAAAAGTCCAGGAATTCCGGATAAGTCTCCAATAGTAAAGAAGCTTATTGAAAAAGGAATTCCAGTATTGTCTGAAATTGAATTCGCTGCACCTTTTACAGATGCAACCATAATAGGGATTACCGGTAGTAATGGAAAGACAACTACCACAATGCTTACACATCATTTGCTGAAATCTGCAGGGTTAAATGTAGGATTGGGAGGGAATATTGGAAAGAGTTTTGCCTGGCAAGTAGCAGATAATAAATATGATTCTTATGTGTTGGAGTTGAGCAGTTTTCAATTGGACGGAATCTTGAATTTTAAGCCACATATTGCCATTATTACGAATATTAGTCCAGATCATTTAGATCGATACGATTACAAATATGAGAATTACATTGATGCAAAGTTTAGAATTACGATGAATCAAACCGAGGAAGATTACCTCATTTATGATGCCGATGATGAAGCCATTACAGAATGGTTTAAGACACATACAACAAAAGCCAAATTAATTCCTTTTTCATTGACAAAAACTTTCAGCGAAGGAGCTTATATAAAAAACAACAAAATGGAAATTTCAATCAATCACGAAGAGTTTACAATGGACACAGAACATATTGCCTTAGAAGGAAAACATAACATGAAAAACGCAATGGCAGCAACCTCTGTGGCAAAATTGATGCAGATTAGAAAATCTACAATACGTGAAAGTTTATCTAATTTTCAGGGAGTGGAACACCGTCTTGAAAAAGTATTGAAAATTCAGAATGTACAATATATCAATGATTCAAAAGCAACCAATGTAAACGCCACTTTTTTTGCATTAGACAGCATGAATACACCTACAGTTTGGATTGTGGGAGGTGTTGATAAAGGAAATGATTACAATGAATTGATGTCATTAGTTCGTGAAAAAGTAAAAGCGATTATCTGTCTTGGTGTGGATAATAAAAAAATCATTGATGTTTTTGGTAACGTAGTCGATATAATGATTGAAGTCTCTACTATGAATGATGCCGTGAAAATGGCCCAAAGATTGTCAGAAAAAGGCGATACAGTTTTATTGTCCCCTGCATGTGCCAGTTTCGATTTATTCGAAAACTACGAAGACAGAGGAAAACAATTCAAACAAGCAGTTAAGAATTTATAGGAATGTTTAAGGTTTAAAGTTTAAGGTTGAGAAACTTTAAACGTTAAACACAAAACTTTAAACTAATAAGAAATGAAACAACTAGTGAACAATTTAAAAGGAGATAAAGGTATTTGGTCATTCGTGGCCTTATTGGCCTTGTTTTCATTTATGCCTGTTTTTAGTGCTAGTAGTAATTTGGCTTATATCGGACAAGGAAACGGAAATACATTAGGTTATTTGGTTAAACATATTGTGCATATCTGTATTGGTTTTACCATTATTTTTATGGTACATAAAGTACCTTACCACTATTTTAAGGCTGTTTCCAAAGGAGCGTTGTATATTGTTTGGGTATTATTGGCCTACACATTAATAAAGGGAACAGTAATTGCTGGTGCCAATGCCAGTCGATGGATTCAGGTTCCGTTCATAGGGGTTACGTTTCAAACTTCAACATTGGCAGCAATGGTGTTGTTTATTTTTGTAGCGCGTTATTTGTCTAAAACCCGAGAAGTTCCTATTTCTTTTAAATCATCAATTTGGGAGCTTTGGTTGCCGGTATTCATTACGTTGGCATTCATTCTTCCGGCCAATTTTTCTACTACGGCATTAATTTTCTCCATGGTGTTGATGTTGGTTTTCATTGGAAAATATCCGTTGCGTTATATTGGAATTGTTGTAGGGTCAGGAATAGTATTTCTTGCATTTTTTATTCTTGTGGCTAAAGCTTTTCCGGATGCTTTTCCTAATCGTGTCGATACTTGGATTAGTCGTATTGATAATTTTACCAGTGATAAACCTGATGAAGATGATTATCAAATAGAGAAAGCTAAAATTGCTATAGCTTCCGGAAAAATATATGGATTAGGTCCAGGAAAAAGTGTTCAAAAGAACTTTTTGCCTCAATCTTCCTCCGATTTTATTTTTGCCATAATCGTCGAAGAATATGGGCTTTTAGGTGGTTTAGGAGTATTGATGTTGTATTTATTATTGTTGTTTCGATTTGTAATAGCATCGCATAAAGCCAATTCACTGTTTGGAAAATTAGTAGTTGTGGGATTGGGTTTCCCCATGATATTTCAGGCGATGGTAAATATGGCTGTAGCGGTTGAATTATTGCCGGTTACGGGACAAACATTGCCCCTAATCAGTAGTGGAGGAAGTTCAATCTGGATGACTTGTTTTGCACTTGGAATCATCATTAGTGTTACGAAAAAAGAAGAAGAAATTGCGCAGGAATTGAAAGATGCTGCCAAGAGAGAAGAAGCGCTTCAAAAATTAATTGACCGGGAATTAGAAGAAGAAGAGATAGTAGCGGAGAATTATTCGATAGAAGATAAAGCTAATAATCCGATGCACGCGGTTTTAAATAAATAAGTGGTTTTATAAAATTAGAAATTAATAAAAATGAAACAGTATAAATTCATATTAAGTGGTGGCGGAACGGGTGGACATATCTATCCTGCAATTGCTATTGCAAATGAATTAAAAGCTCGTTTTCCTGATGCAGATTTTCTTTTTGTAGGTGCCAAAGACAAAATGGAAATGCAAAAAGTACCTCAGGCAGGTTACAATATAAAAGGACTTTGGATATCAGGTTTACAACGTAGATTGACATTTGACAATGCTCTTTTTCCAATTAAGTTGCTTTCAAGTTTATTAAAATCCCGAACAATAATCAAACAGTTCAAGCCAGATGTGGTTATTGGAACAGGTGGTTTTGCAAGTGGTCCGTTATTACAAGCAGCCACGATTGCAGGAATTCCAACAGTGATTCAAGAACAAAATTCCTTTCCGGGAATTACCAATAAACTGTTGAGTAAAAAGGCAAACAAAATTTGTGTTGCTTATGAAAATCTGGAACGATTTTTTCCAAAAGAGAAAATGATTTTGACTGGAAATCCAGTGCGTCAGGATTTAATTGATATCGAAAGTAAAAGAGAAGAAGCAATTCAATATTTTAATTTAGATTCAAATAAAAAAACATTGTTGGTTCTTGGAGGAAGCCTTGGCGCCAGAAGAGTAAACCAATTAATCGAAAAAGAGTTGCCAAATATGCTTTCTCAAAATGTTCAGGTGATTTGGCAATGCGGAAAGTTGTATTTGGAAGATTATAAAAAATACAATTCAGCTAATGTTCAGGTGGTCGCTTTTATTGAAAGAATGGATTTAGTTTATGCAGCGGCAGATATTGTTATTTCTCGTGCAGGTGCATCATCCGTTTCGGAGTTGTGTATTGTGGGTAAACCGGTAATTTTTATTCCGTCCCCAAATGTTGCCGAAGACCATCAAACTAAAAATGCACAAGCCATAGTCGATAAAAAAGGAGCTTTGATTCTGAAAGAATCAGAACTTGAATCACAGTTCAGTCTTGTTTTTGAAGTCTTGCTGAAAGATCAGGGAAAGCAAAATCAGCTGAGTGAAAATATAAAATTATTGGCTATGCCAGAAGCAACAAAACAAATTGTTGACGAAATTGTAAAGCTAATTAGATAGAAATAAAAAAGATAATACACCAAAGACTCAAAATAAAATGAACTTAAATCAAATACATAACGTCTATTTTATCGGAATCGGAGGCATTGGGATGAGTAATTTGGCTCGTTATTTCAAGAATCTGGGCAAGAATGTCTCAGGTTATGATAAAACACCATCGGCCCTTACTAATGAATTAATAGAAAGTGGAATTTCAATTCATTTTGAAGACAGCATTGATGCGATTCCAAAAGATTTTTACATAGAAAATACTTTGGTGATTATTACTCCTGCAGTTCCTAAGACGCATTCAGAGTGGAATTATTTCTTGGAAAGAGATTTTCAAGTTAAGAAAAGAGCAGAGGTTTTAGGAATAATTACAAAAGATACTTTTTGTTTTGCAGTTGCCGGAACACACGGAAAAACAACAACATCAGGAATTTTAGGGCATATTTTAAACGAAAGTGGTGCTGATGTTACTGCCTTTATAGGTGGAATAGTTGAGAATTATAATTCGAATTTAATAGGAAGCGGAAAAACAGTAACTGTTGTTGAAGCCGATGAATTTGATCGTTCATTCCTGCATTTACATCCCAATATTGCCTGTATAACTTCTATGGATGCGGATCATTTGGATATTTACGGTACCAGTGAAGCAATTGAGGAATCTTTTCTTGAATTTGCTTCCAAAATAGAAGATAAAAGCAATCTTTTTATAACAAAAGAATTAGCAATAGAAGGTGTAACCTGTGCTGTAAACGAAGATGCTGTTTTTAAAGCTTTTAATGTTAGAATAGGAAATGGCAGCTATGTTTTTGATGTACAAACGCCTACAGAAGTAATTAAAGATTTACATTTTGGTTTACCGGGAAGACATAATTTAATGAATGCATTAATGGCTATCGCAATGGCAAAATTATTCGGCACCCCAACCGATGCCATTGCAAAAGCCATTATGTCATTTAAGGGAATAAAAAGAAGATTTTCGTATCAGGTTAAAACAGAAGCGAAGGTTTATATTGATGATTATGCACATCATCCAACAGAGATAAATGCAGTGCATCAGGCGGTTCGAGAATTGTATCCAAACCAAAAAGTTTTGGCAGTTTTTCAACCCCATTTGTTTAGTAGAACGAGAGATTTTGCTGATGATTTTGCTAAAAGTTTATCTGCTTTTGATGACATAATTTTATTGGATATTTATCCGGCCCGTGAATTGCCAATGGAAGGAATAAACTCACAATGGCTGATGGATAAAATGATTAATAGTCATAAAAAAATAGTAGTTAAAGACGATTTGATTGCAACAATTTTAGCAAGTGATGCTCCCATAATTGTAACGATCGGAGCTGGAGATATTGGAGAATTAGTACCATCAATTAAAAAAGCGATAAATGAGACTCTTTAATTGGACAAATATTCGATTATTACTGATGTTTGTGTTGGTAATTTTTCTGTTTTCGTTTACGTCAAATCGTAATGCTAATAGAAAATTGACGAAATCTGCCGTTATTTTTATAGGAGATAACGCTCCTTTTGTAAAGCAAGAAACGGTTAATAAATTGTTAATAGAAAATAAAAAAGATGCATCAAGCATTCAAAAAGTTAATTTAGATTTGAATAAACTGGAAACAACTCTCAACGCACAAGAAATGATTGAAAGATCAGATGTATTTGTGAGTATTGATGGGGTGTTAAAAGCAGTGGTGAAACAAAAAACTCCTATTGCTAGAGTTTTTGATAATAGCGGTTCTTTTTATATTGATTACGAAGGTAATAGAATGCCATTGTCAACTAATTTTACAGCTAGAGTTCCACTTGTTTCAGGGGGAATAAATAAAAAAAATAACGAAGATTTATCCGATTTATTTCGCTTAATCTATGACGATGCGTTTTTGAAAAAAAACATCATCGGAATTCAAATTATGCCTAATGGAAGCTTAAAAATGCTCAATAGAAATTTTGATTATCAAATTGATTTTGGTAGAATGATAAATGTCGAGCGTAAATTCAAGAATTATAAAGCTTTTTTTCAAAAAGCGGTTTTAGATAGTTCGTTGTATAAATATAAAAAAATTGACCTCCGATTTACGGAACAAGTAGTTTGCACTAAATAAATAGATAATGGAAAAAGAGAATATTGCAGTAGGTCTAGATATTGGGACAACTAAAATAGTTGCCATGATAGGCAAGAAGAATGAGTATGGGAAATTAGAAATTTTAGGTGTAGGAAAATCTAAAAGTTTAGGTGTGGCCAGAGGTGTGGTAAATAACATCACTCAAACCATACAATCAATACAGCAAGCGATTCAAGAAGCCGAAAATAATTCAGGCTATAAAATAAAAGATGTAGTGGTAGGAATCGCGGGACAACACATCCGCAGTATTCAGCATACTGATTACATCAGCAGAAGCAATCCTGAAGAAGTAATTGGCGGGAATGACATTCAGCTTTTGATTGACCAAGTAAATAAATTGGCAATGTTACCTGGCGAAGAAATTATACATGTTTTGCCACAGGAATTTAAAATTGACGGACAATCTGAAATCAAAGAGCCTATCGGGATGTATGGTGGAAGATTAGAGTCTAGTTTTCATGTTGTAGTAGGACAAGCTTCATCGATTCGTAATGTAGGCAGATGTATTCAAAGTTCTGGAATTGAATTGTCAGGATTGACCTTGGAACCATTGGCTTCAGCTGATGCCGTTTTGAGTCAGGAAGAAAAAGAAGCTGGAGTTGCATTGATTGATATTGGTGGTGGAACAACAGACTTGGCTATTTTCAAAGATGGTATTATTCGTCACACAGCGGTAATTCCTTTTGGAGGAAATGTGATTACTGATGATATCAAAGAAGGATGTTCGATCATTGAAAAGCAGGCTGAATTATTGAAAGTGAAATTTGGATCAGCTTGGCCAGGAGAAAATAAAGACAACGAGATTGTTTCTATTCCAGGATTAAGAGGTAGAGAACCAAAAGAGATTTCGTTGAAAAATCTATCTAAAATAATCCATGCTCGTGTTGTGGAAATTGTAGATCAGGTATTCACTGAAGTGAAAGCTTACGGACACGAAGATCCTCGAAAAAAATTAATTGCAGGAATTGTGCTTACTGGTGGTGGTGCGCAATTGAAACACATCAAACAGTTAGTGGAATACATTACTGGAATGGATACTAGAATTGGATATCCAAACGAACATTTGGCTGGAAATTCAGATGAGGAGATTTCAAGTCCTTTGTATGCAACAGCAGTCGGATTAGTAATGAAAAGCATTGAGAATAAAACACAAAGTGCAATAAGAATGGACGCCATTGAACAACCTAAAGCTCCGGTATACCGACAAGCAGTTATTCAAAATCCGGTAGTGAATGAAGTTCTTGAGAAAGAGGAAGAAGAAGAGGATCAAAACTCAAATGAGAAACATAATTCTACCGTAAACAGGATTCAAAGAAATTTCTTTGACCGTTATGTTGATAAGATTAAGGATTTCTTAGATAATGCAGAATAGGGCAGTGCCCAGAAAAACACAATAATTAATAATAAATATCAAAAACCAAATAAAATGATGAGCAACTCAGAATTTGGAAGTATTTCATTTGATTTACCAAAGAACCAATCAAATGTAATAAAAGTTATTGGTGTAGGTGGAGGCGGAAGTAACGCCATAAACCACATGTTTAAACAAGGAATTAAAGGCGTAGATTTCATCGTATGTAATACGGACTCTCAAGCCTTACAAAGTAGTTCTGTGCCTAACAAAATTCAGTTAGGAGTACATTTAACGGAAGGACTTGGAGCTGGAGCAAACCCAGATGTAGGACAGCAATCTGCTATTGAAAGTATTTCCGAGATTGAAAAAATGTTGGATAGAAATACTAAAATGGTATTCATCACTGCCGGAATGGGTGGTGGTACAGGAACTGGAGCTGCACCGGTTATTGCACAATTGGCTAAAGAAAGAGATATTCTTACTGTAGGAATTGTGACATTACCGTTCTTATTTGAAGGAAAAGTGCGTCAGGAACAAGCCTTAATTGGTATAGAAAAATTACGCAAGCAAGTCGACTCTTTAATTGTTATCAATAATAACAAATTAAGAGAAGTATATGGGAATCTTGGTTTCAAAGCTGGATTTTCAAAAGCGGATGAAGTTTTGGCAACAGCCTCAAGAGGTATTGCTGAAGTAATTACGCATCACTATACTCAAAATATCGATTTAAGAGATGCTAAAACAGTATTGTATAATAGCGGAACTGCTATTATGGGATCTTCTGTTTCTTCTGGTGAGAATAGAGCTAAGGAAGCTATTATTGCTGCTTTAGATTCTCCGTTGTTAAATGATAATAAAATTACAGGTGCCAAAAACGTATTGTTGCTTATCGTTTCTGGAACTAATGAAATTACAATTGACGAAATTGGAGAAATCAATGATCATATTCAAGCTGAAGCGGGTCACAATGCAAATATTATCATGGGGGTTGGTGAAGACGAATCACTAGGTGATGCTATTGCTGTTACCATTATTGCTACAGGTTTTGATATTGAACAACAAAACGAAATTGTAAATACGGAGCCAAAAAAAATTATACACACATTAGAGGATGAACAAAGAAGTGTTCATAATCTAAGTAATAAAACGGTTGCAGCTTTTGATTTAAATACAGAATCTCCAGCTTCTAACTCAAACGAAAGAATAGTTTTTGATTTGTTGGAAGATACTGTTGTTGCTCCTGAGCCAGTTGTAGCGGCGCCAGCTATCAATAAAGAAGAATTGATGGTAATGTCTGAATTTATTAAAAATTTAGACGTGACTTTCGAAATTGTTTCTCCTATTACTGATATTGATTTTACAATTTCATCTCCAGTAGCAGAAGTAAAAGCAGTACAGCCAAAAGTTATCGAAAGACAAGAACAAACTACTTTCTCATTTGATTTACCACTTTTCAAAGCAGAACCGGTAGCGCAAGTTGAAGAAAGCAAAGTAATGTTTGAATTGACAAATGAAACTCGTGATATCAAAGTAAACGAAGCGGTTCAATTTGTTCCCGTAACAGAATTGACTGATAATGGAATTATCAAATATTCTCTTGAAGAGTATATGGAGCCAGAGCACGATTTCATGGTAAAACCAGTTGCTAAAACTCCGGAAGTTGTTGTTCCTGCGGAATTAAACATCACAATGAAACAAGTAGATACATCAGTAAATACACCTGTTGACTTTGATGCTGTTTCTCCAATGGAAATGACAATCGAGGAGTCATTGAGAATGAGAGCCGATGAAAGAAGAAAAAAATTAAAAGAATTCAATTATAAGTTTCATAACAATGTTTCTAAAATTGATGAATATGAAAAAGAACCGGCTTACAAAAGATTGGGAATAGATATTTCAAACAATCAAGCCAATAATACAAATTCGAGAATTTCTGTGGGAACAGACAGCAACAACGATCTACAGTTGCGTTCTAACAACTCGTATTTACATGACAACGTAGATTAACTAACTCAAACCAAAATGAGGTAGCCCGAAAATTCATTTAATTTTCGGGTTATTTTTTTGTCGTTTCGAGCAACAAAGCAATCTATTGCTAATTACAGTAAATTTCTTTAATTTTGTCGGGCCTTAATCCTGCTGTCGTTTCAAGCTTTTTGTCAAAAATGTTTTTTTCTACACTCTTAAAAGAGCTTCTAAAGTCGCTTTTTAAGTCCATGAAAAAATACATTTTCTCCTAAAAGGCTTTCCACTACTCCCGAAGCGTCGGGACTGGGGCAAAAAAAGAATGGTTTCCATAATTAGCATTTTAACAATCGATTAAACAAATAATCGATTAACTAAATTAACAATAAAGAATATGAGTTTATCAGTACAAATCATGGACGAAATGAAAACCGCCATGAGAGCCAAAGATACAGTTGCATTAGAAGCTTTAAGAGCAATTAAATCTGAAATCCTGTTAGCGCAAACAGCGACGGGATCTAAGGAAGAAATATCGGAAGATGATGAAGTTAAATTGCTTCAAAGATTAGTAAAAACACGTAAGGAAAGTGCTAGAATTTTTACGGAGCAAAACCGTTTGGATTTAGCTGAACCTGAATTGGCTCAAATTGCAGTAATCGAAAAATTCTTGCCGGCACAATTAAGCGAAGCTGAAGTAGAAGCTGTAATAGCTAAAATTATTGCAGAAACTGGTGCGTCAGGAATTGCTTCAATGGGAAAAGTGATGGGATTGGCAGCAGCTCAATTAGGTGGAACAGCCGAAGGAAAGACAATTTCTACAATAGTTAAAAAACTATTGACATAAATTTTATGTTTGTTAATTAACGATTTTACATCATAAATCTAAAATCGTTAATCACCAATCTAAAATCAAATGGCTGCGTAGTTCAACTGGATAGAATATCAGATTTCGACTCTGAGGGTTGCAGGTTCGAACCCTGTCGCGGCCACAAATACAAATAGAAATGCTTCAAAAAAATCAAGTTTCCTTGAAATTATTTTGAAGCATTTTTTATTTTAAAGCGGTTATAAAATATGTCATTACAAATTTTCATTTCGGTACTTTTTGGAACATTATTTCTCCTGCTTTTAATTTTTAGAGTAGTGGAACCAGCTTATATTTTACTGTTTAATAAGCCACTTTACATTCATTGGTATCCTTTCTCCAAAAAATTAAAACCAAGCCAACGACAGATTTTAGTAAATGATTTTCCATTCTATAATAGGCTTTCTTCTAAAAGGAAAACGTATTTTGAGCATCGAATAAAAGAGTTTGTTGCTAAATATGAATTTATAGGAAAGGAAATTGCTATTACGGAACAAATGCAAATGCTGATTGCGGGAACGTATGTGATGTTAACTTTTGGAATGAGGAACTATCTTGTTAGTTTATTCAATAAAATTATAATCTATCCTTCCAGTTATTTTTCTACCGTGAACGAAACGTATCATAAAGGAGAATTTAATCCTAGAATGAAAGCGGTCGTTTTTTCGTGGGAAGATTTTTTATTGGGCCATTTAACCTCAAATGATAATATTAATCTGGGTTTGCACGAGTTCTCTCATGTGTTGCATTTTCATTGCCTAAGAAGTAATGATCCAAGTGCGATTATCTTTTTTGATGAATTCAATGAAGTCGTAAAATATTACAGTGATCCAGTTTTAAATAACGAGTTAACTCGAACAGATTATTTTAGGCTGTATGCTTATGAAAATCAATTCGAATTTTTATCGGTTATCTTAGAACATTTTTATGAAACTCCCCATATTTTCAAAAAGGAACATCCGGAATTATATGCTCATATTTCAAGAATGATTAATTTTAAAGAAGAATATTTAAAATAAAAAAATGGCGCTTAAAGCGCCATTTTTTATTTTCTAGAAGTTTGTTAGCTTCTTTAAATCGTGTATCGTTTGCGTTGGATTTTCTGCTTTGAAAACAAAACTTCCGGCTACCAAAACATCAGCTCCGGCTTCTACTAATTGTTTTGCATTTTTATTGGTTACACCACCGTCAACTTCAATTATTGTAGTTGCTCCTTTTTTGGTGATTAAAGCTTTTAACTTTTCAATTTTAGCATACGTGTTTTCTATAAAAGATTGTCCTCCAAAACCTGGATTCACACTCATGATACAAACTAAATCAATATCATTGATTACGTCTTCCAGTAAGTCAATATTTGTGTGTGGATTGATGGCAACTCCAGCTTTCATCCCTTCAGCTTTGATGGCTTGCAGTGTTCTGTGAAGGTGCGTGCAAGCTTCATAGTGTACACTTAGAACATTTGCTCCTAACTCAGCAAAAGTTTTAATGTAACGGTCAGGATGAATAATCATCAAGTGAACGTCAATTGTTTTTTTTGCATGTCGGTTAATGGCTTCCAGAACTGGCATTCCATAAGAAATGTTTGGAACAAATACGCCATCCATAATATCAATATGAAACCAATCAGCTTCACTGTTATTAATCATTTCGATGTCGCGTTGCAGGTTTCCAAAATCGGCAGCAAGCACTGATGGTGCAATAAGTGTATTCTTCATTGTGTAGTTGTATTGTTTGTACAAAAGTAGTTTTTTTAGAGCAATTGGAGAAATTTTTTTAATGAAGGGAGAACTCGCGAGTTGTTCGTAAAACGCGTAAGGGATTACTTCATTAGGGGTTTATTTTTATTGGTGTTCAGTGAATTTCATTTGAGGCAATATCCTCGAAGTGTAACGGAGAGATAAAGCCGAAAGCCTGACCTGAAGTTTTACGGAGGGTTACGCCCAAAAAATAATGATGTAATTGGTTTGCTTTGTACCTCGCAATTGTAAAAAATAAAACTCCGGTAATCAGCCGGAGTTTCAATCATCAATCAAAAAACGAACAGTTAATCAGACCGTCGTTACTTATTAGTCTAAAGCCGAAAGTCAAAAATCATACTGTTGTTAAACTTTATGATTTTTGACTTTATGACTTTTGACTGTTTTATCCTAAATAGGTTTTTAGTATTTTACTTCTTGAAGTGTGTTTTAATCTGCGGATTGCTTTTTCCTTGATTTGACGTACACGCTCACGAGTTAGGTCGAAAGTTTCTCCTATTTCCTCTAATGTCATTGGGTGTTGGTCACCAAGACCAAAGTATAAACGAACTACATCAGCCTCTCTTGGAGTCAATGTTTCTAATGAACGCTCTATTTCGGTACGCAATGATTCGTGGATTAATTCTCTGTCTGGATTTGGAGATTCACCTGAACGTAAAACGTCATATAGGTTAGAGTCTTCTCCTTCTACAAGAGGTGCATCCATTGATAAGTGACGGCCAGAGTTTTTCATGCTCTCTTTTACGTCATTTACGGTCATGTCAAGCTCTTTTGCAATTTCCTCAGCAGATGGTGGACGCTCGTTAGATTGCTCTAATAAAGCGTACATTTTGTTGATTTTATTGATAGAACCAATTTTGTTCAAAGGCAAACGAACGATACGAGATTGTTCAGCCAATGCTTGTAAAATAGATTGACGAATCCACCAAACGGCATACGAGATGAATTTGAAACCACGAGTTTCATCAAAACGTTGTGCTGCTTTTATCAATCCTAAATTTCCTTCGTTAATCAAATCGGGAAGAGTTAACCCTTGATTTTGATATTGTTTTGCTACCGAAACCACGAAACGTAAATTGGCTTTTGTCAATTTCTCTAATGCTTTCTGGTCACCGGCTTTAATCTTTTGTGCTAATTCTACCTCTTCGTCAGCGGTAATAAGGTCAACTTTTCCAATTTCTTGTAAATACTTGTCTAATGAAGCAGTTTCACGATTGGTTACCTGCTTGGTGATTTTTAGTTGTCTCATGTTTTTTTGTCTCCTCAATTTTTAAGTGTACAAATGATTATACGTATGGAGTTTCAAAAAAGTTACAATAGTTTCAAAAATAATTTAATTTAAAAACAAAAATCCCGTTTCAAATTCATGAAACGGGATTTTTTATAAATAAACCTTTAGTAAACTAAGAATTGATTACTCTTTTTTCTCCTCACGTGGAGGTCTTGGCATTAAGGCTTTTCTAGATACTTTCTCTTTACGAGTTTTAGGATCTAAACCTAAATATTTAATCATGAATACATCACCCATGTTTACTACATCGGTAACATTCTCTGTTCTTTCCCAAGCCAATTCAGAAACGTGAAGTAATACTTCGTTTCCTGGAGCGTCAAGGTACTCTACAACTGCACCAAAATCTAGCATTTTGATAACTTTTACTTCGTAAGCTTCTCCCATTTGTGGTTTGAAAGTGATTGACTTAATTTTAGCCAATACTGCTTCAATTCCTGCAGGGTCAGTTCCTAAGATTTCTATAACTCCTTGCTCATCTACTTCGTTGATTACGATAGTTGTTCCAGTCGCTTTTTGTAATTCTTGAATTACTTTTCCACCAGGTCCAATCAAAGCACCAATAAAGTTACCAGGAATTGTTCTTGTAATGATTTTTGGAGCATATGCTTTAACATCCGCTTTTGGCTCAGCTAAAGTTTCGATTAATTTTCCAAGGATATGTAAACGACCGTCACGAGCTTGAGCTAAAGCAGCTTCCATAATCTCGTATTTCAAACCGTCGATTTTGATGTCCATTTGACAAGCTGTAATTCCTACAGAAGTTCCAGTTACTTTAAAGTCCATATCTCCTAAGTGATCTTCATCACCAAGAATATCAGACAATACAGCAAAACGTTCTCCATCAGTAATTAATCCCATTGCAATTCCAGAAACTGGACGAATCATTTGAATACCAGCATCCATTAATGATAATGTTCCAGCGCAAACTGTTGCCATAGAAGATGAACCGTTAGATTCTAAAACTTCAGATACTACACGAATTGTGTAAGGACAATCAGCTGGAATCATGTTTTTTAATGCTCTTTGAGCCAAGTTTCCGTGACCTACTTCTCTTCTTGAAGTTCCTCTTAAAGGACGAGCTTCACCAGTTGAGAAAGGAGGGAAGTTATAATGTAAGTAGAATTTTTCTTCCCCTTGTTCAGACGGAGAGTCAATTTGGTTTGCTTCTCTAGATGTTCCTAAAGTTGCTGTTGCCAAAGCTTGTGTTTCTCCACGTGTAAACAATGCAGATCCGTGTACAGATGGTAAATAATCTACTTCACACCAGATTGGTCTGATTTCTGTAGTTTTTCTTCCATCTAAACGTGTTCCTAAATCTAAGGTTACATTACGAACCGCTTCTTTGTTAGTTTTGTAAAAATATTTAGAAACTAAATCGCCATTTTCTGCCAATTCTTCTTCTGTAAATAATGTTTTTACTTCTTCTTTTACTTCTGCAAATGCAGCTGTACGTTCTTGTTTAGAAGAACCTTTACTTGCAATAGCGTAAATTTTATCATAAGATGCTGCTTTTACTTTAGCGTAAATAGCCTCATCTTCTTTCTCACCTTCGTAAGTACGAACTTCTTTTTTTCCAAAAGCAGCTTGCAAACGTAGTTGAGCAGCAATTTGATTTTTAATGTGTTCGTGTGCAAATTTAATTGCTTCTAGCATTTCTGCTTCCGAAATTTCTTTCATCTCACCTTCTACCATTGCGATAGAATCCATTGAAGCTCCAATCATCATATCAATATCAGATAATGCTAATTGTGCACGACTTGGATTGATGATGAATTTACCATCAATTCTTCCAACTCTAGCTTCAGAAATTAAAGTTTCGAAAGGAATGTCAGATAAAGCTAATGCTGCTGAAGCGGCTAAACCTGCTAATGCATCAGGCATTACATCTTCATCATAAGACATTAATTGAATCATCACTTGAACTTCTGCGTGATAATCATCTGGGAAAAGCGGACGCAATACACGGTCTACTAAACGCATTGTTAGCACTTCGTTATCACTTGGACGAGCTTCTCTTTTGAAGAAACCACCAGGGAAACGTCCTGCTGCAGCAAATTTCTCACGATAATCTACCGTAAGTGGTAAAAAGTCGATACCAGGACTTGCTTTTCTTGAAGATACTACTGTTCCTAAAATAACAGTTTTACCTATTCTTACTACTACAGATCCATCCGCTTGTTTGGCTAAACGACCTGTCTCGATTGTGATGTTTCTGCCATCACCTAAATCGATACTTTCTACAAATAATTGTGGAATCATAAATTTAATTTATTAGTTAAACATGGGTTCTAGTTGTGTTGTAGTTGTTGTTTTGCGTAGTTAATGCCTAAAACCCAATGAAAAACCAAACTTTTTTTATTATTGTATATAAAAACAAAAAGAGGCACTTTCGCACCTCTTTTATATTGATTATTTTCTGATATTCAATACTTTGATAATTTCACGGTATCTGTTGATTTCTGTTTTCTTCAAGTAATCCAACAAAGCTCTTCTTTTACCTACAAGCAATACTAATGAACGCTCTGTATTATAATCGTGACGATTTTTTTTCAAGTGCTCAGTTAAGTGGCTAATTCTGAAAGTGAACAAAGCAATTTGCGCTTCTGATTTTCCAGTGTTTGTTTTTTCTCCGTGTTTAGCGAAGATCTCTTCTTTAATCTCTTTAGTTAAATACATTCCAATATTTGTTTAATGATTTTTATGTATGTCGTACATCTATTGTAAGACGGGTGCAAAAGTAAATAATAATTATGACACGAACAAAATAAAGCTTTCTTTATTTTGTGAACTGGCGAAGCAATTATGAATTATGAATTGTGAATTATTTTAAATCAACATATAATTTAGCTACTTCTGTATTTACAAATTCCAAAAATAACTCATCGTCTTTAGTAAAAGGATCCAAGATATGGCTGTCAATATCAATTTGTCCTATGTTTTCTCCGTTTACAAAAAGTGGTACTACAATTTCTGATTTTACGGTAAAACTACAAGCGATATAATTGTCTTGCGCTGCAACGTCAGGAACTACAAAATTTTCATTAGAAACTGCTACTTGTCCGCAAATTCCTTTTCCAAAAGGGATTACAGTATGATCTGTTTCTGCTCCAACATAAGGGCCTAAGTGCAATGTTTTGGATTCGTGGTTTGCAAAATAAAATCCAACCCAATTATAATAATCAACGGAGTTGCTAAGAAGCTCACAAATAGACAATAGTTTTTCGTCTCTTGACAACGTTGTATTTAAAGTGATTTCGGTTACTTTTGGTTGTAATTCTTGAAATGTCATGTTTTTAATTTTTATTTATGCAAAAGTATTTAAAGCCAGTTTCAAAAATTACATAAATTTGTTAAAAAATAGATTTTGAAAAAATATTTTATTCTCTACAAACCGTTTTTGCTTTTTTTGGCAACCTTTTTTTTGAGTTATATAGTGCTGACTTTTTTGTATCAGCGCTATCTTAATGGTTTTGAGGAAAATAAAATAGATTCCATTACCAGAATGGTGAGTGAAAATACGGAGCAAGTACTGCAATTGTTTAATAATGGATCTTCAATTGAAGAAAGTGCTGCGCATCCTTATATGAAGCTGTTTTATAATCAAAAATATGTTGCCCGTATTATAGAAGGCTGTAATGCAATTAGTGTAATTATTTTGTTTATTTCATTTGTATTAGCTTTTTCGGGGAAACTACAAGCAACGCTGCTTTTCATCTTTGGCGGAAGCCTTCTTATTTATGTGTTGAATATTTTGAGAATAGCTGCTTTAAGTGCACTGATTTTTTATTTTCCAAAACAAGAGCCGTTTTTACACGGAGTCCTTTTTCCTTTGTATATTTATGGTGTAGTTTTTATTTTGTGGTTAATTTGGGTTCGTAAATTTTCAAGATATGCTTCAAAAGATATTAAATAACAAACTGAGATTCGTACAATTCCTTCTTTTGGTTGTATTATTAGTGCTTGTTCGTGCTTTTGAAAATCAGTTGTTTTATGATCCTTTTCTGGATTTTTTCAAAAAAGATTTTGCCAAGTTAAGGCTACCAAGTTTTGATTCAACTCAATTATTTTTAGGACTATTGTTCCGTTACACATTAAATACCGTTATTTCATTGGGTATTATTTATGTCATTTTCAAGGATGTCGCGATGGTTAAATTTGCCTTCGTCCTGTATTATTTTTTCTTCATGATTCTTATTGTTGCTTTTTTCTACATAGTCTACTTTGCGAATGAAAATAGTAATTGGGTCTTATTTTACGTTCGCAGGTTTTTGATTCAGCCTATTTTTGTCTTATTATTTGTTCCGGGATTTTATTATCAAAAACAAAATAAGTAGTCTTTTTTCTTTATCTTTATGTTGATTTAAGTATTTGTTTATCAAATCAATAAGGGTATGAAAATTATCAAACATTCTGGAGATATTGTCGAGTTTAATTCTGATAAACTTAAAAAGTCACTTTTAAAATCGGGAGCAAGTGCTATTGCGGTCGATAACATACTTTATGCTATAAAAAAACAAATGTATGAGGGTATTTCTACGAAACAAATCTACAAAATGGCTTTTTCATTATTGAAAAAAACGGCTAATTCCCATGCGGCACGTTATAATTTAAGAGAAGCAATACGACTGTTAGGTCCGGCAGGTTTCTTTTTCGAAAAATATATCGCCCGTCTTTTTGCTTCGGAACAGTATCAAACGGTAACAAATATGAGCTTGCAAGGCAAATGTGTGTTGCATGAAATTGATGTTTTAGTAAAGAAGAATGAGCAAATTTCAATGATTGAATGTAAATATCATCTGGGCAGGGAAGCCGCTTCGGATGTGAAAGTTCCCATGTATATTTTATCTCGTTTCAATGATTTGAAGGAAAGACAGCATGCCATTTTTGAAAAGAAAGATAGTATTTCAAATTGTTGGATTGTCACAAATAACAGGTTTACGACTGATGCTGTCGATTTTGCAAAATGCTCCGGATTGAATTTATTAAGTTGGAATTATCCTGAAGACAATAATCTAAAAACAAAAAATGACACACACTATCTTTATCCGGTAACTTGCTTAACTACTTTATCAATAGCCGAAAAAGATAAGTTATTGATATTAGACGTGATTTTAGTCAAAGAAATTATAAACCATTCCGATTGTTTAGAAAAAATAGGATTGAGTCCAAACCGGATAAAAAACGTATTAAAAGAAGCAACGGAATTATGCAGTTATATTTAAAATAATACAGGATTGTTTAATTTTAAATTCAAATCATATGAAAGTTAAATTTATTGGTGGAGCAGGTACAGTAACCGGTTCAAAAACATTAATTGAAAGTAATGGGATTCGGATTTTGATAGACTGTGGATTGTTTCAGGGCATCAAGCCTTTACGGGAACTCAATTGGGAACCTTTGCCTATTTTACCAGCCACGATAGATTTTGTTTTGCTTACTCACGGCCATTTAGATCATTGCGGTTGGTTGCCAAGATTAGTAAATCAAGGTTTTGAAGGCAAAATTTATTGCACGAGTCCCACAAAAGACATTACTAAACTCATCCTGCTGGATAGTGCGAAAATTCAGGAAGAAGAAGCCAAAAATGCTAATGAAGGGAAATATTCCAAACATGAAATTGCCGAACCACTTTATACGGTAGAACAGGCTGAAAAAGTTTTTCCGTTTTTTAGAGTAATTAAAATCAATGAACCCGTTCCTTTGGATGCCCAAATTGAAGCTGTTTATACAAATGCAGGCCATATTTTAGGAGCGTGCAGCATTGCGTTGACACTTGAAAATAAAACGTTGGTTTTTTCCGGAGACATTGGTCGCGATAATGATGTATTGATGTATCCGCCAACCAAACCTAAAAAAGCCGATTATGTTTTTCTCGAAAGTACCTATGGCAATCGACTGCATCCTCAAACAGATACTAAATTAGAATTGGAAACTTATATAAATAATACCGTTGAGAAAGGCGGAACCATCATTATTCCGAGTTTTGCCGTAGAGCGTGCCCAAACCATCATGTACTTATTGTGGCAACTCAGAGAGGAGGATAAAATCCCTAATATTCCATATATTATTGACACTCCAATGGGAATTAATGCACTGAATATTTTTTCGAATAATAAAAAATGGCACAAGTTATCGCTGGAAGAATGTGCCGAAATGAGTAAAATGTTTTCATTGGTTTCTGATTATCAAGAAACCATGCAAGTTATTTTTGATGAACAGCCTAAAGTGGTTATTGCTGCCAGCGGAATGGTAACTGGAGGAAGAGTATTGGGGTATCTCGAACATTATATTGGTCTTCCGGAAACTACCGTAATTATTGTGGGATATCAAGCCGAAGGAACCCGCGGAAGAAAATTACTGGAAGGAGCTAAAGAAATTAAAATTCATGGTCGCTATTATCCTGTAAAAGCTATTATCCTGGAAATACAAGGTTTATCAGCACATGGAGATCAAAAAGATTTGCTTAACTGGTTGTCAGAATTGGAAAATAAGCCTACACGAGTTTTTCTTGTGCATGGAGAAAATGAGCCTATGGATGAGCTTCGTATAAAAATTCATGAAAAATACGGTTTTGACTGTAAAATTCCTTTAATGGGACAAGAATTTGAGTTGTAAATTCTTTAGGAATTTAATTTTTTGATGTGATAAAATCACTAGTTTTGCAAGGTGAAATTTAACAAACATATAAGTATACTTTTGGCTTTTTTCGTATTGGTTTCCAATATGGGATTAGCATTTAATGTTCGTTATTGTGGAAGTGAGATTACTTCCGTAACTCTTAAAACACCTGTTCAGGACCAAAAATTAGAAAAAGATTGTTGTGGGGTTGTTGAAAAAGAATCACATTGTTGCAAAGACAAAGAGGTTAAATTTCAAAAGAAAACAGATGATTTAATTCAAAAAACAGTCTCTTTTCATCCCGATTTTATATTTCAAATGAATGAATGGAATCCTTCTGTGTTTTCATTTGTTTCAAATTTTAAAAATAGTCCATTTCTTTCGTATTACTGCGATGCAAATACGCCTCCTTTTTTTAAATTATACCACCAATATATTTTCTACGCGTAGTTTTAATGTTTCTATAAAAACTTGAATCACAGCTTTGTGATTTTACATTTTTCAAACATTAAAAATCAATCATGCAAAAACAAATTTCAATACTTTTATTGTTCTTCTTTTGCGCTTTTAATTCTTTTGCTCAAGATACTTTGCAGGAGATAAAAGTAAAAGGCAACAGTAAAAGTTTAAAAAAATCATATAGCTTAACGGCTAATACTACAGTACTGACAAGCAAAGAACTACTCAAAGCTGCTTGTTGTAATCTGGCAGAAAGTTTTGAAACAAATCCTTCAATCGACGTTAATTTTTCGGATGCTTTGACGGGAACGAAACAAATAAAAATGCTGGGATTAACGAGTCCTTATTTGATGATTACAGAGGAAAACATTCCTTCGGTGCGTGGTGCTTCTCAAGCCTATGGATTGTCATTCACTCCGGGAACTTGGGTCGAAAGTATTCAAATCACCAAAGGAGCCGGAAGTGTAGTTAATGGTTTCGAAAGTATTTCGGGACAAATTAATACCGAATTGATAAAGCCCATCAGCGATATTCCATTTTTTCTTAATGCGTATAGTTCAACAGATTCTCGATTTGAATTAAATACCCATTTCAACAAGAAAATTTCCGAGAAATGGAGTAGCAGCTTGTTTGTTCACGGAAATACGAGGGTTTCAAAAAACGATATGAATGATGATGGTTTTCTGGACAATCCATTAGCAAAACAAATCAATGTTTTGAACCGTTGGCAATATACTAATGCCGAAAAAGGGTGGGTAACTTTTATCAACTTCCGTTATATGAATGATCAAAAACAAACAGGAGAATTAAATTTTGACCCTGATAGAGATAAGGGGACAACGAATTATTGGGGCTCCGAAATCAATACAGAACGGTTTGATGTTTCCACTAAATTAGGGTATGTTTTTCCGGATATGCCGTATCAGAGTATTGGTTTTCAAAATGCTTTTAATAGTCATGATCAAAATTCTTATTTTGGGTTAAATCAATATAATATTAAACAAAAAAGTTATTATTCGAACCTGATTTTTAATTCGATTATCAATAATACGAAACATAAATTTTCAACGGGTCTGAACTTTACCTATGATAAATACGGTGAGTTTGTCAATGCAAATGATTACAGTAGGATTGATAATTCGGCTGGCGCTTTTTTCGAATATACCTATGATAACACGGATAATTTTAGCGTAGTTCTTGGCGGTAGAATAGACAATCATAATCGTTTGGGGACTTTTGCTACGCCAAGATTGCATGTGCGATACAATCCTTGGGAGAAAGGTGTTTTACGATTTTCAGCAGGAAGAGGGAAACGAAGCGCTAATGTTTTTGCCGAAAATCAACAGCTTTTGGCAAGTTCAAGAACCTTTGATTTTTTGGATACCAATGGAAAAATATACGGTTTGAATCCTGAAATTGCATGGAATTATGGGCTGAGTTTTATGCAGGGTTTTTTACTTTTTGGTAAGAACGCTGATGTTGGGTTTGATTTCTACAGAACCGATTTTCAAAATCAGGCAGTTGTTGATGTGATGCAAAGTCCGCAACAGGTTTTGTTTTACAACTTAATTGGGAAATCGTATGCCAATAGTTTGCAAGTAGAGTTCAATTATGAATTAGCCAAACATTTTAATTTGAGGACAGCCTACAAGTACTATGATATTCAAGCGGATTATTTGTCAGGAACGTATCAAAGGCCATTGCAGGCAAAACATCGTTTCTTTGGGAATTTAGGATATGAAACCCATATTTTGGATAAAGGAAAACAATGGAAGTTTGATTATACTTTCAATTGGCTCGGCAAACAACAATTGCCCAATACGTCAACAAATCCTGTAGAAGACAGGTTGCCTGAATTTTCGCCATCATTTTCTGTGATGAATATACAAGTTACACGAACTTTTTCTTCTACTTTTGAAATCTATATTGGCGGAGAAAATATTGGAAATTACAAACAAGATAACGTTATCTTGGGTAATGAAAATCCATTTGGACCTACTTTTGATGCATCAATAGTTTATGGTCCAGTTTTTGGACAAATGTATTATGCAGGTTTACGTTTTAAAATTAAATAGTCTTAAAAAATTAAATTATGAAAAATATAATTGTAGTACTGTTACTGACATTTGTTGGATTTACAGTTCAGGCTCAAGAAGTGAAAAATAAAAATGCTAAAGTTGAATTTCATGTGAGCGGGAATTGTGAAATGTGTAAAAAGAGAATTGAAAAAGCGGCATTAAGTGTCTCGGGAGTGAAATCTGCCGATTGGCATATGGATTGTGGCACTTTATATTTGATTGCAAACGAACAGAAAACGGATGTTCTAACGATTCAAAAAGCGATTGCAAAAGTTGGTCACGATACAGATGAAGTCAAGGCATTAAAGGAAGATTATGAAAAGCTTCATACTTGTTGCCAATATGAACGAAAATAATTTTAAAGAAAACCAAAGTGAAAGCTTTGGTTTTTTTAATGCCATATTTTGAATATTTTTTGAATGAAATTATGGTGGTTAACTATAAAAAGCCATGTTTTTAAAGCGCTAGAATCCCGAATAAAAAAAACAATATTTGATTGTTGGCAATGGAAAGTTAATTCGGCTAATTTAAATAGTTAATAAAACTTTAAAATAGTAGCATAAATTGTGGTTAAGATATATTATCCGTACTTTCACGCACGAATAATTTTAGCATAAAACACCGTAGAATGAACGATTTTGATTGGAAGAATTTGATTGACCCGCTTTTTTATATTCATTTTGATGTTAATGGAATTAAATTGGGTATTTATATAGTTTTATTTATTGTTTTTGCAGAAACAGGTCTTTTTGCGGGGTTCTTTTTACCAGGAGATAGTTTGTTGTTTTTAGCAGGGATTTACAGCCGTGATTTAATAGAAAACATTTTATTCATTGAAAATGATTTTGCGAATGTTGTTCTTTTATCAACACTTGTTGCTTTAGCAGGTATCTTGGGTAATGTTGTTGGATATTGGTTTGGTTCAAAAAGCGGTTATTACTTGTACAATAAGGAAGATAGTTTTTGGTTTAAGAAAAAATATTTGGTTCAATCAAAAGATTTCTTTGAGAAATACGGAGGCAAAGCAATTATTTTTGCTCGATTCCTTCCAATTTTTAGAACTTTTGCGCCAATAGTAGCTGGGATTGTTTCTATGGACAAAAAGAAATTTATGTTTTATAACATTTTAAGTTCTTTCATTTGGTCATTCACATTGATTTTCGCAGGACATTATTTATATGGTTTTCTACTTGAAAATTATCAAATTGATTTGAAAGAACACATCGAAATAATTGTTATAGCTTTAGTTGGGATTACTGTTTTACCGGTAATTTATAAGTTCAGCAGAAAGTCAAAAACTCAAGAATAATTAATAATTTTTTATCATAAAAAAACCGTCTCGTAAAAACAGAGGCTATTAAAGAAGTCATTTTGGAATTTGATAATAATGAATAAGAAGGAGCATAAATCTAGAGTTTATGCTCCTTTTTTTGCATAGATTCAGGAATTAATGAGATGTACATATTTATAGTAGTAAAAAAATGCTTAGTGCGTATTCTGATTTAGATGACTAAATAGTACCTATAGCTGATTTTCTTAGTAAAGCCAATGGGTTAATTGATTTTACTTATTATGAATTATCGAAAAAAGAGTTTTTTTATAAATCAATAATTTGCGTTTCAGAAATCAGTTCGCCATTATAAGTAAAACCTTCTATAATTATTTTTATTTTTTTCTGATTGAAATTTGGAACATCAATTTGAGAACTATTTTTTTGGTCCGTTAATAAGGTAGGAATCCAATTAATTACCCCGTAATACAAAAAACCTTGGCTCAAAGTTGAATTATAGTTAGAGTTTTCAAATTTTGGTGCTGTAGTAAAACCATTTGCCAATTCTGAGCTTTTTACATTAGTTTTTAGAGTACTATATATAGGTTTTTTAGTGTATATCCTTACGATTCCTTGAAGATTTCTACCAGATGGGATTAATGCATTCGGATTCATGTATATTTCTTCCAGTTCATTCATTTGTATGTTTTGCAAATAGGAAAAGTCCCTAATTTGAATATTGTCGACAAAAATTTCGGGTCGAGCTGGAATATTTGAACCAGAATTTAGGACCGTAATGCTAACATCCATACCATTGTCAGACACCTTAAATCCACGAGTATTAATAAAAGTTAGAAGGTTCATTGTCTCTTGTTCGGAAATTTTATAACCTCTTAAATTTCTATTTTCCATAGTGTTGGCATGGGTTAACATATTTTTTTTAGCCTCTGCTTTAACAGTGACAGTATTTAATTCAATAATGTCATCTTCGAAAACAGGTAATTCTAAAATTTGAGAGTTTGTTGTTTGTTGTAAGTCGGTAGGGTTAAATCCTTTAAATGGGAACTTATATTCTCTATTACCATTCGTTATTTTCGCTGTATGAGTTAATTTTAAAGGTGTTGCTTCAACGTTTTTGAGCAAACTGAAATCTACTGAAGCTGAGTCTTTCAATACCAGATATTTGAATTCAAAATCTCCTGTTTCAGTTATAGGAGATTGAACATTGATTTGATGATGAAACGCACGGAATCTAATGTTGTAATCTTTCGCATTCTTTAAAGTAGGAGTCAATACTCTTCCTTTTACCGTAAGTCCCATGTCAAATTCATAATTGGGTTGTGGTGGATTTTGAACAATTTCGTTCCATGAGTATTTGGATTTTGATTGATTGAGCATGGCTAAGTCCAACTCGTATTTCTTGGCGGTATTTGGGTTCGTTTGGTATAAATCAATGTTTTTTATTGGTTTAATTAAATAGAAATTAGATAAAAAATCAGAAGTTATGGAAGTGTTTTTTTCGGTTGCAATAGAATTTGCGGGTACTATTGAAACGCTGAGGTTAGCATCGTTCTGACTGGATAGACCTTCAATTTGTTTGGTACCAGTGTTAGTTGTTTTTTTAGAAAGAGTAAACTTTTGAGTTAAATTAGGGAGTTTGATGATGGTTCTTTCTGCTAGCTGATTCATGTTTTCATCTATAATTCGCACCGTATTGACGCCATTGGAGATGTTTTCGGTTGAAAATATGATATTTTGCTCTAATGAATTTGAATCTAAAGCAATATCAAATAGTAAAGCCCTTTCATCTTGCTGAACAACTAAAAATAATTGCTTTGATTTTAAATCATTAAATGTTGTAGCATTCGTTTTGATTTTAACTGATGCTTTATTGTTTAAGGTATAACAATTTACTTCAAGAGACAATCCTTTAGTAGAAGGGTTTGGGAGTGTTTGTTGAATGATTTTGTTATTTATTTCTAACGTTAGTGAATAGGGATCATTTTTGGGTGTAACAATGAATTTTCCCAATCCATCGCTATTAATTGCAATCTCTGAAACTACTTCGTTAATGCTGTTTCTTAATTTTGCTGTCAAATTTCCAATTGGATTATTGAACATGTCTACGATTTTAACACCAACGGTATTAGTGATTCCATAAACTAAAGTGCCACCTTCTGGATGAATTTCTATTTGAGCAGATGCCAAATTGCTTTTTGTAGTGTCGAAAAAATCGGTCTTTGCAGGATTGATGATTTTTATTGGATATATGCTAGACTCATTTTCTTGGAAGTTATTCATCCAATTAGTATACACTTGAATGTAATAATTCCCAGAGGGCAATTTCTTTAAATCTTTGAATGCTCCTTCAAAAGTACCCGTATTTGAGTAGGCAAGTTGTTGATTTATTTTTATGCCTGCTTGATTGTACAGAACTACAAAAACGTTCATAGTTTTGTAAAAAGGTAAAAGTTCCTTTCGGTTGTAAGCATAGCCCTTAAACCAAATATCTTCTTCGGATAAATATGTATCTTTATTTAAATGTAAATGAATGTTTTCTCGCTCTAAAGCAAAATAGTTATTTAGTTTTTCTACTATTTGTTCTTTCGGTCCATTAGTTTGACTGAAGTTTTTAGGGCAGAAAATAAACAAAAAAAGGAGTAGCCAATTAAGTTTTGATAACATAAAAATCAGTATCAGGAGGTTAATTTTGATTTGTATCTAAAACTATAAATATAAAAATAAAATCCGAAGTGATGAGCTTCGGATTTTATTTTTTTAAGATTTTTCTTAATTTTTATTACATCATTCCTGGCATACCTCCACCCATTGGGTTTCCACCGCCATTATCTTCTCTAATATCAATCAAAGCACATTCAGTAGTCAATATCATTCCGGCAACCGAAGCTGCGTTTTCTAACGCTACACGAGTTACTTTTTTAGGATCAATAATACCTGCTTTAAGCATGTCAACATATTCATCCGTTTTTGCGTTGTATCCAAAATCACCTTTTCCTTCAGCAACTTTTGCAACAACAACTGAACCTTCAAGACCTGCATTTTCAACAATAGTTCTCAATGGAGACTCTACAGCACGAGATACAATTTGAATTCCTGTTGCTTCATCAGCGTTGTCAGCTTTTAGAGTGCTTAATGCATTTTTAGCTCTCAATAAAGCAACACCACCACCGGCAACAATTCCTTCTTCAACAGCAGCACGAGTTGCGTGAAGTGCGTCATCAACTCTGTCTTTTTTCTCTTTCATTTCTACTTCAGAAGCAGCACCAACATAAAGTACAGCAACACCACCAGCTAATTTAGCCAAACGTTCCTGCAACTTTTCTTTGTCATAATCAGAAGTGGTAGCTTCCATTTGACCTTTGATTTGGTTGACACGATTCTTGATAATATCAGCTTCACCAGCACCGCTTACAATCGTTGTATTGTCTTTATCGATAGTCACTTTTTTAGCAGTTCCTAACATTTCGATAGTTGTGTTTTCTAAAGTGTATCCTCTTTCTTCTGAGATTACAGTTCCACCAGTTAAGATTGCGATATCTTCCAACATAGCTTTTCTTCTGTCACCAAAACCAGGTGCTTTTACAGCAGCGATTTTCAAGGCTCCACGTAATTTGTTTACTACCAATGTTGATAATGCTTCACCATCAACATCTTCAGCAATAATCAATAATGGTTTTCCAGATTGAGCAACTGGTTCCAAAACTGGTAATAATTCTTTTAAAGAAGAAACTTTTTTGTCATACAAAAGGATGTAAGGATTTTCCAATTCTACTTCCATTTTCTCTGAATTAGTCACAAAATAAGGAGAAAGATATCCTCTGTCAAATTGCATTCCTTCAACAACATCAACATAAGTATCAGTTCCTTTAGCCTCTTCAACAGTGATAACACCTTCTTTTCCAACTTTTGCGAAAGCAGTAGCGATTAACTCACCAATTACTTCGTCATTGTTAGCAGAAATTGAAGCAATTTGTTTGATTTTTTCAGAATCACTTCCTACTACTTTTGCTTGTTTCGCTAAGTCAGCTACAATAGCCTCAACCGCTTTGTCAATTCCGCGTTTCAAATCCATTGGATTTGCACCTGCAGCAACGTTTTTCAAACCTTCTTTTACGATAGCTTGTGCCAAAACAGTTGCAGTTGTAGTTCCGTCTCCGGCTAAATCATTAGTTTTTGACGCTACTTCTTTTACCATTTGAGCACCCATGTTTTCCAATGGGTCTTTTAATTCAATTTCTTTTGCAACGGTAACACCATCTTTAGTAACGTTTGGTCCGCCAAAAGCTTTTCCAATAATTACATTACGACCTTTTGGTCCTAGCGTTACTTTTACTGCATTTGCCAATGCATCAACACCACGTTTTAAACCGTCACGTGCTTCAATATCAAATTTTATATCTTTTGCCATTTTAATTTTATTTGTTAATTCGTTTATTTGTTAATTCGATTATATTATTGCTAAAATATCGTCTTCACGCATGATCAAATAATCTTTTCCTTCCAGTTTTAATTCCGTACCAGCGTATTTTCCATAAAGCACAGAATCACCAATTTTCACAGTCATTGTGTGTTCTTTTGTTCCGTTTCCAACAGCAACAACAGTTCCTTTTTGTGGTTTTTCTTTTGCTGTATCTGGAATAAAAATTCCTGAAGCAGTTTTTGTTTCAGCTGCAACGGGTTCGATAAGAACTCTGTCTGAAAGAGGTTTAATGTTTAAAGCCATGATTGTATATTTTTATATTATTTATTTATATTACGGTTATGGAGATTTCAGAAATTGTGCCATCCTAATGAAACTGACATAATTTCTTATAAAAAATGCCAGCTTTGACAGGCTGGCATTTAGAATATGTTGTAATAATTTATTCTGCTGGATTTGTTGCAGCAGGAGTGTTTTGAGCAGGAGCTGCTGGCGTGTTTGTAGCTGGTGCTGCACTTCCTGTGTTTTCGATGATTTTAGAATCAGTATCACTTAATGTTCCTGTAAAGCTTAAGCTAGAAAGTAATATAAGTGCAATTAGTATAGTTGCTAATGTCCAAGTGCTTTTGTCTAAAAAATCAGTTGTTTTTTGTACTCCACCTAACATTTGAGAACCACCTATTGTAGATGATAATCCTCCACCTTTAGGGTTTTGAACCATGATAACTACGATTAATAGAAAACAAACTATAGTTATTAAAACTAAAAAAATTGAAAATGTGCTCATTGTTTAATTATTATTATGTTGTAAAATCTTAATATCCGATATGCGGTCTGCAAAGAAACTACTTTTTTCTGGATATTTCAAAATTAATATTTCATAAGCTTGAATCGCTTTTTGATATTTTTTTTGTTCTAAATATACTCTGGCCAAAGTCTCTGTCATCAAGAAAGAATTGTCGGCTGCATTTAAGTCAAAAGTAACGGTCGAAGCAACTCCATGTTTTACCGGAGAAATCTTCGGACTGGCTTCAATAAACTTATCGATTAATTCTAGTTTCTTTCTTTTATCTTCATCTATTACAGGAAGTGGTAAATTAATAGCACTTTCTTTCTCTCTTTCGATAGGTTCAGTGCGGGAAAGTTGAAGCCATTCTTGAAAGGAATGTTGCTCACTTTTAGAAAAATCTAAAGGTTTTCCAATTGCCAGTTTCTCTTCGGTAGTTTTTGAAGCATCATCAACATCGACTGCAGAAGCTTCTTTTATTGATGTGAGTATGGATCTTTCTAAAGAATTTATTTTAGATTCCGTTTTTTCTTCAGTAACAATTGTTTCACTGTCGACTACATTTATATCAAGAATTTCTAGTGCTTTTTTATCGTAAAGACCTTTTTGAATCGAAGTGAACGTATCCGAAGTAATGAAGTCAAATAAAATAGATCGGTCAGTTGAATGTGCTGCAGTAACTTTTAAAGCAGTATTGTATTTAAAGCTATTTTGATTGTAAAGACCTTTTAATTGAATCGCTCTGGCACTTTGAAAATAAGGAAACTCAATGAGTACTTTTTCCAAAGCTTCCGTTTGCTTCTCATGGATAGCATCAGGTTTATTAATCAAATAAGTATAATCGGTTACGTTCATAAAGGGTATTCGTTTATTTGGTTATTCGTTTGTTTGTTCCTCGGTTAACCGAATCAACAAATTATCGAATTTAAAACCCATTTACCATTTTGCGAGTGATTCATTAAAGATGTCTTGTGTAATTCTTTCAAAAATTTCCTTTAAAGCACTGTTCAAAGTTGCTCCTGTCAATTGTTGTTCCGCTGGATAATCGTAGAAAAAAGTGAATGGTTTTTCAAAATCATCTGTTTCTTTTTTCTTATTAGTAAAACGAACATTCACTCGAATCGTTAATCGGTTCTGAGCTGCTCGCTGATCTGCAGTAGCAGTCATTGGACTTATTCTGTAATCTACAATTTCTCCTTCGTAAGTCAAATCAGCACTACTTTTGACCAAGTTTAAATTGGTTTGATTCTGGATTAAATCTTGAAGTTCTAATGTAAATGTTCTGTCAATACCAGGTTCAATTAATTCAGCGTTATTCTGAAAAAAGCCAACTTGAAATGTTTCGGCATCAATTTTACCAGTTCCGGTAAAGTTATAAACCGAGCAACTGTTGATGCTTACTATAATTATTGAAAGAAGAATAAGTTTTATATATTTCATTTTCTATTTTAAAATTTGCTTCGCCGGTTTCTAACGCTCGGGTCAAAGATATTCTTTTTGAATTAAATCATTTGTGTCTTAGTGCTTTTGTGGTAAAAACTACAAGTCAAATTGTTTGATTTTTCTATATAAAGTCCTTTCAGAAATGCCTAATTCGTCTGCGGCAGCTTTTCGTTTTCCTTTGTTTTTTTCTAATGATTTTTTAATCATTTCGATTTCTTTTTGCTCTAAACGCAACGTTTCTTCTTCTTCGATTGTTTCTGCAAAAAGATAATTATCATCATGTTCCTGATACAGCTCTTCATTGTTTTGAGTAGTGATTAAGGCTGATCTTGGTTCTTCTTCAAAATCTATTTCACTGTCATTTTCTTTCGAACCATATATTTTTTTTATCAAATGCTGATTGGTTTCCTGAACTTTAGACACGCCGTTTTGAATCAATTCCAAAGTTAATTTTTTCAAATCGTTCAAATCACTTTTCATATCAAAAAGTACTTTGTACAAAATTTCTCTTTCGGTACTAAAATCACTTTCGCTTTTCTTGTCTTTTATGACAGATGGTAAATTGTTTCCCAGAACCGGTAGATATGATTGTAAAGTCACGGCTGAGATATCACGATTCGTTTCCAAAACAGAGATTTGTTCGGCTACATTTCGCAATTGTCTAATATTACCGCTCCAACGAAATTTTTGCAATAATTGGATAGCATTTTCGTCCAGTTTTAAAGGAGGCATTTTATATTTATGGGCAAAGTCAGCAACGAATTTTCTGAATAACAAATGAATGTCATCTTTTCGATCGCGTAAAGGGGGCAAAGTAATATCCACCGTACTTAGACGATAATATAAATCCTCACGGAATTTCCCTTTTTCGATAGCATCAAATAAATTGACATTGGTAGCGGCTACAATTCGTACATCTGTTTTTTGAACCTGAGAAGAACCTACTTTTATAAATTCGCCATTTTCAAGAACACGTAACAAACGCACTTGAGTAGTTAAAGGCAGTTCACCTACTTCGTCCAAGAAAATAGTTCCGCCGTCAGCTACTTCAAAATAACCTTCACGCGTATTTGTTGCGCCGGTAAAAGCGCCTTTTTCATGTCCGAAAAGTTCACTGTCAATCGTTCCTTCAGGAATGGCTCCACAGTTTACGGCAATGTATTTTCCGTGTTTTCTGTGCGAAAGCGAATGAATAATTCTAGGAATATTCTCTTTTCCCACGCCGCTTTCTCCCGCTACTAAAACGGTAATATCAGTTGGAGCTACCTGAATGGCTTTTTCTATCGCACGGTTGAGCTTCGGGTCATTCCCGATAATCTCAAATCGTTGTTTTATAGCTTGAACTGATTCCATATTTTATTTTTGTTTAAAGTTCTATTTGTTTAAAGTTTCAAGTTATTGAGACAACTTTAAACCTTAAATTTTAAACTTTTCTTAATTCATCTCACTCAAACCAACTGCTTCTCCTTTCAAAGTTCCGCTGGTACAAGAAGTAATTTTCACATTCACAAAATCCCCAATCTTGTAATTTTCTTTCGGAAAAACAACGGTAATACTTTGTGAATTTCTTCCTGAAAATTCTTCTGTCGATTTTTTTGAAACTTTCTCAACCAAAACTTCTACCGTTTGTCCAATGAATTCCTCAGAGCGGAACCAAGCGTGTTTTTGTTGTAAATCGACAATTTCCTGCAATCTTCTTGCTTTCGTTTCTTCGGTAACGTCATCCTCCATTTTTCTTCCTGCCAATGTTCCCGGACGTTCGGAATACGAATACATATAACCAAAATTATATTTTACATATTCCATCAAACTTAAGGTGTCTTGATGATCTTCTTCGGTTTCTGTAGGGAAACCAGCAATCATATCCTGTGAAATCGAACTGTTTGGAATAATAGTTCTGATTTTGTCAATCAAAGTCATGTATTCTTCACGCGTGTGCAAACGGTTCATTTCTTTCAAAATTCTATTGCTTCCGGACTGCACCGGTAAGTGAATGTGTTTGCAAATATTAGGATGTTTTGCAATAACGTGCAAAACACTTTCGTGCATATCTTGTGGATTAGAGGTCGAAAATCGGATTCTCATTTTAGGAAAACCTACCGCTACCATTTCCAGTAATTGGTCAAAATCTACAGCAGTAGCCTTTTGCATTTCGGTAGCATTTTCAAAATCTTTCTTCAATCCGCCACCGTACCAAAGGAAACTATCTACATTTTGTCCCAAAAGTGTAATTTCTTTAAACCCTTTGTCCCATAAATCCTGAATTTCCTTCATGATACTTTGAGGCTCACGACTGCGCTCACGTCCGCGGGTAAACGGCACCACGCAAAACGTACACATATTGTCGCAACCACGAGTTATTGAAACCAAAGCGGTAATTCCGTTGCTCATCAATCGAACCGGCGAAATATCACCATAGGTTTCGTCTTTCGACAAAATCACGTTAATCGCATCACGACCTTCTTCTACTTCCAGTAAAAGGTTTGGTAAATCTTTATAGGCATCAGGGCCCACAACAAGATCAACGATTTTTTCTTCTTCAAGGAATTGACTTTTCAATCGTTCCGCCATACAGCCTAAAACGCCAACTTTCATTTTTGGATTAATACGTTTTACAGCATTATATTTTTCCAAACGTTTGCGAATAGTTTGCTCCGCTTTGTCCCGAATAGAACAGGTATTGACTAAAACCAAATCGGCTTCTTCCAGAACTTGCGTTGTATTGTATCCGTTTCCGGATAGAATAGAAGCTACAATTTCACTGTCCGAAAAATTCATCGCACAACCGTAACTTTCTATAAATAGTTTTTTTGTATTCTCAGGTTTATTCTCCAGAACAAGACTTTCGCCTTGCTTACTTTCTTCAATAATCTTTTCCATCATGTATTTTCAAAGCACAAAGATAACGCAATTCAAATAAATATGACAAGATGTCAGATTAAGAATTAACACTATTTTAAGGCATTTTTTCTGGGGAGCTATTTACTTCGTCAGTTCGCTTTGTTCGTGTCCCGCTTTCCGTTACAATCCCGACCCTTCGGGACTCACAAAAAAGGTAAAGTTTCCAAAGTCCTGAAAAGAGCTTCCGTTGGTCGCTTTTTTAGAACAGGAAACTTTTACTTTTTTGCTCCGGGCTTTTCACTATAATCGAGGCTAAAAAACAGTCGGGTATGGCAATAACTTACTTATTAATGATTGTGAAATAATTCAAAAATAAAATCTAAAGCCCAATATTTAAAAAAATTAGATACTTTTGTCCCAGAAAAATAGAGCAATGGCAAAGAATTTAGTTATAGTTGAGTCCCCTGCAAAGGCAAAAACAATCGAGAAATTTCTAGGAAGTGATTTTCAAGTAGAGTCCAGTTATGGGCATATTGCTGACTTACCTTCCAAAGAAATTGGTGTAGATGTGGAAAATGGTTTTAAACCCAAATACGAAGTTTCTGCCGATAAAAAAGCGTTGGTCACTAAATTAAAAGGATTAGCAAAAAAAGCCGAAATGGTTTGGTTAGCAAGTGATGAGGATCGCGAGGGTGAGGCTATTTCTTGGCATTTAGCCGAAGAATTAAAATTAGACAAAACCAAAACCAAGCGAATTGTTTTTCACGAAATTACTAAAACTGCGATTCTAAAAGCAATTGATAATCCACGAGAAATCGATTATAATTTAGTTAATGCACAACAAGCACGTCGTGTTTTGGACAGATTAGTTGGTTATGAATTGTCGCCTGTACTTTGGAGAAAAATTAAAGGGGGACTTTCTGCGGGTCGTGTACAATCAGTGTCTGTTCGTTTGATTGTAGAGCGTGAAAGAGAAATTCAGAATTTCAAAGCGATTGCAACGTATTCTGTTGTGGCTGAATTTACTAACGAATCTGGAAAAACATTCAAAGCCAAACTGCCTAAAAATTTCAATACTAAAAAAGAAGCCGAAGATTTTTTAAATAAAAATATAGGTTCTTCATATAAGGTAGCCGATTTAGAAACGAAGCCTACCAAAAAATCACCAACTGGACCTTTTACCACTTCGACTTTGCAACAAGAAGCCGCTCGTAAATTGTATTTGCCTGTTGGAATTACCATGCAACTCGCACAACGTTTATACGAAGCTGGACTTATCACTTATATGAGAACGGATAGTGTGAACTTATCTAAAGATGCAATGGAAGCTGCTGAAGCGGAAATCATCAAATCCTACGGAAAAGAATTTTCTAAACCTCGAACTTTTGTCAATAAAAGCAAAGGAGCACAGGAGGCGCACGAGGCGATTCGTCCTACAGATATGTCGCGTCATACGGTAGATATCGACAGAGATCAAGCGCGTTTGTATGATTTGATTTGGAAAAGAACATTGGCTTCGCAAATGAGTGATGCACAATTAGAGCGTACCAATGTGAAAATTGAAGCAAATAATCACGGTGAAATATTCACGGCATCTGGAGAAGTTTTGCTTTTTGAAGGTTTCTTGAAAGTATACTTAGAAGGTCATGATGACGATGAAGAGGAGCAAGAAGGAATGTTGCCTGCGATGAAAGTCAACGAAAAATTACAAAACAATTATATCTCAGCAACCGAAAGATATTCTAGACCACCAGCAAGATATACGGAAGCTTCTTTGGTAAAAAAATTAGAAGAATTGGGAATTGGTCGTCCTTCTACTTATGCGCCAACAATTTCTACCATTATCAACAGAAATTATGTGGAGAAAGGAAATCTTGACGGTCAGGAACGTAATTATACGCAATTGACTTTACAATCCGGGAAAGTAGGAGAGAAGTTACTGAAAGAAAATACAGGTTCTGATAAAGGGAAATTAGTTCCTACAGATATTGGAACAATTGTTACCGATTTCTTGGTTAAGAATTTTGGAAACATTTTAGATTATAATTTCACTGCAAAAGTGGAACAGGATTTTGATGAAATTGCAGAAGGAAATATCGTTTGGACAAAAATGATGCAAGAGTTCTACGATAAATTTCACCCAACCGTGAAAGATGTAGAAGCGAATGCAGACAGAGAAAGCGGTGAAAGAATTCTGGGAACTGATCCAAAAACTGGGAAACCAGTTTCGGTGCGTTTAGGGAAATTTGGACCAATGGCACAAATTGGAGCTGCTGATGATGAAGAGAAAAAATTTGCCAGTTTAATGGCAGATCAAAATATTGGAAACATCACTTTAGAGGAAACTTTGAATTTATTTTTGTTACCAAAAAATCTTGGAGAATATAAAGGAGAAGAAGTTGAGGTGAGTAATGGTCGTTATGGTCCATATATTCGTCACGGAGCCGCTTTTGTTTCGTTGCCAAAAGGAGAAAATCCTCTAGATGTAGATTTTGAAAGAGCTCAGGAATTAATTGATGAAAAAGCCGCCGCCGATGCGCCAATAGCAGTTTATAAAGGAGAAGGTGTACAGAAAGGTGTGGGTCGTTTTGGTCCTTTTATCAAATGGAACGGTTTGTTTATTAATGTGAGTAAAAAGTATAACTTTGATAATCTTTCTCAATCGGATATTGAAGCCTTGATTGAAGATAAATTGCAAAAGAATATTGATAAGGTTCTGCATAATTGGGAAGAAGAAGGAATTTTAGTTGAAAAAGCCCGTTGGGGACGTTCGGTAATTACTAAAGGTAAAATCAAAATTGAATTAAGTAAAGATGTTGATGCCACAAAATTGACATTAGCCGAAGTTCAGGAAATGATTGCCAAGAAAACACCAGCAAAAAAAGCACCGGCAAAGAAAGCAACAACGACAAAAAAACCAGCAGCTAAGAAAGCAGCTGTTAAGAAGAAATAAGTATAAACACATTCCATTCTTACCTTCCCTCTCCTATGAAGGGGGTTGTGGAGAGGAAAAAAAAGAAATAAAATGGAATTTGATTTTCTGAAACCCGTAGATGATGAAATCCTTGCTTATATAAACGGATTGACTTCTCAGCAATTGGGAAGTAAAATTGTGCTGCATACAGAAAAACAGTTTCCGGATTTAAATAAGATTAAAATTGCTGTAATAGGCGTTTTAGAAAATCGAGGAGACAAAAAAGCTGTTTCGGATGTAGATTTAATACCACTTAGAAAAGAGCTTTACGGATTGTTTCCAGGAAATTGGGATGCTTCTATTGCTGATTTAGGTGATATTCTGGCAGGAAATTCTGCTGAAGACACTTATTTTGCCTTAAAAAAAGTGGTTGCAAGTTTAATCAAGAAAAAAATAACTCCCATAGTTATTGGAGGTTCTCAAGATTTGACGTACGCGCTCTATAGAGCTTACGATGATTTGGAACAAATGGTCAATCTAGTTTCCATTGATAATAAATTTGATTTTGGTAAGGATGAAGAGGAAGTCTCGTCTTCGTCTTATTTGACAAAAATAATTGTAGACGAGCCTAATAATCTTTTCAATTATTGTAATATTGGGTATCAAACGTATTTTAATTCGCAGGAAGAAATAGATTTGATAGAAAAACTGTTTTTTGATGCCTATAGATTAGGGGAAGTTTCTAATAATATTTCTATTTCGGAGCCTGTTTTTAGAGATGCTGATTTAGTAAGTATTGATTTGAATTCGGTTAAATCATCTGATTCTGGAAATTTTATTTCGTTTGCACCAAATGGTTTTAATGGAAAAGAAATTTGTTCTTTGTCACGATATGCGGGAATAAGTGATAAAGTATCATCATTTGGAATATTCAATCATAATAATTCGGCACAAGAATCGGTCATTATCGCACAGATAATTTGGTATTTCATAGAAGGGTTTCATTATCGTTCTAATGAGTATCCTTTTGGAAGTAAAGAGAATTATTTAAAATATATTGTTCCATTAGAAGAAGAGGAACTTGTTTTTTATAAAAGTGATAAAACGGATCGATGGTGGATAGAAATTCCATTTATTTCAAATGTTAATAATAAACTAAAAAGAAATACGTTATTACCATGTTCCTATGAAGAATATTTATTGGCATGCAACCAAGAATTGCCTGAAAGATGGTGGAAAGCACAACGAAAGAATATTTTGTAATCATTATTTTACATTTACAATTCTGTCCTTGAAAATTGTTTAAAAATTAATGGATTTTATAAGCTTAACATTATAAAACAGATAAAAAAATCGATTTTTGTGTATTTTATCGATTATTTTAGCATTTTATCGACAAAATATTTTTTTTGTATTTTATTTAACATTATTTTTGAGCTCAAATTAATTTCATAACAAAAATATTGTTTTATTAATAAATAATAAATAGGTTTACACACTTAAAAATAATGAATAGATAACCAAATTTATATGAAGAAGTTCATTGCATATACGTCAATTTTGGCCCTTTTAATCGGCTGTGGTAAATCAAGCGATAAAGGAGAATTAGTTGGTATTAATGGAGGTAAATGGCATCCTGAAAAGCCTTATGGAATGGCTTTAATTCCTGGTGGTGCTTTTATTATGGGTAAATCAGATGGTGATTTAGCTAATGTGGAAGATGCTCCTACTAAAACTGTTACTGTTCGTTCATTTTATATGGATGAAACGGAAATTACCAATAGTGAATACCGTCAATTTGTAGAATGGGTAAAAGATTCTACTATGAGAGTTAGATTAGCTATTCTTGCTGATGAAAGTGGTCAGACTGCTGGTGCGGGAGATCCTAAAGGTAAAGGTAAAAATGCCGGAAGTATTGGTGATTTTGCTTTTAATGATTCAGATCCTGAAAAGATGACAGCTTATGATAAATACATGTATGATAATTATTATAGTGTAGGTACTGCTGATGATCCTTATGCAGGAAGAAAGCTTAATAAAAAAGTGAAACTAATCAAAGATACTAAGTTGTATCCGGATGCATATTACGCCGAAGTAATGGATTCAATGTATTTGCCAATAGAGGCTTCATACAATGGATTAAGAACTATCGATGTAAATAAATTAAAATTCCGTTATTCTTGGATGGACATTCAAGCAGCTGCAAAAGCTAAAGTAGGAAATAGAAAAAACTTCATCAGAACGGAAGAAGTAAAAGTATATCCTGACACAACGGTTTGGATTAAAGATTATGCTTATTCTTATAATGAGCCAATGCACAATGATTATTTCTGGCATAAAGCTTACGGAGATTATCCAGTTGTAGGAGTTAAATGGACTCAAGCAAAAGCTTTTTGTGCTTGGAGAACTTTAAATAAAAACACCTACATAAAATCTAAAAAGAAAGGGCATGACTTGATAAACTCATTCAGATTGCCAACAGAAGCAGAATGGGAATATTCAGCAAGAGGTGGTTTAGAGTCAGCTACTTATCCTTGGGGTGGTCCTTACACTAAAAATGACAGAGGTTGTTTCTTGGCGAATTTTAAACCTAACAGAGGTGATTATGCGGCAGATGAAGCTTTGTATACTGTAGAAGCAAAATCATATGAGCCAAATGGTTATAATCTTTATAATATGGCTGGAAACGTTTCTGAGTGGACTGATTCATCATATGATCCAAATGCTTACGAATATGTTTCTTCAATGAACCCGAATGTTCAGGATTATAAGAATCAAAGAAAAGTGGTTCGTGGTGGTTCATGGAAAGATGTTGCTTACTTCCTTCAAGTGAGTACTCGTGATCATGAATATGCAGATTCTGCCAGAAGTTATATCGGTTTTAGAACAGTTCAAGATTATATGGGACTTCAAACCACCGGTAACGGGAAAAAGAAATAAATAAAAGAAACCAAATCTATATCTATTAAATTAAAAAAAAACTATTATGGCATTACTAAGTAAAAAACAAATGAATTTCGCATACGGTATGGGAGCTGCGGTTGTAATTATTGGAGCATTATTCAAAATTACACACATTGAATTTGGATTTATAACAGGGAATTTAATGCTTACAATAGGTCTTGTTGTTGAAGCTTTAATCTTTGCTCTTTCTGCTTTTGAACCAGTTGATGATGAATTGGATTGGACATTAGTTTATCCTGAATTAGCAAATGGAGTAAAAGGTGAATCTAAGAAAAAAGTTGAAGCTCCTGCTGATACTCAAGGATTGTTGTCTCAAAAATTGGATGCAATGTTGAAAGATGCTAAAATTGATGGAGAATTAATGGCAAGCTTAGGGAATAGTATCAAAAATTTTGAATCAGCTGCCAAAGGAATTGCTCCAACAGTAGATTCTATTTCTGCAACTAAAAAATACAGTGAAGAATTGTCTATGGCTGCGGCACAGATGGAATCTTTAAACAGCTTATACAAAGTACAATTAGAAAGTGCTTCAAGAAATGCTGAAGCAAATAAAGAAATTGCTGAAAATGCAGGAAAATTAAAAGAACAAATGCAATCTATGACTGCAAATATTGCTTCATTGAACAATGTTTATGGTGGAATGCTTTCTGCAATGGGTAATAAAGGATAATTAGTTTCAAACTATAAAAAAACAACAAACTAATTAGTAGAAAATATGGCAGGAGGAAAACTAACCCCTAGACAGAAGATGATTAACCTAATGTACTTGGTTTTTATCGCGATGTTAGCATTAAATATGTCCAAAGAGGTATTATCAGCTTTTGGGATTTTAAATAATAAAATAGTAGAGTCTAACTCTATAACTGATACTAGAAATGAAAGCTCATTTCAACAATTAGCTCAAAAAGCAGTGGATCAACCAGGTCAATTTGGTGATAAAAAAGCTAAAGTTGAAAAAATTAGAGCTTTGTCTAAAGAGTTTAACGACTACATAGAAAATATCAAAACAAAGGTTACTACGAAATTTGAAAGAGATGCCGAAGGAAATTTGCCATACGAGCAAATGGATAAAGGAGATTTAATTGACAGAATGTTCTTTACTGGAGATAGAGTTTCTAAACAAGGTAAAGAGTTCTTAGATAAAATCAATAATTTCTCAACTCAAATAAAAGCAATTGGTGGAAGTTCAATTGCTGAATCTGAAATGAAAAAGATTGAAGCTAGATTTGCTACAAAACCAGTTTATTCTGAAAAAGCAGGTGCTAAATTAGATTGGATTGATTACAACTATAAGGGATATCCACTTATTGCTACAATTACTAAATTGTCTCAATTGCAAGCAGATATCAAAACAACTGAAAGCGATGTAATGACAGGAATGTTTCAGTCCGACTTAGTTGCTGCAGCATCACTTACGGCTTACCAACCTATTGTTGTTCTTGATAAATCGGTTTTCTTTCAAGGAGAAGCGGTAACAGGAAAAATTATTTTAGGTAAATTTGATCCATCATTAAAAGCAAAATCTGTTATTGTTAATGGATCTAGTGTACAAGCGCAAGCGGGTCAAGCTAAGTTCTCTTTTGGTGCTGGTAATATTGGAGAACATGCTATTGGCGGTTCATTTAATTTTGATGAGAATGGGAAAGTAGTTAGCTTACCTATTAAAGATAAATATGTTGTTGTTGCGAGACCAAAATCGGCTACTATTTCTGCAGATAAAATGAATGTAGTTTACAGAGGTGTTGTTAACCCAATGACTATTTCTTTTGCAGGAGTTTCTGCTGATAAAGTTTCTGCTAGCGCTCCAGGATTAAGTTCTGCAGGTGGTGGTAAATACAATATGAGTCCAGGTTCAGGTTCTGAAGTGGTTATTAATGTAACAGGTGCACTTCCTGACGGTTCTAAAGTTTCTGACAAGAAAACCTTTAGAATAAAAGGTATTCCTGGTCCAACAGGAACTATTAGAGGAGAAATGGGTGTTGTTAAAGGACCTAAATCAAATTTACAAATTGCTACAATTGGAGCCAAATTAGTTGATTTCGACTTTGAAGTTGGATTAAACGTAATTGGATTTAATTTAAAAGTAACTGGTCAGCCTACTGTAGTTGTTACAGGAAATAAATTGAATGCACAGTGTAATGCTGTACTTTCAAAAGCAGTTAGAGGAGATCAAGTTACTATTTCTGAAATAAAAACAAAACTTGTTGGTGCAGGTAGCTATTTATTGCCAAGAACTGCTCCAGTAATTTTTGAAATACAATAAATAATAAGTAAGTTTATATTTGACCTACTTCAATATCTTATTATGATACCATGATGAATGTAAGAAATTTTTTAATCGCTATTGTCTCTATTACGGGAAGTTTCGCCTCTTTTGGACAGTCTAATTTGCTTAATGCAAAAACTCCTGACCAAATAGGACTTAAAACTGCGGCACAACTCATTTCAGATAATGATAAACCATTAGTCTATGGTTATGTACATGATAGAGATGTTTTAATGGGTAAGACTACATGGGAAATTATTGACTTAAGTGAAAAAATTAATTTTGCTTTGTATTTTCCTATTGATACTTCAAATATTGGTTCTGATAGAAGGTCTTTGTATGATGTGCTTACAAAAGCTTTGAAAAATGGTAAAATTACTGAGGTGTATACTGATAGTTATTTTAATACCAAAAAATCAATGCAAGATATTCAAACTTCATTGACTCGTATAGATACTACTGACGCAGGTAGAGAACAAATTAATGCTGGAAACCAAATATCTGATGAGTATATTTTAAGACAAGACTTAGCTGCTCAAGATGTAACCCAATATAAAATTAAAGGATACTGGTATTTTGATAAACGTCAGAGTGAATTGAAGTATCGTTTATTGGGAATTTGTCCTGTAACTCCAGATGTTTATACGATGAACAGTGATGAAAAGGATTATATCGAATTGTTCTGGGTATTCTTCCCGGCTGCAAGAGATGTTTTGCATGAAGCAAAAGCGTTTAATGATAAAAATTCAGCGATGCCAGTTTCATTTGATCAAATATTAAACTCGAGGCGTTTTAATAGTGTTATTTACAAAGAAGAGAATGTATACGGCGATAGAACTATTGAAGAATACATGAAAGATAACGCGCAAAATCAATTATTAGAATCGGAAAGAGTAAAAGAAAAAATTCGCAATTTCGAACAAGATATGTGGAATTATTAATACCGGCTTTAAAATATATTAAAAAACTCTTACTATAATGGTAAGAGTTTTTTTGTTTTAATGTGTTTACTTTGCACTTATTTAAAAGGTATAATTTCAAATGATTGATTATTTAATTATAGGTTCTGGTTTAGCAGGTATTTCATACGCAGAGATTGCTTTGCGGAATAATAAATCTATTTTGGTTTTGGATAATAATTCTCAAAATTCATCTAAAATTGCTGGAGGTTTGTATAATCCTGTTATTTTAAAACGTTTTAGCGAGGTGTGGCAGGCTCAAGAGCAATTAGTTTTAATGAATGAATTTTATACTCTTTTAGAAAAAAAACTAAATTGTAAGGTTGATTTCAAAAGTCCTATTTTAAGAAAATTCTTTTCCGTTGAAGAACAGAATAATTGGTTTGCCGCTTCGGATAAAGTTGCGCTTGCTCCTTTTTTGTCAACAGAGTTAATTTTTAAAAAGTACATAGGAATTGATTCTCCTTATGGTTATGGCGAAGTTTTACAAACGGGCTATGTAGACACCGCTTTGCTTTTAAATAAATACAGAGAGTATCTAAAACATAACAATTTGTTTCAAGAAGAATCTTTTGAATATGATGCTTTAGTAATTTATTCTGACGGTATTCAATATAAAAATATTCACGCCAAACATATCATTTTTGCGGAAGGTTTTGGGATGCATGCCAATCCTTATTTTAATCAGTTGCCTTTAGACGGAACCAAAGGAGAGCTTTTTATTATTAAAGCACCTGAGTTAGATTTAGATGTAATTGTGAATACGAGTGTGTTTATTTTGCCACTTGGGAATGATTTATTCAAAGTTGGCGCAACTTATAATTGGAAAGATAAAACGGATTTACCTACTGAGGAAGGAAAAACAGAATTAGTAGATAGAATAAAGGAAATTATTACGTGTGATTTTGAAATTGTCGAGCATTTTGCAGGCGTTCGACCAACGGTCAAGGACAGAAGACCGTTAGTGGGGACACATAGGAATTATGAATTCATACATATTCTCAATGGTTTGGGAACCAGAGGAGTTATGCTAGGACCGGCAATGGCAAAAGCGTTATTTGAAAATATAGAATATCAAGTTCCACTAAATAAAGAAATTGATATTAAAAGATTTCTGCCTAAAGGGCAGCAGTAATATTATTTTTGGTTCGTTTTTGGATCATACGAAACAAACATATTGATGTAAATGTTTCTGGACCAGCGCAAGACAAATGGGAATAAGACAATAAGTGATGCAATTATAGCAATAAAAGCCACTTTTAGGCTGGAGCCAAAGATTACAAATGAGATTAAAAAAGCTGCAATTCCAACAGCGACATTCAATCCATAACTGACATACATTGCACCATAAAAAAAGGAAGGTTCAATTTGATATTTTAAACCACAATGGCTGCAATTTTCATGCATTTTCAAGATTTTATTGAAATGTAACGGATTTTTGTCCAAATACATACTCTCATTCTGACATTTAGGACAAGTTCCTGTTAAAATGCTATATAATTTGGATCCTTTTTTTAACATTTGCAAAAAATTTAATTTTTCCTTTCTTAGAGTTACAAATTTACACATTCGAAAAGGAATAAAATAACAATACATGCTTAATATACACAATTTATCCGTTTCGTTTGGTGGTACTTATTTGTTTGAAGAAGTTACCTTTCGATTGGGTGCCGGAGACCGTGTGGGTCTTGTAGGGAAGAATGGAGCGGGAAAATCTACCATGCTTAAAATGTTGGCTAAAGATTTTGCTCCTGATTCAGGTGTTATTTCTCAAGAGAAAGATCTTCGTATGGGATTCTTGCGTCAGGATATTGATTTTGAACAAGGAAGAACAGTTTTGGAAGAAGCATACGAAGCTTTTACAGAGATTAAAATTGTAGAGAAAAAGCTCGAAGAGATTAATCACTTGTTAGTTACAAGAACGGATTATGAAAGTGATGAATACAGTCAAATCATAGAAGACTTATCTGATTATACCCATCGTTTTGATTTATTAGGCGGTTATAATTATGTGGGAGATACGGAGAAAATTTTACTTGGTTTAGGATTTAAAAGAGACGTATTTGATAATCAAACCGAAACTTTTTCTGGTGGATGGAGAATGCGTATTGAATTAGCCAAATTATTATTGCAGGCCAATGATGTTTTGTTGCTGGATGAGCCTACGAATCACTTGGATATAGAAAGTATCATCTGGTTAGAAAGTTTCCTTCGAAATTATCCGGGAGTTGTGGTGATTGTTTCGCACGATAAAATGTTTTTGGATAATGTGACGAACAGAACGATCGAAATTTCCCTAGGAAAAGCATATGATTTCAATAAACCATATTCTCAATATTTAGAACTGCGTCATGAAATTCGTGAGAAGCAATTGGCAACGCAAAAAAACCAAGCCAAAAAGATTGAAGAAACGGAAAAATTAATTGAAAAATTCCGTGCTAAAGCTTCCAAAGCATCGATGGCACAATCGTTAATCAAAAAATTAGATAAAGTAGAACGTATCGAAGTGGATGAAGATGACAACTCGGTGATGAATATTACTTTTCCTGTTTCAAAAGAACCGGGGAGAGTTGTAATTGAAGCCGAAAACGTGACTAAAAGTTACGGTGATAAAACGATTTTGAAAGATATCAGTTTGTTAGTGGAACGTGGAAGTAAAATTGCATTCGTTGGACAAAACGGACAAGGAAAATCGACTTTCATTAAAGCTATAGTTGACGAATTCGAGTATAAAGGAAATATCAAGTTAGGACATAATGTACAGCTGGGTTATTTTGCGCAAAATCAAGCCGAATATCTGGATGGCGAAATCACTTTGTTGCAAACCATGGAAGATGCTGCTGCAGATACAAACCGAATGAAAGTACGCGATATGCTGGGTTCTTTCTTGTTTCGTGGTGATGATGTAGAAAAAAAGGTAAAAGTCCTTTCTGGAGGCGAAAGAAACCGTTTAGCGCTTTGTAAATTGCTTTTGCAACCAATCAATGTTTTGTTGATGGATGAGCCTACGAATCACTTGGATATTAAATCTAAGAATGTTTTGAAAGCCGCACTTCAAAAATTTGGTGGAACTCTATTGCTGGTTTCTCACGATAGGGATTTTTTGCAGGGAATGTCAAATTTGGTTTATGAATTCAAAGACCAAAAAATAAAAGAATATTTAGGGGATATCAACTATTTCTTAGAGCAACGCAATATGGAAAATATGCGTGAAGTGGAGAAAAAAGATGCCCAAAAAGCAGCTGCGCCTAAAGAAAGCAACAAAGCTTCTTATGAAGATCAGAAAAAAGGGAAAGCGTTGCAGAATAAATTGAGCAAAGTCGAGAGTCAAATCAAACAATTAGAAAAGGACATTCAGCAAGATGATAAAATGCTCGCTTCTAATTATGATAAACACATTGAAGACGCTAAATTTTTCACAGCATACAATAAGAAAAAAGCAGAATTGGACAAACTTCTCTCTGATTGGGAAATAGTTCAGGAAGAAATAGATAATTTATAAAAAAGAGAGAGTTCCATTTTTGGAGCTCTTTTTTTATGCAATAATCCCAATCATTTTAGAGTGTGCAATGGCTTCGCTGCTATTTTGAAAATAACAAACAGAAACTTTCAGGGTTTCTAAATTTTTCAAAACCGCAGTTACTTTTTCTTTTTTGCTTGTTCCGGTTTGTCTAATATAAACGGCTTTTACGGTTACTGGAAAAATCTTACAAATGGCCTCGTATAGAAATGGATCGTGTTGCGAATCATCTCCAAGAAGTACATATTCTAAATTTGGGTAAAATTCTAAAATGTGTTTTATTTTGTCAAACTTATGATTGTGATTGCCTCTGCCGGTCAAGAAAAAATCAGTGAGGCTTGTTTTAATATCCTTCAATAATAAAACTGCTTTCGGGAGCTGATGAATTTCGGTGAATTTTGTGATAAAACGATACAAATTCCATTCGCTGCTGGAAACATAGAAAAAAGCATTGAATTCCTCTTTGTTTTCCCTTCCTGCTGTGCTTAACGCCTGATAATGCGTCACAACATCTTCATAGATTTTTCTCTTGTTTACGTTTTTAAATAATAAAACATATAATTTTTTCAAAGGATTCAGCGTGTGCGAAACTAAAAAAGTATCATCAATATCTGATATGATTCCTAAATTTCCTTTGTGGGGACGTATGTAACTGTCTCGGGTTGTTATGGATTCATTTTTGTAAACAATACTTACTTCGTAATCAATCCATCCATAATTAGTGTTTTGGTCTAATGGAACACAGAATTTAAAATAACCGTCGATTAATGTTTTGGTATGAATTTTGGCATTGTTGTGTTCTAAGTATACATCGGCGTTTGCCTGTGTTTTTATTTGAAACATTTTAATTACCGAAGTAGCGTTTTTCAGATTCTTTTTTTGAAAATTATACTCTTGAATTGTTGTTGGCTTAAAAACATGCCCCATCACAATCAATTCCTGTTCATTAGCATAGCCGCGATATAATTTTAAAATTGGTTTCATTTATTGTAGTACTTTTGAGTGTTGTTGAAATTAATTGTTTTTAATCAATAAAAGAAGAAAAAGTTTGAAAAATAATATTATGCTGGTTGTAAATCCAATCTCTGGTGATGTTGACAAATCAGAGTTGATTGATGCGACAACAATTTTTGCAGGAAACGAGAATTTAAATCTTGTAATTTATAATACTTCGGGAGCCTCTGATATTGAGAATATAAAAGTGCTCTATGAAACCTATAATCCGGAACGAATTATTGTTGCCGGTGGTGATGGAACAATAAAAATGGTTGCTGAGGCCATGGAAAATCATGACGTTATTATTGGGATTATACCGGCTGGTTCTGCCAATGGTTTAGCTGTAGATTTAAATTTGCCATCTACAATCGAAGAAAACTTAGAAATTGCATTTCATAACGACTACATGGAAATAGATATGATTTCTATCAATGGGAAAAAAAGTATCCATTTGAGCGACTTAGGCGTAAATGCAGAAATGATAAAGAACTATGAAAATAGTAGTATTCGAGGAAAATGGGGATACGCGATACAAACAGTTACCACTTTGATTGATTTAGACGATCCTTTTACTGCAACAATAACAGGCGATTTTGAAACAATTGAATGTACAGCAAGAATGATTGTGATTGCGAATTCTCAAAAATACGGTACAGGGGTTTCTATCAATCCTAATGGCGTTATGGATGATGGAAAGTTTGAATTAGTTATTTTGAAAAATTTAGATTTGGTAGTACTTGGAAAAATTATTTCAGGGAATATGCCTTTAGATTCAGAAGATGTTGAGATAATTTCTACAGATAAAGCAATGGTTAGGACAAATGTTCCGGTTAGTTTTCAAATTGATGGGGAATATTGCGGTACCGAGACAAATCTGAATATTGAAATTTTACCCAAACAAATGAAAGTAGCTATTCCGAATTTAATTAGCGGGATTATTTAAAGGGGTTTCGTTCCTGCCAATTGGTTTCAGGTTCGAGATATCTAAATATTTTAGGCATATACGAATTGACTATTTGATTGCTATGGGCTATAAATCCATACATTTTTATAGGTTTTGCGCCAACAGAACTTTTAATTTCCAATGCCGTTCTTGCAAACACAATTTCCTTAAAACCTTTATTGATGGAATATGCGATCATATCATATAGCATGTTTAAATACAGCATTTTTTCGCGTTGTATACTTTCGTCATACCCAAGAAAATAAGTGTCCATTACGGAACCATTTTTTATTAAAGTATTAAATCCAATTAATTTTTCATCAATAAAATAGCCATAAAAAAGAAACTTGTCTTTAAAGATTTCTTTGAAAACCCTAAAATGGTTTTTAGGCAGAAAAAAAGTATTGAAAGGCGCATTTTTGGCCACATGAAGATACAAGTCATAAATAGTATCTTCCAGAGCAATGATATCCTCTAAATGCATTTTTCTTTTCTCAATAATGGTTGCTTTTTTTCGGGCTCGTTTGTATTGATCTCTGTATTTTTTTGAAAGTGAGTCAATGTAGTCTTGTTCAGATTTCCAGTTTTCATTGATGTGAAAAACCATATTCGGTTGTGTCGAAAACTGATAATCATTTTCGAATTCCGGAATGGCAAAGTTCGCAATGTCTTCTTTGTGAAAATCTTTATAAGTGGTAATATGAATCTTTTTACCTTTGGACAGAAACATTTTTTTCAATGCTGTTGTTGCTGACCTCAGGGTTTGCAACGCTTTCTTTTTATCAATAGACTTTGATAACGCAAAAGAATTTTGCCCGGTCAGCATGTTGTTTCCAATTACAAGAACATGAGAGCCGAAATTTCTGAAAACTAAATTTCGAACAGTGGTTTTAATGCATTTGTCTCGATCTCCAAAAGATTCCAGTAGGTTTAAATCTAAAAATTGAGAGAGAGCAATCCCTACTAAAGTTTCATTTTCGAATAGTCCAATAAAATGACACACCATATTTTCCGGAGATGATTTCTCTAAAATCTCCAAGTATTTTTTGGATAAAAAAATGGTTGAAACAGCTAAGTCGTCCCAGTTTGAAGGAAGTTGCGCTGTCTCACTATAAATTTTAAAAGAATAAGGTGTAGTCAAAATTGAGGAGTAATTTTTTTTCAAAATTAGTTAATAAAGTTAAAGTATTTCTCAATGTCTCGAAATTAACTAACTTTATATAAATTAAAAGTACATTATGGAAACCTATTCAGCAGAGACAATTCAACCAGAGTTAAAAGCGCTTAAAGATTGGCAATTTGACAATAATGGAATTGAGAAAAAGTTTGTCTTTTTAAACTTTACTCAAGCATTAGGTTTTATAGTGCAAGTAGGAGTGATGGCCGAGAAAAGAAATCACCATCCGGAATTATTCAATGTGTATAATAAAGTCACAATCAGGCTGACAACACATGATGCAAGCGGAGTTACCGATAAGGATTTAGATTTAGCCAAAGCTATTGAGGGAATTCAATAAAAAATAAATTTCGTCTTGAAGAATGCCAAGACGAAATTTATTTTATTTTATTTTATTTTATTTTATTTTATTTTATTTTTTTTGGAAATTATTTCCAGGCACAAATAATTCCTCCCATAATCATAAAGCATACGATCCAAAAACCGCCTGTTACCAGAGTGTATTTGAAGCTTCTTCTTTCGTATAATGCATTAGTTCCTATAACCGGTAATACTAAAAATAGTCCAGTCATAAAACCATGTAAAGCTCCATGCTTGAAAGTTCTGAATGCCATTCCGTAATCTGCCATAAAAGCCTCGTAAGAAGGTTTTGCGATACTTGGATCTCCTCCCACCATTCCTAATGCGCCAAATTGATGTATAGTCAGCATTTGTATTATAAAGCTTATGAAAAAAGCGTACAGTAATGATAGTCCAAATGTCAAGAGCATATTTCCTCCTTTCATTTTTTCTTCGGTCATACCGGATTCTTTCATCCAAATGGTTCCAAAAACTTTTGGATTGTACCAAACAAATCCTACTACAAGTGTCGATAGCGCAGCAACAAAAAGTGCCAGAAAATTGATTTCCATAAAATTGGTTTTAAAGATTAGTAAATCAAATTTAACAAATTAATATTTAATTAAGAAAATCAAACATTCTTGTAAGATATAACTCTATAAAAATTGCAAAACAGTGTAGTTCGTCGATTTTATTTGCTGATTGGCTTCGTAGTGTGTAGTTTTATGTGTATTAAAAAAATAAATCTGACGTTATGAGAAATATAACTACTCTATTTTTAACCCTTTTGTTTTCATTTTCAATGTTTGCAGATGTGTCTCAATCTGAGAAAGATGCGTTAGTAAAACTGTATCAATCTACAAATGGAGATCAGTGGAAAGTAAAATGGGATTTAACATCACCTATTTCTACTTGGCATGGTGTTACGTTGCAAGACGATAAAGTGATTTCTATTGCCTTGGACAATAACAATTTGATTGGTGAAATTCCTGAAGAAATTTTAAACCTGGTAAGTTTGCAAAAATTGGATTTACACAAAAATCAAATATCAGGAATAATTCCTTCTTCAATAGGGAAATTAAAAGAAATGAAAGTATTGAATCTTTCGTTCAATAGACTATCAGGAACAATTCCTTCTTCTATTTGTGAAATGAGTAATTTGAAAGATTTAGAATTGTATATGAATGCCATTTCAGGAGAATTACCAATGCAAATAGGAGCTTTGAATCAATTAGAAACACTTTCGTTATTCAACAATGAAATAGCAGGGCAAATCCCAACTTCATTATATGAAATAAAAACGCTAAAAACATTGCTTTTAAACAGTAATAAACTTTCAGGAGGATTAAGTAGTGAAGTAGTAAACATGACATCACTTGAAAATCTTAGTTTGTTTGATAATAAGATGATTGGTCAGATACCTTTCGAGCTTGAGAAATTGGATAAATTGAAAGAAATGAATATTTCTTACAATATGTTTAATGGATTAACATCTAGAAATTTAGCGGTTTTAGATACGTTAAATATGACAATGATAAATGATAAGGGAGTAGCGGTTTTATTAGAAGTGAATACTGGTAAAAATACAGCTATCGCTTCTGAAGATTAATTTAGAAATAGTAAAGAGTTTGCATACTCTTTGATATTGCATATTTAGTTGTTTTAATAAACTTAGTTTGTCTAAACCTGTGAAGCTTGCTTCACAGGTTTTTTTTTCGTTTAGATTGTTTTGACTTATAATCTTTCAATTTTCGACTTTGAAGGAAATATGATGCGAAATGACAATTCCAATAAATCACACTTTAACTCAAAACATCTGTTATTTCTATTGTCATATTTCAAATGACACAGTTATAGGTTTGTGGTCGCTATATTTAGTCCAATTTTCATATTCTCCTATTTCCACACTTTTAATTTTGTCAATTAGATTTTTAGATGCAAAGCAAAAGTCAATGTGATATGGTCTGTCAATTTTTCGGTGCATAAATAGAGTTGAAGCGGTTTCTTTTCCTTGTGTCTGACTATGGAAACTATGATAGGTGCTATAGATATTCTTATTTTTTAAAAAGTTAACAAGGTTAGTATGGTTGTAAATTCTTTTTGGCTTGTCCCAAATTGAACTACTGTTAAAATCCCCCGCAAGAATTACATTTTCATTATTCTACAAGTCGCTATAAAAATGAACTGCGTTCCAAATTTGTTCTGTATAGCAATCGTGATTTTGAGGTTTTTGAGCCCATATCGCAAAAATAGTTAACTCAATTTCATTGTTGCTAACGGATAAGGGTAGTACATATTTAAATTCAGGATTGTGAATACTTAAAAGTTTAATCTTAAAGTCTGAATACGAAAATATTCCAAGCCCTTTGTTTTGATTTTTTCCAAACCAAAATAAATCTGTTGGCTTAGCTATATCATTTTTGAAAATTAATTTGTCCGGATGTTCACATTCAGGCACAATTAGAATGTCTGGCTGTTCTTTCAGAATAAACTCCGCTTTTTTTCGAAAAGCCATATTACAATTCCAGCTTATTATTTTCATTTTGATAGTAGTCGTTGTGTTGTCCGTTGCAGTTAAAGATGACTTTTATATATGTGTGACTTTGTTACAAAAAGCAATCTCTATATAGCTAGTTTAGTGTGGTAGAATGCTACTTATGTTTTAAACAAATATAGGTATAATCGTACTAACTATAATTAATTGTAGTATGGTTGTTGTTGATGCTATTGCATCCTCAAGTTTATTCCATAAAAAAAGCTCCAGATTTCTCTGAAGCTTTCTAGTAGCGGGAACAGGACTCGAACCTGTGACCTTCGGGTTATGAGCCCGACGAGCTGCCTACTGCTCTATCCCGCGATGTGCGTTTGTAATTTCAATAAAATTCTTAGTAGCGGGAACAGGACTCGAACCTGTGACCTTCGGGTTATGAGCCCGACGAGCTGCCTACTGCTCTATCCCGCGTTGTTTCGGGTGCAAATGTACGACGAATTTCTAAATTTCCAACGAAAATTTTAAAAAATGTTTTATTTCGTCTATTGACTTGATATGACTACCTTTGCGGAATAAATTATAATAGAAATGTCACATAAAGCAGGTTTTGTAAACATCATCGGGAATCCAAATGTTGGTAAATCAACACTTATGAATGCCTTTGTTGGAGAAAGATTGTCAATAATCACATCAAAAGCACAAACAACACGTCATAGAATTCTAGGAATTGTAAATGGAGAAGATTTTCAAATGATCTTATCAGATACACCTGGAATCATCAAACCGGCATACGAAATGCAGGAATCAATGATGAATTTTGTGAAGTCCGCTTTTGAAGATGCTGATGTGCTGATTTATATGGTGGAAATTGGAGAACAAGAGTTGAAAGACGAAGCGTTTTTTAATAAAATTATCCATGCCAAAATTCCGGTTCTATTATTATTGAATAAAATCGATAATTCAAATCAGGCGCAACTGGAAGAACAAGTGGCTTTCTGGACTGCCAAAGTTCCTAATGCTGAAATTTTTCCAATATCTGCTTTACAGAATTTTAATGTACCGGAAGTTTTTGGAAGAATCATTGAATTGTTGCCGGAATCACCTGCTTATTATCCAAAAGATCAATTGACAGATAAGCCGGAGCGTTTCTTTGTAAATGAAACCATCCGTGAGAAAATCTTGTTGAATTACAGCAAAGAAATACCATACGCAGTAGAAATTGTTACCGAAGAATTTTTTGAGGATGAAAACATCATTAGAATCCGTTCTTTGATTATGGTGGAACGCGATACCCAAAAAGGAATCATTATAGGGCATAAAGGTGCCGCTTTGAAAAAAGTAGGAATGGAAGCCCGTGTCGATTTAGAGAAATTTTTTGGCAAACAAATCCATATAGAGTTGTACGTAAAAGTGAATAAAAACTGGAGAAGCAACGCAAATATGTTAAAACGATTCGGATACAATCAATAATATAATTTGGGCGTGACCACAAGGGTCAGGCTATACGTTACAATCTTTGTTGCAAAAAGAATTGCAACAAAGGATTTTCACTGCTATCCTTCACGCAAAAAACGGATAGCTTAGATTACAAAATAATAGAGTACCTTTGCAAAATATTTGAATTTATATTATGAATAACATTGTTGCGATAGTAGGAAGACCTAATGTAGGGAAATCAACCCTTTTTAATAGGCTGATACAAAGAAGAGAAGCTATTGTAGATTCAGTATCTGGGGTGACCCGAGATAGAAACTATGGTAAAAGCGAGTGGAACGGAAAAGAGTTTTCTGTAATTGATACAGGTGGTTACGTACGTGGGTCGGATGACGTTTTTGAAGGCGAAATTCGTAAACAAGTGGAACTTGCCATTGATGAAGCGGATGTTATCATTTTTGTAGTTGATGTTGAAGAAGGCATTACTCCAATGGATGATGCTGTTGCGAGATTGTTGCGTAAGGTAACGAAACCGGTTTTACTGGCAGTAAATAAGGTGGATAATGCGATGCGTGAGAAAGATGCGGTAGAGTTTTACAACCTTGGTTTAGGAGAATATTATACGTTTGCCAGTATTTCAGGAAGTGGAACAGGAGATTTATTGGATGCATTGATTGATGCTTTTCCAGTAAAACCAGAACCAACCCAAGAAGAAGTCGCTTTACCTCGTTTTGCAGTTGTAGGTCGTCCTAATGCTGGAAAATCAAGTTTTATCAATGCCTTAATTGGTAAAGACCGATATATTGTTACTGATATTGCGGGAACAACCCGTGATTCTATCGATACGAAATTTGACCGTTTTGGTTTCGAATTCAACTTAGTGGATACTGCGGGAATCCGTCGTAAAGCAAAAGTAAAGGAAGATTTAGAGTTTTACTCGGTAATGCGTTCGGTTCGTGCGATTGAGCATGCTGACATTTGTATTTTGATTATTGACGCCACTCGTGGTTTTGAAGGTCAGGATCAAAGTATTTTTTGGTTAGCGGAGAAAAACCGTAAAGGTGTTGTCATCTTAGTGAACAAATGGGATTTAGTCGAGAAAGAAACGATGTCAACTCGTGATTATGAAGCTAAAATCAGAGAAGAATTAATGCCATTTACGGATGTGCCTATTCTTTTTGTTTCGGCTTTGACAAAACAACGTTTGTTGAAAGCTTTGGAAGCTACAGTAAAAGTTTTCGAAAATAGACAACAACGTATTGCTACTTCAAAATTCAACGAATTTATGTTGAAAGTGATTGAAGCATACCCACCACCAGCTACAAAAGGGAAATATGTAAAAATTAAATATTGCATGCAGTTGCCAACACCAACACCACAATTTGTGTTTTTTGCCAATATGCCACAATATGTAAAAGAACCTTACAAACGTTATCTGGAAAATAAAATTAGAGAAAACTGGGACTTTTCAGGAGTGCCAATCGATATTTATATCAGAGAGAAATAGTTTTTATTTCTAAATTAAAATAGAAAGTTTATTGAGTTTGCAAAAGCTCGATAAACTTTTTTTATTTTTATGAAAAAATATGAATGCAATAAATGGCAAAGTAGTTTGGATTACAGGCGCTTCAAGCGGAATAGGAGAGGCTTTAGCGTATGAATTAGCTGGTAAAAATTGCAAATTAATTCTTTCGGCTAGAAATAGTGATGCTTTAGAAACGGTAAAATCTAAATGTTCAAACACAGAAGTCGCCATTTTACCTTTTGATTTGGTTGATTTTGACAACGCCAAAAATCATGCAGAAAAAGCCATTGCCGCCTTTGGAAAAGTGGATCTGCTTATCAATAATGGCGGTGTTAGCCAGCGCTCGCTGATTGTAGAAACCGATTTTGAAGTAGATAAAAAACTCATCGAAACAGATTATCTCGGGACGGTTGCCTTAACAAAAGCATTATTACCTCATTTTATCAAGAATAAGAAAGGCCATTTTGTAACCATTACCAGTTTGATGGGGAAATTTGGTTCGCCATATCGTTCAGGATATTGTGGTGCAAAACATGCTTTACATGGTTTTTTTGATGTTTTGAGAATGGAACATCAAAAAGACAATATCAGTGTGACACTCGTCTGCCCTGGATTTATTCAAACTAATGTAGCTAAAAATGCCTTGACTGCAGACGGATCAAAACAAAATATAGATGATGAAGCAACTCAAAACGGAATGCCAACAAGTGTTTTTGCCAAAAAATTTGTGAAAGCAGTTGAGTCCGATAAATTTGAAGTTTATATTGGTGGCAAAGAAACGTTGGGGGTTTATATGAAACGATTTTTCCCAAAGTGGTTGCATTATTTTGTTTTAAAAAGCAAAGTAAGATAAATTTCAATATTGTCTAATGAAAATTTAAATCAGGAATTGATAAGAATAAAAAATCCCGATTGCTAGGGATTTTTTGTTATTTAATAAAACTATAATATTCCTAATTTTCATCTTCTTCCAAAGTTTCCATTGGATGATCACCGTACCAATCTTTAAATGTTTTTGTGGTTGTATAATCATCATGTAGTACGGTATAAACCATAAACAAGATTAATGGTATGCCAACGCAATATAAGGTCATTATTACCGGCAAAGCTACGTTAGTTTGACATAAACCGGCAAATACAAAAACATAAATGGTAGTAAACCAAACGAGTTTAATTGCAAAATTTTTCATGGCTATATCTTTTTATTAAAGTTACGCCGGAAATTCAAAATATTTAGTTAATGTATTGGTAATCAATGTTTAAAATTAAAATAAATCATTGATTATTCATGGTAGTGAAAGGTCATAAATACTATTTTAAACCTTTTTTTGGAGTTTTATTTTATGAAAAATACTGAATCGGATAATATCTCTATTGAAATAATTAATTCCATTGGTTCGGCGTTGAAAACTGTTTAGATAACCCAACTCTAATGCAATGTTTTTGTTTATGCCATATTGTAGCGCTGCATAAATCCTATTTTGATCAAAAGTGTTTTTAATGATAGTTTTTCCCGCATTGAACATTATTTCATCTGAAAGAATAGTTTTTAAAAATTGATTTTCTTTTTTCCAAAAAATATAATCGGCTTGAAGTCTGTATCTGAATCTCCATGTGAATGTAGAGCCGGGTAACAATGATTCTTTATTGGCATTATGAATGAATCGTTCTTCTGCTTGAAATCGTTGTAGCAATGTTACTTTATTAATGTTTAGCTTCCAAGTAAGATCTTGTTGTCCTCTGTATTCCGGTATTTTAAAATCATAGGAAACTTCAGGTTCTTGTGTAGCAACAGAGAAATGGGCAAAGCCAATTCCTGCTTCTAAATTTTCGTTGATTTTATAGCGTCCTTGAATTCGTATGACATATAAATTCTCTTTTACTGGTTTTAAAAAGACTCTATTGTCAAACTCAGTATGCAAAGACCATTTTTCATTTAATACCAATTGATTGTTGTATCGTGTCCAAAGAATGCTTTGATGATCTATGTTTTTCTCTGTTTGCGCTTGACAGAGGACTGATACGAATAAAAAGAAAATGATTCTAATGGTTTTCACGGAGTTTTATTTCAATTTTGGCAAATTTACAAAAACTCTATTAATTCTATGGGTTGTATTTTTTTTTTAAAAGGACTTCAATTAAATATTTTAATTTGTCAAAATTTACATCGTTTATTTAGAACTATGTGTCTATTAGTTTCAGTAAAACACCTAAGAGTGCAGCAATACCAATAATATGTGGTTCTTGTATTTTTTTAGTGTAAATGAGAGTTAATATTGCTCCTATAGCAATCAGTATTGTGGGAAAATCTATAATTGAACGAGAGGCAATGACAATTACCGCTCCTACTAAAGCTCCTATCACCGCAGCGGTAATTCCATCTACAAAGGCTCTGATGCTTTGGTTTTTGGCAATTTTTTTGAAATAAGGAGCAGGAATCACAGTAAAAAGATAACAAGGCAGGAAAGTCGCTAACGCAGCAACAACAGCTCCTTTATAGCCGGCAACCAAAAAGCCAATAAAACCAACTGTAATGACAACTGGTCCAGGAGTGATCATAGCTACGGCTACGGCATCAACAAATTGATTCTCCGTTAACCATCCATATTCATTGACAACTCCACTATGTAAAAATGGAACAATTGCCAGCCCGCTTCCAAAAACAAATGCTCCGGCTTTTGTAAAGAACCAGGCCAAATCACCTAATTTTCCAAGTTCTATAGTAGAGAATCCAGCAGAACCTATTAAAAAATAAGAAGTTGTTTTAGGTCGTTTGATCCATTCCGGCGGAGCTTTGACAACCATGTATAAAAAACCTAAAGCGATGAATAAGAGCACCTCTTCTTTTTGAGTTACAGCCGTTAGTATAGCAGAACTGATATAAAAAAACCAAAGTAACCAGTTTTTTTTAATCCCTGAAATTTCAAATTTACTAATCGATTTGATGGTAAGTTTGTAGGAACTCATTACGATGATTCCAATTACGGCAGCACTTACTCCGTAAAATATGGCTTGCATCCAAGGTAAACTTCCATAGGCTTGATAAGCTATTCCTATCAATATAACCATGATGAAGGAGGGAAGAACAAATGCAAATCCTGAAACAGTTGCGCCCAAAATACCATAGTGAACATATCCAATATAAATGCCTAATTGAGCAGCCAAGGGACCGGGAGCTAATTGAGAAAGAGCCAGTCCTTCTTTAAAATCAGATTCGCTAATCCATTTTCGAGTTTCAACTAAATCATTTTGCATATAACTGACCAAAGCGACTGGACCTCCAAAACCAGTTGTCCCCAGTTTAAGAAAATATTTTATTAAATCCAGTAAAGTATAATTTGGAGTTGTTATTTCTGGCTGAGACATATATTTTAATTAAATGGTTCAGGATGTTAAATGCGATTCCAAATTAGAATTATAGAGTTATGGAAGTTGGTCTCTGATTTCCAAATCGGAAGTTAGTTTTAAATCTATTTAGACTTTAGTTTGAATTAAAAACACCGCAGTCGTTATAAAACGAATTGCGGTATTTTTGTATTTATAATTTAAAAGTTTGTAACTATTATAATGAATATTTCAATGTAACTCCATACGTTCTTTGATCGCCTAATACACCTGCATATTGTCCTGAATTTCCACCGGCAGGCAATAGTTGTTCGTAATAATCTTTATTTAAAAGGTTACGTCCCCAGAATTGTACAGACAAACCATCTGTTGCACGGAAACCTAAACGAGCATTAAATAGGGCATAACCCTGAACTACTAAATATTTTGAAGCAGAAGGACTTGAAGAGAATTCAGAACGTGCATAAGAATCGATTCCAAGGAATATTTTTCCTGCATTTCCAAAGAATTTTGCTTTATCTGAAAGCTCTCCTCCTAAAGATCCTGCCCATTTCGAAGCACCCGGTAAAGCAGTTCCGGAAACATCTTTAAAAGATACTGCCGCTCCAGTTTCTTCTAACGGAAGGGGTGCATTTGTAAATTTAACATATTTACCGTCTGTATATGTTGCTGCTCCATTGATGGTTAAATGTTTGCTGATTACAAAACTCGCATCCAGTTCTACACCTTTTACCTGTACTTTATCTGCATTGGCAAGATAGCCACGGTTTACACCTAATTCTGCTGCCTGTACATTTGTTTGAAAATCTTTGATATCGGTATTAAAGAAGGTTAAATTGAATATTGAGTTTTTAAACGGTGATGTTTTTACTCCAATTTCATAATGATTTACTTCTTCTGGTTTAATTACGGCAAGTTCAAGAATTGGCTGTCCGGCAAGAGTAGGTAATCCAGCTACGTTTACTCCAACAGGTTTGTAGCTTTTCGCAAAAGTTGCATACGCATTAATCTTGTCAGTAGCTTTAAAAGAAACGGTTATGTTTCCAGAAAAGTCAGTGTTGTCAGTGTTAGATGAAAATGATTGATCTGTATAAACTAATTTTTTCAAAGCAATTAAAGCTGGGTCACTCGTTTGAAGCCCTCCGTATGTTGTACGGTTATAATAAGCATCTTTTTTGTCAAAATTATGGCGTAAACCTGGTAATACGTGCAAACGTTCTGTTATAGCCCAGTCCAATTGACCAAATACTGCTGCACTGGAAGCTCTAATGCGGGCATCGGTTTTGATACCGTAACCTTCAAATAGATTTGGTGTTTTCCATAAATTACTGGTGGTGCTTTGTGCAAATCTCCATTGAGCATTACCGGATTCTTCTGTACCATCTGTTTGTGATGTCTGGTCAATAAAAAAGACACCTACAACACCACTTAATTTAGAGGTAAGCTGACCTGCATAACGTACTTCTTGTGTTATTTGTGTTTGTCTGGTTGGGTTTTGCGATTTTGCTAACACTTGTAATCCTGTAAAATCCCTATCGTTTGATGGATCCCAATTCCAAAAACGCCAAGCGGTAGTTGCCGTAAGTGTTCCGTTTCCAATTTTTGTATCAACATTAAGAGATATACCTCCCATATCTTGTCCGGAACGCCATGGCGTATCGTGGTCAATTTTACGATCAAACGCATTAAAACTCGGAAGTTGGTAATTCAAATCAGCAATAATAGCATCAAATTGACGATAAGGCGCTCTTTGTGTAGGCGCTACACCAGCAACTACCTGAGCATATCCATCTGGACGTTGCGTAGTAATATCTGCAGCTAATATAATATTGGTTCTCTCAGAAGGTGTATAAAGTAATTGTCCTCTTATTCCTTGATTATTGAGGGAATTTGTAGGTCTTCCTGTTGCGACATTATCAATTAGACCATCACGTTGCGTACCGGAAAAAGAGATACGACCTGCAATTTTTTTACCTAATGCTCCTGTAACAGATGCTTTGGCTTGTAGGAATGCATAATTTCCATAGCTCACTTCAAAGTCAGCACCTGAAGTAAAACTCGGTTTACGAGTAGTAATGTTAAAGGCTCCTGAAGTTGTGTTTTTACCAAATAATGATCCTTGCGGACCACGCAATACCTCAATTTGTTCGATATCGATAAAATCTAGAGTGGTTGCCGCTGGACGGGCATAATAAACACCATCAACATAGAAACCAACACCAGGATCAATTCCATCATTTGTAAGTCCAAAAGGAGAGCCTAGACTTCGAATATTAATACCTGTATTTCTTGGGTTTGAAGAATATAATTGAACTGATGGAACAAGTTCTTTTATGCGATTAACGTTAAAAGCTCCAGTTTGTTCTGCCTGTTTTCCTGTTATTACTGATATTGCGATTGGCACATCTTGTACTTTTTCTATTCGGCGTCTTGAGGAAACTACCACCTCTACCAAAGCATTTTCTTCAATAAGCGTTATTTGCAATGAAGGTATTGCTAAAGAAGTAATTTCTATTTCTGCAGTTTTGTATCCTACATATTGAACTAAAAGAGTTAAAGGGAGTTTTCCTTTTGTGTCTATTATAAATTTCCCGCTAGAATCAGAAATTGTGTTAGAAGTTGTTCCTTTTATAACAATATTTGTTGCTTCTAACGGAATGTTTTGGTTTGTTGTAACTACACCTTCAATGTTTTGTGCAAATGATATTGAGAAAGTTAGAACGGATAATAGAGTAAGTATATTTTTTATAGAATTTTTCATTTATATTAAGTATATGTAATTAGTAGAATTTAATTTAAATTTTTTTAAACTAACACATACACATCATTTGACAGCTCTTTTTTTCAATTACAATTAGTTGATTTTTTCCGGGTTGCTTATTCAATAAAGCAAACTTACTTTGGTACGTTTTCATACGTTTAAATTTGGATTGTTAATTATGTATTAAATCTGGGGCAAATATATAATTAATTCTATAAAATTAGTAGAGTTTAAAAAATATTTTTTTATTTTTTTACTAATGAAGCAATAGTGATGCCTTCCATTGCCTTTAAAGTTTCTTCTCTAATGGTAATCAATCCGTGTCGTAATAGGCATTCCGATTCATCGACGCAATCAGAACAGCGTTCATAAAAATTTAATGATGCACAAGGAAGTAAAGCAATTGCACCATCAAAAAGCCTATGAATATCGGCTAAAGTAATGTCGTTTTTAGATTTTAGAAGATAATAACCGCCAAATTTACCTTGTTTACTTCCTACGAAATGGCCGCGTTTTAAATCCAATAAAATCTGTTCCAAAAACTTTTTTGGAATAGATGCCGCCTCGGCAATTTCGATAGTTCGAGAAACATGGGTTTCTTCTTGTTGCGCTAAATATAAGAGGGCTTTTAGCGCGTATTTGGCTTTATGTGAAAGCATTTTACTGTAATTGATTTATGTTTTTTTGAATTTCAGATGTAATTATTTTTTAAAGATGGGGACTGAATACTACCAATCTCCGCCAGATCCACCGCCAGAGAAACCTCCGCCACCAAATCCTCCGCCGAAACCGCCTCCGCCAAATCCACCACCAGATGAACCTCCGCCGAAACCACCTCCGCCACTGTTTCTTCCAAGACTGCTTAGAATAATGACATCCAATAAACTTGGGCCAATACCGCCGCCTCTGTTACCGGAATTTCCGCCACCGCCTTTGTTTCGGGATATCAATACCAGTATAATAATGACAATAACGATTAAGGGTAAAATAGGGAATCCTTTATCTTTGGTTGTTTTTTTTACTCGCTCTCCTTTGTATTTTCCTTTAAAAACATCAAATAAAGCATCCGTTCCTTTATCGAGTCCTTTGTAATAACTTCCTGCTTTAAATTCAGGAATAATAATGTTTCGTGTAATTTCTCCACCAATACCGGCAGTCAATCGATCTTCAAGTCCATACCCTGGTGAAATCCATATTTTTCTTTCGGCTTTTGCCAATAAAATAAGTACACCATTATCATTTTTTGCAGTTCCACCAATTCCCCAAGCATGTCCCCATTTTGGAGTAAGGATACCAATATCTTCTCCTTTGAGACTTTCTATGGTAATCACCACAATTTGAGTAGTAGTAGAATCTGAATATTTAATTAGTTTTTCTTCTAATTGTGCTTTTTCTGTTGCGCTTAGAACATTAGCATAATCATAAACAGAAGTTTGTAAAGTTGGTTTTTCAGGAATGGTAAATTGCGCAAAACCAATTTGTGTGAATAGCAAACATACAAACAGTTTTAGGGAAATTAGGGTACTCTTTTTTTGTAATAGCATTATCCTCTAGATATTTCGTTTGATAATTCATTTGTATCGCCTTCTTGCCAAGGGAAATATTTTTGCAATTGTTCGCCTGCTCTGGCAATTCCATCAACAAGACCTTGCTTGAAATCCCCTTTTTTGAACTCAGCCACCATAATATCGCGGGTACAATTCCAAAAATCATCTTGTACGACATCATTAATACCTTTGTCACCACAAATTACAAAATGCCTGTCTTCTACCGCTAAGTAAATCAAAACACCATTTTGGAGCTCAGTTTCATCCATTTTCAGTTCATGAAAAACTTCCAAGGCGCGATCATACGCATCCAAGGAAGTTGTTTTTTCTATGTGAACTCTAATCTCGCCAGAAGTATTTTTTTCAGCCATACGAATAGCTTCAACAATTTCTTGTTCTTCTTCTTTGGTTAAAAAATCTTCTACTTTTGACATTGAAATATTTTAAAGGTTGTTTCTTGAATTTAAATTTGATTTATTTAGACTTCTAAAAATCTAGAAGTCTAAATAATCTAACTTTAGAATTTTACTTCAACTGGTTTATCAGCACCTTCAACTGCATTAAAGTATGCTTTCTCTTTGAATCCAAACAATCCTGCAAATAAGCTATTTGGGAACGTTTTAATATGAGAGTTATATGGTTTAACAGCTTCGTTGAAACGCGTTCTCGCTGTTAGAATTTGATTTTCAGTACTAGCCAATTCGTCTTGTAATTTTAAGAAATTTTGGTTGGCTTTCAATTCAGGATATGCTTCAACAGTTACTAATAATCGAGACAATGAACTGCTCACACCGCTTTGTGCTTTGTTGAATTCAGCTAATTGTTCCGGAGTAATATTTGCTGGATCAATTTTTACAGAAGTAGCTTTAGAACGCGCTTCGATAACTGCTGTCAACGTGCTTTTTTCAAAATCAGCGGCACCTTTTACTGTATTTACTAAATTTCCAATAAGGTCATTTCTTCTTTGATACGCCGTTTGAACATCACCCCAAGATTGTTCTACATTTTGGTTTAAAGTTACTGCAGTATTGTTAATTCCTTTAACCCAGCTGTAAATTACAAAAATTACAACTGCTCCGATAATCCAAGGCAAAAATCTTTTCATGTTTATTTAATTTAAGTTTATTGTTTAATTGTTTAAAAATTTCAATCGATAAGTAGTCTTAAATGACTACAATTCGTTTTTTATATTTGTTAATTGTGTGCGTATCGTTTCTAATTTTCGAATGATATCAAATTTATCCAACGTTTTTTTCTGTCCTTCTTTCAAATGGGTTTTGGCACCTTCCAGCGTAAAACCTCTTTCTTTGACCAAATGATAGATCAGTTGTAAATTAGTGATATCCTCCGGAGTAAACATTCGATTGCCTTTCGCATTCTTTTTTGGTTTCAGAATATCAAATTCATTGTCCCAAAAACGAATCAGCGATGCATTCACGTCAAATGCTTTGGCTACTTCGCCAATGCTGTAATATCTTTTATCTTTAGAAAGCTCAATATGCATGTTTCTTTTATTTGACTTTTAATTCTGCAACCTGTAGACTTTTTTCTCCTACACCTGATTACTTTTCTGGAGCATTAATCTAATGATTGATTCTCTTGATTTGCTAATTGTGCAATCACAACATATTCTACAGCTGAAATATTTCCGTAATAAAAATTAAGCGGATTCACCACTTTTTTATCCTTGTGAACCTCATAATGCAAGTGCGGTCCTTCGGATCTTCCCGTGCTTCCTACATAACCTATAATGTCGCCTCGTTTTACACGTTGTCCCGCTCTAGCTTTATATTTGCTCAGATGCGCGTATAAAGTTTCGTATCCAAATCCATGCCGAATAACAATATGATTTCCATATCCTGAGGCAGTATTGTCCGCTTTTGCTACAACTCCGTCGCCTGTGGCATAAATGGGTGTTCCTGTTTTAGCTGTAAAATCCATGCCTTCATGCATCTTCCTTGCTTTTGTAAAAGGATCCGTTCGGTATCCAAAACCAGATGCCATTTGCTTTAAATTTTCATTTCGTACTGGCTGAATGGCAGGAATAGCTGACAAAAAATCACTTTTGGCTTCTGCCAATTTCAAAATTGCATCCAATGATTTCGACTGAATCGCTAATTCCTTGCTAAGGACATCAATTCTTTTTGTGGTATTGATTACCAACTGGGAATTGTCATAACCTTCTAGTGTTTTATACCTGCTTATTCCCGGTAATCCCGCTTTTCGAATAGAATCCGGAATCGCTGATTTGTTGAAATACACACGATATAAATTATTATCTCGATTTTCAATAGCTTCAATAACGCCATTTACCTGATCCATTTTTTTGTTCAGCAGCGCATAATTCAATCTCAAATTTTCAATTTCACGCGCTTGCAAACGGTCTTTTGGTGTTTCAAAATATGGAGTGTTCAATAAAACAATGAAACTCAAAAAACCAAACAATGCCGATGCCAATAAAAACAGAATAATAACACCAAGTTTTCTTCTTTTTCGTGTTTTTATTTTTCTATAGGCTAGATTTTCGGAATCGTAATAATATTTTACTTTCGACATATTTTAAAATACCCTATTTTTGCACACTGTAAAAGGTTAGACGAACAAATTTAATAAATGTTTCATTTGTTACACCCTTTTTTCAATAATAAATAAAATAATGTGCCTATTCCAGCTATTCGTTACAAGTTCTCGTTTATAAATCTTTTTTTCTAATGAGCCAGCAGGAGCTTATCCCGAGACTTCGGGAGTCGCTCTGCCACCTCAAGAAAAAATAAATCTATAAATCTTGAAGCTTTTCACTGCTATCTGGGGCAAAAAATGTTGATTTGATTATTTGGTTATTCGTTTATGCGATGCAGCCGATTAACCAAATTAACTAATAACCGAACAAACAATAAAAATGAAATCACAAGACGTACGTAAACAATTTCTGGATTTTTTTGCATCAAATGGACACTTAATCGTTCCATCGGCACCCATAGTTCTAAAGGATGATCCAACACTGATGTTCAACAACTCAGGAATGGCGCAGTTCAAAGAATATTTTCTGGGTAATGGAACTCCAAAAAGTACCAGAATTGCCGATACGCAAAAATGTCTTCGTGTTTCAGGAAAGCATAATGACTTAGAAGATGTAGGTTTTGATACGTATCACCACACCATGTTTGAAATGTTAGGGAACTGGTCTTTTGGTGATTATTTCAAAAAAGAAGCCATCAACTGGGCTTGGCAACTTTTGACAGAAGTGTATAAAATTCCAAAAGAAAACTTATACGTTTCCGTATTTGAGGGAAACCCGGAAGAAAACGTACCATTCGATCAGGAAGCTTGGGACATTTGGAAGGAATTGATCGATGAAGACCGAATCATTCTTGGAAACAAGAAAGACAACTTCTGGGAAATGGGAGATCAAGGTCCGTGTGGTCCATGTTCAGAAATTCACGTTGACATCCGTTCTGCAGAAGAAAAAGCTTTAGTTTCAGGAAAAAGTTTAGTAAACAATGACCATCCGCAAGTTGTGGAAATCTGGAACAATGTATTTATGGAGTTCAACCGTAAAGCCGATGGTTCTTTAGAAAAACTGCCTGCAAAACACGTTGATACCGGAATGGGATTTGAGCGTTTGTGTATGGCATTGCAAGGAAAAACTTCTAATTATGACACCGATGTTTTTACGCCACTTATTGAAAAAGTAGAGCAAATTACAGGATTAAAATACACTTCAAACGAAGTTTTAAATATTAGCGAAGAGCAAAACAAAACCAATATTGCTATTCGTGTAGTAGTTGATCACGTTCGCGCGGTAGCTTTTGCTATTGCTGACGGTCAATTACCATCTAACACAGGAGCTGGTTATGTAATTCGTAGAGTTTTACGTCGTGCAATTCGTTACGGATTTACGTTCTTGAACACCAAAGAACCTTTCATCAATCAATTGGTTGCTGTTTTGGCGAATCAAATGGGGGAATTTTTCCCAGAAATCAAATCGCAACAACAATTGGTTACCAATGTGATTCGTGAAGAAGAAGCTTCTTTCTTGAGAACACTAGACCAAGGATTACAATTATTAGAAAATGTAGTTGCCGAAACTAAAGGTTCAATTGTTTCTGGAACAAAAGCATTTGAATTATACGATACTTTCGGATTCCCAATTGACTTGACGGCATTAATTCTTAGAGAAAAAGGATTCGAATTGGACGAAGCTGGTTTTAACGCTGCCATGCAAGAACAAAAAGCTCGTTCTCGCGCAGCTTCAGAAGTTTCTACCGAAGATTGGTCTGTGTTGATTCCTGGAAATGTAGAAACATTTGTAGGGTATGATCAATCAGAAAGTGACGTAAAAATCACTCGTATCCGTAAAGTTGACAGTAAAAAAGATGGTGTTTTATACCAAATTGTTTTAGATAGTACGCCATTCTATCCAGAAGGTGGAGGGCAAGTAGGAGATAAAGGAACGTTGGTTTCTGCAAATGAAACCATAGAAATCATCGACACTAAAAAGGAAAATAACCTGATTTTACATTTTGCAAAAAAATTACCGGAAAATGTAAATGCTGGTTTTGTGGCTAAAGTAAATCAGGATTTGAGAAGTTTATCTTCTAGAAATCACTCGGCTACACATTTGATGCACCAAGCCTTGAGAAGTATTCTTGGAACACACGTTGAACAAAAAGGATCTTTAGTAAATCCAAACTATTTGCGTTTTGACTTTTCGCATTTTGCTAAAATGACGGAAGCTGAATTGCAACAAGTAGAAGATTTTGTAAATGCAAGAATCCAGGAACAATTGCCACTTATCGAAAGAAGAAATATTCCTTTTGCGCAAGCGGTTCAAGAAGGAGCGATGGCGCTTTTTGGAGAGAAATATGGTGATGAGGTTCGTGCAATTAAATTTGGCGAAAGCATGGAATTATGCGGTGGAATCCACGTGAAAAACACAGCTGAAATCTGGCATTTCAAAATCGTTTCTGAAGGAGCGGTTGCTGCGGGAATTCGTCGTATTGAAGCCATTACAAGTGATGCGGTAAAAGCACATTTCGCATCGTATGAAAGCACATTGAATGAAGTGAAAACAGCCTTGAAAAATCCTCAGGATATTTTGAAAGCCGTTCATTCGATGCAAGAAGAAAATGCAAAATTGTCCAAACAAATCGAGGCTTTGATAAAAGATAAAGTTAAAAATTTGAAAGCGAGTTTAATTGCTGAAATACAGGAAATAAACGGCGTTCAATTCTTAGCTAAACAGGTCGATTTGAATCCAGAAGGAGCAAAAGATTTGGCTTATGAATTAGGAAATTTAGGGAATAATTTATTTTTGGTTTTGGCTACAGCCGATGAAGAAAAACCAATGTTAACCTGTTATGTTTCTAAAGAATTAGTCGCGGAAAAAAACCTAAATGCTGGACAAGTTGTTCGTGAATTGGGTAAATTTATCCAAGGTGGTGGTGGCGGACAACCGTTTTTTGCTACAGCTGGAGGAAAAAATGTTGCAGGAATTCAACAAGCTTTGGAAAAAGCGATTGACTTTGTAAAGTAGAACAAATTTATTTTTTATAATAAAAACCCTTTTAGGACAGATGTTCTAAAAGGGTTTGTTTTTTTGTTTAACACACTATTTACAAGGCCTTCCTTAAGTTTAAAAATAGTAGTTTAACTGAAATATAGGGATTGTAACGATGAATATTGTCGTTTTTACTTTATTTCTCTAGGTTTGATTGATGTAGCACCCCAAGGTTTGAGGAAGGTGAATCGATTTATTTATTATAATGAAAAAAACAAAAAATATTTTTTGGGTATTATCAATTTTTTTATTGACACTTTATTCGTGTTCAAATGATAATGACGATAGTCTAAAATTGCTAAAGAAAGTTGTTGAAACTTCAGAAAATGGGACTTCAGAAACTACTGTATATACTTATAATGGAACTGAAATAGTTAGTATTGATGGCGTTCAGAAACGTACTGATTTCACGTATACGGATGGTTTAATTACAAAAAGGGTAATACTAAATAAAGCAAATCAGCTTTTGGAGACCATTGAATACAGTTACCTTGTGGGTAAATTAGTTGAAGTTGAATCTTTGGGTAATTACAGAATAAATTACATTCATAATACAGATAAAACGGTTTCTTATGAAAGATTCAGGATTTCAGGCAATCAGCAAGTAAAAGAATTTCATGGAACATTGTATTTTGAGAACGAAAATTTGATCAAAAATGAAAGGATTTTAGATACTATTCCAGTAGGAATCACCTCAAGTGAGAGTATAACTTTTGACTATGATGCTAAAAATAATCCATTGTATAATGTCTTGGGATATAAAAATTTATTGGACCATATGGAAACGATATCGTCTAATAACAGTTTAATAAATACAGTAATTGCAACTACTACAAATGGAGACCAAGTATTATCGGTAGCTAATTTTTATAAAAGCTCTTTTAAATACGATTCTGAGAATTATCCAACAGAACGGGTTTCGGAAACAGCAATTTTAGCTAATGGAAATACGGGGTATTTAAAAACACAATACTTCTACTAATGTAAGAAATGCTCACTGATTCTTCCAGACATAAATCAAAACTCAAATATCGAATTAAAAAGATATTTGAGTTTTTTTATACAATTAATAGTGTTAAATTGTTTTTTTATAGTTTAATTTATTAAAAATTATAATATGAAAAAAATAACTTTAATCTTAAGTGTTTTGATGCTAGTGTCATCGTGTTCAAGTGATAGTAGTAGTGAAAGTGATACACCTGTAACACCATCATCAATACTCGTCAAAAAAATTATTGAATTAGATAAGGATGGAAAAGAAATGAGCACGACTGATTTTGTTTACAACGGGAACAAAATTGTCAGCGAAGTTATAGCAAAAAAAGATCTTTCGGTAATTGGAAACATCGGGTTTTTGTATACTTATAAAACTGAATATACTTATACGGGTAATTTAATCACTAGTATAAAAGTAAAAAATATTGGGGCTAATCAAGATAAGCTTGTTCTTAAAACAGATTTTTTTTATGATAGTAATGAAGATTTAATTTCTTCTACCAGAGAGCAATATTTTGACACGTTTAAAGCTATATTGAGAGTAGTATATACTAAAATAAATACTACTTCAGTCAATTGTAAAATGTATTCCAGTGATTCAAGAGATAATATAGAAACGCTTGTATGGGAGGGTAAGTTTTCTTTTGATGTAAATAAAAACCTTATTAAATCAGAGTCTTTGGATGCTAGTTTTCTTTTTGGCAGTTTTGAATACGATACGAAATCGAACCCTAAAAAGGGTGTTTTAGGTTTAAATAAGATTATGTTTCAAGAGATTCCACCTCTTTATAATGTCTCAGCTTTACAATATCATTTACATAAGTTTAATAATGTTTTGAAATCTAATATTTCGGGCTCTTTCCCTAAATTTAATCAATATACGTATAATGCTAATGGATATCCAAGTGAGATGAAAGAGTATTATATCTATAATGGAAACAATATTCACGATGTAACTTTTCAATATTTTTATGAATAAATTTTTGAGTTTATAGGATTGATAAACCCTTTCAGAGTTTTAAACTTTGAAAGGGTTTTTTATACCAATGAAAAAAGAACTAAACCTCATTTAATTCGCTAAAATTATTCAAATTTGTAGTAAATAAAATAGCAATGCAATTCAGAACCCAAATTCCCATTCCTAAAAGTGATTATCCAATAGATTATAATGCTACTATTATGTCTTTAGGCTCTTGTTTTGCGGTAAATATGGCGGAGAAATTGGACTATTTTAAATTTAAAAACAGCTGTAATCCAGTTGGGATTTTGTTTCATCCGTTAGCGATTGAAAAGTTAATTGATTTTGCTGTTTCAGGAAAGCAATTTACAGAAAACGATATTTTTTTTCACAATGAACGATGGCATTGTTTTGATGTACATTCAGATTTGAGTAATTCAAATAAAGAGGAATTAGTAGCATCATTAAACACAATAATCAAATCAACAAATCAACAAATAACCCAATCAACACATTTCGTCATCACGTATGGAACCTCTTGGGTTTATCGTAATATAGAAAGCGATTCTATTGTGGCGAATTGCCATAAAGTACCTCAAAAACAGTTCAATAAAGAATTACTCTCTGTTGAAGAAATAAAAAATAGTATTATAAATACAGTAAAACTAATTCATGCGGTAAATCCTAATTGCACTATTATTTTTACGGTTTCGCCGGTGCGCCACATTAAAGACGGTTTTGTAGAAAATCAATGGAGTAAAGCCAACTTAATTTCTGCAATTCACGATGTTCTGAATACTGAGCACTGTAAACTGAGTACTGAATATTTTCCCAGCTACGAAATCATGATGGATGAGCTTCGGGATTACCGTTTTTATGCCGAAGATATGTTGCATCCCAATCAAGTGGCAATCGATTATATCTGGAAACGTTTCAAGGAAACTTCCATTTCAGAAAACGCTTTTGCTGTGATGGATGAAGTGGAGAATATCCAAAAAAGTCTTTCGCATAAGCCTTTTAACCCGAATTCTGAAAGTCATTTGAAGTTCGAGACCAAAGTCAGAGAAAAAATCACTAAATTGGAGAATCAATATTCATTCATGAAATTTTAATTATGCTTAGAAGAATACTTATTGGAATAGGAGTTATTGTTGGAATATTTTTATTGTTCAAATTCTGTGATTTTAAGAAAAACGATGATGAAGATATCACTTACAACACGAATCTCATTCAGCAACAAATTCTAAACGTTGGAAAATTGGTCGTTACTGAAGGTCATTTTTCGGAAGTTATCACCTATAAAAATCAGCAAAAATATTTGTTAGACATGCTTTCTTTCGAGAAAAAAGCCTTGGTTGTCGTCAATGCCGATGTGACTGTAGCGTATGATTTGCACAAAATGAAATACGATATCGATGAAAAGAATAAAACCATCACAATTGTAAGTATTCCAAAAGAGGAAATAAAAATAAGTCCTGATATTCAGTTTTATGATGTAGAACAAAGTAAATTGAATCCGTTTACGGGAGATGATTACAATAAAATCAACAAATCGGTAAAAGCGAATCTGGCGAAGAAAATAGAAAAATCATCGTTGAAAACAAATGCTCAAAATCGCTTGATAAGCGAATTATCTAAAATATTGATTCTGACCAATACCATGGGGTGGAAATTGCAATACGAAGGAAAGGTTATCGAAAGCGAGAAAGATTTTGGGCAAAAAATAAAATTATAATTAAAAAAAGAACCGCAGATTAACCCATTTAATAATTTGCGAATCTGCGGTTCCTTTTTTAAGCTTTCTCTTTATCGAAAATCAAGTCCAAACCACCAGCAATCAAATGGGCTACTTCGGGTCTTTTTACTTTCAATTGATCAAGATAAACCATTATTTCCTGTAGCAATTGAGGTTCGTTTCGGTCCTTCAAAAGCTCTGCAATTTCAACAGCTAACAACCAGTCGTTTGGATGATTGGTGTGTAATTTATCAAAAATTGGTACTAAAGAAGTTTCTGTATCCTTTGTTTCTCTTATGTTTCGAATCGTTTGGTATAAAACCTCTAAATCATCGCGTTCCGCCGTATGTTTCGCTTTGATGGTTTTGCTTGTTGGAACATGCGAAATCAAATCAAAACTATTCACATCGGCGGGACCTGAAAATGCTGAAATCACTTTTTTACCTACAGCCATATCGTAAATTCCCCATTCCGGCTGGAACAAAATAGTTTCTCCGTGTGTCACGGTACAATTCTTTAAACTGATTAGAATAATCTCTCCGTGTAAGTTTCTGGATCCGGTAATAATTTCCCCTTTTACGGTGATATCACCTTCAAATTCTAAGGTTACAGTTTTACTTTCAGTGATAGAATAAGCACTTAAATCTCTTGGACTCATGTCTTCAATCGCTAGATTTATACCTTTAAGTTTTCCAATAGGACTTCCAAAACCTTCGGCATGTTTTATTGTGCCATGACCTACTAATTCTTTTTCACGGTATGATAATGCTGTTTTTCCGGTTGTTTGGATATAAACGGGTTTTCCTTCTTCTTCAATAACATTGGTAAAAACGCCCGAAATCTGAATTCCGGTACTCAATTCAATTGTTCCTAAAGCATTGGAATGAATCAGTTTATTAATTCCGGATAATCCTCCGGTACGCAACGCCATTTTATTAGCAAACTCTTCCAAAACCAGGCTTAAATAAGCAAAATCTGGAGTAACGTAAAGTTGCGGCTGCAGTTTTGTAATATCAAAACTCTGGTTCGCTGCTGATATATCGTAAGGTATTTTCTTCACATTATCCGTCATGCACCACGCACTTTCTCCTATGGACGAAAGCAGTCCGGCACCGTAAATTTTTGGATTATCGATAGTTCCAATCAAACCATATTCCACAGTCCACCAATGCAGGTTTCTAATTTGCGCCATTTCTGATAATTCACCCATATTATTCTGCAAATCTTCCACTGCTTTTTCAGCAGCATCAATATCGGCTTGCGGTGTATCTTCAGCTTCTTTCAAGATTGAAAGCAGTCTGATAGCTTCATACATTTGGTAATCTTTATGCGAAGAAATCGCTTTACAGCCTATTTCCCCAAAACGACGCAGGTATTCCGCATATTCGGGATTGGCAATAATGGGCGCATGACCGGCACCTTCGTGAATAATATCCGGCGCGGGCGTGTATTCTATATGTTCGAGTTGGCGAATGTCAGAAGCAATTACAAGCACATTATACGCCTGAAATTCCATAAAAGCATTCGGCGGAATAAATCCATCCACGGCCACTGCAGCCCAACCTATTTCGGTCAAAATACGGTTCATGCCATACATGCTCGGAATATTGTCAATTTCGATTCCCGTTTTTTTCAAGCCTTCCAAGTAGGAACTATGCGCCACTTTTGATAAGTAATCTACATTTTTGCGCATCACATAACGCCAAACCGCTTGATTTATGGGCGTATAATCGCTATAATCCTGAGGCTTAATGAATTGTTTTAAGTGCTTTGGCAATCGGTCTAATAACGGATTGCTTTCTATAGTTGAGTTCATATCGAAAACGTTGTAGTTCTACTGCAAAAGTACGAATTTCAGGAGCTATTTCCCGCTTTTCATTGCAAGTTTTTGCAAACCCGTTTGTTTTTCTACGGTTCCCGCAGGAGCTTCCTTTGGTCGCTCTGCAGCAACAAGAAAAACCAAAACGGCTTTCGCAAAAAGCTTTTCATTTCACTCGGGGCTAGGGGAGTTGGGGATTGACAGCTTTTTTTTGGATTTACTACTTCACCAACTCAAACACCAAAACCTGTGTTTTTTGTTTATCTGAAAAATTATTATCCGAAATAAAAATGATGGATGGATTGCCATTTTTTAGTTTTGGACCAAAAGTAAGCCCTTCGATATTATCAATAAAAATTCCCAAATCATCCATATTTAGAATCAGTTTTTTAGAAGCTAATTCCAATTTTTGATTTTGTAGGGAAGGGTGATTTTTAACGTCAGTTGCCTTTTTCAAGTCGCACAAAAATACTTTTATCGTGCAAGCTTGCGTTCCGGTCGAGTAGGAGCGTTCCACAACCAGCAATTGGTTTTTACCATAATACTGAATTGCCGAAACGCCATTCACGCCAAAAGCGCCTTTCGGATTGGGTTCACGTGCAATAGGTTCCAGTTGGTATCCGTATTGAGCGGTGTTTACTTTTGTTTTGGCATCAAATTGATAGAATCTAATAAAACCTCCTTTGCTGGTATTGGCTTGGTCGCCATCTTCAAATAAAGGTTCTTCAATATTGGTGTAAATATTTTTGTAATTAAAATCGAATGTAATTCCTTCTAAAGTTCCATTATTTCTCGGGCCTTTTTCTAGCTTTTGCATTTTTAAATTTTCCGGTAAGGTAACATTGCCTAGAAAATCACCTTTTAAATCCATAAAATTCAACGAAGGATTTTGTAAAACTTCTTTACCTGCAGTTAGCACTCGTGCACCTTCGCTGCTCCAAATCAAAGTATTCGTTTTTGGATTGAATCGGATATCTTCGGGATCTGCTGAGGTAGTTGGTGTGGTGTTCCAATCGCCGTATACTTTTCCGGTTTCATTTTTTAAAGTGCTGACACTTTGGAAATCGATACCTTCTACTTTATTTTCGAGCAAACGAATTTTTGCAGTATAAAATCTAGAATCGTTAAACATCGATTTGTCATCACATATCAAATAATACAAATCATTTTTTGCATCATAATCAATTCCGGATAAACCGCCCACTTTTGTATTCTGAAACGTTTCCTCAAATGGAATTTCAATGGAACTGACCAGTTTTAAACTTGGAGTTGTTTTGTTTTCAACAGTTTGTTTTAAATTGGAACAAGAAAGAAGAAAAGCGGGTAAAACGACAAGAAATAATAATTTGCGCATAAAAAAATGTATTGCTGTTTGCAAAAAGAATCTGATTTTTGGATTAAAAACCCACTTTAAAAACTATGAATTGTTCGTTTGATTTTTTTCAAGATTACGGAAGTAGTCAATTTTGTAATGGAACATTTCAGCCATATTTTTAGCACGTAGTTTCGCTTCTTCAGCTAATGGACCTGTAAATAAACTATCGGTAGTTGCTGTGAAAATTTCCATCCAGCGGTCAAAATGTTCTTTGGCAACCGGTAATTGTTTGTGTGGTGGAAATGGACTTCCGGAATAAGAATGGACTTCAAGCAAAATAGTTTGCCAAAAGCGATACATTTTTTCCAGATGTTCCGGCCAGCGGTTACCTATTTTCTCGTTGAATATGGGACCAATAAATTCGTCTTTTTGAACTTTAGAATAAAAAGTATCAACCAGTAATTTGATATCTTCGAATGTGGTAATGTCGTTAAATTGTGCCATGATTGGGTATAAAAAAAGCCTACGCAAAGGTAGGCTTTTATGTTGAAATGTAATCGTAAACTATTTTGCTTTCGGTGGAAATTGCTCTAAAATTTTTGCGACAAATTCATTGATTTGTTTTTCTTTTTCAGTGCGGTTTTCAGTCAGATAACCAACACCCTCGCCTTGCCAAACCAATTCTTTTTTCTTGGCATCAATTAAATCAATATACAATGTTCCTTCGGTTGAAGAGGAAACATAAGTGCTTCGACCTCCCCATAAATAAGGATTCCATCCGTAACCCCATCCATATCCCCAACCGGCATTGTATTGGTTTACGTCTATTCGTTCTCTTTCTTTGGTAAGAATATTAATCAGCAAATCTGGATTTTCACTTTTGGTCATCCCTTTTTTGCTTAATTCTCGGTCTATGGCATTAAGGATTCTTTTTTTATCCAATTCTGAAATTTCAACTCGATCGATGCCTTTCTTATGGAAAGCATACGTTTTATATTGACTAAAATTTATGTTATTATCATAATCGGAATACACTCTTACGGAACTGCAAGATGCAGCTACAAAAAGTAGGAGTACTGGAAGGAGTTTAATTGCTTTCATGGGTTAGTTATTTGATTACTATATGTTTACTAAAGTTACGTTCAAATTTTTAAAAATCCAACAAATTGTCGGCTACTATATTAGGGATGGTTACTTTCAATAAAGGTTGCGTCTCCATTGCTCTTTTTATTGCAAATAATGCTCCGTCATTTCTAGCCCAGCTTCTTCTGGAAATTCCATTGTTGACATCCCAGAAAAGCATTGATTCTAAACGTCTTGAAGCTTCTTTAGATCCATCAAGAACCATACCAAATCCACCGTTTATTACCTCGCCCCAGCCTACGCCACCGCCATTGTGAATGGATACCCAAGTAGCACCTCGAAAGCTGTCTCCAATGACATTTTGTATCGCCATATCAGCTGTAAATCTTGAGCCGTCATAAATATTTGAAGTTTCTCTGTATGGAGAATCAGTACCGGAAACATCATGGTGATCCCTGCCTAAAACTACAGTTCCTATTTCGCCTTTGGCAATAGCCTGATTAAAGGCTGCTGCAATTTTAACACGACCTTCAGCATCAGCATACAAGATTCTTGCTTGGGAACCTACGACTAATTTATTTTCTTGTGCGCCTTTTATCCAATGAATATTATCCTGCATTTGTTGCTGAATTTCTTCGGGAGCTGTTTTTGCCATTTCTTCCAAAACCTGACAAGCAATTAAATCTGTTTGGGCTAAATCTTCTGGTTTTCCCGAAGCGCAAACCCATCGGAAAGGACCAAAACCATAATCAAAACACATTGGTCCCATAATATCCTGTACGTAACTCGGATACCTGAAATCGATATGATTTTCTGCCATAACATCAGCACCGGCACGGGAAGCTTCCAGTAAAAAAGCATTTCCATAATCAAAGAAATAGGTTCCTCTAGCTGTGTGTTTATTAATTGCCGTGGTATGTCTGCGTAATGTTTCCTGAACTTTTGTTTTAAATAAATCAGGATTATTAGCCATCATTTCATTGGCTTCTTCAAAGGAAAGATCAGCTGGATAATAGCCGCCCGCCCAAGGATTATGTAAGGAAGTTTGATCGGATCCTAAATCGATATGGATATTTTCTTTATCAAATTTTTCCCAAACGTCAACTACATTTCCAAGATACCCGATAGAAACAACTTCTTTATTGGCCTGCGCCAAAGCGACTCTTTTTACGAGTTCATCCACGTTTTCTATCACTTCATTGATCCATCCTTGACTGTGACGAATGTGTGTTATTTTTGGGTTTACTTCGGCACAAACGGTGATGCAACCGGCAATATTTCCGGCCTTTGGTTGAGCGCCAGACATTCCGCCCAAACCAGAAGTGACGAATAAACCGCCTTTTGGACTGCGTTTTATTTTACGAAAACCATTCAAAACCGTTATGGTTGTTCCGTGTACGATTCCCTGCGGACCAATGTACATGTAGCTTCCTGCCGTCATTTGCCCGTATTGAGAAACGCCTAATGCATTCATTTTTTCCCAATCGTCCGGTTTAGAATAATTAGGAATTACCATTCCGTTAGTCACGACAACTCGCGGAGCTTCTTTATGGGACGGGAACAATCCCATTGGATGACCGGAATACATGGTCAGCGTTTGTTCCTCTGTCATTTCAGACAAATATTGCATTGTCAATAGATATTGTGCCCAGTTTTGAAAAACGGCTCCATTCCCACCGTAAGTAATCAACTCATGTGGATGTTGTGCTACGGCATAATCCAAATTGTTTTGAATCATCAGCATAATTGCTTTGGCCTGCTCACATTTTCCTGGATATTCAGCAATAGGTCTTGCGTACATTTTATAATCTGGACGTAAACGGTACATATATATACGACCATAGGTTTCCAGTTCTTCTGAAAATTCTTTGATTAATTCTGCGTGATGTTGCGGTTCAAAATAACGTAAGGCATTGCGAAGTGCCAATTTTTTTTCTTCAACCGAAAGGATTTCTTTACGCTTTGGAGCGTGATTGATGTCAATTTCGTATGGTTTTGGTTTTGGTAAAACCGATGGAATTCCTTGTTGTATTTGTTCTTGAAAAGTCATTTTTAGCTGTTGATTCGTTAATTTTTTTGTGTTGATTCGTTTAAGAAGCTTAAACTTTGTGTAAAAAAATGAAACAACTAAGGATAACGAATATCCGACCTGTGGTAGGATTTGTGAATTTTGATTCTATATTTCTGTGAACAAATATCCATTTTATTTGATGTTTTTTAAAACTGACGTTTTCTTATTTTGTTGATTTGGATTCTAAAATGCGGTTACTTTTTATTGGTTCCTGTTTTTTTATCAAAACCATAGGGACAATGGCGGCAGCCACTTTTACAGCAATAACCACGTTTTAAATGGTATTTTTCAGTAAAGCATTTATAGCCCTCGGGTGTATAATAGAAATCTTCCCCTTCTATCAATTTATTTTCATTACTTTGGTCAATCATGTTTGGGATTATTCTATTGTAAAATTTATTTGGATTACTAATTCATTAAAATCAACTCAAACGATTGAGATTTTCATTAAATAGAACCCTTTTATCATTACAAATTTATAAATTTTATAGCGAATGTTTCTGATTGTTGCTAAATATTTAATTCCTAAAGGATATCGTGGATTGGCTGTATTTCCTTTTGTATTTGTAAAATATGGAATGGATAAAGGAAATAGAATTTTTGTCAATCACGAGAAAATTCATCTTCGCCAACAATTAGAATTATTAATACTTCCCTTTTTTATTTGGTATCTGATAGAATATTGTGTTCGATTGATTCAGTATAAAAATGCAAATCTGGCTTACAGAAACATTAGTTTTGAAAGAGAAGCTTATACGAATGAATCAAATTTTGAATACCTAAAAAACAGACCTTCTTTTCGATTCTTAAAATATTTAGACATAAAAAAGGAATAGTCTTTCGAGAATCATTTGGTTACATTCGATTGTATTTTATCGCTTTTTGTTTGTTGAGTTAAAACAAATCTACAGTATTAACTTACAGGGTTTTAAAGATTTTTTTATTTAAAATCCTTAAATGGTTAATCCCTATTGTTTTATTTTTAATTGTAAGAAATTATATATTTTAAATTAAAAAAGATGTATTTAATCGATTATTTGTACTTTTTATCGGTGTTTATGCTGATTCCTATTCTATTTTTTTTGTAACTTTAAATAAAAATAACTCAAAACAGCTTTTATTAGCTGAAATCCTTGATTTAGGAATGTGTTTTTAGACCTTTTTAAGGCTAAAGTAGATTTCATTTTTTAAAAATTAAAAGGACATTATTTCAAGTGCAATGTCTTAATAAAAAATATAATTTATTTCATACAAATTAATTTAAAATGTTGGCTTATGGACTCAAAATTACTTAAACGAACACTGTTGATTGTTACCGGATTATTTTTACAGAACAGTGTAAATGCCCAGATGTATGTAAGTCCTAACAGTTATGTTTTTGCAAATAACCAAGTAGTTTTTGTGAAACAGGAACTGGAGTTAAATGCTGCCAGCAGTAATTTCTATTTAAGGACAGATGCTCAGTTGGTTCAAGGTGCTACATCAGGAAGTGCTAATAAAGGACTTGGAAGCTTGTCTGTTTTTCAAGAAGGAACAACAAACAATTATCAATTCGATTATTGGTGTTCTCCAGTTGGTGGCAGTAATGCAATTGCGGGAAATTCTGCTTTTGGAATCACGCAACTAAAAAATATTGTAGATGTGACAAATAGTACCAACTCAACTCCTTTGGCAATGAATAATTACGATGGAACTGCCAGTCCATTTGCAATTGCACCCTATTGGATTTTTAAGTTAACGGCTTCATCCAATTATTCAGATTGGAATCAGGTAGGAGTAACTTCGAATATAAATGCAGGAGAAGGATTTACGATGAAAGGGAGTTCAGGGACTAATTTAACAACTGTAAATGGAGTTCAAAACAATCCTGGAGGAAAACAGCGTTACGATTTTAGAGGAAAACCAAATGATGGGACTATTTCTGTTCCAGTAGCATTTGAGCAATTTACATTGACAGGAAATCCTTATCCATCAGCGATAGATTTGTCTGCTTTTTTAATTGAACAAACAAATTGCACCGGAATTGCTTATTTCTGGGAACAGGATAAAACAGTTGATTCCCATTTTATTGCCGATTATAAAGGTGGATATGGTGCTTTTTCTCCCGGTACTATTGGTAGTAGTGGGATTTACGTGCCAGCTACTTTTTATTCCTACGATGGTTCTGGAAATGAAGGATCGGCTTCTGGAACAGGAGGGAATTATGAAAGACGTTTTTCTCCTATTGGACAAGGTTTCATGATTGACGGCTTGGTTAACGGAACAGTAGAGATGAAAAATAGCTACAGGGTTTTTGTTAAAGAAGGCGCATCGAATTTTTCTGAATTTGAAAGAAATATAAATTCAAATAAAACAAAGACTACTTCGACTTATATGGCTGATATTCCATCAGTATCCGGGTTTGATTACAAAACCGTAAGTGTTTTACCAACACCTCAAATCCGATTTAATACCTTATTGAACAATCAAGGAGTTCGTCAAATTGTTCTGGCATTTGTTCCAGGTGCTACTGATGGAGTTGATCGTGCGATGGATGCAATATCTTCCAGTGATGATTGTCCGGCAGATATTTATTTTGTGATAGATAACGATGAATATCTTATCAACGCAGTGAATTTTGATATGGATAAAAAGATTCCAATTGGTTTTAAAAATACAAATCAAGCTAATTTTAAGATTACAGTAAAGGGAATGTTGAATTTTACTGGGACCAATGCCGTTTATTTGCACGATAAAACAACCGATTTATACCACGACATCAAAAACGATTTCTATGATTTGACATTGCCGGCAGGAGTAAACAACACACAGTTTGAAATTACTTTTAAAAACAATGTTGCTTTAGGAGTTGACGAAACAGCTCGCCAAAGTTTTGTGGTTTATCAAAATAACACAACTAAGAATTTAACCATTAGTAATCCATTATTACTGGATCTTGCTACTTGCAATTTGTATGATGTAGCCGGAAAATTAATTTTTAATAAAAAAGATTTAGGATCGAATTCGTCTTATACCTTTTCTACTTCGGGACTTAGTGATGGAATTTATATCGTTAAAATAGCAACTAAAGATAAAATTGAAGTTGGTCAAAAAATAATTATCAGAAGATAAGAGTCAACATAAATGAAAAAAATGCAATCTGTAAGGGTTGCATTTTTATTAGATATAATTTTACCTTTGTGCCAAAATCACTTTCCTTGAATCAACAGGTAACATCTCCGTTTCTAAACTCTATTTCAGTAGCCATCAAACGGGAGGATTTGATTCACCCTTTTGTTTCCGGAAATAAATTCAGAAAGCTGAAATACAATTTGCTGCAAGCGAAAACGGAGCATTTTGAAACGCTACTTACTTTTGGAGGTGCTTTTTCAAATCATATCGCAGCAGTAGCTTTTGCAGGAAAAGAAAAAGGATTTAAAACCATAGGAATTATTCGTGGGGATGAATTAGGGAGTAAAATAGCAGAGAATCCCACATTGGCATTTGCTCAAAATTGCGGAATGCAACTGGAATTTATTTCAAGAGAAGAGTACCGCTTAAAAAGCGAGGCTTCATTTTTAGAGAAATTAAAACAGCAATTTGGCGATTTTTATCTAATACCTGAAGGAGGAACAAATGCTTTAGCCATCAAAGGGTGTCAAGAGATTCTAACTCCGGAAGATGCTGAATTTGATTATATTTGTTGCTCAATAGGAACTGGCGGTACCATTTCTGGAATTATTAACAGTGCTTTACCACACCAAAAAGTTTTAGGATTTCCTGCTTTAAAAGGTGATTTTTTGAAAGAGGAAATTCGTAATTTTGTCCAAAATGAAAATTGGGACTTAATTACGGAGTATCATTTTGGGGGTTACGGGAAAGTAAATGAGGCCTTAATCGGATTCATTAATCAGTTTTACATGGAAAATCAAATTCCCTTGGACCCCGTTTATACGGGAAAGATGGTTTTTGGCGTTATAGATTTAATTCAAAAAAACTATTTTCCTGCCGAATCAAAAATTTTACTAATTCATACAGGTGGAATTCAGGGAATTCAAGGAATGAATATGAAATTAAGAAACAAACAATTACCAACAATCGATATCAATGTTTAAAAAAATCCTACTGCTTCTTACCATAATTACTTTGATAGGTTGTAATGCCGCAAAACCTGTTATTGTAACAAAGAAAGCTCCCATAAAACCAAAACCAGAGGTAGTACGCACGATAAAAAAGCCAGCTTCGTCAAGTCCGGCCACTACAAGACCAACAGTTGCAAAACCTATAAAAAAAGAACAAGGTAATCGAGAAACAGAAGTAATTGTTTCAACTTCAAAAACAGTGGTTACTAATGATGTTATCGTATCTTATATTTCTAAATTTAAAGAAATTGCGATGGGAAACATGAAAAATTATGGGATTCCCGCAAGTATTATTTTGGCTCAGGGGATTTTAGAATCGGGTGCAGGAAGAGGTGATTTAGCAATAAGTGCCAATAATCATTTTGGAATAAAATGTCACGTAGGATGGACAGGAGAAAGCGTTAAGCATGACGATGATTCTGACCAGGAGTGCTTTAGAAAATATGACAATCCTTCAGAATCCTTCAAAGATCACGCGTTATTTTTGACAGGAAGAAGCAGGTATTCCAAGCTGTTTGAATTCTCAAAAGGCGATTATAAAGCTTGGGCAAAAGGGCTAAGAGCTGCAGGTTATGCTACAGATCCAAAATATCCGGATAAGTTGATTTCTTATATTGAGCGCTACAATTTGCATCAATATGACAATCAGGTTTTAGATGTAAATTATGTGTCTAATGAAAAACAAATGGTTGAGGAATTAACGATTGAATCGAGAAATACAATCAATCAAGACTTATTTTCATACGTTGTTCAAAAAGGGGATACGCTGTATTCCATTTCAAAAAAATTCGATTTAAAGGTTGATGATTTAAAACAAAAAAATAATCTTTCTGACAATACACTTTCTATTGGACAGAGGTTGATGGTAAAATAATTGAAAAAATAACTATAATTCATAATTCATAAATGTTGTATAAAAGAAGCAGTCAGCTTTTTGCTGAAGCAGAAAAAGTAATTCCAGGAGGTGTAAATTCGCCAGTAAGAGCTTTTAAAGCGGTGGGTGGAACTCCAATTTTTGTCAAAAGTGCCAAAGGTGCTTATTTGTACGATGAAGATGGAAACCGTTTGATTGACTATATCAATTCTTGGGGACCAATGATTTTAGGACACGCCTACGAACCTGTAGTGCAAGCCGTGATTGAGAAAGCGAAGTTAGGAACCTCATTTGGCATGCCAACAGAATTGGAAACTCAAATTGCAGCTTTGGCTGTTTCCATGGTTCCAAATATCGATAAAATTAGATTTGTAAATTCAGGTACCGAAGCCTGTATGAGTGCTGTAAGATTGGCTCGCGGATTTACCAAAAGAGATAAAATAATAAAATTTGCAGGTTGTTATCACGGTCATTCGGATTCGTTTTTAATCCAAGCCGGAAGTGGAGCAATTACTTTTGGTTCGCCAAACAGTCCTGGAGTTACAGCTGGAACAGCCAAAGATACTTTGCTTGCAAAATACAATGACTTAGAAAATGTAGCGACTTTAATTGAAGCCAATAAAAATGAAATTGCAGCTATAATCGTAGAACCTGTTGCGGGGAATATGGGTTGTATTCCGCCAAATAAAGGCTTTTTGGAAGGCTTGCGCCAATTGTGTACCGATAATGGAATTCTATTGATTTTTGATGAGGTTATGACTGGTTTCAGACTCGCTAGAGGTGGTGTTCAGGAATTATTCAATATAACGGCTGATATTGTTTGCTTCGGGAAAGTAATCGGCGGAGGATTGCCTGTTGGTGCTTTTGCTGCCCGCGAAGAAATTATGAATTATCTGGCTCCGTTAGGTCCCGTTTATCAGGCAGGAACATTGTCTGGAAATCCGTTGGCAATGGCGGCTGGATTGGCAATGTTGCAGGCTTTAGATACGGATCGTGCTATTTTTCAAAGATTAGAAGAGAAAACAGCGTATTTGGCTGCAGGAATTGATAAAGTGTTGAAAGCAAATAACGTTACATTTACAATTAACAGTATTGGATCGATGATTTCGGTTCATTTTGATGCTGCTCCGGTTGTTGATTTTCAAACCGCTGCAAACGGCGATAACGAGACGTTCAAGAAATTCTTTCACGGATTATTGCAAGAAGGAATTTATATTGCGCCCTCGGCATATGAAACGTGGTTTATTACCGATGCATTAACGTATGAGGATTTAGATTTTACCATTCGAGCCATAGATAAAGTTTCGAAAACATTTTAATAATAAAAAAGCCCCTGAATAGGGGCTTTTTTTATGAAATAAGATGAAGTATTTCAAGTGAACGGATTATTTTTTATCACCCGTTTCTGCTGGTTTTCTGTCTTTATGGTGCATCATTCTTTTTTTCATTCCGTGATGTCTTTTCGATTTCATGTCATCCCATTTTTTATATTGTTCTGGAGTAAGAATTTTTTTCACTCTTTCTTTCATAACAATTTGCTCGTCTAACATTTTACTTTTTTTAGCAAAAATTTCGTCTGAAGTAAGTTTTTTGACTGAATCTTTAGTTGCTTTTCGTTCCGCCATTTTAGCTTCTCTTTTGGCACTTTGTTCCGCAATGATTTTACTCATTTCTTTTTGTTGTGAAGCATTTAAATCTAATTCCAAAGTCATCTTTTTCAAGTGCAATTGGTTTCTTTGCTCAGGAGTCATTTGCTCCATTTTGGCTCTCTCTGGTCTTGCTTTTTTTTCTTGTGCAAAGCTTGTCATTCCGACAACTAATAATGCAGCGATAAATAATTTTTTCATATGTATTGTTTTAAGTTTTATGCATATAGGACGAGGATAGGTTAGAAAAGTTTAATCGTTAACAAAAGTTTATCGTTTGATTTTCTGATTAGAAGTAGAAAAATCATAAAAAATACTTGATTAAGTATGATTCCAGTCATAATTAATGCGCTAATCTAATCGCAAATTTGTTAAACAATTCTAAAAACAATTTTATGGACAAATTAACTTTTTTTGTAGTTGCATTCGTAATGTTAACTTCATGTGGTGATAAAACCAAAACTAATGATGACTTTTCAAAAGATACTGCTGCTCCTTCTGAGGAATCTGCGACCAACCCAACCGATGCGGCTACGTATGATCCAAACAGAGGTATTGGAAAACATACATCAGTTGATTTAGGTGATAAATTGGATGAAGCAATGGCTGCCGAAGGAGAAAAAATCCAATCCGTTAAATGTTCTTCTTGCCATAAATTGACTGATGAAAAATTAGTTGGCCCAGGATGGAAAGGAGTTACTCAAAGACAAAAACCAGAATGGATTATGAATTTCATCACTAATCCAGATCCAATGATTGATAAAGATCCAAAACTTCAAGCGCAACTAGAACTTTGTTTAGTTCGTATGCCAAATCAAGCATTGACTGATGTCGACGCAAGAAACTTACTGGAATTTATGCGTAAAAATGACGGAGTAAAATAATTTAACTCAAAATAATATGAACAATATTTTTATAAAAACCAGTCTTGCGATAGTTTTGGTAAGTGCACTTTTTGGTTCTTGCAGACCAAAAGATACTGCAGATGCCGTAAGTGGAGATGCAGCTCAAAAAGCATATGTTGCTCCAGGAAAATATGACGAATTCTATAATTTCGTTTCAGGAGGTTTTAGTGGTCAAATGAGTGTGTATGGTTTGCCAAGTGCAAGATTATTGAGAGTAGTTCCAATATTTTCCCAAGATCCTCAAACGGGTTACGGATACAGCGAAGAAACGAAACCAATGTTGAATACTTCTCACGGTTATGTGCCTTGGGACGATCAGCACCATTTAGAATTGTCTCAAACCAAAGGTGAGGTAGATGGTCGTTGGATTTTTGCAAATGCCAATAACACACCCAGAATTGCCCGTGTTGATTTGAAAACGTTCAAAACGGTTGAAATAATCGAATTGCCGAATAGTGCAGGAAACCACTCTTCTCCATTTATTACTGAAAACACAGAATATGTGGTAGCTGGAACCCGATTCAGCGTTCCTACGGATAATGCAAACGGTGATGTGCCTATAAATACCTACAAACAAAATTTCAAAGGCTATTTGAGTTTTGTAAAAGTAGGCAAGGAAGGTCAGATGGATATCGCTTTCCAAATTGAAGCGCCGGGAGTAAATTTCGACTTGAGTCATGCCGGTAAAGGCAAATCTCACGGTTGGTTTTTCTTCTCTTGTTACAATACAGAACAAGCCAATACTTTACTGGAAGTGAATGCTTCACAGAATGATAAAGATTATATTATGGCGGTGAATTGGAAAAAAGCCGAAGAGTACATTAAAGCCGGAAAAGGAAAAAAAGTGAAAGCTAAATACGTACACAATACTTGGGACGAAAAAACGCATACAGCAAAATCTGAAATGAGAACTGAAGTATTAGTTTTGGATTCTAAAGTGTTAAAAGACATTTGCTACATGATTCCTTGTCCAAAATCACCTCATGGATGTGATGTAGATCCTACAGGAGAATACATTATAGGCAGCGGAAAATTAGCGGCTTTAATTCCTGTCTTTAGTTTTGACAAAATGAAAAATGCTATTGCAAAAAAACAATTTGATGGCGAATACGAAGGTATTCCGGTTATCAAATACGAAGCAGCTTTGTATGGTGAGGTTAAAAAACCGGGATTAGGACCATTACATACTGAGTTTGATGGAAAAGGAAATGCATATACTACTTTCTTTGTTTCTTCCGAAGTGGTGAAATGGGACATTAAAACATTGAAAGTTTTAGATAGAGCACCTACTTATTATTCTCCTGGACACCTTTCTATTCCTGGTGGCGACAGTAAAAAACCATTTGGAAAATACATGGTCGTTTATAATAAAATTACCAAAGACAGATACTTGCCTACTGGACCTGAACTAGCTCAAAGTGCGCAATTGTTTGATATTAGCGGAGATAAAATGAAACTTATATTAGATTATCCAACTATTGGAGAACCCCATTATGCACAATCTGCTCCGGCTGATTTAATTAGGAATAATGGTCAGTTGAAATTCTATAAAATCGAAGAAAACAAACACCCTTATGTTGCCAAAGGAGAAAAAGAAGCTAAGGTAGTCAGAAAAGGAAACCAAGTTCATGTCTATATGACTTCCATACGTTCTCACTTTGCTTCTGATAATATCGAAGGGGTCAAAGTAGGTGATGAGGTATATTTTCATGTCACTAATTTAGAACAAGATTGGGATGTACCCCATGGATTTGCTATAAAAGGTGCTGATAATGCCGAGTTGTTAATCATGCCGGGTGAAACAGCCACTTTGAAATGGATACCAAAAAAAGTAGGGATATTTCCTTTCTATTGTACTGATTTTTGTAGTGCGCTACACCAGGAAATGTCAGGATATCTAAGAGTTTCTGCTACGGGAAGTAGTGTTCCTTTGACGTTTAGTTTAGGAACAAATATGCCGGCTAAATAAGAATCACTTCAAATTCAAGAGGGAACAAATTATTTAGTTTGTTCCCTTTTTTAATAAAAAAATCATGAAGAATTCAAAAATTTCAACACTTTCAAAAGTGATGCTTTTGTTGGTGATGGTGCTATTAGTGTCATCTGTTTTTGTTCCAATGTGGAGAATTGAATTGTCAGCTCCTCAATACCCTGAAGGATTAGTACTGCAACTACATGCTAATAAAATAGGTGGTGATGTTGAGATTATTAATGGATTAAACCATTACATTGGTATGAAAACCTTGCATAAAGAAGATTTTATAGAGTTTACCGTATTGCCTTATATCATTGGTTTTTTTGCATTGTGTGCTTTAGCAGTTGCGGTAGTTGCCAAGAAAAAAGGACTTTATACTTTATTCATTTCATTTATTCTTTTTGGAATATTAGCAGGAGTCGATTTTTACCGATGGAACTATGAATACGGACATAATCTGGATCCGAATGCAGCAATCAGAGTGCCAGGAATGTCGTATCAGCCGCCATTAATAGGATACAAACAACTCCTGAATTTTGGAGCGTATTCTATTCCGGATAGTGGAGGATGGATGCTGATCGCATCGGGATTTTTATTGTTTTTGCTGGTTATCAAAGAAGCTAATCTGTTGCAGAGATTCAAAAAATCGAATTCAACAGCAGCTTTGTTGATTTTTTTATCTTTTTCTTTTTTTTCTTGTTCCAAAACGGAAGTGGTTCCCATTAAATTGAACGTTGATACCTGTGATTTCTGTAAAATGACAATAGCCGATGGAAAATATGCGGCCGAAGTAATTACTGAAAAAGGAAGAGTCTACAAGTTTGACGATTTCATGTGTATGGTACATTATGGAAAAGAAAATTCCAACACAAAAATGACAACTTATTATGTGAATGATTATACCCAAGACAATGTTTTAATTACTGCTGAAACTGCTTTTTTCCTTTCCGGAGGAACTATTCAAAGCCCTATGAGAGGCGGAATTATTGCTTTTTCTTCTGAAAATGACGCAAAAGAATTTGAAATAAAATTAGAAGCAAAACCAGTTACTTGGGAAGCAGTAATCGCAAAATAAACCAGTCTTTTTTTGTATTTAAATTCAGACGGTTTAATTTTAAAAATAATGAAAAAACTCCTCTACATATTTCTGTTTTTTTCTTCATTCCTTCATGCTCGTGTGATTGAAGTAGGCGCTAATAAACCTATAAAATCAATAAAAAAAGCAATTATCTCGGCTAAAGTTGGTGACACTATTTTAGTTCATAAAGGAGTTTATAAAGAAGGCAATATTGTTATTGATAAAAGAATTGTTTTTCTGGGTAAAGGATATCCAGTTTTAGATGGGCAAAAAAAGTATGAAGTACTTTCCATTAAGGCGGATAGTGTGGTTGTGCAAGGTTTTAAAGTGATAAAATCAGGGTATGCTTCACTCGAAGATCCCTGCGCGATTAAAGTCTATAATAAAAGCCATGTTGTTATTCAGAACAATATTTTGGACGATAATTTCTTTGGAATTTATATCCAAAATGGGAAAAACTGCCTGATAAAAAACAACACCATTGTGGCGTATGGCAAAGAAGAACAGCAAATAGGCAACGGAATTCATTGTTGGAAAAGTGAAAATCTCCAAATTATCGCTAATACTATTTCCGGTCATCGTGATGGGATTTATTTTGAATTTGTGACCAATTCCGTTATCTGGAGAAATATTTCAACTAACAATATTCGGTATGGTTTGCATTTTATGTTCTCTAATGACGACGCGTATATTACCAACATTTTCAAGAATAACGGTGCCGGCGTTGCGGTAATGTTTACCAAAAATGTCAAGATGTTCAATAACTATTTCGAAGAAAATTGGGGAGATGGCGCTTATGGATTATTCCTTAAAGAAATCACAGACAGCCACATCATTGGAAATAAATTTTCTAAAAACACTTCTGGAATTCACATGGAAGGAACCAATCGAATTCGAATTGAAAAGAATGTTTTTGAAGCCAACGGTTGGGCCATGAAAATCCAAGCCAGTTGCGTAGATAATGAAATAGTAAATAATAATTTTATTGGAAATACTTTTGATATGGGAACTAACGGAAGTTTAGTTTTAAATACGTTCAATACCAATTATTGGGATAAATACGAAGGATATGATTTAGACAAAAATGGTGTCGGCGATGTACCGTATCATCCGTTGAGTTTATTTGCAGTTTTAGTTGAAAATAATCCCTCGGCGATGTTGCTGTTTCGGAGTTTTATGATCACACTTTTGGATAAATCCGAAAAAGTGTTGCCCAGTATAACGCCGGATAATTTCATTGACAATTCGCCATTAATGCATTCATTACCATTATGATTGAAATAAAAAATATATATAAAAAATTTGGAAAATTAGAGGTTTTAAATGATATCAATCTTTCTTTTAAAAAAGGAGAATGCATTGCTTTAATTGGTCCAAATGGCTGTGGAAAAACCACTTTGATAAAAAGTATTTTGGGAATGGTGATTCCTTCAAAAGGCGATATTTTATTCAATGAAAAATCAATTTTAAAGGAATTTAAATATCGCGAACAAATAGGCTACATGCCGCAAATAGGGCGTTATCCGGATTATATGACAGTTGGGCAAATCATTGAAATGATAAAGAAAATTCGGAATTCGAATCAGGTTTTAGATGAGGATTTAGTCCATGCATTTGAACTCGAAAAAATAGTTGATAAACAAATGCGGACACTTTCTGGTGGAACAACGCAAAAAGTAAGTGCTACGCTGGCTTTTTTGTTTAATCCTGAGGTGTTGATTTTAGATGAACCTACAGCGGGATTAGATCCATTGGCTTCCGAAATATTGAAAGAGAAAATTATAAAAGAAAAAGAAAAGGGAAAACTCATTTTGATTACTTCTCATCTTTTGAGCGAATTAGATGATTTGATTACGCAAATTATTTACATGCAAGACGGAACAGTACATTTTCATCAAACTATCGCAGATTTATTGGAATCAACAAACGAACAAAAAATATCCAAAGCAATTGCTAAAATCTTAAAAAACAAAAGTAATGAACAGAATCATTAAAATCATTTTTCTAGACATTCTGAAGAACAAGATTATACTGGCGTACACCCTTATTTTAGCCATTCTTTCCTGGAGTTCATTTGGGCTGGAAGATAATTCTGCCAAAGGATTGCTTACCATTTTGAATATAATTTTATTCACGGTTCCGCTGGTTTCCATTCTTTTTGCCACGATTTATTTGTACAATAGTACGGAGTTTATTGAGCTTTTATTAAGCCAACCCATTAAACGCAATAAAATTTGGTTGAGTCTCTTTCTCGGACTTTCATTAGCGATGGTTTTAGCCTTTTTTATTGGTGCCGGAATTCCGCTTTTAATCAATGCGCCGGATAGCGTAGGCATTATGATGCTCGTTATAGGTTGTCTGATTACGTTGGTCTTCGTGGCTTTAGCATTTTTAAGTTCGATACTGACGAGAGACAAGGCAAAAGGAATAGGGATTGCCATCATGGGCTGGTTATATTTTGCACTGCTTTTTGATGGAATAATTTTGTATTTATTGTTTCAATTTTCAGACTATCCAATAGAGAAAGCAATGATAGGCGTTACGGCACTTAGCCCAATAGATTTAGCCCGAATTCAAATCCTATTGCATCTGGATGTTTCTGCGATGATGGGATATACCGGAGCTATTTTTAAAGATTTTTTCGGGACTTCATTGGGGCTGTTACTTTCTTTTTCGTTATTGTGTTTGTGGATTATTATTCCATTTTTCATTTCATTAATTAAATTTAAAAACAAAGATTTATAATGTTTAAAGATATACTTCAAAAACTAGAAAATGCCGCTAATCCAGTGGCGCAAGTGGTTCAAAATACTTCTTGCAGTAAAGTAATGGTGATTGCTTTCAAAAAAGGAATGATTCTCAAGGAGCATAAAACGGATGTTCCTGCCAAATTATTGGTGATAAAAGGAAACGTGATTTATAAAGAGGAGAACCAACAAAACGAACTCTTTCTTTATGACGAACAAGAAATTCCAGTAGCAGTTTTGCATTCCGTAGAAGCATTGGAAGACAGCTTGTGTTTATTGTTTAAAGGCTAAAAAATCTAGAAATGAAAACAGATATAAAAAACAGAAACGACATTGAGAAACTGATAAACACTTTCTACGGTAAAATAAAAACAGATACTAAAATTGGTTATTTTTTTACGGATGTAGCCAAAGTGAATTGGGAAGAGCACTTGCCTAAAATGTATGATTTTTGGGAAAATGTTATGTTTTCTAATGGGAATTACACGGGAAATCCGATGACTAAACACAAAGAGTTACATCAAAAAAGCGAAATGAAAGAAGCTCATTTTCAGCATTGGAACGCTTTGTTCAATGAAACTGTTGATGAGTTATTCACAGGAGAAAAAGCTGGAGAAATCAAACAAAGAGCCATGAATATTTCGGCAGTATTAATGTACAAAACCATAGGATGAAAAGCATAAAAAAAGCGTAAACTACTTTAGTTTACGCTTTTTTCAATCTGGCAAAATGAATTAATAATATTATTTTTTTGGAAGTAAAACATCATTGATTACGTGTATAATTCCGTTTGATGTTGGTATTGATGCCACTATTTCGGAACCATTTACAAACACTTTGTCACCTACTTTAGTGATTTTTATTTTTCCTGCATTCACTTGTTCATATTCCTGCCCGTCTTGCATGTATTCAGTCTTTAGATTTCCTACGTAAGTATGGTATTCTAATATATTTTTCAAATCATCTTTTTTTCCGGGTTCTAATAATCCTTCAACGGTTCCTTTTGGAAGTTTATCAAAAGCAGCGTTTGTTGGTGCAAAAACGGTAAACGGCCCGGCATTGCTCAATACATCCACTAATTCTGCTGCTTTTACGGCTGTTACAAGTGTGGAGTGATCTTTGCTTCCGGAAGCTACCTGAACAATGTTTGGATTAGAAGTTTCATCAATCACCGCTGACTGTCCACCACCTTGCGTTGCTGTATTTTCTGTTGTTGATTCAGATGCAGCTTCACTATTTTGTTTGCAGCCAAAAATGGTAAATACACAAACAGCTACTACTAATTGAATTGATTTTTTCATAATTAAGTTTACTTTGGTTTTATATAGCAAAGTACTTAATTATCAAATGTTTATTATATGCGTTCAATCATAAAGGAGGGTTATTTTTAACTTTTTTGATGGAAAAATAGGTAGTAACCCCGATTCCTAAAAGCAAGATTAATGCAACTATAAAAAGAATTTCATTTACGTACGGAATTATGGTATAACTGAACGATGCAACACCTTGAACGGCTAAAACTAACTCATTTAATAAAACGCCAATGGAAAATAGAACCAGGCCAATTTTTATCTTTTTAGTAATGAAAATCAAATGACTGGCATAGATGTAAAACAACAAGAACAACGTGATTACCGCCAATAAAACCAAGTGTAAATAGGCGATTACAATTGGCCTGAAGCCAAAGGCAAGCTGGCTTAACGATGAGATTGTTGAACCTAATTGCAGAATGAATTTTATGCTTAATGCCAAACAGGAAAAGAGCAAAATATAGCGCAACAATGAAGCAAAATTTTTCAGATACTCTTTTTGTTTTTGTATTAAAATTAAAAGAAGTTTAAACCAGGCAAAAACCTGAATTATTGCAGCAAAAACTGTGATGGCATAAAGCCAAATCGGTAAATCGAGCCAAAGTGTGGATAAAAAATATGCAGGAATACAAGAAACAGCAAACAGCTTAAAGGAAGTTTCGTAAAAAGGATGTTCTGATTTTTTTAGATTTAAAAAGCCAAAAAATAAACCAATACAAGCAAAGAAAAACCAACCGTTATATTGAAAATGGAGAAAATAATAAATAGATGCTAAATATAAATCCTGTATGACATTTTTACTGGCCATCATGTAAGCCAAGTAAAAAGTGCCGAAAGAGGAAATAATATTAAAAACTACGGCGGCTTTAAACCAGTTTATTGAAGCAAAATCGGTATCTAGTTTTTTTAAATCTTTGATGTAATAATAGCCAAAAAGATAGGATACCAGAATCGATGCCGTTGAGAAAAATATGGAAATCATTCCGTATCCCTGAATAATAAAAAAAATCAGCATTCCATAGGAACAAATTAGATTGGCTATGATTATTTTTTGATATTTATTTGCTTGAAAATCAGTGGTTTTTTTCTGAAGATAATATGTCATCAATGTCATCAAAGTATGACTGATCCATCCTGAAAATGCAAAATGAGAATGGGAATGTAAGATGTTTTTTTGATTGAAATAAGGGAATTCAAAACCAATTTTATAACGCATTAAAACGCCAAGTGAGGCAACGATACAAAGATTTAACAAGGAGAATTTAAGCCAAAACTGTATGTTTAATTTCATTTTTTAATAAAATATTTTGTGATTGATGATGTCAACTTTGTTGCAATCATTCATTTTTGAAAAAACGCGAATCACCGTTTCGACTCTTAAACCGGTAAAATTTGCAATTTCCTGACGCGTATAGGGAATCAATACTTTACTGCCATTACATTCTGATTTTCTTTTGTGTGTATTCAAAAAGGCTAGAATTCTAAACTCCGGTTTCTGGTTGATGATCTCTTTTGAAGTATTGGATTTTGAATGAATTTTATTGGCAAGTAAAACCAAAAATGCTTTCTGTATTACGGGATATTCGTCAAGAATTTTCAAAAATTTATCCTTTGATAATTTTATGATAGTGCTGTCCTGAATGCAAATCGCTTTAGATGGATACGGCTGATCAATAAACAAAGGAGGTTCTCCAAAACTTTCTCCTATACAAAAAAGTCCTTGTGTGAACTCTTTTCCTTCGTCATTTGAGTTAAACATTCTCACGCTGCCATCAATGATTTGATAATAAAAATGAGCTATTTCATCTTCCTGAAAAATAACTTCATTTTTTTTGTATTTTTTGGCAACAGCTCCCCATGAAAACAATAAATCGATGTCTATTTGCATAATTAAATTGGAATTAATAATAGTTTATTAGCAATAAAAAAAGGCAAAAATTTGCAACGAATACAAATATAATTTTTATAAAATCAATAGTAATATGATTGAAATCATAAAATATCATCAGAAAAAAGTATTTGTTTAGTGAAAATTCACATAAAAAAATAATGGCTAAAGTATTTCATTAAAGTAGCATAGCATATGATATTTATCAGTTTTTATAGTTTTTTGTTTCTCGACTTTTGTGGTTTATTTATTAAATCATTTTTAGCATGACAAAAAATAATCCGCTTCATACTTTTCATATCCCGGTTATGGGACTTGCTTATACGATTGATAGTCCTATACGAGTGGCGAAGTATGGAATTTCATCTGTGATTTCAATTATGGATGATGAACTTATCGAAAAAATGAATGCTTTTTACAGTAAGAAATTCGATTTGCCGTATCAGGAAATTACCCAAAAAATACATGATTATCGTGCAGAACGCATTACTTCTTATTTGAATTTGGTAGACAAAATCGTAAAAGAAAAATTTGAAAATTTCAAAACGGAACTATCCGAAAGCAAATCAGCTTTGGAAAATTACATCGCCATGCTGCCCAACAAATCAGAGATTAAATCAGGTTTGCAAAACTTGATGGAAGACGGTTTTGCTTTCAAAGAAAACATCAAAAATTATCTGGAGAAAAATCTTTATCCGGGCGATATTGATGTCAATATTATGACCAAATTGGATAAGGATAATTTCATCAAAGACGAACAATTACCAATTATTTTTAATGATGCACATGCCGCGCTGCGTGGGTTTGTCAATAGTACATTAGAATCTTCGGTAGTTTTATCGGCGGGGATGAATCCAAGATTATACAGCTATTTCGAAAGTTTTTCAGCTTTCTTTCCAGATTCGAATAATGCATTGAAAAAGAAAATCACGCTGAAAGTAAGCGACTTTCGTTCGGCGATGATTCAAGGGAATTTTCTGGCTAAAAAAGGACTTTGGGTTTCTGAATATCGAATCGAATCCGGACTGAATTGCGGCGGACATGCTTTTGCAACCGAAGGCTATTTGTTAGGACCGATTCTGGAAGAATTCAAACAGAAAAAAGAGCAATTGATTCAATCCGCACACGAGTTGATGGTGAAAGCATTGGGGCAAAAAGAAATGCATGTTCCAGAACAGCCTTTATATTTAAAAATCACGGTTCAAGGCGGCGTAGGAACTGCTGAAGAACACGATTTTCTATTGGACCATTATAATGTGGATTCTGTGGGTTGGGGTTCGCCTTTTTTATTGGTTCCTGAAGCAACATCGGTAGATAAACACACCAGAGATTTATTGGCTGGAGCCAAAGAAGATGATTTGTATTTAAGTCATATTTCGCCATTGGGAATTCCTTTCAATACGTTACGAGGAACGACGAATGAAAAATTGAAATTGAAACGAATTGAGGAAAGCAAAGCGGGAAGTTCATGTCCAAAACGATTTTTGGCGCTAAGCAAAGAATACGATGCGAAAGGAATTTGTACATCTTCCAAAAAATTTCAAGATTTGAAACTGGAAGAATTGCTTCTTGAAAAAGATATTTTACCAGCAGAAGTTTTCGAAAAAAAGAAAAACAGTATTACGGAGAAAGCCTGTCTTTGTGTAGGTTTAGCCAATGCTTCGTATCTTGAAAATGACATTAAAATTAAAGGTCAGGCGCAAGGAGTAATCATTTGTCCCGGACCTAATATGGCATATTTTGATCAAGAAGTTTCACTGTCTAAAATGGTGCAGCATATTTATGGAAACGCATCGGTATTGTCGGTCACTAATCGACCAAATCTATTTGTCAAAGAGTTAAAAATGTATTTAGATTATCTGAAGAATGAAATTGTATCCGTTTCTGAAGAAATAACTTTGGGACAAATTAAAAAATGGAATTCATTTAAAAATAATTTGCTGCAAGGAATTGAATATTATGAAGATTTATTCTCAGCAACTCCTTTTTTCGAAAGTTCTAAAAAAGAGATATTTAATCAATTTAATTCCTATAAATTAGAATTATTTGAGATTGAAATCCCCGAATTGAAATTGGCATAAAGCCTCCAAATATTTGTTTTTAAATAGAATGATTTTTACAGGATTATTCTATTTAAAAATATTTTTTTTGCTCAATGATGTTGTAAATTTGCACCGTGAAAAAAATCATATTCATAATTGTATTAATCATGCTAGTAAAGCCCATTCTGCCGGTTTTAGAGTATGTCGTGAATTATGAATACATTTCAAAAGTGCTTTGTATCAATAAGGATAAACCTAAAATGCAATGTAACGGAAAATGTCATTTGATGAAAGAATTGGCCAAAGCTTCTGATGCTGAAAAACCACTTTCTTCGGATAAAAAAGGAACTACTCCAATACTTGATGTACTTATTTTTGAGGAAATTAAATCTTTTGTAATTGTACCCGTTTGTTTTGCCACCAAAGAAAAAATAAACCCATACTATTCTAATTTATACTTTCACTTGAATAGTACTTCTGTTTTTCACCCACCCACTTTCATTTCTTAAATTTTTATGCACGTAGTGTGCTTTTATTAATCCGTTTTTATACAACGGATGAGATTCTGTTTGCTTTTTTTGGAAAAAAATGGTCCAAAAATGGCATGCAAATGAATACCTATATTTAAAATAAAAAACCTAAGAAATGAAATTTCAATTAAAAAATATACTAGCTGTAATGGCTATCGCAGTTACCTTATTCTCTTGTTCAAATGATGATAATAATGAAACGATTACTGGTAATGGAAATCTTAAATTAGAATTCGATAACGTATACAAATCAGCAAATTTTGCTTTCAATACAAACTATACAAATTCTAATGCTGAGGTTATAACAGTTTCTAAAGTGAAATACATTGTGAGTAATATTGTCTTGACAAAAGCAGATGGAACGACATTTACCTACCCAAAAAGCCACAGTTATTTTATTGTAGATGAAGCAACGCCAGCAACTTTGACGTTGAATCTTTCCAATATTCCTGCCGGAAATTATACTAAAGTAAAATACGGAATTGGAGTTGATAAAACGCAATGGGAAGCTGGAGCAACCGGTCAAGGAGATTTTTTGGCAACAGCTCAAACCGCAGAAATGATGTGGTCTTGGAGTGCGGGTTATAAGTTTGTTGCTTTCGAAGGTTCTTTTACAGCTCCTACGGTAACAACAGCCAAAGAATTTAAAGTACATACCGGACAGACGGGAACGGATTATAACTACATTGAAGTTACTTTAGATTTTCCTGAAAATGCTTTGGTGAGAACTACAATTACGCCTCAAGTTCATATTATGGCTGATTTATCTCAGCTTATTGATGGAACCAATAAAATCAATTTTTCAGAATCTGCAACCGTGATGGGTGGTGCTAAATTAGCGTTAGTCACCGCTAATATTTCCTCTATGTTTACAATAGACCACGTTCACAACGACTAATTTTCAATCTAGTAGCGGTTGGGTATCAAAGTCTGACCGCTTTTAAAAAATATAAAAAATGAAAGCAAAATATATCATATTGCTCATTTTTCCGTTGCTGTGGTCTTGTTCTACTGATGAAGGCAATGACTATCAGGATATTCCTTTGGATTTTCAAGTTCCTCCAAATTTCCCGCCTTTGGCATATGATTTAGCGAATAATCCACCTACTGAAAAAGGGTTTGAACTCGGAAAAAAGCTTTTCTATGACGGTCGATTAGCTTCAGATGGAATAGTTTCCTGTGGGTTTTGTCACATTCAGGAAGATGCATTTACGCACCACGGCCACACTTTGAGCCACGGGGTTGATGACGCTATTGGAACGCGAAACACGCCACCAATCCAGAATTTGGCCTATCAAACCACTTTTATGTACGATGGAGCAACCACACATTTAGATTTGCAACCCATTATTCCGTTTACAAGTCCTATCGAAATGAATGGCGATTTTGCCAAAGCCATCACGATGATGAAAAGTGATTCAGAGTACCAAAAGCTATTCAAAGTGGCTTTTTCTGATGGACAAATCAATTCAGAAAACATGCTCAAAGCCTTGGGGCAATTCATGGTGATGATCACTTCCTCTAATTCCCGTTTTGATAAGTATCGCCGTAATGAATCCGGAGGAACGCTCACTCAAGACGAGCAGGACGGTTATGCAATTTTCAACCAGAAATGTTCCAGTTGTCACGCCACGGATTTATTTACGGACAATTCTTTTAGAAACAACGGTTTGCCAATAGATCCCGCGTACAATGATGTTGGTCGTTTCCGTGTTACTGAGTTGCCTCAGGACAAGTATAAATTCAAAGTGCCAAGTCTTCGAAATATAGAAAAAACAGCGCCTTATATGCACGACGGTCGCTTATTTTCATTAGAAGCCGTTTTGGAACATTACAATTCTGGGGTAGTCAATTCAGCTACTTTAGACCCAATTTTAAATAAAAATGGGTCGCTTGGAATCCCTTTAACAGCAACCGAAAAATCAAAAATAATTGCTTTTCTAAAAACACTGACAGACACGCAATACCTAACGGATAAACGCTTTTCCGAATATTAATTTTAGAAGCTATTTCCTGCTGTACACTACAAGTCCTCGCTACAAAAGCCGTTTTTCTAAGTCTTGAAAAAAGCTTCCCTTGGTCGCTTTTTCAGGACAAGAAAAACAAGCTTTTTCCGCTCCGGGCTTTCCGTTTCCATCAGGGCTAAAAACAACAAACATGAAAAAATACACACTACTATTGCTACTGCTTTTTCAATTGGCAAACGCCACAGAAAAAGACAGTTTAAACGCCATAAATCCATTTACAAAATACCATTCCTTTCTTGAAGAAGAGGATTTTTGTGATGCCTGCGGCTGCTCAGCCAGCGGAGGAAGCATGGGATTTGCCTCGATGTTAAATACTAATTTCGTCGGAATTCGGTATTTCAATCAACAATACAAATCCATGGATGGTTTGTACAGCAATTCGCCTTGGTACAAAGAAAACTTCAACACTATTCAGGTTTGGGGCCGAATTCCGGTTAGTGAAAAAGTACAAGTTTCGGCATTAATACCGTATCATTCTCATGAAAGAGAAACGGCAACAGGCAATAAAAACATCAATGGAATTGGTGACATCACCGTTTTGGCGATGTATCGCTTGTATCAAACCCATAAAGACAGCACTTTTTTGGTACATACGTTGCAATTGGGAGGTGGAATAAAAGCGCCAACCGGAAAGTTTAATGAAGCGAATTCCGGAAGTATAAATCCAAGCTTTCAGGTAGGAACAGGAAGTTGGGATTATCTTTTGGCAACTGAATATGTCGTAAAAAGAAAGCAGTTTGGTTTGAACTCCATGCTGAATTATGTGATAAAAACAGAAAATCAAAAGAGTTACCGTTTTGGAAATCAACTGAATTATGCAGGAACTTTTTTCTATTTATACGAGAAAAATAGCTTTTCTATTGTTCCACAACTTGGTTTTGCAGGGGAAGTCTATGAAAGCAATTACCAGCACAATCAAAAATTAAGAAATACAAACGGTGATATCTTTTTTGGGAAAGTTGGTTTCGAAGTAGGGAAGGAAAGACTTTCTTTTGGGGCCAATGCAATGTTACCTATCAATCAAAACCTTACCGGCGGCAATGTTGAAGCAAATTATCGATGGAGTGTCAACTTTAATTATAGTTTGTAAAATAAAAAAAGAGTTTGATGAAATTTTTAATTATCACTATTATGTTCTCAAAATGATCTGAATCTTTTTATACGCTACAATTTGAAGGAGCTTTTTGTTCTTATAATCCGTTTCAATTTAGATAGTTATTTGAAATTTTTTTCAAAATTTTAAAACCATAATGAAGCACGCTTCGTATGTAATAACATAACTAAATAAATAAACGATGAAAAACAAACAACTTAATTTAGGATTTGCTACCATTTTTGGACTAGCACTGTTATCTTTTACCGCAATTTCATGCAATGATGATGACAATGATATGATGACGCCTGCTGTTATAGCACCGGATGTAAATTTTACGGCATTGGCCAGTAATAATACCATTCTTACATTCAATGCGAGAAATTTAGGAACTCCAACTTCAACTACTCCAATTGTTGGTTTGGCTGCATCAGAGACTATTGTAAGTATTGATTATAGACCTGCAACTGGACAATTGTATGCATTAGGTTCCTCTAGCCGTCTTTACTTTATCAATGAAAAAAGCGGAGTGGCAACGGCACTAGGCGCAGCATCTTTCTCGCCTGTACTTGCGGGAGGTAATGCCTCATTAGATTTTAATCCTACAGTAGATAGAATTCGTTTGGTAACAGATTCAGGTCAAAATTTAAGATTGCATCCAGAATTAGGAACCGTTGTGGTAACTGATGGTATTATTAATGGTGGTGTAAATGCTAAAATTGGTGCTGTAGCATATACCAATAGTATGGCGGGAGCTACCGCAACTATGTTGTATGATATTGATTTTGAACAAGATAAATTATACATGCAAACGCCGCCTAACGACGGAACGCTTCAACTTGTTGGTGACTTAGGAGTTAACTTTCAAGGTGTAGGAGATATGGATATTTTAGCGGATAATTCTACTGCTCTTGCTGTAACAAACAATGCTAATGTATCCACATTATATACAATTGATTTAACTACAGGAAAAGCCGTTGATGTTGGTAAATTCACTGCTCCGGTAATAAGTTTAGCATTTAAGACTAATCCAATCGCTTATGCAACAACTACTGGAAATATGTTGGTTCGTTTTAATCCTACAAGCGGGAATAATAATTCTGTAGCATTAACTGGTTTAGCTGCAAGCGAAAGTATTGTAGGTTTAGATTTTAGACCGGCAAATGGAGCATTGTATGCAATCTCAAATCAAAGCAGATTGTTTTCTGTGAATACTGCAAGTGGAGCATTAACAGTAGTTGGTTCAACATTAGTGCCTGGATTATCAGGTACAGCTTTTGGTTTTGATTTTAATCCAACGGTGGACAGAATAAGATTAGTAAGTAATGCAGGTCAAAACCTACGTTTACACCCAGATTTAGGAACAGTAGTAGCAGTTGATGGCAATTTAAATCCTGGAACACCATTTATAACGGGTGCTGCATATACAAATAATATTGCTGGAGCAACTACAACAGCTTTGTTTGTAATTGACTCACAAACGGATATGTTATTTCGTCAAGATCCACCTAATAACGGTACATTAGTTGCTATTGGAAATTTAGGGGTAAATGTTGATGCTGATAGCGGATTTGATATTGGTGGAAATAGTGCTACGGCTTTTGCTTTATTGAAAGTAAACAGTGTTACTTCTGTATACAGTATTAACATGGCAACAGGTGCTGCAACTAAGGTTTCTGATATAAATATTCAAGCTACAGCAATGGCTGTTGGTTTAGGATTTTAATCTTAAGATTTTATTTGAATTAGTAAGCCGGCTCTTTGAATAGAGCCGGCTTTTTTATGTGATTACATCGTATTCAGGTATCGTCTGTAATTTTTTAGTTTATTCTATAAAAAAAGGAACTCCATAACGAAGCTCCTTTTTTTAAATATATACTTGAATAAACTTATTCTTTCAATCGACACGCTTTACTATCGCCATTCACGACAACTTCTGTCAATCCTAAAGAAGATAAATTTTTCATGGCTTTGTCCCATTTTTTACCGCTCAATTCTGATTTGATTTTCAAAAGACCAAACTCCATTTGGTTTTCATTGACTTTCAAAAGATCAATAATTAATTTTTCGTCTTCTTCTAATTCAATTTGAACTTGTTTTTTCTCTGGTCGCATTTGCGGGAACAACAACACTTCTTGAATAGAAGCATTATTTGTCAAATACATAATCAATCGATCCATTCCAATTCCCATTCCAGATGTTGGAGGCATTCCGTATTCTAACGCTCTTAAGAAATCCTCATCGATAATTCCAGTGGCTTCATCATCTCCTTTTTCAGACAATCTCATTTGGTCTTCAAAACGTTCTCTTTGGTCAATCGGGTCGTTTAATTCAGAATAAGCGTTCGCAACTTCTTTACCACAAACCATTAATTCAAAACGTTCTGTCAATTCCGGATTGTCACGGTGTTGCTTACACAATGGTGACATTTCCTTTGGATAATCCGTGATGTAAGTAGGCTGAATATAATTTCCTTCGCATTTAGCGCCAAAGATTTCGTCAATCAGTTTTCCTTTACCCATGGTTGTATCCACGTCAATTCCCATGCCTCTGGCAGCATCAAATAACTCAGTTTCACTTTTTCCTGAAATATCAAATCCAGTAAAATGTTTTATAGAATCAGTCATCGTAACTCGTGCATAAGGCGCTTTGAAATTGATAGTGTGTTCTCCAAAAGTCACTTCTGAAGTTCCATTAACGGCAATCGCGCAATGCTCCAAAAGGTCTTCGGCAAATTTCATCATCCAGTTGTAGTCTTTGTAGGCTACATATATTTCCATAGCAGTAAATTCCGGGTTGTGTGTTCGGTCCATCCCTTCATTACGAAAGTTTTTCGAAAACTCATACACTCCTTCAAAACCACCAACAATCAATCTTTTTAAGTACAACTCATTCGCAATACGCATGTACAATGGCATGTCAAGCGAGTTGTGGTGCGTGATAAAAGGACGCGCAGCTGCTCCACCAGGAATTGGTTGCAAAACAGGCGTTTCTACCTCTAAATATCCTTTGTCATTAAAGAAAGAACGCATTGCATTGAACAATTTTGTTCTTTTGATAAACGTTTCTTTCACATGATCGTTCACGGTCAAATCTACGTAACGACGACGGTATCTTTGTTCCGGATCAGCAAAAGCATCGTGTGTTTTTCCGTCCGCATCCGTTTTTACTACCGGAAGTGGTTTTAAGGCTTTAGATAAAACCGTCAATCCATAAACATGAATCGAGATTTCTCCCACTTGCGTTTTGAAAACCGTTCCACGAACCCCAATAAAATCGCCAATGTCCAATAGTTTTTTGAAAACCACATTGTACATTGTTTTTTCTTCATCAATCGAAATATCATCTCTCGAAACATACACTTGAATACGCCCTTCAGCATCTTTCAATTCCGCAAATGAGGCCTTTCCCATGATACGTTTACCCATCAAACGACCTGCTAAAACAACCTCTTTTCCTTCGTACTTTTCGAAATCAGCTAGGATTTCGCTAGAATATGCGGTAGTGGTAAATTCGGCTGCAGGATAAGGTTCGATACCTAAATTGCGTAATTCTGTAAGTGCTTCTCTACGTAGAGTTTCTTGTTCGGATAATGCCATTATATTCTGATTTTAAGAGCGCAAAGATACTGTATAAGTAGCAAAGTAGCAAAGTGCTAACCGTTTTTTGGAGCTATTTCCAGCTTTCCGTTACAATCTTTTTATTTTTAAAGAAAAAATAAAAAGGATTTTAGCTTTAATCTGGGCTAGGAATTGTAGTTATTATTTTACATTTGGTAAAAATAACGATTCAAAATCATAAAAATTGAAAAATAAAATTTACGCCCTACTACTTTTAATATTCTTTTTAACAAGTTGCCAAGTCACGGAAACCATTCATTTAAACCAAGACGGAACCGGCAGAATCGAAATAAATGAATTGCGCGATGAACATAGTTATATGCAATTAGCAGGTGAAAACTACTCCAAAGAAGAAGTTTTTAGAGATACAACTTATGTTTTTCAGGATTTTATTACGAAACATTCCGAGACGTTTTCCAGATTGCCAGCATCCGAAAAAGCCATTTTTCAAAAATTTGCTTCTGTAAAAGTACATATCAAGAAAAGCTCATTCGAGAAAGAATTTCGCACAACAATTAGTCAGAATTTCAACAAAATTGACGAGGTTGCGGATTTATACAAAACCGAAGAATATGCAGATGATATAGAAAATAATTATGCACTGGTTGCCGAAGAACATTATTATAGTGTGAACTATGATTTTGACGGAAGTGTTTTCAAGAGAATAGTGAAAATTACAGATGAAATTGAGCTAAAAAAGCAGCAGGATAAGATTGAAGGATATAAAACGCAAGTTTCTAAATTCAAAATCACACAGCCTTATGTTCTAAAATATCATTTTCCAAGGAAAATAAAGTCCGTGTCAAATCCAAATGCAAAAATTAGTGAAGATAAGAAATCACTGGAATTGCAATTTCTAATTGCAGATTGTTTAGTGAATCCAGAGAAGACTAATCTGGAAGTTGTTTTAGAGTAATTCATTGCAAGCTTTTCTTGTCTGTAACTTCTCTTAAAAAACTTTGTACCTTTGCCGCTCTTAACCTTTGCATCTTTCAAGAAATGAACAAAACCATCCAACTTCAAGATTTAGGAACTAAAGATTACAAAGAAACTTGGGAATACCAAGAGGAATTGTTTAAAGGAATCGTAGACTTGAAAATTCGAAATCGCAGAGAAGAACTCGACTTAGAAACTCCAAATTACTTTCTTTTCGTAGAACATCCTCACGTGTATACATTAGGCAAAAGCGGTGATTTAAGTAATTTGCTTTTATCTGAAAAACAATTGGAAGCCAAAGGAGCGACTTTCTACAAAATCAATCGTGGTGGCGATATTACCTATCACGGACCGGGGCAAATTGTAGGATATCCAATTATAGACTTAGAAAATTTCTTTACTGATATTCATAAATACTTGCGTTTTCTGGAAGAGGCCATTATTCTTACTCTTCAGGAATATGGAATTGCTTGCGGCAGAAGCGAAGGTGAAACCGGAGTTTGGTTAGGTGCAGGAACTCCATTTGCAAGAAAAATTTGTGCTATGGGTGTTCGCGCTTCCCGTTGGGTAACCATGCACGGATTTGCTTTAAACGTAAATGCCGATTTAGGTTATTTCGATAATATCATTCCGTGTGGTATTCGCGGTAAAGCGGTAACTTCATTAAATGTAGAACTTGGCGTAGAAAAAGTTAATGAAGAAGATGTCAAAGAAAAAATCCTGAAACATTTCTCCATTCTTTTTGAAGCGACTTTTGAGAAATCTGCAATCAAAAATCATTAATCTACAATCAAAAATCAAAAGTATACTGTTCCGGCAATAAGCGAAATGTCATTCGGTGGTATTTTGTAACTCCGTAGATTCGAATTGCTTCTCGGTGTTCTTTGGTAGGGTAACCTTTGTTTTGTTTCCAATTGTACATTGGGAATTCCTCATGAATCCGATTCATATATTCATCACGATATGTTTTTGCTAGTACAGAAGCGGCTGCAATACTCATGTATTTTGAATCTCCTTTTATAATACTCGCATTCGGAATCGAATTTAGGATTTCAATCTCAGCATCGGTAAAAATCTTTCCTCCGCGATTTTTAATTCCTCCTTTAGGTATTAATGGACTATTTCCGTCTACAATAATAGATTCAGGTTTTGGGTCTAATTTTAGAATGCTTTCCTGCATTGCTTTTATAGATGCATTCAGAATGTTTATTTCATCGATTATTAAAGGTTCCAGATGAGTTACCGCAAATGAAATGCATTCTTGCTCTATAATAGGTCTTAATTTTTCTCTCGCTTTTTCAGACAGTTGTTTGCTGTCGTTTAGTGTACTGTTTTGAAAATCAGAGGGTAAAATTACTGCTGCAGCAGTAACTGGCCCTGCAAGGCAACCACGACCTGCTTCGTCAGTTCCAGTTTCTAAATTTTGTGTTAAAAAAAAGGGGCTTAACATTGTATTAATTTTGACAAAAATATTGATTTATATGTAATTATTCGTAAAAAAATATGTATACAGATGAAATTTTAATATTATATGCTCTTTTAGGTTTGATATTTTAACAAAAATAAAATGTGTTAATTCTTGTAAATACTTGCTACTTTAAGAAATTATTATGATTTTTGTGAAATAACTAATTCAAAACAAATTTAATATGAGATCAAAATTCAAATGGATTTTTTCGTTGCTATTGGCATTGTCAATGCAATTTGCGTTTGCACAAGAAAAGACTGTTACTGGTGTGGTTACAGATGCTACTGGGCCTATTCCTGGAGCTAACGTTGTTGTTAGAGGTACAAATAGAAGTGCACAAACTGATTTTGATGGAAAGTATTCCATTAAGGCTAGTGCAGGTGAAGTTTTAGTATTTTCTTTTGTAGGTATGAAAGAGACTACAGCAAGTGTTGGAGCTTCTTCTACACTTAGTGTTAAAATGGAGCAACAAGATAATACATTAGAGGAAGTCGTAGTTGTAGGTTATGGAACTCAAAAGAAAAAAAATCTTACAGGTTCGATTTCACAAATTAAAGGTGAGTCTATAGCAAGTTTAGCGACTCCTAGTTTCGAATCTCAATTAGCTGGTAGAGCTGCGGGTGTTCAAGTTACATCTAATTCAGGTGTTTTAGGACAAGCTCCTAGAATTAGAATTAGAGGAATTGGTTCAATTTCTTCTGGAAGCTATCCTTTAGTTGTGGTTGATGGTGTGCCAATTTTCACAGGAGATGTGGGAGGATATGCTAATACTAACGCTTTAGGAGATATAAATCCAGCGGATATTGAATCGACAGAAATTTTAAAAGATGGTTCTGCAACCGCTATTTATGGTTCTAGAGCTTCTAATGGTGTAATTTTAATTACAACTAAAAAAGGAAAAGGTGGTAAATTTAGAGTAAACTACAATACTTATACTGGAGTTGCTTCGCCAATCGATTTATTAGATTTGTTGGGTACTAAAGATTTTATTACAATTCAGAATGAAAAAAGATCAAACAGAGCAGCTTCACCATGGGCAGCTGGAACGACTTTTAATACTGACTGGCAAAAAGCGGTACTTCGTTCTAACGCTTTTCAAACAGATCATAATTTATCATTATCAGGCTCAACTGACAAGACAAATTATTATTTCTCTGTTGGATACAATGAGCAAGAAGGTATTGCAAAAGCAAATAACCAAACTAGATATAACGTAAGAGCTAACGTAGATCAAAAAGTTAAAAGCTGGTTGAACATTGGTGTGAATATGGCTTTGTCCAGAACGCAAAATAATGGTTTAAACACTGGAGCTAACTCATTGTCAGGTTTGATGTTTAATGCAATGCGTCAATTACCAAATACTGCTATTTATGATGCTGCTAATCCAACGGGTTACAATATTGCAGGTGCAAGTGTAGGTCAAGGAGAAAACTTGTCAGTAATTGGAAATAATTTACCAAACATTGTTTATGTTTTGGATAATAATATTTACAGATCAAAAATTGATAGATCTTTAGTTAGTCTTTTTGCTGATTTTAAAATTTTACCTAGTTTGAATTTTAAAACTCAAGGAAGTGTAGATGCTATTGGAACGGAAGGTTTTCAGTATTTAAATCCAATTAATGGAGATGGTGCTGGAGTAGCAGGATTAGTTAGAAATAACTTTACAAACTTGACACGTTGGAATGTTCAAAATATTTTGTCATACAACAAGACTTTTGGTGATGCTCATACTATAGGAGCTACTGCAATCTATGAAGCACAAAAACAAAAAGTAAATTCTTTCTTTGGTGGAGGTAATGGTTTATCTGATACTTTCTTTAATCAAGGTCTGATCTCTGGTTCATATGCTACTCAAGTTTCTGGTGGAGGAATATCTGAAAATGGAATTATTTCTTATGCAGGTAGATTAACTTATAATTATAAAGAGAAATATTTCCTTCAAGGATCTATTCGTAAAGATGGTCTTTCATCATTGCCTTCTGCTAACAAATGGGGAACTTTCCCAGGAGTTTCTGCAGGTTGGAGTGTGAACAAAGAGTCTTTCATGACACCTTTAGAAAATGTTATTTCTGAATTCAAATTAAGAGCTTCTTATGCTGAAGTTGGAAATACTGATATTGGAAACTACCCTTATTTAGGTTTGTACAACAATTCAAAATATGCTGAATATAACGGAATTTCATATTCTCAAGCAGGTAATAACCAATTAAAATGGGAAACTTCAGAGAAGATTGATTATGGTGTAGATTTAGCTTTTTTAAATAATCGTTTAAAATTTACCTATGATTATTTTATCAATAATCAAGATGGATTGATTTTAGCAGTGCCTCAGCCATTGTCATTAGGAGTTCCTGGAAATTCAATATCACAAAATATTGGTTCTTTGAAAAATTCTGGTCATGAAATATCAGTTGAAGCTTCACCTTTTAAAAGTGAAAATTTTGAATGGACTTTAACGGCTAATTTATCTTTAGTTAAAAGTAAAGTGAATACCTTAGTTAATGGTCAGGATATTAATTATGTTGATGCAGATAATTTTAATACTGGAAACAACATATTAAGAGAAGGTGAGTCTCCTTACGCTTTGTATGGTTTTAAATATTGGGGAGTAAATCCAGCTAATGGTAACCCAGTTTATTATAAAGCTGATGGTTCGTTAGTTCAAGGAAATATCGATACTCAAGCATATAGAGTTTTTGATCCAAACAATCCTTCTGATATTTCTGTTGCTTCTTCTTTGAGTACATCTGATAAAAGTATTTTAGGAAGTGTACTTCCTACTTATTTTGGTGCATTCAATTCTAACATGAGATATAAAGATTTTGATTTAGGTTTTATGTTCCGTTTCAGTGGAGGTAATAAAATTCACAATTCAACTAGACGTGATGCGTTAACAATGAATTTCAATAACAATAGTACTGAAATATTAGGAAGATGGCAAAGTGCTGCTAATCCTGGTGATGGATGGACTCCAAGATTGAGAGATGATAGAGAAACTTTTATCAATTTAAATCAAGCATCTACTCGTTTTGTTGAAGATGGTGACTATATCAAATTGGATAACGTAACTTTAGGTTATAATTTACCAAAACCAGTTTTAGAAAAAATTGGAGTTGATAAATTTAGATTTTTTGTACAAGGTCAAAACTTATTAATTATTACAGACTATAAAGGTTTAGATCCAGAAATGGAAATTACAGGTATTGATTTAAATGGTACTCCAAGATCTCGAGTATTCACTATTGGTCTTAATGTAGGTTTCTAATTTAAAAATGAAAAAAATGAAAAATAAAAATAAATTTTTATCCTTATGGAGTGCTAAAATAGCAGTTCCGTTAATGGTGGTTTCACTCTTGTTTGCCTCTTGCAGTGAAGAAAATACGATTGAATTAGACCCTTTCAATAGTATCTCAGAAAATGTTGCTTTTGAAACTCCAGCTTTAATTGATCTTTCGGTAACAGGTATGTATAATGGTGCTCAATTGGGTAACTTTAATGGTGCAGGAGCTAGAGGGTATGTATTTGGAGCAGCTTACATTCAGCAAGGTGATAATAGAGGTGAAGATGTAGTTAATTTAGCGGCATTCTACCAATTGACTTACACTGGTACGTATGATCCAACTACAGCTAATAACGTATATTATTGGGCTGATGCTTATCGTTTAATTAATAGAACAAATATTGTAATTGAAGGTGTTGAAAAAGCTGCTGCAAGTGGAATTATCACTCAAGACGTTGCTAATGACTATATTGGGCAAGCAAAATTTTTCAGAGCGATTGCGCACAATGAATTGCTAATTTTTTATGCAAAACCTTTTCAAGATAATAATGGTGCTAATTTAGGAGTTCCTTACAGAGAGATTCCTTATAATACTCCTGCTAATATTGAACTTGGTTTAGCTCAAGGTAGAAATACTGTTGCTGAATGTTATACAAAAATCCTTAAAGATTTGAATGACGCAGAAACGTTACTTTTTTCAAAAAGCGCAAGAGTTGGTGCTGCTAAAATTGAAAGAATTACTAAAGAAGCTGCCATAGCCTATAAAACGAGAGTCCATTTGCATATGCGTAATTGGAATGGTGTAATAACAGAAGGTTTAAAGTTAAATGGTTTGTATTCTATGACAGCAAATCCAGATACTCCTTTTGCTAGTAACAGTTCAAATACGGAGTCTATCTTCTCTATTGCAAATGGTGCTACAAATAATCCAGGTGCGAATGGTGCATTAGCAAATATGTATCATCCACCAATTCCAGCAGCCTCTAATGGTCGTGGATTGGTAGCTATAAGCCCAATTATTTGGAGAGATCCAAGTTGGTTGTCTGATGATAAAAGAAGAACTGAAGGTACTATGATTATTACAGGTATTGGAAGTTATTATCCAAATTCTAAATTCACCAAAAAATACAAAGATGGTGTGAATAAAACAGATGCGGCTCCAGTGATTAGATATGCTGAAGTAGCATTGAATATGGCAGAAGCTTACGCTAGAAATAATGATGTAGCTAATGGTTTAGCAAGATTAAACTCTGTTAGAAATAGATCTTTAGCTGATCCAACAACTCAGGCGTTTACTGCGACTAGTTTTTCTTCGAACATCACATTATTAGGTGCTATATTGAAAGAAAGAAGAATTGAGTTTCTTATGGAAGGACGTCGTTGGGCTGATATTCACAGATTGCAAAACGATGCTAATTTCCCAATAGCTGGTGTTCCTGCAAAAGCTGCTAATGGAGGTTTTTCTAGTGCTTCAACAGCTTTGGCTGCATATGCATTAGGGACTCCGTACGCAGGCGCTTTAGGTGTGAATGCAATTCCTTACGATAACTTCAAGTTTTTGTGGCCTATACCGCAATTGGAATTGGATTCTAATCCAACTCTAAGAGAACAACAAAATCCTGGTTACTAAATAAGTTAATAGTTCATTATAAATAAGGTGAAATAATTATATCAGTTATTAATCTTACTATAAAAGAGCTATAAGTTATTATTATATAAACAGCTATGAGAATTTATTCTTATAGCTGTTTTTTTTATTTTAATTTTTTTCCAGTTAAAAAAGGAAAAGAAAATAGTTAATCCTTCATTCTATAATTTAAATCTTATAAAGGCGATTTTTTTAAAACTTTTAATTAAATGTTTTCTAAATAAGAAGTTTGTTGAATTAATCATATCATCTTGTGCTGTTTTTTAACATAAATAAGTTATTTTTTATTTTAATTTAGCAAGCAAGAAAATCCATTTAATTTCAAATCATGAAAAAAAATACTTTTAGAATATTATTGTTGTTAATGCTGTTTTTTTCAATTTTTTCATATTCACAAAATGACAAAGAAAAAAAAGTTATTTTAAATCAAACCAATGTTTCAAATCTTAAAAAATTGAAAATGGAATTTGGTTTGAGTCAAATAAAAAAATATGAAAAAGCAGTTGCTATTGCTAAACAAAATGGATGGCCTGTTAAATTTACAAGTTCTGATGGGACTTATTCCGAAATTAAAGAAGTTACCGATGATGGATTTCCATTGTATCGTGTAACCAGAAATGAAGGATCTGCATTTACTTCTAGAGCGAATAAATTACGTCCTAATGGCGGATTAGGTTTGAATCTAACAGGTAATGGATTATTCGTAGGAGTCTGGGATCAAGATAATGCGATCATTGCACATGAGGATTTTGGAGGAAGGGCTTTTGTTTATGATAATAATACAAATCCTACTTCGTATCATTCAAGCCACGTGACAGGTACAATGATTAGTTCTGGTGCAAATTCAACTAGTGGTTTAGGTAGAGGTATTGCTTATCAGGCTTACGCTTACGTAAGTAATTGGACTAGAGATTTAGAAGAGATGACAGAATTAGCTACAAATAATGGGTTATTACTCTCTAATCATTCATACGGACTTCTTGCAACTAGCGCAAGTTTTCCAGAGTATATTTTTGGAGCTTACAGGAGTGATTCGAAAGATTTAGATCAAATAGCTTTTGATGCGCCCTATTATCAACCGGTTATTGCAGCTGGTAATGATAGAAATAAAACTCCGAATATTAATGCTTCAAAAGACGGGTATGATTTATTGACGGATTTTAGCACTGCAAAAAATGCAATTGTAGTTGCAGCTGTAGAAGGTTTAAGTGTTAATGGTTATGTTAATTCAAGTAGTGTTGTCATGTCTAATTTTAGTAGCTGGGGACCAACTGATGATAATCGAATAAAACCTGATATTTCTACAAAAGGTGTTAATGTTTTTTCAACAACCAATGCTGCGGGTAATAAGGGGTATGGGACAATATCTGGAACTTCAATGGCAGCTCCTGGAGTTACAGGGACTTTACTGTTATTGCAAGAGCATTTTAGAAATGTTAAAGGGGATTTTATGCGATCTGCTACATTAAGGGGATTAATGATTCATAGTGCTGATGAGGCCGGAGATGCAGATGGACCAGATCCAAGATTTGGTTGGGGCTTGCTAAACGCTGAAAAAGCGGCAATATTAATTACTAATGCATTTGAGACGAATAACAAAGTTTTAATTCAGGAATTTGATTCTAGAACATCTCCTTTGCTTCAAGGTTCTGTTTTTACAAAAGTTATTAAAGCTAAAGGAACTGAGCCCTTGGTAGCAACTATTTCTTGGACAGATCGTTCGGGTGTGGTTAATACAGGTACTGTTGATTTAGCAACTCCTGTTTTGGTAAATGATTTGGATATTAGAATTACTAAAGGGAATGAGGTCTTTTTTCCATGGAGATTAAATGATGTAAGAAGTCTGCCAGCTATTAAAGCAGATAATAGTGTTGATAATGTTGAGAAGATTGAAATTAATAATCCTGCTAATGATTTTTACACAATAACGGTTAACCATAAAGGAAGTTTGATCGGAGATAGCCAAGATTTTTCTTTAATAGTTTCAGGTGTAGATGAAAGCACATTATCAAATTATGAGTCTGATTTTAAATCATTGAATGTATGGCCTAATCCAATGAATGAATTTGTTAACATATCTGTTCAGTCAGATCTTTCTGACGAAATGTACTTAGAGGTGTATGATGTTTTGGGAATTAGACAGCTTTATAAAAAAATAGATTATTCAAATAATGGTTTAGTTAATTCAATAAATGTAGATTCTCTGAAAAAAGGGGTTTATATTTTTAAAATTAAGCAGGGAAATAAACAATCTGTTTGGAAAATATTGAAAAATTAAACTAAATATATTTGAAATTTTTCTTTTTAATACTTTTTTTCTTCAAAAAAGCGGAATAAACAATAACAGAGTAAAAAGTTCTGTTTTTGATAAAAATGCCTATTGAATTTAAAAACCTATAATATTAACTATTAAATGTTTGTTAATTAATAATAAATTAATAGTTTTGTTTTTTAACTAACTCAAAAAAATTATTTATGAAATCAAAGTTTACTTGGATTCTTACGCTATGTTTAGCGTTTTTTATTCAGTTTTCCTTTGCGCAAGAGAAAACTGTTTCGGGTACTGTTACTTCTAAATCCGATCAAATGACTATGCCGGGGGTAAATGTTGTTGTACAAGGTACAAGTCGTGGAGTACAAACCGATTTCAATGGAGAGTTTTCTATCAAAGCTTCCGTTGGAGAAAGATTAGTTATTTCTATTGTTGGGTCAAAACCTGTTACTGTTGTGGTAGGTGCTCAAAATAGAATTAATGTTCAGCTTGAAGATGATACTACTGTATTGGAAAATGTTATCGTTGAAGGTTACAATGTAACTAAAACAAAAGCAAAATCTAACGTTGCCTCGGTAACTGTTAGTTCTAAAACTATTGAGGGAAGACCTAATGCCTCTTTTATTCAAACTTTACAGGCGCAAGTTTCTGGTTTGAATATTACATCAGGAACAGGACAACCTGGAGGGAATAGCCAAATTATTATTAGAGGTACAGGTTCTATCAACGGTAAAGTCGAGCCATTATTCGTTATAGACGGAATTCCTTTGAACTCTGATAACTTTAGAAGTATAAATCCTGATGATATTGAATCAGTTTCTGTTCTTAAAGATGCTGGTGCAACTTCTATTTATGGTAATAGAGGAGCAAATGGTGTAATTATCGTTAAAACTAAAAAAGGTAGTTTTGATTCTGCTTTAAGTGTAAAATATACATCTACAACAGGTTTTTCAACTTTACAAAAAACGGATTATAACTTGATGAACTCTCAAGAATTGCTTACTACTGAGAGAGCATATGGTAGAGGTAGAGGTTTTACTAATGGTCCTAACGGTGGTCCAATGACAGATGCTCAAATTGCTGCGGCAGTAAATACAGACTGGACTGACTATTTCTTTAGAACAGGTGTAACTCAAAATCAAGTTGTTAGTTTAGCTGGTGGTGGTAAAAACATGACTTCATTTACATCTCTTGGTTATTTTGATCAACAAGGTATCTTGAAAGGATCTGATTTGAAAAGATTCAGTTTTAGAAGTAATATTACTGGAAAATCAAATAATGATAAATTTACGTACTCAACTACAACTTCTATCAACTTTTCTAGAAGAAATGAAGCTAACGCTATTGGTACTGGAGGTGTAAATCAGAATTATGTACTTGGAGCTAATAATAGTGCACCTTATATTTCACCGAAGGATTATAGTACTAGTCAACAACTTTTATTAGATTATCAAACACAAGGAGGAACTTTATTATTAACTCCATTATTCCTTGTTGATAAACTAAAAACTTTTGAAAACAGAATTGATGAATTAAAAGGTTTGATCAATATTGATGGTGGTTACAAAATCACTAAAGATTTAAGTATTGGGACAGCGTTAGCATTAGATTATACGCAACAAAATTCTTATACTTGGCAAAGTCCTACCGCATTCAATACACTTCTTTTTAGTGCTGCTGCAACTGCATCTGATACTGAAAATCAGTTTTTTGAAAGAGATTTAGCTTTGTCTTCAAATACTCGTTTGAACTATAACCGTTCTTTCAATGAAAAACACACCATTAATGCGGGTGCTTATATAGAATATATTAAAGCACATAGAAATGCTTTTACTTTCACGCAAAGAGGTTTAAATCCTAAAACTACTTCTCCGGGAGCTGGTACTGGATACATTATTGATGGTCCTGCTAATGATAGAAATGTACCAACTGTTTCTGCTGCAAAACAAGAAACAGGTTTATTCTCATATTTCGGTACTGCGGATTATGATTATGACAGTAAATATGGTTTTGGTGCTACTATTCGTAGAGATGCATCATCCAGATTTGCAGATGATTATAAATGGGGTACTTTCTACTCCTTAAGTGGTCGTTGGAATATCGATAAAGAAGCTTTCATGCAGGGTTCAGTAATTAATGCTCTTAAATTAAGAGGGTCTTATGGAACTTCAGGTAATCAAGACATTTTGAACGGAACATATTCAGCATTAAACAATACTAGGGAGTTATACACTACTGGTGTAGGATATAATGGAACTCAGTCTTTTGTGCTTTCTCAGTTGGCAGTGCCAGATTTGCGTTGGGAAAAAACAGCCCAAGCTAACATCGGTTTGGATTTTGAAGTTTTCAAAGGTAGATTGACTGGTTCATTTGACGTGTATCAAAAGAAAACTACAGATTTGTTTCTTAGAGTACCATTATCTGGAGTTAATGCAGCTGATGGGATTAATGCTAATTTTGGTGCGCTAAAGAATGAAGGAGTTGAAGCTACGCTGAATTATGGCTTATTTAAGAGTGATAAAGTTGGTGGATTCAATTTGGCTTTAAATTTTAATGGATCTTACAACAAGAATACCATCTTGGATGTAGCTGGTACTACTGGAGTAATTGATAATGGAACTACGGTAATTCAAGAAGGAAAAACAATTGATGAATTCTTTCTTACAAGATATCAAGGAGTTAATCCAGCTAATGGTAATTTACTTTTCCTGAATGCTGCTGGAGAAATTACAGAAAATCCTAACGTTACTGGTGATAGAGTGCTTACTGGTAAATCACGTGTTCCGTTGTATCAAGGAGGTTTTGGTTTTGATTCAAGCTATAAAGGCTTTTTCTTGACAACAAATTTTTCTTATGCTGCTGAAGTGTACAGAATTGATTTTGATTTACAAGGATTACAGAATCCTACAAACAATGTAGGAGTATTTAATGTTTCTGCTGACTTATTAAATGCGTGGACGGTTGATAACAGAGTAACTGACATTCCTGCATTGAGAGCTGCTAATTATGCTGCGCAAAATAATTCAGATCGTTATTTAGTTGATGCTTCTTATGTAAGATTAAGATTTGCATCTTTTGGATATGATGTTCCTAAAAAATTGCTTGAAAGAACACCTTTCAAAACTGTGAAAGCTTTTATTCAGGGAGAAAACTTAGTTACATTCTCTAAGTGGAGAGGTTGGGATGCTGAAAGCCCACGTACTGCTGACCAATACCAATACCCTACTCCGAAAATCTTTTCTGTAGGATTACAATTAGAATTTTAATATAAAAAGATATGAAAAAAATTAATTTTATTTTATTAGCATTGATCGTGTCATTTTTCTCTTCATGTGAAGATGCGACTGATATTATTCAACCTGGTGAATTAGGACCAGATGTTACTTTTCAGACTGTAGATGATTTACAATTGGGTCTTAATGGAGTATATGCTGCTATAGCTGGTGAGAACCCGATAGCCTTTAGTACCGTTTTTACAGATGAAGTTGCTATTGGTTTTGCCAATGGTGGTCAGGGACTGAATGGAGGTGAATATGTTTTTAACCTAAACGCAGCGTCTGGTGATGCTGCTGCAATATGGTATTCTAATTATTCTTTAATAAATAGAGCAAATAGAGTTATAGCTGGAGCTGCACTTGTTACTCCAACTGCTGCTAATGAAGCGGCATACAAAAATATCGTAGCACAAGCACATATTTTAAGAGCTTGGGGACATTTTGTGTTGTTAAGTCATTTTTCAACAGATTTGACTAGTGATAGTGCCCTTGGCGTTATTAAACTTGATTTTGTACCGCTTGTAACTGATCAGTTGCCAAGAAATACAAATGGTGAAGTTTTTGCATTAATCAATGAAGATTTAAATTTTGTTTCCTCTTTGTCTGCTAATGCGGCTAATACTACACGTACTTTTGTTTCAACTGATTTTGTTAAAGCTTTTAGAGCTAGAATGGCTGCATACAGAGGTAAATATACTGAAGTAACTGCTTTTGCAGATGATTTAATTGCTGCATATCCTTTAACTCCTAGATCAGCTACTGTTGCTACAGAAGCTACATCGCTATATTTGAATATTTGGACAGATGTAGCTATACCTACAGCTACTCAGAATGAAGTAATTTTCAAATTGGAGCGTGTTGCTGGAAATAGATTGATAAATGCAACATGGGCATCAGTTAATAGTACTGTAAATGGTTCTCCTTTTTATGAAATGAGTACTGGTTTATACAATTTGCTTAATAATCCAAATGATATCAGAAGGCGTGCTTTTTTAAGTCCTTCCTCAGATCCTGCTGGAAATAGAATTGTTATTGGTAAGTATCCTGGTTCAGGTGGTATTGTTCAATTGAATGATGTTAAAATTTTCAGAACTCCGGAAATGTATTACTTAAAAGCAGAAGCACTTGCTGAGGCTGGAAACTTTGCAGGTGTAGCTGCGCAATTACAAGCGGTTACTAATGCTAGATTTGTTGCGGGAACTGCTCCGGTTATTGCAGTGCCAACTACTAAACAAGCTGCTTTTGCAGAAATCTTGAAACAACGTAGAATAGAGTTGTGTTTTGAAGGGCACAGATACTTGGATTTAAAACGTTTGGGTGTTAAAGCAGGTGTTTCTATTGATAGAGATCCAGCGGACTGTAGTATCTATAATGCTTGTACTATACCAAATACTGACTTTAGATTTACAATGCCTATTCCTTTTCAAGAACTTAGTGCTAACACTGGTATAAAAGACCAACAAAATCCTGGTTATACTAACTAATTTAACTATTGTATTATGAAAAAATATTTATTAAAAATAACCGCAGTTGCCCTTTTTATGGGGGTAATTGCAGGTTGTGAAAGCGAGAGTGTAGTATTTGATAATGTAAACGGACAAGAAGGCGTTCAATTTACTACAAGAAGTTATAACATTACTGTTCCACCTGCAGGAACAACAGTAACTATACCGGTAAGCGTTACAACAATTTCTAATGTTGCCAGAACATATGAAGCGGTTGCAGATGTTAAGTCAACTGGTGCAGCTGTTTCTTATTCAATAGGTGTAGCAACAATTCCCGCTGGATCTTATGAAGGAACTTTAGATGTTACTTTAAATACTAATTCTCTACAGGATGGTATAGCATATTCACTACTTGTAAAACTAGTAGCACCTGCTGGAGGTTCAGCCTTTAACGATGTTGCAACAATAAATTATAATAAAAAAGTTGTATGTAATAATGTTGTGTTAACTGTAACTACTGATGCCTATGCAGAAGAAACTTCTTGGAAAATCGTAAATGCTGCAGGAGCTGTAGTTGCATCAATACCTCCTGGAACTTATGGACCTGCTTCATCTACTGCAAGTAGAGGAAAAGTGTATACTCATAATATTAATTTACCTAACGGTAAGTATACTCTTGTTATGGAAGATATTTATTGTGATGGTCAAAATGATGGAGCTTATGATGGTGGTTATAAATTAGACTGTTCTATTATTAAGCACGCATCTGGTACTGGAGCATACGGATGTACAGAAATTACTGCTTTTGAAATAAACCCGTAAAGAGTTTTTTAAAAAAAATAGAAAGAGTGTTTTGTGACTAACAAAACACTCTTTTTTTTGTAAATAAATAGCTGGAGTCATATCATTTATTATTGCTAACCGACAAAAATAATAAATGATAATAAAAATAACTTCGGCTCTTAAAACATAAGGGGCGTTCTGTAAACGGATTAATCTACCAACTCTTATTTTAATTAATTCAGTTTGAATTCATATTGGCATTTCTTTTTTTAATTATATCTCTTAATACTATATCTTTGCTTGATTATTTTTTTTAATCGACTAATTAGATTTCTTTCAAATGAGAATATTATTTTTGTTTTGTTTCTTAACATTTCCGGTTCTATTATTTTCTCAAGAGAAAAAGATTCAAAAATTGAGAATTGATAATAAATATAATAGTTCTGATTCGATTAAAAAGATAAGTGAAAAAATCGCTACCATTGACATGTATCGTTTTATTACAATCGAAAATGATACCACTTACATAGATACTTCGCTGACTATTCAAAAAGAATACAGTCACAACTATTTGCGAAAAGATATTTTTGGGCTTTTACCTTTTGCAAATGATGGACAAACCTATAATACATTACAATATAGTTTAACCGATTTTTCACCTTATCCGGAATTTGGTTTTAAAGCAAAACATTTCAATTTTTTAGAAGCAAACCAAATAAGGTACAGTTCTGTAGCTACTCCTGTGACCGAATTGTATTTTAAAACTACTGTTAGAAAAGGACAATCTGTTGATGCATTTATAACCTTGAATACTTCTGAAAATCTTAATTTTTCTATTGCATACAAAGGTTTGCGTTCTGAAGGGGAATATATTAATCAGTTATCCAGTACTGGTAATTTTAGATTCACCACTAGTTATAACACCAAGAATAAACGCTATTTCGCTAAAGCACATTATACTTTTCAAGATATTTTGAATGAGGAAAATGGTGGAATAACAACAATAGATGATTTCGAAAGTGAAGATCCAAACTATAATAATCGCCAAAGATTTGAAGTTTATTTTTCAGACGCGAAGTCCTTTCTTAAAGGGAAAAGAATATTCCTGGACCATAATTTCAGGATAAATTCAGAAAAAGGGAATAACAACCTGTATTTAACCCATCAGTTTAATTACGAAAATAAATTTTTTGAATACAACCAAGCTACCGTTCCATCAACAGTAGGAAACACAATTGTATATAGATTTGGGGAATCTTTTAAAAGTAGCGGGATAAATGACCAAACGCGTTATAATAAAATGTACAATAGAGTTGGGCTGGTTTATGAGAATACTATTTTAGGTAAATTCCAGTTTTTTGCAGATGATTTTAGATCGAATTATTATTACGACCAGATATTGATTTTTGATAATCAAAATGTGATACCAAGTTCATTCAGTCAGGAAATTAATAGTGTTGGTGGTCAATATGAATATAGAAAAAATAAATGGAATGGTAAGTTTTTATACTCAAGATCAGTAACGGCCCAGTCTTTATCAAATCTTGATGCTAAATTAGATTATGATCTTAATGACCAAAACCAATTTTCATTTCAATACCAGAACATAAATAAACTGCCAAACAGTAATTACAATCTACATCAAAGTAGTTACGTTCAGTATAATTGGTCAAATGATTTCAAGAACGAAAAAATAAATACAATTAGCGCTAATGCAATTACTCCATGGGTAGATGCAGAAGTACAATTTTCAGTTTTAAAAGATCATTTGTATTTTAACGATGCGTCAACTTCTGAACAAGCACTCGCAAAAACACAAATAGTGGCTCCGTCACAATACGATGGGACTATAAATTACTTATCTGTAAAATTAAGTAGAGAATTGACATTTGGGAACTTCGCTTTAGACAATACTATTTTATATCAAAAAGTAGAGCAGCAAGATGCCATTTTAAATGTTCCTGAAATAGTAACTAGAAATACGTTTTATTATTCCAATTATTTATTCAAACGTGCTTTATTTTTGCAAACAGGAATTGTATTGAATTATTTCACGAAATATTATGCAAGTGATTACAATCCGGTTATTGGAGAGTTTTTTGTGCAAAATGATAAACAAATTGGAAATCATCCAAACTTTGATTTTTTTATAAACGCAAAGATTCAAAGAACACGTATTTATTTCAAAGCGGAGCATTTTAATTCGTCTCTAATGGGTAATAATTTTTATTCCTCACCCAATAATCCATCGCGTGATTTCACGATTCGTTTCGGATTAATTTGGAACTTCTTTAATTAATTTTCGGGCAATAATATACCTTTTAAATGTTTTTTCTTGGGCGTTTCCCGCGCTGTCCACTGTATCTTTACTTGCTTAAAAGAAGCAAGTAAAGGATGTCGCTACCATCACTAACGCAAAATTCCGTAAACCAGAATATTTTATAACAAAATACTATCTTTGTATTGGTATTTACAACAAATCACAATCTTAAATTCAACATAAAATGCGCTACGCAGAAAATATATTAGGCACAATAGGGAACACACCTTTAGTAAAACTGAATAAAGTAACTGCAGAAGTAGATGCTTTAGTACTTGCTAAGGTAGAAACTTTCAATCCGGGAAATTCAGTAAAGGATAGAATGGCAGTAAAAATGATTGAAGATGCAGAGGCTGATGGACGATTAAAACCGGGCGGAACCATTATTGAAGGAACTTCTGGGAATACAGGAATGGGATTAGCATTAGTAGCCATCATAAAAGGATACAAACTGATTTGTGTGATTTCTGATAAACAGTCTAAAGAGAAGATGGATATACTTCGTGCTGTTGGTGCTAAAGTAGTGGTTTGTCCTACTGATGTCGAGCCTACTGATCCACGTTCCTATTATTCTGTTTCCAAAAGATTAGCCAAAGAAACACCTAATTCTTGGTATGTGAATCAATACGATAATCCTTCAAATGCTATCGCACATTACGAGCAAACGGGTCCGGAAATTTGGGAGCAAACAGGAGGTAAAATTACTCATTTTGTTGTTGGTGTAGGAACTGGCGGAACAATTTCTGGTGTGGCTAAATATTTGAAAGAGAAAAATCCAAACATTAAAATTTGGGGAATTGATACGTATGGTTCAGTATTTAAAAAATACCATGAAACAGGAATTTTTGATGAAAATGAAATCTATTCGTATATCACAGAAGGAATTGGAGAAGATATTCTTCCCAAAAATGTTGATTTTTCTTTGATTGATGGATTTACAAAAGTAACGGATAAAGACGCAGCGGTTTATACCCGTAAAATTGCACTTGAAGAAGGAATATTTGTAGGGAATTCTGCAGGTGCAGCGATAAAAGGATTGTTGCAGCTTAAAGAACATTTTAAGCCTGAAGATGTTGTTGTGGTTCTTTTCCATGATTCAGGAAGTCGTTACGTAGGTAAAATGTTCAATGATGATTGGATGCGTGAACGTGGTTTTCTTGACGAAGAAATTACAAAAGCCGAAGATGTAATCAAAGATCATATCGATAAACCATTGATTGTTGTGCGTACCGAGGAATTAGTTTCGCACGCTATTGAAAGAATGCGTAAATACAAAATTTCTCAAATTCCGGTGATTGATGTTACGGGTTTTGTAGGTTCTGTTGATGAAAGTGATTTGTTTCAAAGTTATGTTGCCGATAAAAATGTTGCTGATAAGCCTATAAAAGAAGTTATGGGGAAACCATTTCCAATAGTGAAATTTGGAACTTCAATAGAAGAAGTTTCTCGATTATTTACTAAAGAGAATGAAGCAGTTTTGATTGAATTAGAAAATGGAAGTCACCATATTATTACCAAATATGATATTATTGGGTCTATAAAGTAAAAATTTTAGAATCAAAATATTAAAAATTTTAAAGCCATGAATTTGACGAGTTTATTTCGTTAAATTTGTGGCTTTTCAGATTTATAACAAACATATAATATGACTTTCACTGCCATAGATTTTGAAACCGCAACTGCATTCCATCCATGTTCGGTAGGAATTGTTACCGTTGAAAACGGAATAATTGTAGATGAGTTTGTTAGTTTAATTAAGCCTCCAAATAATCTGTATTCTCCTTTTACGATTCAAGTTCACGGGATATATCCACGAGATACGGTGAATGCAAAATCATTTGCACAAGTGTATCCTGAAATTCAAAAACGTCTGCAAAATAGAGTGGTTGTGGCTCATAATGAAAGTTTTGACAGAAATGTTCTTGCTAAATCAATGGCGCTTTATGGTTTTGATTATGCCGATTTGAATATAGCTTCGCGTTGGGAATGCACTGTAAAAATCTACAAAGCCAAAGGATTGAAACCAACTAAATTAAGTGATTGTTGTCGAGAAATGAATATAGCTTTAAACCATCACGAAGCATTATCAGATGCTCGGGCTTGTGCCAAATTGTACATTTTGAGATAACTTACCGGTTTTTTATATTGGCAAAAAAATCCGAATTCTATTTTTTATTCCCCTATTAAACAACCTGAAACATTCCACGAGCTAAAGCTAGATCCTTCTGGTTTGCCTTGAGGTATTTTAATTTGTATCGTATGTTTTCCAGGTGAAAGATTTCCTAAATCAATATAAATAGGATTAGTTACTGTTCCTGGACACCAGTTGGAACGACTTAAATCAGAAGAAGATAATCCGTCGCTGAAATTTCCAGATGCGGGATTACTCAATCTATAGGAACCGCAATCCGTTCGCCATGGCGTAAATGCAAAAACTTCTTTTTCATCAACGAGTATGGTGTTTTTCTTAGGTACAAATTCATCTCCGTTTTCCCAGCCGCCGTGACCTGTGGTGATGTAGCGTAACTTGAAATTCTTAAAACCTTCGGGAACATCAAAAGTCACTTCCAATCCTTTATCGGTGTTGAACATGGTTGCGTATTGCTGGCCGGCCATTTCCATGACATTATTAGTATTAAAAAGAGGTAATAACCATGTGTTTTTTGGCTTGTTTTCTTCTTCTGGATGTATAGAAATATTCAAACTTGCTTTGTGTCCGCCTTTGTCATAATTGCCAATATTCATACCAATCCAGACTTCTTTATTGCTCAATGCAGGAAGCATTTCTGAAATATCTTGACGGTAATATACACTGTCTTGCCACACTTTGTTCTTCAATTGAAGCGTATTGAACTGCTTTACGCCAAAAGGAGTAAAAAAGCGCATCAATTCTAAAAGAGGAGCATAATTTTCTGTTCGAATCACACCTTGATATTTTTCACCATTCCCATTTTCGTATATGGGCAATTCTTTTGCTCCATTTTTCAAGCCATCAAGAAATGAAATGTTTTTGTCTGTAGGAATTAAAAATACGGAACCGGTTCTATCATAAGCGTCACCATTTGATTGCTCTGTTACATCGACAAAAATTCGGTTTCCTTTTTTGATTTCTGGGATTTTTACTTTTTTGAGAATTATAGTTCCATTGGCAAAGCGTAAGATGCTGTCATTTGATTGGGATGTATTCGAAAAGTTGATGATTTCTTTGTCAAAAACAGCAATATTGGTAAATCGACTTTTCCAGATTAAATCTTTGTACGTTAATAAATCTACTTTTCTTTGTGGAGCTTCACTTTTTCTTATTATTGGAAATTCTTTTAGGACTTCAATTTTAGTGGTAGCGGTAATATAATTCCCATTTCTAACCATTTCGAGTACTAAACCTAGATTTTGTCCTAAGATTGTTGGTGCGCCTTTTACTTTTAAATCATTAGTAAACCATAATTCAATGGTATTTGAGTTGATTACTGTTTCGGCTTTTTTGCAGGCATAACCTAAAATAGTTTTGGTTTCATTGGTAATCTCAAAATTTTGTTTTGCTAATGAAAGACTATCTGTTGTGTAAATAATTTTGTTCTCATTTAGATTTGCAAACTGGTCATATCTATTGGTTTCTCTATAGATGTTGTAGTATTCGAAAGGGTAAGAGGCTTTTTTATTAAATATGGATTCAGAAGTGATTTGTGTTTTTAGTTCATTGGTAAAAACTAAAATGGGATCTTGGTTTTCAATAAGGGTTCCGTTTGAACTTCTGGTATAAGTTATTTTTATTGATTTGATATTTTTTTGAGCCAGAGCTGAAAAGACAGAACAAAAAACAAAGAATAAAATGAAGTGGTTTTTCATGGTAATGGAGTTAGGAACGCAAATATAAAAAATTAGGGTAAGATTTTTAGCCGATGTTTCTTTATATTGGAGATGAAAAATATTTTTTTTGTCATAGCATTTCGATGTATTTATTTGTAATAATTTTCGTTACTTTAGAATCTGATTCTTTAAATTTAAACAAATGAAAGAAGATTTTCTGCATTACCTCTGGAAGTTTAAGAAGTTTGACACTCTGAATTTAAAAACGGTCAACAACGAGGAAATTACAATTGTCAATGTAGGTCAATATCTTGAATTGGCAGGTCCTGACTTTTTTAATGCTCAGATAGTTATTGGTGCTCAAAAATGGGCAGGAAATGTTGAAATTCATATAAAATCTTCTGATTGGTACGTGCATCATCACGAAAAAGATGCGGGTTATGAAAACGTAATTTTGCATGTGGTTTGGGAGCATGATGTAGCAGTTTTTAGAAGCGACAATTCTGAAATTCCTGTTTTAGCATTAAAAGAATATGTCGAAAAAGCGACTCTGGAAAATTATCAGTCTTTAATGACCCCAAAATCATGGATTTTTTGCGAAAAACAGCTAAAAGATGTTGACGAGTTTGCATTGAAAAACTGGCAAGAACGATTGTTTTTTGAACGGTTAGAAAGAAAATCCCAACCCATATTTGATTTATTGGAACAAACCAATCAAGATTGGGAAGGAGTTTTGTTCTGTTTGTTGGCTAAGAATTTTGGTTTAAATACAAACGGAGAAATCTTTTATAAAATGGCGCAATCTATTCCTTTTTCGATAATTAGAAAGGAAAGTTTTAAAGTGGAAAATATGGAAGCTTTAATTTTTGGTACTACCGGATTATTGGATTCCGAAAAAGAAGATAACTATTTTAAGGATTTAAAATTCAGGTATTTCTACTTGTTGCATAAGTATCAAATAGAGAAAGTTTGTATAGAACCAGTACAGTTTTTCAAGCATCGTCCAGATAATTTTCCGACGATAAGACTCTCACAATTAGCTAATTTATACCACAGTCAGCAGAATTTATTTTCGAAAATAAATAGTTTAAGTTCATTAAAAAGTACTTACGAATTGTTTCAGATTGCGGCTTCGGAGTATTGGCAAAACCATTATCAGTTTGATAAAGAAAGTCCGATGAAACAGAGAAAACTATCTAAATCTTTCATTGATTTAATTGTTATAAATACTATAATTCCAATTCAATTTGCTTTTGCTAAAAGTCAGGGAAAAGAAATTTCGGAGGATTTAATACAGCTTTTAAATGAAGTTGTTGCGGAGAAAAATGCCATTATTGAAAAATTTACTTCTTTTGGAATACAGTCAAAAACTGCTTTTGAAACGCAATCTTTGTTGCAACTCAAGAATGAGTATTGTAATAAAAGTAAGTGTTTAGAATGCGTTATAGGTTCGGAATTGATGAAAAAATGTTGATTTGTTGATTCGGTCATTTGTTTATTCGAAAAAATCGTAATTTTGTTCATAATTCATAACTCATAAAATGTCAGTAGTAATTAAACTAAAGTTCTTTTTTGAAAAACATGGTTTTCATGTTTCCTCTCGTTTAGCGGATACTTTAGGAATGCGTGCCAGTAGTGTGCGATTGTTTTTTATCTATTTGTCTTTTGTTACTGTAGGGTTGTGGTTTGCGGTCTACCTCACGTTGGCTTTTTGGATTCGTTTGAAGGATTTAATTCGCGCCAAGCGGACTTCGGTTTTTGATTTGTAAATAGCTATAAATAAAAAAAGGGATTATAAAGTATCAACTACTTTATAATCCCTTTTTTTATTTATGATGAAATTTTATTTGTCTGGATTGTTCAATTTACTGTTTTTCTTTCCGTAAACAAAGTAAATAGCAACACCTAATGCCATCCAAATAACAAGTCTCGCCCAGCTTTCATTTGGTAATGAATACATCAAGGCTAAACAGATTAGGATTCCTGCAATTGGTACAAATGGTACTAAAGGCGTGCGGAAAGATCTTGGTGCATCTGGCATTTTTTTACGCATTACTAAAACTCCGATACATACTAAAACGAAGGCTAATAATGTTCCAATACTTACCATATGACCTAAATCACTTACCGGTACAAAACCTGCAAAAAGGCTTACAAATACCATGAAGAAAAGATTCGTTTTCCATGGTGTTCTGAATTTTGCATGAATATCACTGAAGAAAGAAGGTAATAAACCATCTTTACTCATCGTGTAAAAAACACGACTTTGTCCCATTAACATCACAAGCATTACCGAAGTATAACCTGCTAAAATAGCTACGATTAAACCAGTTTGTAAAAAGGTATATCCGGTTCTTGCAAATGCAGTTGCTGCTGGTTTAGCATCTCCTGCAAATTCATTATAAGGAACAAGTCCAGTCATTACGTGAGCAAATAATACATATAGAATAGTACAAATAATAAGAGATCCTAAAATACCAATTGGCATCCCTTTTTGTGGATTTTTTGCCTCTTGAGCAGCTGTAGAAACAGCATCAAAACCAATGAAGGCAAAGAATACAGTTCCAGCTCCTGCAGCAATTCCTGACCATCCAAATTCTCCAAAAACTCCTGTGTTTTCAGGAATGTAAGGTGTGTAATTAGCAGTGTCAATAAAGCTCCAACCTAAAACAATAAACATGATAACCACTATTACTTTTACAACAACTAGAAAGTTGTTTATAGAGGCAGATTCTTTAGTTCCTCTTATCAATAGTAAAGATAGCATCGAAACGATAAAAATAGCAGGAAGATTAATGATTCCACCTTCTATTATGGTTCCGTCGCTTAATTTTAATGTTTCCCAGGGCGAACATATCAAATCATGTGGAAGATGTATTCCGTATTTGTTTAATAATTCGAGTAAATAGCGCGACCAACTTACCCCTACTGTTGCGGCTCCTAATGCGTATTCAAGAACTAAATCCCAACCGATAATCCAAGCCATAAATTCTCCCATAGTTGCATAGGAGTACGTGTAAGCACTACCTGCTACTGGTATCATTGATGCGAACTCAGCATAACAAAGTCCTGCAAAAGCACATCCTACGGCGGCTAAAATAAATGAAAGTGTAACTGCTGGACCAGCATGTTCTGCGGCAGCAATTCCTGTTAATGAGAATAATCCTGCTCCAATAATTGCTCCAACTCCAAGTGCTACTAATGAACGTGAAGACAAAGTCCTTTTTAATCCTTTTTCGGATTCTGATGCTTCATTTAGCAATACCGACAGTGGTTTAGTTTTCCAAATTGACATGGGTTATATGGTTTTGTTTGTTATTAAGCTCCAAATGTATAGTTTTTTATAAAAAATAAAAACAATAATTGAATTTTAAGTTATAAAAAAGTAATTTACCTGTCTTTATTTGGGGTTTAGTATGAGAAAAAACTTTTTTTGACTGTAGGTGTACTGAATTCCACTTTGTTTTTGAAATAAGTTTTACTTCTTTCAAATATTTTTTCTTAGAAAGTGATAGGTCTTGATTTAATTTATAAATTTAGGAATCTTAATTTACTGCACTAATCCTGATATTATAAATGAATTTTAAAACACTGCGAAGTTTCTTCAATTTTACTCGAGAGCAACGCACGGGTATTTTTGTTTTATTCGCAATCATAATTCTTTTGCAAATGATTTATTTTTTTGTGGACTTTGGTTTTGAAACAAAAGAATATCCTGATAAACAAAAATGGCTTTCCCTTCAATCTGAAATTGATTCCATGAAAACGGAGTCCGAAAAAGAGTCTCCAAAAATGTATCTTTTTAATCCTAATTTCATAACTGATTATAAAGGATATAAGTTAGGAATGTCAGTGGAAGAAATTGATCGCTTGCTAGTTTTTAGAAAAGAAAATAAATACGTTAATTCACCTAAGGAGTTTCAAAACGTAACTAAAATTTCGGATTCATTGTTAAATGTCATAGCTCCTTATTTTAAATTCCCTGATTGGGTAAATAATAAGAAAGAATTTAAAGAGTATAATAAATATCCAAATAAGGCTTTCGCCAAAAAAGAAAAAATTATTATAATCGATATCAATCAGGCAACCAAAGAGGATTTGATAAAAATTTACGGAATAGGTGAGGCGATTTCTTTGCGAATTTTAAAACAAAAAGAAAATTTAGGTGGGTTTGTTTCCATGGAACAAATGAAAGATGTTTGGGGATTATCACCTGAAGTGATTGAGAACTTAAATTCTCATTTTAAAGTTTCGGTACTTCCGAATATTAAGAAAATAGATGTTAATAATGCGTCTTTAAAAGAACTTTCTCAATTTTATTATTTCAGATATGCTTTGGCAAAAGAAATTGTTACCTATAGAAGTATGAGAGGAAATATTAACAATATTGAGGATTTAACAAAAATTAAGGGATTTCCTGTTGATAAAGCAAAAATAATTGGCTTATATTTGGACTTTTAAAACAAAACACTATTACAATGAACTTTGACTACAACGAAACGCAATCAATGATTGCGCAATCTATAAGAGATTTTGCTGAAAAAGAAATTCGACCAAACATAATGGAATGGGATGAAGCTCAAACATTTCCTGTGCCGTTATTTAAAAAATTAGGTGAAATGGGTTTTATGGGAGTTTTAGTGCCGGAAGAACTAGGTGGTTCGGGGTTAGGATATCATGAATACATTACTATAGTAGAAGAAATATCAAAAGTTGATCCATCCATAGGATTGTCTGTTGCGGCGCATAATTCCTTGTGTACCAATCATATTTTGACTTTTGGAAGCGAAGAACAAAAGAAAAAATGGATTCCAAAGCTGGCTACTGCTGAGCATATTGGTGCTTGGGGATTGACGGAACACAATACAGGTTCTGATGCTGGAGGAATGAATACTACTGCAAAAAAAGACGGAGATTTCTGGATTGTAAATGGAGCTAAGAATTTCATTACGCATGCTATCTCTGGAGATATTGCGGTTGTAATTGTTCGTACTGGTGAAAAAGGAGATTCAAAAGGAATGACAGCTTTTGTTTTTGAGAAAGGAATGTCAGGTTTTACATCTGGTAAAAAAGAAAATAAATTAGGCATGCGTGCCAGTGAAACTGCTGAATTGATTTTTGATAATTGTCGTATTCCTGATGCAAACAGATTAGGAGAAGTAGGACAAGGTTTTATCCAGGCGATGAAAATTTTAGACGGTGGAAGAATTTCTATTGGCGCATTGTCATTAGGAATTGCAAAAGGAGCGTATGAAGCAGCTTTGAAATATTCGAAAGAAAGACATCAGTTTGGACAGCCAATTTCAGAATTTCAAGGTATTTCATTTAAGTTGGCTGATATGGCAACTGAGATTGAAGCTTCGGAATTATTGTTGCACAAAGCGGCTTTCTTGAAAGAGAAACACAGGCCAGTTAGCACATTGGGAGCGATGGCTAAAATGTATTCTTCAGAAGTGTGTGTGAAAGTAGCAAATGAGGCAGTGCAAATACATGGAGGTTATGGTTATATCAAGGATTATCCGGTAGAGAAATTCTACAGGGATTCTAAATTATGTACTATTGGAGAAGGAACAACCGAGATTCAAAAAATAGTGATTTCCAGAAATTTGTTGAAAGGGTAGTTTTTGAAAATTTGAATATAGTAAAAAGAGCCAAAATGCATTAAATTGTAGCTTGGCTCTTTTTTTTGCGTGAAGGATAGAAGAGGAAAGCCCGGAATGCAATGAGGACTTGAAACGGACAGCCTGACGGTGGACGAATTGACGTTTTGTGAATGATAAAAGAGGTGTCCACCGGCACGCCCAAAAATAATCTATAATTCATGACTCATAATTCAAAATAATGTTTACTTTTGCACACTTAAAGAAAGGGGGTGTCTATATTATGTTAATTATACCAATTAAAGACGGAGAAAATATCGATAGAGCGTTAAAACGTTACAAAAGAAAATTTGATAAAACAGGAACTGTTCGTCAACTAAGAGCACGTACTGCTTTTATTAAGCCTTCAGTAACAAATAGAATCAAAATTCAAAAAGCGGCTTATATCCAAAATATGAGAGATAACTTAGAGAGTTAGTCAATATCTATTAAAATAAAATACCGTTAGTCATTAAAAGTTTTATAACTTTGATGCTAACGGTTTTTTTATGACTACTAATAAAGACGCATTTCGGGATTATCTACAGTTGGAGAAAAAATATTCTTCACATACCGTTACGGCGTATTGTAATGATATTACTTCTTTTGAATCATTCAATACGATACATTTTGACAAACAAAATATTGAGCAGGTTAATTATAGTCAAATTAGAAGTTGGATTGTGTCTCTTGTTGATAATGACATATCAAATACCTCAGTTAATAGAAAAATTGCATCCTTAAAAGCATTTTATAAATTTCTATTAAAAACAAAGCAAATAGAAGTAAGTCCATTATTTAAGCACAAAGCGTTAAAGACTCCAAAGTTGTTACAGATTCCTTTTTCTGAAAAGGAGGTTATTGATGTTTTGGATATAGCGCAAAGTGCAGTCGGCTTTGAAGGAGTTAGAAATAAACTTGTCATTGATTTGTTTTATACTACAGGGATGCGTAGAGCAGAACTGATAAGTTTGAAAATAACAAATGTTGATTTGTCTGGCAGTACAATAAAAGTGTTAGGAAAGCGAAATAAGGAGCGAATTATTCCTGTTTTGCCAATAATAAAAGAGCAGTTCGCTTTGTACTTGAAAGAGCGGGAGAGTTTGTTGTCTATTGAAGATCATGATTATTTATTTCTCACAAAAAAAGGGTTAAAATTAAATGATTCCTTTGTGTATCGATTAATAAATTCTTACTTTAGTACTGTCTCTGAAAAAGTAAAAAAGAGCCCCCATATATTGAGACATACTTTTGCAACGCATTTGTTAAATAATGGAGCGGATTTAAATTCAGTCAAGGAATTATTAGGTCATTCTAGTCTGGCATCGACGCAAATATATACGCACAGTAGTTTATCAGAACTGAAAAGTGTATATAAAGAAGCGCATCCACGGGGTCGGAAGTAATTTTGAGAAATGTTTAACTATTAAAAAAAATGATTATGAAGGTAAGTGTTCATGCAGTTAACTTTACTGTTGACAAAAAGCTAGTAGATTTTGTTCAAGAGAGAATGGACAAGTTGGAAAAGTATTATGACAAAGTAGTATCAGCAGATGTTTTTTTGAAGGTTGAAAAGACAAGTGATAAAGAAAATAAAATTGCCGAGGTAAAAATCAATGTTCCAGGAGATGATTTTTTGGTAAAAAAGCAATGTAAAACTTTTGAAGAGGCAGTTGAGCTTTCGGCAGAATCCTTAGAGAGAATGTTAGTAAAAAGGAAAGAAAAAATAAGTTCGCACATTTAATATGAATTTTTTTTAAAAAATGTTTTGATTGAGAGATAAAATCTCTACATTTGCAGTCCGTTAGAAATAGCGGACTTTTTTTATTGATTCGCCAGCGTAGCTCAGTTGGCTAGAGCAGCTGATTTGTAATCAGCAGGTCGTGGGTTCGAGTCCCTCCGCCGGCTCAAGACTGTAAAGGTTTGACGATAGAAAAAGTAGGGGAGATACTCAAGCGGCCAACGAGGGCAGACTGTAAATCTGCTGTGTGAACTTCGCAGGTTCGAATCCTGCTCTCCCCACAAGAATTAATTTTAGATTGTGAATTTTTAGATTGAAAAGTTTAAAATTAGGAATCTAAGCTCTTTAATCAAGGGTTCTGCCGACTTAGCTCAGAGGTAGAGTGCTTCCTTGGTAAGGAAGAGGTCACGGGTTCAATTCCCGTAGTTGGCTCAAGTAAGTAGGAAATTGAAATAAATATATAAACTAGATTAAAAATTAAGTAAAATGGCAAAAGAAACCTTTAACCGTTCGAAACCACACTTAAATATTGGTACGATCGGACACGTAGATCACGGTAAAACTACTTTAACAGCAGCAATCACAAAAGTGTTATCTGATGCTGGTTACTGTCAAGCAAAATCATTTGATCAAATTGATAATGCTCCTGAAGAAAAAGAAAGAGGTATTACAATTAATACATCACACGTTGAGTACGAAACTGCTAACCGTCACTACGCACACGTTGACTGTCCTGGTCACGCGGATTACGTAAAGAACATGGTTACTGGTGCTGCTCAAATGGACGGTGCTATCCTTGTTGTAGCTGCAACTGATGGACCAATGCCACAAACACGTGAGCACATCCTTTTAGGTCGCCAGGTTGGTATTCCTAGAATGGTAGTTTTCATGAACAAAGTGGATATGGTTGATGACGCTGAGTTATTAGAGCTTGTTGAAATGGAAATTAGAGACTTATTGTCTTTCTACGAATATGATGGAGATAATTGTCCAGTTGTTCAGGGGTCTGCTCTTGGAGGATTGAATAATGATCCAGCTTGGGTACCAAAAATCATTGAATTAATGGAAGCTGTTGATAGCTGGATTGAAGAGCCAGTTCGTGATACAGAAAAACCATTCTTGATGCCAGTTGAGGATGTATTTACAATTACTGGTCGTGGAACTGTTGCTACAGGTCGTATCGAAACTGGTATTGCTAATACAGGAGATGCTGTTGAAATCATTGGTATGGGAGCTGAAAAATTAACTTCTACTATTACAGGAGTTGAGATGTTCCGTAAAATCCTTGATAGAGGTGAAGCAGGAGATAACGTAGGTTTATTGTTGCGTGGTGTTGATAAAGAATCTATCAAAAGAGGAATGGTTATCATTAAGCCAGGTTCAGTTAAACCACACGCTACTTTCAAAGCAGAGGTTTATATCTTGAAAAAAGAAGAAGGTGGTCGTCACACTCCATTTCATAATAACTACCGTCCACAGTTCTACGTACGTACAACTGACGTAACAGGAGTTATTACTTTGCCAGAAGGTGTAGAGATGGTAATGCCAGGAGACAACTTAACTATTAATGTTGCTTTGTTAAGCCCAATCGCAATGAGCGTTGGTTTACGTTTCGCTATCCGTGAAGGTGGTAGAACAGTAGGTGCTGGACAAGTAACTGAAATTGTAGGATAATCTACTAAAAATAAATTCAAAAAGTAGTGTCGTTTAACGATGGCACTACTTTTTATTCTACGGGCGTAGTTCAAGGGTAGAATAGCGGTCTCCAAAACCGTTGATGGGGGTTCGAATCCCTCCGCCCGTGCAAAAAAATAAATCATAATGACAAAAGTTGTTAATTACATATCAGAAGCATTTGAGGAATTAAAGTCAAATGTAACTTGGCCGGCTTGGGCTGAGGTGCAACGTCTAACGATTGTTGTTGCTGTTTTTTCAGTATTATTCGCTTTGGCAACTTGGGGAGTAGATGAAATTTTCGCAAAAGCTTTGGCTGGATTTTTTAACTGGATAAAAGCATAATTTTTTTTTGTTATGGCAGATAATATTATTAAGAAGTGGTATGTCGTTAGAGCGGTAAGCGGGCAAGAAAATAAAGTGAAAGCTTATATTGAAACCGAAATCGCGCGACTAGGAATGGGAGATTATGTTTCGCAAGTTTTAGTGCCTACTGAAAAAGTAGTTACAGTAAAAGAGGGGAAAAAAATAGTCAAAGACAAAGTTTATTTTCCTGGTTATGTTATGATTGAAGCTAATCTTATTGGAGAGATACCTCATATTATTAAGTCTATAACAAGTGTTATTGGTTTTCTAGGTGAAATCAAAGGTGGAGAGCCTGTGCCATTGAGAATTTCTGAAGTAAACAGAATGTTAGGTAAAGTAGATGAGCTGGCTGTAAATACAGATACGCGTTCTATTCCTTTTAACATTGGTGAGACTATTAAGGTTGTTGATGGACCTTTTAATGGTTTTAACGGTACTGTTGAGAAAATCAATGAAGAAAAGCGTAAGCTTGAAGTAATGGTTAAGATTTTCGGAAGAAAAACTCCATTAGAGTTAAGTTTTATGCAAGTTGAAAAAGTATAATTTTTTGTTACATCTATAATATCCATTACAATCGCTTCCAATGATTGTAGTGTTAAATTTTTTAAAAAATGGCTAAAGAAATTAGTAAGGTAGTTAAACTACAAGTTAAGGGAGGTGCTGCGAACCCGTCGCCACCGGTTGGACCTGCTTTAGGAGCTGCTGGGGTAAACATCATGGAATTCTGTAAGCAATTTAATGCTAGAACTCAAGATAAACCTGGCAAAATATGCCCAGTACAAATTACTGTGTATAAAGACAAATCATTTGATTTTGTTGTAAAAACTCCTCCAGCGGCAGTCCAGTTATTGGAAGCTGCAAAGCTAAAGTCAGGATCTGGTGAACCAAATCGTAAAAAAGTAGCTAGCGTTACTTGGGATGTTATCAAAGCAATTGCTGAAGATAAAATGGTAGATTTAAATGCATTCACAATCGAATCTGCTATGAGCATGATTGCTGGAACAGCTAGATCTATGGGTATAACTGTATCAGGAGATTCTCCTTTTTAATTAAGAGAAAGACATGGCAAAATTGACAAAAAAGCAAAAAGAGGCTGCTTCAAAAATTGAGAAGAACAAATTATACTCTTTAAAAGATGCAGCTGCATTGATAAAAGTTATTGCTTCTGCAAAATTTGATGAGTCTGTTGATATCGCAGTTCGATTGGGTGTAGATCCAAGAAAAGCGAATCAAATGGTAAGAGGTGTGGTAACATTACCTCATGGAACTGGTAAAGATGTTAAAGTATTAGCATTAGTTACTCCAGATAAAGAAGCGGAAGCTTTGGCAGCTGGTGCAGACTATGTAGGTCTTGACGATTACCTTCAAAAAATTAAAGACGGTTGGACAGATGTTGATGTTATCATCACGATGCCTGCTGTTATGGGTAAATTAGGTCCATTAGGTCGTATTTTAGGACCTAGAGGTTTAATGCCAAACCCTAAAACAGGTACTGTAACTATGGATGTTGCAAAAGCTGTTCAAGAAGTTAAAGCTGGTAAAATCGATTTCAAAGTTGATAAAACTGGTATCGTACATGCAGGAATTGGTAAAGTTTCTTTTGGAGCTGAGCAAATTTATGACAATGCACACGAAATTATTCAAACATTAATCAAACTTAAGCCAACTGCTGCTAAAGGTACCTACATTAAAGGTATTCACCTTACAAGCACTATGAGTCCTGCAATTGCATTGGATCCAAAAGCAGTATAATTGGTAGTTAATAATTTTTAGTATGACTAGAGAAGAAAAATCAATCGCGATTGAAGATTTAACTGCACAGTTAGCTGGTACAAATATCATTTACATATCTGATATTTCAGGACTTAATGCAGAGACTACTTCAAGCTTGAGAAGAGCTTGTTTTAAAGCAGGTATAAAATTAGAGGTTGTAAAAAACACTTTGCTTGCAAAAGCAATGGAGGCTTCTGATAATGATTATGGTGACTTACCTTCTGTATTGACAGGTAACAGTGCTATATTTATTTCAGATGTTGCAAATGCACCTGGAAAAATAATTAAAGATTTCAGAAAAAAATCAGCTAAACCTGTGTTAAAGGGAGCTTATATTAACTCTGAAATTTATATTGGAGATGATCAATTAGATGCATTAGCAACTATTAAATCTAAAGAAGAGCTTATCGGCGAAATCATTGGATTACTTCAATCACCAGCTCAAAGAGTTATTTCTGCTCTTCAAAACCAATTCGCAAAAAGCGAAGAGGCTACAGAAGAAGTAGAAGCATAATAAAACCGACTTTATAGTCTCAGTTTTATTTTAAAAAGCGCACAATAAATAAATTATATTTTTACAAATCATTTTAAAACGATAGAAAAAATGGCAGATTTGAAACAATTCGCAGAACAATTAGTTAACCTAACGGTAAAAGAAGTTAACGAATTAGCAACAATATTAAAAGATGAGTACGGAATCGAACCAGCTGCTGCAGCTGTAGTAGTTTCAGGTGGTGGAGAAGCTGCTGCTGAAGAAGTACAAACAGAATTCACAGTTGTATTGAAAGAAGCTGGTGCTTCTAAATTAGCTGTTGTGAAATTAGTAAAAGAACTTACAGGTTTAGGTTTGAAAGAAGCTAAAGATGTAGTTGATAGCGCACCAAGTAATGTAAAAGAAGGTGTTTCTAAAGAAGAGGCTGAAGGTCTTAAAAAATCTTTAGAAGAAGCTGGAGCTGTTGTTGAGCTTAAATAGTTAAACTCAGTTTAAAGAATAAGGTTTAGGTCTTGGGTTTAGTCACCCAATGACCTAAACCATTTTTCGTATAACAAAAGTCTAGCTTGTATTGTTACAATTTATACTTTTTAATACAATAATTTTACCCATTACGAGAAAATAAATCAATAGATAATAAGAAAGTAGTTATCTTAAATTGATTTTTTAAAGATGTAATGGTTGTAAAATTTAAATGTAAATAAATTATTATTTACACCAAAAATTACTTTTTTAATCAAAATTTTGTCCATTGATGATAACAAATCAGACTGAAAGATTGAATTTTGCCTCAACAAAAAATATTCCTGATTATCCAGATTTTCTTGATGTTCAGGTTAAATCGTTCAAAGATTTTTTTCAATTAGAAACTAAATCTGACGAAAGAGGCGACGAAGGGCTTTACAATACCTTCATGGAAAACTTCCCAATTACTGATACAAGAAATAACTTTGTATTAGAATTCCTTGATTATTTTGTAGATCCACCACGTTATACAATTCAAGAATGTATAGAAAGAGGTCTTACCTATAGTGTGCCTTTAAAAGCTAGGTTAAAACTATATTGTACAGACCCAGAACATGAAGATTTTGAAACTATTGTTCAAGATGTTTATCTTGGTACGATACCTTATATGACACCGAGTGGTACCTTTGTTATTAATGGTGCTGAGCGTGTAGTTGTTTCTCAATTACACAGATCTCCAGGTGTTTTCTTTGGTCAATCATTCCATGCAAATGGAACAAAATTATATTCTGCGAGAGTAATTCCTTTTAAAGGTTCTTGGATAGAATTTTCTACAGATATTAATAGCGTAATGTATGCTTATATCGATAGAAAGAAAAAATTACCAGTTACCACTCTTTTTAGAGCAATTGGTTTTGAAAGAGATAAAGATATTCTAGAAATTTTTGACCTTGCCGAAGAAATTAAGGTTTCTAAAACAGGTTTAAAAAAATATATCGGTAGAAAATTAGCTGCCCGTGTATTGAATACATGGCATGAAGATTTCGTAGATGAAGACACTGGTGAAGTAGTTTCTATCGAACGTAACGAAATAATCCTTGATAGAGATACAATTATCGACAAAGATAATGTAGAAGAAATCATTGATTCTAACGTTAAATCTATTTTGTTACATAAAGAAGATGCTAATCAAGGTGATTATGCCATCATTCATAATACGTTGCAAAAAGATCCAACAAACTCTGAAAAAGAGGCTGTTGAACATATCTACAGACAATTACGTAACGCTGAACCGCCTGATGAAGAAACAGCTCGTGGTATTATAGATAAATTATTCTTCTCTGACCAACGTTACAATTTAGGTGAAGTAGGTCGTTATAGAATAAATAAAAAATTAGGTTTAGATACTCCAATGGAAAAGCAAGTCTTGACCAAAGAAGATATCATAACCATTGTAAAATATTTGATTGAATTGATCAACTCTAAAGCAGAGATTGATGATATTGATCACTTATCAAACCGTCGTGTAAGAACAGTTGGAGAACAATTGTCTCAACAATTCGGTGTAGGTTTAGCGCGTATGGCTAGAACTATTCGTGAGAGAATGAACGTTAGAGATAACGAGGTGTTTACACCAATAGATTTGATTAATGCTAAAACATTATCATCTGTTATCAACTCTTTCTTTGGAACAAACCAGTTGTCTCAGTTTATGGATCAAACGAATCCACTTGCCGAGATTACGCACAAAAGAAGATTATCTGCACTAGGACCAGGTGGACTTTCGAGAGAAAGAGCAGGTTTTGAGGTACGTGACGTTCACTATACGCATTACGGACGTTTATGTCCAATTGAAACTCCAGAGGGACCAAATATTGGTTTGATTTCATCTCTTGGTGTTTATGCTAAAGTAAACGGAATGGGTTTCATCGAAACACCTTACCGTAAAGTAACTAATGGAACTGTAGATTTAGTGTCTACTCCAGTGTACTTGAGCGCAGAAGAAGAAGAAGGAATGATGATTGCTCAGGCAAATATTCAAATGGATGCTACTGGAAAAATTACTGCCGAAGACGTAATTGCACGTCAAGAAGGTGATTTCCCTGTAATTGAACCAACAAAAGTTGATTATACGGATGTTGCTCCAAATCAAATTGCTTCTATCTCGGCTTCTTTGATTCCTTTCTTGGAACATGATGATGCGAATAGAGCCTTGATGGGATCTAACATGATGCGTCAGGCCGTACCATTAATTCGTCCTGAAGCTCCAATTGTTGGAACCGGTTTAGAGCGTCAAGTAGCTTCTGATTCTAGAGTATTGATTAATGCTGAAGGAGATGGGGTTATAGAATATGTAGATGCAAATATCATCACTATCAAATACGACCGTTCTGAGGAAGAAAGAATGGTGAGTTTTGAGCCAGATGAAAAAACATACAATCTAATTAAATTTAGAAAAACCAATCAAGGTACAAGTATCAACCTTAAACCTATCGTAAGAAAAGGGGACAGAGTTATTCCTGGACAAGTATTATCAGAAGGATATGCGACTCAAAATGGTGAATTAGCTTTAGGTAGAAACCTTAAAGTTGCATTTATGCCATGGAAAGGATATAACTTCGAGGATGCGATTGTAATTTCTGAAAAAGTAGTTCGTGACGATATTTTTACCTCTATTCACGTTGATGATTATTCATTAGAAGTTAGAGATACTAAATTAGGTAACGAAGAATTAACGAACGACATACCGAACGTTTCTGAAGAAGCTACTAAAGATTTAGATGAAAATGGTATGATTAGAATTGGAGCTGAAGTTAAACCTGGCGACATTCTTATTGGAAAAATTACTCCAAAAGGGGAATCAGATCCTACTCCGGAAGAGAAATTGCTTCGTGCAATCTTCGGAGACAAAGCAGGTGATGTAAAAGATGCTTCATTAAAAGCGTCTCCTTCTTTACATGGTGTTGTTTTAGACAAAAAATTGTTCGCAAGAGCAGTAAAAGATAAACGTAAGCGTACTCAAGATAAAGATGCTTTAGGAGCACTTGAAATGGAGTTTGAAGTTAAATTTGTTGAATTAAAAGACAAATTAGTTGAAAAACTTTTCTTGATCGTAAACGGAAAAACATCTCAAGGTGTAATGAATGATTTGGGTGAGGAAGTTTTACCAAAAGGTAAAAAATACACTCAAAAAATGCTTTATGCTGTTGAAGATTTTGCTCACTTAAGTAAAGGTCAATGGGTTGCTGATGATGCAACTAATAAAATGGTTAATGATTTAATTCATAACTATAAAATTAAATTGAACGATTTACAAGGTGCATTACGTAGAGAGAAATTCACTATTACTGTTGGAGATGAATTGCCAGCAGGAATCTTGAAACTAGCTAAAGTATATATTGCCAAAAAACGTAAACTGAAAGTTGGGGATAAAATGGCGGGACGTCACGGTAACAAAGGTATTGTTGCTCGTATCGTTCGTCATGAAGATATGCCTTTCCTTGAAGATGGAACGCCAGTTGATATCGTGTTGAACCCACTTGGGGTACCTTCACGTATGAACATTGGTCAAATTTATGAAACGGTACTTGGTTGGGCTGGTATGAACTTGGGTAGAAAATTTGCTACACCAATTTTTGACGGAGCAACTCTTGATCAAATCAATGAATTGACTGATGAAGCTGGAATACCACGTTTTGGACATACACATTTATATGATGGTGGTACAGGAGAGCGTTTCCATCAAGCTGCAACAGTAGGAGTTATCTACATGTTGAAACTTGGACACATGGTTGACGATAAAATGCACGCACGTTCTATAGGTCCATACTCGTTGATTACACAACAACCACTTGGAGGTAAAGCTCAATTTGGAGGTCAACGTTTTGGAGAGATGGAAGTTTGGGCACTTGAAGCTTATGGAGCATCAAGTACTCTTAGAGAAATCTTGACTGTGAAGTCTGATGATGTTATCGGTAGAGCTAAAACTTACGAAGCAATCGTAAAAGGTGAATCTATGCCAGAACCAGGATTACCTGAATCATTCAATGTATTGATGCATGAATTGAAAGGTCTTGGATTAGACATTCGTTTAGAAGAATAAAAAAGTTTAGTAATCAGTCCCGATTTTTTCGGGGCTGATTACTCATTTATATAAGTTTTTAGGATTTAGACCCGTAAACCGTTCCGATTTTTTATAAAATCTCAAAAGATTTTATAACTAGCACTTCAAAAATTTGTTGAAGTTTAGAGAAGTAATCCGAGGTAATGTTACAGTCATAAAGTCAAATGTCTTAAAGTTTTAAAGTCTAGTGTGACTTTCGACTTTCGACTTTCAAACTTTCGACTTAAACAAGAATCAATTTTTTAATTGCAAATAAATCAATAGTAAAAACTATGATGAATAATAGAAATAATAATAGTAAAGATAAAAACCCCGTAAAAAGGTTTAATAAAATCTCAATAGGGCTTGCTTCTCCTGAATCTATCTTGAAAGAATCAAGAGGTGAAGTATTGAAGCCGGAAACTATCAACTACAGAACGCACAAACCAGAGCGTGATGGTCTTTTCTGCGAAAGAATTTTCGGACCAGTAAAAGATTTTGAATGTGCTTGTGGTAAGTATAAAAGAATACGTTACAAAGGAATCATCTGTGACCGTTGTGGTGTTGAAGTAACTGAGAAAAAAGTACGTAGAGACAGAGTAGGTCACATCAATCTAGTTGTGCCAATTGCTCATATCTGGTATTTCCGTTCTCTTCCAAACAAAATTGGTTATATCCTTGGTCTTCCATCTAAGAAATTAGACATGATTATATACTACGAAAGATACGTAGTTATCCAGGCTGGTATTGCTAAAAATGCAGAAGGTGAATCATTACAAAGACTAGACTTTTTGACAGAAGAAGAATATTTAAATATTTTAGATACACTTCCTGCTGACAATCAGTATCTTGATGATTTTGATCCTAATAAATTTGTTGCCAAAATGGGAGCGGAGTGTATCATGGATTTATTAGCAAGAATAGATCTTGATGCATTGTCTTACCAATTGAGACACAATGCTAACAATGAAACGTCTAAACAACGTAAAACTGAAGCACTAAAAAGATTACAAGTTGTTGAATCTTTCCGTGAGTCTAACTTGAACCGTGAGAATCGTCCGGAATGGATGATTATGAAAGTGGTACCAGTTATTCCACCAGAATTACGTCCGCTTGTGCCACTTGATGGAGGTCGTTTTGCAACTTCAGATTTAAATGATTTATACCGTCGTGTAATTATACGTAACAACCGTTTGAAAAGATTAATGGAGATTAAAGCTCCAGAAGTTATCTTAAGAAACGAAAAACGTATGTTGCAAGAATCTGTAGATTCACTTTTCGATAATACGCGTAAAGCATCTGCAGTAAAAACAGAATCAAACAGACCATTAAAATCATTATCTGATTCCCTTAAAGGTAAACAAGGACGTTTCCGTCAAAATTTACTTGGAAAACGTGTGGATTATTCTGCTCGTTCGGTAATTGTTGTTGGACCTGAATTGAAATTATCTGAATGTGGTATCCCAAAAGATATGGCAGCAGAATTATACAAACCTTTCGTTATCCGTAAATTGATAGAAAGAGGAATTGTAAAAACTGTAAAATCAGCTAAGAAAATAATAGATAAGAAAGAGCCTGTAGTTTGGGATATCCTTGAAAATGTTATCAAAGGTCACCCAATATTACTGAATCGTGCTCCTACTTTGCACAGATTAGGTATACAAGCATTCCAACCAAAATTAATTGAAGGAAAAGCAATCCAATTGCACCCTTTAGTTTGTACTGCATTTAATGCGGATTTTGATGGGGATCAAATGGCAGTTCACTTGCCTTTAGGACCAGAAGCTATTTTGGAAGCACAACTATTAATGTTGGGTTCTCACAATATTCTGAATCCTGCAAATGGAGCTCCTATCACGGTACCTTCTCAGGATATGGTTTTGGGTCTATACTATATGACCAAAGAACGTTTATCAACTCCAGAGCTTAAAATTTTAGGAGAAGGAATCACTTTCTATTCTGCTGAAGAAGTAAATATTGCTTTGAATGAAGGAAGATTAGAATTGAATGCTAGAGTAAAAATTAGAGCAAAAGATTTTAATGAAGCTGGTGAATTAGTATACCAAATTATACAAACAACTGCAGGTCGTGTATTATTTAATGAAGTAGTACCAGAAGCAGCTGGATATATCAATGATGTATTGACTAAGAAAAATCTTAGAGATATTATCGGTCACGTTTTGAGTTCTACTGATGTACCTACTACAGCGGCTTTCTTGGATAATATGAAAGACATGGGGTACAAATTTGCCTTCAAAGGTGGTTTGTCATTCTCTCTTGGAGATATTAGAATTCCAGATCAGAAACCTAAATTAATTGCCGACGCAAGAGAGCAAGTAGGAGGTATTTCTGCAAATTATAACATGGGTCTTATTACCAATAACGAACGTTACAACCAAGTTATTGATGTTTGGACTTCAGCAAATGCTCAATTGACAGAGTTAGCTATGAAAAACATTAGAGAAGACCAACAAGGTTTCAACTCAGTGTATATGATGCTTGATTCTGGAGCAAGGGGTTCCAAAGAACAAATTCGTCAGTTAACTGGTATGCGTGGTTTGATGGCTAAGCCTAAAAAATCGACTGCTGGTGGTGGTGAGATTATTGAAAACCCGATTCTTTCTAACTTTAAAGAAGGTCTTTCTATCCTTGAGTACTTTATCTCTACTCACGGTGCGCGTAAAGGTCTTGCGGATACGGCATTGAAAACTGCCGATGCAGGATATTTAACAAGAAGATTGCATGATGTATCTCAAGATGTTATTGTTAACATCGAAGATTGTGGTACATTAAGAGGTGTTGAAGTATCAGCATTGAAGAAAAATGAGGAAATTGTTGAATCATTAGGAGAAAGAATTTTAGGACGTGTTGTTTTACAAGACGTAATTAATCCTTTAAACAATGAAGTTTTAGTTCAATCTGGACAACAAATCACAGAAGTTATAATGAAAGCAATTGACGCTTCTCCAATCGAGAAAGTTGAAGTGCGTTCACCATTAACTTGTGAAGCGTTAAAAGGTATTTGTGCAAAATGTTACGGTAGAAATTTAGCTACTGGTAAAATGACACAAAGAGGAGAAGCAGTTGGTGTTATTGCAGCACAATCTATTGGAGAACCTGGTACACAGTTAACATTACGTACATTCCACGTTGGTGGGGTTGCGGGTGGTATTTCTGAAGAATCAAGCATCATTACCAAATTTAATGGTAAACTTGAAATCGAAGATTTAAAAACTGTTAAAGGAGAAGATAGCGAAGGTAATGCAGTTGATATTGTTGTATCTCGTTCTACTGAATTGAAATTAATTGATGAAAGAACAGGTATCTTATTAAGTACAAATAATATTCCTTACGGTTCAAGTATTTTCGTTAAAGACGGTCAATCTGTTGCTAAAGGAGATGTGATTTGTAAATGGGATCCATATAATGGAGTTATCGTTTCTGAATTTACCGGTAAAATTGCTTATGAAGATTTAGAGCAAGGTCAATCATTCATGGTTGAAATTGATGAGCAAACTGGTTTCCAAGAAAAAGTAATTTCTGAATCTAGAGCTAAAAAATTAATTCCAACTTTATTGGTTTACGGTAAAGAAGGGGAACTAATTCGTTCTTATAACTTACCAGTTGGAGCCCACTTGATGGTTGAAAATGGTGAGAAAATTAAAGCAGGTAAAGTATTGGTAAAAATCCCACGTCGTTCTTCTAAATCAGGAGATATTACAGGAGGTTTACCTAGAATTACAGAGTTGTTAGAAGCTCGTAATCCTTCAAACCCAGCTGTTGTTTCTGAAATCGATGGTGTTGTTTCTTTTGGAAAAATCAAAAGAGGTAACCGTGAGATTGTTATCGAGTCTAAATTTGGTGACGTTAGAAAATACTTGGTTAAATTATCAAGCCAAATTCTAGTTCAAGAAAATGACTTCGTAAGAGCAGGGGTGCCTTTATCTGATGGTGCAATTACTCCGGATGATATTTTAAGAATCCAAGGACCAGCTGCTGTTCAACAGTATTTGGTAAATGAAATTCAAGAAGTATACCGTTTACAAGGGGTAAAAATCAACGACAAACACTTTGAAGTAGTGATACGTCAAATGATGCGTAAAGTAAGAGTTCAGGATCCAGGTGATACTTTATTCTTAGAAGATCAATTAATTCACACTAAAGATTTTATCGTTCAAAATGATAAATTATATGGTATGAAAGTAGTTGAAGATGCTGGAGATTCTAGTGCATTAAAAGAAGGTCAAATTATTACGCCTCGTGAGTTGCGTGATGAAAACTCTTTATTGAAACGTACAGATAAAAATCTTGTTGTAGCTCGTGATGTTGTTACTGCAACAGCAACACCAGTTTTACAAGGTATTACAAGAGCATCGCTTCAAACTAAATCATTTATTTCTGCTGCATCTTTCCAAGAAACTACTAAAGTATTGAATGAAGCTGCAGTTGCAGGTAAAATCGATTACTTAGAAGGATTGAAAGAAAATGTAATTGTAGGACATAGAATCCCTGCCGGAACAGGTATGAGAGAATATGACAATACAATTGTAGGTTCAAAAGAAGATTATAACGACATGATGGCTAACAAAGAAGAATATATTTACTAAAATATGAGTAATTCTAATCAACAACAAGAGCAAATTAATATTGAGCTAGATGAAAAAGTTGCCGAAGGGATTTATTCCAACTTGGCAATAATAAATCACTCTTCATCAGAGTTTGTTTTAGATTTTGTAAGCATCATGCCTGGTATTCCTAAAGCTAAGGTGAAATCAAGAATTGTCTTGACACCACAACATGCTAAAAGATTGTTGAAAGCAATAGGAGAAAACATTCACCGTTTTGAAGTCGCTCATGGCGAAATAAAAGACACTGAACAAGCACCAATACCGCTTAATTTCGGTCCGGCAGGACAAGCATAAATTATAAAGAAAAAAAAAGGCTCCAGAAATGGGGCCTTTTTTTGTTTATATATTAGTCACTTAATTAGCAACTATACGTTTTGATATAAATATGTATTTCAGAACAATTTCAATATTCTCCAGCAATCGCTCTTGAAATTTTGTATTTCTGAAAAAAATTAAACAATACTTTTTATTTGATAAATTGATATTAAGAAACTATTAAATTCAGGGTCTTGATAACAAGTTTGTGTTTTAAACGATTATTAAGGTGCTTCATCGAAAATATTTTTTGCTCGTAAATAAATGATATACTTTCGTTCTCGAGATAGGGAATTAAATCCTATCCATCATAAAAAAAACGAATTGTTATGAAATATTTTTCTTTAAAAGCGGACACTAAAGGGATTTCTAATCTCTTGATAATGTTTGTTTTTGTATTAATGTCAAACGTATCTGTATTTGGTCAATCTGCTCAAAAGCTAGTTGATGGTAATACTGTTGAAGTTAACAGTAATTCAAAAAAAGAAAGTGTTTCAGCAGTTTCATCTTCAAATAGTATGAATTTCGTACTATGGTTTATGGGGACAAAACAAGATCCAAACGGTACAATCTCTAAAGAAAGTACAAATACAAAAATACAGGTTATAACATCTGGTTCTGCTCCAAACCGTTTGTTGATCAAAGCTTTTTTAAAGAAAGCCGTAGATTCTGACAGTATGATTTCTTAAGTGGAGGTTTATTTTAAAAGGTATATAAAAAAACGCTAATTTTTAATTAGCGTTTTTTTTGTAATTATTTTAAAAAATATTTTATTCAAATTCTGAAGTAAAGTATAATTTTACATTCGGATATTTATTCTGTGTCATCTGGATTGTAAAATCAGAATCGGCTAGAAATACTAATTGTCCGTACTTATCATGTGCTAAGAACTTTTGTTTGATTCTTCTAAATTCTTTAAATTCATCGCTTTTTGGATCGTTAGGTTTTACCCAACATGCTTTGTGAACAGGGAAATTTTCATACGTACATTTTGCGCCATATTCATGTTCCAAACGATACTGAATCACCTCATATTGAAGTGCGCCAACCGTACCAATTATTTTTCTGTTGTTCATTTCAAGTGTAAATAACTGCGCAACACCTTCGTCCATCAACTGATCAATTCCTTTGTCCAATTGTTTGGCTTTCATTGGATCAGCATTATTAATATATCTAAAGTGTTCCGGTGAGAAACTTGGAATTCCCTTGAAGCTCATGATTTCCCCTTCGGTCAACGTATCTCCAATTTTGAAATTTCCGGTGTCGTGTAAACCAACAATATCACCAGGATAGGATATGTCTACTATTTCTTTTTTTTCTGCAAAAAAAGCATTCGGACTCGAGAATTTTAAGTTTTTCTTCTGGCGAACGTGATAATACGGTTTGTTTCTTTCGAAAGTTCCAGAAACAATTTTTATAAAGGCCAGACGGTCTCTGTGTTTTGGATCCATATTGGCGTGGATTTTAAAAACAAATCCAGTCATTTTTTCTTCTTTTGGATCTACCAATCGTGTCTCAGAATCTTTTGGTCTTGGCGATGGAGCAATTTGAACAAAACAGTCCAATAATTCTCTTACTCCAAAATTATTCAATGCCGAACCAAAAAATACAGGTTGTAGTTTTCCGTCTAAATAATCTTGACGATCAAATTTTGGATATACTTCGTCGATCAACTCTAGTTCTTCACGTAGTTTATCAGCAGGTTTCTGCCCGATGATTTTCTCTAATTCTGGATTTTGAACATCAGAGAAAGCGATAGTTTCTTCAATATTTTTACGGCTGTCTCCACTAAATAAGTTGATGTTTTGTTCCCATAGATTATAAATACCTTGAAAATCATAACCCATTCCTATTGGGAAACTTAATGGCGTAACGGTTAAACCCAGTTTTTGTTCCACTTCATCCATCAAGTCAAAAGCATCTTTTCCTTCACGGTCTAATTTGTTGATGAATACGATTATTGGAATTTTTCGCATTCTACAAACAGCTACTAATTTTTCCGTTTGTTCCTCAACACCTTTGGCAACGTCAATTACAACAATAACGCTGTCAACAGCAGTTAATGTTCTAAAAGTGTCCTCGGCAAAATCCTTGTGTCCGGGAGTATCGAGAATATTTATTTTTTTGTCTTTATAATTGAATGCTAAAACCGAAGTAGAAACCGAAATTCCTCTCTGGCGTTCAATTTCCATAAAGTCACTGGTAGCACCTTTTTTAATTTTATTATTCTTTACGGCACCTGCTTCTTGAATTGCACCACCAAAAAGGAGGAGTTTCTCAGTAAGTGTTGTTTTTTCCGGCATCAGGATGTGAGATAATCCCGAAAGTTCTTCTGCGTTGTATTTCTTCTAAAAAGCCCATATTTGTATAAATAGTTTGCAAAAGTACTATTTATAAATGCCATTTAAAAAAATTGTATACTCTAAATGGAGTAGGCGAGTTTTGAAGTTGCAATTCATGTGATTTTAAAGCAATATTAGTATTGTGAAGATTTACTAACTGATAAAAAAAAAGGCTGCCTTTTCAGACAGCCTTGATGGTATTTATGTGTTACATATTGATTGACCAAACAGAATATCCATTTGGTGGACACTGAATTTTAACCCATTTATCGCCTTGTGTTGTAGGAAACCAAGTTGAATTTCCTGTGAAATCTTTGATTTGTGCATTAGCCCAATTCGTTTGAATCCATCTTTCTTGCCAAGTTGATGAGTTGTTAATGTAAACCACTAAACCTGGATTTCCATTATAACCATTTCTTCGAGCGATATATTCATCAGTATCGGTGTATAAAATAGAAGTTGTTCCAGTTCCTTTATTATTGTGTATCCAAATAAGATTGTCCATTTTCGCTTTATTCAACCATTCCTCATAATCTCTGTAAAAAATAGTTGGATATCCTTCGTGAGTTAAAATATAAGCATACGCTAACTCTTTTTTCCAAATTTCATCGGTGTCATGATTAGAAACGAAAGTAACTGCTTTGTAAGGGTTTCTTTTCCACATCATGTCATCATTCAAAAGATTTAAATTGTTTCCGTCGAATGCATCGTTCATTTTATAATAACAGGCAAAGTCAAAAACAGAACTATTGGCATTATTTGCCCAATCATTCAGTATGTTTACGTTAGAATCCCATAACTCACCAACGGAGAATCCACCCACGTTTGCATTCCAATCTTTTATGACCCAAGGAGCAAAACCTTTAACGTAATCAAATCTCCATCCGTCAAATTTCATCGTATTTTTGTAATATTTACCAACTCCGTCTGCTCTTTTCCAAAGCCAGTCTTGAACATTTGGTACCACGTGAGCTAAATCGGGAAAGCCTCCAAAAGCACCTTCATCATTATTTCCGTATGCATTTTTATAAAAATCAGCACTGGTTCTAGGGAATTTGCCAGAAGCGACACCGGTAAAATTAGTATAGGTTTGCGTTCCTGTAAAAGGATTGTTTTCTAATTGTCCGCCGCTATTGTGATTTAAAACCATATCAGCATATACTTGCATGTTTTCGGCGTGCACTTTTGTTATCAGACTTTCTAGTTCTGTACGGGAACCGAATCTTGTTTCTACAGTTCCATTTTGATTGTAATTACCAAAATCAAAATAATCTGTAGGATCATATCCCATTGAGAAAGCACCATTTTGTGCTTTGGATACGGGAGGAAGCCAGATAGAACCAATCCCGGCATTTGACCAAGCCGTTATTTTGGCGTTAACAGTATTCCACCAGTTACCGCCGGCAGGAACGTCCCAATAGAATGCTTGCATCATAACACCACCGCCAGGATTTGCAACATATCTTCCGGTTGTGGAATTAGCTGATTTTCCGGTACTGAATGGTTGTCCGTCGTGATGCGTAACATTGATTACTTTGAATTGTGAAGCAGCAGCAGCAGAATCAGTTGCCAGATCGTCATTCGAATTACACGAATACATACCAACTAATAAGGCTGATAATAGATACGCTTTGAAATTTAGTTTTTTCATAAAAGGAATAAATTTGGTTAAATAATAGATTTTGGAGTATTAATTGAAAATAGTATACAATATGAATTTTAGATTTTTTTAAGGTTAGGGATTAAAACTCATTTTATTAAAATCAAAAAAATAAATGGAATAATTATTATAAATTTATTTTTACATTTAATTTTTTAATAATAAATCACTTTTTTAGCTAATTTATACAAATTCTTACGTGATGAGTATGCGAATTTTTTTAATTCTTAACGAAAACGTTGTAGTGTTTACAACTTTTTGAATATACTGCTAAAAATGAGAAATTTAAACCCTGATTTTTAATGCTTTTTCTGTTTTTGGAATGTTTTTTAAAGCAAAACTCGATTTGGAACAAATGAAACAGTGGAAAAAAGGAAAGTAGATTTTGCTAAAAACTAGAATGTTTAAAAAAGGGAAATAAAATGATACTGTTACAATTTAATAATGCACAATGGTGATTTTAATTTCGCCACTTCTAATGTTCAGTTTCTTTACGATTTAGGAGCTGAATATCGCAATCAATAAATGCGTTTATAATTTTTTGTTAATAGTAGGTAGGAAACTTGTATTATGTAATTGAATTGTTATTTTTGTTCGTTTTAAATTTAAAGAATGGTAAGAAATTGTATTATAAATTCAATTCGCTTCTTGATTCTTAAAGTGTATATTTGCCAAAATTATTCTGGCCTTTATAAAACAGGTTTAAAGACAGTTGAATAGGGATGTTTTACAATAAATACAAATTATAATAATGCCAATAAATAAAATACAAATGAGATCCATCAATAATAGAATTGCACTTACTTTTTTTGTTTTGCTTTTTTCCAGTGTTGTAGCAAGTGCTCAAGAAATTATTAAGGATAGTGTCATTACTCCGGTTAAAAAAATCCAATCCAATCAAAAACAAAAAATTGACGGTGTAATTGCCACGGTTGGGGATTATATCATACTTGATTCTGATATTGATAAGTCGTATCTTGAGATTTCTACTCAAGGTGGATCTGTAAAAGACATTACAAGATGTCAAATGTTAGGTAAATTATTGGAAGATAAATTATATGCACATCAAGCTATTCAAGATAGTATCGTAGTTACAGATGCTGAAGTGAAAGGTATGATGGAAGATCGTTTGAACTATATGGTAGAGCAAATTGGATCTTTAGACAAAGTGGTTAAGTACTACAAAAAAGATTCTGAGGAAGAATTCAGAACTTACTTCTCTGATATTTTAAAAGAAGGTAAGTTAAGTTCAGAAATGCAAAAGAAAATTGTTGATGCTGTAGAAATTACTCCTGAAGAAGTGCGTAATTATTTCAAGACAATACCTGCTACTGATCTTCCTTTTTTTGGTGTAGAATTAGAAGTAGCGCAAATTGTGGTAGCTCCTAAAGTTTCGGATGCCGATAAACAAAAGGTAATTGATAAACTGAATGGTTTTAAAAAGGAAATAGAAGAAGGTTCGAGTTTTTCTACTAAAGCAGTTTTATATTCTCAAGATCCGGGTTCAAGATCGAATGGAGGGTTTTATAAAATGAATCGTAAAACTCCATTTGTAAAAGAGTTTAAAGATGTTGCGTTTAGTCTTGCTGAAGGAGAAATTTCTGCTCCTTTTCAAACAGATTTTGGATATCATATCATTTATGTAGAAAAAATTAAAGGGCAAGAAATAGAATTACGTCATATATTATTGACACCAACAGTAACTGAAGAAGCGTTGAATGAAGCTAAAGAGAAAATTACTTTGATTAAAAAAAGAATCGAAGATAAAGAAATCACTTTTGCAGATGCAGCCAGAACATTATCTGATGAGAAAGAAACTAGAGCCAATGGTGGAGCTTTAATCAATCCAAAAACACAAGATACTCGTTTTGAATTGACAAAAATGGATCCTACTTTTTATAGTCAAGTTTCTAATTTAAAAGAGGGTGAAGTTTCTGCTCCAATATTAGAACAAGGTGAAGAAGGAAAGAAAACATTCAAACTAATTACTGTTACAAATAGAATTGATGAGCATGCGGCGGATTATGCCAAAGATTACATTAAAATAAAAGACTTGGCTTTAAAAAGCAAACAAATTACGACTATTGGAAAATGGTTTGATGAAAAGATTAAAGAAACGTACATCAAAATCATTGGAGAATATAGAGATTGTGATTTTACAAACAATTGGCTTAAAAAATAGTTTCCTTAATCATTTACCAGATTGGAATTAGGAATAAAAATTTTTCAATAAATAAATAAAAAGAGTTAGTTTTATGATTTCATAACGCTAACTCTTTTTAATTTTAAATACTTAATACATGTCAGACGTAGCAGCAATACATAACTTGGTTCAAAAAAGGAATGAGCTAAAAACGGAGATAGCAAAAATCATTGTAGGTCAGGATGATGTGGTAGATCAAATTTTACTTTGTATATTTTCTGGCGGGCATGCATTATTGGTAGGAGTTCCAGGATTGGCCAAAACATTGATGGTAAACACGCTTGCGCAAGCATTAGGACTTGATTTCAAAAGAATTCAGTTTACTCCGGATTTGATGCCTTCAGATATACTTGGAAGTGAAATACTAGATGAAAATCGTCATTTTAAATTTATAAAAGGGCCTATTTTTTCTAATATTATTTTGGCCGACGAGATAAACAGAACGCCACCAAAAACCCAAGCTGCTTTGTTGGAAGCGATGCAGGAGCGTTCGGTTACTATTGCGGGTGAAAACTATAAATTAGATTTGCCTTATTTTGTTTTGGCAACTCAAAATCCAATTGAGCAGGAAGGAACGTATCCTTTGCCCGAAGCTCAGTTAGACCGCTTCATGTTTGCCATAAAATTAGAATATCCTTCTTTTTTAGAAGAAGTTCAAGTGGTTAAGCAGACTACTTCTGATATAAAAAACACTATAAATCCATTATTTACTGCTCAAGAAATAATTGATTTTCAACAATTAATCCGTAGAATACCTGTTGCAGATAATGTAATTGAGTATGCAGTGACATTGGTCAGTAAAACAAGACCGGATAATCCGTTGTCTAATGAGTTTGTGAAAAATTATTTAGATTGGGGAGCTGGACCTCGTGCTTCTCAAAATTTAATTTTAGCTGCCAAGGCAAATGCTGCTTTTAATGGTAAATTTTCTCCGGATATTGAAGATGTAAAAGCTGTGGCTACCGGAATTTTACGCCATAGAATTATTAAAAATTATAAAGCTGATGCCGAAGGAATTACTGAAGAAGCTATTATTCAGAAGCTGATGTAATAATCTTTAATATTGAGAAAAAAGCCAAACAAATTTTTAAAATCTGTTTGGCTTTTTTGTTTTCACTTAATAGTGCAGTTTGACCAAAAAGAGCGTTTAAAAATGCAACTACAACTACAACGTTATAAGTGATAATTTAGAAAGGTTCTTAGCTGAAAACGGTGTAAAATCTCGCTCCCTAAGTATCGTTAAATTTCAACTTTCTCAAAGAAAAGATTTTAAATTGTTGATAATTCATTATTTTAATTTAAAATTGAATTTTTGACAATAAAAAGTAGTGAAACTCTTTATTTTGTAATAATAATTTTTGAAAAAGCTACATCTATTATATTTTTTTTAATTCTCGGCATTAATTCCTAAATTTGCGTACAAAAAATAAAAATACCAAGAAAAGACTTCTATTATGAATACTTATAAGGATTACATTCAAGAAATTGAAGAACGAAAAGGCCAGGGACTTAACCCAAAGCCAATTGATGGAGCCGAATTATTAAGCGAAATCATTGAACAAATTAAAGATTTGAGTAACGAGTACAGAGAGGATTCTCTTAAATTCTTTATTTACAATGTTGTTCCAGGAACTACTCCTGCAGCTAATGTGAAAGCTAAGTTTTTGAAGGAAATCGTTTTAGGTCAATCAGTAGTTGCTGAAATTAAGCCTGCTTTTGCTTTAGAGTTATTATCACATATGAAAGGTGGAACTTCTATAGCCGTTTTACTTGATTTAGCTTTAGGTGATGATGTTGCTATTGCAAAAGATGCTGCAGCTGTTTTAAAAACACAAGTTTATCTTTATGAAGCAGATACAGATCGTTTAGCTGAGGCTTTCAAAAACGGTAACGAAATTGCCAAGGATATTTTAGAAAGCTATGCTAAGGCAGAGTTCTTTACTAAATTACCTGAAATTGCAGAAGAAATTAAGGTAATTACTTTTATTGCTGGTGAAGGAGATATTTCAACAGATTTACTTTCTCCAGGAAATCAAGCGCACTCGCGTTCAGATCGTGAATTGCACGGTAAATGCTTAATTTCACCAGAAGCACAAGCTGAAATCAAAGCGTTAGCAGAAGCGAATCCTGATAAGAGCGTGATGTTAATCGCTGAAAAAGGTACTATGGGTGTGGGATCTTCAAGAATGTCAGGTGTGAACAACGTGGCGCTTTGGAGTGGAAAACAAGCAAGCCCTTATGTTCCATTTATTAATATTGCGCCAATCGTTGCAGGAACAAATGGTATTTCCCCGATTTTCCTTACTACTGTAGATGTTACTGGTGGTATTGGTTTGGACCTTAAAAACTGGGTAAAAAAATTAGATGAAAATGGTAATCCTGTTCGTAATGAAAGTGGTGATCCTATTTTAGAAGAAGTTTACTCTGTTGCTACTGGTACGGTTCTTACAATCAATACAAAGACAAAGAAACTTTACAGCGGAGATAAAGAATTGATTGATATTTCTAAGGCATTTACCCCTCAGAAAATTGAATTTATAAAAGCTGGTGGTTCTTACGCTATTGTGTTTGGGAAAAAATTACAAACATTTGCATCAAAGACTCTTGGTATTGTTATTGTACCTGTATATGCTCCGTCAAAAGAAGTTTCTATTGAAGGGCAAGGTCTTACGGCAGTAGAAAAAATATTTAATAAAAACGCGGTTGGAACAACTCCAGGTAAAGTTTTACACGCTGGTTCTGATGTTCGTGTTACCGTAAATATTGTTGGTTCACAAGATACAACTGGTTTGATGACCTCTCAGGAATTAGAGTCTATGGCTGCAACTGTGATTTCTCCAATAGTTGACGGTGCTTACCAATCAGGTTGTCACACTGCTTCAGTATGGGATAGTAAATCTAAAGCAAATATTCCGAGACTGATGAAATTTATGAATGACTTCGGTTTGATCACGGCTCGTGATCCGAAAGGCGTTTATCATTCCATGACGGATGTAATTCATAAAGTACTTAATGATATTACTGTAAACGAATGGGCTATCATCATTGGTGGTGACTCTCATACCAGAATGTCAAAAGGTGTTGCTTTTGGTGCTGACTCAGGAACAGTTGCTTTGGCTTTGGCTACAGGTGAAGCTTCAATGCCAATTCCAGAATCTGTGAAGGTGACTTTCAAAGGAGATATGAAAGGATACATGGATTTCCGTGACGTGGTTCATGCTACACAATCTCAAATGCTTAAAACATTTGGTGGAGAGAATGTATTCCAAGGAAGAATTATTGAGGTTCACTTAGGAACGCTGAATGCGGATCAAGCATTTACTTTTACGGATTGGACTGCAGAAATGAAAGCAAAAGCTTCTATCTGTATTTCTGAAGATTATACCTTGATTGAATCTCTTGAGATGGCAAAAGGTAGAATTCAGATCATGATTGATAAGGGAATGGATAACAAAAATCAAGTACTGAAAGGATTGATTGCTATTGCTGATAAGAGAATTGCTGAGATTATTTCAGGTGAAAAACCAGCGCTAAGACCGGATGCAAACGCTAAGTATTACGCTGAAGTTGTCGTAGATCTTGATGTAATTGCTGAGCCAATGATTGCGGATCCTGATGTGAATAATGCTGATGTTTCTAAAAGATACACACACGATACTATTAGACCATTATCTTTCTATGGAGGGGTTAAAAAAGTAGATCTTGGATTTATTGGATCTTGTATGGTTCATAAGGGTGATATGAAAATTCTAGCTCATATGCTTAAGAACATTGATGAGCAAGAAGGTAAAGTAGAATTCAAAGCGCCACTAGTTGTAGCTCCGCCTACTTATAATATTGTTGATGAGTTAAAAGCAGAAGGTGACTGGGAAATTTTACAAAAATATTCTGGTTTCGAATTTGACGATAATGTTCCTAAAGCTGCAGCACGTACTTCATATGAAAATATGTTATATCTAGAACGTCCGGGTTGTAACCTTTGTATGGGTAACCAGGAAAAGGCGGCAAAAGGAGATACCGTTATGGCAACATCTACACGTCTTTTCCAAGGAAGAGTTGTAGAAGATACTGAAGGTAAAAAAGGAGAGTCTTTACTTTCTTCTACACCAGTTGTAGTTTTGTCAACAATCCTTGGTAGAACTCCAACAATAGAAGAATATAAAACGGCGGTAGAAGGTATTAATCTAACCAAGTTTGCACCTTCTCATAAGTTATTAGTTAAATAATTCACATAATTAGTTAATTATAATTTAAAAGCCTGAGTCATTAGACTCAGGCTTTTTTTTATACTCTATTTTTTTGTATCTTGTGGTGAAGAAATAGAATAACAAAAAACACCTATATATTATGGCTTTTGATATTGAAATGATTAAAAAAGTGTACGACAACATGACAACTCGTGTTGATAAGGCACGCGAAATAGTTGGCCGTCCGCTTACTTTAACAGAGAAAATTTTGTACAATCACCTTTGGGATGGAATGCCATCAACTGCTTTTGGAAGAGGTGTTGATTATGTGGATTTTGCCCCGGATAGAGTTGCTTGTCAAGATGCAACGGCTCAAATGGCATTGTTGCAATTTATGCACGCTGGTAAAAAGAAAGTTGCAGTTCCTACAACGGTGCATTGTGATCACTTGATTTTGGCTAAAAATGGAGCTGAATTTGATTTAGCTGCAGCAAATACACAATCTAAAGAAGTTTTTGACTTCCTTTCTTCAGTGTCTGATAAATACGGAATTGGTTTTTGGAAACCAGGTTCGGGAATTATTCACCAAATCGTTTTGGAGAATTATGCCTTCCCAGGAGGTTTGATGATTGGTACTGATTCGCATACTGTAAATGCAGGTGGATTAGGAATGTTAGCTATTGGTGTTGGTGGAGCTGATGCTGTAGATGTAATGTCAGGAATGTCATGGGAATTAAAATTTCCAAAATTAATAGGTGTAAAATTAACTGGAAAACTTTCCGGTTGGACTGCACCAAAAGATGTTATCCTTAAAGTAGCTGATATTCTTACTGTAAAAGGTGGAACAGGAGCTATCGTTGAATATTTTGGAGAAGGCGCTACTTCAATGTCATGTACTGGAAAAGGAACTATTTGTAATATGGGTGCCGAAATTGGTGCTACCACATCTACATTTGGTTATGACGAGTCCATGAGAAGATACCTTTCTGCAACAGGTCGTCAAGATGTAGTAGATGCTGCTGATAAGGTAGCGTCTTATTTAACTGCTGATCCAGAAGTGTATGCAAACCCAGAAACATATTTTGACCAAGTAATCGAAATTAATCTTTCTGAATTAGAACCACACATAAATGGTCCTTTTACTCCGGATCGCGGTACGCCAGTTTCTCAGATGAAAGCTGAAGCTGCTGCAAACGGATGGCCAATTAAAGTAGAATGGGGATTAATCGGTTCTTGTACTAACTCTTCTTACGAAGATATGGCTCGCGCTGCATCTATCGTAAATCAGGCAGTTGAATTAGGAATCAGCCCAAAGGCTGAATTTGGTATCAACCCAGGTTCGGAGCAAATTAGATATACAATCGAAAGAGATGGAATTATCGCTACTTTCGAAAAAATGGGAACCAAAGTCTTTACTAATGCTTGTGGACCATGTATTGGACAATGGGATAGAGCTGGCGCTGATAAAGGAGAGAAAAATACAATCGTGCACTCTTTCAACCGTAACTTCTCTAAACGTGCCGACGGTAACCCAAACACACACGCTTTTGTAACGTCTCCAGAAATGGTTGCTGCATTAGCAATTTCAGGGCGTTTGGATTTCAATCCTATTACTGATACTTTAATCAACGATAACGGGGAAGAAGTAAAACTAACCGCTCCTTATGGTGATGAATTGCCTAAAAAAGGTTTCGCAGTAGAAGATGCAGGTTTTCAAGCACCAGCAGCTGATGGATCAGGTGTTCAAATCCTAGTTAGCGAAACTTCAGACCGTTTGCAATTATTGGCACCATTCCAACCTTGGGATGGTAAAAATATTACTGGAGCTAAATTATTGATTAAGGCTTTCGGAAAATGTACTACAGATCACATCTCTATGGCTGGTCCATGGTTGCGTTTCCGCGGTCACTTAGATAACATTTCTAATAATATGTTGATTGGAGCAGTTAATGCTTTTACAGAAAAAACCAATTCGGTTAAAAATCAATTAACGGGTACCTATGATGCCGTTCCTGCCGTAGCACGTGCATATAAAGCAGCTGGAGTTCCATCTATTGTTGTGGGAGATCACAATTATGGAGAAGGATCTTCTCGTGAGCATGCAGCTATGGAGCCTCGTTTCTTAGGGGTTCAAGCAGTATTAGTAAAATCATTTGCTCGTATCCACGAAACAAACCTTAAAAAACAAGGACTTTTAGGATTGACATTTGCTAACGAAGCAGATTACGATAAAATCCAGGAAGATGATACAATCAACTTCATCGATTTGGTAGATTTTGCTCCAGGAAAGCCATTAACTCTAGAATTCGTTCATGCAGATGGAACCAAAGATATTATCTTGGCAAACCATACCTATAACGAAGGGCAAATTGGCTGGTTTGTAGCTGGTTCAGCATTAAACTTAATTGCTGCTGCCAGTAACGCATAAGTAAATTAAAATATTTATATTCAAAACTCTCAAGGAAACTTGGGAGTTTTTTTGTTTTATGGGTTTTTTTAGAAGAACAATATTCGTTTTTTAACGGCATGTTAATTTAAGTTAAAGTATTGATAATGAGTATTTTATTAGAGATACGGATTGTGTTATTTTGTATCTTTAGTTACTATTAATCTTAAATCTTATTGCTATGAGAATGTTAGTCAATGTTATCTTTCCTATTGAGCCTTTCAACTCAATGACTAGAAATGGAACAGCTGGCGAAATCATTAGTCGAGTGATTAATGATATCAAACCAGAGAGTATTTATTTTTCTGAACAAGACGGTCATCGAGGCGCTATTATGGTAGTTGAAGTTCCTGATGCGTCTGCAATTCCATCTATTGCTGAACCTTGGTTTTTAAATTTTGAAGCCAATTGCGAATTTAGAATAGCGATGACTCCTGATGATTTAATGCGAGCTAACCTCTCTAAACTTGCTGAAAAGTGGAGTGATATTCATGTAGTATAAACCAAACGAGAGAATTAACAGCGCCACTTCAAATAAAATGAGGTGGTTTTTTTTGAGCTATTTCCCGCTGACCGTTTCAAGCTTTTTTGCGCAATTGCTTTTTTCCAAGATAAAAAAGGAGCTTCTTTTAGTCGCTCTTTTTTCTCAGGAAAAATAGGCAATTCCGCTTCAAAAGGCTTTTCACTTTCATCAGGGCTACAAGTCATGAACCAGAATTTCAATCCCTATTTATTGATTTGAAACAAAATTTTATTTTAAAAAAGAAAAGGGCTATAAGCCGAAAATACGGGCAAAATTCAAAAAACAAGTCGAAATTTTATTTTTTGAACGTTAAAATTAAAAAAAAGGCTGTGTTTTTTGATTAAATCTCTTATATTAGCTTTTTTGAAAAATTAATTATTCAAAGGAGCTTTTTTGATAGTTTTTTTAAATCAACCTTCTTTAGAATTTTTATTTTCAGCCCAACAATACAATAGGATTGTACGGCGTTACTATTTCACCTGCTTTTGCAATTGAAATAAAAAATCAACTAGAATTTAAAATGAACACATTCTGAACCTCTTTTTATAAAAGAGATAAGGATTATTTTTACAATTTTTTAAATAAAAAAGTAAAAAAGCAAACCATAGCGAGATTTAATAATTATATCCCGAAATCGCTGTGTAGAATAAAAATGGGGTAAGTAATTTGAAATAAATGAATATGAGTTTAAGATTAATTGTAACATTGTTTTTATTGAATAGTATCGTTCTTTTTTCTCAGGAAAATATCACGAAGCACACCATCGTAAAAGGAGAAACAATTTCTAGTATTGCTGAGAAATATGATGTTAAACAAAGCGCTATTTTCAAATTAAATCCAAATGCAAAAAATCTATTAAAACTCAATTCCATTTTATTAATTCCTGTAGCAGCTACAAAAAAGACAAATACTAAATCTAAGGTTGCAGCAAATTACTCCGCAAAAGAACATGAAGTACTTGCCAAAGAAACGCTTTACGGAATTGCAAAACAATACGGAATCTCCCTAAAAGAATTAAATGAACTTAATCCAACGTTAGAATCTACAGGATTAAAAATAGGTCAAAAAATTATAATTCCTGCAAACGCATCTTCAACGGAAGTAGCTGTTGCTCCTCAAGCCAAAAAGGTTTCTCAAAAACCGGAATTAGTAGTTACTCCCCAAGTAATCGAAACTGAAAAATCCACTACGGAACAAACCACGATAGAAGTCCTACCAAAAGAATCAAAATATTCTATCGCAAGAAAATACGGAATTACGGTTAAAGAATTAGACAAAGCCAATCCAACTTTAGGTACTAAAGCACTTAGAGTGGGTCAAAAAATAACGATTCCAGGAAATGGAATACCAGTGACTGAAGTAGCAGTTGCGCCACAGCCAAACAAAGAATTACCAACTGCTGAAGCTGTAGTTATTGCAGAGCCCGTTACAATTACACCTAAAACAGAAGAGCCAGTAGTTTCTCAGCCAAAAATAGATTTGCCAAAATCAGAAGTTATAGCTGTTTCTCAACCTAATGAATCGCCAAGCGCAATCTCAGATAATATTGTTCGCGAAGTGTTGCCAAAAGAAACTAAATATGGTATTGCTAAACAATACGGAATTTCGGTTCAGGAATTAGAAAAACAAAATCCAGAAGTTAAAAACGGGCTTCGTGTAGGGGCTAAATTGAACATTCGTACAAATAATGCACCAGTAGAAAATAATGCTGTTGTTAGCATCGATAGCAATAATGCAACTACAATTGAAAATACTACAATTGATTTTAACAATACGTTAAAGCCTACTTTTAGTCATGATTTTCTGGATCAATTGATAGAACGCGCTTCAGAAAACATAGGAACAAGATACCGTTCTGGAGGAACTTCAAAAGCAGGATTTGACTGTTCCGGTTTAATGTGTACTACTTTTGGTGCATTCGATATAAAGTTGCCAAGAACATCAAGAGAACAATCCGGTATTGGTACTAAAATAAATACTGAAGAAGCTCAAAAAGGAGATTTAATTTTCTTTAAAACAAATGGTAGAAGCCAAATTAATCATGTAGGTATGGTGGTAGAAGTTTGTGAAGGAGAAATAAAATTCATTCACTCTTCAGTGAGTAATGGAGTTATTATTTCCTCAACCAAAGAAAAATATTATGAGAAAAATTTCTCCCAAATAAATAGAGTTTTACAGTAATTCTAATTGGTGAATTTCAAAAAAATATAACGAATAAAAAACGAAACTCCTCAGGCAACTGAGGAGTTTCGTTTTTTTAGTTTTACAGTTTAGTGTTGCTCGGCACTATTTATTTCAATCCAATAGCCATCTGGATCCTGTATGTATATTTGTTTGATTCCGTCTGCTCTAACGGTGATCGTGTCAAGTTTCCCCGGCCAGTCAGAATATGTAATTTTTAAAGCTTTAAGTGCTTGAATCAATGCGTCAAAATTAGCTGATTTAAACGCAAGATGTACTGCTTTGTTTATCGTAACAGGTCCTTTAATGGTGGAAACTAAGTGTAATTCTTTACCATCACCCAATGAAACCCAACGAATGCCTTCTTTTCGTGTAAGATTGGTAATTTCTGAAAGTTTCAAAACATTAGTATAGAAATCAACGGAGCGATCCAAGTCTTTTACTGAAAGTGCCATGTGGTCCAACTTCAAAGCATAGGTGTTGGTATTCTGGGCGCAAAGTGTTCCAGTGATTACAAATACAATTAGGAATACAGCTATTTTTTTCATGGATAATTTGCTTTATACTTTTAATTAATTCTTACCAAGAAGAATGTTATTGATTACTTTGATCGATTCCTCGGTTGTGCTGGTATTGGTGTTTATGGCCACACTGTTATTGTTGTAAGGGGCATATTTGTTTTGATTAAGACGAGAAAATAAACCCACAGTAGGTGTTAGTGAAGCGCTGGCCAAATGCATAATTCCACTGTCGGCACCAATGAAAATTTCTGTATTTGCAATTACTGAACCAATTTCCCGAATGTCTTTGCTATAAAAAGTAGGTGCTTTAAATCCTATTTGTGAAATATTTTCTACCGGTAAAATTTCTATAATATTGTAATCTTCAAACTTTGTTTTTAATTGCTGATAGAAATCTTCCCACCAAGTTTCTGAATAGCATTTGTCATCTGTTGCATAGGTGAAAATAGCAATAGTTTTTTTGTCATTAGGAACTATTTTGTCTATTGTTTTTTTGCCTTCGGCAAGTTCGGCATGACTTAATTTAAGGTCTAATGATGGAACTGGATTTTCCTTTTCTTGAAATCCTAATTTGGTTAAAAAACTTCTAAATTCATACACCGGATACTTGGCAATGTGCTCGTAATCTTTATGTTTTAATGCAATGTTTTCATCAACTTCGCCAAAAAACTTATATTTCGCATCTGCAAACTGAGCCGATAATCGTCCAGATGAAGAACCTTTATCAACATTTATAACTATGTCATAGCGTTGCCTTTTGATTTTTATCCAAACTTGAAAATAAGCGATTAGGTTTTTAAAGGGCTTTTTTGGAAGTTCAATAATATAATTGATGTTTTCGTAGTTTTGAAAAACAATTGGCGCAAGCCCTCCTTTTACAAATAAATCAATTTTACATTCTGGGAAAGTGGCTATTACGTCTTGTACCAGAGGTGTAATTAGCAATAGGTTTCCTAATCTATGATTGGGTCTGGAAATTAATACTCTTTTGATTTCAATTTTTTGAGTCAAATCTATATGTTGATTCTTCTGGGAACTGCCGATATTTTTAGTAAGGCTTCGAGTTAAAATCCTTCGGAATACATTTACTTTTTTTAAGATACTCATGCTTTTAAAATATTATATGGTATTGAAATTATTTTTAAATATAAAATTGAAAAGGTGTTTTTATTCTTTTACAGAATATAAAATAATTAACACCACCTAAAACGGATTACCTAACGGACAAATATACAATATAGAAGCTAATAATATTTGTAGCTTATCAAGATTACTTTAATCTTAAGGATGGCTTGATATGGACGTTTTTTTGAGGCGTTATAAAATCAAAAAGATAAAAGACACGATGCTGTTTTGTTTATTTATAAGAGTGAATTTTTTGCATCCTCTTTTCTGAAACTATCTGCTTTTCAGTTGGACTGAATTCAAATTGTTTTCCCAGTAGATTCAAAATAATAGTTAACTATAAATTAGTTGAATTATTTTTCTAATTTAGCTTTTTTACAAAACAGCGTGTTATTTTATTTAATGAAAGAAATAAAACATAATGAATTAGACCAATTCAGAGCCTTTAAAGAGGGAGATGACTTTGCGTTTAATTTTTTTTTCAATAAATATTATAATCGTGTTTTGGGCTTCAGCATTCAATTTTTATACGATAAGGATGAAGCTAAAAATGTTACTCAAGAGGTCTTTTTGAAATTATGGATCAACAAGGACAAAATTGAAACTGCAAATGGTATTCTACCTTTTCTCTATACGTATGCAAAATCAATATGCTTAAATCTTTTAAGGCATAATAAAGTAAAAGACAAATTTAAAAATGAATTATTGAATCAAAAAGAGAGAGAATTAGATACTCAAATCTTGAATTCAATACATTTTGATTCCCTAGAATTAACCGAATTAGAAGTTTTGATAAATAAAGTAATTGCTGAACTTCCTGAAAAAACAAAACAAGTTTACTTAAAAAAACGTTTTGAGAATAAAAAAAATGAAGAAATCGCTGCTGAAATGGGTGTGAGCCAAAAAGCGGTTGAAGCCCATATAACAAAGGCTTTAAAGATTTTAAAAGAACAATTGTCAGACTATTTGCCTTCCTTTATCATTATCACTTTACTAAATAGTTAAAAAATAATTAAATTTTAACATAGGGTATTTCAATTGTTAAGTGTACTTACTTAGACGATAGGAATATGGCTTACGAAATGTTTTTTTATTTACAAGAAAATTAGCTTCAAGCTTTACCTCTGAATATATAATAATGATTACAAAATCATTTGTTCCGTTTATTCTATAAATGAATAGTTGTCACAGTTTCTAAAAGTTACTCGTAAAAAGCGTTTGTTCAAACTAAAAATATTAATATGATTTCTGACTTGATTTATAAATATTTAGACAATGAAACTTCTGAAGAAGAGGTTCTTATTGTTTTTAGATGGATTGAAACTTCTGAAGAGAATAAAAAACAATTTATTGCTTTAAAAAAGGCATGGGCGTTTACAGCAATGTCTAATGAAAACCCATCATTAGCTATAAAAGATTTTTACAAGAAAAAGCAAAAGACTGGCACAAATAAACTGTACACAATTTTGCGATATGCAGCAATTGTGCTCGTGTTTATTGGTTTAGGAAGAACCGCAACAGAGCTGAATAACCCTTTAGGAAATACTTCAAAAGAGATTGTTTTGGAATTAAGCAATGGAGCAGTAGAATATATTACTAAAGACCAACATAAAAAAGTAGTAGATGACAAAGGAAAACCAATTGCAGAGCAAAGTCACGATGAAATTATTTATCATGGTCATGTAGCGAATAATGAAGTGGTTTATAATACGCTTAAAGTTCCTTATGGTAAAACATTCAAAGTAACACTTTCAGATGGTACTATGGTTCATTTGAATGCCGGAACAACATTTAAGTATCCGCAACAATTTGGTATAAATAATAATAGAAAAGTTTATTTAACCGGAGAAGCTTTTTTTGATGTAGCCAAAGATAAATTACACCCATTCATAGTGGAGTCAAACCAAGTCAGTATTGAAGTTCTTGGGACAAAGTTTAATCTGACAGCTTATCCTGATGATAAGCAAATACATACTGTTTTAGTAGAAGGCAGCGTGCTATTATCAGAGAATGCTAACCAGAAAAACAGTAAAATTTTATCTCCGAACCACATAGGAACATGGGATGAATCTTCAAAAAAGTTTGCCATAGAAACGGTAGATGTTGATTTATTTACGGCTTGGGTTCAAGGAGAACTTGTTTTTAAAGAGGCATCTTTTGGTTCCATCTGTAAAAGAATGGAGCGTGCTTTTGATGTTACTATTGTAAACACAAACAGCAATCTAGTCGCACAAAAATTTACAGGAACAATTAAGATTAAAGAATCTAAAGTAGAAGATATTCTAGACTTGTTAAAGCTGGATACTCCATTTAAATATACCAAAAAAGAAGGCAGTATAAGAATAACCAATTAAACAACAACTAACTAACAACTAACTAACCAAAATTTGAATTACATGACGTTTACATTACACCCCTATTTGCAAAAGCTCTTAATGACTTGTGGGATAGTCTTAATGAGTATGAATGCTTTTTCCCAAACAAAAGATAAGACCATTACTTTAAATTTTAAAGAACAACCACTAAGTCAAGTTATAAAATTCATAGAACAGCAAACTAATTTTCGGATTATTTACAATGTTAATAAAATTGATGTGAATCAAAAAGTAACTGTTGCAGTAAAAAATGTCAAGCTTGAAGACGCTTTGAAAAAACTTTTCAAAGACAAGAAAATCTCTTTTTTTATACAAAAAGAGCAAATATTATTACTCGAAATTACGAGTAATGAACCTTTAGAAGAAAAAGAGCGTTTTATAAAAGGTGTTGTTTTAGATGACAAAGAAAAACTACCCATTCCTGGTGCAACCATTTTGGTAAAAGGCACCTCGACTGGAGCTATAAGTGACAGCAACGGAAAATTTGTCTATTTATTAAAAGGAGATGACATAGCAAATACTGTTTTAGAAGTATCCTATCTTGGGATGAAACTACAAAGTTTCCGGGTGGGAAATTCATTTGATTTTGTTTTTAATATGGAACAGTTTACAGATGAGTTGGATCAAGTGGTTATTACTTCATCCTACGGTACAAAAAAACTAAAAGAGGAAATAGTAGGAAGTATTTCTACTTTGAACGCCAAAGATTTAGCAGTAGAACAAGCTTCCGAAAGTATTGATAAAATAGTAGGAGGACAAATTGCTGGGGTGTTAATAGAAAATACTTCGGGGATTGGTGGTCCGGTTAAAATTAATATACGGGGTCAAGGAAGCTTAAGTTCTTTAACTAATTCTAATTTAGGGACTTCTACACAGCCTTTAATCATTGTTGATGGTGTGATAATGAGTGAAGAAGTAGGTATTGATAGTCAGTTTTTTGATGCTAACGGTACTTTTTCTGAAAATCTATCCAATCCTCTCGCTCAAATATCACCGGAAAATATCGAAAGTTTTACGGTGCTAAAAGATGCAGCTGCAGTAAGTATTTATGGTGCTGATGGTGCTAATGGTGTAATTCTTATTACTACTAAAAAAGGTAAAAAGGGAAAAGCAAAATTTGGTTTTTCTAATCAGCTTGGGATTTCCTCAGCTATTAATCAAATTAAATATTTAAGTGGATCTCAATACAATGACTTCAGAAATGAATACTTAAAAAACAGTCAAACAAATTACACACCTGTTGCTTATAATGGTATAAATACGGATTGGTTTGATTTGCTGAACGTTGCGGGAATTTACAATAAATATAATTTTAATGTTTCTGGAGCCAATTCTAAGTTGTCCTATCGTAGCAGTTTGAGTTACCTTACAATCGACGAACCACAAAAAGGAAATAAAACACAACAATTAAACGCTGGTATAAATCTGGGTTACCGCGTAGATAAATTTGATGTCAGCCTGTCTTTGAATCCTAGTTACATTCAAAAAAACGCACCAAATATTTATTACAGTTATGCTTTTGTTCCTACTATTTCTCCATATAATGCGGATGGTTCGTATGCTAATGTAGGTGTGTCGGGTTTAGGGAATCCTTTGGCAGCTATTGAGCAAAATAAAAATATAACGGACAGTTATGGTCTTTTGGGAAGTTTAAATGCTTCTTATGAATTCAACAAATTTTTAAGTTTTTCGACACTTTTTGGGATAGATTATAAAGACAAAACGCAAGACAGATATTTCTCAGGAGCCAATGAAAGTGGTCAATACAACGGCTCATTTACTTTAGAAGGAATTCAATACCCAAACTGGGGAAGACGTCTTTTGAACGAGAGAAATTCGACTAAGTGGAACTGGCAAGGACAAGCTTTATTCAATAAAACGTTCAATTTGGATCATAATATTGATGGAATTCTTGGTTTTGAGTTGTCTAATGATAAAGCTAATTTTAATTATTCATCGGGTAGAGGTTTTGTGAATCCAAATGGCATTAATAGTATCAACGATGCAATACAAGATGATGACCCGTTGACTACAGTAGACGAATCATCCGGAAATCAGACCTTTGGAGACGATATTAGTTACAGCTCACGAGTGTCTTTTTTTTCACAGTTTAACTACAATTATAAAAAGAGATATTACTTTTTAGGGAATTTTAGGCGTGATGAAAGTTCGGTATTTGGAGATGATACTAATGTTGCTTTAAATGGCGGAGCTGGGTTGAGTTGGATTACCAGTAATGAGGATTTTATGAAATCGAATAGTATAATTGACCTCCTAAAATTTAAAATCAGTTATGGAACTACAGGCAATTCAAGAATAGGATCGTACCGCTCAAAAGGGCTTTATATCTTGAGTCAAAACGGATATAATGGAGCGCAAGGTTCTTATCCCTCTGAAGCACCAAACGGGAATCTGAGTTGGGAGAAAAACACAAAATTTAACGCAGGTGTCGATTTTAATTTTTTGGGTAGGGTAGAATTGTCTTTAGAATATTTTTACGATGATTTAAAAAATTTAATAACAACTAGAGATATCCCAACAGAAACAGGTTATAGTTCCATCCAATTAAATGCTGCCAGTATGTATAATAAAGGATTGGAATTTACAACCCGAATTAAGTGGTTGCAAAGCGATAGTTTTAAATGGACGACATCTTTTAATATTTCGACGGTAAAAAATAAAGTTACGGAGCTTGTTGGTTTAGGAAGTGAATTTTCTACTGCAGAGATCGCTCTTGCTCAAAAAGTTGGGTATAGTACATCAACAATTTGGGGGATAAAGTGGGTAGGTGTTGATCCTGCAACTGGTAGAGATCTTTTAGAAAAAGACGGGCAGGTTTATGATGCTGCAACCTATAGCAGTTTATTTGATGCTGCTGATTGGGTTCCTATTGGCGATAATCAACCTAAAGCTTATGGAGGTTTTAATAATAGTTTTACAATTAAAAACAATATTGTTTTATCCATAAGAGGCGCGTTTCAATTGGGTGGAGATTATTTAGTAGATAACAGTCTTATCTCAAAATATAACATTACCTCTAATAGAAACCTTTCTGTCAATGCCTATGATTATTGGAGAAATCAAGGAGATGTAGTTTCACAGCCTTTGGTAATCAGCAATACAACCCTCATTCCTAATTTAAGTAAATTTTTATACGACGCTACTTATTTAAAAATCAGTAATATTAATTTAAGCTACAATGTTCCTATTAAAAAGACCTTTTTAGACGCATTATCTGTTTTTGTTGATGTTTCGAATGCGATGTATTGGTACAAAGACAAAAGTCCGTCTGGTATGAATGGAATACGTGAATTTAACTTTACCTATCCACAAGCAAGAACAATTTCTTTAGGGTTTAATACTAAATTTTGATACGATGAATTACTGTAAAATAACATATAACCACAGATTATTAATGATTTTAGTTGTTCTTTTTTCATTGCAAAGTTGCAGTGATTTTTTAGAACAGGAGCCAGGTTCCCAAACGTCAATTACGGAACAATTAGCCACTAAAAAAGGAGTTTTAAACGCATTAAATGGCATTTATCAATCACTTGAAGCTAATGTAAGAGGCGAGCGCTTTGCCGTTTATGCAGATTTGCAAGGTGGGAATCTTAAATTTTCTCCTACTGTATCTGGAAGTAGCAGAGGTCAGATTACGGTGCCAATAAATCTTGAAAATGTATATTCGTTCCAAGATCAGGCACTCGATAGTGATTTCACCACTTTTTATGACGAAAGTTATGATGTAATTAATCAAACCAATTTAATTTTAGAATATGTTGATGCTTTATCGGATGCAACTGACATTGAAAAAAATCAAATTAAAGCCGAGGCTTTTGCAATAAGAGCCTATTCTCATTATTTATTGACTTTAGTGTACAGTCAGGCTGTAGGAAGTACTTCGCCAGATACTCAATTAGGAATTGTGTACAATAAAACGACTTTAACCGATGGAATAACCTATCCTAAAAGAGAAACTTTAACGAATACATATTCTTTTATTATTGAGGATATAAAAGCGGCTTTAGATAATTTTTCGGATAATTCACTTTTAACTGGGCCATCGTATTCGTATTTTAACAGTAAAAATACAAAGGCATTATTGGCAAGAGTGTATCTGTCTAAGAACGATTGGCAAAATGCATTTACCACCGCCAATGATGTTATTTTAAATTCCGGGGTTTCGTTAGTGGTAACTGAAAATTATATCTCACAATGGGAACAGACAGATCTTCCCATTTCAGAAAATTTATTGGAGTTTACTATTCCTAGAGATAGTGGCGGTGAGGTTGGAGGCTCTTTATCAAGTTTTTTCGGGTATTTTTCAAATACTAATTATAATAAATACGTGGCTTCTCAAGATTTATTAGGACTTTATGAATCTACTGATATTAGAAAGCAATTGTTTTTAGAAAAAGCACTTCCTACATTGATTAATGGAGTATTTATTAATGTCAATTATTATTTTACCAAAAAGTTTCAGGATAATCCGGGATATTTGGCATTCAGATTAAGTGAACTCTATTTAATTCGTGCCGAAGCAGCTTTAGAACTTGGAGATTTAGAAACAACAAAAGCGGATATCAATACCATCAGAGGCAGAGCAAAAGCGACTTTATTGACAACCACGGATAATTTAGAACAAGTGTTGCTAACCGAGCGTAGAAAAGAACTTTGTTTTGAAGGACATTTCTTTTTTGATTTGGCCAGAAGAAATAAAGGGGTTTCAAGAAATGACGGATGTTTGTCGCTAAACTGTACTTTGGATTATCCATCTCCAAAATTTGTATTGCCAATTCCAAGAAAGAATATTAATCTTAATTCAAACTTACAGCAAAATGAATCCTATTAAAATTATATCGATAGCAGTTTTAATCCTAAGCCTGTTTACTGCTTGCTCAAAGGATGACTATAAATTAAATTCAGACAATGTTGATCCATTTGTACGGTTCAATGTATTGGTGAACAGTAACAATATGCCTTTAGAATATCCCACATTGAACAGCGCTTTAGTTCCGGTGGCCAGTTACACGAACAAATCAGTGAAACCATTAAAAATACCGGTAACTTTATCGTCTTCCACCTTGAAAAAACCTGTTTTTGTGACCTATAGCATAACAGGAACAGGAGATAGCAATAGTTTCAGCGTTAAACCATTGGACCAAATCTCATTTATGGGTAATCAACTTACGGATACTATATATTTGTCTTTCGACAAAAGATGGAGCACGAAGCAAAAGATTACTTTAAAACTTGAAGAAAGCTCAGATCCCGCTATTACTATAGGAAATCTGAATACTGTAGCTCCTAATAATAGTTTCGAAGTAAATCTTGATGAGGTAAAAACAACCTACACTTTTCCGATAAACAGGTTTGAAATAAAAGGCGAAATAGGTGAAGAAATCGTATTTAAAGTCGATTTTCCTAACGGTTTTATACCTTCAGAGATTAATGATAATAAGATGTTTGAGTTTTTGAATGGATTTAATTATACATTGACGCACGATGATTTTGGTGACAATAGAAACAGCGTAACCTATCGTTTGAAACTTTTGGAAAATATAAAAAATGATGATGTTTTTTATCAAACTAATATTGCATTAGTCAATTCAGATACGTACAAGACAACAGGAAATACGGTTCTTCAAATCGTGAAACCTATTAAATCAATCCGAGATACGGCGGCAAATACAGCAGCAAATTTCTATGATTTATCCAATCCTTTTTACCTGACTTATGGAGAGAATTGGTTTGATAGAAGCGGCGTGTGTGCGTGGCAGACTTTTAATGCATTTACATTTCCTGTGGTTGTTCCTGCTGGTTCAGAAAACGCCATTTTATACAGTGATAAAGGAACTCCAAGCACAACAGATGATGTGTACCATCATGCTTTCAAAATTGGGTTTAATGTTACTACGGGGACTAATACAACAAATTCTTTCGGTTTGAAACGATGGTTTTCTAATGAAAGTATTTCGGCTGCAAATTCTCCTGGATTTAATATTACTTCTGCGCTTGAATTTTTCCCTGAAAATGGAAATAGTAAAACAAAAGGTGCTGTTTTAGTGATTCCACAGTACATTACTATTGCGGGAACGAATGGTAAAAGTTACAGCATTGGTATTTCCGGCGGCGGAACATATAGAGAAATTAGTGCCGGTTTATTTGAAATTTCATTCGAATTAAAAGCAACAAATACAGCTCTGTTTGGCGGAACAGTTTCCTCACAATACAGAATTTTTAATAACAGAGTGTATCCAAAACCGACTCCAATAAGCGAGAGTTGTCTCAAAGAAATTAGTTTATAAAATTAGTAATAGTAGTCACAAATGAAAATAAAACACATCATACTGCCAGTCGCCTTGTTGATTTTTTTATCTGCTTACAAAAAAGATGATCAAAATGAATATATAGACATAAAAGATTTAAGACAAATGTATTCCAGCGGAAATCCAGCGAAGTGGCCAAAACCTGCTTTGGACAAGAACGTTGATAAAGCTACTTTTCAAGATATTGGACCGCTACCAGAAATGACTTATCCAGAGTATAATAAATACTCAAAAGAAAAAGCATTTTTAGGTAAAACATTATTCTTTGATCCCCGATTATCAGTGAGTGGGCAAATTGCATGTGCTTCCTGCCACAATCCAGAATTGGGTTGGACGGATAATTTAACACGTTCTTTTGGTCATAATAGACAAAATGGAAAACGAAATTCCATGACTATTTTGAATTCCGGGTATGCCAAAACATTATTCTGGGACGGGCGTGCCTCCAGTTTAGAAGATCAAGCGCAGTTTCCTATTGCCGATCCTTTAGAAATGAATGAAAAATTAACTATTGCTGTTGATAAAATCGTTGCTGTAAATGGCTACGGTAAATTGTTTACAGATGCTTTTGGTGACGAAAAGGTTACTTTGCAAAGAATACAATATGCGATTGCCACCTATGAAAGAACGATAAAAAGTCCGAAAAGTAAATTTGACCAGTTTGTTAGCGGAAAATCAGATGCGTATACGGATCAACAAGTAACTGGATTGCATTTGTTCAGAACCAAAGCGCAATGTATCAACTGTCACAATACGCCTTATTTTAGCGACAATCAATTTCATAATGATGGACAAACATTATTTGGGACAAAAGATGAGGATTTTGGTCGTTACAATGTTACACATGATAAAAAAGATCTTGGAAAATTTAGAACGCCAACATTAAGAGAGGTTGTAAATACAAAACCATGGATGCACCATGGGCATTTCCCAAGTTTATTGGATGTGGTGGAATTTTATAATTTAGGTAATCCATCACCGGTTCAAACCAAGTATTTAGGAACAGCTCGTGATTCTTTGTTGCCTGTAACATCTCCAATTCTAAAAAAACTGGCTTTAAACAGAACCGAAATCAATGCTCTTTTGGCATTTATAGAAACATTAAGCTCGCCAAATGGGCGAATTGCAACACCAAAAATGCCGCAATAAGTTTTATTAAATAGCGTAACGAAAAAGATTCTAAACAATCAGCAGTGATTATTTAGAATCTTTTTTTTAGGAATAACTATTACTCTCCTTTTGTTGGCTTGAGCTGTTTTTTGATTTTAGCATAGCATAAAATAGAATTAATGTAAATTACGATTTGGAATCATAAAAAAGCGCAGCAATGAAGAAAGGTCCTAAAATATTTTGCAATCTTTGAACTCTAAAAAATTAAAAGCATTATGAGCAAAACAAAACTAACAATCAATCGCAATGGATCTATAAAAATAGAAGGCGATTTCGAAATAACAGACTGTGAAGGAAAAACATACGGATTAGAAGGAAGAACCGCTTTGGGTCTTTGCCGTTGCGGATTATCAGTGAACAAACCTTTTTGTGATGGTTCACACCGCAATGGTTTTGAGCATGAATCAGCTGCATTTGACTTGCCACCAATGAAAACGAAGTAATATCATTTTCTGATTTGATTAAATGAGAAAAGCTAAATCTTTATGGATTTAGCTTTTTTTATGTTTTTGGGTGACTTATTTGTTGGCAAGGGTTTTATTCCCAAAATAATATCCAAATATCACTTGCTCTTTAAACTGCTGATAATCGCCATAACATCTTGATCGCCTAATCCTTCTTGTTCTGCTGCGGCATAACTGTCATACAAAGGATGAATCAACGGGGAATCGAGCCCGGCTTCTTTGGCCAGTCTTAAATCTTTAACGAGATGTTTCAAAGCAAATGCTGCCGGATAAGAATCGTTCAGAATGGAAGGCGTTTTGATATTCGTAATTCCGTTGCCACAAGCGCCTTGATTGATGATGTTGAGCATATCTTCTTTGCTCACGCCGTTTTTCTCCGCAAATAAAACTGTTTCAGCTATTCCTTGAAGGTTCAATCCCAATAGGTAATTGATGGCTAATTTAGCTGAACTTGCTACGCCCGGTTCGCCTACGTGAATCGCAATTTTACCCAAAACGTCAAATATCGGTTTGGCTAATTCGTAGTCTTCAGTTGATGCGCCCACGAGAATGACTAAAGTTCCGTCTTGTGCTGGTTTTACACTTCCAGAAACGGGAGCATCTATAAAATGTACGTTATGTTGGTTGCAAATCGTGTTTAAATAACGCGAGGTTTCTGGAGCAACCGTGCTCATATTGATGATGGTTTTGCCAGGATTGGTTTTAGACAATAAACCCGTTGGTCCTTCAAAAACTTCTTTGACAGCTGCGTCATTGGATAACATGGTCAAAACGACGTCACAAGTTTCCATTAGTTCTTGCAAACTGCTTGCTGATTTTGCTCCTGCAGCCAGTAATGGCGCTTCTTTATCTTTGGTGCGATTGAAAACGGATACTTCAAAACCCGCTTTGAGCAGGTTCATCACCATTGGATTTCCCATGTTGCCAAGACCTGTCCATCCTAATTTTAATGTATTCATAGTTTTTGTGTTATTTAGATTATTTGCTAATTATGGGCACAGTTTGCAAAAGTGCGCGAACGATTGTTGCATATCAGCGCGGTCGGGATTTAATTTATTTGAACTTTATATTTTATCAGAATTGCTAATGACGATATTATCGAAGGAAGAAACATAACAATCAAAACGACAATAGGCTCATATGAGTCACCAATGCCGTAACTCTTGGAAAAAATAAATGGCGATAGAATCGCAAACACACATCCAAAAATCAATGAAAATATAGCTGTTAGTTTTATGATGAGTTTATGTTTAAAATCATTCAATCCAAATCTCCTAGCGTTCCAGCCGGTAACAGCCATCCCTGTAAATATTGTTAAAGTCAAGAATGCAGTAATATCTAGACTTTCATAAATTAAAATTAGAAACATTATAAGTGCCATTATTGAATAAAATATAACTGAAATCCATCCAAAAATTCGAACTGTTTTTTCTTTCATTTTACTTTAATTCTTTTCGGATTCTCTGCTGGAGCGAGCGTCCGCTCGTGAACACAATTATTATCTCACTATATTTTAAAAAAAAAATCTAATGACTGGCACAAACTAAAATCATATTAATCTATTAACACCCATCACGAGCGGTACGCTCGCGCTAGCAGGGGATCGTTTGATAAAATTCCTTTGCTCCCAAAATCTGTAAAATATAAATAAACACACATGAAAAATAGAATTATACTTCCTACTATTATTGAAATTATTTTGACTTTTTTTTGTTATTCTATTCAAAGTTCGGCGTTGTAATTAGTAAGAAAAAAATTAATGATGAAATTATAAATCCTATGGAATTAAGTATTAAGATAAAAATACTATTTTCAAATCTTTTTTTAAAAATTAAGATTGCAGGAATTAACAATAAATTGATTGATAACGTAAATGATAAGGACATCAAGCCAAAACCCATTGCTCCACCATTTGTATAAATCTGGATAACTGTATAAGGCAGAAAATACAAATTCAGCAATATTATTAATAAAGATACTACTTTATTTAAAACATGTAATTTCATTCAATTGCGTTTCGGGTTTTTAACATTACTGCCAAAGTTCTGACACTACAGCGGGTTTGGGATTAAATTAAGCCTTATCTTCGGATTTGCCAAATCTTCCAAATACAAACCAATTTTTCCATTAAGCCAAATAACCAAATTGCTTGTAGCGTGTGTTTTATACAGGCTTTTTAGCGTCTTAAAAACATACAAACTTCATTTGGTTTTATATTTAGTTTATAGTCTTTAAATTCGATTAAATCTTTTTTTGGTTCGTCTAAATAATATTCAAATTTATTATTTTTAAAATCGTATTTTAATTTAATTAAAGCAGTAGATAAATTTAAATTCATTCTTTCAGCATCAATTTTATTAATAAATTTCATTAGAATGTCTGTTTCTTTATTTGATTGAAGTTTAATATAATTTGGAATACAGATAATATAAAATTCGGTATATTCAAGTTTATGTTTAGTATAACAGTTGATTATTTCAAGTTCAATTTTTTTAAAGTCTGAAGAGTCGCAAGTTAAAATTTTAAAATATTTTGTCAAACCTGAGTTTCCCATACTTATATGAGATGTTCTATATACTTCGCTTTCAGATTTTAAAGTATCGGATTTTATAAAATCTTGAGAGTAAATAAAAGTTTTAAAAAACAAAAAGCTAATTATTAAAAGATATTTTCTCATTTTTTCGGTTTTTAACCTTGCATACAACTTGTATATAGGCGAAATAAATCTTCGCATATGCACCAAAATATGCGTGGCTTGGCGAAACTTTATTTCGTTTTTATTTTTCTCAAATATATTAAATTTTTCTTACAATTTTCTTGAAAGGAATAAATACGATAGTTGTTGCGGTTTGCGTGAGGGAGGGAAGCGGCATCCTTTATTTTCTTTCTTTAAGAAAATAAAGATACAGCGTACCGCCCGACCCAAAGTAGCGAGGAGGAACGACAAAGCTGCTGCAGGGTCACGCCCAAATGAACGATCGGTTAGTTAATCCTCACTCTTTGCTCTTGTCTCTTTACTCTTTATTTTGAATTTCTCACTTTCCTCCTTCAATTTATGAAATTTCCAAAAAAAGTATATCTTTAGCCAACTAAAACCAAAACCCCAAAACCAAAAAATATGGAAGACCAAAAACCAGACGATTTTAAAAGAGAATTAGGATTACTCGACGGAACCATGCTTGTGGTGGGTTCTATGATAGGTTCCGGGATATTTATTGTAAGCTCCGATATGGTTCGCCAGTTGGGTTCTGCCGGTTGGTTGATTGCTATGTGGGTGCTTACGGGCGCTATTACGGTGATTGCCGCCGTGAGTTATGGCGAGTTGAGCGCGATGTTTCCTAAAGCGGGTGGTCAATATGTGTACATTAAGGAAGCCTACGGGAAACTGGTGGGTTTTTTATACGGTTGGAGCTTTTTTGCCGTGATTCAAACTGGGACCATTGCTGCCGTGGGTGTGGCTTTTGCTAAATTTGCCGCCTATTTGTACGCGCCTTTAAGTGATAAGAATATTTTATACGAGATTGGGGATTTCAAACTCAATGCGGCTCAGATTGTTTCTATTTTTACCATTATTTTGTTGAGTTATGTGAACAGTCGCGGGGTGAAAAACTCGAAGATTTTACAAACGGTTCTGACGGTTATCAAAATTTTATCGTTGGCAGGTTTGATTATTTTTGGTTTTATGGCTGCCAAAGCAGAAGTTTGGGACGCAAACTGGACCAACGCTTGGACGTCACAAACACTAAATGTGGAAACGGGTTCTTGGTTACCCATCAGCGGAACAGCTTTGATATCTGGAATTTCGGCAGCATTAGTAGGTTCAATGTTCTCCAGTGTGGCCTGGGAAGGGGTAACTTTTATCGCTGGTGAAATAAAAAATCCAAAACGCAATGTGGGATTGAGTTTGTTCTTAGGAACCTTAATTGTGAGTGTGATTTATATTTTGGCAAATATTATGTACTTAGCAGTAGTGCCTTTGTATGAAATTGCTACGGCAGAATCTGATCGTGTGGCTGTTGTGGCTTCGCAAAGTATTTTTGGTTCAGTGGGAACATTAATTATCGCTGTGATGATTATGATTTCGACTTTTGCTTGCAACAACGGATTGATTATGGCGGGAGCCAGAGTGTATTATACAATGGCGCAAGACGGTGTTTTCTTCAAGAAAGCGGCTGAATTGAATCATGCCAGTGTTCCGGCTTGGTCTATTTGGGCGCAGTGTATTTGGGCTTCGGCGTTGTGTCTAACAGGGAAATATGGGGATTTATTGGATTTTGTGGTTATCATCGTTTTGATTTTTTACATACTTACGATTCTAGGGATATTTATTCTTCGCAAGAAAATGCCAAATGCCGAAAGACCATATAAAGCTTTTGGATATCCATTTTTGCCAGGATTGTACCTAATTATCGCCACGGCTATTTGTATTGCTTTGTTGTATACTAAAACGAGTACAAGTGGTTGGGGAGTTTTGATTATGCTAATAGGTATTCCAGTTTATTATTTGACTAAAGCTAAGGAATAGTTTTTTTTAATTATGAGTTATGAATTATTAATTATTAATTATTAATTTGTGGATGTTAAATCGAATTTTTAAATATAATTTTTTGGAAATCAGTGAAAATCCGTTTAATCCGCGTCATCTGTGGCTAAATTCGGTAGAATAACAAAAAAAATCCGTCTCGTTTTGATAACGCGACGGATTTTCTATTTAATTCAGGCTGGGTTGCTGCTTTCTTCAATCTAAATCTAAAAACTAAAAAACTAAAAATTACAATCTGCAACCATCAACCTGTAATCTATAGGCTAGTAATACGTAAAACGTCTTACTTTGGCAATGTATTTTGCTAATCGGATTACCTGGTGGCTGTATCCGTATTCGTTATCGTACCAAATGTATAACACGATATTTTTACCATCGGTAGAAACGATTGTGGCGTTACTGTCATAAATGGCAGGAGCCGATGTTCCCACGATATCCGAAGAAACCAATTCGTTATTCAAAGAATATTTGATTTGCTCTACCAGTTCGCCTTCCAACGCATATTTTTTCATGATGGCATTGATTTCTAACAGCGATGTTTCTCTGGATACTTCAAGATTCAAGACTACCAATGAACCGTTAGGAACCGGTACCCGAATCGCATTTGAGGTTAATTTTCCGGCAAGGCTTGGCAATGCTTTTGCAACAGCACTTCCGGCACCCGTTTCGGTAATTACCATATTTAAGGCTGCTGCTCTACCACGACGGTATTTTTTGTGCATATTATCCACAAGATTTTGGTCGTTTGTGTAGGCATGAATGGTTTCTAGATGTCCTTTTACAACTCCTAATGTATCTTCAACAGCTTTTAATATTGGTGTAATCGCATTGGTAGTACACGACGCAGCCGAAAAAATGTTGATTTCGTCAGGATTGTATTCGTTATGGTTTACGCCATGAACAATATTTGGAACTCCTTTTCCGGGAGCGGTAAGCAATACTTTATCCACACCTTTGGAAACCAAATGTCGGCTTAATGCTTCGTGGGTTGTAAAAGCGCCTGTGTTGTCAATTACCAATGCATTGTCGATTCCAAAAAGGGTGTAATCAATCTCTTCAGGTCCGTTTGCAGTAATAACGTGAACAGTTGTTCCGTTGATAATCAAAGCATTATTTTCAGTATCAGCAGTTACTGATCCTTGAAAATCGCCGTGAATGGAATCATATCGCAATAAGGAAGCTCTTTTTTCAAGAGAATTGGCGTCATTTTTATCACGTGTCACAATAGCGCGCAATCGCATTTGACTTCCTTTTCCGGTTTTAGACATTAATTCTCGGGCTAATAATCGACCGATTCGTCCAAAACCATATAGCACAACATCTTTCGGCTGAATTTCTTCAGAGTCTTTAGCGTTTTTAAGTTTGTCAATTACAAAATACTTGGCATCCGGATATTTATCTTCTTCTAAACCGTATTCATACGTCAGTTTACCAATGTCTAATTTTGCAGGTGGTAAATTCAATTCTAAAATAGCTTTTGCAATTTTAACCGAGTCAAATACTGAAATGGGTTTGCCTACAAATTCGGCAGCATATTCATGCAGGTTGATAATGTCACTGACATTTCTGTCAATTAATTGATTTCGGAATAAGACCATTTCTATGGATTTATCATACCATAAATCGCTGATGATTTTAATCAGTTTTACTCCTGCACGTCGCCTGTCGGCTTGAAAAGTAACTTCTTTTTCGTATAAAGTTGTGGTAGCCATGTTGAAAATTTAATGAAAATAAGTGATTGTATTTTTTAAAATTTGCGCAAAAGTACCCATTTCAATCGATTTCGTAACGCATTTTATGAATTATTTATAAAATAAAAAAGCCACCTTGTTTTTTCAAGATGGCTTTGTTTTTTCAAAACTCGGATGTGTTAAAGAATCACACGCATAATTTCTCCGTTTTTATTAATCATTTCGATTCGTACAGTTTGGTTTTCCTCTTTTTTACTTAAAAGTTTGGATACCGTTTCCACATCGGTAGCTTTTACATTGTCAATACTCAAGATAATATTCCCTATCAACTCGTCTTCGTATTGCTTCAGGTTTTGGCTGTTTATGGATTTGATTCGTACACCGTAATCAATTTTGAACTTCTTCTTGTCAGCAGCCTCAATGTTTTCTAATTCGATGCCTTTAAATTCAGCATTGAAAAACTCATTTTTGCTTAAAACTACAGGAACCACTCTGGTTTTTCCATCTCTGATATACGTAACCTGAACTTTATCATTCGGTCTTTTCGTATTGATGTATCCGGAAAGATCAGCAAAAGTAGCCACATTTTGTTCGTCTAATTTGATGATGACATCGCCTTTTCCAAGTCCTGATTTCTCGGCACCGGAATTTTTGGTTACTTTATTAATATAGAATCCCTGTGTTTGTGTTATGCCTAATTCTTTAGAACTAATGCTGTTCAATTCGCCTCCTTCAACTCCAAGAATTCCACGTTGTACATTCCCAAATTCCATAAGGTCCTCAATGATTTTTCGGGCAATATTCGAAGGAACCGCAAACGAATATCCTACGTATGAACCCGTCATGGAGGAAATCATCGTGTTGATTCCTATCAGTTCACCACGCGTATTCACTAAGGCTCCACCGCTGTTTCCAGGATTTACCGCAGCATCAGTTTGTATGAAAGACTGGATTCCGCTGGTGTCTAAATCTCTGGCTTTCGCCGAAACAATTCCAGCGGTTACCGTGGACGTTAAATTATACGGATTACCGACAGCCAAAACCCATTCGCCCACCTTCACCGAATCAGAATTGGCAAAAACAGTGTACGGTAATTTCTCATTCGCATCAATTTTCAATAAGGCAATATCCATTTTAGAATCGGTTCCAATGAGTTTTGCCTGATACGATTTTTTGTTATTTAAGGTGATTTCAATTTCTGATGCACCTTTAATTACGTGATTATTGGTTACGATATAACCGTCCTCAGAAATGATTACGCCAGAACCCGTTCCCACTTGCTCCTGGGATTGTCCTCCTTTATACCCATAAAAATATTCTAAAATGGGATTCGTAATTGTTCTTCGGGAAACGTTTTTTACGTGTACCACCGTATGGATTGTTTTTTCTGCAGCTTCAGTAAAATCAAGTACTTCCGATGATAATCCTACTTTCTTTCCGTAAGAATCGGATGCCATTGTGACTCCTGAATTTTTATCATTAGAAAAATATCCATTGGTGTCAAATAATAATTTGTATGAACCTAGTGTTACTACTCCGCTCAACAGGGAAACCAAAAAAAGTGTTGAAAAATTTTTCATAATTAAATTCGTTTTTTAAGATATTTACTCGTAAAAATAAAACTAAATTAGCTTCGCAAAATACAGTTTAACGCTCTTTAACAATGATTAACATTTCATTAATAATTCGTAATTTTGTATAACTCAATTCAATTAAAATGCAACTAGAATTTTATAAATACCAAGGAACAGGAAATGATTTTGTCATGATTGATAATCGTTCGGAGTTTTTTCCAAAGGAGAATACACAACTCATCGCGCACTTATGTGACAGACGTTTTGGAATAGGAGGCGATGGTCTTATTTTATTGGAAAATGACTCTGAAACTAATTTCAAAATGGTCTATTATAACTCTGACGGAAACCAAAGTTCTATGTGTGGTAACGGCGGCAGGTGTTTAGTGGCTTTCGCCAAAAAGCTGAACGTAATCCAAAACAACACTACTTTTATTGCTACAGATGGTTTGCACCACGCGACTATTGAAGATGACGGATTGGTTTCGCTACAAATGATAGATGTTGCTGAGGTAAAAGTGAGTTCAGATCATGTGTTTCTAAATACCGGTTCGCCGCACCATGTGCAACTGGTAGACGATTTAGAAAATTACAATATAAAGGAAAACGGAGCAGCCATTCGATACGGAGATTTGTATGGGAAAGCAGGAAGTAATATCAATTTTGTAAAACAAATTGACGACACTACTTTTTCGTTACGAACGTATGAAAGAGGCGTAGAGGACGAAACCCTTTCTTGTGGAACAGGCGCTACAGCAGTTGCAATTGCAATGAATGTTTTAGGAAAAACGGATGCTTCTTCTATTGATTTGAATGTTGAAGGCGGAAAATTAGTCGTTTCTTTTGATAAAAAAGAAGGACATTTTACAGACGTTTTCTTGAAAGGACCGGCAGAATTTGTATTTAAAGGAACGATTGAGATTTAAACAAATTCTAAATCAAAAATGAAAACATTAAAAGGCGACAATATCTATATTCGTGCATTAGAACCCAATGATTTAGAGTTTGTGTATGCCATAGAAAACGACCAGAGTATTTGGGAAGTTAGTAATACGCACACGCCTTACAGCCGGTTTTTAGTCAAACAATATTTAGAAAATGCCCATCAGGATATTTATGAAGCCAAGCAATTGAGATTGGCTATTTGTCAAGATCAGGATTTTCCAGCCTTGGGTTTAATCGATTTATTTGATTTTGATCCAAAGAATAACAGGGCAGGAGTAGGTATCGTTATCCAAGACAACGAAAACCGAAAACAGAATATTGGTTCAGAAGCTTTGGGGCTATTAATTGAATATGCTTTTTGTAATCTTAATTTACATCAATTATATGCAAATATAGGAACCGAAAATGAAGCTAGTAAAGCTCTTTTTACTAAATTTGGATTCGAAATAATAGGCGTGAAGAAAGACTGGACCTTTGTGAACGGGGTTTATAAAGACGAAGCTATTTTTCAATTAATCAATACTAAATTTTAAATTTTTTAGTTTTGAATCAGTATCGTTTCAAAATCAAACAAATAGGAAGAATGACACGGTTCTGATTCCAAAAAATAACAATACCACCTATGAATATTAAGAAAATTATCACCATTGCTTCTGTTGTTTTAATATCAATATTAATGATTTATGGATTAATACTGTTGAAACAAATTTTTTCTGCCAATACAAAATTTACAGATAAAGAAGTGTATGTATATGTTCCGACAGATTCTAAATACGAAGATGTTAAAAAAATAATTGCGCCGTATGTAGAGAATATGGACCGTTTTGAAATGGTGGCAAATAAAAGAGGCTATTCTGATAATGTAATTCCGGGTCGTTTTCTATTCACAAAAGGAATGAACAGTTATGAATTGGTAAAAACCTTAAGACTTAATTCACCTGTGAAATTAGCATTCAATAATCAGGAAAGAGTGGAGAATTTAGCCGGACGTGTAGGTTCTCAAATAGAAGCCGACAGTTTATCATTACTGACTTCGTTTAAAGATTCTATTTTCTTGAAAGAAAACGGTTTTAACGAAGAGAATGTTTTGGTAATGTTTATTCCTAATACGTATGAGATTTATTGGAATACCACTGCTGAAAAGTTTCGCGATAAAATGATTAAGGAATACCGTAATTTCTGGAATAAAGAAAGAGTTGCCAAAGCACAAAAACAAGGATTAACTCCTATTGAAGCTACTATTTTGGCTTCAATCGTACACAAAGAATCCGTTAAAAAAGACGAGAGACCTAGAATTGCAGGCGTGTATTTGAATCGTTTAAGAGCGCAAATGCCATTGCAAGCAGATCCAACCGTTATTTTTGCGATGAAAAAGAAATCGAATGATTTTGACCAAGTCATCAAAAGGGTTTTTTACAATGATTTGACAATGAGTCATCCGTACAATACGTATATGAATGTGGGACTTCCTCCGGGACCTATCGCGATGCCTGATATTACAGCATTAGAAGCTGTTTTAGATCCTGAGAAAAATAATTTCATTTACTTCTGCGCCAGTGTAGAGCGCTTTGGATACCACGAGTTTGCCGCTACATTAGAGGAACACAATAAAAACGCCAAAAAATATTCGGATTGGATCAACAGCCAAGGCGTAAAAAGATAGTTTTGGGGCGGAATAAAAAAGTTGTCTTTTTGTTGCTGTTTTGGATGATTTTCCAAACTGGTTTTGCTCAAAATACAGCGGATAGTTTCTTCAAACCATCCGATTCTTTAGATATTAAAAGACAAAATACAGTTATCATTTCCGAAGCAGTTTTGGCTACGGGAACTTTAATAGCTTTGAATCAAGCTTGGTACGCCGAGTATCCCAAATCTGATTTTCATTTTATAAATGACAATGCTGAGTGGCTCCAAATGGATAAAGCCGGTCATGTATTTTCGTCGTATCATTTGGGACGATTTGGTGCCGAAATGCTACAATGGAGTGGTGCCAATAAAAAAAATCAAATGCTGTATGGAGCGGGTTTAGGCTTTGCATTTTTAACTGCAGTTGAGGTTTTAGATGGATATTCCTCTGAATGGGGCGCTTCATTAGGTGATGTTGTGGCAAATGCTTCCGGGACAGCTTTATATGTTTCACAAGAATTAATATGGAAGGAACAGCGTATTACGCCTAAATTTTCTTTTCATACTACAAAATATGCCGGTTACAGACCTGAAGTTTTAGGAAGTTCATTTACAGAACAGATTCTAAAAGACTACAATGGACAAACCTATTGGCTCTCGATCAATTTGCATTCTTTCGCTAAAGGCTCAAAAATACCAAAATGGCTTAACTTGGCCTTGGGTTATGGGGCTGATGGTATGATAACTGGAAATAAAGAAGATGCACCCCCTGTTTTAACTTCGAATCCAAAAAGATTCAGACAATTTTACCTGAGTTTGGATGTAGATTTGACAAAAATTAAGACCAAATCCCATTTTTTGAAGACCGTTTTCTCCGTTCTTAATACCGTTAAGATTCCTGCACCCACAATTGAATTTGTGCACTTAAACGATATAAAATACCACTTAATCTATTTTTAGAAAAGTTTAACTGCTTGATTATCAGTATAATTATTTTTGTTGTATCTTTGCGCATAGAAATTTCTTAACGGGACAGCGTTTTGAAGAAAAACAATTTATGATAAAGAAGTGGTATTTTTACACTAGTCTGACTGTAATTACAGTTTTTTTAAGCTCAGGTTTTAAACCGTTTAACTTAGAAACCAGCCCTTGGTTTCTTATCAATGAAGAAGAAGGAACACACTACTTATTTCCTTCTGAAAAGCAAGAAGATTACATCAATTTGAACATCCCTTTTACTGGAAATTTTTTCGTTGGCTTTAAGGAAGCAATCGGATACAGAGAATCTGAAAGTAAATATAGAAAAATCAATTCTTTAGGATATTTAGGGAAATACCAATTTGGTATTGAGACTTTAAAGTCTGTTGGAGTTCGTAATAGTTCTACTTTTTTAAATAGTCCTGAATTACAGGAAAAAGCATTTATCGCACTTTTGGCTAAAAATAAATGGGAACTGAAAAAGGAAATAGAAAAATACGAAGGAACAATTCTCAACGGAATACACGTTACTGAATCTGGAATTTTAGCTGCGGCTCATCTTGGCGGTGCAGGATCAGTAAAAAAGTATTTTAAAAATAAGGGTAAGCGCTATTTTAGAGATGCTTACGGAACTTCCATAAGAACATATATGAAACTATTTGGTGGTTATGATACTTCATTTATTGTTGCTGATGGCAATGCAAATGTAAAAAACATACAGATTTAATAGTTTAAACAAAATATAAAAGGCTGTCTGAAATTACTTTAGACAGCCTTTTTTTGATTCTAAATCAGATTTATTTCGCTTTAAGAATTTCCCCATTCGGACGAACCACTAATTTCATGGTTTCCTTATCTTTTTTGATTTTAATGTTATATTGTTTTTTGATGATATCTCCTTCTGCCTGTGAATAGAGGAAACTGTCATTTACAATGGACCAACCGGGATATGCTCGATAAATAGAATAGATAACCTCCCCGGGAAGTTTTACATTTTTGAATTCTTCCACAACGCGTATTAATTTCCCGTTTTCATTGTAAGTTGCGGTCAAAGAGCCGTTTTTTACTTCCATTACTACAAGGTATTCTTCAAACCCTTCAGCATCTTTACCTAAATCAAAGGCAATAAATTTTTCTTCTACAGTTCGTACTCTTTGGTCAGGATTGTTGTCAGGAATATAAACAGAAAAATCGGAGCCAACTCTTTTAATAACTACGCCAGGTAATTCTTCGATTTTAATTTTTCCCTTTGGAGTTTCTTGTGAGTATGATGCTATAGTAACGCTTAAAAAAAGTATAATAATAAGTGCTTTCATAATATTTAAGTTTTAAATTAATTAATGATTTTTCGTAATTGTAATAAACTAATATAGTCTAAGGCTTGCTGTTTTACTTCCCCTTCTTTAGTTATTTAATTATCTATATATCAGTAATTTACAATTTTAAATTTTTAACAAAAATGAATATGCTTATGTAAATTTAGCTTTTTAATTCAATTTTTTGCGTTAATTTATACCATAACTTATGTTAATAAAATCAGTTAAATCATTTCTTTTTTAATAGGAATAGTATGTTTTTCCTTTTTAATAAAAAACAAAAAAAGCACCAATCTTTTGATTAGTGCTTTAGATAGAATTGAAAATTATAGTGTTCTTTTTTATTCGAAACTGCCCATTAAAATTTCTAATATTTTAATGGCAGCTTCACTAATTTTTGTTCCTGGCCCAAACACGGCAACAGCACCAGAATCAAATAAAAATTGATAATCTTGCGCAGGAATTACTCCGCCTACAACCACCATAATATCTTCTCGACCGTATTTTTTTAGCTCTTCAATTACTTGCGGCACAAGAGTTTTGTGTCCGGCCGCTAGAGAAGAAACCCCTAAAATATGCACATCGTTTTCTACGGCTTGTTTGGCAGCTTCGGCTGGTGTTTGAAAAAGTGGGCCAATGTCTACATCAAAACCAACATCGGCATAACCGGTAGCCACAACTTTTGCACCACGATCGTGCCCGTCTTGTCCCATTTTGGCAATCATTATTCGAGGGCGACGTCCTTCTTTTTTAGCAAATTCGTCTGCTAATTGTTTTGCTTTTTCAAAACTCTTGTCGTCTTTTATTTCTTTACTATACACACCGCTAAAGGATTTAATTTGTGCTTTGTATCTTCCAAAAACCGCTTCTAATGCATCACTGATTTCTCCTAATGTTGTTCGGTTTCTAGCGGCTTCAACGGCAATTTCCAATAAATTACCTTCTCCTGTTTGCGCACAAAGGGTTAGTTTTTTTAATGAATTTTGGACTTTTTCTGTATCTCGAGTCGCTTTGATTCGGTCTAATTGTTCCAATTGTTGCTTGCGAACCATTTGGTTATCCACATCCAGAATCTGTAACGGATCTTCCTTTTCTAATCTATATTGATTCACACCCACAATAATATCCTGTCCGCTGTCTATTCTTGCTTGTTTTCTTGCGGCCGCTTCCTCGATTCTAAGTTTCGGGATTCCAGATTCAATGGCTTTCGTCATTCCGCCAAGTTCTTCCACTTCTTCAATAAGTTTCCAAGCATTTTCGGCAATCTCATTCGTCAAGCTTTCTACATAATAACTACCGGCCCAAGGATCAACAGTTTTGGTAATTTTAGTTTCTTCTTGTAAATAAAGCTGTGTGTTTCTGGCAATTCTTGCCGAGAAATCCGTAGGTAAGGCAATGGCTTCATCCAAGGCATTGGTATGCAAAGATTGTGTTCCTCCAAAAGCGGCTGCGGCTGCTTCAATACAGGTTCGTGCCACATTATTGAAAGGATCTTGCTCGGTTAAACTCCAACCCGAAGTTTGACAATGGGTTCTCAAGGCTAATGATTTATCGTCTTTTGGTTCGAATTGTTTTACCAGTTTTGCCCATATCATTCTTCCCGCACGCATTTTGGCAATTTCCATAAAATGGTTCATTCCAATCGCCCAGAAAAAGGATAATCGTGGAGCAAACTCATCAATTTTCATTCCGGTCGCTAATCCAGTTCTAATGTATTCTAATCCATCAGCCAAAGTGTAAGCCAATTCAATGTCAGCAGTGGCTCCCGCTTCTTGCATGTGATATCCTGAAATGGAAATCGAGTTGAATTTGGGCATTTTTTTGCTGGTAAATTCAAAAATATCTGCAATGATTTTCATCGAAGGCGTTGGCGGATAAATATACGTGTTACGTACCATGAATTCTTTCAGAATGTCATTTTGTATCGTTCCGGAAAGTAACTCGGGTTTTACGCCTTGTTCTTCGGCGGCGACAATATAGAAAGCCATAATAGGTAAAACAGCGCCATTCATCGTCATAGAAACGGACATTTCATCTAGCGGAATTTGGTCGAATAATACTTTCATATCTTCCACGGAATCAATCGCAACTCCTGCTTTTCCTACATCGCCTACCACACGTTCATGATCCGAATCATAACCACGATGAGTAGGTAAATCAAAAGCGATGGAAAGTCCTTTTTGACCCGCAGCTAGGTTTCTTCTGTAAAAAGCATTACTTTCTTCAGCAGTTGAAAATCCTGCATATTGGCGAACGGTCCAAGGTCTGCGGACGTACATTGTTGCATAAGGTCCGCGTAAATTGGGTGCAAAACCAGCGCCAAAATCAAGATGAGTAAGATTTTCTATGTCTTGTTCTGAATATGTTGGTTTTAGTTCGATTCCTTCTGCGGTTAGAAATGCATCAGCCAAAGAATTTTCATTCTCCACTTTCAACGATGTACTTTCTAATTTTATATGTTGTAAATCTTTTCTTTTCATTTGTTTAGTCCCGAATTACACGAATGCTGATGAATTTTTAATTTTGATTAGTCGAAATTGCTGAATCTTATTCAAGACCAAGTCGCTCTTGTTCTATTTTTTCTGCCAGACGTTTTTCGATTATGGGTGTAATCAATGTTTTTCTTGGTTTGACTTTTACAAAAGGGAACAGCTCTAAATCGTGTTTCATTTTATCTTGTTTGTTGGGATGTTTGTTTGTTCCCAATAAAATTTCTTTACCGTTATCAAATAATGCTTGTGCAGTATCAGCACTTTCTTGAATTTTTCTTTTGATGATTCCATCATTAAGTTGTTTCAGGAAACCGCCATTTGCCTCTATATCTTTGAATAAAGCCAATGATTTTTCAGCTAATTGATTAGTAAGATTTTCGATATAATAACTACCGTCAGCCGGATTATTAACTTTATCAAAATAACTTTCGTTTTTGAGAATCAACAATTGGTTTCGGGCAATTCGGTCACCAAATTCGTTGTCTTTGTGGTACAACGCATCATAAGGCAAATTAGCAATAGCATCCGCTCCGCCAATAATTGCGCTCATACATTCGGTTGTGGTACGCAACATATTCACGTTATAATCGTATAAAGTTTTGTTTCGTTTTGTAGGCGAAACAATGATGTTGCAATCTAAGTTGTGGTTGTATTCTTTGGCAATCAGATTAAAAAGTAATCGTAAAGCACGCAGTTTTGCAATTTCAAAAAAGTAATTTGTCCCCACGGCAACTTCAAAAACAATGGGTTTGTTTATAGCTTCAACCCTGTTGAAATATTCATTGGCATGTCCTAAACTATAGGCAATTTGCTGCACCATGTTGGCACCGGCATTTTGATACAATGCCGCATTAATGCTTATTAACGATACAGATGGTGTTGCAGTCGAAAGTAAATTCAGTGTTTCGAAATTATTTTTTTCTTTGGTTGTAAACCAGTTTCCATCTTTGGCTAATTGCCCAATTGGATCCAGATTACAGAAAATAGTGGTGTTGTTTTTCTTGGCAAATGCATCTATTTTTTTAACGAAATCGATTGAAATAAACCCCAGATTAAAATAAACAATAACTTTTTCTAAAGGTAATTTCTCCAATAGATTGGTAATATCAATCGATTCGTTTTCTATTGTAAAACGAAGGCTGTCTGCACCACGACTCAAGGAATCTAATGCTCTTTCAATAGATTTTTCAATATCGTAAACAAATATGTTTTGGCAAATTTTGAAATTTGTCGCTTTTGTAGTTACTGAGAAAGCTTTAGAGAACTCATCTTTGTGATAAAAAGGTTTCACTTGGATGTCTTCGGGAGAATTCCAAACTACCGTTTCATTATAATCCGCTCCATTGAGTTCAAATTGGATTTTTTGTTTCCATTGCTTTGAGGAAATGGGATTGAAATCATCGAAAAGATTTGTTGTCATTTTGTTTATGGTTTTCCTAATTCCAGCTTTTTCCTATTGGAAATGAGCTGAAACTTGGTGTTTTATTTTTCAATCGTGTCACCTTCGAATTCAATGATATAAATATCTTCACTATCTTTTTTCATATAGTATTTCTCTCGGGCGTATTTTTCTATCTGTTCTGAATTTTTTAATTGCTTGATGTTCTCTTGGTCCTTTTTTATTTCTTCCTTATAATAATTGGCATTGTCTTCTAATTCGTTGATTTGTTTGTCTAGAACTCGATGCCCGAAATAGGAATAGTTGTCCAAAAAAATCATCCAAGTAGCAAAAAATAACAACACCCAGACATATTTGTTACTTAAAAATTTAAACCAAGGTTTGTCTTTATACGGATTTGTCATTTTTTATTTTTTTTAGCCCCGATTACAGTGAAAATCCTTTTAGTAGGTGATGATGACGAAGGAAGATGCACCTACTAAAAGATTGAAACGGAAAGCGGGAAATAGCTCCTAATAATTATTACACTAAAATTACAATTAAATTATAGAATTTTTTGATTTATTACCGCACGAACTACATCAATGGCTACCGTGTTGTATTTATCGTTTGGTATAATAATGTCTGCAAATGCTTTGGTTGGTTCTATAAACTGCTCGTGCATTGGCTTCAATGTTGTTTGATATCTGTTGATTACTTCATGCATATCTCGGCCACGTTCAGCAATATCGCGTTTCATACGACGGATTAATCGTTCGTCAGAATCAGCATGAACGTATATTTTTACATCAAATAATTCTCTTAATTCTGGGTTTGCCAAAATTAAAATCCCTTCCACAATCATCACTTTTCGAGGATGTGTGAAAACAGTATCGTCCGTTCTATTGTGCGTTACAAACGAATAAACGGGTTGATGGATATTGTTTCCTTCTTTTAATTCTTTAAGGTGAGTGACCAATAATTCGAAATCAATGGCACGCGGATGATCAAAATTAATTAATGCTCTTTCATCAAATGATAGTCCGTGATTTTCTTTATAATACGAGTCTTGCGAAATAATTCCTACTTCGGTTTCTGGTAATTCATTCATGATTTGATGTACAACGGTTGTTTTTCCGCTTCCTGTACCACCTGCAATTCCTATAATGAGCATAATTTTTTTGTTATGTATTTTATCCCGACAAAAATAGGAATTTAATTGGGAGTGGATTTTGTTTTTTGAGGAAATCTTGCTAATTTAATATATTTATTGCTCGTTATTAATTGACATTTTTTTCTATCTTTAGTTTCTAAAACAGACTGCTTTGTATTCACAAATCAATAAAAATATAAGTCGCTATGTCACTTTTGAACCGAAAGAATTAGAAATTTTCAATTCTTTATTGGAATATAAAACGGTTCCTAAGAAGACAATTTTACTTCATGAAGGCGAGATGTGCAATTTTGAAGCCTTTGTTATCAAAGGCTGTGTCCGTAAATATTATATTGATGCCAATGGTTTTGAAGTCATTCTACAATTTGCTATCGAAAATGCGTGGATAAGCGATATTTCTTTTAGTATTTATGAAGATAAACCGAGTCGTGTGTATATCGAAACATTAGAAGATTGCGAATTTTTTATGTTCAGTCCAGACAGTAAAGAAGAACTATTCGTTAAAGCACCAAAGTTTGAACGCGCTTTCCGCATCTTGATGCAACGCAATCTTGCGGTAACCCAAGAACGCTTGTTTTACACCATTTCTAAAACTGCCACCGAGAAATATTTAGAATTTCTCGAACATTATCCTACACTTTCACAGCGCGTTGCCCAGCATTATATTGCGTCTTATTTGGGTATTTCGGCGGAGTTTCTTAGTAAAATAAGAACTAAAATAGCCAAACACTAAATTCTCGTTATTTTTCATTTCTTGTCCTAGTTCAATGCATGCGCTTTTTTTTTGACGCAACTTTGTACCACAATATTAAAGAACAGAACAATGGAAAATACAGATAAAATTATAGAAGGAGCAATTACACATTCCGTTTTGCATAAAGCGGATACTCGCGGTCATGCCAATCACGGTTGGTTAGAATCCTATCACACTTTTAGTTTTGCAAATTATCACAATCCAGAACGAATGAATTTTGGAGTGTTGCGTGTTTTGAATGATGACAGAGTCAATCAAGGAATGGGTTTTGGAAAACATCCGCATGACAATATGGAAATTATTTCTATTCCGCTCGAAGGTGATTTAGAACACCAAGACAGTATGGGAAATACTACCGTAATCAAAGAAGGTGATATTCAGGCGATGAGCGCCGGTACCGGAATTTTTCACAGCGAATACAATAAAAACAAAGATCAGTTGGTTAAGTTTTTGCAGATTTGGATTTATCCAAATCAAAAAAATGTAACGCCTCGTTATGACCAAATCACTTTAGATTTAAACGATCGTCACAATAAATTACAACAAATTTTATCGCCAAATCCAGAAGATGAAGGTGTTTGGATTCATCAGGATGCTTGGTTTCATATTGGAAAGTTTGACAATGATTTTTCTACTTCATATGAATTGAAAAAACCAGGAAATGGAATCTATGCTTTTGTTTTGAAAGGGGATTTCACTATAGGGGACATTGCTTTAAATGAACGTGATGGATTAGGAATTTGGGATACCAATAGTATTAAAATTACCGCTAATTCTGCCAATGCCGAAATCCTTTTGATGGAAGTACCGATGAAATTGTAATTAAATAAAAGAATAATAGAAATAACTAATAATAATAATAATAATAATAATAAATAAAATAATACTATGTCAACAACAAAATGGGTAATTGACCCAACACACTCAGAAATTGGTTTTAAAGTGAAACACATGATGTTCACTAATGTTTCAGGTAAATTTTCAAAATTCGACGCAACGATTGAAGCAGAAGATAATGATTTTGAAAACGCAAAAATTGAATTTACCGGAGCAATTGATTCGATAACAACAGGAAATGCAGATAGAGATACTCATTTATTGAGTCCGGATTTTTTTGATGCTGCACAGTTTCCAGAAATTAAATTTAGCGCTACTTCTTTTACCAAAATCAATGAAGGCGAATATGAATTGGTTGGTGATTTAACCTTACACGGTGTCACAAAATCAGTGAAATTAGCTGCAGAATATGGAGGATTAATGAAAGATCCATGGGGAAATACCAAAATGGCACTTGCATTAGAAGGAAAAATCAACAGAAAAGATTGGGGATTAAACTGGAATTCGGCTCTTGAAACTGGCGGTGTTTTAGTAAGCGAAGAAGTTCGTTTGAATATCGAATTGCAATTTTTGCAACAATAATTTTAAAATAAATTAAGCACAAATCTCAAAGAATTATTTCTCTTGAGGTTTGTGTTTTTAAAAAATTGGAATGATGGAAACCATAAATATTTTATACATAGGAAGACATCTCGAAATCTTGGCAACTGTAATCCGATTAATAAATGCAAATGAGAATTGGAATGGAGTAGGCGTTATGAACGATGAGGAAGCTAAGGAGATTTTTATAAGAAAAGATTTTTCACTTGTATTGTTAGGTTCCGGAATTCAGAAAGAAAGTGAAACTAATTTGTGCACTTTTTTCAATAAACAGAATCCAAATATAATTATTGTTCAGCATTATGGCGGTGGAAGTGGTTTGCTGAAAAGTGAAATTTTACTTGCCTTGGAAAACAATAAAAATTAAAAACTCTTTTTTTACGATTAAGAAATTAAGCACCACTTCTTAATTTCTTAATGGTTAAATTTATAAAATAGGATGTTTACTAAAATATTTAGTAGTGTCAACTAAAAAAAGAGAGCCAAGTGACTCTCTTTTTTGTTTTTGTATAAAACTATTATTTGTTCTTCTTTGCTTTAATCATCATTTCTAACTGATCCCAAAGTTCTTCGGGAATAGCTTCCAGAATATTGAATTGACCGGCTCCTTTCAACCATTCGCCACCATCAATAACAACGACTTCACCATTTACATACGCTGAAAAATCAGAAACTAAATAAGCCGCTAAATTGGCTAATTCCTGATGATCTCCTACACGTTTTAATGGCACTTTTTTAGCCATATCAAATTTTTCGGCTAAATCTCCTGGTAATAATCGGTCCCACGCTCCTTTAGTTGGGAACGGTCCCGGAGCAATTGCATTAGAACGAATTCCGTATTTTGCCCATTCTACCGCAAGACTTCGTGTCATAGCAAGAACTCCGGCTTTTGCAGTAGCACTTGGCACCACATAAGCAGAACCTGTCCAAGCGTAAGTCGTAACAATATTTAAGATGGTAGATGATTTTTGTTTGGTGTCAATCCAATGTTTTCCAAAAGCAAGGGTACAGTTTTTGGTGCCTTTTAAAACAATATCAATTACAGTATCAAAAGCATTAGCAGATAATCTTTCGGTTGGAGAAATAAAGTTTCCGGCAGCATTATTCAGTAAAACATCCACTTTACCAAAAGCTTTCAAAACTTCTTGGAGCATATTTTCCACTTCTTCATAATGGCGTACATCACATTGAATAGGAAGGCAAGTTCCGCCTGTTTCCGTTTCCAGTTCTGCAGCAGTGTTTTTCAGTTTTTCTAAATCTCTGGATGTAATGGCAACTTGCGCCCCTAATTCTAAGAAATATTTAGTCATTGCTTTTCCTAAACCGCTTCCGCCTCCGGTTACTGCAATCACTTTGCCTTTTAGGGCATCGTCGCGTAACATTTTATCTGTATAACTCATATTGTTGATATTTTTTTATTGTAAATATAATAAATTAAATAGTATGCATGCATAATAAAAAAACAAAATCGTTTCTTTTAAATCGCACACAATCTTTTAGCAGCTTCTTCCAGCGTAGCATTGTCTTTGGCAAAACAAAACCGAATTAATTTCAGGTCTTTTCCATCGGCATAAAAAGTAGAAATAGGAATTGCAGCTACGCCATGTTCAGTAATGAGGCGTTTACAGAAATCAACATCGCTCTCATTTGATATAGCTGCATAAGAAGCCACCTGAAAATAAGTTCCCTCGCAAGGCATGAGTTTGAACCGACTATTTTTTAATAATTGTCTAAAGTAATCCCGTTTTTCCTGATATAATTTCCCGATTTCAGCAATAGAAACGATATCTAGATACTCGCTAATGGCAATTTGAGAAATACTATTTACGCTAAAAACTAAAAACTGATGTACTTTTTTGATTTCCTTCATTAGGTATTCCGGCGCTACTAAATAACCAACCTTCCAACCCGTAACATGGAACGATTTCCCAAATGAGGAAACCATCACACTACGATTTAATAATTTCTCACGTGTATGAGCCGAAATATGTTTTTCTTCGAAAGTGATGTATTCATAGACTTCATCAGAAAGAAGTACGATATCCGGATATTTTTCGAGTAGGATTTCCAACGATTCAAAATCAGATTTCGCCAAGATTTTCCCCGTTGGATTATGCGGATTATTAATGATAATCATTTTAGTTTTTGCAGTACACGCTTTTTCGATAATTTCCCAATTTGGAGTATAATCATTATTCAGCGCTACCCGAACTGGATTTGCGTTGCACAATAAGACGGGTGCTTCATAGCAATCATAACTTGGATCTAAGATAATTACGTCATCATTATTTTTTACCAAAGCCGTTATAGTGGTAAAAATAGCTTGTGTTGCTCCGGCAGTAACCAGCAATTCCGTTTCGGGCTGAATAGTTCTTCCATAGGAGTGTTTAACGAGTGTCGCTATTTTTGATAATAATGGAGGATAACCAGACATTGGAGTGTATTGATGCACATTTTCTTTCGCCAGTTTGGCAACAATATCAGTTAATCTTTCGTCAACGGGAAAGTTTGGAAAACCTTGTGAAAGATTGATGGCGTTATATTCAGCTGCCATTTTTGACATAACCGTAAAAATACTCGTACTGATATTTGGTAGTTTACTCATAAAAAAATAACGTTGATTACTTTATAAAAGTAGTAGTTTAATCCTAATTTTAATTTTTTGGGAACTGATAATTATCAAAAATTTAAGTTATTGCGTTTTTGTATTTATTTGCCAAATCGTATGCTAAAAAAAAGCCACCAATTTGGTAGCTTTTTCTTTATGGTTGTTAGTAGTTTAATTTCCTTTGACAATTTCACCATCTGGTTTGACAATTAATTTTCGAACTTCATTGCCCTTTTTTATCTTAAGATTGTACTCTTTTTTAATAATATCACCTTCTTTTTGAGAATATAGATACTTGTCATTTATAATCTGCCAACCTGGGTATGTTTTGTAAATGGAATAAATTACACTATTAGGGAGTTTTATATTTTTATAGTTTTCAATTACACTAGTCAATTTACCATTTTCATTATATGTTGCAGTCAATGTGCCTTTACTGGTTTCCATAATCACCAAATAATTTTCAAATCCTTCATAATCTCTCCCTAAATCATAGGCTATGAATTTTTCTTCAAGTGCTCTTACACTTTTATCTGGGTTTCTATCAGGTAGGTATATGGAAAAATCCTTACCGGCACTTTTAATAACAACTCCCGGTAAATTTTCCATTTTAATATTTCCTTGCCCTGAATTAACTTCTTTATCTTGGGAATAAGATAGTGTGCTTATGCATAAAAAAAATAAAACAATTATATATGATTTCATGATACTTTGTTTTTGAATTAATGGTCTAATACATAATACATTAATGATAAAAATAATTAGTAAGGCTTAATTCATTTCTTCCCCTTTTTGTTGTTTGTAATTTATTTAGATCATTATAATTCATAACATCAGTAGTTTTATTTTTTGAATTTTGAATCAAAAAATGACTGTGGGCATTAGTAAAATTAGTTTTTTTTTATAGGTACGCAGGTTAATTTTTTTGTAATTAATGTTAATATAAATAGCCGTTTTATGGGAGTTTTTTAGCAGGAAAATCCATTTGCAATAGCGAGGAAACAAAGCCATATTTACTCATTCGATATAAAAAAGGATCTTTTAGTAAGGAATTTTTTAGGTTGTCTAATTGACATGAGGAAACCTTTCAAAATATTTAATTTTGAAATGAAATTGCAGCACTAAAAAAGAAGTGTTTTTATACTATTTGGAAAAGCGATTGGTCTTTAAATGAGATTTAAAAACCCATTTTTAAATTCCAAAATAAGAAATGTTACATTTTGTGAATGATGAAAATAGTAGGGCGGTTGTGTAAATCCACTTTTACTTTTTTCCAATCAGAAGCTCTCAGGGTTTTGATATATTCTGTAGGTAAAGTGATGTCAGTAGCAATACAAAGGTGAGTCGCGGGATTAATAGCCTGTAAGATATCCTCCAGCATTTTATTATTTCGATACGGAGTTTCTATGAATATTTGAGATTGGTTTTTCTCCTGAGATAATTTTTCCAAATTTTTCAGAGCTGTCTTTTTTTCTCCTTTTTCGATTGGTAAATAACCATTAAACGTAAAACTTTGTCCATTCATTCCGGAAGCCATCATCGCCAAAAGAATTGAAGAAGGTCCAACTAACGGTATAACTTGAATTCCTTTTTCATGTGCTAATTTTACAATAACTGCACCGGGATCAGCAACACCAGGGCATCCTGCTTCGCTCATTAATCCCATATTTTTCCCTTCTAATAAAGGTTTAATGAAATCTAAATGCTCTTTGGTTTCGGTATGTTTGTTTAATACAAAAAGCTTTAGCTCCGATTGTTTCTTTTCAGGATGTACGCCTTTAATAGATTTTCGGGCTGTTTTTTCGTTTTCAACAATATAATAATCAATGAAATCAATACTTCTTTTTACGGTTTGAGGCAACACATCCATTGGATCGCAATCGCCCATTGTAGTAGGGATTAAGTACAGTTTTCCTAATAAAGTAGTTGTTTGCATTGCTGTAGTTTTACGTTTCTAAAGTAAATTTCCTGTTGGTTTCTTCTGAAAATTTTAAATCCAAAGATTATTGATGTTTGTCTATTAGCTTTTTTGCAATTACATCGCAAACTTCATCAAGCATATTATACACTATTTCAAATCCATTGGGTAAACCAAAATAAGGATCTGGAACATCTACTTTTTCGTTTGGAAATAATTCATCCAAAATGAGTTGGACTTTCTGTTTATGTTCTTGACTTTCGGCAAGTTCAATAACATCGTCGTAATTAGAATTATCCATTACATAGATGTAATCAAATGAATCGAAATCAGATTTACTGAATTGTCTTCCCTTTTGATCTGAAATGTTTATTTTATTTTTTTTTGCTACAGCAACGGATCGATCATCAGGTTTATGGCCAACATGCCAAGAACCAGTTCCTGCTGAATCAACTTTGAATTTATTTTTTGGGAGCTTTGAGGCCAATATGCCTTCGGCCAAGGGTGATCGGCAAATATTGCCTAAACAAACCATTAAAATTTTCACGGGCATGATGCGTTTACAGCGTTAATTTTTTATTGATATCCTCAACAAATTTCTTGAATTGTTTGTCAGTAGCAACTAAATTATCAACGGTTTTACAGGCGTGTAATACGGTAGCGTGATCTCTGTCCCCAATTTGAGAACCAATATTTGCTAAAGATGCTTTTGTGAATTTTTTTGCAAAAAACATTGCCAATTGTCTGGCCTGAACAACGTGCCTTTTTCTGGTTTTTGATTGTAATGTTTCTAAATCCAATTGGAAATAATCCGAAACAATTTTTTGAATGTAATCGATAGAAATTTCTCGTTTTACATTTTTAACAAATTTTTCCACAACACTTTTAGCAAGTTCAAGTGTAACTTCTTTTTTATTGAATGAAGATTGTGCAATCAAGGAAATGATGGCTCCTTCCAGTTCTCTTACATTGGATTTGATGTTGCGGGCAACATATTCTATTATTTCTTCAGGGATTTCAACACCATCTCTGTACAATATATTTTTTAGGATAGAAATTCTGGTTTCATAATCCGGTTGGTGCAATTCAGCAGACAATCCCCATTTGAAACGAGATAACAATCGTTGTTCAATATCTTGCATGTCAACTGGCGCCTTGTCTGATGTCAAGATTACCTGTTTGCCATTTTGATGTAAATAATTGAAAATATGGAAGAAAACATCCTGCGTTCCAGATTTTCCGGAAAGGAACTGGACATCATCAATAATTAAAACGTCAATTAATTGATAGAAGTGGATGAAATCATTTCGGTTGTTTTTCTTTACCGAGTCAATATATTGTTGTGTGAAAATCTCAGCTGATATGTATAAAACTGTTTTTTCAGGGTATTTGTCTTTTATTTCCACACCAATAGCATGTGCTAAGTGTGTTTTTCCTAGTCCAACTCCTCCAAAAATCAATAGCGGATTAAACGAAGTTCCTCCAGGTTTATTGGCAACAGCCATACCTGCAGAACGCGCTAATCTATTAGAATCACCTTCCAGAAAATTATCAAAACTGTAATTTGCATTCAGTTGAGATTCAATTTTTAAATTTCGGATTCCCGGGATTACAAAAGGATTTTTTAATTCTGGATTTAAGTTTTTGAATGGAGCATCAACTTCTTGCGGCTTCATAGGAACTCTGTTGGCACTTGGCAATTGCTCCGTAAACGGTTGTTTGTTGCCATAAGTGTTTTCCATTCTGATTTTATAGAGTAACTTTGCGTTTTTACCCAGTTCTTTGGTAAGCGCCACTTTTAATAATTTCACGTAGTGTTCTTCTAGCCATTCGTAGAAAAATTTACTTGGAACTTGAATATATAATGCGTTATCGGTAAGTTCAACTGATTTGATTGGTTCGAACCAAGTTTTGTAAGCTTGATCCTGAATGTTGTCTTTTATAAAAGACAAACAGTTTTCCCATACTGATTGAGCAGTTTTGTTCATATATTCTGTTAAATTATTTTTAATTGGTAATTGTTATCTTACAAAAAAAAAGATGTTTTTTTATTATTTATCGGGGTAACAAATATGTGAACAAATTTCTGTAAAAAAAAATATATTGGACAATAATTTTCCAAATTATTGTTGTAAGGAGCTTTTTAAATTTAAAAATTTTAATACATAATTAATGAAAGATCATCAAATACAAGTTAGGGTACGATACTCCGAAACGGATCAAATGGGCGTTGTTTATCATGGAAATTACATCCCTTATTTTGAGATAGGAAGAGTGGAATGGCTTAGAAACAAAGGGATTTCGTATAAAAGCATGGAGGAAAGTGGAATTGCGCTTCCAATAGTTTCCATGAATATAAATTATAAAAAATCAGCTCGCTATGATGAGTTGCTTACCGTTCATACGATTTTCAAAAGTCAGAGTTCTGTGAAGATAGAATTTGATTGCGCTATTTATAATGAGTCTGATGAGTTATTAACAACTGCCCAATTTATCCTTGTTTTTGTGTCCTTAAAAACAGGTCGTCCTACCGCTCCGCCGGATTATATTTTAGAACTCTTAAAAACAATAGAATAAATTATAAAAACAGCAATTTTGAGTAGAAATTAGAGTCGTTTTAGATCGATTTCAAACATTGAATTAAAAATGTCGAATACCATTTCGGCATTTTTTTTTCTGGTTTTTATTCCAATTTTGCCTATCGGAAGTCCTGATTCTTCATTTATTTCCATTTCTTGATTTACAATTTCAAGCTTTTTTTCCTTAATTACCCGCATTACTTTATTCATATTCTTATAATCAAATGTGATTGTAAAATGAATATCTATCGTTTTTTCGACAATTTCACAGGTCTCAAGAACCATTTGTGCGGTTGTTTTGTAAGCGGTGATTAATCCTCCAACGCCTAATTTCACACCGCCAAATATTCGGACGACAACAATAAGCACATTGGTTACTGAAAAAGACTGAATTTGTCCATAAATAGGCATTCCTGCACTATTACTGGGTTCACCATCATCATTTGCTCTGTAGGTTACGATGTCAGCACCTATTTGATAGGCATAACAAAAATGGCCTGCATTAGGGTGTTGTTTTCGTAAGGTTTCGATGATTGGTTTTACATCTTCCTCTGATTGAATAGGAAAGGCATAACCAAAAAACTTACTGTTTTTTTCTTTGAATAATACTGCTGAAGAGGGAAAATCAATAGTGTTGTAGGTGTCTTTAAATTCCAAAAGCTACTTTTCTAAATTATTTTTTTGTCAAATAAATGAACAACATCTTCTTCTCCTACTTGTAAATTCCATACTTGAAATCCTAATGCAAGTGCGGCGTCGGTATTTTCTTTTTTGTCATCAATAAACAAAGTGCGTTTTGGCGTTAACTCATGTTTTTTTACCAAATAATTGAAAATTTCAGCGTCGGGTTTTCGCATGCCTAACTCAAAAGAAAAATAAACTTTTTCAAAACATTGATAAAACTCTCTGTAAAAGGTCATTCCGGCTGTGTGCTGAAATTTATCGATGTGAATTGCATCTGTATTACTTAGTAAGAACAAGCGGTATTTTTGCGAAAGCATTTGTAAAAATTCAAGTCTGTATAATGGGAAATCCAATAAAATGGTATTCCAAGCGCTTCTAATCTCGTCTATTGAAGCATTAGGCATGTGTTTCTGGAAGCCTTCAATGAATTGACGCTCAGAAATTTTTCCTTTTTCAAATGATAGATTGAGTTCATCTAAATCCTCAGTCCATTCTTTTAAGCCCAATTTAGTAAAGGCAACAATAGGAGCTTCTTTGTCTAAGTTGATAAAAATATCTCCAAAATCAAAAATTATAGTATTAATCATAGTTTCTAGATAGTATTAATTGATCATTACCAATAGATTGTTTTTTGAACTGGTTTTTAGCAAAATTTGGAGCCTTAGTTCCTTGCTTGAATTCGACACTCCCAACAAATATTCTAGCTTCGTCCCAAAGATTGGCATCAATAAATGTCTGTAAAGTTTGCCGTCCGCCTTCAATTATAATGGATTGAATTTGATCTTTATATAGCGATTGTATTACTTGTGTTGCTATGTTTTGTTCAAAATCAATATACTCAAAGATACAGTTTTCTTTCTCAATAGATTGTTTCGATTTAGAAAATAGGATTGTTTTAACTTGACTATCAAACACATGATTGTCTTTGGGAATGCGATTATTTTGGTCTAGAACTACTCTAATCGGATTGTTTCCGTACCAATCCCGTGCGTTTAATTTTGGATTGTCATCAATGGCGGTTTGAGTTCCCACCAAAATAGCTTGTTCCTCCGTTCTCCATTTATGTACCAATTGTCTTGAATACTGATTTGTAATCCAGACCGGTTTTTTTTCTGATTTTTCCTTTGGCGCAATAAAACCATCTTGACTTTCGGCCCATTTCAAAATAATATAAGGTCTTTTCTTTTCATGAAATGTAAAAAACCTTTTATTAAGTTCATTGCATTCTTCTTCAAGAATTCCTACGGTTACCTGTATTCCGGCTTCCATTAGTTTTTTGATTCCGTTTCCTGCCACTTTTACATTGGGGTCAACAGTTCCAATAACTACATTTGGAATTTTATTTTTGATTATCAAATCACAACAAGGCGGCGTTTTGCCAAAATGACTGCACGGTTCTAAACTCACATAAATAGTCGCTTTTTTCAATAACGATTTATCTTTTACGGAATTCACAGCGTTTACCTCGGCGTGTGGTTCTCCAGCTTTTTTATGCCAGCCTTCGCCAATGATTTTGTCGTCATAAACAATAACACTGCCTACCAAAGGATTTGGATACGTTGTTCCCAAACCATTTCTGGCTAATTCGATGCAGCGTCGGATGTATTTTTCATGTATTTTCACAACACAAAAGTAGTTATTTTGGGTTTAGCCTCGAAACTTCGGGATTAGTTTTGAAACTTTCTAAAATAACAATAAACAATTTCTACTTTTGTATATAAAATTAGTTTTTGATAAAAATGGAAAATTACAGCATTAGAAAAATAAAAAAAGAAGACAATCAAGCAGTTGCGCAATTGATAAGAGCCGTTTTTGACGAATTAAATATTCCAAAAGTAGGAACAGCTTATGAAGATCCGTATTTGGATTTAATGTTTGAGGAATACAGTAAGCCAAAATCAGTTTATTATGTTGTAGAAAAGGACGGAAAAATCATTGGTTCTGCCGGTGTTGCACCACTTGAAAATGAAGCGGAAACCATCTGTGAACTGCAAAAAATGTATTTTCTGCCGGAAACCAGAGGCTTAGGAATAGGAAGCCAAATGATGGCCAAATGTTTGCAAAGTGCCAAAGATTTTGGTTTCGAAAAATGCTATTTGGAAACAATGCCTTTTATGCTTGATGCTCAAAAACTGTACAAGAAAGTAGGTTTTGAATACATTTGTTCCCCAATGGGAAGCACCGGTCATACCAGTTGTCCTGTTTGGATGCTCAAAAAACTATAAATTTTAAATCATAAATTTTAAATGAAAAACAGCTCTTTTAAAATTAAAGAATACAGAATCCAATTTATTCAGGAACTAACTCCAATTTATGATGCGGGTGAAGCAGAGAGTTTTTTCTATTTAATTTTACAAGAAAAGCATCAATTGAAAAGAATAGACTTGGCGTTGCATCCTGATTTGGTTTTTTCGGAAGCAGAAATTGTAGTTTGGGATTCGATTTTGGAACAATTGAAACTGGAAATTCCAGTACAATATCTTTTAGGAAAAACGAGTTTTTATGGATTGGATTTTGAAGTCAATGAGAATGTCTTGATTCCAAGACCCGAAACGGAAGAGTTGGTCGAATGGATTTTATCTAATAATCTAATAATCCAAAAGTCTAATCCCGAAACTTCGGGACTAAAGATTCTTGATATTGGAACCGGAAGCGGTTGTATTGCCATTTCATTGGCGAAGAATATTCCAAATGCTCAGGTTTTTGCCATTGATGTTTCTGAAAAGGCTTTGGCTACAGCCAAAAAAAATGCTGAACACAATGCTGTGGAAGTTACTTTTATCAATCAAAACATTCTTGAAACGGAAGATTTAAGGCAACAATTTGATATTATTGTTTCTAATCCGCCTTATGTTCGAAATTTAGAAAAGGAAGAAATCAAGAAAAACGTATTGGACAATGAGCCGCATTTGGCGCTTTTTGTAGAGGATAATGATGCGTTGATTTTTTATAAAAAAATAGCCGAATTGGCTCGGAAAAACCTGTCTGAAAACGGGCAATTGTATTTTGAAATTAATCAATATCTAGGCAAAGAAACGGTTGATTTACTTGAAAAAATGAATTTCAAAAATATTGAATTACGAAAAGATATTTACGGAAATGACAGGATGATTAGCTGTCATTGCAAGGAATGAAGCAATCGCATTTAACTTTGGTTATTGTGTATGCAAAAGTTATGGATTTACGGGGTTTGCGTGAGGGGTAGAAGCGAGTTACCTTGTAACGCGGATGACCCGACGGCATTAAAAAAAGGGGCAACTAACACGTATGATTAGTTAGCCCCTTTTTTTAATGTGGTCACGCCCAAATTGTTTTGAAAAATATTAAATGTGATTGCTTTGTTGCTCGCAATGAAGTTGATTACTGCAAACTACTCATATCGCAATGCTTCAATTGGGTCCAGCATTGCTGCTTTTATCGCAGGATATAATCCTGAAGCGATAGCAACCATAAAACTGGTTATGAATGCCGCCATAATTGCGCTCCACGGAATTACAAATGCAAAACTCATGGCAGTTGCAATACCAAAACCAATTAAGATTCCAAAAATTATTCCTACTAATCCGCCCAATTGACCAATAAGTAATGTTTCTATGAAAAACTGAAAGGCAATCGTTGTTTTTTTGGCTCCCAAGGCTTTTCGAACGCCTATTTCCCGTGTGCGTTCCGTTACCGAAACAATCATAATATTCATCAAAGCAATTGAAGAACCAAGGACGGTAATGATACCGATAAGCCACGAGGCAAGTCCAAGATATTTTGTGATTCCAAGGATTCTGTTGATAAGGTCATCACTGCGAACTACGCCAAAATTATTGTCTTTTACCGGACTTAATTTACGAACGCGGCGCATGGTGCTTGTCGCATTGTCTATGGCTTCGTCTAGTAATTCTTTTTTAGAAACCATGACACTCATGGTGTAATTTATGCTTGGCGCGGTAAACATGGAACGGGCCACTTGAATAGGGATTAAAATCCTTAAATCCTGACTATTCCCAAAGGTTGATCCTTTTTCTTTCAGTACTCCGATAACTTTAAATTTAGCTCCTCGAATCGAGATTAGTTTATCAATAGGGTTTACGTCTTTTAATAATCCTTTCTCAAAATCAGAACCTACAATACATACATACGCATTATTATCGATGTCAAATCTGGTGAAATTACGTCCTGAACTGGTTTCTAATCCGGAGTTAGTAACGAAAAATTCATCGACACCAACAACCGTATTTTCGGGATCCGTCTTAGAAGACTCATATTTTACTTCAGCAACAGAAGTTGCGGTAAAAGAAAGCGAAGTTTCGGTAAAAGGATATTTGTATTTGTTTTTGAAAGCAACCGCTTCAGGGTAAGAAATGATTGGATTTATGATTTCTCTTTCTCCACCACCACGATTACGAGTGGTGTTTTCGTATTGATTAATGTTAAAAGTATTGGCTCCCATCGATGCAAAATCAGAGGAAATAGTGTTTTCCAAAGCAGAAACAACAGTAAGAATACTAACTAAAGCTGTGATTCCAATAGCGATAATCAACACAGTAAGAACGGTTCTCAACAATTGTGTCCTAATGGAACCGAATGCAATTCGAATATTTTCTTTGAATAATTTTAACATCATAGCAGTTTGACACGAAAATACAATTTTTGTTACAAATTTCCTTTTCAAAAATCCTAATTTATTTTTTAGGAGCTTTTTCCAGCTTTTCGCTACAACCTGTCAGTGAAAATAATTTGTTTTTAATTGCCTAAAAGGAGCTTACTTTGGTCGCTCTTTCAGGCAAGAAAACAATATTATTTTTCACTTCCATGTTTTCGCTGCAATCTGGGCTAGGCATCGGGCAATAAAATGATGAAATTTGTAAACAGATTTATTTTAAAAATAAGATATTTGCAAAGAATTAGAATTTGGAGTTTTTCAAGAATTCCTAAATCTGAAAATCTAAAAATCCAATAATCAAAAAATGGCATCAAAACCGAGCATTCCAAAAGGAACCAGAGATTTTTCACCAACTGAGGTGGCAAAGCGTCAATATATCATTCAGATTATAAAAAGTAATTTCGAGAAGTTTGGTTTTCAACCGATAGAAACTCCTTCGTTTGAAAACTCCGAAACTTTAATGGGGAAATACGGAGAAGAAGGCGATCGTTTGATTTTTAAAATATTAAATTCAGGAGATTATTTGGCGAAAGCCAATGCAACTCATTTAGAAAGTAAAGACAGTACGAAATTAACGTCAAGTATTTCTGAGAAAGCCTTGCGTTATGACTTAACCGTTCCGTTTGCACGTTATGTGGTACAACATCAAAACGATATAGAGTTTCCATTTAAAAGATATCAAATTCAACCCGTTTGGAGAGCAGACCGCCCGCAAAAAGGACGTTTCAGAGAATTTTTTCAATGTGATGCTGATGTGGTAGGTTCTAAATCATTGTGGCAGGAAGTAGAATTGGTTCAATTGTATGATACTGTTTTTACCGCTTTAGGTTTAGAAGGGGTAACCATCAAAATCAATAACAGAAAAATATTATCTGGAATTGCTGAAGTGATTGGCGCATCAGATAAATTAATAGATTTCACAGTAGCATTAGACAAACTCGACAAAATAGGCGAGGACGGCGTGAAAAAAGAAATGATGGAGAAAGGAATTTCGGAAGAAGCGATTCTGAAAGTACAGCCGCTATTTAATTTCACAGGAACTATTTCTGAGAAAATAAACCAACTTTCTGTTTTGCTTGCGGAGTCCAATGAAGGAATGAAAGGAGTTGAAGAGCTGCGTTTTATTTGTGACAACGTTACGGAACTCGGATTGACAACAGCAATTTTAGATTTGGATGTGACTTTGGCCAGAGGATTAAATTATTATACGGGTGCTATTTTTGAAGTGGCTCCGCCAAAATCAGTTTCGATGGGTTCCATTGGCGGTGGCGGACGATATGATGATTTGACCGGAATTTTCGGATTGAAAAATATGAGCGGTGTGGGAATTTCTTTTGGATTGGATCGAATTTATTTGGTTGTCGAAGAATTAAATTTATTTCCTGAAACCGTAACGGCAACTTCTAAAGCGTTGTTTATTAATTACGGTGAAAAAGAAGCTTTTTATGCGATGAAAGCGATAAAAGAATTAAGAAATTCAGGTGTAAAAGTAGAATTGTATCCGGATAATGCGAAAGTGGCGAAGCAGTTCCAACATGCAGATAAAAGAGGAATTCCTTTTGCGGTAATCGTAGGGGAACAGGAAATGGCTTCCAATTCTTTTTCTCTTAAAAATTTAGTGAGCGGAGAACAGACTTCAGTGGATTTTGAAGGTTTGAAAAACGCGTTAGTATAGTTCTATTTTAAAAGCATAAAAAAAGCTTCGTCTACTAAACGAAGCTTTTTTTAATATAAAATAATGGTGAATTAATAATTTGTAGGGATTCTTTAATTTTCATTTACAGAAAATTAACTGTAAATAATCGAAACAAATTTATGTAAACTATATCGAGATAGTCTTAAAATTATATTAAAATTTTGAGTAGGTAAAATTTGTTTTAAAGAGTGTAAAGTCTAAAAAAATTATAAATTCAATAAAAAGATGACAATTTGACATTTTAAGAGAATTGGCAGTACTTTTGCAATCCAAAGAAAAGAATAAAAATGAAGTTTAAGAATATTTTTAAAAATACAAGTAATATGACTACTGAAAATACAGAAATTGATCAAGAAATAGATGATGTGACATTAGAAAATAATGCAAATGGAGAGCAAATCATTATTGAGGAATTAAGTCTGGAAGAGCAATTGACTCAAGACTTAGCCAAAGAGAAAGATAAGTATTTAAGATTATTTGCTGAATTTGAAAATTACAAACGTAGAACTACAAAAGAGCGTATCGAGTTGTTTAAAACGGCTAATCAAGAAGTTTTGTTAGCGATGCTTCCTGTATTGGATGATTTCGACAGAGCTATGGTTGAAATAAACAAATCAGATGACGAATTGTTGACTAAAGGTGTGGAACTTATCCATGAAAAATTAAAAAGTACATTAGTTTCTAAAGGACTAGAGCAAGTTGAGGTTAAGGCTGGAGACGCTTTTGATGCTGATTTTGCTGAAGCGATAACTCAAATTCCTGCGCCGTCAGATAAGTTGAAAGGTAAAATTGTCGACGTTCTTGAAAAAGGATATAAATTAGGAGACAAGATTATCCGTTTTCCAAAAGTTGTTATAGGGCAGTAATAGATTCGCGATTAATCGCGTATTTATATCACGCGTAGAAGCGCACTGCAGTGCGACTCAACAAAAGAAAAAATAAAAATGAAAAAAGATTTTTACGAAATATTAGGCATTTCAAAAAATGCTGATGCTGCTGAAATTAAAAAAGCATACCGAAAAAACGCACTACAATTTCATCCTGACAAAAATCCTGGAGACAAATCGGCAGAAGATAAATTTAAATTGGCTGCTGAAGCTTACGAAGTATTAAGCGATCCTCAGAAAAAAGCAAAATACGATCAATATGGTCATCAAGCTTTTGATGGTTCTGGCGGTTTTGGCGGAGGTGGTCACGGCGGAATGAATATGGATGACATTTTCAGTCAGTTTGGTGATATTTTCGGAGGCGGTTTTGGTGGTTTCGGAGGCGGTGGTGGCGGCGGCGTTCGTCGTGCTAAAGGAAGCAACCTTCGTATCAAAGTAAAATTGACATTGGAGGAAATTGCCAATGGCGTTGAGAAAAAAGTAAAAGTAAAACGTAAAGTTCAAGCACCTGGAGTTACCTATAAAACATGTTCTACATGTAACGGTCAAGGACAAGTAATGCGCGTTACGAATACCATTTTGGGTAGAATGCAATCTGCTTCTACATGTCCAACATGTAGTGGTTCAGGTCAAATTTTAGATAAAAAACCATCAGAAGCAGATTCACAAGGAATGATTCTTGAAGATGAAACGGTTTCAATAAAAATTCCAGCGGGTGTTGTGGACGGAATGCAGTTGAAAGTTTCTAATAAAGGAAACGATGCTCCGGGAAACAGTATCCCGGGAGATTTGATTGTTGCTATTGAAGAATTGGAGCATGAGTTCTTGAAACGTGAAGGAGAGAATTTACACTACGATTTATACATCAGTTTCGCTGAAGCTGTTCTTGGAATTTCCAAAGACATCGAAGCTATAAACGGAAAAGTAAGAATCAAACTGGAAGAGGGAATTCAATCCGGTAAAATTCTGAGATTAAAAGGAAAAGGAATTCCTAGTATCAATGGGTACGGAAACGGCGATTTATTGGTACATGTAAATGTTTGGACTCCAAAAACACTGAGCAAAGAGCAAAAACAGTTTTTCGAAAAAAATCTTACCGATGAGAATTTTATTCCAAATCCTGAAAAATCAGACAAATCATTTTTTGAGAAAGTGAAAGACATGTTTTCATAGTAAAAAGTAGCGATACAATTTATCGATGCTGTTTTAAAAATATATTTCCCATCCTTGTTAAAATAAGGATGGGTTTTTTATGAAATCGCCACTAATAATTTGTTTGTTACAAACAATTGAAAATCATCGAACTCCGATGAAAATAAAATATTGTGAGATAAACACCAATAAATATAAGGCGATAACATATAGGACCTCAAAAAATTAAATGCTACATATATGAAACTATTCTAAGTATTTCGATACTAATTATTTACTTTTACACCAATTAAAAAATGAGCATGAGTAATATTCTTGAAGTGAATAAAGTTGTCAAGCAATACGGTGATTATGTGGCGCTTAACGAGGTTTCATTAATGGTTCCAAAAGGAAGTATCTACGGACTTTTAGGTCCAAATGGAGCCGGAAAAACATCACTTATCCGAATTATAAATCAAATTACATTGCCTGACAGTGGTGAAATTATTTTGGATGGTGAAAAATTACAACCCAAACATGTTCAATATATAGGCTATTTACCGGAAGAAAGAGGATTGTACAACACTATGAAAGTAGGGGAACAATGCTTGTATTTGGCACAAATGAAAGGACTTTCTAAGGCTGAAGCCAAAAAACAACTGGAGTATTGGTTTGAAAGATTAGAAATTCAAGGTTGGTGGAACAAGAAAATCCAGGAACTTTCTAAAGGAATGGCTCAGAAAATTCAGTTTGTGGTTTGCGTTTTGCACAAACCAAAACTGTTGATTTTTGACGAACCTTTTTCTGGTTTTGATCCCGTAAATGCCAATATTATCAAAGATGAAATTCTGGCATTGCGTGAAGAAGGTGCTACCATAATTTTTTCGACACACCGAATGGAAAGCGTAGAAGAATTATGTGATCACATCGCTTTGATTCACAAATCAAATAAACTCATTGAAGGAAAACTGGACGATGTCAAAAGACAATTTAAAACCAATAGTTTTGAAGTGGGTATTTTATCGGAGAATGTAGAAGGGTTGATGTATGCTATTACACAAAAATTTACTGTTGGTCCAGCTAATTTTAAATCACTGAACAACGAGTTAAAATTGGAAATTCAACTCGGGAATGCCACGCCAAATGAGTTATTGAATATCTTGACGCAATGCGGCCAGGTAACGCACTTTGTAGAGAAAATACCAAGTGTCAATGATATTTTTATTCAAACAGTAACACAATAGATTTTTAGACTTCTTAGATGGTTAGATCGAATCTAAAATCTAAGAAGTCTAAAAGTCTAAGTAGTTTAACCATCTAACCATCTAAAATGTCTATAGTATCATTAATTATAAAAAGAGAGTTTATTGCCAAAGTGCGCAATAAATCTTTTATTGTTATGACTTTTTTAAGTCCGTTACTATTTGTGGGAATCGCCGTTTTTGTAGCATATTTAAGTTCCATGAAAGCTGACACCAAACGAATCGCTATTCATGACGAATCGGGTATGTTTGTAAAGGAATTTACATCACAAAACAATAAAGATAAAGCATACAAATATCTTGATTTGTCTTTAATAGATTTAAAATTCCTCAAAGACAGTATTACAAATGAAAGCTATGAAGGATTGTTATACATTCCAAAAGCGAGTAATTCCAAGGATTTTGAAAGTAAAATCCAGTTTATTTCAAACAGCAGCCCAAGTATTTCATTCATTGAAAATGTTCAGGATGTAATTGCAAGTAAACTAACCAAAAACAATTTAGAAAAAGCACATTTGGATACATTGGCAATTAAAAATGCCCAGTCAAAAGTGAATATCAGCTTGACAAAAGCATCTGGTGAAGAAAGCGTCAAAGGGCTTAACGAAATCAAAATCGGGATTGGTGGTGCATTTGGATATCTTATAATGATGTTTATCATCATCTACGGAAACATGGTGATGCGAAGTGTCATCGAGGAAAAAACCAGCCGAATAGTAGAAATTATAATTTCCTCGGTTAAACCATTTCAGTTGATGATGGGGAAAATCATAGGAACTTCATTGGCAGGATTGTTGCAATTCCTTATTTGGGCAATAATCGGAATGTCATTAATGTTTGCAGCCTCCGTTTTTTTTGGTGTAAATGTGGGGCCAACAGCCAGCGTTTCACCGGAATTGATGCACTCTGCACAGCAAGAAATGACTGGAACTGCGCAAATGTATATTAAGGAATTATGGAATTTACCCATTGTAAGTATCCTTATTGGATTTGTGATTTATTTCATAGGAGGTTATTTTTTATACAGTTCATTTTACGCGGCAATTGGCGCTGCAGTTGATAATCAAACGGATTCACAACAGTTTCTGTTGCCTATCATTATGCCATTAATGTTGAGCGTTTACGTTGGTTTTTTCACGGTTATCAATGATCCGCATGGAACAATAGCAGTCGTTTTTTCAATGATTCCGCTAACCTCACCAATCGTGATGCTGATGCGAATTCCGTTTGGCGTACCTTTGTGGCAAATTGCAATATCGGTAACATTATTATTTGGAACCTTCTTTTTTGTAGTTTGGTTCGCCGCAAAAATATACCGAATAGGAATACTCATGTACGGCAAAAAACCAACCTGGGGTGAAATGTACCGCTGGTTAAAATATTAATAGAAGTTAATTCGTGGATTTGGTTATTTGTTTAACCGATTAACCGAATGAGCAAATAATCGAATCAAAAAATATGTCAAAAATACTAATCATAGAAGACGAAGCTGCAATTCGAAGAGTGCTTACAAAGATACTCACCGAAGAAAACGATACGTATCAAGTTGAAGAAGCCGAAGATGGTGTTGCAGGTTTTGAAAAAATAAAAAACAACGATTACGATTTGGTTTTGTGCGATATCAAAATGCCAAAAATGGACGGTGTTGAGGTACTGGAAGCAGTCAAAAAAATCAAACCCGAAATTCCTATGGTGATGATTTCCGGTCATGGCGATATGGAAACGGCTATCAATACGATGCGTTTGGGAGCGTTTGATTACATCTCAAAACCACCGGATTTAAACCGATTGTTGAATACGGTTCGAAATGCTTTAGACAAAAAACAACTTGTAGTTGAAAATAAAATTCTGAAGAAAAAAGTCAGCAAGAACTACGAAATGATTGGCGAAAGCGAAGCTATTAATCACATCAAAGTGATGATTGAGAAAGTAGCACAAACCGAAGCCAGAGTTTTAATCACAGGTCCAAACGGAACCGGAAAAGAACTCGTTGCGCATCAATTACACGAAAAAAGCGAAAGAGCTAATTTCCCTTTAATCGAAGTGAATTGCGCTGCTATTCCGTCTGAATTGATAGAAAGCGAATTATTCGGTCACGTAAAAGGAGCGTTTACATCGGCAGTAAAAGACCGCGCAGGAAAATTTGAAGCTGCTGATAAAGGAACTATTTTCTTGGATGAAATTGGGGATATGAGCCTTTCGGCGCAAGCCAAAGTATTGCGTGCTTTACAAGAAAGTATGATTACCAGAGTGGGAGCAGATAAGGACATCAAAGTTGATGTTCGTGTGGTTGCGGCTACTAATAAAGATTTGAAAAAGGAAATTGCCGAAGGTCGTTTTCGTGAAGATTTATACCATCGTTTGGCAGTAATTTTGATAAAAGTTCCTGCGTTGAATGAAAGACGTGATGACATCCCGATGTTGATTTCACATTTTGCAGATAAAATTGCTTCGGAGCAAGGAAATGCGGTCAAAAAATTCTCTGCAGCAGCGATTAATTTATTGAAGGAATACGATTGGACTGGAAATATCCGCGAATTGAGAAATGTAGTGGAACGTTTGATTATCCTTGGCGGAAGCGAAATTTCCGAGAATGATGTGAAGTTATTTGCATCGAAATAAAATTAATTTAATGATTAAAAATTAAAAGATTTGGTAATAGTTTAAATCTTTTAATTTTTAATCTTTCAATCATAAGAAATGAAACTAAAAAAAATAAACGAAGAGTTACAACAAGCTCTAATTGAAAACGGTTTGACTGAAGCCAATGCGATGCAAAAAGAAACATTTTCGACCATGAAAAGTGGTTCGGATTGTATTGTTATTGCGCCAAAAGGAAGCGGAAAATCGACAACAATTGTGCTGAATGTAATTCAGAGATTGGCAGGCGCAAACGAAGAGTCACCTAGGGCTTTGATTATTGTGGAAGACAAAGCCAAAGTATTAGAAATGGAATCACTTTTTGAAAAATACGGCAAGAATTCTAATTTAGAAGTCTACGGTGTTCATGATAAAGGCGATATGGAATACGATAAAAATTATATTTCCAGCGGAATTGACGTGTTGATTGGGACACCAAATAAGTTAAGTGAAATGTTCACTACTGCCGGTTATAATGTAAACCGATTGAAAATGTTTATCCTTGATGATGCAGATCCAATTTTGAAATTGCGTCATGAAACTAAAATCATGCGTATTTCGAATAGCATTGTGAGAACCCAGCGTATTATTTTCTCGGAACAATTCACAGAACGAATAGAAGTCCTTGCTGAAAAAATGTTAGTAGAGCCTTTTGAATTCGATTTTGATGACGAAGACGAAGACGAAGAAGAGGATGAGGATGAAGATTTCGAAGAGGAAGAAAACTTTGAGGCAGATGAAGAGGATGATTTTGAAGAGCAAGAAGGTGATGAAGAAAACGGTAATAAATAATTAAATAAAGAGTAAAATGGGATTAATGAAAGTGTTTTCGGGAAGTGAAATTTTAGCTTTAGCGTTGCAAGAGAGAATTGAAGCAATAGGAGTAGATACCGTTTTGAAAAACAACATACAATCAGCTCGATTGGGAGGATTTGGAAATTCAGATTTAGCAGTTGAATTATTCGTTCAGGAAACCGAGTTTGCAAAAGTGAACCCAGTTATTGAGGAATTCAGAATGAGTATTTAACACATTCGAAAAAAAAGAAATAAAAATGAAATATAAAATGTTGGTTTTGGACATGGATGACACTTTGTTGACCGATGACCATACTATTTCAGACGAGAATAAAGAAATGTTGTTTAAGGCACAGGAATTGGGTGTTTATGTTATTTTGGCTTCCGGAAGGCCAACACCAGCAATGACTGCTTATGCCAAAGAATTACAACTGGACAATTCGTTTATGATATCGTATAATGGCGCTGTCATTACAGATTTAAAGGAAGATAAAGTCATTTTTGAACAAACGTTGACCCAGGAACAAATTCATGAATTGTATGATTACAGTTTAAAAAGTAATACCCATATTATTACTTATGTTGATGGGAAAATTGTGAGTGAGACAAATTCGGAATTTATTGAAATCGAAAAAAATATCACAGGTTTAGAACACAATAAAGTCCTTAGTTTTAAAGATGAGGTTCAGTCTTCCGCTGTAAAATGTATTTTATTGGAAGAGCCAAGTTATTTAAAAGAAGTTGAAAAAGATTTGAAAGCCGCTATGCCACATCTTAGTGTGAGCATGTCAAAGCCATTTTTTCTTGAAGTAGCGCAAAATGGGATTGATAAAGCCGCCAGCATAAAAATTTTAGCAGAAAAACTGGATATACATCAAAGTGAAATTATTGCTGTTGGAAACGCAGGAAATGATTTAACCATGATTGAATATGCAGGATTGGGTGTTTGGGTTGATAATGTAACGCCAGAATTGAGAGATAAAGGAGATGTTATTGTAGCCTCAAATAATAATCATGGCGTAGCTGAAGTGGTGAGACGATTTATCTTGAACTAATATTTTTCAAATTATAATTAAAACCATTAAGAAATTAAGGTAATTTAAGAGCAGTTCTTAATACACTTAATTTCTTAATGGTTTTTGTTTTTTAGAAAGTAGTCGAGTTGCAAACGCTTTTTCTTGTTTATAGAAGTATGTTGGTACTCGATCAAATCCTTCGCTACTTCAAGAAGATTTATTTTGAACTAAGATTTTTTTTTAGGAGGTTTACAACTTTTACAAAAATCAGGGTATTCTTGTATTCTTTTTAGGATATCTGTTTGGATTTCTAAAAGTTTTTTCTCATTTTGTCCAAGGTCTGTGGTTTTTGAAGCTATTGCATGTTCCTCCGCGTATTGTTTCTGAACGGCATCATAAAGAACTTGTAAAAAACTGGCGTCAGAAAAAGTCCCTTTTTGGTCGTAAATTTCTTTTCGCAATTTTCGTGCATAGAGTTCGGATAAATCAAATTCATATTGAGCGAAATTCACTAAATAGTTTGCTGTATTAGTATCAATTGCAATAATGGATGCGGCATCACGCTTGAATGTAGAAGTCACTTTTGAATTAAAATTCTTGGTAAACATGAACTCAATATTACTCATTTGAAATGCAAAATTAAGACTTGAAGCGGTATGAATACTATTGATTTTCACATTCCCAATTTGAGTAGCGCTAGATTGAAAATCGGAAAGTTGTAATTGGTATTTTCCATCCCATTCAATGGTGTTTTGAGCATTTGCTTGAATTGCAATCAAAAGGAATGTAATTGAAATTATTTTTTTCATCTTTTAGAGTCTAAATTATTTGCCTTCAAGATGCTAATATATAGAAAATTATTGATTTCATTTTCCAGAATATTGTTTGTAAATTTGCGCACTCAATTTTTTGACAACGATTTCATTAATTGAGTTATCTTATGGAAAATAGAAAAAAAGTTGCTTTTTATACGCTGGGTTGTAAACTGAATTTTTCAGAAACCTCTACGATTGCGCGTAATCTTCAAGACGAAGGTTTTGATCGGGTAGATTTTGAGGAAGTTGCTGATATGTATGTGATTAATACCTGTTCAGTTACTGAAAATGCAGATAAGCAGTTCAAGCAAGTGGTGCGAAAAGCAATGAAATTGAATGACAAAGCATTTGTAGCGGCAGTAGGATGTTATGCGCAATTGAAACCGGAAGAATTAGCGAGTGTAGATGGAGTAGATTTGGTTCTTGGTGCAACAGAAAAATTCAAATTGGCTGATTATATCAATGATTTGTCTAAAAATGATTTTGGCGAAGTGCATTCCTGCGAAATCGCCGAAGCTGATTTTTATGTGGGAAGTTACTCAATAGGAGACAGAACCCGTGCTTTCTTGAAAGTGCAGGATGGTTGTGATTACAAATGTACCTATTGCACGATTCCGTTAGCAAGAGGAATTTCAAGAAGTGATGAGCTGAAAAATGTATTGAAAAATGCTTCAGAAATCTCGAAACAAAATATTAAAGAAATTGTTCTTACCGGTGTCAATATTGGTGATTACGGTAAAGGGGAATTTGGAAATAAAAAACACGAACATACTTTTCTGGAATTAGTTCAAGAATTAGACAAAGTGGAAGGCATCGAAAGATTGCGAATTTCATCTATTGAACCAAATTTATTGAAAAATGAAACGATAGAATTTGTATCAAAAAGCAGAACTTTTGTGCCTCATTTTCATATTCCGTTGCAATCTGGAAGCAATGACATTTTGAAGTTGATGAAACGTCGTTACCAACGTGAAGTTTATACCGAAAGAGTCAATAAAATTCGGGAAGTGATGCCACACGCTTGTATTGGTGTGGATGTGATTGTGGGTTTTCCGGGTGAAACAGATGAACATTTTCTGGAAACCTATCATTTCTTGAATGAAATGAATATTTCGTATTTACACGTATTCACATATTCAGAACGTGATAATACCGAAGCAGCTGCGATGGAAGGTGTTGTTCCTGCTAATGTTCGCGCCAAACGAAGTAAGATGTTACGCGGTTTGTCAGTTAAAAAACGCCGTGCTTTTTATGAAAGTCAATTGGGAACCAATAGAACTGTTTTGTTCGAAAGTGAAAATAAAGAAGGCTATATTCACGGGTTTACCGAAAATTACGTGAAAGTGAAAACGCCCTGGAATCCAGAATTAGTGAATACCCTACACGAAATTAATTTGACAAAAATTGATGAAGACGGAAGCGTACGAATGGAATTTGCTTCGGCTTTGGTGTAAGTTTTTTTCAACCATATAAGTCATTTAAGTTTTTAAACCATTAAGAAATTAAGAAAATTAAGCGAATAACTTAATGAAACTTAATTTCTTAATGGTTTTATCTTTTAAGCCTTGTATGTTTAAAAATAAAAAAATTACGGATTCGTAGACCAAATACTGCTATTTTTGATAAAAACGCGTCGGTTTAATTTGAGTTGTGCGATGATTAATTCGGCCATGTCTTCTGCTTGCATGACTTTATCCGGATTACCGTCTGTTAAGTTTAATTCTTTGGCCATGTCAGTGGCAACAGTGCTTGGCGTTAATGCCGTTACACGAATATTATGCTTGCGAACTTCCTGCATCAACGATTCTGTTAATCCTAAAACAGCAAATTTTGAAGCACTATAAGCACTTGTTAACGCATTTCCGCTTAATCCTGCTGTTGAAGAAATATTGATGATATCACCTGTTTGTCTTTCAATCATATTAGGCAAAACGGCACGCGTTACATAATAGGTTCCCATTAAGTTTACCTGAATGATGCGTTCCCAATCCGTTGGTTCTAATTCTAAGAATTTCCCAAAAGCAGCTATTCCTGCATTGTTGATTAAAATATCAATGGTTCCAAATTCTGCTAAGGCTTTAGCAACAGCAGCGTTTACTGAATTAATGTCGGCAACATCAGCGGTTATCGCCAGTGCTTTTACTCGTAACGAACGTACTTTGGCAGCTACACTGTCTATTTCCTCCTGAGTTCGTGCTACCAAAATTACATTTACACCTTCTTTTGCTAAAGCAATCGCGATTGCTTTTCCAATTCCTTTTCCTGCGCCGGTTATTAGGGCATTTTTATTTTTTAAATCTGTCATTTTATAAATTATTTAAGCCAATAAAAGGCTTGGTTTATTGTAAAAGTACCTCGTTTTAAATTTGAAATCTATTTTGATTTTCTATTTAATCTAAATTTAACGTTCTGTTATTTTGGATAAAAGGAATATTTTTAATGGAATGGATTTTATTTTTTGTCCAAACTCAATTTGTAAATATCTGTTTCTAAAACTTCGGTGTCTTTATCTTCACAAAGCAGGAACTCGATTTTTTCTTTTGAATCAGTGTACAAAGTCAATCCTTCGAATTTATGGGTGCTGCTAATTTTTTGAGTGAAATCTATTTTCATGGTTTTCAGGTTGATTCTCCCAATAAGACTTCCTAAAACTTCGCCATCATCATACGTAGATTCGGTATCTTCGGCTGTAGCCAAAAAATAAATGCTGTTGTCGACTAAAATAGCATCAGTAAAACTACTGCGGACTCCTTTTATTTTAGGGAGTTTGTAGGCGTTAGAAAGAATAGTAAAATCATTGGTCAGGTTTTTTCCTTCGATGGTAAAAAGAACATTTTTATTGGAACTTCCGTTGCCACGATTCAATAAAAACCAACTTTCGCCATTATAGATAGCGCCTTCGAGGTTGAAATCTTCGGGTTTTATTTCTCCGAAATTTTGCATGACTGCATACAAATCGGTGAGGTCATTTGTGGCGATTATCTTTTTATCAATAGAATTGACTTGTATCATTTTGTTCCTTTTCTCGGTGGAACCGGATCCAAAAACATACAAACTGTCCCCAAAATGGGTTATGGCTTCAAAATCAGCTTTGTCTTTTTTTAGCGTGTTTTCTGTTGGGTTTTCGAGTAATGGATGGCGTTTTAAATCTTTGGAATCCATTTGATATTCATAAAGGAAACCGCTGTTGTCACCAATAATTAGTAGGGAATTGTCTTTGTAAATAAGCCCTGATGCTGAACCAATGCCGATGATTTGAAATAGTAATTCGAGTGTAAATTTTTCCATTGTATTTGTTTTGAAAACGAGTGCCTAGCCCAGATAGTAGTGGAAATCCTTTCTAGTCCTGAACTTGTTTCAGGATTAGAAAGATTGCAACGAATAGCTGGAAAATGCTCCTGAAATTCATCAGGATTAATCCTCATTATTTGTTATATTTGAGTTTACAAAGATAAAATATTTCTTATGAAGTCTATAAATCCCGATGATTTTAAAGTGATTGGCAAAATTGATTTGTCTAAAATCCCTACGAACTTGTTTAATGGAGCCAGTGAAGATGATAAAGAGGAAAAACTGGATAAGGTTCAGACGAAATTGAGCGAGTTGCAGGATGTAATGTATGCGCATAATCGATACGGCGTTTTGATTTGTTTGCAAGGCATGGACACATCTGGGAAGGATAGCCTGATTCGGGAAGTTTTTAAGGAATTTAATCCGCGTGGGGTTGTGGTGCATAGTTTTAAAACACCCAATTCTACGGAGCTGGAACACGATTATTTGTGGCGACATTATTTGGCTTTGCCTGAAAAAGGGAAATTTGCTGTTTTTAACAGAACGCATTATGAGAATGTTTTGGTTACCCGTGTGCATCCGGAGTATATTATGAATGAAAATTTGCCGGGAATCGAAAAAGTGGCTGATATAACACCACAGTTTTGGGAAAATAGGATGGAGCAAATCAATAATTTTGAAAAACACATCACGCAAAACGGAACGATTGTTTTGAAGTTTTACTTTCACATGAGTAAGGAAGAACAACGCAAACGGTTACTACGCCGACTGGAAGAAGTAGAACACCATTGGAAATTTTCGCCCGGAGATTTGAAAGAGCGTGAGCATTGGGAGGAATACATGCAGTATTATGAAGAGGCAATTAATAAAACTGCTACCGAAAATGCACCTTGGTATATTATTCCTGCGGATGATAAGGAAATGGCACGTTATATTGTTGCCAAAATTATTTGGGAAGAAATGCAAAAACGTACTGATATTAAAGAACCGCAATTAGACGAAAAAGTTAAAGCTAATTTTGAAATGTATAAAGAGATGTTGAAGAAAGAGAATTAATGTAATAGATTTTCTTGCGAAAGTTACTTGAAGTTTATCATTGCATTACGGTACTGTTAGTATGTAAAATTATTGTTTTTCTCGCCTTTAAAATAAAGCCAACTCTTGGCTTTTTGTTAATATTCAATTCATTCAGAGTTTAAATTCACGGCATTACTTTGCTTGAAATTTAAACAATCAACCAAGATGAAAAGAATTATTTTACCAATGTTATTTTTAGTATCCTTAATCTCATGTGAGAATGATGCTAAATCTTCTAATGAAACAACGAGTGTTGTTTTAGTGAATCAATCAGCGACTCCAGTGTTATTGAAAAAGCAAGCTGGTTTTGAAAGCTTAGAGCTTTTTTCATTGATTGGTTCTGACGATGTTTTGGCAGGAAGCCCAAATTTTGTTTTTGGAGGATCTGCAGATGGATCAGGATTATTGAAAAATGCTGATGGTACTTTTACTTTTTTGGTGAATCACGAAGATAATTTTGCGGTATCAAGAGTAACTTTTGACAAAACATTCAAACCTACAAAAGGAGAATATTTATTGAATTCTAATGGTGGAACTTGGAGGTTATGTGGTGCTACAATGGCAACAGTTGCCGAAAATGGTTTTGGTCCATTGTATTTGACTTGTGGAGAATCTGGTGAAGAATCGCGTACTCATGCCATAAATCCTTTTGGAGATGTTGCTTCTGCTTCAGTTTCTAAAGAATTACCTGCTTTAGGAAGAATAAGTGCTGAAAATGCTTTACCGTTAAAAGCGTCTGCATTTGCAGGAAAAACGGTGGTTGTGATTGGAGATGATGATTCAGGAACGTATGGTGGCCAAGTGTTTATGTATGTTTCAAACACTGTAGGTGATTTAACGAACGGTTCTTTGTACATGATGAAAAGAACGGATAATAATCAGAGAGAGAAAGATATGGTTGTCAATCAATCGTACGGTGTTTCTTTTGTGAAAATTGAGAACCACACTACAATGACTGGTGCGGCTATAAATGCATCTGTAAATACATTGAAAGGAATAAAATTTGGAAGAGTAGAGGATTTGGATTATAAAAAAGGTACAGATGCCGGAGCAAGAGAAATTTATTTTAATGTTACAGGACAAAATACTTCTGGTGCAAATGCAGATGCTTCAAGAACAAAATACGGTAGAGTTTACAAATTGAACTTGGATGCAAATAATCCTTTGGCTGGTACTCTTGAAGTAATTCTTGACGGAGATGACCGTACCGGAATTGCAGGGAAATTCCAAAATCCGGATAACATCTGTGTGACAAAAAACTACGTTTATGTTCAGGAAGATGCGAATGGATATGGTGATGAAACGCATGATGCTTACATCTACCAATACAATATAGCGACTAAACAATTGAAAGTGGTTGTTGAGTTAGACCACCGTCGTACGGCTACAGATGCTACTAAATATAATGTAGGAGGAACAAGTAAATTAGGGGATTGGGAATACGGAGCCATGATTGATGTTTCAGAACAATTAGGGATTGATGATACCTTTTTACTAAGTGTTCAGCCTCATACTTGGAGAGGAACAAAATACAAAGGCGTTGATGGAGGAACAAATCGTCCAAATGAAGATCAGGCAAGCCAAATTGTTTTAATCAAAGGATTAGCACGATAATAAACCCAATCAAATAGTTACAAATATCCACGGTTTCTTAGTAGGAACCGTGGTTTTTGTTTTTTATAATTTTTTAAAGTTACTCGCATTTATCATGAAAAACTGTTTCATTTTATTGGTTCTAATTGTATTGTTCTCTTGCCAAAATGCTATTCCTAAGCATGAAACGGTAAATAATATATTCAAATCAGATATTCTAAAAGGCATAGATGAGGTTTCTAAACTGGAGCATTTAATAAAGTTGAATTCCTCAACAGTTCAGCTCCAGAAACAATTTCTAAAGGCGCATAGTAGTTACAAACAAGTGGAAACGATGAGTGAATATTATTTTCCGGTTGTTTCTAAAGCTATAAATGGTCCAGCCTTAGCAGAATTTGAAGAAAATGATGGAAAGACTTTGTCTCCCGAAGGATTTCAAGTGATTGAAGAATTTATTTTTCCGGGATATAATCCAAAATCAAAAGCGGAATTACTGAAAGAAATGGGTATTCTATCGGCAAATTTAAAGCGTTTGGACAAAGTGTCACAAACGAATGAGTTGACAGATTCCCATGTTTTTGATGCCATGCGTTTGGAAGTTTTTAGAATCATAACCTTGGGAATAACCGGATTTGATTCCCCGATTGCTCAAAAATCTATTCCGGAAGCAGCATCAGCATTAGAAAGTATCGAGAAATATTATAAAATCTATGCGGATAATTCAGCCGATGAATCATTTCAAAAGGTTTTAAAAACGATTAAAAAAGGCAAGGAATATTTAAAAACAAATGCCAACTTTAATGCATTTGACCGCGCTTTTTTTATTCGAGAAATCGCCAATCCGTTAAGTATCGGTTTGCATAAAACACAAGTCAGCTTGAAGATTCCTTTTATAAAAGAAACAAGAGGACTGAAAACAACTGCACAGACACTTTTTGATGCAACTGCTTTTGATGCCGAAGCTTTCTCCGCATTTCCAGATTATGAAACAACGCCTGAAAAAATAGAATTGGGAAAGTTATTGTTTAATGATCCTGTTTTATCGGGAAATAATGCTCGTTCTTGTGCTTCTTGTCACCATTCAGACAAAGCATTTACGGATGGTCTGGAGAAATCAGTTTCATTGGATGGTAAATCTTTGGTAAAAAGAAATACGCCTACGCTTACCCATATTGCATTTCAGCGTGCTTTCTTCTCAGATTCCAGAGTCAATTATCTAGAAGATCAGGCTGTAGCGGTAATTATCAATGAAAATGAAATGCACGGTTCTTTAGCAAAATCAGTAGCAGCTTTAAAAAAAGATGCGAGTTATGTTGCCAAGTTCCAAAAGGCGTTTCCTAAAACAGCAATAGATGAATTTGGAATAAAAAATGCATTAGCATCCTACATAAGATCATTGAGTAATTATGATTCAAAGTTTGATGGATTTATGCAGGGAGAGGAAAAATTTGATTTAGATGAAATTGCAGGGTTTAATTTATTCACCGGAAAAGCAAAATGTGCTACCTGTCATTTTATTCCATTAACAAACGGAACTGTACCACCAAGTTTTATGAAATCAGAAAGTGAAGTATTAGGCGTTCCTGATAAATATAAAAAATTAGATGCTGATTTGGGTAAATTTGAATTAACGAAAGCCGAAATTCATCGTAATTCTTTCAAAACACCAACGATAAGAAATGTAGAATTGACGGCGCCTTACATGCACAATGGTGTTTTTAAAACACTGGAAGAAGTGATTGATTTTTACAATGACGGCGGTGGAAACGGATTGGGGTTTAATTTACAAAATCAAACGTTACCCGAAGACAAACTGAATCTTACTGACTTGGAAAAAAAACAGCTTATCTCCTTTATGAAAACATTGACAGATAAAAAGTACTCCCGATAGTAAACAAAAAATGCGCTGAATTTCAGCGCATTTTTTTAACTAATTCAAAAAAAATTTATAGTTCAAAACCGTAAGCCAAACGAACACCTACTTGTCCAACACCTTTTCCGAGAGAACCGTTGTTATTTAAACGATCAAAATGATTGTAGTGTGTATAGTTCAAAGAAATATCTATGTATTTCGTTGCATAACCTATACTTGGAGATAACAATAAAGAAGTTTTATCTCTGGTATTGTCTACATTACTTACTGCAAATGCTGCACCAGCTTCTCCCATTACATAAAATTGGTCATTCCATACGAAAGCTTTAAAACCTGCTTTAGCTGGGATGATACCTAAATCTTTTCCTTCTGTTTGTCCAGGAAACGTATCAGCTTTGCTTACAAATAAATTAGTGTAACCAGTTGTTAAAGTTAAAGAGTATCTTTTTGATAAATCGTATTGACCTCTTACATCAGCTCCTAGTGCTAATTTGTATGGGTCGCTAGTTGAATATCCTGCATTTGCACCAAATCCTAAACGGAATCCTTGATCGTAATTTGTAGCTGTAGTTGTTGTTTCTTGTGCTTGTACATTGTTAGCAAACATCATTGCTATTGCGAATACAAATAACATTTTGATTTTTCCTGTCGTTTTCATAATTGTAATATTTTTTATTAATAATTTTTTTTGGTGTTGTCTTGATTTTATTTAATTCTAAACAACGTTACAAATGTATAGCCCTCATAAGCCTGTTTTGTTATAGAATTACTTGGTTTTGTTATAGAATTCCTTGTTGGGTGCAATTATGCACTAAAAAAGAAGTGTTATATATGTAATAGTATTGATGCAATTGAAAGCTTCTAATTATCTTTGCCATCAAAAAAAAGCAAAAGTGAATTTATCTCAATACTTCAAAGAGTTTTCTTATAATATTAAATTAGCGTATCCTGTAGTTCTGGGAATGCTAGGACATACATTAATAGGAATCGTTGATAATTTCATGGTTGGAAAATTAGGTTCAACTGAATTGGCAGCAGTTTCATTGGGTAATAGCTTTATATTCATTGCTTTGTCTTTAGGGATAGGTTTTTCTACGGCAATTACTCCATTAGTGGCTGAGGCTGATGCCGAAAAAAATGATCAAAAAATCCGTACTACTTTTCATCACGGATTGCTTTTATGTACGATTTTAGGAGTTGCATTATTTATTTTGACCGTATTGTCTAAACAAATTATGTATTTCATGCACCAACCCAAAGAAGTGGCTGAAATGGCTGCTCCTTATATTGATTGGGTTGCTTTTTCTTTAATTCCGGTGATTATGTATCAGGGGTACAAACAATTTGCTGATGGATTGTCTAAAACAAAATACTCCATGTACGCCATATTTATGGCTAACGTAGTGCATGTCTTTTTTAATTATGTACTGATTTACGGAATTTGGTTTTTTCCAAAATTAGGAATTCTGGGAGCTGCATTAGGAACGGTCTTGTCAAGAATAATGATGGTGGTTTTCATGCATTACCTAATGAAAAAGAATTCGGCATTGAAAAAATATTTTAAGAATTTCAGTTTCAAAGAAATCAGAAAATCAATTTTGAAAAAGATTATCAATCTGGGTATGCCTTCAGCTATGCAAATGTTGTTTGAAGTAACTTTATTTACCGCTGCAATTTGGCTTTCAGGCTCTTTGGGTAAAAATAGTCAGGCTGCCAATCAGATTGCACTTATTCTGGCATCCTCCACGTTTATGGTTGCAATGGGTTTAAGTGTTACGGCAATGATTCGAGTGAGTCATACTAAGGGAATGAATGATTTTAAAAAGTTGATTGTTGTAGCACGATCTATTTTTCTATTGGCGATTATACTTGAAACTTTTTTTGCGATAATCTTTGTGGTATTCCATAATTTTTTACCGCATTTATTCTTGAATATGACAGATTCAGCTCAGATGCTGGATAACGAAGAAATCATCATAATCACTTCAAAATTACTATTGATTGCAGCTATTTTCCAAATCTCGGATGGAATTCAAGTCGTTGTTTTGGGAGCATTACGTGGTCTGCAAGATGTAAAAATCCCTATGTACATTACCTTTGTGGCCTATTGGGTTATTGGTTTTCCTATTTCCTATTATTTAGGAAAATATACGGAACTTAAAGCCGTTGGAATCTGGATAGGACTTCTGGCGGGATTAACTGCTGCCGCTTTATTTTTGTATATTCGCTTTGCGAGATTAACAAGAAAGTTGGTGTTGCAAAATCATAACAAATAAAATAATAAATACTTAAATATTAAATTCATGGAATTACCAAAATTTTTACTAGGCGACAATACTGATTTCCCTGAGGATATTTTCATCATACACCTTGATTACCCTAGATTTATAATCAATCTGAAAGATGATGAGGTAGAGTTTATGGAAGAAGCAGAGGATCTTGACGAAGCAGAATTAAATGCAGAAATGGAAGGATTAATAGTTCTTGCCAATGAGTTTTATGATAGAGAAATTAAACTTTACGAGGAGTAGTTAACTTTTTGTCTTACCTAATCTATATCCAAATGAAAAATTTATTTATGTATTTCATGTTTATTTTTGGCACAATACTCATAATTAAAGGGGTTTTTAACTTTTTTCCGTTTGAAATTAAATCAAATATAAACGCAAGTGAAGCCTATAATTCTGGACATATTGTAGGATATATTATTGGTAAATTTGGTAAGATTGCTCTTGGTGTTTTAATGTTAAAGTATGGATACCAAACTTATTTAGAAGGAAAAAGAAGAACAGAATAGATTAGTCTTTTTTAAAATACTTTTCCAATAATTTTTGAGCGGCTGCAAAGGGTGAAATTTCATCATTTTGCACCGCTTTTTTAGTTGAATCCAATGATTTTTGAATTTCAGCATTGCTGTAAAAATTGGTTTTCAATTGCACGTTGATGGTCTCCAGCATCCAATATTGATTCTGTTCTTTTCGCTTTTCAAAAAAGTAATTATTGCCTTTAGTCAGTCCCAGAAATTTTTGAATGGTTTCCCAAACATCAGGTATTCCTTCATGGGTAATAGCGCTGCAGGCAGCAGTTGTAGGAGTCCAACCTGATTTTTTGGCAGGGAAAAGATGCAATGCTCTATTAAATTCCAGTTTAGCAAGATGAGCTCTTTTTATATTGTCACCATCCGCTTTATTGATGACAATAGCATCGGCCATTTCCATAATGCCGCGTTTGATGCCTTGCAATTCATCACCTGCACCAGAAATTTTTAATAGAAGAAAAAAATCTACCATGCTGTGAACGGCAGTTTCACTTTGGCCCACGCCAACCGTTTCTATGATGATGGTATCAAAACCGGCAGCCTCACAAAGTGTAATGGTTTCACGGGTTTTTCGAGCGACACCACCTAATGTTTCCCCTGAAGCTGAAGGTCGTATAAAAGCATTTTCATCTTTAACGAGTTCTTCCATTCGGGTTTTATCACCCAAAATACTTCCATGCGAAATCGTACTGCTGGGATCAACGGCAAGCACCGCTACTTTTTTTCCTAAACCAGTCAAATATTTTCCAAAAGCTTCAATGAAGGTACTTTTTCCAACACCGGGAACTCCTGTAATTCCTATTCTAACTGATTTGTTGGCATAAGGCAAACAAGCATTTATCACTTCATTGGCTTTCGCCAAATGACTTACATTCGTACTTTCCACTAAAGTAATCGCACGACTCAGAGCAGTTATATTTTCTTCTAAAATCCCTTTAACGAGTTCTTTTGCCGAAGGTTGTATCTTTCTAAATTGCTGAATATGTTCAACAGCAACGGTGCTGATAATTTCTGGAGCAGAAATTCCGGGTTTTTCGTTTAACGCGCTTGGATGGTGTTTTTTATTTGACAAAACTATTTTTTAGAATAGTAAAAGTAGTGAAAACAAAAACAGTTTCAAAAAGCAACTGCCTTATGAAACTGTTTTATTTTAGAAAACATACAGAATTAATATGCTGCTGTAAAACGCACTTGATGGTGTTTTGGAGTTTCAATTTCATCAGCAATAACAACTGCTAAATCTTCAACGGATAAAATACTTCTCTGATTTTCATCAAAAACTGGGTTTTCTAACCCTAGACGGTATTTACCTGTTCTTCCTGTTGTGATGCCTTGATGCATTTCAAATGCAGGACTGAAAAATGCCCAGTCCAACTCTTTTTCTTCTCTAATAATATTCAAATAATCTCTTGCTGCAGTTGCTCCTGCATAATATTCCTTTGGAAAATCCGGAGTGTCTACTGCTTGTAGATTTGGACCTATAAACAAACTTCCTCCGCCACCAATGGTGATGAATCTTTTTACACCGGATTTTTTAACAGCTTCTTGAATCGCTTTTGAACCTTCAAGGAAATCGGTATATAAATTTGGATTAGTCCAACCTGCGCTGAAAGCATTTACAATCACATCATTTCCTGCAATAATTTTAGACAGTTCATCAACGTTATTGATATCTGCTTTTTCCCATTTGACAGCTGTGTTTTCATCTTTTTTTGGATTTCTGGCTATTGCTGTAATTTGGTGATTACGATTTGCTAATTCATTTAAAATTGCTGAACCTACAAATCCTGTGGCTCCGATAATTGCGATTTTCATAATTATATGTATTTAAAAGTAATAAAAAATGTTACAGTTTAATTAAAAAAAATAGTTTTAAAATTGATTAGAAAAATTTTCCAATGTAATACCGCTTAATTGTAAGCTGATTTTTTCATTGATATTTTCATATAAATTTTCTAAATTTTCATTTATTTTTTTTCCGACAGGGCAATTTGGATTGGGTGTGTTTTTTGAAAATCCCAAAGTAACAGTGTCCAAAGTCATTTTGAAAATAGTGTCTAACGAAATGTTTGATGCCGATTTTAATAATTTTGTACCGCCGTTTTTGCCTTCTTTACTTTCTACAATATTATTTTTTTTTAGGTTTGCAATTTCTTTCCTTACCAAAACTGGATGTAAGTTCATGCTTCCCGCTATAAATTCTGAAGATAAATATTCATCTGGGAATTTAGTGAGTAAGGTGAGGATATGTATTGTTATTGCAAATTTACCTGAAATCATACTGTAATAAAATATATTACAAGTATACGTCTAAAATTGTAATTTCCAATTATTGTTGCTTTTTTAACATATTGTAGCATCTAAAGCAGTTTTTTCTACTTCTCAAAATAAATTTAAATGGTATTTTTGTAATCAAATTAAGCTATGACTAATTTCATCCTAATCTTTGTTTTTTTATTCCTAGGTATTGTATTCCAAAATATAAAAGGGTTTCCTGTAACTGTTTACAAGCTATTAAACAAGATTGTTATTTATATCTGTCTCCCAGCGCTGGCCTTGTATTATATTCCAAAAATAAAATGGAGTAATGAATTGTTATTCCCAATTGGAGTTGCTTGGATTGGATTTGTTGTATCCTATTTATTTTTTAGTTTTTTAGGCAGCAAATTTGGCTGGTCTAAAAAACTCATTGGATGTTTGATTTTAACGGCAGGTTTGGGCAATACTTCCTTTTTAGGTTACCCAATAATTGAAGCATTATACGGAGAAGAAGGTTTGAAAACGGCTATTCTAGTCGATCAGCCCGGTTCTTTTGTGGTACTTTCTACCTTAGGAATTCTGGTAGCAACTTTATATTCCAGTGGCAACCCAAGCGGTTTTCAAATCGCCAAAAAAATTCTTTTTTTTCCTCCATTTATAACTTTTTTAATTGCCTGTTTGATGAATGTTTTTAATTTCGATTTTCAGGATTACGTTCAGCTTTTATTGCAAAAACTGGGAAGTGGAGTGACACCTTTGGCTTTGCTTTCTGTTGGTTTGCAACTGCGTTTTGACCGGAAAAGCCAGCATTGGAAGTTTTTAGGACTCGGACTTTTGTATAAATTAATATTGACTCCGGCTCTCATTTACGTGTTGTATGTCGTAATTTTGCAACAGCATTCTAAAATTATTCAAGTTGCCATATTAGAGTCAGCGATGGCACCCATGATTACCGCTTGTATTTTAGCTTCTACTCACGGTTTAAAACCTCGTTTAAGCAGTATGATGATAGGTTTTGGAATCCCATTGTCGTTTATCACCTTGTTATTTTGGTATTTTGTGGTTCAGTTTGTTTAATTTTTTTAATCGAATATGGATCAATAATTAGTAATATAGTTTTTTTAAAAATATGAATTCATCTCTTGATACTGTATCAAAAATAGATACAACTCCTATTGCTCAGCAAACCGTTTATTCTATATTATTTTCTATTGCATTCGCCCATTTATTGAATGATTTATTACAAGCCGTAATTCCGGCAGCGTATCCTATTTTAAAGGAAAATTTCAATTTAACCTTCACACAAATCGGGTTAATCACCTTGGCGTATCAATTGGCGGCTTCTATATTACAGCCTTTGGTTGGTTTGTATACGGACAAAAGGCCAAAGCCTTTTTCTCAAATTTTCGGAATGCTGTTTACCTTATCTGGAATTGTGTGTTTATCGTATGCTTCCAGTTTTTCAATGATTATAATTTCGGTTGTTTTGGTTGGTATTGGTTCTTCGATTTTTCATCCTGAAGCTTCCAGAATCTCCTTTTTAGCATCTGGTGGAAAGCGTGGTTTGGCACAATCCATTTTTCAGTTGGGAGGCAATGCCGGAACTGCCATCGGGCCTTTGTTGGTCGCCTTAATTGTGGTTCCTAATTCACAATATTACATCATTTGGTTTGTGGTTGTTGCCATCATCGGATTGATTGTCTTGAGTAGAATTGCGTTGTGGTACCAAAATCATTTGATTTTAAGAAGTGCCAAGAAAGCCGTAATCGATTTGCCCAATTTGTCCCAAAAGAAGATTGTAATTTCGGTGGGAATTTTGCTGGTTTTGATATTTTCAAAATTCTTTTACATGGCCAGTATGTCCAGTTATTTTACGTTTTATTTAATCGAAAAATTTGGATTATCGGTTCAGGAAGCGCAGTTTCATTTGGTTTTATTTTTGGCTTCTTGTGCCATTGGAACCTTAATCGGAGGACCGTTAGGCGATAAATTCGGAAGAAAATATGTGATTTGGTTTTCGGTGTTGGGAGCCGCACCTTTTACTTTATTGTTGCCGTATGTCGATTTGTTTTGGACAGGCGTTTTATCAGTCTTAATAGGAATCATAATCTCCTCTGCATTTCCGGCAATCTTAGTTTATGCACAAGAATTATTGCCTAAAAAACTCGGAATGGTTTCTGGTCTTTTCTATGGTTTTGCCTTTGGAATGGGCGGTTTAGGTTCTGCTTTATTGGGGAATCTTGCAGATCACACCAGCATAACGTACGTGTATTATCTTTGTGCGTATTTGCCTTTGATAGGGGTTATAGCGCTCTTTTTACCAAATTTAAAGAAAAAATAAGACGTCTTTTCAGGAGCTTTTTACTTCGTCAGTTCGCTTCGCTCGTGTCCTGCTCTACACTATATCTTTTGTTTTTTTAAGAAAAAAAACAAAAGGATTGCTCCCGAAATTTGGGACGATCAGGGCTAGGGCATTTGGTTTCCTAATGACATTTTTGGGAAGTATTGCTTTCTGGGTTTTACAAAAATTAGTACAATTTTAAGATTAGTTTCCTCCTTTATTGCTTTTATTTCAATAACTTACAGTGTTACTAATTAATAAAATAAACTACTATGGCAACATTACGATTAGGCGATATTGCTCCTGATTTTGAAGCAGAAACGTCACAAGGAAAAATAAAATTTCATGATTGGTTGGGAGATTCTTGGGGTATTTTGTTCTCTCATCCAGCTGATTTTACACCTGTTTGTACCACGGAGTTAGGAACAGTTGCGAACTATTATCCTGAATTTGAAAAACGAAATGTAAAAGTAATCGCATTGAGTGTTGATGGAGTAGATTCGCACATGGAGTGGATCAAAGACATCAACGAAACTCAAAATACAACTGTAAATTTCCCTATAATTGCCGATGAAGACAAGCGTATTGCTGAATTATACGATATGATTCATCCCAACGCAAGTGAGAGTTTCACGGTTCGTTCGGTTTTTATAATTGGACCAGACAAGAAAATAAAATTAATGATGACCTATCCTGCGTCAACCGGTAGAAATTTTGATGAACTTTTGCGTGTAGTTGATAGTTTGCAATTGACGGCTAATTACAGCGTTGCAACGCCGGCCAACTGGAAAGATGGTGATAAAGTAGTAATCTCGACTGCAGTTAAAGATGAAGATATTGCTGCTAAATTTCCAAAAGGCTACGAAAGGGTAAAGCCGTATTTAAGAATGACACCGCAGCCTAATAAATAGTGGTTTTCAGTATATCTTTTAAATAGAAAAGCAGAATGAATTTATCTTCATCCTGCTTTTTTATTTTGTAAAAAGCATAATTTTTATTTTTTATTGGTAATTAATAACCCGGAAATAATGATTCCCATACTTATGATTTGGGTTAGCAAAATAGCTTGATTTAGAAAAAAATACGCCAGAATCCCACTGAATACCGGAATCAAATAATAAATCAATGCTGTTTTTGAGGTTCCAATTAATCGAATGGCTTCGTTCCATAAATAAAAAGAAATTAAGGAAGCGCAAACGCCAACGTATGTAGTTACTAAGACTGTTTTAGTGTCAAAAATCACTTTTTTATAATAGATGTGTTCATACAGATAAAAAGGGAACAGTAAAATTGTACCAATTACGAAAACACTAAACAAAAATACTTTTGGGCTTAATTCGTCTGGTTTTTTACGTACTAAAATAGTGTAATAAGCAAAAAAGAAGCAAGCCACAAGCATCAATACATCCCCGATTGTGAAGTTGATATGGAGTAATGCTTGTAAGGAACCTTTGGAAATAAGCACTAAAACTCCTGTAATTATGGTTGCAATTCCCACTATTTTTACATTGGAAACTTTCTCTTTAAAAATAATTCTGGAGAGGACAACAATAAACAACGGAATCGAAATGGCGATTAATGATAAATTGACAGCACTTGTTGTTTTTCCTGCAAAATAAATCAGCGTGTTAAAAATAGTAATGCCTAATACAGCGGTAAGCGTAAGATACCGAATGTGTTTTTTTACAATTTTGAAATTTTCAATAGTGCTTTTTATGGCAAATGGTGCCAAAACAATACAAGCAACTGTCCAGCGCCAAAAAGCCAATCCAATAGGAGGAATATGACCTTTTATTCCACTGGCGATTACCATATTTACGGACCAAAGAAAGGTAGCTAACAGTGCAAATAAAATCCCTTTAGTTGTGTTGTTCATTAAATAAGACTGTTTATTTTGGCATATTGTAACAACATAATGGTCTTTGCATCTTGCATTTGACCGGATTCAATCATAGCATAGGCTTCGTCAAAAGACATTTCCATTACATCTATATTTTCTTCTTCATGTGCTACTCCACCACCGTCACTCACTTTCATGGATTCATCATATTCACCTACAAATAAATATAAAATTTCTGTTACTGCACCCGGAGACATATACGTTTCCATTACCTTCTTTACTTTAGAAATGCGGTATCCTGTTTCTTCTTCGGTTTCTCGAATAATGCATTGCTCCGGATTGTCTGCGTCCAAAAGTCCAGCACAAACCTCAATCATCATTCCGGTTTCATTTCCGTTAAGATAGGTTGGGAGGCGAAACTGTCGTGTTAGAATAACTGTTTTTTGTTGGGTGTTATAAAGCAAAATAGCGGCGCCATTTCCTCTATCATAAACTTCTCTTCTTTGGGTAATCCAGGAGTCGTCTTTTTTTTGATAGTCAAAAGTTACTTTGTTTAAGATGTACCAATTGTCTGATAGCAATTCGGTTTTTTGGATTTTAATAGCTGGATTTTTCATTCGGTTGTATTGATTTTTAAACTAAAAAAAACGCTCTGAATTTCAGAGCGTTTAGTAATCTTATTTTAGAATAGTTTGCTTTCTATCTGGACCTACAGAAACTATTTTGATAGGAACTTCAACTTCTTTTTCAATGAATTGAATGTATTCTTTCAACTCTGTCGGTAATTCATCATACGTAGTCATACCCGTTAAATCTTGTTTCCAACCTTTGAAATCTTGATAAACCGGAGTTACATTTTCTGGTTCGATGTTATATGGGAAATGAGAAATTTTCTCTCCTTTATAATTGTATTCCGTACATACTTTCAACGTTTCAAATCCTGAAAGTACATCGCCTTTCATCATCATCAGTTGCGTTACACCATTAACCTGAACAGCATATTTAAGTGCTACTAAGTCTAACCAGCCACAACGTCTTTGTCTTCCGGTTACCGATCCAAATTCATTTCCTACACGTGCCATAGTTGCACCATCTTCGTCAAAAAGTTCAGTAGGGAACGGACCACTTCCTACGCGAGTTACATACGCTTTGAAAATTCCGTATACTTCCTTGATTTTATTTGGAGCAATCCCTAAACCGGTACAAGCACCTGCAGCAGTTGTGTTAGATGAAGTTACAAATGGATACGTTCCAAAATCAACGTCCAATAATGAACCTTGAGCACCCTCACATAATATTGATTTACCCGCTTTTTGAGCTTGGTGTAAATATTCTTCACTATCGATGAAATCTAATTTTTTTAGTTCTTCGATGGCTTCAAAAAATTCTTTTTCTAATTCCTCTAAATTGTATTGGATAGCAACATCGTAGAATTTAATCATTGCTTCATGCTTGTCAGCCAAAGCTCTGTAACGATCTGCAAAATCTTCTAATTCAATATCACCTACACGAAGACCGTTTCTTCCGGTTTTGTCCATGTAAGTAGGGCCAATTCCTTTTAATGTAGAACCAATTTTTGCTTTTCCTTTAGAAGCCTCAGAAGCTGCATCTAATAAACGGTGTGTTGGTAAAATTAAATGTGCTTTTCTTGAAATGATTAATTTGCTTTTGATGTCTAAATTAAATTTTTCAAGACCTTCAATTTCTTTTTGAAAAACAACAGGATCAATTACTACTCCATTTCCAATGATGTTTACAGCAGTTTTATGAAAAATACCAGAAGGAATAGTTCTAAGAACATGTTTTATTCCGTCAAATTCCAAAGTGTGTCCTGCATTTGGACCTCCTTGAAAACGAGCAATAATATCATAATTTGAAGTTAGAACATCAACAATTTTTCCTTTTCCTTCATCTCCCCATTGTAATCCTAGTAATAAATCTACGGTCATTCTATCTGTTATTTTGTAGTTAGTGATATATTGAAGGGACAACTAGTAAGTTATCCGTACTATTTTTGTTTTTTTATTCCATATAAATATAAGGAATGGTTGGTAATCTCTATGTCGAATATTTCTTCGATTGTTTTTTTGATACTTTGAATTCTTGGATCACAAAACTCAATTACTTCGCCAGTATCCGTCATTATAATATGATCGTGCTGTTTGTCAAAATATGATTTTTCATAATGTGCTTGATTTTGTCCAAATTGGTGTTTACGTACTAAAGCACAATCCAATAGCAATTCAATCGTGTTGTAAAGTGTTGCTCTACTCACACGATAGTTTTTATTTTTCATTTTGATATAAAGGTTCTCTACATCAAAATGTTCTTCGCTATCGTAAATTTCCTGAAGGATAGCATAACGTTCAGGAGTTTTGCGATGTCCTTTTTTTTCAAGATACATTGTAAAAACATTTTTTACAATTTCTTGGTTTTTGGTGTTATCTGTGGAAATGAGTGTCATATGCGGGCAAAGATAAATTTTTTAGTTTAAAGTATAAAGTTTAAGGTTTGTTTAGTTTCAAGTTTTTTAGTTTCACGTTGAACAAATTGAGATTTGAAACTAAAAACTGGATTTTTTTCTATGTTTTATAAACCCTTGTTACTTTATCGATTCCGTCAATTTTTTTGATGTTGTTGATCATTTTTTTCAAAATGGTATTGTTTTGAACAATTACCGCAACTTGGCCATGAAAAATTCCTGCATCGGTACTCAAAGAAATACTCTGAATATTAACATGCATATTGTTTGAAATTACCTTTGTTAACTGGTTTGTGAGTCCTAAAACATCCATTCCGGTTATGTTTATGATGGCTTTGAATTCTTCTTGTGAAGAGTCAATCCATTTAGCTGTCATTATTCGGTAGGCATAGTTGGATTGCATCCCAATCGCGTTCGGGCAATCTTTTTTATGCACTTTTATTCCTTCGTTGATGGTTACAAATCCAAATACATCATCACCGGGTATTGGGTTGCAACAAGGTGATAATTTGTAATCAAGTTTGTCGTGTTCTTTACCAAAAACAAGCATGTCGTAACTGCTGCTAATGATTGGCTTATGGATATCTTCGTCAGCGGTGCTTGGCGAACGTTTCATTTTATTTTTGAAAAAATTAATGAAAGTATTGCTTTTTTGGGCTGCGTAATCCTTGAGTTGTTGGTTTTCAATGGCACCAATTCCCACTCTGTAAAATAAATCTAAACTGGTTTTTAGTTTGAAAAAGTTAACCAATTCGTTAACCACTGATTCGTTCAATGTTATTTTTAAATGCTTTAGTTTTCGAGTTAGGAGTTCTTTTCCTTCTTCGCCAATTTTCTTGGTGTTTTCGTTTAAAACATTTTTTATTTTCGTTTTGGCTCTGGATGTAGTTACGTAATCCAGCCAGTTGACCGTAGGTTTTTGATGTTGCGAAGTAATGACTTCAATTTGGTCACCACTTTTTAATTCGAAATTCAAAGGAACTAATTTCCCATTAACACGTGTTCCTCTCGTTCTAATTCCTATTTCAGAGTGAATGCTGAAAGCAAAATCAAGCGAAGTGGCGCCTTTTGGCAATGATTTTATTTCTCCTTTTGGGGTAAATACAAAGATTTCTTTAGAATATAAATTCATTTTGAAATCTTCCACAAAATCTACGGCATTAGTTTCTGAATTTTCCAGAGCTTCTTTTAGTAAATTTAGCCAAACATCCAGACCGCTTTCTTCAGTAGCGCCATTTTTATATTTGTAGTGCGCTGCGTATCCTTTTTCTGCAATTTCGTCCATGCGTTCACTTCGAACCTGCACTTCAACCCAGCGTCCTTTTGGTCCCATTACTGTAATATGTAACGCTTCGTAGCCAGTAGATTTTGGTGACGAAATCCAGTCGCGTAAACGACTTGGGCTTGGTCTGTAATGATCCGTTACGATAGAATAAATCTTCCAGGCTAGAAATTTTTCGTCGTGGGGATTTGATTTGTAAACGATTCGCAAGGCAAACTTATCATACACTTCATCGAAGCTTACGTTTTGCGCCTTCATTTTTCGACGAATAGAATAGATAGATTTTGGACGACCTTTTATAATGTACTCAATCCCTTCTTCATCCAAAGCTGTTTTTAGAACGGCAGTAATATCAGCGATGTAAGCATCTTGTTCTTCTTTGGTTTCTTTTATCTTACTTACAATGTCGTTGTAAACTGCAGGTTCAGTGTACTTTAATCCTAAATCTTCAAGCTTCGTTTTTATGTTGTATAACCCCAGTCGATGCGCTAATGGTGCGTATATGTATAAAGTTTCCGATGCAATTTTAGTTTGTTTGTCCTCCTGCATCGATTCCATAGTTTGCATATTGTGCAAACGATCGGCTAGTTTAATCAAAATCACTCGAACGTCATCATTCAGTGTAAGAATCATTTTCCTGAAATTCTCTGCTTGTAACGAGGCATTCAAATCTTTTTGAACCATGGATATTTTGGTTAATCCCTCAACGATTTGAGCCACTTTAGGATTAAATAAACGTTCGATATCTTGTATGGTAGTTGGTGTATCTTCAACCACATCATGCAATAATGCAGCAGCGATGGATGTAGCTCCCAAACCTATTTCGGAAGCAACAATTTTTGCCACAGCAATTGGGTGGAAGATATAGGCTTCACCTGATTTTCTGCGTTGCTCTTTATGAGCTTCTACGGAAACATCAAATGCTTTCCGGATTAATTTTTTGTCTTCAGGGGTTAAAGTTTGGTAACTTATGCGAAGCAATTCTTTATATTCTTGGGCAATTGCCTTGTTTTCTTTTTCTAAATCTATTTCTGTCATAACGGCATTGTTCATTTCCTAAAAATAAGAATAAGTTGGGAGATATGCAAATGTATATTTGAATTTAAGGCTAAAGAAACAAGGGTTTCTCTCTAATTTATTCTTTTTAAATCTAAATCCTGAAAATCATAACTAAAATCAGTCAATTCAGAAATGGGCTTCATTTTTATCATAATTGCTTTTCCGGTTGTGTCGCATTCAAAAAACAAATGTGCATCTGCATGAAAATAGGTATTATCCCATTTTACTACATAATTTGTGTCTTTGTAGAAAAAAACTTCACCAGTAAGTTGTGGAGATCGTTTTGAAGCAAAATACAATCTTCCTTTTCTTTCTGAAAGTACTACTTCACCTAGCCAATTGTCTTTGTATGTTCCAATGAAACTTTTGAAATCAATTTTGATTTTCTCTTTTTTATTTTTTGATACAGTAGCCCAAACATCATCGGTTACTTTATCAGCAGAGGTTTCATATTCTTTTAAACTAGTGCTGTATTTAGTCACATAATCTTCTGATTGTATTCCTAAAAAACTGTCTTTTATAGTGTTGGTAATCGCTGAAAATGCAGCTCCTGATTGTTGATTGGTTAGAACAATAATTCCAAGGTTTAATTCAGGTAAAAGTGTTACTTGGGTAACAATACCCTCTAATCCTCCAGTATGACTTACTTGTTTGTAGCCTTTTACATCACTCAAAAACCAGCCTAATCCGTATCCGCTAAAATGAGTATTGTATGGTGCTCTCGTAGTTACAGGAATTATAGTTTGCAATTGCCACATCTCATTGTGTTCTTTTTCTGAAAATAGTTGCTTATTAGCAGAGCCATATTTTCCACTGTTCATTTGCATGATTACCCATTTGCTCATGTCGTTAACGCTGGAATAAATACCGCCGGCTGCATCTAAAATTGGATCTTTATAGCGTTTTATCACATGCAGTTTCCCATCAATAGGTACATGCGGTGCAATTACATTTGTCGTGTCTTTCAATCGAACAAAAGAAGCGGCACTATTATTCATTTCCAATGGTTTTATAATACGCTCTTCTATAAAATCGCACCAGCTTTTTCCACTTGCCGATTGTATTACTTCTCCGGCAACGATATAAAGTAAATTATCATAATCATATTTGGTTCTAAAAGCCGAAGTTGGTTTCAAATATTGTAAATTCTCAATAATATCTGTTGGTGTAAAGTTACCGCCTCCAGGCCACATCATTAAATCGCCTGCACCAAGCCCCAATCCGCTACGGTGTGTCAATAAATCCCGAATCGTAAATTCATTCGTTACGTACTCATTATACATCTTGAAATTAGGAAGGTATTTGATTACTTTATCATCCCATTTCACTTTTCCTTCATCTACTAATATTGCCAAAGCGGCACTCGTAAACGCTTTACTATTGGATGCAACTCCAAAAAGCGTATTTGCATCCACTTTTTCGTTTGTTAAAATTGATTTTACGCCATATCCTTTGGCATGAATGATTTTTCCGTCCTTTACAATGGCGACAGCAATTCCAGGTACATCAAATGTTTTTAAGGTGCGATTTACTAATTCATCGACTTGAGTGGAACTGATTTGCGCGAAAGAAAGTGTCGTAGTAATTAAAGTGATTACAAGTAAGAGTTTATTTTTCATAGTATTTATATTTTATTGTTTTAAAATATGCAATCAAAAATTGTTAATCTAAAACCCTCTCTGTCTTTTGGCTTCAAAAATTAAGATAGCTGCGGCAACCGAAACATTCATGGAATCGATCTCGCCTTGCATTGGAATAATAATATTTTGGGTTGCTTCTTTTCGCCATTCTTCCGTCAATCCGGTGGCTTCTGTTCCTACAACCAACGCTGTTGACGTAGTATAATCTTGCGTGTGATACGAAGTCGAGTTTTGTAAAGTCGCACAATAAAAATTGATTTTTCTTTCTTTCAAAAAAGTAATAATTTCGGATGTTGTTCCGGTTGCAATTTGGTTGGTAAACAAACAACCCACGCTGGAACGCACAATATTTGGATTGTATAAATCGCTTTTTGGATTGGCAATAATTACCGCATCAAGATTAGCAGCATCGGCAGTACGAAGCAAAGCTCCAATATTCCCTGGTTTTTCCGGCGCTTCGGCAATAAGAATCAATGGGTTTTCAGATAATTTCAAATCAGATAATTGCATCGATTTGGTTTTGGCTACAGCCAAAATGCCTTCAGTGGTATCTCTGTAAGCGAGTTTTTGATAGATTTCTTTATTGATTTCTATAAGCTCGGCATTTTTAGATAATTGACGGGCTTCGTTTTCCGAACAAATTTCAGGTAAAAATAGCAGCGTTTCCATTTCGTAACCGCCCTTGCTGGCAATAGAAATTTCGCGTTTCCCCTCAATTAAAAAGGTTCCGGATTGTTTACGTGCTTTTGCTTTTTCTTGCAATTGCACTAAAGATTTTATATATGGATTTTGTATCGAAGTGATTTGTTTCAAGAGGTACAACTATTTAATTTATAGAAAACAAAGATACATAGAGAAAATTCAGTTTTCTATATTTGGATTCGAATATTTATCTGCTGTAATGTACGTTGATTAAATGTAGCCAATAGGAGTTGGTTACACGAGTATTTTCTTTAATTTTGCCTGAATTAGATTCAATTAAAAGCATTCTTTTTATCCATTTTTAAATCCAAAAAAACAGTATGTTCCATTTATTAGACATCATCGGTACGATGGCTTTTGCCATGTCTGGCGCTTTGACGGCAATGAATAAAAAAATGGATCCTTTTGGTGTATTTATTATTGCATTTGTAACTGCCGTGGGTGGCGGAACCTTGCGAGACATCATGATTGGCAGAACGCCGGTGGGATGGATGCTGGACTTAAAATACGTTTATGTTATAATCATCGGATTCATATTAGCCATTATTTTTAGAAAAAAATTCGACAGATTGCGAACTTCTTTGTTTTTATTTGATACTATTGGGTTGGGCGTTTTTACTTTGATAGGTCTCGAAAAAGGAATAAATATTGGACTTCATCCAGTTATTTGTGTGGCTTTAGGAACCATGACAGCTTGTTTTGGAGGTGTTATTCGAGATATTTTGTGTACTGAAATCCCCGTTATTTTCAGAAGGGAAATTTATGCAACGATCTGTATTTTGGGCGGAATTGTTTTCTTTATCCTTCGGGAATTTAATTTAGAAAATGATGTTTTATACCTGACAACCTCTTTAGTTATCATTTCGGTTCGTTTGATGGCGGTGAAATTCAAATGGTATTTGCCCACTCTAGAACATAAATAAAAAATGCTTAATTTCACGAAGTCTAAAACTAAATAGTGAAAAATTATTCCGTCAAACAATACCAGGAAAGCGATTATACAAATTGGAATGCCTTTATTGGTCAAGCCAAAAACGCTACCTTTTTATTTCACCGTGATTTTATGGAATACCACAAAGAGCGATTTGAGGATTTCTCCTTGATGGTTTTTGAGGATGAAAAACTGATTGCTGTTTTGCCGGCAAATAAAGCTGGAGCAAAAGTTTTTTCACATCAAGGTTTGACGTACGGCGGATTAGTTTATTCTGCTAAAATAAATGGAGAAAAAGTAGAAATAATTTTGGATTCTTTTTTGTCTTTTTTTAAAGAAAATGGGATACAATCTTTTTATTGTAAACCAATTCCATTTTTCTACTCTTCTGGCGGGAATCATGAAACCGACTTCTTTTTACTTAAAAGAGGCGCTTCTTTGGAGAAAAAAGAAATGAATCTCGCAATAAATTTGGCAATGCCTTTGACGATTTCAAAAAGTAAATTAAAGCATTTCAGAAAAACTGAAGCGCTCGATCTCAAACTAGTGGAAGAACATCGATTTGAATCTTTTTGGGAATTGGTTTTAAAGCCAAGGCTATTCAAGAAACATAATGCAAAACCGGTTCATACCCTACAGGAAATTACAAAATTAAAGGAAATGTTCCCCAATAACATCAAACAGTTTTCAGTGTATTATGAGGGCGTTATTATTGCTGGTATTACGTTATTCGAGACAGAAACTGTCGTAAAATCGCAATATGGAGCTACCACCAAAAAAGGCGAGGAGCTGCGCGCATTGGATTTTTTATTCATTCGTTTGATACAAAAATACAAGAGCGAAGGAAAGCTTTTTTTTGATATGGGTATCGTTGCTGATGACAATGAAAAAGGGTATAATGCAGGACTTTTGAAACAAAAAGAAGAATTTGGATGCTCTGTTTATAGTCAGGATTTTTATAAAATGAATCTCATATGATACCATTTCTTGATTTGAAAAAAATTAACGAACCGTATGAAACTGCATTTCAGGAAAAAATGAAAGCGGTTTTAGACAATGGCTGGTATATTTTAGGGAATGAAGTCAAGGAATTTGAAACTAGTTTTGCCAATTATTGCGGTACAAAGCATTGCATCGGTACGGGAAATGGTTTTGATGCCCTAGTTTTAATTTTTAAAGGGTATATTCAATTAGGGAAATTACAAAAAGGAGACGAAGTTATTGTTCCTGCAAATACCTATATTGCGAGTATTCTGGCTATTTTACAAGCAGATTTAATTCCTATTTTGGTTGAGCCAAAGTTGGAAACTTACAACATTAACCCCGATTTAATTTCAGAAAAAATCACTTCGAAAACCAAAGCAATTTTAGTCGTTCATCTTTATGGTCAATTGGCTGAAATGAGTGCGATACATGAGATTGCTGTTGCCAATTATTTGTTGGTTATCGAAGATGCGGCTCAGGCTCATGGTGCAATCAGAAATCAGAAATCAAGAATCAGCAATCAAAAATCAAGCGTAGCGTATAGTTTTTATCCCGGAAAAAATCTGGGAACATTAGGAGATGCCGGTGCCGTTATCACAAATGATTCGGACTTAGCAGAAGTCATTCGGTCACTTCGTAATTATGGTTCGGAAACAAAATATTATAATGATTATATTGGAGTAAATTCAAGATTAGATGAATTGCAAGCGGCTTTCCTTAACGTGAAATTACCCAATTTAGACACTGAAAATCAATGGCGAAGAACTATTGCCAGACGTTATTTGTCTGAAATTAAAAACGATAAAATAATAGTGCCAAATTGGGATTTATCAAATAACCATGTTTTTCATTTGTTTGTCATTCGAACACAAAACAGAATCGATTTACAAGACTATTTACACCAAAATGGTATTCAAACCGTAATACATTATCCAGTTCCGCCACACAAACAAAAAGCATTTTCTTCCGAAGCTTCGGGATGGAATCATTTATCTTTTCCAATCACCGAAAAAATTCATAATGAAGTGTTGAGTTTGCCTATAAGCCCAGTTTTGACGATGGATGAAGTGAGTTATATTGTTTCAGTTTTAAATAAATATTAGATGGGATTATTTAGTAGAATTAAACAATTGTGTTTTGTTACTTTTCGAATCAAAAAGTATGAATTTCTTTCAGATTGTAAAAGAGTTTTTGGTAAACCAAATCTTTTCTATCCATTATTGTTGAAAGGAAATGGGAAGATTCATTTTGGGAACAATGTTCAAATCGGTGTAGTTTCCTCTCCTTGCTTTTTTTCAGGCTATACCTATTTAGAAGCCAGAAATGAAAATAGCGAAATTAACATTGGAAACAATGTTGCTATTAATAATGCTTTTTCTATTGTTTGTTTTTCTAAAGTTACCATCAAAGACAATGTTTTAATAGGCGGTAATTGCACTATTATTGATAATGATGGACATGATTTGAATATTGATAAAAGGAATGAGGGAAATCCAGATTCCTTTCCAGTGTACATTGGTGAAAATGTTTTCATTGGTTCGAATGTGTCTATTTTAAAAGGTGTTGAAATAGGGGATAATTCGGTTATAGGAAATGGATCTGTAGTGACTAAAAATATTCCTAAAAATGTTGTTGCAGCAGGGAATCCAGCTAAAGTAATAAGAAATTTATAATGTTGAAATTCATAAAACAAAATACACTTCTAAAAGTAGTATCACTTAATTCTATTTCCGTAGTGGTGAGTTTTGTTTTGGGAATAATTTCTACAAAGATTGTGTCCGTTTATTTAGGAACTTCAGGAATGGCATTATTGGGGAGTTTCAGGAATTTTACAGGAATGATGAAGTCTGTAACTACATTAGGTATAAACAATTCATTTATAAAGTTATTTGTTGAGAATAAAGAGGATAAGAAAGAAATAGGCATTATTTATTCTACTTTTTTTTGGTTTTTCCTCCTGGTTTCATCAGTCATGGGGTTGCTTATTTTACTCTTTGCCAATAATATTTCCGAATTTTTATTTTTCACCAATTCGTTTACCAATCCCATTCGTTTTTTTGGATTGCTGCTCCCTTTAATTGTTATCAATATATTTTGGATGGCAATCTACAACGCCTTAGAAAAGTATAAAAGGATTGTTATTCTACAGATTGTTTCCAATGTGCTGATTTTTGTTTTTACAGCTTTTTTAATTGTGAATCATGCTGTAAATGGAGGATTACTTGCTGTCGCCTTGGGCGAATTAATAATGGTTTTAGTAACGTTTGGATTTGTTATAAAAGACAAAAGCTATTTTCAATTCAATCTCCAAAAAATTTTAGAAAAAAAATACCTGGATGTCATCAAGCGATTTTCTTCCATGGCATTATTGAGTGCTATAATTGCTCCCGCAACATTAATGCTGATACGGAATTTTATTATTGAAACACATTCCATTCAAGAAGCTGGAATCTGGGATGCAACGAATAAATTTTCTAGTTTTTATATGTTAGTTTTTAGTTCTGGATTATCATTGTACTACATGCCTAAATTAGCTTCTTTGACAACAGATGCAGCTTTTAAAACGGAATTGAAATCCTATTTTAAAGTTTTTGTTCCGTTATGTTTATTGGCATTAGTGGCTGTTTTTTTGTTGAAAGGAGTTATATTGAACATAGCTTTTACTTCAGCGTTTTTAAAAGTGAATGATGTGTTGATTTGGCAGCTTTTAGGTGATTTTTTAAGGATAATGACATTAGCTTTTGGGTATCAAATCGTTGTTAAAGCCAATATTAAAAAATATTTTATTCTTGAAATAGTGTTTAATGTAGCGTATCTTTTATTGTCTTTTTGTTTAGTACCGCTTTTTTCTTTTGAAGGAGCTTTACAGGCGTATTTTTTTGCCAATTTAATAGTGTTCGTCCTGATTCTATTTATGTTCAGGAAATTGTTTTTGAATTCCAAGACGCCAAGTACTGATTCGCAATATTAATATAATCATGCTCTTTTTCGATAAATGCTCTGGCACGTTTTCCAATAGTAATAATGGATTCTGGATTTTCAATCAAAAAGGAAAGTTCATTTACCAAAGAATCTACATCTGGTAATGCATTTATATTGATTCGTTCCTTTAAATTATAATGATCCATAAATTCTTTTCCACCGCCCGTAAAAACTACTTTTCCTTTTGCCATAGCTTCCAGGGCGTTGTACCCTTGGTCGTTAGCATAGATTTGATCTAAAACGATTTGTGCGCTATTGTATAAATGTATATAATCTTCATAAGGAAGGTTTTCGGTGATTATTACAGCTACTTTTTCAGCATATTTTTCCTGAATAATTTGCAATGCTTTTTCAAAATAAGCAATTCCTTTTTTGATGTAACTGGAACGATTTATACCAAGAAAAATAACAATTTTAGTATTAATTTTTTGTTCTTGAAATTCAATTTTTAGGGTGTTAACCGGATTTGGAATGAAATGAACGGAATATCCCATTTTCTCCATCGGAATTTTATAATCTAAATCGGAGGCAACTAGATTTTGGCAGTTTTCGACCAACCAATCAAAGGTTTTTCGATAGTTTTTTGTGGTGTACTTTAATGGATATTCAAAATGTTCTTTTAACGAATTATCCTCGAAATAAGGAGTCAGAATACTGTAAGCAGACTCTTTTTTGAGTAAATAATCAATAACCGGGGTTTCGTCACCACAGATTAATAAGCTCTTGTTTTTAATTTTTTTGAATATCTTTTTGTAGAGTATTCGGGACAAAAAAGGGAACGTTTCAATTGCGTCCGAATTAATGAGCTGTACGTGATCAAAGTTTTTTAATTGTGGTAATAAAAGGAAAAATCGAAGACCTCTTTCAGCTTTCTCTAAATTGATACCCGTGAGTTTATAAAGGATATTTTTGATTTTTCGAGTCAGCCAATAACCCGATAAAAATGCTGGATGGAACGAATAATCGCTATCGAATTTTTTGAAATGATCTCCTGATGACAACAAAATAACTTCATGTCCCAGCATTATCAATCCTTCTTTTAAAGAATTATGCAATCGACTGTATTCGCCAATCAAAAGTATTTTCATTTACAAAGCTGAATTATTTATATTTGTGTAAATATAGTAACAAATTGATAAAAGAATTTAAAAAAGGAGATCTTGAAATAGTAATGGCTACGATGAATAGGGATTCTTTGGATTTTTTGATTCCTATGTTTCCTTTCTGTCATTTTTCAGAATTTTCAATTTTAATTATCAATCAAACCTCTGAAAATAAGCTGTTGGTTTCAGATTTTCCTTCCGTTAGAGTTGTAAATTCATTTGAAAAAGGGTTGTCGAAAAGCAGGAATTTAGGCTTACAAAATGCTCATGGAAAAATTGTTTTATTAGCCGATGACGATGAAGTTTTCAAGGAAGATTTTGAAAGCAATATTCTTAAAGCCCACAATAATTATCCTGAGGCAGCCAGCATTTGTTTTGCAATTGAAGGTTCAAATGGTTTGTTATTTAAAAAATATCCTTCTCAAACAAAATTGCAACTAAATAATCTAGATATTTTTAATATTTTGTCGATTGAAATAAGTTTAAAAAAAGCGGTATTCGATCAACTAAAGATTAATTTTGATACTAATTTCGGACTTGGAAGTTCATTTATGATGGGAGAAGAAGCTATTTTTTTGTCAGATTTGAAAAATCAAAAACAAAACATAATCATTGTTCCTAAGGTTATAGCAGTTCATCCGGCGGTTTCAACAGATGATAAATTAAATTTGGAACAAAGGTATTATGTACTCGGTGCTTTCTTGACCAGAGTTTCAAATTATAATTATCTTAAAGGGGTTTTTTTGAAGTTGTTCTTTGATATTAAACAAAGCAAGATTAAAATAAACCAAGTTTTTGCAGCACTAAAAAGCGCAAACAAAGGAAAAGAAGATTTTTTACAAATTACTAAATGAAAACAACTCTTAACGCCATACAATTATTAAAAATCCCTGTTGTGGAAGATACACGTGGGAATCTGGCATTTATTCAAGAGGATGTTTTGCCATTTGAATTCAAACGTGTGTATTATCTTTTTGATGTGCCGAGTAATGCATACAGAGGTGGGCATTCGCACATTGCGCAGCAAGAAACGCTGATTGCTTTGAGCGGAAGTTTTGAGGTTGTTCTTCAGGATGGATTAGAAAAAAAATCATTTATATTGAACAAGCCAAATGTTGGATTGCTTATCCCAACAGGCATTTGGAGAGAATTGCAAAATTTTTCTTCTGGAGCCGTTTGTTTGGTTTTGGCATCTGGTGTTTTCAAAGAAGAAGATTATATTAGGGATTTTGATGAATTTTTGGAATCAAAAAAATGAAGCTTCTTTATATAGTTCCCAACATAAATAACGAAGGGGGTGTAGCCAGAGTCCTTTCGATAAAAGCTAATTATCTGGTTGAAAAATTGGGATATGAAGTTCATATTCTGACTCAAAACGAGGGTTTCTATCCTTTGTTTTATTCTTTTAATTCCAATATTGTTTTTCACGATTTACCATTGAAAGGTAATTTTTTTCAGTTTTTTAATTCTTTTGCGAAAGGGTTAAAAAGTAAAATTAAAGCAATTCAACCCGATATTGTTGTTGTTTGTGATAATGGTTTAAAGGCATATTCAATTCCTTTTATTTTAAAAAATAAAGTTCCTCTTGTTCTAGAAATGCACAGTTCTAAGTTTGTTGAAGAAAGAGAATTAAAGGATGATTTCTTGACCAAAGTTGTGTCTAATGGTATTCATACTTTAAAAAAAAACGGGATAAAGGAATACGATCGATTTGTTGTTGTAACGAGCGAAAGCATTGCAGAATGGAATATAGATAATACAATTGTTATTCCAAATCCCTTGTGGTTTACTTCAGAAAAATCGAGTGCTTTAGAAAGTAAAAAAGTCATAGCTGTTGGCCGTCATACGTATGAAAAAGGATTTGACAGAATGTTGCAAATCTGGAAAAAAGTTGTTGCAAAACACCCGGATTGGACTTTGGAAATTTATGGAAAATCAGCTAAAAATATCGATTTAGAATTGTTGGCTGAAAACCTGAATATTTCAGACAATGTTGTTTTTTATGAACCGGTTCAGGATATTGATAAGAAATATTTAGAAGCTTCATTTTATCTGATGACGTCTCGATTTGAAGGTTTTGGGATGGTTTTAATTGAGGCGATGGCTTCCGGATTGCCTTGTGTTGCTTATGATTGTCCGTGTGGGCCAAGAGGAATTTTGTCTCATGGTGAAGACGGTTTTTTAATTGAAAACGGTAATGAATCAGATTGTGTAAAGGGTGTTGAGACTTTAATCGAAAATGCGACATTAAGAAAAGAAATGGGGAAAAAGGCAAAGTTATCCAGCGAAAAATACAATATAGATGCTATTATGCAAACTTGGAATCAATTATTTATTGGACTCAAAAAGGATTGATTTTTATCATTTATCGAACATAAATAGCCAACTCGAAACCAATTAAAAAGAAATAAATCAGGATTTTTTCCAGTCAAATTTTGCAATAGATGTTTCTCTAAAAAGGTATGTATTTTTGAAATGATAAAAGTGGATTTTGTTCTTTTTAAAAAATGATACAATTGAATCAGTCTTACAAATTCAATATCAATTTTTTCTTCTTCGTACAGTGAAATCAAATTTTCTAAAGACTCTTTGGTTTTGTTCAAATAAATCAAATTGCTATCAATATCTCCGTGTTCAACAGGATTTTCAATGTGATTTACTTTAGATTTTAATAAACTCAATTGATATGAAAGTTGGGTGTCATCATGACCGTATTTCTTTCTGTTTTTGTCAAATTTTACTTTGTTGAAACAGTCTTTTCTAATTACGGTATTATTAAAAAGTAACGATTGATACGGTTTTTTCTTTCGGTTTATTGCAGATTTATCCTCAATAAACCTTCCGTATTTCCAACGTAGTTTTTGGTTGTCGGAAGGACATTTTTCAGGATGTAACCTTCCGCCATAAACAACATCAAAATCAAGGATATTGTCAATGTATTTTTTTATGTAATGGTCATGAATAATAATTGAATCTCCGTCAATGAAAAGCAAATAATCAAATTTTGCTTGTTCGGCAAGGGAATTTCTGTTTTCACGATGTGCCAGATTTTCTTTTAAGGAGACAAAACTGCAATTTGATAATGCATTCACATTTTCATTAAGTACATTCAAACTTGATTTTGAAGCATCGTCTTGACATAGAATTTCAAAATCTATTTCGCAATCCATACATTGTTTGTACAACTCTAAAACAAGAGGATAAACATTGTAATTGTATATTGGAACAAGAATGGAAAGCATTATGCTGTTCTCTGAACCACTTCAAAGATTTTTGCATCTTCACATTTCAATGTTTTAGATGGGAATTTCATCAATAATGCATAATCGTGTGTGGCCATAATGATGGTTTTTCCGTTAGCATTGATGCTTTTTAATACTTCTAAAACTTCGGCACTGGTTTGTGGGTCAAGGTTTCCTGTTGGTTCGTCAGCAAGGATTAATTCAGGGTCGTTCAGTAAAGCTCTGGCAATGGCAACACGTTGTTGTTCTCCTCCAGAAAGTTGATGCGGCATTTTATTGCCAAATTCTCTCATCCCTACTTTATTTAAAACCTCGTCAATCTTGTTTTGCATTTCTACGTTGTCAATCCAGCCGGTAGCTTTTAGAACAAATAACATATTGTCTTTTACAGTTCTATCCGGTAATAATTTGAAATCTTGAAAAACGATTCCAATCTTTCTTCTCAAAAACGGAATGTCATCTTCTTTTAAAGTGGCTAAATCAAAATCTACAATATTTCCTTCTCCTTCTGTTAAAGGTAAATCAGCATATAAAGTTTTCATTAAACTACTTTTTCCGGAGCCTGTTTTTCCAATAATATAAAGGAATTCACCATGTTTTACCTCCAAGTTTACTTGGGATAAAATAGATTTACCTTCTTGATAAATATTTACATTTTTTAGAGACAGTACGGATTGTGACATAATTTGCATTTGTTTATTGGGTAAAAGTAATAAGATAACGGTTCTATTCAAAATAAATTCTATTCAATTAGATAGAATTCTGATAATTATAAATAATAAGTGAAAGTAGCGGAGTTTAAAGGGATGAATAAAGTTAAATTCTTCAGTGTTAAAAAAAATGTTCATAATAAAAGCCGATAACGATTCGTTATAGACTTCAGAATATGATACATTTGAATTATTAAAATAAAATCACAATGCGTAAAATTTCTTGGCTCTTCTTTATTCCAATTTTCATTATAACTGCCTCTGTTTCGGCACAAAAATCAACAATTTACACTCACGATTCAAAAGATTTCAATAAAGCGGTTTCTTTATTTAAAGATGCGCAATATGCATCGGCGCAACTAATTTTTAATAAAGTAAAGGAAACAGCGACTACTGAAGAACTAAAATCAGATTGTGCCTATTATGCCGCTAATTGCGCCATTCGAACCAATCAATCCAATGCGGATGAATTGATGGAGCAATTTGTTTCGGATTATCCTACGAGTGTAAAACAAAATCAGGCGTACATTGAAGTGGCACATTATCATTTTAATCAAGGAAATTATCCGCAAGCGTTACAATGGTTTGATAAAGTGGACGAAAGCAGTTTAAGCAGAAACGACCAAGATAAATTCAATTTTCAGAAAGGATATAGTTTTTTTAATGCCAAAAAGAAAAAAGAAGCTACAGTGTATTTGAATAAAGTCGTAAACTCTGCCGAATATGGTTCTCAAGCCAAATATTATTTGGGATTTATGGCGTATGAAGGTGATGATTACAAGCAAGCTACAAAATATTTTGACGAAGTTTCAGGCGAAGAAAAGTACAAAGAAAAGCTTTCGTATTATCAGGCTGACATGAATTTTAAGTTGGGGAATTTCCAAAAAGCAATTGATTTAGGACAGAAAGCAATGGCTAAATCAACTCCTTTGGAAAAATCAGAACTGAGTAAAATCATTGGCGAAAGCTACTTCAATTTGAAACAATATGATAAAGCAATTCCATATTTAGTAGATTATAAAGGAAAAAAAGGAAAATGGAATAATACGGATTTCTATCAATTGGGATATGCGTATTACAAACAAAAAGACTACGAAAACGCGATTTCTCAGTTCAATAAAATCATTGGAGGGAAAGATTTTGTAGCACAAAATGCCTATTATCATTTGGGAGAAAGTTACCTGAATACCGATAAAAAACAACAAGCTTTGAATGCTTTCAAAAACGCTTCTGAAATGGATTTTGATTTGGCTATTCAAGAAGATGCGAGCTTAAATTATGCAAAATTAAGTTATGAATTAGGGAATTCGTATCAAAGTGTACCAGCTGTTTTGCAAGCTTTTTTGAAAAAATATCCAGATAATGCAAGCCGTTCAGAGGTGGAGAAATTATTGATAGATTCTTATATTTCGTCTAAAAACTACAAAGAAGCCTTAGTTTTATTGGAAAAAAATAAATCACCAGAAAACAAATTAGCGTACCAAAAAGTACTTTTTTACAGAGGTTTAGAATTATACACCGATGGGAATTATCCGGAAGCCTTGAAGATGTTCACAAAATCTGTGAGCGAACAAAAAGATGCCGTTTTTACTGCTCGTGCTACTTTCTGGCAAGGTGAAACGGAATATGTTTTGAATGATTTCAAAGACGCGTTATTAAGTTTCAAGCAATTCATTGGTGCAAACCAAGCGGCAACAACACCAGAATTTAAAAACAGCAATTACAATATTGCATACACGTATTTTAAATTGAAAGAATACGACCAAGCGGGTAATTATTTCCAAAATCAAATAGAAAAAGCACCTTCGGATAAAGTACGTTTGAATGATTCGTATTTGCGTTTGGCGGATTGCCGTTTTGTAACTTCAAAATACGGTCCGGCTATGGATGCGTACAGTAAAGTAATAGAATCTAAAAGTGTAGATGCAGATTATGCGTATTTTCAAAAAGCGATTTGCTATGGATTTATAGCAAAAAATGACAAGAAAATAGATGAGCTAAATGCTTTTTTACAATTGTATCCAAAATCAGAATACAGAGACGATGCACTTTTTGAATTGGCCAATACGTATGTTGCCGAGAATCAAAATGATCTTGCGGTAAAAACCTACGACAGATTAAATACGGAATTTAAAAAAGGATCTTTCACTTCCAGATCTATTTTGCGTCAGGGATTAGTGTATTATAATACGGATAAAGACGAGCAGGCATTATTGAAATTTAAGAAAGTAGCTGCTGATTTTCCTCGAACTCCAGAGGCTTTAGAAGCTGTAGCCACCGCTCGATTGATTTATGTGGATAATGGCAGAGTAGATGAATATGCAACTTGGGTTCGTACGTTGGATTTTGTTGCTGTAACAGATGTTGAATTGGATAATGACACGTATGAAGCTGCTGAAAAACAATTTCAACAAAACAATGTTAAACAGGCAATAGCAGGATTTAGTGGTTATATAAACCAATTTCCTCGTGGGATTCATGCTTTGAAAGCTAATTATTATCTTGCTCAATTGTATTATTCTGAAGGTTCGGAGAGTAAATCTATCGCTAATTATGAATATGTAATTGCGCAATCCAGAAGTGAATTTACAGAACAATCGTTATCAAGATTAGCTCAAATTTTCCTTAAAAATAAAGAGTATGAGAAAGCAATTCCGGTTTTATCCCGTTTAGAAAACGAAGCGGATATTTCTCAGAATAAAACTTTTGCACAATCTAATTTGATGAAATCGTATTATGACAAAAAGGATTATCCAAATTCAGTTATTTACGCGGAGAAAGTATTGATGAATCCTAAAACGGATGATAATGTAAAAAGTGATGCGCAAATTATCATAGCGCGTGCGGCAATTGAAACAGGTGATGAAGCGAAAGCGAAAGTTGCCTACGCAAAATTGATGACGATTGCTAAAGGAGAATTAGCTGCCGAAGCCTTGTATTATGACGCTTATTTTAAAAATAAAGACGAAAAATTTGAAGCTTCTAATACTGCTGTTCAAAAATTAGCGAAAAATTATTCCAGCTATAAATATTTTGGTGCGAAAGGATTAGTGGTAATGGCGAAAAACTTTTACGGACTAAAAGACAGTTATCAGGCAACATACATTTTAGAAAATGTAATCCAAAATTTTACTGATTTTACGGATGTAGTTTCAGATGCACAAAGAGAATTGGATACTATAAAAGCTGAGGAATCTAAAACAAATTCATCGATAACTAAATAAAGAAGGCTGTGATTGTATGTTGGAAAACAACAAAAATCGGCATGAAATTTTTAGAATAATGGAAAGTCAAAAAACAAATAGAATGAATTTACCTTTTTACATCGTTGATGTTTTTACAAAGCAAAAATATGCAGGCAATCAATTGGCTGTTTTTTTAGAGGCTGATGCCTTAAGTGACGAACAGATGCAAAAAATTGCCCGTGAAATCAACTTTGCGGAAAGCACTTTTATAACAAAGCTTGACCCTGAAAATAAAGCAGCAACAATTAGAATTTTTACTCCAGAGCACGAAATGAAGTTTGCTGGACATCCAATAATAGGAACATCGTGGGTTTTGATGAATACCATATTTGAAGGCCAACCAGAAAAGATTACGTTATCGGTTCCAATTGGAGAAATTCCAGTGCATCAATCGGGAGATTTGGTTTGGTTGGAGGCGGCTCAACCTCAGTTTTTGGATACTTTTTCAGCAGAAGGTTTTTTATCCTTCAGCAATTTAAGCAGTGCTGATTTTGATGATAAATTTTCCATTCAGGAAGTAAGCACAGGAAGCGCCTTTGTAATTGTCCCTCTGAAAAATAAAAAAGCATTGGAGAATTTAATTCTTGACAAGGATAAAATGAGCGAATGGTTGCATGCACACTGTAAAACTAATCATAGAGCGTTATATTTTTATTGTTTAGAAGATGCAAAACTTATTAGCAGAATGCTATGTGTTGAAAACAATCAACTTATTGAAGATGCAGCAACGGGAAGTGCCAGCACTTGTTTACAGGCTTTTCTTTTAAAATATTATTCACCAGAAATTAAAATGGTCAATCATCAGGGAGATTTTATAAACAGAGCTTCCCAGATTTATTTTGATGGAAAATTAAGTGAAAATCATTTTGATATAAAAATAGGCGGAGAAACGCAATTCATTGCAAAAGGGGAATGGGAAGTTTAAAGATTAAGATTATTAGCGTTAGAAATAAGAAGTAAAAAAAAATAAAACATGACATTTAAACAATTAAACATAAAATCATTCACAAATAAGGCAGCAACTTTTTCGGCTCCCTTTCCTTCGGGGAGAATTGGGTTGGGGATTTTATTCTTCTTCGTATTCCAATTTTCGTTTGCACAAAAGAAAGAGCAAATAGGAACAGAGACCGTAAATGTTGTAAAACCGTATACGCCAAAAATTTCAGACGCTTTCAAAGTAAAAGAAATTCCTGAACTGGATGAAGACGCAAATGCCAAAAAAGAAAAGATAAAATACACGATTTTCTCTTTTCCGGTAGCTTCAACTTTTACACCATCCAAAGGAAAAGCTGAAGGGGTAGAAAAAGAAAAGCAAGCCCATTTGTTTAAAAATTACGCCACTTTTGGAGTGGGGAATTACGGAACCTTTATTGGGGAATTATTCGTGAATCATGATCTTAATGACACAGATTATGTTGGTGGAATGTTTCGTCATCATTCGTCTGAGGGCGGAATCCAAAATATAGCATTAGAGGATGGTTTTTACGATACATCGTTGGACTTGATGTATGGTTCCAATCAAAAAGACGTGTCATGGAATCTTGATTTAGGGTATCAAAACCAAATTTATAATTGGTATGGATTACCTGCAAATTTTGGCAGCACTTTGACTCCTCAAGACAGAATGGTTTTGATTAACGGAATTAATCCTCAGCAAACTTACGGTACGATATCGTTAGGCGGAAATGTAGCATTTAGCGAAAGTATTTTGAACAAAGCAAGTCTGAAATACAATCATTTTTCGGATGCTTCAGGATCTTCTGAAAATCGATTTTATGCAAAGCCGACAGTAGAATTTGATGTAATGGAAAGCGCGGTAAAAACAAATATAATTGTAGATTATGTTAGCGGTAGTTTCAAGAAAAATTATTCAAATACCAATACAGAGCGTGTAAAATATGGTTTTACAAATTTTGGAATTGTTCCCAGTTTTGTAATGCAGGAAGATGATTGGACGCTGAATATTGGAGCTGGTTTGTTTTATAGTATGGATAATGAAAACAGCAACAATACCTTTTTAGTGTATCCACAATTCAATGCTTCTTACAAAGTTGTTGGTGATTTGATGATTTTCTATGCAGGAGCCGAAGGGGATTTAGAGCAAAACTCCTATATGGATTTTGTCAATGAAAATCCATTTTTATCACCAACATTGAATATTGCGTCAACAGATAAGCAGTATGATATTTTTGCCGGATTAAAAGGAAAATTAACCAATACAGTAAGTTATAATATAAAAGCTTCGTATGCAAACGAGAGAAATAAAGCTTTGTTTAGAAGCAATGATTATACTGAAAATGCGGGTAACGAGGATTATGCTTTTGGAAATTCCTTTCAAGTGGTGTATGACGATATGAAAACATTGCGTTTTTATGGAGAACTAAAAGCTGATTTTTCTTCAGCTGTATCTTTTGGAATCAATGGAACTTTCAGTAGTTACACCAATGATTTTCAGCAAGAAGCTTGGAATATGCCAACAATTAAAATAAATTCAAATCTTGATTTCAATATAACTGAGAAATGGTTCGCTGGTGCAAATGTGTTTTACGTAGGCGAGCGTAAAGATATCCAGATAAATACTGATTTTTCAGCGAATGCTGCTCCAGTAACTTTAAAATCTTATTTTGATGTAAACGCAAATGTAGGATTCAAATACAGCGACCGATTGACTGCTTTTGCAAGAGCCAATAATATCACTAATAATGCCTACCAAAAATGGCAGAATTATCCGGTTCAAGGTTTTCAGGTAATTTTAGGAGTGAACTATAAATTTGATTTTTAATTTGTTACTTAACCACAAAGTTCACAAAGAAGATACAAAGACTACAGAAAGTTTAATCATAAAGAAGTCAACCTTTTGTCTTCTTTATGATTAAACTTTTTCTAAATACAGAAACTATAATAAAAAAACTTCGTGAACATTGTGCTTTCTTTGTGAACTTTGTGGTTAAACTTTAAATTATGACTTTCAAGCAAAAAATACATACCCATTATCTACAATTAGTTCAGGATAGAATCGATGTTTTCAAAGACATGATTGTAGCGCTTACCGAAGATTCTAAGAACGATGCCAAAGGTTCTGCCGGAGACAAACACGAAACCGCTTTGTCAATGATGCATATTGAGCAGGAAAAACTCAATCGTAAATTGAGAGAAGTACTGGATCAAAAAACAGTTTTAGATAAAATTGATGCCACTACAATTGCCGAAACCATCATTGTAGGGAGCTTGGTAAAAGCAAACGGAATCTATTTGTACCTGAGTGTGGCGCTTCCTAAAATCAATGTCGAAGGAATCAATATTATCGCATTATCACCGCAATCGCCTTTGGGAAATAAACTCATGGGAAATCAAGAAGGGTTTACTTTTGAGATTAATGGTACGAAGTATTTAGTGGAGAATATTGAATAAAATCTGTTATAATCCGTCCCGAAACTTCGGAAGTTGCATCCGTCTCATTTGCATCCCTTTTTACAATTCTTAACTTCGATTCCTTTTTTATTCTCTTTTAATTACATTTTAAACACAAATGCTAATTTTTGGTTATAATTTATAACTAAAAATAGCATTTGTGTTTTTCAATTAGAACTATAACTCCATCTTTGCCTTATCAAAATAAACAAAACATTAAAAATATATAGTTATGTGCGGAATAGTATGTGCCTTTGATTTAAAACAAAAAGCGGAAGTTTTAAGACCGCAAGTATTAGAAATGTCTAAAATTATCCGTCATCGTGGACCGGACTGGAGTGGAATTTTTAGTAATGAAAAAGCTATTTTGTCTCACGAGCGTTTGGCAATTGTTGATCCTGCGTCAGGGAAACAACCTTTATTTAGTGAAGACAAACAACTTGTTTTAGCTGCAAATGGTGAAATCTATAACCACAGAGAATTGCGTAAACAATTTGAAGGGAAATACAACTTTCAAACTGAAAGTGACTGTGAAGTTATTTTAGCACTTTACAAAGAAAAAGGACCTCATTTTATTGATGAAATGAACGGAATTTTTGGATTTGCCATTTATGATGTAGAAAAAGATGAGTATTTTGTTGCTCGTGATCACATGGGAATTATTCCATTATACATAGGTTGGGATGAACACGGAACTTTTTATGTGGCTTCAGAATTGAAAGCATTAGAAGGATATTGTACCAAAATCCAATTGTTTCCTCCAGGGCATTATATGACGAGCAAAGACGGAGAATTTGTACAATGGTATAAAAGAGAATGGACAGATTACGATGCCGTAAAAGACAACGTAACCAGCATTGACGAAATTAAAGTTGCTTTAGAAGCCGCAGTTCACAGACAATTGATGAGCGATGTGCCTTATGGAGTATTGCTTTCGGGAGGGTTAGATTCTTCTATAACTTCGGCTGTAGCCAAAAAATATGCACAAAAACGTATCGAATCCGGTGATGTTGCTGATGCTTGGTATCCACAATTGCACTCTTTCTCGGTAGGATTAGAAGGTTCTCCAGATTTAGCGGCAGCACAAGTAGTGGCAGATCATATTGGAACTATTCACCATGAAATAAAATTCACTATTCAGGAAGGTTTAGATGCAGTTAAAGATGTGATTTACAACTTGGAAACGTATGATGTGACTACGATTAGAGCATCAACACCAATGTGGTTAATGGCGAGAGTTATCAAATCAATGGGTATCAAAATGGTATTGTCGGGTGAAGGAGCAGATGAACTTTTTGGAGGATACTTGTATTTCCACAAAGCGCCAAACGCAAGAGAATTCCACGAAGAAAACGTACGTAAACTAGGTAAATTACACATGTATGACTGTTTGCGTGCCAACAAAAGTTTAGCAGCATGGGGAATTGAAGGACGTGTGCCGTTTTTAGATAAAGAATTTATGGATGTGGCGATGAGAGTTAATCCACAAGATAAAATGATCAACAAGGAACATCCTATGGAAAAATGGGTAGTTCGTAAAGCTTTTGAAGAAATGCTTCCGCCAAGTGTGGCTTGGAGACAAAAAGAACAATTTAGTGATGGTGTAGGATACGGTTGGATTGATACTTTGAAAGAGGTTGTAGCTGTTGAAATTTCGGATGAACAATTAGCAAATGCTAAATACAAGTTTCCTTTACAAACGCCAACTTCAAAAGAGGAATATTATTACCGTTCTATTTTCCATGAGCATTTTCCAAGTGATGCCGCAGCTTTGTGTGTTCCGCAAGAAGCAAGTGTGGCGTGTAGTACAAAAATTGCATTGGAATGGGATGAAGCATTCAAGAACATGAATGATCCTTCAGGAAGAGCAGTAGCTAGTGTGCATGATGATGCATATGCAAAAGCCTAAACAGTATTGAAATAAGATTTTATAAATAGATAAAAAACGCTCTCCATTTCGAGAGCGTTTTTTTATGGGAACTATTTTTATGGAGAAGGTTACAATTTGAAAAAAATATAATTACGGCATTGTCTAAAATAATTAGGTGGAGTTTTTTTATATTAGCATAACTAAAATGTTTATTATGAGATTTATTACATCATTCCTTGCTTTATTTTTATTGATTTCCTGTGATCAAAAGGATAAGATTTCCGTTGATACGATTATTACAGATGCAACGATTTATTCCATCAATAATTCTTTTGAAAAGGCTTCGGCTATGGCAATTGATAAGGGAAAAATTGTAGCTATTGGTACAAATCGTGAAATTGCAAAACAATATGAATCTAAGAATACGATAGAAGCCGAAGGGAAATTTATTTATCCAGGCTTGATTGATGCGCATTGTCATTTTTACAGCTATGGATTAAGTTTACAGGAAGCTGATTTGCGCGGTACCAAAAGTATGGACGAAATAATTACTCGTTTAAAGGCTTTTCAAAAAGATAAAAATCCAACGTTTATTGTAGGTAACGGTTGGGATCAAAACGATTGGAAAGTAAAAAAGTATCCTACAAAAGCAGAATTAGATGCTGCCTTTCCTGATATTCCTGTTGTATTGAATAGAGTTGACGGGCATGCCATTATTGTGAATAGTAAGGCATTAAAATTAGCTGGAATTACAAAAAACACGAAAGCTGTTGGTGGTCAAATTGAAATTGCAAACGGGGAACCAACAGGAATTTTAGTTGATAATCCGATGGAATTGGTTTTTAAAATAATTCCGAAACCAAATCGTAAAATACAAATAGCTGCTTTATTGGATGCTGAAAAAGTAATGTTTGATTACGGATTGACAACAATAAATGATGCGGGATTAGATCCGGATGTTATTCATTTGATGGATAGTTTGCAAAAAGCAAAATTGATGAAGCTTAATGTTTATGCTATGATTACAGCAAATCAAAAAAATATCGACTTGTATCTAAAAAAAGGAATCTATAAAACCGATAATCTAAATGTCCGTTCCTTTAAAATGTATGGAGATGGCGCTTTGGGTTCTCGTGGTGCTTGTATGCACAAACCGTATTCTGACAAGTCAGACCAATATGGTGCTTTGTTGGCACCGGTTACAGAATTAAAAGAAGTGGCAAGGCAAATTGCGGCTTCGGATTTTCAACTCAATACGCATGCCATTGGAGACTCCGCAAATACGGTGATTTTAAAAATATACAGACAAGTTTTAGAAGGTACTAAAGACCGAAGATGGAAAATTGAGCATGCCCAAGTTTTACGTGAAGCTGATTTTGACTATTTTAAATTCGGGATTATCCCTTCGGTTCAACCTACGCATGCGACATCCGATATGTATTGGGCTGGTGATAGATTGGGGAAAGAAAGGCTGAAAAATGCGTATGCTTATAAAAAATTACTCCAAAAAGCTGGAATGGTAGCTTTAGGAACCGATTTTCCTGTAGAGGAAGTGAACCCGATGCTGACTTTTCATGCTGCAGTTGCAAGGAAAGACAGTAAGGAATACCCAAAAGGTGGTTTCCAGATGGAAAATGCTTTGACTAGAGCCGAAACTTTAAGAGGAATGACCATTTGGGCAGCTTATTCTAATTTCGAAGAAAAAGAAAAAGGAAGTCTGGAAGTGGGTAAATGGGCTGATTTTGTAATGTATGATCAGGATTTAATGAAAGTAGAAGAGCATAAAATAGTAAAAATGAAGCCAACAAGTACGTATTTAAAAGGCAAGAAAGCGAAATAAATAAGAGGATACTTTTTGAGGATTTACAATTGTAATGGAATAATTTTATTAATTGAGTATTTTAATTACACTTTAAATGTAAAATTATTTTTTTTGTTTCAAATTTAAACTAAATAGTGTGTTTGTGTTTTATATTTGTAACTACTATCGCATATTTGTTGAGTTAGAATTGGTAAAAAATAAAAATATAATGTTATGTGCGGAATATTAGCCATTATTGGAAGAGCAAAAGATGAACAGCTAGTTGGGGAACTTTCGAAAAGAATGTCGCATCGTGGCCCGGATGAAAGTGATTTGCATGTTACCGAAAAAGGACATGTTTTGAGCCATGAACGGTTGTCTATAATCGATTTGCATTCCGGAAAACAACCGATACAAGGCACAAAAACGGCCTATATGGTTCATAATGGCGAAATATACAATCATCAGGAATTAAGAGATGGTGTTTTGAAAGAACATACTTTTAGAACTAAATCAGATTCAGAGGTTATTGTGCATTTGTACGAAGAGTTTGGATATGATTTTTGCAATATGTTGGATGGAGATTGGGCTTTTGTAGTAGTTGATGGTGATGATTTTATTGCGGGTAGAGACCCAATGGGAGTAAAGCCGTTGTATTATGGTTTGGATGAAAGAGGAAGAATCTATTTTTCATCGGAAATGAAACCTATTGCAGATCAATGTAAAACATTTTCTACTTTTCCTCCGGGACATTTTTATACTCAAAAAACGGGTTTTGTAAAATATTACAAGCCGGAATATGAAGATTATTTAAAAGCAGACCAAGAATTAGATTTAGAATTAATCAGAGAAACTTTGACTGAAGCGACTCGTAAACGATTGATGAGTGATGTGCCAATTGGGGTGTTGCTTTCTGGAGGATTGGATTCTTCCTTGACCTCGGCAATTGCTTGCAGACTCTTGGCGGAAAGCGGTAAAAAATTACATTCATTCTCGATTGGTTTAGATGCTGATGCTCCGGATGCTGCTGCTGCCAGAAAAGTAGCGGAATATTTAGGAACGGAACATCATGAAATTCACTTTACTATCGAAGAAGGAATTAAAATATTGGACAAACTAATTTGGCATTTAGAAACCTATGACGTGACTTCGGTAAGAGCAAGTACTCCAATGTATTTCTTATCTAAAGCGATTACGGATATGGGAATAAAAGTGGTGCTTTCGGGCGAAGGAGCAGATGAGATTTTTGGAGGATATTTGTATTTTAGAAATGCGCCTTCAACAGAAGATTTTCAAAAGGAAACAATCGAAAGAGTGCAGAAATTATTTACTGCCGATTTATTAAGGGCAGATAAATCAACGATGGCTCACGGATTAGAGGCTAGAGTTCCGTTTTTAGACAAAGCTTTCTTGGAGATGGCAGTTCGTATCAAAGCAGAAGAAAAGATGCCTAAAACGTACGATGGAAAGGAAAAATACATTCTGAGAAAAGCATTTGACACACCGGATAATCCATATCTTCCAGAAGAGGTTTTATGGAGACAAAAAGAACAGTTTTCAGATGGAGTAGGATACAACTGGATTGATCAATTGATTGAATACTGTTCCTCTCAAGTTAGTGATGAGCAATTAGCCGGAGCTGCTGCTGAATTCCCATACAATTCCCCTGCAACTAAAGAAGCGTATTTTTACAGGTCTATATTTAATAAATATTATCCGCAAGTTAGTGCGGCACAAACGGTTAGAAAGTGGATTCCGAAATGGCAAGAAAATCAGGATCCAAGCGGAAGAGCCAATGCAGCGCACGTTCAGGCAGATACCGAAATTGCTAAAACAGGAGTTACGGTTTAAAATATTAAATTGATTTTGCAGGAATAGAAAACGCTCTCGATTTTGAGAGCGTTTTTTTTGTGGTTATATGAACAAATGTTAATAACTTAAGAGCTTAAAAAGGGATTTTAACGGTTATATAATTTGCGTTTTTATATATTTGCGTGTTAGACAAAAATTACATTTTTTTAGAATAAAATATATGAGCGAAGAAATCAAGAAGGACAATTATTCAGCGGATAGTATTCAGGCATTAGAGGGAATGGAGCACGTAAGAATGCGTCCATCAATGTATATTGGAGATGTAGGTGTTCGAGGACTACACCATTTAGTTTATGAGGTTGTAGATAACTCTATTGATGAGGCAATGGGAGGTCATTGTGATACCATCAGAGTCGATATAAATGAAGATGGGTCTATTTCTGTTGAAGATAATGGACGTGGTATCCCGGTTGGTATTCATAAAAAAGAAGGTGTTTCGGCATTGGAGGTTGTAATGACTAAAATTGGTGCCGGAGGTAAATTTGATAAAGATTCGTATAAAGTTTCTGGAGGACTTCACGGTGTTGGGGTTTCTGTTGTAAATGCTTTGTCCAATCATTTGAGAGCTACCGTTCACAGTAGTGATGGAAAAGTATACGAACAAGAATACGAAAAAGGAAAAGCGTTGTATCCGGTTAAACAAATTGGAGAAACGTCTAAAAGAGGTACAATCGTAACTTTTTATCCTGATCCAAGTATTTTTACCCAAACGATAGAGTATTCATATGATACTTTGTCAGCTCGTATGCGTGAATTGTCTTTTTTGAATAAAGGAATTACAATCACTTTTACAGATAAAAGAGAATTAGATAAAGACGGAAATTTTGTTTCTGAAATTTTTCATTCTGATGAAGGTTTAAAAGAATACATCCGTTATTTAGATGGAAATCGTGAGCCAATTATTGCACACGTTATTTCTATGGACCATGAAAAAGGAGAGATTCCGGTTGAAGTTGCGTTAATTTATAACACAAGTTATACCGAAAATATTTTCTCTTATGTGAATAATATCAACACACATGAAGGAGGAACGCACTTGCAAGGTTTCAGAACTGGTTTGACCAGATCATTAAAGAAATATGCAGATGCTTCTGGAATGTTGGATAAGTTGAAGTTTGATATTTCAGGTGATGACTTCCGTGAAGGATTGACGGCTATTATTTCGGTAAAAGTTGCTGAACCACAATTTGAAGGACAAACTAAAACAAAACTGGGGAACAGAGAAGTTGTTTCTCCGGTGAGTCAGGCAGTGAGTGAAATGATTGAGAATTATTTGGAAGAAAATCCAAATGATGCCCGTATCATCGTTCAAAAAGTAATTCTTGCAGCACAAGCACGTCACGCAGCCAAAAAAGCGCGTGAAATGGTACAACGCAAAACCGTAATGGGTGGCGGTGGATTGCCAGGAAAACTTTCTGATTGTTCGGAACAAGATCCTGCAAAATGTGAAGTATATCTTGTCGAGGGAGATTCGGCAGGTGGAACGGCTAAACAAGGTCGTGACCGTGCGTTTCAAGCTATTTTGCCATTACGTGGTAAGATTTTGAACGTAGAAAAAGCAATGCATCACAAAGTTTTTGAAAACGAAGAGATTCGAAATATATTTACTGCTCTTGGTGTTACAATTGGAACTGCCGAAGATAGTAAAGCGTTGAATATTGAAAAATTGCGTTACCATAAAGTAATTATTATGTGTGATGCCGATGTCGATGGTAGCCACATTTCTACTTTAATCTTGACATTCTTCTTTAGATTCATGAAAGAATTAATCGAAGAAGGTCACGTATATATTGCAGCACCACCTTTATATTTAGTTAAAAAAGGAAACAAGAAAGAATACGCCTGGAATGACGTACAACGTGATCAAGCGAATGAAAGAATGGGCGGAAGCGCAGGAATCCAACGTTACAAAGGTCTTGGGGAGATGAACGCGGAGCAATTGTGGGAAACTACAATGGATCCAAGTTTCAGAACTTTACGTCAGGTAACTATTGACAGTTTGGCGGAAGCCGATAGAGTTTTCTCTATGTTAATGGGTGATGAGGTACCACCAAGAAGAGAATTTATTGAGAAGAATGCAGTTTATGCTAATATTGATGCATAACGTAGTATAATCGTTTGCTTTTTGTTAGAATAAATTACGATTAACACCATAGAGATTAACCAAATTAACTAATAACCGAATAAACTTTAAAATATGAAAGTTACCATTGTAGGAGCAGGAAATGTAGGTGCGACCTGTGCAGATGTAATTTCTTATAGAGGAATTGCCAGCGAAGTAGTGTTGTTAGATATCAGAGAAGGTTTTGCTGAAGGTAAAGCTTTAGATATTATGCAGTGTGCTACTAATACGGGTTTTAATACCAAAGTATCAGGCGTTACTAATGATTATTCTAAAACCGCTGGAAGTGATGTAGTTGTGATTACATCAGGAATTCCAAGAAAACCAGGTATGACTCGTGAAGAATTAATAGGTATTAATGCAGGAATCGTGAAAACGGTTGCTGAAAACGTATTGAAACATTCACCGGATACTATAATAGTTGTAGTTTCTAATCCTATGGATACTATGACTTATTTAGCATTGAAATCTACTGGATTGCCAAAAAATAGAATAATAGGTATGGGAGGAGCATTAGACAGCTCTCGTTTCAGAACGTATTTGTCTTTGGCTTTAGATAAACCTGCAAATGATATTTCAGCAATGGTTATTGGTGGACATGGTGATACTACTATGATTCCTTTGACAAGATTGGCTTCTTATAATGGAATTCCGGTTTCTCAGTTTCTATCAGAAGAACAATTACAAAAAGTAGCTGCAGATACAATGGTAGGTGGTGCTACACTTACGGGTCTTTTAGGAACATCAGCTTGGTATGCTCCGGGTGCTTCAGTTGCTTTCTTAGTTGACAGTATTTTGAATGACCAAAAGAAAATGATCGCTTGTTCCGTTTTTGTTGAAGGAGAATACGGTCAAGATGATATCTGTATAGGTGTTCCTTGTATTATTGGTAAAAATGGAGTAGAAGAAATTCTTGATATTAAGCTCAATGAACAAGAAAAAGCCTTATTTGCTAAAAGTGCTGATGCCGTTAGACAAATGAATGATGCCTTAAAATCGATTTTAGCATAAAAAAATACATATATAATAAGGAAGACTGCTAATATGCAGTCTTTTTCTTGAGATTAATTAATAAATAAATTGGTTAATCTTAACGTTAATTATATATTTGCTCGGTTTAAAAAAATGATGTAGTTCGAGATATTCTTTTTTGAAATTAAAAAATCGATGTCAAGTCTTATTCTATAAGGTTTAAAGCAAAAATAAATAAATAAAAAATAATTAATTTTTAGTAATAATGCAGAATAAAGGACTTATTAAATTTTTCGCAATTCTATTTGCATTGGTAAGTATTTACCAACTTTCTTTCACTTTTGTCGCGAGCAAAGTAAAAAGTGATGCAAAATCTTTTGCAGGTGGAAATCCTGAAAAAGAAGTAAAATATTTAGATTCTATTGGTAAAGAAAAAGTATTTAATCTTGGTTTTACCGATTTTACATTCAATGAAGTTAGTGACAAACAAATCAATAAAGGTCTTGACTTAGAAGGTGGTATCAATGTTATACTTCAAATATCTGTAAAGGATATTTTAAAAGGATTATCGAATAATTCTAAAAACCCAATTTTCAATAAGTCTTTGGCTGATGCTACTGCAAATCAAAAAGGAAATCAATCGTATCTAGATGCTTTTTATGATGCTTTTGATGAAAATTCAAAAGGAACTGTAAAATTAGCATCTCCTGATATTTTTGCAAACAGAAGCTTGCAAGGTGAAGGTGGAGTTGATTTTCAAATGACAGATGCACAAGTAAAAAAGGTTATCTCCAGAAAAGTAGATGAGTCTGTAGAAAGTGCTTTTGGTGTTTTAAGAAAACGTATTGATAAATTTGGTGTAACACAACCTAATATTCAAAAATTAGGAGAATCTGGAAGAATCCTTGTGGAACTTCCTGGTGCAAAAGATGTAGATAGAATTAAAAAATTATTACAAAGTACAGCTCAATTAGAGTTTTGGGAAACGTATAAAATTGAAGAAATTGGTAATTTCTTAATGGCTGCTAATGAGTCATTGAAAAAAACTGAAATCAAAACTACTGAAGTAAAACCAGTTGTAAAAGATTCTTTAAGTGCATTACTTACAGATGAAAAAGATTCAACTGCTACTAAAAAAGGAGAAAATCCTTTGTTTGATAAAATCATTGGTCAAGGTGGAGGTCCAGTTTTAGGGCTTTTCTCTCCAAAAGATACTGCCGTAGTAAACGGATATTTGAAAAGAGCAGATATTAGAGTTTTATTAGCAGGTGACCAACGTTATGCAAAATTTGTTTGGGGTAAACCAATGACTATTAAAGATGCTAAAGCAAAAAGTGTTGATGCTGTAGAATTATACGCTTTAAAAGGGAACAGAGACAATGTTCCTTCTATGAGTGGTGGTGTTGTTACTGATGCAAAAGATACATTTGACCAAATGGGTAAACCAGCGGTTTCAATGCAAATGAATGGTCAAGGAGCAAAATCTTGGGAAGAATTAACAGGTAGAGCATATACTCAAAAAAGCAATATTGCTATTGTTTTGGATGATGTGGTTTATTCTGCACCGGGAGTATCTACAGGTCCAATTTCTGGTGGTAGATCTGAAATTTCAGGAGCTTTTGATGTTACAGAAACTAAAGATTTAGCGAATGTTTTAAGAGCAGGTAAACTTCCTGCTGCTGCAGATATTGTTCAATCAGAAGTGGTAGGACCATCCCTAGGGCAAGAAGCTATTGATAATGGTACTAATTCTGCTTTGATAGGATTGCTTTTAGTATCACTTTGGATGATGATATATTATGGTAAAGCAGGTTGGTATGCTAATGTAGCGTTAGCGGTTAACTTACTTTTCTTATTCGGAATTTTAGCAAGTATCGGAGCAGTTCTTACATTGCCAGGTATTGCAGGTATCGTTTTAACAATGGGAACAGCAGTTGATGCGAATATCATTATTTACGAAAGAGCAAAAGAAGAATTACGTTCAGGTAAAACATTAGAGGAAGCCATTAAGACTTCTTACAGTTGGAGAGGTGCAATGTCATCAATTACTGATGCTAACGTAACGCATATTTTAACAGGAGCGGTATTGTTTATTTTTGGTTCAGGACCAATTAAAGGTTTTGCTACTACATTATTGATTGGTATTGTAACTTCATTATTTACCTCTATTTTCATTGCAAGAATCTTCATTGATTGGAACATAAGTAGAAAGAATAATTTGACGTTTGTTACGAATTTCTCTAAGAATATGTTTAACAACTTTCACTTTGATTTCTTAGGAGTAAAAAAATGGACATATTTGTTTTCTAGTGTTGTAGTTGTTATAAGTATTATTTCATTGGCAACAAATGGTTTAGATCAAGGGGTTGATTTTGTAGGAGGAAGAACATTCCAAGTGCGTTTTGAAAAACCAATTGAAACTGAAGCTGTAAAAGCGGAGTTAGCTAAAGTTTTTGATGGTAGCGCTGAAGTAAAAGTTTTTGGTAGTGATAATCAATTAAAAATCACAACAAAATATAAAGTTCAGGAGCCAGGAATTAAAGCTGATGAAGAAGTGAATAAATTGTTGTTTGCTACTTTAAAACAACATTTTTCAGCAGATATGACGTATGAGAAATTTGTAAATGCTTATGATGGTAAAAAATCAGGTATTTTACTAGCATCTAAAGTTGGTCCAACAGTTGCAGAAGATATTAAAACAAATGCATATTGGGCAGTACTTGGAGCAATGGCTATCGTATTTTTATACTTGATGATCAGTTACAGAAAATGGCAATATAGTTTAGGTGCAATTGCAGCTATTGCGCATGATGTTGTTTTTGTATTAGGAATTTACTCTTTGTGTTATAAATTTATGCCTTTTGGTATGGAAATCGATCAGCACTTTATCGCTGCGATTCTAACGGTTATTGGGTATTCTATGAATGATACTGTTATTGTATTTGATAGAGTTAGAGAGTATTTAGCAGGTAAAACTAAAGGTACTTTTGCTGAGATTGTAAATCAATCTATTAATACAACAATGTCCAGAACAATCAATACTTCATTAACAATGATCGTGGTTTTATTAATCATGTTTGTTTTTGGAGGAGAATCTATCAGAGGATTTATATTCGCTATGTTAGTGGGTATTATCGTAGGAACATATTCTTCATTGTTTATTGCTACTCCGGTACTTGTAGATACAATATCTAAAGAGGATAAAAGCAAGGTAGAAAAAGCACATCAAGAAAGCTAAATGAGCTTTTTACATAAATTTTTAAAAGAGATTCAGCGAAAGTTGAATCTCTTTTTTTTTAATACATAATGTCAATTTTAAGTTTTTATTTGTAATTTAATGGTAAAGAAATATATTGGCTATAAACTAAATTTCATGTGTAAAAAAATAATTTTTATTTTAATTTTTGTCTTTAGTTATCAAACATTTTATGCGCAAGATACATTGAGTAAAGTAAAATTAGGTTTGGGTTATGGCTTTGGAACTGAATTAAAAAATAGCGATTATACGTATACAAACAGTTATTATAAACTACAAGTATACTATACCGTAAAACAAACAAAACATTTTCAATATGAAATCTTGTTGCAACCAGAACTAAACTTTGCGAAACATCAACTATTAAATTTTTATTTTGTTAAGCCTGATGACCCCAATTATATTGAAAAAAGAGAAAGATATACCAAGTTAAAAGATATAAAAGAATATGTTTTAAATATTGGTTTTTTGATGCGTAAACCAGTTTTTAAAACAGCAAGTATTTATATTCTAGGTAGTATTGGGCCTATGTTTACTGACACAGAGACAGAGCGATTGTCAAAAGGATTTGCTTTTTCAGATGTGCTAGCTTTAGGTTTTACTTTTAAAATAAATAAAATAACAGTTGACATAAGGCCAAATTTTCGTCATGTGTCCAATGCAGGATTGCAAGGTTCAAATTCAGGTTATAATACTAAAAATATTGATTTTGGTTTTTCATTTCCTTTATAGAATTACTTCTGAATTTTCTATGTTATGTATAATCTATTAATATCTATGAACTTATAGATTATGAAAGTATAAAATTTATATATTTACTAAATATTTGTTAAAGCTCGCTGTTTTTTTGATGAAATTAAAACCTAACTAATAATGGAAAAATTTATTAAGTCTTTCGTTTTTATTTTTTTAATTACAATTTTGTCTAATTCAATTCTTCATGCTAAAAATAGCAGCATTGGTCTTGAAAACAAGAGCCTTGGATTAGTTAAGAGTGGCTCGATTTTTACTTTAAAAACAAGTTCTAATTCTAAGGATGCTTTACTATTTCTTATATCTAGAAATGAAAATTCAGATATTTTAGCTTCGCCACCAACAGTTACTACTCCTGTTTATTATTGTCAAAATGCTGTAGCAACTGCATTGACGTCCACAGCATCTTCCGGAGGAACATTAAATTGGTATGGTACAAACGCAACTGGGGGAACGGCATCAGCTACCGCACCAACTCCCTCAACAGCTACCGTCGGAACTACTTCTTATTATGTTAGTGAAACTGTAGGAGGTGTTGAAAGTACTCGTTCAAAAATTGATGTTATTGTAGTTGCTAATAATGCAGCCACTATTCTTAATTTCAGATGTGACGCTTCGCAAATTTTACCAGCTGATAGAGCTTCTTCTGTATTTTTTGATTGGTCTAATAATCCTCTGATTTCTAATTCGTATAATTACACCTATACAATTCAAGGTGGCTCTCCTGTAACCGGAAGTACAGGTGTTTCTCATTTTCAAGTATTTAATATGTTACCAGGGCAATCTGCAACATTAACATTGTCTTCAGCTACACATCCTTGTGTGCCTCCACAAACTATCACTTGTAGTGTGCCTTGCGGAACTTCAACAGTAACTCCTAATTTTCCTGCTATTGCTCCTTTTTGCACTGGAACTCCAGCACCGTTACTAGGTCCTACATCTCCAAATGGAATCACAGGAACTTGGTTGCCAGCAATAATAAGCAATACGACTAGCGGAAGTTATGTATTTACTCCAAATTCAACTTTGTTTCCATGTGCTACCACACAAACTTTGAATGTAATCGTTACCCCATTGGTAACACCAACTTTTACGGGTATTCCAACTACAGTTTGCCAAAATGCGACTGCGCCAATCTTGCCAACAACTTCAAATAATACACCGGCTATTTCAGGTTCTTGGAGTCCAGCTACAGTTAATACGGCAGTTTTAGGTCCAGTTACTTATACTTTTACACCTAATACAGGACAATGTACTTCAGTAACTCCTACAAGAGTCACAATAGATATTGTACCGGTTGTTACGCCAAATTTTGCAAGTATTCCACCGTTTTGTTCTGGAACTACCGCACCACTTTTGGTAAATACATCTCCAAATGGTATTGTTGGTACATGGGCTCCATCAACGATTAGTAATACTGTTAGCAGGAACTATGTTTTTACACCAAATCCAAATCAATGTGCGACTACACAAACATTAAGTGTGACGATTATACCAAAAGGAACACCTAATTTTCCCGCAATAGCCCCATTTTGTTCAGGGTCTACTGCGCCAATATTAGCAACAACTTCTCCTAATGGAATCACAGGAACTTGGTCGCCATCAACAGTTAGTAATACAACTAGCGGAAGTTATGTTTTTACGCCAAATGCATCTGAATGTGCCAATAGCCAAACATTAGCAGTTACTGTTACTCCTCTTGTTCAGCCTAATTTTTCTAATTTTTCAATCTGTATGGGAGGTATACCGCCTATTTTGAATACTACTTCTCCAAATGGAATTTCAGGAACTTGGTTGCCTGCAATTGTTAACAATATGGCAAGTGGTGCTTATGTTTTTTCTCCAAATTCAAATCAATGTGCCACTTCACAAACAATTAATGTTACTGTGACTCCCTCAAATACCCTTTTAGATGTAGATTGGACAGTTTCTGAGGCTTTTGCGAAAAATCAAATAGTTACAGTTATCGCTACAGGAACTGGCGATTATTTGTATCAATTAGATGATGGACCATTTCAGGAAAGCCCCGTTTTTGAATATGTTTCTTTAGGAACTCATTCCGTTACTGTTATAGACAAAAATGGCTGTAGTCCGCCAATAACTAGAACTAATGTTTTAGTAATCAATTATCCTAAGTTTTTCACACCAAATGCTGATGGGTATAATGATACTTGGAATGTTTTTGCTTTGCAAGACCAATTAAATTCAAAAATTCTAATATTTGATCGTCATGGTAAATTTTTAAAAGAAATTTTTCCAAATGGCACGGGGTGGGATGGAACTTACATTGGACAGCCAATGCCAGCCAATGATTATTGGTTCAGTATTGAGTACACTGAACAAGATATTCCTAAGAAATTCAAATCTCATTTCTCATTAAAAAGATAATAAAACGAAAAAGCTCCCATTGTAACGGGAGCTTTTTCGTTTTATTAAGTAAACATGATGTTATACTTTAAGAGGTTTTTCAGCAGTGAAAATGAAATACAGTCCTATAAGTATAAAAGGAATACTTAGCCATTGTCCTGTAGAGAATAATCCCAAAGAGCTTTCGAATCCACCTTGGCTTTCCTTAACGGATTCTACAACAAAACGAACAGAAAATAAAAGGACTAGAAACATACCAAATAGGTATCCTGTTTTATTTCTTTTTTCAGTTTTCCAATACAAGAAAAATAAAATAGCAAAAACAAAAACGTAACAAAATGCTTCGTACAATTGCGTAGGATGTCTTACTGGAACCTGCTCCAGTAATGATGCAAATTTTGGATCGGTTGCTATTGCTGTATAGGCATCTTTAGGATTGGCTATTTGAGTAGCATTGACCGCATCCATCGGACTGAAATGATCTTTGATGAATTTTATTCCAAATGGCGATGTGGTTTCATGACCTATAATTTCTGAATTGAAAAAATTTCCTAATCTCACAAAAATGGCTCCGCTGGCAACTGGAATTACCACTCGGTCTAAAATCCACATTTGAGGTCTTTTTAGCACATTTTTACTGTAAAAATACATCGCAATTATGATAGAAATGGCAGCGCCATGACTTGCTAAACCCTGGTAACCGGTAAATTCAAAATTTGGAGAAAAACGGAAAGGTAAAATGATTTCCAATAAATGATTGCGGTAATACTCCCAATCATAAAAGAAAACGTGTCCTAAACGGGCGCCAATCAAAGTGGCAAGTACAGTCCAGATAAACAATGAATCTAATTTTTCTATAGATTCTCCTTCACGTTCAAATATATGTTTCATTATGTACCAGCCTAATCCAAAAGCAATTACAAACATTAAGCTGTAATATCGAATGATAAAAAAGCCTAAATCGATTCCCTCTGATGGATTCCAAACGATGTTTAAAGCGTGTGTCATTTAGTGTTAAATTTGTTTATTAGTCGTAAAAATAAAGATTTAAAGTAAAATTTCGTATTTAAAAAAAGTTAATGTTTATGATGACATGCTTTTTTGGGAACAGGATCATAACCTGTTTTGCCCCAAGGATGGCAACTTAAAATACGTTTCATTCCTAAAAATCCACCATAAAATAAGCCATGGGTTTGTAATGCTTCAATCATATAGGAAGAGCAGGTAGGTTCAAATCTACAAGCTGCTGGAGTAAAAGGGGAAATGGCAACTTGATAAAATCGAACCAATAGCAAAAATGGGTAAACAACTATTTTTGACAACATGACTTTAGTATTAGAATTTAAAACTTCACTTTTGTTAATCAAAATTATTTTACGGTATTAATCTGCGACTTGGTATAGAAAACTAAATACTAAAAGTAGTTCCTTCTTTTCCATCTTTCAACTGGATTCCCAATGCAATCAATTGATCTCTAATTTGGTCTGATAAAGCAAAATTCTTATTGTCACGAGCTTGTTTTCTCATTTCAATAAGCATGTTTACCGTTCCTTCTAATTTGTCATTACCGCTATCCGAAACTTTTTCATCTTCCAGTCCCAGGACTTCAAAAACAAAACTGTTCATTGCTTTTTCAAAAGATTTTAAATCCTCGGTATTCAACGTTTCTTTTCCATCTTTCAACAAATTGATAAAACGAACGCCTTCAAATAACTGCGCAATTAAAATTGGCGTATTAAAATCGTCATTCATTGCATCATAACAGAATTGTTTCCAAGCCGGAATGTCAATCGTACTTTTTGTGTCTGCAGTGATATCTTTTAATGAATTCATTGCTTCCATCAATCGTTTGTATCCTTTTTCGGCAGCGACAATGGCATCATCAGAAAAATCAAGAATACTTCGGTAATGCGCTTGTAACATAAAAAATCGTGCTACCGATGCTGAAAAGGCTTTGCTTAGAATAGTATTTTCTCCGGTCAAAATTTCTCTTGGCAATATATTATTACCAGTAGATTTGGCCATTTTTTTACCGTTTAACGTAAGCATATTGGCGTGCATCCAGTAATTGACTGGAGTTTGTCCAGTACATGCTTCATTTTGAGCAATTTCACATTCATGATGCGGGAATTTCAAATCCATTCCACCTCCGTGAATGTCAAAATGATTACCTAAATATTTTGTGCTCATTGCAGTACATTCAAGATGCCAACCCGGAAATCCATCGCTCCATGGCGAAGGCCATCTCATGATATGTTGAGGCTCGGCTTTTTTCCAAAGCGCAAAATCCTGTGAATTTCTCTTGTCACTTTGACCATCTAGATCACGGGTATTAGCCAGCATATCCTCAATATTTCTACCACTTAATCTGCCATAATGATTGGTTTCATTGAATTTCACTACATCAAAATAAACCGATCCATTGGCTTCGTAACCAATTCCTTTGTCGATTATGGTTTTAATAATTTCAATTTGCTCAATAATATGACCTGTAGCTGTTGGCTCAATACTTGGCGGTAAAAAATTAAATTCATTCAATATATCATGAAAATCTACCGTATAGCGCTGCACCACTTCCATAGGTTCCAGTTGCTCTAAACGGGCTTTTTTTGCAATTTTATCTTCACCTTCATCCACATCATCCACAATGTGCCCCACATCCGTAATGTTTCGAACGTAACGCACTTTGTAATCCAAATGCAAAAAATACCTGAAAATCACGTCAAAAGACATGAATGTTCGCACATTTCCAAGATGCACATTACTGTAAACCGTAGGTCCACAAACGTACATTCCTACATTTCCTTCATGTATTGGTGTGAAAATTTCTTTTTCTCCCGAAAGAGAATTGTATATTTTTAGAGTTTGGCTACTATATAATGGCATTTTTTATTTTTTAGGAGCTTTTTCCTGCTGTACGCTTAATCTTTTTATAGCAAAAAAGCCATAAAAAGGATACCGCTTCCATCAGGGCTAGGGCTTATCAGTACTATGAAATTTATTTCTTTTTTAGAATTTTGTTTCTAATTTAATATAATCCAAAAACTCTCTGCGAGTTACATTGTCTTTAAATTTTCCACCAAATTCGGATGTCACAGTGCTACTCTCGATATCACTGATTCCTCTTGAATTAACGCAAAGGTGTTTCGCATCAATCACACAAGCGACATCTTCAGTACCCAAAGCGATTTGTAATTCCTGAACAATTTGCATAGTCAAACGCTCTTGAACCTGAGGTCTTTTGGCATAATATTCTACAATACGATTCATTTTGGATAAACCAATTACGCTCCCATTAGAAATGTAAGCCACATGAGCTCTTCCTATGATTGGTAATAAATGATGCTCGCAAGTTGAGTAAACGATAATGTTTTTTTCAACCAACATTTCGCCATATTTGTAATTATTGTCAAATGTAGATGCTTTTGGTTTTTTTGCAGGATTTAAACCTCCAAAAATTTCTTTTACAAACATTTTTGCAACACGATTGGGCGTGCCTTTTAAACTATCGTCAGTCAAGTCCATTCCAAGTGTCAGTAGAATGCTCTCAACGTCTTTTTTTATTTTCTCAATTTTTTCATCATCAGTAATGTCAAAAGCATCATCTCTTACTGGATTTTTTGCGGATAAACTAACATGATTATCTCCTATTTCGTCTTGAAATTCTTCGTTTTTTATCATTAAAAGCAACTATTATTGTGGGTGTAAATATTTAAGCCGTAAAGATAAATAATAAAAATTAAAGAATTTCTAAAGCTCATACTATTTAATGATGACTTTATAGGCTATAAAGTCAATGGCTTGTTTCTATTGGTTATAAAAAGCAAAAGGCAATAACTCAATAGTTACTGCCTTTTGATGTAATAGGAATGTTTTTTTAGCGTCAGTTTAGCACTAAAAAAGCAAAGCTTATATTAGCTTTTTGATTGCGTTGCATTATAAACTGGAATCGCTGCTTTCAAAATTGATACAGCACTAATTAAATCTTCTTTCTTTAGCACATAAGCTATTCGAACCTGATTCAATCCCATTCCTGGAGTCGAATAAAACCCTGCAGCTGGAGCTACCATAACGGTTTCACCATTCAAATCATAGGTTTCTAAAAGCCATTGTGCAAAATCATCAGCATTATCAACTGGAAGTTGTGCAATGCAATAAAAAGCACCTTTTGGTTTAGATACTATAACACCTTCAATTTTATTCAACTCATTTATTAAAGTGTCTCTGCGTTCTCTATATTCTGAAATTACTTCATCAAAATAACTTTTTGGAGTATCAAGTGCAGCTTCACTTGCAATTTGTTCAATAGTAGGAGGGCTTAATCTTGCTTGTGCAAATTTCATAGCGGTCGCCATGACTTCTTTATTTTTAGAAACAATACATCCTATTCTTGCACCGCACATACTATATCTCTTAGAAACCGAATCAATCATAATAGCGTGTTCCTCAAGTCCGGTAACATTCATTACTGAATAATGGATGTCACCATCATAGGTAAACTCACGATATACTTCGTCAGAAATCAAGAATAAATCATGTTTTTTGACCAAAGCTGCCAATTTCATAATTTCTTCTTTCGAATATAAATATCCCGTTGGGTTTCCTGGGTTACAAATCAGGATGGCTTTAGTTTTTGGAGTAATCAGTTTTTCAAAATCTTCTATAGCCGGTAAAGCAAAACCTGTTTCAATAGTCGAAATTACTGGAACAACAGTAACGCCTGAAGCTGTTGAAAATCCATTGTAATTAGCATAAAATGGTTCTGGGATAATGATTTCATCTCCTTGATCCATAGTGCTTCCCATCGCGAACATAAGTGCTTCTGATCCACCGGTAGTGATAATAATATCTTCAATATTTACCGAAATGCCTTGATTGATATAATAGGCAGATAATTTTTTTCTGTAGCTTTCATTTCCAGCAGAATGGCTGTATTCCAGAATAGTTAAATCAATATTTTTAACGGCGTTCATGGCGACTTCAGGAGTTTTGATATCTGGTTGGCCAATGTTTAAATGGTATACTTTATGTCCTTTTTTCTTCGCTATTTCTGAGTATGGAACTAATTTTCGTATTGGCGATTCAGGCATTTGTTTGCCTTTGTTTGATATTTTTGGCATAGTCTTGATTATTGAATTGCAAATTTGCAATTTTTTTTTCGAATTTATTATAATCAATATGCGTATATATTGTTAAATCTGCATTTTTGATATGATTTATTTAGTATTTTTATGTAAAAGATTAATAATGAAAAAAAGAATAGTAATAATTCTCATTTACCTGTTTGCTTGCCCTGTTTTTGCACAACAAGGATTTCAGTTTAAAAAAGACATGAATAAAATTAGTGTCCCTTTTAAATTGATTAATAATTTAGTCTTTGTACCTATAAAAGTAAATGGAGTAGAATTGAATTTTTTATTGGATACCGGTGTTTCCGAAACGATATTATTTAGTTTAGAAGATAAAAAAGAAGTTCGTTTTTTCAATGCTGAGAAAATATTGCTGAAAGGATTAGGAAGCCAAGAGGCTGTTGAAGGATTGAAATCCACTAATAATGTCTTAGAGTTTAATGATATGAAGTATAGTAATCATATGCTCTATATTATTTTGGACCCTGAATTTAATTTATCGTCACATGTAGGGATTCCGGTCAACGGAATTATTGGGTATCATTTTTTTCAAAATAATTTAATAGAAGTCAATTACAGGAAAAAAAGAGTTATAGTTTATAAGGACAATGATAAAAACAGAAAAAAAATTGAAAAAAGTTACAAAACAATTCCTATCACTGTTGAAAAATCCAAACCCTATTTAAAAAGCACAATAATTCAGGATAATAAAGAAATTCCTGTAAAGTTATTGATAGATATAGGGAACAGCGATGCAATATGGTTGTTTCAAGATCGTTCAGAATTGATTAAAGTTCCTGCAAAAAATTTCGAAGATTTCTTGGGTAGGGGTTTTAGTGGTGATGTAAAAGGTAAAAGAGCCATAATTAAAAAATTTGAGATGGGTGATTTTGAATTTAATAATCCTGTGGTTGCCTTTCCAGATTCGATATCAATTAGGAATGTAAATATGGTGCCAGATCGAAAAGGCTCAGTAGGAGGAGAAATTATGAAGCGGTTTACAGTTGTTTTTGATTACCAAAACAGCCAAATGTATTTAAAAAAGAATAGTGATTACAGTGTACCTTTCAGCTACAATAAAAGTGGAGTCGAAATACAACAAAATGGATTACAGTGGGTTCAGGAAACTGTGCGGATGGAAACGGTTCCTTTGTCTACAAAATATAATGAGTCCGGTGGTGTTAGAGTATTTATGGATGACTTTAAATATAAATTCCAATTAAAACCTATTTATGAGATTGCCTATGTGAGGCAAAATTCTCCGGCAGCTAACGCAGGATTACAAAAAGGAGATGTAATCATTTTAATTAATAATAATCCCATTCATAAACTTTCATTGCAAGAAATTAATGCCCTTTTTAAAGAGGAAGAAGAAAAATGGATTACTTTAGAAGTGGAACGTAAAAGCGAAATCTTAAAATTCAGGTTTCAATTGTATAATATTTTATAAACAAAAAACGCTTTTGGAAATAATATCCAAAAGCGTTTTTAATTTATTTTTGATTCTGAAATTAATTAGAAATAACTTCACCTTTAATTTTCAGAGCAACTCTTCCACCTTCATAGTTTACTGCATTTGACTCAACAGTTATCGTTTTTCTGATTGGTCCTGGAGCCATATTGTATTTCACAGTTATTTTTCCTGTTTTCCCTGGCATGATTGGTTCATCTGGTTTTGTAGGAACCGTGCAGCCACAAGTAGACAGTACATTAGTGATAATTAATGGAGCATTACCTGTATTTGTAAAGATAAAATCACGAGAGCCATTTTCATTCTTAGTAACCTTTCCATAATCAATTGTATTGTCTTTGGCTGCAAATTCAATTTTTGGGCCATTCTGAGCAAAACCGATACTGCTGATTAATGCGAATGCGAATAAAGCTATTGTTTTTTTCATTTTCTTATATTTAAATTCATTTAGTAAATTTACTTTCTTTTAATTAACGTACAAATTTTTATTTCTCTTTTTATAGTGTACTTAATTATTTACTTTTGTTCCCAATTAGAATTACAAATATCAGACCAAAGTTTTAAAGTTTATTTGTTGATTTGGTTATTTGTTTAACTGAACTAACAAACAATCGAATTTAACGATTAAACGAATCCACAATAAAATGACAATTCCTGCACAATTTGACGCTAAAACCATTGAAAATAAGTGGTATGACTACTGGATGAAAAACAATTATTTTCACTCAGAACCAGACCATAGAACACCATATACCATAGTAATTCCTCCGCCTAATGTTACCGGGGTTTTGCACATGGGACACATGTTAAACAATACCATCCAAGATGTATTAATCAGAAGAGCGCGTCTTAAAGGATTCAACGCTTGCTGGGTTCCGGGAACGGATCATGCCTCGATAGCTACTGAAGCTAAGGTAGTTGCTAAATTAAAAGCCGAAGGAATCAATAAAAATGATTTAACACGCGAAGAATTTTTGGCTCATGCTTGGGAATGGACTGATAAATACGGAGGTGTAATTCTTGATCAATTGAAAAAATTAGGGGCTTCTTGCGATTGGGAACGAACCAAGTTTACGATGGATCCTGATATGTCAGCCTCAGTAATTCGTTCTTTTGTGGATTTATACAACAAAGGCTTGATTTACAGAGGATACCGAATGGTAAACTGGGATCCCGAAGCAAAAACTACTTTGTCTGACGAAGAAGTAATTTACGAAGAACAACAAGGAAAATTATATTTCTTAAAATATAAAATCGAAGGAAGTGAAGATTTCCTGACGATTGCAACCACACGTCCGGAAACTATTTTTGGAGATACCGCGATTTGTATCAATCCAAATGACGAACGTTTTGCTCATTTGAAAGGAAAAAAAGCGATTGTGCCTATTTGCGGAAGAGTAATTCCAATTATCGAAGATGAATATGTTGATATCGAGTTTGGAACTGGTTGTTTGAAAGTGACTCCGGCGCACGATATGAATGACAAAGCATTAGGCGAGAAGCACAATTTGGAAATTATTGATATTTTCAATGAAGATGCTACTTTGAATAGTTTTGGATTGCAATATCAAGGACAAGATCGTTTTGTGGTTCGTGAGGCAATTGTCAAAGAATTAGAAACTATTGGAGCTTTGGCAAAAACAGAAACACACTTGAATAAAGTTGGAACTTCTGAAAGAACTAAAGCGGTTATCGAACCTCGTTTATCAGACCAATGGTTCTTGAAAATGGAAGATTTGGTTAAACCTGCGATTAAATCTGTTTTAGAAGATGGCGAAATCAAATTGCATCCAGCTCGTTTTAATAATACGTATGCACATTGGTTAAATAATATCCGCGATTGGAATATTTCGCGTCAATTATGGTGGGGACAACAAATTCCAGCTTATTTCTACGGGGACGGAAAAGAAGATTTCGTAGTTGCTGAATCTATCGAAGAAGCTTTAGTTTTAGCTAAAGAAAGAACCAACAACTTACAACTTACAACTTCTGACTTGAAACAAGATGTTGATGCTCTTGATACTTGGTTTTCTTCTTGGCTGTGGCCAATGTCTGTTTTTGGAGGAATTATGGATCCCGAAAGCGAAGATTTTAAATACTATTATCCAACGAATGATTTAGTAACGGGTCCGGATATTTTATTTTTCTGGGTAGCGAGAATGATAATTGCAGGTTATGAATACACAGGAAAAAAACCATTTACAAATGTATATTTGACTGGTTTAGTTCGTGACAAACAAAGACGCAAAATGTCTAAATCATTAGGAAATTCACCTGATCCTTTAGATTTGATTGAAAAATTTGGTGCTGATGGAGTTCGTGTAGGATTGCTTTTGAGCGCTTCTGCAGGGAATGACATTATGTTTGATGAGGAATTGTGTAACCAAGGAAAAGCGTTTACCAATAAAATTTGGAATGCGTTAAAACTGATAAAAGGTTGGGAAGTTTCGGATACAATTCCGCAACCGGAATCATCTAAAGTGGCGATTGAATGGTATGAAGCCAAATTGCAACAAACACTTTTGGAAATCGAAGACAATTTTGAAAAATACAGAATTTCGGATGCTTTAATGGCCATTTACAAACTGGTTTGGGACGATTTCTGTTCTTGGTTCCTCGAAATGATTAAACCGGCGTACCAACAACCAATTGACAGCGTAACTTTGGCGAAAGCCATCGAAATGCTTGAAAATAATTTGAAATTATTACATCCTTTTATGCCTTTCTTGACAGAGGAAATTTGGCAAATTCTTGCCGAAAGAACTACTGAGGAAGCGTTAATCGTTTCGACTTGGCCGGAAATGAAACCTTTTAATGCGAGTCTAATTGCTGATTTCGAAAATACAATTGAAGTGATATCTGGAATTAGAACGATTCGTAAAGACAAGAATATTCCGTTTAAAGATACAATCGAATTGAAAGCGGTAAACAATGATAAAGTGTCTACTTATTTTGATACTGTTATAACTAAATTAGGAAACATAACATCATTAGAATATGTTTCGGATAAAGTAGAAGGAGCGTTATCTTTTCGTGTAAAATCGAATGAGTATTTCATTCCGATTACAGGAAATATAAACGTTGAAGAGGAAATTGCAAAACTGACTGCTGAGTTAGTTTATACGCAAGGTTTCTTGAAATCAGTTCAAAATAAACTGGCAAACGAGAAATTTGTGGCTGGTGCGCCAGAGAAAGTTTTGGCAAACGAAAGACAAAAAGAAGCTGATGCCTTATCTAAAATTGAGACTATCGAACATAGTTTGGCAGGATTGAAATAAGAGTTAGTTTATTTATAAAATTTAAAATCCCACTCGTCTCGGCGAATGGGATTTTTTTGTTGAAAATTAGATAAATAATTCCGATTTCGGAAAAAGCAGAATTCTTGTGATTTGTTGTGATTTGACAATATTTTGTCGATAAACGGCTATTCTATTGTGATTTAAAGAGTATTTTGTCCTTTAAACGATTTTTATGTACTAAGTAAAATATTGTTAATATGTTTGTAGTGAGATTTTCAATTAATACTTTAGTATAGAAATGAAAAAAATATATAGTCCAGCTTACAGACAACATTATTTTGAAGGATATTCAATTGGTTTGAATCCATTTTTGGAGTTTAATTATGCAAAAAGGAATGAAGCTTTTATTGCTGGATTTGATTCTGGGAGATCAGATTATGAACGGATGAACGGATGCGTTAGTGATGGAATTCCGGAATGTATTGTAACTAATAAAATTTTGGAAGATTTTCTTCTGTCAGGTTTGCTTGGCTTAAGCATTGATACAGATGGTTATACTTCACATCAGATGAATTTAATTGCAAAATGGTATCAAAGTGGTGTAGAAAAATACGAGCCAAATCAAAGTATCGCTCTTTTTGAATTACTTGAAAAAAATGGAATTCAAATAAATTAAGCTTTTTATGAAATTGCTCGCCGATTAAATTGGTTGCAATTCACAAAATTTCCCTTAGATATAAGTATTGAACTAATAATGATAGACTCAGAAGGTTTACATTAAAAAAATCCATCTCATTTATAACGAGATGGATTTTTTTTGAACATACTTAATTATTTCTATTTCTTAGACTTTAGGTATTTATCCAAGAAGAGTAATGTGGTTTTTGTTGTCGCAATTTGGTTTTCCTTTTTTTGAAATCCATGCCCTTCATCTGGATATACTACATATTGAACCGGCACTCCATTTTTCTTTACTCCTTCTACAATTTCATCACTTTCTACAGGCAATACTCTTACATCATTAGCCCCTTGGAAAACAAGTAATGGTTTGTTTATTTTATCGTAATTGTATAATGGCGATATTTTTTTCAATCGAATACTATCAGCAGTATATGGATCACCCATTTCGTCATAGAGCGCTTTACGGAATGATTCCCAATAAGGAGGAATACTTTTTAATGTTCTGGGCCAATTTGCAACGCCAAATAAATCGATACCTACTTTAAATTCTTCGGGATGAAATGCTAATGCACCTAAAACCATGCATCCGCCATAACTTCCGCCGTAAATACCAATAGCATTCGGGTCAATATAATCCTGTTCTGTTAGCCATTTTTTGCCCCAAATACAGTCTTTTAAATCTCCGTTACTATGATCTTTATTATCCATTTTGTAAAATGTTTTTCCATAGCCACTGCTGCCGCGATTGTTTACGGCCAAAACCGCATATCCTTTATTAACCAGATATTGTATGGTGTTTGAATATCCAATGCGACTTTGTCCGCCAGGTCCTCCGTGTACCCAGATTAATGCTGGAACTTTATTGTTTTTAGAAGCTTGTAAAGGCTTATAATAAATAGCTGGTATTTCTTTGCCATCAAAAGATTTGAAACGAACCACTTCGGCTTTTGCAAGGTCGTCTTGATTGATTTTTTTACTTAGAGTGGAAGTCAGTTGTTTTAGTTTTTTGGAAGGAATATCATAAAGATATAAGTTTGGAGAGCTGGTACTGCTTCCTACAGTCAGCAATAATTTATTTTCACTATTGGAAATGATTACATTTATTACATCACCATCATCAAAGTCAGGTAGCTTTAGCGGTTTTCCGGTTGCATGTTCAAAAAGGAGTACTTTGTTTTTCCCGTCATTGTTCACAAAAACAATATGGTATTTTTCTTTTTCGCTTAAAGACATATACATTACATCCCATTTATCTTTGAAAATTTCTTCTGATTTTCCAGTATTGATATTGTATTTGAGTAACGAACTGAATTCTTTATCTTCATTACTGGTATAATAAAAAATGCTGTCATTTTTTTCAAAAGCCATTGGACTCCAATTTGCTTCTTTGTCGTTACTGAGACGTTTAGTTGTTTTGGTTTTACTATCGTATAAATACATTTCGTTTTTATCCGTAGTGATTTCTTTGGTAAGTGCTATATAACGTTCCGTTTTACTAATTACTGATGGGGTTAAACCGGATTCGTTTTGGTATAAAATGGTTGGTTTCCAAGTTAGAGTGTCTAATTTTAAAATATCAAAATACTTTACATCTCGCTTGTTACTGTTTATGTACATGTTTTTTTTGTCTTGGCTCCAGCCATTGAAACTATTGGCGCTATTTGCCCAAGGAGTGATGTCTTTTGGAGTACTACTTTTACGATCCATTAGGAATAAATGAGAATTTTCGTTTCCTCCTTCATCAGCCGAATAAATGAATTTAGAACTTCCAGGTAAGTAATCTACAGTATAAATACTTTCTTTAGTAGATTTTGTCAATGCTATAGCGGTAGTATCTGCGAGAGATAACTCATACGCATTGTAGATTCCGGTTGTGTTATTGTTTATTAGAATTTTTGTTTCATCGTCATTGAATCCTGAAGCACTTATCGATTTGGTATTGTAAAAATCTTCCAACTCATATTGTTCAGGCAAACGTGCTTCTTCCTTTTTTTTCTCATCCTTACATGATGAAAGTATCATGATTAATAAAGCCCCAAATAAAATAGATGTTTTTTTCATAATTTAAAATTTGTTAAGTCATTATATATCAATTGTTACCATCAAATATATGAAAAAAATAACGCTTTGGTGAAAAATAGAAAACCCCGTCTATTTCTAAACGAGGTTTTTAAATTTCATGCCTTAAATTTGAATTTTATCCCAATAAAAACAGAAAAATCAATGGAAAAATCACTCCGGCTACTGCGAGTTTCCAACCTCTGTTTTTCCAACTGAATTTTCCGGCTTTGATCATTATAGTTCCTGTCAAAGCGATGATGATTAAACTGATGGCAAAAATATCAGAATAGTAAATCCAAAAATTAGAAGTGTTTTTATGCAATTTCATCGCCTGACTAATTATTGGTGTTTTTACAAAAGAGATGATTTCTCCTTTTCCGGTTTTCATATCAATTTCGACATCGTGATTTTCAAAAGAAATTTTAAAGTCTCCTTTTTTCACTGTGTGACGTCTCATTTTGTCATCGATGCCCAGTTGTTTTCCTAAATCTTCAGAAAATTTTTCGTTGATTTCACTTTCCTCCGGTAATTTCACTTCAATCTCTTTTGTTTCAGTAGTATATTTTTCTGGATGCCAAGCATCTCTGTGGTTCATCAAAAGTCCAGAGAAGGCAAATGATACAATAAGTCCAATATAAAAATAGCCTAAATCACGATGTAAATTTCTGAATTTTATTTTTTTCATAATTTTTAATTTAATGAGGGAATCGTATTTTTATTCTTTTGCAAATACAATTTTTTAGTTCGTTAAAATAACAAAAACTTTTTCTGCTTTTCAAAAAAATGAAATTGGCAGAAAAAGTTTTGGATGAAATAAAACCAAAGTTTGGTTTTAGAATTTATATTTTAAACTTGTCAATATTTGACGCGGTGCAATTGGATTGATACTGTAGTTTTCGTGTACCGTATAATTCAACTCATTTGTAATATTTGACAACCTACATAAGATTGAGATTTTTTTCCAAGTATAACCTGCAGAAACATCGATTGTTGTATAACCACTCATTGGAATTTCTCTGTCATTGATTGTTTGAGCTCCAGTATTAGGATTAATTACAACTAGATTATTCCAACCTCCAAGACGGTTACCAATGTAGTTCCCGATTGCTCCAAAAGAAACACCTTTTAATGCTCCGGCTGGCAAAGTATAGAAAAAGCTTAAATTAGCGGTATTAGCTGGAGTTCTTACCACACGATCTCCTTCAATAGTACTTCCGTTTAATCCGGATGTTTTGGTATAACGCATATCGTTGTAGCTGTAACCGGCAATAATGTTTAAGCCTTCTGTAGGTCTGGCTGTAATATCAATTTCAATTCCTTTGCTAGTAGTTTCTCCGTTCAAGACTTTTATAGTCGTATCAGTATTGTTTGATCCATCAGCTTTAAATTCTGCTGTTTGTGCCAAATTGCTGTTTGTAATTTGGTACGCAGTAATATTTGTACTCAAAATACCTCTCCAGAAATCTTTTTTAATACCTGCTTCATATTGGTCTATGATTGAAGGTTTTATTGGTTTTAAATCAACTGTTGTTCCAGTATTTGGTGTAAATGAGTTAGAGTAGCTGGCAAACAAAGACATCTCTTTTGTTGGTTGATACACTAATCCAAATTTTGGAGAGAATGCCTCATCTTTACGTATTGGAGCTTGAGTTGTCAAGCTGTTGTTGATTACTTCTGCTTCTTGCCAAGACCAACGAATACCTGCTAAAAGCTTAATTTTTTCTGTAAACGAAATCAAATCTTGTGCATAAACCCCAAAACGGTTTGTATCAGTACTTACTATTCGGGTAAGCGTAGAATTTGGCTCATCCATTCGCTGTGTTGCAGGGTCGAAAGTAAAGATATTTACAGTGTCATAATTGGCAGTACTAAAAGCAAACGTATATGCTTGTGCAAAAGAGTTTTCAAAATCTACACCTGTAAACAATTGATGTTTTATTTTTCCGGTGTTGAAGTTTCCTTGTATGCTTAATTGATCTCCAAAAATTTGTTCAGTACCTTTATTCTGTCCTAATGGTCTATTGAAATTTCCATAAGGATTAGCTGTTGGAGATATTACAATACGTTCTGTAGCTTTTGATTCTCTGTCGAAATTTTGAAAAGAAGCATTGAAATTTAATTTCCAGTTGTCATTAAAACTGTGATTAAGTAATGCGGAAGCACTTGCTGATTTTGTTTTTCCATTTGACCAAAGCGCACCATAATAGTTACTGCGTGGCACATCAACAATTTCTTTTCCTATTACTCCAGTTCCAAAATCTGGTGTCCAATTGCTTTTCAAGTAATCTCCTTGTACTGTAATTTGAGTTTTATCAGTTACATTAAAAAGGAAGGAAGGATTAATGTATAAACGTTCGTTTTTCACAACATCTCTAAAACTTTCTGAGTTTTCGTAAGAACCTGTAAAACGATATGCAATATGTTTATTTAATGGTCCGTAAAAATCTACAGCTGGTTTGTAGTAAGCAAAACTTCCTGCTTGCATAGAAATTTCTCCACCGCTTTTGAAAGATGGTGTTTTCGTAACCAAATTTAAGATTCCTCCAGGAGCAACGTTACCAAATAATAAAGCCGCACTACCTTTTAAAAATTCTACTTTTTCCAAAGAAGAAACCTCAGGAATAGACCCCGCATTATAGCGAAAACCATTTTTAAACATATTGTTGGCTGACATATCATAACCTCTAGAGTAAAATGATTCTTGAGCGCCACCACGTGCAGAACCTACATAAACACCATTGGCATTTTTCAGTACCTCACTCAAACGAATGCTTTGTTGTTGTGCTATAATTTCAGATCCAATAACTTGTACACTTTGTGGAGTGTCCATTGGTTTTAAACCTGATCTCAATGCTGAAACTGGTTTTTTCTCCTTGTTTGCTGTGATAATAACTTCTTTTAGTATCCCTCCTTTTTTGTTTTTTATAGTGTCAAATTCTGAAGAAGTAGTTTCATCATAATTTTTATCACCAGAAGCATTTGCTGATTCTTGTGCTAGACAGGATAAACTGAATAAAAGTGTTAAAGTTGGAAGTAAAATATATTTCATGATTGTTTATTTGGAATAATTAAAAATAACGATGCAAATATAAAACCCAAGTATGGATTTGCAAAACTTATTTAGATTAAATATTAATAAAAATTAAAAATATATTTAACGTATTGTTTTTTAGTGTTTTATATTTTTATGAAACAACCATTTTCACCCGAAGCTTTCTTTTTGATGGTCTTTGTCTTGTTAATATTACTTTTTTGACCCTGTGAATTCTGAAATTCATCCCTTGAAAAGTGTTTGAAGATCTTTTATGTTAAATTTTGTTAAAGCAATTTGCAAATACCATCGCTGAGGAGGACATTTTCGGTGCTGCAGATTTTAAGGATTAGCAACTGTTTTCAAAGGGAATACTTGATTTGTGGAATTGGTGTCAAAACAGAATATTGGAATTAACCATTCCTAACTACAAATAGGAAGCCTATCTTTGATGCAATAGTATTTAATTTCGGAAGTTTAAGCTTAGAATCATTAAAGTCGTGCCTTAAATTTCTTGATTCGGAAGTTTTTTGATTTCACAACTTTTCCATCATCAGTAATTATGATGCAGCTGTAATCAGGATATTTGTTGAGTAAAAGCAGTCCTGCCGTTTTTCCTAAAACCATTAGCGAAGTACTCAAGCCGTTAGCCGTTTCAGCATTTGGTCCAAAAACCGTTACACTGCACAAGCCCGTTGCGGGATAGCCCGTTGCCGGATTGATGATATGCGAATAGCGTTTGCCGTCAAAAACAACAAATTTCTCATAGCTCCCTGAAGTGGTTACTGCATCTTGTTTTAATGGAACAACACCCAAAAGTTTTTCAGGATGAAAGGGGTTGGTAATTCCTATATTCCAAGGTTTCCCGTTAGGTTGCTTTCCCCAAGTACTCATATCGCCTGATCCGTTTATAATTCCGGCTTTGATGCCTTTTGCAAGCATCATATCTCGGCATTTATCGGTGGCATATCCTTCTCCTAATGCTCCAAATCCAATCTTCATTCCTTTTAGTTTTAGGAAAATAGTCGATTGAACACTATCCAAAACAATATTTTTATAGCCCACTTTTTCAACCGATTTTTTAATGGCTTCCGCCGATGGCATCGCAGTCATGGAACCATCAAATTTCCAGATTTTATCCATCGCCGCAAAACTAATGTCAAAACCGCCATGGGTTACTTCAGAAAATCGAATCGCTCTTTGTGTTAATTCAAAAACTTCTCTATCCACTTTTACTGGTCGAATACCCGCATTTTGGTTTACTTCCGATACTTGTGAGTCCGATTTCCAATCAGAAATTAAATTCTCGATTCGGGTAATTTCTGCAATAACGGCGTCTATGTTTTGTTCTGCCGATAGTGAATCTTTGGCAACAATGCTAACATCAAAACGCCCGCCCATAAGTAAGGTGGTTCTTTTTCGTAAGACCTGGCTGTGGCTTGTGAAAGCGCAAATTAGTAAAAGGAGAAAGAGGAATTGGAATTTCATAATAAAAGTATCAGTAGTCATTGCGAGGAACGAAGCAATCGCACTAGCATAAGCATATAAGTTGAGCAACTAATGTGATTGCTTCGTTCCTCGCAATTACAAAGTAACATAATTCCACTAATAACAATCCGTCAACACTTGTCCATTCGCTTTATAAGCTGCAATTTCCATACTTGTTCTGGAAAGAGATAATTCATCAAGAACAGCTTCTACATCTTTTTGCATAGCAAGCGAACCGCAAATCATTACAACGCCTCCTTGTGTTAACAAATCCATGAAAAAATCAGCGTCACGTTTGATTAAATCCATCACATAATTATGGTTTGCTTCACGGGATAAAGCCAAATGAAACCTTTGAAGTTGTTGTTTCTCCATCATTTCATCGGCAAATTTTTTATATCCTAAAACAGTTTCAGTTTCCTTTCGAAAGCCGGAATACAAGTGGATTTCGGTTTTTTTCTTGTTTTGTTCTATCATTCCCAGAAAGGGAGCGATACCGGTTCCATTTGAAATTAGTGCTACTTTGGGTGCTTTTTTCGGAAAGTGAAAAGCAGCATTCTTGAGGATTCTGGCTTTTATAATCGAACCAGGTTCCACACCATATAAGAAACCGGATCCCAAACCAGAAGGATGTAGTTTTACCACTAATAATATATAGCCATTATGATTTCCGATGGAGTATAGGCGTTCTCGGGTGTCATTTGCAGGATAAATAGCCAACAGGTCGCCCGAAGTAAATTTAGCGCTCCTGCTAGCGCGTAATGTGAGTAAAAAAGTATGTTCCGTATCAGAAATAGCGGTCTTGTCCAGTACGACCAGTTTTTCCAAACCTTTTGGAACCTCATTGTATATTGATGGAGTGGAGGAAAGAGAAATTCCTGTTTTGGCACTCCATAATTTTACCCAACCTACAAATTCTTCAGCTGATTTGTCGTTTACGGTTTGTAATTCTAAAAAGTGCTCCGCCCAATTTTGTTTCGCCAATAAAGTGTCAATGTCACGTGCATAACCACAAAAATCAGGATACGCTTTTGAACCAAATCCGACTACCGAAACATTGATTTTGTGCTGTTGTTCGGTTTTGTTAATGAGCGAAATAAATTTACTCGCATTAGATGGAGCATCTCCTAATCCGTGGGTTGAAGTAAATACGATAAGATGTTCTGCTTTTGGGTAAACCGAATAATTATTCAATTCAGTAAGGAAAGCTTTTTCTCCGTGAGCAAGTAATTGTTTGTGAATAGCATTAGCAAATCGCAATGAACTTCCATTTTCAGAACCTACCAGCAAAATAAATGTACTGTCTTCGGGTTTGTATTTGTTTTTAATGCGACTCGATCTTCGTTTCAAAGTCATTGCAAATCCCGAGTAGATAAAAAAGAGAATATTTAAACTCGCTATTCCTAAAATTATCGCCCATAAAATATTGGTTCGACCGGTATGTAAGTTAAGACTCAAATCCGATATTAAAGTTCTCATCGGAAAAGGAGTTTCATTTACAATTGCCCCGGAAACCTGATTGACTTCTATTTCTCGGTCTTTTAAGGTAATGATATAATATTCTTCGGGATCATCCGAAAAAGGGAATTCGATTTTTTGAACATCGGCCAGAAGCGTATTTTTAAAAACGGAAGTAGCAGCACTTTTTTCTGCAATTGGCGTAGTTACAGTCGCTTCGGTTTTCTCTTCTGAATCTGTTTTTTCGAGGAAAAAATTAAACTTTTCCAAGGTTAAATAGGTTCCAGAAAGTGCGATAATCAGAATCGGAATCAGCGATAATCGTCCTAGAAAAATATGGTAATATTGGGCAAAATTTTCTTTTACAATTTTAGAAAATAGACTGCGAAAACTTCTTTGTCGGTTGAGTATCAAAGCAAAACCCGAAATGGAAATCAATACTAACAAAAAGGAAATAAAACCAACAAAAAAACGCCCCGTTTCTTTAAGAAATAAAGAACGATGGAGCGCTGTCGTCCATTGGATAAACTCACTTTTTTTGATAGGTTCTCCTAGTATTTTTCCAGTTCTTGGATCAACATAAGCATTTACATCATTGTCTTCTTGGTCGATACCTTGCAGTGTTACAAATTGATTGTGGTTTACACTCAATTCCGTTATTTCAGGGTAGGTTTTGCGCAATATCGGCAAAGTTTCTCCAAGTGTTATTTTGTCGAAATTTTCTACTTTGTATGGCGGTGTTTTCTCTTGTATGGCATCGACTGCGAGTATGACACCAGTTACGGATGCCAATATCAAAAATGCAGCAGAAAATACAGCCAAAGCCAAGTGTGAGTAACGCCAAAAAGAAAGAGTCATTGATAATAAATTTTAACATATAAGTCATATAAGTTTTACGTTTTGTAAAAGCTTATATGACTTATTATGGTTTAATGTAAAAGCTGTTTATTTTATATTTTGTTTAATCTTACGTAACGAATATAACCTTTACCTTCAGTTTTTGCAGCAATTCCTTCTGTTGTAAGCGGAATTTCTAAATCGGCGGTGTAATATTTATGATCTTCTACAGCTGTTTCAAATCGCAATTTAAATCCTTTGTTGATTTTAGCATCTTCAATTTCTAGTGTAGTGATGCTACGGTCGCCGCCAGTTACTGAAGCTCCAGTTTTGGCGCTGATGTTTTCTGGTTTTTTAGAATAGAATTTATGCCACTCTTTTAGGGTTTTGTACCATTTTTTATCGTCACCCATTACATATAATGTTTTCACATATTCGCCTTTTGCGTTTACAAGTGAAACTACAATATAAGCGCCTTCTCCCATGTAGTTGGACATTTGGAGCATGCATTTGTATTTACTGGTTTGTGCGGCAGCTTGAAAGGACAAAAGGAATAGAAACGCTATAGATAAACTAATTTTCAGGATTGATTTCATATGTAGATAATATTTGTTTTAAAGGAATATGGTATCGCCATTCTTCATTATTGTTTGTGATTTTGTATCACGGCAATTTCATACTATTATTTTAAAAATTCTAGAGATACGTTGTTTTTTGTTAAAGACTCATTTTCTTTTGCCAAGGCATAGGCACTTTCGTCAAAATCAGTGGTGATTTCTTTTTTGGCACCAATAGAGATCAGGTATTTTAAGATAGTATCGTCTTTAGAAATCATAGCTGCTTTGTGCAATGCTGTTAAACCATCTTTGTTTTTTGCGTTTACATCGACATTTAAATCAGTAATTTTCTTTAGCAAAGTTAAATCGTTTTTTGCGATAGCAAAGTGATAAAGCGTGCTTCCGTCTTTTTGAGGAGTGACTACGTTTAATCCTTTATCCTGAAGTAGTTTTATTTTAGCTTCAAAAGGATCTTGTTTTGGTCCATTAGCAGCTTCTGGTCCACGACCTATTGGTCTGTAGGACTGTATTAAGTAATATCCTAAGTTGTTTCCATCTTTGTCTTGAACGTTTGCAGCGGCACCTTTACTCAATAATAGTGCAACTGCTTCTGGTGTCCCAGATTTCACAGCCATCGTTAATGCCGACTCACCTTTACCATTTTGTATATTGATATTTTTTACAATTGGCAATAACAGTTCTAGTGCGGCAATTTCTCTTGACCCGGCTGCTGCCATTAATGCAGTATTCCCTTCATTATCGGCTTTGTTGGCGTCTACTCCTTTTGCTAAAAAGTAATTGATGATTTCAGTTTGGTTGGATTTACTTACCAGAAAATGAAGTACAGTCTCTCCTGTTTTACTGGTTACTGTTGGTTTTAGTTTTAATTCTTCTACCAAGTATTTATAGGTTTCAATTGTGTTTGCGTCTCTACGAGAGCCTTGTGCAGCAATAATTAGTGCATTATCAGTGTATTTCACTCCTTTTTCTAACAGTGTTTTTAAAAGGGTTACATTTCCAGTTCTGGCTGCATAATTAAAGGCAGTATTTCCATCATTATCAATGTCTTTAAGAGACAATCCTTTAGAAACAAAATAGGTAGTAAGTGTCAGGTTTTTGTCTGACGGTATTGCCATAAACAATAGGTTTAGACCGTCTTTATATTTTTTCTTTGGGTCTATTCCAGCTTTAAAAAGCGCATCATAAACAGCAGTATTATTTTGACCATTATTGGCTGCAAATGTAATTGGAGTAAAACCTTGGCTATCTTCTAGGTTAATGTCTGATCCTTTGGCTATAAGGTATTCTACGATTGCTGTATTTCCTTTATTAGCGGCCCAATGTAAATAAATACGATTATCATGAGTAGATTTAGTGACTTCATTTCCGGGTTGTTCCAATAAGAATTTTATTGTAGCTTCAGGTGCATCATTATTAATAGCCATAACGGTTACATCAAAAGCATTAGGTGTTGATGCTGATGGGCTGTTCCCTTTTGCTATTTCTGCTTTAACTGCGTTTACATCTGGTGTTGTTTTCCAGAAAGACTGCTCCAAAAGTGTATTTTTTTGCTGCGCACTCACAAATAAAGTAGCGACTAAAGCAAATGAAATAAAAAGATTCTTTTTCATAAATGTATTGTCAAGGTTCTTATTAATAGGGAAAGTTTGTTTATTTAATAGTTTAGTTATTTAGAATAAATAAAAATAACGCAAATGTAAAAATAAATAGTATAATAGCAATTATTATTTACCCTATAAAGAGAAATTTTTTATTGTGTTTTTTTATACTTGTTTGCATTATATCTAATTCAAAAAGCATAAGAATTTTTTCAATTATCTATTTAGATATAAAATGAATTGAAAGGTTTAATGCAATTGCTTTAAATAATTCAATTATGTTTTTTTATTTTGATTTACACTGAAACTGTTGTTGTGTTTTTATTTTTTTTATTTCGTCCCCACCAAATATAGCATCCGGATATTGGCAGACTTGCAATGAGTAAACTACAAAGAAAGGCGAATATTTTCCCCGGTAATCCTAATATTGCTCCAGTGTGAATATCATAATTCATTTTCATGAGGTTATCAGCAACTTTATCCGCTGTTTTTCTGCCCCAAAGATGGGAAACAGTCATTTCGTCTAAGCTGTATTGATCAAAATAGCGGTAGTCAATTTTCCAATATGTTCCTTTGTCACTATTCGCATTGGCGGCTATTGGTGAAAGATTCGTTTCCGGCGGATGAATTTCAATGGATTTAGCTTGAGGATATTCTTTCTGCATTTTAAGCCAAACAGCATCTAATGGTTTTACGATTGTAGTAGTTGCAGTTTTCTGATTTTTTTTCGAAAGCGGTTCTTCATATAATAATGATTTTTCTCCGCCTGACACTTTATAATACGAGTACGCAAACCATTGAAAACCCCATACTAATCCCGTAATGGCAAAAATAATTCCGATTATCAAGATATAAAAACCGGTGACATTATGTAAATCATAATTTTTTCTTTTCCATTTTGTACCTTTTTTCCATTTGAACCAAAAGCGTTGTTTTGCGGCACTTTTATTTTTTGGATACCAAAGAATTAAACCCGAAACGAGCAGTATCAGAAATAGTAATGTCGCCGATGCCACAATAGTCTGCCCAATTTCATGAGGCAGCCAAAGATAGAAATGTCCGTCTAGTATAAAAGGGAAAAAACCTTCCTCATTATTGATCGTTTTCAGCACTTTTCCTGTATAAGGATTCATGTAAGTTGTATAATGATAACTGGGTTCGTAATGAAAAAATATAGCTTCAACAGCATTATTTTTTTCATTGTATTTGATGGCGTGAAGTACTTTATTAGGAACTTCTTTTCTAGCGATGATTTCCAGTTGAGATGGAGGTAAAAAGGATTTATTTTGCGTTTCCACAAAACGATATTCTTCTGTGATGTCCTGTATTTCCTCTTGAAAGGCATACAAACATCCTGTTATGGCGATTATAAAAACAATTAAACCAGAGGACAAACCAAGCCAAAGATGGATTTTTCGAATTGCTTTTTTGAAGTTGTTATTTTTCATTTAAAAAGGATAAAACTCCCCACCGAAATGAGGAGTTTAGTGAAACAAAACCAATTATGAAACTTAAAATTTATAGGTTAAACCTGCTGTTACACTTCTCAAACGCTGAGGAGTTACAGTGGACCAACCAGAATAGTATTTTTCGTTTAATGCATTATTCAATTTTAATGCGATATTAAATTTATCACTCGTATACGATAAAGCCGAATTTAAAACGGTATAACTTGGCAACTCAAATGTTCCAATATTTGCTCTGTTTAAGGTTTTGTACTCGCTGGCATAGTTTCCACCAAATCCAATTCCGAAACCTTTTAATTTTCCTGAAGTCAACGTGTAATTAGCCCAGAAATTAACTAGGGTTTCCGGTCCTGCTTCTTCGGGTCTTTGTCCTAAATAACCATCTCCGGGATTGTCTTTAGTAACTTCACTTTTGTTGTTGCTGAATCCGGCAATGATGTTAAATCCTTTGACAGGATTTGCCGTAAAACTCAATTCAATTCCTTTACTGTTTACTTCGCCGCCTTGAATGGAATTGTTGATATTATTGGGATCAGTCATTATTCTATTTTTTACATCAATGTTGTAATAACTAATCGATGCTGAAATAATATCCTTGTACAAGTTTGTTTTTAGTCCAAATTCATATTGATTGGCTTGTTCTGGGTCAAAAGATTCCATTCTCGGATTAGAACCATCCACTTCAGAAACTTCTCGTGGCGTTACATTTACAAAGCCATTCATATAATTGGAGAAAACAGAAACTTTATCTTTAATCAGCATGTAAACCAAACCGAATTTTGGAGAAACGGCTGCTTGACTGTTTTCTTCGGTTGCTGTTTTAGATTTGAAGTTGTCAATTCTCAAACTCGCCATGGCAGATAATTTATCCGTAATATTCAACACATTCGACGCATAAGCACTAATAACTTCCGTTTCTGCAGTTGAGTTTCCTTCGAACGAACCTACTAAAAGGTTGTCAACTCCTGCTTGGGTCAAATCTCCCGTATCTGATCCATCGATTAAGGAAACAGTTCCGTTTCCTAACCAACCGGTGCTTCCGTTTATAATATTTGATTTATAATAATCAATACCTGCGACCAATCGGTTTCTTAAACTTCCAATTTTAAAGTCTCCTATGAAATTCTGCTGAATATCAGTTGCCAAAGTTTCTCCGTTTCTTTTAGAAATATATCTTGAAAAATCATTTCCGTTTGACGCGTCAAATAAATACGAATAATACCCGCTGGTTTTACTGTTACTTCTGGATAATACCGTTTGAGAAGTCCATTGGTCAGACAACTTGTAAAACATTTGAGCTTGTAAACTATACGTTGGATTACTGATTGATAATTCGTTTGAAGTAAACGATTTTTTATAATTTCTTTCAAATAATTCGATTGAATTAAAAGATAAAGGAGAATATCTGCTCAAGAAAATCATGGGTGCATTAGCAGAATTTCTGTTGGTGAATTCTGTATTTATTAAGAATGAAAGTTTATCATTCACTTTATAACTTAGCGAAGGCGCAAAGAAAAATGATTTGCCGAAACCAGCATCTTGAAACGAATTTTCTTTTTGATACGCTGTATTTATTCGAACGGCAACATCTGAATTTAAAGGTATGTTTACATCGGCAGTGATTCGGTCCAATCCATACGATCCTGAAATATAACTTATTTCTCCACCAAAAGTTGAGTATGGCTTTTTAGTGACAGTGTTTATTAAACCTCCGTAAGAAATTAAGCTGCTTCCAAATAATGTTCCCGATGGTCCTTTTATAACTTCAATGTTATCCACATTTGCAGGGTCGATACTTCCGTTATTGATTCCAGGAAGACCATTAATCATGGTAGGCTGAACAGCAAATCCTCTCATAGAAAAATATTCTGCTCCATCACCCCCACGTCCTGTTGATTCCCAAAGACGCGTTATACCTGTTGCATTTTTCAATGCATCATTAAAATTAGTCACCACTTGCTCTTTCAATAATTCGCTGGTAACGGTATTGTACACTTGAGGATTTTCAATATTGTTCAAAGGCATTTTTGAAACCGTGGTGCTTTTTTCTCTTTTGTACTTGTATTTGTTGGTGTTTACAATAACTTCCTTTAAGGTCTTAAGAGAATCTTTTTCTTGCTCTTTTTTTTCTTGAGCACTCACTGTTATGCCAATTAATAAAACAGACAGGTAAAATGTATTTATCGTTTTCATTTATTTAGATTAATTAAAAATAATACCGCAAATATAATAGTGCTTTTTGTTTTGACAAAACTTATTTAGACTAAATATAAATAATATTAAAAAATAATTTTCAGTAATTTGAAAGTCAGTATTTTACGGCATAAAAAAAAACCTTGCTTATTTAGAGCAAGGTTTTGATTGAAACTTAAATGTTAAAGTTTTATTTGATTTTTTTCATCGAAAACTGTTCAGAACTTGGTTTTCCTTGTTGGATTCCCGAAATTTTAGCGACTAAACTGTCTGGAGTAATTTGGCTGTAACTGATTTTTTGAGGATAATCGTGTTTCAAATTTTCAAATGATACTTGTTTGTCGGTTGCAGTTGTCAATTTGAAAACAACGGGTTTGTCGTTATTTTGTCCCTTTACTGTTGCAGTATACGTTAAGTTTTCTCCTTTTTGTTGTAAGATGATAGATTCAAAATGCACTGTATCTTTCTCTTTTATGTAATAGGATTGTGCTTGAAAGGTGCTATCGTTCAATTTCTCCCAATTTTCCGTTAGATTACCATCGGCTGATTTGTTTTCCCAATTCCCCAAAAGCCAACTTGCCGCTTTGATTTTTTCGTTTTTATTGGAATCAGAATTTTTGCAGGAAACAATTACTAGCAAAAGCAGTATAAGAGTTGTTTTTTGAAACATATGTGTAAGTATTTGGTGTTATTTTGAAACGCTAAAATATAAAAAAATAGAATAGAAAGATTTTTGATTAATGATTTTTGACCCGAGCGATAGCGAACCAGCGAAGCATTTCAGATAGCATTAATCAGAAATCAGTAACTATTTTCGCTTTCTTTCAAAATGGTATAAACCAATTCTTTGGTCGGTTTTTGATCTTTTAAATTCGTTCTGACTACATCGAAAGTCACTTTGAAATCACAACCCAATTTATAATCACTGCAACCATAAGCAGTTTTTCCTTTAAGAACCGTTCCTTTTTCACATTTCGGACAGGCTAATTCGTCCGGTATGGTTTTCATTAAAGTTTTCTTCGGTTCTAATTTGAGTTTGAAATTTTCATCAAAGCGGAGTAAACCTTCCACAGCGCCGGCATCGGTTTTGAAATCTTTCAAGTTTACGGTCGATCCTTTTTGAAGCAATCGCAGGTATTGGTTCTCGGATATTTTTTTCTCCGCAAAGGTATAGGGCAATAGGAACGTGCAACCTGCTTTGTATTCGCCACAGCCATAAGCGGATTTTCCTTTGATGAGCGTTGCTTTTTTACATTTCGGACAGGCTTCCGCCAAAATTCCTGCAGCTTTCTTTTTCTCCACTTTAGCCTCTTCCTTTTGGACATTTCCTGCATGCGAGATATTAGCGCGTCTGGTTTCACTGCGTACTTCATACACCAAAACCTCAACCATGCGCTTCATGTTTTTGATAAAGGAACCGGCGGTAAAGGTTCCTTTTTCAATATCTTTCAACTGTTTTTCCCAAGAACCCGTCAGTTCTGCCGACTTAACCAACTCATTTTGAATAGTATCAATTAGTTGAATTCCTGTTGGCGTTGGCAATACTTGTTTTTTGTTTCTAACGATGTATTGACGTCTAAAAAGCGTTTCAATAATATTGGCTCGCGTGGATGGACGACCGATACCGTTTTCTTTCATCAATTCGCGTAAATCTTCATCATCCACTTGTTTGCCGGCGGTTTCCATGGCGCGCAATAAGGTGGCCTCCGTAAACTGATTGGGTGGTTTAGTTTCCTTTTCTAAAAATGAAGGTTCGTGTGGGCCTTTTTCACCTACAACAAAACTCGGCAGGATATCGGCTTCTTTTTCTTTGGCGTTCGGATCTTCAAAAACTATTCTAAAGCCTTTTTTTAAGATTTCTTTTCCGGTAGTTTTGAAAGCTACATCGGCGGCTTTCCCGATTACTGTTGTATTAGCTACCAAACAATCATCATAAAACACCGCAATAAAACGCTTAGTAATTATGTCATACACTTGTTGCTGATTGTATTGCAAGTTGCTTTGAATCCCCGTTGGAATAATCGCATGGTGATCGGTAACTTTTTTGTCATTGAAAACTTTAGGCGATTTTTTTATCTTTTTTTCCAAAAGCGGTTGTGTCAACGCCGCATAATTCGTCAAGTTTCTCAGAATTCCGGGTACTTTTGGATAAATATCGCTTGGTAAAAACGTGGTGTCGACTCTGGGATAGGTGACTACTTTTTGTTCGTACAAAGTCTGGACAATTTTAAGCGTTTCATCTGCTGAAAAGCCAAATTTTGTATTGCAATATACTTGTAGGCCAGTTAAATCAAAGAGTTTTGGCGCAAACTCATTGCCATTCTTTTTTTCGACAGAAACAATTTCGAACTCACTTTCTTTGACTTTATTGGCCAAAAGTTCTCCATCTTCTTTTTTTAAAAAGCGTCCATCTTCATAGCTGAAAAGCGTTTCTCGATATAAAGTTTGCAACTCCCAATACGGTTGCGGCTTGAAATTTTCAATTTCTTTAAATCGGTCTACAACCATGGCTAGAGTAGGGGTTTGTACCCTTCCAATAGACAATACTTGTTTGTATCCACCATGTTTTACGGTGTACAAACGGGTGGCATTCATACCGAGTAACCAGTCGCTAATGGCTCTGGAAAATCCGGCGTAGTATAAATTATCGTAGTTGGCAGATGGTTTTAGGTTTTCAAAACCCTCTTTGATGGCTTCGGTGGTCAGGGACGAAATCCACAAGCGTTTTACCTCGCCTTTATAATTGGCTTCATTCATGACCCAGCGCTGAATAAGTTCTCCTTCTTGCCCGGCATCCCCGCAGTTGATGACCAACTCGGCTTTGTCAAACAAACTTTTTATGATTTTGAATTGCTTTTGGATTCCCGAATTTTCGACCACTTTGGTTTCAAATTTGTCGGGAAGCATAGGCAGGTTGTTCAAATCCCAACTTTTCCAATGGGGTTTGTAATCGTTAGGTTCTTTTAAGGTGCATAAATGCCCAAAAGTGTACGTTACGGCATAACCGTTGCCTTCGTAATACCCGTCGCGTTTGGTATTGGCTCCTAAAACGGATGCGATTTCGCGTGCTACACTTGGTTTCTCGGCAATACAGACCTTCATTTTCTCTTTCTGATTTAAGGGCGCAAATTAGGAATTTAGAAATTGGTATTAAAAAGAAATCGGTAGGAGTTATGAACTGGTATTTCCAAAAAATGCATTGGATAATCTTAAAAAGAGCGGGTCTTATTATTATGGAATTGAAGATTAATTATTCCTATTGGGAACCGGATTACGCTGATTTGAGAGAGGGTTTAAGAGTGTAAATTTATCTCGTTGTCTTTGGGGTGCTTTACGCCACTCGCAAAATTTTCTCCATTTTGCGTCCTTTAGCCAATTCATCGACCAGTTTGTCTAAATATCGTACTTGTTGCGTTAACGGATTTTCGATTTCTTCTATCCGATACCCACAGATCACACCGGTAATCAAGTGCGCATTAGGGTTTAGTGTAGCATTTTGAAAGAATTTCTCGAAAGTTACTTTTTCTTCCACGAGCTCTAGTAGTTTTTTTTCATCGTAACCCGTCAGCCATTCAATTACTTGAAATAATTCTTCTTTTGTTCTGTTCTTCTTCTCGACTTTTGCGATATAATGTGGATATACCGAGGCGAATGTCATTTTTGCAATACGCTCATCGTGATTATTTGTCTTGTTCATGCTTTAGATTTTAAGGTTAATCTCCATTTATTTCAACCTTTCTAATTGTCCTTTTCTTTTTACTATGTTTTTGTAATCCCACTGGATATCTTTTGATTTGTTCAGCCAACGTTTCAGGTCTTTTGTATTGATTTGTTCAACTGTAGTGAAGAAAATAGAAGCGTCTTTAAATTTTTTTCCTTTTATGTTTAAATCATCTTCTTCAAAGTCAGCACCACTCCAAAACATCAAACGCCATCCTGCTTTTTGTTTGCTATAACCAACAATTGGATTACCGTCTAAAAACCAAACAGGGTGGGCGTGCCAAATTTTGCTCTCAGCCTCGGTCAATTCGTTGTCAATAGTCTGAGCAAGCACGTTGCAAATTGCTTTGTCGTCTGAGGTCTGTATGTCGTTATATGTTTGAATCTCCTCTTTCATTGTGGTCAAATGGTGTAATCGTTAATTCAATTTATATTCGATTGGTAAATTAAAAGTTACCCTTACTGCTTCTTCGTCAAGCTGTTAATTGTTTAATTGTATACAGGCGTTGTAATGTGGATTTATATCTTAAAAACATCCAGTTTTTGCATCCAGGAGATTTCTGATTCAACAAACGTAAGTCTGGTTTTGATTATTCGGTCCGATTTATCTCTAGGATTCTTAGTTACAAATCTCGCCTTGGAATTATTAAAATCCAACGTGTATTTTTCATCAAAGTCTTCTTGTTTGTTAGAAGAAAAAGTAATCACATTGTCTTTCGCACTCCATTTTCCTTTTCCGTATTTATTTACTTCAGGTGGAATTCCTTGTTTAATTTTCGAATAATAATGAAATAGGAATGTTCCATCTTGATGTAAGGTCAATTTATAGTCAAATAAATGACTTTCATCTTTACCATTTAAAATACGATTATAATCACCGGCGAAGTCATTCGATTGTCCGAATGCCGTTAAGTTGAAAACTAAAAGGAATGTGGCAAGTAGTAGTTTCATAGGTATGTTTTTTAAATGTGTTAGTGTTTTTTTACTGTTTGTTTAGCTGTTCTGGTTTGTGGGTATAGCCTGTAATGCTGCGCTAATGATTGTTGATAATTCGAAGGATGAGGTTATGAACTAATAAAGATACCATACAATTATTTAATTATATGTGCTTTTACACCTTCGTTGGTAATCGTAATGGGTTTGATAAAACCTTGTTCGTCAAAAAACATTTCTTCTATGCACGTTTCTCTTGAATTGGCATGCGTTTCTGTAAGCGGTCTTCTGTGGTAAACAATGTAATATTGATTGGAATCAGGTGCTTTCATAACCGAATGATGCCCTGCTCCGGTAGCAATTTTAGGATCTTGTTGCAAGACTTTACCAATGCGCTTGAATGGTCCCATCGGAGAATCGGCAATCGCATACGCTACGCAATAATTGGGTCCGCCCCAGCCGCCTTCGGACCACATAAAATAATATTTGTTATTTCGGATAAACATAAATGGCCCTTCAACATAATTTTCCGGAGTAATCTCTTTAAATACTGTTTTGTCTTTGAAAGGGATGAAACCCGTAAAATCTGGTTTCAACTTAGCAATATTGCAATGTTTCCATCCACCATAAATTAAATAATGTTGACCATCTTTATCTCTAAAAACAAATTGGTCAATAGGTTGTGCGCCATTATAAAATTTATCAACTAATGGCTTTCCTAAATAATCTTTATAAGGACCTTCAGGTTTGGATGCAACCGCTACACCTATTCCTCCTGATTCAGTATCACTTTGAATATCGTTAGCTCCAAAAAACAGAAAATATTTATTCTTGTTTTTAATGATTGACGGTGCCCACATCGCTTTTTTTGCCCATTTTACGGCAGTTGTATCTAAAATTTTAGCATGTTTTGTCCAATTGGTTAAATCAGTAGACGAAAAAGCATCCAAAAAAACTTGTTTTTCATAAGGAGCTGAAAAAGTGGGATATATCCAGTATGTTTTATCAAAAATGATTCCTTCAGGATCAGCATACCAACCTTTGAAAATAGGATTGTTATTCTTTATTTTATCTGAAACAGCATTTTGTGCACTGGTTTTTGAGAAAGAAATAATAAATAGTAAGAATAAAACTCTGTTCATGTTTTTTATTTTAAAAGTAAAAAAAAATTGCTGTGAAAAATATTTTTACAGTAAATAATTTCACCCATGCTTCACGAAGTCAGGATACTTTGCACAGCAATCCAGACTTTTAAGAAGATGTTTTTTTTAAAGAACACTTTGCATTGCTGGAGCAGAACGAATGGTGTTTTCAATTAAGAACCGTCCTGCTGTCCGCTGTATTTCCTATAAATAAAAACTACGGCCGAAAAGCCTTGTTTTTCTAAATCGGGAGATGCCGCTTCCATCAGGGCTATCGATTCCGTTTCGTTTTCATAATAACCAAAGCAAAAGATGCTGTGGATTGTCATTTATTTTCTGCTCGAATGTACTTGTGAGAGCCGTCACAGCTGGGCATTTTTTTAGACAATCCACAAGTACAATCGTTGATTCCTTTTCCGTCAAGAATACGGGGAGTATATTTTTCAATTCGGGTTTCGCGGGTTTTGGATTGTTTGGAACCTGAAAAGTATAGGTTGTAAGCGCGCTGTCGCCCTGGAGTTAAGGCCTGGAAAGCAACTTTTAAGTCTGGATTTTTGTCTAAGGTATTTTGTAATTCTTCCACCAATTCAAGTTCGGTATTGCTTTTGAAATTTACTTTCAAGCCCGCTTTTTCAATTTCAATGGCTTCATAAATATAGGCTTTGATTATCGATTGTTGTTCTATGATTTCTTCCAGATTGGTAAACTTAAAAAAACGTACAGCCTGACTGTTTTCTCCGGGTTTGCATAGAATTCCATCGGTGTCTTGAAGTAAAGTTCCTTTAAAAAAACTAAGCGCACAGTATTCTTTAAAACTGCCTATAAGTACCACATTGTTTCCCTGAAAACTGTAACAAGGCGTACGCCACTTGAACTCTTCGCTTAGTCCGCAATCGAGTAGCAATAGTCGCAATTGCTCCATTTCGGGCTGCCATTTTTTGGCATTGCTTATAAAGTCATCAACTTTGGGATTCATTTTATGAAAATAAGGTTTTAGTTCAATAAAAGTATAAAAAACCGCGTTGCAAACCCTACGATTGTGCTACAAATTAAAATTGGTATTCGTTGCAAACAAGCATCAGTGGAATATGCTGTCTTCTCAAAAATCGAAAATAGTATTGATAGCATGCTGTGCGAAGTCTCCTGACTTCGTACCCATTGCTATATGCCGTTCTAACTTTAGTAACCTTTATTTTTCTGTGTTTGTTGATTATTGGAATTGCTACGAAGTCGTGAGACTTTGCAGAGCAATCACGATTATATTTTGTTGTTGCGACTTATTTATAGTTTGCGGAGATGGTGTTTGCCAAATCCTCCCAAATCCAAATCCAATTTCAAATTAAGCCTAATACCCAAATTGCTTGTAGCGTGTGTTGGTGGCAGTTTTTTATTGTATTGCTTTAATGAATTTTTTCATTTCGCCCATTTTACCCACTGTAATCCTTGTCCATTTACCTTGCTCTTCATATATTCTTCCCCCTTGAATATTATTGCTTTCTAATTGCTTGAAATAGTCCTTGTTGTATTTTTCAAGTGAAAAATAGATAAAATTTGTATTAGAATAAATGCACTCACAATTTAATTTTTTGAGTTCGCTGATAGTATATTGTCTCACATCTTCATTTAGCAAGTAGCAATTTGAAACAAATTTATCATCTTTCAAAGAAGCTATAGCAGCAAGTTTTGATAATACACTAACGCTATTATTTGTATTAGATTGCAAATTTGCCAAATTATCAATTATTGTTTTGTTCGCAATCGCATACCCAATCCGTGCTCCAGCCAAACCATACATTTTGGAAAATGTTTTGGCTATAATAATATTTTTGTGGTCATTTACGATATTGCTAAGGGATTGCTGTTTAGTAAAGTCCAAATATGCCTCATCAATTAATACAATTGTATTTTGTGAAATCTTGGTTACAAATTCTACCAATGCTTCTCTTTCACAAATTGTTCCTGTTGGGTTGTTTGGATTACAGATATAAACAAGTTTTGTATCTTGGTTTACAACTTCCAACATAGCTTGCAAATTAATTTTCTTGTCGGTTGTAAGAGGTACTTTATTTTTTGTTAAGCCTAAATTATCTAATGTAACTGTCCAATAATCATAGCTTGGGTCTGCGATTACGTAATTTCCTTTGTCTAATGATACGAATTTTGCAACCAAATCTAAAATTTCAGTTGAACCAGCTCCCAACAATATGTTTTCGTCTTTAACACTATTCTTTTTTGCAAGGTCAGAAATCAGTTGTGTTGCAACATCCCAATTATATCGGTTACTTATATTCGCATTGTCTACAAATGCTTTCCTTGCTAATGGAGATGGGCCATAAGGGTTTTCATTTGAGCGTAAAAAAATTAAGTTAGCATCATCCTCAAAACTATTAATTAAATTTTCTGATACAAGAGGAGATGCAAATGAATTGAAGTTTGTAAGTCCAATACCAGCTACTCCAATTCCAATTTTTTTCAGCCAAAGTCTTCTGTTCGTTTCCATGTTTTCTTTTTCTTTAAGTAGTCTTTAAAAAAAATAGTTTGTTACAACCGCGGAGTATTAAAATAGTCACTAACGTTCTGGTACTAAAGTGGGTTTGGGAATAAATTAAGCCCTGTTTTCGGATTTGCCACCCGAGCGATAGCGAACTGGCGAAGCAAATCATTCAAATACATAACCAACTTTCCATTAAGCCAATTCCCCAAATCAGTTTTAGTATCTGTTGGCAGTAGTTTTTATATGAATTTAATGTTACTTTTTAAATCTCTATATTTTATCATTTGTTCAACATCAACCTCTAAAATTCCATTTTTACTTACTTTTTCATGTCTACTCATTTCATCTCTAATTTCCATTAATTGTTTCTGAATGTTTAAAGTTTGAGCGGTTGAAATATATGGAATATTGTTTGGCTTAAATTCTCTAAAATAGTCTTGACAAAAAAAGAATGCAGTATTTAAATCATTAATGTTTTCACTTTTAACCCATGATTTTTGCGCCAAATGAATTAGCCAATCCCAAACTAAATGCCCATTATACTCTCGAGTTTCCCAAAATCTATGACAATCAATTATATAGTCATGACCATTTGCAACTAATGCGTCTAGTTCAACTTGCCAAATGCCAAATTTTATTATTGAAACATTTTCATAAAACTTATCAAAATCAAAATTTCCATTCTTCATTGTCAATTTTACAGCTTTTTCATAGTCAGAATGATTTTCGTCAAAATTGTTCGGAATTTCTCCATTCTCCCAAAGATCATATAAAAGATTTCTTGCCTCTTGTTCTGTCATAATTTTCATTTTAAAATTTATAGTTTAGGTTCTTGAATTCTCCGATTTTCAATGAATTCCTGCCAACGTTCCGCGGCTTTGTTGTAAAGATCTGTAAATTTCCGGCTAAGGAAAATAAAACCAGCCATTGCGCAAAACCACTGTGGGCATTAGTTCTTAGTCTTTTTTGAATTGGTTCATTAAATGACCCATCTTATTTGTCTTAGTTTCTAAATAAGATTTAGATGTTTCTGTAGCTTTTATTTCAAGTGGCTCACGTGTTACTTTAATTCCTGCAGATATTAGTCCTTCAATCTTTCGAGGATTATTAGTTAATAATTTAACGGATTTAATATTAAGGTCATCTAATATTTGAACGACACGACTATATTCTCTAGGATCTTGAGCAATATTCAATTTATGATAAGCTTCTGATGTATCTAATCCTTCAGTTCTCCCAAGTTCTAGCCCTTTTACTTTATTTAGTAAACCAGCTCCTCGACCATCACAAAGCATATATATAACCATTCCGCCTTTTAAGTTTATGAGTTTAATACTTTCATCTAATTGTTCATGACAATCACAGTCTAAACTTCTAAATATTTCTGCTGTATAACAGGCACTTTGTACACGTATTAAAGGTTCATCGTTAGATTTAAGATTTGCTAAACATAGTATATTGTCCTCTTCATGCTGACCCCATGAATAACAATAGAAATCAAAATCTCCATAATGAGTATTTAATCTGGTTACTGCTTTTTCAAATTGAGTGTTCATATTTTTTCTTTAGAGTTAAGTGTTTCTGGATTAGGAACAACTGAAGTCCATTGGTAATGAGCGTTAAGCGCAATCTCTGCAACTTTTTCTGCTAAGAGTGAATCTGCTGAGACATTTTCCGAATATTCTCCAACTTTAAATTTATATTTAATTACCTGATCTTCAATTAGCCTTTGACATTCACGATACAGACTCCAAAGTTTTTGGGGTTTTCGCAGTTGTAACCATGATGTGAATCCAGCAGCAATAACAGATAAAATTGATGGAATGATTTTACTTAATATTATACCTTCTCCCAAGGTAATAAATAATGGTGCTAATAAGGATGATGTGAGTATTATCACAAAGCTTACAAGAGATTCATTTTTATTATGATTTGCTTTTTCTTTAAATCCTTTTAAAGTTTTTTCAGCATATTCTAAAGATTCTGACATATTTGTGTTTTTAATGAGTGTTTGTGGAATTACTGCCAACGTCCCGCGGCTTCGCGAGGTTTGGGACTAAATTAAGATTTATTTTTCGGTTAAACACAAAATTTCCAAATACAAGAGTAACTTTAAATCAAACCTAAAGCCCAAATCTTGCGAAACCGCTGTTGTGTGTAGTACTAATTATAAAATGTATCATAAAATGTAAACATTGGATTCACATTTTGCATTTGGCTAACACAAACTTGATTAATAATTTCATCTTTTGTCTCTTCTAAACTTTCATAATTACCTCCAATTTCATAAGAAAAAGTCAGATGTTTTATTTGTCTATAGAAATATTTAGATTTAATTATACAAACATTACCCAATTGAGTCATTGAGTTTTCTAAATCTATACCATCTTTTATGATTATATCATTAATTTTTGCTTTTCCAAATTCAATATCATCATCCTCGAATGACATTCTACATAATACAGGATTTTTTTTATCATTTGTAGAAAATAATGTAATCGAAATGATTTCTGAACTTTCATTACTCTTTGAAAACAGCACTTTTGCATTCTGAAAATTATATTGATATAATTCTAATTTAAAATCATCGAATTCGTCGTTATATTTTTTTATTGGTTGTCCAAAATCCTCAATTACTTTTTCGATAGAAATTTTATGAGGTTCGTACGTGTATAAAAATTTTTTATCAATTATTTTCAATTCTTGATTTCCAACAATCAGACTATTTTTTGAGTTTTTCTTGTTTTTTAGATGCTCAACTAAATATTGTATAAGTAACACAAAAAGACCACCAATAACTCCACTAACTATATTTTCAATCATTTTTTCTTTGTATTGGAATGTTATTATTTATTTCGGTTTTCAAAGTATTACACACATCTTGTGTATATGTATGACAAAATCATACAAAGCCATCTAATTTTGGGTCGCTTTGCCTGATAAACGGCAGAGTTTAGTTATTTTCAAATATATAACTTAATACCGAAAATACGGACAAAAACATATTAAGTTATCTTTGGTGTTCAAAACTAACTTCTTTTGAATCAATAGCTTTACGGGAAACCGTAAAACGCTTTTTTTAGCACAATGCCCAAGCCCTGATTACTTCACTTTACTTTTATTTTAATTGGAGTTCAGTGAACTTCGTTTGCAGCGGCATCTCCCGATTTAGAAAAACAAGGCTTTTTAGCCGTAGTTTTTATTATCGGGAATATAGCGGATAGCAGGAAATAGCTCCTGAAAAAGAGTTTAATTGTTTAAAAGTTTAACGTTTAAAGTTTCTACTCATGTACCATTTGTTTTACTGATGACTTAGCGTTCCTTAAGTTTTCAATTGATAAGTAATACGCCAAAAACGAGCCTTGCAAACTGAATAGTTTTTTCGTATTTTTGCACTCCAATAAAAGGAATAAGAAAATGTTAGATAGACTTCAAATAGTAAAACAACGTTTCGATGAGATATCGGATTTAATCATTCAGCCGGATGTTATCTCTGATCAGAAACGTTATGTGCAATTGAATCAAGAGTACAAAAGTTTAAAAGCTTTGGCTGAAAAGCGCGATGAATACGTTATTTTGATGGCGAATATCGATGAAGCAAACGAAATTATAGCGGATAACAGTGATGCAGATATGACCGAAATGGCCAAGATGCAACTGGAAGAAGCAAAGGAAAGATTACCGGAACTGGAGGAAGAAATCAAGTTTATGTTGATTCCTAAAGATCCCGAAGATGCTAAAAATGTTATGGTGGAGATTCGTGCCGGAACGGGTGGGGATGAAGCGAGTATTTTTGCAGGGGATTTGTTCCGTATGTACACAAAATATTGTGAAAACAGAGGTTGGAGAACATCTGTTGTGGATATGAACGAAGGAACATCTGGTGGATTTAAAGAGGTGATTTTTGAAGTTACTGGTGAAGATGTTTATGGAACTTTGAAGTTTGAAGCGGGTGTTCACCGTGTGCAACGTGTACCGCAAACGGAAACGCAAGGACGTGTTCACACATCAGCAGCGACTGTTATGGTATTGCCGGAAGCAGAGGAATTTGATGTACAAATTGATATGAATGATGTGCGTGTGGATTTCTTCTGTTCGTCAGGACCTGGTGGACAATCAGTAAATACAACCAAATCAGCGGTTCGTTTGACGCACATTCCAACAGGATTGGTGGCGCAATGTCAGGATCAAAAATCACAACACAAGAATAAAGACAAAGCTTTTGGCGTTTTGCGTTCCCGTTTATACGAACAGGAATTAGCCAAAAAACAGGCCGAAGATGCTACCAAACGTACGTCTCAAGTAAGTTCTGGTGACCGTTCTGCCAAAATCCGTACCTATAATTACGCACAAGGTCGTGTAACGGATCACCGTGTAGGTTTGACTTTGTACGATTTAGGAAATATCATGAATGGTGACATTCAGAAAATTGTTGACGAGCTAGCGTTAGTCAACAACATGGAAAAATTGAAAGAAGCCAGCGAGGTATTCTAAATAAAAAAAAGTGAAATTCGTTTCACTTTTTTTTGTGTTCTTCGGGACCTCAAAAGGGAAATAATTTTTATAAAAATAAGCTATTGAAGCCTATATTTAGTTTTAAAAACTATTTATAGGCTTCAACGATTCTATACGTTACGATGTCGTTTGTAGCCATCAATTTTATTGTTTTTAATGCTTTGGCTTCCGAAAGCGTATAACCACTTGCATAACCTGTTGGCGTGTTTACTTCCCAGAAATAGACTGTTTTATCTGTTGTTTTGCTAATTTCAACTTTTTGTTTTTTTGAAATTGTAGTTTGATCAATTTTTTCTGTGGTGTTTGCAAACAAAATTGTTGTTGCAAGTAAAGATGCTGATAAGATAAAGTTTTTCATGTTTTTTGTTTTTACAATGTTAGATTAACACTGCAAAGATGAGGTTGCTATGGATTTCATTTGTTATACAAATTTTTATTTTTCTTATATAATTAACTCTTATTGGTTTGAAAATCAATTTCTTTTAAAATAAAAATATAGTTTTAGTGCAGTCCTGACAATCTATTATACTGACAATTTTAAAAAAAGAACAGCCTTAAAATAGAGCGTATCCATTGAATTTTTAAGTTATAAAACGGCCAATGCTTTTGGGGTTTTTTTCATAAATTTGCAGCACACAATTTAAACAATGACTACACAACAACTTATTGACCAAATCAGAATCAAGAAATCATTCCTAGCAGTAGGATTAGATGTTGATTTGAATAAAATTCCACAACATTTATTAGCACTGGAAGATCCTATTTTCGAATTCAATAAAGCCATAATCGATGCAACCCATGATTTAGCGGTGGCGTATAAGCCCAATACCGCTTTTTATGAAGCTTACGGAATAAAAGGTTGGATGTCGTTGCAAAAAACAATTCATTACATCAACTCAACTTATCCGGATATTTTCACGATTGCAGATGCAAAACGTGGTGATATTGGAAATACGTCTTCGATGTATGCCAAAGCTTTTTTTGAGGATTTGAATTTTGACAGCGTTACAGTTGCTCCTTATATGGGGAAAGATTCGGTGGAGCCTTTTCTTGCTTTCGAAAATAAACATACGATTATGCTGGCTTTGACTTCCAATGAAGGTGCGTTCGATTTTCAGACTTTAAATGTGGATGGAACCCGAGGCGGAGCCGAACGGAGCGGAGCTAAAGAATTGTACAAGCAAGTGTTAGAAACCTCTAAAACGTGGAAAAACAGTGAAAACCTGATGTATGTTGTAGGTGCTACCAAAGCTGAATATTTTACTGAAATTCGTAAAATTGTTCCTGACAGTTTCTTGCTGGTTCCAGGTGTTGGCGCACAAGGCGGAAGTTTATCTGAAGTTTGTAAATACGGTATGAATGCGAATGTAGGGTTGCTTATTAATTCTTCCAGAGCGATTATTTATGCGTCAAACGGAACTGATTTTGTTGAAAAAGCAAGAGAAGAAGCGTTGAAAATGCAACAGGAAATGGCAGCAATTATTAGTTTGAAGTTTGAAAAGGTTTAAGGTTTAAAGTGAAGAATTTTAAACTGGGACTTTTTTTAAACCATTAAGAAATACGTTTAAAGCTTAATTTTCTTAATTTCTTAATGGTTAAAAAGCTGCTAATTTATGTTTTAATAATATGAACTTTAAACTTTAAACTTGAAACAAAAAAATCTAATCGATCAAATAGGAACTTCCCATTCTTTTGAAACGTCACCCAAGCGCATTATTTCACTGGTTCCTTCGCAAACGGAATTACTGTATGATTTGGGCTTAGAAGACCGAATTGTTGGGATTACCAAATTCTGTGTGCATCCGTATCATTTTAAGTCTGTTAAGAAAATAGTTGGAGGAACCAAGAAAGTGCATTATGAGAAAATCAGGTTGTTGCAACCGGATATCATCATTTGTAATAAAGAAGAAAATACGGAAGAAATCGTAGCAGAATTGCGTAAAATTTGTCTGGTTTGGGTGACGAATATCATCACGATTGATGACAATTTTCAAATGATTACCGACTTTGGTCAGCTCTTCAATTGCAGAACCGAATCACAGAAATGGAACGACAAATTGGCTTTTGCCTTGAGCGATTTTAAAAACTTCATCAAAGATAAACCGGTTAAAAAAGCAGCGTATTTCATTTGGAAAAATCCTTTTATGGTCGCTGGTTCGGATAATTTTATCAATGAATTACTGAAACTGAACCACTTTCAGAATATTTATGATAACAAATCACGTTATCCGGAAATCGAACTCAAAAAAATGCGATTGGAAGGAGATCCGGATTTGGTTTTTCTGTCTTCAGAGCCGTATCCTTTTAAGGAAGAAGATGCATTCGAAATAGGAAGACACACGCATCATGCAAAAACGGTGTTTGTTGATGGCGAAATGTTTTCTTGGTATGGAAGCAGGCTGCTAAAAGCGTTTGACTATTTTAAAAAAATGCATCAAAAATTATAATTCGCATTCCTCTAAAATTAATTCTTCTGTTGTTATGGTAGACTTAACAGTGGTCTTGTCGAAGTTGAAATTTAGTTCTGAGAGCATTTGGTATTCTCTTTTAAGCTTTTCTATTTCACTTTTCTCTTTCAATAATCCTTTCATGGGTGTAAATTTTTTGCAAATTTACGGTATACAATTATAAAACCAGCATTATTTTTTGTTAAGATTGGGATTTAAAATTAAAGTCCTATTTTTACAAAAAAAACCAAGTGATTAATTATACCATTTACGAAAATAAAAACACCGATCAGTGGGTAACTTTTGTTCATGGCGCTGGTGGGAGTTCATCTATCTGGTTTAAGCAAATACGTGATTTTAAAAAACAGTATAATGTATTGTTGCTGGATTTGCGGGGTCACGGGGAATCGAAACCTACTTTAAAGACGGCTTTCAAACAGAAATATACCTTTTCGGCTTTGGCTAATGATATTCTGGAAGTCTTAGATTTTCTTAAAATTAAAAAATCACATTTCGTTGGCATTTCTTTGGGTACCATACTCATCAGACAATTGGCTGAAATGTATCCGGAACGCGTGCAAAGCATGATTCTTGGTGGCGCAATCCTGAAAATGAATTTCCGTTCTCAAGTATTAATGCGATTGGGAAATATGTTTAAATATGTATTGCCGTATTTGGTTTTATACAAGTTTTTTGCCTTTGTCATCATGCCTAAAAAAAGTCACAAGCAATCTCGTGTTCTTTTTATCAATGAAGCTAAAAAATTATACCAGAAAGAATTTATTAAATGGTTTAAACTCACTGCCGAAATAAATCCGGTGCTGAAATGGTTCCGCCAAGTTGAATTGAATATTCCTACGCTTTATGTTATGGGTGAAGAGGATTATATGTTTTTGCCATCGGTTAGGAAAGTGGTCGAAAATCATTATAAATCGTCAAAACTCTTTGTAATAGAAAAATGTGGACATGTAGTAAATGTGGAGCAACCTAATGCTTTCAATGATGCAGTTCTTTCTTTTATAAATACCGCTAAATAAAAAAATGCCTGCATTATAAATGCAGGCAATTCTTTAACTAACCAAAACCAAAATAATAAATAACCAGTTTATTACTCTGCAAAGATCACACATAAGGAGACGTTTTGCTGTTAAGATTTTGTTATTACTTTGTTGTACATAAGTTAAGTTTTTTAACTTTATTTCCAGAGCACTTCTTTAAGTATTTTGACGCCATCTGAGGCTATAGAATTTCAGCAGGTTTAGACTATCATTAGCAATTCATAGTGATTTAGTTGCTGGGCGTTGAGGTGTATTTGTTAAAAAGATAAATTGCTTTATTTAAACACGATGAATATTCTCGAACTCGAATTATTGACGGATAGTATTACTGAAACGGAATTGTTTTATACTGACGTTATCGGATTGAAAACTATTTCGAAAACCAATTCGAGTGTGTCATTTGCCGCTGGTTATACAAAACTAACTTTCCGTTCTTCTGAGAATTTAAAACCAGTGTATCATTTTGCTTTTGATATACCCAATAATAAATTGTTGGAAGCCTTTGCTTGGATAGAAAAGAAAACTGAAATTATGGAGGTTGTTCCACCGGAAAAAATTGCCGATTTCTATAATTGGAATGCAAAGTCTTTTTATTTCTATGACAATAATGGAAATATTTTAGAATTTATTGCCCGTTTCAGCCTTGATAATACTTCAGAAAAACCATTTGATGGATTGTCAATTCTTTCTGTGAGCGAAATAGGTCTTGTCACTAAAAATGTTTCCCAGCTCAGTGATGAATTGTTTAATAAATACGGTCTTTCGGTATTTTCAAAACAACCAAAACTAGAAAAATTCATCGTTTTAGGAACAGATACTGGACTTTTTATTCTGGTGGAAGAAAATTGGGATTGGTATCCAACGCACCAAAAAGCAAAATCATTCTGGACCAAAGTAGTATTTGACAATAATGGGAAAACGAGGGGAATTGAAGTCTCAGCTTAATAAAAAAATGCTCACTTTTGGTGAGCATTTTATATATAATGGACAATATTCTTTAATTCTATAGGGTTTTGATTCCCTTTCCTTTGGAAATGGTTGTGGGCGAAAAATTTATAAAAACACCACCGTTTTATTGTCATAAACCATTGTTTTTCTCTCAGCATGCAATTTTATGGCTCTGGCTAAAACCATGCGTTCCAGATCGCGCCCTTTCATAATAAAATCTTCTATCGAATGACTGTGTGAAACTCGGGCAATATCCTGCTCGATAATCGGACCTTCATCTAATCCTTCGGTTACATAATGACTGGTGGCACCAATGATTTTTACACCGCGTTTAAAAGCAGAATGATACGGTTTTGCTCCGGGAAATGCCGGAAGAAAGGAATGATGAATATTGATAATTTGATTCTTGTATTGCGCAATCAAATTAGGTGTGATAATTTGCATGTAGCGTGCCAAAACAATGAAGTCGATATTGTATTCTTTCAGTAAATCCAACTGTTTTTGTTCGCCTTCGCTTTTAATGTCTTTCGTAAAAGGAACATAATGAAACGGAATAGAAAAACGCTCTGCCACTGCTTTCAAATCCTCATGATTGCTTATAATCAAAGGGATTTCAAGAGGTAATTCGCCAGCGCTGTAGCGTCCTAAAATATCATACAAACAGTGATCGTATTTAGAAACAAACAAAGCCATTCTTGGTTTTTCGTTTTGGGTATACATTTCCCACGACATATTAAAAGGAGCAGCTAACTTAGCTTGAAAATCAGTTTTAATGGCTTCAATATTCCAATTTTTGGCACTGAATTCACATTCTAAACGCATGAAAAATACATTTTCATCAGCATCGACATGTTGATCTAAATAAATAATATTACCATCAATGGAGGAAATATAATTCGTAACGGAAGCAATAATTGCTTTTTGATCTTCGCAATGGATTAGGATTGTAATTTTCTGCATTAGGGTTCTGTTTTCAGCTTTGTTCTTAGTAATGAATAGTATTTTTCAAAACTAAACGTATTTGTTTTTATAAAAAAGTTGGATTTGGCTGTTTTATGTTTGAAAAAAAACAGCCAAATTTCAATCTATTTGTTATCCTGCAAGGCAAAAACCTTTTGCAATAAAACAGAAGTTCTGGAACTCAAATTCGTTCTGATGTTTTTTTCTTCAACAGCAACCATTTTGAAAACGCCATTCAACGCTTGGTTCGTAACATAATCCGTCAAATCAGGATTCACTTTATTTACAAGAGGAATGCTGTTGTATTTAGTAATAATGTTGGCCCATACTTTATCGGCACCAACTTTGGTAAACGAACTTTTAATCACCGGATTAAATTTTCCGTACAACGCTGTCGAAGTACTGTTTTGCAAATAAGTGGTAGCCGAACTTTCATTTCCCATCAAAATTGTTTTGGCATCCATAAAAGTCATGTTTCTAACGGCATCAACAAATATTGGAGTCGCTTCTTTCACCGCGTCTTCGGCAGCACGATTCAATACTTTCAAACCTTCGTCAGCCAAAGAACTCAATCCAATTCTTCTCAAACCAGTATCTACTTTTCTCAATTCTTCCGGCAATAAAATTTTCACGGCTTCATTTCTGTAAAAACCATCGGTAGCAGTCAGTTTTGTTACCTGTTTCGAAATCCCATTGTTCAATGCTTCCTTCAATCCACCGGCAATATCAACGCCGCCAATTCCTTGCGTTTGTGGAAATTGATTCATCACCTGTTGCATTTCGGCACAACTCGAAAGCGAAACCGCCATCATAACCATTAAAATTTTCTTCATCGTAATTAGAGTATTAGTTTACTTCGTCTGTTTGCCATTTGGCTTTTGTAAAAATACTACTTATTCAAAAACAAAGCCAACTATTCTTTAGGAGCACAAATTTTAGTTTTATTAATCAGGATTTGTCCCGCTTTCCGCTGTATTCCCGATAAATAAAAACTACGGCTGATAAAAGCCTTGTTTTTCTAAATCGGGAGATGTCGCTTCAATCGGGGCTAAATAACAAAATTCTGTGTTATTTATTAACAACGAGCCACAACATCAAATAATTTTTAAAATAAAATCGTAAATTGCAGGCTTAAATTATCATATTCATAAAATGGAACAACAAAAACCATATATCCCTAACAATAAAGTAAGAATTGTTACCGCAGCAGCTCTTTTTGACGGTCACGATGCCGCAATCAACATTATGCGTAGGATTATTCAGTCTACAGGTGTTGAGGTAATCCATTTGGGCCATGACCGTAGTGTGGAAGAAGTTGTCAATACAGCGATTCAAGAAGATGCCAATGCGATTGCAATAACTTCCTACCAAGGAGGGCATAACGAATATTTCAAATACATGTATGACTTGCTTCAGGAAAAAGGAGCAGGGCAAATCAAGATATTTGGCGGTGGCGGAGGTGTAATTCTGCCTTCTGAAATTGCCGAGTTACAAGCGTACGGAATTACGAGAATTTATTCTCCTGATGACGGACGTGCTTTGGGTTTACAAGGAATGATAAATGATTTAGTACAACGTGCAGATTATGCTATTGGAGATCAACTAAGTGATGAAATCAATCATTTAGAAGAAAAAAATCCAAAAGCAATTGCCAGAATTATTTCATCAGCAGAGAATTTCCCTGATGTTGCGGCCAAAACTTTGGAAGCCATCCAAAAAAAGAATGAGAATTGCACGATTCCGGTTCTTGGGATTACAGGAACGGGTGGAGCAGGAAAATCATCGTTGGTAGATGAATTGGTGCGTCGTTTTCTAATCGATTTCCCGGAAAAAACAATTGGATTAATATCTGTTGATCCATCAAAACGTAAAACAGGCGGTGCATTACTTGGAGATAGAATCCGAATGAATGCTATCAATAGTCCTAGAGTTTACATGCGTTCATTGGCCACACGTCAATCGAATTTGGCTTTGTCTAAATATGTTGCCGATGCGATTCAAGTGATTAAAGCGGCAAATTATGATATCATCATCTTGGAAACTTCTGGAATCGGGCAATCTGATACGGAAATCATGGACCACTCTGATGTGTCTTTATATGTTATGACACCTGAATTTGGTGCTGCAACCCAATTGGAAAAAATCGACATGCTTGATTTTGCTGATTTGGTAGCAATAAACAAATTCGACAAACGCGGTTCTCTGGATGCATTGAGAGACGTGAAAAAACAATACCAGCGCAACCATAATCTTTGGGATGCTGATTTAGATACACTTCCAGTTTTCGGGACAATTGCTTCGCAGTTTAACGACCCGGGAATGAATACGCTGTACAAAGCGATTATGGATAAAATCCATGAGAAAACGAATTCTGATTTGAAATCAACGTTCCAAATCACTCGTGAAATGAGTGAGAAGATTTTCGTTATTCCACCACACAGAACCCGTTATTTGTCTGAAATTGCCGAAAGTAACAGAAAATATGATGTTACGGCGGTTAGTCAGGAGCAAGTTGCCCAGAAATTATACGGAATTTTCAAAACGATTGAAACAGTTGCCAAGAAAATACCTGAAATAAACAAAGCAGGAATTAATGACGATTCGGTTTTACCAACTGCTTTGGAATCTGAAAAACCAGGCGCCGCTGAGGACAAAATCTTTTTAAACCTTTTGCTGAATCAATTTGATAAAGTAAAAATGGATTTGGATCCGTACAATTGGGAAATCATTTTGACTTGGAGCGAAAAAGTAAACAAGTACAAGAATCCAGTTTATACGTTCAAAGTTCGTGACAGGGAAATAAAAATGGCTACGCATACGGAGTCACTTTCGCATTCTCAAATTCCGAAAATAGCTTTGCCAAAGTATCAAGCTTGGGGCGATATTTTACGTTGGTGTTTGCAGGAAAATGTTCCTGGAGAATTCCCTTTTACTGCTGGATTGTATCCTTTCAAACGCGAAGGAGAAGATCCTTCCCGAATGTTTGCAGGAGAAGGCGGACCGGAAAGAACCAACAAACGTTTTCATTATGTGAGTGCAGGATTACCGGCAAAACGATTATCAACTGCTTTTGACAGCGTAACTTTATACGGAAACGATCCACATGTACGTCCTGATATTTATGGAAAAATAGGTAATGCCGGAGTTTCTATTTGTTGTTTGGATGATGCCAAAAAATTATATTCCGGTTTCGATTTGGTTCACGCCATGACTTCGGTGAGTATGACTATCAATGGTCCAGCGCCTATGTTGTTAGGCTTTTTTATGAATGCTGCCATTGACCAGCAATGTGAGTTTTATATCAAAGAAAATAATCTTGAAAAAGAAGTTGAAGCAAAAATAAAAAATATATACGCAGCTAAAGGAGTCGAAAGACCACATTATCAAGGTGATTTACCTGAAGGAAATAACGGTTTAGGGTTGATGCTTTTGGGCGTAACCGGAGATGAGGTTTTACCTTTGGAAGTGTATAACGACATAAAAGCAAGAACGTTGTCTCAAGTTCGTGGAACGGTTCAAGCTGATATTTTAAAAGAAGACCAAGCACAAAATACGTGTATTTTCTCTACTGAATTTGCATTGAGATTGATGGGTGACGTACAGGAATATTTCATTACCAAGAATGTTAGAAACTTCTATTCGGTTTCTATTTCAGGCTATCACATTGCCGAAGCGGGTGCAAATCCTATCACGCAATTGGCTTTTACACTTTCTAATGGCTTCACGTATGTAGAATATTATTTGAGTCGTGGCATGAACATCAACGATTTCGGACCAAACTTATCGTTCTTTTTCTCGAATGGAGTAGATCCTGAATATGCAGTTATTGGTCGTGTGGCACGTAAAATTTGGGCGAAAGCCATGAAAAACAAATACGGAGCTAACGAGCGAGCGCAAATGTTGAAATACCACATTCAAACGTCAGGTCGTTCTTTACACGCTCAGGAAATAGATTTCAATGATATTCGTACCACTTTGCAAGCGTTATATGCCATTTATGACAACTGTAATTCATTGCATACCAATGCTTATGATGAAGCAATTACCACGCCTACGGAAGAATCAGTGCGTCGTGCAATGGCAATTCAGTTGATTATCAACAAAGAATTAGGTCTGGCCAAAAATGAAAATCCAATTCAAGGTGCTTTTATTATCGAAGAATTGACAGATTTAGTGGAAGCTGCGGTTTTACAGGAATTCGACCGAATTACTGAACGTGGCGGAGTGCTTGGTGCTATGGAAACGATGTACCAAAGAAGTAAAATTCAAGAAGAAAGTTTGTATTATGAAACTTTGAAACATACCGGTGAATTTCCAATTATTGGAGTGAATACGTTCTTGAGTTCTAAAGGTTCTCCAACAGTGATTCCAGCTGAAGTAATTCGTGCTACGGAAGAAGAAAAACAATACCAAATTGATATGTTGAACCATTTACACCAATCCAATCAGGATTTAGTGAATACACATTTAAATACGCTTCAGGAAGCTGCCATTAAAAACGAAAACTTATTCGAACATTTGATGGAAGCAACGAAGGTTTGTTCTTTGGGACAAATTACTTCGGCTTTGTTTGAAGTAGGCGGGCAATATAGAAGAAATATGTAACATGTAATTCATATTTATAATCAAATAAAAAGGCTGTCCCAAAAGACAGCCTTTATTAATAATATTCGGCAGGACACTAATTGATAGTTGCCAAATTTCTATTTTTCATCGTTGGTTTGTAAACTTCCGAGATTGCTTTTGTTGTTAAAAATGTTTTTTGTTCCGAGATGATAATTTCGTGTTTTACTTTTTTCAGGTTGTTTTCGACAACCAAATAATACGTTCCCACGGGAAATTCGTCTAAATTATAGGTCTTTGAGATTCCTTTTTCACCTTTTGCTTTTTCGGTGTAGATTAAATTATTCTGATCATCATAAATAGATACATTAGCTTGTTTAATTTGGTTTAGAGTAAAGCTAATTTCATTTCCTTTTCCTTTTTTTACGTTAAGTAAAAAATTGTCGTCAATTGCATACGTACTCATACTAGTCATTGTTACTATCAACAATAAACTCAATTTTAAAATGTTTTTCATAATTCTAGTTTTTAAATTAATAGTTAAAATTTCTATTGTAAAATTAGGGTAAGATTCGTTTACGGAATAGAACTATATTTTCTAATTTAGGTGCTATTTTATCATCATAATGCCGATTATGGTTAAAATCCAATAACTTATAAATTCATTTATGTTAAAAAAGTATATATTGTTTAATTTCGAAATAAAAAAAGTAAGAGGTTTTTGTTTAATGTGGAGTTAATTATTTATTGAATTGTTTTTACAAAAACACATCAATATTGAATTAAGCTGTTCTAAATGAATCAATTGTTTTTGTAAAGTGTATTCGATTTTTAAACGATAAAACAAGTTTTTCTGGAAAAGTGTATATTTACTTTTCAATCACCAAAAAAACTATCAAATGAAGAAACTTCAGATTCTATTTTTATTTTTCCTTCTTGGACACACTGCATCATCTTATGGTGCAAAAGCCGATACGTTGCAAATCCCGAGTTCAGCTATGAATAAAACCTATAAAGCTGCGGTAGTATTGCCCAGTTCTTATACTAAAAGCAAGGTTAACTATCCTGTTCTTTATCTGTTGCACGGTGCTTATGGTCATTTTAATGATTGGTTGTCTAAAACCCCGGATAAGAATTTATTGCACAATTTAGCAGATCAGTATAATATCATAATTGTAATGCCGGAAGGAGAAACTTTCAGTTTTTATCTTGATAGTCCTGTTAATAAAGGAAGTCAGTTTGAAACATATATCACAAAAGAAGTAATTCAGAAAGTAGATAATACCTATCGAACAATAAATGACAGAAAAGGACGTGTAATTACAGGACTTTCTATGGGAGGTCATGGGGCATTGTATCTTTCGACAAAACACCCGGAACTATTTTGTGCCGCAGGAAGTATGAGTGGAGCCGTTGATATGGGGAGTATGATTAATCCAGAATCTAAGGAAAGAGTGACTAAATTAATGGAACCTGTTTTTGGAATTGAAGGAGTACCACAGGAAGTGTATGCCTCAAATGCTGTTTTAAATATGGTTGATAAAATAAAAAGTAACAAACTGGAATTGATTATAGATTGCGGAGTAGATGATTTTTTGATAGAATCTAACAGGGAATTACACCGAAGACTCGTTTATAATAAAGTTTCTCATGATTATACGGAACGTCCAGGAGCTCACACTTGGGAATATTGGGAAAATGCATTGCCTTCTCATGTGTTATTTTTTAGCAAAATTTTAAGAAACAACACTGTTGCCGTGAAATAGGAATTAGAATTGGATTATAATTTTTAACACAAAAGACCTTTCAGCAATGAAGGGTCTTTTTTTTGACGTTTTTTAGACTGCTATATTGTTTTCATGAATAAAAAGCAATGTTTTTAAACCCTCCTGAGGTTTTTTTAATCTTAAAAAAGGATTCATTTTCAGTATTTTAAGAGAAATAATTTTTTAAATAAATGATGGATAAAGAATCGATACTACTAATTCATATGTTAAAGGATATTACTGTTTTTTAACATTGTTTTTTTATTAACAAAATTTAAATAATATATTACCTAATTAATTGATTGTCAATAAGTTAACAGGTTTTTAAGTATTAATATTTTGCAGCTGTAAACCTTTTCTTAGCGAATAGTGTCTCTTGTCGGGAATAACAGAATTTTATCTTGTTTAGAGTTTTTTTGTTTTCTTTTTTTGATGTTATAGCTAACTTTGATTCAACAAAAGTTAATTATTTAAGTTTTTTTATAACGTAACTATTTGGTTATCAGATGTATTTTTACTCTTTGCAATAAAGTGGACTTTTTTAGATGGAGTGCTTCATAAAATTGTTTTTTGAAGATATTTCGTTTGATGCAAGTTTTTCCTTTGAGTTAAAAATCTTTTGTTTGAACCAGTTATTAATTTCAATACTGATTGTTTTAGATTAAAGTTTAAAGATTGCTTTGTAAAGCAATTGTCTGGTAGATAAAAGAATTTAGTTATTGTTCCCCACAATAAAAATCTTTTGAATGATGGATTACTTCATGAATGAGTTTATGAAGGTTGATTTGTAGCTCAGTAATTTTTAGCCTCAGTCTGTAACTTCCTTTTTTTCTAATTTATGGTATTAAACTACACTCTATCTATGGAACAGGACCTTTTCAACTCTTCGAAAACCCCACTTCTACATGTGCTTTCTTATTAATAATATGGTCTTAAAACCAAATTATTATGAAAAAATTTATATTTTCTACGATAAAAAGTGTACAAGATTATTGTTGCACTTTTTCCTGGCGCTTCAACGCAGGTTTTTCGAGCTTTTTTTGGACGAGTGCGTTTGCTAAAAAGCTCTTTTTTTATGCCTCTTTACTGCTTTTAGTGTTTGGCCAAGCTCCTATTTATGGTCAACTTGTTGGAGGTGCTGCTGTCAAAGCCAATTTTGGTATTGAAGCTGATGCTTATGCCAACCTGTTGCAGTTTGGGAGTCTTCCCAATCAGGCTGGTACAGATGACTGGTTTAATACTACCTACCCAGGCAGTGGCAAAGGAGTCATAGATGTAACTGGTGCTGCTGCATTGAGGACTTCTATTCTGGCTAACAATAATTATTCCTTTACAAAAGGGCAGTCAGTAACGACTCCTGCTCCAGGTTTTCCATATCCTATTGTTGATGGGTTTTTATGGATAGATTCTGTATATGGCAGGGATACTAATTCTGCTCAAGGGAATAGTGATTCGAGTATTTTTGCCGGTACAGCAGATAAAAATGCTGATAATCCAATTACTTGGAGTCTGGGAGCTGGAAGTATTCCTCAAAAAGATGATATCATCGATGTAATGGCACATTTACGAGGAACAAATCCGCATGATCCCTCTACAAATCCAGGTTTTCCTGTAGACGACAGACCTTTTGATGTACTTTGGGCTTATGCCGCTGCAACATTGCGATCTACTGATGGTAGCAAGCATATTGATTTTGAATTCTTCCGAACTTTAGTTAGCTATTCTCCAGGAGATTTAGTTTTTGGGAATACAGGCAACGATGGAGGTCGTACAGCATTTACTTTTAATGCTGACGGAAGTGTTAATGTTCCTGGAACTATAATCGTTTCGATTGATTATGAAGGAGGAGGATCTAAACCTGAAGTTAGAATCAGAGTATGGATGGATGAAACTGTTTTTAATACATATAATAATTCAGCGGCCTTAAGACCATTTAGCGTAGTTCCCGGAACTTTTGAAAAAGGGGAGCAAAGCGGTAATTTTGGTTATGGGCGTATTGTTTCCAATGACCCAGCCGATGTTGAAAATATTTTTGGAAGGGTAAATGCTGAAGATACTACTTTAGGTCCGCCTTGGGGAACTATTGAAGGTCCAAACGCAGCATTTTTTGATCACTACCAAATCCTTCAACATGTAGAAATTGGTATTAATCTTACTGCTTTTGGTTTGGACAGAAAAGGACAAGGTTCTGGGCCATGTGCCAATGTATTGGGAAGTTTATTGGTTAAGACCCGTAGTTCCGCAGGTGGACAGTCTGATTCTTTTACCAGTGAGCAAAAAGATTTTGCAGGACCATTCCCATTTGGTGATACAGTAACTCCAACGGTAGCTGCTAATGTTAATCAAGTGATTACTTGTATTAATACCAATGCCACTATTACTGCTACAGGCATAGCCCCAACGGGAGCAACTATAGAATGGTATAATCCTTCTAATGTACTTATTCCAGGCGATAATCCACTGGATCCTGACAGAGTGGTAACAGACTCTGGTACCTATACTGTCAAAGTCTATGCGCCAGGTTTTACAGGGTGCTTTGCTCAAGCGACAGTGGTTGTAGAAAAAAACAATACACCGCCAATAGCGGTAGCAGGACCTGATTTCACTAAAAACTGTATATCAAATCCTGATGGCGGTTCTATTGGAGAAGCAGCTGAAGCCGGATTTACTTATTCTTGGACTTCATCTCCAGCCGGATTTACTTCGACTGCCGCAAATCCAACAGTTAATCCAAGTGTAACTACTACGTATACCGTTACTAAAACGAATACGGCTAATGGTTGTAGCGATACTGATGAAGTGACTGTAACGGTGAATAAACCAACGGTAGTTGCGAATGCAGGATCTGATTTTACTAAAAATTGCTTGATTAACATTTCAGGCGGCTCTATTGGAGAAGTTGCAGAAGCCGGATTTACTTATTCCTGGACTTCATCTCCAGCCGGATTTACTTCGACTGCTGCAAATCCAACAGTTAATCCAAGTGTAACTACTACTTATACCGTTACCAAAACGCATACAGCTTCTGGTTGCAGCGATACTGATGAGGTTACTGTAACGGTGAATAAACCAACAGTAGTTGCGGTAGCAGGACCTGATTTTACTAAAACCTGTATATCAAATCCTGATGGCGGTTCTATTGGAGAAGTTGCAGAAGCTGGATTTACTTATTCTTGGACTTCATCTCCAGCCGGATTTACTTCGACTGCTGCAAATCCAACAGTTAATCCAAGTGTAACTACTACGTATACCGTTACCAAAACGCATACTGCTTCTGGTTGTAGCGATACTGATGAGGTGACTGTAACTGTGAATAAACCAACAGTAGTTGCTAATGCAGGATCTGATTTTACTAAAAATTGCTTGATTAATATATCAGGTGGTTCTATTGGAGAAGTAGCAGAAGCTGGATTTACTTATTCTTGGACTTCATCTCCAGCCGGATTTACTTCGACTGCTGCAAATCCAACAGTTAATCCAAGTGTGACTACTACTTATACCGTTACCAAAACGCATACAGCTTCAGGTTGTAGCGATACTGATGAGGTTACTGTAACAGTTAATCAACCAACAGTAGTTGCGGTAGCAGGATCTGATTTCACTAAAACCTGTACATTAAACCCTGATGGCGGTTCTATTGGTGAAGTGGCTCAAGCCGGATTTACTTATTCTTGGATTTCATCTCCAGCCGGATTTACTTCGACTGCTGCAAATCCAACAGTTAATCCAAGTGTAACTACTACGTATACCGTTACCAAAACGCATACCGCTTCTGGTTGTAGCGATACCGATGAGGTTACTGTAACGGTGAATAAACCAACGATAGTGGTAAATGCAGGATCTGATTTCACTAAAAATTGCTTGATTAATATATCAGGTGGTTCTATTGGAGAAGTTGCAGAAGCCGGATTTACTTATTCTTGGACTTCATCTCCAGCTGGATTTACTTCGACTGCTGCAAATCCATTTGTTAATCCAAGTGTGACTACTACGTATACAGTTACTAAAACACAGACAGCTTCTGGTTGCAGCGATACCGATGAGGTTACTGTAACGGTTAATCAACCAACAGTAGTTGCGGTAGCAGGATCTGATTTCACTAAAACCTGTATATCAAATCCTGATGGCGGTTCTATTGGAGAAGCTGCTCAAGCTGGATTTACTTATTCTTGGACATCATCTCCAGCCGGATTTACTTCGACTGCTGCAAATCCAACAGTTAATCCTAGTGTGACTACTACTTATACTGTTACTAAAACGCATACCGCTTCTGGTTGTAGCGATACTGATGATGTGACTGTAACGGTGAATAAACCAACAGTAGTTGCGGTAGCAGGACCTGATTTCACTAAAACCTGTATATCAAATCCTGATGGCGGTTCTATTGGAGAAGCTGCTCAAGCTGGATTTACTTATTCTTGGACATCATCTCCAGCCGGATTTACTTCGACTGCTGCAAATCCAACAGTTAATCCAAGTGTGACTACTACGTATACTGTTACCAAAACGCATACCGCTTCTGGCTGTAGCGATACCGATGAGGTTACTGTAACAGTTAATAAACCAACAGTAGTTGCTAATGCAGGATCTGATTTCACTAAAAATTGCTTGATTAATATATCAGGTGGTTCTATTGGAGAAGTTGCAGAAGCCGGATTTACTTATTCTTGGACTTCATCTCCAGCCGGATTTACTTCGACTGCTGCAAATCCAACAGTTAATCCAAGTGTGACTACTACGTATACCGTAACTAAAACGCATACCGCTTCTGGTTGTAGCGATACCGATGAGGTTACTGTTACGGTTAATAAACCAACAGTAGTTGCGGTAGCAGGACTTGATTTTACTAAAACCTGTATATCAAATCCTGATGGCGGTTCTATTGGAGAAGCAGCAGAAGCCGGATTTACTTATTCTTGGATTTCATCTCCAGCCGGATTTACTTCGACTGCAGCAAATCCAACAGTTAATCCAAGTGTAACTACTACGTATACCGTAACTAAAACGCATACCGCTTCTGGTTGTAGCGATACCGATGAGGTTACTGTAACGGTGAATAAACCAACGATAGTTGCTAATGCAGGATCTGATTTCACTAAAAATTGCTTGATTAATATATCAGGTGGTTCTATTGGAGAAGCAGCTGAAGCCGGATTTACTTATTCTTGGACATCATCTCCAGCCGGATTTACTTCGACTGCTGCAAATCCATTTGTTAATCCAAGTGTGACTACTACGTATACAGTTACTAAAACACAGACAGCTTCTGGTTGCAGCGATACTGATGAGGTTACTGTAACGGTTAATCAACCAACAGTAGTTGCGGTAGCAGGATCTGATTTCACTAAAACCTGTATATCAAATCCTGATGGCGGTTCTATTGGAGAAGTGGCTCAAGCTGGATTTACTTATTCTTGGACATCATCTCCAGCCGGATTTACTTCGACTGCTGCAAATCCAACAGTTAATCCAAGTGTGACTACTACTTATACTGTTACTAAAACGCATACCGCTTCTGGTTGTAGCGATACTGATGAAGTGACTGTAACGGTGAATAAACCAACAGTAGTTGCTAATGCAGGATCTGATTTCACTAAAAATTGCTTGATTAACATATCAGGTGGTTCTATTGGAGAAGTGGCAGAAGCCGGATTTACTTATTCCTGGACATCATCTCCAGCCGGATTTACTTCGACTGCTGCAAATCCATTTGTTAATCCAAGTGTGACTACTACGTATACCGTTACCAAAACGCACACAGCTTCTGGTTGTAGCGATACTGATGAGGTTACTGTAACGGTGAATAAACCAACAGTAGTTGCGGTAGCAGGACCTGATTTTACTAAAACCTGTATATCAAATCCTGATGGCGGTTCTATTGGAGAAGCAGCTGAAGCCGGATTTACTTATTCTTGGACTTCATCTCCAGCCGGATTTACTTCGACTGCTGCAAATCCAACAGTTAATCCAAGTGTGACTACTACTTATACTGTTACTAAAACGCATACCGCTTCTGGTTGTAGCGATACTGATGAAGTGACTGTAACGGTGAATAAACCAACAGTAGTTGCTAATGCAGGATCTGATTTTACTAAAAATTGCTTGATTAATATATCAGGTGGTTCTATTGGAGAAGTTGCAGAAGCCGGATTTACTTATTCTTGGACTTCATCTCCAGCCGGATTTACTTCGACTGCTGCAAATCCATTCGTTAATCCAAGTGTGACTACTACTTATACCGTAACTAAAACGCATACCGCTTCTGGTTGTAGTGATACTGATGAGGTTATTGTAACAGTTAATCAACCAACAGTAGTTGCGGTAGCAGGACCTGATTTCACTAAAACCTGTATATCAAATCCTGATGGCGGTTCTATTGGAGAAGTAGCAGAAGCTGGATTTACTTATTCTTGGATTTCATCTCCAGCCGGATTTACTTCGACTGCTGCAAATCCATTCGTTAATCCAAGTGTGACTACTACGTATACCGTTACTAAAACACATACCGCTTCTGGTTGTAGTGATAGTGATGAGGTGACTGTAACGGTTAATATAGCACTACCAAATGCAGTTGCAGGTGACGATGTTCTGATATTATGTAGTGAAACTACTGTACTATTATCAGGAACTTCAACTACTCAAAATGCAATCTACTCTTGGGTTGCCAGTAATGGTGGTAACATTGTCTCTGGGGCAGATACAGCTACACCAACTGTGAATGCAGCTGGAACGTACACATTAACTGTTACAGATCCAATAAATGGATGTACTGCTTCTGATTTAGTTCTCGTTACTAATCAAATTTGTATCGTTGAAGGTTGTACATTAGGATACTGGAAAAACCATACTGATAGATGGTGTTCAAGCTATACTCCTACAATGTTGTTCGGCGATGTGTTTGTAAATGCACCGTCCAATCTTGCTAATTTAACTTTATTGCAAGCGCTTAATTTAGGTGGTGGAGGTATTTTTAATTTAGCTCGTCAAGGAGTAGCCGCTTTATTGAATGCTTGCAGCGATGAAGTTGATTATCCTGCACCATATTCTGATAGTCCACAATCGGTAATAGATGCCGTTAATGCAGCCTATTCATCAGGAGGAAATGCACCTGGAAAATTAGCCACTCAATTGGATATTCTTAATAATTCAGGATGTCCATTAGGAGGAACTCCTGCTACAAAAGAAGGAGATGGTTTGGGCGATAAAGCAGGTTTTGAAGCCTATCCAGTTCCTTTCAAAGATCAACTTACCATTAGATATAATTTTGATTATGTATCTGATGTGAAAATCGATGTACTTAATTCACAAGGAGTTTCAATACTTTCAAAAATGGATAATAATAGTTACATGAACAAAGAAGTTACACTAAATCTTAATTCTTATGTAGATAGATCAGAAGTGTATGTTGTAAAAGTAACAACCAATAGAGGAAGTAGTGTGAAAAAAATAATTTCTTCAAAATAGGTTATGAATAATCATCTGATCCTATAAAATATTGAGAAGGATTAGAGTATGAAATTAAACCTCGAAAGTTTTGCTTTCGAGGTTTTTTTATTTATAACTAATTGATTAACAGTGTTTTGAATAAAAAATAATTTGTTTTAAAACATACTATTTTTCTGAATCAATAGGTTTTTTATCGAATATATTTGCTCTTTATCAGATTTGCTTTTGGCTTTTTAATAGGGCTTTAATGCATTGATTAACTTTGATATAGCAAAAAAATAATTCATTTTTTCGAGCTGTTTTCCAAAATAGTTTACTGGTAAAAAAGGATTTTATGATTGTTCCCCGCAATAAAAATATTCTTTTGATGAAGGAGTTCTTCAATTTTTTTGAAGGTGTTTTTTTATTCAGAAAGTTGTATCGCTTAGATAGAAAGCTTTCTATTTTTTCTTTTTTTGAACTTATTTATTAATTTGAAATTAAGGTTTTTAAGTTTCTTTTAAAGCCCCAATTTGGTTAATAAAAGGTAGTTTATTACCCCAAAATAAAGTATTCTTTTGATGATGGCGCACTTCATAAATGAGTTTGTGAGGGTGATTTGTTTTATATGATTGTTTCTATCCCGAGTCTACTGTTTTCCTATTTTTTAACAACTATGGAGTAAAATTACAATATCATGAAAAATAATACACTTCAGCAGTTTTTCGGAGCTTTATCAAGCAAAAACATATTTTGCTTTTTATCGGAAAACAAAATATCATCATTAGGTTTTTTAATTCCTAATGCATCGGATTTTTATCCAAAATCACTAAATAGCAATCATGTCCGTGGTTTTGTTCATGACAGCTTATTAAAATTATTTGGTGAGCGCACTTTCTTTTCTTTAAGAAATGTATTTGTATTTTTAATAGTTAGTTACTTAAGTTCTTCTGCTGCATTTGCGCAAGTTAATCTTCCCGATGCAAAGAGATGCACTTCCAAAGATTTACAATTAGTTGAAGCAAGGTTGACTGGCGGGGATCCATGTAATTCATGTACTCCAGGCAGTACGGTAACCAGAACATTGACATTGTCTATTAACAATACGACAGGATCAAACAGAACGTCCTTTGCTTTCTGGGGAACTTTAGAGCGATATGATGGTACTACTTTTGTTTCTTCTTCGCCAATAAGTGGATGTAATAGTACTCCTGTTCCACCAAACACATCAGCAGTTCCTCCTAATACAATAACTGATTTGGATTTTGATGAAGTTACATATACATGTGGACAAAGATTGATTATTACTAATTTGTTTTTGGCATGGACTTCAGCTGCAGATAATGCATCATGTCCCTTGGAATCTAGTAAAATTGCTCCAAAATGCGGGACCTTGCCTTTCATAGAAATTAATGCCGGAGTTAATGGGACTGTAACTGCAATCAGTGCAACTTGTACTGCAGGAGGTTCTATTACTGTAGCACCATTTGGTGGTTTACCACCTTATAGTGTAAAATTAGGAAATGGTACTCCAGTTCCCGTTGCTGCGGGTGCTACAACAACTTTTAGCAATCTTACTGCTGGTAATTACAATGTTACTATAACAGATTCTACTCTTCCTAATAACTGTAGTATTGTTATTCCTAAAACTGTTGGAGGACCGACTCCAATAGGTGCGCCAGCAGCTACAGTAATTGACCCTACCTGCAGTACTGCTACTGGAACTGTTACCGTAACATCGCCAACAGCTGGTATCACTTATACACTTAAGCAGGGCGGGGTTATAATATATACGGCTAATTCCAGTGGTGTGTTTAGTCCAGTAGCCTCAGGAACATATCAATTTTTTGCTTCTCTTGGCTCCTGTAGTACACAAGGTGACAATGTAATTGTGAATCCACAACCAGGAACACCAAGTGCCCCACAATTAAAAATAACCCAGCCAACAGCATCACTTTGCGCAGCAACAACAACTGGAAGCATCGAGGTGTGTAATCCTATTATTGGATACACTTATAAATTAAATGGCGCTAATCCGGGTATTACGGCTGTGGCAAATGTACCAGTTGTATTTGGCAATCTTACAGCAGGTTCTAATCCAAGTGTTACAGCTACTAGTCCAGCTAATTGTACTTCTGATCCAGCTAATTGCAGCAGTGCAACTGCTACTTGTTCAGCTCCAGCACAACAAGCTGCTAAAACTACCGATGTGGTTGCGCCTGTAGAAACAAAAACTGAAGCCGCAGGGTTTTCTACTTATCCTGTTCCTTTCAAAGACCAACTCACCGTAAGATACAATTTTGATTACGTTTCTGATGTGAAAATAGAGGTGTTTGATTCACAAGGTATTTCGGTGCTGTCTAAAGCCGATGCTAATGGTTTTTTGAATAAAGAAGTAACGCTTGATCTTAAATTGAATAGAGGAAGAGACCAAGTGTATGTTGTAAAAGTGACTACTAATCGTGGAAGCAGTATTAAAAAAGTAATTTCTGCCAGATAGTTTTTAAAACTAATTTTAACTAAAAAGCATCTGTTTTTGCAGATGCTTTTTTTATTTAATTACTCAACAGCTTGCCCTGTTATTTGAACATCTTGCTGAACATGTATAAATTGATTATAGAAGCGTGACGGGTTTTTTAATTCCTTAGATCCTATCTGATTATATAGCGTAAAACATGTTCAATCTGAAGGCCATAATAACTACAAAATTCCTTTATAGAAATTAATTGATGTGATTCTTTATTCAAGTTGTCTTTAATCATATTTAAATACAACCTTGCCTGTCTGTTTTACCGGTAATACGCTGTACATCTTTTGGATAAATACATACGCTTACGTTTCCTGATATCACACTTTTGTTTTTAATACATTATCCAGTCAGACAAAGCCACCCAAATAAGGGTAGATTGTTATGATTTTGTCAGACCTTATACAAGTTAGCGAAACCCCTACCAAACAGGCCGCAAAACCATCAATCAAACCCTACTTCACAAGATTTCTATACTCACTTGGACTTACACCCAAGACTTTTTTGACATACCTCGTAAAAAACGAATGACTGGAAAAGCCCATTTCATCTGATATTTCTGAAATATTTAGTTTTTTGTTTTCTAGCAGCAAAACAATTCGGTCTTTGGTATATCGTTGTATCCATTGTGATGCTGTGATTCCTGTATTGGCTTTGCAAATTTGATTGAGATATTTTGCTGTGATGTGTAGTTGATCACTGTAAAATTGCACTTCTCGATTTTTCATACAATGGAGATCCAATAGATGAACAAAGCGTTCGTACAAGGTGCCACTTTGCAAAGTTCGGTTGCGTCTTTCCAATTGATCCATGAAAATATCCCACATTTCTAAAATAAAAAGTTGCATTTGCAATTTCAAAATTTCATTATAAAAACGATTATTTGTTTCCAATGATTTTGAGTAAAGCGATTGAAAATTCTTTAAAATCCGCTCCTTATTAATTTTATCAGGATGCAAAATCGGATTTACTCTATGATGAAGAATGGCATCTGTAGCCGTATTAAGGTTAGGATAATTATCCGAAAGCAATTGTTTATCGACAAATAAAATGGTTGCCTTAAAGTTTTTGGAAAAGTTAAGTTCAGAAATAGCATTATCTGCAAGCCAGAAAATAAATTCGCCTTGTTTGCAATCAAATGTGCGGTTGTTGAAAATAAATCGGGTGCTTCCTCGCTGACAAAAAATATGTGTATGGTATTTTTTTTGAAAATCTTTTGGAAATTCTTCACTTCCCGAAGCTTTTAATAATATGATTTTTGGCTTTTCCATCGCTTCCATTTTAGTACAAATTAATTCATCGGCTAAAATAGGTACTATTTGACATTATTGCTGTACTATTTGTAACAAAAGTAAGGTGGCTTATTTTTAATTTTGTATCGTAAAAAATGCAAAAAATGGAAACACAAGATATTTTTGAAAGATTGCGAAACGGAGAAACCATAATTCCAGACGATGCTCAAGCATACAAAATGCGTGAAGCTTCTTTTGCTACAAAAGCATTGTTGCTAAAGATGAACAACACAGCAAACCCAAGTGAAATTAGAGAATTATTGAGTGAGATTACATCTTCAGAAATTCACGAAAGTGTAACTATATTTACTCCTTTGCACATCAATTATGGTAAGCATACCAAAATAGGTAAAAATGTGTTCATCAATTTTGATTGTGTGTTTTTGGATTTAGGCGGAATTACCATCGAAGACAACGTGCTGCTTGCTCCAAAAGTAAGTTTGCTCACCGAAAGTCATCCTCTTAATCCTAAAGAAAGACAATCGTTAATTCCGAAACCTATTCACATCAAAAAAAATGCGTGGATTGGTGCCAATGCAACCATTTTACAAGGTGTCACCATTGGCGAAAACGCTGTTGTGGCGGCTGGCTCAGTGGTTTCTAAAGATGTTCCAGACAATGTCGTTGTTGGTGGAATTCCTGCAAAAATTATTAAAGAAATTAAAATATAAAATGAAAATAGTTCAAATCACACTTGCAGTCATCCTATCAACAATGATACTGTCTTGCAATCAAAACAAATCAATAATGGAAAATACAACACAAGAATTGACCTCTATTTTTCCAAAAGGCGAAAAAGGTTCAAATGATTTATTCACTGGAAACGCTTATCCAACGGCTTTGGTAGATGCAGATAGCATTTACAACACTTTGGTTGGCAACGTTTATTTCGAACCTGGAGCAAGAAGCAATTGGCACAGTCATCCTGCTGGTCAAATTTTAATTATTACCGATGGAATTGGCTATCACCAAATTGAAGGAAAACCAATTGAAATTATTAAAAAAGGTGATGTAGTCAAATGTCCGCCAAATGTAAAACATTGGCACGGAGCAAGTGCTGATGTGGGTTTGCAACAATTGTATATAATTCCAAATACCGATAAAGGTATTGTGGAATGGAACGAAGCGGTAACGGCCGAACAATATTCAATCAATAATTCAAATAAATAAAAAGATGAAAAATATAGCAATCATTGTAATCGCATTTCTGATGACTTTCGGACAAGCATTTGCACAAAACAAAAAAGAAAATTCAAAAAAAATAGAAACAACAGAACAATATACATTTAAACTAAGCGAGAAAGTTACACGAACTGCCATTACGTTCAAAAACCGTTATGGTATCACGCTTTCAGGCGATTTGTATCTTCCAAAAAATGTAGGAAACGAAAAATTATCGGCTTTGGCAATCAGCGGACCTTTTGGTGCTGTGAAAGAACAATCGTCTGGTTTGTATGCCAATCAAATGGCAGAAAGAGGTTTTGCTGTTGTGGCATTCGACCCATCGTACACTGGAGAAAGTGGTGGCGAACCGAGAAATTTGGCTTCGCCAGAAATTAACACAGAAGATTTTAGTGCGGCAGTAGATTTTTTAGGAATTCAAAAAAATGTGGATAGAGAAAAAATTGGGATTATCGGGATCTGTGGTTTTGGAGGTTTTGCCCTAAACGCTACCGCTATCGACAAACGTATAAAAGCTGTTGCTACTTCAACAATGTACGATATGACGAGAGTGATGTCAAAAGGATATAATGATGCCGTAACTTTAGAACAACGCACAAAAATGCTGGAACAATTAGGGCAACAACGTTGGAAAGATGCAGAAAATGGCACATTTGCTTATGGACCAGAAGGCAATAAAGCGTTGAAAGGAGATGAGCCACAATTTTTAAAAGAATATTACGATTATTACCGAACTAAAAGAGGATTTCATAAGCGTTCGGTAAATTCGGGAAATTCTTGGACTGCAACTACGCCTTTATCGTTTATGAATATGCCCATCTTAACGTACATCAAAGAAATATCGCCAAGACCAGTTTTAATTATTGCAGGCGAAAAAGCACATTCAAGATATTTCAGTGAAACTGCATTTCAAAACGCCAATGAACCTAAGGGATTAGTAATCGTTCCTAATGTTGTTCACGTGGATTTGTATGATAAAGTAGATGTTATTCCGTTTGATAAATTGGAAACTTTTTTCAAAGGGTATTTAAAATAAATGCAATATTATGAAACATTCATTTTTAATTCTCATAACTTTTATGTCTGTTCTAATCAGTAGTGCATCTTCTTGTAATAAAGTAGACGACAATATCAATTCAGAAAACAGCCATACGATGATAAACGGTAAAATCAAAATAACGGTTAATTCACAAACCTTTACAGCTACACTTTTTAACAATAATTCAGCAAAGGCCTTTAAGGAAATGTTACCTCTAACTATTAATATGACTGAACTGAACAGCAACGAGAAATATTATGATTTGCCAAACGATCTTCCAACAAATTCGTCCAACCCTGAAACTATAAAAAATGGCGACTTAATGTTGTACAGTTCAAAAACTTTGGTGTTGTTTTACAAGACTTTTTCAACATCATACAGTTACACAAAATTGGGAACAATAGATGATGTTGCAGGTTTTGCATCTGCATTAGGTTCGGGAAACATAATCGTTACTTTTGAATTGCTATGACGAGAAAAACTAAATCTACAAGAAGTACAGCCTCCTATAACAGCTGTTTTTGCAATAGTGGGGTTGAATGCTTAATTGAGTATTTGTACTTCTAATTTCTCACCATCGCAGAGTAGTAAACGTTATCCCATTTTACCAAACCGACCGTAACGACAAGAAAGATACCACTGAGATGAAACATTTAACAGATTTTGTAATTTTCAACCAATATCCTTCTTTAAACGGGTTGTTCAGCATTTCAGAACATCGATGAGAAATTTTCCTTTGGCTTCAAGCCAAAAATCTTTCCTATGTGGAATCAAATCTTTCAAAAAATTACTATTCTAAAAAAAAAATCGTATTGTTTTTTAAATCTTTATTTTGGTGTGGAGCCTAGTATTATCAGGTATAATTTAAGTTTTTTTTCGTTTTTAAAAAGCGCATTATTTTTTAAAATAAACTTTGGCACAATTAATGGATACAGTTTTTCAATATAAATTATAAAGCTATAACTAATGAAAAAAATTACCTTATTTTTAGTTTTCATCGGGATGATGACACTACAAAGTTGCGAAGTAACAGAAATAACCGATACTGTGGATAATGATACCATTAGTGAAGTGTTTGAAGTTACAACTTCATTTAATTCCAATAATAACTACAGTAGATTGGTTACTTTTAATCCGCCAATTTATTCATCGGATGTAGTTTTAGTGTACCACCTGTATGATACGGTAAATGGTGAAGACATTTGGAAACTAATGCCTCAAACGTATTATTTTAGTGATGGTGGAGAATTAGATTTCAATTTTGATTACACCAGATATAATGTTAATATTTTTCTTTCTGCTAATTTTAGTCTTACTACATTACCTTCAAGTTGGACACAAGACCAAACTTTTAGAATTGTAATTATACCGGCTAGTTTTGCTACTTCAGTAAATAAAAACAGTATAGACGCAGTAATGTCAGCATTAAAAGTGGAGAAGACTGAGATTCAAAAAATCAATTTGTAGGTTACAATATTCAATAAAATAAAAAAAGGAAATCGTGAGATTTCCTTTTTTTTATGCGTTTATTTTTTTGAATTAATTAGACGAATTCTTTATTGCTTTTTCTTAAAGATGCAATAATTCCAGCTATAAGTGAAACTGCTATAAAAGCCAGCGACACCCATTCCGGTAATTTAATATAATCATGAAGCAGCATTTTGATACCTACAAAAGTTAAGATTGCAATAAGACTGTATTCTAAATGAGCAAATTTATCAAGCATATGGGCAAGAAAGAAATACATAGAACGTAATCCTAAAATGGCAAAGATATTCGAACTAAAAACCAAAAAAGGATCACTTGTTATGGCTAAAATTGCAGGAACACTGTCTATAGCAAATACGACATCCATTACTTCAATTACTATAAGCGCTACAAAAAGAGGTGTTGCAGCTGTAATATGTCTTCTTTTTACAAAGAAATGTTCTCCGTCGATGTGATTCGAGATAGGTATAACTTTTTTAAGAGTCTTATAGATGAATGATTTTTTGGGTTCAAATTTTTCATCTTCACCACTAAACAACATTTTCATAGCAGTGTATATTAGAAAACCTCCAAAAATATAGGTCATCCATGAAAATTTGTTAATAAGCAAAACACCAAAATAGATCATTAAACCTCTAAAAACGATAGCGCCTAGTATTCCCCAAAATAAAACTCGATGTTGGTATTTTTGTGGAATTTTAAAGGCAGAGAAAATAATAGCGATAACAAAAATATTATCTATACTCAGAGATAATTCTATTAGATAGCCTGTGATGAATTTTATTGATGCATCTGCAGGTTTCAAAATATCTGGATTTGCAATATAATCCGTGGTGTAAAGCCAATAGACCACTCCTGAAAACATAAATGATAATGTAACCCATATTGCTGTCCATTTACCAGCCTCTTTTGAACTTATAATGTGTGGTGTTTTATTGAAGACTCCTAAATCGAGTGCAAGAAAAATTAAAACAGCTGTTAAAAAAGAAATCCAGACAATCATATCAGTTTATTTTTTTGAGATTAGCAAAGATACTTTTTGATTTTTTAAGATTAAAATTTATTCTGAACAAAAGTTAATTTTTAAAAATGTCTAACAATAAAAAAGGTGTCATCAGAATTGATGACACCTTTTTTTATAAACAAAATCAAATTTTATATAAACTTATTTTTATACTAAAGCTGGTTCTTCTATTAAAGCAGATTTTACAGTTTTAACAATTCTTGCAGCGATTTTGTATGGATCTCCGTTTGAAGCTGGTCTTCTGTCTTCCAACCATCCTTTCCATCCTTTTTGAACAGTGATTAATGGGATTCTTATAGAAGCTCCTCTGTCAGAAACACCATAAGAGAAATCATTGATAGAAGCAGTTTCATGTTTACCAGTTAAACGTTGATCATTATATGCTCCATAAACAGCAATATGCTCTTTTGTTACAGGTCTGAAAGCTTCACATATTTTTTCGTATACTTCTTGAGAACCACATGTTCTTAAAACTTCATTAGAGAAGTTAGCATGCATACCTGAACCATTCCAGTCTGTATCTCCAAGAGGTTTTGGGTGATATTCAATAAAACAATTAAATTTTTCAGACAAACGATCTAGTAAGTATCTTGCAATCCAGATTTCGTCACCTGCTTTTTTAGCTCCTTTTGCAAATAATTGGAATTCCCATTGTCCGCAAGCAACCTCTTGGTTAATACCTTCAAAGTTGATACCTGCAGCAATACATAAATCTGCATGCTCTTCAACGATATCTCTACCGTGAGTATTTTTTCCACCTACTGAACAGTAATACATACCTTGTGGGGCTGGGTAACCACCAATTGGGAAACCTAAAGGTAATAAAGTATGATTGTCCATGATGAAATATTCTTGTTCGAATCCAAACCAGAAGTCTCCATCATCATCAATTGTAGCTCTACCGTTTGAAGGGTGAGGGGTACCGTCTGCATGCATAACTTCGGTCATTACTAAGTATCCGTTTTTACGTGTTGGATCTGGATAAATAGCAACTGGTACTAATAAACAATCTGATGAACCACCTTCTGCTTGTCTAGTTGATGAACCATCAAATGACCAGTTTCCGATTTCTTCCAAAGTTCCTTGGAAATTTTCATGCTCTTCAACTTTAGTTTTACTTCTAAGATTTTGTGTTGGTTCATAACCATCTAACCAAATGTACTCTAATTTTATTTTCGCCATAACAATATAAATTTATTCGTAACTTTTATTTAACGCAAAATTAAATTAAATTTTAACTCCAATAAAAATAAGGGGGTATTTTTATTTGTAAGCCTGTTATTTTTCCCATAACTGCATTTTGAGTGGGGTATATTTTAAAAATGATAATTTAAAAGGGGAATATAAATTAATTTCATAATCTACGATTCTGTTTTTTCTACGTTTTATTCCTTATATTTGCTATTTCCTAATAAAAATATTAATAATTTAATTTTTTTCACATGTCTACATTACGTTTTCAAGCTTTGAGAGAAGCTTCCACTAGAAAGCCGGTTCATTTTGAAGAATCCGATAGAAAATCAGTTATTTTTGGTTCGAATGTATTTAATGATAAAGCGATGAAGCAGTATTTGACTTCAGATGCTTATAAGGGAGTCCAGGGTGCTGTTCAGCATGGAACTAAAATAGATAGAAAATTAGCTGATTATATTGCGATGGGTATGAAAGAATGGGCTCTGTCAAAAGGAGTTACCCATTACACACACTGGTTTCAACCGTTAACAGGAACAACTGCTGAAAAACATGATGCTTTTTTCGAAACTTCATACGATGGAAGCGATCCAGTAGAAAAATTTGGTGGTGCTCAATTAGTACAACAAGAACCAGATGCATCCAGTTTCCCGAATGGTGGAATCAGAAACACATTTGAAGCAAGAGGATATACTGCTTGGGACCCAACTTCTCCAGCATTTATTTTTGGAACTACATTATGTATTCCAACAGTTTTTATTTCGTACACAGGAGAAGCTTTAGATAATAAAATTCCTTTATTAAGAGCATTATCTGCAATGGATGACGCTGCAACTGAAGTATGTAAATATTTTGATAAAAATGTAAAGAAAGTTACTGCAACCTTAGGATGGGAGCAAGAATATTTCTTAATTGATAAATCATTGGCTGATTCTCGTCCGGATCTTGTGATGACTGGAAGAACTTTGCTAGGACATACTTCTGCAAAAGGACAACAATTAGACGACCATTATTTTGGTTCTATTCCAACTCGTGCTTTAACGTACATGAGAGATTTAGAGCAAGAATGTATGTTGTTAGGAATTCCGGTTAAAACACGTCACAATGAAGTAGCTCCAAATCAATTTGAATTGGCACCTATTTTTGAAGAGACAAACTTAGCGGTTGACCACAACTGTTTGTTAATGGATGTAATGCAAAAAGTGGCAGAACGTCATGATTTGAAAGTATTATTCCATGAAAAACCATTCAAAGGCGTTAATGGTTCAGGAAAACACAATAACTGGTCATTAGCAACAGATACTGGAGTAAACTTGTTGAGTCCAAGTAAAACGCCTATGAGCAATTTACAGTTCTTGACTTTCTTTATCAATACAATCAAAGCGGTAAATGATTATGAGGCATTATTAAGAGGTGCTATCGCTTCTGCAAGTAATGATCACAGATTAGGTGCAAATGAGGCACCACCGGCAATCATCTCTGTATTTATTGGTGAGCAATTAACTAAAGTTTTAGCTGAATTAGAAGGCGTAACTGCAGGGAAATTATCTCCGGAAGAAAAAACAGATTTAAAACTAAATGTAGTAGGTAAAATTCCAGATGTACTTTTGGATAATACGGATAGAAACAGAACTTCACCATTTGCTTTTACAGGAAATAAATTTGAGTTCAGAGCTGTAGGTTCTACTGCTAACTGTTCTAATGCAATGACTACTTTGAATGCCATTGTTGCTAAACAATTGAAAGATTTCAAAAAAGAAGTGGATAGCTTGATTGAATCTAAAGACATGAAGAAAGATGATGCTATCTTCAATGTATTGAGAGAATATATCAAAGTTTCTAAAAATATCCTTTTCGAAGGAGACGGTTACAGCGATGCTTGGGAAATCGAAGCAGCGAAAAGAGGTTTAAGCAACTTCAAAACAACTCCTGAAGCATTAAAAGCAAGAGCTTCAAAACAAGCTTTGGATTTGTTTTCTGAGTTGAATATCATGAATCACATCGAGGTTGAAGCGCGTTACGAAATTGAATTGGAAGAGTACACTAAGAAAATTCAAATTGAAGGTAGAGTTTTAGGTGATATTTCTAAAAATCACGTAATTCCTACTGCTATTCGTTACCAAAATACTTTAATTGAAAATGTAAAAGGATTGAAAGATATTTTTGGAGCTGAATTTGAATCGATTGCTAAAGAACAAATCATCTTAATCAGAGAAATTTCCAGTCATATCGAAGGAATCAATTCTAAAGTGGAAGCGATGACAAACGAAAGAAAGAAAGCAAACAATTTGACTGATGCGCAAGCAATGGCTGAGGCATATTGTAATAATGTAAAACCATATTTTGAAATCATCAGAAACCACTGTGATAAACTAGAGTTACTGGTAGATAATGAACTTTGGACATTGACTAAATACAGAGAATTGTTGTTTACAAAATAAACTAAAAGCTCTAAAATAGTAGACCCGATACGTTTCAAAACCTATCGGGTTTTTTTATACTATTTTTTTTATTTATGCGTTATTTTAAAATAATAGTCAATTGTTTTACATGAAAATAAGACTTTTTTTGTTTTTGTTTTTTTATATAATTACTTTGTCTGCACAAGATAAATTGGTATTGTTTTTTGATTTCAACCAAGATATAATTAATGAAAAATCACAACAAGATTTTTGTAAATGGTTAGAACATTCAAAAGGTAAAGAGATTTTAAAAATTCAAGGATTTTGTGATAGTATAGATTCCAATTCTTACAACAAGGAACTGTCTTTTCGAAGAGCTAATAATGTACTCGCACTTTTAGAATTCAATAAAGTTCCCCTGAGCGAAAAACTTGAATTATACGGTTTAGGAGAAGACTTTGAGCAATTAAAAAATCAAAGCGATAACCGAAAAGTTTTAGTTTATTATCAAGATAAGATTTCCATTAACAAAAAAACAGATAATGAGAATTTGGTTTTTGAAAAGGACCAAGTCAAAGAAGTTCCTGTTAATGAAACAAAAAATAATATTTCTCTGATTGAAAAAGTAAATAACGCTAAAATAGGAGATTTGATAAAACTCGAAAATCTAAATTTCTATTTTAATTCAGAAAGAATAATTACAGAATCGGAACCAATTCTTTCTGATCTTCTTCAGGTTTTAAAAATGAATCCTCAATTGAAAATTTATGTTTACGGGCATATTTGTTGTAACAACAATCCAAATGACGTAAAACTTTCCTATCGAAGATCAAAGTTTGTATTTGATTATTTAATAAGAAACGGAATCGCCACTTCAAGATTAGGGCATAGAGGATTTGGAAGCAGCAGACCTATATATGCGTTGCCGGAGAAAAATGAAGCAGAACGAATTGCCAATAGGAGAGTCGAAATATTGGTTGTGAAAAAATAGTGTAATACTGTAAAATAATAACAAACGTGTTTTTATAAAAAATGCCTTTCCGTTTCGGAAAGGCATTTTTAAGTTTAATGCATTTAATTTCAGCTTGCTAAACGGTTTCTTCTGCGGTTGTCGGGTCAATGGTTGTAGATATTCGACTTATGGAATTTGCAGGAAACCCGCCTTGTTTCGCATGTTCGCGAATCATTTCTTCGTTGGGAGCAATATAAGTACAATAAATTTTGTCAGCGGTTACCTGACTGTTAACCCATTGGATTTGCGGTCCCATTTTACCCAATACTCCGCAAGATGTTTGCGAAATAGCTTTCAGTTGATCGGCATTTAATTTACCGGCACCAGGAATCTCTCTTTCAATTACATATTTAGGCATGATATTGTTGTTTTAATTTCCTACTCGTATGGCTTTTCGGCATGGCCCCGTTTTTTATAGTGGTTGCTGGTTTCCACTTCTCTAAGTTTCATTCAGTGTTTAAAATTTGTTGAACTTTTAAAGGTAGTTTATTGGATAAACTCAATTAAAATCAATATTAATTTAGGATAATCGCGATTAATATAAACGGCATTTTGGTATTGATTTTTAAATGTAATAATCTAACAGTTAAAATGTTATGACAAATTTAATGAAATAAAACTACACTTTATGGAAGGAATGTAGATTTAACGAAACACTTGAAAACCCCATAGGCAAAACCCAAAAAAATAATTATCTTTGCCGCACAACTACCTGCCATAATGCAGGCTTCACAACTATACTACATGAGTTCAGATACTTCAAAAAGATATGCGCTTCGCGGTGTTTCGGCATCCAAAGAAGATGTTCATAATGCCATAAAAAACATTGATAAAGGATTATTTCCACAAGCTTTCTGTAAAATAGTCCCTGATTATTTAACTCAAGACGAAGACTATTGTCTTATCATGCATGCTGATGGAGCAGGAACTAAATCTTCTTTGGCATACATGTATTGGAAAGAAACAGGAGATATTTCTGTTTGGAAAGGCATTTCGCAAGATGCTTTAATCATGAATATTGATGATTTATTATGCGTAGGAGCAACTGATAATATTTTGCTTTCTTCAACTATTGGAAGAAACAAAAACCTAATCCCAGCCGAAGTTATTTCAGCAATTATTAATGGAACTGAGGAGTTAATTAAAGAACTGGATTCTTTTGGCGTTACCATCCATTCAACAGGCGGTGAAACGGCAGATGTAGGCGATATTGTTCGAACTATAATTGTAGATTCAACTGTAACAGCTCGCATGAAACGTTCTAAAGTAATTGACAATGCTAATATTAAAGCGGGTGACGTAATTGTAGGATTGGCTTCTTTTGGTCAGGCTACTTACGAGAAAAGCTATAATGGCGGAATGGGAAGTAACGGATTGACCTCGGCGCGTCATGATGTTTTCGGGAAATATTTGGCAACTAAATACCCAGAGAGTTTTGATGCTGCAGTTCCAGAAGAATTAATCTATTCCGGACAAGTAAAATTGACGGATGCAGTTGAAAATTCACCAATCGACGCTGGACAGTTAGTGCTTTCGCCAACCAGAACCTATGCGCCAATTATCAAGAAAATTTTAGATAAATATTCTTCTGATGAAATTCACGGAATGGTACATTGCAGTGGTGGAGCACAAACTAAAATTTTACATTTCGTAGAAAAGCTACACATTATAAAAGACAATTTATTTCCGGTTCCGCCATTGTTCCAGTTAATTCAAGAACAATCTAAAACGGATTGGAAAGAAATGTACCAAGTTTTCAATTGCGGTCACCGTATGGAAATTTACGTTTCGGAAGCTGTTGCACAAGACATTATCTCGATTTCAAAATCATTCAATGTTGATGCTCAAATCGTGGGTAGAGTAGAAGCTGCCGATACGAAAAAACTTACTATTACCAGCGAGTATGGTACTTTTGAATATTAAGATTGTTTAACCGTTGAATTGATTAATCGTTGATTGATTTAAACAATTAAACTTTGGTTTTTTGCCTAAACTTTTAAACGATTAAACCTTTAAACTTTTTTCCAATGTACGAATTACTTTTTTGGAGATATCAGGACGGAATTTATCTCAACCATCACTTGGTGTATGAAGCTCTTGTTGAGCAAGAAATCGTCGAAGGATTAGAAGAACTGCCTGTGACGGTTATCATCAATAGAATCAATTCGGTATTTTCAAACTGGGAAAAAGTAGACGAATTTAGTTGGAAAAACACGACTGGAAAAGGCGCTTTTCACATCAAAACGACACCGCAAAGCATACAAATTGATTGCTACGGAACCGAAGGTAAAACTATGAACCTTCTAGCAGATACTATGGAAGAATTCAAATGTCCGTTGTACGATCCACAAATTCCGGTGCGTTACGACGAAATGAACGAGTAGTTTTTTTAGAAGCTATCCCTAAGAATCGGGACAGCACTTCGTTACATCCCGATATTTCGGGACTCCCTTAAAAAAAAAATATTTTTCTAAATCCTGAAAGGAGCTTCCGTTGGTCGCTCTTTCAGGACAAGAAAAATTATTTTTTGCAGTTCGGGATTTTTACTTCAATCCGGACTAATACAATCAGTTATTTTATCGCCGTTTTATTTAAAAGAATTGGCGCTCCAAAACCAATTTGCTCCAGCTTTTTCAATTGCGTTTCAGCATCGCCTACCACTAAATAAATCATTTTATAAGCATTCAAATACGTATCCGAAAGCTTTTTTAGTTCTCCAATAGTAATCTTTTTTACAATGTTTTCCTGTTGTTTTGCATAGTCATCAGAGTATTTGTAGTTGCTGATGTCGTAAAGCATTTCCAGTTTAGATGACAGTGTTTCAAATGCTCTGGCATTACTTTTTATTAAATATCCTTTTGTAACCTCAAGATCATTCTCGTTGAAATTTTTTCCATATTGCGCTACAATTTCTTTGATTAAACTAACGGATTCAAATGTCACATTAGAGCGAACGCCACTGGAAATAGTAAACGGACCTTTATTAACAGAACCATTAAAGGAAGAATTGATACCATACGTATATCCTTTTCCTTCGCGTAATTCTTGCGTTAATTGGGAGGCAAAGCCACCACCACCCAAACGGTAATTCATGATTTGTACGGGATAAAAATCTGCATCCGTAGCGGCAAGAGCAGGATATCCTATTCGGATAACCGATTGTTTTGCACCGGGAACATCGTAAAAATAAATTTTGGATGATGCAACGGTATTCGTAGTTGTTATTTTAGGAACAGTAACTTTTTTAGCTTCCCAGTTTTTATTTAAAGTCGCTAATGAATTAGTCACATCCGTTTTTGAAATGGAACCCACAATTTGAAAATCAGCAACAGATGGAGCCATGTTTTTAGCGTAATAATTTTTCAAATCATCAATCGTAATGCTGTTTACAGAATTTTCGTTACCGATGCGGTTGTTGGATAAAATAGATTCTGTTCCATAAATTAACTTCTTAAATTCATTTCTTGCAATACTATTTGGATCCGCTTTTTGTTGTAGAATTTGGCTTAAAGTACTTTGTTTAATCAAATCAAATTCTTTGGCGTCCCAGCGAGGTTGCAGGATTATTTCTTGAACTAACGTCATAGTTTCATTGTAATTCTTTGCTAAGGTATTTCCTGAGATAAAAATAGATTCGTCAGTTGCGTATGCTCTAATAGTTGCTCCCAGACTTTCAATAGCATTTTCCAATTGTTCCGGAGTTTTGTTTTTTGTGCCTTTTGTCATCAGTTCCGCCAGCATGGTTGAAACACCTATTTTATCGGTATTTTCAAGTAACATTCCGCCTTTAATCTGCAACTGAAATTGAACAAGAGGCACTTCGTGGTTTTCAATACCTAAAACGTTTAAACCGGATGACAATTTGCTTTTCCACACCGATGGTAATTTTACATCAGGGCTTTCTCCATACGCTGGCTCTACGCTTCGGTCAAATTTAGAAGGCGTTTTTTCATACGTTGCAGCAATGCTGGCATCAAATGAATCTTCTTTTCCTTCGATGATTTTTTCTTCAACTACGGCTGCTAATTCTGAACCGTGCAAGATTAAATTGGTTTCACCTTTTGGAACAAAACTTGTGGCCACAAAATGTTTTCCTTTGATGTATTTTTGATACACACGCATCACATCTTCGGTAGTTACGGCTAGAATATTTTTCACATCTTGATTAATATAATCTGGAGTACCTGCAAAAATTTCATATTGCGCCAGTTGAAATCCTTTTCCTAATACGCTGGATAGATTTGTGTAAAAAGCGGTTTCTTGTCCGGCTTTAATCCGATTTAAATCCTGTTGAGAAATTCCTTCAGCTTCAAAGTTTTTAAAAGCTTCGTTTACGCCATTCATTACTTCATTCAAATTTGTTTTTTCAAAAGCAGTAACACTCAACATATACTGACCCGCTATTTCTGAATTGTATTGGAAAACGTCAGTGGCATCGGTTAATTTTTTGTCTTCAACAAGGGTTTTGTACAAAGGTGCCTTTTTACCTTTTGACAGATAACTGGCTAAAACTTCCAAGGCATAACTGTCAGGATGGTATTCGTAAACCGAAGGCCAAGTCAGTGTGAGTTGCGGTAATTTGGCAAAATTATCCTCATAATACAGTTTTTTTGTTGCTGCCAATGTTATAGATTGTTTTTCCATTTTAGGAATTGCTTCCCCACGTTTTATTTCTCCAAAGTATTTTTCGACCCAAGCTTTGGTTTGTTTGACATCGAAATCTCCGGCAATAGTCAGGGTGACATTATTAGGTACATACCAGCGGTTGTAGAAACTTTTTACATCTTCCAGTGTGGCATTTTGTAAATCTTCCAAGGAACCAATCACATCCCAGCTGTACGGATGTGTTGCAGGGTATAAACTTTTAGATATTACCGAAAAATTGTGTCCATAAGGTCTGTTGTCATAACTCTGTCTTTTTTCATTTTTAACGACCTGTTTTTCTTTGGCTAAAACGGGTTCTGTTACAGTATTGATGAAATAACCTAATTTATCGGCTTCGGCCCAAATCATTTTTTCTAATGCGTCTTTAGGAACAGTCTGAAAATAATTAGTACGATCTCTGCTGGTAGAACCATTGGCACCAGCCCCACCAATACGGGCACTCATTTTATCAAGACCTCCTTTACCCAAGTTTTCAGATTCCAAGAAAAGTAAATGTTCAAATAAATGCGCAAATCCGGTACGACCTGCTTTTTCTCTAGCAGATCCCACGTGGCTTGTCAAAGCAACAGCGACTACTGGGTCAGATCGATCAATATGCAGGATTACATGCAGCCCGTTTTCTAGTGTGAACTGTTCGAATGCTACTTTAAATTCTTTTGATTTATCCGTTTTACTTTGATTTTGGGAATAAGAACTGAATGCAGTAAAAAAAACGAAAGGAAGGATTAAAAACTGGATTGATTTCATGGATTAATTTTTAAAATTGGATTTCGTAGTTATTTATTTAGTGAAACTAATTTTTTGCTACCGATAACGAAATTAAGAAAATAAAAATAATAAATCTCTAAATCGTAAGAAGTTAAATTTCAATTTTTATATTAAATTTACGACTTGATTTAATGTAGTCCATCTTCATAAAATTCAATTTTAATACTTGAATTAAGTGATTAAAATAGATTGTTTTTTATACCCATAACTGAATATAAATATGAGCTTAGTTTTATTCCAAAATACTATCCTAGAAGACGAAACTGTTTTATTGCGCCCATTATTGGAGTCGGATGTTGAGAATCTAATGGAAATTTCTATTAATGAACCTGAAACTTGGAAGTATTCCCTTGTTCAGGCAAATGGGAAGGAAAATTTAGAAAAATACATTCAAATTGCTCTAAAAGCCAAAGAAAACGGAGTAGAATTTCCCTTTATAGTTTTCGATAAAAAATCAGGAAAATATGCTGGAAGTACTCGTTTTTACGATATCAATTTAGAATTCAAAACACTTCAACTGGGTTATACTTGGTACGGAGGAGCGTTTCGTGGAACTGGGCTAAACAAGCATTGTAAATTTTTACTGCTGCAATTCGCATTCGAAACATTAGGAGTTGAACGCGTTGAGTTTCGCGCTGATAATAATAACGAACGAAGCATTGCAGCGATGAAAAGCATCGGTTGTAAAGTTGAAGGAGTGTTGCGCAATCACATGCCAACTCTGGGGAGTGATGTTCGACGTGACAGTATTATATTAAGTATTTTAAGAAATGAATGGTTCGATGACGTTAAAGAGAATCTAAAAAGGAAATTATAGCGCATAGTTTCAGGCTTATATCAGCGTATCAGTATTACCTTTTCGGAATCCGATTAATTGTCTGTATTTAGATTCTGATTCTTTCAAATCTTCCTCCATTTGTTTGTATTTGCTGATGTCTTTTATCGTTACAACAGCTGCAACCACATTGTTGTTTTGATCGACTAATGGTCTGCCGCTAATCAGCACTCTTTTCTTTTCCTGTGCCATTGGATTCCAAAGAATTATTTCAACATCAGTAGTCACTTCGCCACTCAACGCGCGTTCCATAGGTAAGTTTTGCGAAGGAAAAATGGTTTTTTCATCAGGGAAATAGAGTTCGAAATGATTGCTTAAATTAGTGGAAATTTTATCGTCTTCTTCGATTCCAAAAATCTCATTGGCCATATTATTAGCCATAATTATTTTTTTATCGGCGTTTGCCACAATAATCCCTTCACTGATATTTTCGACTATTAATCGTAATTTTTCTTCATTTTCATAGAGATTGTCTATGGCTTGTTGCTGCTCATTTTCGAGTTCTACAAGTTCTGTTACGTTTCGTCCAACAGAATAAAAAATGCCGTTCTGAAGATCCATATTGCTATTCCAATCCAGCCATTTATAAGAGCCGTCTTTGCACAAAAACCGTGTTCTAAAATTAACAACAGATTCTCCTTTTAGATGTTTTTCCAATACTTCTGCAGCAGTTTCCTTGTCGTCAGGGTGTATTAAATCCATGAATTTAATTCGATCCATGTCTTCCTGATTATAACCGAGAGTTTTTGTGAACGCATGATTAATTTTGATAAAATGATTGTCTTTGGCTACTGTTAAAATATCAAATGCCATGTCAAAAAACATATTTGCTATCTTCAAGGATTCTTCATTTTTAATCAATTCAGAAACATCTCTTGCCACGGCATAAATTATTCCTGTTTGAATGTCAATTGTGCTTGTCCAGTCAAACCATTTATAGGAGCCGTCTTTTAGTCTTTCTCGAACTCTGTGACTGATAACGGAGTCGCTGATTTGTAGTTTTTTAATTCCATCCATAAAGACTTTAGCATCTTCAGGATGAATAAAATCTAAAAATGGCTTGTTGATTATTTCTCTTTGATCGTATCCAAGTATTCTTGTGAAAGCAGGATTTACTTTTACAAATTTTTCGTTTTTAATGACAACAAACATATCAAAGGACATGTAGAAGAATGTATTAGCGACATTTAATGCGGTTTCAATTTCTTTTTGAGCGGTAATATCGCTGGCTACAGCATACAATAATCCAGTTGTGACATCAGGAAATACAGACCAAATGAGCCATTTTATTGAACCGTCTTTACAAATGTATCTGTTTTCGAATTTTATTGAGGGAGCTCCCGTTTGAAGTTTAGAAACTTCTTTTTGTGTAATTTCAATATCCTCCGGATGAGTAAATTCCAAAAAGCTTTTGCTTAGTAGTTCTTCCTCAGAATATCCTAAAATTTTACTGACAGCCGGATTCACTTTTACGAATTTATTCATAGAGGAAATAATCATCATATCTACTGACATGTTGAAGAATGTATCGGCGGCTTTGGAAGATTCTTCCAGTTTTTTTCTTTCGGAGATATCTGTGAAAATGCCACCAATAGCATAAATCCTTTTTGCGGCGTCATAGATTGGAAATTTCACGGCGATATACGTGTGCATTCCGTCAGATTGTTGAATTGTTTCTTCAGTTTTTAATTCTTTTAATGCTTTTACAACCTCAAAATCGGAGTTTCGGTAGACATCAGCTATTGATGCGGGTAAAAAATCATGATCTGTTTTGCCTATTATGTCTTCATTTGTGATTTTATATAAAGATTCAAATTGTTTATTAATCAACAGATATTCGCCATTTATTTTTTTTATAAACATGGGGCTCAAAGTATTGTCGATAATCGATTGTAGTAATTGTTTGTTTTCTAAAAGTAAATCTTGGGAAACGTTTTTAGCCCGAAGTTGGGACCGAATGATAAAATAAACAACGGTCAGTAATATAACAGAAAGAATGATTAATGCAATTTCTATCCAATTCAAAGACTTGTCTAAAGTTTGGTCTCTTTGTTTGTCAATCCTTAGAATAAAAATCCAAGCAATAGCAAAAACAACGAATAAATTGAGGATGAATCCAATGATTATTTTTTTTTCTAAAGAAATTTTCATAGTCGTACGGTATAAAAATTAAATAGTAGTAAGCTCATTATCTAGAATTGATAATTTAAGCATAAGTGTATGAAAGTTAGTTAATTAAATTGAATTAACAAGTGGTTTTTTCATATTTGTTGCCAAGTATGGAGCTAATCTATTTTAGGATTAAGAGTAAATAGGTACGCTTTTTTTGGATGAAACGGGGGATTTAAAACAGCAAAAGCCATGAATTAATCATGGCTTTTTGTATTATGGGTTCGCTATTATAAACACAATTTGCAAACTACACGAACAATTGTGCGATATCAATGCGTTCTGGTTAACGTTTTTAATGCTTTCATATTGAAACATCTACTCGCAGGAAAGTTGCAGTTATATCAGTAGTATTTTTATCGAGACTTTTATTTTGGCTGATAAACAATGTTTCCAGTTCATTCTGAAGATCTAAAGCTTTACCATTCTTTTCAGCCGCTTCAAAAGCATTCATAGTTGGTCCATAATAGTTCTTGAAATTGTTCAAGAATTCGGTTGGAGAATATGGAGCCTTAAATGTAAAAGTATCTCTGGCAAATGCTATATTTTCTTTTGGTACTCCTGCATCTACAAAACGCTGTGTAACGTTTTCTTCAATACCCCAAAGCATTGGACTGATAAAACCTTCTGGCGGTGGCGGTGTATAGGAAGAACTGATTTTTAATATTTGTGCCACTAATGTTGGGTCTCCTGGTATCCAGTTACCCATTACGATTCTTCCTCCAGGTTTGGTAACACGAACCATTTCCTTAGCCACATCAAAAGGTTTTGGTGCGAACATAGCTCCAAAGATGCTCACCACAAGATCAAAACTCTCGTCTTTTTGTCCATTCAAATCCGTTGCATCGCCTTCCTGAAAAGTACAATTGGTAAGTCCTTCCGCATTTGCCCTGATGTTTCCTGCTGCAACAAGATTACTCGCAATATCAACACCTAAAACATTGGCGCCTAGTTTTGCTTCAGGTATTGCTGTAGTACCATCACCACAACCTAAATCAAGAACGTTAAGATTTTTAGTAATATCCAGTTTGGCAACCAAAGTTGCTCCGCTTTCACGCATACTTTCTGCTATTCGCGTGAAATCGCCTTTTTCCCAAAGTAATTTGTTTGCATTCATGGCTTTTAATTTTTAGTTAATCAAAACTAAAAAACCTTTCGATAAACTGCTTTACTGCAAAGTTCATTTACTTGACTGTTCAGCTCAAAATATTTATAGCTCTCTTTATAGTTGAGGGAGATGTTCCGAACTTTTTGCTAAAAACCCTGCTAAAATGGGAGATACTTTCAAAGCCACTTTCAAAAGCCGCATCACTGACTGATTGGACTCCGCTGGTAAGCAGGTGTTTGGCATGTTGCAATCTTTTCTCCATTAACCATTTGCCGGGAGAAGTATTATAAACCTTTACAAAATCTCTTTTAAAAGCAGATAAACTGCGATAACTTAATTTTGCAAAATCCTCCATTTTTAAATTAAAGCAAAAATTATCTTCCATAACCGATTGTAATGCTACAGTTTGTGGTGCATGGAGTAAGGAGCAGAAATAACATAATAAAGCTTCGTTTGTTTTGTTGTCTGCCAGTGTAAGAATTAGTTCTTTGAATTTAAGCTGCAATAGCGACTGGTCTGGAGGAACAACTGCATTGAAATAAGGAAGCATCGATTTAAAAAAAGAATGCACTGCTTCTGAGCTTTCTATGGGTATGATGGGATCATATTTTTTGTCAGATTGATGAAGTGCTGTTGATTTTGTTTTCAATACGTCACAAATGAATGTATCGGAAACGAAAAAAAGATAAAAGCAAAACTCTGTATCCAGAAACTGTTCTACAATTGCGGCTCCGCGTCTTATGAATACACAACTTCCGGCTTGCAAATCATAGGAGCCATGAGGAGTGTGCCAAATCTTTTTTCCCTCTGCAACATATACAATGTAATTATTATGACTCCACAGGTCCGCAAATTTATCATCAAGCCTACAGTTATAAACCGTAAAAAGAGAATCACCACAACTGAGTCTGTGGCAACGGCTGGGAGTATCTACGATATATTGGTTTAAATTATACATCTGTATAAAATTAAAAAAAAATAATGACATTTTTAATATCAAATGCAGTTCTCACAAAAAAATGTTGCGTGCCAAGTATGAACCACCGCTAAGGGTTTTTTGCTTATACTTTCCCGTTAAATTTTGGATCAAAATCCACCATCCATTCAATACCGAATTTATCTCTAAACATCCCAAAATAAGAGCCCCAAGGACTGTCACTAATTGGCACTTCAATATTTCCACCTACTGAAAGTCCGTTAAATAATTTATCAGCTTCTTCACGACTTTCTGCACTTATAGATATTTTTGACCTATTTTCATTTTCATTTACTCGACCCATGCTTTCTGGAACGTCATTGGCCATTAAAATGTTTTTGCCAATGGGCAAGGCAATGAGCATGATTTTATTCGCATCATTTTCTGCTACAGGATATTCAGGACTCGATATGTCTTTTAAACGAATAATTTTGGCGAATTCTCCACCAAATACTGATTTGTAAAAAAGGAATGCTTCCTCGGCATTGCCATTGTAGTTTACATAAGGATTAATAAGTGCCATAATTTTTATTTTTTAATTGGTTCTCTTATCTAAAATCTTTTACTCAAAATCTCTAAGGCTAGGGTGTTACGATGTAATGATGCCTAGCGTTGTAGTAGCTGTTGTGAGATGGTTTTTCTCATCATTTTCAGATTAAGTCGGATATTTTCTTACTAATCCTAATTGATAGAAAAATTGTAAGTAAATATAAATTAAAAAGGGAAATGTAATTATCGATAAAATTTTTATAAAGAGATTTTCTTTTTTATTTTTCATAACGTTTATCGACAATATTATTAGACCGATTAATATTCCACTATACATAAAAAAGTGGATCCATTCTAATCCTTCCAAATCGTGAGTTCCACCCGAATATAGCTTTATTAAAATGTCATTTGTGATTACTAAAAAAGATACAGATAAGCTTTTAAGTATAGAGCTCAGATTTTCTGAAGCAAAACAAACAATTGCTGTAAATGTTGGAATTAATATTAGAGTAAAATCAATTCCATTAGGTGGGAAAAAATGACCAATAATTCCATTTATCAACACTATGATTAACGCAATTGTTAGAGCTAAAATGTTTTTCATATTCAATTACTATTGTTTTTTTTCTGTAGTTTTGGATAAATTATCACACAACGTTCTCGCGCTACAAGCGGTTTGGGATCAAATAAGCCCAATCTTCGGATAAACACAAATTTATCTGATACAAGACCAACTTTAAATTAAGCCAAATCCCCAAATTGCTTGTAGCGTGTGTTGGCCGTTCGTTGTTTTATTTATCAATACTTATTATTTCACCATAATCATTGTATTTAAATACAGTCCTTTTTTGTATTTCGCTATTTTCGGAATTATTTTCATCAGTCTTTCTGAATAATATATAATTTGAATTATTATCTGATTTTTTAAACTTATAAATTATTTCTCCTGAAACTCCAGCTCCTGACAATTCATGGTGCGTTATCGTTTTATTTTTATAATCTATTGATGTATAATTATATGCGTCAGCACTTGGGTTACCATAATAGAATCCTGAAAAATTTGTAAAAGGTTCATTAGTCATTTCACTAAATTCTAAATCTTCATAGTCGTCTTTTTTGAATATTTTATTTTTAGAACCTCCCTTTTCATAAGTAGTTGCATATGTTAGGATAAGTTCATCTACATCGTCAAAATCTACATCTTGAAAAAAGAATGGAATATATGTATATCCGAAACCCTCTTCTTCTTTAGAAGTTCCTACTTTCTCAAATTTTGGTTTTATATATGTACAAACTTGTGTAAAACTTTCATTTTTTACAAACTCATCATCAACAACAGTTATATATTTTAGATTTTCTTGGTCAATATCTATTGTAAATTCTGGGTGTAAAACCCAGAATATTTCTTTAGTTTTAATATTTTCAAAAGTTAGAATTGCTGGACCTTTAAAGTTATTTGAAAATTGTGCTTCAATTTTTCCTCTAATTAGCCATTTTGCACTTACATTATATCCCTTAATTGGGTTTGAATATTTAATTGTAATTTCATTATTTCTCATGTCAAGATTATTTACGGTACTTTTAATTTGTTCATTAGCAGATTCCTTTTTGTTCTGTTTCGAATAAGAAGTTAAGGTTAAAAATAGAAATAAAATTAAAATTGTGTTTTTCATAATTGTTTTTCTTTTGTTAAAGAGTTTTGTTTTTTTAGTTATAAAATTGCCATAGATTCCGATTCTGAGGTACAATGACGGCTAACAAATATATAGGTCTGATTTTATCAGATCTATCACCCCAAATTTAGAGAGATAGGTCTGACGAACATAATACATTATTTTTTATCAAATATATTAAAATTTTCTTACAAATCATCAAATGGGCTTTTCATTAGCGGGGTGCTTTTTGAATTTAAATGAGACTAATTTAGTTGTTGTTGTCACTTATTTGCGTGAGGGATAAAAGTGGAAATCCTCCCGATTTTTCTTCGGGAGATTGCAGCGGATAGCCCGACCCGATTTTTTAGCGGGTCACGCCCAAATTGTGAATTTCAGAATCAATAGCAGTATTTGTTTGTCACTAATTTTAAATAAAAAAGGTAGTGGACTTTGCGAAAAACTTTGCGAACTTTGCGGTCAAATAATACGATATGAAAGGAGCATAACGCAAACTCGAAATAAACACCGAAAGCGTTGTCCGAATTGCATATTGCTTTAAAAAATAAATATAAACTACGTATGAAAATAAATCCAAAAAACGGAATTGATAAGCTCATTTTCGGAATGAAACAAAATGATGTTACCGCTATTTACGGGAAACCAGACAGGAATTACAAGGACGAGGATGATAATGTGATTTTTGCTTACAACAAACTAAAAATGCGTTTGACTTTCTATGTCGAGGAAGAATTCAAATTGGGTTATATCGTGGCATCTAGCCCGGAACTGGATTTGTTTGGGAATAAAATTATCAATAGAAAAATTAGCGAAGTCAAAAAAGATTTGGCTGCCAAAGGAATCACTAAATTCACTCAGGAAGAATTTGATACGTTTGAAAACTATTTCAATGAGGAAAACTGGATTATTTTTCAAACGGAATTTGATGAGGTAGTAAAATTTGAGATTGGTGCAATTATCAATCAAAAAGATGAATTTGATTGGAAATTTGGAAAAAAATAACAGAAAAATGGAATGCTGATGATGAGGTTAATCACCGATTCCCATTGGTCTAATCTGTACTTTTTAGCAAATAAATTATAAAAAGAAACCCGATAGATTTTGAAGTCTGTCGGGTTTTTTATTTGTGTTTTTGAAATTTATTGTTTTGGAGTTACTTGTTTTTCCAACATTTCCAATTCAAAAACAAGTGTTGTATTAGGCGGAATAACGCTGCCGGCGCCTCTTTCTCCATACGCCAGATTTGACGGGATGAAAACGACTGCTTTGTCTCCAAAGGACATGTTCTCTAGACCTTCAATAAATCCCGGAATCATACCGTCTTTTTTTCCGGCTTCAAAAGGGAATGCTTGGTATCCGTTTTGTGCGGCACGGTTTGCATCATATTTTCCGTAGCTTTTACAAACGTCTTCATAACTGCTGTCAAAAAGGGTTCCATCCTCAAAATAACCGGCATAATGAAAATAAAATGTAGTTCCGTTGGCAGGTTTTACACCTGTTCCTTTTTGTGTTATTTTGTATGCTAATCCTGATGGAGTAGTGGTTGCTGTTGCTTTTGTAGTGGCTAAATATGCTTTTTTAGCAGTAATAACCGAAGCCACTTTCTTTTGATCTTCAGATTTATTGTTGAAATAATCCGAGAACACTTTTGGGGCATCAAATTTTTTGGCTAAAACTCCTTTTTTAACGATAGTAACTTTAGTAATTACATCATTTGCAGCAATGGAGTTCACTACATTCATTCCCTCAGTAACATGACCAAAAACAGTATGTTTGCCGTCTAACCAAGGCGTTTCTTTATGGGTAATGAAAAACTGGCTTCCATTGGTAGTTGGTCCAGAATTAGCCATAGAAAGTATACCTGGTTTGTTGTGTTTTAAGTCGGTAATTTCATCCTTGAACGCGTAACCCGGTCCACCAGACCCGTTTCCAGAAGGGTCTCCTCCTTGAATCATGAAGTCTTTAATCACACGGTGAAATTTTAAACCATCAAAGAAAGGTTTTCCTTTTAGTTTTTCATTGGTTACAAAAGTATTTTTACCTTCAGCAAGCGCAATAAAGTTAGCTACGGTAACCGGAGTTTTTTTGTATTCTAATTCAAGCACAATATCTCCTTTGTTAGTGGAAATTGTTGCAAAAATTCCTTCGATTACTGCTGGTGCTTTTACTACTGGTTTTACTGCTGGTTTTACAGCAGCTTTTACTGTTGTCACAGGTTTTTTTACCGGAACAGTTTTCTTTGTAGTTTGAGAATGCAGGTTTAACATTCCCACAAATAATAAAAACAGAATTTTAAATTTCATTTTTTAAGTATTTTAAGGTCTAACTTTTTTAATCGGTTATTGTTGTGGCATTGTTTCCAATAATTCAATTTCGAAAATGATATTGGCACCCGGAGGAATTACTCCACCAGCTCCCGCTTCACCATATCCTAATCGAGATGGGATAAAAAGTATCGCTTTATCTCCAAAAGATAATTGCTCCAATCCTTCAATGAAACCAGGAATCATGCCATCTTTTCTTCCGAATTGAAAAGGGATGGGTTGGTACCCATTTTGAGCCGCTCTGTTTTCGTCGTATTTACCAAAAGTTTTAGAAACACTTTCTACACTGGCATCAAATAATTCTCCGTCTTCCAGAAAACCAGCATAGTGTATGAAAACATTGGCTCCATTAGCAGGTTTTTTGCCGCCGCCTTTCTTAGTGATTACGTATTGCAATCCTGTAGGTGTTTTTGTTGCTTTTGCTTTTAAAGTAGCAAAATAAGCAATTTTTTGCTCACGAACTTCTTTGTATTTAGCGTCGTATATTTTTTTGTTTTCAGCATCAATCGCTGCTTTTTTCTTTTGATTTTCAGATTCTACTGAAAAATAATCATTGAATGTTTTTACGGCATTAAACTTTTTGGCCGCTTCACCGTTTCTGATGATGGTTACTTTAGTAATGTAATCATTTTGTACAATCTTGTTCACAACATCCATTCCTTTGTCTACCACATGACCAAAAATAGTATGCTTTCCGTCTAACCAAGGTGTTGCAAGATGCGTGATGAAAAACTGACTGCTATTAGTTGTAGGTCCGTTATTGGCCATAGCCAAAACACCGCCTTTGTCAAATCTTAAATCTGAAAACTCGTCTTTAAATTTATAACCGGTATCTCCTGATCCTGTTCCTAAAGGATCTCCCGTTTGAATCATGAATTCCGGAATTACTCGGTGAAATTTTAATCCGTCAAAAAATGGTTTGCCTTTAAGTTTTTCATTGGTGACAAATTCATTTTTTCCTTCGGCTAAAGCCACATAGTTGGCAACGGTTATAGGTGCTTTTTCGAAATCTAATTGTACAATTATTTCCCCTTTATTGGTTTCTATTTTTGCATATAAACCATCAGGAAGATTGTTGTGCTCTTCTTTACAAGAGTAAAATGAAGCAATAACTAGGAATGCGAATAGGATCTTTTTTTTCATTTCTAAATTTAATTTTTATTGGGTTATAGTGTCTTTGGGTTTTATTACGGGTTTGGTTTCCTGCTTGGCAGGAGCAGGGATTGCTTTTAGTTGGGCTTCACTTTCTTTCTTATACACTGCTTCCGACTTGAAATCACGTAAAGTTACCGTGCAAATCAAAGGTTGATTGGTGCCAATTTTTTTGTCGTCACCATGATAGCCATATCCCATATTTGATGGGAAAAGAAAACTCACTTTTTCGTTTTTGCGCATTAATTTGATACCGTCACGCAATCCCATCATGATGTTTTGTTTGTCTACATAATAGATTTGAGGTCTTAATTCTAATTCAGAATAGATAACGGCACCTTTTAAATCTTTTATTTCGTAGTCAAAAAAAGCGACATCACCTTTTTTTGGAGTAAGGGAATCAATCTCATTTTTCGTCTGATAAGTATACCAATATCCTTTTTTGGAAGCGATATATTTTACATTGGGATTGCTTTTGATTAAAGCCTCAATCTCGGTTTCTTCACTGGCAACCAGTTTTTTATTGCGCGCGATTGATTTCTTCATAAAGCTTCCCGAAGTCTGTGAAATAGGCTTTCTAGCATCCTGATGCTGCTTACAGCTTGAAGCAATTATGGATAAAAAGAATCCAAATACGATTAACGTACTAAATTTTGACATCTATTATATTTTTAGCTTTGTTACTAAATCTTCAAATTTTCGAATCGTTTCTTCCATCGATACTTCTGATTTTCCACCGGCAGCATTACGATGTCCGCCACCATTGAAGTGATCTCTGGCAAATTGATTGACATCAAAATCGCCTTGCGAGCGGAATGAAATCTTGATGATTTTTTCTTCTTTATTTTCGATAAATATAGCAGTAAAAACGATTCCTTTTATACTTAATCCGTAGTTTACAATTCCTTCTGTATCGCCTTTTACATAATCAAAGGCATTTAACTCGTCTTGAGTAAGTGTAGTGTATGCGGTTTGATGTTCTGTTAAGACTTTCATGTTTTGAAGCGCTCTTCCCAATAACTGTAATCTTCCAAAAGAGCTGTTGTCAAATAATAAGGTTGGAATCTCCGTATTTTCAACACCTAAATCAATTAATTCAGCAATAATTCGATGGGTTGTTCCAGTTGTTTTTGGAAAACGAAAAGAACCTGAATCAGTAAGAATTCCGGTATAAATACAAGTTCCTATAGTTTTATCGATATCCTCTTTTCTTCCAAGAAATAAAATGAAGTTGTAAATCATTTCACAAGTAGATCCAAACGAGGTGTCAGAATAGGTAAATGTGGCATAATCATCTGGTTTTTGATGATGATCAATCATGATAAATGGCGCTTTTAGCTTGGCTAAAACATGCTCCATTTCACCGGTTCGGTGCAAAGCATTAAAATCTAAAGTGAAAATAAGTTCCGCTTCTTCCAGTATTTTAGTACAGTTTTCTTTGTCTTTTTCGTATATTTTTACGGTTTCTGAGCCGGGCATCCACGCCAGAAAATCAGGAAATTCATTGGGAGAAACCACTACAGGATGGTGATTGTTTTTTAATAAAAAATGATATAATCCTAAGGTAGAGCCCATAGCATCTCCATCAGGACCTCGGTGTGGGATTATTGCAATTTTTTTTGGAGTTGATAATAACAACTGTATCGCTTGAATGTCTTGTATTTTCATAGATTGCGAAATTACATTTTTTTAATGTAATGTTGAAATCATTTGTGTAATTAACAAACTTTTACAATGTCACAAAAGTTCTATATTTTTTCTTCTTACTTTTTGATACAGATGGTATTTTGCTCCTTTTACTATTTGAGCATTATAAATCCCCACTGACCCCGAAGAAAAATATGCGATAATACAAGCAATCCCAATAAAAACACCACTTTCTATCCCGAAAAGTTCCATTCCCATAACCGTACAAGCAATAGGAGTGTGGGTTGCTCCCGAAAAAACGGCTACAAATCCCATTCCTGCTAAAAGTGCTATAGGTAAAGGAACTACAACCGATAAAGCGCTCCCCAATGTGGCACCAACGAAAAATAGCGGAGTCACTTCGCCACCTTTGAATCCTGCGCCGAGTGTGAATCCTGTGAATAGTATTTTTAAAATAAAATCATACGAAGCATTTGGATTAGAAAAGGAATCAACAATCTCCGGAATTCCTAAGCCGATGTATTTTGTAGTTCCAATGCAGTAAATGGTAACCGCAAGAATTATTCCTCCAATGAAAGGTCGAAGCGGAGGAAAGGATATGGTTTTTGAAAATAAATGACCCCAAAAATGGGTGCTTCGAGAAAATAACATAGCTGCTAAACCAAAAAGAATACTGACTGGAATTATCCAAAATAAGGTGGTAAAACTCATTTCGGGGATAATTGGAATACTATAATGGGTATGTTTTATGTGCCAAAACTCAACAGTGAAATAAGCGATGTATGCTGTCAAAAAGGACGATGGAATGCTTTTGTAACTGATTTTGCTAAAATAAAGAACCTCCAAAGCAAACAAGGCTCCAGCCAAAGGTGTTCCAAAAACGGAAGCAAAACCTGCACTTATTCCCAGAATGATTAATGTCTTTCTGTCTGCAGTATCAAGTTTGAAGATGCTTGTAAATTGATCGGCGATGGCGCCACCCATTTGTACTGCGGTTCCTTCACGACCCGCTGAACCTCCAAAAAGATGCGTGATTAAGGTGCCAAAAAGTACTAATGGAGCCATTTTTAAAGGAATTATTTTTTGAGGATTCTCGTATTCTTCCAGCAATAAATTATTGCCTTTAACTATAGATTTACCCCAATAATAATAGAGCAATCCAATTATGAGTCCGCCTATTGGCAAAAGCCAAATTATCCAGTTGTTGTGTTCCCTATATTGTGTAACCCAATCCAATGCCACTAAAAAAAAGGCAGATGCCGATCCAGAAAAAATGCCTGTCAATACACAAATGAGAATCCATTTGAGTGTGACAAGCATTACTTTTTTAGTGTTTTCTAAATTCATTACATTAATTGGAGAAGTATTTTTTACAAAAGTATTATAATCCTTCTTGAATTAATGGTTTTTCAGAAGCTATAGCTGTAAATTCGATTTCAACTAAATATTCAGGTGCTACGAGTTGATTAATTCCGTAGAAACCAGTGGTTGGTTTTATGTCTTTAAAAAACTTGGCATGAGCAGTTGCAACAGCTTCAAATGTAGAAACGTCAGTAGTAAATATGCGGGTACGAATGACATCTTTCATGCTTACATTCAGGTCTTCCAAAACTTTTTCTACGCGCTCTAAAATGTTTAGTGTTTGGGCATGAGCATCGTCAGCTTTTACTTTTTCACCATCAACAATGGCTACCGTTCCTGATACTTCAATGATGTTTCCAATGCGTACTGCACGGCAATATCCCATTTTATCTTCCCAAGGTGAACCTGTCAATATGTTTTCTCTTTTCATTTTAATTGTGTTTAGGTATTATTTACATTGTTTAAATGCAATTTTTGGTGTGGCATAATATTTGCAATTTATAAAAAATACTGAAATGAAAAACAGTAATTTTTAATTAAAAACTTCAATTTTTGCTGAGAATTGTTAGAATATTTTAGGTTCTAAAAGGCAATAAATTTAAAAATTGAATGTTATAAATGAAAGTTAAATTATGCCATAATTAGTCATTTTATATGATTAGTTTTTTATTTTTAAAATTTTACAAGCACTGATAAATTAATTTAAAAAAGTTATGAAAAGGATTTTATTTTTAATGATTGCAATAAGTATGTCTTTAAGTGGATATGCTCAGAATGAATTTAGTTCAAAATTTACGCCTATTCCACTCAAAAATAATGCCCCTAAAATTAAAAAAGAAACTCCGCCAAAAGCAGATTTACCAAAAATTATCAGTCAAAAAGTTATAAAGAAACAGGATGTCTCTCTTGATGTACCAAAAATTAATTTTATAAACCCTGATAAAATTACTAAAAAACCAGAAAAATTAGATGTTATTAATTATAAGAGAAACCAAAATTTAGGGAGTTTTAAAACGGGTTCTCTTACAGCAAAAGTAAGATATCGCGATGCCGCTTATGTTGATGGGGATAAGATTAGAGTGTATTTAAACGATAAGGTAATAGATTACGAGGTCGTTTTGGATGGAGATTTTAAAGGTTTTGAGATAAAATTAGAAAAAGGAATTAATAAGATTGATTTTGAGGCATTAAACGAAGGATTTGCACCTCCTAATACAGCAGAATTCCAAGTGTATGATGATAAAGGAAGTATTATTTCTGCTAGTCAATGGAATCTTGGGACAGATTTCAAAGGAACCTTGATATTGATGAAAGATTAGGAATGTTCTTTTTTAAATTCGATAAATAAATAAAATTAATTTATATTATTTTTGTTGTTTGAACATTGTTTTTAGTTTTAAATTTTTAATAAATATTGATTTATCAATATTCCCTTGATATGAAACAGATTCTTTTTTTTATAATAATTAGTATTGGTATTTCTTCAAAAAGCTATAGTCAGATTGAATTTAGTAAAAAATTTAAAGCAATCCCACTTAAAAATAATGCACCTAAAATTAAAAAAGTAGTTCCTCCTGAGACTGAGATACCGCCAATTTATACTCCAAATGTTTTTAAAAGTCCTGAAATTAAAACACCTAGTTCAGTATTGAAAATTGGAGAAGCAAACACTATAAACATGACTCCAAAAAATGATTTTGCTAATCCAGGAGATGTTTATATGGATAAAATGGAAAAGGATTTAGATAAAACATTAGTTAAAGAGGGTTTGAAAGAAGATTCTAGACTTTTAGTTAAAATTGATGTCAATTTTGGAGAAATTAGAACTAAATCAAAATACTTTGTAATCAAATTTCGTGATTTTGGACAGATTGATGGAGATTTAGCCAGAGCATCACTTAATGGAGCTGTTATAGAAGATAGATTGGTAATGAAAGAAAATTTTCAGGAATTTAAAATATTTTTTATAGAAGGAATAAATACATTTGTAATTGAAGCTCTTAATAAAGGTTTATTAGGAGGAAATACAGCTGAATTCCAGATTTATGATGCTGAAGGAAAATTTATTAAATCTGATTATTGGGCAAATTGGGATGCAGGAGTAAAAGGGAAGTTTCTAATTATTAAAGAATAAAGAGCATTTTAGTACCGCTGATTTCTTAAAACGGATCAGCGGTAACTTTGAACTTCATATCAGATTTTACAGTAATGTCTTTCGTTAGCGATTCCTTAATAACTGCTTTAGTTCTTATTTTATAGGATGAGGCTTTGATGTATTTATCTAGTTTTTGTTTAGTGCAAATTAGATTTATTGTTTTTGAAGTTGAATTGATTTCATCCAAATAAGCCAATTCTATTTCGTCATTAGCATCTGTAGAGATGTATAAATGAATTGATTTTAAGAAACTGAATGTTTTGTCAGTGGGATCAGTTATAGTCAATTTTAATTCACTCAATTTTACATCTTTCACTAAATCAGCATTGGTATTATTGTTTTCAAAAGTGGAGCTTGAGTTTGTAGTAACATCTGGAGTGATTACTTCAGTGGCGAGGTTAAGAGGGAATCCACTTTCAATTTTAAAAGATGTTTGATTGTCTATTGTAAAAGTCAATAAATCATCAACTACATTACATGAAGTAATTAAAAGAGCTACTGTTACTATTGATGCATAAATTTTTGTTCTCATCGAAATGTTGTTTTATTTTAAATTAATTTTTTAGAATGTATAATTTCACTTACGAAAACTATATTGTTTAGGTTTTTTATAGGATTATTTAATTTGATTTTAAAGCAATAATTGAAATGTGACAAATAAAAAGAATTTTTTTCAAAAATCAATTTTTCAATTCAAAATATAAAAAGTATTTTTGCGCATGCAACACAACGTACTTATTTTAGATTTCGGATCGCAATATACACAGCTTATTGCGCGTAGAGTTCGCGAATTAAATATATTCTGCGAAATTTTCCCTTACAATCATTTTCCGAGTGATTTATCATCTTATAAAGCAGTAATTCTTGGAGGAAGCCCTTTTTCTGTTAGAGGAGAAGATGCGCCACATCCTGATTTATCTCAAATTAGAGGAAAACTACCTTTGTTAGCCGTTTGTTACGGAGCACAATATTTATCTCATTTTAGTGGAGGTGAAGTAGCAGCTTCGAATACTAGGGAATATGGTAGAGCTAATTTGTCTTTCATAAAAGAGAATGAAGTTTTCTTTGAAGGTGTTTCTGAGAACAGCCAAGTTTGGATGAGCCATAGTGATAGTATTAAGGCTTTGCCAACTGATGGTGTGAAAATTGCAAGCACACATGATGTGGAATTTGCAGCGTACAGAATTGAAGGAGAAACCACTTATGCAATTCAATACCACCCTGAAGTTTTCCACTCAACAGATGGATCAAAAATGCTGGAGAACTTTTTAGTAAAAATTGCAGAAGTTCCTCAAAATTTTACGCCAAATGCTTTTGTTGAAGAAATGGTAGCGGAATTAAAAGAAAAATTACAAGACGATAAAGTAGTTCTTGGTCTTTCTGGAGGAGTAGATTCTACTGTAGCGGCGGTTTTATTAAACCAAGCTATTGGGAAAAATTTATACTGCATTTTTGTAAATAATGGTTTGCTTCGTAAAAACGAATTCCAAAACGTATTAGACCAATACAAAGGAATGGGTTTAAACGTAAAAGGAGTAGATGCCGGAGATCGTTTCTTATCTGAATTAGCAGGTGTAAGTGACCCGGAAACCAAACGTAAAATTATTGGACGTGTATTTATCGAGGTTTTCGATGATGAATCACACCTTATAGAAGATGTAAAATGGTTAGCACAAGGAACAATTTATCCTGACGTTATTGAATCAGTTTCGGTAAAAGGACCTTCGGCGACTATTAAATCACACCATAATGTAGGAGGTTTACCTGATTACATGAAATTAAAAATTGTGGAGCCTTTGCGTATGCTTTTTAAAGATGAAGTGCGTAGAGTAGGAGCTTCATTAGGAATTGACCCAGAATTATTAGGAAGACACCCTTTCCCAGGGCCAGGATTGTCCATTAGAATTTTAGGAGATATCACGCCGGAGAAAGTTAGAATTTTACAAGAAGTAGATTCTGTTTTTATCGAAGGATTGAAATCTTGGGGATTATACGACAAAGTTTGGCAAGCAGGAGCAATTTTGCTTCCGGTTAATAGTGTAGGTGTAATGGGCGATGAGCGTACGTATGAAAAAGTGATTGCGCTTCGTGCAGTAGAATCTACGGATGGTATGACTGCTGACTGGGTACATTTACCGTATGATTTCTTGATGAAAGTATCTAATGATATCATCAATAAAGTAAAAGGAGTCAATAGAGTGGTGTATGACATTAGTTCAAAACCGCCAGCAACTATTGAGTGGGAATAATAATTTAGATTGTAATCTAATCTATTGAACATCATTGTTTTTAATGTTCTCTATAAAACGGTATCAGATTTTTGGAATAAAATTTGATACCGTTCCGTTATTAATAATTGAATAATTTTATAAATAAAAATGATGAAATATTTTTTTGCGATTTGTATAACGGCTTTGTTTTTTAATTACAGTGTTTTTTCACAAGAAAAAACTACTACACATAAAGTAGAGAAAGGAGAGACAATCAGTCAGATTGCAATAAAGTACAACGTTACTCCGTATGATATTTACCAATTAAATCCAGATGCACAAAGTGGATTGAAACCCAATAGTGTTTTACTGATTCCAAAAAACAACGGAAAACAAAAAGTAGCGGTTCAAACTAAGTCAGTTGCGAAAACGGTAACTCATGAAGTAGCACCAAAAGAAACTTTGTATGGAATCGAAAAAAAATATGGTGTTTCTGACGAAGCGTTAAAACAAGCAAATCCCTTTTTGGAAAAAGATGGATTACAAATTGGGCAAACCCTTACTATTCCTTCTGGCATTGGACAAAAAAATACTACTCCAGTGCAAGCAAAAGTTGTATATCATGATGTTCTTCCGAAAGAAACCAAATATTCTATTGCTAAAAAATATGGCATTACCATTGAAGAATTGGAGAAAAAAAATCCTGAAATAGTTTCGAATTTGCCTGTTGGGTATAAATTAATTATCAAAGGAAATGCTCCAAAAGTAGATAAAACTGCACCGACGGTTGAAGTTAAAAAAGAAATTGTAAAAGCCAGTCCTGAAAAAGTTTCTACTGCAGTCAATTATTTGAATTATACGGTAAAACCAAAAGAAACCTTGTATAGTTTATCAAAAATGGCAGGAATGAGTCAGGAAGGATTAATTGCTCTTAATCCTGCTTTATCTCAAGGTGTTGTGGAAGGTATGATTTTGAAATTTCCGGCAACGATTAGTATCCCACAAGAAACTAAAAAAGAATACGCTGTAATCTCAAAGAAAAGTAACGGTAGAAAGAAATTAGTGTTGCTTTTACCTTTCAATATTTCAAAAATTGAAGGCGATACGGTCAATTCGACTGCAATGCGCTTGAAAAAAGACAAATTCTTGAACATGACTTTAGATTTTTATGCAGGAGCTTTGGTGGCGATTGATTCGGCTAAACAACTAGGACTTGCTATAGATGTGAGTGTTTTTGATTCTCAAGAAACTAAAAATACCTCTAATGTTGCTGGAATAATCAAAGAAAATAATCTGGAAAATTCAGATGCTATCATTGGACCTTTCTATCAAAATAATGTGGAGAAAACAGCTGAACTATTAAATGCAAATCAAGTGCCGGTGATTTCTCCTTTATCAAAAGATACAGGTAATTCGTTTAGCAATATGCTTCAAACCATTCCTACTGCCACAGCAGTTAAAAATGCGATGTTCGATTTCATGAGAGCAAAAAATGGGAATATTATAGCGGTAGTGGATAAGAAAAAAGAATCGGTTATACAGTATATTAAAGAGAATCATAAAGATGTAAAATTTTCAACGCTTACTGCAAATGGTGGTGTATCTGCTGAAAATTTGAAAAGTTTATTTGTAAAAGACAGAATAAACTATGTGGTGATGGAAACTGGAAACACCGGAATGATTAAATCAACAATGGCGACTATGTTAGGTGCTATGGCTGCTTATAAAGTGCAATTGGTTATTTTGGAACCAAATGAAACATTAGATACTGATGAGATTAGTTTTGTGAATTTAACAAAATTGAAATTAATGTATCCTTCTGTTACTCGTGAAAACGAATCTCCTGAAGCTTTAGTTTTCGAAAAAGAATTTAAAAAGAAAAACAAAATTTATCCTAGTGCATTTGCAACTCGAGGTTTTGATATTACTTTTGATACCATGATGCGATTGTCACAAGACAAGAAATATCAAGAAACGATAGAAACTACAGCTACGGAGCAAGTTGATAATAAGTTCGAATTTTACAAAAAAGAAGATGGTGGCTATATTAATAAAGGAGTGTATATCTTATATTATGACACTGATTTAACTATAAAACAAGCAAACTAATGACATCAAAAGTGACATATTTAGGGGATTTAAGAACCTCTTCCATTCATTTGCAATCAGGAAATGAAATTATTTCAGATGCTCCAGTAGACAATAATGGGAAAGGCGAGGCTTTTTCTCCAACGGATACCGTAGCCAATGCTTTGGCAAGTTGTATGATGACAGTTATGGGAATAAAAGCACGTGATTTAGAAGTTGATTTGAAAGGCTCCACTGCTGAAGTTACTAAAATCATGAATGCCGAACCAAGACGCATTGGTGCAATCGAAATTACATTTGAAATGTATGGAGAAGCGGATCAAAAGAATAAAACCATTCTGGAAAGAGTCGCCATGACTTGTCCTGTTTTTTTGAGTTTAAATAGTGAAATCGAAAAGCGTATTATTTTTAACTGGAAATAAAGAGATTTGAGGAGCAAGAGATAAGAAACAAGAAGTATTATACTTCTTATTTCTTATCTCTTGCTTCTTTTTTATTAAAAAAATGGATCAAAATCAAAAACAACTCATCAAACTTGCTCATACTAAAATGCCTTTTGGTAAATACGAAGGAAAGTATCTTATTGACTTGCCTGAATATTATGTGGTTTGGTACAGCAATAAAGGATTTCCGAAAGGCGAGTTAGGGCAGCAGCTTCAACTGATTTATGAGCTAAAATTGAACGGATTAGAGGAATTGATACGAAATATTAAAAAAAGATACCCGAAACCACTTTAATTTATGAATTCAATAATGTTCTGAATTTTAAATTAGAACGTTTACCAATTCTTAAATTTCCAAATTATCTCATTTTCAAATTAGCTTTTTCTCAATTTATAATTGTATTTTTGCCAAGTTTTTTACACAACTACAACACAAACAACAACAGAATGAATCAAACGAAATATATTTTTGTCACTGGCGGTGTGACTTCTTCTCTGGGGAAAGGAATCATAGCAGCATCTTTGGCAAAATTGTTACAAGCCAGAGGGTATCGTACAACTATCCAAAAGTTTGACCCTTATATTAATGTAGATCCAGGAACATTAAATCCTTATGAACATGGGGAATGTTATGTTACTGATGATGGCGCAGAAACAGATTTAGATTTAGGACATTACGAGCGTTTCTTGAATGTTCCTACTTCTCAGGCGAATAATGTTACTACTGGAAGAATTTATCTTTCGGTGATTGAAAAAGAAAGAAGAGGAGAATTTCTTGGTAAAACGGTACAAGTAGTACCTCATATTACCAATGAAATTAAAGATAGAATGCAATTGCTTGGTAAATCAGGTGATTATGATATTGTAATTACGGAGATTGGTGGAACAGTAGGAGATATTGAGTCTTTGCCTTACATAGAATCCGTTCGTCAATTGGTTTGGGAATTAGGAGAACACAACGGAATTGTGATTCATCTTACTTTGGTGCCTTATTTGGCTGCCGCAGGAGAATTGAAAACAAAACCAACACAACATTCCGTTAAAACTTTGATGGAAAGCGGTATTAAAGCGGACATTTTAGTTTGTAGAACAGAGCATGAAATTTCTGAAGAACTAAGAAATAAATTGGCCTTATTCTGTAATGTAAAAAGAGAAGCTGTTATTCAGTCTATTGATGCTTCAACTATTTATGAAGTACCAAATTTAATGCTGGAAGAAGGACTTGATGTAGTTGCATTAAAGAAACTAGATTTACCTAAAAAAGCGGCTCCGGATTTGAAAAACTGGAATACTTTTTTACGCAGATTGAAGCATCCAAAGCATGTTGTAAACATTGGTTTGATTGGTAAATATGTTGAAATGCAAGATTGTTACAAATCTATTTTGGAAGCATTCATTCACTCAGGTGCAGCAAATGAAACCAAAGTAAATGTGATTTCTATTCATTCAGAACACATTGACGCAACAAACATAAACGAGAAATTAGCCGGGTTAGACGGAATTCTTGTTGCTCCTGGTTTTGGAGAAAGAGGAATTGAAGGAAAAATCGAAGCAGTTCGTTATGCCCGTGAAAATAAAGTACCGTTTTTCGGAATTTGTTTGGGGATGCAGATGGCAATTATCGAATATTCAAGAAATATTGTAGGATATGCTGATGCAAATTCTACTGAAATGAACGAGCATACTTCCCATCCGGTTGTAAACCTTATGGAAGAGCAAAAAACGATTACTGATAAGGGAGGAACAATGCGTCTTGGTGCATGGAAATGTGATATCAAACAAGATTCATTGGCATATAAAATTTACGGAAAAGAGACTATTTCGGAACGTCACCGTCACCGTTATGAGTACAACAGTAATTATGTAGCGCAATTGCAAAATGCAGGATTAATAGCTTCGGGTGTGAATCCAGATACAGGATTGGTTGAGATTATAGAAATAGAAAATCATCCATTTTTCATTGGGGTACAATACCATCCGGAATACAAAAGTACGGTAGCGAATCCGCATCCTATTTTTGTGAATTTTGTAGCAGCAGCGGTTCAGGCAAAGAAAAAATAACTGGAAATGATTTGGTTCCAATAAACGGTACACTTTAAACTTTTAAACTTTTTTTAATTATAATGGAACAAAAAAAATTTGATATCAATTCGATTATAGGTTTTGCATTAATTTTTGGTATTTTGGTTTGGATTATGTACCAAAATCAGCCAGATCCTAAAGTGGTTGCAGCTGAGAAAGCCCAAAAAGAGCTTGCAATTAAGCAGGCTAAAGCCAAAGAATTAGAGGCGAAAACTGTTGCAAAAGCTACTATTGCCGTTGCAGCAACCGGAGATTCTACACAATTGGCCCAATTGCAAAAAACATTAGGGAATTTTGCTTATTCTGCTACGCTTCCTTCAGCTACAGCTGGTTTTACAACTATTGAAAACGAATTGGTTAAATTAAAAATTGCCAATAAAGGTGGATATATTGTTGAAGCCACTTTGAAAAAGTTTGAAAAATTCAAGAAAGGTTCCGGGCAATTAGTTGAATTGATAAAAGACAATAATGCTAATTTAAATGTACAATTGCTAACCAGCGATAACCGTACTTTAAATTCTAAAGACTTGTATTTTGAGCCTACTTTGACAAAAGTTGGAGCAGATCAAGTGTTGTCCATGAAATTAAAAGCGGGAGCTAATGAATTCTTGGAATACAAATACATATTAAAACCAAACGATTACATGATTGGTTTTGATATTCGTTCTCAAGGATTGAACAAAGTTTTAAATACAGCTAAACCGTTGGATTTAGAATGGAACTTGAAAACCTTTAGAAATGAGAAAAGTGTATCTTACGAAAACCGTTATACTGAAATTTATTTTGAGCATAAAGAAGGAAAAGTTGATTACGCAGGTTTAGGTCAATCAGAAGAATCAGATCTTGAAAAAGCAACTTTTGTAGCTTTCAAACAGCACTTTTTCTCAACGATACTATTGTCAAAAACTCCTTTCGAAACTGCTAAAGTGAAGTCTGATAATTTGGTAAAAGATGATAAAATCGATACCACTTTTACGAAACAATTTAAAGCAAATATCCCATTAGCTTTTGAAAATGGAGAATTAGATCATAAAATGAGTTGGTACTTTGGTCCAACAGATTACAAGACTTTAAGTCATTATGATAAAAATTTAGAAAAAATCATCTCATTAGGTTGGGGAATTTTCGGATGGATCAATAAAATTATTTTTATTCCATTATTCGGATTTTTAAGTACTTATATAGCTTACGGAATTGCTATTATTATTTTTACAATAATTATAAAATTAGCAATGTCGCCTATTACATTCAAATCTTTCTTGTCACAAGCCAAGATGAAAGTATTGCGACCTGAGATTACTGAATTGGGAGAAAAATTCAAAAAAGACCCAATGAAGAAACAACAGGAAACTATGAAATTGTACAATAAAGCAGGAGTAAATCCTATGGCAGGATGTATTCCAGCCTTGATTCAGCTTCCTTTTATGTATGCTTCGTTTCAGTTTTTTCCATCAGCTTTTGAGTTAAGACAAAAGAGCTTCCTTTGGGCAGATGATTTATCTTCTTTTGATGAAATAATACGTTTGCCTTTCTATATTCCTTTTTACGGAAATCACATCAGTTTGTTTCCAGTGCTTGCCTCGATTGCTATTTTCTTCTATATGAAAATGACTTCTGGTGACCAACAAATGGCGGCTCCACAACAAGAAGGAATGCCGGATATGGCGAAAATGATGAAAATCATGATTTATGTATCGCCAATCATGATGTTATTTTTCTTCAACAGTTATGGTGCGGGATTGAGTTTGTATAACTTTATTTCGAATCTAATTACTATTGGGATTATGATTGTCATCAAAAGATACTTTATCGATAGTGATAAGATTCATGCTCAAATTCAAGAAAACAAATTGAAAGAGCCCAAAAAACAAGGTAAATTCCAGAAAAAATTACAAGAAGTTATGGAACAAGCCGAAGCTCAAAAAGCACAACAAAAGAAAAAGTAATAAATAAAAAAATCTCGATATATTTCGGGATTTTTTTATTTATATATAATTTAAGCGATCCAAATTCGTTATTATAAAAAAGTAATTATGAAGACATTTTGTAAAAAAGGACTGTTAGTTTTAATGTTTTTGAATGTGTTCTCTTTTTATGCACAAACAGATTTCAATAAGCTAGATGAAAAAGGGAAAAAACACGGAGTATGGAAAGGGTTTTATGAGGAATCAAAAAGACCCAGATATGAAGGGACTTTTGATCACGGAAAAGAAATTGGAGTTTTTAATTTTTACGATGATACCAAAGCTAAATCCATAATAGCCACAAGGGAATTTAATGCAAAAGATAATTCAGCGTATACCATTTTCTATGACCAGAATAAGAATAAAGTAAGCGAAGGTAAAGTGGTCAATAAATTATTTGAAGGACAATGGAAGTACTACCATCAAGCTTCAAAAAATATTATGACTACAGAAAATTACGTAAATGGAAAGTTGGAAGGGTTGCGTACGGTTTTTTATATCAGTGGAAAGATAGCAGAAGAAATCAGTTATAAAAACAATTTGAAAAACGGTTTTTATAAAAAATATACTGAAAAAGGAATTGTATTGGAAGAGTCAATTTTTAAGAATAACATCTATAGTGGTTTAGCAATTTTTAGCGATACAAATGGCAATGTAGTTTCTAAAGGGCAGTTCGTAAATGGTAAAAAATCCGGAATTTGGCAGTTTTTTGAAAAAGGGAAATTAGTAAAAGAAACGAATATGAGTTTTCCGGAGAATGCAACAAAATCCAAAAATAATTAACTTTATAGTTAACAAATACTGTTGTAAATCTTTTGTAACTTTGCATCCTTGTAAAATTATAATTTTTTGAAGATGAAGCGTGTTGTTGTAGGACTTTCTGGAGGTGTAGATTCAAGTGTTGCTGCTTATTTATTGCAACAACAAGGGTATGAAGTCATAGGTCTTTTTATGAAAAATTGGCATGATGATTCGGTTACTATTTCTAATGAATGTCCGTGGCTTGAAGACAGTAATGATGCTTTATTAGTTGCTGAAAAGTTAGGAATTCCTTTCCAAACAGTTGATTTGAGTGAAGAATACAAAGAGAAAATCGTGGACTATATGTTCAACGAATATGAAAAAGGGCGTACTCCAAATCCTGATGTACTTTGTAACCGCGAAATAAAATTTGATGTTTTCATGAAAATTGCTTTAAGTCTTGGTGCCGATTATGTGGCTACTGGACATTACTGCCAAAAAAGTGAAATCGAAGTAAACGGAAAAACGGTTTATCAACTGAAAGCCGGTGCTGATACTAATAAAGATCAATCGTATTTTCTGTGTCAATTATCTCAAGAGCAATTGGCAAAATCATTATTTCCTATTGGCGAATTGACAAAACCGGAAGTTCGTGAAATAGCGGCTCAAATGGATTTGATTACTGCCGAAAAGAAAGATTCACAAGGATTATGCTTTATTGGAAAAGTACGTTTGCCGGAGTTTTTACAGCAAAAATTGCAACCAAAAGATGGAGTAATAATTCAAATTGATAAAAACGATCCTGTTTACAGTTTTGAAAAAGACGGCGAATTAGCTTTGGAAGATAGTTTGATGTCTGATGCTAGAAAAATTCCGTACACTCCAGATATGGGGAAAATAGTGGGGAAACATCAAGGTGCTCATTATTTTACCATTGGACAACGAAAAGGACTGAATGTTGGAGGAACAACTGATCCGTTGTTTATTATTGCCACTAATGTGGAAACCAATACTATTTATACTGGATTGACCAGCCAACATCCTGGATTATTCAAGAGCGCCTTATTTATAGAAAAAACCGAAGTACATTGGATTCGTGAAGATTTGGCTTTGGCCAATGGAGAAACCATGGAAGTAATGGCTAGAATCCGATACAGACAACCTTTGCAGAGTGCTACCTTGCATCAATTTGAAAACGGAATGTACGTTGCTTTTGACGAACCACAATCTGCAATAACAGAAGGGCAATTTGTGGCCTGGTATTTAGGGGAAGAATTAGTTGGTTCGGGAGTAATTTCTTAGTTTAGTACTTTATTTATAAAAAGGTCTAAAAACAAATGTTTTTCTGGGATTAAAACATCCTGAAAATCAATAATAATGATTCAATCCTAGCGATAGTTGAAGTTTTTAGGACTAAAAAAAATAAAGTTACTATGAAAAAAACCTACATATTTCTTTTTTTACTGATTACTTCAGCTGCTTTTTCCCAACAAGATGCTTGGGTATATTTTAATGCAAAACCCAATTCCCAATTTTATTTAGATACACCTTTGGAAATGCTAACCCAAAGAGCATTAGATAGAAGAACCAATCAAAATATTGCTTTAGACTTTAAAGATATTCCAGTTGAGGAATCCTTTATTGATCAAGTAAAATCAGCAACGGGAATTACTGTCATGGCAAAGTCCAAATGGATGAACGCGGTCCATGTTCGTGGATCACAATCAAATATAAATGGATTGGCAATGCTTTCTTTTGTCAGTAAAGTTGATTTTGCAAATAAAACACTGAATCAAACTGCAAAAATAGCGAAGCTGTCAAAAATAAAGAGGGTAAATAAAACTAAGAAAACCAAAATTGACTATGCTTATGGTTCTTCATCGAATCAAATCCAGATGCTTAACGGGCATCAGTTGCACCAACAAAATTATACAGGTTCCGGAAAAATAATAGCGGTTTTGGATGCTGGATTTCCGGGAGTGAATACCGTTCAGCCTTTTCAAAGATTAAGAACAAATAACCAGATTTTAGGTGGTTATAATTTTGTATTAAGAAATCCTGATTTTTATACTGGAGTTTCACACGGAACTTCAGTACTTTCTTCAATGGGTGGTTACAAAGAAAATTCGTTAGTGGGAACAGCACCAGATGCATCTTATTATTTATTCATCACCGAAGATGATACCTCAGAAAATCCTGTTGAAGAATCGCTTTGGGTCGAAGCAGCAGAAACAGCCGATAGTTTAGGAGTGGATATTATCAATACTTCTTTGGGGTATTTTGATTACGATAATGATGCGTATAGTCATACATATAGTGAAATAAATGGTACAACTGCATTCATATCCCGTGGGGCTGAAATTGCATTTAGCAGAGGTATGATTATAGTGACATCGGCCGGTAATTCAGGTGGTACATCAGACCCACATATTGCTGTTCCTGCAGATGCAGCTTCGGTAATTGCTGTTGGTGCAGTAAATTCTTCAGAAGTATTAACTTCGTTCAGTTCAGTAGGACCTTCATTTGACGGAAGAATAAAACCGGAAGTCATGGCACAAGGTCAAGCGGCAATAGTGTCAGATGCTGCGGGAAATATAGTGACTGCTAATGGAACATCTTTTTCAAGTCCTATAATGGCAGGAATGATTGCTTGTTTATGGCAGGCATTTCCCCAAAAAACAAATCGGGAAATTAGAGAATTAGTATTAAAATCAGCAGATAAATTTTCCACTCCCAATAATCAATATGGATTTGGAATTCCTGATTTTGCATTGGCCTTGAATAACCAGTTGGCTTTAGAATCCTTTTCTAAAGATGATTTTATTCTTTATCCCAATCCAGCAAGTGATACCGTTTCAGTTTCTTTACCTGCAAAATTTGATATGGGTACAGTATTTATTTATTCCATTTTAGGACAAAAAGTTTTAGAACAAGAAATAACGCCACAGGCATCTATTATTTCATTGAAATCTCTGAATGAAGGAGTGTATCTTTATAAAATGGAATCAGATGGTTTTTCTAAAACGGGAAAAATAATTAAAAAATTATAGCAGCAATAGTACATGAATAAAATCACAGAACTTTTTAAAATTAAATATCCAATTATTCAAGGAGGAATGATTTGGAATAGTGGTTATAAATTAGCAAGTGCAGTGAGTAATGCCGGAGGTTTAGGATTGATTGGAGCAGGTTCGATGTACCCTGAAGTTTTACGGGAGCACATTCAAAAATGTAAAAAGACCACTTCAAAACCTTTTGGAGTAAACGTCCCGATGTTGTATCCCAATATCGAAGAAATCATGAAAATCATCGTTGATGAGGGTGTGAAAATTGTTTTTACTTCGGCTGGGAATCCAAAAACGTGGACTTCTTATTTGAAAGAAAATGGCATAACTGTTGTTCATGTAGTCAGTAGTTCTGTTTTTGCATTAAAAGCACAAGACGCAGGTGTTGACGCAGTTGTTGCCGAAGGTTTCGAAGCCGGCGGACATAATGGTAGAGAAGAAACTACTACGCTTACGCTGATTCCTATGGTGAAAGAAAAAATTACTATCCCTTTAATTGCCGCTGGTGGTATTGCAACCGGTCGTGGTATGCTAGCAACTATGGTACTGGGAGCAGATGGAGTTCAGGTAGGAAGTAGATTTGCAGCATCATTAGAATCATCGGCACATGATAATTTTAAGGAAACGATTATAAATCTTAAAGAGGGCGATACACAACTGACTTTGAAAGAACTCGCTCCTGTTCGATTGATTAAAAATAAATTTTATCAGGATGTTCAGGAATTGTATGAAAAATGTCCAACCAAAGAAGAATTAATAGATTTGCTGGGAAGAGCAAGAGCAAAACGTGGTATGTTTGAAGGCGATTTAATCGAAGGAGAATTAGAGATTGGACAAATAGCAGGATTGATTCACGATATAAAACCAGCCGCAACAATCATTCAGGAAATGATAGCCGATTTTGAAACAGCCAGAAAAGAAATAGTTAATTTTGATTTTTAATTTATTAGGAATGACAAAGACAAAAATATATATAGTATTGCTTTTTTTAGTAATGGGATTACAGCATTCTTTTGGTCAAAATTATAAGTTTAAAACTTCGGGTTTTAGCGTTTTAGAAAAAACAGAAAAAGGAAAATGGGGGAAGTGGTCTGATCTAGATTTAGTCAATATTTTAGTCACATTGGATACCGATAAAAATAGAATAGTAGTCTATTCTCAAATCATTCAATTATTTGAAATCATAGATTATCAACCTATTGAAGAGAATGATACTGATATTGTTTACTCTTTTACCTGTAAGGATAATGAAGGATTAGATTGTACCGTTTCTATCATCACCAGAAAAAAACAGGATAATAGGAAGCAATTGTATATCAATTATGAAGATCGGATTATTGTGTATAATATTTTCAATATGTGATGAATTGTGATTTATATTTTTCTTAAGTCTATAGTTTAATAAAAATAGAAGCCCAACGAATTGTTGGGCTTCTATTTTTTATTTAGTCACAATTAGAACAATTTTATTGAAATCTGCAGCGGCATTAATTACTGCTTTATAAGATTCAAAAGTAGATAAAGGATAATTTATTATATTATAAAATTCTGTGTTTTCAACTGTTATTTCTTCATTTTCTTTAATGAATTTACTGTTGAAAGCAGCTTCTGTTTTTCCATTTATATCAGTTTTGAAATCCATAGCGAATTTATCTAGATTTTTGACTGACGCTCCTTTAGGGAGTATAATCTTAATTGTTCTAGTATAATAATGAGGATAATCAATTTCTACAGGTAATACCCTTTTGTTTTCCTGGTAAAATTCCATTTGTCTTCCAATGGTTTGTCCCACAGAGAATAAATAATTTTCACCTGCTTTTTGGATAAGGTCTTTTCCTTCGAAAGTTACATTCATTATAAAAGGTTTTTTTCCTACAAAATCGGTTCCGTCATTTTCAGTCGTCAAGGTTTGATATTCGGTTTCTACAGTGTAGTTTTCAGCTACGCTTTTCAACATCGTTTTGTATTGTTCTGCTGAAGCAAAATCTTTAATAGGTTGAAAATTTAAACCAGCATATCCGCCAAAAGCAATACGACTGTTTACACTAGGATTCTCTATGTCTTTAGTGAAATCAATGGTTATGTCCATAAAATCATGGGTGATTTCTGTACCTGGAATTTCGATAAAACCGATTTCACTAATTCCCATAGGTACTCCCGAAAATATTTTTTCTTTTAGAAATAAACCATTGTTATTGGCTAGTCTTACAGGAATAAGAGGAATACGATATTCAATTTCTGTTGGAGTTAAATACTTTTTGATTGTTGGGAAATAAATTAAAAGGTCACTCAGGTTTTCATAACTCTCAAAATCTTTATCAAATGGAATTTTATATCTGTTAGAAGTAAAAACAACGTTATTTTCTATCTTAAAATTTTTAAAAACTGCTAAGTAAAGTTTTAGAATATCAATTTCGCTTGCTTGTTTAGATGCAATTACATCAGATAGGGTTGTTTTTTGGTCTATATATTTACCATAAGCAATTGTTTTTTTGATTTTGTTTTCAATATTCCAAATCTGTTCTTGTAGATCGTTTGATTTGGCAATACTTTTGCAAAAATCATCAATCGCTTTTATTTCTTTTTTATCCAATGTAGGATTCAGTCTTTCGTGTAAATTGGTTGCAAATTCTTTAAAATTATATAAATTATTTGCTCCGCTATAAGTGTTCCCATCTAGTTTGTAACGGAATAATTTTAACTTAACATCCCAATTAGAATATTGTTCATCGTCATTTAAGGCAATTATATTTTTTTCAGAAATACTAAGTACCGATTTTTTTTCAAATTTTTTGCTGTCTATTATTGGTTCAGCTAATCCATTATAATTTTTTGTTTTGAAAATTAAATGTTCTGGATAAATTAATTCAAAATTCAAGTTTGCTATTGGATATTGGTCTTGCATTTTGTAAGTTTTCCCATTTAGGTCAGGTGTCTCCTCTAATAAATAAAACTTTTCTATAACTGCTCCTTTTTCTAGCCCGTTAATGGCAAAGTAGTTGTATTTAACTCCTTTCTCTTCATCATTTTCTTCTTTTATGTCGTTCTTGTCTAAAGTAATAATTTTGCCATTTTTCAGGATAACTCTCGCTTTATTGGCAATGACATTTTCATTTTTGCCAAACGGAATGTAAATTTTATTATTTCGTTCTATCGCATCATCAGAATTAATGAATATTTTTTCATGTAATAAGCGATATTGTTTGACATTTTTGCCCGCTACCGCTATTTCAATCTTCATAATACGATCCAGAATTACCTCTTTTTCATTTTTGTACTGTTCTGGGATTTCAATACCTGCTTTTTCATTCCAATCATAGTTTTTGAAAGTGTATTCATGTTCTTGGGCATAAAACATGCTACAATTTAGTATTGTTGCAAAAATAAAAATTCTTTTTAGGATGTTTTGTTTCATTATTTTTCTAATAAAATTAAAGTTTCGGTATAGTTGTTTTTTAGTTTTTTGATGGTTTCATTCCAAAGCTGGAAATCAGTGTTTTCAAGTAGGATTTTCTTTTGTTTCAGTTGAATGTTTAACAATAATGTGTTGTTTTTTATTTCATAGATAAAGTCTGCCTTTAAAAGTTCATTATCTAAAGTGAAGTTTTTTGGAAGGTATTTTATACTGCAATTTTGAGGGATTTCTAATTCATATCTCGTATTGAAATACGTTAGAAATTCAAATTCATATTTTGAAATACGACCTTTCTCAATAATCATTTTGTCATAAATCTTATCTAAAAAAAGATTAATGTATATTTCTTTATCAACTTTTACAATATAATTATCTAAATCAAAATTGAAGTTGATTACATAGGGTTTATCTCTTTCTTCTTGGTTTTCTTCGGAATATTCTTTTAGGTTGAATTTATTATTACCTTTTAAAACCATCTCTTTAATCATTTCAAAGCGGGTTTTATTTGATGCATCACCTATTCTGGACAACGTATGGCTTCGGTTATATCCTTGAAGTTCTAATTTTCCGGAACCTATTAGTTTATTTTTTTCAATAGCCAATTTGACCACTTCTTTGATTTCATTTTTTTCGGCAGCAACAACAGGTACAGATATAATTTTATAACTTCCGTTTTCATTAAGCATAGCTTCTTTTCCTTGGATAAAAGCCGTAGGAATACCATATCGGGTTTCTTTGTCTGTTGCGTCTAAAAACAAATAATCTTCGCCATCCTTAAAAATAGCTATCATATGATTGTCTACTGATGGTGTTGGTATTTCTGCATAGGAATATGGAATTGTTCTTGTGCCAATCCATGCAAGATTCACATTTTTAATGTTAGCATATTTTGCCATACTGGATATGATACTCGCCATGTCCTTACAGTCTCCAAATTTTCTTTCGAAAACAAAATTAGCTTCTCGAGGGATAAAACCTTCGTAACCGTTCTCAAAAGCAATGTATTTAATGTTGTTTTTTACCCAATAAAAAATGCTTTTAATTTTGTCAGCATCATTTATATGGTTTTTTGTGAGGTCTAATGACAAAGCTTTTAAATCAACATTTTCTTTTTGGTTCAAATTTTTCACAAAACCTTTGTAATACTCAAATAATTTGTTTTCATTGCCTAATACTTCAATTACTTTGTTGTCTATTATATAGTCTTTGATGTAGATATTGATATGGGGTACAATGTATAAGAACCCAGGAGAATTATTTTCAAATTTTAACGGTGTTATATTTTTCAAAGTCCATTTATAAATCCATTTTCCTTTTTTTTCTGTTTTTGAAAAAATAATATTGTTGTTAGGATCATTGAAAATTTTGTAGCCAATAGTAATTTCTTTATCCGTTTTAATTTCTAAACTGGAATTTTGGATGGGGATATTGTTGCCAAAAATAAATTTGTGTAAAAGATAGGGATCCATAAATTCTGTTTGATAATCGTAAACTTTTTTAGATCCTGCTTCTAGATTTGGGAAGGTAAGTACCCGTTCCTTTACATCATTATAAAAAACGGAACTTTCTTGAGCTTGTTTTTCAGTAGTTTGAGTAACTTTAATTTTTCTTTCTTTTCCGTTTTCATTGATAATAGAATAGGCATCATAACTTTTTAATTTTATTAATTCTGAATAGGAAAAAGATTCTTTATTATTTTGTATCCCATTCTCTGTTAAAATGATAGATTCATAATGATTATCCTGAATGATTTTTAGCTTTTTATCTTCAATAGTTATGTTGTAATTTTGAACATCATTTACAACGAGTTCATTATAATTAGGGTAGATGTTTTTATATTCTTGTAGTGTATTTTGTGCATTGGTAGTGAAAAGACAAAAACTATAAAGCCCCATGCAAAAAAAAGTTTTATTTAATAATTTCAACCAATTCATCTGAATCATATTTTTTTGTTAGTACTAACTTTCCATCATTGTAAATTAAAGTGTTTCCGTGTAATTCATCATTTTTATACATTGCAGTCAGCCATGGTTTTTTGTCTTCTTTGAAGTATTCTTGAGAACCTTCATAGTTGTTTTTGATGAAATGTTCTTTTTTATAAATAGCGCCATTTGCATAATATTCTATTCGTTCTCCATTCAATAAATTAGTCGTATAAGCACATTCAAATTCTGGTTTCCCTTCGTTGTTGTTAATGATAAATTCCCCTTCTAAACTCCCTTTTACAAACTGCATTTGAATGGCTGTTTTTCCATTTGGATACAAAGAAATAATTTCAGCAGTTTCTCCAATAACTTCTATCTTTTCATCCAACGCACCTGTTTTACTTTTACGAATATAATATGAAAGGTTATTGCTATTATATCCCAAAATTAAAATAGCATCCCCTTTTTGATTGTAATATACTTGTTCACCTTCGACAACTCCATTTATTATATTGTATTCTGTCATTTTTGATTTTGTATGATAATAACGGGTAGTCTTTCCGTTTTCTTCACCAAATGTATTCTCGTCACTTAATCGTATATTGCCTACCAAGTCATTTTGTTTATATGTCCCATTAATTTTTCCGCAATAGTAAATTCTTTCTGAATGTATAGTTCCAAGCGGATTGTAGGTTTTGTAAGTATTGTTTAATAAGTCATTTGCATATTCGTATTCAGCAATTGGCATATTGAGCTTGTCTTTGATTGTATACTTCCCATTTAATTTTCCGTTTACCATATTACAAACTTCTATAATTGTCCCATTATTATAGCTAAAGGTGAATTTTCCTGTTTTGTTTTTGTAATTGAAATCATTTTCTAATTCTCCCTTTGTGTTATAGCTAAGAAGCGACGATTTGTAATTATTGATGTAATTTTCTTTTTTGGCTACAGAACCATTTTGCCAATATGTCCTTTTTTCAAAATTCAAATTACCATCTGTAAAATATCCTTCTGTTTTTATTCTTCCGTCCGCATAAAAGGTCTTGGACGGACCATTCTGATATCCTTTGACATAGTTAAAAGTTTGATCTAATAATCCTTCTTCATACACTTCATATGTTCCATTAATAGTATCATTAGTGTAGTTTTTAATACTGTTTAACAAGCTGTTTTTGTAGTAATCAGTACTAAGTCCATTTCGTTTTCCGTTACTGTAAAATTCTTTTAATCTCAATACCCCTGATTCGTAATTATGGTTCCATTCATTAGCTTTTTTACCTTTTTCGAATGTTCCGGAAACTAATAATACCCCTTTGAAATTGTTTAGTTCAAAGGTGTTTTTAGTTAAATTGATTGCTACAGGTTTTAGATTGCTTTCAGAAAATTGAAGTCCGGATTTTAATTCTCCAGATTTATATTTTTCCTCAAAATATTTATTGTTATCGGTGTCGAAATAACTGTAGGATTCCAGTTCTTCATTCTCATTGTATAACGATTCGGTCGATTTTTTTCCATTTGCAAAAAAATCAGTTGCAGTTTTTATTTTCCCGTTTTCAAAAGTGTTTTCTTTTTCTAAAATGCTATTACTGTAAAAACTTTTATAGGAATTTTTATTTTTTCCATCGCTATATGAAGATTGTGTTTTAATCGTTTTTCCATCGTAATATTCAAAATAATCTCCTTCGATTTGATCGCTTATGTAATTAGAACTATCAATTAAATCGCCTAATTCATTATAGTTCAAAACGGCACCGTTCAATTTGCCTTTTGAGTACAGCATATTTGATTTTTGTGTTCCGTTTTCATACAGACAAATAAATTTTCCGTCCCGCTCACCATTTGTGAAATTAATTTCACATTGTTTTCCACCATTTGGGTAATACGATGTGCTAATTCCTTCCAATAAATCGTCTTTGTAATTTTCAATTAAATTAACTGAACTATTAGAGAAATAGGTAGTCCTTGTTCCGTTTAGTTTATTATTAGAAAAAGATTTTTCTTCCGTCAGATTTCCTTTTTCGTCATAATATTTTTGTATTCCCTCCAAAGCATCATTTTGAAAATTCAGATCCCCATTTAGATTACCATCTTCATTCAGGTATTTATATTTTCCTTCTTTTTTACCGTTTATTTGCGAACCAATAAGGTATGGTTTGTTGTTTTTTAAACTGACAATAACTTCTTGAGAATTTCCAAAAAGATTCAGGGTTCTTTTTGCATAAAAAGACCAAAATTCTTTCAACACATAATCTTCATTAAAAGTGTTTATCTTTTTCTTTTGCTCGCTAAGTTTTTTTCCTAATTTACTTTCCATTGAAAGGAGCATGTAATATGAAAATCCTTCAAATTGATTTCGCTGTATGAGATTTTTGACCCAAGGAATGTAAGTCGTTTCAAAAAAACCGTCTCCCATTTTATGTTCTAAGGTATATTCTGCGACAGCTTGTACTTGACGAATAACAACATCATCAATTTTTGATTTTATTTTATAAGCGCTTTTTAAAGGCAATTGATTTCTAAGAATAGTTTCTATTTCTTCAAAATTATCACCTGATTTAGAAAAAACTAATTTGTTATCTGCTAAATAATTTTCACCAAATTTAGCATTCAATTTTAATATTGCTTTTTCTGCATTACGCCCATTAGGAGCAATAATTAAATAACTCATTAAAGCTAATGTACCTTCTGTTATTTTTCCGTTATCAAATGCAATTAATCCTAATAGATAATGTGAAGAAGCATGATTTGGATCATTTGTTATGACACGTTTTAAAAGATTGACGCATTTTTGATTTTCCTCTTTTCTAAGATATAAAAGCGCAAAATTGTATAGAAAATTAGAAGAATTTGAAAGGTATTTTTCTCCTTCTTCAAAGATTTTTTCTGATTTTTCGTATTCTTTTTCATCGCTCAAGAAGCTTCCGTAAAGGGTGTAAAGTGAAGGAAGTTCATGCATTTTATCCTTTTTGTACAGATCTTCTAAAAGTACTTTTAATTCCTCTTTTTTTTCTAAAGCAGAAAGAGATAATATTTTTTCATATTGTGCATTGAGAAATTTAGGATCAATTGACATGATTTTATCAAATTCAATTATTGCCTCATTGTATTTTTCTGTATCGTAAAGTGTAATGCCTTTATTTATTATTGCATCATTATCGTATACAATGGAGTAGTCAGTTTGAGAATACGTTTTCGAAAAATAGCCGATAAGTATGGCAAAAAATATTTTTTTCATTTAGGATAGGAGTTTATCAAATATAAAAAAAATACTGACATTTGTAAGAAAATAAATGTTTTTATAAAGGTGTGTTACACAATATCCTTTATAAAATCATCATACTCTGAATAAAACAATTCCAGAGCATTCATTTTTTCATTGTAGAAGTCAAATATTTCATCCCAATAGTTGCGATTACTCACCCCAACTCCTAGTTTTTCAACCCAAATCCTACTGATTGTTTTGCCACTTTCCAGTGTGTATTCTTTTTCGAAAACCAAGTCTTTGATGAAATCCTCGTCGAGAATATTTCTTAGCGCTTCCAGTTTTTCAAAATAAGCAATTCTTTTTTCATCACTTCGATGTTCAATATCTATTAAAACTTGAGCTTTTTTATTGTCCACATAAAATTTAAAAGAAAAATCCTTGATTTTAGTATCGTATAATACCCATTTTCGAGGATATTTTTCTGCGAAAGCAACCCAGAATTCTCGTTTTAATCTTTGTGTTTCTTCTTTGCTGTACATTTGTGATGACTTTTTGGTTATAGAAAAACTTGTGCAATTGTATTTTCTAAACTATATTTATATGCTGTTTTATATGCAAAAATAGACTTTGATTATGGATTTTCAAGAATTTTTACAGTATGTTCCTAAATTAATTGAAGCAAGGCTTCCAGCTTTTGACGCGCATGTAAAAATGGCGCCTTTAGAACGATTGGAAAGCTTAAAGAATATCAATATTGAAGATAAAAAGCCAAGAATTGCAGCAGTAATGATGCTTTTTTATCCTAAAAAGGATACGACACATTTGGTATTAATCGTCCGAAATTCCTATAAAGGAGTTCATTCTGCTCAAATTGCATTTCCGGGAGGTAAGTACGAATTCGAAGATGAGAATTTTGCTCAAACGGCACTTCGGGAAACGCATGAAGAGGTAGGAATTCATCCGGATAAAATTGAAATCCTTAAACCTTTTACAGAATTATATATTCCGCCAAGTAACTTTATGGTACATCCTTTTTTGGGTATCAGTAAAGAAGAATTGGTGTTTATACCGCAACCTTCGGAAGTTGCAAATATAATCGAGTTGCCTTTGTCAGTTTTTTTAGACGATGCACTTGTAGTAGATACAAATTTGACAACTTCCTACGCTGATAACATCAGTATTCCGGCTTTTAAAATTGAGGAACATATTGTTTGGGGTGCTACAGCAATGATGTTGAGTGAGTTAAAAGAGGTTTTGAAAGAGGTTCTAGGATAGTAAATTTTAATATTCTGTGTTAGAAAAGAGCGAATTAATTGGTTGGGTTTTTCAAATTGTTCTGTTGAGTTCAAATACCAACTTCAAATATAAATTTCGTAAGTTTGTAATCCAAATTCACAAAAAAATACACAATTTTATGGGATTGTTGAAGAGAAATCCTTTCGGGCACATATTATTTATAAAAAAATGGCTAATCCGAATCTTTGGAGCCATGACGCATAGACGGTATAGAGGATTTAATGAATTACAAATTGAAGGTTCGGAAATTATCAGGAATTTACCGGACAATAACGTACTTTTTATTTCCAATCACCAAACCTATTTTGCGGATGTCGTTGCTATGTTTCACGTTTTTAATGCAAGTTTGAGTGGCCGCGATGATACGATTAAGAATGTTTGCTATTTGTGGCAACCTAAAATGAATATCTATTATGTTGCTGCCAAAGAAACTATGCAGGCGGGATTATTGCCAAGAATCATGGCGTATGCCGGAGCAATTTCTGTAGAGCGTACTTGGCGTGCTAAAGGAGTTGATGTCCAGGAGAAAAAAGATATTAACCCTAACGATACTGAGAATATTAAAATTGCTCTAGCTGATGGTTGGGTAATCACTTTCCCACAAGGGACAACAAAATCGTTTAAACCGGTTCGTAAAGGAACGGCTCATATTATCAAACAACACAGGCCTATTGTGGTGCCTATCGTTATTGACGGTTTCCGTCGTTCGTTTGACAAAAAAGGAATTCGAATGAAGAAAAAAGGAATCCTGCAGTCCTTTATCATCAAAGAACCTCTGGATATTGATTATGATAATGATACCATTGAAGAAATTGTAGAAAAAGTAGAATATGCAATTGAGCAACATCCTTCATTCCTAAAAGTTATTCCTGCTGAAGAAATTAAAGAACAGGAAGAGTTGAATCGATTACGAAAATGGGAGTATTAAAATAAAAAAAAGAGTTCGCCGTAGCGAACTCTTTTTTTATAAATCTATCTTTTTTAATTCTTTATAATTAGCATACAATCTTCTAAGCAGTATGCCATATACAACTCTGTAAAACAGCCAGAATGCTCCAAAGAATACTAAAGTTGTAAGTATCAAGAATCCTATTGTTATTGCCATGACCTTACCGTTGGTCGCGATTTTATCTTTCAAAACACTCATCTCGGGATTATAGACAAATGCAATTATAAACCCTATAATTAAACTAACCACTAACATTCCCAGATTATACCAAACATAATATTGAACCGTTTTTCGGGTTTTTAAAATGTCAGACATTAATTGTTTTGTAGAAGCGGTGGTCGAGATAATTTTGTAATTTTTATAAAATAAATAGATAAAAAACAGTATCACACCATAATTAAAATAAGTAAACACTTCAAAGTATTGAATTAACTCAGGATGTTTCATTTTAATTAAATAATCATCACTGTTAAAACATAGACTTAAACAGGTCCACAATAAAACTTCCAAAATACTAATAATCAAAATCCACTTCACAATCGAAGATGATTTTTTATGTATCATTTTGTAAATCTCGATTTCCGATACTTGCTCAAAAGAATTAGTATTCTTCTGCCAGTCTTTTTTTAATAAATCCAACTCTTTCATACGCCTAATGGATTTAATATTTTTTTTAATTTTCCTTTAATTCTATTCATTTTCACCCTTGCATTTACTTCACTAATTCCCAATGTTTCTGATATTTCCTGATAATCTTTATCTTCCAGATACATAAATATCAACGCTTTTTCAATATCATTCAGCTGGTAAACTGCTTTATACATTAATTTTAATTGTTCTTCCTCCTCATAATCGTATTCCACATCATTCAGGAAATGTTGTCGCCCTTCAAATTCAATAGTATTTATGGATCGTTTTGTTTTTCGGTACAAAGTAATCGCTGTATTCAGCGCGACTCGATAGGCCCATGTAGAAAATTTACTGTCGCCCCTGAATTTTGGAAAAGCCTTCCATAACTGAATCGTAATTTCCTGAAACAAATCCTTATGAGCATCATCGCCATTAGTATACAACCTACAAATCTTGTGGATTATATTCTGATTTTCCTGCAACTGCTTTACAAAAGAATGTTCTAGATTATCACTCATATATACGTTAGTAATTCAAAAGTAGATTTTGTTACAAATTAAGGAATAAAATAATACTTCTCAAATTTGTCATTGTGAGGTTCAAAGTAATCTGTAGCACACGGTATTCATTCCATTATTATGACTCGTCCCGCTGTACATTACAATCTTTCTAGTCCTGAACTTGTTTCAGGATCCTGAAACAAGTTCAGGACTAGAAAGGATTTCTCCCGAAGCTTCGGGACTATCGGGGCTAATTTACACGTTTAGTTTTCTGAAGACCTTTTCCAAAAAACAAAAATTTCGATACTATTTGATGAAATTCAAAAGTAGAAAACATTGTATCTTTGAGTATCAACAATTCAAAACTTTTTTAAATATGAACATCCCAAATTCAACTTTACCCAGAATAGTAATCATTGGCGGAGGTTTCGCAGGAATCGCATTAGCCAAAAAGCTAAAAAATAAAAAAGTACAGGTTGTTCTTTTAGACAAACACAATTACCATACTTTTCAGCCTCTATTATATCAAGTTGCTACAGGCGGGCTCGAAGCAGGTTCTATAGCGTACCCAATCCGAAAAGTAATTCAAGAATACGATGACATTTATTTTAGACTCACCAATGTCCAAGAAATCGATACTAAAAATCAAAAAATAATCACTGAAATAGGTGAATTAAAGTATGATTATTTAGTCATTGCCACTGGTTCTAAAACTAATTATTTTGGCAACAAAGAAATTGAACGTAACAGTATGGCCATGAAAACCATACCGCAATCGCTCAATATTCGAAGTCTGATTCTTGAAAATTTTGAGCAAGCCGTTTTAACCACCGATGTAGCCGAACAAAATAGCCTGATTAATTTTGTACTAGTAGGTGGCGGACCAACAGGAGTAGAGCTTTCTGGCGCTTTGGCCGAAATGAAAAAAGCCATTCTACAAAAAGATTATCCGGATCTCGATATTGCTAAAATGGAAATCAATCTGATTCAAAGTGGTGACAGAATTCTAAATACGATGAGTGAAGAATCCTCTCAAGCTGCCGAAAAATTTCTAATCAGTTTAGGTGTGAAAATTTGGAAAAACGTTCGCGTCACTAATTATGATGGACGCACCATAACCACAAATTCCGATTTATCTTTTGAAACCGCAACAGTAATCTGGACTGCGGGTGTTCAAGGTGCTCTTGTAGCTGGTTTAGATGCAGAATCTTTGGTTGAAAAAGTAGAACGTATTCGGGTAAATGAATACAATCAGGTCGCAGGATATAGTAATATTTTTGCCGTAGGTGATATCGCCTCCATGGAATCTGAAATGTATCCACAAGGACATCCCATGATGGCGCAACCTGCAATGCAACAAGGGGAATTATTAGGTGAAAATTTAATAAAATTAATTGAAAACAAACCCATGGAAGCTTTTGAATACAATGACAAAGGTTCTATGGCAACCATAGGAAGGAATAAAGCGGTAGTCGATTTGCCTAAATACCATTTCAACGGCGTTTTCGCATGGTTTGTGTGGATGTTTGTACACTTGTTTTCACTTATTGGATTCAAAAATAAAGCTGTAGTTTTCTTAAATTGGGTCTATAATTACATTCGTTTTGATCGTGAAGGGCGTTTGATTATCAGGCCTTATAAAAAGAAAAGTTTCACCACATTTACAAGTGATGAAGTTTAATTAATTTTTAAAATCAGGAAAATTTATACTTTAAAAACAACAGCTTTAGTGTTGTATTTTTATTCTTACATACTTGATAATCAGTGATTAATGATTGTGTAGAGTAATTCTTATAACTATCTGGTATTCAGTTTTTTAACAAAATTATAATATTTATAAGTAATTGTAAATCAACTACTTATGTTTTTTAAAAATTGCATTTTTATTAATTTGATTTTTTTGGATGATTTTTGATTTAATTTTATATTTCAATTAAAATTCAAAAGTTAATGAAAAGCGTTATACTTTCCAATTTTCATCCAATTTTAGTGGGTAAATTGATTGATCAAAAAAAGCTAAATCAGTACACAAAATTTCTGTATTATCATTTTCAAAATCTTCCAAAATCAGGTGTAACTGGAAATGGAGCTTTTGATAATGAACCTATTACTTTTGAGCTTATATCTGATCAAGTAGATAAGTATGCTGTTTCTTCTGAAAACATTAATAGCAGACAAAGTATTATTTTTGAAGAAGTAGAGGATTTTATTGAACATATTATGGAAATTACTTCGCCTTCAGGATATCATTTTCCTTCAGGTTTCGAAGTCAAATCCGGAAATCTTTATGGGCCAAAAATCGAGGTTCGAATGGAATGGTTCAAAAGGAAAATGGGATATGTTTTTGATCAATTTTATTTAAAAACAAATACCAGTCCGGAAAATCTCATACATGTCACTTGTTCCGGATATTCTTCGCCAAGTGTAGCTCAAGAAGCCGTTATAGAAAGAGATTGGGAAACAGTACAAGTCACACATTCCTATCACATGGGTTGTTATGGAGCTTTTCCAGCAATTCGTACAGGAAGAAGTTTGCTGTGTGCCAGTACAACTAAAGGTAGGGTTGATGTAGTTCATACAGAATTATTATCGGCGCACTTAAATCTGACTGAATTTTCGAATTCAAATATTATGATTTGCTCTCTTTTTGCTGATGGATTTATTGGTTATTCCCTATTTGATGAAGAATCTTTCCTGAATGATGATTCGTTTCCTGAGAAAAAAGGACTGCGAATTATTGCCTCTCATGAAGTCATTATACCGGATTCATTAGAGGATATGTCTTGGGATTTAGGAGAATATAATTTTTTGATGACCTTGTCTAAACGAGTGCCTGTTTTTATACGTAAAAATATCAAACCTTTTTTGACTACACTTTGTAAAAAAGGGAATGTTGATCTTGAACAGCAAAAAGGGAATATGCATTTTGCGATACATCCGGGTGGACCAAAAATCATTGATTATGTTATAGATGCAATTGGATTGGCTAAAGAACAAGCGAATTGGTCTTATGAGATTTTACGTCGTCAAGGGAACATGTCTTCGGCCACGATTCCTCATATTTTTAACGAAATTGTAAACGATCCAAACATTGAATCAGGTAAGAAAATTGTAGCGATGGCATTTGGACCTGGACTTACAGCTACAGGTTTGTTACTGGAAAAAATATAATTTTTTTAAGGGTTATATGCATTAAAATTCTTAACTCATAACTTTTTTTCCTTATAATAATTCACCATCAAATTTACAAATTTACTATAGCCTTCTAAACCGTCTTTTTGCTGGTTTATTTTCAGAAATCTATCGTAAAAAGCATGAAAACCTTTGTCTATTATAGTGTCATACTGTTTCCAAAAATACTCACTTTCTTTGTAGTTTTTCAAAATTCCGGGATGAATTGTTTTGAGTAGTTCTTTGAAAATTTTTTCGTCTCGAACTTGCCAATTACTCAAACAATAACGCAAAGCCATACTGTAGCCTGAATATTGAATGTATGCATTTTCATTTTTTATGGAAGCTAAAAAACCAATAAAGTTGCATTCACTTTCGCTGGCAAAACCCATTTGATGCGCCATTTCATGATTGGTAGTCATGGGGAAACTGTACATTGGACCCAGATGATTAACCTGTGCTTCATTGGTAAACGGATTCAGATAACCACCAAAACCCATGTAGGTCAAAGGCAAACTGATAAGTGATTTCTTGGTGCTTAAATGGTTGTAAGTGAAATACGAATATTCTTCAGCTAGTTTTTTGTAACCATTCAAATTCATCTTAAAAACCTGATCTTGTGTGTACGGGAACACTACTTTTAAACTATCATTTTTTGTAATCTGCTTTTGTATAGCGTTTGTTTTAGCGATTAACTTTTTGGTGAAAACCAATAAATCAGCATCTGAATAGTCTTTTTTAATCTCCATTTTTTCAAAAAGCGGTTGGCGGTAATAATTAAACGCCCAAAGAGAATGAAACAAGAAATAGAACACCGAAACAAAACTTAATATGGATAATATATTGCTTTTCCATTTTAACTTCCAAGATTTTCGTTGGTTCCAAAACCATTTTAAAACAAAACCAATAACAATAATATACATTACATCTCCCAAAGAAAATGGAATGCTTCCCAATGCTAATCTTGAGAATTTTGAAAGTACCGGATAAAAACCATTACTGTAAAACTGTTCCACTTGTAGCGGAAAATAAGGTAGCACCTGCAAAATTAATATTTGGACAAAAAGAAAGAAAGAAAGGAAATATTTTGTTCGCACAGCATGAATTTTAGTAGTGTAAATATAATTACAATATCAATTAGTATCGATAAAGAATTTAAACTTTGTAACTTTGGGCTTTGTAAATGTTAAACCTCAAACAAAAATAAATGAGTCAAGAAATAAGAAATCTGGAGCCAAAAGCACTTTGGAATAAGTTTGCCGATTTAAACGCCGTACCGCGTCCTTCTAAAAAAGAAGAGCGTGTGATTGAGTTTATGAAAAATTTCGGAAATAACCTTGGATTAGAGACTTTTGAAGATGAAATTCGCAACGTAATTATCCGTAAACCGGCAACTGCTGGAATGGAAAACCGAAAAGCAATTGTACTTCAAGGACATTTGGATATGGTGCATCAAAAAAATTCGGATACCGTTTTTGATTTTGATACACAAGGAATCGATATGTATGTGGATGGAGATTGGGTTCGTGCTTGCGGAACAACTCTTGGTGCTGATAACGGTCTTGGAGTTGCTGCTATCATGGCAATCTTAGAAAGTACGGATATTCCACATCCTGCGATAGAAGCTTTGTTTACAATCGATGAGGAAACAGGAATGACAGGAGCGTTGAACTTAAAAGGAGGTATTTTACAAGGTCAAATTCTTTTGAATCTAGATACCGAAGAAGATGACGAAATAGATATTGGTTGTGCGGGAGGAATTGATGTGACGGCTACTGCTGAATATGATGAAGAAGAAACTCCGGAAGGTTCTGTAGGATATACGATTACTGTAAAAGGCTTGAAAGGTGGGCATTCCGGAATGGATATTCACAAAGGATTGGGTAATGCCAATAAAATCATGAACCGATTGTTATTTGATGGTTTTGATAATTTTGGGTTACAAATTTCTGAAATAAAAGGTGGAAGTTTACGTAATGCGATTCCGCGTGAAAGTCAAGCGAAAGTAATTATTGCTGAAGTGTATGATGAAGCTTTTGTTTTTGACATGCAGCAAATTGTAAACGAAATCAAAACGGAGTTAAAAACGACGGAGCCTAATTTAGAAGTTGTTTTTGAAAAAATGGATGCAACTCCTGCTAAAGTAATGCCTTCAATTGCTCAATTTTACTTTGTAAGAGCAATGTATACAGCTCATAATGGCGTTTATAGAATGAGTGCTGATTTTGATAACTTGGTTGAAACATCGAATAATATTGCTAAAGTAATTGTTGGCGAAGGGCAACTTTCGGTACAATGTTTAACACGTTCTTCGGTAGAAACCTCCAAATTTGATTTGGCTAATGCTTTGCGTTCCGCTTTTGAATTAATGGGTTGTGAAGTAGAGTTTTCGGGAGCATATCCGGGTTGGACACCAAATTCTGAATCAGAGATTTTGGATGTTTTAGTTCCAATTTACGAAAAACAAAACGGTGAAAAACCAAAAGTAGTGGCATGTCACGCAGGATTAGAATGTGGAATTCTGGGAACGAATTATCCTGATATGGATATGATTTCTTTTGGACCAACGATTCACGGAGCACATTCCCCTGATGAAAGAGCCAGTATTTCTTCTTCTCAGAAATTTTGGAAATTTGTTTTGGAAATTTTAGCTAATATTCCTGTGAAATAGTATTCAGTGTTCAGTGTAAAAAAAAAGTGTTCAGTTATAAACGAAACTGGACACTTTTTTTTGGATACTGAACACTAAATTTTTAGTCTCTTTTAGGACTGTTTTTCTTATCTCTTTTTTCTTCTTTCTTTTCTTTAGCCGTTTTTAAAGGTTCTTTTTTTACGGTCTTCTTAGCGTCTTGACTTTTTGCCATGATATAGGTATTTAATTTTGTTTTTAATTTTGATGTAAGTAAATGTATATAATATTTTGATTGATTTTAAAGATTATTTCAAAAAATCCCCATCTATGATTAATAATTCAACTCCATTAGTGGATATAGAGCGATGGGAACTTGCGTCATCTGAAACTACATAAGTCATTCCTTTTGAAAGCTGGACTTGTTCTCCTGATTCTAATTCACTAATAAAATCACCTTCAAGGCAATGCACAATATGTCCTTTTTGGCACCAATGGTCTGCCAGATAATCTTTGGAATAGGTTACTTTACGAATTCTAAGTCCACCTAATTGAGTTGTTTGCCAATGCGCTATTCCTGTTGTTCCGATATGTTCAGTTTTTTCTATTGAATCCCAATTAATAGTTTGAAAAGGTATAGTAGACATAGTTTTTACTTTTAGAGTATTAAAACTCAAATTTAACTGCTTTAAAATAAAAATCCCCAATTACTTTCGGAATCGGGGATTAAATTATTCTTTTATTCCAAAATAACTAGTTGTTTGAGTAAAATGGAATACTGGGTTTATTTTTTCTTCAAGACTTTATATTCTTCGTAACAGCCACTTATAGCATCCATAATTTGTAAATCATTAGCCGTTTTTATAAACGATTCAGAGTAGTTGCAACGTTGCAGAATTTCGGCAATTTCATTTTTGTCAACACCTAAAAGAACTGATATTGTTTCTCTGTCAAATTTAGATTCCAAAAGGTTTCGTACCGTATCATCTTTCTTCATTTCTTTCAGTTTCTTGAGCTCTTTTGGATTCTTCCCAAAGAAATTATAGAGCATGTCCGCTGGATTGAATATAGAACCAAGCACTCTTCCAAAAGCATTTGGAGAATATTCCCCTGCTTCATAACCTTGCGTTAAACCGGAAATACTATACCTGTAGTTTTCTCTAACGGGGATAATTTTAGTGTCTACTTCAAGATATCCTGTTAGATTAAATGGTCTGATTACCACTTCTTCAAGTGCAATTGCTTTTTCAGTAAGTTGAATTTTGGTGCTTTTATTTTTTATCCAGTCATTGGTTACGCGAACGCGAAGCGATTGAAATCCTAAACTTGTAATGTGAAGCGTGTCGTTCAGTTGTACATCTATTTCAAAATATCCTCCTGAATCGGTAGTTGCACCTCTAACTTTATTGATATTAATGATATTTACACTAGATAATGCTTGTCTAGTTGTATTGCTGATAATGATACCATTAACTTTTTGGGAGGGTTCTTTAACTTGCGCAAAAGCAGTCGCGGATAGTACTAAAAAAAAGAAAACTACAAAATATTTCATAAACTGGTTTAAGACTTTAAAAGTAATAAAACAGGATTAAATATTTTGTAGTTCCAGTATATAATTATAAGAAAATTAACAATGAATGTTAGTCTCTTCTTGGTCTTCTTGGTCTTGGTGAGTCACCAAAGCTTTCAGAACGTCTTGGTGCTCTGTCAGACGAACCTTCAGTTCTAGGTCTGTCAGATGAAAAACCACCTTCTCTTCTTGGAGCTGGTCCTCTGTCGCTTCTGAAACCACCTTCTCTTGGAGCTGAGTTTCTGTCGCTTCTAAATCCACCACCTGAACCTTCTCTTCTTGGAGCAAAGCTTCCTTCTCTTCTTGGAGCAGAACTTCTTCCACCACCAAAACTTCCACCAGAACTTCTTCCATTATGGTCACGTCTTCCGCCACCGTCATTTTTAGAAATTTCAACATTGATTCTACGTCCTTCTAATTGTACGTTGTTCAATACTTCCATTACTTTATCAGTATGTTCCGGATCAGTGTTAAAGAAAGAGAAACCTTCTTTTACGTCTACTTTGAAAACATCATCACGACCTAAGTCTAATGTTTCTTTCAAGTAATCCTTCAATGACATCCAATCAAAGTTATCTCTAGAACCTATGTTCACAAAATATCTTGTTGCACCACCATTGTTGTTTTCTCTTGGAGCACCATCTCTATCATCACGATCACGTCTTTCAGAACCTGAAGATTGATTAGAGATATCTCTTGTTTTCTTGTAGTAATTGATAAAACGATTAAATTCAACCGATACCATTTTCTTGATTAATTCCTCTTTCGATAAACCTTCAAGAACGCTGTTAATTGCAGGAAGATAGTTGTCAATTTCGTGATCAACTTCTGTATCTTTAATTTTATTAGCTAAGTGTAACAATTGGATTTCGCAGATTTCAATTCCAGAAGGGATTGTTTTTTCTTCGAATTTTTGTTTGATGATTCTTTCGATTGAAGAAATCTTACGCAATTCACTTTTAGTAACAATTACGATAGAAGTTCCTAATTTTCCAGCACGACCTGTACGACCAGAACGGTGGTTGTACGTTTCGATTTCGTCAGGTAATTGATAATTCACTACGTGAGTAATGTTATCAACGTCAATTCCACGAGCAGCAACGTCAGTAGCTACAAGCATTTGGATTTGTCTTCCTCTAAAAGATTTCATTACACCATCACGTTGCGCTTGAGATAAATCTCCGTGCAAAGCAGCAGCGCTGTATCCATCTTCGATCAATTTTTCAGCAACAGCTTGCGTATCTCTTTTGGTACGACAGAAAACTACTGAGAAAATGTCTGGATTAGCATCCGCTAAACGCTTCAAAGCTTCGTAACGGTCACGTGCATTTACAAGGTAAAATTCGTGAGAAACTGTAGCAGAACCTGAGTTTTTAGCACCAACTGTAATTTCAATTGGGTCTTTCATGAATTGTTTTCCAATACGTGCTACTTCAGCAGGCATTGTTGCAGAGAATAACCATGTGTTTTTTTCGTCTGGCGTAGTAGAAAGGATGTTTACGATATCTTCGTAGAAACCCATGTTCAACATTTCGTCAGCTTCGTCAAGAATACAAAAACTAATTTGAGAGATGTTTACCAATCCTCTATTAATCATGTCTTGCATTCTTCCTGGAGTTGCCACAATAATTTGTGCGCCTCTCTTTATGTCTCTCGCTTGTTCTGTAATGCTAGCTCCACCGTAAACTGCTACCACATTAATACCTTTTTCGTATTTAGAGTAGTTTTTAATTTCGTTGGTAATCTGCAAACAAAGTTCGCGTGTTGGAGATAAAATTAATGCTTGTGTATTTCTGTTGTTGGCATCAATTTTCTGAATAACTGGAAAACCAAAAGCTGCCGTTTTCCCTGTCCCTGTCTGAGCCAACGCAACCATATCTGTGTCTTTTTCCAATAATAGGGGAATCGCTTTCTCCTGTACTTCGGTCGGATTTTCAAATCCTAGATCTAAAATCGCCTTCAGTAACGATTCACTCAATCCTAATTGTTCAAATTTATTCATATGTATTTTTAAAATAGGGTGCAAAATTACTGTTAATAATCGATATAAACTAATGCTATTTTAAGATTTAATGTTTTATTATAATTTGATTATCAGAAAGTTATATTTTTTATTTGCGAATTGTGCGTTTTGATTTAGGATTTTAGTGTGAAATTACGCCTTGAAATTTGTTTTTTTGTTATAAAAATGTTCTATTTTAAGGCGTTTATTTATTCAGTTTTAAAAAATCAATTAATTGCTGTGTAGCTTTTCCTCTGTGGCTGATTTTATTTTTAATAGCCAATGATAATTGTGCAAAAGTTTCTTGATATTCTTCAGGTTTGAAAATAGGGTCGTAACCAAATCCTTGATCTCCCGATTTTTCTAACGTAATTTCGCCTCGTGCAATTCCTGTAAAAAGATGCTGTTTTCCGTTTAAATTCAATGCAATCACCGTTTTGAATTGTGCTTTTCGATTATTTTTATCAGATAAGCATTCTAATAATTTATTCATATTATCATCAGCATTACGTTGCTCTCCGGCATATCTTGCAGAGTAAACGCCAGGTTCGCCATTCAGGGAATCTACTTCCAGTCCGGTATCATCAGCAAAACAATTGTAACCGTATTTTTGTGTAACGTAATTGGCTTTTAGAACTGCATTGCCTTCGATTGTTGCGGCAGTTTCCGGAATATCTTCGTAACAGCCGATACTTTCTAAACTAAGAATTTCAATCGTTTCAGGAAGTATACTTTGTATTTCCAGTATTTTATTTTTGTTGTTGGAAGCGAAAACAAGTTGCATTTTATTGGGTTTAATTTTAAAGTTCAAAGATACATTTTTTTAGACAGTGTGTTATGATGTGCGAATAACTGTATGAAGAGTCTATATAGTAATAAGAATAGCTGTGTATTTGGATTTTAAAAGTATATTCGGTTGTAATTAATTGAAATTCAGTACGTTAATTAATAGTTAAAGTGTTGAATTTTAATTGTTTAACTAACATAAGTTGTATCTTTGAGTGTGGTTTTGATTAATCACTTGAATAAAAACTATCTGCAAGGAGAAGAGTATTCAAATTGTCATTTCATACTGAACGGTATGTTTGATAAATGGTAAATCAAAATTTACAATCGGAGGTCCTTTAAAAAGACCTCCTTTTTTTATGGTTTAATTCTAAGGATTTTACTTTTTTAAATAAGAATTAGAAAAACAATTTTTAAAGGTAAGGAATGATTATTTTATTGTGATTTCTAATGCGATGAGCTTGTGCGTTAATTATTAGTTAAACGTATGTTTTTCAATGTTTTGAATGAAATAAGATTGTATCTTTGAGTGTGGTTTTGATTAATTACTTGAGTATATCAATCTTGCAATAAGATATGATAATTCAATAGTCAGCTATACTACTATAATTGTATGAGTTGATAATGGTAAATCAGAACCGACAATTGGAGGACTCTAAAGGTCCTCCTTTTTTGTTTTAATGTTTTTGAACACTTTTTAAATTATCAGGGAAATACAAATCAGATAAATGAGCAAATTCATCACCACGCATGAAAATGTTAATGTCAACATCGGCAAAACTTTTTTTGCCTGCAGCAGCAAGAAGTTCGTTAGCTGCGTGTAAAGTGTTTTTATGAAAATGATATACACGCTCTGATTTGTCCGTTACGACCAGTCCTTTCATCAGCATTTTATCTTGTGTCGCGACTCCGGTTGGACATTGGTTGTTATTGCATCGTAAGGCTTGAATACATCCTAATGAAAACATGAATCCACGTGCGCTGTTGCATATATCTGCTCCAAGGGCTATCGCTCTAAGGATTGAATATCCAGATATGATTTTGCCGCTACAAATGACTCGTATCTTGTCTCTGATTTCATAACGGACTAAAGTTTTATTTACAAAAATAAGCGCTGGTTCAAATGGCATTCCCACACCATCAGCAAATTCTAGTGGAGCAGCACCGGTTCCACCTTCGGCGCCATCAACGGTGATGAAATCAGGAAAGCAATTTTGAGAAATCATTTCTTGGCAAATCATTTCAAATTCACGGGTTTCTCCAATACATAATTTAAAACCAATAGGTTTTCCATTAGACAGCAATCGTAATTTTGCAATAAATTCTACTAAACCTTTAGTGTCAGAAAACGCAGAATGGCTGGGAGGAGAAAGGATAGTGGTGTGTGGTTGCACACCTCTTATTTTGGCTATTTGTTCGGTATTTTTTGCAGCAGGTAAAACACCTCCATGACCCGGTTTTGCGCCTTGTGATAATTTGATTTCAATCATTTTTACTTCCGGTAAGTTCGCTTTTTCAGTAAATTTGCCTCCGTCAAAACCACCTCTGTCATCACGGCAACCAAAATATCCGGTTCCTATTTGCCAAGTTACATCGGCTCCTTGCAAATGAAATTCAGTTAATCCGCCTTCGCCTGTATTGTGATAAAACTTGCCTTTTTGCGCTCCTTTGTTTAATGAAACTATGGCATTTTCGCTTAAAGAACCAAAACTCATTGCAGATATGTTTAATAGCGACGCAAGATAAGGTTGCGCGCAGTCTTGGCCTCCAACCAGCACCCTTGGTAATTCTTCGTTGACAACTGTAGGGAAAATAGAATGTTTGATTCCTTCGTAGCTTGATTGATTCAAGTTTAATTGTGTTCCAAAAGGCGTTGTCGAATCAATATTTTTGGCTCTTTGATATACAAGAGAACGTTGGTTTCTAGAGAATGGTTTTCCATCTGTGGATCGTTCAATGAAATATTGCTGAATTTCCGGAGCAATCATTTCAAATAAATATCTGAAATAACCCAAAACAGGAAAGTTTCTTAAAATGGCATGTTTGGTTTGAATGCTGTTTGCAAATCCAATGACAATTATGGCTAAAATTGTTAAAGGAAAAAAGATGCTATATTTATAATAGTAAGCAATAATTGAACTTAAAAATAAAATTATTATCCCAAAAATAAAAAATTGCTTCCTCATGTTATTTGTAGTTTAAATTTTTCTAAATTACTTAGAATTTTCTAATTTTTTAATAGTTTTGTGAACTACTTTTCGAAATTATTTTAAAAACTTTAAGATTATAAAATAATTCCGGAGGCCTATAAAGTAAGTTATTAAATGTTAAATATTTAATTTGTCTAATTTTTTTAATCAATGCAAAACCAATTGATTTAATTAAACGTAGATGAAGGAATAAATTATATTATAAATGAATTTTAAAAATTATAAAATACAATTAAGCACGTTTTTATTCTTGCTGATTTTTTTGTTTTTAAGCATTTCTACAAAAGCTCAATATGTAGCAAATGACTCTCTATTTAAAGATATAGTTTCTTTACACAAATATGCCAAAATTGTAAATGTAGGTCAGCGCAATTATACTATACAAGAAATCATTAATGATAAATCTCTAAAATTTGAACCATTACTTGTTGAAAATAAAGATTTAGGATTTACGGATGACAATTATTGGCTTGTATTTGAAATTGTTAACAATACAAAAAGTGATATACGTCCATTTATAGAAACGTCCAGGGCAATAGTTGATGTTGCAGAATTGTATATAATTGATCCAAACGGGAAAATTGAATTGTTAAAAAGTGGGGATTTGATGCCTTTTAAGGAGCGATCATTAAACTCTACAAAAACTTTATTTAGACCAGTTTTAGAACCGAATGAGGTGACTCGTTTTTATCTTCATTTGAAAAGTGATGGTGAGGTAATAAATGCTCCAATTTACATGAAGTCTGCTGAGAAAGAATTAGAGGTAGTTTCATTTGAACAATTTATTTTTGGCGTTTTTTATGGTTTATTGTTCATAACAGCAATAATTTACATGTTCTTTTATTTTGCAATGAAAGAAAGAAGTTTTCTATTCTATAGTTTATATGTTACTTTCATAGGATTACTTCAATTCTCTGTTGATGGTTATTTTTACCAATATTTTGCGCCAAATAATGGTTGGTTATCCTCACATTCGGTAATAATATTTGCTACGTTAGCCAACTTTTTTTTAGGAAAATATTCGCAAGTATTTTTGAATATCAAAAAGTATAGTTCTAAGATTTATAAAATGTTTTATGTTTTATACGCCTTAAATTTAATCTCTATTACAGCGTTGTTCGTATATCCGAAATCTTTGCAATACCTATATCCAATTGCTAATGTATTAGGATTGTTCTTATTATTGCTCATTATTGTGTCAATTGCAGTGGTTTATTACAAGACAAAAAAGATTGACAGGTTTTTTTCAATTGGTGTTTTTTTCTTAATTAGTGGATTCGTTATTTTCATATTAAAAAACTTTAGTGTTTTGCCATCTGTTTTTTGGACAGAGAACAGTTCGAAGTTAGGCACCGGTTTAGAGGTTATTTTCCTTTCGCTTTCAATGGCAAATTTGATCAGAAATCTTAAAAATGAAAAAAACGAACTCAATCGACTTGCTTTGGTTCGTTCCGAAGAAATGAATGATTTGAAGTCCTATTTTTTATCGAATATTAGTCATGAATTAAGAACGCCTTTGAATGCGATTATGAATATGATTGATTCAATTTCTGTTGAGGTTCAGGATGATAAGATTAGAAAAAATTGCCAAATTATAAAGTATTCGTCGCATAGTTTATTAAGTTCTGTCAATGATATTTTAGATTTTTCTAAAATAGAGAAAAAGGAATTAAAATTGGAATCCGTTAAGTTTGATCCCTCGAGAGTTCTGGAAAATTTAAAAAATAATGCAGTTAATAGAGCTAATGACCAAGGATTAGATTTTCAATTTTCGAAATCAGATACGATTCCTGATTTTGTAATTGGTGATGTCACCCGATTGGTTCAAGTTGTAAATAACGTATTAAATAATGCTATTAAATTCACTTCTAAAGGGTTTGTAAAATTTGATATAGACTGCAAGATCAAGGAAAATAATCGTGCAAGTTTGAGATTTACAGTTTCAGATTCTGGAGTAGGAATTCCTAAAGATAAAATGAATAGTATTTTTGATTCATTTTCTCAAAATAGTATTGATAATAAGAGAAAGTTTGGAGGGCTAGGATTAGGGCTGTATATTGTAAAGACTTTAGTGGATATGCAGAACGGTACCATTGAAATGGAAAGTAAAGTCAATCAAGGCACAACTTGTATAATTACTCTTGATTTTGATATAGTTCCGCAAGAAAACAAGACAGAAGTGATAGCTACGCCTATGGTTTACGATTTAGAAGGTAAATCAGTTTTAGTGGTAGAAGATAATCCGATTAATCAGATGGTTGTTAAAATGATCACTAAAAAATGGTTGAACACTACAGTAGTTTATGCTAATAACGGTAAGGAATGCTTAGATGCGTTTAAAACAAACCATTTTGATATTGTATTAATGGATCTTCAAATGCCGGTAATGGACGGTTACGAAGCAACTATAGCGATTAGAAATGGGGAAGCAGGAGCGGCGAATGCTTCTGTCCCCATTATTGCAGTAACGGCTGATGTGATGGAAAGCACTAAATTACGTGTGGCAGAAATTGGGATGAATCATTATTTATCTAAACCAATTAAGAATGACACTTTATATCGTGCGGTAAAAAACTTAGTTTAACTAAAACGCAACCGTACATAAACGTGTTTGATGCCTTTTTTATCTGAATCTCTCTCGTCGATTTCTAGAATATCGGTAAGGGATTTTAGCATTGGAGTAAGTTTAGAAAAACCATAATTTCTTGGATCGAATTCTGGTTTTTTCTTTACAATAAGGTTTCCTACATCTCCAAGAAATGCCCAACCACTATCATCACCAATGTCTTCAATGGTAGATTCTATTAATTCTATAGTTTGTAAATCAATTTTATTCAGGCTTTTTGGAGTTGCTTTTTTAGCATCGGAGGCAGTTCGTTTTGGTAATTTCTTTTTGATAGCTCCGTCCAAAACTTCAATATAAATAAATCTGTCGCAGGCAACAATGAATGAATTTGGCGTTTTTTGTTCTCCAATTCCAATCACTTTCATACCGGATTCGCGGAGTCGTATTGCGAGTCTTGTAAAATCAGAATCACTGGAAACAATACAAAAACCATCCACTTTATCCGAATATAATAAATCCATAGCGTCAATAATCATGGCAGAATCCGATGAATTTTTGCCTACGGTATAGCTATATTGCTGGATTGGTGTAATGGCATGTTCCAATAAAACACTTTTCCATCCACCGGCATTGGGTTTAGTCCAATCGGCATAAATACGTTTGGTGGTTGGTGTTCCAAATTTGGCAATTTCCTCCATCATTCCTTTTACATTGCTGTAAGGAACGTTGTCAGCATCAATGAGAACGGCCAGTTTTAATTCTTTTGTATCTTGTGACATAAATTTCTAATGTTGAAATATTTATTCAAATATACAAAGTTTATTACGGAATACGACTCGAAGTTTGCGGATTAGCCCTGATCGAAACGGCATCCTTTTGTGCCGTCATTGCTAGGGACGAAGCAATCTTCTTTGACGACACAAAAGATATAGTGGAGAGCAGGAATTAGCTCCTGAAAAATAAATTTACTTTCAATACCATTATAAAATTTAAATAATTATTTTTGCAACTTCTTAAAATTAAAATTATTACTTAATATATCATGGTAAAAGATTTATTCGAAAGGATTCAAAACAATAAAGGACCGTTAGGGAAATGGGCTTCACAAGCAGAAGGATATTTTGTATTTCCAAAATTAGAAGGAGATTTAGGCCCAAGAATGAAATTTCAAGGAAAAGAGGTTTTGAATTGGAGTTTGAATGATTATTTAGGTTTAGCAAACCATCCCGAAGTGCGTAAAGCAGATGCGGATGCAGCGTTAGAGTTTGGTGCAGCGGCTCCTATGGGCGCTCGTATGATGAGTGGTCATACTAAATATCACGAACAATTAGAGAATGAATTAGCTGCTTTTGTAATGAAAGAATCGGCTTATTTATTGAATTTTGGTTACCAAGGAATGGTTTCTATAATTGATGCTTTGGTGACTAGAAATGATGTGATTGTGTATGATGTTGATGGGCACGCTTGTATTATTGACGGAGTTCGTTTGCATAGTGGAAAACGTTTTACTTACAAACACAACGATATCGAAAGTATGGAGAAAAACCTGCAACGTGCTACCAAAATAGCTACGGAAACAGGCGGAGGAATCCTTTTTATTACTGAAGGTGTTTTTGGAATGCGTGGACAACAAGGAAAGTTGAAAGAGATTGTAGAAATGAAAAAGAAATACAATTTCCGTCTTTTGGTTGATGATGCTCACGGTTTTGGTACTCTTGGTAAAACAGGAGCTGGAGCAGGTGAGGAGCAAGATTGTCAAGATGGAATTGATGTTTATTTCTCGACTTTTGCAAAATCGATGGCTAATATTGGTGCTTTTGTAGCAGCTGATAAAGATATTATCGATTACTTAAAATACAACTTACGTTCGCAAATGTTTGCTAAAGCATTACCAATGATTCAAACAGTTGGTTCATTGAAACGTTTGCAATTGTTGCGTGATAACCCAGGATTGAAAGACAAACTTTGGGAGAATGTAAATGCTTTGCAAAATGGTTTGAGAAGCAAAGGATTTAATATTGGTGATACCAATACTTGTGTTACACCAGTTTATTTGGAAGGAAGTGTACCAGAAGCGATGGTAATGGTAAATGACTTAAGAGAGAATTATGGTATTTTCTTGTCAATCGTAATTTATCCAGTTATTCCAAAAGGAATGATTTTATTGCGTGTTATTCCTACTGCTCCTCATACATTAGATGATATTGACGAAACACTAACGGCTTTTGAAGCTATTCGTGAGAAATTAGTAAACGGAACATACAAAGAAATTGCAGCTAAAACTACAGTAGATTTAGACGCTTAGTTTCTAAAATTAGTACAATTTTAAATTTATAAAAATCCATCAGCTTTTGTTGATGGATTTTTTTTTGAAATAAACTTAGCCAATAATGAGTATATTTATACAATCTAAAATTTGAATTTTATGAAAAAAGTAATTTTATTGAGTGTCGTTTTTATGAGTGTTTTTGCCTCTTGTAAAAAAGAAAAAGAAATGGAAGAAATGCCGGCTCCAAATGAAGAAATAGTTGTAGAAGAACCAGTTTCAGAAGAATGCTATAGTGCAATTATTAAAAAAGACACTATTTCTATGTCTTTGAATATTAAAGGAAATCAAATTGCTTCTGGAAAACTGAGTTATAAGTTTTTTGAAAAAGATAAAAATGAAGGAACTTTAGTGGGAGAAATAAAAGGCGATACGCTTTTTGCAGACTATACTTTTATGTCCGAAGGAGTTTCGTCAATACGTCAAGTTGCTTTTTTGAAAAAGGGAAATACGTATGTTGAAGGTTATGGAGATGTTGTAGATGACAACAAAGGAAAAGTGACGTTTAAAGACACTAAACAACTAAAATTTGAAGGGAATATCGTTTTGTCAAAAGTAGATTGCAAGATGTGATTTTAGCGATAAAACAAGGTTATTTAAAACACAAAATCCATTTGCTGCGGCAAATGGATTTTGTGTTTTAAATAGTACAATCTAAGTTGTTATAAATTCTTTAGGAAAGTACATCTTCGTTTGTGAACAACAGGATTGAAATGTTTCCATAAGTTATGAATGGCAAGGTTATCCGCTAATTCTGGAGTTCTGAAACAGTTGACAACTCCTTTTTCTTTGAAAGTATGGTAATATTCATTGAAAATTATCGCTGTAACTGCTTTGTTTTGATAATCAGGATGAACGCCTATCAAATAGAAAATCATATCCTTACTTTGATTTTTTGCTTTAAGCAAATGAAGGAATCCAAATGGGAATAATTTTCCTTTTGATTTTTGCAACGCTTCAGAAAAGGAAGGCATTACAATACTAAAAGCAACAATATTATGGTCTTTATCTTCCACAAATTTGATAAATTCGGGATTGATAAAACTGATGTATTTTTTCTTGAAATATTCTTTTTGAACATCAGAAATAGCTACAAAAGAGGATAAGGAAGCATACGATTCGTTGAATAAATCAAACATTTTATCTACATGCGGCATCACTTCTTTGGTAGTTTTGAAATTAAGCGGACTTAATTGGTATCTTCTTTTTACCAAATCATTTGCCTTTTCAAAAAATTCCGGTTTTACGTTTTCGAAAGGGAATTTACTTTCTAAGTATTCTTTTTCTACGCTATATCCCAATTGCTCAAAATGACTGGCATAATACGGATGATTGTACCACGTAATCATAGTTCCAATCTCGTCAAAACCTTCTGTTAAGACACCCACTTTATCTAAATTTGAAAAGCCCATTGGGCCTTCAACATGGTCTAAATTGTTTTTTCGACCTAACTCATATACTTTTTCCAAAAGTGCTTTTGTCACTTCGATATCGTCAATCACATCAAACCAACCAAAACGAACTTTCTTTTTTTGTTGGTCATTTACCTCGCTCCAATTAATGATTGCTGCAATTCTACCTACTATTTCATTGTTTTTGTAGGCAATATAAAAATAGGCTTCAGCATTTTCAAAAGCCGGATTTTTTGTTTTGTCGAAGGTTTCCAATTCATCGGCAATGATTGGCGGAACCCAATATTTATTGTTTTTGTATAGGGAAAAAGGGAATTTGATATAATCCGTTAATTCACTTTTTGTTTTAGCTTCTTTAATTGTAATCATTATCCTTTTTTTGTCTTTTTTGCTCTTTTTAATGCTTTCTTATCAGAATCCTTATTGTCAATGTTTATTCTTACTTCTTGGTAATTGGCATCATAACGCCAAGAAAAACCAATACCGCCATAAAGTGCAGAAGGAGTGTCTTTAAGGCTTGTACTTATTGATGCGTCAATTTGCATGTCTTTATTCAACAGATAGGCTGCGCCACCACGAACAATGGCATCGCTGTAAAAATCACTTTTAAATCCCTGATTTTCTACAAAACCAGACCATTTGTCATTAAATCCTCTTGTTAAAGTCAAGACATAGCCATAGCTTGGATAGTCTGTTGTCACATAATCAGCTATGATATTGGTTACAAAAACCCATTTTCCATCACCCAAGTGGTTTTGGGTAATTAATATGATTTTTGGTGATATGCTGGATTCTGGTGAAAAAGAATAGGGGTTGTCTGCCATAGTAAAATTAGCTCCAGCAAATACGGAAACGGCAGGAATTAATTGGCGCCAATTGAATGCTCGATTGGCTTTCCAACTGTATATGTTTACCTTTTTTTCGTAATTTTTGAAAGGATCGTAAATCAAATATTTTGCTCCTAAAACAGTTTGTTTGAAATCTGCTCGATTGGAACTGTTGAATAGGGTGCTGTATTTTTCATTTTGGTACTGTATATCAGCTATCAATTCCAATTTTTCCATGAATAATCCCCATCGCAAGGTGGCATCAATTCCAAAACCATTGGCATCATAATTCAATAAGCTGTGATTTTGTTTTATTCCGTAAACACCTGTTTCTATTTGGATTACTGATTTTCCAACTGCGTAAGCCGACATGGTTTCGCCCGGTCTGTTAGAATTTATTTGATCGGTATGTTGGCCATAATGAATACTTGGAATCATTGAAATAGCAGCGATAAGTAAGATTTTGATTTTGGACATATTATTTTTTTTGGGTTAAAAAGTAATAACGCTTTTCAAATGTACTATATTTTATTATTTATTTAAGAGAGATATTTTAATTTTGAACGGTTGATTTATTAATTTTGGAAAAAATTACACTTATATGCAAACAGCTTCTTTCACTGGTTTTATAAAAGCGCTTTTTTATATGATCGCTTTCTATTATATTTTTAGATTTCTAGCAAAACTATTTTTGCCATTATTGGTTAAAAAAGTAGTCGAAAAAGCGGGCGAAAATATGCAGAAGCAGCAACAGTACGCGCAAGATAATACTTGGAAAAAAACACAAAGTAAGGATGAAGTAATATACAATACGGCAAATGCTAAAAATCCACGCGAAACCAAAAAAGTGGGAGATTATGTTGATTACGAAGAAATAGATTAAATTTGTCGTTATTAGCACCGTTTTTACTCTAATCCAAACCATTTTACATTGAAAATAATAAATAAGTTCTATCCACACGCCTTAGCCATATTTGGTTTTGTTGTAATTTCTCTCCTATATTTTTATCCTGTATTGCAAGGAAAACAAATTTTCCAGTCAGATATTGTGCAGTATACAGGAATGGCCAAAGAACAAAATGACTTTAGAGCCACTGATGATGTTGAACCGTATTGGACTAATTCTGCTTTTGGTGGAATGCCAACGTATCAATTGGGAGCCAAATATCCACACGATTATATTGGTGCAATAGACGATGTATTGCGATTCTTACCGCGTCCAGCGGATTATTTATTTTTATATTTTCTTGGATTTTATGGTTTGATGCTGGTATTGAAAGCTGATCCTTTGAAAGCCTTTTTTGGTGCATTAGCCTTTGGTTTATCTACTTATTTGATTATTATTCTTGGAGTTGGTCATAATGCCAAAGCGCATGCGATTGCTTATATGCCGCTGGTTATTGCCGGATTTATTCTGGTATTTCAAAAAAAATACATTCTGGGAGGCTTGATTACGCTTTTTGCGACAGCATTAGAAATCAATGCGAATCACTTCCAAATGACATACTACTTATTGATTTTCCTATTGATACTTTCTGCTTATTTTATATATCAGCAAGTAAAAGAGAAGGAATATAAATCCTTGTTGTATTCCTTTGGGATATTGGTAGCAGCAGGAATTTTAGCTATTGGTGCCAATGCTACAAATCTATTAGCAACTTCTGAATATGCTGATTTTAGTATTCGTGGGAAAAGCGAACTGACATTCAATCCAAACGGTTCAAAAAACGAAACTACTTCTTCAATGTCTAAGGACTATATTACGGAGTACAGTTATGGAGTAATGGAAAGTTTTAATCTTATTGCACCCCGACTTTTTGGTGGTTCTAATAATGAGGCTGTTGGAAAAGACAGTAACATGTATGAATTCATGATAGGTCAGGGAGTTCCGGAGGATCAGGCAACTGATTTTGTTTCTGGAATGCCAACGTATTGGGGTGATCAGCCTATTGTGGCAGCTCCTGCATATATTGGAATTGTAGTGTTCTTTTTGGCGATTTTGGCTTTATTTATCGATAAAAGAAAGATTAAATATGTTTTTCTCTCCGGTTCAATAGTTGCGTTAGTTCTTTCTTGGGGTAAAAACTTCCCTGTTTTGACTGACTTTTTTATTGATTATGTTCCAATGTACGATAAATTCAGAGCGGTATCTTCTATACAAGTTGTTTTGGAATTGTGTTTCCCAGTTTTGGCTATTATGGGATTACAGTCTTTCTTCAAATTAGACAAAAAACTACAATGGAAAGCATTATATGAAACCACAATTTTAGGTTTAGGAATTATTTTGATTTTATTTTTAAGCAAAAGTATGTTCAGCTTTTCAGGAGGAAACGATGCTTATTTTCAAGAAAGTTACGGTCCTGAGTTTGTCAATGCGCTTAAACTGGATCGAATGAGTTTGTACAGCGCTGATTTATTGCGTTCAGGCTTTTTTATAGTATTGACAGCCGGTGTTTTATGGTTGTTCATTAAAGACAGATTTGCTCAAAACACAGCCATTATAATCGTAGGTTTATTGATGGTTTCCGATTTGTTTTTTGTAGATAAAAAATATGTTTCCGGGAAAGATTTTGTAAGCGGAAGTCAAGTTCAAGTGCCTTTTCAAGAGTCGCCTTCTGATGCTGAGATTCTAAAAGACACGGCTAATTACCGCGTTTTTGAAGTGGGCGATATCATGGGGGCAAGAGCTTCTTATTTCCATAAATCTATTGGTGGTTACAGCGCCGTAAGACCCAGAAGAATGCAGCAATTAATTGATTATCAGATTTCAAAAAACAACATTGAAGTCCTTAACATGCTTAATGTAAAGTATGTAATCCAAAAGGATAAAGAAGGAAAAGAATTCCCAGTATCAAATCCGGCTGTTAATGGAAATGCATGGTTTGTGAGCCAAGTAAAATTGGTAAATTCTGCTGATGAAGAGATGAAAGCGTTGGATAGTTTGGATTCTAAAAATGTCGCAGTTGTAAATAGTAAAGATTTTGAAATTAAAAATACGGTTTTCGCCAAAGACAGTTCAGCCACTATAATTTTAGAAAATTACAAACCTAATTACTTGAAATATGTGTCTAATAATTCAAAAGAAGGTTTAGCTGTTTTCTCCGAAATGTATTATGGAAAAGGTTGGAATGCCTACATTGATGGAAAAAGTGCAGATCATATTAGAGTGGATTATGTTTTAAGAGCTTTAAATGTTCCAGCAGGAAAACACACTATTGAATTCAAATTTGAGCCTCAAGTGATAAAAACCGGAAGTACAATTACGTTGATAAGTTCAATAGGAATGCTGTTACTTTTAGCAGGTGGGATTTATTTCGAAAGGAAGAAATTCGTGTAATTAGTTAGAGACGCACTGTAGAGACGCACTGCAGTGCGTCTCTACTAAAATAAAAAAATTAAATTGAATCCAGAACCCAAGAAAATTTTAATCATAACCTATTATTGGCCACCGGCTGGCGGACCAGGTGTGCAGCGTTGGCTTAAGTTTGTTAAGTACTTGCCTGATTTTGGTATTCAACCAATTGTATACATTCCGGAGAATCCAACGTATCCTATTGTTGATGAGAACTTGGTTAAAGAAGTTTCTGATAAAGCGATTATTCTGAAACAGACCATTTTTGAACCGTATCAACTGGCTTCTTTTCTTTCGAAAAACAAAACCAAAAAAATCAGTTCAGGAATTATTCCAAATCAGAAAAAGCAATCTTTTCTGGATAAAACTTTTCTTTGGATTCGTGGAAATCTTTTTATTCCGGATGCACGTGTTTTTTGGGTAAAACCATCGGTTGCTTATCTGGAGAAATACATTGTAGATAATAATATTGACACCATTGTTACTTCTGGACCGCCGCATAGTCTGCATTTAATTGGATTAGAATTAAAACAAAAATTAGATTTAAAATGGTTTGCCGATTTTCGGGATCCATGGACTACTATTGGCTATCATAAATCCTTGCGATTGTCTCGTTTTGCTGCCAAGAAACACAAAGCATTAGAGCATCAGGTTTTGAATACAGCCGACACAATTATTGTAACTAGTAAGACTACTAAAACGGAATTTCAAGCGATTACGAATAAACCAATTGCGGTAATAACGAATGGTTATGATACAGAAAATGTAGAAAAACAAACCTTAGATTCAAAGTTTAGCTTAGCGCATATTGGTTCTTTTCTTTCTGAGAGAAATCCTCTGATTTTATGGGAAAGTTTAGTCGAATTGCTACATGAGATTCCTGATTTTAAATCGTATTTGGAAGTGAAATTGATAGGAGCTGTGAGTCAGGAAGTTTTGGAAACAATTACTCAATTTGGGCTTAATTCCTATTTGAATAATTTGGGTTATGTTTCGCATACAGAAGCGATTGCGCACCAAAGAAAATCACAGGTTTTGTTGCTTATAGAAATTGATTCCGAGGATACGAAAAGTATTATTCCAGGAAAATTATTTGAATATATGGTTTCAAACAGACCTATTGTTGCGATTGGTCCTAACGGTTCTGATTTTGCCGAAATCATAACAGAAACCAATACAGGCGTATTTTTTGATTATTCGGAGAAAATGAAACTTAAAAGTGTAATTTTGGACTTTTATAATCAGTTTTTGGAGGGTAAATTACAAGCAAACGGAGTTGGATTACAACGCTATTCCAGAAAAAATCTTACCAAAGAATTGGTACAATTAATCCAATAAAATTAGAACTTCGATCTACTTTTAACCTTAAACTTTAAACGCCTAAAATGGGAATAGTATTAAATCAATCTTTAAAGAATACGATAATTACCTATTTGGGTTTTGGAATTGGGGCAATCAACACACTTTATTTGTATCCATTTTTTTTAGGAACTGTATTTTATGCTTTAACTAATTATATACTTTCTTGGGCAAATATTATTATGCCTTTATTGGCGTTTGGAATGCAAAATACTTTGGTGAAGTTTTATACTCAATATAAAACAGAAGAAGAACGCTCTCAGTTTCTATCATTTACAGTGCTAATCCCTTTATTATTGTGTATTCCTTTAGTATTGATTGGGTTATTCTTTTTTGAACCTATTTCATTGTACTTGAGCAAGGAAAATCCTGTAGTTAAGGATTATTTGTGGCTTATTCCATTTATAGGGCTGAGTATGGCATATTTCGAAATTTTTTATGCTTGGGCAAGGGTTCACATGCATTCAGTTTTTGGAAATTTTGTTAAAGAGGTTGGACTTAGATTATTTTCTTTATTTGCGTTGATTGGAGTCTATTATAAATGGATAACGGTTGTAGAATTTATTTATGTTACGGCTATTATTTATTTTCTGGCTTTTATTATTACGATGTTTTATGCTTTTAGAATAAAAAAACCTGCTTTTCAGTTCTCCATTCCTCAAAATGTGAAAGATGTTTTAGTATATACTTTTTTCATTATTTTATCAGGTAGTGTAGCGGTTATGTTGCTGGATATTGATAAGATTATGCTGAATCAATATATTAAAATTGAGAATATAGCTTATTATTCTGTTGCGACTTATATTGCCTCTGTTATTGCTGTTCCCAGTCGTGCAATGCATCAGATTACGTATCCCATAACGGCTAAATTGATGCATGAGAATAAACATAATGAATTAAATGATTTGTACAAAAAGACTTCAATAAATCTGCAAGTTGTTGGAGGTTTTGTGATGTTGTGTATTTTTGTTAATATCAATCAGTTGTATGTAATGGTTCCAAAAGAATATAGTGGAGGAATTCTTGTGGTATTTTTGATTGGTATATCTAAATATTTTGATTTGATTTTAGGAAATAACAATGCTATAATTTTCAATTCAAAATATTATCGAATGGTTTTGTTTTTAGGATTATTGCTTGTTTTTTTGACAGTAGGCTTAAACATGTTTTTTATCCCTAGATATGCCATAACAGGAACTGCAGTAGCTACTTTATTATCTATAACTTTATACAGTTTGGCTAAATTACTTTTTGTTGTCAAACGTATGCATTTGTATCCATTTACAAATCAGACATTGTATTCTCTTGGAATTACTTTTGGAATATTTTTGGCATTTTATTTTTGGGAATTTCCTTTTAGCCCAATAATTAGCATTGGATTAAAATCAATTTTAGTTACCCTTTTGTATGTTTATATCAACTACAAATTTGTTATTTCTATTGAAATTAATCAAGCTTTAGATGTTGTTTTGAAAAAGTTAAGAATCAAGTTGTAATTTTTTTTCAGTTCAGAAAATACGACTAATCTTAATTTCTAAAATAATTTTTCAACTAAAATATCACCTCAAATTTGGGTTTTCTCTCTTGTAAAATAATGATACAAGTCTTTATTGTATTGGTGATTAAGGGAGTCGGTATGTGAATATTATAACTTTAAATAATTATTGTGTAACTTTTGAGGAATCTAAAAAAATATATTTGTAGAGAAATTTAATTGTAAAAGTTAATAGTCGTTTAATTGTTTTTGATTGGTCAAAAATCACTAAAAGTGGGTATTGTACAAATAAGTGACTATCCTTATTTTTGCAGTTGTTATCTTTAGAAAAGACAATAATTAAATAGCTAAAGTAATTTACCCCAATAATTATGAAAAGCAATCCATACATTAACGAAGAAAGCTTACAAAAATTCTCTAGTATCATAGCTAATAGAATCCACCATGGATTCACTATTATAGAAAAAAATGATACTTTACCTTTTGCTGTTTTATCAAAAGGCAGGAAAGAGGTCGATCACGGGTTTAATTTTTTAATTTGTTGTATGACATTAGGAGTTTGGTCAGTTGGCTGGATTTATTTGACTTATGTTTCTTCAAAAGAAAAAAATATTGTGATAGCTATCGATGAAGATGGAAATACATTTGAAGAAAAATGCTATTCAGAATAGCATTTTTATATTTTTTCTTTTAAGTATTTTCCAGTAACAGAACCTTTTATTTTCACTATTTGTTCAGGCGTTCCAACGGCTAATAATTTTCCACCATTTTCTCCTCCTTCAGGACCTAAATCAATAATCCAGTCGGCACATTTGATGAGATCAAGGTTGTGTTCAATTACTAGAATCGAATGACCTTTATCTATCAATGCATCAAAAGAAGCCAATAATTTTTTGATATCATGAAAATGCAATCCTGTTGTAGGTTCGTCAAAAACAAATAAAGCTTTGTCTTTTGTGGCTCCTTTTACTAAGAATGAAGCGAGTTTTATACGCTGTGCTTCTCCACCGGAAAGTGTAGAAGAAGATTGTCCTAATTGTACATAACCCAAGCCCACATCTTGTAAAGGTTGTAATTTTTGAGTGATTTTAGTTTGTTTATTAGCTATAAAAAAAGCAATTGCATCATCTATCGTCAGGGTTAGAATATCATGAATATTTTTACCTTCAAAAGCGACTTCCAGAACTTCTTTCTTAAATCGTTTTCCGTTACAGGTTTCACATGGTAATTGCACATCGGCCATGAAAACCATTTCTACATTTATGGAACCTTCTCCTTTGCAGGTTTCACATCTTCCTCCATCAACATTAAAAGAAAAATGTTTGGCTTGATAGCCTCTTATTTTTGATAGTTTTTCTTTGGCATACAATTCCCGAATATCATCATACGCTTTAATATATGTCACAGGATTAGAACGGGAACTTCTTCCTATTGGGTTTTGGTCTACGTATTCAATATGTTTAATTTGCGAAAAAGAACCGGATATTTCGCTGAATTGCCCTGCTTTTTCACCAACATTTTCGAGCTTTTTTTGCATCGCCGGAAAAAGGATTTTTTTAACAAGCGTACTTTTTCCGCTTCCTGAAACTCCGGTAATAACCGTTAATACATCCAGAGGAAAAGTTACATCTATATTTTGAAGATTGTTTTCTCGAGCTCCTTTTATTTCGATAAAATTCTTGAAAAGTCTGCGTTTTTTGGGAACAGTAATTTCTAAGTCTCCATTCAAATATTTAGCGGTCAGTGAAGTTGATTTTAGAATTTCATCATACGTGCCTTGTGCTACCAAATTACCACCAAAAGTACCTGCTTCCGGTCCAATATCAATAATCATATCCGCGGCTTTCATAATATCTTCATCATGTTCTACCACAATAACGGTGTTTCCTAAATCTCTTAACGATAACAGTACTTTTATCAGGCGTTCCGTATCTTTTGGGTGTAAACCAATGCTTGGCTCATCCAGAATATACATCGATCCAACCAAACTGCTTCCTAGAGAAGTTGCTAAATTGATACGCTGCGATTCTCCTCCGGAAAGTGTTGCTGAATTTCTGTTTAATGTCAGATAATCCAGTCCTACTTCGGTTAAAAAAGATAAACGATTATTGATTTCTACCAGCAATCGTTTCGCTATTTGCTTTTCATAAACATCTAAGTCAATATTTTCGAAAAAAGTAACCAAATGTTTGATAGGCAAATCAACTAAATCTGAAACTGTTTTTGAGTTAATTTTTACATACGAAGCTTCAATTCTCAAGCGTTTTCCTTTACAGGAATGACATTTGGTTTTGCCTCTGTAACGCGAAAGCATAACCCTGTTTTGGATTTTATAATTCTTTTCCTCCAGTTCCTTGAAAAAATCATTTAAACCTTGAAAATAGCTATTTCCATTCCAGATTAGCTCTTTTTGATCTTCAGATAATTGGTAATAAGGTTTGTGAATAGGGAAATCAAATTTGTAAGCGTTATTTACTAATTCGTCGCGAAACCAACTCATACTTTCACCTCTCCATGGGAAAATAGCATTTTCGAAAATAGATAAAGTAGTATTTGGCACCACTAATTCGGCATCAATTCCTATAATATTGCCATAGCCTTCGCAAACAGGACACGCTCCGTATGGATTATTGAAACTAAATAAATGAACGTTTGGTTCTAGAAATGTAATTCCGTCCAATTCAAAATTATTGGAATAGGAATACTTTTTATCGGAGTTTAATTCTTGTAAATGACAGATTCCTTTTCCTTCAAAGAAAGCCGTTTGCACCGCATCACCCAATCGATTGTAGAATTCTTCTTCGTCTTTGACCACAATCCTATCAATAATAAGCTTTATGTCTTTATTGTCTAAAGAATGTTGGTCAATTTCGTCTAAACGAATCATTTCATTGTTTACCAATATTCGGGCAAAACCTTGTTGTAAAAGTACTTTTAGTTTGTCTTCCAGTTTTCGTCCTTCTTCTAAATGAATAGGAGCAATAAGCAGCCATTTGCTGTCTAGTTCAAAAGTTTTTACATCGGTTACCACATCAGTAACCGTATTTTTTTTGACCTCACGACCAGAAATAGGAGAATATGTTCTTCCGATTCGGGCAAACAGCAATTTTATATAATCGTATATTTCGGTTGAAGTTCCTACTGTAGAACGTGCGTTTGTGGTATTTACTTTTTGTTCGATAGCAATCGCAGGAGCAATTCCTTTGATGTATTCTACTTTTGGTTTATCTAATCGTCCAAGAAATTGTCTTGCATAGGAAGACAAACTTTCTACGTAGCGGCGTTGCCCTTCGGCATATAAAGTATCGAAAGCCAAGCTTGATTTTCCGGAACCCGAAAGTCCTGTGATAACCACTAATTTATTTCGGGGAATCGCAACATCTACATTTTTTAGGTTATGTACTTGCGCGCCTTTTATGATAATATTTTTCTTTGGATCTAATTTCGAAAGGTCAACTTGCATAAAAATGATAATTTTTACAAAAGTAATCAATTTTCAACTGACTAAATGGATTGAACAAGTCACAAATAATCATTAAAAGTGTGGTTGAAAAGTGATTTTTATTCTTGTATAGTTTTTATGTTTTCTATCACCTAAAAAAATAGTATTTTTAAGATTATTTTTGAAAAAAATTAACTTCACCATACCATTGAAAACAAAACTATACATTTTTATTTTTTTAATGTCCTTTTGTGCTTTTTCTCAGGAATTGCCGCCAATTGTAAAATATGCCTCAACCACTTATGGTGCGGGAAATCAGAATTGGATGATTTCGCAGGATCAAAATCATTATGTTTTCTTTGCTAACAATGAGGGATTATTGGAATTTAATGGTTCAAATTGGGAATTATATCCATCACCAAACGAAACTATCGTTCGTTCTGTAAAAGTGATTGGAAATAAAATTTATACGGGTTGCTACATGGAATTTGGTTTCTGGACGCGACACACAAATGGAAAACTAAAATACACTTCGCTTAGTAAAACAATAAAAACTCAAATTCTTAATGACGAACAGTTTTGGAATATATTGAACTATGAACAATGGGTTATTTTTCAATCCTTGGACAGAATTTATATTTACGATACCAAAACGGGAGTTTTCAAAATTATTGCTCCCAAAAACAATATTACTAAATCGTTCCGTACAAAAAATGCAATTTATTTTCAGAGTATAAATGAAGGACTTTTTGAAATTGAAAGCGGAAAAGGACGCTTGGTATCTAATAATCCAATTTTACAAAACAATAGGATAGTCAACGTTTTTGCTATTGAGGAAGGACTTTTAATCCAGACACAGCTAAATGGATTTTATAAACTTATAGGAACTGTTTTGACTAAATTTTCTACCGAAGTTGATTCGGAATTAGCATCCAGTAGTGTATATAGCAGTCAATTGCTGTCGGATGGAAGTTATGCTTTAGGAACTGTCTCTAATGGGATTTTTATCTTAAACAATAACGGGGGAATTAAATATCACATCAATCAAAACAAAGGATTGAGTAATAATACTGCGTTGTCTTTATATGAAGATGCCGATAAAAATCTTTGGGTAGGATTGGACAACGGAATCAATTGCATTAATCTGCAATCTCCGATACAAAACTTTGTTGATGACACCGGAATTTTAGGAACCGTTTATACTTCAAAACTTTATAAAGGTAATTTGTATGTAGGAACCAATCAAGGTTTGTTTTATAAAAACTATCTGACTAATGATGAATTTAAATTTGTAAATGGAACTAAAGGGCAGGTTTGGTCTTTGTTTGAGTACGATGGAACGCTTTTTTGCGGTCATGATTCGGGAACATTTGTGATTGATAACGCTGTTGCAAAAAATATATTTTCTGCATCTGGTACTTGGAAATTTGAAACTGTCCCCAATCAAAAAGGGCTCTTACTCCAAGGGAATTACTACGGAATTTCTGTTTTGGCAAAAACGAATAATCAATGGAGTTTTAGAAATAAAATTACAGGATTTGATTATTCCTCAAAATATTTTGAAATCACGAATGCGCTGAATGTATATGTAAGTCACGAATATAAAGGAGTTTATAGGCTGGAACTAGACGGAAAACTGTCAAAAACAAAACCTTTTGTGACCTATAAAACACCCGAAAAAGGTAAAAATGCCAGTCTAACTAAGTTCAACAACATAATTTACTATGCTAATAAAGAAGGTATCTTTAAATTGAATGAGAAGACCAAACAATTCAGTAAGGATAATTTATTAAGTTCTGTTTTCGAAAAAGATGAATATACTTCGGGAAAATTGATTGTTGATAATTCCAATAAAATATGGCTGTTTTCTAAAAATTACATCCATTATTTTTCATTGAGTAAACTAAGTAATCAACTGAAACAAAATGTAATTCCGATTCCCGCTTCATTAACAAATTCGATGTTAGGCTACGAAAATATTACTCAAATTTCCAATTCTAATTATTTGATAGGAACTACTGATGGGTATTATATTTTGAATCTTAATGAATTGAGTTTTAAAAATCATAACGTCTCTATTTCCGCAATTACAACAAATAAACTAAATGAAACTTTCGAAAACCGTTCCATTCAGGAAGAGGGCAGTTTTAAATATGATGAAAATAACATAACCATTAATTATACGGTTCCTGAATTTAATAAATACATCAATGCTGAATTTCAATATTTATTAGAAGGATTTCAAGAGGAGTGGAGCGAATGGAGTGCGAAATCAACGGTGAATTTTAAAAATTTGCCCCCTGGAGAATATACTTTTAAGGTGAGAGCTAAATTTGCGAATTCTACTTTAGAAGATACAGCTATGTATACTTTTACTGTTGAAAAACCTTGGTATTTAACCAATATTGCTCTTTTTTTCTATTTTATTTTTGTGATTGTGATGGCTCGATTTATTCATAAGGCCTATAAAAACTACTATCAAAAACAAAAAGAGAAATTGATAGAAGAGAATAATTTGTTATTAGAGATTAAAGAGCTTGAAAACGAGCAGGAATTAATGCGCATTAGAAACGAACAGCTTTCACAAGATGTAGATACTAAAAATAGAGAGTTGGCTGTTTCTACGATGAGTTTGAATAGTAAAAATGAGTTGCTGGCTTTTATCAAAGATGATTTAAAGAAAACGCCTGATGATGGCAACAGAAGCATAAAATCAGTCATTTCTACAATTAATAAGAACATAACTGAAGGCGATAGTTGGAGTGTATTCAAAGAAGCTTTTGATAATGCCGATAAAGACTTTTTGAAAAAAATGAAACTGGCTCATCCGTCCTTAACTCCAAACGATTTGAGATTATGTGCCTACTTGAGATTAAATCTTTCCTCGAAAGAAGTGGCGCCTTTGCTAAATATATCTGTACGAAGCGTTGAGATAAAAAGATATCGTTTGCGTAAGAAAATGGAATTGTCGCACGAACAAGGACTTGTAGAGTACATTTTAGCTGTATAGTTTCGTCTGAATTTTACAAATAAAACTATACATTACCACAACAATACCGTTATTGTTGTGGTTTTTTTGTTTTTAGAGAAAATCTGAATTTCTTAATTTCTTCTTAATTTTCAACCCTTTTTTAAATATTATGAATTAAACAAGTGATTTTTTGCATTGTATGTTTTTTGTAGAGGTTCTTTTTGATTTATTATTAGTTGTTCCGATTAATTTTATAATTCACAAAAAATATAAATTATGAAGTCAAACTATCTACTAATCCTTTTTCTATTTCTATCCTCTTTTGGTTTTGCCCAAGGATATGATGTAGGAGGAGTTGTTAAAGAAACCGGTTCTGGTTTACCTATACCTGGAGTAAATGTTCAAGTTAAAAATTCAACGATTGGGACGGCGACAGACATGGATGGTCGTTTTTCTCTAAAAGGAGTTTCCTCTGGTGCAACTTTAATATTTTCATATTTAGGATTTAAAAATTTTGAATATAAAGTAGTATCTAATACTAGTACTCTTTCTATTTCGTTACAGGAAGATTCTAAAGTATTGGATGAAGTTGTAGTAATTGGATATGGAAGTCAAAAAAAGCGAGAAGTAACAGGAGCAGTTTCTGTGGTAGACAGCAAAACTTTGGAAGCTTTAAAACCAGTTAAAATTGAGCAAGCTTTACAAGGAACTGTTTCCGGAGTGAATGTTACAACTACTTCGGGTGCTCCAGGTGCCGCTTTGGATATTCGCATCAGAGGTATTGCAACCAATGGTGAAAATAGGCCTACAACTATCATCGATGGATATGTTGGAGAACTTGGATTATTAAATCCAAATGATGTCGAGTCCATCACCGTTTTAAAAGATGCCCAAGCAGCTATTTATGGTACTATTGGTGCTAATGGGGTTATTCTTATCACGACAAAATCAGGGAAAAAGAATTCGAAATCAAAAATTAGTTACAATACCTATACAGGTTTTCAGGAAACGTCAAGAACATTACCAATGCTTAACGCTACTGAATACGCTTTATTATTGAATGAAAGTTATGCTAATGGCGGTAACGCAATTCCTTTTCCTAATGTTTCTGGTTTAGGCAAAGGAACAAACTGGCAAAATGAAGTTTTCAGCACCAGTGTTCCTATTATCAATCATGACATTTCCTTTTCTGGTGGATCAGATAAAATTACCTATGCGGTAAGTGGTTCTCATTTAGATCAGGAAGGAATTATTGGAGAAAGTAAATCCGGTTTTTTAAGAAATACAGCAAGAGTTTCTCTAGGTGCTGATGTTACTGAGAAATTGAAATTGAAAACAAACGTAATCTATACTTATTTTAATAGAAAATCATTAAACGAAAGTGGTTTAGGTTCTGTTTTGTTCAATGCTTTGAATACACCATCAACACTAACACCGTATGATGCAAATGAGGATTTTACAAAAGTGCCTACAAATACTGGGTTAGGAATTGAAATTATAAATCCATTGGCTCAAATTGCCAATACTTATAATGACTACAACTTCAAAAAAGTCAATGGTAATTTTGGATTAGATTATAAAGTTTTCAAGGATTTTACCATTTCGAGTTCAATTGGTTTTAATACATCAAACAGTGAGTCTAAATCGTTTGCCAAACAAATTCTATATTGGATAAATCCTTCGGATAAGGTATTTGATGTTTTGAGAAGTTCGGTTTCCCAAAGCGCTATTAATGATAATGATTATTCATTTGATTTATTTGGAACTTATGCTAAGAAAATTGGAAATCACAATGTAGTTGCAACTGTAGGAAATACTATTTTCAAACAATACGGAAACGGGTTATTTGCAACTGGATTTGATGTTCCTTACAATTCATGGGAATTTGCAGATATAGCATTGACCAAAGGAATTTCTGAAACCGTACCAAACGGTTCCTATAATTACGACGAACGAAGACTTTCTTATTTTGCAAGAGCACAATATGATTACAAAGGGAAGTACCTTTTTTCTGCGATGATACGACGTGATGCTTCGACAAAATTTGGACCTGGAAATAAAGTGGGTTATTTTCCATCATTTACAGCAGGTTGGGTAATTTCTGATGAAGGTTTCTTTGGAGAAGACAAACTAATAAACTTCATGAAATTGAGAGGGAGCTACGGTACTTTAGGAAATGACCAGATTCCAAACAATGGTTATGTTTCGCAATTAAGCGGAGAAGCGACGTATGTTTTTGATGATGTTTTAGTGAATGGTTTAGCAACTGGACAAATTCCAAATCCAAATTTGAAATGGGAAGAAGCCAGAAAATTTGACGTTGGTTTAGACCTTAAGTTGATACAAAATAAAGTTTCTATTGTTGCGGATTATTTTATTGATACCAGAGCCGATTTGTTAATTCCATTTATACCTGTTTCTGGAATCAACGGAACAGCAGCTCCTGGTGCAGGTTCACCAACAATAAATGCAGGAACGGTAAGAAACTCAGGATTAGAGTTTGCAATAGATTACAAAAATAAATTCTCGGATAATTTTTCGATGAGTGTTGGGTACAATGTTACGTTCCTTAAAAACGAAGTATTAGCCGTAAACAACGGAATAGGATATATTGAAGGAGGTTCATTTGGCGTAGGCCAACAAGCACCTTCAAGAATGGAAGTAGGTCAGCCAATAGGTTATTTTTATGGCTACAAAACAGATGGAATTTTTCAGAACCAGTCAGAAGTTGATGCACATCCGTCTCAATTATCTTTGGGTGCTGACGCCAGTCCTGGAGACCTTCGTTTTGTAGATGTAAATGGAGATGGAATTCTTAATTCAAGTGACAGAACGAATATTGGAGATCCAATTCCTGAAGCTACAATGGGTTTCAATTTACAAATGAATTACAAAAACTTTGATTTTGCAGTCTATACTTTTGCTTCCGTAGGAAATGATATGGTGAGAAATTACGAAAGAAACCTTACAGATGTCAATCGACTTAATTATGTTTTAGACCGTTGGACTGGCGAGGGAAGTACTAATACTACTCCAAGAGTGACTACAAGTGCTACAGGAAATTCTACTTTCTCCAGTTATTTTGTTGAAGATGCTTCCTATTTAAGAATCCAAAACATGCAGTTGGGATATTCAATAAATTCTAAATTTTCTGAAAAAGCAGGAATAACAAAACTGCGTTTGTATGCGGGTGTAAATAATTTATACACGTTTACAAAATACAAAGGTTTTGATCCGGGTGCTTCTAATGGAGCTCCAATTGGCGGAGGAATTGACTATGGTTTTTATCCAATCCCAAGAACCTATTTGTTAGGTTTAAACATTAATTTTTAATTCGTATTAAAATGAAAAAGTATCTATTTATTACCCTTATATCGATAACAATCTTCTCAACTGTAACCATTTCCTGTAGTGATGATTTTGTGGATCGACCTATAGAATATTCGATTGATTCTGAGAATTATTTTAATTCAAAATCAGATTATGACAATGCTTTAATTGCAGCGTATGATTTGTTGCAAACCACATATCTAAATGCATTGTTAGGCGAAATAGCTTCCGATAATACTTTGGCTGGAGGCGAAAGTCAATCGGATACTCCGGGTTTTCAGCAAATTGATGATATGATTCACACACCAGTGAACAGTAATCTAAAAAACTTATGGGACTGGATGTTCGCAGGAGTTCAAAGAGCCAATTACATTTTGGAATTCAAAGACAAAACAGATTTTGAAGGAAAAAATCAAGTGATTGGTGAAGCTCGTTTTCTTAGAGCCTATTATCATTTTGAATTAGTAAAATGGTTTGGTGGAATCCCATTGAAAGGGGATGCAAGGTTCAGCTCTGGTGACGAGAAAATAATTCCGCGTTCATCCGTTTCAGAAGTGTATGCTTCAATTGAAGCCGATTTAATTTTTGCTTCTGAAAACTTATCTGCAACAGCAGCACAAAAAGGAAGAGCAACAAAAGGCGCGGCATTAGCATTATTAGGAAAGGCATATTTGTACCAAAATAAATACCCACAAGCGGTAGCAACTTTCGAAAGTTTAATTGGAACTTCTTCCTATTCATTGGTTTCAGATTACAATACTATTTTTGAAAATGCTGGAGAAAATGGATTAGAATCGGTTTTCGAAGTACAATACACGGATGTAGAAGGTGCCGGTTTTGGATGTCTCCAATGTAGCGAAGGAAATGTAGCCGTGGGTTTTAGTGGACCAAGAAATTATTCAGGTGATTTATTTACTTCGGGTTTCAGTTTTAATATTCCAACTCAGAAAATCGTAAACGCATTTGAAGCAGGAGATAGAAGAGAAGCGGTAGCAATATTAGATATCGAAGCTTGGGCGACAGCAACAGGAGCTACTTTTGGAAAAGGATATGAACACACCGGTTTTTTCAACAGAAAATACATTCCAAGAAAAAGAAGTGCCAACGCACAAGGAGATTTAAACCTAACTAATCCTAATAATTACAGAGCCATTCGCTATGCAGATGTTCTTTTGATGGCGGCCGAAGCTTACAATCGCGGAGGAATCGATGATACTAAAGCAAGAGGATATTTGAACCAAGTTAGAAGACGTGCTTTTGGTGATTTGAATCATGATATTTCGTCTTCTGGAGCTGCTTTGACTGACTTTATTTTAGCAGAAAGAAGATTGGAATTAGTTGGTGAAGGACACCGTTTCTTCGATTTAGTACGAACTGGTAAAGCAGCTCAGGAAATTACTGGATTTACAGCCAACAAAAATGAATTGTTTCCAATTCCTATCGAGGAAATTCAATTTGCAAATGGAAATTGGACACAAAATCCTGGATATTAAAAACTAATATTATTTAAATATGAAAAACTTAAAATTAATACTAAGTCTTTTTGCTCTAATCCTCTTTTTAGGATGTTCAGACGAAAATAACGACGTAGATCTGGATGGAGTAAATGCTCCTTCAAATATATCTGCTCTGACGACCATTACTCAAGATAACTCAGGAAATGTTACTTTTTTGCCTCGTGGTGAAGGAGTTACTCAATTCGAAATTTATTTTGGTGACGCAACTACAGCTCCTGTTTTCGTAAATCCAGGCGGTACCATTACTCATAAATATAAAGAAGGTAAATTTCAGGCAAAAATTGTAGGGGTAACTATTAATGGTAAAAAAACCGAAACGATTCAAGAGGTAACGGTTTCTTTTTTAGCACCAACAAGTTTTGAACCTACTATAACTATTGGAAGTAATCTTTCGATTAATGTAACTGCTAAAGCGGAATTAGAGACTTTCTTTCAGGTTTATTTTGGAGATGTAGCAAATGAAGTTCCGGTAGATTTCATGCAAGATGAGGTGATTACGCACACGTATTTAAATCCGGGAACGTATCAAGTAAAAGTGGTTGCACTAAGCGGAGGAGTTGCTACGACACAAAAAACACAAAGTGTAACAGTAACTAATTTATTCGCTGCGCCAGTTCCTACAATTCCGGCAGCAAATGTCATTTCCATGTTTAGCGACAGTTATACAAATGTTGCGGTTGATACTTGGAGAACTTCTTGGTCACAGGCAAATTTAGAAGATATTGATATTAGTGGCAACAAAACTAAAAAGTACAGTGCCTTGAATTTTGTTGGTATCGAAGCAACAACAACTCCAATCAATGCCTCGGCTATGACTTTCTTTCACGTTGATATTTGGTCGTCTGATTTTACAGAGTTTAAAGTTAAACTAGTCGATTTTGGAGCTAATGGAGCTTTTGGTGGAGGAGATGATAAAGAACATGAAATCACGATTTCTAATCCTGAAAAGGAGAAATGGGTGAGTTTAGATATTCCGTTAAGTGACTTCACCGGATTGACTACTCGTTCTCATATTGCTCAATTAATCTTTGTTGGTGCGCCTTCTGGAAATACTACGGTTTATGTGGATAATGTTTTCTTTTACAATCAAGCAGGTTCAATCACAGCAGCTCCAACTCCAAGTGTAGCGGCATCCAAAGTAATTTCTATGTTCAGCGACGCCTATACAAATGTAACTGTTGACACCTGGAGAGCTTCTTGGTCAAGTGCCACGCTGACGGATTTGAGTATTAATGGAAATGCAACAAAAAAATACAGTGCATTAGATTTTGTTGGAATAGAAGCGACTACAACGCCTATAAATGCGACTGCAATGACGCATTTTCACACTGACGTTTGGTCCTCAGATTTTACACAGTTCAAAATAAAATTAGTCGATTTTGGTGCGAATGGAGCTTTTGGAGGAGGAGATGATGTAGAACATGAAATTACAATTTCGTCACCAGCTAAAGGATCTTGGGTAAGTTTAGATATTCCGTTAAGTTCCTTTACAGGATTAACTACACGAGCACATATTGCACAGTTAATTTATGTGGGTGCGCCTTCTGGAAATAACACTGTTTATATAGATAATGTTTATTTTCATAATTAATAAAAACAGAAAAAATCAACTAATTATGGATTTAAAATGAGTTTGTATAAAACGAGTATCCTAACTACATTTTTTTAAAAAAATATTTAAAATGAAAAAAATAATCATAAATATAGTATCCGTTTTTGTCCTTCTTTTGATGGTCAATTGTCAGGAAGATAATTTAGGTTTTGGAGCATTAGACACGCCAACAAATCTTCAAGTTACAGCGGAAATAATAGGGAAATCTGCTGCATTTCCAAACGGAGATGGTTCCGGAAAAGTAAAATTTACCAGTACTGCAGAAAATGCTATTTCGTATAAGTACATTTTTAGTGATGGGACTTCAAAGAATTCTCCAAGCGGTATATTCGAAAATGCTTTTGCAAAACCAGGTACAAATACGTATACAGTGACCGTAATTGCCTCTGGAGCAGGAGGAGTTGCTACTAATGTTACTTTGGAAGTAACAGTTTTTAGTAATTTTAAAGATGAGCAAGCGGTACAATTTCTAACAGGTGGTGCTTCCAGAAAATGGTATTGGGCACAAACAGAACTAGGGCATTTGGGCGTTGGTCCAAACGTAGCGTGGTCTGATCCTACTTTTGGAACAAAAAATTATTACCCGGATTTTTACTCCGCTAAAGCCAATGAGAAATCAGCTACCTGTTTGTACAATAGTATAATGACTTTTTCTTTAGTTGGTGATCAAATGAAATTTGAGTTGGATAACAAAGGTCAAACGTATTATAATGGTGCTTTTAAAGGCGGTGGAGAGGATGCCTGTTATGATTTAAATACCAGTGGAGCAAAAACTGTGACTTTGAGTAAGTCAGACTCTTTTGTGACAATGAATCCGGATAGTGCCACACAGACCAGAGGGACTACAATAAATATTGCTGACGGAGGTTTTATGGGCTATTATGTTGGGTCTAGTTCTTACGAAATTCTATCAATTACAGATAATCGTATGGTTGTGCGAGTGATTCAGTCAGGAAATCCATTTTTGGCGTGGTATCATATTTTTACAACAACGATTCCTGGTACAGTTGTAACTCCAACTCCGACAACAAATTATACCGTTTTGAAATTTTCTGATGAATTTAATATTGACGGTGCTCCGGATCCTACAAAATGGGGATATGACCTTGGTGCTGGCGGTTGGGGTAATGGCGAAGCCCAAACCTATACAAGCGCTTCTGATAATGTAATTGTTCAAGGTGGAAATCTAAAAATTACGGCTAAAAAATCAGGAACAGGGTATACTTCCTCAAGATTAAAAACAGAAGATAAATATGAATTTACCTATGGTAAAATTGAAGTAAAAGCAAAATTACCTGTTGGTGGTGGAACTTGGCCGGCGATTTGGTCTTTAGGACAAGATTATAAAACTAATGCTTGGCCAAAATGTGGTGAAATTGATTTCATGGAGCACAAAGGAAATGATCCGAATGTAATTCACGGGACATTACATTATCCGGGTAATTTTGGTGCAAACCCGAACACAGCTACAACAACAATAACAAATGCGTCTACTGAATTCCATATTTACAAAACAATCTGGAGTCCTACTTCAATTCAGTTTTATGTAGATGATAAGCTTTTTCATTCTTTTGTCAATAGCGCTTCAGTGCCCTTCAATAGTGATTTTTTCTTAATATTGAATGTGGCAATGGGAGGGAGTTTTGGAGGAGCAATTGACCCTGCTTTTTCGCAGTCTTCAATGGAAATTGATTATGTAAGGATTTATCAATAAAATATGTAATGAATTTATAAAGGTCGGTTCTTTTACCGACCTTTTAATTATAACAAAAAGGATAAAGATGAGAAATAAATCCCTGTTAGCATTATTTGCTATTACAGCTTTAATAATTGCAGGCTGCAGCAATAAAATTTTAAAATCACCTGTTTCTTATTCCAAAGAAAATATTTTAGATGCTAAAGTAGATTCTGTACTCAAATTGATGACTCTGGAAGAAAAAGTGGGACAACTCAACCAGTATAACGGATTTTGGGATATTACAGGTCCAACTCCAAAAGAAGGTCAGGCAGCTAAAAAATACGAAGACCTGAAAAAAGGTTTAGTGGGATCGATGCTGAATGTAAAAGGAGTTAAAGATGTAAAAGCGTTGCAAAAAATTGCGGTAGAACAAACACGATTGGGAATTCCGTTACTTTTTGGGTTTGATGTCATTCATGGCTATAAAACCATCAGCCCAATTCCACTGGCCGAAGCAGCAAGTTGGGATTTAGAAGCAATAAAAAAGTCAGCGGCAATAGCGGCAGAAGAAGCAGCTTCCGTAGGACTGAACTGGACTTTTGCACCCATGATTGATATTTCTAGAGATGCCCGCTGGGGTCGTGTTATGGAAGGAGCAGGTGAGGATACATTTTTAGGAAGTAAAATTGCCGTAGCTCGTGTGCAAGGTTTTCAAGGCGAGGATTTAGCCGCTACGAATACTATTTTGGCTTGCGCCAAACATTTTGCAGGATATGCGTTTGCAGAATCAGGAAGAGATTATAATACGGTAGATATAAGTGAAACCGTGTTGCAGAATACAATTTTTCCTCCTTTTAAAGCGGCGGTTGATGCTGGTGTGCGAACGTTTATGAACTCTTTCAATGAGTTGAATGGAATTCCCGCAACAGGAAATGCCTATTTACAAAGAGAAGTTTTAAAAAAAGATTGGAAATTTGATGGTTTCGTAGTTTCTGATTGGGGTTCTATCAACGAAATGATACCACATGGTTATGCCAAAGACAGTAAACATGCTGCTGAAATAGCAATTAATGCCGGTTCAGACATGGATATGGAATCTAGTGCGTATGTGGAACATTTGGTAGCATTAGTGAAGGAAGGAAAAGTCAAAGAAAGTGATATTGATGATTCGGCAAGACGCATTTTGAAAGTAAAGTTCGAATTGGGTTTGTTTGACGATCCATACAAATATTGTGATGAAAATCGAGAATTGGCAACCGTTGGGAAACAAGAATTTCAAGAAGGAGTTTTGGATGTAGCCAAAAAATCGATTGTGCTTTTGAAAAATGAAAAGGAAGTATTGCCTTTAAAAAAATCAGGTCAAAAAATTGCATTAATCGGTGCTTTGGCAAATGATAAAACGAGTCCTTTGGGGAGTTGGAGAATCGCTGCTGACGATAATTCGGCAGTTTCAGTTCTGGAAGGATTACAAAAGTATTCAGGGAACCAACTTACTTATGCTAAAGGAGCTGATGTAGCCGAGGGAAGAACACAATTCATTTGGGAAACTAAAATCAATACAACTGATAAGAGCGGATTTGCAGAAGCCATTGCGGTTGCAAAACAAGCCGATGTGGTAGTTATGGTTTTGGGAGAACACGGGTTGCAATCAGGCGAGGGAAGAAGTAGAGCAGATTTAGGTTTGCCGGGTGTTCAACAAGAATTATTGGAAGCAATTTATAAAGTCAATCCTAATGTTATTTTGGTTTTAAATAACGGCCGACCATTAGCAATTCCTTGGGCTGATGAAAATATTCCTGCAATTGTTGAAGGATGGCATTTAGGAACGCAAAGTGGTAACGCAATAGCACAAGTTTTATACGGTGATTATAACCCAAGCGGAAAATTGCCAATGACTTTTCCTAGAAATGTCGGTCAGGTTCCTATTTATTACAATTATAAAAATACAGGAAGACCTGTTATGAACGAACCCGAAAGTGTATTTTGGTCACATTATATTGATGAAAAGAACACGCCTTTGTATCCTTTTGGTCACGGATTAAGTTATTCTAAATTTGAATACTCTAATTTACAATTATCATCTAATGCATTTGCTAAAAACGGCAAAATAGAAGTTTCAGTAACTATAAAAAATATTGGAAAAGTTACCGGAAAAGAGGTTGTTCAATTGTATATTAGAGATTTGATAGGAAGTATTACCCGTCCGGTAAAAGAGTTGAAAGGATTCGAAATGATCGAATTGCAACCTAACGAAACCAAAAAAGTAGTATTTTCAATCGATGAAAAAACAATTGAATACTTCACAGCCAATAAAAAATGGGAAGCAGAAGCAGGTGACTTTAAAGTATTCATCGGAGGAAGTTCAGTAACAAAGTTGGAAGGCGATTTTCAATATTCTAATTAAAATAAAATGAAAAAAATACTAATATTATTGCTTGTGGTTAATTTTTCTTTTGCGCAACAGAACAAGCGAAAACTAGTCTGGGAAGAAAATTTTGACGGTACCACATTAAACGAAAATAATTGGAATTTTGAGATTGGAGATGGTTGTCCTAATTGTGGTTGGGGAAACAACGAACGACAACTGTATACGAAACAAAACCACACGGTTGCTAAAAATCAGTTAGTTATCACGGCCAAAAAGGTAGGTGGTAAATACACTTCGACACGGATTACCACCAAAGGCAAAAAAGAGTTTCAATATGGACGCTTCGAAGCTAGAGCAAAGTTGCCTGTTGGGCAAGGAGTTTGGCCAGCTTGGTGGATGTTGGGTTCAAATATCAGTGAAGTCGGTTGGCCAAAATCTGGAGAAATCGATATTTTGGAATATGTAGGGAAAGAACCCAATATGGTTTTTACTTCTTTGCATACACAAGACAGTCATGGAAACACTATAAATACCAAGAAAACAAGATTTGATGCTATCGAGGAAGGTTTTCACATTTACGCTGTAGAATGGACGAAAGATAAAATTGATTTTTTTGTAGATGATACTTTAGTGTATACCTTTCAACCTGAAAATAAAACAGAAGCGATTTGGCCATTCAACCAACCCTTTTATTTTATTGTCAATATGGCTATAGGAGGAAATTTTGGAGGCCCCGAAGTGGATGACACTATACTTCCACAGGATTTTATAGTTGATTACATTCGAGTCTATCAATAATCAGAAATGATAAGTAAAATAATTAAAAATAAAACAAGGTTAGATTTTAATTAATTGATAATCAGACTTTGTTTTGTTTTTTCTAGTTTCAGATTTCATTTTTAGTAAAAGACTCTTAATTATTATTCGTCAGCATCCTATTTTTATAGGAATGTGAAAAAAGAAGAAAAATTTTAACAATTTTCAGCCTTGTTCTGTTAATTTTTATTAATTTTACTTGCATGTTAAAACAATAATTAGTTAAATTTGAAAACTTAACAAACCTAAATAAACACTAGCCTATAATAGAAAACTACTTTTTAGAGACATCTCTTATTTTATTTTAAAACTAAAAAGTATTATTATGGTTAATATACAACTCCCTGATGCGTCATTGGTAAAGGATTATGTCGCAGGTAATGAGGATGCCTTAGCTAAACTAATAAAAAGGCACGAATCAAAAATTTATGGTTTTATTTATTCGAAAATTCCGGATAAAGATATTACCAACGATATTTTTCAAGATACTTTTATCAAAGTAATTAAGACTTTGAAATCAAATTCATATAACGAAGAAGGTAAATTCTTACCATGGGTTATGCGCATATCCCATAATCTAGTTGTAGATCATTTCAGGAAGACAAAAAAAATGCCCATGTTTAGAGAAACCGAAGAGTTCTCTATTTTTTCCATAATGTCAGATGATTGTCAAACGATAGAGAATAAAATAATTTCGGAACAAGTCGAAATGGATTTAAAGAAACTAATCGAAGGACTTCCGGCTGATCAAAAAGAGGTGTTGGTGATGCGAATGTATCAGGATATGAGTTTTAAGGAAATTTCGGAATCGACGGGAGTTAGTATCAATACCGCTTTAGGGAGAATGCGTTATGCTTTGATGAATTTGAGAAAAGTGATAGACAAACACCAAATTGTTTTGACCAATTAACAATATGTTTAAACTTGCTGCGTTGTAATATAAAGAAAAATATATATTACTCTATGGCAAAAATTTACTCAAAAAAAGAATCAGTTTCAAAAAACAGGAAACCAAGTAAAGAAACAATTTCTTTCTTATTAAGCTATTCCAAAGCGTTAAGCATAATAAAAATAGACAATAAAAGTTTCGAAATCATATCGAATTAAAAACACCTGATTCCAATTATAGTTGGTCTTAAGTGTATTTAATTTGGTTTTTAAATTATTAAAAAATCCCATTATTTTTAAAAAAAATAATGGGATTTTTTGTTCAATGAGGTTTTATTTTTTGTTGTAGAAATCAAGGACTGTTTTTCTTCCAATTGTTTTTGTGATAATATCTTTGTCTAAATCCCAGCCACGAGCCGGAGAATATTGCCTTCCGTACCAAATAATCTGAAGGTGTAAATCATTCCAAAGTTCTTCAGGAAAAATACGTTTCGCATCTTTCTCTGTTTGGACAACATTTTTTCCATTTGTCAAATTCCATCGATACATCAATCGATGAATGTGAGTATCAACAGGAAAAGCAGGAACTCCAAAGGCTTGCGACATTACAACACTTGCCGTTTTATGTCCTACCGCAGGTAATTCTTCTAAAAACTCAAAACTTTGAGGTACTTTTCCATCATGTTTGTCAATTAAAATATGGGATAAACCATGAATTCCTTTTGATTTCATTGGCGATAAGCCACAAGGACGAATGATTTCCTTAATTTCCTCCACAGACATTTTTATCATATCGTATGGATTGTCAGCTTTAGCAAAAAGTAAAGGTGTAATTTGGTTCACGCGAACATCCGTACATTGTGCCGAAAGTAAAACAGCAATCAATAACGTATAAGGATCCTTATGGTCTAAAGGAACTGGAATCGTTGGGTATAACTCTTTTAACGTATTTATAACAAACGTTACACGTTCTTGTTTATTCATTATTCATTAAATTTGATTTGTAAAGAAAAACAATTTCATTGGCAATAGCAAAATTCAATTTCAATTCAAATAAATAAAAAATATAAATAATGACAACATTAAAAAAAGGAGATAAAGCACCTAATTTTTCTGGTCTGGACCAAGACGGAAAATCACATCAATTAGCGGATTATGCGGGTAAAAAATTAGTCGTTTTCTTTTATCCAAAAGCAAATACGCCAGGCTGCACTGCAGAAGCTTGTGATTTAAGAGACAATTTCGAACGATTCCAAGCTAATAATTATGAGCTGTTAGGCGTTAGTGCCGATGCGCAAAAAGCACAAGCTAAATTCAAAGAAAAATTTGATTTTCCGTTTCCGTTACTTGCTGATGAGGATAAATCTGTAATTCAGGCTTTTGGAGTTTGGGGACCAAAGAAGTTTATGGGAAAAGAATATGACGGTATTCACAGAACAACATTTGTAATTGATGAAAAAGGAATTATCGAAGATGTGATTTCAGATGTGAAAACTAAGGCTCATGCCGCTCAGATATTGAAGTAAGTGTTCAGTAATCAGTTTTTAGTGTTCAGTTACTGCAATTACAAATAAGTATACAAAAACTGAAATTAAATTTTGACAAACAAAATAAAGTCCAGAGTTGAGGTGTTAAATGACCTCAATTCTGGACTTTGTTTTGTAATTTAAATCGAAATTTCATGACTGATTCCGATAGTTATTAGGACTAGCAACTAAACACTAAAAACTGATTACTGACCACTATTCGCTAATTGCTTTCCTTCAAAACTTTGTTTGGGTCATACCCAAAAAGGCGGTGTTCTTTGATTATTTCTGCAATACCAGTAGGAAGCATTGTTTCCCAACCCGGTTTTCCATTATTAATCATATTTAAAACTTCACGAGAGAAAACTTCTAAAATAGAAGGGTCATAATCATCTATGTCAACTACTTTTCCGTTGAATTTAAAGAATTTGTATAATTCTTTCATTCTAGGATGTACTTTTAAGTTTTCTGATGTGATGATTTCTCCATCTTCTCCAATCATTGGATACAAGAAAACTTTCATATCGCGATAGAATAATTTTCCAAATGCTTCCAAAATTCCACCACTTAAATGGCGGTAATATTTCTCATCAAAAATGTCTACTAAATTATTCACGCCCATGGCTAATCCCATTCTGGCTTTGGTATAATTAGCAAAATATTCCACCACTTTATAGTATTCCTGGAAGTTTGAAATCATTACAGTTTGTCCAAGTGAACATAGTAATTCAGCCCTATCCATAAAATCTCTTTCATCGATTTCACCATCAGAACGTAAGTTTGATAATGTAATTTCAAAAACTACCAGTGTGTTTTCGGCATTTACCTTATTCTCATTCAGGAACATTTTTAATGATTTCTCATACATGTCCATGTTCACTTTTGTAACCGGACGAAAACTACCTCTAAAAGCAAGAATATTTTTCTTGTATAAAATTGCTGCAGGAAGAATGTTTTTACCTTCAGGGTTAAACATTACCGCATCAGTCATTCCGTTTTTTACTAATTGTAAACTCATCAAACGATTGTCAACATCAGCAAAACGAGGTCCTGAGAAATTTATGGTGTCTATTTCTAATTGATCTTTATCTAAGTGATCGTATAAGTAGCGCAATAATCGTTTAGGATCGTTGTATTTATAATATGCTCCATAAATTAAATTCACACCAAGAATACCAAGTGTTTCTTGTTGCAAGCGGACATCAGTTTCTTTAAATCGAATGTGAATGATAATCTCGTTATAATCCTCATCTGGTTCAATTTGATAACTAATTCCAACCCAGCCATGTCCTTTGAATTGTTTTGCAAAATCTATCGTAGCTACAGTATTGGCATAACTAAAAAACATTTTATTAGGATGTTTTTCTCTGCTCAATCTTTTTTCTATCAGATTTACTTCATGAGAAAGCATTTTTTTAAGTCGGCTTTCGGTTACATAACGGCCGTCTTCTTCAACGCCATATACAGCATCACTAAAGTCTTTGTCATAAGCTGACATTGCTTTTGCAATTGTACCCGAAGAACCACCAGATCTAAAAAAATGTCTTACAGTTTCTTGACCAGCTCCAATTTCTGCAAAAGTTCCGTAAATATTTTCATTTAAATTGATACGTAGTGCTTTGTCTTTAATCGAAGGGATTTGTTCGATGATTTTGTCACCTTTTAATTTTATTTCTGTATCCATTTTCTTTTAATATGGCTAATATGTTGCAAAGTTAATGAAATAGGTTTCTAATGAAAGATAATTAACCCTATTTTTGTAAATAAAAGCAATAAAATTGAAGGTATATTTTTTAGGAACTGGCACATCACAAGGGATTCCTGTTATTGGGAGTAACCATCCGGTATGTAAAAGCACTGATTTTAAAGACAAAAGACTGAGAGTTTCCGTTTGGATTTCTTGGGGAAACCATTCTTTTGTTATCGACTGCGGACCTGATTTTAGACAGCAAATGCTTTCTTCAAATTGTCAAAAAGTAGATGGAATCCTCTTTACCCACGAACATGCTGACCACACAGCAGGAATAGATGATATTCGCCCGTTTAATTTTAAACAGGGAGAAATACCAATTTATGCACATCAAAGGGTTATCGATAATCTGAGAAGACGGTTTGATTACGTTTTTGAAACGGTAAATAAATACCCGGGCGCACCTTCTGTTGCAACTATTGAAGTTGTCAATAATGAACCATTTTCTCTTGGAAATAAGACAGTGATTCCTATTGATGTAATGCATGGAAATCTCCAGGTTTTTGGGTATCGAATAGATGATTTTGCCTATTTAACGGATGTGAAAACTATTGAAAAAAGCGAAATCGAAAAATTAAAAAACTTAAAAGTATTGGTTATAAATGCTTTACGGGAAGAGCCTCATGATACGCATTTCAATTTGAAAGAAGCATTAGATTTTATAACTTTGGTCCAGCCAAAAACCACTTATCTTACACACATTAGTCATATTATGGGATATCATGAAGAGGTTCAAAAAAACCTTCCTGAAAATGTTTTCCTAGCATACGACAATTTAGAAATTACACTATAATTCAATTTACAATGAAACAGTCATTATTCCTTTATCTCACTATTTTAGCGGTACTTTCTTCGATTTTCACTTATATGTTTTTAAGTAAACAGGTCGAATTTGAACAAAAAAGATATGAGAAAACTACCAAAAAGTTAAGAGACAGTCTACGTTTAGTTTCGAATCAGCTGACTGATGCTAACTATTTTTCTTTGGCAAAAAATGAAAATGCGCAAAATTATTTTGATTCAGGAAGTTCAGAAAAAATAATTCAATACGAGAAATTAATTCCTGTTGTTACTGAAAAATTATTGGATTACAACTCTAACCCAAAAGGGAATCCTTATACCGGTCAAGATCAAATTGGGACGAATAAATTTATTGTCAATAAAGTAAGAATCCTAAACCACAGATGGATTATTGCAGACTTTAGTGACGGTGAAATTTGGGGAGAGGTTTTATTGAAATATTTTGTAAATGCTGATGACAGTATTTCTTTTGAAGTAAATCAATCATTGTTATATCAAAAATAAGCATGAAAAAAGGATTATTGTTCTCGGTAATGATCATTTTTGCTTTTTCTTGTGCAAAACAGATGGATCAAAAAAAGGAATCCAAGACTTCAATTCTAAAAGAAGAAAAACCACAATTAGTAGGCGGAGATTTGGATGAACACGGGTGTAAAGCTTCTGCCGGTTATACATGGTCTATGTTGAGAAAGGAGTGTATCCGAGTTTTCGAAATCGGAACTCGATTAAATCATTATGAACAAGAACGTGCAACTACATCAGCTTTTGTAATTTTTGAAGCTAATAATGGAAATAAAGCAGAATTGTTTCTGGATACCCAAAAGGAATCTATTATCTTAGAACGAAAATCCGAAGGCCAACCATGGGTTAAGGATGATTGGCAATTGATTCCTTGGAAAGGTTATGTTTTGAAAAAAGCCGAAGAAATTAAATATACAGGACAATAAAATCAGTTAGTTATTTTCTAACCAATTTTTAAAGTCATAAAAATTCTGTGGCGCCACTCCATGACCCACAGGATATTCTTTGTAGGTTAAATTTATTCCTAAATTTTCTAGTATTGCAGGTGTTTTTCTAGCCCATTCTACGGGGATTACTTGATCTACAGTTCCGTGTGAAGCAAATATTTTCAAGTTAGTAAAGTTGTTTTTAAGATAATCCTCTGCCACAATTTCTAAATTTAAATAACCACTCATAGCTACTACTTTTTGAACTTTTTCTGGGTAAGAAAGTGCTACTGCATAACTTAAAATGGAACCTTGGCTGAAACCAACTAGAGCAATTTGTGTTGCATCGATTGGATAATTAGCGACTAACTCATCAATAAATCCAGCGATTATGTCTCTTGAAACTTTAGCTTGATCATGGTCTGAAAATTTATTTTGATCCGCATCAAAGTTTATCGCGTACCAAGCATAACTGCCGTATTGCAAGTCATAAGGCGCACGTGCTGAGATGATATAATATTCCTCTGGAAGTTCGGTTGCAAATGAAAACAAATCTTCTTCATTGCTGCCATATCCATGTAATAAAAGGATAAGAGGATTTTTGTCTAATTTTATTTTAGGTTCTCGTATTTTATATTCTAAAGATAAATTCATTGGATTATGATATGTTTTTAAGCCATTTTTGAAAATAAGTTCCCAATAAAGGAACTGGTTTTATTTCTCCTTTTATAGCACTAGTAATGCCGTAAGACCATAAAACAAATACAAAAATCCACATAGGAGCAGAAATCATTAAGCTGTCAAAATTGCTGATGATTAATCCCAGTGATATAAAAGTTAATGTGAGTCCCAGTCCTTGGCGAATGTGAAAAGAAGCAAATGCATTTTTATCTTCGGAGTTCATTGACATCGCTATAAACACGCCAATTCCTAAAATATAGCTTGTTATGGCGGCAGTTTTTCCCGACTCAGAATTATTATTATTATTATTATTATTATTCATTTTCTATGCTAAAATTAATTTTCCTTGATTCACAATTCCGATAACTTTTCCTTTGATTTCTGTTTCCAGAAACGCTGAGTTTTTCGATTTGGATAAAATGGATGATTTAGTGAAAGTACTTTTTGGTTCAGGGTTAAATAAGGTAATATTTGCTTTTGAACCTTCATTTATTACCTGGATATCGATACCGAATGTAGATTTTCCAGCAGTCAATTTATCTATTACAGTTTCTAATGGTAATACGGTCATCAAAGCACCAAAAGCACTTTCCATTCCAATTGTCCCATTTTTGGCGCCATCAAATTCCATTTTCTTGTGTTCAATGTCTATCGGATTATGGTCGGATGTAATCATATCAATCGTTCCGTCTTTTATCCCTTTCAACAATGCTTTTCTATCGGTTTCAGTTCTAAGTGGTGGTGAAACTTTATAACGGGTATCAAAACCTTCCAGTTTTTCATCTGTTAAAACTAAATTATGTACAGCAACGCTACACGTTACATTTAGTCCATTCGCTTTAGCCTCTTTGATTAATTGAACTGATTTTTTAGTCGAAATCGTAGGAATGTGAAGTTTTCCTCCGGTATATTCTAGCAGAAATAAATTTCTAGCGATTTGTAATTCTTCAGCAAGATTTGGAATTCCTTTCAAACCTAATCGGGTAGAAACAATGCCTTCATTTGCTACTCCGTTTCCTTTTATATTTTCGTCTTGGGAAAAAGCAAGAATCAATCCATCAAAATCCTGAACGTATTGTAAGGCAATTTTCAGCAAATTAGCATTATCCAAACTTTTATTATAATCTCCAAAAGCAACTGCTCCTGCTTTTTTCATATCATACAATTCAGCCATGTCTTTTCCTGCGCTTTCTTTGCTTAAAGCGCCAATAGGATAGAGTTGCGTTGCAAATCCTTGTGCTTTATTCAATACAAAATTCACTTGAGATTGATTGTCAATAATAGGGAAGGAGTTGGGTTGTAAAGCGATTGCGGTAAAACCACTTTTGGCAGCAACAGTAAGTCCGTTTGAAATGGTTTCTCGGTCTTCAAAACCAGGTTCTCCTAAAGAAACGCTGCTGTCAAACCAGCCTTGTGAAACATGTAAATTATCAAGTTTTACTTCGTCTGCTTTATCTGGATTTGGAAGTGATGTTCCAATTTTTTTTATAAAACCATCAACAATTAAAATATCTGCAGTCTTATTATGAAAGGGACTTTTTGAATCGATAATTTTGGCGCCTCTGATGATTAATTTCATATGTAGATAATATTTGTTTTTAATGGAATATGGAATTTGCATAGTTGTGTTAACTTTTACGACCAAATTATGGTCATGCTCATTTCATATTAATTTTTAAGTATTGGACTTTCGTTAATTACTTTACGAATCGTATAATTGCCATTTCGGTTATCAGAAATAACAGTGCAAAGATAACAAACCATTTCCAAATTTGATTATCAGTTCTGTCAGTTTGTAAAGTGTTAAATAGCGATGGGATTGATTCGATTGTTTTATAGTCAGAAAGAATATTGTCATTGGCTGAAGCCAAATCACTTTCGGTTCTATTGTAATTGAAACTGATGTTTTCAATCCATTCTTTTTTATTGTAAATTCTAAAATTTCCCGCTTGTTCCGGATAATCATTGAAAGTCATTTTTACTTTATTATTCAGGATTTGTTGGATAGGAATGAATTGTTCATCTAAGCCTTTTACCGTTAAAATAGCGTCTTTGTTTAAGGAGGCTTCGGTCAAATGCGGGTTGTTATCCCCAATTATCAAAGCATTTACGTCATTGTTTTGATTGTTCATCGCCATCTTGTAAAATGTAGGTACAATTAATGGAGATTGCTGGAAATTTGAATTTTCGATATTGATAGGAGCTGCAAAAATTGCAACTGCTGAAACCGAATTTGCTATCGAAGTCAAGAAAATACTTTGGTCCTCATAAGACAAAGCAGCAGGACTGGACCTGGATATTATAAATGAACTTTTTGTTTTTGGATACTGAAAATTAGTTACTTTATTTTCAAAAACACTATTGAATATAGGATGGTTGAAGTTAATTTTAGTAATCAATTTTTCTCTGTTTTCTAAAGAATTGAATGTAAGTTTTCCAAAATTTGATACAAAAGAATTCATATTTGGAATTGAACTTATCGCCGAAGGAATCACAATTAAATTGCCACCTTTTTCTACAAAAGATTTTAAAGTAGTTGCCAAAGCTTGCGGGATTTCATCCAATTCATTTAAAACAATCGCATCTTGTTCCTCCAATTTATTGTAATCCAATGCGCTTAAAGTATAATTGCTAAAATTGAATTCTTCACTGGTGTAAATTCGGGAAAGGAAATTGCTTTTCGCCGGTTCTCCAATACTGATTATGTTGGTTTTCTTAGCTTTTGAAATACTAAAATATAACGTATTATCGTAAGTCAATCCATTGTCAACTATAGAGAAATAGCCATGAAAAGCTTGTTTTGGAATCGTGAAGTTGAGGTTTTTTTTCTTTGTGTCTAATGTAACTATCGTCTTTGCAATGAGCTTGTTTTCATTGTATAACGAAATAGGAATCGGGTTAAAATCATCTCCATAACCAGATATTTGGACGCTAATTTCATAAAAATTTTCTAATGTTTTATTGATGAAGACGCTGTCAATAGAAACATTGTTTTTTTGTTCTGCTTTTGGGATTATAAATAAAGGCGAATCAGTTGCATCAGTATTTTTCAGTTGTTTTTCATCAAGACCAACAGCGTCGGTAATGATAACGATATCCTTTTTAAAAGCCGATTTATGTGCTTTTATTTTTGCCATTATATTATCCAATTGGAACGGAGTTGCGCTGTATTTTAAGTTTTGCAAAGCACCACGAACCGATTTTATATCCGTGTTCCAATAATTTTCGGAATTGGTAAGCAAAGAAAAATTTACATTTTCAGGAGTTTCTTCAAGCAGTTCCTGAACAGCTCGTTTTAGCAATTCACCTTTTTTACCTTTGGCTTGCATGCTAAAAGAATTGTCTAAAATAATATACAATTCGTTGTTTGCATTTTTACTGTCTTTTGACTCAAAAAAAGGTTGTGCAAATGCGATAATAATAAAAGCTAGTAGCAATAAACGAGAGGCTAGAAGCAACCATTTCTTGATTTTAGAGCTTTTTCGGGTTTGTATGGAAAGTGCTTTTAAGAAACGAACATTGGTAAAATATTCTTTTTTGAAACGGCGTAATTGAAATAAATGAACCAAAATTGGAACAATCAACAAGAACAGAAAGTATAAAATTTCGGGATGTTTAAAATGCATTCTGAGGTTGAGTTTACTTCACTGGATTTTATTTTCAATGGAGTTCATTGAATTTCGTGAGTCAAAAATACAAATTTGTTGACAGTTTTAGATGAAGTTGTTATAATTTTTCAAAGGAATAAACAATTGACATTCATTATGAATATAATGTGTATTTTAGCTTTTCAATAAAATTTAAAAACATGAAAAAACCGTTTGCTGTTATTCTATTCATTTTCATTTTTACAAGTGTGCAGGCACAAAAAAATAAATTCAATTTACTGATTGGAACCTACACTCAAAGCTGTGATAGCAAAGGAATTTATGTATATGATTTTAATTCAAAGACAGGTGATTTCAGTTTTAAAAATGCAACTGAAAAAGTTATAAATCCGAGTTATTTGACGGTTTCAAAAGAGAATAACTTTATTTATGCCGTAAATGAGTTTGGTGCTGAAAGTACGGTAAGTTCTTTTAGTTACAATCCATCAAGCGGAAAATTAGACTTAATCAACAAGCAAAGTTCAAAAGGTGCTGATCCTTGTTACATCATCAATGACGATAAAAATGTGATAATTGCCAATTATTCTGGTGGGAATATTTCCGTTTTTGGAAAAAACAACGACGGAAGTCTTGCAGAAGCAAAACAAGTTGTGCAACATTATGGTAAAGGAATCAACGCGCAAAGACAAGAAGGTCCGCATGTGCATATGGTTCATTTTTCTCCGGATAAAAAGTTTGTTTTGTCTAACGATTTAGGGAATGACAAAGTATATTCGTATGCCTATAATCCTAATGCTGCAAATACTGTATTAGAATTAAAAGATAGTGTTTCAGTGAAATCTGGAAGTGGACCAAGACATTTAACCTTTAGCAAAGACGGTAAATTTGTTTACTTATTACAGGAACTTGACGGAGCATTAACGGTATTTAGTTATTCAAACGGAATATTGAAAAAGATTGATGAAACCTCCATTTTAGCAAAAGGCTTCAAAGGAACATTTAGTTCTGCTGATATTCATATTTCGCCTGACGGGAAGTTTTTATATGCTTCTAATCGCGGTGAAGCAAACACGATTACAATTTTTAAAATTCTAAAAAACGGAAAATTACAATTACAAGGGCAAACCAGTACTTTAGGAAAAGGACCTAGAAATTTTGCCATTGATCCAAGCGGGAATTTTCTTTTGGTAGCACATCAATATACTAATGATGTGGTGATTTTTAAAAGGAATAAAACTACGGGAGCACTTAAAGATACTGGCAAAAAAATTGCTTTATGTTCTCCAGTTTGCTTGGTTTTTACAAAGAATTAAAATGAAATTATGATTACAAAAAAAAGGCTAAAAATGAGTATCATTTTTTAGCCTTTTTTAGTTATTATTTATTCTTGTCTTTTCTCTTTTTGTCTCGGGTTTTCAGCATATTCCTGTTGACAGAACCATGCGTTTTTTTCTTGGTTACACCAGGTCCGCCCAGGTTGACTTTCTTGTTCTTTTTACTTTTTTCTTGAAAAGCACCATCTCCTGCCAGTTTTTGTTTTTTCATCAAAAACTTAATCGGTTGTCTGTCTTTCTCAGGTTCGATTAATTTTGCAGAAACTTCAACTGTTTCCGGGAAAGGCTCGATTGCTAATTCCATATTCATAAGGACTTCAACTTCCACTTTGAATTCTTCTTCACGAGGAGCGATAAGACTTATAGCTGTTCCTGTTGCATCTGCACGGCCGGTTCTACCAATTCTGTGCATGTACAATTCCGGCATTTCTGGCATTTCAAAATTGACAACGTGGGTAATATTTGAAATATCTAAACCTCTTGCCATAATATCCGTAGTAATCAAACCACGAAGATTTCCTTCTTGAAAGGAAGCCATCGTACTCAAACGATAATTTTGTGATTTATTGGAGTGAATTACACCAAACTGACCATCAAAATCTTCTTCGATTCGTTCGTGTAACATATCCGAAATCTTCTTATTATTGACAAAAACCAAAACACGGCTCATGTCTTCGTTAGATTCTAATAAGTGTTTTAATAGATTTACTTTAGTATTGAAATTGGGAACATTATAAGTAATTTGTTTGATGTTCTCCAATGGAGTTCCTGATGCAGAAAGCGTAACTTCTTCCGGATAATCAAAATAGTCATTCAAAATAGCATCTACGTCATCTGTCATAGTTGCTGAAAATAGGATGTTTTGACGTTTTTTAGGCATCATGGCCAAAATAGCGGTCAATTGGGTTCGGAAACCTAAATTAAGCATTTCATCAAACTCATCGATTACCAATTTTTGCATTTCTTCAAAACGAATCACATTGTCCAGCGTTAAATCCATGATTCTTCCTGGAGTTCCCACTAGTATGTCGCAACCTTGATAAACGGTTGTTTTTTGGGTATTAATATTTACACCACCAAAAATTCCAATAGTTCGAACGGACATGTATTTTGTCAATTTTTCTACTTCTTCCACTACTTGTACTACAAGTTCACGTGTAGGAACCAGAATTACTATTTTAGGAGTATGTCCCGGAGTAAATTTATATAATTTTAATAAAGGCAATAGGTATGCAAATGTTTTACCGGTACCGGTTTGTGCAATTCCCATCATATCTCTTCCAGACATAATCACAGAAAAAGTTTTTTCCTGGATGGGAGTTGGAGAAGTAAATCCTAAATCATCTATTGCTTTTTGTACAGATTTAGGGAGATTGAATTGTTCGAAAGTACTCATTTGCTTAAATTTTGTGCAAAGATAGTCTTTTTGAAAGTAAAACTATAAAATCAACTACATTCAAGAAATGAGTAGTGTTTTTTGTGCTATTTTACTTGAATTTTAACTCCCATGATAAAGCAACGGAATAAATCCAAAAGTAATTTCCTTGGTCAAATATTATTTCTTGGTGTGAAACTCCAAATTGGGTTCCCCAAGCATTTTGCTTATTTGTGGAAGTAAAATAATATCCAAGATTGATTCTTTGGGATTTTAAGTCAACAAATTTTGCCGCATCTTCATTGATGTTGAATTGATTGATTTCGGGAGAAAAGCCAACACTAAGGGATACTCCTAAATAATTATCTGCATCACTTCGGTATTTTCGATACGTAAAAGTTCCTGATTTACTGGTTCCAGTTTCTCCAGGAGTTATATAAGGACGAAAAGACAGATAACTATTTCCGGTGTACCAACCCAAAGAACCGGTATATATGTTTGTAGTTGTACTGTATTTTAAACTTCGCAAACCTATGGAAACTTCAAAACTTTTAGGTAAAGATTTGTATAATTCCAAACCGTATCTTACATCTGGAAAAAGAAAAGATTTTGAGAGACCAATATTTACATAAGCATAAAGACCTTTTGCAATTTTAGGATATAAATCAACTTCATATTGCAATCCATTTTCATTAAATCTTCGGTTGAAATTTACTCGTCCTATAATACTTCCATATTTAGTTTGTCGTCTGTACGTCAATGCATAATATTGCATTGGATCAAAAACATCTGAATAAATATCTACGGATGAAGTTATTCCTATTGCATTTTGGCTTAAAGCATTATTTAAACTGATTTTATAATCTTTTGCTTTTTGGTCGTTAGGGTTTTGAGTTAATATTAATTCAATAGTATTTAATGCTTCTAGTTGATTATTTGTTTTTTCTTGTGCAGTCGCTTTTAAATATAATATTTCAGGATCATTAGGGAAATTTTTCAAAGCCTCAGTTGTCATTTCTAATGCAGGATAGGGCATATCTCCCCATAATTCATTTTTTATTGCCGCTTCCCAAATGCTTTTATTCTTGGTGTCTTTCTCAAAAATAGTAGCAAATTCTTTTCTGGCTTTTTTGTATTCACCATCCCATGAATAAGTTGTCGCTAAAAAGGAACGAATTTCGTGATAATTAGGATATTTAGTCAAAATAGACAGCAAGGTGTCCTGCGCTTGTTTTCGCTGTTTGTTAAAAGCCAATTCACGGGCTCTTTCAAAAGAACTGTCAGGGTCACCATTGTATTTTTGTTCTTGTCCAAACATTGGAAAAGAAAATAGAAATGCTATTACAAAAGTGAGCTTAATACCTATTTTTGGAGTCATTATCGTAAGGATTTTTTAAAAATTAAATAGTTAGTATTTCCTGGATATTTTTTCAGAAGATCATTTATAATACTATTAGCATCTTTAGTGTTGTTCATTCGTTTGTAGGTTTCTGCCAATTTAAAGCTGATTTCTGGATTTTTAATTCCATTACTGACTGCTTTATTTGCGATTTCAATTGCTTTTTTATTTTGGTCAGACCACCAATAGACATCCATTAATGCCAAATAACTATCGTTCTCAAAAGGAGTTCTTTTAATAGCACTTAACAATTCAGATTCAGCAACTGGAAATTTTCCTTCCCAAGCAAGCATTCTTCCTTTTAAAGTTCGTACCTCTGAATAATTAGGAAGTTCATTTAAAATGTAATTACAGAGTAATTTTGCCTTTTTATAATCTTTTTTAAATGCAAAATCTCTAGCAAGAATAAAAGTCTGGTCAAAATTCAATCCCTTTGTTAACTCTTTAATTGTAGCTAATTCAGCCTTTGAAAATTGAACTGTCGGTTGTGCGTAAATATTTAAAGAGGCAGGGAAAATTTTGTTTTTCTTGGTTAAATAAGCATTTAGTTTTTTAAAACTCAATAAGGAGTCCGCTATGATTTTAGATATTTTTTCTTCATGAACTTTATAAGTTCCAAAGTTTTCATTTATTTTATATAATTCTCCACCAGAATACAAATAATCTTTATAAATGTAATCATTGATACTTCCTTTGTATCTCATTAAAGGGATCTGGTGAATATTTCTAAATTCTTTTGCAGTATCTAATCCCTGGCCCATCCAAGCTGTTTTTTCAAGCTTATTGAATTTGTAATTATTCATTAAAAAAGAAAGTAAACTTGGAGTTACATCCCAATGAGACGAAACAGATTTAAATTTCTCCGCTTTTTTCAACATCGGGCTATAGATAAATAAAGGTACATGAAAACGACATAATTCATCTTTTTGAGGGATAGGAATCAATCGGTGATCACCTGTAATGATGAAAATAGTGTTGTTGTATTCGGGTCTTTTGGCGTAAGCCTCCATGAAGTTTTTAATGGACGTATCTGTATAAAGAAGAGCAGCAAAAATATCTTTGTAAGTTTCAATCTCTCCTTTTTTAACTACCAAAGTCTTATTTGTATTGACTATATCGTCAACTTTTTTCAAATAAACATCCTTTGATGGGAAATCAAAAGGTTCGTGATTAGAAAGCGTCATAATAACATCTAATCGGGGCATTTTTTTGCCATCTAGTTCAGATAATGTTTTCTTGAATATTTCAGCATCGGGATATCCCCAAGAAAAACCACCTGAATTCTCTTTAGTTTTTACATAACCGGAACCAAATTTATTTATATCAGTTATATGGTCGATATCATTGTATTCCAGAAAATTTATTTTTCTGTCAAAACTTGAATCGTCACCACTATAATAAGACGTTGTGTAATCATTTGCTTTTAGTACGCTTATTAGCGAAATGTGTGAAGGAAGTTGGCCTAATTCCATAAAGCCTTTTTCGCCATAAGGTAACGATCCTAATAATGATGATGCTACACCAAAGGTTCTCCCGGTATTACTGACGAAGTTTTCCCAATAGAGTGATTTTGAGGTTAAGGAGTCTAGGTATGGCGTAAAACCTCTGTAGGCATTTTTCCCTATGAAATCACTTCCTAAACCTTCTGCCATAATGATTACAATATTGGGTTTCTCACTTTGAATATTAAAAAATGGAGCCAGTACATCTTCTGTTTCTTTAAATGGTTTTATCAAAGGAAACTCTTTTTTATAAAATAAATTAGAAACATCCAGCGCGCTTTTTTCATTTTGAAACTTAATGATATCTGTAGCCAGGAAATTAAGTTTGTTTTGAAAAACTGTAGCGGATGAATCTGGCACTACAAGCTTTAAACTACCCAAAATAATTACGAAAATGAATGAAGTCGCAAAAATTTGTCGCCCATTTGTATACTTATTCAACAGATAGTTGATTCCCAAATATAATAATGGCATTATTATAAAAGGTAAAAAATAGAGAAGAGACAACGATTCAGATGCAGTAACTGTGGTGTACATATCGTCTATGGAATATCCCAATAGATCTGCTCCCAGATTTATGTGTGTAGTAAGGCTGTATTTTACCAGAGCAAATTGAATAATGATAACCAAAGCAAATAACACTTTAATTAATACGACTTCAAGTGGCTTTTTTATATAAAGTAATGCAAAATAAAAAGGAATAAATAATAATCCAATGCCTATTCCTGACCAAAAATCATTCAGTAATTTATAAACTAAAGTTGTTCCTATATTCTGATTTTCGGAATAATTTGCTCCCGTTGCGTACACTTCAAATAAACTTAATAGCCAAAATGTAACAATTAATGAAAAAGTTAAATAGATGTAGACATAATTATTATTAAAATAACTATTGTTTAAAATGTTTTTAAATTTTTTAATCTTCATTTTTTTAAAATTATGCCTTAAATATTTATGCTTTTGTCATTCCTTTTCGTGTCATATCTCCCCATTCTATTTTTTTGTAAAAATAGTAGTCTATATTTCCTTTAATTGCTGAATATAAAATATAAGGATGATTTACAAAAGGTTCCAGGAAAGCGATCATTACTAATTTAAATCCTATAGACTTCTTTTTGTATTGATGGTAGGTAAGTTCTTCTGAAACAATTGCTACTATAGAAAAAAGTACCGAAAATAAGTACGCTAAAATAACAAATGTAAATGTATAATCCCATCGTACTTCATTAAGAACTGTAAGAATTCCAAAATAAATGATACCGGCTACTTCTATAATTGGAGCCATTCTTTCGAAAAAGAACCAATACGGATAACTGATAAGTCCCAAGGAATTATATTTTGGATTAAACCCTATCTTGTTATGTTTTTTAAGTGTTTCGATAGTTCCACGAGTCCATCTGTTTCTTTGGGAAATAAATGTTTTATAATTATCTGGAGCTTCTGTCCAGCATAATGGGTCAGGGATATAAGCAACTTTATATTTCTGTTTCTCATCTTCCATATACCGTCTCATTCGTACAATAATCTCCATGTCTTCTCCTACGGTATTTGTGTCATAACCACCAACTGTAATGGCTATTTTTTTGTCAAATAAACCAAAAGCACCAGAAATAACTAACAAACCATTTAACCTGCTCCAAGCCATTCTTCCTAATAAAAAAGCTCTTAAGTATTCTAGAATTTGTCCTTGTTCTAGCCAAGTTTTAGGAAAGTTTACATCAAGTAATTTACCGTCTTTAACAATACATGAATTGGCAATTCTTATTACTCCACCGGCAGCAATTACTTTGGCATCAGTTGTTTCTAGAAATGGCTTAATCATTTTTTGAAGCGCATCTTCTAATAACAAACAGTCCACATCAATACAAGCAACGTATTTGTTTTTACTTATATTCAATCCCATATTTAAGGCATCAGCTTTTCCTCCGTTTTCTTTGTCAATTATAGTTAATTTATCAAATGCGGGATTTGTAGACTTATAAATACCTTTTCTTAGTGGCTTAGTTTTAATTTGTTCATTGATATGATGATCTATTTGAATTAAGTCGTAAGCTTCAATAAGTTTACTTAAACTATCATCCTTGCTGCCATCATTTACAATGATGACATCATAATTTACATAATGACTTGATAACAGGGAGCGTACGTTTTCTACAATGTTTAGACTTTCATTGTAGGCAGGAGCGATAATTGAAATTGAAGGAGAAAAAGTCGAAGATAATATTTCCTTGTAATTTACAAAGCTATTTTTCTTTACATATCCAATTGTCTCGATAGTAGAAATAACTCCTAATATGATGTAAGAGGAAACCGCAATTAAAGTAAAAACAAGAAAAAAATAATGAATTATTGACATTATAATTTCTACACTACTTGTGTTCATAATTGTTTGGTTTTAAGCTATTAATGTTTTTTCGATTTCGTTTTCAAAAAATGGGTACTCTTCAAAATTGATATTTTTCAAAATTTCCATTACTAATAACTTAATTTCAAAATTAGGATGTTGCATATGTTCCAATAAAAATGCTTTGTCGTTACTTTCGTATACATTTTCCATCATTTTAAGAAAAGCGATTTGCTCTTCATTAGTACTTTCGTCAAAATTAGTTTTCAAAATATTTTTAGCTTCAATAATATTTAAATGACTCAATACAGAAATTGTATTCACTCTTACGGTTTCACTTTTATGATTTAGTAATTCAATAAGTTCTTCTTTTGCTTCAAATTGATTGTAAACTCTAGCTAGTTTTAAAGAAAAAATAACCACAGAATCATTTGAAGATTTCAACCATGGTCTAATATCAGCAATTTCAGTATCATCAGTTACTTGGAGTACTTCTAGTAACTGAATCTGATCCCACTCAGATAGCGGAGTCTCTAAAACATTCAAAAAAGCTAGTCCCTTAAAAGAAAATAAATGAATCAAGTATAATTGCATTTCCTTACGAACTTCTTTTTTGGGATGGTTAATGTTATTCATTACTACTTTATGAACTCCTTTTACTTTAAACTGAGTAAGTTCTCTTATACCGATAGCAATAATGTCCCATTTTTTATTTCTCAGCTTGGCCAAAGAATAACTCAAAAGCCCTAATTCAATATAAAGTTTATCAATAGATTCCGCTATTTCTCCAGATATTTCATTTCGTAACTTCAATAATGTTGAAATAACAATTTTTCTCTTGAATGGATCAATGATGCATGTAATCAATTCGTCAATAATTGCTCGTTGTTCTAAACTAACAGTATTATCATCATTTCCGGAATATAAATAGGTTATCAGATAAGTTTCATATTCTTCTTGGTATTTTGCTTCTATCTTTTCATTCTCTCTTAAATGGTTTCTTAAGTATTTAAGGTACATGATCAGCATTGTGATGATTACGAAAAAAATACTGCTTAAACCCCATGCCAATTGGATTATCGGCGAGGATCGTTTAAGATTTTCTAATATGTATACGCTTTCGTTCATCTCTAAATACTTTAATTTAGTTCAAATATCAAATCAGTAATCTTTTAACCCGAATTACTAATTCATGCGGACTTAATGGTTTACTCATAAAATCAGTAGCTCCTAAATCAAATGCTTTAAGTACTATTTCTTCTTGTCCAGCTGAAGAAAAAACGATAATTGGAGTTTGTAAGTTCTGTTTGTTTCTTACGTGACTGATTACTTCCAGTCCGCTAACAAAAGGCATCATAATGTCTGTTAAAATTAATTCTGGTTTGTGTTCTTCAATTAATGAGATTGCTTGTTTTCCGTCTACAGCTATAAGAAGTTCATATCCTTCTTTTTCTAATCTAAATTTTAGTAGCAACGAAAGGACTGAATTATCTTCGGCTAGAACTATTTTTTTTTTGTTCCTCATTTGTCTTATTGATTTGAATTATATTAATAATTCAGATTTAAAATGCTAAAAAATAATTGGTTTATAGTATCGTTACTTATCGGCTTTAACTTTAATTTATTAGTATTTTTAGTAATCAAATATAATGTAATTTGTTTCTAAAACAGTCGATAAAGTGCAAAAAAAACAGATAAAGTGTTAAAAAGTAAGTTAAATAATACCTTTTTTTGATAAAATTAAACGAAATTTTAGCTTTAATTTTTTATAAAAAGAATGTTTCATAAAAATTAAAGTCATTTTTTTAATCAAATTTTTTACTTTTTTGGAAATTGGAATAATCGATTTTCCGATTTGAGAAATTTTGAAATAAATTTAAAATTTTTCGAAAACACCTAATCCAAATAAAGCGAAATCATATTTCACTGGATCATTTGCGTCAAATTCACGAAGTTTTAAATCTAATTCTGCTAAAGCTTTTCCATCATTTTGTTTTCTGGTAAGTAATCCTAGTTTTCGAGCTACATTACCGGAATGTACATCCAATGGACAGGATAATGAAGCAGGAGAGATGCTTTTCCATATTCCTAAATCGACACCTTTAGTGTCCTGGCGTACCATCCAGCGTAAATACATGTTTATTCGCTTGGCTGCAGAATTGTTCAGAGGGTCTGAAATGTGTTTTTGGGTTCTAGATTGATGGGGAATTTCGAAGAATGTCTTTTTGAATTCCGAGATACTATTTTGCATGGTTTTTAACTCTTGGTTTTTAGCATATACGGATTCTAATCCATCATGGTTTTCATAGATGTTTTTTAGACTTCTGATAAAACTTGCAAAATCCTGACCGTTAAAAGTGCGATGCACAAAATTTTCTAGTCGTTCCAAATCATTTTCGGAATGTGACATAACAAAATCATAAGGTGCATTTCCCATTAAATCCATCATTTTATGGGAATTTTTTATAATCATTTTGCGATTTCCCCAAGCTATTGTAGCACTTAGAAAACCGGCAATTTCGATATCTTCTTTTTGTGAAAACAAATGTGGAATTTGAACAGGATCACTTTCGATAAAGTCGAGTGTGTTGTACTGTACCACTTTTTCGTCAAGAAACGATTTGAGTTCTGAAGAATTCATTTTCTATATTAAAGTTTAATGCGGCTCTTAGTGTCGAATGAACTTTAAACCTGAAATTTTTTAGTTACTAATCAATCCATCTATCATTACTAATTTTCTATCGGCCATATTCGCTAAATCTTCATTATGGGTCACAATGACAAAGGTTTGTCCAAACTCATCACGCAATTTAAAAAATAATTGATGCAGGTTTTCAGCCGAAGCTGTATCAAGATTTCCCGAAGGTTCATCTGCAAAAATGATTGCAGGCTTGTTGATTAAGGCTCTTGCAACCGCTACACGTTGTTGTTCTCCGCCAGAAAGCTCATTGGGTTTGTGATTCATTCGATGGGAGAGTCCAAGATAAGTCAGCAGTTTTTTTGCTTCAATCTCCGTTTCCGATTTTGATTTGTTAGCAATGAAAGCGGGAATGCAAACATTTTCTAAAGCCGTAAATTCAGGTAGTAATTGATGAAATTGAAAAATAAAACCTAAATTTAAATTTCTGAATTTAGATAAGGTTTTGTCATTCATAGTCAGAATGTCTTCATTGTTGATGCGTAATTCAATTCCATTTTCGACTGTAGGCTTGTCTAAAGTTCCAAGGATTTGCAAAAGAGTCGTTTTCCCGGCTCCCGAAGCCCCTACGATAGAGACAATTTCTCCTTTTTGAATATGTAAATCGACTCCTTTCAACACATGTAGTTGATCGTAATATTTATGTAGATTTTTGGCTTGTATCATTTTGAAACTATTTTCACAAAGAAACAAAGATTTTAATGATTATTAAATGCATCCCAATATATTTTGCTTTGACAAAATATAAACTTTAGTTAATATCGAATAATCAGTTCGTTTTAATGAATAAATTTGATTCTAAATCGGTAATGATGAAAAAAATAATTGGTATTTTTCTGGCACTATTGCCTTTTTCATTTTGTGCAAAAGAAAATAGAATTAATGTGCCAAAAAGTAAAGAAATAAAAAATATGGAAATACAAAACGGATTGGAAGTTGCAACCTTCGCAGGAGGTTGTTTTTGGTGTACAGAAGCAGTTTTTTTAGAATTAAATGGAGTAAAAAAAGTTGTTTCAGGATATATTGGTGGCAATACGGTGAATCCAACCTACAAGGATATTTGTAATGGAGATACGGGCCATGCGGAAGCTATTGAAATTACTTTTGATCCAAGCCAAATAAGTTTTGGAGAATTATTGGAAATATTTTTTGCTACACACGACCCAACCACGTTAAATCGTCAGGGAAATGATGTTGGAACGCAATATCGCAGTGAGATTTTTTACCATAATCCTACTCAAAAACAAGTTTCGGAAGATTATATTGCTTTGATGACCAGTGAGAATACATTTGGCAAACCAATTGTGACAAAGATTTCCGCAGCTTCTAAATTTTATGAAGCCGAAGATTATCATCAAAACTATTACAATCAAAATAAGACACAAGGATATTGTAGTTATGTGATAACTCCAAAAATTGAGAAGCTGAAAAAAATGTATCAAGACAAGCTCAAAAAATAATTGGCATTGGATTTGTACAACTTTCTCATAAATTGAAATAGTATGACAGAACAAGTGCCCGTTAGCGCAGAAAACAATAAAACAAGGAATCTTCTATTAGGAATTCTGTTTGATGCAATAGGATTGATATCGTTTACGGTTCCGTTAGTTGGAGAATTCTCAGATGTAATTTGGGCGCCATTGGCTGGGTTTCTAATGACTTGGATGTATAAAGGAACCATAGGACGAGTAGGAGGAGTGGTTACTTTTCTGGAAGAAATTTTACCGTTTTCAGATTTTATACCAACGTTTACATTGACTTGGATTTATAAGTATTGGATTAAAAACAAAAACGCCTCGTAACTGAGGCGTTTTTTTATTCTTTAAAAAGAAATCCCAATCCCATGCGTTTCAGCATCTTTTTTTCGAAAGCCCAAAAGAAATTGAACTGCCCAAAAAGAAATCCAATTAGGACTAAAAGCACTTGGTATATAGGGAAGATTAAAATTAATCGCACTGGTGTAAACCAATATCCTAAGTCTTCTTTTGTAATTCCCAGCCAAAAACAAAATGGTTTTGACAACCATGCAGAAGCCGATCCGGTAATTGCAAAAACGATAAATATGATTATGAGTTGGAAATTAGTTTCAATTCCCCAACGTTGTTTTAGTTTATTCATTTTTATTTATAATGATTACAAATATAGTAACATTATCTGATGGGGACTAAACCAAAAAGTTTTTGTTTGTAGGTATTTTGAAAATAAATCATGTAATTGTAAATCAGATAATTTACTTCGTAACCATAATCAATATTTGGATCATAATTGATGGACATCTCATATAAATTCGGATTGTATCGCATAGGTTGCATAACACGACTATTCCACTCGCTGACATAAAATTGATTTTTATTCTCTAAATAGCTTTGCGAATGATATCCTCTTGGAAACGCTCTGGAGTTAAGCCATGTACTAAAACCGGGATCAATGATAATTACTTCATATTCGAGCTCGTCATTGGCAATTCGCACAGTATCACCTTGAGTTGCAATAGGCTTTTCAGTACTTGGAAAATTAGACTTTGAAGTGTTACAACTAAAAATAGAAACTAGAATAATTGCTAATAGATAAACACTATTTTTCATAATCAGAAAATTGAATATTAAATTTACAAAATTAAATGATTTGTTTGTAGCGTTTTAACATAAAAAAATCACCTACAACGAGTAGATAATTTTTTATAAATATTTTTATTTTTATTATTTTCCAAAAAGTTTGCCGAGTATGCTTCCTATTCCACCACCTTTTTTTGTTACGGCTGACATGGCATCACTTATATCTACTTTTCCATCTGCATTTTGGTCTAAACCAAATTGACCTCCATATTTAGATATAGCATCCATTATGCCTGAATTCTGGGCACTATTACCAGAAATCGCCGCTATCACATCCGAAATTTGAAAACTACTATCATTAGGGTCTTTTGCTTTATTTACTAAAGAACCTAAAATTTGAGGAATTAAACTTCCTGCAACACCAGAGGCAGTTTCACTGTTTATACCAAATTTTTCACCTAAGCTTCCTGTAAGTTGTTCGGTGAGTTTTTGTACTACAGGATTTGAACTGTCTTGAGTATTGTTTCCTTGAAATAAACCTGCAAGTTGATCTGCTCCGCCTTCTGAAACTATTTTTTGTAACCCAGAAAAAATAGAACTACTTGCCTCGGTCATAACTGCTTCATTTTGCTCGTTTGGAATCGCTTGGTTTTTAACAACTGATTCTACTCCAAACTGTTGTGCTAATTGTGTTAATTGTTCAAACATGGAAAGTATTTTTTAAATTAGAAATCAAATTTAATGAAAAAAGGGACTTATTAAACAAAGTTAATAAATCCCTTTTTATTTATTTAGTCAAAAATACTAGCCTAATATGCTAATAATTTGTGAAGCTAATTCAGTACCAATTCTATCTTGAGCTTCTCCTGTTGCTGCTCCAATATGTGGAGTCAACGAGATTTTATGATTCATCAAAATAGCCATTTCAGGAGTTGGTTCGTTTTCAAAAACATCTAATCCTGCAAATAATACTTTTCCGCTGTCTAATGCTTTTACTAATGCCACTTCGTCAATAACACCACCACGAGCACAGTTTACAATACCTACACCGTTTTTCATGATTGCCAATTCTTTCTCTCCAATGATGTAACCATCTTGAGCAGGAACGTGTAATGTGATGAAATCAGCTTCTTTGAATAAAGATTCCAATGATTGAGAAACGATAGTTGTTGTGATAGATTGTCCGTCAAAAAACGCTACTTTAATATCAACTTGTGGGATAAACATATCCGCAGCAATTACTTTCATTCCTAAACCCAGTGCCATTTTAGCGGTAGCCTGGCCAATACGGCCAATTCCTACAACACCAAGCGTTTTTCCTCTTAATTCAACTCCGTTTGCATAGGCTTTCTTCAAACCTTCAAAGTTTGTATCTCCTTCAAGAGGCATATTTCTGTTAGAATCGTGTAAAAAACGAACACCAGAAAATAAGTGTGCAAAAACTAATTCTGCTACTGATTCTGATGACGAAGCTGGAGTATTGATTACATGAATTCCTTTGCTTTTAGCATAATCCACATCAATATTATCCATTCCTACACCACCACGACCTATAATTTTTAATCCTGGGCAAGCGTCGATGATGTCTTTACGAACTTTAGTCGCACTTCTTACCAAAACTACACTTACATTATTTTCGTTTACAAAATTAGCTACTTGTTCTTGAGCTACTTTTGTAGTTATAACTTCAAATCCACCTTTTTCTAAAGCTAGAATTCCACTTTTTGAAATTCCATCGTTGGCTAATACTTTCATTTGTATTTATTTGTTTATTCGGTTATTTGTTTAATCGTATTTTGGATAAAAAATAACTGAATTATTAATTAATTTGATTGTTGGTTTAAATAATTAAAACAACACAATAATATTTTCTTGTTTTTTGGTTATTTCGATTAAACAAATAACCAAATTAACGGTTAAACTTTTGACTCTAATGCTTTCATTACATCAACTAATACTTGAACACTTTCTAATGGAAGTGCGTTGTACATAGAAGCTCTGTAACCACCTACTGAACGATGTCCAGGTAAACCAGATATTCCAGCTGCTTTCCACATTGTATCAAATGTTGCCGCATGTGCTTCATCATTTAATAAGAAAGTAGCATTCATGTTTGAACGGTCTTCAACAGCTGCAGCCCCTTTGAATAATGGGTTTCTGTCTATTTCTGCATAAAGTAATGCCGCTTTGGCATTGTTTATTTTTTCTATAGCAGCAATTCCACCAAGGTTTTTCAACCATTGTAATGTCAATAACGAAGCATAAACTGGAAAAACAGGAGGAGTATTATACATACTTTCTGCTTTGATATGTTTAGTGTAATCAAGCATGCTTGGGATAATTCGATTGTTTTTAGCAAGAATTTCTTCTTTTACAACAACCAAAGTAGTTCCTGCAGGTCCCATATTTTTTTGAGCTCCTGCATAAATCAAATCAAATTTAGAAAAATCTAATTCTCTTGAAAAGATATCAGAACTCATATCACATACAATTGGCATATCAATTGATGGGAATTCCTTCATTTGTGTACCAAAAATGGTGTTGTTACTCGTACAATGGAAATAATCTGCATCTGCAGGTACGGTATATCCTTTTGGAATATGATTGTAATTTTGTTCTTTTGATGAAGCGACAACAACTGTGTCTCCAAAAAGTTTAGCTTCTTTTATTGCGCCCGAAGCCCATGTTCCTGTATCAAGATAAGCTGCTTTTCCGCCTTCTTTCATTAAGTTATAAGGTACCATCAAAAATTCTAAACTAGCTCCGCCAGCAAGAAATAATGCTTGATATCCTTTGCCTTCAAGGCCTAAAAGTTCAATAACAATTGCTCTTGCTTCATCCATTACGGCAACGAAGTCTTTGCTTCTATGCGAAATTTCTAAAAGTGATAACCCAGAATCGTTAAAATTTAATATAGCTTGTGCTGATTTTTCAAAAACTTCTTGTGGTAAAATACAAGGTCCTGCGCTGTAGTTGTGTTTTTTCATGGTGTAGTTTATGTCCAAAAATTTAAAGTGCAAATTTCGGCAATAGGAATTTAAAAGGCGTTAAATAATTCGAAATAATTAAACATATTTCCACTATGTTGTTAACAAAAATGAAATTGTATCAATGTTATCTGCGTAATTCCACAATTTAGGTTTTTGGGTTTGTCCAAAATCAATACTGCCTTCTATAAGATTGTTACTTACGATGCACTGAATTTGCTCATTTTCTGATTGTAATCTCGTTTTCAGCTCATTGATATCCTCATAAAACTCATAAAACACACTAGAAATAGGCGAGGCATGGCTTTGATCTTCTTTTATTGTCAAAAATCCATTGTCTAATAATTTAAAATTACTCATTAGGAAAACGGCCTTGTTGTAATCGTAATTGTTAGCGTATTTTTCATAATGTATCACATCTTGGTATTCAAATATGGCTTCAAAAAATGCGTCAAATACGTATCCTTTTGGGACGAAAAGTTTAGAAACATTGCGACAGCCCAATCCAAAATATCGAAATATATCTTCCCCTAAAGCGGTTAGCTGCTCTTTGGTCTCTTTGCCAGTTAAAACAGCTATTGAGTTTCTGCTTTTTCTAATAATAGAAGGTTTGTCTTTGAAATAATATTCAAAATAACGGGCCGTATTGTTACTTCCGGTTGCTATTACGGCATCAAAGTTTTCTAATTTTCCTACTACAAAAGTGATGTTGTTGGCTAATTCAGAATCAATTGCAATGATGTACTTCGCCAAAAAAGGTAACAAATGTTGGTCATTTGAGGAAGTTTTTACCAATACATTATTTCCCGTAATTAAAACCGACAGGAAATCATGAAAACCGACCAACGGAATATTTCCGGCTAGAATTAAGGCGATGTTTTTAGGTTCTTTTATTTGAAAATCATAAGCAGAAAGCCATTGATTTAAGTTTTCGGCAGTCAATGCTTCAGCCCAAGATTGGATAGAAAAATAGACTTGTTCCGTTGTATACCATCCATTATGTGATTGAGATAATTTTATTAATTCGATAAAATCATCAAAAAACACATCGTTGTGCAAAACAGTCGGATTCTTAGAGCTATTATCTTCGGAAAATTGACTTAAGAATTTTCCTAATTCAACAAAAACACTTTTTTTTGTTTCTAATGTCATAATGTTTGCTTATGAATAGTTTTGATTGTAATTTTGCACAAAAATAAGCATAAAAATGTCGAAAGTCAAAAGTCCTAATGTCAAAAGAATTTTGGCGTTTGACATTCGATATTAAGACTTTAAAACTATAGAAAAATGGCAATTATTATAACAGACGAATGTATCAACTGTGGTGCTTGTGAACCAGAGTGCCCAAATACAGCAATATACGAAGGAGCAGATGACTGGAGATATAAAGACGGAACAAAACTTAAAGGGAAAGTAATTTTGCAGGACGGTACCGAAATTGATTCTGATGAAGCTCAAACTCCTATTTCTGACGAAGTGTACTACATTGTACCAGGAAAATGTACAGAATGTAAAGGTTTTCACGATGAACCACAATGTGCTGCTGTATGTCCTGTAGACTGTTGTATTCCGGATGATAATCATGTAGAAAGTGAAGAAACGTTATTGAACAGACAAGCGTTTTTACATAACGAATAAAGATAAAATTTTTATATTTTTATAACAAAAAAATCCTGTTTGCCTCGGCAAACAGGATTTTTTTTGAGGTATTTTGAAACAGATTATTTTTTGATAATTACAAAAGTTTCTACCGTTATTTTGTCTGTTTTGTCATCATAGGATTCTAAAACTAAATTCCCATTGGCATCAAAGTAACCATAAGAAGTTTTGTTTTTTGAACTATAGATATAGTTGTTGTTTGATGTTTTTCTCAAAACAGCGGCTTTTTCAGCATTAGGTTGGTATATCGTATATCCACTTTCAGCTAGTTTGACTTCATATTTTTGTCCGTTCAAATCATAATATGCAGATCTATCTACATCAACAATATTTGTAACTCCATTTGCGGTAATGCTAGTAATAGCCGTTACTTCAACCGGTGTTTCCTTTCTTTCTTTGTTTAAAGCATTAGATTCAGCGTCTTTTAATTCAATTTTTTGAATTTCTTTTACTTCTTGAGTTTTTATTGATTTTTTTTGACCATCAGAACTTTTTACAGTAGTTACAGTCGTTTTAACTTCGGATTTAACATTGTTATTCTGAGCTTGAATATTTATTGAAAATAGAAAAGCAACCATTCCAAAAATTAGAGTCTTCATAATATTTAATTTTGTGATTAATACAAAGCAAATTTACAATCATCTGGTTCAGTACTTGTTACGTAATTATCATAAAAGATTATATAATTTACATAAAGGGGCATAATAAGTATGTTTTATTCTTGTCTTGCAAGAATTATAAATGTGTCATATCTATAGGTTTTTCGGTCAATTGTAATGATTCCAAAGTCATTTAAATATAAAACAATTGTATTTCGTTTTAAGGTAAAAATGAGAACTGTAGAAAAATCATCTGCAATTATTTCTTTTTCAACCTTTTCAAGGTGTAATATTGCGTGGTGCAATCCAGTATAAAATTTTATGATGAATTTGTTTTACAATTGCGATGCGTGATAATAACTAAGTTCAGGGAGAATAAACGAAATAAAAAAAGGGCTATCGAAAGATAGCCCTTTTTAAATTATTCAATACTAAATTAGAATTTATAGTTTAAAGATAAATTAAACATAGTTCCTAATTGGCTAAAGTGATATCCATCATACGTCATTTGAGAATAACGTTGGTTGAAAGTAATCAAATTAGATTGATTTTTTACTTGAGCAGGGTCATTTAAAATAGCTGTTCCAGCTGCATTTTCTGCTTTGAAATTCCATTCAGGAAGAACATTCAACAAGTTATTTACATTCAATGCCAAAGTTAATTTTTCAGTAGCAGAGAAAGTAATTCCTAAATCAGTAACAATTTTAGGAGTAAATTCAGTTCTTAAATTAGAATCTAAACCTGCTTGTTTAAATGTAGATTTTCCAAAGTAAGTGTTGTTAAGAGAAAATCCAAATTTTCCAACTTCGTAGTTTGCTCCTAAAATCCATTTTGTTTCTGGTCTTGAAGTAAACATTAATGCTTCTAGTGTTGAACTGAAATTGTTCTTTTTTACTGGAGAGATTCTTTCATTTTGAAAAGTAATATTTCCAGATAAATTGAATCCTAATTTTCCTGTTCCTAATTGAATGTTGTTATAATTAGCAACCACATCTAAACCAGATGTTCTAGTGTCAAATGAGTTTTCAAACCAAGCAACATCTCCAAAAACAGTTGGTGTAATATCTCCTAAAACGATTCTGTCTTCCACTTTAATGTTGTAGTAATCTACTGTGAAATTAAAGTTTTTAGAGGGTTTTGCTCCAATTCCAAGAGTTATATTTGTTGACTTCTCAGCATCTAAAGGATCAATTTCTAATTGACGAGCTTGTGGAGAAACGTTATTTATAATTCCACTAACTTGAATTCCTTCTCCAGGAACGAATGAATATTGTGATTTTTGAGTGTAAATTTGGTGTAATGTTGGAGCTCTGAATCCTGTAGAAATAGATCCTCTTAAGGTAACTTTGTCATCTAAAAATTTATATCTAGAACTCAATTTCCAAACTGTAGCACCACCAAAATCGCTATAATCTTCATAACGAACTGTACCATTTATCAAGAAATCTTCCGTTACATCATAAGCAAGGTCAAAATAAGCACCAATATTATAACGGTTCCATTTTCCTGAATTTTCAGGTCTGTTACCAGCGAATGAATCAGCTCCAATTCCATCCCAAGAACCTTTGTCTCCTTCGGTTACTTCAAAAGTTTCTGTTCTGATTTCAGATCCAAAACCAATACTGATTTTATCTGATAATACTTTAGAGATATCTAAATTCCCTACAACATGGTTGAAAGAAGTACCTCCTGGTTTAAATGAAATTTGGCTATTTTCTAAATAAACATTATTTCCATCAGCATCTTGAATATCAGATCTGTTAAAAGAGTTGTCCACTGAATAAGTTTGTGTATTCCCACCTACAGTAATACTGGCGTCAGTATTCCAATCATTTTTTGTTGATTTATATCCCAATGTAGCGTTGTAATCATTTAAATCTCCAGTAAATGTAGGTACATAACCTAAATAAGAAGCAGGAGTTCCATCACCAAAAAAGTCTTTTAGGAAAGGATAATCAGCTAAAGTTCTCCAGTATGGAGTTCTGTAGTTAGCATATGAGTTTACTTTTTTGTAAACATAAGCAGCATTGTAGTATAATAATGTTTCATCAGATAAACTAAATCCACCGTTTACCAAGAATTTAGCAGCTGCAGTTTCTGGAGATCCATTGATATTTCCTGCGTCTGGTTTTTTAGCTAGGAAAGCTTGAACATCAGAAAGTGAAGCTCCAAAATCTCCTGCATCACCAGCAGCGTCTACAGTTCCAGGTCTGTTAGATAAATTTACTTTAGAAAAATCAACTGTATAATTTACAAATCCTTTATCTCCTACAGTAGAACCATTATTCATACTAACTCCTAACATTTCACCATCACCTTCAGAAGTCATTCCACTTCTTACAGTTACAGATCCACCGTTTGTATTCTTTTTCAAAATGATGTTCATAACTCCTGCAATCGCATCAGAACCGTATTGAGCAGATGCACCATCACGAAGTATTTCTACTCTTTCGATAGCATCAGTAGGAATAGCTGAGATATCAGCACCTGTTTCTCCACGTCCCGGAGAGGTTTGTACATATAATAATGAACTTAAATTTTTACGTTTCCCGTTGATAAGGATTAAAGTTCTACTAGGTCCCATGTTTCTGATTTCATATGGATCCAATAATGAAGTCGCATCATTCACAGGTGTTTGAACCGTGTTGAAAGATGGAATTTTGTACTGTAACGCTTTGTCAAAAGAAGCTTGTCCTGTTGATGTTAAGTCTTTTGAAGACAATACATCTATTGGAAGTGCAGATGTCGTGTTACTTCTTGGCGCCGTTCTGGTTCCAGTAACAACAACTTCGTTTAGATTTTGTCCACCTTCTTCTGATAAAATAACATTTATAACTGCATCTGTAGCGGCTTTTTCTAATTTAGAAAACCCTACATAGCTGAAAACTAGTGTAGCTCCTTCTTTAACTTTTATCTTGTATGCGCCATCCATATCGGTAGAAACCCCATTCTGAGTCCCTTTCTCAACAATGTTTACACCTGGCAAAGGGTTGCCGGTATTGTCTTTAACGACACCCGAGACTTCTTTTTGCGCGAAAAGAAACGAGACGTTTAATAGAAATAATAATAATGCAAATTTTTTCATAATAAGTTGTGTTTGGTTTTTGTTTGGTTTAAAATCGTTTGCAATATAATTTTTTTTTAACAAAAGATTAGCATATCGTTTAATTTTTTATAAAAAACATATGAGACCTGTTTAAACTGCAATTTTTACTTACTTAAACATTTATAAAATCTTATATTTGCAAACTTTTAAAGTAAATGCTAAACTTTTAACTGGCAACGGTTATTGGTAAAGAAAATGATCATAATGTCTCAATCGTTCTGTTTTTTTAAACAAATAGGATTGCGATACAATATTCCATTAAAAATAAATATTATCTACATATGAAAGCAGGGATTGTAGGATTACCAAATGTTGGAAAATCAACATTATTCAATTGTTTATCTAATGCAAAAGCACAAAGTGCGAATTTTCCTTTTTGTACTATCGAACCTAATATAGGTGTTGTGAATGTTCCAGATTCCAGAATAGAAAAACTGGAAGAATTAGTAAAGCCAGAGCGTGTGCAAATGGCAACTGTTGATATCGTTGATATTGCAGGATTAGTAAAAGGAGCCAGTAAAGGGGAAGGTTTAGGAAATCAATTTCTGGGAAACATTAGAGAGTGTAATGCTATTATTCATGTTTTACGTTGTTTTGACAACGATAATATTGTTCACGTTGACGGGAATGTAAATCCAATTCGTGACAAAGAAACAATCGACATAGAGTTGCAGTTGAAGGATTTAGAAAATGTTGAAAAACGATTGGAAAAAGTAAAACGTGCCGCTAAAACTGGAAATAAAGAAGCAATTGTCGAAGAAGCATTGTTGAACAGAATTAGAGAGACTTTACTTCAAGCAAAATCAGCGAGAACTATTACGCCACAAAACAATGACGAAGAAGTTTTGATGGAAGGTTTTCAATTGATTACTGCAAAACCAGTATTGTACGTTTGTAATGTTGATGAAAATTCGGCAGTTAACGGGAATAAATATGTAGACCAAGTTCGTGAATTGGTAAAAGACGAAGATGCTGAGGTTATCGTGCTTTCTGTAGGTGCTGAAGCTGATATCACCGAATTGGAAAGCTACGAAGAACGTCAGGTTTTCTTAGAAGATATGGGTTTAAGTGAGCCGGGTGCGTCTGTATTGATTCGTGCTGCTTACAAATTATTGAAACAACAAACTTATTTTACCGCAGGTGTCAAAGAAGTTCGTGCTTGGACTATTAATATTGGAGCAACTGCGCCACAAGCTGCAGGAGTGATTCACACTGATTTCGAAAAAGGATTTATCCGTGCCGAAGTTATTGCTTACGAAGATTTTGTTCAATATGGTTCAGAAGCAAAATGTAAAGAAGCCGGAAAATTCAAAGTAGAAGGAAAAGAATACATTGTTAAAGATGGTGATGTGATGCATTTTAGATTCAACGTCTAAAAAAAAGTTATAAAATCAAAAATCATAAAGTCGAAAGTTAGTAATAGCTTTCGACTTTTTTTATGCACCTAATCCAGCTTTACACTTTAAGATTGATCTGAAAAATGCTTTCCGTTGTAATCTGGGGTAAAATAGATTTGGGTGAATACCAGATTTCATAGTTTCATATTCGTTTTCAAAATGGGAGAATCTGTGGCTAATTATTTTGCATCAGAGCCAATTTTTACTACTTTTAGTAAAAATAAAGTATCATGAAAATAATCGCTTTTGGCGGAAGCCCCAGCAAAAACTCTATCAATAAAAAATTAGCGACGTACGCAGCAAATCTTTTTGAAAATGCCGAAGTGGAGGTGTTGGATTTAAACGATTACCAAATGCCCATATTTACTGTTGATATAGAAAAAGAAATTGGTCAGCACGAGTTGGCAAAAGCATTTTTGGCTAAAATTGCCACCGCAGATATTCTAGTGGTTTCTCTTGCTGAAAATAACGGAAATTATTCAGCGGCTTTCAAAAATGTATTTGATTGGTGTTCTAGAATAACAGGGAAAGTTTTTCAGGAAAAACCGATGCTGTTGATGGCAACTTCTCCGGGAGCCAGAGGTGGCGCAAGTGTTTTGGAAATCGCTAAAAAAGCTTTTCCATTTTATGGCGGAAACGTTAAGGCTGCTTTTTCACTTCCTAGTTTTGATGCTAATTTTGATATTGTAAACGGTAAAATTTCTAATCCTGAATTAGACAATCAATTGAAAGAGATTATCAAGAATTTTTAAATTTGAATATCAAAAATCAATATCAATTTGAAATCTGCAATCTAAAATCATTAATCCTAAATCCTCAATCGGTTGTCAATATCATTCTTAATAACTTTGATGACTACCTATTTTAAATTTTATCGAATTACACTACATTAGCACAAAATCCACAAATTTTACAATGTCCGAACAAAATCAATATACCGAAGATAATATTCGGTCGCTCGACTGGAAAGAACACATTCGCATGCGTCCAGGAATGTACATCGGAAAACTAGGGGATGGTTCTTCTGCAGATGATGGTATTTATATTTTAGTCAAAGAAGTCCTCGATAACTGTATCGACGAGTTTGCAATGGGCGCCGGAAAAACTATTGAGGTGACAATTAAGGATAAAACTGTAACTGTTCGGGATTATGGCCGTGGTATTCCGCTAGGAAAAGTGGTTGACGTAGTGTCAAAAATGAATACTGGAGGGAAGTATGATTCAAAAGCTTTTCAGAAATCAGTTGGTCTTAATGGTGTCGGAACTAAAGCAGTCAATGCGCTTTCTAATTATTTCAGAGTAGAGTCTGTTCGTGATGAAAAACAAAAGGCAGCCGAATTTTCCGCAGGAAATTTGGTTCTCGAAGAAGAAATTATAGACACTACCAAACGAAAAGGTACCAAAGTTATTTTTACTCCTGACGAAACCATTTTCAAGAATTACAAATTCCGTATGGAATATGTAGTGAAAATGATTCAGAATTATTGTTATCTAAACAATGGTTTAACCATCATTTTTAATGGCGAAAAATACTATTCTGAAAACGGACTTAAAGATTTATTAGAAGCTACAATTAATGTTGAGGATTTAGAATATCCAATTATACATTTGAAAGAAGGCGATATTGAGATTGCCTTAACACACAGTAAAACCCAATATTCTGAGGAGTATCACTCTTTTGTAAACGGACAAAATACCACTCAAGGTGGAACGCATTTAGCAGCATACCGAGAAGCGATTGTAAAAACCATTCGGGAGTTTTATAATAAAAGTTTCGAAGCATCTGATGTCCGAAAATCCATTGTTACCGCCATTAGTATCAAAGTAATGGAGCCTGTTTTTGAGTCGCAAACCAAAACTAAATTAGGTTCGACAGATATGGGTTCAGAACCGGGAATGCCTTCGGTACGTACTTTTGTAAATGATTTTGTGAAAACGAAATTAGATAATTACTTGCACAAGAATCCTTCAACAGCAGAGGCGCTTTTGCGAAAAATTCTTCAAGCCGAAAGAGAACGTAAAGAGCTTTCTGGTATTCGAAAATTAGCAACAGATCGAGCTAAAAAAGCGAATTTACACAACAAGAAATTAAGAGATTGTCGTGCGCATTTACCCGATACCAAAAACCCAAGAAATTTAGAAAGTACGCTTTTTATTACTGAGGGAGATTCGGCTTCTGGTTCTATTACCAAATCACGTGATGTAAATACACAAGCGGTTTTTAGTTTACGTGGTAAGCCACTGAATTCGTATGGAATGAGCAAGAAAATTGTTTATGAAAATGAAGAATTCAATTTACTGCAAGCGGCTTTGGATATTGAAGACGGATTGGAAAAATTGCGTTACAATAATATCGTGATTGCAACGGATGCCGATGTCGATGGGATGCACATTCGATTATTGTTGATTACGTTTTTTCTTCAGTTTTTTCCTGAATTGATAAAAGAAGGACATTTGTATATTTTGCAAACGCCACTTTTTAGGGTTCGAAATAAAAAAGAAACAATATACTGCTATTCTGATGAAGAGCGCAAAGATGCTATTGAAAAACTAAAACCAAAACCAGAAATCACCCGATTCAAGGGATTAGGAGAGATTTCTCCGGATGAGTTTAAAAATTTCATTGGAGAAACCATTCGTTTAGATCCAATTATGATGGACAAAAACACTTCGATTGAACAATTATTGTCTTTCTATATGGGTAAAAATACGCCAGACAGACAGGAGTTTATCATCAAGAATTTGAAGGTGGAATTAGATGTAATCGAGAAAGTTTAAATAGTTATAAAATGCCTACAAAAAGAACACTAATTTTTATTGCTTTACTATTTGTGATTAGTTTTTCAACTACCTTTTTTATTATAAGGAGTAATGATCATAAAGAATGTGATATAGTTATAAAGAAAGAGAAGGATAAAAATGGAATTGAGGTTACAAAGGAAGAGCATGTTTGTAAAGAAAAATATTCTTTTTAGAGTTTTTAGAACAAAATTAGAATTGATTACTATTCAATAGAATATATTTAATGAAAGACGAAGAAGACGAAAATACAATTCCGGAAGGTCAGGAAGAAGATAATTCAATTGATGAAAATCAATCTGAAGAGAAATCTTTTGAAGGCCAGCATTTTTACGATAATCAAGAAGACGGAAACGATACCATTACCAAAGTTACGGGGATGTATAAGGACTGGTTTCTGGATTATGCTTCGTATGTGATTCTGGAGCGTGCCGTTCCAGCGATTGAAGATGGTTTTAAACCGGTGCAACGTCGTATCATGCACTCTCTAAAAGAATTAGATGACGGTCGTTATAATAAAGTTGCCAATGTTGTAGGACACACCATGCAGTATCATCCTCACGGAGATCAGAGTATTGGTGATGCGATGGTGCAAATTGGACAAAAAGAATTACTGATTGACTGTCAGGGAAACTGGGGGAATATCCTAACGGGTGATGGCGCTGCAGCTTCTCGTTACATCGAAGCGCGTTTGTCTAAATTTGCTTTGGAGGTTATTTACAGTCCAAAAATTACCGATTGGGGCGTTTCTTACGATGGACGAAGAGCAGAACCAAACAATCTTCCGGTGAAGTTTCCATTGCTTTTGGCACAAGGAGCCGAAGGTATTGCTGTTGGTCTTTCGACGAAAGTGTTGCCTCATAATTTCAATGAATTAATCGATTCTTCGATAAAAATATTAAAGGGGAAACCTTTTACACTGTATCCGGATTTTATGACGCAAGGTATTGCCGATGTGTCTAATTATAATGATGGATTGCGTGGCGGACGTATTCGCGTTCGTGCCAAAATTGGTCAGCTTGACAAAAATACCCTGGTGATTACCCAAATTCCGTTTTCTACAAATACGACGACTTTGATTGACAGTATTTTGAAAGCAAATGATAAAGGGAAAATCAAAATCAAGAAAATTGAAGACAATACCGCTGCTGAGGTCGAAATATTAATTCATCTTTTTCCAGGTGTTTCTCCAGATAAAACCATTGATGCATTGTTTGCTTTCACAGCTTGTGAAACTTCGGTAGCGCCATTGGGTTGTGTGATTGAAGATAATAAACCGTTGTTTATCGGGGTTTCGGATATGTTGAAAATTTCAACCAATAGAACGGTACAATTACTGAAAAGTGAATTGGAAATTCAATTGAGTGAACTGGAAGAACAATGGCATTTTCTTTCTTTGGAACGTATTTTTATCGAAAATAAAATCTATCGTGACATTGAAGAAATGACGACCAGAGAAACGGTAATTAAGTCCGTTGATGATGGTTTGAAACCACACACAAAACATTTAAAACGCGCTGTTACCGAAGACGATATTCTGCGTTTATTGGATATTCGAATCATGCGTATTTCCAAATTTGACAGCAATAAAGCGCAAGACAAAATCGAAGCGTTGGAAGGCGATATCGAACAAGTAAAACACAATTTAGAACATCTGATTGATTTTGCTATTGCCTATTTTACTAAATTAAAAGAGAAGTATGGAAAAGGGCGGGAACGCCAAACCGAACTACGTATTTTTGATGATATCGAAGCGACCAAAGTAGTTTTAAGAAACACTAAATTATACGTCAATAAAGAAGAAGGATTTGTAGGTACGAGCCTGAAAAAAGACCAGTACGTTACGGATTGTTCTGATATTGATGATGTTATTGTTTTTTTGCGTGATGGAAAAATGATGATTACCAAAGTTGATGCGAAAACATTCGTGGGTAAAGATATTATTCACATTGCTATTTTTGACAAAAGTGATAAGCGTACCATTTATAATATGATTTACCGAGATGGAAAATCTGGGCCTTCTTATATCAAACGATTCAATGTTTCAGGAGTTACCCGAGACAAAGCATACGATTTGACCAATGAAACTGCTGGTTCACAAGTATTGTATTTTTCTTGTAATCCAAATGGAGAAGCTGAAGTAATTACGATATTATTGCGTCAGGTAGGAAGTGTCAAAAAACTGAAATTTGATATTGATTTTGCCAGTTTAGCGATAAAAGGTCGTGCTTCCAAAGGGAATTTGGTTACCAAATATCCAATCAAAAAAATAGAACTGAAGGAAAAAGGTATCTCTACTTTATTGCCAAGAAAAGTTTGGTTTGATGATACCGTTCAACGATTAAACGTAGATGCAAGAGGGGAGTTGTTAGGGGAGTTCAGGCCTAATGATAAAATTTTGGTCATATCACAATCTGGAAAAATAAAAGTAATTACACCAGAATTATCGACTCATTTTGATGAAGATATGGTGGTTTTGGAGAAATGGATTCCTAAGAAACCAATTTCGGCGATTTATTATGATGGAGAAAAAGAACGTTATTACATCAAACGTTTCTTAGTGGAAACAGAGAATAAAGAAGAAAGTTTTATCACGGAACATTCTAATTCACAATTAGAGATTGTATCAACGGATTATCGCCCTGTGGCTGAATTAATTTTTACAAAAGTAAAAGGAGTTCAAAAAGAGGCAATGACGGTAGATATAGAATCATTTATTTCGGTAAAAGGATTTAAGGCTTTGGGGAATCAATTGACAACCGATAAGTTGAAACAAGTAAACCTGTTGGAACCTTTACCGTATGAAATTCCTGTCGAGGTTATTCCTGAGGATTTAGAAGTAAAAGGAGAAACAGATGCTGATGATTCTGATATTCAATTGGAAGATGACGGTCAGATTACTTTGTCTTTAGAATAAATAAAAAGCTCCTGAAAAGGGGCTTTTTTTATGCATTTTTGCCAATTTTTATGCGCTTATTTAAACAATTGTCTTAAGGTAATTTCTTTTCTCTCTCTCAATTTGTTTAGAATTTTCAAAAAGGCAATTGCAGTAATATAAGCATCTCCCATTGCGGTATGCCTGTCTTTTTTTGAAATATCAAATTTATCGGCAAGCTCGTCTAAACTATAATTTTCTTTACGTTCCAATAAATTAGAAACCAATAACGTTTTTTTATACAAAACAGCCGTGTCTAAAGTCTTGTTTTTTAATTCCGGTAATCCGTTTCTTTCGAGTGCCTTATTAATCATAGTAATGTCAAATATGGTATGATGTGCAATGATAATAGAATCTCCTAAAAAATCTAAAAACTGTTGTAAGGCTTCTAATTCTGTAGGGCGGTCTATTACAAATTCTTTCAGAATTCCATGAATTTTTGCAGTTGCCTGATTGTAATGTTCTTGTTGAATATAAACTTCAAAACTTCCATTAATAGGAATCGTATTGTTTTGAAGAACAATAGCGCCAATGCAAAGTATCCTGTCAGTTGTATAATCAAATCCGGTGGTTTCTGTGTCCAATACAACAAAACGTACCGCATCAATATCGTTTGATAGTTCCTCATCAGATGATTTTTCGGATTTCCCCAATAAATCAAATAAAATAGTTTTACTTTTTTCTATAAAATTTATCATCATAATATATTTGAAGGATTAAATCGGATGGTAATGACTTCTTGGAGTTCCTTAATGGTTTTGAACGTTCGCTTTAGCTTAATCTTTTCTAATTTAGATAACGCTTCGAGAGCAATAAACTGCCCGGAATCATTATGCAAAAGCCCTTGTTTTGTTCTGAATTTTAATAATGCTTTATAGGAATACGAACAAGCTAAATACAATTCTTTATTGTTGGGTTCTAATTCTGCCAATTTTTCAAAACGTTCGGGAGTATTGCTGATTGATTTTACGGAATGAGATAGAATTAAAACCCTTGCAGCATCTGTTAGTGGCATTAAAGCGCGTCTTTTTATATCGAAAAAATCTTTGTGGGCGCCATCTTGTTCTACTAAAAATTGTCTGAAGAACCCTGTTGGAGAAGGACTTTGTAGCGCGCCACTTACCAAGTGAATATAAAAAACAGGATTTGCTTTTATGTTTTCAAAAATAAATTCTGAAAGTTTATTTACCAGTTCGCTGTCTCCATATGACAGACTGTAATCAAAAAATATAAAGGACAATAAGACTTCATTTTTCCCAGGATTAGTAATCCAATGATGAACCTGACTTTCCCATTCGCCAAGACTTAAGCACCACTTTGGGTTAGAAGCCATCATTTCTGCCGGACAGTAATCATAGCCAATTTCAAAAAGTCCTTTGTTGACATGTTTGGCAAATTCTAAAAAATAGTTCTTGGTCTTTTCTTTTAATTCTTCGGGTACATCCTCATAGACTAAAGCATTGTCTTGGTCAGTATGCAGTAACTGTTCACTTCTTCCTTGACTTCCCAACGCCAACCATCCAAATTTTACTGGAGGAGGTGTTTTCATTTTTTTCAAGGATATTTCAATGACTTGCTTTATACAGGCATCATTTAATTCTGTAATTATTTTAGAAGTCAGTGTCATCGGAATATTTTGGTCTAAATATCCTTGTAACAATTGCATTATATTGGCGCGTATTGGTTTTATCTGTTTGGCTTTTTTAGCTCTTTTTACCGCTTTAATCAATACTGCTGGATTATTGCCAAGTTCTACCATAACATCATGCTTGGATAGGATTCCAACAGCTTTGGAATTTGGCGTACCATCTTTCGTAAGGCATAAATGACTGATATTGCTTTTCATCATGGCCATTTGAGCTTGCGTAACGGTCATTTTCTTAGGATACGTAATAACAGGAGCTGTCATTATTGAGGCCGCAGTTGTTGTGATGGGAAATTCTCCAGTCACAATTTTGTTCCTTAAATCTTTATCAGTAATGATACCAATGGGGAGCGAATCTTCGATTACAAGAATGGCACCCACATTTTTTTTGGTCATGGTCTCCGCAATATCTTTTACAATAGTGTTTGAATAACAGGTGATTAGTTTTTTAGAATATTTTACAGGCTGTAAGTCTAATAGTTTTCTACCCGTGTCCAGACCTTCCAGATCCATTGTTTCTCCATATAGTTTTCCGCTGTGGCTTTTGGAATAAGGATTGTGTGTATTAGAAGCAAAACTTTCGATTAAAAAATTTCCCACAGCTCTGTTTTCTAACGCATAAGGTTTGAAAATAGTGATTGGAATAGCATAAAGAATACTTTCTTCATGAGTTCTGGCTTCCATTTTATAGTTTTCATTGGCTATAAGTGGTCTCAACCCAAAAATATCCCCTTCATCACACATATCCAGAATATCATTTTCCAAACTTGTTCTAAGTGCGACTGCTCCTTTGTGTACAACATAAAAAGAGGAATGTGTTTCTTCGTTTTCGGCAAAGATGACGCTGTCCTTTTCTTTATAAATAATGGAGATTTGTTCAGAGATAACTTCGATGTCTTTTTGATGTAAAAAGGAAAAAGGAGGGAAGTTTTTTAAAAAGTCAGCAACTCTATGGGAGATTGTATTTTTCATGGTGCTTATTTGTGTCTAAGGTAATTTATAAAAAATAAAATAAAAAGAAAAAAGACCAAATTTGGGTCTTTTTAGTGTTTCCCCATTTAAGGAGGAATATATTTTCAGAATAAAAAAAAAGCTCCCGAAAAGGAGCTTCTTTATCAAAAAATAGTTTGATTATTTATTTTTCTTCATTTTCATATTCAGTACTTCGACTAATAATGAGAAAGATATGGCAAAATATAAGTACCCTTTTGGTACTGGAGTAACGTGATTTCCAAAGATTAAAGCATTCGATAAATGAGCACTTTCAGTAAGCAACATCATTCCAATTAGTATCAAAAAGGATAATCCAAGTATTTGAATAGAAGGATGTTTGTTGACAAAATTCCCAACAGGAACAGCAAATTGCATCATAATTAATACAGAAATAACCACAGCAGTAATCATAATATATAAAGCACCTTCAACTCCGTTTGTCATACCTACCGCGGTAAGAATACTGTCAAAAGAGAAAACTAAATCAATCATGATGATTTGTAACAGTACATTCTGGAATGATTTTGTGGCAGCTTTTCCTATTTCCTTTTCTTCATGACCTTTCTCGTCTACTTTTTCACGAATTTCATTGGTACTCTTATAAATTAAGAATAATCCTCCGCCCAGTAAAATAAGACTTTGGCCAGTAATTCCCGCTGAAAACCAACTAAAATCAATATGAAACCAAGGTTCTTTCATTTGAATCAATAAATTGATACCAAACAAAAGTGCAATTCTCATAAACATGGCAAGGAACATTCCTATTTTTGTCGCTCTCTTACGTTGTTCAGCAGGTAATTTCCCTGTGGCAATTGATATGAAAATAATGTTGTCGATTCCTAATACAATTTCCAAAAATGTCAATGTTAAAAGGGCAATCCAAGCATCCGGATTTAAAAATACTTCCATGTTTAGTTCGTTATTATTTATTAATTTGAGTTTGTAAGCTTAATCGGAAATCTTAGTAACGGTTCCTCTTTGTTTTTCATCAACACCAACCATTCCAAATTCAAAGGTATAGGAATTTTTTGTGGTTGTCAAAATTTTCATACCAATAGCCTTTTCCTCAGCCATATTTTTTGGATGCAATTTCAGTAAAACATATTCACAATCATTTACCCATCGTATCGAAGCAGTATCAGTCTTTCCTTCAAAAGTTTCTATTTCAATACTGTCATTACGTTCAAAAAGGGCAATTTTTTTTACGCCGTCAACTTCATATTCAAACTTGAATTTTCCAGTTTTAAAATCCTTGCAATTGCGCTCCGCATCATAACATGACATTAATAATAGTATTGGGAGGAGGAATAGTATTTTTTTCATTTCTTAGTATGTTTACTTTTTAACTATTGTATTTTGATATCGTATTTGTCCAAAAGTCCAATGATTCCTTGTATAGAAAATTTCGCTTTTCTCATAAGATTGAATTCGGGATCAATTTTAAAATTAGATGCTTTTGAAAAATCGGCTGCGGCTAATTGTGTATTGTTAAAAATAGCACCATCCAAATTACTGTTATCAAAAACGGAACTCGTGAGATTGGTGCCAACAAAACTTACTTCTCTTAACGAGCAAGAATTAAATTTTGTCTTTGGCATTTTTTTATTGGCAAAAGAAGAATAATCCAAAACACATTCTTGAAAATTGACGTTAAACAAGAAATCATCGCATTCCTCAAATTGGATACCCAGCAATTTACAGTTTTTGAATTGCACGCCTTTCAAACTTGTTCCTGATAATTTGGTCATAGCAAGATTACAATCAATGAACTCGCAATCCATAAAAGTGCTGTAGGAGAAATCACTGTTCGATAAATCACAGTTTTTAAAAACGCAATCTTCAAATTCTCGGTTGTTTACTTTTTTATCGACGTAAACGATTTTTTCAAATGTTTTTTGAACGTGAATTAGGTTTTCCATTAGTCGTTAAATAAGCTTTTCATAATTATTTTTAATCCCAAATACATCAAAAGCATAGCTGCTAAACAAGCAATTATTCCTATTGCTAAAACTAAATAATGCCACACATTCTGTTGATTCATAAAAGCATTATAAATCACTGCCGGTCCCAAGAATAATAATGGTAAAGCTCCCGCTAAATATTTAATTCCTTTAGATAATAGTTCTTTGTTCGTTGCCATAATTTAATAATTAAAATTCATAATCCACACAATATCTCAAATCTCTAATTTTACCTATCCATTCGGCAACAATATTATGTGTTGGATGATTTTGGTATTTCTCTAATGTTTCAAACGAATTAAAATAGGAGTGCAGCACGGCATCAAAGTTTGAATATTCACTTTCAATATTAATTCCTACTCGTATTTCAACTATTTCAGGAATATCCTTTTTTAAATCTTCAAGTCTCTCTTTTAGAATAATTGCATTTTCGGCTTTGCTTTTGCCTTCTGCAAAATCTTTTAATTTCCACATTACTATATGGTGAATCATCGTTGTTTATTTTTTAAAATTATCAACGGCTTTCCTTACACTGCCGTGTTTTTTCAATAATTCGGCACCTTCTTCATAGGAAACGGGAATTTCTCCCATAATCATTTTTACACCGCGATCGACCAGTTTGCTGTTGCTCAATTGCATATCAACCATTTTGTTGCCTTTCACTTTACCCAGTTGAATCATAGTTGCGGTAGTAATCATATTCAGTACCAGTTTCTGGGCTGTTCCGGCTTTCATTCTAGAACTTCCGGTTACAAATTCTGGACCTACAACTACATCAATAGGTAATTTTGCTGTTTGCGAAAGCGGACTTCCTGCATTACAAGAAATACTTCCTGTGGTTATATTGTTCTCGTTGCACCTTTGTAATCCTCCAATAACATAAGGTGTTGTTCCCGAAGCGGCTATTCCTACCACGACATCATTTTCATTTACATCAAAAGCTTTCAAGTCAATCCAGGCTTGTGTTGCGTTGTCTTCGGCATTTTCTACGGCTCTGCGGATTGCGGTGTCGCCTCCGGCAATTATCCCAATTACCAAATCGAAAGGTACACCAAATGTTGGTGGACATTCCGAAGCATCAAGAATTCCCAAGCGTCCCGAAGTCCCTGCACCAATATAGAATAATCTCCCGCCGAGTTTCATTTTGGCAACGATTTCAGTGACTAAATTTTCTATTTGGGGTAACGCTTTTTCTACGGCAAGTGGAACAGTTTTGTCTTCCTGATTGATATTAGATAACAATTCTTGCACTGACATTTTTTCTAAATGTTCATATTTTGAAGATTGTTCGGTGGTTTTTGTGAAGGTCATTTTTCGTATAATTGGACAACTCCAAAATTAACCTTTTTTATCACAATCTCGAAATTTTCTATTTTTAGTTTCAGGTTTTTTAGTGTCAAGTTTCTTTAAATTTGATATAAATTGATTTACTTTTTTTAGTTTTTAATTTCTCATATGGAGAAAGGTTATTGAATCATTGTTAGATGAACTAAAATATTATATTTGTTAAATATTAAAAAATAAATGGATAGAATAATCTTATTGCAAGGGATTGCACGGATTTCGGTTTTTGTGTCTTTATTGATGGCATTTTTTTTACTGACTGTTAAAACTGAAAATAAATTGGCCAACCGTTTATTTGCCTGGTTTTTTATTATTTCGGCTATTGATCTTAGTGGTTTTTTTGTTACTGATTATATTCAGGATTATCTTGATTTGATGATTTTTAGATGGACAATCTGTTTGTTGGCAATGCCCTTATTTTATCTTTATGTATTGTCAGTTTGTTATTCTGATTTTAGATTGAAATGGAAACATTTAGTGCATTTACTTCCTATTTTACTAGTTAATTTAGTTTTTATTCCAAGACTTTATTTAGCCAGTAATTCAGATATGAAACTCTTATCCGGAGATCTTGAGCATATGCCTGAAATATACTTAATCCAGATTTTAATTGAATTTCAATATGTGTTTTATATTGTTAGCGTATTTTTAATTTTGAAGAAATATAGAGAAATTTATCTGGAAAACTATACCAATCCTAGTACTTCGACATACAAGTATCTTTTTCAGATGACTACTGTTTTCTTAATAGCGCACGGTTTGGTAGCATTAAAAAACCTCTTACGGTATAGCGATTACAGACAAATGTTTCTTTGGTTAAATGTAGTTGTAGGAAGTGTAGCTTTATTTATCACCTGTTGGTTAGTGATGAAAGCATTGAATCATCCGGAGCTTTTTAGGGGAATTAATTCTAGATTACAATTGACAAAAGATATTCTGCCTGAAGTCGAAGAAAAGACAGCATCTAAAAATGTTCAAGACGATGCGATTTCCAGTCAAATTTCGATATTAAAACAATATATGGCTCAGAAAGAGCCTTTTCTTGATCCATCGCTTACCATTCAGGAGCTTGCCAATCAAATTGATATTCCGGTTCGGGATTTATCGGTTTTGATTAATCATCATATGGATCAGCACTTTTTTGATTTTGTCAATGAATATCGTATTCAAAAAGCGATGGGTATTTTAAAAGATCAGTCTAGAAGTCAGCTTACTGTTCTGGAAATTTTATATGAGGTTGGTTTTAACTCCAAATCTTCTTTTAATACCTCTTTTAAAAAACACACCAATTTGACGCCTACAGCTTATAGAAACGCCTTATAATAAGTGGTTTGTAAAAAGTCGTACTTCATACTTGATAAAGTCGAACTGATTTTCTGAATAGAAATTGGTTCGACTTTTTTTTGTCGGTCGAATTCTGAAAATTTCTAAGGCAACTTTGCTTCAAATTAATCGAAACAAGTTTTAAAATTAGAAATCATGAAAAAAGTAAATCTCCTTATCTTTTTATTATTGCCTTTATTTTGTTTAGCACAAGCATCATTTAAATTAAAAGGAAAAATAGCAAGCGAAACAATTCCATTAGAATGGGCAGATATTTCCATATCGAATTCAGAAGGAAAAATTATAGACGGTTCAACCTCTAAACAAGACGGTAGTTTTGAAATCAATCTTAAAAAAGGATCTTATAAAATTGGGATCACCCTTTTACAATTTAAAGATTATGAAAAAGAGTTTACAATAGAAAATGATATGGATTTAGGAACAATCATTTTAAAAGAAAGCGCAACCAATTTAAAAGAGGTTATCATTCAATCTAAAAAGAAAACAATCGAACAGAAAACGGATCGTTTGGTTTATAATCTTGAAAACAATGTTACAACAGTTGGAGGAGATGCTTTAAGCGCCATTAATTCGGCTCCGGGAGTTGTCGTTCAGAATAATACAATTAATATATTAGGAAAAGGAACTTCCCGTGTTATGATAGATGGACGAATGATTGAATTAGTAGGTGAGGAACTGAATAATTTTTTGAAATCAATTTCGGCTAGTGATATTAAAAATATTGAAATTATCAGCAATCCGCCCGCAAAATATGATGCTGAAGGAACAGGTGGATTGATTAATATTATTATGAAAAAAGGAGTTCGTGATTCCTGGAAAAACACGACTACAGTTTCTTATGATCAAAATAAATATAGCATTTATACTTTAAGAGATAACTTTTTTTACAATAAAAACAAGTTTAGATTTTCTACTAGCATTAATGCAAAAACAGGTTATTTGAATGCTACAGATGATTTAAAAATGTATTTTCCTGATGGACTTTCCCATATGAAAAGTGCAACAAAGGTAAAAACTGAAAATCTTTCGGGTAAATTGGCTTTAGATTATGATCTTTCAGAACGAACTACTATTGGATTTCAATATTTAAACGATAAAAATAACCCTGATTTTAAATCGGATATTAGAATTGAGAATTACAATACTCAAAACGAATTGGATAATGTTACACTGAACAATAGCTTCACTGATAAAGGATCAAGAAATCAAACGTATAATGCACATTTGATTACCAAACTAGATTCCTTAAAAAGGAAGTTATCTTTTGATGTGGACTATTTTAATTACAGTTCAAAATTCGATAGAAACTTTGTCGCTAATAATTTCACGCCAGATATGACATTTGTTGATATAAATCAGTCGGGAAGAAACATTTCGAATCAGGATATTGACAATTGGAGTTTTAAGGCAGATATGGAACATCCGCTTCAAGCGTTGAATTTGTCTTATGGTGCAAAAATGAGTTTTACAAATAGTGTGAGTGATGTACTTTATTACAATACAATTACAGGAACTCCGGAATTAGATTCGAACCAATCCAACCGATTTAAATACACTGAAAACAATCAGGCAGTTTATGTAAATGCGGATAAAAAACTCAATGAAAAATGGAATTTCCAAATGGGATTAAGATTGGAGAACACTCAAACAAATGGATTTTCTGAAACTTTAAATCAGGAAACAGAAAATAATTATTTGAAATTATTCCCAACGTTTTATGCTTCTTACAAGAAAAACGAAAACAATACTTTTAGTTTGAATTATGGAAAAAGAATCAACAGACCACGTTTTGACTTACTGAATCCGTTCAGAATTTACATCAGCAGCAATAGTTATTCCGAAGGGAATCCCTTTTTAAGACCTTCATTTAGTGATAATTTTGAGTTGGCACATTCTTATAAAGAGATTTTTAGAACGAGTGTTTTTGTAAATGCAATTACAAACGGTTATGGAGTTTTGTTTACCTCAAATCCGGAAACCAATACGCAGATTGTAACCCGCGAGAATTATTTTAAAAACTTAAATTATGGAATAGGGGAAAGTTATTCGGCAAGTTTTACAGATTGGTGGTCTAGTGAAAATTCATTGTACCTTTTGGGAGCAAAAACAGAATTTATTAAAGATATCAATGCTACACCATCAAACAGTTTACAAATTGATTTTTCTACAAATAATACTTTTTTATTAAGTAAAACGACAAAATTGCAAATCGATTTTACGTATACAACGCCTTTTAAATCCGGTTTATATGAAGTAGGATATGCTTCGAGTTTTGATATTAGTTTCAAACAGGATTTGTTTAATAAAACCATGCAGATTGCATTTTTGACATATGATATTTTTAATACATCTTATTTAAAAGATTTTACTTCAGTTATAAACGGTGTAAAACAGGTATTTGAGCAGCAAGAAAGTAATCGATTTGTACGTTTATCTGTGGTTTATAATTTTGGAAACAAAAAGATCAATGTGCAACAGCGTGATTTTGGAAATAAGGAGGAGAATAAAAGAACTGGAGGTAATTAGAAAATTAAAAGCTGAGAAACAGAAATCGCTTAATTTCTGTTTCCCAGCTTTATAAAATTATATAAAATATGCCAACGCAATTCCGATCACAATCATCGAAACTTTGGCGATATTGAACTTGTGTCCTTCGCTGCTTTCGAAAATAATGGTAGACGAAATATGAAATAATATTCCTATTACAATGGCTGTAATTTCAGTATAATACACGTTTAATATTGGCAAATAATCAGATAAAATAGTTCCTAGCGGCGTCATGATTGCAAAGGTGACCATGAAGAAAAAAATGGCTTTTTTATTCAGACTTGCATTGATGAAAAAAGTAGTCAAAATAATGGCAATAGGCAAATGATGTATGGCAATTCCTATGGCTAAATCATGATGATGGCTAACTGGAAATCCTTCTAAAAATGCATGTATACAAAGGCTGATGAATAATAACCACGGGATTTGTGTCATTATTTCATGTCCGTGAACGTGACCGTGTTCAGCTCCTTTTGAGAAAAATTCCAATATAATCTGGAACAAGATTCCCAGCATGATAAAGAGTCCAATGTTTGGGTTTGCACTTTCATAAATTTCAGGTAATAAATGCATTACCGTTAATGAAAGTAAAAAAGAACCACTGAAAGCCAATAGCAATTTTAGGTTGGTTTTGTTCTTTGGACGTATAATTAATGCGACGATATATCCTATGATTACGGAAAGTAAAGGTAAAAGGTAATTCATTTATTTAAAAATCATGATTAAGCGTTCACTATCTGTTTTATGGAATTTTTTTAATTTATAATCGCCAAAAATATCCAATAAATAAATTCCGGCTTCTTCCATTAATTCCTCAAAATCTTTTAGGGTAAGGGCTTTTACTTTTTCTGTAAAATGAAATTTTTGACCTTTATCTTCAAAGTCAATTTCTTTGTAAATATGACCGTCTTTCAAATAGCGTTTGATATGAAACTCGATGCCTTCAACCGTTTTTGTTTCTTCAGGAACCAGTGTTTCGAGTACTTGAGCAACATTCATGAAGTCAATCACTGCAAAACCATATTCCGAAAGGCTTTCTTTGATGGCTTTTAACGTGGTTAGATTGTCTTCGTCATTTTCGAAATAACCAAAGCTGGTAAATAAATTGAAAATGGCATCGAATTTTTCTTCAAATGGTTCACGCATATCGTGTACTTTGAAATGAAGGGTTTCATTCGTATTTTTAGTGGCTTCGGCAATACTGTTTTCAGATAAATCAGCTCCAAGAACATTAAATCCTAATTGGTTCAAATAAATAGAATGACGGCCCTTGCCACATGCTAAATCCAATACTTTTGCCTTTTCTGGAAGATTGAGATAATGGGTAAGATTATCCATAAAAACTTGCGCTTCTCTATAATTTCTGTCTTTGTAAAGGATGTGATAATACGGAGTGTCAAACCAAGAGGTATACCAGTTTTCAGATGATTTCAGATGATTTTCAGTTGGTGGATTTTGTGCTGCAGACATTTATTCTTTTTCAATTAATTCGATTGATGCAAATTTAGTGTATTTTTGCAACGAATACTTGATTTTACAATGGAAAATAATTATAAAATGGTTGCCAAAACCTTTTTTGGTTTTGAAGAAATATTAGCGAAAGAATTACAAAACCTTGGCGCACAAAACGTGGAGCAAGGAGTAAGAATGGTTAGTTTTAAAGGAGATAAAGGGTTTATGTACAAAGCAAATTTGTCTTTGCGTACGGCTTTGAAAATCCTGAAACCTATTTATTTTTTCAAGGCCAATAATGAACAGGCTTTATACAAAGGCATTTCGGGAGTGAATTGGTCTAAATTACTGAATGCCAATCAGACTTTTGTGATTGATACAACGGTGCATTCGGAATATTTTAATCACTCGGAATTTGTTTCTCAAAAATGTAAAGATGCGATTGTCGATCAGTTCAGAGAAAGAACTGGACAAAGACCAAGTATTGATAAAGTACATCCTGATTTAAGAATCAACATCCATATCGATAAAGACCAGGTTTCAGTAGCGCTTGATACTTCAGGAAATGCATTGAATCAACGTGGGTACAGAACTGCTACTAATATTGCTCCTATAAACGAAGTTTTGGCAGCAGGAATTCTATTGCTTTCCGGTTGGGACGGTCAAACGGATTTCTTGGATCCAATGTGCGGTTCGGGAACATTCTTAGCTGAAGCAGCTATGATTGCTTGTAATATTCCGGCAAACATCAACCGTAAAGAATTTGCTTTTGAAAAATGGAACGATTGGGACAATGATTTGTTTGATGCTATTTCAGACAGTTTATTGAAACGTATTAGAGAGTTTCATTACACGATAAAAGGCTATGATAAAGCACCAAGTGCGGTTCAAAAAGCCAAAGACAATATCAAAAATGCCAATCTGGATGAATATATTTCGATTGAAGAACAGAACTTTTTTGATACTGAAAAAACTTCAGAAGGAAAATTGCACATAGTTTTCAATCCGCCGTATGATGAGCGTTTGGATATTCACATGGAAGAATTCTACAAAAACATTGGTGATACTTTGAAGAAAAATTACCCAGGAACGAATGCTTGGATGATTACAGCAAATCTGGAAGCATTGAAATTTGTAGGATTAAAACCTTCGAGAAAAATCAAACTTTTTAACGCCGGTTTAGAAGCACGTTTGGTAAAATACGAAATGTACGAAGGAAGTAAGAGAACAAAGTTTCAGGTAACTACTGATAGTGCTGAATAAGCAATATTCAATTTTTTACTTTTCGACCTTTGACTTTAAAATTTTAAGACTTAAAAAAATGACCAAATTACAAATACGAGCATTTCTATACCAACTGGGATGTTTTGCAATATTATTTATTTCCGCGCGATATGTAGTGGCACATTATACTAATTTAACTTCTTTCTGGATTCCATTAACGGCATTTGTTATAGGAACTCTTTTAGCACCAAAATTTCAATCCGTAAAAACTAAAGATGGAGAGAAATTATTCATGAAATGGATTTTCATGAAAGGAATTAAGGAAATAGGGTAGCTTATAAATTACGAATTAAAAAAAATATCGCAAAGAGAACTGATTGTTTTCTTTGCGATATTTTTTTATTCCTAATTCGTAATTATTTTTTCTCAGCTTTTTTAGGAACTGCAACAGGTTTTACTTTTTTCTTATAAATAGGGACAAAATATGTAACGGTATAGTTAAATCCTACTCCAAAATCACCATCATAAGTTCTGTTAAATCCAGGAATATATAAGTTGGAGAAATTCTCCGGTTCTTTGTTGGTTACTAATCGGTTCAATCGAAGACTGAAACCCACAAAAACATTATTGAATACTTTTGCTTTCACTGCGGCCACCACTTCAATCCAACTGGCAGTTAAACCATCAAATTTTTCACCGGAAGGAATTACAGGAACTTCGCCAAAATAAGGATTCGCATTGTAAATTCTATAACTGTTTAATTGCTGATTAAAAGTACTGAAACCATAGCGCATGCCTACGGAAATAATATTTTCCATATCCAGCCAGTTTTCATAAACATTATAATCAAAACCTGCTTTTAGATACGAACCTTTGGTAGTGAAATTAAGGCGGTCATCATCAGTGGTTTTGTTTTCGTTTCCAATTTCGGCAGCCAAAAAATATTTTTTTGTCAATCGATAATCTCCCACAAACTCAATTCCTTTATAATCTTCGTCATATAAAGCGCGTGTCAATTTGAATAAATCCAGTCCAACACGAATCCCATATCGGTCTTTTTTTACAGGAATCGAATCGTTCTTTATGATTTCAGGATTAATTTCGACCAATGGTAATGGCGCTTCAGGAATCATCTGGTCCGTTTTGGTGTTTTTTGGATCACTTTTTACAGGAGTAGTTTCCTGAGCTTGTACCAAAGTCAACGATAATAGGAGACAAAAACTAAAAAAAGATCTTAATGTGTGTTTCATTTTCGTTTTCTAAGTTACTTTTTTCAACCGAGATGTATTCTATCCATTTTTCATCTGCAACTGCAGCATCGGTATGTGTGTATGGATTTATTGGGTCTAATGTAAAGATGGTTTTGTAGCCACAAGCTCTCGACACAAATAATTCTTGGGTTGTATAATCAAATTTTATATTGTCTACGTTTACCAAAGCTGGATTTGTATTTCCAGAATTTAGAGTAAAACTATAACTGGTGCTGGTTCCAACTGTTTTTAGTGGAATCGAAATCGTGCTTCCGTTCGTAAGGTATTTAGCATCTCCGGTGGCAGTATTAAAAACAATTCCCTCAGTCATTCCTTCGCCAACTACTTTTAGATTTGTTACATTTTTTAAAACCGAAGGATTCAAGAAATCATAAAAGCTAATCACCAAACGAGGCGTTGTGGGTGTATTTGCATCGCAAATGTCATCCTTCTCACAACTGGAGAAGGAAAGTGCTAATGCAAATACCAATAAAATTATTTTTTTCATTTACAATTTGTTTTTGTGTAATTCGGTATGCAATAGGATAGCTGAAGTGAAAATTTCAATGACAATATCAATTTTTAAAATCTGCAATCAACATTCAAGAATCGGCAACAAATCCCTATCTTTTTTCCAAAAGTACAACATTCTCCACGTGATGCGTTTGTGGAAACATATCCACAGGACGTACTCGAGTCACTTTGTATTTTTCGTCCATTAAAGCTAAATCACGCGCTTGTGTAGCCGAATTACAACTTACATAAACTACTTTTTCAGGAGCAATTTTCATAATTTGTTCAATTACATCTTTGTGCATTCCGTCTCTTGGTGGATCAGTGATGATTACATCAGGATGACCATGTTGTGCGATGAAACTATCGTTGAAAACAACTTTCATATCCCCTACAAAGAACTCACAATTAGTAATTTCATTGCGTTCAGCATTCAGTTTGGCATCTTTAATAGCTTCAGGAACACTTTCTACACCAATTACTTTTTTTGCTTTTTTCGAAACAAACTGTGCTATAGTTCCCGTACCTGTATATAAATCATACACAATTTCATTTCCGGTAAGACCGGCAAAATCGCGCGTTATTTTATACAATTCGTATGCTTGGTCGGAATTGGTTTGGTAAAAAGATTTTGCATTAATGCTAAATTTCAAACCTTCCATTTCTTCTAGAATGTAATCTCTCCCTTTATATAATTTAATATCGGTATCGTATAAAGTATCATTCGCTTTATTATTTATGACATATTGCAGCGAAGTAATTTGCGGGAATTTCTCGTAAAGATGGTCGAGAAGTAATTCTCTGTTGGCTTTGTCGTTTTCAAAAAACTGAATCAAAACCATGATTTCACCAGTCGAAGCAGTACGCAACATCAAAGTTCTCAATAAACCTTCATGCGCTCTTGGATTAAAGAAAGTCAAACCATGTTCGTTAGCAAAAGCGCGAACTTCGTTTCTAATTGCATTCGATGGGTCTTCCTGTAAATGACATTTATTAATGTCCAGAATTTTGTCCCACATTTTCGGAATGTGAAAACCAAGTGCGTTTCTGTTTCCTAAATCTTCGGTGCTGTCAATTTCTTTTTCGGTTAACCAACGGCTGTTCGAAAACGAAAATTCCATTTTGTTTCTGTAAAAAAACTGTTTTTCGGAACCAAGAATCGGTTCAAATTCCGGAAGTTCTATTTTTCCAATGCGTTGCAAATGGTTTTTCACCTCATTTTGCTTGTAATACAACTGTTGGCTGTATTTCATATTCTGCCATTTACAACCGCCACAAACACCAAAATGCTCGCAAATTGGGTCTACACGATGCTCTGAATATTCATGAAAATGAACCGCTTTTCCTTCATAATAAGCCTTGCGCTTCTTGAAAGTCTGCACATCAACCACATCACCCGGAACCACATTCGGGATAAAAACTACTTTTCCGTCGGGAGCCTTTGCTACCGATACGCCTTTTGCACCAGCATCAAGGACTTTTATTTGATGAAAGACAACTTTGTCTGTATTTTTCTTTGCCATAGCGCAAAAATAAGCGTTTGAATGGTTTTATAAATTCAAATTAGGAAATATTTTTAATTTCAAGTGTTTTTTATTGGAGCCCATTCCCGCTTTCCACTACAACCCCGATGCTTCGTGGCTCTTCCACAAGCAGCAACACTGAGCCCGTAAAGGAGCTTCTCCCGAAGTTTCGGGAGTCGCTCTTTACCGTCAAGTGTTCCAAAGCTTTCGCAACGGCGGGTTTTTCGCTGTAATCTGGAGCAGGGAATTGTGGTCGAGAATTGGGTGTTGTTGTTCAGCGAAGATTTCAGATAAGCAATTGTGTTTTATTTCTATAAAAAAATAAGAATAGTATTAAATAATCAACTTTAAGAACCAAATACTCTTTTTAAACGTATGTTGGTTGAAGTAAAATACTTAATTTAATATTTTATTTAGAATATCTTAAGTATTAGTAAGAAATTAATCACTTATTTTGTTCTTTGTAATTTTCTGTTGTTTAAAAAAACGAAATAAATTGTCCATGCAGTTATATAAAAAATTATCTAACATAGGTTTTCTTAAAAAGAGTTATGCGTTCAAATTTTTGTTTGTCGCATTTATAGGAATTCATATTCCGTTGATCGGGTTGTTGTTTTTTGTGCTTTATGGCAGTAAAACCATTTCTGCAGATACCATTTTAATTTTTGCACTTATAATGACCTTAGTAGCTACAGGTACAACTTTGCTATTTTTAAAGCAGTTAATTAAGCCAATTGAAGTAGCTTCTAAAGCCTTACATGTTTATAGAAACAAGAGAATTGTTCCTTCATTACCAACTAATTTCTCTGACGAAGCAGGTTTATTGATGAGCAATATTCAGGATTCAATCGCTGAAAATGAAAATTTTATTACTGAAAAACAAGATTTAGTGTATTTGCTTTCCCATGATTTAAGAAACTTTGTCGGGAATTCTAAGTCGGTGGCGTTGCTTATTTTAGAGGAAGAACCTTCAGAATCTATAACCGAATTAGCCCAATTAATACTTCAATCGACAGAACAACAGTATAATTATATTGAAAACTTCATCAAGCTGCTGAAAGAGCAAGATCAAGTTATAGAAAAAAAATCCGAAAATGATATGGTGCATTTTTCTTCTATTTTTTCTGTTGTATCTAAGCAATTGGATCAGTTGTTAAGTAATAAAAACCTTAAACTGGATTTATCAATTGAAGTCGAAGAAGCACTTTTGAAAATTGATAAAGTGTTGCTGATACGAGTTTTAGTGAACTTAATAGATAATGCTATAAAATTCTCGTTTCCGGATAGTGAAATCAAAGTTCGTGTTTATATGCAAGGTGGTAAATTGTTTTTTACAATAGCAGATGAAGGTATAGGTTTTGATCAAAAGCAAAGCCACGAACTATTCAAAAAATTCACTAAAATGAGTAAGTTAGGAACTTCAAATGAGCCTTCAACAGGAATTGGATTGTATTTATGTAAAAAAATAATAGAAAGACACGACGGACAAATTTTAGCAGAAAGCGACGGAATTAATAAAGGAGCTACTTTTTCTATTGTTTTTTAGCGCATCATAGAAAATACAACGAACTTTAAATTTTCGTTAAAAAATCCTATTTCCGAAAGCGTTTTTTTACAAATGAACTAAATTTGAGAAAACATAAAAATTTATAATTATGAAAAGAAATGCAACCGCAGTTTGGAATGGTTCACTTAAAGAAGGAGCCGGGAAACTTACCACACAAAGTACCACATTAAAAGATACACAATATTCGTTCAAATCTCGTTTTGAAGAAGGAGTAGGGACTAATCCGGAAGAATTAGTTGCAGCGGCGCACTCAGGCTGTTTTACTATGCAACTTTCGGCTTACATCACTGAAGCCGGTTTTGAAATTGAAAGTATCGAAACCAAATGCGATATCGACTTGGTAGATGGAACAATTATAACGTCACACTTAACCGTGAATGCAAAAGTAAATGCTATAACAGATGATGTTTTTCAACAGTTAGTTACTAAGGCTGAGAAAAATTGTCCTATTTCTAAACTATTGAATGCTGCAATTTCTACTACGGCTACTTTAGCATAAAAATAATATTTACATGAAAAAAAGCTCGATTTAATTTAAATCGAGCCTTTTTTTTATGTGATAAAATGGATTACCAAAGTTGGTGCACTTCGGGTTTTATATAACGCTCATAAATTTCATTCATTGCTGCAATTTTTTCATAGGTCAATTTAGGTAAATCATAAACCGATAAATTGGATAATACATGACTTTTATTGGAAGCGCCAGGAATTATACAGCTTACTTCATCAAAGCCCAAAATCCATTGTAAAGCAATAGGCGCAAGGTTTGTTGCTTCTGGAAATAATGCTTTCAATTCTTCTACGGCTTTTAAGCCTAGTTCGTAATTAATGCCGGAGAATGTTTCGCCTTTGTCGAAAGCTTCGCCATTTCGATTAAAATTACGATGATCTTGAGTGTCAAAAGTAGTTTTAGCATTGAATTTCCCTGTCAGAAGCCCACTCGCAAGTGGAACTCGAGCAATAATACCAACATCATGTTTTGTTGCTTCTTTGAAAAATAGTTCGGATGGACGCTGACGAAAAAGATTAAATATAATCTGAACCGAAGTTACATTTGGAAATTCAATCGCTTTTAGTCCTTCTTCCACTTTTTCGACGCTAACGCCAAGATTTAAAATTTTCCCTTGCTCTTTCAAACGGTCAAACATTTCAAATATTTCCGGACGATAAAATACTTCAGTCGGAGGACAATGTAATTGTATTAAATCCAGTGTTTCAAGTCCAGTTCTTCTCAGACTATCTTCCACAAATTGTTGTAGCACTTTTGGCTGATAACCTTCATTTACGTGCGGATTAATGTGACGACCGCATTTTGTAGCCACATAAATTCGTTCAGAACGGGAACGAACCACTCGACCTACAGCAGTTTCACTCAATCCGTTTTCATAAACATCGGCAGTATCAATAAAATTTACGCCATTGTCAATCGCAGTATTGATTAACTCATCTGCGGTTTTATCATTGAAAGCAGAACCCCATTTTCCGCCTACCTGCCATGTGCCAAGTGATATTTCTGAAATTTCAAAATCTGTTTTACCTAGTCTGCGATAGTTCATTTTTTGCTTCTTTTTAAAGTAATAATTTATTTTTGCAATAAGACTTTGGTGATTGCTTTTTCCGCAAGTGGTGCCATTACTTGATATCCTGTTTTATTTGGGTGTACTTCATCATTAGAGTACGAAGCAGGCAAACCTTTTCGTTCATCTGCCATAGCCGAAAAGTAATCAAGATATAGAATGCCATTGGCGTCAGCATAATTTTTTATCATTTTATTGAGAGCCATTACTTTTTCAGCTGGATTTTGATTGGGTTTCCAAGAGAAATCATAAGCGGGCAATACAGAACAAAGAATGACTTTAATCTGGTTTGCTTTTGCCAATTCGGCCATCGAAAAAATATTATTTGCAATCATATCCAATGTTGCAGGACCGGTATTGCCGGCAATATCATTTATTCCAGCCAAAATAAGCACAGCGGCGGGTTTTAAAGCGATAACATCAGCTCTGAAACGTATTAGCATCTGAGGCGTAGTTTGACCGCTAATACCGCGATTAACGTATGGTTTTCCGGCAAAATATTCGGGGTCGGTTATACTCCAAAATTCAGTTATGGAATCTCCCATAAATACAATTCTTTTTTGTCCGGGTGTTACCGGTTTCAGATTTGTATTTTCATTTTGGTATTTATTTAAATTTGGCCAGTCTTGAGCCTGTACTTTTCCTCCCATAATGATTGATAAAAATAGAATGCAGTAAATTAATGGTGTGTTTTTCATTTGTAACCAGATTATAAAGTTTGAATCAGTTAATAGTGTATTGATTAAAATAGAAATTGTTCTTGCTTAAAATCGAAACAACCTTCCTTTTTATATCCGAAAGATACAGAAAAGGAAGGTTATTTTTATAAAGTAAAAGTAATTTAATCAAACAAATCCGAAGATAAATAGCGATCGCCACGGTCACAGATAATGGCTACAATAACTCCTGATTCTAATTCTTCGGCCATTTTTATTGCAGCTGCAACTGAACCGCCACTGCTCATTCCCGCAAAAATGCCTTCTTCAAGCGCCAAACGTTTAGTCATGGCTCGTGCTTCGTCTTCAGAGACTTCAATGATTGTGTCTACTTTCTTGGCGTCAAAAATTTTAGGCAAATATTCTTCAGGCCATTTTCTGATTCCCGGAATTTGAGATCCATCGCTGGGTTGGGCACCTACAATTTGAATCGCAGGATTCTTTTCTTTTAAGTAAGTTGAAGTGCCTATAATTGTCCCTGTTGTTCCCATAGCAGAAACAAAATGGGTTACGGTTCCTTCTGTATCATTCCATATTTCTGGGCCTGTGGTTTTATAATGTGCTTTCCAGTTGTCGTCATTTGCAAACTGATTGAGCATGATGTAACCGCCTTCGGCTACTTTTTTATCAGCATAATCTCTGGAGCCTATTATTCCGGTATCTGCAGGTGTCAAAATTACGGTTGCGCCATAAGCACGCATGGTTTGGGTGCGTTCTTTGGTGGAATCTTCCGGAAGCACCAATTCGATTTCTATATTGAATAATTGGGCTATCATCGCCAAAGCAATTCCCGTATTTCCACTGGTTGCTTCAATGAGTTTGTCTCCTTTTTTGATTTCTCCTCTTTCCAGTGCAGAAGCTATCATGTTGTAGGCTGCCCGATCTTTTACACTGCCACCGGGATTGTCTCCTTCGAGTTTTAGCAAAAGTTTTACATTTTTATTTTTTATCAAATTAGTAGTTTCTACTAAAGGCGTGTTTCCAATAAGGTCTAATATTTTTTGTGATTTCATGCTGTTTGATGTCTTAAATTGTAATAATCAGATTTTAAGTTGATTACAATTAGTATTCGTTTTTGAACAATGTTTTTTAAAGGGGAATTTTAAAAACAGCAACAACAATAGCAGAAAGGAATATTTTTGTAGTTCAGTGACATTTTCATGGGTTTTAAAACGAATCGCAAAGATATTGAACTATTTCGAATTATTTCTTTCTTAAACATAAAGCTATCTTGTTTATTTAGACACTTTTGTTAAATAAATGGATAGTAAATGCAGTGGGAATTACTGTTTTAGCTTTTTAAGATAAAAAGTTGGGTCGTATCTGTTTTATTTTCAATGTATAGGAGCTGAATTATTAGTTTTGATGAAAGTGTTTTTTTAAATTAGCCAATAAATAACAATCCATGAAATCCAAGACTACTTTTATAAGCGATATTTCCCAAAAAGAATTTCCAATAGCGGATAAAATTGCTGCCAAAACCATTCGAAACCCAATATTGGCGCTTATTCAAAATGATTACCCTGATTTTGATGAGGACAAATTCCTCTCAATTGGGGAGTTGAATATGTATCGGGAGAAATACATTTCTAATTATTTATTGGTCGAAATTGGGGAGTTGTCAAATCTGGAAACCAGAGTTATCGGTTCCTTGAATGAAGATAAATCATTAGTGAGTACTGTAGAGGATGAAATTGGTGTTCGTACAGTGGGGCAAAAAGTCGCGGATAAAGTTGCTGCTTTTGGTGGAAGCTGGAAATTTATAATCCTTTTTGGAGTATTTATTCTTTTTTGGATTCTGATTAATATTTATGTTTTCTTGAATAAAGGATTTGATCCGTACCCATTTATTTTGTTGAATTTAATTTTGTCATGTCTTGCCGCACTTCAAGCTCCAGTAATTATGATGAGTCAAAATCGTCAAGAAGAAAAAGACAGGGAAAGAGCCAAAAAAGATTATATGATAAATCTAAAGTCAGAATTGGAAATTAGAATGCTTCATGAAAAACTGGATCATTTAATTATGCACCAACAAGAAGAATTAATAGAAATTCAAAAAGTCCAAATCGAAATGATGAATGATATTTTGACTCGAATCAAATAATATTTTTGTTCTAAAAAAATCAAAAAAAGAACTTTTTAGTAGTGCTTAAAATAATAACCCACAATCATAAAAATGCCATTTAGGATTGCCGAGCCAATGATGATTTTTTTGTAATTCCTGTTTTTGTCGATAAAATTAAAACCTAGAATTCCCAGAAATAACAGGGTGGTAAAAATGGCTGGATACATCTTAAAAGCACCTTCAAAATCTCCTTTCAAAAGCAACAAAAAACTCCTCTGAAAACCACAGCCCAAACACTCTATTCCAAAGAGTGTTTTGCTTAAACAAGGGAGCATATATTTTTCTAAATCCAATGGTTTTTCTTTTTACAATTTTACGAAAAAATAAGAAACGGTTGCGATAATAATTGATGCAATTTTAAATTCATTACTTTTGAAAACTGATATTTAAAAAGATGAGAAAGTTTATAATTCCAATAATGGTTGTGGCGATAACTGTTGCTTTATACGAGCAGGTAAGTGCCGAAAAAAATGTGTATATAATGGTAATTGCAATTGTGGTTTTCATGATGGGAATGATGCAATTGAGTGCCAAGACGCCAAGTAAAAATCAAGATAAAGAAGACGAAAATGTTTAACAAAGGAGATAAGGTTTCAGTACTCGATGAAGCCATCAATGGAGTAGTGTTGTCAGTCAACGAGAAGCAAGTTACGATTGAAACAGAGGATGGATTCATGATGACATTTTTTGTCAATGAATTGATTAAAATAAACGATTCCAGCAACTTACTTGATTCTATCAGAAGAATTAATGTAAGTGAGGTTTCAAAAGAAAAAGAGATGCCAAAACCACGAAGTTTTGTGAAAGAAAAGAAATCAAAGCACGAAATTCCCGCTCCGGAGTTTGATTTACACATCGAAAAACTGGTGCCAAATAAACGCGGAATGTCGAATTATGATATTCTGACTTTGCAGACTGATACGGCAAAACGACACATAGAATTTGCCATCCGAAATCGCATTCCAAAGATTGTTTTTATTCACGGCGTGGGTGAAGGAGTTCTAAAAGCAGAGCTGGATTTTTTATTGGGTCGCTATGATAACATTGCTTTTCAAGAAGGGAATTATCAAAAATATGGTCAAGGTGCAACAGAAGTTTTTATCAAGCAAAGTGCCATGTAAGTTTTGTTTTAGTTTTTAAAAGCTCAAAAAAAAGGTCCGATTTTCAAGCAAATTTTCTAATGAAAATGGCTTAAAATCGGACCTTTTTTTGGGACTAAAAACAGTTGTTTTTTGCCTCTATTTTTGCCTCTATTTTTGCTTCTTATTTGGGATTAATTTGTAGTCAATAATTCACCATAAATGTAATTATCACCCAAAATAAAATCACTGCTTCCCTTCTTCATTTTTGCTTTTTTAAGGACAACGGTATGTTTGAAACCAGCTCCCAAAGTAGCAGTTGTTACCTCTACAATTCCGCTTTCGTTTGCCACTCCAGCCACTGCAATCCATTCTTCACTTACTGCAGGAGTAGCCGGAAAAGTAGTGTTGCAAAAATAAGCACCCGTAAGTAAACCGGAGAATAATCGATACGTAAGTTTGTTTTTTGTGTCACTGATTAATCCGGTTCTTGGAGCGTTTAGCGGTGTCGCTTCATTAACAATTAAAGCGGGATCAATGTCTAAAATAAGTGCTTCACTACTATTGTAATCATACAATTGTTTTGAAGAACTGCATTGTTCAAGCGTTTTATTGAATGCAAAAGGTAAAGGAGTAGCACTAATTATATAGTCCCCAAAAGGGAATGTTTCGTAAACTTGTGTTCCGTTACTTTTTACAAATGTGATGTTTTTAAAGGTAATATTATGATTGTAACCTGTAATTTTAGTACTGTTATCAGTAGTATTTGTAGTTTTGATAGCGGTAGTATTTATAACTATTTTTCCACCTGAAGTAGTCCATTGATCCATAACAATTGGCGTTGCCGGCGGAATGGTTTCGCAAATGGTTGAGGAAGTTACGGCGCCATTGTAAAAGCGATATAGCACACGATTTGAAGTATTAATGTCTAATTCCTGCGATATAGTTTCAGTAGGGAAAGTAAATCCCAGAACTTCAAGAATAAGGGCTTCGCTATCTTTTAGTTTGTAGATAATATCATTTGTAGTACAATTTTGTGCGGCAACATCTTCAAAACTAATGTCTTCTTGAATCAAATCTCCATCATCACAACCGTTTAACAGTAACGCAAAAACCAGTAGGCTTACAACTCTTTTCATTTTTATAATATTTGTAACAAAAATAGAATTTTTAATTTGTTCCAATTGCATTCCCCTTTAAAAATAGATTATTTAACAGGATATTGGGTTTTTAAATTTCAAATAGTGAGAGCAATACAATAGCATGTGCTTTATTGTATTGCTGCTATTGGATGAATTCAAAGCGAATAGAAATCATTATCTTTGCGCAAATTTTACACTATAATGAGACCTAACAAATATTATTTAGCTGCTTTCTCTGCCTTTTTTATCTGGGGTTTTTTTAGTTTAGCGTTAAAACCATTACATAATTATCCTTCTTTAGACATTTTATTTTACCGTGTTTTTTTTAGTGTTGCGCTGATGGTAATTATTAATGTCGTTTTTCGACGCAATATCATGCTGCAAAATTGGAATCATTTCAAATCGATGACAGCAAAACAAAAGCAAAGTGTTATCTCGTTGACACTTGGCGGCGGCGTATTTCTATCCTCAAACTGGTTTGTTTTTATTTATGTGATGAATCACGTTAGTGTAAAAGCGGCTTCATTAGCGTATATGATTTGCCCAATTTTAACGACCATACTGGCTTTTTTTATATTAAAAGAGAAACTGAGTAAATGGCAATGGGTTGCCGTTTTGATAAGTGCCTTTAGTTGTATTTTATTGTCATTGAATCATTTTGAAGACATTTTTTACAGCCTTATTACGGCAGCCACGTATGCAATGTATTTAGTGAGTCAACGAAAAAATAGTGAATTGGATAAATTCCTTGTTTTGACAATTCAATTAGTTTTTACTGCAATAATTCTGCTTCCTTTTTATCCCAATTATAGCGGAGATTTGCCCACAGAACCCTTATTTTATGGATGTTTACTGGTAATCGTAGTCTTTTTTACGATTATTCCGTTGTTTTTAAACTTGTACGCATTAAAAGGAATTAATTCGTCTGCAGTTGGGATTATGATTTATATTAATCCGATTATTGGGTTTTTATTAGCGATATTTTATTATGATGAAAACGTTAGTTCACTTCAGTTATTTTCCTATTTCCTGATTATGATTTCGATAGTTGTTTTTAATGAAAAGCTTATTTTTTCTAGAAAATCGAAAAGTATTCCAGCAGAAATAGAGGGTTTAAAATAATTTATAATTTTCAAAAAATGAAAAAAGTATATCTCGATAACGCTTCTACAACCGCTATTCGTACCGAAGTAATCCAGGAAATGACCAAAGTAATGACGGAAGATTATGGGAATCCATCGTCAACGCATAGTTTGGGTCGTGCCGCCAAAAGTATATTGGAACTTTCTAGAAAATCGATTGCCAAGAATCTAAATGCGACTGCACAGGAAATTATCTTTACATCTTGTGGTACCGAAGCTAACAATTGGATTCTTCGTTCTGCGGTCAAAGATTTACAGGTAAAACGAATTATTACTAGTAAAATAGAGCATCATGCGGTTTTATACACGGCTCTGGTTTTAGAAAAAGAGTACGATATTCAAATTGATTATGTGAATGTGAAACCAAATGGAGAAATCGATATAACCCATTTAGTAGAGTTGCTTTCGCAGGAAACCCACATCAAAAAAGAATTTTCTTCCGATGAAATAAAAAAGTGGGTTCCTGACAACCAAAACTTAAATGCTTTTTCGGAAGAAAAGAAAACATTGGTCAGCCTGATGCACGTGAATAATGAAACGGGGAATGTTCTGGATTTGGAACGAATAGGTCGCATTTGTCAAGAACATAATGTTTTATTTCATTCGGATACGGTACAATCCATTGGAAAAGCAACGATTGATTTGCAAACGATTCCTGTTGATTTTATTGTGGCAAGTGCCCATAAATTTCATGGACCTAAAGGCGTTGGTTTTGCTTTTATTCGAAAAAATTCAGGGTTGCAACCCTTGTTTTTTGGTGGCGAACAGGAAAAAGGATTGCGCGCCGGAACCGAAGCATTGCACCAAATCGCTGGTATGGCAAAAGCATTGGACGTTTCCTATACCAACTTAGAAACTGAACAAAAGCATATTGCGGAGTTGAAAAGTTATTTGATTGACCAACTCAAAATTGAATTTCCGGAATTTAAAATCAATGGAAATCCGGATGGTTTTTATACCGTTTTGAATGTTTTATTGCCTTTTGCAGCAGCAAAAACAGCGATGATATTATTCCATTTGGACATGAAAGGAATTGCAGTTTCCCGCGGAAGCGCCTGTCAGTCAGGAAGTGTAAAGCCTTCGCATGTTTTAGCAGAAATGCTTTCTGAAGAAGATTTGAAGAAACCGAGTTTGCGTATATCGTTCAGTCATTTCAATACAAAAGAGGATATTGATTTACTTATTGAAGCGTTGAAAAGTATCTAAAAAAGAATAATCATAATGAATGTTAATTTATATACGGATAAATTAGATTAGTGAAAATGATACGTTTAATTTTAGGTATATTTTTCCATTATTAGTCGGGCTTTAAAATAGCATAAAGTCGATTCAGCTCCTTGATTGATGTTAATATGTTTGTCTTCCAGTCCATCATAGGACGCTCCGTTTTCTGGATTGTACATGATTTGTTTCAAATGATTATTTCCTAAAAACCAGATGAAAGCCAGTTTAAGTTGGTCTTTGTATTTTTTATTTCGGGTAACTTCATAGAATAAATCCAATGCAATAATGGTAGTTGCCACTTCTATAGGTTGTTCTCCGTAGAAAATCCTTTCATTTTCTTTCTTAAACCAACCTCTGTTTGAGATTACTTTCAATTGTCCTTTCATAAAATAATGAGAAAGCAGAAAATCAAATGTGATTGCCGCAATTTTTTTGTACTTAGGATTTTTGGTTACTAAATAACTGTACATCATCGCTTCTGGCAAAACGTTATTGGCATAGGTCATATAATCCTCGTACCAGCACCAATTTTCGGCTGAATTGATATTATAATGGCGCAAAAGTTCATCGGCAAGTTTCTCTATATGGGTCTTTATCTCTTCGTCTTTATAAATAGAATGATATAAATATAGGCCTTTCAACGCATACGCAATTGCTCTTGGAGATTTAATATCATCAATTCTTTTGATGGCTTTATCCCAACATTTTACCGCTTGGCAAATCATTTCTAAGGGTAAAGTGTCCCTGTGGGAAATTACGGTTCCTAAACTCCATAATGCTCTGCCGTTAGCATCTTCAAGATTTACTTCTTTGTTTTGTTTGGTTAATTGATGGTCAAAATCTTTGTAGTTGTCAAACCAACCGTTGTTTTGCTGGATGCCTTCTATGAAATTCAGATATGTATTGGCTAGTTTTAAGGTGTTTTTATCCGGAAAAGCTTTATTATACAGAACCATATTGATCAATGCTCTGGCATTATCATCTAATGTGTAACCTGATTCAGGATCGGGCTGGCTGAATTTTGAAAACTGAAGTATTCCAAAATCAGTAGTGAGTTTCTTGATATGGTCTAGTTTTATAGGAGGAAAATTGAACCTTAAATCTTCTTCTCGATTGGTTAATTGGTCAAAAAGCAATCGATATTGAATAGCAATATTTTCCCAGTTAGTGGCGTGTGACAACGAAAAGGCATTTTTGCCCATCGCTATTCGTTCTTCTTTATTTTCAATCAAGTATACTATTGCGTTTTTGAATTCTTCTGAGCTTTCAAAACTATTCAAAAGTATTCCGTTGCCATTTACCAATTCTTCAACGGCGTGCGGAATTGGAGTAGAAACTACAGTGCAACCGCAACTCATGGCATAAGCAAATGTCCCGCTTACGGCTTGATTAGGGTCTTTGGAAGAGAATAAATAAATGTCTGATAAAGTTAAATATTCCAGTAATTGCGACAATTGCAGGTATTCATTAATGAAAATGACATTGTTTTCCAGATGAAGTTCTTGTACAATATTGATAAGACTGTTTCGGTACATTTCTCCGTCTTGACGGATTATTTCAGGATGTGTTTTTCCAATCACCAAAAAAACTACTTCGGGATTTTTTTTAACAATTTCAGGTAACGCTTGTAATACGGTTTCAATACCTTTATTTTGGCTGATTAAACCAAATGTAGCCATCACTATTTTATCCGAGAAACCATAAGTGTTCTTTAAAATGTTTTTTTGTTCCCATAATACATTGTGATTGCCATGCGGAATTACAATAGTTTTGGTTTTTTCAACACTGTAATTAGTAGTCAAAATTGTCTGTGAGTTTTTAGTGAGCACAATGATACGATCAGATAAATCAGCTATTGCATGAACTATTTTCTTTCTTTTTTCATCCGGATTGGGTAGCACGGTATGAAAAACAGTAACAATTGGTTTGTTTAAAGCTAATATAAAAGAGAGTATATGATCCCCATATTCTCCCCTGAATAAACCAAATTCATGTTGAATGCACACAAGTCCTATATCGTTTCGTTCATTTATTTTTTCGGCAACCATTCGGTAATGTTCCAATGAATCAACGGGTAAAATAAAGCTTACTTCATTACTATATTCAAAGTGTTGCTCACTATTTTGCAAAGCGCATACTTCAACCGGCAATGTATCTCCAAAAACAATTTTCACTGCATTGACAATATCATTTGAAAAAGTTGCTATACCACATTCTCTTGGTGGATACGAACTTACAAGTAACATTTTTATTCCTTTTTGGAGTTTCATGGCGCTTTTTCTACGATTGCTGTCTCAATTCAAGTAGCAATTCATTAATGTCTAATTTTGCTACGGCAACATGCTTATCCGCTACACCATAATAGAGGTAAAGGTCATTCCCAAATAAAGCATGACCGGTTGGGAATACTATGTTTCTTACTTCGCCTTCTATTTCCCATTCCTTGGTAGGGGAAAATAGGGGATAAAGTAATCTGGAAATTTCAATTTCGGGTTTGTCTAATTGCAGTAATGCGGCTTTGGCATGATATATTTTTCCTGTTGTAGTTTCCTGAACACCATGATAGATTATCAACCAGCCAAATTCAGTTTCTATAGGCGGTCCGCCGGCACCAATGTAGTTTACCTCAAAGATATCTTTTGGATCAAGTACGATATGATTGACAAGATTTTTAAGATAATCTTCCCAAAAAGATTCGGTTAAATCCTTCCAATCATCAAATTGCACAATCTGAATTCCAGGCCAAATGCGGTGCAATAACACAAATTTTCCGTTTATTTTCCTTGGAAATAAAACCACATCTTTATCTCTGAGTAATCTGTGTTCATCTTCAACTAATCCTATTTGAGCAAAAAGGTTATAGTATTGATGGTATTTTGGATTTAACTTGTTTTTATTGATGTCACAAAAAGTTACAAAATTTTCATATTCTTGGTAATTTACATGCGGAGTTATGATTCCATGTTTCTCAAAATGAATCAAATCCTTTGACGTAGCTAGTGCTCCCATTGCATTGACGCCATCATAAGCAGTATAGGTGATATAATAAGTATCCTCAATTTTTACAATTCGGGGATCTTCTACGCCGTGTTTTTCGTAATCAAAATCACGGGTTATCAATGGTTTTTCATGCCTTTCCGTTACTTTAAGTGGGCCATCCATTTTTGCATAACCTATGGTTGAAAAATTTCCGTGTTCTACCGCTCGGTATAAAATATGAATGGTATTTCCATCCTGATAGATACCGGGATTGAATACACCGTTATTTTCAAATGTATTGTCAGTAGGACTTAGAATTATTCCTAATTTCTCTATTGTAACCATGATTCCATCTTTTTTGCTGTTCAATATTTTTTATCCACTTCTTCTTTCTTTGGTTCTTTATTTCTTGCTTTTTCCTGTTTTTTAAAATAACCCCGAAATAAAAAATTGTGTTTCAAGGCTTCCATATTTTCATTCAAACGCAAACTCGCTTCGTTAATATTTGTCATCGTAGAGTCTATTTTTCGAACTAATGCCGGATTATTCGACAAGTAATTTATAGCTCCTTTTCCATCTTTAATGTTTGCAATTGTCGCATTGAGATTGGTTACTACTTTGTTTATTTCAGTGCTGGATTTGTCTAAATTGCGAACGACTGCTTTCATATCATTGGCAACAGCCGTATCTTTCAAAAAGCCTATCACATTATCTTTGTTTTCTAAAGAAGAAATGAGTCGGTTTAATTTTGTCACAGATTCGGAAGTTCCTTTTCCGGTAATTTTTAAGTACAGCATGGTTTCTTTCAGGTTATTGGCTACAGTGGAATCTTTAATCAACAAACCCACCGTTCCTTTGCCTTGATTGATTTCCTGCGTAATTTTTAGTAAATCAGCCGTAAGAAGCGCTGCATTTTTATTGGTCACACCAAGGGTATTCAGTAAATCATCAGTACGGATTCGGCTTAAGGATTTAATCTCATCGCCGGGACTCACAGCGACTTCCATCCCTTTACCGGGAATAATATTTATAATCATATTACCTACTAAACCATCAGAGCCAATCGTGGCAATTGCATTTTTTCTGATGTGGGGAAAAATGGTTTTATCTATGAGCATATCGACTTTAATGGTGGAGTCATTGATCATTTCCATTCCGCGTACAGTGCCTACATTTATTCCTGAATACCGTACATTATTGCCTAATTGTAAGCCGCTTACATTGTTGAAAACCGCTTTAAGATGATTGGTTTTTCCAAACATTTTTTGCTTATCGCCAATGAAATACACTGCTAGTACAAATAGCGTTAATCCGATGATTACAAAAAGTCCAAGGCGCAGTTTTTGTGATGTCGTTTTTTCCATATGTATTCTTATTTAAAGAAAGCTTGTACTTTAGGATCTGTTGAGGTTGATAATTCCTCAAAAGTTCCTTCGATATAATTGATACCGTCAACTAATAAAATCATTCGGTTCGAAATCACTCTGGCGCAATCCACATCGTGTGTTATGATAATTGCCGAAGTGTTGTATTTTTTTTGGATAGACATCATTAGCAGCAAAATTTCCTTTGCCGTAATAGGATCTAATCCAGTAGTTGGTTCATCATAAAGAATTATTCTTGGCTGCAGAATTAAAGTTCTGGCCAAAGCGATTCTTCGTTTCATTCCTCCCGAAAGCTCTTCGGGCATTAAATTTATGGTATGAGCCAGCCCCACATTTTCTAAAGCTTCCATAACCAGTGGCGTGGTATCGGTTATTTTTCCAAATTTTTTTTTGTGACGGCGCAAAGGAAATTCTAAATTTTCCCTGACGGTCATTGAGTCATAGAGTGCGCTTCCCTGAAAAAGAAAACCTACTTCTGTCCGAAGGTCATCCAGTTCTTCCCGGCTGAGTTCGCTAATATCCTTTCCCATTATTACTACAGTTCCACTGTCATGTTCTTCTAATCCAATAAGGCATTTTATCATAACAGATTTTCCTGAACCTGATTTTCCCATGATAACCAGATTTTCTCCTTCATTCAAAACCATATTAAAACCATCCAAAACATGATTATCACCATAGCTTTTTTTTAAGTCTTTGATTTCTATTATGGCCTTTTGATTTGGTATAGATGTATTCATAATCAGTTATAAATCATAAAAAATATCAGTGATAAAAACAGCAATAAAATCAATAATAAACAATAACATCGAGGTAAAAACCACCGCAGAATTAGCAGCTAAACCGACACCTGCAGTTCCTTTTTTACAATAATATCCTTTAAAACAACCCACTAACCCGATGGCAAAACCAAAAAAGAATGTTTTTATGGTTGCCGGTATTAAATCCCCAAATTCCAATGCATCAAAAACCTGATTGTAATACAATAAAAAAGAAACATTCCCTTTTATGTTTTCTACTAAAAATGAACCAAAAATGGCAATGGCATCTCCAAAAAAAACCAAAATAGGAAGCATGAAAGTAGTTGCTAATATGCGGGTTACCACTAAATATTTGAAAGGATTTGTACCGGAAACTTCCATGGCGTCAATTTGCTCTGTAACTCTCATAGAACCTAATTCAGCACCAATACCGGAACCAATACGACCAGCACAAATTAAAGCGGTAATGATGGGGCCAATTTCTCTGATAAGCGAAATACTCACCATGGACGGCATCCAGGAAACGGCTCCGAATTCCTGCAATGTGGGTCGTGACTGTAAAGTGAATACTAAACCAATGATAAATCCTGTAACTGCAACAAGCAACAAGGAACGATTTCCCATATAAAAGCATTGTCTAAGGAACTCTTTGAATTCCGAAGGGCTTTTAAAAGCTTCTTTAAAAAAACGCCCGGCAAAATAAGAGAGCTCGCCAACTTCAAGTAAAAAAGTTTTAAACAATTCGATTATTTTAAAAATACTATTCATTAGCAAATGAATTAATTTTTAATAAAAAAAGTTATTCAAATATACAATTATTTACCTGATTATCAGTATTTAATGGTGTTCTTTGGTTGTTTTTTTGAGAAATTATAAAAACAAACGCCATTCAAATTTTGAATGGCGTTTGTTGAACATTTTATAAAAAACTATGTTTATTCCTTCTCACTTTTTGTATCCATCATTTCCATTAGTTTCATTCCAAGAAGACCGCTGATTGGTCCATCAGAGCCATTATTTCCAGAGATTAAAACATCAGGAATTACTTTGATTTTTCCTTTGCCAATCTCCTCCGTTATTTTGTATTTCGTGAAGTTATCACCACCCATTGCAGAAACTTGTAATTGATAGGCTTCTGCAGTTGATTTACCAATAGCCATAATTTTTTCAGCTTCGGCAAGACCCGTTTTAGAAATTCTTTCAGCTTCGGCACTTGCAGTTAGTTTTGTCGCTTCTGCTTGTGCTCCAGCTCTTGCTTTAGTAGCTTCCGCTTCGGCATTGGCACGCATTTTTGTAGCTTCTGCCTCTGCATTTACATTTAATTTTAAACTGGTTGCATCTCCTTCTGCTTTTTTAACTGTTGCATCAGCAGTACGTTGGGCAATTTCAACACTTTGAGATGCTTTTACGATTTCTTTTTGCATATCCGCAATAGCGGTTTCTTTTTCCATTCCCTGACGTTGTTCCTGAGCCATTCTTTGTGTCTGATAGGTTTTTTGCTCTTCTTCGGCAATCTTCCTGTCAGTCAGAGTTTTCATTAAGGATTCTGGAGGTACAATATCTCCTATTAGTGTGTCAACTGCATTTACATTGTATTCATCAAGAACCACTTTGATATGATTTTTAGCAGATTCCTGACGTTCTTTTCTTGTTGATAAAAAGGATATTACATCACTTTCCTGAGCAGAGTTTCTAAAATAATTCCCAATTGTTGGTTCCAAAACCTGTGAAACAAGATTATTCATACTCCCAAAACGGGCAATTACTTTTGGAGCTTCATTCGCGGGAACATGAATAATTTGGGACACATCCAGATTAAAAGGGAAACCATCTTTTGAACGAACCGTAATTGTGGATAAATTTTGGTCTAAATTATGGGATTCACTGCGTGCATCTGCCCAGTTCAATACTAGATTTGTTGTAGGAACAGGCTCTAATTTAGTAGTGTATTTATTTAAGGCATATTTTCCGGGACCTAGCGGCTCCATCCATACACCACGTTGCCCTTTTGAAACAATATTTCCATGTTTGAAAGTATCACCTGTTACATCTTGTCCGTCTTCGCCAATATAAGAGATCACAACCCCAACATACCCTATAGGCACATCTGTCATAGGAGTTTGCTCTATTTGTATCGCCCAAGTATTGATATAATAGGATCCGGCAAGCATAACCTGTGGTTGCAATCCACGATTTCCGCCATTTTTTAGAAATTGATCAAAATCTTGAAAGTTATTATGATTTTCAACAAATTTACCTGCAATTTGACCAATAGGAATTGGCTCACCATCCATAGCAGTTACAATTCCGACCATATTCTCTGAAATCACAATTTGAGGAGACATTACCACTTCAAATAAAAAGGTATTAATCCTGTAAGATCCTGTAGTTATAAAGGCGGATTGACGTCCTTTTTGCCCGCCATTATTCAGAAATAAGGTAGCGTCCTGAAAATTGTCGGAGTTCACTTTTTGTGCCAAAATTCTACCCGTTGGTATTTCGGCACCATCTTTACTTAAAAGCAAACCAATATTACCTTCAGGAATAATGGTAAATGGAGCCATTTCAACAGAAAATTGCCAAGGCCACATGGCCCAATATAACCCTGGAGCAAGTGTTTTTGCCTGAAAACCAGCTTCCCCTTTGGTAGCTATAATTCTACCGTCTGGTAAGGATTTTTCGGATCCAAAGAGGACAAATTTCTTGGTCACTAAACCAATTTTATCTTCAGGAACGATTACCATTCCGAAGAAAACACGTAAAACGAATTTGTAAAGAATCAGGCATATAATCAATACCAGTACCCACCAATAATTTGTAATTGTTGTCATATTATATAAATTAGAATTGTAAAATTAAGGCAATTTTTAGTGTTAATTCTAAAAATTAGAATAATTAACGTTTGAATAATCTTACTAAATTTATATAAAAAAATATGGCTTTTAACACTGTAAACAGGCTCTTTAAGACCCGATTAATTTTGATTCAATCAAAAGTTGGCATTTTGAATATTAACATTTTTTGCAGTGTTTTTTTGCTCATAAATTATTTTAAAACAGAACATGGAAGTCAATAACTCGTCTGTTTTTAATCCATTTCTCTATTTCTCCGGCCCAAAATACAATGCTAGATATCGCTAAGGTGAGTCCCAATTCATATAAAGATAAAGGTTGGGTCTTAAAAATTTCGTTAAAGAAAGGCATGTAAATAATCATGAATTGAAGGACAATGGTTATAAATAGGGCACCAACCATAGGTTTGTTAGAAAAAAAACCAATTTTGAATATAGATTCACGCCCGGAACGAATGACCATTACATGTCCCAACTGGCTAAAACAAAGCACCGTAAAAGCCATCGTTTGCCAATGTGTATTGGCGTTATATATCGCGTAAGCTTGCATTCCTATGGTGACGCAGCCCATTAAAAAACCAATCCATAAAATGTGTAAAGCCATCCCGTTTGAAAAAATATTTTTCTTCGGATTCCTGGGGGAACGTTTCATGATATTTGCTTCAGATGGTTCTGAGGCTAGTGCTAATCCGGGTAAACCATCCGTTACCAGATTAATCCAAAGGATGTGAATTGCCAATAGCGGAATTGGTAACCCAAAAAATGGAGCTAAAAAAATCGCCCATATTTCGCCTGAGTTTCCTGTCATAATGTATTTGATAAATTTTAGGATGTTATCAAATATTTTTCTGCCGTGTTTAACGGCAATAATGATGGTAGCAAAATTATCATCCAATAAAATCATGTGCGAGGCTTCTTTAGAAACTTCGGTTCCGTTGATTCCCATAGCAATACCAATATCAGCATTTTTTAGTGCCGGAGCATCATTCACACCATCGCCAGTCATTGCCACAAAATGATTTTTGGATTGTAAAGCATTAATGATTCTTAGTTTCTGTTCTGGATTTACACGGGCATACACTTTTACCTTTTCTACAATTTGGATAAACTCACTCTGTGTTAATGCAGTTAGTTCTGAACCTGTTAAAACTAGGTCGTCATCCGTGACAATAATGCCTAGCTTTTCGGCAATTGCTTTGGCGGTCAGCTTGTGGTCACCCGTAATCATTACCGGAATAATACCGGCTTCCTTACATTCAGAAACTGCTTGTTTTGCTTCTTCTCGTGGTGGATCAATCATGCCTACAAACCCAATAAGTGTTAACTCATTTTCTATCAAATTAGTATCTGAAGTATCCGGTAAGGACGAAAGTGTTTTCATTGCGTACCCTAAAACCCGATATCCTTTTTCGGCCATTTCGTTGACTTTACGTTCAAATTCAGGAATAAGTGATTTTTGATTGTCATTCAGTTTGTGAAACAATACATCGACAGCCCCTTTTGTAATCACGATGATTTCACCATTAGAATTTTGGGTTTGATGCATTGTAGTCATGCATTTTCTTTTAGAATCGAAAGGCAATTCTCCAATTCGAGGTAATTTTTGTTCTAAATCAGAGCGATTCAAATTTTTATCGGATGCATATTGTACCAATGCCAACTCTGTTGAATCGCCCAACCATTTTTCGTTTTCATCTTTTGTAACATCATTATTTAAAGCGATAGCGTGCAGCAATATGTTTTTTTCTTTAAAAAATGGCTCATACTCTGTATCCGATGTTTCAAAAATTTCCTGTACAGTCATTTTATTCAACGTAAGAGTTCCCGTTTTATCAGAACAGATGTAAGTGACGGAACCCAAAGTTTCCACAGCCGGTAATTTTCGAATAAGGGCATTGCTTTTAGCTAATTTTTTAGCACCAAAGGCAAGTGCAATCGTAACTAATGCAGGTAAAGCTTCAGGAATTGCGGCAACAGCGAGTGAAATAGAAGTAATCAACATGGTCAAAACAGATTCTCCCCGCAACCATCCGATTAAGAAAATTATAGCGCAGATAATAAGTATAATCACTGATAATCGTTTGCCAAAAGCTGCTAACCTTTTTTGTAAAGGCGTAGAGGTTTCATCGGTTTGGATCATTTTTGCGATGTGTCCAAGTTCAGTATGCATTCCAGTTGCTGTAACGTAAGCCAGCGCTCGTCCGTTAGTCACAAATGTTCCTTTGTATCCCATATTGGTTTGGTCACCAAGCGCATAATTTCCTTCGGGAAGTTCCTCAGGATTTTTTTCTACATTGTTTGATTCGCCCGTAAGTGCTGATTCATCGACTTTTATCTGATGGGTTTCAAAAAAACGGACATCAGCAGGAATAACATTTCCCGCTTCAAGTACCACTACATCACCAGGGACAATATCCGATGCAGGAAGGTCGATTGTTTTTCCTTCACGTAAAATACGGGCATGGTTTGCGACCATATTCTTTAATGCTTCCATTGCTTTTTCAGCCCGATATTCTTGGATAAATCCCACGACAGCATTTATAATAATGATGGCAAGAATAATTATTGTATCCGTAACATCACCTATTATGCCTGAGATAATTGCCGCAGCGATAAGGATGAGAATCATGAAATCAGATAACTGAGAAAGTACCATCTGTAGAATTGTCTTCTTCTTTTTATCTTCAATTTGATTTTTCCCATGTTCGCACAAGCGTTCTGATGCCGTAATATCATCAATACCGGATGGAGTTGTATTTAGCAACTGTGTTATTTCTGATAACGGTAGTAAATGCCAGTTCATATTTTTTACTTTTTATATTCAGTAAAAAGAATATTGGGATTATCAAATCTCAACTTTCATACAAACGTAATCTGTTTTTAGTGGAAACAAGCTCATTTTGCAAAGCATCAATTTTTTGTAATAGATTAAACACCACATCAATTCCCTCAGTATTAAGATCTAATTCCTGATGGATGCGTATCATTTTCTCTATTTCATAGATGGCATCCGGATCGATATATTGTGTTTCTTCGATTGTTTTTATTTCGAGTAAACCCATTTCGCTGAGGTTGTCAAAAAAGGAGAGTTCCACTTTATAATGAATGCATAATGCAGGTATCGGTATGAGGCTTTCTATGTTCATGACGTTCTTAACTTTGCGAGTTCCGTAAATAATTCTTTTTCTTTTTCAGTAATATTTGTGGGTATTTGCACTTGATAGGTAATGTATAAATCTCCAAACTCACCTTCTTTTTTATAAACTGGAAATCCTTTTCCTTTCAGTTTTACTTTTGTTCCGTTTTGGGTTCCGGGTTTTACGGTTAGTTTTACTTTTCCGTCAAAAGTATCTGCGGTGATATCGCCTCCCAATATGGCAGTATATAAATCTAAGGAGACAGTGGAGTAGAGGTTGTGCTTGTCTAATTTAAAGTTGGTATGGTTTTCAATAGTGAAAGTGATGTATAAATCTCCTTTTGGGCCACCGCCAGCGCCTTCACCACCAAGCCCGCTAATTTTTATTTGCTGCCCATTTTCGACTCCGGCAGGAATAGTAATACGGATGTTTTTGCCGTTAATTGTCAAGGTGCGTTTGTGTGTGGTGTACACGTCTTTTAGGTCAAGATGCAGTTCAGCATTAAAATCCTGCCCCTTGAATTGTGCACTACGACGACCTCCACCTCCTGACGAACGACCTCCAAACATAGACTCAAAAAAATCAGAGAAATCTCCGCCACCACTGAATCCGCCAAAACCATCATGTTGACCACCTCTATGGTACTGCTGTTGTTGTTTTGATTTTTCAAATTCCTCCGCATGTTGCCAGTTTTCGCCGTAGTCATCATATTTTTTACGATTCTCGGCATGGCTCAATACTTCATTGGCCTCATTGATTTCCTTGAATTTTCTTTCGGCTTCCTTATCGTTGGGGTTTAAGTCGGGATGGTATTTACGGGCCAGTTTTCGATAGGCCTTTTTAATCTCGGCTTCGGTTGCTTTTTTGTCCACTTCAAGAATCTTGTAATAGTCTATAAATGCCATCTGGATTGTTTTTATATAATTTGTAGGCTTTATTAATACTTTAATTGAAGGTATTTACTGTTTAATGAACTCACAATCTGCTTTGATTTGTACTTCATCACTAATCATTTTCGAAGGGAATTTGGAACCTACATTAAATTCTGAACGTTTTAAAATTCCGCTAAACTGAAAGCCTGCAGTAATTGCTTTTGATTGTTCATTCACTATAGTTCCTCTATACCACATAGTAATTATTGCCGGTTTTGTGATTCCATGCAATGTGAGGGTGCCTACAAGTTTGTATTTATTCTTCCCGATTTTTTTTATGGAGATGCTTTTAAAAGTCATTTTAGGATATTTTTCCACGTCAAAGAAATCAGCACTTCGTAAATGATTATCCCGCATTTCTACTTCGGTGTCAATAGAGGCAACATCAGTCGAAAGCTCAAATACAGCATCACTAAAATCCGTTTTGTTAGTTGTTGCGGTTATCTCAAATTTTTCGAATAATCCCGCTATATCCGAAATACCATGATGCACGGTGCTAAAAGTAAGTTTTGAGTGCATTGGATCTGCTTTCCATGTTGTTTGTGCCAGCAGAAAAGTTGATAAAAATAGTGTTGCGATGATGGTTGTTATTTTTTTCATGAGGTATCAGTTTTAATTATTTGATAGGTTATAAAGATATCCGGAGTTTGTAATCTTACTTTTATCAATATCAATTTGCATGAAAAAGACAGCACAAATGATTGTAATTTTTAAACATTTTGCGCTATCAAATTTAACTAATTTCCAGGTATTAAAATAGGAATAAACAGCTTTATTTCAGGTGTTTATAAAATAAAAAAAACTCTAAAAGGAGTTTTTATGAAACATTTTTTTACCAAGAATGTTTTTCAATTCTTATATTGGTAGTAATTCGTCTTCCATAGCTTTTAAATCCTGTTTCTTTTTTAGGTCTTTCAATATAGATTTATACTCTAAAAATTCGATGTCTTTTGGATTTATTTGTAGCACAAAATTTATTTTCCCCAACAAATGTTCGAGATAATTTTTTTGGTTAATTTCTTTGTATTCGCGGTGTTCCTCGAAACCAAATTTCTTAATATAATACATGGCTTGTCTTAAATCATTGCGTTTGTGGAATGCCACTTGCGGTTTTTCATTCACAACAATTCCAGTCACGGTTTGGCGCGTATTGGCCGTCATGAGTTTAGTCTTGTTTTTATTGATTCGAAGGTTTAATTTTTCAACAGTTTCAATAACTTTATGAAGCAGTTTATTTTCATCAAAATCCCCCGAAAAACTCATATCGTCAGCATAACGGGTATATCTTATTTTATGCAATTTGCAGTAGGCGGCAATCTCAGCATCGGCATCTTTAAAAATTAAATTCGAAAGATATGGGCTTGTGGGTGCGCCTTGAGGCAAAGTTCTGTCTCGGGTACATAATTTGGAGAGGAGTCTCGATACCATTTTAGAATATCCCAATTGATGAAACTCTTTTTCAACTAATTCAATGGTAATTGATTGGAAGAAATTTTCTAAGTCTAATGTATATACTTTAGGCTGATTTTTATGAAATTTCAGGTTTTCAATAAGGCTTACATTGGTTTTGTATGCTTTCGCAAAAGGGCTAATGGGAACTTTATTGAGGATATTTCTCAAAATCCAGAGTTGGATTTCTTTCAAGCTCGGAAGCGGTTCAGAAATAAGTCGTTTTGTGCCATTTTTTTTTGAAATCTCAAAATCACGATAAAAATAGCGAGGATAAACAGCCGCTTTTTTTAAGTATTCTTTCTTGTATCCCACCAGAAGTGATAAATGGGTTGGATTGTAAATAACTGGTACGTCATGAGAGAATAATACTTCGGCATAATCAAGACAACGTTGAATATTAGGCAGCGAATAGCCTAGTTTATGTGATTTTTCGGTAAAGGTTTCTTTGTATTGAGTAAAATCCATAGCGTTGAAATCGTTAATGGAGTAGGGACTATTCTGTCCCTAACCCCGATTAAGAATACCGGTTTAAAAGTTCGGAGCTCTGCGGAGAATCTTTTAAACCTGGTGCTTGAAAGAACATTCAATTACAGAGCAGTGACTCACGGCTCCGATGTTAACCTGAGCTAACAAATTTCTTTGAGAAATGAACTAAAAAAATAATTCATCCTGACTGGGAATAAACACTATTTTACTGCTTAATTTGGGAATTTTACTCTCCAAATCCTTTTGAATCCAATCCTCTTTTTTTTTAGTTTTTAGTCGGTGTGGTTCCATTGCTATTTATTTATAAAATGCTTATTATTAATGTTTTAAATGATTAAAAATCACATATAAAGTTAATTAAAAATAATTTATTAACAGTACTAATAGTGATAATTTTTTCAACAATGATTTTGATTTTAGAAATAGAATATACTTTTTTGTTTTGGCACAAAAAAAGACTTTCAACCCTTGATTTCTATTCTATAAATCAATTATTGAATCGCTTATAGGGAGTATAGGTGACAATTATTTCTATTATTCGGGTAACGCAATACGAAAGAAAGTTAATGGATTTTGTAAATAGATTGTTCTTAGTTTTGAGTGATTGGGGCGTTATGCTTTGGCATTGAGCAATAATTTCGATGAGGTGTGCTTGAAACATTTTAGAAAATAAAGGAGAGTTTATTTCAACATTCATTTCAAGGCTTCCATACGAACTTAAATTATTTAGATTAAATGATCCTATTGTGGTCCAATTGCCATCTATTACTGCCACTTTTCCATGTAAGACGGATTGGTCCCATTCGTACAATTCAATATTATAGTTAAGCAGTTTGTCATAGAGATAGCAGGTAGCGCGCCTTGTGAGCGGTAAATCTGATTTTCCGGAAAGAATTAATTTAATTTTTACCTTATTTTTAGATGCTTTTTTCAAGGCTCGAATGATTCGAATCCCTGGCAGAAAATAACTTCCCACAATAATGATGTCTTTTTTCGCATTTCTAATGGATTTTATATACCCATCACAAATCTCATTTTTGCCTTTTAACCAGTCATTCTGAAGAATGCGAACCATGGCATCTTCCTGAACAAGAAACGAAGATTTTATTTTGCTGTTGTGTAAGTGTCTTTTTTTGAAATAGATATCGGTACACAATTTTTGAAGCGGTTCGGCAATTTCTCCTTTTAATTGAACAGCATAGTCGAGCCAAGGTGCTTCTGTATCCGAACCACAATATTTATCGGCTACATTTATACCGCCAATAAGCACGACTTTTGCATCAGCAACAATAACTTTTCGGTGTAGTCTTCTGCCTAGGTAAAAAGTATAGGTTGAAAATAAAGGAGCAAAAAAACGAATGTTTATGCCGCTTTGTCTCATTTCTTTTAGTATTTCTGAGGGAAATGATAAAGACCCCAAACCATCCAAAAGGACATAAACCTGAACCTTACGTGAAGCGGCTTCTTTTAATGCTTTAATAATTCTATTTCCGGTTGTATCGTTTTCAAAAAGATACATTTGCATGTGAATTTCAATCTGTGAATTCCGAATAATAGCCTCTAATCGAGAAAAATAATCTTCGCCACTGTAAACAAGTTCCAGATTTTTTGGAGCAATAAGGCTATTTTTACTTTCTATCATGGGCTTTATTTATTTTCACTTCGTTTATTAAAAGAAATTCCATAAGATTTTCAACATCCAAAATACCAACAACTTTATTATTTTCCATAACGAGCATTAATCTAGATTTATTGAGTTGAATGAGCTCAAAAACTTTTTCTAAAAGAGAATCGCTGTCGAGGTAAACTAAATTTCGGTCCATGACGTTGTAAATAAATTCATCATCTCCTTTTTTTGAAAGTGCCATAATAATTTGGTCCCGATTCAGTGTTCCTACCGGAATACCTTCTTCAGTAATCAGGAAATTCTTGTTTTGGCTGTCCAATACTAATTCAACTGCTGTTTTTACAGTATCATTTGCATCAATCGTTGGGTATTGTTTCATGACAACATCATGGACTTTAAAGCCTTTCAAGATGAATTTAGACTCCGTATAATCTGCTTCAACCTGAGCTCCAATAATGACAAAAATACCGATAAAAACTAAAATCGGAGAAGTGAAAAATCCAAAAATAATGAATCCCATTGCCAATAGTTGTCCTATCCGTGCCGAAATTCTTGTGGCAACATGCCTTTGTAACTTGAACGATAACAGCGCCCGTAAAATCCTGCCGCCATCCATAGGGAATGCGGGGATTAAATTGAAAAGGGCCAACCAGAAATTGACTAAAAAGAAATTAAGAAAGAAATTATTCGCGTTCACGCCATTAGATAATTCTGCCATTAATTGTTCTGAAGTATCCGGAATCGTAATGAAAATCCCTGTGATAAAGGCCAATGTAATATTTACCAAAGGCCCCGCAAAAGCAACTATTAATTCTTCGGATGGTTTTTCTGGTAATCGTTCCAGTCTGGCCAATCCGCCAATGGGTAAAAGGGTGATGTCTTTGGTTTTTATGTTGTAATTTTTTGCGGCTAAAGCATGACCGAGTTCGTGTAATAAAACAGTAACGAAAATGCACAAGATAAACACCACAGACCATATTATTTGAGTAACATTTTGCCCTGATTTGTAGTTCATAAAAATGATAAACAGAATAAGTAAAGTGAATGTCCAGTGTATGAATATTCCAATACCAGATACTTTTCCGAGTTTAAAGGATCCTTTCATCTTTTGAGTTTTTAATACTGCTATCCGCAGCATGATTATAAAAAACAGACAAACAATAAAATATTCTATTCGTTTACAAATGATTTCAAAACGGGTATCAGTTCACTTCATTTCCAGAAATACCATTATAGGCCCAGGCATTCAAATTCGCAATTGTAGTGTGTGCAATTCCCTCTAATGCCTCGTTTGTCAAAAAACCTTGATGTCCGGTAACCATCACATTAGGATGGGAACGTAGTTTTAAAAACAAATCATCATTTATTGGAGTATCAGTATGATCTTGAAAAAATATTGGTTTCTCTTTTTCGTAAACATCTAATCCTGCTGCGCCAATGGTTTTATTTTCGATTGCTTCTAATAAGTCTTTTGTATTTACAATTCCTCCACGGGCAGTATTAATAAAAATCACTCCTTTTTTCATTAATGAAAATGTGCTTTTATTAAACAGATGGTTTGTTGTTCCATTGAGTAGATAATGAACGGATATCACATCAGCAGTGGCACATAAATCTTTTAGTGAAACGTAAGTAATTGGAATTTCATCCATGAGTTCCTTGTTTTCCTTAATATCAAAGGCTATTATTTTACAACCAAAACCATGCATTATTTTTGCAAATACAGCTCCTATTTTTCCAGTTCCTACAATACCTATTGTTTTTTCATGCAAATCAAAACCCACCAAATGATCCAAACGATAATCACCAATTTGCATTAACGTCTGACCTAAAACCAGTTTTCTGTTTAGTGCCATTAACAAGGCTACGGCGAGTTCAGCTATGGCGTAAGGCGAATATTCAGGAACATTAGCCACTTTCATCGCTAATGATTTTGCTCGGGCCAAATCAACATGATCGTAACCTACGGAACGCAGGGCAATATATTTGACGCCACAAGTATATAGTTTTTGCAATACTGTCTCTGAAGCATCATCCGAAGTAAAAAGTGAAACAGCATCAAATCCTTTGGCAAGGGCTGCGGTACTTTCATTCAAAGGTTGCTCCGTAAAAACTAATTCGTGATTACCATGCGCTGCTTTTTCAAGGAAAGCCTTATCAAAACCCAATATGCTATAGACTAATACTTTCATTTTTGCTGTTTTTCATTTCTAAAAAAATACTTGTTAAGGTAGTGAATTTTTAGCAAACTTGTTTCAGTAATTTCAATTCTTATTTTTAAATTTAATGAATATAAGTTGTTTTTAATCAGCAGTTTTAAAGAGCAAACGGATGCTTATGTTGCTTCTAAAATTGGTGTTTTTTATCAAAAAAATTAATTCCGATAAAGCATCTTTTTTACGGCACTTATGATATCATTTTTTTGAGGAATGGCTGCTTCTTCCAAATGTGCAGGGTAGGGAATAGGGACTTCAATACCACACAATCGTTGTACAGGAGTATTTAAATTATAAAAGCCGTTTTCCATAATACGCGCGCTCACTTCCGAGGAAATACTCACAGAGCGCCAGGCATCTTCTACTATCAATACCCGATGTGTTTTGGCAATCGAAGCCAAGAAAGTAGCCTCATCTAATGGTCGCAAAACCCGTAAATCAATTACTTCTGCATCAATCCCAACGGTAGCTAATTCGGCAGCAGCCTCTAGACTTTTATACACTCCGGTTCCGTAAGTGATAATCGAAATGTCCTTTCCTTCTCGTAACACTTTGGCTTTAGTAATATAGGCAATTGGCAAATCAGTCGCTATTTCTTTTTCGAGATTAAGCAACATCGTATATTCAAACAATAACACAGGGTCAGGACTTTGCAGGGCGGCATACAGCATACTTCTTGCATCTTCGTGCGTTCCTACTGATAGGACAATTAATCCTGGAATGTGTGCATAAAAAGGTTCCCAACTATGCGAATGTTGTGCTCCCAACTGGCGTCCAATACCGCTTCCCATTCGTATAATTAGAGGAACATTCAATTGTCCGCCGGACATGTGCTGTAAAGTAGCTGCATTGTTCACGATTTGATCCATTGCGAATAGACTGAAATTGACTGTCATTATTTCAATAATGGGTTTCATACCAGCCATTGCTGCTCCAATTCCTGCTCCAACAAAACCGGCTTCTAAAAGTGGGACATCCATAATGCGCTCTTCTCCAAATTCCTGCAATAACCCTTTGCTTACAGCAAAAGCTCCTCCATAGCGGCCCACATCTTCGCCCATCAAAAAGACGCGTTTATCATTTTGCAATGCTTCGCGAAGGCCTTGATTCAAAGCCTCACGATAGGTGATGGATTGTGTGGCCATGTTGCTTTTCATGAGAAGGATTGATTATTGTTGTTTGCTTTTCCAACGTTTTAAAGCGGGTAAAATATTTACGGCTTTTTGAATCATATAACTGGGAAGTTTTCTTTTTTCCATATAGGTTTGTACAGCATTTTTCATGTCGTCCAGATTCATTTCCGGATTTTTAAAATCACTGTTTACATAACAATACTTGCAATAATCATTGCTTTTGATACCGTTATTTTCGGTTCCTTTTAGTTTGTCTGCATGAAGAGGCATACCGCAACTTTGACAAAATTGGATGTCTTCCATTCTGTTTTCTTTTAATGAGTTTAATGTAAAGTTTTTCATGGTGTTTTTTGATTTTAATGTTTATAGTTTAAATTTCGGTGTAAACAAATTTTGTCAATTGCTCTAATGGTTCCCGAGCGCTTTCTTCGGCAAAATCCAGTGCTTTCTGAATTTTTGTTTTTATTTTACTTTCAAAACCAACAATCTCACTTTCCGTAATCCATTGTTGTTGCAAAAGAAACTGCTCAAATTGCGGAATCGGATCTCGTCTTTTCCATTCCTCCACTTTCTTTTTAGCACGGTATAATTCGACATCAAACATGGAGTATGCCCTAAAACGATAGGTGTTACAAATCAGTAAACAGGGATTTCCGGTACTTTTTATTTTTTCTACAGCCGCATTTGCAGCCTGCATTACTTTTATTAAATTCATACCATCAACGGCTGAAGATGCAATGCCTTTTTTTTCTAATTCAGCTACAGTATGCGAATGTCGGACTGCGTTGCCCTTAGCATACAAGTTATTTTCACAGACAAATAAAACAGGAACTTTCCAGAGTGCCGCCAGATTCTGAGCTTCTTGAAATTGACATTTGGTAATGTCATCTTCGCTAAAGAAGCAACAGATAATGTTGTTTTTCTTTTGTTTTTTGGATGCCAATGCCATTCCAACAGCTATTGAAAGATTGCCACTCAATACAGTATTATTTCCGTGAAAATTTTTTGAAGCATCAAAAAGATGCATGGAGCCACCTCGACCTCGGCTGCAGCCTTCTATTTTCCCATACATTTCAGCCATAATTACATCAGGATCAATGCCACGTGCCAAAGCATGACCATGTTCCCGATAGGTACTCAATACAGTATCATTATCGGTTAAAGCCTGCATTATCCCTACTGCTGTGGCTTCTTCACCTATGTATAAGTGCAGGAATCCTCTGATTTTGGCTTTAGTGTATAACTCAGCAGCTTTTTCTTCAAATCGCCGAATGAGCAGCATTTGATATAAAAGTAAAAGTCCTTTTTTCGCATCCATGAATTATCTTTTTTGAATCAGTTTTTGACTCGTTATTTTACTCTTGTGCTACTATTGAAATCTAGTACTCGGATAATTATGCTCTGTTTTTTTGGAAATATTTTCTGAATGTTATTCTAGAAGGAATTGCCAAGTGGAACAAGATTATACTCAATAATTATTTCTGGCTCTAACCGAATGGTTGTTTTAATGGCATTTGAAATCAAACAGGCCTTTTCACTCAACTCCAAAATATGTTTTGCCCGTTCTGGTTTTTGGGAATAATGGATGACGAGTTTGGGTTGAAGAATGATTTCGGTTATGGTATGTTTCCCATTGATTTTATCGACAATACAAGTCGATTTACTCTCAAAACTTATAAACTGCAGTTTTGAATTTTCGGCAATCGACAGAAAAGTAGTTAATAGACAACTGTTTATTGCAGCAACAAACAGGTGCTCTGGAGACCAAATTTTATCCATTCCTTTCGGGAATTCAGGAGGTGTCGCGACTTCAATATTTTGAAGCAAAACGGGAGAACTTAAGATCCCTTTCCTTTTGTCGGACCATTTTAGATTTACTTCGTAAGTATACATTCTATACATTTTTTAGTGGTATTAAAACTCAAAAATTATTGTGCGACAAATCCGCCATCTACTGCCATTGCATGTCCAGTTACAAATGAAGCTTCGTCTGAACACATCCAGACCACTGCATTTGCTATTTCTTCGGGTTTGCCAAAACGTCCTATTGGCTCTAAACCTGTAAATTGTTCTATTGCTTCTTTCGTTTTTCCGGTAAGTCGATCAATCATTGGTGTTTGTATCACTCCTGGGCAAACGACATTTATTCTGATTCCTAGTTTAGAACATTCTAAAGCTGCTGTTTTTGATAATCCAATAACGCCGTGTTTAGACGCTACATAAGCAGGTAAACCAGCGAATCCAACTAAACCGGCTACAGATGCACAGTTCACAATAGCTCCTTTGCCTTGTTTTACTATTTCGGGAATCTCATATTTCATGCATAGCCAAATTCCTTTTAAATTGATACCTATTGTTCGATCCCAGTTTTCTTCGGTGCAATCTTGTGTAATAGCGGATATTCCTTCAACACCTGCATTGTTATAAGCATAATCCAAACGTCCAAAAGTGGCAATAGTTTTTTCAACCATCGCTTTTACGTCTTCGGTTTTTGAAACATCGCATTTGATAAAAATGGTTTCGGCACCTAAATCCTTGATAAGACGCATTGTTTCACTGTTTTCTATCCAATCCACGACAACTACTTTAGCTCCTTTTTGGGCGAAAGCCAAGGCAGTAGATTTACCGATTCCGGAGGAACCTCCCGTCACGATGGCTACTTTATTTTTGAATGTTGCTTCCATAATTAAATCGATTTACATTAGAATTTTTCTTTTTGTTTTCTTTTCCGCTTCCAAAATATTTTCAATTCCTTTTATTAGAGCATCTGGATTAAACGAGATACTGTCAATGCCTTCGTTCACTAAAAATTTCGCAAATTGGGGGAGATCGCTCGGAGCTTGTCCGCACAATCCCACTTTTATTTCAAAACGTTTGGCCACCCGAATCGTTTCTTTAATTAAAGATTTGACAGCAGGATTTTCTTCGCTGAACAAATAACTTACCAGTGCGGAATCGCGGTCTAAACCTAATGTGAGTTGCGTTAAATCATTGGAACCAATAGAAAATCCGTCAAAGAGTTTTGCAAATTCATCGGCCATTAATACATTACTCGGAATCTCAATCATGACATATACCTGTAATCCGTTGATGCCTTGAACCAATCCGTTTTTAGACATTTCGGTAAGTACATTTTCACCTTCTTCAACGGTTCTGCAAAAAGGAATCATCAGTTTTACATTGTGCAGTCCCATTTCGTTTCGTACTTTTTTCATGGCTTCGCATTCTAAAGCAAACCCTTTTCGGTAGAAATCACTGTAATAACGCGAGGCACCACGGAAACCAATCATCGGGTTTTCTTCATCGGGCTCGTAATATTTCCCTCCGATGAGGTTGGCATATTCGTTACTTTTAAAATCACTCATTCGAACAATAACCTCTTTTGGATAAAAAGCGGCGGCAACAATTGCTACAGCTTCAGCCAGTTTATCAATGAAATAGTTTTTAGGATCTTCATAGCCTTTTGTCATTGCGGCTATTTCGGCAATAATTTTCTCATCTGTTATTTTTTCAGGTTCGCACAACGCCAACGGATGAATTTTGATGGTATTCGAAATGGCAAATTCCATTCGCATCAAACCCACGCCCTGATTGGGATAATGGCTTAACTCAAAGGCTCTTTCGGGATCGGCAAGAATAAGCATGGGAGCTGTTTTAGGCATTTCAAGTTTACTGAAATCCTGTTCTGATACTTCCCATTTCAATTTTCCATCGTAGATGTTTCCTTCTTTGCCTTCGGCACAGGAAACGGTGATTTCCTGACCATTTTTTATAATAGAAGTAGCATTTCCGCAACCCACAACGGCAACTGTTCCAAGTTCTCGGGCAACAATCGCTGCATGGCTGGTACGTCCGCCTTTGTTGGTGATAATTGCTGAGGCTCTTTTCATGATGGGATCCCAATCCGGATTAGTCAAATCGGTTACTATGATTTCCCCGTTTTGCAATAAATCGCCTTCTTGTGGACTGTTTAGAATACGCGCTTTTCCGGAAGCAATTTTATCGCCAAGCGCAATTCCTTGCGTCAAAAGCGTGCTTTTTTCTTTGAGTTTGTAAATTTCCCGAACTTGTTTATTGGCTTTTCCATGTACGGTTTCCGGTCGGGCCTGAACGATGTAGAGTTGGTTATTCAAACCGTCTTTTGCCCATTCAATATCCATTGGTTTTTTATAATGTTTTTCAATTTTAGAACACCATTGAGAGAGTTGAATAACTTCTTTATTTGTTAGCGAAAACTGATTTTGTTTTTCGAAAGAAGTATCGGTGTTGATAATGGTATTTTCTGCCGATGAGGTTGCTGATTTTTCAGCATAAATCATTGTGAATTCTTTTCTCCCGCACTGTCTTTTCAGAATGGGATTCAAATCCAGGTTTTCTAAAGTAGGTTTAAAAATCATCCATTCATCAGGCGTCACTGTTCCCTGAACAATATTTTCCCCTAAACCCCAACACCCGTTGATGATGATGGTGTTTTCGAAACCGCTGTCGGGATCAATGGTAAACGCTACGCCGGACGAAGCTTTATCGCTTCGTACCATTTGCTGTACGCCAACAGAAATTGCAATGTCTAATGCAGCAAAACCCATGTCATGACGGTACTTGATGGCTCGATCTGTAAACAAGGATACAAAACAGCGATGAACGGCATCCAATAATTGTGTAGCACCGTTGATGTTTAAAAACGATTGCATTTGGCCTGCAAAACTCGCAGTTGGTAAATCTTCAGAGGTAGCACTGCTTCGCACGGCCACATCAAGGGTATTGCTGTTGGATTGTTCACTAAGGGATTGGTAGGCAGCGTAAATTTCATCCCGAATTTCGTCCGGAATGGCAGCTGATAAAATAAGGCTTCTGGCTTTTTCTCCAATGGAAGAAAGATTGGAATAGTGTTGTGTATCTAATGAAAATAATAAATCCTTCAATGGTTTTTCCAGATTATTCATTTTCCTGAAAAGACGATATCCTTCAGCAGTAACTGCAAACCCATTAGGAATACGAATCCCTATTGGATTGAGTTGATTGTACATTTCGCCGAGAGAGGCGTTTTTGCCACCAACTTTACCAATGGCATCAATACCAATTTGGTCAAAAAACAGTATGTATTTGTACTTCCCCATTTCGTATGTTTTTTAAGTATAAACAGACCATTATTGGTATGCTAGATTAGAAACAATAGAAAATTACTGGGGCGGATTTTTTAGTTAATTAGGATAGTAAATTTTGTAATTCAGAAGTAGGTTTGAAATTTACATATCAAGTTTAAAAGATGAGGTAGTAGGTGTTCCTGCCTGTTTAAACCAATACTGTAAATTTAAACAAATAATTATTTCATCGGTACAAAAAACATACTTTTTTTCAATATTTTTTATTTTAAGTATTTAATATACAGTTGTTTGTGTTTTCTTGAGTTAAGGTTGTACTATTTGTTTTATTGCCTTTTGCATCAGCAAAAAAGGTGAGACTATTGTTTCATTTGGATATGAGAATAACTACTGTTTCTCATGGAAACGCCTCCTAGTCTGGAAGTATAAAATCCTGATAGGTTTAAGCCGAAATACTTTCTGATTAAGATTAAAAAGATAATAAGTTTGCGCATCTTGTTTAGTTATTTCAATACAAAAGCGGACATTGATAGTTGTTTTTTAAATCAATATAGAATACCTAGTATTTTTTGATTGCAAATAATGTTTTAGATTATGTAAATAATTCTTTTTTGTTTTCTTAAAAGTTGGAGTAGAATTAAAATGTAAATAATAGCTGTAGCAGATCAAAAAAAAAGCCATCAAAATTACTTTTGATGGCTATAGTTGATTTATTGGATAGAGAGAATTTTTTTATCTCTTTATAAAAAATTATTGTTTAATCAAGTATTTGATATCTTTAACTTTACCATTTATAGCGATTTTCAAGAAATAGTATCCTTTATTCAATTCTGAAAATTCTAATTTTGTAATTGATTTTCCAGCTTTAACTTCTTGACTGCTTTGTTTTTCAATCTGTCCGTTGAAGTTATAAAGTAAAAAGTCAACCTTTGTGTTTTCAGAAATGTTAATGCTTACATCTACACTTTCTACGAATGGATTTGGAAATACATTTACATCAGTTATCGATACGGAATCTTTATTTATTGATGCACAATTACCTAAACTGTCTCCATGGGCTAAATGGCTTGCAACAGCATTTTCATCAATACAAATTGTTTTTCCGTTATGACATATTTCCACTTTTGGATTTTTTGAATTACTACCACAACGCACATCAATTACATTGACAATCTTTTCTGTGGCAGATATACAACCGTTAGCGTCTTTCACAATTAGTGTATATGTAGTAGTTGCCGTAGGACAAACTGCAATACTACTTGTAGTTGCTCCATTGCTCCATTGATATGTATAAGGTAATACTCCTCCAGTTACTGTACCGGCAGAAAGTGTCGTGCAGGAAGCATTAGTGTAACCATAATATACATTTACCTCATTTGTTGATGGAATAGTAATCAATGAAGGCTCAGTTATAATGAAATTAGCAGTCAATTTATTGTTTAAAGCATCTTTTACATTTACAGTATAAGTTCCTGCATCAAGATTATATACGGAGTTTGTATTTGTAATTTCATCAGTACTCCAAGTATAGGTGTATGGTGCAATTCCGCCTGAAACAGAAACAGCAGCAGTACCATTAGCTTCGCCATTGCAAGTAATATTTGTTGCACTGCTAGCGTCAAGAGTGAATTCTTTTAATTGCAATCTTACAGAAACTGGAAAGTGGTCCGAAGCTGTTTTAGTATAATCACTTGTGTAAAATTCATAATGTACTCTAGCGGATTCATTGATGTATAAATGAGCAAGTTTATTAGAAACTGTTATATGATCAATCATGTTTTCATAAGTAACATACGATCTAAAGCCAGCTTCACTCAATGTTTTAGTAAGTACATTAAAATTAGAACTGTCATTTACATAATCTTCATAAGTAGAAACTGTAGTTGTTACATCAGATACTGTATAGTCAACATCATCGTTATAATCTCCTAGTAATACTAAGTTTGCATCGGGATATTGTGCACTCAATGTGTCTTTTAGAACTTCTACATCAAACTTACGCATATCATACTTGCTTTGCGCATCACCACTGGTATTTGCTCTTGCATGAAGATTAATAATATTGATTTGTTTTTGATTACCATCAATTGTAACATTTGCAGTCATCATAAATGGCAATCTACCGCTTGCAAAAAATCTAGATTTATCTGCATCAGGATAATTTGCAAGTGCTGAAACATCGCCACCATTATAAAAAGGATGAATGGTTTTCAAAAGCACCTTGGTATTCAACGGAGTTACTGTTTTATTTTTATAAATAAATCCAACTTTTTGTTTTGGACTACTAAAATCATTAGGATATGACGTAGCCTCTGATAAAACATAACTGTAATCATTCATTTCGCTAACCATCTGAGCAAGCAAAGCATCATCAGAGATTTCTTCTACAGCATAAATATCAGCATCTAATTGCTGTAAAACATTTTTGACAGCCGCTTTTTGTATGGCATCAGAGTTGGTGTTTCCTGCTGCAGGCGAATTGGTTTCATCACCAAACCAAGCGATGTTCCAAGTAGCGATATCCAAAGTTTTTTCTTTTGAAATTGCTAAATCATTACCAGTTTGTTCATATTTATTTGCACAAGGTAAGTCAGTTCTCATTCGAGGTAATAGTTGTTGAGTTGCAAAATAGTTCCCCACAACACCTATTATTTCTGAACAATTTTCTGGTTGCGCAAAACCTGTAAGATCATTTACATCTGCATCGATTCTCAATTGAGCTGTTCCACTAGCATCCGTAATATTAGTGTTTGAATTACCAAACATCATGGCGCCAGGCTTAGGAAAAGTCGTGTTTTCAATGCGAACTAATTCAGCAGGGTGGTTTGCCATTTCACTCAAAGTGATAGTAAGAGGCACAATAGGTTGATTAGGTAATCCATTATTGGTAACCGCACTTACAGGACTTATTTGTACTTGTTCACTGAAAGAACTTCTAGTTCCTGTAACTGTGATAGAATCTCCTATTTTAAAAAGTCCAGTTCCATGAACCGATTTGTCAAAAACAGCTATCGCTCCTGTAGCATCTTGTAGGTAAGCTGATCCTGCAAATTGGTCAGAAACGGTTAAAACTCCAGTTACAGTTACAATTTCTCCATCTGTTTTTGCTCTAGCTTCAGCAATTGGAATAACTACCAGTATATCAGAAGCATTACCAAAAAACTGTCCTTTATTTATAGCTCCAAAAGTATTATTGACTGCTTGCCAAGTAAAATCAGCATAAGTAAATCCTACTCCGGTTAATTGTAATGAAGTTCCTATTGTCGCAGTACCTGCTTCAGCAATACCTATATCCGTACTTTTTATTCCTGCAGCAGGACCATTAGTAGCAGTAAAAGTACCTTCGTAGCTTAAAAATTGAATAACTTTTCCGGAAGCATCTACTAATGCAATTCCGTCAGGAGCACCATTTTGTAATCCAGCAATGCTTACTGATACAGTACCATAACCATTTAATTGATCTGGAATAATTCCGGATAAATTTCCTGTTGGAGTATAGCTAGCTCCTCCTGTTCCATTGTAAGGAATGATGCTCCATCCTGTTAGATCAGTTCCTGAGTAACCAGCAATTTCTACTGCTTCACCAGTATCAGTTCCCGCATTGTCATAATGGATTTCATTGATAAAAACTAATTCACCAAATTTTTCTCCCTTGTTAGGTTTTCCAAAAGTACTTGGTGCTGCTACCCATGTAAAATCAGCATATTTAGTTCCTTTACCAATAAGCTGAAGTGAATTTCCAACAGTTGCAGTACTTGCTTCAGCTATACCAATATCAGTGCTTGTCATTCCTGCAGCAGGACCATTGCTCGCTGTAAAAGCACCTTCGTAACTTAGAAATTGAATGACTTTTCCCGTTGCATCTACTAATGCAATTCCGTCAGGAGCACCATTTTGTAATCCTAGAATAGCAACTGATACTGTTCCATATCCGTTTAATTGATTTGGAATTGTTCCTGATAAATTTCCTATTGGAGTATAAGAAGCGCCACCATTACCATTGTAAGGGATGATTTTCCATCCTGTTAAGTCGGTCCCTGCAAGCCCAGCAATTTCAACACCTTCTTCAACATCTGTTCCTGCATTATCATAGTGAATTTCGTTTATAAAAACAGCTCCAGCTGGAGTAGGTGTAGTATTATTTAAGGTAGTTATACTAACCACATTACTAGCTATTGAAGCGTTGTCATTAGCATCTAATGCAATCACTGTTAAGGCGTAAGTAGTATTTGGTGTTAAACCAGTAAGAGTAAAACTAGTGGCTGTTGTAGCTGCTAATAATGTACCTCCATTATAAATTTCAAAAGAAGCATTTGATGTTCCTGCTGTCCAAGATAAAGTTGAAGTAGTTGCAGTAAGATTAGTTGCCACTAAATTTGTTGGTGGAGTAAGAGGCTCGGCAACCATTGCGAATGATTGTCCGTTATTGATGTTTCCATAGGTGCTTGCAACTGATGTTTGCCATGTAAAATCACTGTATTGATTTCCAGATCCTTTCAACTGTAATGATAAGCCTATTGATTCGGTTCCAATTTCAGAAACACCAATATTCGTACTTGTCATTCCGCTTGCTGGACCATTAGTAGCAGCAAAAATTCCTTCATAGCTTAAAAATTGAATTACATTTCCTAAGTTGTTTACTAATGCAAGGCCATCTGGTACTCCATTTTGTAATCCATTTATAGATACAAAAACAGTTCCAAATCCATTAGACTGATTCGGAATTATACCTGATAAACTTCCTGCAGGAGTATAAGATGCACCACCATTTCCGTTATAAGGAATAATGCTCCAACCTGTTAAATCGGTTCCAGCTGTTCCAGCAATTTCAACACCTTCACCTACATCAGTACCTGTATTATCATAATGAATTTCGTTCATGAAAACAACAGAAGTAGTTGGAGTTGGTGGTGGTGTACCAGCTAGAGTTTTTACAGCTACGTTATTACTAGCGTTTGAAATGTTTCCAGCCGCATCAAATGCTTTTATGGATAAAGTATAATTTGTATTAGCTGTTAATCCAGATAAAACATAATTAGGGGTTGAAGAAGAAGCAATTTGTACTGTTCCGTTATAAATTCGGTATCCTAAAACGCCCACATTATCTGTAGACTGAACCCATGTTAATGTAGTTTCTGATGCGGTTGTATTTGTGGCAACCAAGTTAGCGGGTACAGACGGAATTTCTGTATCCAATTGAATACTGCCATCAAATCTATTTTGAGCTTGTGGCCCACCCCAAATTGCTGTCGCAAAAGCAGGATTATCAATAAAAGGGTTTCTGTTTCCTTGAACTCCTTCTAATATTGTATTTCTATTAATTTCTACTTGGGAAACTGGATCTTCTGCACTCCATTCTAGTAGAATATCGGTCATATCAGTACTGTAGTTCTGTGAGCTTACAGTAACTACACTAGGAAGACATTGTGTACCATAATGCAAATACATGTACATAATCATACGGGCAACATCACCTTTCCATTCATCGCCAGGATAGAAGATATTGTTGACTAATTTAGCATTTCCAGATCCGGCACCAAAAGGATAATTGTTTCTAGTTGCATTAAAATTTACATCTGAGGCTCTTAGATGATGTGCATCACTTCCTGGGCCTTCACTTCCTAAATTAGGATTTCCTAATGATCTAGGGAATACATGTTCTCTATTCCAGTCCCCTTGGTTTCCACCATTTTTATCTTTGGAGCGGGTTCGGTCATTTGTTAAATCAGTATCACTGTCATTATAACCATAAATCAGTAAAACTTTCGAAGGATCGTTAGGATCTAAATCAGTTTGTTTCAGAGCATCCCAAACTCCAGGGGTATAAGTCAAATAAGTAGAATGGGTTGAAATGATTAAATTTGACAGGCTTGTTTTTAAGGCATTTCCTGTTTGGCTAATGTTAGTTCCGTTATAATAAGCAGGAACTTGAGCATTGGAAATAAAACTTAAAAAAATAAATACAGCTACAAGAAAGAACTGTGTCTTTAAGTAAAATTGCTTCATAATTGTTTTAATAATTTGTTGGACTGTAAAACTATAAATATTACTTTTCTTATTTACTGAATACTATTAACAAATTGTTAAAATTATTAACATTTAATATTGGTTTATAAACGTTTATTTAATAGAATTGATAAATAATTAGTTATTTGTTGATTCAAAGTATTACTATTATTTATTAGTTTGTCTGTAGACATAATATAAAAGAAGAAAATCTATAAATAATGCTTCTTTTTTTGAGTAAAATTAAATTTTTTTAAAATCGATCAAAACAGAGATTGTAATGTTGTACCGTAAATTAGTAAACATAATAAAGTTGAAGATTTAAAAATTATTTTGGATTATATAAGTGAATGGATTGCCCCACTAATTTCCATTGTCCTTTTATTTTTTCTAATAATCGAATTTCATAGGAAAAAGTTTTTTTGCCATCCTTAGCCGTAGATTCTTCGTCATGGCTTACCCAGGCGCTATTTCCATTAATACTCATTTTATAATTTGTATTTACAGAAAAACCGCCATTTCCCATGGCATTAGGATTGGTGTTAATCATAGCAGTTGGCGGAATATCAAGTGTAACTCCATCAGCAGTAGAAATTAATATTCGGCTGTACGGTTGAATGTGCCAGCACTCCGTATGACCTTTACTATCAGCAGCTCTCCATGTTGCGGATTCTTTTTCCAGTAGTTTTTTTATAACTGCAGCTTCGTCAATCTTTTGACTATAACTTGCCATGTTGATAATTAGGATAAGAAAAAAAGATACTGTCCACTTCATATTGTTCGTGTTTTTTTGGTTTGGAATAATTGCCTGACTGTTTTAAGGCTAATTTAAGTAAATATATTGTTTTATACCATAAAAACAAACTACTGCTCAGTTGTTTGCGGTTTAGTGTAGTTGTTTAATTGTGGTTTTAAATGTCTCAATTTGTCTTCTGTGACGTAAAATATGAACTATTGCATGTTCCATTAATTGTTCGATGTCATAAAGTTGTCCCCAAGAAGTCCTAATTTTCTTTGAAGCATCCCATTCTTCAAGTGCATCATCATCAATAGCTGCAAATGTTTCCTGTGTGAATTTTAGAATTTTATTTAAATCATTTATATAGTCAGCAATGGAACTCCGATTTACTTTTTCGGGACGTAAAGTATTCTTGTTTTTAAAATTCTGAATGTAAACACAATAAGAATATCCGGAACTCACCACATGCGAAAGTATCGTTTGAATGGATTTGCAATCCGGATTTGTCGTCGCATGATCAACTGTAAATGTTAAGTCCTCCTCTGAAATATCATGAATTACGTGCTGCAATTCAATAATCGCTTTTTTATATTCAGCTAATAATGCGATAACCGCGTTTTGATTGTTATTCATTTGTTGAATTAAAGTCTTTATACTCTTACTTATTCATTTCCTTTTTTAATCCATTTTCCAACTTCGGGAGCGACATAATTTTCCATTTTATCAAGCAAATCTGCGGCATTATCGCTCACCAGTATCATTTGCTGATTGGTTGGTTTTAGAAAACCTTTATCGACCATGTTTGCAACAAATTCCAACAGCAAATCATAAAAACCATCGACATTCAAAATTCCGATTGGTTTTTTATGAAGCCCAAGTTGCGCCCAAGTCAGCATTTCGAAAAATTCTTCCAGAGTTCCAAATCCGCCAGGCAAAGCAATTATGCCATCGCTAAGTTCATTCATTTTGGTTTTTCTCTCATGCATACTTTCCACGATGAATAATTCGGTCAATCTATCGTGTGCGATTTCTTTATTCATCAGAAAACTTGGTAAAACACCAAATACTTTTCCGTTATGATTTAAAACTCCATCTGCAACACTTCCCATAAGACCTACTTTTGCACCGCCATAAACGAGTTCATAATTATTTTCGGCCATTATTTGTCCCAGTTTGAAAGCTTGAATTTCATAATTTTTTTTGTTTCCAAAACTGGATCCACAAAAGACAGTAATTCTTTTCATGTATAAAATGTTTCTTATTTATTTTTATTTGATAGTTTGTAGGAAGACTAATTTAGATAATTTTGGATTAAATTAAGCCTATTGCCCAAATCAGTTGTAGAAGCTGTTAGCGGTTCGGTTTTTCTATTTCCAATAGCTTTTCGTCAAACCAGACATCTTCATATCCATTTTCGCTTATTATAAATCTAAATCCTACGTCAAGTCCTAAATAGTCAATCAGTTTTGGTTTTCTCTGCATTAAATGTTCAGCACAAATTGGTTGAAAAAAATTATCGTCTTCCGAATATTCTCCACTCCAAATAAACCAACAAACTTCGCCTTTTTTGGTTCTATGTCTTAATCCATTTAATGTGCCTAAATCTAAATTTTCTGAAATACCAATGTTAAGTGTTTTATTGATGGGCTTCCAATTTGAGCCATATTTTTCACAAATTTCTTTTTGTTTTTCAATGTGGACATTCCAATTGTTATAAATCATTAATTCGTCAACATCATTTTCAAGCCTGTTTTTCCAAAGCTTCATATTTACTTTGTTAATAGGAAAGTTTATTTCTTCATTATCCCATTCGAAAAGCGTTTCAGAAATTATTTCGTCATTTTCATTCCATTCTACTTCATCTGACATGATTGCATCAAAAGCAAAAACTGATAAATCATTTGAATTGATTTCATCATTTAAAAATTTGTCACATAATTCTATTAATTGCTTTCTTTCGATATTCATATTTTATCGTTTTTCATTCGACTCTTTAAACTGACCGCTAACGTTCTGTTACACCAGCGGATTTGGGACTAAATTAAGCGCATTCTTCGGATTTGACAAATTCTCAAATACAAAACCAACTCTCCATTAAGTCTATTGCTCAAATCTCGTTAAATCGCTGTTAGCAGTTGTTTTTACAAATTGCTTTTGATATTAATGTTATAAAATGATGCTATATGCTTTGCAATTTTCTCAGCTTCTTCTTTGCTGTTAGTTCTATATAGAGTCTTAATTTGATTTGTTTCACTAAATAAATTTATTAAAATTATTTCACCAGTTAAAGTCGCAGATGCTGCTAAAGGTTGATATTTATTTTCAATTTTCTGTTTCACTTTTGTTTTGAGTATCGAGATATAAGCAATCTTTGGATAAGTATCCCAAAAACCTATATTGATACTATATATTGAAAAAATGTTTCTAAACTTATTTTCATCAAATTTGATCTCGATACCATCTGTAGAAGCTAAATATAATCCTCCAAAAAAAGAAAAAAAACCTAGAATGAACTTTAATCCAGAATTTATATCAATTAAAAATAACAGAATTATAAAAATTAATGACAAAGTTCCTGCTATTTTTCTGAGCATAGAGATTTTCTTAATGTGCAAATAATTTCTCATTGTATGGGATTAAAATAACCGCTAACGTTTTCGGGCTTGGCGAAGGTGGCGATTTTCACCACAAATGTTGATACGGAGAACCAAACTTTGATTAAACACGAATGTGTTTGCGGAGCACTGAAACGCCACTTTTGCCAAACCCGTGTTATGCGATGTTTTTATTTCCATAGTCCTGCTGATGTTACGAATGAACAAAGTATTCCGCAAAAAAATAAGTTAATTATTAGCGGAATGTAAATTTTGCTTTTGTCACTATGGGTTATCATTTTTATGTAACAAAAAAGCAAGGAAATCGGAACAGTGAAAAGGGTAAGCCAACTAAACCATACTGAAAAAAAGAACAATCCAGATAATACCGTTGTTGTCCAAATCATCGGTGTTGCATATTTTGTCAATGTAGTTTTATAGAAATAAACAACCAATCCAATTCCTAAACTCCAGCAAGTCAAAATTGAAAGCAGGATGTAGGAAGAAATTTTATTGTCTGTGTTTCTTGTCAATGCCCAAAAACCCGCTATTAAGGTCATTAGAATAGAAATTGATAAAAGTCCATTTAGTTTTGCTTGGAATAACCCATCTCCTAAAACCATCTTTAAATCGCCAGTATTCCAGTTCCAAAATTTTAATGACCTGTCACCTGAGGCACTGATTAGTTGGTTTTTGCTATTAAATGAAAAATCGTCTACTGAATTTAAATTGTGTCCTTGAAGTGTTCGTATTAAAAATTTTTTCTGCCAATCCCATATTTCAATGTCGCCACCCCAAATACCAGCCACTAAATACTGTCCATCAGGTGTAAATTTAAAAGTACTTACTTCACAAACGGAGTTCTCTTTTTGTATATTAAGAATCGATAATACTGCACCTGAATTTAAGTCGATAACCCTTAAGATACTTTTATTTATATCATTAATCGCAATCATATTTTTTTGAGGGTTAAAAACTGGTGAACCACAAAACTTTCCAACCACTTTTGTTACTGATAAGGATTTCAAATCAAAAAATGTCAAGTGGCAAGAACTATCTATATAAGCTAAAACATCTTCTTTATTTATTGAAAAGTTGGTGTTATTTACACTAAGTTTTTTTATTAAGTTTCCATTTTTCCAATCCCAAATGAATATTTTGTCGTCATAGCCTGCACTAATGATATATTTGTCTGAAATACTGAATTTAACTTTGTTTACTCCTTTAGTGTGTCCATTTAATGTTTTGATAGCTTTTTTATCTAACAATGACCATACTTTAATTGATTTGTCAATGCTCCCGCTTGCAAATAGCTGTCCACTATGTGAAAAAGCGACTGTCTTAATAGCGTCAGAATGTCCAACTAATCTGTCTGTACATTTTCGGTTGTCCCAAAGTAATAATTCATTTTCACTTGCACTTACAACAATGTCTTGTTTGTTATTGTCAACGGAGTAAACCCAAGATTTGTGTTTTTCAAATTGTCCAGTATTGAATGCGTAAATCATGTACCCAATTGTCAAGATGATAATTGAGAATAAAAAAAGAGATATTTTGTCGTTAAGGTTATCTCTCATAAAATATCGTATAACGTCCCGCGGCTCTCACGATGTTTGGGATTAAATTAAGATTTATTTTGCGGTTTATCACAATTTTTACAAATACAAGACCGTATTTAAATTAAGCCTTAAACCCAAATATCGTGAAACCGCCTTAAGTTTACATTTCATAAATTTACACACAAATCAGAAAGAACAAAAGAGAGGAGTAAGGTTCTCGATAACCGCAGGAACTTCAGATTCCGTCAACAGTGATAATCCCCTCTCTTTTCTACTCTTATTTCGTACAGTTCTATGAGACTTAGATCTCGCTTTAAGGTGATGAAAATAAAGTAGATTGTCCTTTCCAAAATCATTTTCTTATGGATAAAGATAAAAAAACTTTCGGTATTGATATCAGTAAAGATACTTTTGATGTCATGGATTCATTGGGTAATTATTATCAATTCTCCAATAATTTCAAAAGCTTTTCAAAGTTTTTGAAATTGTTGGATACCAATTCACATTGTGTGATGGAAGCAACGGGTTATTATCATTATCAGTTGGCTTATTTTCTGGTAGATAATAATATAGCAGTTTCGGTAGAAAATCCTTTGTCAATAAAGCGTTTCATACAAATGAAACTAAGCCGAGTTAAAACAGATAAGTCAGATGCAAAAATGATTTGCTTGTATGGACAAGAAAGGGACCTCAAACTTTGGGCTGGTTATTCCAAAAATCAAATTCAAAGTCTTCAAATGATTCGATTACTGGATATCTATACCAAACAAAGCACTGCTTTGAAGAATAAAATACAAGCTGAGGAAGTATTAGGAAATCCTGCTAAAATTGTGGTAAATTCCCTAAAACGCAGTCTTAAAAATTTGCAGAAAGAATCACTGATTATTGAAACTAGCCTTTTCGAGTTGGTCAAAAGCGACCATCAAGAAATACTTACTAAACTAGAAAGTATTCCAGGAATTGGTCGCAAAACAGCTACGATGCTTGTTGTACTAACAGACGGCTTTAATCGATTTGAAAGCGGTGCTCAACTTTGTTCTTTTTGTGGGCTGACACCAGTAATCAGACAATCAGGAACTAGTATAAAGGGAAGGTCCAGAATAAGTAAAATAGGTAATGCTAAACTGAGGAATTTGCTTTTTATGTGCAGTTTTACAGCCTGCAAATGCAATAAGGCTTGTCAAGCCATTTACGAACGAATAACAAATAAAGGGAAAAGTAAAAAACTAGCACTGATTGCCGTTTGCAATAAGCTATTAAAACAAGCTTTTGCAATTGCAAAATCAGGAGTGGAATATAATGAAAGTTACAGAAGTGCTATACCAAAGATGATATAAAAAATAGTAAGTTTTATTTGTTTTAGAGCACAGTTCTTTGTTAGCAGCCGTAATTTTAATTTGTTTTTATGAATTCAATTTCGGTATCTATTCTATCACTCTTAGCATGAACTTTCATTTTATTGCCTTTAGTTTCTAGGATATCTACATAAATTTTTTGCCCAATCATATGACTCACGTCTTTAGGACAATTTAAAATTTTTTCATAAGTCATAATGTAACTGCATTCTGAAGTCCATTTAATTGAAGAATGAATAAGGATACCTGTCTTTGAATTTGTTTCTACTTGTAAATTTTCAGTTCTAGTGATTTTTTCAGGTTGATTTTTATTTACATATTCAAAATTCCCAGTTTTAAAATCTATGCAATTCTTCTCCTGAGCACAACTGCTTAACGATAAGAATGTTACTATTATTACGATTAGTTTTTTCATATTATGGCTGCTAACGTCTTGGCACTACAGCGGGTTTGGGACTAAATTAAGCCCTATTTTCGGATTTGCCAAATCATCCCAAATACAAGACCATCTTTCCATTAAGCCCAATGCCCAAATCCGTTGTAGTGGCTGTTGGCAGATCGTATCTTTTTTTAACTACCTAATTTCCCGTATCTCACATATTCCGAAAAATATAAAACAATTGTTTTTTTGCCTTTTTTGTATGGATAAAATAGTTCATAGTCGCCATCGTGATTGCTATATCTCAATTCTTCACTTTTTCCGCTAAATACTTTGTCTAAATATTCTCTTTCTTCTTGAGTTGTTTTGTACAGATATTCTTTTTTATTCGGTTCAATTGTATCGTTTAACTTTTCAAAATTACTTTGGTTAAATCCTAAATAAACAGGTGAACCATTTATACTATCCTTAACTAATAAATTTACACTTGGGAAATTCTTATCCGTTTCTGAATAGATTTCTAAAATATTACTTGTTTCATTTATATATTTTTCTGAAAATTCATAGTTAACTAATTTTGAACTATTCTTTTCGTTTTTCTCTAAAATTGATTTAGCGGATTTTATTAGCATTTTTTCTTTTTTGTTGGATGTCAAATAATCGCCACCAAATAATATTATTCCAATTATTGGAAAAATTATAAAAAGTATTAAATATGTTTTTTTATTCGATTTTGCATTATTTTCATCATTATTTTTGGTTTCTGCAATTCTTGTTAGATTAAACATTACGTTTATAATTAGTGAGCCAACCATTAAAGCAAGAATGCCCAAAACGCTCAGATAAAACGTTTCTGTCATATTTTCTCTAAAAACTTTTAATCCGAAAACTTGAATTATAATAAATGTAAAAACCCAATAAACTAATAGAATTATCGCTGTTATTCCAATTGCGTTGCTAAGTTTTACAAGTTGTTTCGGTGTCATAATTTTATTTTTTTGGTTAATTATAGTTTTCGTTTTTTGGAGTGATATGTCTGCCAACTAGTATATACTACTGACGACATCAGACATATCATCCCTAAATGAGGTAGATATGTCTGATAAAAGTCAGTCTTTATCTGTTTTCAAATGTATAATAATTATCTTATAAATCATCAAAAGGGCTTTTAATTTGTTGAATACTTTTGTACTTACAAGAGAATCTATTTAGCACCTTTTGCGTGAAGGATGGAAGTGGAGCTCTTTATTGTTTTATCCCGAAGGGTAAAATAATAAAAGCGGAAACAAACAGCCTGACCTTGTTGTAGGACTAAACAAAGTAATTTATACGAAAGTGCAACAACAAGGACACGCCCAAAAAAAGCCACAAAAAAACCGACTTGTTTTCACAAATCGGTTCGTATTTAAAGGGATTTCCGTTTATACAAATAAGCCTTCGATGCTTAAATAATGTTCTCCGGTGTCGTAACAAAAAGTCAAGACTTTGGCATTTTCAGGAATTTCATGCAGTTTTTTGGCCACTGCTGCGAGTGATGCTCCAGAGGATATTCCTACGAACATGCCTTCTTCTTTGGCGGCTCTTTGGGCATAGGCAAATGCTTCGTCTTTGCTTACTTGGATTGTTCCGTCCAGTAAATCAGTATGTAGGTTTGTGGGGATGAATCCTGCTCCAATTCCTTGAATAGGGTGGGGAGCTGGTGTACCACCACTGATTACCGGGGATGCTTCAGGTTCTACGGCGTAGACTTTCAGGTTGGGGAAATGTTGTTTCAATATTTCGGCACAACCTGTGATGTGACCGCCGGTTCCTACACCGGTTATTAAATAATCCAGTCCGTCAGGGAATGCTTTTATGATTTCCTGAGCGGTGGTTGTTTTATGAATTTCAATATTGGCAGGATTCTCAAATTGTAGCGGCGACCAGGCATTAGGCATTTCGGTTACTAATTCCTGTGCTTTTTCCAGTGCGCCTTTCATTCCTTTTTCACGCGGCGTCAAGACAAATTCGGCACCATAAAGACTCATGAGTCGGCGTCTTTCTATAGACATGGATTCTGGCATAACCAGTATTAATTTATAGCCTTTTACGGCAGCAACCATGGCGAGACCAATTCCCGTATTTCCGGAGGTAGCTTCAATTATAGTACCACCTGCTGCCAATAATCCTTTTGCTTCGGCATCTTCAATCATCGCAAGAGCGATTCTGTCCTTGATACTGGCCCCGGGATTAGCACGTTCCAGTTTTATCCATACATTATGGTTGGCACCAAACAAACGATTGATTTTTACGTGTGGCGTGTTGCCTATTGTTTCGAGTATGTTGTTGTATTTTGTCATAATTTATATGGAGAAAAAATTAATATCTTTTGTTTCCTGCTGATTCAAAACAGTATTTTTATTGGATTGCATGACAAATGAATACGGATTCACACTCTTGGTTATAAACGTATTTCCGCCTATAATACTGTGGTTTCCTATGATGGTGCTTCCGCCCAAAATGGTGGCATTGGCATAAATAATGACATGGTCCTCTACTGTAGGATGGCGTTTTTTTTCCTGCATGTTTTTCTCGACTTGCAACGCTCCCAAAGTAACTCCTTGATAAATACTCACATGTTTTCCTATGGTTGTGGTCTCGCCAATGACAATTCCGGTGCCATGATCTATCATAAAAGGAACGTCGATGGTAGCACTTGGGTGAATGTCAATTCCGGTTTTGCTATGCGCATATTCGGTAAGAATTCGTGGCAGCAGGCAAGAGGTACGGGAAGCAATAGCATTGGCAATGCGATAGACTTCTATAGCAAAAAAACCGGGATAGGAATTGATGATTTCCTGAATGCAATCGGCAGCGGGATCCGTATCTAATATGGCTTGTGCATCTTTTTGCATGAATCCGTAAAGGTCAGGAAGTACGGTGTAAAACGATTCGGCGTCATCCAGAATTTCATTGGCTGTCTTATCTTTTACAATCTCCGAAAGGATAGCAATAAAGTTGGCTTTGTTTTGGTCCAAAAGCAATTCGATTTGTATGGTTTCCAAAACTTTCTCGGGAAATAATATTTTGAATAAATCATCAATCCAATTGATAATTTTGGTAGAATCGATGGCTCTTACCCAATTTTTATTTTGGTTTTCATGCAGTGTATTCGAAAAACGGATGGTTTCAGTATTCATTTATGATGGAATAAAATCGGAATGGAATTAGTAAAATGGCTTGAAATACAAATATAAAGCAGAATTGAATAGGTTCATAACGCTGCTTTGTAAATAAATGTTAATATGTTAAATTCCCACAAAATGGATGCTTTGTGTTGGAAATGATTCCATAAAAAAAATCCGATTTGCTTTCACAAATCGGATTTTATATTTTTCTGTGGAGACGCACTGTAGTGCGTCTCTACGTTACATGAATATTTACAAATGTATTACCTCGCCATACGCATCAGCAACCGCTTCCATAACGGCTTCACTCATAGTTGGGTGTGGGTGAATTGATTTTAGTATTTCGTGTCCAGTAGTTTCCAGTTTACGCGCCACAACTGCCTCAGCAATCATATCCGTAACTCCGGCACCAATCATGTGACATCCTAACCATTCTCCGTATTTAGCATCAAAGATTACTTTTACAAAACCATCCGGTGTTCCGGCAGCTTTTGCTTTTCCTGAAGCTGAAAATGGGAATTTACCAATTTTCAATTCGTATCCTTTTTCTTTAGCTTGTTTTTCAGTCAAACCTACAGAAGCAATTTCTGGAGTTGCATACGTACAACCCGGAACGTTTCCGTAATCGATAGGTTCTACGTGAAGTCCTGCAATTTTCTCCACACAATTGATTCCTTCAGCAGAAGCTACGTGAGCTAATGCTTGCCCTGGCGTAACATCACCAATGGCGTAATAACCAGGAATGTTCGTTTGGTTGTAAGCATTTACCAAAATTTTATCTTTGTCAGTAGCAATTCCTACTTCTTCTAATCCGATGTTTTCAATGTTGGTTTTGATTCCAACTGCCGAAAGTAAAATTTCAGCTTCTAATACTTCTTCTCCTTTTGCTGTTTTCACAAATGCTTTAACACCTGCTCCAGTAGTATCAATTCTCTCAACAGATGAGTTAGTCATGATTTTGATACCTGCTTTTTTCAAAGAACGCTCCATTTGTTTCGAAATGTCTTCGTCTTCAACAGGAACTACATTTGGCATAAATTCTACAATGGTTACATCAGTTCCCATAGAGTTGTAGAAATGTGCAAATTCAATTCCAATCGCTCCGGAACCAACAATAATCATCGATTTTGGTTGCGTTGGTAATGTCATTGCTTGTCTGTAACCAATTACTTTTACACCATCTTGAGGCAAATTTGGTAACTCGCGAGAACGTGCTCCAGTCGCTACAATAATATGGTCTGCACTGTATTCAGTAACTTTATTGTCTTTGTCAGTAACATCAACTTTCTTTCCTGGTTTTAATTTTCCAAAACCATCAATTACGTCGATTTTATTTTTTTTCATCAAGAATTGAACACCTTTGCTCATTCCATCAGCTACTGAACGGCTGCGTTGTACCACAGCAGGGAAGTCTTTATCAAATGATGAAACAGTCAATCCATAATCAGAAGCGTGTTTTAGATAATCAAAAACCTGAGCTGATTTTAGTAATGCTTTAGTTGGAATACAACCCCAGTTCAAGCATACACCACCTAAGTTTTCTTTTTCTATTACGGCTACTTTAAAGCCTAATTGTGATGCTCTAATAGCTGTAACATAACCACCTGGACCACTTCCTAAAACTATAATATCGTATTTCATTTTGTGCTTGTTTATTTGTTATTTGTACAAAATGCAGTCGGCAAGGCCTCGTGTCATTTCAAAGTTTTTTATTTGTTTTTTATTGGTAAAATGAATTCGTAAAAATTCATTTCATTTTGTGTGTTTTTCTTGTTTAATTGATTGGGCGAATTTAAGGATTTATTCTGTTTTGAGAAAGTTTCAAAGTAATAAAGTAGCAAACTAACAAATTTTCAGAAAAAGACCTTGGTTTTAAACAAACTGCTACAAGGTAAAAATCAAATTTTTGTTTTTTAGCCTTTGTCGCTTTGTGAAAAAAACTAATTCGCTACCGAAAACTGGGAATCATACAAGTTTTTGTAATACCCACTTTCACGGTTTATTAATTCCTGATGCGTTCCTTGTTCTACTATCAATCCTTTGTCCATTACCACAATTTTATCTGCATTGACAATCGTTGCCAAACGATGCGCAATCACAATGGATGTTCTGCCTTTGGTAATCGTTTCCGTAGCACGCTGAATCAATTCTTCGGAATACGTATCTATCGATGACGTGGCTTCGTCCAGAATCAAAATACTTGGATTACTCACATACGCTCTCAAAAAAGCAATCAATTGGCGCTGACCCGAAGAAAGCATAACGCCGCGTTCCTTCACATCAAAATCATAATTATCCGGCAAACTCATGATGAATTCATGGACGCCAATTTTTTTGGCTGCAGCCAAAACCTGTTCGCGACTAATTTCAGGATTGTTCAAGGTAATATTGTTGAAAATAGTATCGGCAAAAAGGAAAACATCCTGCAATACTACTGCAATTTGTTTTCGCAAGGAACTCAATGTGTAATTCTCAATATTGTGATTGTCTATATAAATAGAACCGCTGTTGATTTCGTAAAAACGATTCAGCAAGTTAATAATTGTAGATTTTCCGGCACCTGTAGAGCCTACAATAGCAATAGTTTGCCCAGCACTAACCTCTAAATCAATTCCTTTTATCACTTCTTCATCCGGAATATATCCAAAACGTACCTTTTTAAACTTGATGTCTCCCTTAAAGATTGGCGCTTCGATAACTCCAGTATCTTGAATTTGATCTTCGGTATCTAAAATATCAAAAACACGGTTTGCGGCAATCATTCCCAGTTGCATCTCGTTGAATTTATCCGCAATTTGACGCAACGGATTGAATAACATCCCGATGAACATCGTGTACGAAAATAAATCTCCAAAAGTGGTGAAATTATCTCCATTTAATATCTTGATTCCGCCATACAAGACAATAAAACCAAGGGTTAAGGATGAAATAATATCGGCAATAGGAAAAAAGATGGAGTTATAAAGAATGGTTTTTATCCATGCTTTTTTGTGCTTGTCGTTGATGCTTTTGAATTTTTCGTATTCAATTTCTTCCCGATTAAAGAGTTGGACAATCTTCATTCCCGTCACGCGTTCCTGTACAAAGGAATTCATATTGGCAATTTGGGTACGTACTTCTTCAAAGGCGACTTGCATTTTCTTTTGGAAAATTCGAGTGAAATAAACTAAAATGGGCATCGCCACAATCACAATCCATGTCAATTTCCAGTTCATGTAAAACATGAAAGCCAGTACCACAACCATTTTCATCAAGTCACTGATAATCATAAACAATCCCTGACTAAAAATTCGGGCAATGGATTCAATATCTGAAACCGAACGTGTCACTAGTTGTCCCACAGGAACGTGATCAAAATATTTCATTCGGAAACTTAAAATATGGCGAAATAATTTTGTTCGAATGTCTTTCACAATATCCTGACCGAGCCAGTTTGCCCAATACACAAAGTAAAACTGCGAGAATACTTCCAGTAAAAGTACAATTCCCATCAGAATTACATACAATAATAAGCCCTTTTGGTCTTGGGTTGCAATGTAACCATCTACGGTTTGTTTCAATAAATACGGACGTAATGCCGCAAAAATCGACAGTGAAACGGCAAAAATAATCACACCGTTAAAACGCCATTGATAGGGTTTGGTGAATTTTAATATTCGTTTGAATAATCTGGTATCAAATGCTTTTGCTTTCATATTTTTTGGAGCTATTCCTGCTATTCGTTGCAATCTTTTATGTTTTTGGCAACAAAAACATAAAAGGATTTTCACTGCTATCAGGGCTATTGCGTAATGTAATCGTATTCTATTTTGGTTAAATACAAACCATGCGCCGGAACCGAAAAACCTGCTTTATCTCGGTTTTTACTTTCTATTATGGCATTAAAATCAGCCAGTGTAATCTTGTGTAATCCTATGTTTACCAATGTTCCAACAATGGCACGAACCATATTTCGTAAAAAACGATTGGCCGAAATGGTAAAAATTAAGTTCCCATTTTCTTGTTTGTCTGTTCCTCGAGTCCAATAGGCTTCAAAAATTGTACAGTCAAATGTGTTTACATCTGTATTCACTTTTGAAAAACATTGAAAATCAGTGTGATTGAAAAGTAGTTTTGCCGCTTCATTCATTAAATCGATATCTAATTTTTGATGGAAATACCAACTTTGCTCTTGCGAGAAAACATCTTTAAACGTATTGATATGATATTCGTAGGTTCTTTTTGTAGCATCAAAACGGGTGTGCGCTTCATCATGAACTGGAATAATTGCATAAATCACAATATCTTTTGGAAGATAAGAGTTGAGTTTATGCACCAAACTTGGAATATCAAATGGTGTTTCAAAATCAAAATGAGCATACATTTCTTTGGCGTGGACGCCGGTATCCGTTCTTCCGGCTCCCATAAGATTGATAGTTGTATTCAATAGCACCGAAAACGCTTTGTTCATCGTTTCCTGAACGGAAGCAGCATTGGGTTGGTATTGCCAGCCGTGATAATGGGTTCCGTTGTATGCTAATTTGATGAAATATCTCAAGTGAATTTTTTTGAAGCCACAAAGATACTTATTAATTTTTTTGCCACGAAGTCGCTAAGGCGCAAAGTTTGTTAAGTTTCAATTTGATTTTTTATTTGGAATTCGAATGTTTATTTTTACCACAAAATCCTAGCCCTGATAGAAGTGAAAATCCTTTATTGTTTTTGCTGCCAAAAACAATAAAGATTGTAACGGATAGCAGGAACTAGCTCCAGATTCCTTCGTACCTCGCAATGATACCATAAATATGAAAAAAATACTACTCCTTTCTGATACGCACAGTCACATTGATGATACGATTTTGAAATATGTTGCTCAGGCTGATGAAGTTTGGCATGCGGGCGATATAGGTGATTTGGCTGTAACCGATGCGATTAAAAAGCTAAAACCGTTGCGTTGTGTTTATGGTAATATTGACGATGCAAAAGCTCGATTAGAATTTCCGTTGCACAATCGTTTTATGTGCGAAGGAGTCGATGTTTGGATTACACATATTGGCGGGTATCCGGGGAAATACAATCCTAATATTAAAGCGGAGATGGAATCGAATCCTCCAAAATTATTTATTTGTGGGCATTCGCATATCCTGAAAGTCATTTTTGATAAAAAACATAATTTATTGCACATGAATCCTGGAGCAGCCGGAAAAAGTGGCTTTCACCAAGTGCGCACGATGTTGCGTTTTGTGATTGAGGGAGATAAAATCAAGGATATGGAAATTATTGAGATGGAAAAACGGGTGTAGTTGTTTTTTTTTGATAGGAAATAGGCACTTCAATAGCCACAGTTGTTCCGGAATCAATCTTTGAATGTATTGTGATAGTTCCTTTTAGATTATTTATTCGGGCTTTAATCTGATTGATTCCAAAACCTTCCAGGATATAAAATTTATCGGAGTCAAATCCTCGACCGTTATCCTCGATTTTGATTTGGAGTGATTTATTGTTTTCTTGAATAGTCAGGTTAGCCTGAGTGGCAAGACTGTGTTTTATGATATTGTTGAGTAGTTCCATTATTATAAAATACATTTTCATTTCAAAATCCTCATTGTAACGTGTTTTTGTTGGTACAACAATAGAGTAATTAAATTGAATTACGGAGTTTGAATTTTTCTCGCATAAATCTTCTAATGCGTAAAATAAACCAAATCGTGCTAAAAGTGTCGGCATCAATTCATGGGATAAATCCCTTATTTGATCGTGTGCTTCTTCTAATATGGCTTTAGTTTTTATAATTTCTTCGGCATTAGTATGGTTTTGAGAGGTAAATGCATTGAGGTGTAATCCTGCTGAGGATAATAAGGCGCTGATGTTATCATGCAAAAACGAAGCAATTTTTTTTCGTTCTAATTCTTGTCCGTTGATAGATGCGTTGATTGTATTTTGTTGCAGTTGACTTTGTATGTCTTTAATTCTGTTTTTTTGCTTAAGCTTTGAGTTTTCTGAGAAAATGTAAAAAAGGAAAAAGAAAAATAATAAAAGTACAATTATTACAATTACAATTTTTTTGTTTCTGGATTGCTCTTGTATAAGTAAATACTCTTTGGTTTTGTACTCGTTTCCTATTTTGTCGATTTCTCTTTTATACTCATCAATCTCAAGATTTATTCCGGCAACATTTGCTTTGTTGAGCTTTTCCTCGTTATTTAATTTAACAGTAAGGTCATTGTAAAGTGCCAAATTCTTATATGCATTTTCATAATCTCCATTTTTTAATAAAAATTTAGAAAACTCATGATGTGAATAAGATAAGTCTGATTTTTCATTTCCTTCATTTCCTAATCTGATGGCATTCTGAAAAAAAAACGACGCTTTTTGAGTGTCATTTTTGTAGCTATGATACATTCCATTTAGCATGTTCAGTGCAACAATGGTTGATTCATCACCATGTTTTTTGTGGTGTTTATTGATGTAATTTAAATAGGGAAGTCCCTCTTCATAGCGACCAATGTCAAAATATGCCCAAGTAATATTAAGTTTAGTAAAAACTATTTGAGCTGAATCATGAATTTTTGTGCTGTATTGCAGCGATTTTTTGTAGTAGTAAATTCCTTTTTCATATTGTTTTTTGTCAAAGCAATAAATGTTTCCCAAGTTATTATTTAACCAGTTTTTTAAAACATCATTATTTGTTTTATTGGCGTAGATTAATCCTTTATTGTAATAAAAAAAAGCTTTTTCATATTCAGACAATTGGTCAAAATTTGCAGCAATTGTGTTGTAGGTTGCAGCAATTAGATTGTCGTCTTTTAAAGCAATAGCATGTGTTAGGGCATGTCTTGATTTTACTAATGATTTTTCAAAATTACCCGCTTTCATAAGCTCGTTTGCTTCTTTAGCTAGTTGTGTAACTTCTTTCTTTTGGGGTAATTTTTTATGTGCAAAAACAGTAATTCCAGAGAAATTAAGTAGTAAAATCAATACTATAACAATTTGTTTGTACGGCATAGATAATTTGATTTTTCTGTTTATGGTTGTTTTTAATTAAAAGCAAATCGCATTTGTGATTCACAAATCAGGATTTAATTAATTTGTTTTTAATGGCATATTTAACCAGACTTATAGAGTTTTTTGCATCTAGTTTTTTCATTATATTTTTGCGGTGGGTTTCAACAGTATTCACACTGATAAACAGTTGGTCACTAATTTCTTTACCGCTGTATTCAAGTGATATTAAGGTGATAATTTCTAACTCACGATCCGTTAAAATAGAACTTACGGCAGACTCATTTTTAATTAATTTCACATTGTCTTTTGTAACGGTACTAAAGATTTTTTCCCGTACTGATTTACAAAAATATTCTTCGCCTCTGGATACGGCCTGAATTGCTTCAACAATGTTTTCACCGGCACATTTTTTTGTCAAATAACCACTGCTGCCCAGTTTCATGACTTCCTTTATTATTCTTAAATCATCATAACTGGATAAAACAATAATTTTACAGGGAAATCCTTTTTCGGCAAATTCCTTAATGACTTCAATTCCATCTTTTTTGGGCATATTAATATCTAAAATAAGAATGTCGGCTTTATTTTCGGTAACCTCATTGAAAATGGTGTCTCCATTGAGAGAGAATCCAACTACTTCAAAATCAGGAAGGGTATGTAGCAACGTACGAATACCATCAATAAGTATTTGATGGTCATCAGCAAGGTGAATTCTAATTTTTTGTAACATATCGTAATTACTATTTTCAAATTTATAAAAAAAATAGGAGAATATCATTTTATAAGATTTTTATTCTTTTTTTAATCCAAATAAAAAAGATTAGACACAAAAAAACCCGAATTGTTACATTCGGGTTCTCTTCGCACTAATAAACTAAAGTTTATAGGTTTACCTCAATCTGTCCACAGATTTTACAAGATCTTCATCCTTTTTGATAGCTTTATTAGCCAAGACTAATAACACGATAGCAACTACAGGTAGAAACATCCCAATACCTTTCTCTGAAACAGCAGGTGTTTCTCCAGATAGATTTAGTGAACGATATACAAACAATCCTAATAAAATCAAATTTAATATGATATTCAATCTGCCAATAACAAATTGATTTTGTCTTTTTTTATAGGAAACAATACTTAACAAAGTCAGTGTAGTACTCAATCCAAGTATTATGGTATATACTTGGCTTTGCATGAAATAAAAGTCTTTTCCATCTTTCATTGTCCATAACGGAATAAAAAATAGTAAGATGCCTGTAACAACAAAAGCAAGTAGTAAATATATGGTCTGAATTCTTTGTATCATTTGTTAAATATCTTTTACAAAAATATATTTTCTTTTTAATAAATACTATTGTCTGATTAAATTTTATTCGTATTATTGCATCATAATACCGTAAGCACTTCATACTGCGGTTGATTCAAAATAAAGTTTACTACCTATCTTTTACATTTTTTCCAAAAATTAATTAAACTCATAGAACATTCATGTTTGATATTTCTGCATTAAAAGAAATGAAGCTTTCTGAGCTTCAAGAAATAGCTAAATTAGCTAAAACCATAAAATTTAACGGTGTAAAAAAAGAGACATTAATTAGTCAAATATTAGAGCATCAAGTGGTAAATGTTGATTCAGCATCAGATACAAAAAAAGAAAATAACCTTGATGACGATAAACCTAAAAGAGTTAGAATAGTTCCTGTAAAAAAAGCAGCAATTCAAAAAGCAGTAGCAAACTCTCTTTTTGAAAAAGAAGAAGTTGCAGCTGAAATAAATGCTCCAGTTGAAAATAATCTTCCAATTGAAGCTGTTTCAAAAGAAGAAGAATCGGCTCCAAAGCCAGAATCTGAAGGGAATGAGAAAAAAGTAGGTAAAATTATTAAATTTAATAAATCAGCTTACGAGAAGAAAATTGCTTTAAAAAAGGATAAAGAAGAAGTAAAAGAAGCAAGCACTGAGAATGTGATAGTTGCTGATACAGCAACTGAAGAGAAAACAGAAGCTCCTGTTGCTCCAGTAAAAAAGATAAATCCAAACCAATTACATAAGCAGAATCCAAATCAGAATCCGAACCAAAACCCAAATCAGAACGGGAATGGAAATGGGAATGGGAATCAAAATCCAAATTTTAAAAATAAGAAAAGCAATTTTGCTGCTTCTGATTTTGAATTTGATGGAATTATAGAAAGTGAAGGCGTTCTAGAAATGATGCCGGACGGTTATGGTTTCTTGCGTTCTTCTGATTACAACTATTTGGCTTCGCCAGATGATATTTATTTATCGACTTCACAAATCAGATTGTTCGGTCTTAAAACCGGAGATACCGTAAAAGGTGTGGTTCGCCCACCAAAAGAAGGAGAGAAATTTTTTCCATTAGTTAGAGTTTTAAAAATAAATGGACACGATCCTCAAGTGGTTCGTGATAGAGTTTCATTCGAACATTTAACACCAGTTTTTCCATCTGAGAAATTTAAATTGGCCGAAAAACAAAGCACTATTTCAACGCGAATTATTGATTTGTTTTCACCAATAGGAAAAGGACAGCGTGGAATGATTGTGGCGCAACCTAAAACAGGTAAAACGATGTTGCTTAAGGAAATTGCCAATGCAATAGCGGCGAACCATCCTGAAGTATATTTGATTGTTTTATTGATTGATGAGCGTCCGGAAGAGGTTACGGATATGCAACGCAGTGTGCGTGGTGAAGTAATTGCTTCAACATTTGACAGAGAACCGCAAGAGCATGTGAAAATTGCAAATATCGTTCTTGAAAAAGCAAAACGATTGGTTGAATGTGGTCACGATGTAGTGATTCTATTGGATTCCATTACACGTTTGGCCAGAGCGTATAATACGGTTCAGCCTGCTTCAGGTAAAGTATTAAGTGGTGGTGTGGATGCAAATGCATTGCAAAAACCGAAACGTTTCTTTGGTGCTGCCCGTAATGTAGAAAATGGAGGTTCATTAAGTATTATAGCTACCGCATTGACTGAAACTGGTTCAAAAATGGACGAAGTTATTTTCGAAGAATTTAAAGGTACAGGAAATATGGAATTGCAATTGGACAGAAAAATTGCTAACAAACGTATTTTCCCAGCTATCGATTTAACTTCTTCAAGTACAAGACGTGACGATATGTTATTAGACCAAAAAACATTGCAACGCATGTGGATTATGAGAAAATACCTTTCGGATATGAACCCGGTGGAAGCAATGGATTTCATTAATGACCGTTTCAAGAAAACGAAGAATAATGAAGAGTTTTTAATTTCAATGAATGATTAATCAAAAAGTTTTTAGTTTAAGGTTTAAAGTTTGAAAAACATTGAACTAAAAAAAGAATGATATAAAAAAAGTCCTCGATTTTCGAGGACTTTTTTGTGAATTATATTTATGGTTTGAAACCTTAAGATTCTTCAGTTTTAATAGCTTTTGCAGGTTTTTCAGCTTTTTCTACAGCTTCTTTTCGTTCTAATAAAGCCATATAAAATCCATCAAAACCAGACTCTGAAGCCAAGATTTTTTGGTCTTTAATAAAATTGAATTGTTTACCAATGTCAGTTGTCAAAAAACGTTTTACCTGTTCTTGATTTTCAGATGGTAATATAGAACAAGTAGCGTACACTAATTTCCCTCCCGGTTTTACAATTTTAGAATAGCTTTCTAAAACCTCCGATTGTACTTTACGGATGTTATCGATAAATTCCGGTTTCAATTTCCACTTCGCATCTGGGTTTCTTTTCAGAACTCCTAAACCGCTACATGGCGCATCAATTAAAACACGGTCTGCTTTTTCGTGTAGTTTTTTGATGATTTTTGTTGAGTCAATAATGCGGTATTCAATATTGAAAGCACCGTCTCTTTTGGCTCTGATTTTTAATTGCTTCAATTTACTTTCATACAAATCCATAGCGATTAATTGCCCTTTGTTTTCCATCAAAGAAGCAATGTGAAGTGTTTTTCCACCAGCACCGGCACACGTATCAACAACACGCATTCCTGGTTTTACATCAAGGAAAGCAGCCACTAATTGTGAGTTGGCATCTTGCACTTCAAAGAAACCTTGTTTAAAAGCATCAGTCAAGAAAACATTGGCTCTTTCTTTTAATACTAAAGCGTCAGGTTGATTCTTTAATGTTTCAGTTTCAATGTTTAAATCCATCAAAATAGCACGTAGCGCTTCTCTTGTTGTCTTAAGCGTATTTACCCTTAAAATTACTCTTGCCGGTTGGTTTTGAGCTGCTATTTCAGTTGCCCAAACTTTCTCGCCTAATTCTTTAACTCCCAATTCATCCATCCAGTCTGGAATAGATTCTTTTAAAGCTCTCACTTTAGAAAGTTCGTCAAAACGTCCTTTTATTTTTCTTTCAGGAGTTCCTTCCAGCTGACGCCAATCCGGAATAGGATAGCCTCTTAATACTGCCCAAACAGAAAACATTCTCCAAAGATTGTCTCTGTCAAAAGGTTCTTTTACTTCGGCTATTTCTGCGTATAATCTTTTCCAACGTACAATTTCGTAGATGGTTTCGGCAACAAACTTTCTGTCAGAGCTTCCCCAACGTTTGTCTTTTTTTAAGGATCTTGCTACCACTTTATCAGCATATTCACCTTCATTAAAAATGGCGTTTAATGCATCTATTGTTGTGTAAACTAAATTTCTGTGTAATCTCATTTTGAATAATTGAGGTGCAAAGGTAGGTTTTTTTTATGTGAGTTTTTGTATTTGTGGCTTAGGAGTTTATAACAGTGTTGCTTGGAAATAGTTGTGCAATACATAAAAACAAAAAAGTTTTTTTTCTGATAAAGAAAAAAACTTTTTTGAAATGAGATTTAAGGAAAAGAAAATACTGGAAATTACATATTAGGATTAGACTTTTCTATTCTTTTCATATTGATAATTTCCGGTGGATGAAGGACCATAGGAAATTGTTCCACTTTTACGGAGCTATTGTCTAAACCAAAAGCTTTTCCTTCGGATAAACTGAATTTTTTCAAAACGAAATAAGTATTCATTACAATTTTTTCAAAGAAAGTTAAATCGCTGTCATTAGAAAGAAACTTTTCGGATAAAACAAATTTGAAATCACCTATAATATTGTTCTTATTTAAGGATTCATAACGGCTGGAAATATCCATTTCGCCTTTGCTAACCATATCCTTGATTACTTCTTTGAACATTAAGTTTATTTTGGTTGGTTCTCTAAAGCCCAAGTAAAAATCAACTCTATATAAATCGTCTTTCAGAATTTCTGTAACTCGGTATTCTTTTTTATAAGGTTCGTTTAATACATTCACGTGTATAAACCAGTAGATGTCAGCTCTTTTGGGTCTTTTTCGAAGTATGGAGTACATTACTTTTTCTTCGATTTCATCGGATCGGGTTGCGTTTGTCATGTACACTAAATGCGTCGCATATTTAGGGATTGTTTCATCATGACTCAACTCACCAAGTACTTTTACATAATCGTCAATTTTAACAATTTGCGTGTAATTTTTACTGATTTTCTTGGCTAAAAACCAAGTGCTCATTATGAAAATCATGAATATTGCCACAAATAAAGTTACATAGCCACCTTCCATAAATTTAGAGACATTAGCATACAAAAAGCCAATTTCTATGGTAGCGTATAATGTAATTAATGGCGTCATAAAATACCATTTGACCCTTTTCATTATCAAATAATAATTTAAAAGCGTAGTGGTCATCATCATTCCTAAAATTATGGATAGGCCATAGGCATGCTCCATATATTTAGATTCCTTGAAATATAAAATGATCCCAACGCATCCTACAAAAAGCAGCCAGTTTATAGAAGGAATGTATAATTGTCCTTTTACGTCTGTTGGGTAGTTGATTCTTACTTTTGGCCAAAAATTCAAACGCATGGCTTCATTAATCAATGTAAATGAGCCGCTTATTAAGGCTTGCGAAGCAATAATTGCAGCAAATGTGGCAATTACAATTCCAATGGGTTGAAACCAATCGGCCATGATTAAATAAAACGGATTGTGATTGGAACTTCCTAATTGTGCTAATGTTTTTCCTTCGTGCATCAGTAAAAATGCTCCTTGTCCAAAATAATTAAGGATTAAAGTAGTTTTTACAAAAATCCAACTCACTCTGATGTTACGTCGTCCACAATGTCCCATATCCGAGTACAATGCTTCTGCTCCAGTTGTACATAAGAATACTGCTCCCAGAATTAGAAATCCTTCGCCACCTTTATCTGAGGTTAATAATTTATAGCCATAATACGGATTAATGGCTTTGAAGATTTCAACATTTTTAAAAATTTGGATGCATCCTAAAATTCCAAGCATAGAAAACCATACTAACATGGTAGGCGAAAAAAACTTACTTACCAGCTTAGCTCCAAATTGTTGAATACTGAATAGTATGAAAAGTATCGCGATTACAATTGGGATTGTTGGGATATCTGGTTTAAAAATGTGCAATCCCTCAACTGCGGAAGAAACGGAAATAGGAGGTGTTATGATGCCTTCGGCTAATAATAAACTTCCCCCAATAATGGCAGGGACAATTAGCCATTGTATTTTAGTTTTTTTGACTAGAGAATATAACGAGAAAATTCCACCTTCACCATGATTGTCCGCATTAAGGGTAATGATTACATACTTTAATGTAGTTTGTAAAGTCAATGTCCACAATATACACGACAAACCACCTAATATTAATTGACTGTTTATGGCATGTTCTCCAATAATGGATTTCATTACATATAATGGTGAAGTACCAATATCGCCATAGATTATTCCTAAAGTAATCAATAAACCAGCAGCAGAAAGTTGACTGTGTATGTTTTTATGCGATGTGCTCATGAAAAATTTTTAAAAAACTTTTCAAAGTTACTATTTTAGAATAAATTAACAGTAATTAATGAAGAAAAGATAATTAAAGCACAGTTTTTGACACTGTACTTTAATTATATGGTATAATTATTTAATTCTTGTCAAACCTATCTTTTCAGGTGCATGAAGTACCATTGGGAATTTCTCTATTTTTACGGAACTACTGTCCAAACCAAATGCTCTTTCTTCTGATAAACTTAATTTTTTAATTAAGAAATAAGAGTTCATAATTATTTTTTCATGCCATCTTAAGTCACTATCGTTAGAAAGGAATTTTTCGGATAATACAAATTTGAAATCACCTATGATGTTATTTTTATTCAAAGATTCGTATCTGCTGGTAATATCCATTTCTCCTTTTTGAACCATATCCTTGATTACTTCCTTAAACATCAAGTTAATTTTTGTAGGTTCTCTAAATCCTAAATTAAAGTCTACACGATACAAATCATCTTTAACAATTTCGGTTACTTTATATTCTGTTTTATAGGGTTCAGTCAATATATTCACATGGACAAACCAATAAATATCAGCTCTTTTAGGTCTTTTTTGTAAAATAGAATACATCACTTTTTCTTCTATCTCATCGACTCTTCCGGCATTAGTCATATACACTAAATGGGTGGCGTATTTTGGGATTGATAAATCAGCACTTAATTCAACAAGTACTTTTTTGTAATCTTCAATTTTAACAATTTTAGTATAACTCTTGTTGATTTTCTTAGCCAAATACCAAATAGTCATTACTGATATCAGTGCAATAGCTATAAAAAGCGTTACATAACCACCATCAGCGAACTTAGTGATATTTGCTGCCAGAAAACTAAATTCGATTATTAAGTAAATGGTAATCAGTGGTACAATGAAATATAATTTTACTCTTTTCATTATCAAATAAAAATTAAGTAAAATAGTGGTCATTATCATGCATAAAATGATTGCTAAACCATAAGCATGCTCCATATTACTGGATTCTTCAAAGTGCAATACGATTCCGACACAACCAAAAAACAATAACCAGTTTATCGACGGAATATACAATTGCCCTTTTAATTCAGTAGGATATTTGATTTTTACTTTTGGCCAAAAATTCAATCGCATCGCCTCATTTATCAATGTAAAAGATCCACTGATTAATGCTTGTGAAGCAATTACAGCAGCAAGCGTAGCTATTACAATTCCTATAGGTTGAAACCAGTCTGGCATTATTAGATAAAAAGGATTTCCGTTTTTTCCACCCAAACTTTGCAATGTTTCTCCTTCGTGGTGTGTTAAATAAGCGGCTTGACCAAAATAATTAAGTACTAAAGCGATTTTTACAAAAATCCAACTGATTCTGATGTTTTTTCGTCCGCAATGTCCCATATCTGAGTACAATGCTTCAGCACCGGTAGTACAAAGGAATACAAAGCCTAAAACAAAAAAGCCTTCTGGATGAATGGTCAATAAATGATACGCGTAATACGGATTGATGGCTTTTAAAACCTCGGTATTTTGAGAAATTTGTGAGATTCCAAGAACTGCAAGCATTGCAAACCAAATCATCATCATTGGTGCAAAAAATTTACCGACTAATTTGGTCCCAAATTGTTGAATGGTAAAAAGCACAAATAGGATGCCTATAACAATTGGGATTGTATTAATTTCAGGGTAATAGGTTCTGATTCCCTCAACTGCAGATGATACTGAGATAGGAGGAGTGATAATTCCATCAGCAAGTAATGCACTTCCACCGATTATTGCGGGGACTATTAGCCATTGGATTTTTGTCTTTTTGACTAAAGCGTATAAAGCAAAAATTCCACCTTCTCCATGATTATCAGCACTTAGCGTAATGATGACATATTTTATAGTGGTTTGTAAAGTTAGTGTCCAAAAAACACATGAAATTCCGCCTAAAACAATATCAGCATTAATAACATGATCCCCAAGTATGGCTTTCATTACGTATAATGGTGAAGTTCCAATATCACCGTAAATTATTCCTAATGAAATTAATAATCCACCTAATGTCCATTTACTATGGAGGTCTTTGTGTGAAGTGCTCATGAAAAAATTTTAAAAAACTGGTCAAATTTACACTTTTAAAATAAATTAACGCTTTTTATACAATAAAAAAAAACACGGCGTTATGAGCCGTGTTTTTAAAGTTTTCTATTGAAGTTTTTTAAGATCTTCTATTGTTCTCTCTTGAAGAATTTCCTCTTTGAGATTCACTTCTTTGTGGAGCTGATTCTCTTGAGGAATTACCTCTGCTTTGAGATTCTGCTCTTTGTGGAGCTTCTTGTCTGGAAGAATTTCCCCTGTTTTGTGACTCTGCTCTTTGTGGCGCTGCCTGAGTAGAAGGACTAGTTCTGTTTTGAGAGTAATCTCTTTGAGAATTTCCTCTTTGTGGCGCTGCCTGAGTAGAAGGACTGGTTCTGTTTTGAGAGTAATCTCTTTGAGAATTCCCTCTTTGTGGCGCTGCCTGAGTAGAAGGACTGGTTCTGTTTTGAGAATAATCTCTTTGAGAATTCCCTCTTTGTGGCGCTGCTTGAGTAGAAGGACTGGTTCTGTTTTGAGAATAATCTCTTTGAGAATTTCCTCTTTGTGGCGTTGCCTGACTAGAAGGATTAGTTCTGTTTTGAGAGTAATCTCTTTGAGAATTTCCTCTTTGTGGACCTACTTCTCTCGAAGGATTAGTTCTATTTTGAGAATAATCTCTTGATGAACCTGATCTTTGTGGAGTTGTTTCTCTTGATGAACCAGTTCTGTTTTGAGAATAATCTCTTTGATTTCCTGTTCTTCTGTTAGAGTAACCAACCTCGTTTCTTGAACCTCTTCTTTGATCTAATTCATAACGGTTAGTTACATTAGCATTTCTTCTGGAGAAGGAATAATTCGGGTGTTGTCTTTCATAACCATTTGAGCGTCTAGAGCTGTGTAGAACAATTGCGCGCTCACTTCTTCTGTAATTAACATAATTGTAATTATTGTTAATGTTCAAGCTAATGTTGATGTTATTTCTATATCTGAATATTGGAAATGGATTCCATGCATAATAATAGGAAGGATAATATCCCCAATACCATGTAGAGTAATAAGGACGGTAATTAGCAGACCAGAATGAAGCATAAATTAGTGGAGTACTATAATATACAGGCTCATAAATATAATTTTGACCATACATGTATACATCTCCTACAACTTGAACGTGAATGTTGTTATTTCTGTCTTTTTCAACGTCAATTGTAGCAACATCTTGATATACGTCTCTATCTATAACAGATTGAATGATGATTACGTGAGTCCGATTTTCGACAGTTTCAATAACTCTCAAATAATCAACTTCATTGTCATTATTCAAATCTAAATTTGATATTTGTAGTTCGGGGTCATTCAGGCGTCTTTCAAAATCTTGTAGATTTCTAGAGTCACCAAAAATAGAAGCAACAGCTCTCAGATCAAGATTGTCACTGATTTCATTATTCATTGCATTTACTGATGTTCTATCTTGCGCCTGTATTTGAGTTGCGAAAACAGTAGTCAATAAACTCAATAGTAGTAGTTTCGTTTTCATAATTAATTGAATTAAGTTTATCCTTATTTTTGATTATCCAATTACTGTGCCAATTAATTTAAACCATGTTTACTATTCTTATTATTAATTGTAAATTAGCCCTAAAATGTATAAGAAAATGAGAACTTCTTTTTTGATTCTATTGATTTCAATTGTTTTGATATCCTGTAAAACAGCTGATTTTGCTGTGAAAAATGATGCTAATACTGAATTTAAGTCTATTGTGGTAGATACATTATTTCAGGATAAAATAAGTATCAGGGCTGTTTTAATTGATGCAAATAAAATTTGGTTTGCAGCTGATAAAGGGAGATTTGGTTTTTTTAATTTGGATAATAATCAAAAATTTGAAAGCAAGATTATCAAAGATTCCTTGAAGCTTGAGTTTAGAAGTAATGCCAAAACAAAAAAGCATATTTTTATTCTAAATGTTGGGAATCCAGCTTTGTTATATCAAATTTCAAAAGACGGAAAAGAAACAAAATTAGTGTATCAGGAAAATCACGAGAAAGTGTTTTTTGATAGTATGCAGTTTTGGAATGATAAAGAAGGGATAGCGATGGGAGACCCAATTGCTGATTATCTGAACGTAATTATTACTCGTGATGGCGGAAATTCATGGAATAAAGTCCCATCGGATAAATTACCAAAAGTGATGGATGGAGAAGCAGCTTTTGCGGCAAGCAATACTAATATTATAATCAAAGGAAATCATACATGGATAGTTTCCGGTGGAAAAAAATCTAGAGTTTTTTATTCTCCTGACAAGGGAAATTCATGGAAAGTGTATGATACTCCAATAGTTCAGGGGAAATCAATGACCGGAATTTTTACGGCAGATTTTTATGATGCTCAAACTGGATTTGTTGCCGGAGGAGATTATGAAGTGCGAAATCAAAATTTTTCTAATAAAGCAATCACTGCTGATGGTGGAAAAACATGGAAGCTAATAGCAGAAAATCAAGGTTTTGGATATGCTTCTTGTGTGCAATATGTTCCTGGAAGTAACGGTAAAGGGCTGGTAACAGTTGGTTTCTCAGGAATATACTATTCCTCGGATGGTGGTACTTCATGGAAACAATTTTCTACAGATTCTACTCTCAATACGATAAGGTTTATAGATAACCACACAGCAATTGCAGCGGGACAAAATAAAATGATTCGCATCAGTTTTAAATAATGAAAAACACCCTAAGTCTAATATAATCAGATCTTAGGGTGTTTTTTTTGAACTAATAAAAATAAAAAGATTATTTTTTTTGACCTTTGTTACGGTATTGTTGTAGCAATTTTCTATTGAAATCTTCTTCAGCTTTTTTTAGTTTAACTATTTTTACGGCTGGTAAAATTGTTCTCACATTTTGCATGAATTTTTTTCGCAATAAAAATAACTCTTCTTCAGTATCTTCAATTTGGGCCAAAAAGGTATTTGCTTCTTTTTCAGTTATTTTATCCAGCGAGCCATCATTCATTCTTCTCATATACGTTTTCATTTTCTGATGTCTCAGTTCAAACTGTTTGTCATCAAATGTATTGTATATTGGCCAGAATCTTTCGGCTTCATTAGTTGTTAAGTCTAATTCAGTCGTAAAAAAAGCTACTTTTAAAGCTTTTATTTGTTCTTTTTTCTCTTTCATACTTTCGCCTTGAGCGTAAAAGTTAAAAGAAACGAATAGTAATAGTATTGGTAATAATTTTTTTATGTTCATTTCGTATTTATTTAATTATAGCTTTGAATGAAAGCTTTACAGTCTAGTTTATTCTAAAATAAGATTTTCTAAGTTTGAATTTGTTGACAAATGGTCTTCAATCGCATCATCTCCTAAAACAATACCGGTTTTTATGTTATTAATATCTTCGGTTTCTAGTACACTTATCAAGTCATATTGGTTTACATTAGATTGATACGTAATGTAATTTTCTAAAGCCGCAGCGTCTAATTCTTTTGTGTTTGTCGAAGAAGGAATTAAAATTGGAATCATCAAAGCAAGTACTAAAATTGCTGCTGCCATCATAATTAAAGTTTTTCTTTTTTGGAAAATAGAAATTACTTTCGGCTCGTTTTTAGGTAATTGCTCCATCATTTTGATTGAAAAATTTTCAAAATAATGGTCTGGAGTTTTAAATCCAGTTTCAATTTTAGGTTCGTTCTCTAATTTAAATGTTTTCATAATATGCTTTAGACAGTGTTACAGCTAAAAGGTTTAATTTGTCGAAACAAAAGCTTCAATTTTTTTTACGGCAAGATGATAAGATGCCTTTAATCCACCAACAGTGGTTCCCAGAATTTCTGAGATCTCTTCGTATTTCAGTTCTTGAAAATATTTCATTTTAAAAACCAATTGTTGCTTTTCAGGCAATAATGCAATCGCTTTTTGTAATTTTATTTGAATTTCATTTCCGTCAAAAAACACGTCGGATTCCAGATTATCAATAGTTTTGTTTTGTAAAGTTTCTGATGAAATACCACTCGTTTTTGATTTTTGTTTCAAAAATGTCAAGGATTCATTAGTTGCTATGCGATACATCCATGAAAAAAGTTTGCTTTCTCCTTTGAAATTTTTCAGATTTTGAAATATTTTTATAAAAGTATTTTGCAATACATCATCAGCATCATCGTGATTCAAAACGATGTTACGAATATGATTGTATAACGGTCTTTGATAATCTTGTAATAACTGCTGAAACGCTTGATTCTGCGTTTTAGAGTTTAACAATTGATTTATAAATTCCTGTTCTTCTTGCAAAGCGATTATTTAAGAGTTAGAATAGAATTTATCAAAAAGGTTTAATCTATTTATAAAAGATTAAAATTCAGATTGTTCTTCTTCTTTATTTATTACTGGTGCAGGCGTTTTTACGGCCTCTTCTTTCTTGACAGCAGCAGGAGTAAAAGTAGTTACAGGAATTACTTTGGGTTTTATTGGATAGTAAATTTCTGTAACCCATTTTGAAGGGTTTTTAATTTCTGTTTTGCTGATGGTGAAATTCTCTAAATGAGAAAATGTAGGGTCAAGAACAATTCGATTGGTGTTAATGTGTGTTTTTGCTTTATCCAAAGCTTTTTTCGAATGCGAATAATCTCCGGTTAAAGTAGTTTTAATGGCTTCGAATGGTTCCAGTTTTCCAGTTAAAATATCACTTCCTGAACTTGTTAAGATTTGGTTTTTTATAGGTACACAAAACGATAATTTAGTCAATCCTTTTACGGGATCATAAGTGTGATAAATTATAAATGGTTTTCCGTTTAATTCGATATTATTTTGTTCGCAAAAAGTAATCATTTTAGGGAATACAATTTGAGCATTTTTAATGACTTTTGAAATTTCACTGGTAAAGGTTTGTCTCAGATAAAACGTTCCAAGTTTTTTTACTAATCCGTTTACTTTTACGGCATAAGTATTTATTTCAAAATCAAGAGTTTTGTCTAAGTTAGCTAAACTCTTTTCATACGTTTTGCCTATAATTTTATTTATACCTCCATTAAAAGCGGTATAAACTTTCATGGTGAAACTCATTTTTCCAGTAGTTTTCCATGTTACTTTTGTTCCGCCGATAGTATCTTTAAAACTCCAAAAAACAGATGATGAAGTTCCATCATAATTCATTTTTTGAGAAATACTGTCATTTTCTTTTACAAAAAGGGTCAACATATCACCATTACCTTCTTTTCCTTCCCATGAAAAGGAAGCTCCGGAGCCAATTGTTTTTTTAGGATAGGTAATTTGCATTTCAGGATCTTCAACAATCCAGGAACTAAAATCTTCCCAGTTTCTATAATCATTAACAAAATTAAATACGGTGGATTTTGGAGAATTTATGATTTGACTTCTTTCTACGGTAAAATCTCCTTTTTGAGTTGCCACAAAAATGGATAGCGCCACAAAACTTAGCAATAGTAAAAGAAATAAGTATTTTAAAATCCTCATAATATACAGGTTTGTTAATTTTTGTAAAGTTAAAGATTTTATTTACAAGTCATCGAAAGTGTTAAATAAATATGGATTATTTTCTAAATAAGGGATGTTTGTCTGTTTGTTTTTGGTTTGAATTTAAAGCAGGATTTACAATTTTCGATTGTTTTCAACGGATTTTTTTTCGAAGAAAAAACTAAATAAGGATAGTGGTTTTATTTATTAAGTATTTGTTGTTTAGTGTTTTAAATTAAATAAAAAAGTCCACTAAATAGTGGACATCATTTGTTTGTTTTAAAAAAACTAACGTTTGAAAAATACTTTTATCAAAAATAAAATTCCAATAAAAATTACAAATCCTATTAGAATCTTGTAATTCCCCTTATAAAACTCTTTATGGATTTTTAAATCTTTTCGATAGGCATAAATTGCAGCAATAACAAATGCAACAAAAAATAAGCCTGCAAACACTAATTGACCTTGACTAAACATAGTTTAAATTATTTCCGGCAAATTTAGGTAATAGTTTAGAAATAGTTGCTAATTTGCCTTTTCATTTAACAAAATAAAAAGATGCAAAAACAGATAAACTCAGTTAAAGAATTTCATACGGCTTTTAAAATTGGGCACAGTGAAATTCCTACAGCTAATTTAGGGGAAAGTAAACACACGCTTCGTTACAACTTAATGAAAGAGGAAAACGAAGAATATCTTGAAGCAGTTCAAAACAATGATTTGATAGAAATTGCGGATGCATTGGGTGATATGATGTACATCCTTTGCGGAACCATTATTGAACATGGTTTGCAGCATAAAATTGAAGAAGTCTTTGACGAAATTCAACGTAGTAATATGAGTAAGTTAGGGCAAGATGGCAAACCTATTTATCGTGAAGATGGGAAAGTCATGAAAGGGCCTAATTATTTTAAACCAGATTTCTCTAAAATATTTGAGAAAGGAGAATAGTGTTTCAAGATTTATTTACTTACAAGACATAAAAAAAAGCGATTTTCAATATGAGAATCGCTTTTTTTAATATTATAAAACCTTAGAATTATACTTTAACAGTCCATCCAAAAGTATCTTCTTCTAGTTTATTTTGAATGTTTTCCAATTTAGTTTTTAGTTGTAAAGCCATTGTGAATTCAATTTTTGGCAATTCATAATAAACATCCTGATAAGAAAATCCAGAAATTGGACTTACTACAGCAGCCGTTCCTGCACCAAAAATTTCTTTTAAACTTCCGTTTTTAGCAGCTTCAACAAGTTCAGATACTAAAACAGAACGAATTTCTACATTTATACCTATACTTTTTGCTAAATCAATAAGTGTTTTTCTAGTCACACCATCAAGAATTCTTTCGCTTGTAGGAGCAGTTAGTAATGTATCATTTATTCTAAAAAATACATTCATAGTACCTGCTTCTTCCAGTTTGGTATGCGTTGCATCATCAGTCCAAATTACCTGTTGAAAACCTTCTTTATTTGCTAAATTAGTTGGGTAAAATTGAGCGGCATAATTTCCGGCAGCTTTTGCAGCTCCTATTCCTCCATTTGCAGCTCTACTGAAATGTTCCGCAATAAGTACTTTTACATCACCAGAATAATAAGAACTCACTGGCGATAATATAATCATGAATTTATAGTCATCAGAAGGATTAGCAATAACTCCAGTACCAGTTGCAATCATAAATGGTCTGATGTACATAGAATTTCCTTTTCCTTTTTTAATCCATGCTTCGTCTAATTGTAATAATTGATTCAGACCGCTCATGAATATCTCTTCAGGAACTTCCGGCATAGCCATTCTCACTGCAGACGTATTAAAACGCTTATAGTTTTCATCAGGTCTAAAAAGCCAAACGTCATTATTATCATCTTTATAAGCTTTCATGCCTTCAAAAATCGCTTGACCATAATGAAAAACTCTTGTAGACGGGTCTAACAAAAATGGTGCGTAGGGTTTAATGACTGGTTTCTGCCATTCCCCATTTTTATAATCACATTCAAATAGATGATCTGTAAAAACAGAACCAAAGCTTAAGTTTGAAAAATCAACTTCATTTATTTTTGAAGAGGTCGCTTTTATTGTTTCAATTTTGTTAGTTTGAGTAGTACTCATAGTAATGTATTGTTTTTTGATTTTTTTTAAATGACAAACTAGAGCTTAAAAAACTGGATTTCTATAAGTTGAAGTTTAATCTTTGCAAAATTAAATAAAAATCAACAAAAGACTTGTCAAAAAACTATTAATTATAGCACTTAACTAAGATTTGTTTACATTTTAAAAAAACCAAAAAAATCATGCCCATTTCTATTGATTATACAATAAATATAGATTTTTCAGAGGCAAACGTATTAGATTTTGATTAATTTTGGACAAACATTATAGCTTTTAATCCATTATAATCTCAAAATCCGATTTTGAAAAGAGAAATAATCCAAACACTTGATGGTTCAACTACCATTCACATAGCAGAATGGGACGAATGTTATCATTCTAAACATGGTGCCATACAGGAAGCACAGCATGTATTTATTAAAAACGGCCTTTCATTATTTCCAAACAGAAATGTCTCTATTTTGGAAATAGGATTCGGCACAGGTTTAAATGCCTTTATCACTTTGCTGGAGGCCAAAAAAATGCAGCAATCGATTGATTATGTTGGAGTAGAAGCGTATCCCATTTCAGTAGACGAAGTTTTACTGATGAATTATGTTTCAGAATTAAATGCTAGCCAAGAAAGTGCAATTTTCGATAAAATGCACGAAAGCAATTGGGGCGAAAAAGTTGATTTGAGAGATGATTTTTCACTGACTAAAAGAAAACAACTTTTTGAAGAAATTGATGATATTGATCAATTTGATTTAATTTATTTTGATGCTTTTGGATACAGAGTGCAACCTGAATTGTGGAGTACCGCTATTTTTGAGAAGATGTTTAAGGCGCTTAAAGCGAATGGTGTGCTGGTTACGTATGCCGCTAGAGGCGTTGTAAAAAGGAGTATGATTGAAGTAGGCTTTACCGTTGAAAAACTTGCCGGACCGCCTGGGAAAAGAGAAATGTTTCGTGCTAGAAAAAGCTAACACTTATTGTTTAAGTGGTTTGTTTTCAGTGATTTATTTTTTTTGAATCAAAATCCATGAATTAAAAATAAAAAAATTAAAACTACGTTAAATAGTTATGTTGTAATAAAAAATAATGTATTTTTACAACACTTTAGAATCCAAATCTAACTAAAATCAACGTTTACTATGTCAAAAATCATGTATGATTATACAAAATCAATTTTGGAGAGAGTGAGTTTTGATCCATTGCTTTTTTGCAAAGAATTAGAAAAAGCCATCAAAACATTATTACCATACGAAATGGAGCAATTGCGAGAATGGTTATTAAATTTCACAATTGGAAAACCAGAATTAAAACAATGTTTACTAATCGTAAATTCATAAAAAAAAGGAACCGCAAAACGGTTCCTTTTTTTATTTTTTAGGTAGTGAACTTATAATTTGAACATTTTGAAATACTATAGCACCTTTTACAACTCCTGCAATTGTATTTCGAAGCGCATCAATTATCTGTATTTTTAATTCGCTCTTAGGGAAGATGAGGCTGACCTCTCTGGCAGGTTTAGGTTCCTTAAAATGGCGTAGTTTTAATTTGTCGGTTTCTTTCAAATCTAAGGTATGTAAATAGGGAAGTAACGTTGTCCCTAAACCTTCGTCGGCTAATTTTATAAGGGTTTCAAAACTTCCGCTTTCAATTTGAAAACGACTCGTTTCATTTTTACTCACATTTTTGCATAAATTTAAAATCCCGTCTCGAAAACAGTGTCCGTCTTGTAATAGCAAGATTTCATCTAAATTTAAGTCTGAAACTTCTATTTCATCCTTCTGAAAATGATGGTGGCTTTCCGGTATGTACGCTACAAATGGTTCGTAATACAATACAATTTCTTTTATTTTTTCCTCCATCAAAGGAGTGGCTGCAATGGCGGCATCGAGATGACCGTTGTTTAGTTTTGTTATAATTTCTTCCGTATTCAACTCTTCGATTATGAGTTTTACTTTAGGATATTTTTTTATAAAATTATTCAAGAACATTGGCAATAGCGTAGGCATAATGGTTGGGATTATTCCCAATCTGAATTCGCCACCGATAAATCCTTTTTGTTGTTCTACTATGTCTTGAATCCTATCGGCTTCATTGACGATGTTTTTTGCTTGATTTACAATTTTTTGACCAATATCAGTAAGTTGAATCGGTTTTTTGGTTCGGTCAAATATCTGAATACTTAATTCTTCTTCTATTTTCTGAATTTGCATGCTCAATGTTGGTTGAGTAACAAAACATTTTTCGGCAGCTAGAGTGAAATTTTTATGTTCTGCTACTGCAAGAACATATTTTAATTGAGTGATCGTCATCTTTTATAGTAATATCTGATGCAAATATAAAAACAATCAATTTAACTTATAGTGTAAAGAAATGTTTTCTTATCTAAATTTACTGAAAATAAAAACATGAAAACAAATATTTTAGGATTGCCGGTAAAAGAATCAGAACTGATAGTTGGTCAATTGAATGTTTTGTTGTCTAATTTTCAGGTTTATTATCAAAATCTAAGAGGAATTCATTGGAATATTAGAGGGAAACGCTTTTTTGATTTACATGTAAAATTTGAAGAGTTATATACGGATGCCCAAATAAAAATTGATTTAATTGCCGAAAGAGTTCTTACTGTTGGCGGAACACCACTGCATACTTTTGAGGATTACATAAATAATAATCAGCTAGTTGTAGGTAAAAATATTTCAAATGATGAAAAAGCAGTGCATTTAATTGTTACTTCATTGTCCCATTTGTTAAAAATAGAAAGAGAGATTCTTAACAAAGCAGGAGAAATAAATGATGAAGGAACAAATTCTATGATGAGCGATTTTATATCAGAACAAGAGAAGACCATCTGGATGATGCAAGCTTGGTTAGAAGAAAGTTTGTAGTTTTATAAGAATTTAAAAAAAATGGAATGGATTTAGTGTTTTTCACTTTTATTTAATGTTAATTTTTTTTTAAATTTAGAAAAACGATTGCTTATTTAATAAACTTAATTCTATTTTTGCGCAAATGAAAATGATATCTAAAATATTTTTAATTCTATTTATCACTTTTCTCATCACTCCAACAATAGTTACTGTGATTGAGAAAAGTGCAGATATTTCCATTTTCTATAGTGTTTCCGAAGAAGAGCATGCGCACAAAGAAATCAAAACCTTTTTTTATTTAGAATCTCCTACTGAAGTTGTTGTTTCATCGAGATTATCATCTAGCGCTATTTTATCTGAGAATTTATCGAAACACGATAATATCACTTCCTCGATATTCATTCCCCCGCCCAACGAAGTTTAATACAGTTTTCGATTTTAATTTTTAAAATCAATTTTCACATACAGCATGTGGAGAAGTTCTTTGTATTCAATTTTTAGTTCGGTATTATGACAAAAAAAATCAATCTTTTTGCTAACCTTAAATCTGATTTTGCATCTGGTTTAGTGGTTTTCTTGGTGGCGCTACCATTGTGTTTAGGTATTGCAATGGCTTCAGGTGCTCCTTTATTTTCAGGAATTATTTCAGGAGTTATCGGAGGAATAGTAGTAGGCTATTTAAGTACGTCTAACATAAGTGTCTCTGGACCTGCTGCGGGTCTGACCGCAATTGTCCTTACTGCAATAACAGATTTAGGTGCTTTTGATATTTTTTTAACTGCCGTTTTTATTGCAGGTCTATTACAATTAATTTTAGGATTTGCCAAAGCAGGAAGTATTTCTAATTATTTTCCAACGAATGTTATTGAAGGAATGTTAGCGGGTATTGGAATTATTATTATTCTGAAACAATTGCCGCACGCATTTGGCTACGATAACGATTTTGAGGGCGATCAAGCATTTTCACAATCAGATGGTAGTAATACCTTTTCTGCGCTGTTTAGTATTTTTGATTACATCCAAATAGGCTCAATTGTTATTACATTGGTATCTATGGCGATTTTGATTTCTTGGGATAAAGTTCCATTTTTGAAAAAATTAAAATTAGTTCCCGGAGCCTTAATTGCTGTTGCTCTAGGTGTTATTTTGAATGAGATTTTCATTGGTACAGGAAGTGCTTTGGCTATTGGAAAAGAGCATTTGGTTTCTTTACCGGTTCCATCATCTTTTGAAGAATTTAAAGCAATTATTGTAACGCCTAATTTATCTGGAGTAACGAATCCAAAGGTTTGGGTTGTAGCATTTACAATTGCTATTGTAGCTTCGATTGAGACGCTTTTAAGTATTGAAGCGGCTGATAGAATGGACGTTCAAAAACGCTATACAGATACTAATATGGAATTGAAAGCGCAAGGAATAGGTAATATGGCGAGTTCACTTTTAGGAGGTTTACCATTGACATCTGTAATTGTGCGTTCCTCAGCAAACAGTAATTCTGGAGCCAAATCTAAAATGTCTACTATTATCCATGGATCATTACTATTAGTGAGTGTACTTGCCGTTCCAGTAATTTTGAACAAAATCCCGTTGGCTACGTTAGCAGCAATCTTAATCTTAGTTGGTTATAAACTGGCTAAACCAGCTACATTCAAGCATTTTTGGGAAAAAGGAAAGTATCAATTTGTGCCTTTTATTGCCACATTATTAGCGGTTGTATTTTTGGATTTGTTGAAAGGTGTTGCTCTTGGGATTTTCATCAGTATTATTTTTGTTTTAAAAGGAAATCTGAAGAGAGCCTACTATTTTAGAAAAGAAGAATATGCAGATGGCGATGTGATTCATATTGATTTGGCTCAGGAAGTTTCTTTCTTGAATAAAGCTGCAATCAAACAGACATTAAACAATATTCCGGAAAATTCTAAGGTAATAATTGATGCAAAAGATACGGTTTATATTGCGCATGATATTTTGGATTTAATCCATGAATTTAAAACGACCAGAGCAGTAGATAATAATATAAAAGTGAAGCTCAAAGGATTTAAAAAAGCCTACCAGTTAGAGAATACTGGAGAGGAAGGAAAACACGTTTTTGTTGAGCATAAATAATAAATAAAAGTTTTAAAAAATGAAGACACTAAATAAAGAATTGCAATCTGCAATTACACCAAGAAAGGCTTTAGAAATATTAAAAGAAGGAAATAACAGATTTGTAAATAATCTAAAAGCGCATAGAGATTTACTCGAACAAGTTAATGATACTCGTGATGGTCAATGGCCTTTTGCAACAATTTTAAGTTGTATTGATAGTAGAACTTCTGCAGAACTCATTTTTGATCAAGGTTTAGGTGATGTTTTTTCGGTAAGAATTGCTGGTAATATTGTAAATACAGATATTCTGGGAAGTATGGAGTTTGCCTGTAAAGTAGCAGGTTCTAAGCTTATTGTTGTTCTTGGACATAGCAAATGTGGTGCTGTAAAAGGTGCTTGCGACCATGTAGAAATGGGAAATCTTACTGAATTGTTATCAAAAATTCAACCAGCAGTTTATCAAGAAAAGGAAACTTTAACTGAAAGAAATGCTAAAAACCCTTCATTTGTAGAGAATGTTGCTCAAATTAACGTAAAGCGTAGTGTGAAAAACATTATTGAAAGAAGTTTTATTTTGGAGCAAATGGTTGAAAATGGTGAGATAGGAATAATTGGAGCTATGCACAATATAGAAACAGGTGAAGTTGTTTTCTATGATGATGTTCAATACATTAAAGATGATGAAAATCTAGGTTTCACAATAGCGGAATTGAGACATTAATATTTTTTAAATTTCATATATTTGAACTGTATTGTTTAATCTAAACAATTCAAAATTAATCAGATTAACAATCAAAATAATTATGAGCGATTTTTATAAAAAAATATTAGAGAATAATAAAAAATGGGTCGAAACTTCTTTAGCAAGCGACCCAAATTATTTTGAAGATCTTGCCAAAGGTCAAACTCCGCCATTATTATGGATAGGTTGTTCAGACAGCAGAGTTCCTGCCAATGAAATCGTAGGAGCAAAACCAGGTGAAGTTTTTGTACATAGAAACATTGCCAATATGGTGGTGCATAGTGATATGAATATGTTGAGCGTATTGGATTACGCCGTGAATGTCTTGAAAGTAAAACATGTGCTGGTATGTGGCCACTATGGTTGTGGAGGTGTCAAGGCAGCAATGGGGAATGATTCTATTGGAATTATTGATAACTGGATTCGCCATATAAAAGACGTATATCGTTTGCATCAATCATATTTGGATTCTATCGAAGATGAAACGGAGCGTTTTAATACTTTTGTAGAACTAAATGTAAAAGAGCAGGTTTTTGACTTAGCCAAAACATCAATTGTACAGTCCGCATGGAAGAACGGTCAGGATTTAACCTTACACGGATGGGCTTACGGACTTAATTCCGGTTTTGTAACGGATTTAGATGTTAACATCAGTTCCGATAAAGATTTGGACGAAGTATACCAATTGAAATTCTAATAAAAAAAGCCGCGTTTAGCGGCTTTTTTTATTCGTTATCCAGATCCAGATTTTCATTAAAAGCAGATGGCAATAGAGTAGGTATGAATTTGATTAAAATAGGCAACAATAAACTACCTCCTGGAAGTAAAAATATGGTCAACGAAGGAACGGTTTTACAAATTTCCAACAGTTGTTTTTTGACTTTTTTCTTTTCTTTTTCGTCCAAATCTCTTCGAGTAGAATAGGCTAATAATACCATTAACTCCTTGCTTTGCACAATTTCCTTTATCAATCTGTTTTTATTACGGCTTATGAGCGTAACAACACTTTGAGTCGTTTGATCGTAAAAATGCTTGACAGGATTTGAATAGTTGAAATACGGTATTTCTTTTTTATATTTCGTTATAAATGCATCAGTGCTCTCTATGCTTTGCTTTACAAAATCATCTGAAACCGATACTGTTTCAGCCAATGAATGCAAAAAGTAAGCCTCGTTATTCTCTATTTTGCCATCACTCCATAAAGCCATTCCGGCAATATCTATCAAATAATATTGTTCTAATTCATTCGTAAAATAATCCAATTGCAGCGTTTCCAGACTTTGTACAGAGATTCGGGAAAATTTACTGTAGCGTATGGAAGCTTCAAAAAGTTTTATCAATAAATCATCGTATTGTGATTTTTTAGATTTAATTTTTAAAGCGAGTGTCACAATATTTACAATTGTCTCTTCAATCTTCTTTAGGTATTTTTCCGGAATTTCGCCATGTATTAAGTATTGGCGAAAAGCCAAAACATCTATAAAAAGTAACGCATTGGTTACCAGATGGGAGAAATTTTTACTGATGATACTATCGTTCGTTTGGACACGCTCATCAATTATTTTTTCCAGCGTTAAGGAAAGGGAATTTTTTGGTAGTATTTTTTTAAACAAATTGAAACCTTGTGGATTCATTTGATTGTAAAACGTAACTGTTTGTTTAATGAAATTCTCGGAACTGATTTCGTCATTGGTCAAGCAAAAAACACCGTATAAAGTATTTAATAGTGCAACTTTAGAAATCTCTTCTTTAAACCAACCTTTGGTTTCTATTGTATTTACGGTATCAAATGTGATTATATGGCCATAAATAAATCCTGTTTCTCTAACTTTTTGATAAAATGTATCCGTAGTTTTAGAAACCGTTTTCTCTGAAATTTTTTGTTCAATAAAAAATTTATCTATCCAACCTGATGCCGAAGGGTTAATCATTGCTTTAATTTGAAGGTACAAAGCTATACTTTTTTGCGGTAGTTTTAACGGTGCTTTTTAGTTTAACACAGATACTACAATTAATTAGTATTGTTTTTTTAGTTTTAAACAAGATAAATTTAATTGTTATAATTTTTGATGAAAAACACTCATAATCAAGCCGTATTTCCATTGCAATGATTGACAATGGATATTAATAAAAATAGGATTTTGATACAAGAGGTGTCTATATAATAAGAAGCCCTGAATTAGTATTAAAACAGGGCTTCTATTGGTATTTAAGAATTGAATAAAGCTTCAGCGGCATCCCAATTAACTACATTCCAAAAAGAAGCAATATAATCAGCTCTGCGGTTTTGATTTTTTAGATAATATGCATGTTCCCAAACGTCTAAAGCTAAAACAGGTTTCCCTTTTAATCCTTTGCCACGCAAACTCATCAATGGATTGTCTTGATTTGGTGTTGAACCGATAACTAATTTGCCATCTTGAACTACCAGCCATGCCCAACCGGAACCAAATCGTTTCATGGAAGCATCACTGAATTGTTTTTTAAATTCATCAAAAGAACCAAAAGTAGCAGTTATAGCGTCGCCTAATTTCCCTTTTGGAGTACCACCGCCATTTGGTTTCATTAAACTCCAAAACAAACTGTGATTGTAATGTCCTCCACCATTATTGCGAATCGCTTCTGGAAATTTCGACATTTTTCCGAATATGCTTTCCAGAGATTTAGATTGTTCAACTAAGTTTTTATCCAAAGTTTCAATCGCCTTGTTCAAGTTTGTCACATAAGCTTGATGGTGTTTGCTGTAGTGAATCTCCATGGTCATTTTATCAATATGAGGCTCTAAAGCATCGTAAGCGTAAGGTAATTTTGGAAGGCTATAGTTTCCTTGAAAATCCAGAGTGTCTAATTCCGATATTTGATTTTCTGATTTTAAAGGGTTTTCAGATGCAAAAGCAGTATTAAATAAGCTAGAACCAATGATTGTTCCTGTCGAAAGTATTGCTGTTTGTTTTAAAAAATTTCTTCGTGTATTATTATTTTCCATAGGTTGAAAATTTATCCTAAAAAGGTTATTAAAGTAGGACATAAATTTAAACATTAAAACATAGGGATGGGTTAATAAAGACTTAAAATTTGGTTAGTTTTTTGTTTACAACATATTTGAAACACCTTAAATGTATAGGAATTATGTAAATATCATTTCAGATTTATATAAAATATCTTTGTAATTTTGGGAACACACTCAAATCGGATAGCCTTAAAAAGGGATTCTGTTTTTTGTAAATAAATGAAAATCAGAATATCTAAATTTTTTCGTTTGAAAGAATATAAAAATATAAAAATGAAACATAAAGAAATAGCCTTGACAAGTTGGAGTTTACTGAAGCGTACCTATCAGGAATTTGATGATGACAATGCCATAAAATTAAGTGCCTCATTGTCCTATTATACGATTTTTTCGTTGCCTCCATTGTTAATTATTATTTTGTCAATTTTCAGCTTTTTCTTTGGAAGAGAAGCGGTCACAGGAAGATTCTTTGGGCAAATTAATGGGATGGTTGGGAATGAAGCTGCAATCCAAATTCAAGAAACAATTAAGAATATTGAATTGTCGGATAGCAATACATTTGCAGCTGTTTTTGGAGGGATTATGTTACTTATAGGTGCATCGGGTGTGTTTGCCGAAATACAAAGTTCCATCAACTTTATCTGGGGTTTAAAAGCAAAGCCCAATAAAGGAGTCATGAAATTTATTAAAAATAGGCTAATGTCATTTTCGATGATTGCTTCTGTTGGTTTTTTACTGATGGTGAGTTTGATGGTTAATACCGTCATGGATGTTATAAACACGCGATTACTTGTTTACTTTCCTGATACTACGGTTTATATATTTTATATTTTCAATGTATTAATTTTATTTGCAACAACTACAATTTTGTTTTCAATTATTTTCAAAACGCTGCCTGATGGAAATATAGACTGGAAAGATGCTTTGATAGGTTCCAGTTTCACTTCGTTTTTCTTTATGTTTGGTAAGTTTGCCATTGGGTTTTATTTAGGAAGTTCAACTGTTGCAACTGTTTACGGAGCAGCGGGTTCCATTATCATCATTTTAATTTGGGTGTATTATTCGGCAATAATCCTATATTTTGGTGCTGAATTCACTAAAGTATATGCTAATGCGCATGGAAATAAAATTATTCCGAATGGGTATGCTGTCGCAATTAAGGTAGAAGTTGTGGAGGTGAAAAAGAGTTAAATTTATATTTCTGATTTTAAGGTTTGAAGGATTTAAAAGATAGTTTTGTAAGACTCTTTTTTTGTATTTTTTTATAAAAAAACGACACATTGGCAATGTTTTTGAACTATAGAAAAAAATATAAAAATCAAAAATGGATCACATGAGAAAAATAATTCTGTCGCTTACGGTTATATGTTTAGCATTTATTTCTTGCAATTCGGTTAAAACAATCACAGGTAAAACAGCTTCACTTGAAGGAACTTGGGAATTGAATTATGTTACAGGAGCAAGAATAGCTTTTAATGGATTGTACCCAAATAAAAAACCAACTATTATCTTTGACTTGAAAGAAAATCGTTTTTCAGGAAATACCAGTTGTAACAATTACACGGGAATATTAAGTGTTAATGGAAATACAATCAGTTTCAAAGAGCCAATGGCGGTAACCAGAATGATGTGTCTTGATGGTCAAGGTGAAAGTGTGTACTTATCAACTTTAGAGAAAATTGATTCTTACTCCATTTCAGAAGATGGAAAAACTTTAAATTTTATCATGGGCGATATCGCTATGATGCGTTTTGAGAAAAAATAAATTCAGAGTTTTAGTTTAACCTGCTTTTCAGAACCTATTAGCATATATTTAATATTGGTTTTTGAAACATTACTGTCAAAACATTAAAAATGAATGTCATGAAAATAAAACGAACAATTTCAGTGATTTTTCTGTCACTTATAATGGCTGCTGGTTACTGCCAGGAAAAAAGTAAGAAACAATTAAGAGAAGAGCGCAAAATAGAGAAGCAAAAACAAACAGCGGCTTTGGTTGATTCTAAAGAGTTTATTTTTGTTGGGAGAACAGCTTTGCCTCAGGGGTTTAGAACGATGGATTTGACTACGAATCCTAATTATGTACAATTTCGTCCTGATAATATTAAGAGCGAAATGCCTTTTTTTGGCAGAGCATTTAGTGGAGTTGGTTATGGAAGTGATGTAGGATTACATTTTGAAGGAACGCCTAAAGAATTTAGCGTCGAGAAAGGTAAAAAATCCTATCAGATAAAAGTAGTTGTCAGAGGAGAGAAGGATACCTATACGTTGTTGCTTTCTGTTTTCTTTGAGGGCAGTGCAACACTTTCCATTAGTTCCAATAACCGTAGTACGATTTCATATAATGGCGATATTACAGCAATTGAGAAAATAGAAGCGAAGTAGTTTAACTACGGAAGAAATAAAAAAAAACCGTCTTGTTTTCAGGAACAAGGCGGTTTTTTTAACAAATAAAATTACTAAAAACTATCTTCTAATTAAAAACAATATTCATTTTCAGCCACTAATTTTGAAGTGATTATTTCTCTTAATCCTACAATATTTGGCATGTTTGTGTATTTTGTAAAACGACGTAATCCCATTAACATCATGCGTTGTTCATCACCTTCAGCAAAAGAGATTACACTTTCTTTTCCTTTTTGAGTAACGATATCTACCGCTTTGTATAAGTATAATTTTGCCATTGCAATTTGCTCTTGCACTTTGGCTTCGCCTTCTTTTTTGGCTAATTTTTCGGTTCTAAGAATAGTACTTTCAGCCATATAGATTTCAATCAAAATATCAGAAGCTGCCATCAATAATTGTTGGTGTGAATCTAAATCCGGACCGTATTTTTGAACAGCACCACCAGCAACCATTAAGAATGCTTTTTTCAATTTGCCAATCATTTCTTTTTCTTCTGCAAATAACTCAGAATAATCAGGAGTTTCAAATGATGGAATTCCCATTAATTCTTCTTGTACTTTTGATGCAGGTCCAAGTAAATCAACATGTCCTTTCATTGCTTTTTTAATCAACATTCCTACAGAAAGCATTCTATTGATTTCATTTGTTCCTTCGTAAATACGAGCAATTCTGGCATCTCTCCAAGCACTTTCCATCGGTGTGTCTTCAGAGAATCCCATTCCACCAAAGATTTGAATTCCTTCATCAGCACAGTTTTGAATGTCTTCAGAAACTGCCACTTTAAGGATAGAACATTCAATAGCATATTCTTCAACTCCTTTTAGTTCTGCTTCTTGATGAGAAGATCCTTCTCCTTCGCGAGCTATGATTCTATCTTCAATATCTTTTGCAGCTCTGTATGAAGCACTTTCTCCTGCATAACAGCTTGTTGCCATTTCTGCTAATTTTGCACGAATAGCACCAAACTGAGCAATTGGAGTGTTGAATTGGATTCTTTCATTAGCATATTGTACAGAACTTGCAATCACTCTTCTTTGAGCGTCTAAGCAAGCTGCTGCCAATTTGATACGACCTACGTTCAAAGCATTCATTGCAATTTTGAAACCGTTTCCTCTTTCAGAAAGCATGTTTTCAACAGGAACTTTCGTTTCACTGAAGAAAACCTGACGCGTAGAAGATGCACGAATCCCTAATTTATGCTCTTCTTCGCCCATAGAAATTCCGTTATTAGCGGTGTTTTCTAAGATGAAACCAGTAATATTTTTATCATCACCAATACGTGCAAAAACGATAAATACAGAGCAAAATCCTGCATTCGAAATCCACATTTTTTGTCCTGTGATTTTATAATGCGTTCCATCTTCAGATAAAACTGCTTTTGTTTTTCCAGAATTAGCATCAGATCCTGCGCCTGGTTCTGTCAAACAATAGGCACCAAACCATTCGCCAGAAGCTAATTTAGGAACGTATTTTTGTTTTTGTTCTTCTGTTCCGTACAAAGTGATTGGCATTGTTCCAATTCCGGTATGTGCTCCAAAAGCAGTTGAGAAGGATCCCGTTGCTCCCGAAATATAATCACAAACAAGCATTGTGGAAACAAATCCCATTCCTAATCCACCGTAAGCTTCAGGAACTGCAACTCCAAGAAGTCCAAGTTCACCAGCTTTACGCATACTTTCCTCTGTAAATGCATAATCTTTACTTTCAAAACGATTTTTATTTGGCCAAATTTCTTTGTCCACAAACTCTTTTACAGAGTCACGCATCATTAATTGCTCTTCCGAAAAATCTTCTGGAGTGAAGATATCTTCGCATTTTGTTTCTTTTACCAGGAATTGACCTCCTCTAGTTTTGTCGCTCATTTTTTTTGTTTTTAGATAAAAGATGAAAGAATCAAGAAGAAAGATTATTGTCTAACTTATTTATGAAACCTGTTGTCATCTTTTGAAATTCAATTATTTTATTTTCTATTTCGTCTGTTTTTTCTTTCGATAAATAATCATTTTGACTAGCAATTAGCAATTGAGTTTGTAATTCAAATGATGAACCTAAACTGATATTTAAATAATGCTGAAAATGTTTATCCCCTCTATTCGAACCTTCTGCAATATTTGATGGCATTGAAACTGAACATCTATTCATTTGACTAACTAGACCATATATTTCAGATTTTGGAAATATAGAAGTAAGTTTATAAATATCATTCGTGATATCCATTGCTAAATTCCAAATCTTCAAGTTCTTGAAATTGTGTCTCATTTGCCTTTTTTAATTCTAATTCCTACTAAAATTATATCTTAAAATCTTGCTTCTTGTTTCTTTCTTCCTTTTTTAAATAATTCTAAAGCAACTCGTAAATCCCTGCACTTCCTTGTCCAGTTCCCACACACATGCTTACAATTCCGTATTTGCTTCCTCTGCGTTCCATTTCGTCAAATAGTTGAACAGACAATTTTGCTCCGGTACAACCCAGTGGGTGACCTAATGCAATCGCTCCACCATTGACATTGATGATATCCGGATTTAGGTTTAATTCGCGCGTAACTGCCAATGCTTGTGACGCAAAAGCTTCGTTAAGTTCTATTAAATCAATATCATTCAATGTTAAACCAGCTTGTTTCAATGCTTTTGGAATTGCTTTTACTGGTCCAATTCCCATGATTCTTGGTTCAACTCCTGCCGAAGCGAAGTTTACCAAACGAGCGATAGGAGTAAGGTTCAATTCTTTTACCATTTCTTCACTCATGATTAGAACAAAAGCTGCTCCATCACTCATTTGAGAAGAGTTTCCTGCAGTTACACTTCCATTCGCTTCAAAAACCGGCCTTAAACCTGCTAAAGCTTCTACAGAAGTTCCTGCTCTAGGTCCTTCATCTTTATTTACTACGTATGATTTTGTTTCTTTTTTACCATTTTCATTGATAAACGTTTGTTCTACGGTAATAGGAACAATTTGTTTGTCAAACTTACCTTCGGCTTGCGCTTTAAGGGCTTTCATGTGTGAGTTATAAGCAAACTCATCTTGGTCGGCACGAGATACATTGAATTGTTTGGCAACTGCTTCAGCAGTTAGTCCCATTCCCCAATAGTAATCTTCGTTTCCCGCTTTTGCAACAGCATAATCCGGAGTTGGTTTGTAACCTCCCATCGGAATAAAACTCATGCTTTCGGCACCACCAGCGATGATACAATCCGCCATTCCAGACTGGATTTTGGCTGTTGCCATACCAATTGTTTCTAATCCTGACGCGCAATAACGGTTTACGGTTACACCCGGAACATCTTCGATTTTCAATCCCATCAAAGAGATTAATCGTCCCACGTTTAACCCTTGTTCCGCTTCCGGCATCGCATTTCCTACCATCACGTCATCAATACGTTTTTTGTCGAAATCAGGCAACTCATTCATCATAAATTGAATCGTTTCTGCTGCCAATTCATCAGGACGTTTAAATCTGAACACACCTTTTGGGGCTTTCCCCACGGCGGTTCTGTATGCTTTAACTATATAGGCTGTTTTCATGACTATTATTTTGAATTTTGAATTGTAAATTTTAAATGAAGCTCATTCATAATTTATAATTCATAATTTATAATTAAAAATTAATTTCTTAGAGGTTTCCCTTTGGTTAACATAAATTGGATTCTCTCCAATGTTTTTCTTTCGGTACAAAGCGATAAGAAAGCTTCACGTTCCAAATCCAATAAATATTGTTCGGTTACTAAAGTTGGTTCTGATAAATCACCACCAGCCATAACATACGCTAGTTTGTTAGCGATTTTTTTGTCGTGTTCAGAGATGTATTTTCCGGCTTCCATTTGGTCCGTTCCTACTAAGAACATTCCAAGAGCTTGTTTTCCAAGAACTTTCACATCGCTTCTGCGAATCGGTTGTGTGTAACCGGCTTCGGCCATTAGTAAAGCGTGTTTCTTCGCTTCCGCAATTTGACGGTCTTTGTTCACTACAATAATATCTTTTCCGTGTTGTAAAAGTCCGGTATCAAAAGCTTCATAACCAGAAGTAGATACTTTTGCCATAGCAATAGTCAAGAAATATTCTTGCAATACGTTCAACTCCACATCATTTTTATGGAATAAATCCGCTGCACGCAATGCCATTTCTTTCGATCCGCCACCGCCAGGAATTACTCCAACACCAAATTCCACTAATCCCATATACGTTTCTGCTGCAGCAACAACTTTGTCGGCATGCAAACTCATTTCGCAACCACCGCCAAAAGTCATTCCGTGTGGCGCAACGACTACTGGAATTCCAGAGTAACGTACACGCATCATCGTGTCTTGGAACATTTTGATGGCCATATTCAACTCATCATATTCTTGTTCGACTGCCATCATGAAAATCATTCCGATATTGGCCCCAACAGAGAAATTCGCTGCTTGATTTCCAATAACTAGGCCTTGGTATTCTTTTTCAGATAAATCAATCGCTTTATTGATAGCGGCCAAAACATCACCACCAATCGTATTCATTTTAGATTGGAATTCTAAATTCAAAATTCCGTCTCCTAAATCTTGTATAATCGCACCGCTATTGCTCCATACTTTTTTGCTTTCGCGAATGTTGTTCAGGATAATAAAGGCATCCTGACCCGGAACTTTAGTTTGTGATTTTGTTGGAATATTGTAGAAAAAAGTTGCTCCTTCTTTAATAGTATAAAAACTAGAACTTCCAGAAGCCAACATATCAGTTACCCAAGCAGCTGGTTCAAGACCTTCCGCTTTCATGATTTCAATTCCTTTTGCAACACCAATGGCATCCCAAATTTCGAAAGGACCATTTTCCCATCCGAAACCGGCTTTCATAGCATCGTCAATCTTGTATAATTCGTCTGAGATTTCAGGAATTCTGTTTGAAACGTAAGCAAACATTCCTGCAAAGCTTTTTCTGTAGAATTCTCCTGCTTTGTCTTTTCCTTTTACCAAAACTTTAAAACGGTCAATTGGTTTATCAATCGTTTTTGTCAATTCCAAAGTTGCAAAAGAAGCTCTTTTAGCCGGACGGTATTCTAAAGTATCTAAGTCCAAAGACAAAATATCTTTGTCTACTTTTTTATAAAATCCTTGACCAGTTTTACTTCCCAACCATTTGTTTTCCATCATTTTGTTGACGAATTCCGGAAGTTTAAACAACTCGTGTTGCTCGTCATTTGGGCAGTTTTCATAGATTCCATTGGCAACGTGTACTAAAGTATCTAATCCAACAACGTCAACTGTTCTGAAAGTCGCTGATTTTGGTCTTCCAATAACCGGACCGGTCAATTTATCCACTTCTTCAATTGTCAATCCCATTTCTTTTACCAAATGAAACAAACTTTGAATTCCGTAAATCCCGATTCGGTTTCCAATAAATGCGGGAGTATCTTTGGCAACGACCGAAGTTTTACCCAAAAACTTAGAACCATAATCAGTAAGGAAATCCAAAACTTCAGTTGCTGTTTGTGGACCAGGAATGATTTCGAATAATTTTAAATAACGCGCAGGGTTAAAAAAGTGAGTTCCACAGAAATGCTTTTGGAAATCGTCGCTTCGTCCTTCACTCATAAAGTGAATCGGAATTCCCGATGTGTTTGAAGTTACCAAAGTTCCCGGTTTTCTAAATTTTTCAATTTGCTCAAAAACCATTTTTTTGATGTCCAAACGTTCCACCACAACTTCAATAATCCAATCTACATTGGCAATTTTTGCCATATCATCAGTAGTATTTCCCGTAGTGATTCTGCTGGCAAATTTCTGATTGTAAATAGGGGATGGTTTCGATTTTAATGAATTGACCAAATGCTCGTTCACCAATCGGTTTCTTACAATTTTGCTTTCTAAAGTGAGGCCTTTTTTAGCTTCTGCTTCAGTAAGTTCTCTTGGAACAATGTCCAACAGTAACACTTCAACTCCAATGTTGGCAAAATGGCAGGCAATTCCTGAACCCATAATTCCGGATCCTATTACTGCAACTTTTTTAATTGTGCGCTTCATACTTCGTTTGTATTTGTTTTTTCAGTTTGCTCCGCCAGTTCGCTGGCGTTCGTGTGATTAAATATATTTTTGTCTAGAATTAATTCGTTGATGGTTTCGGCCACTTCAATAAAATGTTGCAGCTTCTCCTCAGAGATGTGTTGTTTTACGGTTTCATTGAATTTCAGCACCGTATTCTTAGATAATTCTCTTTTTTCTTTACCAAAATCAGTCAGGTAAATCAATACGCCACGGCCATCTTCAGGATTTTTCTTTCGGATGATTAATCCTTTTTCCTCCATAGATTTTAAGGTTCTGGTCAAGCTGGTGGCTTCCATTCCCATTTTTGGCCCCAAAGAAGTGGATGGCGTCCCACCTTCTTTGTCAATACTCAACAAAGCAAAACCTGTGGCCATGCTCGCATCATATTTAGAAGCTTCTTCGTTATACATTCTGGCTACTGCTTGCCAGGTGGCACGTAAAATATAATCTATTGTTTTATCTTTCATAAGTAACTATATCGATTTCAAATATAATAAAAAAAATACTATGCATGCATAATATATTGAAATTTTTTTTTGTGATTTTTTATTTAAACTAAAAAACTCCTCATAAAATGAGGAGTTTACTGGTGTGTTTTTATATTTTATTTTAGTTTCCCATTAACCAGAGCAATTACTGCGCCTACTAATGCGGCCATAACAACAGTGATTGCAACATCTAACCCCATAGTTTGATAATTGATTTCAGCTGTCATAGAATTCATAAAGAAATTACTGTATAGGGACATGAATAACCCAATAACGGCTCCGGCTTTTAAACCTGTCGCTACATTCGAAATTCCTGCCCATTTCGTAAAAATGTAAGAGACGAAAAATCCAAAAGTCATGCATCCTAAAAATATGAATAGCATGTTTTCATTTCCATTAGTAGGGAATGAGTTTTTAAATAGAATTCCGTAAAACAACCATCCTAATAGAAATTCGACGATACCACCTACAATGCCCGAAACTAAAAAGTTTTTTACATTCATAATGTTTGGTTTTATTGGTTAATACAATAAAGGTATTAAAAAATAACAAAACAACAGATAAAGTGTTAAAAAACAATTGAATATGAAATGACTGGTTGTATTTTTGTTTTAGATTTTAAAAAAAAACTCATCAGCAATTGATGAGTTTGTATTATTTTGAATAAAGTCTATCCTTTTTTAAACTCCCCGCTATCCACATCTTTCAAGAACTTGATTACACCTGGAAAATAAGTTTTTGGGTCATCGTATTGCGAAAGATGACTTCCGTTAGGGCAAAACAAGAAATGCCCGTTTTGAACTTCGTTGGCAATCCATTTCATGTGTTCGGGATCCATCGTGTCGTATTTTGAACCAATACTCAAGGTAGGAACCGTCAGGGTTTTTAGTCTGGCTTTGACATCCCAATTTTTAAGTGTAGCGTTTCCGGTGATGCCAAATTCACTATGGCCTTGCATATACACATATACATTTGGGTTAATGTGCTTGAAACATCTGTTGATGGATTCCGGCCATTTCTCCAGTGGCATTCTCAAAATATGTTCAGTGTAGTAATGTTTGAAAAGTAATTCACTGTATTTTGGATTATCAAAATCATTATTGTTCTCAATATCCTGCAATTGTTTTAGGATTTTAGGGTCCATTTGCGGTGCCAGCACGTCTTTTGCGTAAGCGTTATATTCTGCTGCACTCGCCATCATATTGGAGATAATTAAGCCTTTCAGGTTTTTTTGGTATTTCAAAGCGTATTCCATTGCTAGGATTCCGCCCCAAGATTGTCCCATCAGGTAAAAGTTAGAACTGTCTAAGCCTAATGCGATACGTACTTGCTCCACTTCCTCCACAAAACGTTCATTGGTCCACAAACTATTGTCATTGGGTTGGTCGCTGTAATACGAACCCAACTGGTCATAATAGATGTATTCAATGCTTTCGTTAGGGAAATAGCCGTCAAAAGATTCGTATAATTCATGCGTCAGTCCCGGCCCACCGTGTAAGAGCAACACTTTTATTTTTGGATTGTTGCCTACTCGTTTTGTCCAAACGTTAAAGGTGCCTTTTGGTGTTTTAATCGGAATCATTTTGATACCGCCAGTCAGCTGGTCGTCCCGTTTGGAAAAGTCTAAATAATTTGCTTTTATGGAATCTTCTTTTGGTTTTTCTTGACAATTAGAAAAAAAGAACACACTTATAACGGAGCAAATTAAGACTTTTAGTTTCATAATGGAGCGGTTTTTATCAAAGGCTAGTTGTAGATTTTATGGAATAAATCAATGTATTTCTCCATCACTATTTTTCGTTTTAGTTTTAGAGTAGGAGTAAGCTGTCCGCCTTCAATAGACCAAATATCCGGTGTCAATTCAAAACGTTTTATTTTCTCCCAATTTCCAAATTTTTCATTTAAGCTGTCAATTTCTTCTTGAATTCGAGCAATAACTTTCTCGTTTGAGACGATTTCTTCATTGCTTTTTCCAACATCAATTCCATGGATAACGCCCCATTCTTTTATAAAATCAAAACTTGGTTGAATGAAAGCTGCCGGCATTTTTTGTCCGTCACCAATTACCATTATTTGTTCAATGAAACGAGATTGTTTCATCGTATTTTCAATTAATTGTGGCGCAATGTATTTTCCTCCGGAGGTTTTGAACATTTCTTTTTTACGGTCCGTAATTTTCAAGAATCCTTCTTCGTCAAAAATTCCGATATCGCCAGTATGAAAATAACCGTCAGTAATTACTTCATTGGTCAGTTTTTCATCTTTGTAATAGCCCATCATTACGTTTGGTCCTTTACAAAGAATTTCACCGTCTTCCGCAATCAGCACTTCTACATTATCAATTACTTTACCCACAGTTCCTACTTTGAAACCGTAATTTCTCATATCATTAACAGAGATTACAGGTGACGTTTCGGTTAAACCATAGCCTTCCATTACCGGAATTTCTGCTGCGGCAAAAACTCTGGCTAATCTAGGTTGTAAAGCGGCACTTCCGGAAACCATCAAATCAAGGTTTCCACCCAAACCTTCTTTCCATTTACTGAAAATAAGTTTGCGGGCAATTTTGAGTTGGAACTCATACCAAAATCCATTTTTGCCATAAGGCTCATAGACTAATCCTAAATCAATCGCCCAAAAGAATAGTTTCTTTTTGATACCGGTTAACTCCGTTCCTTTGGCATAAATTTTATCATATACTTTCTCTAAAAGTCTTGGAACGGCAGTAATTACTGTTGGTCTTACTTCTTTTAGATTATCACTAATTTTATCAATTGATTCCCCAAAATATACCGAAACTCCGTAATATTGGTATAAATACAAAATCATTCTTTCGAAAATATGGCAAATAGGAAGGAAACTCAATGCACGGCTTTTTCCTGCTTCAAAAGGAATTCTGGAAGCACTGTCCAGCACATTTGAGACAATGTTTTTATGCGAAAGCATAACTCCTTTCGGTTTTCCGGTGGTTCCCGAAGTATAAATTATAGTAGCTAAATCTTCTGTTTTTACATTGTTTTTACGGTCTTCAACTTCACTTTGATTGCCTGTGTCTACACCATGAATCAATAATTCATTCCAGTTTTTGCAACCTTCAATTTCGTTGAACGAATAGACTTCTTTTACATTCGGAATTTTATTTCGAATCAAATTTACTTTGCGTAGTACTTCGGCATCCGACACAAAACAATATATGGCACCGGAATGATTCAGGATATATTCATAATCATCTTCGGAAATTGTTGGGTAAATTGGAACGGTTTGCGCGCCGGTTTGCAACACACCAATATCCATAATATTCCATTCGGTTCTATTATTAGTAGAAATAATGGCAATTTTATCGTCTTTTTGAACGTTCATTTTCAAGAGCGCCCTCGAAACAGCATTGGCTTTAGCGATGTATTCTTGAGTAGAAGTTTTTATCCAAACTCCATTTTGCTTAGTTGTTAAAGCATCTGGAATTGAAGTATATTTATCTTGTTGATAATAGGGAAAATCAAAAAGTCTGGTTATAGAAGTCATTATTCGAATGTTGAATTGACTCGCAAATTAAATAAAAATTAATAATAATTATTAATTTTCAAAAATTAAATAGAAAATTAAACCAGAATTATTCCATTTTACGAAAACGTTTTCTTGAAATGAAGTTTAAGAGACTGATTTTAAGCTAAAATGTTCATCCCATATGAATTTTGGATTAATAGATTACTCTACATAATCTTTGCTTCTGTCTCCTAAGATGAACATTTTCTTTTTTTGAAAATGGATAGAAAAATGGGCATTTGTCCAATCTTCTGAGGTTTCCATTTCTGAACTTGTGTCTTTGTTTTTGTACCAAAGCGTGTATACCGCATAGTTAAATCCTTTCTGGTATTTTGGAGTGCCATTTTCAAAACATTCCATTCCCCAAAGGATAGTGGTTTTTGATAAGTCCAATACCTGAAAAATACCGGTTCCATCGGGGTCTAATTGTACGATAGGTTCTGTAAGGCCTTCAAAAAGATAGGTTCCCGTTATAGGATAATCAATGTTTGTGGTAATATAATGGATTCCGTCTTTGGCGGTTATTTTTTCAACTTTATTTTGTGCATTTGCAGTGACCACAAATAGAATTAATGGGATTATAAACACGGTAACTAATTTTGTCATTTCGTATAGTTTTGGTTTTTCAACAAATAGTTTTTTTTGGATTCGGTGCCATTAGCTTTATTTTTTTGTTGGCTTTGGACTCATATAAAAAGTGATTTTTGAACCGTCGGTAATGTCAGCATGTTTGATAAATAAACTGTTTAATGGTTTTCCGTTCAACAGCACTTTTTTCACATAAACATTTTTATCACTTTGGTTCATCGCTTCCACAGTAAATGTTTTTCCATTTTCTAAAGTCAGGGTTGCATTATTTACCAGTGGCGAGCCTAAACTGTATTCATCAGATCCCGGCGCTACAGGATAGAATCCCAGTGAAGAGAAAATATACCAAGCACTCATTTGTCCGCAATCATCGTTTCCTCCTAAACCATCGGGAGTAGGTTTGTACTGCATGTTCAAAATTTTACGCACTTGGGATTGTGTTTTCCAAGGTTCGTCCGTCCAATTGTAAAAATAAGCCACATGATGCGCAGGTTCATTGCCATGAACGTAACCGCCTATAATTCCTTCTCGGGTAATATCTTCGGTTTCTGCAAAAAAGGAATCTGGTAAATACATTGAAAACAGGGTATCCAATCGCGATGCAAAAGATTTTTTGCCACCCATTTGAGTGACTAATTGAGTTGGATCCTGCGGTACAAAAAAGCTGTAGTTCCAGCTATTGCCTTCTATAAAACCTTGACCGTGGGTGCTCAAAGCGTCAAATTCTTTTTTGAAGGTACCGTCAGCTAATTTTGGACGCATAAAACCAGTTGTTTTATCAAAATTGTTTTTCCAATTTCCGGAGTGTTTTATAAATTCATTGTATACATCAGTTCGGTTCAGTTTCTTAGCGATTTGTGCAATACACCAATCATCATATGCATATTCTAATGTGTTTGAAACAGAGATGCCACTTTTTTCGGCAGGAATGTAACCCAAATCAATATAGCTGCCTATGCCTTCATAATTGCGGTGGTTTGCAGTAGTGATACAGGCTTCCAAAGCTTGGTTTTCATCTCCATTGTAAGTTCCTTTTATAATGGCATCCGCAATTACAGAAACACTATGATAGCCACTCATACACCAGTTATCATTGGAATAATGAGACCAAATGGGTAACATGTGCAAGGCACTTTGATTGTAATGTGCCAGCATGGATTTTACCATATCATTGTTACGTGAAGGTTGGATTATATTGAAAAAAGGATGCAATGCCCGATAGGTATCCCAAAGTGAAAAAGTACTGTAATTGGTAAAACCGTCTGCTTGGTGAGTTCCTTGATCCAGTCCTTTGTATTGTCCGTTTACGTCCGTGTAAGTTGTTGGATTTATGAAAGTATGATACATGGCGGTGTAAAAATTCACTTTGGTATCTTCTGATGCAGTGATATTGATTTTATTTAATTCTTTGTTCCAAATTGCTTGTGCCTGGTCTTTTACTTTTTCAAAATCCCAATCTTTAATCTCTGCCTGCATATTTTGCAAGGCGTTTTCTTGGCTAACCGAGGATAAAGCGAATTTTATTTTTATTTTTTCGGATTCTTCTGTTTTGAAATCAAAATACATTCGTATTTTTTTTCCGGCTATTTCAGGGAAATTTTTGGTTTGGTCGAACTTGCCCCAAAATCCTCTATACGGCTGTTTAGTATCATAATTTTTTTGACCATATTCTTTAAAAGGTTTCGAAAATGACATCGCAAAATAAACCGTTCGGGTTCTTGCCCAGCCATTCGTTTGTCTGTAACCGGTAATCAAAGTGTCATTAATAACTCTTACATACGTCCAAACATCTTTTTGATCGTAATTATAAATTCCGGCCATTAAGTCTAAAATGATATGACTTTCGTCCGATTTTGGAAAAGTATATTGATGCATACCAACTCGAGTTGTAGCAGTCATTTCGGCTAAAATACCTTCATCATCCAGTTTGACTTTATAATAGCCGGCTTCGACTTTTTCGTTAGCATGAGAAAACGCGGAGCGAAATCCACTTTTTGGGTTTGCAGCGGTTCCGGGATTCAACTGCAATTTTCCTTGTGTTGGCATAATTAGAAAATCCCCAAGATCAGAGTGTCCTGTTCCGCTTAAATGCGTGTGGCTGAAACCGACAATAGTCTTGTCTTCATATTTGTAACCGGCGCAATATTTATAAACGTCTCCGTTGTATTTCCCATTAAGTTCGTATGAAATAGTATCCGTTTCCGGGCTTAGTTGCACTGCTCCAAAAGGAACTGTTGCACCAGGATAAGTATGCCCCATTTTTTCGGTACCAATGATTGGCTTAACATATTTCACTAAATTTTGTTGTGCTTGGGTAAAAGAAAAACTGTAGAGTAAGACAAAAAGGAATATTTTTTTCATGTGATAACTGCTAAATTAGTTTCGGGAGTTAATGCGAATTAAGTATTGCATTCAAATCTAACTAATCGTAAGTTTTTAAGCAAATATTAGGACTATTTTGACAGTAAAAACTTCATCGTGCAATGATACTATTCGTTCAGAATTATTTTTAGACCTGCATTTAAAATAAAATTAAAGCCATTCATTTAGGAATATCAACTAAGGCAATTTTTATCCCTTTTCTAATTTTTTCCTTTCAATCAGTTCTGTAAGATTCTTTTCTTTTACGGCAGTTCTATTTCGTATGCAATAGTCGGTATGATAAAAGTGCGATTGGAGAAAATTAATTTGCATGTCGTTCCATTCTTCCAAGCTGAGATTTGGATTATAATGTTTCAATTCCAAATAGAGTTTATTTCCGATGCGCTCAAAATGATTGGTGCCCAAATATTCGACATCGGCATCTGCAAGGATGCATTCTAATTTGGTTTTTGGTTGTTGCGGAATTATTGTGGCTCGTATCATGCCGGCAATGATTTCAATTTCTTTTTCGGTATATCCAAAATCCGGTAACTTTTTTCCAGCAAACCGAATGCTTTCTTCTTCATGCCCCTCATTAATTCCGTTGATAAATCCGGCATCATGAAATAATGCCGCCGTTTTAACAAGCACTATATCTTCCTCAGTTGTATTTTCTTGTTGCGCAATATATTCCGCTGCTTCCAGCACATGTTGCGTGTGTTTCCAATGGTGATAAATGAGAAAAGGAGACAATTGTGTTTTTAAACAATCCATGACATTGGTATACAAAAGATTCCAGTTTTTCATATTTACAGCACAATTAAATTTAAAAATAGGGTATAGGTCCTGAAAGCATCTCTGTGAGATTTTCATTTCATGGATTTTCGATACTAGTGTTTTTGTTTGTTTCTTAAAATTCCGCCGCTGGCTTCTTTGATGTATTGAATAAACATAAAAGCATTGGGGTCTAATTTTCGTATCTCATCTTTGATTCTAAGCAATTCGAGTCGCGTTACTACAGTGATGATGATGTCACAATCTGTTTTTAAATCGAAAGTATCAGGTAAATAACCCCGTTCCCCTTTAATTATTGTAATTCCTTTCCCGAATTTTTTCACAATCAAAGATTTAATAATTTCACTTTTGGAAGAAATGATGTGTAGGGAAGTGTATTGTTCTAAGCCGTGCGTTATATAATCGAGGGATTTTATGGCCGAAAAATAAGTGACAATTGAGTACAATGCTGTGCCAATACCAAAAGACCAGGCTGCTGCCAAAAACAACAAAGTATTCATCCCAAAGATAACTTCGGATACATTGAGCCCGATTTTTCGGGTAGTTAATAAAGCCAAAATTTCTACACCATCAGCAGTGGAGCCACTCCGAATGCACAAACCCATCCCGATACCAATAAGACAACCGCCGAATAAAGCAATTAAAAGTCTGTCTGTGGTAACTGCTTCAATATGAATAAAAGTCATACTGGCGGCTAGTAATAAAAAAGTCATCAAGCTTTGTAATGCAAATGTTTTTCCCAATAATCTTTTTCCTAAAAACAAAAACGGTATGTTTAAACCCAAGACAAGAATTCCAAATGGCAGATGGGTAATTTCATGTACAAGTATCGAAATCCCTATAATACCGCCATCCAAAAATTTATTGGGTATCATAAATCCCTTTAGTGCCAATGTAATGAATACTACGCCCACTAAATTTAGAATTATATTTTTTGGATGAAATATTTCTTTCCAGTCAATGGGTTGGTGGTCAATATTCATAAGAATGAATTTGGATTAAAATCCTTTAAATATACTACTTTATTTTAAAAAATAAATATTATATTTACCTTATAATTAGATTGTTACCTCAAAATATCGATTCTTTGGTTTCCCCAGCCATTTTTAAATTAATAGTTTTCTGAATCAGAATTTATTAACCTTTAAATATAGTAATCATGGCAAAGCCTGTAGTAATCACATTGACCGTTCAAACCGCTAATCTTTATGGAATGAATGCTCCATCACAATCTCAAGTTGATGGTTGTTGCACATTATCGGATGATAATTCCGGAAGTTCTTCAAATGGAACTCCAGAAGATTTTAAATCCTATGTATTTATCAATAATAATGTAAAGTGGGTCGGTGTTTCAAGGGACTCGGGGTATTCAGTGGCAATCAACAGTATTGATTATGAATCCAAATCCAATGATGTTAATTTTTTTGACAGTCCTACTATTTATGGATCGGGAGGAAGGTCTGGAAACGCATCTGCCAATGTCAAAAATGATCCTAGTTTGCTTGGTAAGTTGGATATTTACAACATCAATTTTAGCGTTTATGATTCCGGTAATTCTTCAAAAACATTTAGCATAGATCCCAAATTAGCCATAAATCCGTAATGGAATTGAATTTTAAATATTCTTTTAAAATCACTCTTTTTGTTTTTTTTGTGCACTTAAGTATTTTAGCCCAGGAGCAAAAAGTCGCTGATAGCCTTGTGAAAATTTATCAGAGAGGGAATATTGAAAATGCTGAAAAATTAGAATTACTCCGGAATTTATCTTTTAATGAAGTGAATAATCTCAGGCTGTCGCTAAGATATGCTGAGGAACTTATTGCGCTGTCAAAGTTAGAAAATAACTATTTATACCTGCACAGAGGGTATTTTCAAAAAGGAAATAAACTCAGACTTATTGGAGATTTGAATAAATCTCTTGATGCTTTTTTTAAAAGTGAGGCCGCGGCTAGCAAAGCAAAATATAGTGCGGGTCAAGGAACTGCTTATTCGTCTATTGCCGATGTGTATTCGGTTATGGGGAATTCTAAAAATGCCTATATCTACTACAATAAAGCAATCAAATTATTAAGAAAGACGGATAATTCCATTGGGTTAGCGTCTGCTTTATTAAATATGGGCGATGAATATTTTAAAAACAAGAAATATGATTTGGCATTAAGGAATTTTAAAGAGTCCGGTGAAATTTTCAAGAAAGCCGATTATTTGATTGGAACTGCCTATAATTTAGGAAATATTGGAATGGTCTATGCCGAGCAGGGAAAAGACGTTTTGGCCATGAAATACATGAGTAAAGCCATAAAAATTCTGGAAGAACTAAAGGATTATTATGCGATTTCAGATTACCTGACCTATATGTCAGCTATCTATTTAAAACAAAATAATCAGGCTGTTGCGCTCAATTATGCGCAGAGAAGTCTGGAGTTAGCTCAAAAATATGGATTGAAAGACCAAATCAGTAATTCAAATCTTAAACTTTCAGAGCTGTATCAAATGTCAGGTAATCCCGTTGAATCGTTTAAGCATTATAAGAATCATATTCTTTATCGGGATAGCGTCACCAATCTCAAATCGGTTCAGCAAATGGCTGATTTGCGAACGAATTTTGAAGTTTCCCAGAAACAGATTGAAGTCGATTTGCTCAACCAAGGAAAAAAAAACCGACAAATTATTGCCATTTCATCCGCGATTTCATCGGGACTGGTTTTCTTACTTGCTTTTGGAATGTTCAGAAGGTATAAATTCATAAAGAAAACCAATGTCATTATTGAAGAGGAAAAGAATCGGTCAGACAGCTTGTTGCTAAATATTCTTCCCGAAGAAACTGCTCATGAGTTGAAACAAAATGGCAAAGTACTCGCCAAAAAATTCGAATCGGTATCGGTGTTATTTACCGATTTTGAGGGATTTACCCAATATGCAGAAAAACTACCGCCAGAAAAATTAGTGGAAAGTGTGGACTACTATTTTTCTAAATTTGATGAAATCATGGAGAAATATGATTTAGAGAAAATCAAAACAGTTGGTGATTGTTACATGTGCGCAGGAGGTTTGCCTTTTCCAACAGAAGACCATGCTTTTAAAATGGTACAAGCGGCTTTTGAAATTGCCACATTTGTCAGAGATTCAAAAAATAATAATCCTTTAAATCATACTCGTTTTGAAATTCGCATCGGAATTAATTCCGGTCCCGTGGTAGCAGGAGTAGTCGGTACCAAGAAATTTGCGTATGATATTTGGGGAGATACGGTAAACATTGCTTCCCGCATGGAATCTAATTCAGAGCCCGGGAAAATTAATGTATCCGAAAACACGTATGAACTCATTAAAGACCGCTTTGATTGTGATTACAGAGGTGAAATTGAAGTCAAAAATAGAGGGACGATGAAAATGTATTTCGTAAACAATCCTAAAGCATAAAGCGTTGGGAATTATTCTATTTTTCTCTAATAGCTCTGCTTTTAAAGATAAATCTAATAGAATTTATAATAAGCCTTGCAATGTGCTTTTTCTAATTAATTGGGCGGTATTTCGGGAGTTGGATTTCTTTAAAATATTTTTGCGATGCTGTTTTACGGTATTGACACTGATAAAAAGTGTTTCGGCAATTTCATTGTTGTCAAAACCTTCTGCAATTAGCTTAATGATATCAATTTCTCTTTTTGAAAATTCTGAAAAGCATTGGGTATCTTCAAAAACATCAATATTCATGTAGGAAGGTTCGCCTTTTAGCCCTATCATGGAATATTGGTAGGTATTGTTTTTGCTCAAATGATCAATTCTAGTATGAATATTCAATGATTTTCCAAATCCACCTTTTGGATCTAAAGTAAGTATTATGGCTTGATGATTGAGCATGCAATATTCCCCATTTTTCATTCGACTTCTAAAACTGTAATTCATTTTATAGTTAGTCAACCTTTCCGGACCTATGTTGGTATAAAAAAAATTAAGTATTGAAGCTTCGGCTTTTACTATGAAGTCAACATCGTCAGGATGTATTGTTCCAAGAATATCATTAAAAGATACGGTTTCCGGGTCAAATCCATGAATATCAGTTATAGCTGGACTAACGTTCGATAAAGACATATCATAAAAATCAATGATGTAATAATAAAACGGACCAGAGCTTATTATCGAACTGGCAATTTCGTCAAACTTTATTTGTGGTAATAAAGTGTTCTCGTTGGCTCTTTTTTGAGTACTAATCCAAACCGAATGAAGTTTTTGTAGTTCTTGGGTCATGTCTTAGGTTTTGGACATAAAATTTCGCTAAAAATACAATTATTTTACGGTTTAAAGAAAAATAAATGAGGTTTTGAAAGAGAAGAACTGAACTGAAATTTTTATTTAGCAACAAAACTGCGCTAACGATTGTGGTATATCAACGCGGTAGGATAGGAATTCCTATCCAATGCATAACAAGCATTATTGCAACTGTTATTCCGAAACTACATAAACAAAGAAGTCGCCAATACGTAGATCTTCCATACCCATATTTCCAAACTTTTTCACCAGTTTCTTTTCTGTTTTCTTTTAAAGTAAATTTCGATAGTATATACGTTGAAGCAACAAAAATAAATATTGCAATTATCCAAAATGTCATCATAAACGATTATTTTATTAAAGTTATAAATTTACGATTTTTTTTCTTAAAATTAGTGCTAACAACGGTTTAGGAGCAGTTTTTTTTAATTTAACTGTTCAAGTTTTGCAATAAATTTCACGATTTTTTCCACTTTCTGATTTTCAGTAGCAGATGAATTTATGTTTTGAATTATTTCATTTTGTTCCTCAATTTTGAGTTTTTTGAATATATTTAAAACTTCAGCATCCTTAAAACATTCAAAAATCATTTCATTTTCATTCTTTTTTTCAGTGTTTTCATTTACAAGATAAAGCGTGACGTTTACGAATTCTCCACCGCTTTTCCCTATAAAGTTTCTAATTTCCGAGTTCAAAGACATTTTTTTGTTTGAATTTTTTAAAGGTGCTAAGTTTTTACTATTTATTTCGTAATCATCAATTTTCCCTGACACTTTTAAATCGCCCCATTTTCCTTTTATGTTTTTAGTATTTGGTATAATAAGGTGATAAGTCCAAGCACCGTTTCCTGGAATATATTGAATTTCCAATTTTTCATTTTCTACTATAAAATTCATAGTTCAAATTCAAAGATTTTTAAATTTCATTCTTTTGCTGTGAAGAGGAAATAGTACTAGTAACGTTTCGCCGCTTGGCGAGGTTGCAAACTTCGTAACCGTTTATTTTCCAATAAAGATAAAATTTCTTGCGAAATGTAAACGTAAATTTACTACAAAACTCGCAATCTTGCCAAACGGCTGTTAGCAACAGTTATTTTTACTTCGTCCAAGGTTCTTTTTCTTTAGCATTCATAATTTTTTGTCCATCATAAATACTTATTCCTTGCCAAGTGCCAAACCAAAGTTGGCTTTTGTGGTCCTCAAGTATACTTTGAACCACGTTTGTGGTTAATCCGTCTTTAGTTGTGAATTGGGTGAAATTTGTTCCATCGAAACGATACACGCCATAACCTTCTGCCGTAAACCATATATTACCTTTGCTATCTTCACAAAAATTATATGTTTCTAGACCTTCAATAATTCCTTCCTTTGTGAAGTTAGTGTATGTTTTACCATCATATTTACTCACACCACCATTAAAAGTACCAATCCAAATATTTCCTTGCTTGTCTTCTAAAATATCAAAGACATTATTGTCGGTAAGTCCATTTTTAGTAGTTAAATGAGCAAACTCCCCGTTCTTGTATTTGAAAATTCCATTTCCATCGGTAACAAACCACATCGTTCCATTTTTGTCTTCTAAAAATTGAAAAACCAATTTATCAGATAACATAGGTTTTGGATTTTCGACCTTTGTTTCAGGTAAAATAAAAGGGGTGAATTTTTTACCATCAAAATGACTGACGCCTTCGCCATTACTAACCCAAATCAAACCTTTTTTATCAATACAAATACTAAAGATTTCCTCTTTTTGAAGGCCGACTTCTGTCGAGTATGTCGCAAATTTCTCACCATCAAATTTTACTAGTCCAGTAGAAGTTGCAAACCAAACATTGCCAGCCTTGTCTTCAACAATTTCATAAACAACTTTCAATGGGCGAAGTCCTTCGATTGAAATTTTTTGAAGTGTTTGCCCATCATAACGGATAATCCCATTTCCATTTGTTCCAAACCAATAATTCCCTTTTTTGTCTTGATACATTGTCCTTACAAACTCTCTTACCATACCATTTAAGTTGGTGTGAATTTGCGGAAAGGTCGTGCTTTGTTTTAAAATGAGTGGTTGGGTGTTTACTTGTTTTTCTATTGAATCAGTAACAGATTTTTCTTTTACTTGTCCTGTGCAGGCTGAGAATTGAAATGTCAGAAGAACCAAAAGTAAATTTCTTACTTTGAATAAAATCATTATACCAGTGTTTGTCATATTGTTGGTTTTATAATTGTTGCTAACGTCTTGGTACTAAAGCGGGTTTGGGACTAAATTAAGCCCTGTTTTCGGATTTCCCACCCGAGCGATAGCGAACAGGCGAAGCAAATCTCCCAAATACAAGACAAATTTTCCATTAAGCCAATAGCCGAAATTTTTTGTAGCGTGTGTTGGCGGTAGTACTTATTAGTAACCTCCAATTGGTATGTGCTTTCCGCTAGTCTTCAATTCTAATTTTTTTTCGTTCTTTAAGCCTAATCCTTTTCTTTGATAAGTTTCGTCAAATATGTCTGAATGGTCAGGTGTTAGGACAATAGTTTTATTTCCGTTCAAGGTTTGATTATCAATACTTCCATTTATAAAAACTCCACATACTTCAAGTTCATCTCCTGTTATAATCCTACTGTGTAACTTTTCTCTAAATTTTAAAAATTTTATTAAATCAGATTTATTTTTCCCCATCTTTTTTAATTGCAAAAGAAAAATTTCCAAATCATCGATACATACACTCCATGGAAATTGGTCATCATCCCAAATTTCTAATAATTCATTTAAATCAGTTTGTATTTGTCCAAATCTTTCAAGCGTAACAATAATGGAAAATGAGTTATGATAGTTTTTTGTTTTAATGTCTAATAGATGTTTTTTGAGCTTTTGGTCTTTATAAATTTTCAAAATCTCTCTATCAATGAATTTACCTTTTACACGATAAGCTTGGTCATAGCCTTTTTGAATTGTTTCTTCGAAATTAGAAAGTATTAAAGGATACGCCATTTCAGGATTTCTCCGAGGTTCATCTCTTTTTGAAGCTTTAGCTTCAACAATTAAGGCTAAACCGTCAATAAGAAAAAGTAAGTCTTGTTCATTTCCATCTTGTGTGTAATAACCTTTAAAAACTGAAGCTTTATTATTGAAGAAATCTTGAAATACTTGTTCAATTTTTTCTTCTAATTTATTACCTCTATTTTTGTAAAATTTTTCTCGAATACTTGTAGTATCGCAAAATTGAAATAAGTTATTAAAAATCGCATGAATTATTTGTTTCATTTCAATTGCTTGAAATTCATCATTTTCAATATCAAATATTGGTTTATAATGCAAAACATTTGTTTCTGTGTAATATAAAAAATTTGTTTTGTTTCGCTTGCAAGTAAGTACTTTTAAAAAAGCGGAAGTTTTGCTTTCACCAAATTTGTCAATTAATTTTTGCTTTGAGTATCGATGTGTTTGACCATTATCAGAGATGTAACTAAATAAATTTTTATAATGCTCTGGCAAATGTTCATTCCATTCCCAAGGCATAAGATTTTTTTGTTTCATTTCGTCGCAAAAATCTTCCCAGCTTTGTTGACCTTCTTTTGGATTTATTTTTTCATTTAAATATTCATTGGGAAATGTATCTATAAAATTATAAATATCTATAAAATCTTGAACTCCAATTCCAAACTGATTTGAAATTTCCTTATTGAAAGGCATAAAATAATCAATAACTCTTTCTATAATTTGTTCTTCATAATTTAATTGACCTTGATTGAAATAACTTAAAAAAGTTGGCATTGCAACCATACTCTTCATTATCCACTCCTGATTTACTTCATTATCATTTTTTGGGTAAAAAAAATTTGTATATCCTAGTTCAATATCATTTAAAAGTCCTTTTATATGTTCAAATTCATCGTCACTATATTGTGCTTTTAATTTTGTGTGCTGATTTGATTGAGAAGTTATATTCAACCCCGCCAAATAATATAATTGTCTTTGTGGAGAAGAAAGACCTTTTAAATTTTTAATTGGATTGTCAAAACGAATATGCTGAATCAGAAAAGTTATATCACCTAAAAATTTAGTACTTTCATATTGACTTACATAGTCCTTTAATTCTTTAGATTTTTTTTCTAGATCAATTATCATTTCTTTTTCCGTTTAGTTTTTTTTAGTATTACCGCCAACGTTCTGGCACTACAGCGGGTTTGGGACTAAATTAAGCCCATTATTCGGATTTGCCACCCGAGCGATAGCGAACAGGCGAAGCAAATCTTCCAAATACAAACCAATTTTTCCATTAAGCCAAATGCCCAAATCCGTTGTAGTGGCTGTTATGCACAGTCATTTAATCGATAGGACTTTCAGTTATAAATTCTAAAAAATCTTTTCCAAAAGTTGTTGTTCTAGGAACCATTAGACCCGAGCCTGTCATTGAAGTATGTAAGCCACTAGTTTTATGTAAACCTGCTCTTGACAAATCATCCCAAATTAAATCATACAATTCTCTTTTTCCATTTAATTCAGGATATGCTTCTTCCAAAACAGTTGATAAACCGGCTGACATATAATTAGGTAAACTCTTTCCATTTTTCTTAAACCAATTTTCTGGATTGTCAAATAATTTCAAGATTTTAATATGCCAAACTGTAAAAGTAGAGATAAAGTTCAGAAAGATTTGCACTTCAGTTATGTTTGGATTTTCTTCAACGGCACTATTCAAAATTACGTTTTTGAAATATTGTATTTTCTCTTTTTCGCTTGTTCGAAGTGCCAAATGGGTAGTTTGCAAAACAAGGTCAATAAACACATCATTATTTGCTAATTTAGTCAAATCGAGTTTTTCTTTCTCTTCAAGTTGTTTTAGTTTTTCACCTACTTCAACCATCCATTCATTTCTCCTTTTTTCTAATGGAGGAGTTACTAATAATTGTAAAAGTTCTGATGCTACCGCACCAACTATGGGAATAGAACCAAGAGTTGCTTTCGCAACACCATATGCAATATCATTTTTTATTTCTTTTTTCATTACTCGGTTGCTTTATGATTGTGCATAACTTGTATATAGGCGCTACTGCGTAGCGTATTACTTTCAAATATACACTTTAATTATTATCTTACAAATCATCAAAATGGCTTTTAAATTCATTCCATAAAAAAAGCGCTCCTTTTCAGGAACGCTTTCATATAGTAAATCAAAAAATTATTTTTTATCCATCCATTTTCTGGCATTGACAAAAGCTTCATGCCAAGGCGAAACTTCATCATCTCTGTCTTTTGGATAATGTGCCCAGTTCCATTGGAACGTAGAACGCTCAATGTGTGGCATCATTACCAAGTGACGTCCTGTTTTGTCGCAAAGCATCGCAACGTCAAAATGAGAACCGTTTGGATTAGCAGGATAGCCTTCATAGGCATATTTAGAAACAATATTGTAATTTTCTTCACCCATTGGCAAGTTGAATTTTCCTTCTCCATGCGATACCCAAACTCCAAGTGTACTTCCTGCTAATGAAGAAAGCATCACCGAATTGTTTTCCTGTACCGTTACTGATGTAAAAATACTTTCGTGTTTGTTACTTTCGTTGTGCAACATTTTTCCGTGTACTTCATGCTCCGGATTAATCACTTCCAATTCCATAAATAATTGACAACCATTACAGATTCCAACAGATAACGTGTCGTCTCTTTTGAAGAAATTGTCTAAAGCGGTTTTTGCTTTTTCATTGTATAAAAAGGCTCCGGCCCAACCTTTGGCAGAACCCAATACATCTGAATTGGAGAATCCACCAACAGCTCCAATGAACTGAATGTCTTCCAACGTTTCACGACCTGAAATCAAATCGGTCATGTGAACGTCTTTTACATCAAATCCGGCTAAGTACATTGCATTTGCCATTTCACGCTCCGAGTTACTTCCTTTTTCACGGATAATAGCTGCTTTTGGTTTTGGCTTAGAATTGTCGATTACTGGTTTTTTTCCTGTAAAATGTGTTGGAAAAGTATAATGTAACGCTTGGTTTTTGTAATTGTCAAAACGCGCTTGAGCCGTTCCGTTCTTGGATTGTTTTTGGTCTAATAAGAAGGAGGTTTTGTACCAAACATCTCTGTATTTAGCAATGTCTAATGTACAAGGACCAAAATCTAAAGTCGCTTCATTTGTAGCTGTTCCTAATTTATAGAAAGAGACATTATTGGCGTTTAATTTAGATTCCACTTCAGCATCTGATTTTGCTTGGAAAACAATTCCAATATTTTCAGCAAAAAGATATTTGATGATGTCTTTTTCTTCGAAAACAGAGAAGTCTATTTTAGCTCCTAAATTCACGTCGGCAAAACACATTTCCAATAAGGTTGTGATCAAACCACCACTTCCAATGTCGTGTCCTGCAAGGATATTGTTTTCTAAAATCAATTCTTGAATGGTATTGAAGGCTCTTTTGAAAAAAGCAGCATCTTTAATCGTTGGCACTTCATTTCCAATAGTGTTCAACGTTTGTGCAAACGAAGAACCTCCTAATTTGAAATCATCTTGTGACAAATTGATGTAATAAATAGAACCGCCGTCTCTTTGTAACACAGGCTCTACGACTTTTCTAATGTCGGTACAATTTCCACCTGCTGAAATAATTACCGTTCCCGGTGCGATTACTTCTTCATTTGGATATTTTTGTTTCATGGAAAGGGAATCTTTTCCGGTTGGAATATTGATTCCTAATTCGATTGCAAAATCCGAACAACCTTGTACAGCTGCATACAAACGAGCGTCTTCCCCTTCGTTTTTACAAGCCCACATCCAGTTAGCAGAAAGAGAAATTCCATCTAAACCATCTTTTATTGGAGCCCAAATAATGTTAGACAATGCCTCAGCAATAGCAGTTCTACTTCCCGCAACAGGATCAATTAATGCTGCAACAGGAGAGTGACCAATCGAAGTGGCAATTCCTTCTATTCCTTGGTAATCCAAAGCCATTACACCACAATTATTCAATGGCAATTGCAATGGACCGGCACATTGTTGTTTGGCAACTTTACCACCCACACAACGGTCTACTTTGTTGGTCAACCAGTCTTTACAAGCCACTGCTTCCAATTGAAGCACTTGCTCTAAGTAGGTTGAAATGTTTTTCTTGTCGTATGTTAAATCAGTATAATTTCTTTCGATTGTTTTGTCTGTCATAACCACTTTTGGAGAACTTCCAAAAAAGTCTTCCAAGGCAAAATCCATTGGCTTAGCACCAGTTGATTTTGATTCGAAAGTAAAACGGTGATCTCCGGTTACGTCTCCCACTTGGTACATTGGAGAACGCTCACGGTCGGCAATTTTTTGTAATAAATCGATGTTTTCCTTACCAATAACCAATCCCATTCTTTCCTGAGATTCGTTACCAATTATTTCTTTTGCCGAAAGGGTAGGATCTCCCACTGGCAATTTATCTAAATCAATTAATCCACCGGTATCTTCCACTAATTCCGAAAGACAGTTTAAATGTCCACCAGCTCCGTGATCGTGAATAGAGACAATTGGATTGATATCGCTTTCTACCAAACCACGAATGGCATTGGCAGCACGTTTTTGCATTTCTGGGTTCGAACGTTGAATCGCATTTAATTCAATTCCTGAACTAAAAGCGCCTGTATCTGCTGAAGAAACTGCAGCTCCACCCATTCCAATTCTATAATTTTCCCCACCAAGGATGACAATTTTATCGCCTGTTTGTGGTTTTTTCTTAATCGCTTGGTCTAATTTTCCGTACCCAATTCCACCCGCTTGCATAATCACTTTGTCGAAACCTAGTTTGCGAGCGTCTTCTTCGTGTTCGAAAGTCAGGATAGAACCTGTAATTAACGGTTGTCCAAATTTATTTCCGAAATCAGAAGCTCCGTTAGAGGCTTTGATCAAAATATCCATTGGGGTTTGATACAACCATTTTCTTTCGGTCATACCATTTTCCCACGGTCTGTTTTCGGCTAAACGAGAATATGAAGTCATATAAACTGCCGTTCCTGCCATTGGCAACGAACCTTGTCCACCTGCTAAACGGTCGCGAATTTCTCCTCCAGAACCAGTTGCAGCTCCGTTGAAAGGCTCTACTGTTGTTGGGAAATTATGTGTTTCTGCTTTTAATGAAATAACCGAATCAAATTCTTTTACTTCATAAAAATCAGGTTTATCAGCACTTTTTGGAGCAAATTGTTGTACTCGTGGCCCTTTTACAAAAGCAACGTTGTCTTTATAAGCCGAAACAATATCGTTCGGGTTTTCCTGAGATGTTTTCTTGATTAATTTGAATAAAGAAGATTCTTTTTCTTCTCCGTCAATGATAAATTTTCCGTTGAAAATCTTGTGACGACAGTGTTCTGAATTGGCTTGTGAAAAACCAAAAATCTCAGAATCTGTTAGTTTTCGTCCTAATTTAATCGCTAGATTATCTAAATATTCCACTTCATCAGGACTTAAAGACAATCCTTCTTTTGCATTGTAAGCAGCAATATCATCGATGTTCAAAATGGCTTCTGGAAGCACGTTGATAGTGAAAATATCTTGATTTAACTCAGCGTATTTTTGCGAAAGCATCGGGTCAAAATCAGAAAAATCAGCTGTTGCTTTCTGAAATTCTTCGATTCTAATGATTCCGGAAATTCCCATGTTTTGGGTGATTTCCACAGCATTAGTGCTCCACGGCGTTATCATTGTGGCGCGAGGACCAACAAAAAAATCCGTCAGTACGGATTTTTCTATTTTATTTGAATCGGCAAAAAGCCAGTTAAGTTTTGAAATGTCTTGAGCCGAAATTTCGTTTTGCGTATGTACGGCAAAAACAGTTTTGCTTTGGTTTTCAAAGAAATGGATCATTGTTATGTAGTTTGTTGTATTGCGGTGCAAATTTAGTCAATTAAGATTAAATTTTGGGTAAAAAAAAAGCGGCAATTTGCCGCTTTCTTAATTAGTTGATTATTAATTTCTTGATGACCGAATTTGAATCGATAGTAACTCGAACCAAGTACGTTCCTTTTGCAATATTTGGCAGCGTAATTTCTGATTTAGTACTGTTTTCTTCTCCAAAAATTTTCTGACCAATTATAGAATAAATTTCGATAGAATACATTTTATTCGAATTGTTGATAGAGAAATTTCCATTAGATGGATTTGGATAGATAACAATGTTATTTATATCTAAAGCGACACTGGTTTTTGGTGTTTTTTCAACCATACGACTTCCTAAATTGTTACAAGTATCAGAAGTGTAAGAATCCCATTGGGTAGTTTTATTGAAAGTAGTCGTTGGAGACGTAACGGTTGCTTTTCTTCTGATTGTTTCATCAGCTGCAAAGTTTGCTGTTCCACCGTTAAAAGTTCCAATGATGTCAATTAAGACTCCATTTTTGAATAAACCTACAGCATCATTTCCATTAAAAGCCATTTCAGTTGCTGATGTAGAAAGATTAGCCGAACTTATAGGATAACAACTGGATGCCATTAAACTATTTACAATGGTGAATTTACTTCCGTTATTCAACGTTCCGGTTAAGGATAGTCCAGTACTCCAAGTACCGGCACCGTTGGTTTGTTTTTTGATGCTATAAATCGAAAGGCTTACTGCACTTCCAGTTGCATTTGAAATTTCTAGGGCTTTGTTGTTTGATGAACCTTCAATATATTCAGAAAATAATAAATCTGTTGCAGTGGAGCCACCGCTAGTTGTAGTAACATTGACAACATTGCTTGAAGCTGAAATATTTCCGGCTGCATCCTTAGCTTTTACTGAAAAAGTATAGGCTGTTGCAGCAGTTAATCCAGTAACATTATACGTTGTCGTTGAAACGGTACCTAATAATGTAGTTCCTCTATATACGTTGTATCCGGTTACCCCAACATTGTCCGTTGCAGCAGTCCAAGATAAAGTTGTGGTGGTTTGGGTTGTTCCAGATGCTGTCAAAGCTGTAGGTGCTGATGGAGCAGTTGTATCTGCAGTTCCGGCAACTATATTTACCGTATAATCCTCTACTTGGCCATACGGGATTGCTTCACAAGAAGTTGGAATGGCATTGTATTTCATTGAAACTCTCATTCTCGTTGTTCCTAATGCAGCCGAAACTGGAATCGTGATTGTTCCTGTTGCCGGAGTTGTTGTAGAAGTGGCTTTCGACCAAACTAATTCTCCTGCATCTGTAAATAATCCGTTTTTGTTATAATCAATCCAAACCGCATATCCTTCGCTGTAAACAGAACCTGTCCATGACGGTGTAATGGTAATGGTATTTGCCGTTCCAGAAGTTGCATTTGTAGTTAATGCAGTGAAATTTTCATAACCTGCAGTTCCGGTAGAGGTGTTATTTATAGAACCAAAAACAACTTTTCCTATTTTTTCATCGGCAGTACTGTTTCCTTGAGAAGCACAATAGGTAATTGATGTCCCGGCAGCAGTTGTAGCATTAACTACGTTACTTGAAGCCGAAGAATTTCCTGCTGCATCTTTGGCAACAATATAAAACGAATAGGCTGTTGAAGCTGTTAATCCAGTGATAGTAGTCGTTGTTCCGGTTACTGTTGTTTTTAAAGCGCTGTTCATGTATACATTATATCCAGTCACTCCAATATTGTCAGTTGAAGCCGTCCAGCTTAATGAAACGGAGTTTGATGTTGTTCCGCTAGCTACTAAATTAGTTGGAGTAGTAGGGGCTTGTGCATCAGCGGTTGGGTTCCAAATCGACTGTACATATTCTGGATGGTCAATGTATGGATTTCTATTGTTTTGAGCCGTATAAATAGCATTGTTACGAGCGATTTCTCGAGTACTAACTGGATCTTGATTGTGCCAAGTGATCAATAGGTTTAAAAAAGCAGTAGTGAAAACTTGATTGCTGGTACCATTAAACATTGCATAAGAATAACCAGCAACAGTATTTTCGTAACGTGTGGCAAAATAGAAATACATACGTGCAATATCACCTTTAAATTCGTTGATAGGTTCAAAAATAGGTCCGGAATAACCAGAAGTTGTACTTGCTCCAAGTTTACCTCCGTTTAATGAAGTCCAAGTAGGAGAAGTTACCGGTCCGTGTGGATAATTAGAACGTTGTCCATTTACTTTTCCATCAGTTGGTGTGATGAAATGCGCATCTGAAACCATTGGTGATTGTTCATTAAATACAGATTGCGGAATAATGTGCTCTCTATTGTAACAATCGCCCTCTACGCTATAGGTTCCACATCTTTGTGTAGTTCCTGCGGAGTAATTATAGGGATCTGTTCCGGTTGGATTTTCAGAATACATGTCTAAAATTGTGGCGTCATTTTCAAAGTAATAATCCCTGTCGGATGTTTGATATATAGTATATAAACCTGCGTATCCGTTATCCGTATGTCCTTTGATGATGTTGTATAATTGTGTTTTCAAGGTGTAACCAGTTCCCGTGGCGGTGTTATAATAGCCACTTGGTATTTGGGCTATCGCAGCAGTGACAAACAGTAATAATAAGGCAGAGTAGATTTTTTTCATAATTTAAATTTGTTTTGGTTATTGGGGTTAGTTTCGGTTTTTAAAAACTTGATTTTCAAATCTTAAAATACTGAAGACGCGCAAATTTATAACTTTTATGATGGGTTATGTTAAGAAATTATGAAGTTAATTAAGATTTTCTTAACATAATTATTAACATTTTGAGGAAAGTAGTTTTACTCTTACTTTAGAAGAAAACAGAAATGAAAATTGGAATTGGAGTTAAACCAATGGTGTTTATTTTGGAAAAACTTTGTTTTGATACGCACCCAAATCTGGCGGTAAAGTTCTCGTGTTTCCTAAAATATCAAGCGGAATCAAATACGCGGAATTCCCTTTTGCGAAAGCTGCTGAAGTTTCGTCAATATTGAATTTGTTCTGTGATGTATTGAAAAATTTAGGGTCTTTGTTCAAAATTATAGCATTATAATGTGCTGTGTCAGTATTAAATTGATAATCGGGATTCGTCGTAAATTGATTGGATACGTTATCAAATTTGATAAGGCAATTGTTGAATTGGTATTCAAAAGCAGCCCCCGTTTTCTTGTTTAAACTCATTTCGTTTGAGTACGACCCATAAATGATACAATTGTTAAATGTGGCTGCGGTTAAATCTTTCACTTCCGGAACTGCTCCCAAAATATAATTGCTTACCAAAACCGCCACTTGTTGTGAGCTGTTCCAGTTATTGTTGAAGGTGGAATGTGTAAACGAATAATTACCGCCATAAGAACACGCTAAACTGGCTTGTCCGCCATTATTGATAACTAAATTTTCACCTTTGATTTTTGCGGTCTGCGCCAAAATTCCGTAGTTACTGCTATTGTAGATTTGGGTGTTTTTGATAGAAACTGTTGTACCATCATTGTTTTGAATTAACAAACCAATGGTTGCATTTTTAATCGTTAGGTGATTCAATGTATTATTTGTACTGCCATCAGTAAGCCAAATGGTACCCCATTGTCCCGGTACATCTGAAAAATCCGGTTCTAAACGGTCGCCTTCAAAAATAACTTCGTTTTCAAGCTTATCCGTTGTTGATAATGTTCCATTGATGTTTATCGAGGCATTATTAGCTACAATAAGCCCGGAATTTGCATGGAAATGAACTCTGGTTCCTGCTTCAAAAGTGGCAGTCTTATTCGAAGGAACAGCTGCGTAACCATAAATAACATAAGGCTTGTCATTGGTAAACTGCAATTCATTCCCATTTACAGGGTCGTTTTCATCAAGAAAAAATCCATCAATTTTTTCGTCTCCAATAGGAAGTGTTTCTGTGGTTCCGTCAGCAAAACGTTTTGGATAAAGAAAAACTGCATCTTGAATCAGCGTTACCAGTTCCACATTTTGAAGATTTTCGCCACTGTCAAACTGAATTTGATCGGTGTATAAAAAATCATTTGGATTGGCATCAGTAATATTAGCGGTTGTTTCTATGAAAATATACAAACTGTCTTTGGCTAAAAGATCCACATTATTGAAAATTTTCCCGTCAGTTCCCTGCATTCCATCAACGGTCATTCTATATTTTGAGCTCAATCCTTTTCCTAATTTAATGCTTGGAATGGTAATGTCGTTTTTACTTTTGTTGTACACTTTGAGTCGGTATGTACTGGAACCTATGTTGGTAAAAACGGTATCTAAATAAATGGTGTCTTTCGAAAATGTCAAATCACCAGTACTTGCTACGGTCTCAAAATCGGAACGACACGAAAAAACAGAAAGCACTATTCCAATAAAAAGCAGTAATGTGATGGGACGCATTTAGTTAGATTTTTTGTAAAAATAGGAAAAATCTAATATTAATGTAGCCGATTTTAGATTTGTATTTACAATAACAATTGCAATTACTGTTTTGTGACTTATCTTTTATTTATTTTTACATTTTAAAAGCTAATAACATGACATTCGACAAAGAAAAAATACTTCAGTATTGCAATCACATTTCTAAAAACACCTTAATGCAAACTCTGAATATTGAATATACTGATGCAGGAGAAGATTTTTTAGTAGCCACAATGCCCGTGAATCCGTCCGTACATCAACCAATGGGATTGTTACATGGCGGTGCTTCTGTGGCTTTGGCAGAAAGTGTGGGCAGTGCCGCTTCTATGCTTTATGTAAATTCTGAACTAAGCGAAGTGCGCGGAATTGAGATTTCAGCCAATCATTTGAAAGCAAAACGGGACGGAATTGTAACGGCAACCGCCAAGATTGTCCACAAGGGCCGAAGCATACATCTTTGGGAAATACGAATTACTGATGAAAACAATAATTTAATCTCACTTTGTAAGCTTACGAATATGGTTTTACCAAAAAGAAAAAGCAGAGATTAAATAGGGAAGCAATTGTGGCTAAAGCCATAAGACAGCTTCTGGAAAAATTGACGAATATGGTTTTGAAAAAATCCAACAAATAAGAATACCTGATGTTTTAATGAAATTTATATTTTAAATAAATTGAATATGATTGATTTTTTTATAAAAGTAAAGCAACAAGAAACGCAACATTTACCTTTCGTTATATATCGAAAGCCTAATACAAGTAGATTAATTGGTTATTTTCAAAAGAATGACCACTTGTATTTTGCTGAAAATTTCAATGAAATGGGATTTGTTTTCGCTCCTTTTGAAGGTAATCAAATGATACTGATGCCAAAAGAACAATCTGTAAAATGGGATGCAGAGTTGCCTTCTTTTGAAGAAAGTTCCCATTCGGATGTTGCGTTTACAGAAAATGAAGAAGCCAAAGAACATTTTATTACGTTAGTTCAAAAAGGTGTTGATGCCATCAAAAAAGGGCTTTTAAATAAAGTGGTTTTGTCGAGAGAGGAAATTGTTGCTGTGCCTAATTTTGATTTGGTTTCTGTTTTTACAAAATTGCTTCAATCGTATCCATCAGCTTTTACCTATTGTTGGTTTCATCCAAAAATTGGCTTGTGGATGGGCGCTACACCAGAGCAATTATTGAAAGCCAATAAAAATAAATTTTACACGATGGCTTTGGCGGGAACGCAAACTTTTCAAGGTTCATCAGATATTGTTTGGGAGAAAAAAGAGAAAGAGGAACAGCAATTTGTAACGGATTTCATTTTGAATAATCTAGAAAGTGTAACATCTGAAGTGACAATCTCAAGTCCCTATACATTAAAAGCAGGTAATTTGTTGCACATTAAAACTGATATTGAAGGGATAATAGATGCCAATTCAAATTTGAAAGAAGTGGTTTCTATTTTGCATCCAACTCCCGCTGTTTGTGGACTTCCTAAAGATAAAGCTAAAGCATTTATTTTTGAAAATGAAGGTTATAATAGAGAATATTATTCCGGGTTTTTGGGTGAATTGAATAAAAAAGGAATTGATATTCAAAAATCAAAAACAGACTTGTTTGTAAACTTACGATGTATGCAAATTAAGATTGCTTCGGACCCAGCAATGACAAAAGCGCATTTGTATATGGGTTGTGGTATTACAAAAGACAGTATTCCAGAGCATGAATGGAAGGAAAGCGTCAATAAATCAATGACAATGAAAAAGGTATTGTAACGAATGTAGTTTCAATATCATTAGGGCTTAAATATTAAAAAAATAAATGAAATGAAATTAGATATACTTGCTTTTGGTGCGCATCCTGATGATGTGGAATTGGGTTGTGCAGGAACCATTTTAAAAGAAATCTCTTTGGGGAAGACAGTTGGAATTATTGATTTGACCCGTGGCGAATTAGGAACTCGTGGTTCAGCCGAAATCAGAGATCAAGAAGCGAATGCTGCTGCAAAAATTCTAGGTGTTTCAGCGCGTGAAAATTTAGAAATGAGAGATGGCTTTTTTGTTAATGATGAAAAGCACCAATTAGAGATCATAAAAATGATTCGCAAGTACCAACCCGAAATTGTTTTGTGTAATGCAATCGATGATCGTCATATTGATCATGCAAAAGGAAGTAAGCTAGTGTCTGACGCTTGTTTTTTATCCGGATTAATGAAGATTGAAACTATATTAGAAGGAGAGAAACAAACGGCTTGGCGACCAAAATTAGTCTATCATTACATACAGTGGAAAAATATAGAACCGGATTTTGTGGTCGACATTACTGGATTCACCGATAAAAAAATTGAATCTATTTTGGCGTACGGTTCTCAGTTTTACGATGCGAATTCTAATGAACCAGAGTCGCCAATAACCAGTAAAAACTTTCTGGAAAGCCTGAATTACCGTTCCAGAGATTTAGGAAGGCTCACAGGAGTAGATCATGCGGAAGGTTTTACCGTAGAAAGATATTTGGCAGTCAATAGCTTAGGAGATTTGATATAAATTTCATGTAATTTTTTAAAAAAAATATTTGCAGAAGTAAACTTATGTCGTATATTTGCCACCGCTAAGCAAATGGTGGTTGTAGCTCAGCTGGTTAGAGCATCGGTTTGTGGTACCGAGGGTCGCCGGTTCGAACCCGGTCATCCACCCAAAAGGCAAAAGCCTCGAAGAAATTCGAGGCTTTTTTTGTGGGATAAAGTTTCGGGGGATTGTAGGCGCTATTTTATTGGCTTGAAAATTGTAAATGGGGAATAGTATCAGAGAAGAATTGAAGAAGTCTTTTGGAATTTTAGGATTAAACCAATTAAGGATATAACTTTTCGGACATAAATTACTGTTAGGGGTTATATTATTTGTTTTACATACTTCGTATTTTCTTTTGTGTATCTTTGGACGCATTGCATAGTTAAATCAACCGAAAATAAGCTTTCAAAACTTTAAATATTATTTACATAATTTAATGGAAAACGAGAAAATCAATTCTAAAATTCTTAAAAGTAATTACATTCCAACAGCCGAGTTTTATAGCCAAATAATTGATAGTTTACAAGATTATTCAATTTTTACTCTTGATAATGAATTTGTAATTAATAGCTGGAGTTCAGGTTCAACCAAAATATTTGGATATGAACCAGACGAAATTATTGGACAGCATTTTGATGTAATTTTTACTGAAGAAGACATACAAAATGGTATTCCGCAAACAGAAATTCAAGCTGCATTAGTAGAGGGAAGAGCTACGGATAACAGATGGCACATTTGTAAAGACAGAAGTATTTTTTATGCTTATGGTTTAGTTTTTCCACTTACTGGAATTGATGGAGAGATGTTGGGTTATGTTAAAATCTTACGAGATTTGACTGAGAGAAAGAAATCAGAGGATGCCATAAAGAAATATGTAAAAGAACTGGAAGACCTTAATACACATAAAGAGAATGTTCTTGCAATTGTTTCTCATGATTTAAGAAGTCCGTTATCCGGAATTATCGGAACGGCAGAATATTTGAAAACAAATCTGGACCGATTAGAATCCACAAAGGCAAAAGAAATGCTTGATTTACTTCATAAAACGGCAGTAGATGAGTTAAATATGCTAGATAATTTAGTGGAATGGGCCAGAATAAAATATGCATCGGAAGTGTTCTCTCCAGCAAAAATTGAGCTTTTTGATTATGCACAAAAAGTTTTTGAATCATTGCATGACGCAGCTGCTTTGAATTCCATAAATCTCCGTAATGAAATAGGACCTAATATCAGTGTTTTTGCAGATGGGAAAATGTTGCTTTCTGTTTTTCAAAATATAATTTCTAATGCTATTAAGCATTCTTTACCTGGAGGAGAAATTATCGTTTTGGCAAAAATTGAAGCTGAAAAAGTATTAATTCAGATAAAGGATTCTGGAATTGGAATGTCAAAAGACGTGCAAAGCAAACTTTTTACCCCACAAATGAGTACGCTTTCTAAAGCAAGGAAAGATAACAAAGGTGCCGGAATAGGATTATTATTGGTGAAAGGATTTTTAGAAAAAAATGACGGGGAAATATGGGTTGAAAGTGTGGAAGGAATTGGTTCTTCTTTTTATTTCACATTGCCTCTTGAGGAACCTTTGCATAAAATTGATAGCGTTGATAAAATAGAATTTGACGAAAGGGTTTAATTTATAAATCATAAAAAAAAAAGAGCTTCGAATTATTTCGAAGCTCTTTTTTTATTGGGTTTGCACAAGGGATAGCAGTGGAAATCCTTTATTGTCTCGTTTTTTAACGAGACAATAAAGATTGTAACGTATAGCCCGACCACGCTGTAGCGCTAGCGAAAGCGTGGATGTGCCCAAATGCTTTATCTATTTTTTATCTACAATAGGTCTTTCGGTACGGTTTGCCAGTTCCCAAGCGGTTACAAATGCAAATTTGGCTCTTTTTGTTAATGCATCGTATTCAATTTTGTCAGGACTATCTGTTGGTTTGTGATAATCAGCATGAACTCCGTTGAAAAGGAATACAGACGGAACGCCATTTTTAGCAAAGTTGTAATGGTCAGAACGCTCATAGAAATGGTTTGGATCTTTAGGATCATTGTATTTATAATCTAAATCCAAATTAGTGTATTTAGCGTTTGCAATTGTGCAAATGTTATCTAAATCAGTCGATAAGCGGTTTGCGCCAATAACGTATACATAATTGTTGCTGCCCGCATGTGCTTCATCACGACGGCCTATCATGTCAATATTGATGTCGGTAATAGTGTTTGCTAATGGAAACAAAGGGTTTTCTGAATAGTATCTGGAACCATGCAAACCGTGTTCCTCGCCGGTAACGTGAAGAAACAGGATAGAGCGTTTTGGACCGTGACCTTCTTTTTTAGCGATTTGGAATGCTTGTGCAATTTCAAGAAGCGCAACTGTTCCTGAACCATCATCATCAGCACCGTTGTAAATCTCTCCATTTTTTGCACCTACGTGATCGTAATGGGCAGAAATTACAAGAACTTCATTTGGTTTTTCAGAACCTTCGATATAGGCCCAAATGTTTTCGGAATCCGGTAAGTTTTCATTGCGTTTGGCATTTAAGAAAGCTGCCGGGATTTTTTGGTAATAGTCAGAAGCGGCAGTTGGAAAAGGAACGGCGTTTTTCTTGTATTGATCGATAAGGTAAACACCTGCTTTCTTTTGTCCTGCAGATCCTGTTTCACGGCCTTCCATTTCATCCGAAGCGACAATGTAAAGATGTGTTTTTAATTCGTCAGCAGTAATTGTATTCATATATTTTGTAGGGTCGGTATTTGCTATACTGATTTTTTGAGTGGTACAGCTCATGGTTAAAACAACCATTAGACCTAATAAAGGGATTTTTTTCATGTTTTTTAATGTAAATTGATAAATGTATAAATAGCAAAAATTGATAATATAATAATGATTAATATAAAGTTGATGAAAAATAGTAAACTACTTTTTAGAAAGGAGATAAATCTGGTTTCTCCATAAAAACGATGGTGCGCCGGAAAGAAATAATAAACCATCCATCCAATTCCTACGAAATTAGTGATTACCTGTATGAAAGTTACAAGACCTAGTTCTGAAAATGGAGTCAATCCTTTGTTTATCAGAAACAATAACAAAAACAGTAATAACAAAAAGGAAAAGTAATGTAAGGTGAAAATCCCATGATCAAAGTAATACCAGCGTTTCTTGTTGTGGAAAAGCCACAGAAAAAAAGCAAAAATTGGCATGAATACAAACAGAACTTTGGGCAAATTATGGGTAAAGGAACTTATGAATTTTTCAATAATTTCGCTTTGGGTATTATTTTCTTTAACGATTTGGATTTTTTTATTCATCCAATAACTGAAATCAGATAATTTTTCTGACTCAGGAGCATGCTTTTGAATAGAGTCTAATTGTTCGACGGAATCATATCCAAAATTGATCAATTCATCCTCGTCTTTTGGATCAGTTTTACTTTTTTTAACGGAATCATTTTTGGATATAGTATTTTGAAATGATTTGTTTTTGGTGGTAAAGATAGCTTCCTTTTCGGTAGTTTTTTCTGAAGAATTGATTTCACTAGGAAAAATGGCAATCAATAGAAATGTAATAAAACTTATAAAAATATACAATCTGACAGGAGCCAAATAAGACAATCGTTTTCCTGAAAGGTATTCTTTAGTTAGTGCAGAAGGCTTGAATAAAAGATTTTTTATGGTTCTCCAAAAAGCGTTTTCATAATGTGTTAAATCCTCAAAGAAATGAACAAAGAGGTGATGAAACGTCTTTCGGGTATCAGTATTTTCTTGCCCACAATTAGGGCAGAATCTATTTTCAACCACATATCTGCAATTAAGACACGTTTTGTCGTTTCTGATTTTACTTTTTGACATAAAAAAAACAGTATAAATTCTAGAATTTTGTTAAATTTTAATCTATAAAACTAACAAAAAAACCGAACTTATACTGTTTTTAAAAAATATATTTAAAAAATTATTTCAAAACTTCTTTTAAGAAAGCATTCATACGTTCCCATGAACGTTTAGCAGCTTTTTCGTTGTAAGCGGCTCCTTTAGAATTATCGTTCCCAGCTTCAGGTTCTGTAAAAGCATGTACTGAATTAGCGTAATAAATCATTTCCCAATCCGCTTTTGTATCTCTCATTTCTTGTTGAAAAGCAGTTACTTCTGCAGCTGGAACATAAGGGTCATCAGCACCGTGAAGCACTAAAATTTTTGCAGCAATTGGATTATTTACTCGTGCAGCATCTCGTCCTAAGCCACCATGGAAAGAAACTGCTCCTTGGATTTTCATTCCTGCTCTTGCAGCTTCAAGTACGCCAGTCCCTCCAAAACAGTAGCCTATGACTACAATATTATCTGGATTTGCACCTGCCTTCACTAATTGGTCTAAAGCAAGTTGAATGCGTCTTTGATAATCAGCTACATTATTTTTGTAAATACCAGCTTGTTTTCCGGCTTCTTGCGTGTTTGTTGGGTAGTTTCCTTCACCATAAATATCAGCTACAAAAGCATAATAGCCCATGTTTGACAATTTTTCTGCAGATTGTTTTGAATGCGTATCAATTCCTTTCCAAGCAGGAAGGATTAAGATTCCAGGTTTAGTTTTGCTTCCTTTTTTAGGTGCAATTGACAAACCATTTAATTTTTGATTTCCATCCGTGTACTTTACTGCTTTCAATTGTGCAAATGCACCATTGGAAAGCAATAGAAATCCTAATAAAGCAAAGAAGATATTTTTCATATTGGGTGTTTTTATTTTTACAAATGTCTCAATTAATTAGTCCAAAAATTAGGGCTTTGATTTTTTTAATTTATAACTGTATATTTAATCTTTATGATGAGGAGTTAAAAAACTATTCGCCGGGATGATACGTTTTTTCGGCATTTTTTTGAACATCATCTTTATAAAATAATACATCTTTAAATTGTCCTTTTCGGTACATTTCAGCCTGATCATAAAAATGTTTCGATTTTGGATCTCCACTGTTTCCGCCTGCCAGTAAAGATTTTGCTTTTATTTTTGTTCCAAATTCTACTGCGCATACAAAACTATTACCGTTAGTTCCATAACGCTTCTTGGTATCTTTTTGATAATTGCTTTTGAAAGCGGGTAAACTTCCCCAAAGCGCGGGTCCGTATCCAATAGGTAGACTTTCCAGGGCATCATTATAATTCATAGAAATCTCGCCTGAAGTTCTCTGGAAACGATTGATTTCTCCCCAAGTAATTTGCCAGGTTCCAAATTTCATTTTCAATTCGTTTATAACTGTTTGTAGTTGAGGAAGCACTTGGTCTGGTGTTGCATTTTTTACAAAATTACGCGTGTTTTCCACTTGGTCCATTTCGCCTTCATTAGTATATACTTTTTGAATAATTGGGTTTAATCTATAAGCCCATTCCACAGCTAAGGTTGTTGCGACAGAATTCTCTTTGGCATAATAATCCCAATTTTTCAATATTGTTATTGGTTCTGACAGTTCTGTGTAAAGCGGATTATTGGCACTGATGTTTTTTTCGAAACTGGAAATTAAAGATGGAATTAAAAATTCAAAAGCGGTCAGTTTCGTGTCATAACCGTCGGCAATTACTTTGTCTAATGTATAGGTATTGCCTTTACTTAATAATCGAACCGCATTCAATCCTCTGAAACTTTCTCCATCTGGCGCCATGTAAGGCAAATAGTTTTCCTCTTTTGGACTATTGTCACCAGCCACGGTATAGGGTGTAGAATTACAGTTTTGCAACCAGCCGTTTATGGGATTATAGGAATGAACTGTTTCTGAAACTTCGTGTAATCCTTTCCATTGCGTTGCCGGTGTTGTACCGTCCATCACTTTTGACCAATTCAGTTTTTTGTCTCGAATAGGAATAAAATTCCCATGCCAGTAGGCAATATTCCCCTCTTTATCCGCATAAACAGTATTGTTTGAGGTATTAGCTTTCAAATTCATTGCCGTTTTATACTCTTCAAAACTTTTTGATTTTGTTCTCACCCAGCTTTGTTCCAGACTTTTCATCGAGCGATTATTCGATTTTAAGCTAATCCATTTCCCCTCTCTTTTGGCCATTATTGGACCGTGATTGGTGTAATAGGTGTTGAATGTTTTAGGGACCAGTTTCCCGTTTTCAAGATACTTGATAGTTATTTTTTTTTCGATAACCGGAACTAATTTGTTATCGTATTCGTAAAATAGTTTGTTGTTTTTGGTTACGATTTTCTCGGCATACATATCGGCTACATCCACATTTGATGAGGTATGCATCCAACCGCAGTTTTCATTAAATCCTTGGTATATAAAAAATTGTCCCCATGTTACTGCTCCGTAGGCATTCAATCCTTCTTCACTGCTCATTTGTATTTCTGGTCGAAAATAAAAAGAGGTATGTGGATTAATGTATAAAATTGCACTTCCCGATGCTGTTTTTGAAGGAGCAATTGCAAATCCGTTGGAACCAGTTTGTACGTCTTTTTCACGTTCTATGTAGGCCACTTTATCCGTGTTTCCGGAATAAAAAGCTTTCAATTCTCCGGTTGAAAGATCAGCGGTACTGATTGCCCCGATACTTCCGTCTGTCCAAAGTAATGGAAACCAAGGTTCAAAATGATTCAATAAAGCGGGTTTTACTTCGGGGTGATTGTATAGGTAAAAGTTGATTCCGTCCGCATAACTGTTTAATAATTTTTTCAACCAAGGTGCTGCTTTTTTATAATCGGCTTTTGCTTCTTCGGTGTCAATTAAAAGTTTAATTTCTAAATCATTGTATAAAACCGATTGCCCTTTGATTTCGGAAAGGCGTCCCAGTTTTTCAATGTAATTCATTTCTACCCGTTTGAAATCGTCTTCACATTGCGCGTACAACATTCCAAAAACGGCATCAGCATCGGTTTTGCCATATACATGAGCAATTCCCCAATTGTCTCGGATAATGGTCACTTGTTGTGAGAGTTTTTTTAGTCTTGCTATTTCTTGGTTTGATATCTTTTGTGAAAACATGGAGAAACTGAAACAAAAAACTAGAATTGTAAGCGGCAAATGATTCTTGAAATATTTCATTTTATTGAATATTATGTTAGAGACTTACATTTCGTTTAAATGCGCAACCCAATTCGATTATAGAATCGGTTTTGGCAATACCGGGAATGTTATCTATTTTTTCATATAGAACTTTGCGCATGTGTTCGTGATCTCTGGCAATAATTTTTATGTAAAGAGTAAAAGATCCGGTGATGTAATAGCATTCCGTTATTTCTGGAATGTTTTTCAGTTCTTCAATAATCCTGTCAGAATCTTGATCTTTATTTAAGGTAATTCCAGTAAAAGAGCCCCAATCGTAACCCACTTTTTTTTCATTAATTAGAGGCTTTATCCCTGTAATTATTCCTTGTTCCATTAATCTGTTGATGCGTTGATGCACCATGGTATTTGATATTTTTAGATTTGTAGCTATGGCTGAATACGCCATTCTTCCGTCTTTTTCTAATTCTTTGATAATATTGATGTCGAATTCGTCTAATATATCCATGTTGGTTTGATTATAAATGATGCTTTTGTATTTGTATAAAAGTACTTATTTTTATTTATTTCGAAATGCATCTGTAAATTGAATTGTAAATTTAAAAATGACTTATTTTTAATCTAAATTAAGAAAATATTTTCAAATAGTATCTTTATAAAAGTCAAAATATTTATTTTTATTGGTAAATTAAAAAAAAATAGTAATTTTGTACTTTATTATATTAAAATAGAAACATCATGACACATACAGAACAAAACCTTTCTTCAAAATCTGAAGCGTTGATAGCAAAAGAGAATCAATACGGAGCTCACAATTACCATCCTTTACCTGTAGTTTTAGAAAAAGGCGAAGGTGTTTATGTTTGGGATGTAGACGGAAAAAAATATTATGATTTTTTATCGGCATATTCTGCCGTAAATCAAGGACATTGCCATCCAAAAATTGTTGGTGCAATGATAAAACAAGCACAAACACTGACATTGACTTCACGTGCTTTCCATAATGATCAATTAGGACCGTATGAAGAATATATAACCAAGTATTTTGGTTTTGATAAAGTATTGCCCATGAATACTGGTGCAGAAGCAGTGGAAACTGCTTTGAAATTATGTAGAAAATGGGCGTATGAAGTAAAAGGAATTCCTGAAAATCAAGCGCAAATCATCGTTTGTGAAAACAATTTTCACGGAAGAACAACAACAATTATTTCATTTTCGAATGATGAAACTGCTCGTAAAAGCTTTGGACCATTCACGGCCGGATTTATAAAAATTCCATACGATGATGTCGAAGCTTTGGAAAACGTATTAAAATCAACACCAAATATAGCAGGATTTTTAGTGGAACCTATTCAAGGTGAAGCAGGAGTGTATGTTCCTACCGAAGGATATTTGGCAAGAACTAAAGCGCTTTGTGAAGCACACAATGTTTTATTTATTGCTGATGAAGTGCAAACAGGAATTGCACGTACGGGAAGATTATTGGCAACTTGCGGAAATTGTGAGTGTAAAAAAGGTTGTGAAGGTAAACCAGAAGTGAAACCTGATATTCTTATTTTAGGGAAAGCAATTTCTGGTGGTGTGTATCCTGTTTCTGCAGTTTTAGCCAATGATCACATTATGAATGTCATTAAACCGGGACAACACGGCTCTACTTTTGGAGGAAATCCGATTGCAGCTGCTGTTGCTATTGCGGCACTTGAAGTGGTAAAAGAGGAAAATTTGGCACAAAATGCGGCTTACTTAGGCGAAGTTTTAAGAACAGGACTTAATGAGATTGCTTCCAGAAATTCATTAATTACATTGGTTAGAGGAAAAGGATTATTGAATGCCATTGTTATCAATTGTGATGAAGAATCTGATTTGGCTTGGAATATTTGTATGAAATTCAGTGAATACGGATTATTGGCAAAACCAACACATGGTAATAAAATTCGTTTAGCACCGCCATTAGTAATTACTGAATCTCAAATTTATGAGTGTTTGGGTATTATCGAAAGAGCTTTAAACGATTTCAGATAATTTAAGCGATAATGGGAAAAGCTATAAAATTAATAAAAAACAGATCTGATATAGGTGCTGGTACGCGAGGTTCTGACTTGGGGATTGATGCTATCGAAATCGCTGCAATTAATCAAAACAGTGATTATTTTAATCAATTTGAATTTGAAGATGTAAAAACACACAACGAATCCATTTATGATAAAAATCGAAGTACTTCTGCTAAAAGAATTGAGCATGTTGTAGAGCAATGCACCAGAGTTTGTAATGCGGTAAAGAAAAATTTAGCAGGGAATTATTTTCCAATTGTTTTATCAGGAGATCATTCTTCAGCATTAGGGACTTTAAGTGGAATAAAAGCAACTTTTCCGGAGCAAAATATTGGCGTGTTTTGGATTGATGCCCATGCTGATTTGCATTCGCCTTACACTTCACCATCTGGAAATATTCACGGAATGCCATTATCAGCGGCTCTTGCGGATGATAATTTGAGTTGCCAGAATAATGATGTAGCTCCAGAAACCCAACAACATTGGGAGGAAATGAAAAACATAGGGTATAATGGACCAAAAGTTTTGGCTGAAAATCTGATTTATTTTGGAGTTCGTGATACCGAAGATGAAGAAGATAAGCAAATTGAAAAATTGAATATCAAGAATTATAAGGTTGATGAAGTGCGTTACAGAGGATTGGAAACGTGTGTCGCAGAAGCTTTGTCAAAATTAACGCATTGTGAAGTTTTGTATATTTCTTTTGATGTGGATTCCATGGATTGTGATATGATTTCTTATGGAACAGGAACACCGGTTCCCAAAGGTTTTGATCAGTACGAAATCATAGCGATCATCAATCAAATTATCCAAACAAAAAAAGTTGTTTGCATTGAATTTGTGGAGGTAAATCCTTTATTGGACACCAAAGGAAATAAAATGGCAGAAACTGCTTTTGAGGTTTTGGAAGCTATAACGACAACACTTGTTCTTCCTATTGAATAGTTTATTTTTTTTAATACATAGAAAAGCCCGAAATCAAATTTTAGATTTCGGGCTTTTTATTTAATGGTTTTTTAAAAGGATATTTTAAAAGGATATTTTAAAAGGATTAACTTCCATATCCAGGATTTTGCGTGATTTTACTATTTGTATCCGTTTCTCTTAATGGAATAGGGAATACCAAAGTGTTATCATTATATGGAATCAATTCAGATCCATCAGCAAAAACATCAATAGAACTTTTTGTTCTTTTTAAATCATGAATTGCAAAGCCTTCCATTGCTAATTCCAATTCGCGTTCTCTTAAAATAGTAGCTAAGGTAACGGTTATGAAATTTGTCGCACTTGCACGTGTTCTCAGTAAATTGATGTCAGCCACCGGAGTGTTACCAACAAAAGTTCCAGCTCTGAAATTTGCTTCGGCTCTAATAAGGTACATCTCAGCCAAACGAATTAAAGGAACATCTCCAAATTGATCGGTGTATTTAGAAGTCAATCTTCTTCCGTTGTCTGGGTTGATGTAATTAAAATTACGTCTTTCGTCAGCTGGGTCAGTAAATTTAGCTAAATAAGTAGATCTTATTTCAATATCGCCACCACGTCCACCATTGTCTTCGGAAGCATATAAATTTGTCACTTCATTTTCTCCTGTTTGTTTTGTGATTTGTATAGCAAAAATATCCTCACTCTGATTGACATCATGATTGAAAGCATTTGCATATTTAGGAGATAAAGCACGTCCGCTATTTTCAATTACATCATGGGCAGCATCTCTGGCAGCAGGATAATTTCCTTGTTGCAAATATACTCTCGCTAATAAAGCTTTGGCTGCATATTTATCAGCATAAAAACTATTGTCTTCCGGAAGATCATTGTAAGCCAAGTTTAAACCTGAAATTATTAGCGCATAAACTTCATCAACAGTGCTTCTTTCTTTTGCTAAATCAATAGTGAAATCATAAATTGCATTTGGTCTGATAACAACACCTAATTGGGTATTAGCTTGACCTGCTTCATATGGTTTTGCAAAAAATCGAACCAAATCAAAGTATGCCATTGACTTTAAAAAAGTAGCCTCGGCAATCATTGTAGTTTGTCTTTCGGGATCTTGAACTTTATCTATGTTTTCAATAACTGTATTGGCAGCATTGATTATTTGATAGTTTCGAGTATAAATTTGCTGAACAAAAGTATTGTTAACTAAAATAGTTTTAGAATACATTTGTCGGCATTCGCCAAAAGTACCTCTCCATCTAAAATCAGTTGTCGCTGTTATACCAGTTTGTGCCAATAAATCGGCAGAGGTCAATATTCTACCGCCATATACATCACCATCTGCAGCTGTAGCATAGGCACCTGTTAGTATGTTAATGATGCCGGTTTCAGTAGTTAATGTTACTGAAGCATCTTCATTTTGTTTGGGATCTATTTCTAATTCATTGTCACAACTTGCAAAAAAAGTAGCGAAGAGAATAAATAGGATTAATTTATTTGATTTCATTTTTTTAATTTTTAAAAATTAATATTTACTCCTAAAGCAATAGTTCGGGATGGTGGAGCTGAGTAAAATTCTTCTCCAATACCTGTATCATCTCTTCTTGCTTCTGGGTCATAACCAGAATAATTTGTAAAAGTAAGTAAGTTAACTCCTGTAGCGTAAAAGCGTACACTGCTCATTCCTAAATCTTTTACCGTGTTACCTGGTAAAGAATATCCTATTGTTAAGTTTCTTAAACGAACAAAATCTGATTTGTCTAAAAATCGAGTTGATTCTTGTGTTCCGTTACTTCCGTATAATCTGGCTTGGGGAACATTAGTAATATCACCCGGATTTTGCCAACGGTTTAATTGGTCTATGGTTTGATTGTCAAAATAGTCAGCTGCAACCGATTGGTATTTACCGGCAGAGTTGTAAATACTAGCTCCCCATTCTCCTTGGAATGTAAAAGAAAAATCAAGTCCTTTATAATTAATTGTATTTGTTAAACCAGCCATCAATGTAGGGAAAGGATTTCCTGAAACCACTCTTTTTGCTTCAGAGTAATCGTTAGTTGTTGATTTATCCAAAGATCCATCAGCGTTAACGGTATTTTTCACAAAAAGGGCATCTCCATTCGCAGGATCTACTCCAGCATATTCTACTAAGTAAAAGGAAGAGATATTTTCTCCCACTCTGTTAATCGTAAATGAGCTAACAATATCTTGATTGTTATTTGGCATTGACAATACTTCAGATTGGTTGGTAGTTACATTAAAGCTAGTATTCCATTTTAAATTATCTGAATCAATATTTTTTGTGTTCAATGTAAATTCGACTCCGCTACTTTGTACTTCTCCAATATTTTGGTTGATTGTAGTTGCTCCGGAACTTATTGATAATGGAACACTAAAAAGTAAGCCATCCGTATTTTTTTTGTAATAATCGGCTTCAATGCTGATGCGGTTTAGCAAACCAAATTCAACACCAAAATCAACTTGAGTAGATTTTTCCCAAGTAAGATCATCGTTTCCAGCTTGAGAGAAAGAAAGTCCTGATTTTAAGTTATAAGGATTTGATCCGTACAATTGGCGTGAAGCAAAATTACCCAATTCGGCATTACCTAATTTACCCCAGCTTCCTTTTAATTTTAAGAAAGTCAAAGTAGGATTATCTTTTAAGAAGCTTTCTTCAGACATGATCCATCCTGCAGAAAATGCCGGGAAAGTACCAAATCTATTGTTTTTACCAAAACGGGAAGAACCATCACGACGGATACTCGCTTTGAAGATGTATTTGTCATCATATGAATAGGTAACTCTACCAAATTGCGATACAAATGTATAATCAGTTTCATTTCCTGAACCACCAGATACTTCAGCACCTCCATCAACAGTTTGGAAAGAATCATTTGGGAAATAGATACTAGTTACACTTTGAAACCTACGGTTGAATTTATTAAACTCCATACCAGCAACCGCATTTACGTCATGTTTTTCACCAAAGGTTTTGTCGAAAGTCAGGTAATTACTGTAAATATAAGTTTCATTGTTTACAGAAGTAGCAAAAACTTCTCCGTCAGTTGCCATAAAAGGGGAGTTTTTACCATACCAAGCATCCTCCGTTTGTGATAATAAGTCATAGGAGAAATCAGAATTTACTTTTAAAGAAGGAATGATTTTAAATTCTCCATATGCTTTACCGGTAACTCTTCTCATGATTGTTTTCCAGAACGAATTGTCAATAGCCAATAAAAAGTTGGCGTACAATGTATTTGGATTTGCCGTTCCATCATCTAAACGAGCAGGAGATAATGGGGATTGTGCGACAGCCTGTAAAGGAGTAGTAAAGGAATTGTCATCCTGCACACGGTCAATTTCTGATCTGGAGAAACTTAAATTCATACCAGCAGTAAAACGATCCGATATTTTGTGTGACACGTTTGTTCTTGCGGTAACTCTTTCTAATGCATTACTGTTTATAATACCAGTAGTGTTGTTATAAGCACCAGAGAAGAAATATTTTGTGTTGGCATCACCTCCAGATACTGAAAAATCAGCATCAGTATTGAATCCGTCTTGGAATGCAGTTTCTTGCCAGTCAGTATCTACTTCTCTGTTTCTCCAGTCTGTACCTTGAGCTAAGAAATCAAAAGTATCTTCAGCTTCAGCGGCATCACCAAGTCCATTAATAGATGCTTCAGTGAATAACTCTACATATTGATCTGCATTCAACCATTTTCTTTTGTTAGTAGCTTGGCTAACGCCTTGTGAAAGGTTGATAGAAAACGTTCCTTTTCCTTCTTTTCCTCTTTTGGTAGTAATCAAAACAACTCCATTTGCACCTCTAGCACCGTAAATTGCGGCAGAAGATGCGTCTTTTAGGACGTCAATTGATTCAATTTCGTTAGTACTTAAAGTCAATAATGGGTTAGTTGGTGCTCCATTACTTGATTCGTTTGAAGTAACTAAAGGAATTCCATCTAATACATATAAAGGTTGTGTTCCAGCGCTGATACTTGCAGCACCACGAACACGAATATTTATTCCTCCATCAACTTTACCATTTGTCTGTGTGATTTGTACCCCTGCTAATTTACCAACTAAGGCATTTTGAACATTGGATACCGGAATTTGTTGGATGTCTTTTGCTGTAACGCGGGCAATGTTATCGGTTAATTTCTTTTTACTTTGAGTACCGTAACCTACTACAACAACTGTTTCTAATTGATTTGAGGCATCACTCAATTTAATTAACATCGAAGAAGATGCAGGAACCTCAATAGTTTTCATTCCTACAAAACTGACAATCAATAGTTGGCCTTTTTTAGCATTAATGGTAAAATCACCATCAAATCCAGTTTGGGTACTAATGTTGGTCCCTTTTACAATGATATTTGCACCGGGAACGGGCAGTCCACCCATGTCAGTAACTTTACCTGACAATGTACTTTCTTGAGCAAATGTCAATTGTACAGTCAGTACAATGAGTAAACTCAAAAAATGCTTCAAATTAATTTTCATTTTTGGATTATTTAAGATTAGTTGGTCAAATATCTAAATAAAATGTTAATTAAAGGAGATTATGCGTGTAAAATCTCTTGTTTTGATGTTTTTTGTCAATAATTTAAAATTTAAAATATAAAAAAACGGTATTCGTAAAAATATCGGTTTAGTGTGTTTAATCTTGTATTAGGTTTTGAGTATTGTGTAATCTAATAAATTCATGAATTCGTTTCAAAACCCATTAGCGATAATTAAAAAAAAGTCCTTTGTGTGGGTTTATTTATATTATATTATCGTTTTGATTCCATGGATCAAAAACAAATTCAAAACGGACATTGTTGAAATTTATAAAAGACAATAAATTCATTTAAACCACTAGAATCAATGGATTTTTATGATAAACTGATTTAGATTTGCTGCAGATATTCTATGATTTCGTTACAAGTTTGTTTGGCATTTCTGTTGATTCCAATGAGTGTTTCTGATGCATAGCCAGTCCAACTGCCGTAACCCGCTAGCCATAATCCGGAAATTTCAGTTGCTTTGCTCTCTTCGGTTTTTACAATGCCGCGCTCATCTGCTGAAACAATATTTTTCAAAAAAGACGTCGTATAACCAAAACCCGTACACCATATTATAGCATCAAAATCTTCTTGGGTTCCGTCAGACCAAAGTACACCGTTTTCATATATGCTTTCAAAACTACCACTTGAAGTCAGAATTCCTCTGGATCGAGCTTCTTTTACTGGCGGCACCATTACAATATTTCCCAAATCATAATTGGCGGCATTAAATGGTTTTCCTTCTTTTTCAGCATTGTATTTGGCAGTTGCCACATTGAAAAGATAAAATCCGTCTACTTCATCCGGTAAATAGTGCGGTAGTTTTCTGGTTGACCATTTCACGGTGGTGACTTTAGAAACTTCTGCTACAATTTGCGCACCCGAATTTCCTTCGCCAACAACCAGAACCTTTAAATTCCTAAACTCTTCCGGATTTTTATAATTAGCAGAATGGATTTGAATTCCTTTGAAAGTTTCTATTCCTTTAATCTTTGGAATAAAAGGATTGTTCCAAGTTCCTGCCGCAGCAATTATTGCTTTTGAAAAATAGATTCCTTTATTGGTTTAAACTTTGAATATTTTATTTTCAGAAGTTATGTTTTCTACAGTAACGGAGCACTCTATCGGTAGTTCGTAACGCTTTTCATATTGGCACAAATAATCGATTACTTCTTGTTTTAAAGGAAACAGATTTTCAGATTTTGGCATCAGCCAACCCGGCAAAGAACTATGCTCGGCAGGAGAAAAAAGCGTGAGACTGTCCCAAGCATGAAGCCAGGAACCACCGCACTTTTCTTCTTTATCCAATATGAGGAAGTTTATTTTATGGCGTCGTAAATAATACCCGCAAGCCAATCCGCTTTGTCCGCCACCAATAACAATAACATCCAGAATTTTGTGCATTGGGATTGTACTTTAAGTTGTTTTAGTATAATATTTTTTCTTTAGCCAAAAAGCAACATTTACTAGAATAATCAAAGCTGGAACTTCTACTAATGGCCCAATGACTCCTGCAAATGCCTGTCCGCTATTGATTCCGAAAACGCCAATAGAAACTGCAATTGCTAATTCAAAATTATTTCCGGATGCGGTGAAGGAAAGCGCAACGGCATCTCTATAATTGGCTCCAATTTTTTTGGAAACAAAAAACATCAGGAAAAACATAATAGCAAAGAAAATCACAAGTGGAACGGCGATTCTAACCACATCCAAAGGTAAATCAACAATCATTTCGCCTTTTAGACTGAACATGACAACGATTGTAAAAAGCAAAGCAATCAAAGTAATGGGAGAAACAAACGGAATAAATTTTTGATTGAACCATTTATCGCTAATGAATTTCTTGATGGCAAAGCGGCTAATTATCGCTAATGCAAATGGAATGCCTAAATAAATTCCAACAGTTGTGGCAATTTGGGCAACCGTAATATTTAATTCCAAGCCTTTTATTCCAAATAATGGCAGCATGATTTCCAAATAAAAATACGCATACAATCCAAAAAAGAACACTTGAAGCAAACTATTAATTCCGATTAAGCCCGCTGTTAATTCCCTATTTCCTTCGGCTAATTCATTCCAGACAATCACCATGGCTATGCAAGGAGCAATCCCAATTATGATTAAACCCGTCATGTATTCCGGATAATCTTTTAAAAAGAATGTTGCCAATGAAAACATTAAAAACGGACCAATAATCCAAGTGATGAAGAAAGAGGCGGTGAGTAATTTTGGCTTTTCAAACATTAAGGAAATTTTTGAAAAATCAATTTTAGTCAAAGGTGGATACATCATCACTATTAATCCAATTGCCAGAGGAACATTGGTCGTTCCGCTTGAAAAGGAATTGATAAAGCCGCTGCTGGAAGGTATAAAATAGCCAATGGAAACGCCAATTATCATTGCCAGAAATATCCAAAGTGTCAAGTAACTATCAAGGAAGTTTAATCTTTTTTTATGTAATGCCATTAGTATGATTTTATTTTGGAGAATACATAGAACATTTCGGTTGCAATTTGCAAACTGCGTTCCTGATATTTTTCTGCTTGTTGAGGCGTATTGTCAAAGGCTTTTGGATCTTCAAATGTGATGGGAATACGTTTTTCTGCACCTGCAATAAACGGACAACCGCCATCAGCCTGTGAGCAAGTCATAATCGCTGCAAATTCACTTTGAGGATTAAAAGCATCATCATAGGTTTTTGAAAAACCAATAATAGGATGTTCATTCTCCGCATATTTTATGGCATAAATTGGATTATTACCTGCTGCAATTACTTTGATTTTAAAGCCTGATTGTTCCAATGTTTTGGCAGCCATAGGAAATAAAGCAGTTGCTTCGGTTCCGCCAGAATAACAAAATACATTTTTTATATTGAAATGTGCGGCTGCAGTTTGTGCCCAAACTTGTGATAAATGACTTCTTCTGGAATTATGGGTGCAAATCAAGTTCAGCCTGATTTCTTGCTGATTCGATGCTTTTGATTGAATAAAATCAATCAGCGGTTGCAAAATAATTTTTCGCTCTGATGATATACTTTCAAAATCAAAAGCAGAGATTATTTTTTCAATTTCTGGAAATAGAATGGTTTTGGTTAGTGTCATTTTATAGTTTTAAAATTAGCAACAGCCACCGCCGGGAGTGCAGCTATTAGTTTGGCTTGAAATTTCAGATAATTTTACTTTTTGTTTTTCTGCTGGAATGCCACATTGGTCTTGGGCTAAACAAGCTGTTTGTTTATTCAAAAGCGTGAATACTTTTCCATTGAAACCTAAGTCATATTTACCAATCGTTTCGGCTTGGTATTCTACTTCAATTTCGTAATCTTCGATTCCTAACACTTTCTCTGAAAGAGCGATAATATCTAAAAGTTTTTTTGGCTTTAATCGGTGTTCGAAATCATTAGCATCCCATAATTGGAAATTTACTACAGTTTCTTTTCGAACTTTTCCACCGCAGTCAATGAATTTTTTGGTGATTAAACCCACCTCAGTTACGTGAAAATGTTCTGGAACATAACTGCCGTTTGGTAATACAAAAGCAACGTTTTCAAGCGTGCTCAACTCTTTTTTAATTTCTGATAGTTTCATATGAGTATAATATTTGTTTTTTAAAGGAATATGGTATCGCCATTCCTAAATTATATTGTTTTTTTTTTTTTTTTTTTTCAGTTCTGGCGATTTCATGATTCTTACAATTTAAAAATTAACAGCATTGATTCTTCTTGTTTTCTAAATAGGTATTGATGTGCTGAAAAAAGCCCTTTATTTTATTAAAACCTTCTTCGTTGAGGCAATAACAAATAGAATTTCCTTCAAAATTACCTTTTATGAGTCCGGCATTTTTAAGCTCTTTCAAGTGTTGGGAAACGGTAGGTTGGGCTAGAGGCAGCTCGTTTACGATGTCACCGCATATACAACTGTTCACTTTGATGAGGTGCTGAATAATGGCAATTCGAGCCGGATGACCTATGGCTTTCGCCAAAATTGCCAATTCGTTTTGCTCGTCTGTAAAATGATCTGATTTAGTAATTCCCACTGTTATATATTTATATTGCAATATTACGATATATATGAATAAAAACCAAATATTGGAATATATTTTTCGCTTAAGTTCTTCAACTACCTTTTTGGTTTATAGTAAGGTAATAGCTTAGCAGTCATCCTGAAGTTTATACTTGCAATAGAAAATGGTTTTTAAGTGAAATTTAATGGATAATAAAATCCCATGAAACAATAGTTTCTAATTTGTTTTCGAAAAATAAGCTTCTAATTTTTATAAATCATCTGATTTACATCCATTTTGATAAAAAATCAATCAACTCTTCTCTCAATTCTCTAAATAATTTTTCAAATACGGCGATGCTTTCTCGGTGTTTTTTATGGTCTGAAAATTTTTCATGATCAACAGCATTGGGATTTTTTTGCACGGCAGCCTCAAGATAGGATTCGTGACTTTTAATATCATGATTTAAGATGTCTATCTGTTCTTTTTGAATAATCAGCTGATTATGGAAATGATCGGCTAAGGAACGTAACTCTTTAGAAGTATTCTTTTCCGCGACTTCCGTAATCCGATTACCCATAATCGTAAGTTCGTCTTTATAAAACAAAAGTTTGTTTAACCACGTTTTGTGTTCTTCGTGTAATTGATAAATTGTTTTTTTAGTTTCCATTTTTTCTGTCTTTTTTAATAATTTGAAATTAATTGAGCTTGAGTCATTTTTAATTTGATAGAAATAGCAAAAAGCAATGTATTAATGGAAGTTTATTCCAAAGCATCAAAGCTCAAATACTTCTTTTGGGATAGCATGAAATCCGACTAGTTTAACTCGATTTTCAATATCGCTTATAGGTATCATTTTCGAAGTGTGAACGGTAAATTCTCTTGGAAAAATTTCAGTATTCAATAAAACCTCTTTTATTCCGTCTAGTTCTAGTAAGCTGGATTTTATTTCTATTAAATCAATGTCTTCAACAGCATTTGTTCCAAAAATTTTACCATGATTACCGGGGATTACATTATCAGTTAGTATACTCATGTTTTTATTTTTTAAGATTAGGAATAGGATAATAGATTGTTGTATTTATGGGTTAAGTGGTTTAAAGTTAGTGATTTATCTTGAATAATTTAAATAATTTAGGTTGGTTTTATTTAAAAATGTTTAACTTAGTGTATTGAAAATCAATTAAATAAGTGTAATATGAATAATAGAAGCAATAAATTGAATTTTGACAAAAGAAAACCGGGTAAGAAAGATAAAAATGCAATTCCGGATTCTCTTTTATATCCTCCAAGTGAAGATATTTATAACCAATTCCATAAAGAGATGGAAATAGATCCAGAAGATCTTTCGAAAAAAAAGTCTCCTGTTGAAATAAATAATATCCGGGAATTGAATGAGAAAAGTTTCGAAGAGGATGTTTCTGGAGGAGATTTAGATATTCCTGGCTCAGAATTAGATGAGGAAACGGAAAACTCCGGAAATGAAGATGAAGAAAACAAACATTATAGTATAGGTGGAGATAATCATAATGATTTAGAGGAAAATTCTGGAGATAAAATGTAATCAATGGGTTTGTCGTAAGTTTTAAATACTAATCCTATTAATCATGTCTTTGAGTGAATACAATCAAAAGCGTAATTTTAATTCCACTTTAGAGCCTGAAGGAAAAATCAAGCAGTCATTGACTGAATTGATTTTCGTAGTACAAAAGCATGCGGCCTCCCATTTGCATTATGATTTTAGATTAGAAATGCATGGAGTGCTAAAAAGTTGGGCGATACCCAAAGGACCGTCTATGAATCCGGCTGATAAAAGATTGGCTATTATGGTAGAAGACCATCCTTATAGTTACAAAGATTTTGAAGGTACTATTCCGGAGGGAAATTACGGCGCAGGGAATGTTATTGTTTGGGACAATGGAACGTATATTTTAGCGGGTGAAGATAGGTCAGGTATCGACGAACATAAATTACAATCCGATTTACAAAAAGGACATCTTAGTTTTATTCTTAATGGGAAAAAATTGAAAGGTGAATTTGCTTTAGTAAAATTAAAAACCAAACAGGAGAATACATGGCTTTTGATAAAGTCAAAAGATCAATATGCAAATGATGAAGATGTTTTGCAACAAGATAAATCTGTACTTTCTAATAGGACATTAGAGAGTATGGGAAAGAAGAGTGGTTAATAAAACAATTTGTGCGTTCCACCTTAATATAAAGAAAGGCGATTCTCTTAGTGGAGAGTCGCCTTTCTTTATATTAAGGAGTCGGGCTATGTGCTACAAGTCCTCATCCCGCCAAAAAAGGCGAGACTGTGGGCTTTTCGCTGCTATCCCTAACGCGAACTTTGGTTAAGTAGAGCTTTTTGTCGTTTTGATGTGTATTTTGGGACCTTATATATAGGATAGAATGGGAAAGAGAAGTTTGTTACTATATAAGGTAAGAGACAAAATATTTAACCTGTTGTGTTCTTTTGTAGGTATTCTGGCAAGTGGAGCTGTTTTTTAGTGCACAAATTGAAGCTGTCAGCCGTATAAAAGGCAATAAAGCTAGAATTTCCCAAGATTTTATAAAGAAGGGAGAGGCAGTTGAAAGTTGCCCATCTTTATTGGAATAGGAGGTTTTGATTTGAAATCCCATTCATCGGGAGTTAAAAGGCAGTTTATCATAAAAAACTTTACTATTCAAGAATCATGTTTTCAGCGAGTTAAAGGATAGGTTAAGAAAACATGAAAAAAAAGGTTTAAAAAAGCTTGTAAAAGTGAATAAAGGTGCTACTTTTGCACCCGCAATGACGCAGACGTTCTTTAGAATACTGACAAGTAAACTGGATTGAGAGAGGGAATTTATTTTCAAAAAAAGATTCAGAAAAGCTTGTGAGATTAGAAAGAGCTTATTACATTTGCACCCCGCAAAACGCGCAAAGTTCCTTGACAAGCTGATAAGAAAACGGTAGTAAAACGGAGATAAAAATTTCCAAAAAAAACTTCAAAATTTTCTTGCCAGTTAAAAAAGAAGTTGTACTTTTGCACCCGCTTCGAGAAACACTTTAAGTAGTGTTAACGAAGGGAAAAACAAAGAAGAACACGTTCCTAGACATATTGAATTGACAGCCGTTTTGAAAGAGATTTCAAAACAAAAGAATGAGAGTAATAGAATCGAGAGATTTGAAAAAACCACTAGAATTTAGTCGAATAAACAAAGAGAGAAGATTTATCTGATCTCACACAATATACGATGAAGAGTTTGATCCTGGCTCAGGATGAACGCTAGCGGCAGGCTTAACACATGCAAGTCGAGGGGTATAGTTCTTCGGAACTAGAGACCGGCGCACGGGTGCGTAACGCGTATGCAATCTACCTTTCACAGAGGGATAGCCCAGAGAAATTTGGATTAATACCTCATAGTATTATAGAGTGGCATCACTTTATAATTAAAGTCACAACGGTGAAAGATGAGCATGCGTCCCATTAGCTAGTTGGTAAGGTAACGGCTTACCAAGGCAACGATGGGTAGGGGTCCTGAGAGGGAGATCCCCCACACTGGTACTGAGACACGGACCAGACTCCTACGGGAGGCAGCAGTGAGGAATATTGGACAATGGGCGCAAGCCTGATCCAGCCATGCCGCGTGCAGGATGACGGTCCTATGGATTGTAAACTGCTTTTGTACAGGAAGAAACACTGGTTCGTGAACCAGCTTGACGGTACTGTAAGAATAAGGATCGGCTAACTCCGTGCCAGCAGCCGCGGTAATACGGAGGATCCAAGCGTTATCCGGAATCATTGGGTTTAAAGGGTCCGTAGGCGGTTTAGTAAGTCAGTGGTGAAAGCCCATCGCTCAACGGTGGAACGGCCATTGATACTGCTAAACTTGAATTATTAGGAAGTAACTAGAATATGTAGTGTAGCGGTGAAATGCTTAGAGATTACATGGAATACCAATTGCGAAGGCAGGTTACTACTAATGGATTGACGCTGATGGACGAAAGCGTGGGTAGCGAACAGGATTAGATACCCTGGTAGTCCACGCCGTAAACGATGGATACTAGCTGTTGGAAGCAATTTCAGTGGCTAAGCGAAAGTGATAAGTATCCCACCTGGGGAGTACGTTCGCAAGAATGAAACTCAAAGGAATTGACGGGGGCCCGCACAAGCGGTGGAGCATGTGGTTTAATTCGATGATACGCGAGGAACCTTACCAAGGCTTAAATGTAGATTGACCGGTTTGGAAACAGACTTTTCGCAAGACAATTTACAAGGTGCTGCATGGTTGTCGTCAGCTCGTGCCGTGAGGTGTCAGGTTAAGTCCTATAACGAGCGCAACCCCTGTTGTTAGTTGCCAGCGAGTCATGTCGGGAACTCTAACGAGACTGCCAGTGCAAACTGAGAGGAAGGTGGGGATGACGTCAAATCATCACGGCCCTTACGCCTTGGGCTACACACGTGCTACAATGGCCGGTACAGAGAGCAGCCACTGGGTGACCAGGAGCGAATCTATAAAACCGGTCACAGTTCGGATCGGAGTCTGCAACTCGACTCCGTGAAGCTGGAATCGCTAGTAATCGGATATCAGCCATGATCCGGTGAATACGTTCCCGGGCCTTGTACACACCGCCCGTCAAGCCATGGAAGCTGGGGGTGCCTGAAGTCGGTGACCGCAAGGAGCTGCCTAGGGTAAAACTGGTAACTAGGGCTAAGTCGTAACAAGGTAGCCGTACCGGAAGGTGCGGCTGGAACACCTCCTTTCTAGAGCTTTAGTGTTAGCTATATGCACGCTAAAGAAAGAAGACGAAAGTTCAAGTTGGAAACAAATCCCAACGTTTTATTACTCTTGCTGTTAGTTCAAATAATACCATTTAAGAATAAGAGTGTCTCGTAGCTCAGCTGGTTAGAGTACTACACTGATAATGTAGGGGTCGACAGTTCGAGTCTGTCCGAGACAACTATTTAAAGCTTAAATAAAAGAAGAAATTCTAGAGTTGAGGAGTTATGAAATATAAATTCATAATTCATAATTCACAATTCATAATTAGATTGGGGGATTAGCTCAGCTGGCTAGAGCGCCTGCCTTGCACGCAGGAGGTCAACGGTTCGACTCCGTTATTCTCCACTATTCGAGTGAGTAGTAAAGAGTAAAAAGTAATTAGTCAAAAACTAATCACTAATTACTAAGGGCTAATCACTAGAAAAAAGTTCATTGACATATTGAGATAAGAAAATAATAAAAAGTAGAAAGCATTTTTTACTTGTTTATCATTAGACAAGTAAAAGAAACGGTCTCGTTTTAATTAACGAGATTGGTACAATAAGCAAAATAAGGGCGTATGGGGGATGCCTTGGCTCTCAGAGGCGATGAAAGGCGTGATAAGCTGCGAAAAGTTACGGGGATTGGCACACACGATACGATCCGTAAATACCTGAATGGGGCAACCCACTATGTTGAAGACATAGTACACCGATAGGTGGGCAAACCCGCTGAACTGAAACATCTAAGTAGGCGGAGGAGAAGAAAACAAAAGTGATTCCGTAAGTAGTGGCGAGCGAACGCGGATTAGCCCAAACCAATGTTGTTACGGCAATGTTGGGGTTGTAGGACCACGTTATTTGTTGCGGATAGAATTAGAATCTACTGGAAAGTAGAGCCAAAGAAGGTGATAGCCCTGTATAAGTAATAGAAGATAACGATAGTGGTATCCTGAGTAGGGCGGGGCACGTGAAACCCTGTCTGAATTTGGCGGGACCATCCGCTAAGGCTAAATACTCCTGAGAGACCGATAGTGAACCAGTACCGTGAGGGAAAGGTGAAAAGAACCGTGAATAACGGAGTGAAATAGATCCTGAAACCATACGCTTACAAGCGGTCGGAGCCCTTTCGTGGGGTGACGGCGTGCCTTTTGCATAATGAGCCTACGAGTTAACGTTGCTGGCAAGGATAAGTGGTTAAGCCACGGATCCGTAGCGAAAGCGAGTCTGAATAGGGCGCTTTAGTCAGTAGTGTTAGACGCGAAACCGTGTGATCTACCCATGGGCAGGATGAAGCGCTGGTAACACAGTGTGGAGGTCCGAACCGGTTGACGTTGAAAAGTCTTCGGATGACCTGTGGGTAGGGGTGAAAGGCCAATCAAACTCGGAAATAGCTCGTACTCCCCGAAATGCATTTAGGTGCAGCGTTATGCGTAAAGTTATATAGAGGTAGAGCTACTGATTGGATGCGGGGGCTTCACCGCCTACCAATTCCTGACAAACTCCGAATGCTATATAATGTTTCATAACAGTGAGGGCTTGGGTGCTAAGGTCCAAGTCCGAGAGGGAAAGAACCCAGACCATCAGCTAAGGTCCCCAAATATATGTTAAGTTGAAAGAACGAGGTTTGTCTGCCCAGACAGCTAGGATGTTGGCTTGGAAGCAGCCATTCATTTAAAGAGTGCGTAACAGCTCACTAGTCGAGCGGACGAGCATGGATAATAATCGGGCATAAACATATTACCGAAGCTATGGATTTGTAATTTATTACAAGTGGTAGGGGAGCATTCTAACAGGGTAGAAGGTGTGTCGTAAGGCATGCTGGACTGGTTAGAAAAGAAAATGTAGGCATAAGTAACGATAATGCGGGCGAGAAACCCGCACACCGAAAGACTAAGGTTTCCACAGCTATGCTAATCAGCTGTGGGTTAGTCGGGACCTAAGGCGAACCCGAAAGGGACAGTCGATGGACAACGGGTTAATATTCCCGTACTAGTTATTACTGTGATGGGGTGACGGAGTGATGAAAGCGCCGCGAACTGACGGAATAGTTCGTTGAAGTACCTACCTATAAGCTGCGCAGGCAAATCCACGCGGCTTGGGGAAATACGATAGTACTCGGAGTCTTCGGACAAAGAGATAGTGCGCCTAAGGGCTTCCAAGAAAAACCTCTAAACTTCAGGTAATAAGTACCCGTACCGCAAACCGACACAGGTAGTCGAGGAGAGAATCCTAAGGTGCTCGAGAGATTCATGGCTAAGGAATTAGGCAAAATAGACCCGTAACTTCGGGAGAAGGGTCGCCAGCAGCAATGCTGGCCGCAGTGAAGAGGTCCAGGCGACTGTTTATCAAAAACACAGGGCTCTGCAAAATCGTAAGATGAAGTATAGGGCCTGACACCTGCCCGGTGCTGGAAGGTTAAGAGGAGATGTTATCTTCGGAGAAGCATTGAATTGAAGCCCCAGTAAACGGCGGCCGTAACTATAACGGTCCTAAGGTAGCGAAATTCCTTGTCGGGTAAGTTCCGACCTGCACGAATGGTGTAACGATCTGGACACTGTCTCAGCCATGAGCTCGGTGAAATTGTAGTAGCGGTGAAGATGCCGCTTACCCGCAGTGGGACGAAAAGACCCTGTGCACCTTTACTATAGCTTAGTATTGACCTTGGATAAATGATGTGTAGGATAGGTTGGAGACTGTGAAGTGGCGTCGCTAGGCGTTGTGGAGTCATTGTTGAAATACAACCCTTTGTTTATCTGAGGCCTAACCCCGTTATGCGGGGGACATTGCTTGGTGGGTAGTTTGACTGGGGTGGTCGCCTCCAAAAGAGTAACGGAGGCTTCTAAAGGTTCCCTCAGTACGCTTGGTAACCGTGCGTAGAGTGCAATGGCATAAGGGAGCTTGACTGAGAGACATACAGGTCGATCAGGTACGAAAGTAGAGCATAGTGATCCGGTGGTTCCGCATGGAAGGGCCATCGCTCAAAGGATAAAAGGTACGCCGGGGATAACAGGCTGATCTCCCCCAAGAGCTCATATCGACGGGGGGGTTTGGCACCTCGATGTCGGCTCGTCACATCCTGGGGCTGGAGAAGGTCCCAAGGGTTGGGCTGTTCGCCCATTAAAGTGGCACGCGAGCTGGGTTCAGAACGTCGTGAGACAGTTCGGTCTCTATCTACTGTGGGCGCAAGAAATTTGAGTGGATCTGATTCTAGTACGAGAGGACCGAATTGGACAAACCTCTAGTGTATCTGTTGTCACGCCAGTGGCATCGCAGAGTAGCTACGTTTGGAAGGGATAAGCGCTGAAAGCATATAAGCGCGAAACCCACCACAAGATGAGATTTCTTTTAAGGGTCGTGGGAGATGACCACGTTGATAGGCTATAGATGTAAAGGCAGTAATGTCATAGTCGAGTAGTACTAATAACCCGTAAGCTTATGTACGCTTTTCTCCCGTCTTTCGGGACGGGAGAAGAAACTTTCTTTTATCCTGAATTTATTTCAGGAACTTCAATACTTTTTCTTTATCTCAGTATGTTAAGATATTATGTGATTAATTATCAATGATAAATTGTTAATTGTTACAATAATTGCCCAAAGCAATTATAACCTCTTAAGGTGGTTATTGCGGCGGGGCTCACCTCTTCCCATCCCGAACAGAGTAGTTAAGCCCGCCTGCGCAGATGGTACTGCAGTTATGTGGGAGAGTATGTCGTCGCCTTTCTTTGAAGAATCCTCATCATGAATTTGATGAGGATTTTTTGTTTTACAGCGGTGAGACGTGTTCGGCTAACGCCTCGACTCGTCAGCTTTCTTTAATCTGTACTTGTTTTTGATTCTTTTAAATCCTAATCATGTATGTGATGATGGTTTTTTACGTTTGATAAGGTTGAGTTTTTATAAACTATTCAAATAAGAATGAAGATTCAAATGAGTCGCATATTGTAATTAGTTTTTATTTATATAGCATTGAATTTAAGTGAGTTACTGCTTGAGTGAAATTAAGAATCACTAGAATAATTTACATAGAGGTTGATTAGATCAAAAAGAGAATTGTTTTTCAATGATTTTATTTAACCTGATTACTTTTAATCTATTGCTTGTTTACTAATAATTAAGCAACAAAAAAGCAGCAAAATATTTTGCTGCTTTTTCAAATTATAAAATGAATAAACTATTCTGCCAAAATTGATTCTGATGTGAGTACATTTAATTCCATCATGCATTTCTTCATCATTTGATATGTTCTTTCAATGTCATTATCTAAACCTATAGAAAACCGAATTAAACCATCAGTCAATCCCATTTCTATTTGTTCATCCATAGGAATCTCGCTAGAAGTTGAAGTTCCTGGAGCACTGAATAAGGTTTTATAAAATCCTAAACTCACTGCTAAATAGCCTAAATTTTTAGCTTGCATCAATTCCATCAGTGCATTTGCTTTTTCCAAAGTACCAACATCTAAGGTCATCATCCCACCAAAACCATATTCGTGATTAATCATTGACGAATACAGTTCATGGCTTGGGTGACTTTTCAAACCAGGATAAACCGTTTTTAGTCCGTCTTTTTCAAAACGCTCTGCAAGATACATTGCATTATGACTGTGTTGTTTCATCCTAATATGTAATGTACGTAAGTTTTTCATCACACTGGCAGATCGCAAACTGTCCATTGTTGGACCCAATAACATACTGGCACCACTATTTACATTTTTTAAACTATCAATAAACTCTTGCGAAGCACACGTTACACCGCCCACCGTATCACTGCTTCCGTTAATGTATTTCGTTAAACTGTGAATCACAATATCAGCACCTAACTTTGCAGGAGAAACTGATAATGGTGAAAAAGTATTATCGACAACCAATTTCAAATTGTGTCTCTCGGCAATTTTTGCCAAACCGGTAATATCAGCTACTTCCAGTAAAGGATTACTCACCGTCTCACAGTACAAAACTTTAGTTTCAGCAGTAATTGCAGCTTCCACAACGTCTAATTTTGTGATGTCTACAAAAGTAGTTTTGATGCCCAATCTTGGCGTAAAATTCTTCAAAAAAGCATACGTTCCGCCATATATAGTTCTGCTGGAAACGATATGATCGCCCGAGCCGCACAATTGCAATAGCGTAGGAGTAATCGCCCCCATTCCTGATGCTGAAACATTTGCGGTTTCCGTTCCTTCCATTGCTGCCAATGCTTTGTCTAAGTATAAATTACTCGGGGAGGAATGACGTGAGTACAAGTAACAGCCTTCCATATTGCCTTCAAAAGTATCAAACATTGTTTTTGCCGATAAAAAGGTATAGGTTGAGGAATCTGAAATAGATGGATTTACGCCACCAAATTCGCCAAAGTACTGTAAATCCTGAATGTTGTCTGCGGGATTGAAATTTTTCATAATTATTTTTTATTGTTATTTGAAGCTATTCCTGCTATTCGCTATATCTTTTATTCGCCGTGGCGAATAAAAGGATGTCGCTGCTATCAGGGCTATGCGATTTCGGTCTGAATAAAATCTATTCAAAATAACAGTGTTATAGATTAATAATCAATACTATTACTTAATATTAGATTTTAAAACTACTAAATTTAAATTGTATGATTTAATTTTCTAAATTAGCTTCTCAAAAAGGATTTATATAGATTTTATTTCAATTCAAATTTCAATAAAAATGACATTAGACGCCATCGATAAAAAATTACTTTTTTTATTGCAATCCGACAGCAAAAAAACAACTAAGGAATTGTCTTTAAAACTTAATCTTTCAGTTACTGCCGTTTACGAACGCATTAAAAAACTGGAGAGAGAAGGGATTATCGATAAATATGTCGTGTTAATCAATCGTTCGAAAGTCGAAAAAGGTTTTGTGGTTTTCTGTCATCTTAAGTTAATACAACACACCAAAGAGTTTCTTACCAAATTTGAAAGTGAAGTGGTAAAACTTAAAGAAGTCCTTGAATGCCATCATGTGAGTGGTGATTATGATTATATACTAAAAATAGTAGTTAAAGATATGGAAGCTTATCGGGAGTTTTTGGTTACAAAATTAACCACATTGGAACATATTGGAAGTACACACAGCACATTCATGATTAGTGAAGTAAAAAACACGACAGTTGTTGATATTTAGAATAAATGTGAATTTAAAGCGGTATTCAATGATAAGTAAATGTTAATTACTAAAAATTCGTAACAAAAAACCTTCGGAATTAAACTTTAAACAAAACTTAATTCCTTAATTTTGTGCAACATTTTATAAAAACACAATAAAAAAATATACTATGAGTTCATTTGACGTAGTCATTATAGGTTCTGGACCAGGCGGATATGTATCAGCAATTCGTTGTGCACAATTGGGTTTCAAAACAGCAATTATAGAAAAATATTCCACTCTTGGAGGAACTTGCCTGAATGTAGGTTGTATTCCTTCAAAAGCATTGCTTGCTTCTTCTCATCATTACAGTGAAATTGTTCATTTTGCAGATCACGGAATTGAAGTTTCTGGTGAAGTAAAAGTGAATTTAGAAAAAATGATTGCACGTAAACAAGCTGTTGTTGATCAAACTTCAGGTGGTGTGAAATTTTTAATGGATAAAAATAAAATTACAGTTCTGGAAGGGTTAGGTTCATTTGTTGATGCTACGCATGTTGCTGTTGCAAAAGCAGACGGAACTTCTGAAACTATCGAAGCTAAAAATATCATTATCGCTACAGGTTCAAAGCCTTCTTCTTTGCCTTTTATCAAAATTGATAAAGAAAGAATCATCACTTCTACTGAGGCTTTAAAACTTAAAGAAGTACCAAAACATTTAGTGATTATTGGTGGTGGAGTAATAGGGATTGAATTAGGTCAAGTGTATTTAAGATTGGGAGCGCAAGTTTCTGTAGTAGAATATTTAGACAGAATCATTCCTGGAATGGACGCCTCATTGTCTAAAGAATTGACTAAAGTATTGAAGAAACAAGGCATGAAATTCTACGTTTCTCATAAAGTGAAATCAGTAGAAAGAAATGGCGAAGGTGTTGTTGTTCAAGCTGAAAATGCAAAAGGAGAAACAATTACGCTGGAAGGTGATTATTCATTGGTTTCCGTGGGACGTCGTCCGTTTACTGATGGATTGAATGCTGATAAAGCTGGAGTGAAAATCTCAGATAGAGGAATGGTTGAAGTAAATGATCATTTACAAACTAACGTTCCTAATATCTATGCTATTGGAGATGTTGTTCGTGGGGCTATGTTAGCGCACAAAGCAGAAGAAGAAGGAGCAATGGTTGCTGAAATATTAGCGGGTCAAAAACCACATATTGACTATAACTTGATTCCCGGTGTTGTTTATACTTGGCCAGAAGTGGCTGCAGTAGGGCAAACTGAGGAGCAATTGAAAGCTTCTGGTGTAGAATACAAAGCAGGAAGTTTTCCTTTCAAAGCTTTAGGACGTGCTCGTGCAGGTGGAGATTTAGACGGATTTGTAAAAATTCTTGCTGATGCTAAAACGGATGAAGTTTTAGGAGTTCACATGATTGGAGCCCGTTGTGCGGATTTAATTGCTGAGGCAGTTACAGCAATGGAATTCAAAGCATCTGCTGAAGATATTTCAAGAATGTCACATGCACATCCAACATTTGCAGAAGCGATAAAAGAAGCTGCATTAGCCGCTACTGATAATAGAGCTTTGCATGTATAATTAAAAATATGAGAGATTAATTCTCGTTTAAAAATAAAGAAACCCGTTCAATTGAACGGGTTTCTTTATTTGTTATGAGTTGAGTTTACTTAGCCTTTAGCTATAAATAAACCTTTATAGTTTTCCCAATGACTGTAAATTAAAAACAGATTCCCTAAAAATAAGAACACAGCGATTGGTATTCCTTCCGGGGATAAGAAAAAGTTAATAAATAAAATGTTTATGGTTATAGGTAATATTAAGATATTGGCTAATGTGACATACCGTCCGGTAATAAAGGATAATCCACAAAGGAATTCCATTGATTTTGCCAAAGGGATCAAATAAGTAGACGCAACTAAGCCCACATTAAAAGCCTTGAAATTTCCAGTAACTTCTGGTTCTGGTGCTAGTTTTAGAAAGAAGCTTACAGACGCATAAAGTAGCAAAAGTCCAATTAAAGTTCGGATAATAATAATTGCAATTTTCATAGTATATGGTTTTTTAGAGGTTACACATTTGAGAATTATTATTTGGGAATAGCACTTTCATCCATATAGAAAATTTCCCATTGATGCCCGTCTAAATCGGCAAAACTATGTCCATACATCCATCCATGATCTTGTGGCTCCATATAAATTGAACCACCTGCATCAACTGCTTTTTTGACCATTTCATCTACTTTTTCTTTGCTCTCGGCATCCATTGCAAGTAAAACTTCGGTATTTTTATTGGCATTGCAAATTTCTTTTTTGGTAAAGTCTTTAAATCGTTGCTCTGTCACTAGCATCGCAAAAATATGTTCTCCTAAAATCATACAAGTAGCCTGTTCATCAGTAAATTGTGGATTGAAAGAAAATCCAAGTGTAGTAAAAAAATCAATTGATTTTTTTAGGTCTTTAACAGCTAAATTGATGAAAATTTTTGAAGCCATAATGAGAATGATTAGACGATTAAAAGAAGCCAAAATTTATCATGCACTATCAAATTTACAAAAAAATAAACTAATTTTAGTATAATCAGTTATTGAAGGTTTATTTTTTATTGTAATTTTGAATTTTAAACACCAATACTTTTTGAGAACTTCAATTTACAAGTCTATTTCTGATCCAAAATTGTTCAAACAGCAACTTTTATTTTGGTCTCAACAGTTTCGAGAAATCATTTATTTAGACAGTAATGATTATCCGCAAAACTATTCCAGTTATGATTGTGTTCTTGCCGTTGATGCATTTACCGCAATAAAGACGGATTATCACAATGCTTTTGAAGATTTAAAACAATACCAGCAAATTACCAAAGACTGGCTTTTTGGCTATTTATCGTATGATTTAAAAAATGATATCGAGCAGTTACAATCTACTAATTTTGATGGCTTAGATTTTCCCGATTTGTATTTTTTTCAACCTAAGAAGCTGTTTTTATTGAAAGGAAATCAACTCGAAATTCAATATCTCAATATGTGTGACGATGAAGTTGAGGAAGATTTTGAAGAAATTGTCGAAAGTCAAAAGTCAAAAGTCGAAGCTGAAGCGACAATAAAAATTCAACAACGCATTTCAAAAGAGCATTATCTTGAAAAGGTTTCAAAAGTCTTGGAACACATTCATCAAGGTGATATTTATGAAGCTAATTTTTGTATGGAGTTTTTTGCCGAAAATGCAATCATTAATCCAATTGAAAAATTTATAAAACTCAACGAAATTTCTCAGCCTCCATTTGCTGTTTTTTTTAAAAACAACAAACACTTTTTACTTTCGGCAACACCGGAACGCTATTTAAAAAAAGAAGGAGAACTGCTTATTTCGCAACCGATTAAAGGAACTGCCAAACGTTTTTCAGATCCAATTGAAGATGAAAAATCAAAAATGCAATTGGCTTTAGACCCAAAAGAAAGAGCCGAAAACATTATGATTACAGATTTAGTGCGGAATGATTTGTCTCGAACGGCACAAAAAGGTTCCGTTGAAGTACAAGAGTTATGCGAAATTTATTCTTTTTTGCAAGTCCATCAAATGATATCAACGGTAACATCAAAAATAGATGCTCAATATTCTGCTGTAGATGCCTTAAAAACTACTTTCCCGATGGGAAGTATGACTGGTGCTCCAAAGATTTCGGTGATGAAAATCATTGAGCAGCTGGAAGAAACAAAACGAGGCTTATATAGTGGAGCAGTAGGGTATTTTGCACCAAACGGAGATTTCGATTTCAATGTGGTTATCCGAAGCATTTTATACAATCAAGAAAAAAAATATGTTTCTTTTTCGGTTGGAAGTGCTATAACTTCACAGTCAATTCCTGAAAACGAGTATGAAGAATGTTTGCTTAAAGCAAAAGCTATGCGAGAAGTTTTAAGTTAAATCAAAATGAATTAATTAAATTTGAACATGCTACAGAAATTCCAAAACCATCTTCTTCATAATTTTCAGTTCTTGAACGGAAAAAAAATACTTCTTGCCACAAGCGGCGGGAAAGATAGTATGGTTATGGTTCATTTGTTGCAGCAATTAGATTATAAAATAGGAATCGCACATTGTAATTTTCAATTGCGTGGAATGGAAAGTTTTGAAGATCAAAATTTTGTTCAGGACTATGCTGCTACAAATAATATTCCAGTATTTGTAACACAATTTGATACCAAAGCTTTCTCAGAAGATTATAAAATTTCTACACAAGTTGCTGCTCGCGAGTTGCGTTACAACTGGTTTTATGAATTATTGGAAACTGAAAAATTCGATTATATTCTTACCGCGCATCATGCCGATGATAATTTGGAAACTTTCCTAATCAACCTCAGTCGAGGAACAGGTTTAGAGGGTTTGACAGGGATTCCAGAACAGAACGAAAAAGTAATTCGTCCACTTTTGGCATTTAGCCAAGAGGAAGTGGAAGAATATGCCAGAATAAATAACATTCAATGGCGCGAAGACAGCAGTAATGCATCAGATAAATACCTTCGTAATAAGATTCGTCATCATTTGGTTCCAATGTTAAAGGAATTGAATCCTAATTTTCTTTCTTCCTTTCATAAAACGCAAACCTATTTGCAAGAAGCACAAGTTATGGTTGAAGATGCTTCTATCATGATTTATCAGCAAGTTGCAAAGCAAGATAATGAAGCTATTTATTTTGATTTGCAGCAATTAAAAAAATTACCAAATTATAAATCGTATTTATACCAATGGCTGAAAGAATTTGAATTTTCGGCTTGGGATGATATTTATGATTTGGTCGAAAGCCAATCTGGGAAATACGTTTTTTCTTCTGAATTCCGATTATTGAAAGACAGAGATTCTTTAATCCTAAGCCCGATAAATTCTGCAAATGAAAAGGAGGAATATTCTATTGCTGAAAATCAAAAAGAAGTTAATATTCCCTTAAATCTTTCATTTTGTAAAGTAGCTGACATTAGTATCGTTTCAAATAAAACTATCTTTGTGGACGCTGATAAATTACAATATCCATTGATTTTGCGCCATTGGAGCGAGGGAGATAGTTTTCAACCTTTTGGGATGAATGGTAAATCGAAGAAAGTGAGCAAGCTTTTTAAAGATGAAAAATTATCATTACTGGAAAAGGAAAACACCTGGCTTTTATGTTCGAATGATAAAATAGTTTGGATTATTGATGTTCGTCAAGATGAACGCTTTAGAATAGATAATACAACAAAGAATATACTTAAAATACAATTAGAATAATGAAGAAACTACTATTTATACTTATTGCTTTTTTGGCTTTTGCCAATGGAAATGCCCAAATTCTTGATCCTGCAAAATGGACCACCAAAATTGAAAAAAAATCAGAGAATAATTATATACTTACTTTTAATGCCATCATAGAAAAAGATTGGCATATGTATTCCCAATTTACAGCTGAAGGCGGATCTTTGCCTTTGGAAATTATTTTCAAAAATCAAAAAGGTAACTTTAATTTAGTTGGTAAAGCCAAAGAAAGCAAAACAACTACTGCTTTCAATGATATTTTTGAAGTTAATGAAACGTACTTTGAGAAAAAAGCTCAAATTCAACAAGAAATTACAATTACAAACCCAAAGATTACAAAAATTGAAGTCAATTTGAATTATCAGGTTTGTAAAGAAGCGTGCATCAATATGGAGAAAAGTTTCACCTTTACGATTCCCGCAGCTTCCAAAACAGCCGAAATAGCTTCTGTAGCATCTGATGTAACTGCAATAGATTCAGCCAAAGTTGACACTGCAGTTGTAAATACAGATGTAATTAGGGAAGGAACTGTTACTCCTGAAAAAGTTCCTGTATTAGATTCTAAACCTTCAAAACAAAGAGGATTGTGGTCTATTTTCTTCATTGCTTTTTTATCTGGATTTGCTGCATTGCTTACGCCATGTGTCTTCCCGATGATTCCTATGACGGTAAGTTTCTTTACAAAACAAAGTAAAACAAAAGCGAAAGGAATAAGAAATGCTATTATTTATGGAATTGCCATCATATTCATTTATGTAGTTTTAGGCTTTTTAGTGACTTGGATTTTTGGTGCGGATGCATTGAATGCGTTGTCTACGAATGTTTGGTTTAATATTATTTTCTTTATTCTGTTAGTTGTTTTTGCTGCCTCATTTTTGGGTGCTTTTGAGATTATGTTGCCTAATTCCTGGGCTAATAAAGTCGATAATCAAGCCGACAGAGGCGGAATAATTGGAATTTTATTCATGGCTTTGGCATTAGCGATTGTATCTTTTTCTTGTACTGGACCTATCGTAGGAACACTTTTGGTTGAAGCTGCTTCTAAAGGGGGAATTGCGCCAATTGTTGGAATGTTAGGATTTTCATTGGCTTTAGCCTTACCTTTTATGTTGTTTGCCATGTTCCCGGGTTGGTTGAATTCATTGCCAAAATCAGGTGGATGGCTGAATACCGTTAAAGTGGTTTTAGGATTTTTAGAATTGGCATTGGCATTCAAATTTTTGTCAAATGCGGATTTAGTATTGCAATTGCATTTCTTGGAAAGAGAAGTTTTCTTAGTAATTTGGATTGCTATTTTTGGAACATTAGCCTTTTATTTATTCGGAAAAATTACGCTTCCGCATGATAGCCCTATGAATCATATTTCGGTGGGAAGATTGTCTTTGGGATTAGTAATTTTGGCTTTTACAATATATTTGATTCCCGGAATTTGGGGAGCACCTCTAAAATTAATTTCTGGTTTTCCACCTCCAATGACGTATAGTGAAAGCCCATACGGTGTAGGAAACTCAAAAGGTGGTTCGAATGCATCATCCCAAATTTTGCCGGAAGGCGCACATTTAGGACCACACGATCTTATTGCTTTCGAAGATTATGAAAAAGGATTGGCTTATGCCAAATCAGTAAACAAACCTATTTTGCTTGATTTTACAGGATATGCTTGCGTGAATTGCAGAAAAATGGAAGATTACGTTTGGTCAGACCCTGCGATTTTAAAAATATTACAAGATGAAGTAGTGTTGATTTCTTTGTATGTGGATGATAAAAGAGAATTACCAAAAAGCGAGCAATATGTATCCAAAGAAACGGGTAAAGAAATTGTAAGTGTCGGAAACAAATGGAGTGATTTTCAAATCACTAAATTTAAAGCCAATGCACAACCGTATTACATCATTTTAGACAAGGAAGGAAATATGTTATCTGACAAACCAGAAAGTTATAACTCAGATATCAATGCCTACAAAGGTTGGTTAAGAGAAGGAATTGATCGATTTAAAAAGGCCGAATAGGCCTTTTTTTTTGTTCCTGATTTGGACTTTAAAGATATTTTTAAACGTTGCTTTTATAGCATATAAAATTATATTTATGTAGGTTTTATTTGGAGAGATTTTTTATCTTTAAAAATTATTTAATCCAAGAAAACTTATGAAAAAACTACTTAGCATTTCTCTTTTTTTTATTGGCGCAATTCTTTTTGCCCAAGATAAAGCAGCAAATTATGTTGCGGATAATTACACCAAAAAAGAAGTGCATATCAAAATGCGTGACGGAGCAGAATTATTTACTTCGATTTACACCCCTAAAGACGTTTCTAAAAAATATCCAATTATAATGCAAAGAACGCCTTATAATTCAGGACCCTACGGAGAAAATCAGTTCAAGAGAAGTATTTCTCCAAGTGAAACCATGATGAAAGAAGGATATATTGTTGTCTATCAAGATGTTCGTGGAAGGTTCATGAGCGATGGTTTATACGATAATATGCGTGGTTTTATTCCAAATAAAAAAGGAAAAAAAGATATCGATGAAGCTTCGGATACGTATGATACGATTGATTGGCTGGTTAAAAATGTGGCTAATAATAATGGGAATGTTGGGACTTGGGGGATTTCTTACCCTGGATTTTATGCCACTTATTCTTTATTAAGTAATCATCCTGCATTAAAAGCAGTTTCTCCACAGGCTTGTATTGCTGATTTCTTTTTTGATGATTTTCATCATAATGGAGCATATTTGTTGAGTTATTGGAAAGTAACGCCATTATTTGGACCTCAAAAAACAAAACGTACTACGGAACCTTGGTATAAATTCACGAATACAGGTATTAATGATGACTACCAGTTTTTCTTGGATGCAGGACCTTTGTCTAATTTAGACAAGTATTACGGTAAGGAAGATGAATTTTGGCAGCAACTGAAAGACCATTCTAGTTATGATGATTTTTGGCAAAAACGTGGTATTTTACAACATTTAAAAAATATAAAACCAGCTGTAATGACAGTAGGAGGTTGGTTTGATGCCGAAGATTTATATGGTCCTTTAAATACCTATAGTACCATTGAAAAGAGTAGTAAAAACTACAATACAATAGTTATGGGACCTTGGAGTCATGGTGATTGGGCTAGAAATTCTGCAAAACAAGTGATTGGTAATATTAATTTTGGCGACAGTATTTCCGGATATTATCAAAAAAATATTGAAGCTAATTTCTTCCGTCATTTCTTGAAAAATAATGGGAAAGGTGAAAACAAATTACCGGAAGCCTATGTTTTTGATACTGGTAGAAAAGAGTGGCAGACTTTTGCAGTTTGGCCTCCTCAAAATACTGCAAAGCAAGATTTCTTTTTGCAAGATAACCGATTGTCAAAAATGGCAAAGAAGAATTTTGCCTTTGAAGAATTTATCAGTGATCCTAAAAAACCGGTTCCTTATTCTGAGGATATTAAACAGCAAGGGCTTACGCCAAGAAAATACATGACGGATGATCAGCGTTTTGCGGCGAGACGTCCTGATGTGCTAGTTTTTGAAACTGAGGTTTTGGCTGATGACACTACATTGGCTGGAGAAATTTTGGCTAAATTGCAAGTTTCCACTACAGGAACTGATGCAGATTGGATTGTAAAAGTGATTGATGTTTTCCCGAATGATGAACCGGAAACAAAAGAAGTTGCTCCTTATTTAAAGATGAGTAATTACCATATGATGGTGCGCAGTGAAGTAATGAGAGGTCGTTTCAGGAACAGTTTTTCAAAACCAGAGCCTTTTGTTGCCAATGAGAAAACGGCAGTAAATATCAAGTTGCAAGATGTTTTTCATACGTTCAAAAAAGGACACAAAATCCAGATTCAAGTTCAAAGTACTTGGTTTCCGTTAATTGATTTGAATCCGCAAACGTTTGTAGACAATATATTTTATGCTAAACCAGAGGATTTTCAGAAACAAACGCATAGAATTTTTAATGATTCAAAAATTGAGTTTACGGTTTTAAAATAAAGACTAAAAGTAAAATAAATATCAAAATTCAAAAAAGGCTGTCTGTAAAGACAGCCTTTTTTTAGTTATAAATCTAAAGTGATTTCCTGTAATTTGTTTCATGGAATTTTAATAATTGAAACAGAAAACAGTCATAAAAGGGCACTGTTTTTTTAATTATTTTTTTTATTTCTTCTAAAAAAATATAAAAGATGTAGTTGGTAGTTTTTTTTATTCCTTTAATCGAAAATGTATTAAAAATAAGATTAATGTATTCTTAATTATATAATTTAGTATTTAAGTTTTTGAAAATTAGACAATTGTAATGATGCTTTTTATTAAAAAACTTTGGCTATTAGGGACATATTCTATTGGTTCTGCATTTTATAGTTAGGCGTATAATATCTGTTATTTTATTACTTAAATTAAATAAATATGAAAACATTTCTACTCAAATCACATTTTTTAACGATTGTTTTTCTTGCTGCAAATTTATTTTTTGCAAGTGTTGCTTTTGGTCAAGCAACGGTAACTACCGACAAAGATGATTATGGTCCCGGAGAGTATGTAATTATTACTGGAACAGGATGGACACCGGGCGAGACCGTAACGTTGCATTTTGATGAAACACCTAAGCCGGCAACATGTCTTCTTCCGCATGATATGACTACTGTAGCTGACTCCAGCGGTAATATTTATAACAATCAATTTTTAATAAAAATCAACCATATTGGAGTCGCCTTTTTGCTAACAGCAACAGGACAAACCTCAGGATTAATTGCAACAAGGAATTTTACGGATGCAAATGTGAATTTTTCTGCTTCGGGGCTTAGTGGTACACCTACAGTAAAAGCAAATTATGTTATAAAAAGCACTATTACTAATGCTACAATTAGCTCTGGTTCTAAAACATATATCTATCCTGGACCTTCTTTAACTCCCAATGTAGCTGTTAATAGTAATCAAACAATTGTTGCTAACTTTGAAGATATACTTTTAAATGGAGTTATTTATTCTGCACCTTCAGTTTCATTTAGTAGCGGTAATAATGGGAATGGTGTTACAACCTTAAATGCAGCGTATAGTTTAGCTGCTAAAGTAGATCCTATAATAATTTGGAATAATCCTACAGACATAACTTATGGAACCGCTTTAAGTGGAGTTCAATTAAACGCTACTACTTCTGTTGAAGGGACTTTTGTCTACACACCGCCGCTAGCAACTATATTAAATGCAGGTAATAACCAGGCTTTATTAGTTACTTTCACACCAACAAATACTGCAAATTATAATATTGCTACAAAGACTGTAAATATTAACATATTAAAGGCCTCTTTATCAATAATTGCAGAAGCAAAAACTAAAACATACGGAGATGCAAATCCATCATTTAGCGCAGTTGTTGCAGGAACAGTAAACAATGACATTCTGGATTATAGTTTGGCTACAACGGCGACACAATTTTCAGATGTTGGTGATTATCCAATCGCGATCACACTTGGATTGAACCCAAACTATTCAGTTACGCCAACGAATGCCGTGTTGACAATTGGTCAAAAATCGGCTACTGTAATTGCAGAAGCAAAAACTAAAACATACGGAGATGCAAATCCATCATTTAGCGCAGTTGTTGCAGGAACAGTAAACAATGACATTCTGGATTATAGTTTGGCTACAACGGCGACACAATTTTCAGATGTTGGTGATTATCCAATCGCGATCACACTTGGATTGAACCCGAACTATTCAGTTACGCCAACGAATGCCGTGTTGACAATTGGTCAAAAATCGGCTACTGTAATTGCAGAAGCAAAAACTAAAACATACGGAGATGCAAATCCATCATTTAGCGCAGTTGTTGCAGGAACAGTAAACAATGACATTCTGGATTATAGTTTGGCTACAACGGCGACACAATTTTCAGATGTTGGTGATTATCCAATCGCGATCACACTTGGATTGAACCCAAACTATTCAGTTACGCCAACGAATGCCGTGTTGACAATTGGTCAAAAATCGGCTACTGTAATTGCAGAAGCAAAAACTAAAACATACGGAGATGCAAATCCATCATTTAGCGCAGTTGTTGCAGGAACAGTAAACAATGACATTCTGGATTATAGTTTGGCTACAACGGCGACACAATTTTCAGATGTTGGTGATTATCCAATCGCGATCACACTTGGATTGAACCCAAACTATTCAGTTACGCCAACGAATGCCGTGTTGACAATTGGTCAAAAATCGGCTACTGTAATTGCAGAAGCAAAAACTAAAACATACGGAGATGCAAATCCATCATTTAGCGCAGTTGTTGCAGGAACAGTAAACAATGACATTCTGGATTATAGTTTGGCTACAACGGCGACACAATTTTCAGATGTTGGTGATTATCCAATCGCGATCACACTTGGATTGAACCCGAACTATTCAGTTACGCCAACGAATGCCGTGTTGACAATTGGTCAAAAATCGGCTACTGTAATTGCAGAAGCAAAAACTAAAACATACGGAGATGCAAATCCATCATTTAGCGCAGTTGTTGCAGGAACAGTAAACAATGACATTCTGGATTATAGTTTGGCTACAACGGCGACACAATTTTCAGATGTTGGTGATTATCCAATCGCGATCACACTTGGATTGAACCCAAACTATTCAGTTACGCCAACGAATGCCGTGTTGACAATTGGTCAAAAATCGGCTACTGTAATTGCAGAAGCAAAAACTAAAACATACGGAGATGCAAATCCATCATTTAGCGCAGTTGTTGCAGGAACAGTAAACAATGACATTCTGGATTATAGTTTGGCTACAACGGCGACACAATTTTCAGATGTTGGTGATTATCCAATCGCGATCACACTTGGATTGAACCCGAACTATTCAGTTACGCCAACGAATGCCGTGTTGACAATTGGTCAAAAATCGGCTACTGTAATTGCAGAAGCAAAAACTAAAACATACGGAGATGCAAATCCATCATTTAGCGCAGTTGTTGCAGGAACAGTAAACAATGACATTCTGGATTATAGTTTGGCTACAACGGCGACACAATTTTCAGATGTTGGTGATTATCCAATCGCGATCACACTTGGATTGAACCCGAACTATTCAGTTACGCCAACGAATGCCGTGTTGACAATTGGTCAAAAATCGGCTACTGTAATTGCAGAAGCAAAAACTAAAACATACGGAGATGCAAATCCATCATTTAGCGCAGTTGTTGCAGGAACAGTAAACAATGACATTCTGGATTATAGTTTGGCTACAACGGCGACACAATTTTCAGATGTTGGTGATTATCCAATCGCGATCACACTTGGATTGAACCCAAACTATTCAGTTACGCCAACGAATGCCGTGTTGACAATTGGTCAAAAATCGGCTACTGTAATTGCAGAAGCAAAAACTAAAACATACGGAGATGCAAATCCATCATTTAGCGCAGTTGTTGCAGGAACAGTAAACAATGACATTCTGGATTATAGTTTGGCTACAACGGCGACACAATTTTCAGATGTTGGTGATTATCCAATCGCGATCACACTTGGATTGAACCCGAACTATTCAGTTACGCCAACGAATGCCGTGTTGACAATTGGTCAAAAATCGGCTACTGTAATTGCAGAAGCAAAAACTAAAACATACGGAGATGCAAATCCATCATTTAGCGCAGTTGTTGCAGGAACAGTAAACAATGACATTCTGGATTATAGTTTGGCTACAACGGCGACACAATTTTCAGATGTTGGTGATTATCCAATCGCGATCACACTTGGATTGAACCCGAACTATTCAGTTACGCCAACGAATGCCGTGTTGACAATTGGTCAAAAATCGGCTACTGTAATTGCAGAAGCAAAAACTAAAACATACGGAGATGCAAATCCATCATTTAGCGCAGTTGTTGCAGGAACAGTAAACAATGACATTCTGGATTATAGTTTGGCTACAACGGCGACACAATTTTCAGATGTTGGTGATTATCCAATCGCGATCACACTTGGATTGAACCCAAACTATTCAGTTACGCCAACGAATGCCGTGTTGACAATTGGTCAAAAATCGGCTACTGTAATTGCAGAAGCAAAAACTAAAACATACGGAGATGCAAATCCATCATTTAGCGCAGTTGTTGCAGGAACAGTAAACAATGACATTCTGGATTATAGTTTGGCTACAACGGCGACACAATTTTCAGATGTTGGTGATTATCCAATCGCGATCACACTTGGATTGAACCCGAACTATTCAGTTACGCCAACGAATGCCGTGTTGACAATTGGTCAAAAATCGGCTACTGTAATTGCAGAAGCAAAAACTAAAACATACGGAGATGCAAATCCATCATTTAGCGCAGTTGTTGCAGGAACAGTAAACAATGACATTCTGGATTATAGTTTGGCTACAACGGCGACACAATTTTCAGATGTTGGTGATTATCCAATCGCGATCACACTTGGATTGAACCCAAACTATTCAGTTACGCCAACGAATGCCGTGTTGACAATTGGTCAAAAATCGGCTACTGTAATTGCAGAAGCAAAAACTAAAACATACGGAGATGCAAATCCATCATTTAGCGCAGTTGTTGCAGGAACAGTAAACAATGACATTCTGGATTATAGTTTGGCTACAACGGCGACACAATTTTCAGATGTTGGTGATTATCCAATCGCGATCACACTTGGATTGAACCCGAACTATTCAGTTACGCCAACGAATGCCGTGTTGACAATTGGTCAAAAATCGGCTACTGTAATTGCAGAAGCAAAAACTAAAACATACGGAGATGCAAATCCATCATTTAGCGCAGTTGTTGCAGGAACAGTAAACAATGACATTCTGGATTATAGTTTGGCTACAACGGCGACACAATTTTCAGATGTTGGTGATTATCCAATCGCGATCACACTTGGATTGAACCCGAACTATTCAGTTACGCCAACGAATGCCGTGTTGACAATTGGTCAAAAATCGGCTACTGTAATTGCAGAAGCAAAAACTAAAACATACGGAGATGCAAATCCATCATTTAGCGCAGTTGTTGCAGGAACAGTAAACAATGACATTCTGGATTATAGTTTGGCTACAACGGCGACACAATTTTCAGATGTTGGTGATTATCCAATCGCGATCACACTTGGATTGAACCCAAACTATTCAGTTACGCCAACGAATGCCGTGTTGACAATTGGTCAAAAATCGGCTACTGTAATTGCAGAAGCAAAAACTAAAACATACGGAGATGCAAATCCATCATTTAGCGCAGTTGTTGCAGGAACAGTAAACAATGACATTCTGGATTATAGTTTGGCTACAACGGCGACACAATTTTCAGATGTTGGTGATTATCCAATCGCGATCACACTTGGATTGAACCCGAACTATTCAGTTACGCCAACGAATGCCGTGTTGACAATTGGTCAAAAATCGGCTACTGTAATTGCAGAAGCAAAAACTAAAACATACGGAGATGCAAATCCATCATTTAGCGCAGTTGTTGCAGGAACAGTAAACAATGACATTCTGGATTATAGTTTGGCTACAACGGCGACACAATTTTCAGATGTTGGTGATTATCCAATCGCGATCACACTTGGATTGAACCCGAACTATTCAGTTACGCCAACGAATGCCGTGTTGACAATTGGTCAAAAATCGGCTACTGTAATTGCAGAAGCAAAAACTAAAACATACGGAGATGCAAATCCATCATTTAGCGCAGTTGTTGCAGGAACAGTAAACAATGACATTCTGGATTATAGTTTGGCTACAACGGCGACACAATTTTCAGATGTTGGTGATTATCCAATCGCGATCACACTTGGATTGAACCCAAACTATTCAGTTACGCCAACGAATGCCGTGTTGACAATTGGTCAAAAATCGGCTACTGTAATTGCAGAAGCAAAAACTAAAACATACGGAGATGCAAATCCATCATTTAGCGCAGTTGTTGCAGGAACAGTAAACAATGACATTCTGGATTATAGTTTGGCTACAACGGCGACACAATTTTCAGATGTTGGTGATTATCCAATCGCGATCACACTTGGATTGAACCCGAACTATTCAGTTACGCCAACGAATGCCGTGTTGACAATTGGTCAAAAATCGGCTACTGTAATTGCAGAAGCAAAAACTAAAACATACGGAGATGCAAATCCATCATTTAGCGCAGTTGTTGCAGGAACAGTAAACAATGACATTCTGGATTATAGTTTGGCTACAACGGCGACACAATTTTCAGATGTTGGTGATTATCCAATCGCGATCACACTTGGATTGAACCCGAACTATTCAGTTACGCCAACGAATGCCGTGTTGACAATTGGTCAAAAATCGGCTACTGTAATTGCAGAAGCAAAAACTAAAACATACGGAGATGCAAATCCATCATTTAGCGCAGTTGTTGCAGGAACAGTAAACAATGACATTCTGGATTATAGTTTGGCTACAACGGCGACACAATTTTCAGATGTTGGTGATTATCCAATCGCGATCACACTTGGATTGAACCCAAACTATTCAGTTACGCCAACGAATGCCGTGTTGACAATTGGTCAAAAATCGGCTACTGTAATTGCAGAAGCAAAAACTAAAACATACGGAGATGCAAATCCATCATTTAGCGCAGTTGTTGCAGGAACAGTAAACAATGACATTCTGGATTATAGTTTGGCTACAACGGCGACACAATTTTCAGATGTTGGTGATTATCCAATCGCGATCACACTTGGATTGAACCCGAACTATTCAGTTACGCCAACGAATGCCGTGTTGACAATTGGTCAAAAATCGGCTACTGTAATTGCAGAAGCAAAAACTAAAACATACGGAGATGCAAATCCATCATTTAGCGCAGTTGTTGCAGGAACAGTAAACAATGACATTCTGGATTATAGTTTGGCTACAACGGCGACACAATTTTCAGATGTTGGTGATTATCCAATCGCGATCACACTTGGATTGAACCCGAACTATTCAGTTACGCCAACGAATGCCGTGTTGACAATTGGTCAAAAATCGGCTACTGTAATTGCAGAAGCAAAAACTAAAACATACGGAGATGCAAATCCATCATTTAGCGCAGTTGTTGCAGGAACAGTAAACAATGACATTCTGGATTATAGTTTGGCTACAACGGCGACACAATTTTCAGATGTTGGCGATTATCCAATCGCGATCACACTTGGATTGAACCCAAACTATTCAGTTACGCCAACGAATGCCGTGTTGACAATTAACAAGAAATTGATCACCATCACTGCTGATGATAAATCTAAATATTGTGGACAGATGAATCCCCCTTTAACAGTAAGTATTGTTGGTTTTGTTAATGAAGAAACTATTGCAGTATTAAATGTTCTTCCAATAATAACTACTTCTGCGGACATTACCAGTGCTGTAGGTGATTATGTAATAAAAGCATCAGGTTGTGCGGATAATAATTATAGCTTTAATTATATAGATGGAATCTTGAAAGTCAACAATGTCAGTATCGATGCCAGTGCCAGTAATGCACCGGTAGCTTTAGGAACAACAGCAACATTGAGTGCTATTATTACACCAAAAGTTGCAGGTGTATCTGTTTCATTTTACCTTGATACGGTACTAAAAGGAACAAGTTCAACTAATGCTTTAGGTATTGCTACCCTAGGTGTTACGGGTCTTCAAACAGAAGTATATCAGGTCAAAGCCATAGCAGGAAATGGATGTGCAGATTCATCGGCCTATCTTGCAGTATATGATCCAAATGGTGGATTTGTAACAGGTGGTGGATGGATTATGTCTCCTTTAGGGGCTTATACAGCAAACCCAACTCTTACCGGAAAAGCTAATTTTGGTTTTAATGCCAAATATAAAAAAGGAAATACGCAAGTGGATGGAAATACAGAGTTTCAATTTCAAACAGGAAATTTAAACTTCTCTAGTAGTAGTCACGAAGCTATGTCACTGGTCATTGCTGGTGCACAAGCTATCTATAAAGGTCAAGGAACTATAAACGGAGTACCAGGCTATAGTTTTATGGTATCTGCAATAGATGGTGAAAAGAAATCAACTGGCGTAACAGATAAATTTAGAATAAAAATCTGGAATGGAGCAGGGGTTGTATATGATAACCAGATTGGTGCTGCGGATAATGCCGATGCAACAACAGCAATTGGTGGTGGTTCTATAGTAATACATGAAGTGAAGAAAAATGGAGCTGCAAAAGTGGTAATTGTTGAGAAAAACCCAGAAATTGTGCCATTCGCTATAACAGCATATCCAAACCCTTCTGCGCAATATTTTATTATTGACATAAAAGGCGGTACCAGTGAAAAAACAGAAGTGATTGTATATGATATATTAGGTAGAATGGTGAAACATATTCAAAATAGTGATAGCAAAGAAATCAAGTTTGGTGAAGAGCTTTCATCAGGTTCGTATATTGCGATTATCAATCAAGGCACTCAACAAAAAACAGTGAGACTGATAAAACAATAAAGCTCATTTTAATTACATGATTTAAATTAACTCCATTTCAATATTAATTGGGATGGAGTTTTTTTTATATACTAATTTTATTGTTTTTATAATTTTAGTTTTTTTGAAAAAGGGAATTTATAATATTTAATGGGTATGTGTAAGTTTTCAATGAAATGATTTCAATTCAATTTCTATTGAAGTAATTAATACATTGAAAGCCTAAATGAACTTGTTTGTAATGGAGTCTACTGTTTGTAATGGATAGATTTTATTAAGGTAAATAAGAGAGATATTTCGTTTTATTAGAAAACCATACATATTTTACTTAATGGTAAAATAAAGTTTGAAGATGGAAAAGAAATTCAATATGTTTCTTTGCTTTTAAGCAAAAAAAAACACTCTGAATAACTCAGAGTGTTTTTTAGTTTATTGTATAAAAATCGATTTATAGAAACTCACCGTGTTGAGAAATATCTAAACCTAATTCTTCTTTTTCTTCACTTACTCTTAGTGGAGTTATTTTGTTTACAATAAAGAAAAGGAAATAAGATGCTGAAAATGCAAATACTGAAACTATAACTAATGCAGTTAATTGGTTTAAAAACAATGTTGCATCACCAAAGATAAGTCCTTGGTTGTCTCCTACTACTGAGTTAACAGTTTTAGAAGCGAATACACCTGTTAATAGCATACCAACCATACCACCAACACCGTGACAAGCAAATACATCTAAAGCATCATCAATTTTACCTTTAGGGAATTTACTAACCACTAGATTACTAACAATACTGGCAAATATACCGATGAACATTGCATGAGGAATAGTTACAAAACCTGCAGCAGGAGTAATAGCTACTAAACCTACAACAGCACCAATACAAGCTCCCATTGCAGAAAGTTTGTGTCCAAGAATTTTATCAAGAAATACCCAAGCCATTCCAGCAGCAGCAGCAGCTACAGTTGTTGTACCTAATGCTTGTACAGCTAAACCATTAGATCCTAATGCTGAACCTGCATTGAAACCAAACCATCCAAACCATAATAAACCAGTACCTAACAATACATAAGTAATACGTGCAGGGTTAACTTTTTGTATTTTTCTTTTTCCTAAGAAAATTGCTCCAGCTAGTGCAGCCCATCCAGCGCTCATGTGAACTACAGTTCCTCCAGCGAAATCTAATACTCCCATTTTAAAGAAAACACCATCTGGATGCCAAGTCATGTGTGCTAATGGAGCATAAACAAGTAATATGAATAATACCATAAATAATAGGTAAGCCCAGAAACGAATTCTTTCTGCAAAAGCTCCTGTTATTAAGGCAGGTGTAATGATTGCAAATTTTGCTTGAAATAAAGCAAACAACATAAAAGGTATTGTAGGAGCAAGACTCCATGCGGTATTTGTATTAACACCTTGAAAAAACAAATTAGGTAATGGATTACCAATTATTCCTCCTATTGTAGGACCAAATGATAAACCAAAGGCAACAACGACCCATAAAACAGTAACAATTATCATTGCCATAAAACTTTGAAGCATAGTACTGATGACATTCTTTTTCCCTACCATTCCCCCGTAGAAAAAACCAAGACCTGGTGTCATTATCAATACAAGTGCAGTTGCAACAATCATCCAAGCTGTGTCGCCGGTATCAAATTTTACAGCTTCTGTTGGAGCAGGGCTGTCAATTATGAAATAATTTGAACAAAGGGTTAATACCAAAATCGTGATTAATATCACACTTAAAATAATTTTTCGCATTGTTTTTTAGTTTTAAATTTCGATAAAAATATAAAAATCATTAATAAGCCCCTTTAAAAATATGACTTAATGTTTTATTTTTGTCATTTTTTTAATCTAGACCCTATTTCATTATGGGTATATTATAATTTAAAGTTAAAATTTGCAATTTGTTAAAGTAAGGTTAAGAGAAATTATCTTTTTAGGAGATAATATAACAATTATTTTAAGAATTAGTAAGTCTATATCCTAACGCTTCTGTTTTTTATACTAAAAGTTGAATATCATTAAAAAAAATGCACCAATCGAAATGAATACAATTGATGCAATTTTTTAAAGTTAAAGTTAATGAATTATGTCTTTATTTTAAAAGATGTTGGCTTAGAATTTTATACACTTCATTGATGTTGTTTCCTCCTTTACCAAATTGTTTGACAATTGGTGTATTATCGTTGTTTAACCAAATTTTTAATTCCGCATCCAAATCCATTATACCGGCACTTTCTTTAGAGAATTTCTTGATGCTGGAATAGGGGATTGATACATAATCAGCTTTGGTTCCAACCAATTGTTTTTCGACTAAAATCAGCCTTTTATTAGTAAAAACAAACATGTCACGGATGAGTTTGAATGCTTTCTCAATTATTTCTCCATCAATTAAGATTGGCTCAAATTCTTTTGAAACATTTTCAATGTTTACTTCAGATGCATTGCCTAAGATGGCATTAAATAGTCCCATTATTTTAATTTATTTTTGATTGTATTTTGTTTTATATCTTTCGTTCAGCTTAGTTTGATGCGTTTCCAGACTAATTGTTCTTCCTTGAATAAAAGCATTGGTCAATTTATTGGTTCTCATGTCTAAAGCATCACCTTCGGATATAAATAAAGTAGCATCTTTTCCTTGTTCTAAGGTTCCACATTGAGCATCAATTCCCAATATTTTGGCAGTATTTGATGTTATTAATTGCAAAGCTTGCTCCTTGTCTAGACCATATGCGGCACATGTTCCAGCTAAAAACGGTAAGTTTCTAGTGTTCATTCTTTCATGCGCACCGCTATTTTCTAAGCCAACCACAACACCTTTGTCTGTCAATAATTTAGCTGATTTGTATGGTAAATCAATATCATCATCATCATTTTCTGGCATTTCATGAACTCGTTTAAGCAATACGCCAATATTGTTTTTTTGTAATAATTCGGCTGTTTTATAGGCTTCGTATCCACCAACAATCACCATTTTCTTAACTCCATTTTCTTTTGCAAATTGTACTGCATCGATAATTTGTTTTTCTTCATCGGCATGAATAAATAACGTTTGGCTTCCATCAAACAATCCTTTAGTAGATTCTAAAACCAAATTTCGATCTTTTGAACCATCCCCTAAATAGGCTTTGGCATTAGCTAAAAAAGCAGACAGCTCTAAAACTTGTTTTGCATAATCCTTATTGGTTTCAATACCTCCTGGTTCAAATCGAGAACCTGATCTTCTAAAAGTAGTAGGGAAGTTAACATGAATTCCATCATTTTCTTTTATAAGTGCATCTTTCCAGTTCCAAGCATCCAATTGAACAATTGAAGAAGAACCAGATATTGTTCCGCCACGTGGTGTGATTTGTGCCATCAAAATGCCGTTTGGTCTAACAGTTTCTATTACTTTAGAATCAGCTGTATAGGCAATAATACTTCTAACATTAGGATTCATAGTTCCAATCTCGTCTTCATCATCAGAAGATTTTACGGCGTCAATTTCTACTAAACCCAGAGTTGAATTTGGGGCAATAAAGCCCGGATAAACATGTTTTCCAGCTGCGTCAATAGTGAGGTCATAAGTGCCTTCTGCAAGCCGAATCACTCTGGCATCTGCTACCAAATTAATTTTTCCATCAACGAATCCTATTGCGCTGTTCTCGATTATTTCTCCATTTCCTAAATGTGCCGTAGCATTAAGAATCAAAATAGATTTTGATTGCTTAACGGCTGGTGTTTGTTGTGCTCTTGCAAGCATTGAGATGCTACAGACTAACACTAAAAGATATATTTTTTTACTAATCATATTTGTATATTTTTAAAAATTGCTTTGCTTTTTTGTAAAAGCTCGGTTTTTTGAAATTCAAATTATTCCGCTATTATTCCATAGTATCACAGTGGTATTCTTTTTTCTCTGTTTTTTTAGGTTCTTGAGTGATCATCCCTTTATTTTTCTCTTGCAATAATTGACCAATCAACTCATTTCGTTCTTTAGCAATAGCTACTCTTTGTTCTGCATCTTTTTGAGCATCATAATAGACTACACCTTCGATTAACGTTTTTTCAGCTTTTGCATAAATAGATAACGGATTGGCATTCCACAATACAATATCAGCATCTTTACCTACTTTTATACTTCCTACTTTATCATCGATATGTAATAATTTAGCAGGATTCAAGGTTACAAATTTCCATGCGTCTTCTTCTGAAATATTACCATATTTTACTGCCTTTGCTGCTTCTTGATTCAATCTTCTTGACATTTCAGCATCATCAGAGTTGTAGGCTACCACAAGTCCTGCATTGTGCATAATAGGTCCATTGAAAGGAATGGCATCATTTACCTCAAATTTATAAGCCCACCAATCTGAGAAAGTTGAGGCTCCTACACCGTGCTCTTTCATTTTATCAGCAACTTTATATCCTTCAAGAATATGGGTATACGTATTTACTTTAAAATTAAATTTATCAGCTACATTCATTAACATCAAAATTTCCGATTGTACATAAGAGTGACAAGTAATGAAACGCTCTTTATTTAATATTTCAGCTAATGTTTGTAGTTCTAAATCCACTCTTGGAGCTTTCGCTTTTGCTTTTTTACCAGTTGCATTGTAATTTTTCCAAGCGGTATCGTATTCTTTAGCACGTTGAAAGTAATCAGTAAAAACTTGTTCCACACCCATTCTGGTTTGAGGAAAACGAGTAGGATTAGTGATTCCCCAGTTTGCTTGTTTTACATTTTCTCCCAAAGCAAACTTGATAAAACCAGGTTGATCTTTATAAAGCATCTCTTCTGCAGAAGCGCCCCATTTCCATTTTACAATTGCAGAACGTCCACCTATTGGATTTGCTGAACCGTGTAATAATTGAGAAATGGTAACTCCACCGGCTAAATCTCTGTATATATTAATGTCTTCAGAATTTACTACATCTTGGATGGTTACTTCGGCACTGGAATTGTGTCCGCCTTCATTTACACCATTAGAAATTGCAATATGAGAATGCTCATCAATAATTCCGCTGGTTAAATGTTTGCCTTTGGCATCAATAATTGTTGCTGAAGCATCAGCAATATTTTTTCCAATAGAGGCAATTTTTCCGTTTTTGACCAATACGTCAGTTTCTACTAAAATACCGTCTTTTTCATTGGTCCAAACGGTAGCATTTTTAAATAAAAGTGTTTGTGTAGTTGGTTTTTTCAAATTACCATAAGCAACATTAGGAAATGTTGTAGGCATAATTGCATTGTTCTTTTCAATTTTTGAAGAGTCGATAGCTTTTACAAAAGGAGCTGTTTTTATTGCTGACCATTTCACTTCATTTCCATTGAATAAAACCGCTTTTCCTGAAAGAGTCTGATTGTCTTCAACATATCCAATTAATCTTGTGAAACTGGTTTTAGTAGAATCGATAGGTTTGATTACCGTAGAAATCCAATTATTGGTAAAAGTAAGTTTCGATTTTATTTTTTTGTTGTCAACAGTTGTTATTTCAGATTTTGGTGCTGAAACTTCGCCATCAATCTTCCATTTGTATTTTTCAGTGTTAATGGTTAAATCATAATTTCCACGAATATCTTTAATTGTAATATCGTTAATTACAAATTTGTTCCCTTGAACCCAGTTTTCATATAATATTGTTTTCTCATTGAAAATCTCACCGGATGCAATTATAAAATTGGCTAAACTTCCTGTTTTCAAACTTCCTATTTCATTACTTTTTCCTAAAATTGAAGCAGGAATAGTTGTCAAAGCTTCTAATGCTTTCGTTTTATCAAATCCGTATTTAATGGCTCTTAATAGGTTCGGTCTAAAATCTTCCAGCTTCTTTAGTTTGTCGGTCGTCAAAGCGAAAACAATTCCATTATCAGATAAAATTTTAAGATTGGTTGGTGCTTGATTCCAAAAACGCAAGTCTTTCAATTCCATTTGATTGGCTTGGTTTGGGTCAGAAACATCATAAGCTTCCGGGAAATTGATTGGAATAATAAATTTCGAATTTGTTTTTTTGATTTCTTCAATTCGTTCAAATTCATTTCCGTTTCCTTTCAAGATGAAATTTAAACCAAATTCTTTCGCTATTTTGGAAGCTCTCAAACTGTTTAATTTGTCTTCTGAAGCAAATATTTGAACTAGTTTTTCATTATTGGATAACGCTTCCAAGGATAAATCTTTGGTTGTGGCATTTCCTTTTTTGTACCAATCTAAATCTAAATACATTTGACGCAGTAATGCCATCATTCCCATCAAAGAACTTGGATAGGCTTGATTTGTTGTGGCACTTTTAGTAAATGCAAAATGATTGGTTACTTTATCAGATAATAATTGATTGCTTTTATCAAAATTATTCAAGGCAATCAGTGTTCCTGATCCGCGAGCAATTCCGTCCTGAACGTGAGTTCCTACGATACCAAATCCTGCTTTTAATAATTCTTCAGCTTTAGGTTGGTCGTATTTAAAGCTTTCATATCCATTTACTTCTGAACGAATACTTTCGTTCCAGTAATGTCCTGTTTTTTTTGTGTCATACAAAGGATTTCTTTCAGTACTGCTGATTCCTTTTGGTTTTTCGATTCCAAAACTGGTGTACATATCAATAAATGAAGGGTAAATTGATTTTCCTTCTAAGTTAATTGTCATGCAGTTTTTAGGAATAGCGATGTTATTTCCTGCACCAATAACTTTTCCGTTTTGGATTAATAAAGTCCCTTTTTCAATAATTTGTGTTGGTGTAACATAAATTTTTGCATTTGTAAAAGCGGTAAAATTGGTGTTTTTGTTTTGAACACTTTCATTATTTGGAAAGTACTCTTGTGCGTAGGTTTTTGGTAATAAAACACTGAAATACAGTAGAAGTAAGATTTTTTTCATAGTATAGTTTCTAATTATTCTCTAAAAGTAAAAAAAGGAATATGTTAAGCATTATTTTTTTTAGATTTTAACATTTGTTTTTTGAAGAAAAAAAACAAATCGAGCGACTCCGTAATATTATTCTAATTATTTTGACATAATTTTCTACTATTCTGTATCATTTTTAAATTTTGTAGGAATAATTATAATAATTAAAAAATGTTTAGCTAATTTTAGAATCAAATAAGTAAATATGCTAGTTAAAGTTTTTGGTAGTGCTGTTTTTGGAGTGGAAGCCACAACAATTACTGTAGAAGTAAATATTGATAAAGGTATTGGATATCATTTAGTTGGCTTGCCAGACAATGCTATCAAAGAAAGCAGTTATCGTATTGCGGCGGCACTCAAAAATAATGGATACGCCATGCCGGGAAAAAAAATCACCATAAATATGGCGCCTGCTGATTTACGCAAGGAAGGTTCTGCTTATGATTTGACTTTAACAATTGGAATTTTGGTCGCATCCGGGCAAATAAAAGCTGAGGATATTGATAAATACATCATTATGGGAGAACTTTCCCTTGATGGAAGCCTTCAGCCGATACGTGGTGCTTTGCCTATTGCTATAAAAGCCAAAGAAGAAGGTTTTAAAGGCTTTTTTCTTCCAAAGCAAAATGTAAAAGAAGCGGCGATTGTGGCTGGTTTAGATGTATATGGAATCGAAAATGTTCAGGAAGTGATTGATTTCCTCGAAGGAAAAGGAACGCTGAAACCAACAACTATTGACACGAGAGCCGAATTTTATAAAACCTTAGACTTTCCAGAATTCGATTTTAGTGATGTCAAAGGACAAGAAAGCATCAAGCGTTGCATGGAAATTGCAGCAGCCGGCGGACATAATATTATTTTGATTGGCCCACCAGGTGCAGGAAAAACGATGTTAGCCAAACGATTGCCTAGTATTTTACCGCCGATGACCTTGCGTGAAGCGTTAGAAACAACTAAAATTCATAGTGTTGCCGGAAAATTAAAGGAAGTAGGGTTGATGAATCAACGTCCGTTTCGTAGTCCGCACCATACAATTTCTAATGTGGCGCTTGTCGGAGGAGGAAGTTATCCACAGCCCGGAGAAATTTCTATGGCACACAACGGCGTTTTGTTTCTGGATGAGTTGCCGGAATTTAAGAGAGATGTTTTGGAAGTGATGCGTCAACCTTTGGAAGATAGGGAAGTGACAATTTCCAGAGCCAAGTTTACGGTTACTTATCCGTCCTCGTTTATGCTGGTGGCGAGTATGAATCCGAGTCCAAGTGGTTTCTTCAATGATCCTGATTCTCCACAAACTTCTTCGCCACACGAAATGCAACGGTATTTGAGTAAGATTTCCGGACCTTTATTAGATAGAATTGATATTCATATTGAAGTAACTCCAGTTCCTTTCGAAAAATTATCTGATGACCAAAAAGCAGAAAGCAGTGTTGACATTCGAAAACGAGTGACTAAAGCACGAGAAATTCAAACGGAACGCTTTGAGCAAATGGAAAACATCCATTATAACGCTCAAATGAATACGAAACACATTCGGGAATATTGTGCCTTGGACGATGTTTCCAAGCAATTATTAAAAACCGCCATGGAGCGATTGAATCTTTCCGCTAGGGCCTACGATCGTATTTTGAAAGTAGCCAGAACAATCGCCGATTTGGACGCAGCTCCTACAGTAATTTCGAGCCATATTGCCGAAGCGATTCAATATCGCAGCTTGGATAGAGATGGTTGGTTGGGCTAAAATAGATTTCAAATTTTTGATTAACGATATTTGATTTTAGATATTTAACAGCTGCAAAATTGAGAAAACGCTCGAGCTAGCGTGGGAAAAAGAAAAGTATAGAAATAAATACGTCAAAAAAGAGATTTCGATAGGAATCTCTTTTATTTTTGCCAAATGTTAGAAATTCTGTACCAAGACGAATATATTATTGCAATTAATAAACCAAGTGGATTGTTGGTCCACAAATCATTTTATGCGCGTGATGCAAAAGTTTATGCGATTCAAGAATTGAGAAATCAAATAGGAGGACAACACGTTTATCCTGTTCATCGGTTAGATCGCAAAACATCTGGCGTCTTGTTATTTGCATTGGACAAGGATGTTTTAAAAATTATGAATGATCGTTTTGCCACACGCGAAGTCGAAAAAAAGTATTTAGCAATTTTACGTGGTTGGTCACCCGAAGAACTGACGATTGATTATGATTTAACCAATGATGATGGCATTATACAAAATGCAATAACCTACTTTCATCGATTGCAAACTACCCAAATTGAGTTAGAATTTAACAATAAACCAACGTCACGATATTGTTTGGTAGAAGCGATTCCTGAAACGGGACGTATGCATCAATTACGAAAACATTTTAAACATATTTTTCATCCCATTTTAGGAAGTCGGCCACATGGTTGTAACAAACAAAATAAATTATGGTTGGAGAATTTTGAACTGAAAGGAATGATGCTTCATGCACATCAGTTAATTTTTAATCATCCCATAACAAATGAACCACTTATCTTGAATGCAAAGATTAATGAAGAGTTTAGTAGAGTAGGTACTATTCTGAAACTAGATTTGAATACCTATGAATAGAATACTGATTTGTAAAGTATTGCTTTAGATTATTGTTGTATTTGGAAACAACAGTTTTCAGTATAAAGAGGAACAGATTTCAGATATTTAACCTCTGCAAAATCGATAATGAGATTGCTAGCGCGAGGGGAATTCCAATAAAGCCCTAATCCTCAGCAACCTTTATTTTTGCTAAAGTCGCGTTTAAAAAGTATTTTATTATTTCGCGCAATATAGTCGCCCGATATAATCAAATATGGATGATTATGCGAATACCCTGCGCTGCGGCTTCTTACAATTATTTTGTCGTTAACTTTCAGGCTATTTAACTGCTGAAAATCCTTAGGAATAAATTGCATCATGTATTCTTCGCCATTAATCTTGACTATAAGCCATTTTGTTCCTGATGATTTCGCATTTGCACGCTGAAAAGTAAGTGACGTTACCACTGCCTCCATATTGGTGAAAGCCTTTATGGACTTCTTTATTTTATCATAACTGGCATGTACTTTTTTTCCTTCAGGAGAAACCTCCCATTCTATGTACTTTATCCCGTCAGGAGAAGCTTCCCATTTTTTTCGTTCATCCAAGTTGGCTTTCCTGTCAGCAACGGACAACTTCTTTTGAGATGTCTTAGTTTCATTTTTAATTTCACGATTAGCAAATACTAGTCCGATTACCACAACCAGCGGTAAGATCAGCACGTAGATGATTTTTTTCATTTTATCATATCTTTTAAATTGATTTCACGAATTTACATTGATATTTTACGATTTGATAGATTGGGATTGTAAATAAAAATGTAAACTTTGTAAATAAATACTTTACACAATGCATCTTAGTCGAAATCTCCTTTCTGGAAGACGTAAATATCTGTTTGGGTTATTGGCACTCCTATTTATGGCTGCAATCTTTATGGCTTTCAGTAAGGATGATAGTGACGATTTTGATATTGCCAGAAGGGAAGTTTTACTCCGCAGAATCGGACATGAAATACTCTTACAATCTGGCGACAGTACATCAATAGTTCTTCCCGTAAAAAAGATAGCTGAAAATGAATATCAAATCAGGTTTGAGAATGAGCTTACTTTTCAAACCGACTCCCTGGTGAATACTACTCAGCGTTTGTTAGGCAAAGATCCATTTGCAAATGATTATGTTGTTAACGTACTTAACTGTGGCAACTCCAGTGTTGCTTATGGATATGCTATATCCAAAAATAAAAAAGATGATATTGTAGCGTGTATAGGAAGAAGGCAACCTAAAGGATGTTATATGATTAACATTAAATTTAAAACGAATAGCCTAATTACAGCAACGAATAAATATTTTTTGGGTGGCTTGTCACTTTTAGGATTTGTTGGCTTTGTTTTTTTGAGGTCGGTTAAGCCAAAGAGCGACTTACCAAAAGATGACCATAACCAGATATTCACTTTCGGTTCGGTCGTATTTGATGCGAAGAAACGGCAACTGCTTATAAATAAAGAAACCATAGATCTGACCGGAACAGAAACGCGTTTGCTGCTCATTTTTGCATTATCTCCTAACGAGACTATAGAGAGAAGCCGATTGCAAAAAGAGCTATGGGAAGATGAAGGTATTATTGTTGGACGTAGTTTGGATATGTTCATTTCAAAACTTAGAAAAAAACTAGAACTGGATCCGAATAGTAACATTGTTGTAGTACGCAACAAAGGATATAAGCTTGAAGTTAGTTCTTAAGCCCCGAGGCTAAAAGCTGAACTGAGCGAAGCTAAAAACTTCGCGCTCCTAACGTATGGTAATAGCATACTAATTTGTAAAGTAATGTTTTAAATTATTGTTGTATTTAGAAACAATAGTTTTCAGTATAAAGAGGAACAGATTTCAGATTTTTGATTAACGATTTTTGATTGCAGATGTTTATCACAACGTTCCACAAAGTCTCCGACTTTGAGGAAGTGACTTTCGGTTTTTAACCGATTTTATTTTTCAAATATTTGAATTTTAAGGTCAGTCGGAGACTGAGAAACATATACTCAAAGTTGGAGACTTTGCGTAGCGTATTTTATTTCAAAAATTTATCTATTAAAAAAAATAAAATTTTCCAATATGCTAATAAAACAAGAATAACCTTAATAATAAAAAACAACCAAGATGGATAATTCAAATATTCAGGAGACTTAATTTTTTTTTTCTTCCGATTTGTTTTTTCGATTATAATAGGTGTAAAATATTGACCAAGTAATTGACTGATATATATACTGAAAAATATCAAATGCTAATGCTAATACTATTAAGATTGCAGGCAGAATTAATTCATTTTCAATTTTAACATCCGAATTTTCACCATTTTTAAAAATCCAAATTAGAGCAATTCCAGCAAAAGCAATTTGTCTATTTATTTCACTTAATTTACCAGTAAAAAAGTAATAATCGTTTTTATATTCGGATAATTTTGATTTTGCCATTATTCTTTTTTTCTTGGTCCAGTTCCTTTTTGAGTATTTACTTGAGAATATACTTCCTCCTTACCAAAATGCTTTGCTAAAAGATAATATACAACCGCTCTATATTTAGTTCTATTAGATTCCCCATATTTATTCAGTATAGATTCAATAGCATTATTTAATTCAGGACCATCTCTTAAACCTAATTTTTTAATCAAAAAATTGTTTTTTACAGTTTCTAATTCAGATTTGTCTATTCCTGAAATAGTAGAAGAATCAGAGTTATAAATTGAAGGTCCTAAACCAATAACTACTTTTTTAAGAAAATCAATATCAGGAACTTCTCCAATTTTTTCTTTAAGTTCTGCTGCGTATTTAATAATTAATTCTTCTCTTTTAGACATCTTATTTTCTTTTAATATTACCTACAACTAGTATATATGTATGACAAAATCATACAAAGCCACCCAATTTAGGGTAGATAGGTATGACAACAGTCATGTTATTTTATCTCAAATATATTGATTTTTTCTTACAAATCATCTAGCTAATGTAGATTCGTGATATGAATTTACAAAATGGATTTATGGAAGTAAAAACGCTCTGAATAGCCCCGATTACTTCACTTAGCTTATATTTTAAATGGAGTTCAATGAACTTCGTTTGAAATGAAAAACCTTCTTAGAGCTGGTGTTCAGCCCTAAGAAGGTTTGTAATGTATAGCGGGAAATACGTTCTTAAGAAACGAACTTATTCTGCTCCTAAAAAACAATAAAAATTAATTATCTATTAGAGCGTCGGTCATTATTTTGACTTGGGCGTCTTGGACCAAAACTGTTATTGCTGCTTCGGTTTGTAGTGTCTGTTTTTGGTTTTCGCGGAGTTGAATTGCGTTGTTGTCTTCCTTGCCCTTGTTTAATTGGTTCTTTGGAAGCGTTAGGATCGGGTTCGAAACCTTTGATATTTTCTTTAGGCAAATTCAAACCCACTAATTTTTCTATATCACGTAAAAAGACAGTTTCGTCCGGACTAAATAATGAAATAGCTTCTCCACTTGCTCCGGCTCTTCCAGTTCTACCAATGCGGTGCACGTAATCTTCAGGAATATTAGGCAATTCAAAATTAACCACATGCGGTAATAACGGAATATCTAATCCTCGCGCTGCAATATCAGTGGCGACTAAAGCGGTTAGGCTTCCGTCTTTGAAACCTGCTAATGCTTTGGTTCGTGCGCCTTGACCTTTATTTCCGTGAATGGCAGCTGCTTTGATTCCGGCGCTAATCATGCTTTCCGTCAGTTTATTGGCGCCTTGTTTGGTACGGGTAAAAACTAAAATTTGTTTCCAGTTTCCTTCCGTAATCAATTTAATGATCAGTTCTGTTTTTTTCTCTTTGGCAACAGGATATACTTTTTGAATAATAGCATCGACTGTTGTATTTTCTGGGGTTGCTTCAACATGAACCGGGTTGTGCAAAATGCCCATTGCCAATTTCTTGATGTCTTTTGAAAAGGTTGCCGAAAACAATAAGTTTTGCCTTTTTGTTGGCAATACTTTCAAGATTCGTTCAATGTCACGTAAGAAACCCATGTCCAGCATACGGTCTGCTTCATCTAAAACTAAGATTTCAACTTTGGCAAGCGATATTAAACCTTGATTTTGCAAATCGATTAATCGACCAGGCGTTGCCACTAAAATATCAACTCCTTGGCGCAATTGAGCAACTTGTGGTTTTTGGTTTACACCTCCAAATATTACTGCGCTGCGTAAATCTAAGAATTCACTGTATTCTTTTATATTGGCAAGTATTTGTGCGGCCAATTCTCGTGTTGGAGTCAATATTAAGGCACGAACAGGTCTATGGCTTAAGTGTTTTCCTTGCGATAACAATTGTAATATGGGTAGTGTGAAACCGGCTGTTTTACCTGTTCCTGTTTGTGCAGATGCTAATACATCTTTTCCTTCTAAAACTGGCGGAATTGCTTTTTGTTGTATTGGAGAAGGTGTTGTATATCCTTTTTTGCTGATGGCTTTTAATAAAGCATCAGATAAACCTAATGAGTTAAATGACATAAATGGTGTTTATGAAGCAAACACTATTATTTAGTTTACTTCTTTAAGTGGGCGCAAAGGTACTGCTAATTTTTTGATGTGCTTTTGATTGCTTGATTTTGTTTAGATAAAATCAAAGTTCTTCGTTTTAATCTGTTAGAAACAAAAAAATAGGACTATTTGCCCTATTTTTTATCTGAATGTTTTTAAAATAAATTTTTATTCTAAATCTGCAAAAGTATTTCCTTGAGTGATATCACCCGTTTTATAGCCTTTCATAAACCAGGATTTACGTTGTGCCGAAGTTCCGTGTGTAAAGGACTCCGGAACAATATGTCCTTGAATTTTAGATTGAATGGCATCATCACCCACCGCATGGGCGGCACTTAAAGCTTCATCAATATCGCCTTCTTCCAAGAAATTGTTCATTTTTTGATTGTAATGCGTCCAAACTCCTGCGTAAAAATCAGCTTGCAATTCTAAAGCTACGGATAATTTATTGGCTTCGGCTTCACTTTTTCCTTCTTGCATTTGTCTCATTTTAGCAGAAGTTCCTAATAAGGTTTGTACATGATGTCCTATTTCGTGAGCAATTACATAAGCGGTAGCAAAATCACCTCCTTGGGCTCCAAATCTAGTTTTCAGTTCTTCAAAGAAAGCCAAATCCATATATACTTTTTGATCCCCAGGACAATAAAAAGGTCCCGAAGCTGAGGTGGCATTACCACAAGCGGTTTCAACACCTCCAGTAAACAATACTAAATTAGGATTTTTGTATTGCATATTGTTTTCCTCAAATATTTTTGACCACACATCTTCGGTATCTACTAATATTGCTTCTATAAATTTACCTTCTTCAATTTCGGCGGCGGTTAGGTCTCTTTGTTCAGTAGGAGCGCTTTGTCCCTGATTGAATTGTTCTAAAATTGGCGTCAGCATTTGGGCATTTTCTCCTCCAAAAACATTCAATAATAAGATAATAATACCAATAATTCCACCTCCTACAATTGTTTTTCCCCCAGAAGACATTCCTCTACGGTCTTCAAAATTTTCACTTGAACGTCTACCACTCCATTTCATATTGTGTTATTTTTAGTTGTTGTTAAACAATGAATATACATAAAAGTATAAAATTTTAAACGATAAATATTCTTTTTTAGAAGATGTTAACTAGTCCATTTAGAAATTGTTTCTTCAATAATTCCTTTTATAATTGGTTTTGGGATATAATCATTCATTCCCGCTTTGAGGCATTTTTCTTTTTCTTCTTTTTCGGTACCAGCAGTTATAGCAATAATTGGTACATTTTGCCCTGATTTTAAAGTTCTGATTAATTGGGTAGCTTCATATCCATTCATGATAGGCATTTGGATATCCATAAAAATAATATCTGGATTTAATGCTTCAAATTGATCTACAGCATCTTTGCCATTTGTAATTTCAGAAATAACCGGATTTATATATAAGTTTTTAATAATTGTTTTTAGCAATAACATATTTACTTTGTTATCTTCAACAATCATTATTTTGATTTTTTTGATACTGATATTTCTTTTAACGACTATATCTTTAATAGAATCGAAATCAGTTTCAAATAAGCTACCTTTTTCTTCTGGTTCGTTGCTGGTTTTTAAATTCAAATCAAAATAAAAAGTACTACCTGAATCAATTTCGCTTTCTAGTTGTAGATGGCTATTCATTAAACCTAATAATTGGTTCGAAATGGTTAATCCCAATCCCGTACCACCAAATTTTCTGGTCGTTGAGCTGTCTTCTTGGGAAAATGCCTGAAATATTTTCTTTTTATTTTGTTCTAAAATCCCGATTCCGGTGTCAATTACTGCAAAACGAATTTTAGCATTAGAATCGTCTATTTTTTCAATGACGGTTACATCTAATTGTATCGAACCTTTTTCAGTGAATTTTACTGCATTGGCAAGCAGATTAATCAATATTTGTTTTAAACGTACGCTGTCTACCCAAAAATATTTAGGAATATCTGAGGCTATATTGAGTTTTAAGTTTAATCTTTTTTGATTGGATTCATATAATATTAAATCAATAATTTGACCTAACATTTCTCCAATATCATATTTCTCTATAAATAAATCTAGTTTTCCGGCTTCAATTTTTGAGAAATCCAGAATGTCATTGATGATGTCCAATAAAGAATGTGCCGATTGATTTACCGTCGTGATATATTTTCCTTGGGTTACTCCCAGATTAGTATTCATCAATAAATCAGTAAAACCAATAATTCCGTTCAAAGGTGTTCTAATTTCGTGGCTCATATTTGCCAAAAATTCTGATTTTGCCCTGTTGGCTGCTTCAGCTAATTCCTTTTGCTGTACAACGGTTTCTGTTTTTTTTCTCTCCGTAATATCAATAAAAATACCTTCAATAAATGCAATTTTTCCATCTTTGTAAATTGCATCTCCAAACTCTTCTACCCAAACAATATGATTGTCTTTGTGTATAATTCGGTACGTTAAGTGAATGGCTCTTTTGTTTTCTATGGCATTTTTTTGTGCTGCAATTGTAATTGCTTTATCTTCTGGATGAATTAAATCAATGAAAGATAATTGGTCATTCAGGAAATTTGATTTTGCATATCCTGTTAGTTTTTCAATTTCATCATTAATGTAAATTTTAGTGTTATTTTCATCATAATTAGATAAATAAACGGTTCCGGGAATATTATTGGCTAATAATCGGAACTTTTCTTCACTTTCATTTATAGCTGTCTCGTTAGCAAGACGCTCAATAGAAGAGGCGATGTTACTGGCTAATGTTTGTAAAATATTAACTTCATCCTCTGACCATACTCGTTCATTTTGGGTGTCATCAAATCCTAAAAAACCATGGAATTTGTTTCTCACAAAAATTGGAAAAAGTATCAATGAAACCACATCTACATTTGCTAATTTATTCCTCAAAGAAATATTTTCAATTTTAGGAATTATGGCTCTGTATATTTTATTGTTTAAAAGTGGTGTTATTAGCTCTTCAAAGTACTCGTATGGTAAATTTTGAAGCTTTACATTATTCTCAGTTAGTTTTATATTGTGAATTATCCATCGGTATTTTTGACTTATTAATCCAGTATCTTCATCATTCTCATAGTAATAGGCTCGATGGGCTTTTGTTGCTTTTCCCATAATAATGAGTACATCCGAGAAAATATCATTTATATCTTTACTGTTTAAAAACTTCTCTGTACACAGTGCCATTGCTGATAAAAGGTCGCTCTTGTATTCTAATTTTTTCTCAGCTTCATATCTACTGTGCGAAATTATGGTCAATGATACAATGTCCGAAATTGTTCTGGCGAAAATAATATCGTCATTATCCCAATATCTTTTATGTTTTGAAGTTTCAAAACTAATGGTTCCCATTAATTCCCCATTGATAAAAATGGGAATATCGAGTTGTGATTTGATATCGTATTTTAGAAAATAATTTTCTATAAATTCAGATAATTCCCATTTGTCTAAAACATCTGGCGCACAAATTTGCTTTTTACTTTTTATAGATTCAAAGTAAATAGGATAATTTTCTTTTTCTAAAACATATCCTTTGCTATAGGTATTGGTTTCTAATTCATATAAATTTTTACAAGTTATTACATCTTCGGTATAATTCCAATAACTAACGCGAGAGCATTTACTGACTTTTGCAGCAGATTCAATGATTTGCATTATGCTAAGGTCCAAATTTTTGTAATTACTAAAGTTTGTAGTCGATAGTTTTTTAATCGTTTTGTTGTATTCTTCTACTTTTTTCTGACGAATTTTATTTTCAAATTCAATATCCTTGAATTTCGTAATATCTCTAGCAATACCAGAATATCCTATTATTTTTCCAGTGTCATTTCGATTAATGATAACTTTTTGGGAAACCCATATTTCTTCTCCGTTCTTCTTCAATAATGGAAATTCAATCGTAGGGAAGTTTTGCTCATTTTCTAACAGGTTTTGGTAAAAATCCATGATGCTGTTGCAGTAATCTTCACGTATGAATTCTAAATAATGTCTGGTTAGTATTTCTTTTTTTTTGAAACCTAAAGTTTTGATTGTAAATTCATTAATAAAGGTAAAATTACCATTTTCATCTACTTCAAAAATAAGGTCAATGGCATTTTGAATTAAATTTTCATATTGACTTTGCAAATGAACTTCATTGGTTACATCCTGACCAATACCTATAATTAAATCGTCTGAAAATCTTTTGTCATTCCATTGTATGTGCTTGTATTCTCCATTTTTACATTTAATTTTTCGGATAAACATTCTGTCAACCTTAAATTTAGTGTGATAATCTTCCCCATAAAATTCAGGGTCTTCGGTTAGTTTCCAGTAACCCAATCCCATAACCTGATCAACGGTATATCCTAAAATAGTTTCCACATTTTCGCTGCAAAAAACAATTTCACCTTTTTTATTTGTTGCCAGAATAAGTGAATTTCCTTTGTTGATAATTTGATTGTTAAAACGAAATTCAACATCAATATTTAATAATGATACGTGATGAATGTAATTTATAATCAGAATTATAGAACAATAAATAAATAGTGCAATATTAGTTTTTAACGGTATTGCTTCTAAAACATAAGAGATACCTATGAAGATAAAAACGGATGTAACAAAAAACCAATACACTTTTATAGGTCGTAATACATTGTAAGCAAAGTAAAAACAAACTACAAAAGCGGTTATAGGGATAACATCACTTGGCGAATAAATTAGATTACGGGCTATAAAACAAAAATAGATTATGAACAGCGCAATGAAAATTTGTTTGATGTGCCTAAATACAATAATAGATCTGGTACTTATGAAATACAATAAAATTAAAGTAAAGCCAATAGTACAGTTTGGCACTAATAGACTTACAGGTCTAATTTTAAAAATTTCAAAAATCACTTCTATTGCAGGAAGGATGATGCCTAAAAAGAGTAAATAAAGTTGGTATTCTTTGCTTTTTGTAACCGTTTCGACTCCTTTTTTTAAAAGTTTGCTTCTTAAAGTAGACTTGATGGTGTAAATTTTATACCCAAGAAAAACAAATAAAGCAGCAATTATTAGCCATAAAAGAGTATTCATCGTTAAAAGATTAGAAGCCCAAAATAAAACTAATTTTGAGTTGTAAATAGTCAATAGGCTACAGTATAACACCATAGAAGTATTTTGATTAGATTTGAATGACTAGATTTGGGGTTCTACCTTGATATTGATTTCAATGTAAGGATTAATTTCAAATAAAAACCAAAATTCAGTAAAATTAAATTTTGGTTTTTAGCTATAAAAAATGTTTTTAGTTTCTATTTTCAACTTCAGTTTCAGGATTAAACCCAATTATTTCGCTGTAAAGGGCATAATACAATGAGTACATAAATGGGATTGTAAAAACGATTCCGATGCAACATCCTATAAATCCTACCAAAGATGCTATAACTCCAATGACAAGTAGTCCCAATATTACTAAAGGTTGTTTAGAAACAATTACAATACTGGCTTGGATTGCTTCAACAGCTTTCAGCTTTCCAAAAATGATTAGTGGAATCATTAAGATGGTAAACAAGGCAATCGTTACTGAAAAAACAACTTCAAGAACTGGTATTTGTATATAATTTAGAATACCTGATAGTATGGAGTTAACGATAGTAATCAAAAATGTTGCTATAAACAGTTCCTTGAAATAAGGTGCTTTGTAATACTCAAACATTGTTGATACATGAAATTCATCGTCTCTTTCGGCACAATATGCCATTTTTATTAAACCAGCAGAAAATGGGCTAAGCAAACACGTTATTAAAAGAGAGACTCCTGAGAAAATTAACATGGAGTCTAAACTTAAATTTTCAGGCTGTAAATTTTCTGGTTTTAATTTTTCTAAAACCGTTTCTGCGTCAAAAATGGAGAAGAGTACAACAAGAGCTAAAAGACTCATGACTATTGCAAAAACAAAAAATATTAAACCGCCATACACTGCAATTTTTTTATAATTTTCGAATGCATGGTTGAAAACATTTCCAAAATCTAAGGTGTATCCATTCTTTTTTATTTCCTCAATACGGTCTTGTGTAGTTTTAATCATTTGGTTTTGGTATTATTTGGTTTGTTAGTTTTTTATATTTTAAAATAGACTTCTTCAAAAGGAACTCTAAATCGTTCCCCGTAAACGCCTTGTTCTTCTCTTATTCCACAGCCTAAAATCATGTTTATTTCTGAACGAGCCGGTAAATGTAATATTTTTTTAATTCTCAGCGAATCAAAACCTTCCATTGGACACGTATCATAATTTATGGCTGCCATGCTTATCATAAAATTCTGTGCAGCAAGTCCCGCACTTTTTTGTGCTACAATACGCATGTCGCTTTGTCTGGCTTGTCTGTAGATGGGTTTGAAGATTCCAATAACTTGAAAAATAAGAAATTTTATCATGCCGATAATTCCTAAAAAATCAAAATAAAGGGTCGGAATAATTTTTTGATAATAATTAAAAGCAAATTTTTCTCTTTTCGAATAATCTGCTTCAGGCTTATTACCATATTGAATTTTTAAATGAGTAATATTCGAATGTACTCTTTTGCGCCATAAATCTTTCCTCGCCAGAACAACCACTATTTGTTGTGCTGTTTTTGCAGCATTCTGATCAAAACTGGCTTTTGCTATTTCTTGTATTATTTCTGGCGAAACAATATGGTAGAATTCCCAAAGTTGCATATTACTGCTCGTGGGTGCCAAAGTCGCTAATTGAATGCATTCTTTTACTTTTTGTTCATCAATAGCTTCGTTTTTAAAAACCCGAACGGATCGCCTGTATTTTATGGCCTCACTTACTGATTTTTCATTGGTTACAACCATTTTAATATTTTTTGAATGGTTTTTAATTTGTCTTTATAGGGCGCATAACGCATCGGTAAATCGAGCCAAGTCCCTTTTTTTACAATTGCTTTTTTATGGGAAAAAATATCAAAACTTAATTTTCCATGATACGCTCCCATTCCGGAATTTCCAACACCGCCAAAAGGCAGGCGATTGTTAGCCAAATGAATTACCGTATCATTGATGCAACCGCCACCAAAAGAATATTTTTGCAACACTTCATCGATAAAGGATTTGTTTTGGGAAAATAAATACAGTGATAATGGTTTTTCGAAGCTCGAAATTATTTTTTCAATATCAGCTTTTGATTCATAAGAAAGTATCGGAAGTATTGGGCCAAAAATTTCTTCTGTCATTACTAAACTATCCATTTTTGGCTCGTCAAGTAAAGTAGGAGCAAGGTATAATGTCTCTTTGTTAGATTGTCCTCCAAAAAGTATTTCTTGATTTTCCAATAAACGTAATTGACGTTCCCAATTTTTAAAATTGATAATTCTCGCAAAATCAGATGATTCTTCCGGGTTTGTTCCAAGTGCTTTTTGAATTTCTTGAATTAATAATTTTACGAAAGTAGCCTTCATTTTATGGTGTACCAAAATATAATCGGGTGCAACACAGGTTTGTCCGGCGTTTATGATTTTCCCCCATACAATGCGTCGCGCGCTTAATTCTAAATTAGCGGTTTCGTCAACGATGCAAGGACTTTTTCCGCCTAATTCCAGGGTAACGGGCGTTAAGTTTTCGGCAGCAGCTTTTGCCACTATTTTTCCAACAGCAACACTTCCCGTGAAAAAAATATAGTCCCAGTGTTGATTTAATAATTCCTGTGCAATTGTGGCATCTCCCGTGACAACCACAACATCTTTTACAGCAAACGTTTCAGTGATAATTTTGGAAATGATATTCGAAGTATTCGGGGTTAGTTCAGAAGGTTTTAAAGTTACTTTATTCCCTGCGGCAACAGCCGCAACAAGCGGGCACAAAGCCAATTGAAACGGATAATTCCAAGGAGAAAGAATCAATACATTCCCGTATGGTTCACTATAAATAAAATCTGATGATGGGAAATTTAAAAGAGAAGCAAAAACTTTCTTCGGTTTTGCCCAAGAATCGATATTTTTTATGGTTTCCTTCAAGTCACTAATCACATAATTAGTTTCTGTTAAAACAGCTTCAAATGCAGGTTTCTTAAAATCATCATACAAAGCCTTGATTATCGCCTCTTCATTTTCTATAATGTTGTGCAATAATTTTTTAAGGGACTCTTTTCGGAAAGCAACTTCTGTATGATACTTCATTGGATGATTTTAATTTAAAATTACATAAATATTATTTTAAACCCACTCTATATCCGAAATAAAAAAACAAAAAAAAACAGGAATAATTAGTTAATGCTACATTTTTTTTAAGGTAAAATATAAAAAAGAATAAAAAGCAGTTCAAGTATTTTTATATTACAATGTTTCATAAAATTAAGTGGGAATGAACGCGATGTTTTGAATATATTTGATTGATGAAAAGGGATGAAGGTTATCTCTAATAAAATTAAAGTTAATACAAATCGTAAAAAATGAAAAAAAATATTTTATCAATAATGCTCTTTTTTTGTAGTTATTTATCAATTGCTCAAGAGAAAGAAATTAAAGCAGTCCTAGAAAAGCAACGTTTAGATTGGAATAATGGGGATATGATTGGATATATGCAAGGTTATTTAAAATCCGATTCTTTACTATTTGTTGGAAAAACAGGACCATTTTACGGCTGGGAAAAAAACTTACAAGTCTATCAGCAAGTCTATCCTGACAAAGCCGCTATGGGTAACTTAACTTTTGATATCATACAAATTAAAATGATTGATAAAAAACATGCTTTTGTTTTAGGAGGTTGGAATTTGCAAATGGAAAAAGGGGAACAAAAAGGATTTTTTACTTTAATAGTCAAAAAAATTAAAGAAGGCTGGAAAATCGTAGTAGACCATTCTAGTTAGGTTTTTATATAGTGAGAGATGTAACAACAGTTTTAGATGAAATTAGTTTTCTAAATAGCATTCCAAATCACATCATCAGGTGTTGGTGCGATGATTTCTATATTTTCTTTAGTAACAGGATGTACAAAAACTAATTTTCGGGCATGTAAATGAATTCCTCCATCGGGATTGCTTCGGTCAAAACCATATTTTAAATCTCCTTTAATGGGTGATCCAATAGCCGAAAGTTGAGCCCGAATTTGATGGTGTCTTCCCGTGTGAAGATTAATTTCCAGAGCAAAATAATTGTTGAGTTCCTGAATGATTTTATAATCTAAACTGGCAAGTTTACTTTCGGGAACTTCTTTTAAATGTGCTTTTGAAGTGTTGTTCTTCTCGTTTCTTTTTATAAAATGAACCAATTTATCCTCAGGCTTTGAAGGTTTATTTTTGACAATACACCAATACGTTTTTTGAGTTTCACGGTTGCTGAACAACTCATTCATTCTCGTCAACGCTTTACTGGTTCGGGCAAAAACGACTATTCCAGTTGTCGGTCTATCCAAACGATGTACCACACCCAGAAATACTTCTCCGGGTTTGTTGTACTTATCTTTGATGTATTCTTTCACCACATCAGATAATGGTTTATCACCGGTTTTATCGCCTTGTACAATATCGCCTGCACGTTTGTTTACCACAATAAGGTGATTGTCTTCGTGTAGCACTTGAAGGTTGTTTTTATTCGAAACTATTTTCATTTGGATTTTTAGATTTTTAGACTTCTTAGATTTTTAGACAAGTTAGACTTTTTAGATAGTTAGATTCTTAAACAAGTCTTGCAGTCTGAAAATCTAAGAAAGTCTATAATAAAGTTGCTCTAAATCTTGATGTCATTTTAATAATTTCGTTTAGCATATTTGATAATTCTATTAAATCTTCGGGAGTGATAAAACCTAAATCGGATGAAATAAGAATTTGTGTTTCAACTTCATAAGCTGAACCGATGGCAATTTCTAAAAATCGTGCAAAGTCCTTATTAGATTGTCTTAATGATCCTTCAGCAATATTAGACGGAATAGAAACAGCAGCTCTTCTTAATTGATTTGTTAGCCCAAATTTTTCATCGTTAGGAAAAGACAAAGTCACTTTATAAATTTTAGAACAAAAAAAATCTACTTTTTTTCCAAATCTCTAAATCCTTAAATCGATGCATTTCTACTTTTTTTAGTCTAACAATCCAATAATCTAAGAAGTCTAATTTTAATATTGCTCGCTTGAATTAGGAAAATCACTTGATTTCACATCGGCAACATATTGACCGATGGCAGTTGTCATTCCTTCGTATAAATTCATGTATCTTCTTAAGAAACGCGGGCTAAATTCATTGTTCATTCCTAACATGTCGTGAATCACCAAAACTTGTCCGTCAACTCCGCCACCTGCACCAATCCCAATTACTGGAATAGAAATACTTTGGGCAACTTTCTCGGCTAAATGAGCAGGAATTTTTTCTAACACTAATCCGAAACAACCTAATCTTTCCAATAATTTAGCATCTTCAATAAGTTTATCTGCTTCTTCCTCTTCTTTGGCACGAACTGTATAGGTTCCAAATTTATAAATAGATTGTGGTGTTAAACCCAAATGTCCCATCACTGGAATTCCTGCGTTTAATATTTTCTTGATTGAATCTTTAATTTCTTTACCACCTTCCAGTTTTACGGCATGACCACCACTTTCTTTCATAATTCTGATGGCAGAACGCAATGCTTCTTTAGGATCTGATTGGTAACTTCCAAAAGGTAAATCCACGACAACCAATGCTCTTTCTATAGCTCTCACCACAGATGACGCGTGATAAATCATTTGGTCCAAAGTAATTGGCAAAGTCGTTTCGTGACCGGCCATTACATTCGATGCAGAGTCACCCACTAAAATGACATCAATTCCGGCAGTATCAACGATCTTTGCCATGGTATAATCGTATGCTGTAAGCATGGAAATTTTCTCTCCATTAGCTTTCATCTCAATCAGTGATTTTGTAGTAATCCTTTTATAATCTTTTTTTGCGACAGACATATTTGTTGTTTTAAGATTGTAAAGGTAATAAAATGTATATTTTTAACTCAAAAATGTAACAGTAATGTTATTTGTAATACCAATTTATTAAAAAAGTAATTATGCGTAAAATAGTAGTATTGATAGTATTGTTCATCTCGGCAAATTCTCAGGCTCAAAATCAAGAAATTCAAAAAGTGGTTGATACTTTTTTCGAGGCTTTTCATGCCAAAGATACTCTGAAATTACAGGCTCTTTGTGAGGATACAATGATTTTACAATCTATTAGCGAGAATGCTAAAGGCACCAAATTATCCAATGAAAAGCCACAAGTATTTTTTAAATCGATAGCTTCTATTCCTGCTGAATTAAAGTTTCAGGAAAAAATTATGAGTTATTCCATTCAAGTGGATGGCGTTATGGCACACGCTTGGACGCCTTATGAGTTTTATATGAATGGTAAATTAAGTCATAAAGGGGTGAATGCTTTTACGCTTTTCAAAAAAGATAACATTTGGAAAATCGTTCATCTTATTGATACCCGAAGAAAGTAGTTTTGGTTTCACTTTTCATGAAATAATGAATTTTGTTTCATGAAAAGTGAAATGATTTCTGTGGATTTTCAAAAGAGTTTAACAATATAAATCAATACGTGTCGTCATTCAAGTCTGATTCTTCTTCCTTTGCTTTTTTGTAATCATTGTTCAAGAAATGAGTGTATTTCTTTTTTTCTTTTTGATTTTTTCTAATAAGAAATACAATCAAAATAAGCACACAAATGATTACAATGCTGACTATTATCCAATTAATTTCCATTATTTCCGGTTTAAGAATAGGTATTAAATATACTGTAAATAGTTGAATTATAGATTATCAGTGTTTTAAATTTGTATTATTAAATTTAACAATCTGCCAGATTTACGGCAATGGCTAATCCACCTTCAGAAGTTTCTTTGTACTTATTATTCATATCTTTGGCAGTTTGCCACATTGTGTCTACCACTTTATCCAAAGGTACTTTTGCGTTTTTTGGGTCGGTTTCTAAAGCTAGTTCAGCAGCATTAATGGCTTTTATGGCACCCATTGTATTTCTTTCGATACACGGAATCTGAACCAAACCGCCAATAGGATCACAAGTCAATCCCAAATGATGTTCCATGGCAATTTCGGCAGCCATTAAAACCTGTTCAGGAGTTCCGCCCATCAATTCGCATAAAGCGGCTGCGGCCATCGAGGAAGAAACACCAATTTCGGCTTGACAACCACCCATTGCTGCGGATATTGTAGAGCCTTTCTTGAAAATACTGCCTATTTCTCCGGCAACCATCAGGAATTGTTTGATTTCTTTTTCTCCAGCATTGTGGTTTTCAATCACTAAATAATACATCAAAACAGCTGGGATAACGCCTGCACTTCCATTCGTTGGAGCAGTAACCACGCGCCCTAAAGCAGCGTTTACTTCATTTACCGCAAGGGCAAAACAAGAAACCCATTTCAGGATTTGGCGAAATTTCACTTCTGTTTTTCTAATTTCTTCGAGCCAGCTTTGAGGCGAATCATAATTGGCTAGACCGATGAGGTTTTGGTGCATATCAAAAGCACGGCGACGCACATTTAATCCGCCTGGAAGAATCCCTTCAGAATGGCAACCAATGTACATGCATTCGAGCATCGTTTTCCAAATGCGCATCAATTCATGATCGATAACAGCTTCGGTACGCATCGATTTTTCGTTTTCATAAACGATTTCCGATATGGATTTGTTTTCTTTTTTGCAATAATCCAATAGTTCGGATGCTTTGTCAATAGGATACGGAAAAGCACATTTTATCTGGATTTTCTTTTTGGCGTTGATGCGTTCTTCTTTGACCACAAATCCGCCACCAATAGAATAAAAGGTAGAAACGTATTCGCTATCATCCGTCATATAAGCTGTAAAAGTCATTCCATTGGCATGAAAAGGAAGGAAGTTTTTATTGAAAACGATGTCTTGGAGGAAATAAAAAGGAATTGGTTTTTCGTTTCCTAAATTGATTTCGTTTTTGGATTCAATGGATTTAATGATTGCATCAATATTTTCCACTGGAATGTATTCCGGATCTTGCCCGCTTAAACCCAGCATTACGGCTAAATCCGTGGCGTGTCCTTTTCCGGTTAACGAAAGGGAGCCGTATAAATCTATTTTTACCCGGTTTACAGTATGAAGTAAATTTTCGTTTCTCAATTCACTAAGAAAGCGTTCTGCAGCTCTCCAAGGTCCAAGTGTGTGCGAACTCGAAGGTCCTACACCAATTTTTAGCATGTCAAAAACTGAGATACATTCTTCCATCTGTAGTGTGAATTTTGTTGTCTGCAAATATAATAGAATGTAGCAATGATACTAATCTAAAATAGAATAATATTGTTTATTTAATAATGAATATTGCCGTATTGTTATTATTCTTCAAGAAAAAATGAATTAATAAAAACTTGAGGATTAGTAAAATCAATATTTCACTAATCCGAAATTTAGCTTGTGCAATACTTGTTAAATGGCTATTTTTGAAGCATAACTAACCCAAAAAAATATGAAAAAGACCGTTTTTTCTTTTTATCTAATGCTAACTTTGGTGCTAAGTGTTCATTCGCAAGTGCAAAGTCCTTCTCAATTTTTACCCAATTACGGAAAACAAATTACCTATTATCATCAGGCTGAAAATTATTTCAAGCATCTTACGGAAAAGTCCACTTTTATCAAACATCAGAAATATGGTGTAACACCGGAACAAAGGGATTTGAATGTGTATTTTATTTCCAGTCCGGATAACTTGGCTAATTTAGAACAAATTCGAAATAACAATTTAGCCGCCATTGGTTTATCCGAGAATAAATCTCAAATGATTGGCGATAAGTTAATTGTATGGTTGAGTTTTAATGTTCACGGAAATGAATTTGCAGGAACCGAAAGCGCGATGACAGTGGCTTATGAATTAGTAAATCCTTCGAATGCAGAAACTAAAAAGTGGCTAGAGAATACGATTGTAATCCTTGATCCATGCATTAATCCTGATGGATATTCCAGATACGGAAATTGGTTAAGAGAGATTTCAGGTAAAAAAACGCATCCTGAATTGTCAGACAGAGAACACATGGAAGTTTGGCCAGGTGGTAGATACAACCATTATATTTTTGATTTAAATAGAGACTGGGCGTGGCAAACACAACCGGAAACCCAACAGCGTATTGCATTATACAACCAATGGATGCCTCAAGTTCATACTGATGTGCACGAAATGGGATATAATTCTCCGTATTTCTTTCCCCCATCAGCAGAACCTTTGCACGAATACATTGAAAAGTATCAAAAAGATTTTCATTACACTTTAGGGAAAAACATTTCTAAGAAATTCGATGCTCAAAACTGGATGTACAATACCGGGGAACGTTTTGATTTGTTTTATCCAAGTTATGGTGATACATATCCTACTTATAACGGAGCAGTAGGAATGACATTGGAGCAAGGAGGAATAGGAGCAGGAAGAGAAGTTGTGATGAGTAACGGAATCAATTTGACTATTAAAGACCGATTGACGCATCACGCAACGGCTGTTTTAACGGTTGTGGAATCGGCGGCATCACAAGCGGATGTTTTGTTGAAAGGATTCAGAGGTTTTATGAATAATTCTCGAAAAACAGTTAAGGGAAATTATAAAATGTATGTGATGAAAAACAATCCGAAATTAATTCAAATGGCGGATTTGTTGAAAAAAAATAATGTAGAATTCAGTTATGCCGATGCTAGTCAAAAAGCTTCGGGATTCAATTACAACACTAAGTCAGAGAAAGGTTTTACGATTGAACCGAATGATTTGATTGTAAAAGTAGACCAACAAAAAGCCGTTTTTGCACAAGTGCTTTTTGAACCGAACCAAAAACTAAATGACAGTTTATCGTATGACATTACCTCTTGGGCATTGCCTTTGGCGTATGGAGTTGAAGGATATGCGGTAAAAAATAGTTTAGCCATTAAAACAAAAGCGTCAATTGAAGCGCTGGAAAAAACGATTCCTAAAAATGTATATGCATTTCATATTCCGTGGAATAACAGAATCTCAGCTCAGGTTTTATCTTTGTTGCACCAAAATAATATCAAGGTGCGATCAGCGATGAAAAAAGCGATTTTTGGGGATACAACTGTTGAGCCGGGAGGTTTACTGGTTACGAAAACTGACAATCCTAATGTTGTTGACTTTGAAAAAACGATTACTGATCTTGTGAAAATAAAAACAGATTTTAATTACATCTTAACTGGTTTTTCTTCGAATTCTAAAGATGTTGGTGGTGAAAATTTCAATTTATTAAAAGCTCCAAAAATTGTTTTATTGTCAGGCAAAGGAGTTGGTTCTACTGAATTTGGTTCTGTTTGGTATTATCTGGAAGAAACGGTGGGTTATCCGGTAAGTGTTGTGGATGCGGATAATTTTAAAAGAATAAAATTATACAATTACAACACATTGATATTGCCTGATGGCTATTACAATTTCTCTGAAGAACAACAGAAACAAATTGCAGAATGGGTTAAAAATGGTGGAAAAGTGATTGCCATGAATAGTGCCCTTAGTTTATTTGAAGGAAAAGAAGGATATGCTTTGAGTCCTTTTGCTACGGATGAAGACAAACTTAGCTCTGAAAAAGAAGACTCTGAAAATGAATTAAAAGAACGATTCTTAGATTTCCAAGATACTGAACGCAGGTATATTTCTAAATCGATTCCTGGGGCTATCATTGAGAATCTTTTGAATAAAACACATCCAATGTCTTTTGGTTTAGGAGATAAATATTTCAGCTTAAAAACGGATGACAGACATTATTCATTATTGAAAAAGGCAACAAATGTTGTTTACGTGCCTAAAGATTATAAGAGTTACGGTTTTGTTGGTAATGAAATCAAAAAGAAATTGAATAATACAGTAAGCTTTGCTGTCGATAAGAAAGAAAATGGCGAAGTAATTTATATGGTTGATAATCCATTGTTTAGAGGTTTCTGGGAAAACGGAAATTTATTGTTCAGTAATGCATTATTCTTGGTGGACTAAAATTTGAATATTTATCATACAAAAAGAGCACGATAATTATCGTGCTCTTTTTTTTATCCAGATTGTATTGTTTTAAAAAGGGTAGCCAATAGCCAAGTTGAAAATTAAATTTTCTTTTCGCCAAGCGCCACTTCCAAAGTTGATTTGATCCAAAACCCAACGATCGCCATCAGGCAAATATGGTTTCCGAATAGGGAAGGCGAGGTCTGTTCTAAGAATCAAAAACGAGAAATCGAAACGCAATCCGGCTCCGGCTCCAACGGCTATTTCGTTCAGGAATTTTTTTGAAAATTTGGCTCCTGGTTTATCAGGATTTTCATTCAATAGCCAGATGTTCCCAGCATCTAAGAACAAAGCACCTTTCACCAATCCGTAAATTTTAGCACGGTATTCGGTATTAAATTCCAATTTTATATCACCGGATTGATCGGGCAAAAAAGTATTGGTGTTGGTTGATGCGCCATCAAAACTTCCCGGACCAATGGAACGTGCTCTAAAGGCTCGTAGACTATTGGTTCCACCAATGAAAAACTGTTTGATAAAAGGCATTTCACGGGAGTTTCCGTAAGCAAATCCAGCACCTGCAATAATTCGGCTGGCTATTTGAGAATCTGGGCCTAATTTATAGTAATGTCTAAAATCATTTTCTATTTTGACAAATTGACTAAACGGAACATCAAATAATTTAATAGTATCACCTTTTCGAATATTTGCACCTGAAACTAAACCTGCCACGTTTCCTGCTAAGTCGATACTCCCTTTGTAGTAAAAGGTGTTTTTCTTTCTTTTTTGAAGTGTATTGGTGTAGGTATAGGAATAAGTTGGCCCAAAAATCAATTGCTTTTCAATGACTTTTCCTAAAGATTCATTTTTCAGAATTTGTTCTTGGTATAAAGCAGTAACGTTTTCCGGACTGGCGTATGTAATCTCAGTAACATTGAATAAATGTTCTTTTCGTTCATTTTCTTTCCATAAATAACCAAACGAACCTTTGAAGGTTTGCAGGGAATATAATTTGGTTCTGTTTTGGAATTCATATCCTAATGTTGCCTTCGTCTTTGGAACAAAACCACTTGGAGAATTTAGTTTAAAAGGCGCGACTAATCGTGGCCAAACTAAATTTGCTTCGGTTCCAATTCGGTATACATTAAATCCATTGTTTTGTCCTGAAACTTGTACTTCAACACCACCAAAAGCAGAGATGGTAAGCAATTCAGCACCTCTAAACGTATTTCGATTACTCCAGTTTAAATTGAGTTCCGTTCCGGTATAATTAGCGGAGTTTGTTTTGGCTAATAATTCCAGTCGGATTGATTTTTTTGGTAATGGCGTCAGATAATAATACGCATCCAGATAATTTCCTGTTGTGTCAGAAACTCTGAATTGATTTTTTACAAATTTAAAAGTCCCCAGATTTACTAATCGATTCAAGGATAAATTATGGTCGGTACGGTTGTATAAATCATTTTTTTTGAAATACAATGCCCTATCAAAAATACGGGGCTTGAATAAATTCTCTGGATCAATAATAGTTAAATCATTGTATTTTTTGATAGAATCCATATTGTTTTTTACACTGTCAGAACCAATGGAATAGTTTGGATAAACAATAATTTTATTGATTTTGTATGGTGTCTCTGCTCGTTTTGGAGCTTCGTCTTTTACTTTTACAATAAGATCCACCTGATGGTCTGCAACAGTTGTATCAACTTGCACTTTGAGATAATCAGGATTAAAATAGAAGAATCCTTTTTCTTTTAGTCTGGCATCAATGCGAATTCTTTCTTCTTTGATGACGTCAAGACTGTAACCTTCTTCTTTTTTTAACAAACTTCTTCGTCTGGTATTGCGAACTGCAGTCGAAATTATGGAAGAATCCGTGGGGAATTTTACTTCTTTAATTTTATATTGTTTTCCGGGTTTTACAATGTATTCTGCGGTTGCTTTTTTACCATGTCGGGTTGAATCTGCCGATGTTCTTGTATTGAAATAGCCACTGTTTTCGGCAAAGTTTTGCAAAACACTTTTGTTGTATTCTAAATCTACTTGACTGTATAAAACAGGAGCTTCGCCCACTTTGGTTCTAAGCCAGTAGCGCCATCCTTTTTCTTTCTTTGGCGTCCCAGCCAGATTATAGATGTATAGTTTCGGTCTTAATCCCAAAATCGAAGAATTAGGCTTTGGTCTAACTACTTCTTTTAATGCCGTTTTTAATGCTTTTTTTTCTTTCTTAGAGGTTTCTTTTCCTTCCACAGTTACTTTTGCACCCGTATACAATAGTTCTCCTTCGGGCAGAAATCTCGTATTGCCACACGATGAAGCGAACAATGCAAAAAAAAGAAAATATAGTATATGGCTCTTGTTCATCAATTTATTATTTATTAAAAAAAAATTAAACCATTAAGGAATTAAGCTTCATTAAGGAAAATCAATTGGTCTGTTTTCTTAATTTCTTAATGGTGCAAAAACTTTTATTTATTTTTCCGCCTTGCTTTTTTTGCCTCACTTTTGCGAAATAATTCACTGAATTTATTGTAATCCATAGTGATGATAAAAGCAATTCCAGTCTCTACAACTTCCCCTTGAAGCGCCACTTGGTATTTATTAATTCGGTACGCTCGTATTTTATATCTACCGTCTTTTGAAAGTTGATAATCAATCGATACATCGCCTGCAATATTATTGGCATTTTGATTTACTTGTTGCGGACCTTCAATTCCAAAACTGCTTCCTACCGTAACTTTCAATCGGTCATTCAATAATTTCTTGGAAATTCCTACGCTCAAATCGGTTTTGTTTTCTCGTTGACCGGTTGTATAATCATCAGAAGTATTTAAATCGAAATTAAGTTCTACACCTTCAATCAAATCCCCCGCCAAATTATTAAGTTGTTGTGACAAAATTTTACTGGCACTTTCTCTTGCTAGTGACGAAACGCTCGTGCCTCCGGTTTCACTGGCAAAAGGGTTTTCTCCAATAAAACGATTCAGCAGTAGTAAGGCAAAAACCTGTTTGTTTAATTCATCCGGTTGCTGACGCAGTTGCGTCAATTTAGCTTGTGTCGCATTGATAATTTCTGTTGAAACGCTATTGTTTCCATCGGGTAGAATGATGTCAAAAGAAATATTTGGCTTCATCAATTCACCATTCATTTTTAGTTCTGTTTCAAAAGGAATTTTTTGTTTGTAGGTGTTTCTCACTTCGGCAGTAACATCTCCTAATTGATCATTTATCAAATCAATTGGAGCAGCTTCAGTTTTATAAACCGCAGTGATATTGATGTCAGCCGTTGTAGGTTCACCAGTCCACAGGATATAACTTCCTTTTTTGATATCAAATTTTCTTTTGATGGCGTTAAAATTCATTTCATAACTACCTTCAGATAATTCATATCTTCCTGTCAAAGTTGTTTTTCCGGATGGATCAATTCCGCCGTTCAATTGCGCTTCTCCTTTTAATTTTAGGAAATCCCCGTTTGCTTTATCAATAACCAACGATAATTCAGCATCTTTATCAATCTCAATATTTACCGAAGCGTTGATTCCTTTTATGTCCATTTCACTGTCCAATTCATCCATAACAATGGTCTCGACTAATTTTGGATTGTCTTGGTCAATGAATTCTACAATTCCTTCTCTGTCGTCAATTGACGGATCTGATTGTGGTAGAACAATAGTAAATTTAGTGTCTTTGTTAATTTTGATGTTTCCTTCAACAACAGGATTGTCTAAATTTCCAGATAGTTGCAAATGATTGTCTAAGTACAATTCACCATAATACATATCATTGTCTTTTGCTTTAGAATTGACGGCTTTGAAATTATCAGCATCGATGGCTAAGTCAAAACCAAAATTGCTGAAATTTTCACTGTCAATCTTTCCGTTGATGGCTAAATCATTGTTCTTTTCATCCTTGATTATAAAATTGTCAAAAAGAATAGCATTAGGTGTAAAAACAATTTTATCGTTTAAAGATTTGAATTTTGAATTAAGCTGCTTCACTTTGAAACCAATTTCATTGAACTGTAATTCGCCAACTACTTTGGGTTGGGTAGTATTTCCTGTTATTTTAAAATTCCCTGTCAAGAATCCCGTGCTTTCAGTAATATTATCCAAAGTGAAACCCTGAATACTTTTTAAATTCAATTTGTCAATATCGAGATTCATGTCAAAACTGCTGTCACTCGTTTTGTAATTTCCTTCTAAATTGACTTGATTTCCCTGACCTGTAATGGCAATTGCAGCGTCATATTGGTTAGCAATCGCATTATTCACTTTGATACTGATGTTTCCAATTGTATCTTTTTTGAAAGTAAAATTTTCAATGTTTAAGTCTGAAGTAAAAAGAGGAGTAGTACTTATATTTTTAATCAATGCGTTTCCATTGATTTTACCGCTCATTTGCAAATCATCTTTTTCAACGATACTGGTAATGGTTTTTATGTCAAAATCTTTGAAATCAATTGCGATTGGGGCATTTGCTTGCTGCGACTGTGATTGCATCAGGATTTTGCTTCCATCTTTACTCAATTCGAAATTATCGGCATAGATTCCTTTTTTGCCAAAGCGAATTAAATTGTCTTGCGTTATTTTCCAAGATTCATAGTTCAGCAATAAATTATTTGGATCAAGATTGATGTCATTATTGCCGTTCGCAGCTTTTAATGTACCTGCAATTAAGTATCTTTCTTTGTCTTTAGAATCTTTTAATTGCACCGTATAATCCACAATATTGTTTTGCACTTTGCCTGAAATACTGGTGTGTGGCAATTGAATTTGTTTGTTTTGAATGTCGTCCACAATAAAGCTGTAAACAAGCGAATTGTCTTTGGTATCTACTTTAAGGACAGCATTTGTAATGGTGTTTTCGCCATAAATTAATTTCGGAATTGTACCATTCAAAACAATAGAGTCGTTGACAGAGTTGTATCTTCCTTGTATATTAATAGATTCCAGACTTTTCAATTCAGGAATTAGTTTTAATAGAATTGGACTGTCTTTTACGCCAATTTTAAAAACAAATTCTTGTTTTTCCACAGCTGTTTTTCTGGAACTTGGTTTGCTGTCATAATACTTTGCAATAGAATTTGATAAAGCAGTCCCTATTTTTGACAACTTGTATTTTCCGTTGGCGTCCACATCCAAAAACGGTGATTTCAATACGAATGTATTTTTCTCTGAGGTAGATGTTGCCACTGCGCTAATGGAATCAATTACAAATTCTTCTTTGGCATTGACTATGGTAATGTTGTGCGCATGTACCGTTCCGTTGAGGTAATCAAGATTCACCGATTGAATATCAGCATCTACAACGCCTCTTATTTTTAATGGGCCAGCGTGTAGATTCAGTTTTTCCAAATCAGCGATATCCACATTCAGTTTTAGTTTTCCGGTAGGATATTTGTCTTTAAAACTTCCGCTGCTTACCAAATCAAAAGTTAGATTAGGATCTTTTGCGAAAGCAGTTGCATTGAAATTTCCGTTGCGAATATTTCCTTTTACAGCTACATTTTGGTACGTATATTTATTATAATACGCTTTTAGAACAGTTCCGTTTAAAGATGCAGTTGCCGTTTTTGGATCAAATCCTGTTCCTTTTATATTGGCTTTTAAAGTTACTTTTCCAATGGAGTCGTTTTTGATAAATTTCCCTAAATCAAAATTAGTAAGTTCGGTTTGGGCATCGTATTTCTCGTAATTTTTTCTGCTTTGGTCAAATGTAGCTTTGATTTTTGCATTTCCAAAACTACTTACGATATTCATATTGGTATTGAAATTAGCAATGGTTCCCTTAAAAATTCCTTTGGCGCTGAATTTTGCCGGCAACTGAATCGAATTTGGAATGGTTCCTTTTGGCAAAAAGCCAACAAAATCTTTCGAACCGGATTGCAAGTCTTTAATATTCAAATCAAAATAGGCTTTGTTTACATCTGGTAAGCCTATGATTCTCCCGCTTGCCGCAACTTTAGTAGTTCCAATGCCACTGATTTCTATACTTGGAAATTCAATGTTTTTTAGTTTTCCTTTTACAGTTCCATTGATAAGCAATATTGCATTGGGATTGCTCATAAATGGATTCGTATTATTCAAAGTTGGAGCAAAAAGTAAAATATCTTTAATCCCCAACTTGCTCTTTTTTAAATTGGCAATAAGACCTAATTCTCCCGGATTTTTAGCTAAAGATTCAATGGAAGGATAGCCAATTCTAATTTCATCTTTCAGTTCCGTTTGCGGAGTTTTTAAATATAATTTTTTAAGGAAAGCATTCTTTTTGCCATAGAAAAATTCCGCATTAAAGGATTGAATATTTAAACCGCTTTTGTCTTTAACGGTTAATGAATTGGCAAGTCCGGAAATATTTTCGGAATTGTAATTCAGTTCATCTACCTGTAAGTTTAGATTGTTAAGATTCAAATGGTTGTAATCAATTCCTTTTTGAACTGGAGTCTCATTATTATTGTCGTAACGGAAACTTACCCGTTTGAATTCCGTTTTCTTTATTTTGACGTCCCAATTGTTAGATTCGGTATTTGTAGCTTCGCTTTTAGGTTTGATTACATCTAATCTATCAAAAGCCAAAGCGCCTTCTACGCCAGTTAAATCAAGACTTTCTATAATTGCGAATTGATTGTTAAGGTCAATTTTGTCAATTTTAGCAAGTAGCTTTTTCAAATAAAAATTTGTGGATAACTTGGTTTCCTCGCTTTCATAATCGAAATCAATTTTTGCTAAATCAATTTCGCCTAATTTTAATTTTAAGATGGATTCCGATTCGTTTTTTATTGCTGCTGCTTTGGTCGCATTGGATATTTGAACCAAACCTTGCTTTAATTTAAATTGTAATCCATTGATTTTTGCTTTCGGAATTTCAAAGTTCATTTCGTTCAAATCGAAAGTTTTAATTCTCGTTTCAAAATGCTTTAGATTAGCGTAAAGATCATTTTTTGTGACGGCATCAGTATATTTAAACTTGATGCGGTCGAGCTTAATTTCTTCTACAGAAAACTGCATGGGTGGCGAATCACTCTTTTGTTTCTCTGGCGAAGCAAATGCTTTTATGATGTAATCAAAATTAAAAACAGCTTTGGAATCTCTATTTAAATGTGCCGAAATCCCCACTAATTCTAAGGAATTGATTTCGACTTTATTGTTTATCAATTGAAACAGACTGATATCAGCAGCTAACTTTTCTCCCGCAAAAAGAGTGTCTTTTTTTTGGTCTTCAAAATAAACACCTTTAAGAATTACTTTTTTGGGGAATTCAACTTCAAGACTATCAACCCTAACTTTGGTTTTGATTTTTCCTTCGAGGTAGGTTACTGCTTTATCTTTAGCATAATTCTGAACTGAAGGAATTTGAATAGCAACAAAAAGAATTAAGAACAACAGGATTATAATTCCTATTATCCAAAGGAAAATTTTTAAACTTTTCTTTACGTATGTTTTCAAATGAGGTGTATTTTTTGGTTAAAATTAACCAATTTAAATAAGAATTGCAATCTTGTCTGCAAATGGGATTACGTACAAAGATTAAAAAATGAAAACGAAATACATTATAAAATTCAAAAATAATGTTGCAAAATTACTACAATGCATCACAAGCTAATCATGCGTTTTTTATGTTTTATATATTGGAATTTCATTAAAATTTTGAGCTTGTTTTTCATCTAATAAAATGTCTTTTACAGCCATTAACATTGCCTTGTTTGAGGTAAAAAGTTCTCTGTTGAAGTTTATTACGGTTGTAATGTCAATATCTTCAATAGGTGCAAGTTGCGCCTCAGTATAAAACGTGTTGAGTGCTGAGGTGTAATTTTTTTGAATGGTGTCAAATTGAGTTTTCAGTTCTTCAAAACCCGACTTTTTATCCGTATTCAAAAATGTATTTAATTTCATGTAGAGTTCTTGAGTTTCTTTTTTATGATGCAGGAAAAATTGATATTTAATCTCTTTTGACGAACGGCTGAGATTCGTAATGTTGCTTCCAATATCCTTTATACTTTTTACCGCATGCATGGAACTTCGCACTGCCGAAATCAATTGGTTCAATTCTGAATTTTCATCACTATTTAATTTGGCTCTTAATTTCAAATAGAAAGCCTGTAACTCGCCTTGCAACTGTTTTAGGAATTCATATTTTTCTTCAGTAGTTTTTGAATCAAAATTTCTTTTATCATTAATTTCCGTGTAATTAATTTCTTGGTCAAGTTCATGGGTTTGGATTTTAAATAATTCCAAATTGAAAAGCATCGAGTTATGGATGAAATATCGAGTCTCTCTTCGGAATAAATCCAAAGCGGTTTCAGGCTCTGCAATTGATGCATGGCTTATAAATGCTGCTGTAGAACCATCGGTATTTTTGAAAAAACGTTCCAAAAATGAGGTAAATAAATCCAAAACAGGAAGAAATAATACAATAGCCAACAGATTTATTAAACTCGAAAAAGTAACCAACCCAATGAGTGGATCTTTGATTTTTATAATATCGGTTATCAGTAAAAGAATAGGTCTTAGCAATATAAAAGCAATGGCAGTAATGAAAATATTAAATAATAAATTACCCAATGCCACTCGTTTTTTGGAAGCATTTCCGCCAATAGCGCTCAATACTATTTTAATGATGGTGCCCGTTTCACTACCCAGAACGATTGCCGCTGCCATGGGAAACCCTATTGCTCCTGCGTTAAGTGCGCTCAATGTAAGCGCCATAGTTACGGAGCTAGATTGAACAACCAGCGTAATCAAAAAACCAATTATCAAAAAAATTACTAATGGCTTCGAGGCATATTGTGAAAAATCAAAATAGTGAACCTGCGTTTCCATAGCCGTTTTCATGAACGAAAGCCCGATAAACATTAAACCAAATCCCAGAAGAAAATAGGAAACATATTTTATGGTTTTACGATTTCCAAGGAGGATTAGGAGAAAACCTCCTAAACAAACTGCCGGATAAGCAATCACTTCTATATTGGTTTTAAAACCTAGTGTTGCCACCAGCCAACTGGCAAGTGTTGTACCCAGATTTGCTCCCAGAATAATGGCCATAGCATTTTTCATGGTGAAAACTCCGGCGCCCACAAATGCCAAAACCATCAACGAAACCATAGAACTGCTCTGTAGAATACCAGTTACTATTGTTCCGCCTGCCACCGCACCAATGTTGTTTTTTGTGATTCGCTGCAGAAACAGTTTGAAATTTCTTCCGGAAAGATTTTTTAAGGATTCCTCCACAAGATACATGGCGAAAAGGAACAGTCCCACGCCGGCGGAAAGTTTTAATATTATATTGAGGGTTTCCATAGTTAAAAATAGAACTAAAGATACTTAAAATTAATGATTTAATCTTTTCTTAATGAGGTATTTGTGCTTGTTTTGGTTCGAAAAAAAGTAAAAATTTTAGGTTTTAAATAAAAAAACTACAACTTTTTAAGGGTTGTAGTTTAGGATTAAAATTATGATTTGTTAAACTAATAATCGGAATAATCAGTTGGGTATAAAAAAGTAATGTCTATATGGGAAATATTGTTTTTGTATTTTTCCATAGCTATTAATCCTTTCCATTCCGGCGAATCTACAAAGGCTTTCCAATGCGAATCTCTACTTTCCTGATCTGCAAAAGTGGTCATGTACATTAAGTTTGGCATTTTGGCTCCCGAAATAACTTCGCCATAAAAAACAGCATTAAAGGCAAGGCGGTCAAAGAGTTTTACTTCACCACCAGCATTAAACATATCGACTTTGTTTTTATAAATCGCCTCGGTTGCTGATTCGTAGCTTCTCAATTCATACACTCGATTTGCTCTTGGACTGTTCAAAACGGGAGTTGACAAAATAGGATGATCTGAAAAAGCTTTCAATAAAATAGATTCGATACGCAAATATGGCGCTTGTTTATAGGAAGCTTTTAAATAAGCTGCTCCTGCAGCCAAATAGGTTTTGTCTTTAGCCAGTTTATCTTCCAATCCCAGAAATTGAGTCATGGATGAAAATGGAATCACCAGCATTACTTTTTTTATCGTGTCGGTAGCATTTGGTCTTGGTTTGAACACACCAATATTTTTAATTCCAAGTTTTTTCAAACCCGGAAGAAATGCTTCTTTCAAATACTTTTCAGTGGTTTCAACTTGTTGTTCCGTTTTGAAAATATAGGTTTTTATTTGGTAGAATTCTCTTGATGGCGCTGCGTTTTTAGAATCAGACGTTATTGTTTTAAAGCTGGTAATGGCTAAGGCGATAACCACTAGGAATAGTAATTTTCCTGTTTTCATATTTTATTTGATTTATATTTAATTCTGGTTTAGTTAAAAATTATAGCAATATATTTTTAGCTTACAGCAAATGCCACTGCAGCTGCCGAATGAATTATGGCGGTGTCGAAAATAGGAACGGCAATATCCTCTTGTTGAATTAATAATGGAATTTCAGTGCAACCCAGAATAATTCCTTCAGCACCATTTTCTATTAATTTATTGATGATACTGATGTAACGCTGTTTCGTATCGGGGTTAATGATTCCTTTTCCCAGTTCGTGGTAAATAGTATCTTGAATAAAATCTCTGTCTTCCGACTCCGGTATACACGTTTCAATGTTTTCATTGCTGAGTTTAGAGGTAAAAAAATCCAGTTCCATTGTGAATTTAGTTCCCAAAAGCCCTACTTTGGATAGATTCAATTTTTTTATTTCTTTAGTAGTTTCGGTTGCAATATGAATTACGGGTATCTTCATTTTTTCCTCAATTCTATCAGCTAAAAGATGCATTGTATTCGCGCATAAAACAATAGCTTCAGCACCACTTTGTTGTAGGTTTTCACAGGCTTCTGAGAGCATAATAAATGTTGAGTCCCAATCATTGTTGTTATTGTTTCTTATAATATCTGCATAATTGAAAGAATGGATTATGCATTTGGCAAAATTGATGCCTCCCAGTTTCTCGTTTACTCCTTCATTAATAAGTTTATAATAATCAGCAGTAGAAACCCAGCTAATCCCACCAATAAGTCCCAATGTTTTCATCTTTTTTTATTTTTGGATGTCGATTTAGAATCCTTTTTTCAAAACCGATCGTAATTTTTGTTGTGTTTATAAAAGTATAAAAAAAGTATCACTTTTTTGGAATTGCATAAATAGATTCTATCCGATTTAAGAATTTGATAAAAGGGGAAATCAGCCAATAATAAATCTAATAATTTCATTTAGTGCTAATTGTAAAACTATATATTTACAAAATGAGATTTAAAGTATACAGTGAATTATCATACGAAGTTTTTTCTCCAACTACCTTTATTTTTAATATTCAGGCAGCTAAATCTTCGAACCAAAAAATCATTTCAGAAACACTTATTGTTACTCCTTCCATAAAATTTGAAGAATTTACTTTGAAAAATTCGGGTACTCGGTTTGTAAAAATGGAAGTGGAGCAAGGCGTATTTTTTACTGTAATTTACGAAGCAGAGGTAGAGGTCAGTTATTCCGTTTATGATGAAAAAGTGCTTTTGCAATCGATACCAATTATAAATCTGGATCACGAAGTATTGCCTTTCATTTCTCCAAGCAGGCATTGTGAATCGGATAAATTATTGGAATTTGCCACGAATGAATTTGGATATTTGCCCAATGAATATGCTAAAGCAAAAGCCATAAACGAATGGATTTTCAATACTGTCGAATACAAAACCGGCGTTACTAATTCCAGTACTTCAGCCTGCGATACATTACTCAATAAAGTGGGTGTTTGTAAAGACTTTGCTCATTTAGGGATTGCATTATGCAGAGCGTTAGACATACCGGCACGCTATTTTACAGGCTATGCGTATAATCTTAATCCACCGGATTTCCATGCTTGTTTTGAAGCGTATATTGGTGGACAATGGCTGTTTTTTGATCCCACTAAATTAGCTGTTGCTAATGGATTAGTAAAAATAGCGAATGGTAAAGATGCATCAGAAGTGGCTGTGGCAAGTTATTTCGGGGATGTTACTTGTACGTTCATGAAAATTGAATGCCATCCTGTTGTATCCGATTTTATACTTTTCAATTCTGAACTTGATACCAAAGCGATTTCTTATGAATGAAATTAAGAATTTTTTAATCTAAAATTTTTCTGACGGTGATTCGGTTGTCGTCTCCCATTTTCCAGATTTCTCCAAACAAAGTAACCTTTTCTCCCGTTTTAAATGCACGGTATTTTTCGGGACTTCCAAGATTTGGAATACTGATTACAGCAAAATAAATTACGCCTTCAGTTGTTTTTATTTTGGCAGTATAGCCATCTTTTCCTTTCTCGACAGATTGAACTATTCCGGTAATTTTAGCTTCTGCAATGTTCTTCTTTTTTAGTTCTAATATTTCTCTGACAGTAATTTGTTTTTCTTTTCCCATTTTCCAAACTTCTCCTTTCACGGTTATTGTATCTCCAGTTTCCGCCTGTTTGAATAATTGAGGATTGCTCAAATTGGGAATACTAATTGTTCCAAAATAAATGCGTCCTTTTCCATTTTCAATTGTCGCGGTATAGCCATCTTTCCCTTGTTGAATAGCCGAAACTTTCCCACTAACGGTAGCTGTTTTTCCTGATGAGCAAGATATGAAGCTTAATATAATCAGACTTAAAATACTGTTTTTTAGTATGGAATTTTTCATGTTTTTTATTTTCGTGCTATGTAATAATCGCTAAATGTATCATTCCTTTTTACAAATACAATGCGTTATCAATAATACATTTTTTAGGTTTAATTGAAGGAGCTTCTAAATTCTAAAGGCGAAACATTGGTTTTACTTTTGAATAATTTGCTAAAAGACTGTGGGTATTCAAAGCCCAATTGGTAGGCTATTTCACTAACGGATAAAGAAGTTGTGGTCAAAATTTCTTTGGCTTTTTCAATTAACTTATCGTGAATGTGCTGCTGCGTACTTTGTCCGGTGAGTGATCGGAGCATATCACTTAAATAATTTGGCGAGACATTCAATTGCTCTGAAATGTATAGAACAGTTGGAAGACCAAGTTCTTGAACTTTGTTGCCATTAAAATAATCCAAAAGCAATTTTTCTAAATTACTCAACAAATCATTACTGGCATTTTTACGGGTAATAAACTGTCTGTTATAAAATCGATTGGAATAATTGAGCAATAATTCAATGTGTGAGAGTATAACATCCTGACTAAAACCGTCTATTACAGAACAATATTCGGCATCAATATTTTGCATAATGTCCGTAATCATTGCTTCTTCTTTATCCGAAAGATGTAATGCTTCATTTACAGCATAGGAGAAAAATCCATAGTCTTTGATGCTTTTTGCCAAAGCGTAATTTTGGATAAAATCAGGGTGAACAACTAACCATATTCCCGAAAGCGCTATATCTTCATCGACAACAGTTGAGATTACCTGACCCGGTGAAAAAAAAGTCATTATACCTTCGTCAAAATCATAATAGTTTTGTCCATATTTCAATTTACCTTTAAAATCCTTTTTGGTACAAATCGAATAAAAATTATAAACGAAACTTTTTATGCTTTCATCAAAATTACATTTTATTTCATTCAGATTAATGACACTAACCAAAGGGTGTTTTGGTTTAGGTAATTGCAATAAACGATGCAACTCAGAAATGGAATTGATACTATACGGGAAATTGGTCTCTTTTTTCATGATGCGAATTATAAATTCAGTAGGAAAAGTGAATAGTAAAGATAGCTTTTCCTACTGAATAATGTTGTTTTATTGATCGATAGCCCCCATATTGGCAGCATCATAACGAGCACCTGTGATAGTTCCTAAAGGGATAATGGTTTCTAAACGGTTTAGGTCTTCAATGCTTAATTTAATTTCGGCAGCAGCATTATTTTCTTCGATATATTTCACTCTTTTTGTTCCCGGAATTGGTAAAATACCTTTTGAAACAATCCATGCAATGGCTAATTGTGAAGGTGTTATTTCTTTTTCGGTAGCCAATGTCTTTATTTCATTTACCAAGGCAATATTTTTGTAAAATTGTTCGCCTTGAAAACGGGGTAAACTTTTTCTAAAGTCAGTATCAGGAAAATCATCAGGGCTTTTGATATCGCCAGAAATAAATCCTCGACCTAATGGGGAGTAAGCCACAAACCCGATTCCAAGATCTTGAAGTGTTTTTAAAATTCCTGTTTCTTCTACGCCACGTTCAAACAAAGAATATTCTGTTTGCACCGCAGTCAAAGGGTGAATAGTATGGGCTTTTTTTATGGTCTGCGATGAAACTTCTGAAAGTCCGATGTGACCAATTTTTCCTTCTTTTACCAATTCAGCCATTGCCGCGACAGTTTCTTCAATAGGCGTGTTTGGGTCTAAACGATGCAGGTAATACAAGTCAATATAATCAGTTCCCAAGTTTTTAAGCGAACGCTCCACTGCTTTTTTTACATAATCCTTTGTACCGTTGAATTGCCAAGTCAGTTGTTCTTTGTCATCAATTTCATAACCAAATTTTGTGGCAATGGTATATTGATTTCTGTTTCCTTTAATGGCTTTGGCGACAAGCCTTTCATTTAGTAAAGGGCCGTATAAATCGGCAGTGTCCAGGAAGTTGTATCCTAGTTCCAATGAACGGTGGATAGTAGCGATAGATTCGGTTTGATCAGCTTTTCCATAAACATCCATTCCTGCAATTTGGGTCATTCCCATACAACCCAATCCTACTTTTGGAACAAAAAGTCCTTGACTTCCCAGTTCGATTTTTTTATTAGTATTCATACTTTTTTATTTAATTGTGGATTTAAATTAACAATGCAAATGTCCGTACGATACTAAATTTAAAAGTAACCCAATCTCTTATAGTTGTATCCAAAATGAGGTAAGTTGATTTTAAAAACGAAATCAGTCGCAAAACAAACCTTATTTAAATGAGATTGTGGATGAGTTATATATTGAAGTTAAGTTTCATTTATTCATTAAATAGGATGTTAAATGTTTTATTTTCTCGCTTTGCATATGGAAAACATCGCAAAATACAGCGTCCAGTAAATCGCCATTTTTCATTTTAGATTGGACCGCACCTTCTACGATTACAATATTATTTTCTTCGATCATTCTAATAATTTGAATGGTTGGACTACCAATAAAATTGTCATTTTCTATCTCCTTATCAAATGCTTCTTTCCCAGATAAACGAAACATTCCGGGTACTTCCCAGGTAACATCTTCAGTTAAGCAGGATAAAATTTTTTCATGGTCACTAGCCATAAAGGCTTCCATATATTTTTGTACAGTTTGCTTATTTTTTGTCATGGTTTCCAGCGTAATTTAAAGGATTGTCTTTTATTTAAAGATTTACAAAATCGTCACTTTTAGGGAAAATACTCAAGGCTTCAATCGCAATTTCAGGAGTAGGAGAGGCCAGTTTTCGTAGTTTGGTATCCATCCAAGCACCATCAACGGTTATGGTTGCGCAAAGTTTGTTGTCTTCATTCAAAAACTCATGCACAATAGACCAACGAGAAGCATCTGCATTTACTTTTGAGGTTTTGGTATGCATGAAAATTTTGTCCGAAATTTTTATTTCTTTTCTAAAAACACATTCTTCCCTAAAAAGAATAGGTCCAAAACTTTGTGCTTGCATCACCTTCATCGTTAATCCAAGGCTTTCCAGAATTTCGATACGGTGCTGTGCGCCAAAGTCATAATAAGCACTATGTCGGACATGAAAATTAGGGTCAAGATCAGACCAACGGAAGGATAATTCTTTGCTAAATGAAGTCATTGTTGTTTTATTTTTAAAATTAATTTAGGGGCACTTTCAGGATTGTATTTCAATGAAAGTAGGTAGGTTTTAGAAAATCGAAAATACAAATAAAAACGGAATTTGATTACGGTAAACATTGCTTTTTAAGGCTTTTTTATGATAAGCAAGTAAATGTAAAAGGACTATTTGGAGATTATTTTATCTCAAAAAATATTGTGGCGTGTCTTTTGTATAACAAAAAAGGATTGTCTAATTCCGGATAACAGAAATAACCATGTGTATGAAAAAAATAATTGTATTGTTGTTGCTAACGAGTGGTTTGTATGCTCAAGAACAAGTGTTTAACGTGCAGCGGTATTGCATAGATGAGCAGCCTTTTAAGCAAGGCGAATGTAATATTACTGGAAATGAATACTCTTTTGTGTTCTTAGACACTCAAAAGCGCGATGTAGTTTTCTTCCTCACGGCTACGAAAATGAAATATAAAATTGTTGACTCCGGTATTTTACCTCAGGATAAGAATTACACGTTTTATACTTTAGAAAATGAAAATGAACAAGTAGAAATGAGAGTAAACCAGCAGCATACAAAAATTGAATTTCTGTATCCTGATAATCACATTTATTTGACGGTAGGAAAATCTACTAAGGCAGTAAATTAATGGATTGTGTACAAATGTAACTTGCGGCAAACTTTTGTTTCCTGCTTTTTTTAACTGGACTGAAATTCGTGCAATTCTTTGACAAATTGTTCCCGTTGATACCAATCATTATAAACTAAGTGGTATTTTTCAACTTTGAATTTTCCGAAATCAAAATTTCGATACTTTTCTAAAATTGCAATCAACTTTTCTGTATGACTTATTTCTTTTCGAAATCGTGCTACAGTTGCGTGAGCCGTATTAATGGAATAGCGTTTGTCAATACTTTCCTGTAATCCAGAATTCGTGAAATTTGTTCTTAAGTTGTTTCTCAAATCATCCAAGGAATTAGAATTGGTAAAACCCTGAAGCATTATAGCCGATGGGGAAGCAGTGACGCCTTGAAAATTAATTGCTATATCCTGTATTCCAACAAGACTTTTTTCTATAATTGCAATATAATCGGGAATCAAAATTGTTGCTAAATCAAAACCATCGTAACAAGAAATAATTGATAATACGGTGATGTGAATATCCGAACTGGGATAATAATATTGATCCGGATCGATTTGCTTTAGTTCGTCTAAAAAGTCCTGTATGTTTTTTTTGGTTTGACTGTCAGGTCGAATTAATAAAGTAATGCCAAATCTACGGTCTGAAAGCGAATCGATTTGATTGTCAATTTGATAGGTGTTCGTTACAATCTTTTCAATAGATTCGTTGTATAGCGCAGTATAATGCTGTTTTAAATCCATTTGTTAGCTTGTTTTTATGTTATCATGTCCCAAAGCAAGTCAAAAGTGTTATTGATAACAGTGTCTTGTTCGGGTTTTGAAAAGTCTTTAGCAACTAAATATTGATTGACGCTGAAAGTGTGTCCACAGATTAATGTAAAAATGAGTTCAACATCCATCAGCTTTATGATTTTGTCCTTTACTCCATTTTCTAAAATAACCATAATTGGTTTAATGTATTTCTGAGTTTCGTCTTCTGCAATTTGTTTCAGGTAAGGCGAAGAGTTGAATTGTTCCATGAAACGGAACTCCGTCTTGTGTTTTTGTGCCCAATGAAGTGTTGCCGAATAATAAATTTTCAAGATTCCCTGCAACGATTTTTCGTCTTTAATTATTTCCGAAATGTGTTCATTCAGTCGGCTTTTGATGTCAATATATAAGGCTTTGACTAATTCGTCCTTTGTTGGGAAAAAGTAAAACAAAGTGCCACTGGCAATGCCTGCTTCTTTTGCAATTTTACTCGTGGGTGTATCGTGAAAGCCAAACTCAACAAATAGTTTGAGCGCCGCTGCCAGTAATTTTTCTCTCTTGTCCATTATTCAGATTTTATTTTTGCAAAGGGTAAATCGCAATATTCATTACTAATTGATGGGGTTATTTTACACCTTTCCACCATTGGGAAAATTGTTGTGTGGTATCTTTTAAATTTACCTGTTCACCAATCATTGGTGTGATGAGGTTTAGGTTTTCTTGTTTGTTATTTTCGGTTATCAATTCCAAAGGTTCATACCAAGGATGATTCCCGAGCGCAAATTTTGAAGAATGGACGGGGAAAATTCGTTTGGCATTTAAGTCTTTTGCTGCTTGCAAAATTTCATCTGGCATCAGGTGAATGTATTTCCAACTCTTGTCGTACTGTCCGTTTTCTAAAATGGCTAAATCAAATTCACCAAACGTTTTCCCTATTTCAGCAAAATGTTTGTCGTAGCCACTATCACCACCAAGAAAAATTTGCATGGTTGGCGTTTGTAAAACATACGAGGTCCAAAGCGCCTTGTTTCTAGTTAGTCCACGACCCGAAAAATGTCTTGAAGGAACCGTATGTGCCGTAAAACCTTCGTCCAAAACTATTTTCTCGTTCCAGTCTTTTTCAATGATTTTAGTGGTGTCAAAGCCCCAATACTCAAAGTGTTCGCCGGTGCCAAGACCGCAGATAATTTTTTTGATTTTGGGCTTTAGTTTTAAAATGGTTTTGTAATCCAAATGATCCCAATGGTCGTGCGAAATAAAAAGGTAGTCAATTTCGGGAATATCATCCGTTGTGTAACGATCCGTTCCTTTGAAGGCTTTTGTTGAAAATGAAAACGGAGAAGCAACGCCACTTAAAACGGGATCAACTAAAATTCGTTTTCCGTCAATTTGAATGTAGTAGGAGGAATGCCCAAACCAAACCAAAATATTTTCGTTCAGGTCTACATTCAAAAGGTCTGTTTTTTTGGTTGGAATTTCGTCAACTGGTGTAACATTTTTATGCTGCCCGAAAAAGAACTCTTTACCAACGGTATAATAGCTTGCTCCTTCCGTCAGGTCAGGTGTGATGCTTTGGTTTTGAAAAGAACCGTTTTTATAATTCGGAGATTGTTTAATTTTTTCCAATCTTTTGCCTGCAGGCAGTTTACCAAATTTTACTTGTTTTAAATAGGATAATGCACTCATTACGAATAAAGGAATTAAATAAACATACATCTATTACTGACTAATCAGTCAGTAAATGTAAATCTATTTTTTCAATTGGCAATAGTTTTATATTGTTTGCTCACTTTTGTGAGCATAGTTTGCAAATCTGCGGGTATATCTGCTTGATTGGTGCTGTTTTTATTATTGGTTATTTATAATTTTTGCAATTCCAATTACTATAATTAGTATTCCAACAGAAATTCCTTGCCATCGTTTCAAATGTTTGGAAAAATACTTTGATGTTTCATATTGCGTAATAAAATCTTTACGCATATAGATTAAAGTTGCCAAGCCTAATACAATTAATACAATTCCCCAAATCATATGCTTACTGATTTAAATGAACGTTTTATTATTATCCGCACGGTCATGCTTGCAATGAAACATGATACGTGCGGTTTTTTTAATACGTCTAGTGTTTTAAGACTTTGATATTTCTTCCAATACTTTTTTCCCGTTTTCATTGTTTGGATCCAGTTCTACGGATTTTTTATAATTTAGTATCGCAAGCTTTTTATCTCCGTTTTTCAAATAGGCTTCTCCTAAACTGTCATAGGCATTTCCTGACTTCGGAAACGCTTCTACATTTAGTTTGAAAACTTCTATTGCTTCTTTTACTTTTCCGGTTTGTAATAATTGATATCCTGCGCTATTCATTTCATTTTCATTGATAGCATAGGTATTTGAATTTTTATTTTCTTTAAAATAAGTTAATCCAGATGCAATTCCTTTTTCCAGAATAACATCTACGAAAGCAGTAGCCAATGATTTTTTAGGTAAACTGTACGGTTTATTGTAAAGGATATTTCTAATCGCTTTATTCATCTCGTTTAAGTTGGTACCGCCCGTATTATTTAATAAAACCACCAGATTTTTGTCAGACGGAATACGGGAAAGCAAGGTGTTGAATCCATTTATTCCACCGCCATGCTCAATAACCATAATACTTTCATTCTTTTCTCCATTGAAAGCCTTATTGATGAACCATCCGTAACCATAATGTCCCGGTCCTGCAGAGATATAGGAAGTAAATAAAAGTTCTTTATTTTTTTTCGAAAGTAACAGTTCTGTGTAAAGTGCCTGATCCCATAAATACAAATCATCTACAGTGGAATACAAAGAACCGGCAGCGTAAGGAATAGATAAATCAAGATAACTGGCATTGCTGAAGTTTTTACCGTTTTTCTCATAACCTGAAGCTCTGTTTTTCAGAATTGTTTCATGATGATCGAATCCAGTATTATTCATTTTTAGTGGGTTAAGAATATTGTCTTGTAAAAACTGCTCATAGGTTTTACCGGAAGCTTTCTCTATGATGTAACCCAATAAAAAATAACCGGAATTGCTGTACGCAAATTTTTCGCCTGGTGTAAACTCGAGTGGTAGGTCAGCGAATTTTTTCACAAATGCTTCCGGGCTGTACGGATTGATACTTAAATCTTTCACAAAATTAGGAAACGAAGTATAATTTGGAATTCCAGCGGTATGCGTCAGTAAATGATGAATGGTGATTTTATCGCCCAATGCTTTAGGATAATCAGGAAGATAGGTTGAGATAGGAGCATCCAACTTTAATTTCCCTTGCTCAACTAATTGCAGAATCAACATGGCGGTAAATTGTTTGGTAACAGAACCCAATCGGTGTTTGGTATCCGGTTGGTTCGGAATATTCCATTCCATGTTTGCCATTCCAAATCCCTTTTTATAAATGACTTTCCCTGCGTCAGCGACAAGGATAGAACCATTGAATTGTCCGTATTCTGAATACAGGTTCATTAACTTATCGATTTGTTCTGTTTTGGTTTGCCCAAAGGAAACCGGTATTGTAATTAGCTGGATGAATAGACCAATTAGGATTGTCTTTACTGCAAAATGCTTAGAACGTTGTTTCATGATGATTGTTGGTTTTAGTGATTGATGTTATTTTTGTTCATTTTTATCTGTTGTTGCAAATTTTGTTTGTCCGTTACAAGCTAGTGTTTATATTCCGAATAATTAATAAATGTTTTTCCATCGTAAAGGTAGAGACCTGTTTCTCTCGTACCTACCCAAAGATTTCCTGTTTTATCTTCCAAAATTGCCCAAATCCCCTGATTGATTAGTCCATCTTTTGTTGTAAAACAAGTGAAAGAATTTCCATCGTAACGGCAAATGCCACCACCGCCACCAAACCAAATATTTCCGTTTTTGTCTTCTATAATTCGCATAACCGAATCACTTAGCAAGCCATTGCTTTTTGTAAAACTTGTAAATGATTTTCCATCATAACGGTAAGCACCGCTCCAATTGCTGAACCAAATATTTCCGTTCTTGTCTTGCAATGCGGGCCAAGCCCAATTGTCGCCATTTGGTTTAAGATTGGTTATAGATTTTCCATCGTAACGAAATACACCCTTATTACCTCGTCCACCAAACCAAATGTTACCTGCTTTATCTTCTAAAATATATTCAGCATTATTGTTACTGCTCATATAGCCAACTCCGCCCTCATCAATTATAAACGGAGTAAAAGATTTACCATCGTAGATGTACACACCATCAATTGTTGCGAACCATAGTTTTCCGTTTCTGTCCTGCATGATACTGAATACCTCCTGCGTTTTTTTATACTTATTGGGAGGCAGGTTTTTTCGTAAAGAAATCTGGATTTTAGTAAATGTTTTACCATCGTAAAGAGAAATTCCCGCTGGAGTACCTATCCAAATTTTACCATCTTTATCTTCCAAAATGGCATTAATATTATTACTGTTTAGACCATCGGTTATTAAAAATTGGGTAAAGGATTTTCCGTCATATTTATAAAGACCATTTTCTGTGGTGCCAAACCAAAGGTTACCGGCTTTGTCCTGCAGCGCAGATTGTACATTGCCATATTTAGGCGAGCCTATGGTTTTTATAAGTTTAGGATGTGCAACAGATAGTATGTTTGATTCACTTCCCTTTTCCTTTGGTACGTCTTTTTTAGCGGGTCCATTGCAGGCAGTGCCAAAAAGTAATAGTATCAGAAAATTAAAAACTCGGGCTTGTGAGAAATATTTTTTCATTGTTCAAATTGGTATTGAAGTTTTTTATCTATTTGTTGGTTTGGGTGTCGCTCTGCAATGACCGCTAACGTTCTGGCGCTTGGCGAGATAGGGGATTAAATTAAGATTTATTTTCGGTGTATATCTAATTTTCCAAGTACAAAACCAACTTTCCATTAAGCCAAATGCCCAAATCCGTTGTAGTAGCTGTTAGGTGCTGGGCTTCTGCGGGACGACATTATACGCTTTTAGTTCATCACTTTTAATAGCGTAAATATCTCTGTCGGTCATATACTTAGATAAGCTGAAAGGCTCAATATGACACTTATTTAAATGAGTTATGAGTTGATTAAACATCGTGGCCAAACAAACGACCCCAGGTTTTTTTACTTCTATTAATGAGGTAAGTGGAGAGTCCTCATCTTCAATTTGAGTAACAATTCTACCATCTTCAATTTTTGCGTACAGGTAAAAACCCCAATTTAATACATAGATATCATTTGGCATATAAAGATTCTCATCATCAATAGCTAAGTTTTCAATTCTATCCTCATCAATCGCAAAAATGAATGAAAATAAAGGATTCTTGTATTTCCTATTATTTTTCATTGCCATAAGATCAAGGAAAGAAGTCTTGCCTTTAATTCCTCCAAATGCAGTATTCTCTACCAGATGCCTGTCCATATCAACTTTCAGGTATTTTATCTTTTTCCCAAAATCGACCATGTCATTCTTTCGGAGTGTTTTTTTAATTTCACCAACTGCTAACACAGATTCAATTGGATAAAAAACTGTATCGTTTTTAGATTCGAAAAATTTTGGAGTACTTAATCGGTCGAAAATGATAATGTCAAATTGGTTGCTTACTTTTCCTTCTGAATTCACAATGTGACCTTGCTTAACTAAGTATCTCTCAGGAAGAAAAAGGCTAATCTTTTCTCTAATTAAACTTTCCACTTCATCACCTGATGACTTAATATTTCCAGCTCCATGTATTGATGTTGCTTTACGTTTTGCTTCGTTTATTTCTGAAATAATATTATTAATTATTTCATGGAATTTAAGTTCTTTCTTCATAACGAAAAGTTTGTTGAATTACGGTTAGCCTTGCACATAACTTGTATATACCCGCTACAAACTAGCGCATATCCACCCAAAATCAGGTTGCTTTGCGCTACAAATAGCATTTTATCGTTCTGCTAATGTAGTTTATTTATTACGAATTAATGGTATTGAAATTGGTAAAGTAATCGAATAGAAACAATTGAAGTTAGGAATCAGATTTCCTAGCCCCGATAGTAGCGGCATCCTTTATGTTCTTTCTTTAAGATCATAAAGATACAGCGAATAGCGGGAGGTAGCTCCAGATTCCGACTTCCGCCAGAATGACAAACCCTCTGAAATGTCATCTTGTCAGATTTTTTTACGCCAATTTTAACATAAACTGACAATTTAATAGTTGGTTTTGTATTGGCACAAAGATTGACTTATCGACTTCGAGTCATTAAAACAAGTATACAATAAAATTAAATATATTAAAAATGGGTAAAATAATCGGAATTGATTTAGGTACGACCAACTCTTGTGTTTCTGTAATGGAAGGTAATGAAGCAGTTGTTATTCCTAATGCAGAAGGAAAAAGAACAACACCATCTATCATCGCTTTTGTTGAAGGTGGAGAAATTAAAGTAGGAGATCCTGCTAAAAGACAAGCGGTAACTAATCCAACTAAGACTATTGCTTCTATCAAACGTTTTATGGGTCACTCTTTTTCAGAAATTACAGCTGAAGCAAAAAGAGTTTCTTATTCAGTAGTAAAAGGGGACAACAATACGCCACGTGTGGATATTGATGGTCGTTTATACACTGCTCAAGAATTGTCAGCTATGACACTTCAAAAAATGAAAAAAACAGCTGAAGACTATTTAGGTCAAACTGTTACTGAAGCAGTTATCACTGTTCCAGCTTACTTTAATGATGCACAACGTCAAGCTACAAAAGAAGCGGGTGAAATTGCAGGTCTTAAAGTAATGCGTATTATCAACGAACCAACTGCAGCTGCACTTGCTTACGGTTTAGATAAAAAAGGTAAAGATCAAAAAATTGCTGTTTACGATTTAGGTGGAGGTACATTTGATATTTCTGTTCTTGAATTAGGAGACGGAGTTTTCGAAGTATTGTCTACTAACGGAGATACTCACTTAGGTGGAGATGATTTTGACCACGAAATTATTGACTGGTTAGCTGACGAATTTAAAGCTGAAGAAGGTATTGACTTACGTCTTGATCCAATGTCATTGCAACGTTTGAAAGAAGCTGCTGAGAAAGCAAAAATTGAATTGTCTTCTTCTGCTGAAACTGAAATCAACTTGCCATACGTAACTGCTACGGCTTCAGGACCAAAACACTTAGTTAAAAAATTAACTAGAGCTCAATTTGAAAAATTAACTGACGCTTTAGTAAAACGTTCTATGGCACCAGTTGCTAAAGCGTTGAAAGATGCAGGTTTATCTGTTTCTGATATTGACGAAGTTATCTTAGTAGGTGGTTCTACTCGTATGCCAAGAATTGCTGAAGAAGTTGAAAAATTCTTTGGTAAAAAAGCTTCTAAAGGAGTTAACCCTGATGAGGTTGTTGCAATTGGAGCAGCTATTCAAGGTGGAGTTCTTTCTGGAGATGTAAAAGATGTATTGTTACTTGACGTTACACCTTTATCTTTAGGTATTGAAACTATGGGTGGTGTTTTGACTAAATTAATTGAGTCTAACACAACTATTCCAACTAAAAAATCTCAAGTTTTCTCTACAGCTGCAGATTCTCAACCAACAGTTGAAATCCACGTTTTACAAGGAGACAGAGCTATGGCAGTTGACAACAAAACTATCGGTCGTTTCCATTTAGATGGTATTCCACCAGCTCCAAGAGGTGTTCCACAAATTGAAGTAACTTTTGATATTGATGCTAATGGTATCATCAAAGTTTCTGCAACTGACAAAGGAACTGGAAAATCTCACGATATTCGTATCGAAGCTTCTTCTGGATTAACAGCTGAAGAAATCGAAAGAATGAAAAAAGATGCAGAAGCTAATGCTGATTCTGACAAACTTTTAAGAGAAAGAGCAGAAAAATTGAACGAAGCTGACGGAATGATCTTCCAAACTGAAACTCAATTGAAAGAATTAGGTTCTAAATTATCTGATGAAAACAAAGTTGCTGTAGAATATGCATTAACTGAATTGAGAATGGCACACCAATCTCAAGACATTCCTGCAATTCAAACTGCTCTTGACAACATCAACGCTGCTTGGAAAAAAGCAACTGAAGCGATGTATGCTCAAGGAGAACAAGGTCAAGGTGAAGCACAACCTCAAGGGGATGCTGCTCAAGGAGACAATGTTGAAGACGTTGAATTCGAAGAAGTAAAATAATAATTTCCCGTAGAGATGTACTGCGGTGCATCTCTACTATTGATTTAGAAAACCGTTCGCCATTGGTGAACGGTTTTTTTTATGGGTTAAATAAAAAACCCGACCTGTTTTAGAAACGGGTCGGGTTTTATTATTCTATTATTATTTATGTAGAGACGCATTGTAGAGACGCACTGCAGTGCGTCTCTACCGTGTGTATTTTTCAATGTGCATTTATACAATGCGTCTCTACAGTATAATAACACCAAATACAGCATAAAAAAAAGGGAAAATGTTGTTGAACATTTTCCCTTTTTTAATTCATTATTTAGGATCTAAAGCTTGTCCTATTCTAGAAATTAAATCTTGTAAGTGATATCTACTCATTCGATCAGTCATTCTTGATGAGGCTAACTTCATCTCGTTTTTCAAACTATTCAATTGACCTCTTGCAATAGAAGGTAAATCAGTTTGAGCAAGATTTACTCTTCTTGTCGTGAAACCGTAAGTAACACCTACAGGAACTGATCTAACCATGGCTGTACCTGGTTTAAGTAATTCGATCATTTTGTCAACATACAATTTTTGAATGTTTCTGCGATACACATCAATGGAACCGCTTCCTTTCAATTCAGAGAAGATTCCATTTTTTAAGTCGCTTACTAATTCATCAGCGGTATAGTTGTTTTTACTCATAGAAGAAGTTTCTATAAGGCGAACAATTCTATCTCCAGCCAATAAACTTGATAAGGTAGCATCTTGCATTCCTTTGATTGCTTCAACACCGCTTTCTGGGTTTATTTTCGAAAGGATGTTTTGATCCAATAACCATTTTGGTGTGGTGAACAATTGAGTGTTCAAGAATAATACAGCATCTTTTTGGATAGCTCTTGGAACTACTTCAAATTGATTTCCTGTCATGTCATACGTTTTTGGAGAATCATAGATTCCACCTACGTTTTTAGTAACATGGCCCATATATCTTCTGAATTGTCCAGTAAGTGCACCGTAAAGTTCGTCTAGTTCAGCATAGCTTTCCCCGTTTTCTTTAGTCCACTCTAATAAATTAGGCAAAATTCTTTTTAGGTTTTTGATTCCGTACTCAGAAGCTCTCATTGCATTATCTCCAATATCCTCTGTTTGGTATCTTGGGTCATAAGGACTGCTTTCAGTACCAAACCATAAACGGTTATTTTTGTAAGCTTCCTTAGTCATTTCATTCAACTTCGCTTTTTCCTCAGTTTCAGTTTTAGCTCCGTCAAAATAAGAATACCCCCATTTAATAGCCCATTTGTCATAATCTCCAATTCTAGGGAATAAGGCAGTAACACCATCTTCTGGTTGTGCCACATAATTAAAACGTGCATAATCCATGATAGAAGAAGTATGTCCGTTTTTATCTTGGTACGCTTTATCTCTTAGTTTTTCAACCGGAGTGGCAGAGCTTGCTCCCATGTTATGACGTAATCCTAAAGTGTGTCCTACTTCATGAGAAGAAACGAAACGGATTAATTCTCCCATTAATTTATCATCAAACTTTTTTGTTCTTGCTGCAGGATCTACAGCCGCAGTTTGAATCAAGTACCAGTTTCTTAAAAGACTCATGATATTATGGTACCAACCAATGTGGCTTTCCAAAATTTCACCGCTTCTAGGATCATGTACATTTGGTCCGTATGCATTTTGAATTTCAGCAGCAAAATATCTCAATACTGAAAAACGGGCATCTTCCAAACTCATTGTAGGATCATTTTCTGGCCAATATTCGCCACGAATAGCATTTTTCCATCCTGCAGCTTCAAATGCTACTTGCCAATCATCAATACCTTGTTTAATGAATTTTTTCCATTTGTCAGGTGTAGCTGGATCAATGTAGTATACAATTGGTTTTAGTGGCTCAATTAATTCCCCTTTTTTTTGCTTTGCAGCATCTTCGGCAGATTTTGGCTCTAAGCGCCATCTTACAGCAAAAGTTTTAGTGTCTGATTTTTGAGATTCTTCTTCAAAAACTCCGTATTCGTTTGCAAAATATCCTACACGTGCGTCAAATTCTCTTTTGCGCATAGGTGTTTTTGGCAATAAAATCATCGAAGTATTCATCTCTACAGTTACTACTCCTGCATCTAAAGCAGAAGGTAAATTAACTCCAATTTGTGGTGTTGGAGTAATTGAAATACGCGGTGGAGTAGTTGTAAATGTTTTTACAGTTCTAATCTCAGTATTTATTGGATAACTGCTTATTTTTGAGATGAATGATTTATCCTTTTGAAAAGCTACAATGTTTAACAATTGTTTTTTAATTGGATCTAATGAAAAAGTCTGAATATCACCATCGAAAGTGCTCGTTAAATCGATCACATATCCAGCATTATTTTTACCGGTTGAATCTTTTTTGAATGCCAAGATATCATAGTTTCCAATAATTGGATCCGAAGTTGAATTCTTAACCGCTTGAGCCATTGGTTTGTCACCGTCCGGAGACATGATAACGTAAGTAACTGATCTAAGAAGGATGTTGTTGTTCAGCCCTTTTTCCCAACGAACGACTTGTCTGTTGATTTCTTCTCCTCCAAAAATTCCTCCTCCGGCTGGAGTTTTAGAATATCTGGTAATTGTCATTATTTCACTTCCTAAAAGGGAGTCTGGAATTTCAAAAAGATATTTGTCATTAATTTTATGAATGTCAATTAATCCTTTTTGTGTTACTGCGGTTGAGTCAATAACTTTTTTGTACGGTTTAGGTTCTTTCTTACCGTCTTTAGATTCGGGTGCTTTTGCTTCTACTTTAGCAGGGGCATTTTTGTCTGCTCTTTTCTTTTTTTTACTTTGTGCAAATGTGCCTTGCGCAAAACAAAATAACAGACATGTAATAATTAGGGTTAGTTTTTTTTTCACCATTTAGTTAATGTATTAATAAAGTTTATAATTGGTTATGGTCTATAAGTCGTATTTTATTGTGTTTTGTTACGACTAAAGTTCAAATTTATTGATATATTTTTTATAAAAAGACCATTTTGAGGTGCGATTTTAAATAATTAACAATAATTAACAATCGTTTATTAATTGCTTTTTCCATGTCATAACATGATTTTTCTCATGTAAGGAATTATTATTTCGAGGTATCTTTGCTTTTTTAAATATTAAATTAAACCTGTTTTTTTCATTTTTAGGAATGTCAAAAGTGCCAAAAAACGATTTTTTTGTAAAAGTTTTTTGTAATATTACTACTTAAATCAGCTGGAATGAGAAAAATTAAGTACAAGAGAGGAAAGAAAACACAACCTTATAATTTAGAATATACTGGTATTCATAAAAGTAAGGAATCAGAGCTGCAGTTGTTTGTTTATGATGATTTGGATCTTACCGAGTATGAGGATTTTAAGGTTTCGGATTTAGATAAATATATTGAGGGACAAAAAACAAACTGGATTAATATTCACGGTTTAAATAATGTGGAGTGGCTAAAATCGATTGGAAATTATTTTAAAATCGATAATTTCATGTTGGCTGATATTTTAAATACCACCCGAAGAACAAAACTGGAAGAGTCTCATGATTATTTATTTTTCAACATAAAATCATTGTTACCAGCGGAACACTCGGATAACATAAGTGTCGAACAAATTAGCTTTTTGTTAAAAGACGGGATTCTAATTTCTTTTCAGGAAAAGCGAAGTGACTTTTTCACCCACATTCGAGAACGCATTAGAACCCATTCGGGAATTGTAAGAACTAAGAAAGCGGATTACTTATTGTACATCCTTCTGGATGCCATCATGGAAAATTTCTACATCACTTTAGAAAGCGAGGAAGATAAAATAGAGGAATTGATCAATCTGACCAAGGAAAGTGTGGATCCCATAATTTTAGAAAAAATAGAGAAACACAGAGATAATTTAAATTTTTTAAAACGTTCTATCATTCCGCTTAGGGATTCTTTGTATGATATAAAAAGCATAAAAGACGATAACATATTTAATGTTATGGAAGCAGATACTTTTAGCTTTTTTGCTCGATTGCATCAAAAGAGTTTAGAGCTTTTGGAACAAATTGAATCTGATATGAGTTCTTTGGAAAGTGCGTCTAATTTCTTTTTCTCCGCACAAACGCATAAGATGAATGAGATTATGAAAACCCTGACGATTGTATCGGCTATATTTATTCCGCTGACTTTTATTGTGGGGGTTTACGGGATGAATTTTGAATATATGCCAGAACTGAAACGTCATTATGGCTATCATACCGTTATGGGCGCTATGTCTTTAATAGTGGTTGGAATGATTATTTATTTTAAAAAACGCCGTTGGTTTTAGGAATAAAAAAGGATTACATCCAATTCATTTGGAATTAAATTAAAAAATAAAAAAATGAACAAGGCCATATATATTGCAACAAGCGAACAAAATAGTGGGAAATCGATTATTACGTTGGGATTGATGAGTATGCTTATTGGTAAGATGGCCAAAGTAGGTTATTTTAGACCCATAGTGGAAGATTTTGAAGAAGGAGGATTTGATAATCACATTGAAACCGTGATTGGTCATTTTGGGATGGATATTGAATTTGAAGATGCGTATGTCATTACAAAAAGTAAATTAATCAAAAAGAAGAACAAGGGGAAAATAGGAGAGGTTCTCGATTTGATTATTGAAAAATACAAGAAATTAGAAGAACGTTTCGATTTTGTCTTGGTTGAAGGAACCAGTTTTACAGGGGAAGGAACTGTCATCGAATTAGATATGAATGTTCTGATTGCTAAAAATCTTGGTATTCCAACAATTATCGTGGGTTCCGGAGTGGGAAAAACATTAGAGGAATTAATTGATAGTCTTTACTTAGCTTATGATTCATTCAAAGTTAAAGATGTCGAAGTTTTGGCTGTAATCGCCAATAAAGTGCAGCCTGAAAATATTGAATTGGTAACTAACGGTCTAAAGAAAAGCTTGCCCGAAAGTATATTAGTGAATTCTATTCCTTTGATTCATAAATTGAATAATCCAACCGTACAGGAAATTGTAAATGAGTTGGATGCCAAAGTTTTATTTGGCTCGGCACACTTGAACAATCAAACCGGAAATTTTAGTGTAGGCGCCATGCAATTGTGCAATTATTTGTTGCATTTAAAAGAGAATAGTCTGGTGATAACGCCCGGAGACCGAGCAGACATTATTCTTGGCGCTTTACAGGCCAATGAATCCGTAAATTATCCAACCATTTCCGGAATTGTTTTGACAGGAAATATTTTGCCTGAAATCAGTATTTTGAAATTGATAGAAGGACTTTCTACCATTGTTCCAATTATTGCGGTGGAAGAAGGAACGTATTATATTACCAATAAAATAGGTTCTATTAAATCCAAAATTTATGCAAACAACAAGCAGAAGATTGAAATTTCTATTACTACTTTCGAAAAATATGTCGACTTAGACAACTTGGCTGAAAAGCTAATCACTTTTGAAGCGGAAGGAATGACACCAAAAATGTTTCAATATAATTTAGTAAAAAGAGCCAGACAACATAGAAAACACATTGTTTTACCGGAAGGAAATGACGAACGAATCATTATTGCAGCCTCACAATTATTGACGATGGATGTGGTTGATATTTCGATTATTGGCAACAAAAAACAAATTGAAAATAAAGTGGCGGAGTTGGGACTTCCTTTCGATTTTTCTAAAATAAAAATCATTAATCCGATAGAATCAGAGCATTATGATGATTATGTAAATACCTATTATGAGTTGCGAAAAGCAAAAAATGTAACCATAGGAATGGCTAAGGATTTAATGGAAGATGTCTCGTATTTTGGAACGATGATGGTGTATAAAGGGCACGCGGACGGAATGGTTTCCGGAGCGGCACATACCACACAACATACTATTTTGCCTGCGTTACAGTTCATTAAAACTAAACCCAATTCCTCTGTGGTTTCTTCGATATTCTTCATGTGTTTAGAGGACAGAGTTTCTGTTTTTGGAGATTGTGCCATTAATCCAAATCCTACTGCGGAACAATTAGCAGAAATTGCCATTTCCTCTGCTGATTCCAGTTTGGCTTTTGGTATTGAACCAAAAATTGCCATGCTTTCGTATTCATCAGGTTCATCCGGAAAAGGAGATGAAGTCGATAAGGTAAGAGCGGCAACTGAAATAGTGAGAAGAAAACGTCCCGATTTAAAAATTGAAGGGCCTATTCAATACGATGCAGCCGTTGATATGGCTGTTGGAAAAAGTAAAATGCCAAATTCAGAAGTGGCGGGGCAAGCCAGCGTTCTAATTTTTCCGGATTTGAATACAGGAAATAATACCTATAAAGCGGTTCAAAGAGAAACAGGCGCACTGGCAATTGGTCCGATGTTACAAGGGTTGAACAAACCGGTTAATGATTTAAGCCGTGGTTGTACGGTAGATGATATTATAAATACAGTCGTGATTACGGCGATTCAAGCACAAGGATTATAAAATGAAAATAGTAATTATAAACTCAGGAAGTTCCTCCATAAAATACCAATTGATTAACATGCCGGCAAATGAAGTTATTTGTTCGGGGATGATTGACAGAATAGGACTCGAAACTTCGAATCTAACATATGTAACGGATACGACTAAATTAGAAGAAACGTTGCCTATTGCAAACCATAAAATTGGTTTAGAAAAAATTGCCAAATTACTGATGGATGAAAAAGTAGGGGTGATTAAAAGTACGGATGAAATAGAAGCTGTTGGGCATCGTGTGGTGCATGGAGGAAGCGCTTTTTCGAATACGGTAGTTATTACCAATGAAGTAAAAGATAAAATCAGACAGCTTTTTGATTTAGCACCTTTGCACAATCCTGCAAATTTAGAAGGAATAAATGTTGCCGAAGAAATTTTTAATTTAGCACAACAAGTGGCTGTTTTTGACACGGCATTCCATCAAACGATTCCTGTTGTAGCGCACAAATATGCGGTACCAAATTACCTTTTGACGGAAAATAAAATACGCGTTTACGGTTTTCATGGAACGAGTCACAAATACGTTTCGGAAAATGCGATTCATTATTTGAAGCAAAATTCTCAGAATATAGGTTCTAAAATTATCACGATACATTTAGGAAACGGTTGCAGTATGACCGCTGTAAAAGACGGAAAAAGTATTGATCATACGTTGGGTTTTGGTCCAATGAACGGATTAATTATGGGAACCCGAAGCGGAGATGTGGATCAATCTGTGATTTTTTATCTGGTAAATTCGTTGGGTTATTCGCTTGAAGCGGTGAATACGATGTTGCAAAAACAAAGCGGAATGCTGGGGCTTACCGGTTACAGCGATTTGAGGGACATAGAAGCGAATGCGGAGAATGGAAATGAAGATTGTCAATTGGCTTTAGCGATGAATGCGTATCGAATAAAGAAATATATTGGTTCGTATACGGCTGTTTTAAATGGGCTCGATGCCATTATTTTTACGGCTGGAATTGGGGAGAATTCTTCGTACATCCGTAAATTAGTGTGTACGGATATGGATTATTTCGGAATAGCATTGGATGCATCCAAAAATGAAATTCGTTCGAAAGAAATTAGAGAAATAAACACACCAGATTCAAAGACTAAAATATTAGTCATTCCTACCAATGAAGAAATTGAAATTGCCAATCAGGTATTTGAATTACTGACGAATTAAGAAAATAACCAACTCAAAAAAAGCTTCTGTAAACAGAGGCTTTTTTTATGCCTTTTATTTGATAAATCTAATTATATTTGGATATAAAATACCACATTTTGAAAGCAAGAATTACATCAATAATCCTACTCTATTTTATCTCATTCCAACTTTATTCACAGGAATTACTCCCTTTTGTAGAGAATTACAGCAAATCAAATTATCAAGGTGATAATCAGATTTGGAGTGTTGCGCAAGGAAATGATAACGCCATGTATTTTGCCAATAATTATTATTTATTGCGGTATGACGGCGTAAAGTGGGAGAAAAATAGCTTGCCAAACAAAACAATTATTCGCTCCGTAATGGTTGATGGTGACCGCATTTATACCGGTTCTTATAAAGAATTTGGGTATTGGTTCCGAAAAGAAGGAAAGATGCATTACGTTTCTATTTCTAATTCCAATAAAACTAAAGTTTTTGACGACAGTGATAATGAAGAAATTTGGAAGATATTTAAATTCAATAATAAAATCTACTTTCAGTCTTTTAATGGGCTTTTCCAGTTTGACGGAAAAGTAATTAAAGAAAGTAAATTTGATTTTCTGGTTTCCTATTGCTTTCCGGTTGGTAATGAACTATTGGTTGCTTCGGTGGAAAAAGGAATTTATAAAATGAAGAATTCCAAGTTTGAAAAGATAGAAGGATGGTCCGTTTTAGAGAACAACGTCATCCATGCTATTGAAAAACACCAAAACAAAACGTATTTTTTTACTAAAAAAAACGGAATTTACGTGGAAGAGAATGGTATTCTCAGCACTTGGAAAAGTGCATTAAATGATATTTTGAAAGCAGCAAATATCAACGTTGCCAAATTCATTAAAAACAATAAATTAATCATAGGAACGGCTAATAAAGGGGTTTATATTTTTGATTTGAATTCTGGTTCGTATAAAAACATCAATCGAAATAATGTGTTGATGAACAATTCTATTTTGAGTATTGGCCTGGACAAAGAAAATGATTTGTGGTTGGGGTTAGACAATGGAATTGCTCATATCGAGGTTAATTCTCCTATTTCTATTTTTTATGATAATTCAGGGATTTTAGGCTCCGTTTATTCCGTGGCAAGTACTCCAAAAGGCTATTTGATGGCTTCTAATCATGGTGTTTTTAAATATGAAGACAAAGTGCTTTCGTTAATTCCTAATACGCAAGGGCAAGCTTGGAACATCAGTAAAATAAATAATAAATACCTCATAGGTCATAACGAAGGCACTTTTATATACGAGAATGGATTGTTTTCTAAATTAAGTACTATAAACGGAGGTTGGAATTTAGTCAAAAGCAGCATTAATAATTCCTATTTGCAAGCAACATACAGCGGTGTAATCATTTATAATGACAGTAATGATTTGAATCAAAAGATAGTTATAAAAGGAATATTGAAACCTATCAAATATGTTGCGCAAAACCGAAAAAATGAAATATGGGCAGCCGATAACAATCGAGGTTTGTATCGAATTCTGTATAACGATGCATACGAAACAACTGATATTAAAAATGTCACCCAGCACAGCAAAATAAGCAATGATTTTGGAGTGAAAATATTTGAGTTCAGAAATGAAATCTTGTTTTTAATCAATAAATCGTGGTACACCTATAATTCAATCACCAATCAATTAGAAGAAAATGAATTGTTTAATACTAATTTTAAAAATGTATCAAACATCGTTTCTATTGATGAAAATCACTTTCTGATACTGCAAGAAGGGCTTTTATATCATATTTATGCACATGACAATAAATTTATCCGCACTATTATTCAAGAGAAATATTACAAGGGAAAAATCATTAATGACAATGTAAAAGTTTTCAAAAACAAAGATAATTACCTGTTGAATCTGGATGATGGTTTTATCTCGTTGCAATTAAAATATGCGAACAAGAAAGCATCAAATATAAGTGTTGAAGCCTTTGTAAATGATGATTTGGTTAAAAATAACTCAAAGATTCCATACAATTCTGAGCTTCGCATACATGTAATATCAGGTGTTTTTGGAGCAACAAGACCTAATTTATTTTATAAAATAAATGGTACCAAAGAATTTATTCCTGTAAATGAAGGTTTGATTGTTTTGAATAATTTAAATAGCGGTTCCAATGAGATTACGGTTTACCTTCATGACGGATTGAATTATGATAAAATTTCGAACTTCCAATTTATTGTGGCTAAACCATGGTATTTTTCTATTTGGATGATTTTATTATATCTGATAGTGATTGGTGGTATATTGTATCTGTATTACAAATGGAATAAAATGCGTTACATTCAGAAACTGGAGTTGCGTGATGAAGAATTAAAACATCAAAAGAAAATTCTGGAGATGGAATTAAAGGCCGAAAACGAATTGAATATTCAAGAATATGAAAAACATATTCTAGAACTGGAATTGCAATCGAAGTCTTCAGAGGTTGCCGGAAAATCACTTTCGATTGCGAAGCAAAGTGAAATGATTGAGAATATTCAAAGTATTCTGGATTCAGATATGGATTTTAATAAACTAAAAAGTGAAATCAAAAAAGCCATAAAAATCAATGCTGTTAACAAACATGAATGGGAAACGTTTGAAACAAATTTGAATCAAATTCACAATGAATTTATAATTAACCTTTCAAAAAAATATCCAAACCTAACTTCGAAGGATATTAAGCTCTGTATTTACTTAAAAATGAATCTTTCGTCTAAGGAAATTGCACCCATGATGAATATTTCTTTTAGAGGTGTAGAACTTCATCGCTACCGCTTAAGAAAGAAATTAAACCTTGTTCAGGACGAAAATCTCTCTAAATTTTTATTAACTGTATAAATAAGCTTTATTTTTTATAGATAATATATTATTTCAGTGTATTTATTACGGAATTGCAACACATCATTACTACATCATATAGATGTAGTGTAGTATCTCATAACCGCTCTTATAGGCAGTAATACATAGATTTATGATCTTGTTTTGCTGTTTTGATGTATTCGTGTAGTATCGCCGTTTTGCTTACTATAACGTTGTAATTATTTACTTTGGCTCCACTAACTTTAACAAATCATTATTATATGAGAAATATTATTTTTAGCTTTTTAGCACTCATTTTACTACCGGCATACATGTCTGGACAAGTAATTAAGGGAAAAGTATTAGATAAGGATGGAATTGGGATTCCTGGAGCCATGATAGTTGCGGCTGATTCTAAAACTTCAACTGATACCGATTTTGACGGTAATTTTAATATCAATGCCAAAGTAGGTGAGGTATTAAAAATTAGCATGGTAGGTTTTGATGCTGTATCAGTTCCTGCAACAGCTACACCCATGAGCATACAATTGCAAGAATCCAAAGACACTGAATTAAAAGAAGTGGTTATCATTGGGTACGGAACCAGAAAAAAAATTGATAATACTACGGCAATTACTTCATTAAAAGCTGAGGAAATATCTAAAACCAAAGTATTGAATGCTTCGCAAGCCATACAAGGTAAAGCGGCGGGTGTTCAGGTAATTTCTTCAGACTTACCAGGAAGTACTCCTTCAGTAATTATTAGAGGTTTGGGTACCGCTTTAGGTGGACGAACTCCTTTATATATTGTAGATGGTATGCCTACGGAGAATATCAATAACGTTAATACGAATGATATTACTTCGTACGAAATTTTGAAGGATGCATCTGCATTAGCAATTTATGGAACCAGAGCTGCCAATGGTGTAATCATTATTACGACTAAAAAAGGTAAAGGAGATAAGGTTTCTGTAGAATTTGAAAGTTTTGCAGGTTTTAGAGCGCCTTTGAAAAAAGTAAAAATGGCAGGAAGTAATAAGTACTCACATTATTCGAATTCTGCTTTGCAAACCACAACTTTTTCACAGGATCAACCTGTTAATACCGATTGGTTTGATGCCATTACCAGAACAGGTTCATATACTCAGAATAACGTTTCAGTTTCTGGAGCATCAGAGAATATTAAATACTTCTTCAGTTTAGGAAATTATCAAGAGAAAGCAATTCTTAACGGATTGGATTACAGTCGTACTACTTTTAGAAGTAATAACGAATTCAAAATTTCTAAAAAACTGACTTTAAATCAAAATTTCAGTTTTGGTTCAGCAAATTCAACACCAAAACCATTAAGCGCTTTTACTAACGCTTACAAACAATCTCCAATTGTTCCTGTTCGTTTTTCAAATGGACAATACGGTGTTTCTTACGTTGGGGCCGACGGTTTTGCTGGCACTTCAGGTTCTTCTTTTAACAATGTTGGAAATCCTGTAGCACAATTGGATTATTTTGATGAAGAGCAAAGAAGCATAACGCTACAAGGTGGTTTGAAATTAGATTATGATATTTTAAAATCATTAAAATTCACGTCACAATTTAACGGGGAATATTATTCTTGGAAAAATTACAATTTCGAAGACACTAAAACAATTTGGCAGTCGAACAATAATCCGGGGCAGTTAAGCAGTATTATTTATCCAGCGGATAAAAATGTTAATTTATTGACAAAAGGCAGAAATCAATATTTCAATTGGAACCTATCTAATTACCTGACTTACAATAAAGTTTTTGCTGATATTCATGATATTGAATTAACAGCAGGTATCGAAACTTCAGTTAGAGGAGCCAGAGAACAATTGACTGTTGCCAGAAAAAATGTAAATGCAGATTCAAATTACTGGTCATTAGCAGGTGTTGATTATGTAGGAACGGTTGTTAATTATAAAGATGAGGTTTTTAATGAAAATAAAATAGCTTCTTATTTTGGTCGTTTCCAATACAAATTAATGGACCGATACTTATTTACAGGTACAATCAGACGTGATGGTTCATCAAATTTTGGTAAAGATTATCGTTGGGGAACTTTTCCGGCCTTTGGTTTAGGATGGGTTATCACCAAAGAAGAGTTTATGGCTAACGCAAAAGGAATAGACTTATTGAAATTAAGAGGAGGCTGGGGTAAATTAGGAAACCAAAATGTACCTCTTAACAACCAAGCATATAGTTCTGGTCTTACGTATTATTTAGGAGGTTCTATATTGAATGAAGGTACTACTATCAATTCTCAAGTAGATCCAAGTTTGTCATGGGAAATTACCGAGGAAACGTCTGCAGGTTTAGATTTTGAATTATTGAACAACAGATTGAAAGGATCGTTTGATGTGTATGATAAAACAACAACAAATGTTATTTTAAACACAAGACCATACATAACTTCCGGTATAAGTAATTCTTCACCGGCACATGTTGGAGAAGTGTCTAATAAAGGATATGAGATTGCTTTGCGTTGGGACGATAAACTAACGGATAATTTAAGTTACTGGGTTGGAGGGAATTTCTCTAACAACAAAAATGAATTGACAGGTTTGAAAGATGCTACGCTTGCGCCAATTACAGGTGGAGATTTAGGAAATGGACAATGGACAAAATTATTAGATAATACTTCTGTTGGGAAACCATTAGGTAGTTTCTATATGTATGAGTATGCTGGTTTTGATGCTACAAATGGGAAAATGTTGTACTATACTGCGACAGGAGCCAAAGTGACTCAAGATGCTTTAGATGCGAATGCTGATAAAAAATACGTTGGTTCTATTTTACCAAATTCAACGTATGGTGTTACTTTAGGAATAAACTATAAAAACTTTGATTTCTCCGTGGACGGATATGGTACTTCTGGTGCTAAAGTTTACAATGGTAAAAAAGCACAACGTTTTACAGGAGAAAATATTGAAGATTCATTAGCGACAGATTTTTGGACAGTAAACAATACAACTGCTTCAAAACCTGGTCCGTTTAACCAAGTTCCTGTAGCATCTACTTACTATTTAGAATCTGGGGATTTCTTTAGAATCAACAATATTACTTTAGGATATAAAATTCCTTTGAAAGGAGAATTTTTAAATTCTTGCAGAATATATGTAAATGCTATAAATCCATTTATCACTCAAAAATTCTCAGGTTTCTCTCCGGAACTAAATGGTAATGGAGATCCTTATGGAACACAAGGTATTGAGTTGGATGCATACCCAACATTAAGATCAGTTGTTATTGGTGCTAATTTAAAATTTTAATACAATGAAAAAGATATATATATCAATTTTTGCGCTATCCGCATACTTTTTCTCGGGATGTTCAAACGACTATTTAGATGTGGATCAAACAGAATCTATTTCTACAAAAGACATTGAATTATTCAATAATGATGCAGGAGCAGCCACTTTTGTAACAGCAATCTACAGTAAGTTTTTAGATTGGAACATGACTTCATTTTCTTGGATTGGGTTGTCAAGTATTGCTTCTGATGATGCTGACAAAGGATCGTCTCCAGGAGATACAGGTTCAGATAAAGATTTAATGGATGCCTTAACCTATAACGCTTCAACGCCATCTACAAGTGAGATTTTTGCAGCTAATTACGAAGGAATTAACAGATGTAATCAAGCATTAAGTATTATCCCGCAATTAGATAAAGCAGATCCTGCTTTACGAGCAAGATTATTGGGAGAAGCTAAGTTTTTGAGAGCTTTTATGTATTTCACTTTGGTGAAAACCTATGGTGGTGTTCCAATTATCGATCATTTACCAAATCCTTCTTCAGAAGAAGATAGAATTATGCAATTAACGCGTAAAACAAGTGCCGAAGTATATGCTTATATCGAAAGTGATTTGAATGATGCTATTGCGGTATTGCCAAACAAATCAGAATATGCGGCATCTGAAAAAGGAAGAGCTTCAAAAGGAGCTGCCTACGCTTTATTGGCAAAAATAAATTTATACCAAAAAAACTGGCAGAAAGTAGTGGACAACTGTAACCTGGTTACAGGATATGCTATCGTTTCAGATTATGCTTCTATGTATAAATTGGCAGGAGAGAATGATGCCGAATCTATCTTTGAAATACAAGGTACAGGTTCTGTGCCAGCCAAAGGGATTTCTGGATATTCTAATACGCAAGGTGCTCGTGGTGCCGGTGGTTGGGGCTGGGGTTTCAACACACCATCTCAAAGTTTAGTAAATGCTTATGAAGCTGGTGATGTCAGAAAAAATGCAACAATCATTTTTGCAGGAACTACATTATACGATGGTAGAGTAGTACCATTGACTGTTGAAAATCCAAGATACAACTATAAAGCATATTCTTCTGCTTTTACAGATGGTTGGGAAACCGATGTGAATATCAAATATTTGAGATATGCTGAGGTGTTATTAATGAAAGCCGAAGCACTTAATGAATTGAATCAAACTCCTGCTGCGATTCTTTTGTTGAATCAAATTAGAACAAGAGCTGGATTAGGGAACACAACTGCTGTTTCTCAAGGAGATGTAAAAACTGCAATTTGGAAAGAAAGAAGAGTAGAAATGGCATTTGAGCATGATAGATTCTTTGATTTAGTACGTACAGGACAAGCTGTAGCTGCTTTTGCTATTGATGGAAAAACATTTGTTGCAGGCAAACATGAATTGTTTCCATTGCCACAGGCTTTCATTATACAAGCAGGTGGATTGTCAACACAAAATCCTGGTTATTAATTTAAAAAAACAGTAAAATGAAAAAAAATAAATATATTTTCTTATTTGCTTCTGTTTTAGCTTCACAGTTTTTTGTGAGCTGTAACGAGGATAGTATAGATAAAGTTAATACCCCAATTGCTTATGAAGCAATTGGCGGGTATGAAAGTTCAGATGATGTTGCTGCCGCTAATTTGGTTACTAAATTTAGTTTTGAGAACAGTATTGCAGATTCAAAAAATGGAATAACTGGTGGGGTAGGTACAAATGTAACTTATGGAAACGGAATCAAAGGAATGGCTTATAAAGGATCTTCAAGTTCTTTTATTGCTTACAATGCAGTAGCGAGTTCTTTGGTCGATGTAAAAAGCATTACCGTTTCTATGTGGATTAATACAAATCCACACACAGGAGGAGCGCAGTCATTATTTATGTTGCCAAAAACAACTGATTTCTGGGGAAATATTTTCTCATTAATTGAAGGTACAGGTCCAGCAACAACAATGTTAGTGAAAAATCACGTTCAAAAAGATGTAATGCCAAGTATTGCATGGTCTGGTCAGTTTATTGAGCATGGAGGCACAAATGTTTTAACGAATATGTTTGGAAAATGGAAACACGTAGTATGGACTTATAGTGGAGCTAGTTCTACTTATAGCATGTACATTGATGGACAAAAGCTTGATTTACCCGCTTCAATCTCTAAGAGATATGCAAGTGATCCTCTTACCGGAGGTGTTGGTTATGGGGATCTTGCCAATTCGAATGTTTCAAAATTCATTATTGGAGGATTTCAACAACATTTAGGTACTCCATGGGGTGCTCCGGATGGTTGGATGTTGAATTATACCGGTATGATGGATGAATTCAGAATATATAATGCAGCTCTTTCTGATAATGAAGTTGTCGCTTTATTTAAATTAGAAAAAGACAACAGATAAAAAGCACTCTTACACACCTAGTTTTCCATAAACTAGGTGTTTTTTCAATTATTAATACTTTTATTTTATAAAAATGAAAAAGTACTTATACGGACTAATTTTTTTAAATCTTTTTATTTCTTGTTCCTCATCATCTCCTGAAGGGAAGGGTGGCGGAACTCCATTGCCAACTAGTCCGACAGTGCCCACAGTTCCTTTAACTGATACGGAAGCTATGGATCAAGTCCAAAAAGATGCTATCAAATATTTTTGGGAATATGCCGAAACCAATTCAAAATTGGCACGGGAACGTTACCTTACTGAAGATCCTAGTTTTGAAGCTAATATTATTACAACTGGAGGTTCAGGATTTGGTTTAATGACACTTATTGTAGGTGTGGAACGAGGTTTTGTACCAAGAGCCGAAGCCGTTTCCCGACTTACAACAGCAATGACTTTTTTAGAAAATGCAGAACGTTTTCATGGTGCATGGCCACATTGGATAAACGGAACAACAGGAAAAGTAATCCCTTTTGGAACAAAAGATAATGGTGGGGATATTGTTGAAACTTCTTTTTTATGCCAAGGATTGTTAACCGTTAGAGAATATTTTAAAAACGGAAATACAGCAGAAAAAGCGCTTGCTGCCAAAGCAGATAATTTGTGGAAAGGTGTAGAGTGGGATTGGTACACAAAAGGTGAAAATGCCATGTATTGGCACTGGTCTCCTAACTATGGTTGGGAAATGAATTTTAAATTAGAAGGTTACAACGAATGTTTGATTACTTATGTTATGGGTGCAGCTTCTCCAACACATCCAATTCCAGCAGCAGCGTATCATCAAGCTTGGGCTCGTAACGGTGCAATTGCAAATGGAAGTTCTCAATATGGAATACCGGTAATTTTTAATTATAACGGGGCTACAGGAAATGTTGGGCCTTTGTTTTGGGCACAATATTCTTACTTGGGAATGGATCCTCGAGGATTGACAGATGCGTATGCAAATTATTGGACAGTGACACAGAACCATTCTAAAATCATCAATCAATATTGTATTGCCAATCCAAAACAATGGGCAGGTTATTCCGATAAATGTTGGGGATTAACAGCTAGTTACACCAGAAATCCCGATGGTACTACAGGATATACGGCACATCAACCGTTGAATGATACGGGAGTAATTTCGCCTACGGCAGCTTTATCCTCATTCCCTTTTACACCTGCGGAAAGCATGAAATTTTTGCATTATTTGTATGATGAAAAAAAGAGCTCTTTAATTGGGATTGCAGGACCTTATGATGCCTTTTCGCCTCATTATAATTGGGTGACTCCACGTTATTTAGCCATTGATCAAGGTACAATTGTTCCCATGATTGAAAATCATCGTACGGGATTGATTTGGAAATTATTTATGCAGGCACCAGAAGTAAAAGTGGGTTTGAAAACATTAGGTTTTTCGTCCACTCAATATGGATTTTAAAATAAATTTTAGATGAAATGTAAATTAGCAATAGTCACGTTATTATTTTCCATTGTTTCTCTTGCCCAAAAGGATGAAATTGGTACAATAAAAACCGAAATCGTGCAAAAACGCGAATTAACTTTTGCTTTGCATATTCCAAAAAATGCCAAAGAGAAAAAACCGCTGATTGTTTTTCTTCATGGTTCTGGTGAAAAAGGAACCGATATCGAAAAAGTAAAAGCGCATGGGCCATTCAAGTATTTGAAAAGTCACGACTTAGATGCGTATGTTCTGGCACCGCAATGTCCTGAGAATGAATATTGGAATGAAGAAGTGCTCTATCGTTTGATTTTAAAAATTCAAAAAGAGAATAATATAGATAGCAACAGAGTTTATCTTACAGGTCTTAGTATGGGTGCTTGGGGCGCTTGGAATCTAGTTTTTGCACATCCTGAAACCTTTGCCGCATTAGTTCCTATTGCCGGATATGTGGATAGAATTCCGATGATAGAAAACTGTAAAATCGCAGCCATTCCAACTCGGATTTTCCATGGATTACTGGATGATGTCGTGAATGTAGAGTATTCGATTGCGATGTATAAAAAATTGAAAACCTGTAATACAAATGTGGCGCTAACGATTTTTGATGATGCAAATCACGATAGTTGGACAAGAGTATATGACAACCAAGAAATTTATGATTGGATGTTCAAACAAACAAAAAACAGACAAAATGAAAATTAAACTTATTATATTCCTTATTGGCTTTTCACTTTTTGGCTACAGCCAAAAAAAGACAACTAAAAAGGCAGTTACAATCAAACCCAAAACCGAATTTGTAGCTGAGTTACTTTCGAAAATGACTTTGGAAGAGAAAATTGGCCAATTGAATTTGCCAACTTCTGGTGATATTACAACTGGTGCTGCCAGTAGTTCTAATGTGGCGAAGAATATCGAAGAAGGTAAAGTGGGTGGTTTATTCAACATCAAATCAGTTCAGAAAATAAAAGAAGTACAGAAAATTGCTGTAGAAAAAAGCCGATTGAAGATTCCGTTGCTTTTTGGAATGGATGTGATTCACGGGTATGAAACAACCTTTCCAATTCCGCTTGGATTGTCTTGTACTTGGGACATGAAATTAATTGAAAGAAGTGCTCAAATTGCAGCACAGGAAGCCAGTGCCGATGGAATCAACTGGACTTTTTCACCTATGGTTGATATTTCTCGTGATCCACGCTGGGGAAGAGTTTCAGAAGGTTCGGGTGAAGATCCATTTTTGGGAAGCCAAATTGCAAAAGCAATGGTCAATGGATATCAACAAAATGATTTGTCGAAGAACAATACCATTTTATCATGTGTGAAACATTTTGCTTTGTATGGTGCGCCAGATGCAGGACGTGATTACAACACGGTTGATATGAGCCGAATAAAAATGTACAACGATTATTTTCCTCCTTACAAAGCCGCTATTGATGCCGGAGTTGGTTCGGTTATGGCGTCTTTCAATGAAATTGATGGAATTCCCGCTACCGGAAACAAATGGTTAATGACTGATGTATTGAGAAAACAATGGGGTTTCAATGGTTTTGTAGTGACTGATTTTACAGGGATTCCTGAAATGATAGAACACGGAATGGGGGACTTACAAACGGTATCAGCTTTGGCATTAAATGCCGGAATTGAAATGGATATGGTGGGTGAAGGTTTCCTTACTACTTTGAAGAAATCATTGGAGGAAGGAAAAGTGAGTATCGAACAAATTGATAATGCGGCTCGTCTTATTTTGAATGCCAAATATGATTTGGGATTGTTTCATGATCCGTATAAATATTGTGATGAAAAAAGAGCTAAAACGGAGGTTTTTACAAAAAACCACAGAGCAGAAGCTAGAGCTATTTCAGCGCAATCTTTGGTTTTATTGAAAAATAACAATCAGCTGCTTCCGCTGAAAAAATCAGGAACAGTTGCTGTTATTGGCCCATTGGCTGATGCCAAAGAAAATATGGCGGGTACTTGGAGTGTGGCTACTAATATGGATAAATCCATTTCATTAATAGCAGGAATCAAAGAAGTTGCCGGTGATGCTACAAAAGTGCTTTACGCCAAAGGAAGTAATCTGGATTATGATGCTGCTTTCGAGGAAAAAGCAACTATGTTTGGAAAAACATTGCACCGTGATAGCAGAACTACCGAGGAATTATTGGCGGAAGCCTTGAAAATAGCCAATCAATCGGATGTAATTGTTGCAGCTTTAGGGGAATCAGCAGAAATGTCAGGAGAAAGCAGCAGCCGAACTAATTTGGAGATTCCACAAGCTCAAAAAGACTTATTACAAGCATTGTTGAAAACAGGAAAACCAGTTGTTTTGGTTTTGTTTACAGGCCGTCCATTGGTATTAGTTCAGGAACATAAAACTGTTCCAGCAATATTGAATACTTGGTTTGCAGGAAGCGAAGCAGGAGCTTCAATCGCTGACGTTTTGTTTGGAAATGAAAATCCTTCCGGAAAATTAACAGCTACATTTCCAAGAAGCGTAGGACAAGTGCCGATTTATTACAATCAAAAAAATACCGGAAGACCACTTGCGAACAAGGAAGGGAAATTCGAAAAATTCAGATCGAATTATATTGATGAAAGAAATGAACCTTTATATCCTTTTGGTTTTGGATTGAGTTATACCACTTTTGGCTATTCAAACTTGAAAATTTCATCCAATAAAATGAGCTTCAATGAAAAAGTAATGGTTAGCGTTGACGTTACAAATACTGGAAATTTTGACGGGAAAGAAGTAGTTCAATTGTACATAAGAGATTTAGTAGGATCGGTTACAAGACCTTTAAAAGAATTGAAAGGATTCCAAAAAGTATCCATTAAAAAAGGAGAAAAACGAACAGTAACTTTCGAAATTTCTGTTGAAGAATTAAAATTTTATAATTCTGATTTACAATTTATTGCTGAACCGGGTGCTTTTCAAGTTTTTGTAGGCACGGATTCCAGCACTGACAATAAAGTTGATTTTGTGTTGATTAAGTAAATGTTTGGTTTGTTTATTTATGATCAGCCCTTCGGTATTTATATCGAGGGGTTTTTTTTATAAAAAAGTGTGTTTATAAAAACGTCACGAAGATTAATGGCTTTATTTGTTTTTTATAAATTCAGAAAAAATAATTTGCAAGATTTTTTTTGAATGTGGTATCAAATATTCGTTAAGAATCACGAAATTGCCGTTCCTATTGAAACCGAAAAATTCAAACCATCACCGAATTAAATTATGAGAAAATCAATTTTATGTGTTGCACTATTCCTTAACGGAATTGTTCTTTTTGCACAAACTAAAGAAGAACAAACCCTGAAGGAAATTTATAAATCATCCTTAACCAATGCCAAATGTTATCCTTGGCTAGAACATTTATCCAATAAAATTGGCTCTCGATTATCGGGTACAACCGGAGCCGAAAAAGCAGTTTTGTATACCAAAGCACAATTAGAAACACTCGGATTAGATAAAGTATATCTTCAGGAAGTGATGGTGCCAAAATGGGTTAGGGGCGAAAAAGAAATTGCGTATTTACAATTTGGAAATCAAAAAATCAGTTTTCCAATATGCGCGCTCGGCGGCTCTGTTGCCACTCCCAAAAAAGGAGTACAAGCGACTGTAATTGAAGTAAAAAGTATAGAGGAATTAACAGCATTAGGGGAAGAAAAAGTAAAAGGGAAAATAATCTTTTTTAACAGACCTATGAACCCTGAATTTATTGAAACTTTCAAAGCATACGGCAGTTGTGTAGACCAAAGATCATCAGGAGCAAGAGAAGCGGGAAAACTGGGTGCATTAGCCGTAATTGTGAGATCGATGAATTTACGATTGGATGATTTGCCACATACCGGAGGAACCAATTATGGAGAAATTTCAAAAGAACAACGAATTCCGGCTGCTGCTATTAGTACAAATGGGGCTGAACTTTTAAGTAAAAGTTTAAAAGAAAAACCAAACGCTCCATTCTATTTAAAACAATCGTGTCAGACATTTGATGATGTTTTGTCTTATAATGTTGTGGGAGAAATAACGGGTTCTGAACATCCAGATAGAATAATGGTCGTTGGAGGACATCTTGATTCCTGGGATTTAGGGGACGGATCTCATGACGATGGCGCTGGATGTGTGCAAAGTATGGAAGTATTGAATATCTTTAAAAATATAGGATATAAACCTAAAAATACGCTTCGTGTGGTATTGTTCATGAATGAAGAAAACGGTGTCCGCGGCGGAAAAGAGTACGAAGATCAATCCAACAAAAACAAAGAGAACCATATTTTTGCTTTAGAAAGTGATTCAGGAGGATTTTCACCAAGAGGTTTTTCAATTGATGCTGATGAAGCAAATTTCAATAAAATCAGTAGTTGGGCAACTTTATTCGAACCGTATTTAGTTCATAAATTTGTAAAAGGACATTCTGGTGTTGACATTGGTCCATTGAAATCAAATCATATCGTAAAAGCCGGATTACAACCAGATTCACAACGTTATTTTGATTACCATCATGCTGCAAATGATACTTTTGATGCTATCAATAAAAGAGAATTAGAATTAGGAGCGGCAACTATGGCTTCACTAATGTATTTGATAGATCAGAATGGAATTGTAAAATAAAAACACCCTAATTTGTGAAGGTGCTATAGGCTATTTTTTTCAATATTTGAAGGAAATAGTGAATGTAGCACCTTCATTTATTTTGCTCTCTACCGCTATTCGGCCACCTAAACTTGTAATGTGATTGTAAACTAGATACAATCCTATACCGTTGCTGTCCACGTTACTGTGAAATTTTTCATATAAACCAAAAATCTTATCTTTCACTTTATCCATATCAAAACCTAACCCATTATCAGAAAAAATTAATTGGTTCACGCCATTATTTTTTCTAGATTGAATACTAATTACTGGTACTTGATGTGGTTTTGAATATTTAATGGAATTGGTTAGTAGATTCAGAAAAATACTTTTAATGTAGGCCTTGTTGAAAGTAACATTCTCAAAAGCTGAAAAGTCAACATTAATAATTGCTTTTGAATCGCTTACCAAGGAATTTATGGATGCAAGGACTTCAGCAAGTGATTCGGTTAAATTTATTTCTTCAATTTGAGTATTTATATTCTCGTTTTCTACCAATTCATCGATAGATTCGTTTAATGTTTCTTTTAAATTTTCACTGGTTAATTTAAGAATATTAATCAATTCCAGTGTTTCCGGATCATTGATTTTAGAAACATCAATAAGACTAAAAACCGAAAGCATATTATTGATAGGTGACTTTAAATCATGGGAAGTTTTGTGTGATAAAACAGTAAGTTCCTTGTTGATTTGTGTAAGATTTGCAAGAAGTAAATTGCGCTCTTCTTCTACTTTCTTTTTGTGAGTGATGTTCTTGGCAATCGCATACACTAATTTTTCGGATTCAACAGGCATAGATGTCCAAGATAGCCAAACAATCTCTCCGCTTTTCGTTAAATACCGATTTTCGAAATTTAAAAGGGGCTTGTTTTTATATACTTGCTCTCTGGTTTCGATTGTAATTTTAAGGTCTGGAGTATAAACAAAACTACTTATAGGTCTAGCGTATAATTCCTCTTCAGAAAAGCCTAATAATTTTGAAACAGCGGGATTTATTCTCTTGAAAAAGCCATCAAATCCTGCAATACAAATAAAATCAGCGGAGATATTAAAAAAATTATCAAAGTGATAGATCCCTTCTGAATCAGGATTACTTTTTTTTACAGTCATTGATTTTAGAGGTTACTTATCATTCGGATTTTGGGCAAATACAAATTTTATGAATTCTTTACTTTTGTTCTTTTGGAAAAAACTTAATATTCAAATTTAGCTAATAAATACTTATAATAAAAGCGATGCAAGAAACAAATTTATAATTAAAATTGAAGCATCTAATTCATTAAAATAAAAAATTAGACTAAACAAAACGAGGCTGTCAATTTACAGGCAGCCTTGTTTTTTATTATTTGTGTGCTATTATATTTTGAATATTCCCCCCACAGCAATAATTCTTTGAAAGAAGAAAAAGTCCTGTGATGCAGTATCTTCTGAGCTTGTTGTAGTTCGTATATCCTGCATATTGATATAACCGCCTTTAAGTTCTCCTTGAAGGTAAAAATGTTTGAAAAAAGTTATGTTCAAACCTGCTTTCAAAGAAGTTCCATAACCCGAAACATGAAAATCATCATGACGTTCTTTACCCAATAATTTTGTGTTTGTTTTTGGATATAAAAGACCAAAACCAACTCCTTCCGTTAAATTAACTTGAATTTTGTCTGTATTTCCAATTTTAAAAATAGAGGAAATATCATCGTGTCTTGAAAATTCAGTGTGTACATAATTTAAACCATCGGTATGCTCAAAAGTTAAAAATTCTTCTGTCAAAAGCACCTGATCGTTAGGTAACAATTCATCATATGATCCCGGATTAGGATAATAACCATCAATATTTACGGCCTTATCTTGTGTCATCACATATTTCATGTGGTCAACGCCTATTGCAACACTATAATGATCATTTATAAAGTACCCCAATTTTAAATTAGTTTGGGGAATAGTCATCCTTGCTGGATTCAGATAATCAACATGCCATCCTTTTGGTTTGTCATGCGCTTGTACATTATCCAGAGTAAAGTTATAGTCTTTTCCACGAAAAGTGATGTCAGATTTAGTATAACTATCTCTGTTTCCTCCCCATGAAATAAAAAATTTCCCTTTATTATGACTGGTGTATCGATCTTGTATTACTGTTTTTTCCTGTGCAATTGTAGTATTAGTAAATAGTATAATTAGGAATGCTGAAAATAAAAAAAAATGTTTCAATGAATTTGGGGCCTAAATTTAAAATGTATTTATTGTTTTTCTGATGGCAACTAACTTGGTCATTAATGATTCAAAGTAATCTAAATGCAACATATTTGCCCCATCGCTTTTTGCATTAGCAGGATCAAAATGAGTTTCTATAAAAATTCCATCCACACCTACAGCAATACCAGCTTTTGCAATGGTTTCAATCATATCTGGTCTTCCTCCAGTTACACCAGCGGTTTGGTTGGGTTGTTGCAATGAGTGTGTAACATCAAGAACAGTTGTAGCGTATTGTTGCATAGTAGGAATTCCTCTAAAATCAACAATCATGTCTTGGTAGCCAAACATTGTTCCTCTATCCGTAACCATTACGTTTTCATTATTACAATCCAATACTTTTTGAACCGCATGTTTCATGCTTTCCGGACTCATAAATTGTCCTTTTTTCAAGTTTACCACTTTTCCGGTATTGGCAGCAGCCACTACTAAATCGGTTTGGCGCACTAAAAAAGCGGGGATTTGCAGCACATCTACATATTGAGCAGCCATATCCGCATCTTCATTCGTATGAATATCAGTAACAGTAGGAACTTTAAATGTTTCAGAAACTTTTCTAAGGATTTTCAATGCTTTTTCGTCACCAATTCCTGAAAAACTGTCAATTCTAGAACGGTTAGCTTTCTTGAATGATCCCTTAAAAACGAAAGGAATTTGTAAATTATCAGTAATACCAACTAGTTTTTCGGCAATTCGCATTGCCATTTCTTCACCTTCAATGGCACAAGGACCAGCTAGCAGAAAGAAATTACCACTGTCAGTATATTTAATTTGTGGAATATGTTGTAGGTTCATAATATGAATTTTTTAAAGATGCAAAGGTAGTTATGATTTGCGATTTACTATTTATGATTTGCAAATAATTTCTTGGATTAACGTTTTATTAGGAGCTTTTTCCCGCTGTACGTTGCAATCTCCCGAAAAAACGGTAGGATTTCTCCCGACGCTTCGAGACCATCAGGGCTAGGGGATTGGTTTGCAAGGATATTTTGGGATTCTAAAGCTATTATTTTTTCAATGAAAGTCCCACAGGAACCATCAATATTCCTTTTTCGTAAATGTTCACGTATAGCGTAACGGGTTTTTTCTGACCTTCCCACTTTACTTCATAAACATCCAAAAAACCGGCACCTAATTCGCTTCTTTTTGTTGGAAACGGACAACAGTTTTCTAATTTCGTATAGGTTATGGCTTCTCCATTCGGTCCGGCAAGAGCATTAAAAAAACGTTGCTGGTTGATGGTTTCATTTTTGGTGTTGTTAAAGAAAATATTGATGGGATAATCTTTGTCATAGCCATATTTTTTGTCTTTACTGTACTCAGTAATCACAAAAGTATTGTCTTTTGAAAGAGTAAGGTTTGGCGCGTTATCATCGGTGTTTTTCAAAGTAGATTGTGTAGTTGAGCAGGAAGCCATTCCGATTAGTAAAGCAATAAAAAAGATTGATTTGTTCATGTTCAGTGTAAATTTATCAGGTGAAATTTATATAGCAATTACAATACCATGTAATTTAAATAATACAAATATAAACAGAACTTTAGACCTTAATGCGAGTTCCCGTAATAATTTGGATTAGCACTTTTTAACCGAATGTCGCATTTCTTCCAAAATCTCGTAAAATGCTTCTTATCTTTGCACAAAAAAACAATATGGATATTATTTTTCAAACATGGTCCTGGTATATTTCTGGGTTTTTGATTGGTATGATTATGCTTTCTTTGATTTATTTCGGGAAGTCTTTCGGGATGTCTTCTAATTTACGCTCGCTCTGTTCAATGGCTGGTTTAGGAAAACGAGTAGCCTTTTTTGATTTTGATTGGAAAGCACAACGCTGGAATTTAGTAGTCGTTCTTGGAGCTATGTTAGGCGGTTTTGTTGCCGTTCATTTTATGGGAGATGCTTCAAATGTGGCTATTAATCCTAAAACAATTACTCAATTAGCACAACTTGGTATTGAAGCTCCAAACGGAAAACTAATGCCGGATGCTCTTTTTGGGATATTTATTTTAGAATCTCCAAAAAGTATTTTTATACTGCTTATTGGTGGCGTTTTGATAGGTTTTGGTTCTCGTTATGCTGGTGGTTGCACATCAGGACATGCTATTTCAGGTTTGAGTAATTTACAAATTCCTTCTTTGAAAGCGGTTATAGGGTTTTTCATTGGTGGATTGATAATGGCGCATTTTTTATTGCCATTAATTGTAAAATAAGAATTGTAAGGCAATCAGAATGAACTTAACATTAAAAGCAAAAGCATGAAAAATATAATAAAATATCTGTTGGTTGGATTTGTTTTCGGAATTGTACTGACTAAATCTGAAGCAGTTTCTTGGTATCGCATTTATGAAATGTTCCAATTTCAGTCATTTCACATGTACGGAATTATTACTGTGGCTATCTTGACAGGAATTATTGGTATTCAAATCATAAAACGAAACAATATAAAAGACATCAAAGGAGAATCGATTGAAATTCCGGATAAAGAAAAAGGATCTGCTCGCTACTGGATTGGCGGTTTATTTTTTGGATTGGGTTGGGCATTGGTTGGTTCTTGCCCGGGTCCTATATTTATTTTGCTTGGAGCCGGTTTTTGGACCGTTCTGATAGTGCTTTTCGGAGCTCTCTTGGGAACTTATTTATATGGATTATTAAAAAATAAATTACCTCATTAATCGAAATACATCGGTTATCAAAGTAGCATTCTCTTATGAAAATGCTACTTTTTTTTGTTTAATTTTAAAATACCGGTAACAATCAAGTATTGTGCGGTTAAGTAGGTTGCCATAATCAGGAATGAGCTGTATTGCAACGGAGTATAGAATTTGTCAAACGCCAAAATACTATCTGAAGCTACAAAAATAATAGCGCCAATTAAAATATAGATGTTGGCAGGTTTTTGCCAGTTTAAAAAGCCTTTCAATGCAAATAACAGCATAATTGAAATAGTCAAGGCATAAACAAAAACAGGAATTTTTAAGTCTCCCAGACTTGGCAGTAAAATCAACATCATTACTATTAAATAAAAGGCAATTCCTGTAACTCCTACCCAGAAAATGATTTTACTTTTCTTTAAATAAATCTTTAATTGTTTGCTGAACAGTATGATATAGGAAATATGTGATAGAAGAAAAGCAATCAATCCTGCTATAAAATACAATTCTCCTTTGTCAGCAAACATCAAAATAATATCGCCTATCCATGACAAAGTCAAAGCCGTTAAAAGAATTTTTTTGGTAACAAACCTTTCATGAAAATAAACCGCGAGAATTAGAAATGGCAATAAGTAGGGTTTCAAAAACCAAACTGTATTTTCATTCCCAAATAATAGAAACGAAAGATAAAAAAGACTAAATCCAATAAAACTCTTTAATATTATATCGCTTTTCATATGTTGTTTTTAAGATTGAGCTACAATCATTGTTTCTTTTTCAAAATTACTGCTGACAAAATAAATAGTTACTATCAATGACAAAATGAGATAGCTTAGCATGACGTAACTCGCAAAAGGAAATAGCTGATTCATGCCAAACCAATCACCAAAATAGAAAATTAGTCCAATTCCAAATGCAAAACGCATGCTTTCCCAGAATATAGAACTTTTACGGGTATCCATTAATTCTGTGTAACTATAAACGGTCAGGAAGATGAATGCACCGTAAATAAATACATTTGGTAAACCTATCTGAGCAATAGAATTATAGAGGTAACTAATGAGTAATAAGGTGATAATAGCTTGAAAAAGGGACCAATACATCAATTTTTTAGAATGTTGAACGCCGTATTTTTCAAAATCATAAACATTGGTAATTTTGGTTACGGGATATTCTTCTTCAAAATTTTCTGGACGCCAGCCTGTTGGTTTAAACCAAATTGTGAATTTGTCTTTCCAGTTTTCGGCGCGCCAAGCATCTGTAATCAATAACCATAAATGCTGAAAATTAATCCGAATGGGATTCCAGGTTCTTGCTGGTCGTGTGATTCCAAAAACGGGTGGAACAGTTTCTAATTCTGCTTGAAAAGTACCAAACAATTTATCCCAAATGATGAATATTTGAGAATGGTTTTTATCCATGTATTCTGGGTTGATGGCATGATGCACTCTATGATGTGATGGCGAAACCAGTATGTTTTCCAGAAAACCAATTTTCTTAATATGCTTCGTATGATACCAGAATTGCAAAAATAAATGAATAGGAAGCGTTATTGCAATCACTTTGGAAGGAACTCCTAAAAGAGCGGCCGGTATCAATAAAAAGGTAAACAGATTCACAAAACTGGATATCGGTTGGCGAAGTGCGCAGGCCAAATTAAATTCTTCACTACTGTGATGAATGGCATGTTTGTTCCATAAAAAATTAATTTGATGAGACAAACGATGACTCCAATAACCATAAAAATCAATAGCTATAAATCCAATAAAATAAGTTAGAAAGCTTGCTTGAAGATTAAATAAAGCTATTTTAGAGACAATCCAGTCGTAAGAAACCAGTGTTATGCTGAGTCCTAAAACATCTTTTAAGGAATTAACCATTCCAGAACTTACGCTCGAAACAGAATCCATGTTTGGTGCAGTGTCTTCCCCTTTGTAATGCCCGTATATTTTTTCGATAATAATTAATATCAAAAAAATAGGCATTACAAAAACTAAAATTTTACCATATTCTTCCATAAAAACACTTTTTTTTATTCAAATATAGAATAAAAGAGAATGTTTTTGAATTATTCACAGTAATTTATTTTTCAAAGGGAAGTTTAACTATTCTTAAATTATCTCCGCATTTAATCCTGCTTCTAATAATTGAGTGCATTGTGGTTTTAATTTTTCGTAAGGACCCGTTTTTACGGTACACTTCCCATTATAATGTACAATTAATGAACATTGTTCCGCTTGTTCCGGAGTGTGATCACAAACGCGAATCAATGTTTCAATAACGTGGTCAAAAGTATTTACATCATCATTGTAAACTACTATTTCATTATCTAAACTAATTGATTCCTTTACACTTACTCTTTCTCTTACTTTTTCTTTAGTACTCATTTTGTAGGTTTTTGTACTTTCGTAATTAATAAAAAAAATATTACCACTAATTTACATATTTTAAAGACACCCAATTGTTTCTTTCAAATTTTTTAACATACGTTAATCCTTTTTCAGTACAAGAAGCATCTATAAATGGTATGTCTTCCTGATAGAAACCGCTTAAAAGTAGTGTTCCATTAGGATTCAAACTGTTTACATAACTTTGCATATCGTTCAACAAAATATTTCTGTTGATATTGGCAATAATCAAATCGTATTTTTTGCCTTCCAGTAATGCTGCCTCACCTTCATAAACTGTAATGTGTTTACAATTATTGCGTTGTGCATTTTCTATAGAATTCAAATAACACCAGTTATCAATATCAATTGCGTCAATTGGTTGCGCACCTTTCATCTCGGCAAGTATTGCTAAAATGGCTGTTCCGCATCCCATATCAAGGGTTTTCATTCCGGTAACATCTATTTCTAATAAATGCTGAATCATCATGTGTGTCGTTTCATGGTGACCAGTTCCAAAACTCATTTTTGGTTCAATTACAATATCAAATTCGGCATCCGTTTTTGGGTGAAAAGGCGCACGTACATGACAATTTCCATCAACATCTATTGCTTCAAAATTCTTTTCCCATTCCTCATTCCAGTTTACTTGCTCGATTTCTTCAAATGTATAATCGATTGTAAATTCCTCAGATTGTAAAATATGAATGTCATCAAGAATCATTTCATCCCATAAATCCTTTTGTACAAAAGCAGAAATACCCGTTTCAGTTTCTGTAAAACTCTCAAATGCTCTTTCTCCTAATTCTGCGATTAATATTTCAGAACCTAATTGCTTCGCCTGTTCGCTACTGCTCGAGTCTTTAGGCTCAATAGTAAAATGATACCCAATATAAATGTTTGACATGCTTATTTTTTTTGCAAAGGTAGTAATCACTATTTAAACGGCATTTGTAAATCAAATTTTATTTTACATTTGCACAACAAACACATAACAACTACATGAAAAAGATTATTTTATTTTTTGTTATTCTTTCTGGTATTTTAGGGAATGCTCAAGAGAATATTAAACAAAGTAAACAGGATAATGACCTGAAATTATCAGCTCTTCCATATTATAGTTTTGGTAAAGGAATTGGAATTACTTCTCCAGATAGTTTATATCAGTTGAATATTCGTTTTCGAATGCAAAACAGGGTAACGTATACCGAAAATGAAGGTGAAGATGGCGTTTATGACGGACAAATCAGACGTTTGCGCTTGCGATTTGATGGATATGTTGGAAGTCCAAAGTTTTTATACGCAGTTCAACTGTCATTTGCCCCGGGCGATGTGGGCGAAATTCAAGAAGGAGAAAATATCAATATTATTCGTGATGCGGTAGTTTTTTATAGACCTAATAAGCATTGGAATATCAGTTTTGGACAAACTAAATTGCCAGGAAATCGTCAGCGTGTGAATTCATCAGGAGGATTACAATTAACTGATAGGTCTATCAATAATGCCAGATTTACAATCGATAGGGATTTTGGTTTTCAAGTTCATAATATGAATGAATTCAAAGATAAATTTTCTTATAATTTAAAAACAGCTATATCCACAGGTGAAGGGCGTAACATTACAGGAAATGCTGATGCTGGAGTTGCTGTAACCGGAAAAGTGGAGTTGTTGCCTTTTGGTTCATTTTCTAAAGATGGAACTTATTTTGAAGGAGATATTGTAAGAGAGAAAAAACCAAAATTGATGCTTTCTGGAGCTTTTCAGCAAAATAATCATGCCAAAAGAGTCCAAGGGCAATTAGGAAACGATTTGTTTGAAGAACGTACTATGAAATCAGTTATGCTTGATGCTATGTTGAAATATAATGGCTGGGCCGCGATGTCAAGTTACATGTCTAGAACGACTTCAAGAAATGCTGTTACTGTAAATCCGGATGATATTTCACAATCTAATTATGCTTATGTAGGGAACGGATTTGATCATCAGTTGAGTTATAATTTTCCTTCAAACTATGAAATTATTGGTCGATATTCCACTCAAAAAGTAGGAGAGGATATTAGGACTTTGGCTCCAAATTCTAAACAATATACTGTTGGTGTAACCAAGTATATTTGGGAGCATACTTTTAAATTACAAAGCGAATTGACTTTTGATACTTTAAATTATTTTGACGGCAGAACCAAGAATAATTGGTATTTGCGTTTTCAGGTAGAAATAGGAATTTAAAAAAAAGCGGTGAAATAAATCACCGCTTTTTTTTGTGAAGTTTAATTATAAAATTTAGATAGCATTTACAATTGCTAGAAAATCATCTGCTTTTAGGGCAGCACCACCAATAAGACCACCGTCTACATCTGGTTTTGAGAATATTTCTTTAGCGTTTTCAGGTTTTACACTTCCGCCATAAAGGATAGATACGTTTTCAGCGATTTCACTTCCAAAAGCTTTACGAACTGTTTCTCTGATAAATTCATGCATTTCTTGTGCTTGTTCCGGTGAAGCTGTTTCTCCAGTTCCAATTGCCCAAACTGGCTCGTAGGCCAAAACAATACTGTCCCAGTCTTTTGATTCAATATGAAATAAACCATCTCGCAATTGGTTTTCTACCACATTAAAATGATTTTTTGATTGACGGTCTTTTAATTCTTCTCCGAAGCAAAAAATAACCATCATATCATGTTCTAAAGCTGTATTTACTTTATTAGCAATCAAAGCATCCGATTCATGAAAAATAGCTCTGCGTTCTGAGTGTCCCAGAATTACAATATCAACACCAACACTTTTTAACATATCAGCTGAAATTTCGCCTGTAAAAGCACCGCTTTCTGCTTGATGTACGTTTTGTGCAGCAACATCGATATTAGTAAACTCCAAATGATCTACAGCAGAAGCCAAGTTTACAAATGTTGGAGCTACAATTACTTGTGCTTTTGCGTCAGTTGGTATTTTTGCTATTAATTCATTCAATAAATCTTCAGTTTGCTCTGCATTTTTATGCATTTTCCAGTTTCCGGCAACAATCTTCTTTCTCATTTTAGTCGTATTATATTTAGTTTTTGGTTATGTTTTTCAATATTGCAATGAATTATTTTAAATTTTTAAGCGTTTCATTGATTTTATCAAAATCAGTTTCTATGGCTCGGTATAAAACAATTTTTCCGTTTTTATCAACAACGATGTATCTTGGAATCCAATCCACATCAACGGCTTTTGCAAATACCCCTTTCATTTGGTCATTTGCCATGAAATGATCCCCTTTCAATTCGTGTTTTTCGATTCCGGCTTTCCATTTATCGGCAGTTTTATCCATTGAAATAAATAAGTAACCAACATCAGGATTATTAGCTTGTAATTCTTTTAGTTTTGGCATTGCTTTCACGCAATCCCCACACCAGGAAGCCCAAACTTCTATTACCAGGGTTTTCCCTTTGTGTTTTTGTAAAATGTCCTTAAAAGCAACTTGACTTCCATCAGTGGCTAAAAGGGTTTCAGATAAAGCTTCTTTGGAGAATTTAGTTTTTTGCGCATTTGATGTGCAAGACAATGTTACAACCGCAATAAGTAATACTATTATTTTTTTCATTATAGAAATGTTTTTAAACAAAGTTAAACAAACAATTTGAATGCGTTATACGGATTAAGAAATTTTGAAAGCATTATTCGAAAATGATAAAGCAATATCGTTATAGTTTAAAAATAATGGAATGATTTTGATTCACTGATTTATTTAGAAAGCATTTATTATTCTTTTAAAGTAAAAAGTCGTAAAGTTTCCTGTTTCGGACTTTACGACTTTAAAGTTTTATAGTTTATTTAGAATTTTAAATCTGCAATATCATTGTGATGAACCTTTTGTTTTATTGTTCCTTTTTCAATTAGTACAATACTTGGATTGGCTCTTTCGATTGTTTTTACAGTTATAGCATCGCAAAAATAGAAATCAAATGTTAATCCGAATTGTTTTTTTGCAGCAGCTATTTCTTCTGGTGAAGAAGCTGTCATTGCAACTACTTTATATCCTTTAGCTTTAGCATCCTGACTCAGTTTTTCTAATTTTGCCATTCCACTGTGATCGGCTTTAACCAAATCGTAAGCTGTAATCAACATCAATTTTGGTTCTTCTAAAAATTCATCTTTGTAATCTGAACCGTCTTTTTCCATTGTAAAATCATGAATAGGAGGAACGTAACCTTCTGTGATAACTTTGTCTTTTCGGTCTACAAATACGGCACCTTCAGGAATTGACATCAAATCTTTTTCGGTAAACTCTTTATCGACACCACCAACTTTGTAAATAAAGACCATTTCTACCACTGACTTTTCTGCTCCATCAGGGATTCGCATTCCTTTTTGAATATTATTCCCTACTTTATAAGGTCTGAAATCGATTAATGGCAAATGGTTTAAAACCCAAACTCCCATAAGTGACGATAAAACGATACTGGCGTAAATAACTATGTTTTGTACGTTATTGCTAAACAACGGTTTTACCAATTTTTGATTAAAAAATAATATCAGAATAAAGAAAAGCAAAACGATATCCTTTGTGAAAGATTGCCAAGGCGTCAGTTTCAAAGCGTCTCCAAAACAACCACAGTCTTTTACCACATTAAAATAAGCGGAATAAAAAGTCAGGAAAGTAAACAGTACAATCAAGATTAATAAACTCCAGATAGTGAATTTGGTTTTGTAACCAATGAGCAACATAATACCTAAAACCACCTCAAGAATTACTAAAAATAAAGCAATTCCTAGTGCAAACGGAACGAAAAAGGGCATGTTGAAAACGGGTTCACTGAAATATTCAGCCAGTTTGTATGAAAACCCGATTGGGTCATTCAGTTTAATTAATCCGGAGATAATGAATAGGATTCCAACGAAAATTCTAGAAAATTGAGTAATTATATTTTTCATATGAAGATAATATTTGTTTTTTTAGTGGAATATGATATGGCCATTCTTGATTCCAGTTTGTGATTTTGGAATCCTGGCGATTTCATTTTTAGTTATTACTTTTTATTATTTATTTCCAAAACCCATTAGAATCAAGGCAAAAATCGAATAATTAATCATATCCTGATAATTTGCATCGATTCCTTCAGAAACTAATGTTTTTCCTTTGTTGTCTTCAATTTGTTTGACACGAAGTAGTTTTTGTAAAATCAAATCCGTTAGTGAACTCACACGCATGTCGCGCCAAGCTTCACCGTAATCATGATTTTTATCTTCCATTAAATCTTTGGTCAGTTTAACTTTGGCATCGTATAATTCGGTTGCTTTTGCAACTTCTAAATCGGGTTGGTCAGCAACACCTAATTCCAATTGAATCAACGCCATGATAGAATAATTGATAATTCCGATGAATTCACCTGTTTCATCTTCATCAATTTTGCGGACTTCATTTTCTTGTAAACTTCTAATTCTTTGGGCTTTTATATAGATTTGATCGGTCAACGAAGGCAGTCTTAAAATTCGCCAAGCACATCCGTAATCTTTCATTTTATTGATAAACAGCGTACGACAAGTCGCAATCACAGTATCGTATTCTTTTGAAGTATTCTTCATTATTGGTGTATATTTGTATTCAAATTTTTTCAAAAATAAGATAATTTTTTTGAATGTAGAATTTTGAAGTCTTTAAAACTGTAAACGAATGGCTATTAACTGCAAAGGAATACTTGTTGACTTATCAACTCCCAAAGTTATGGGGATTTTGAATGTGACGCCCAACTCTTTTTTTGATGGTGGAAAGTATAAGAATGAAACCGAAATCCTTTCGCAAGTCGAAAAAATGGTACTTGAAGGAGCCACTTTTATAGATATTGGTGCTTATTCCAGTAAACCAAGTGCAGAATTTGTCTCGGAACAAGAAGAAATTGCGAGAATTGTTCCTGTTGTAGATTTGATTTTAAAGCATTTTCCAGAAACGATAATCTCGATTGATACCTTTAGAAGTGAAGTAGCAAAAGCTTCGATTGAAAGTGGTGCAGCAATCATCAACGATATTGCAGCAGGAAATCTGGACGAAAAAATGTTTGAGATAATTGCAAAATATAATGTTCCGTATATTATGATGCACATGCGAGGAAATCCTCAAACGATGCAAACACTCACGGATTACGATGATATTGTAAAAGAAATGTTGTTCTATTTTTCTGAAAAAGTTGCCAAGGCCAGAAGTTTTGGCATCAATGATTTGATTATCGATCCGGGCTTTGGCTTTGCCAAAACAACAGATCAAAATTATGAAGTTTTCCAGAAAATGGAATTGTTAAATATGTTGGAACTCCCACTTCTTGTTGGAATTTCAAGAAAATCGATGATTTATAAAACCCTTGGTACTACAATAGAAAATGCGTTAAATGGAACGACGGTTTTGAATGCTTTGGCATTGACCAAAGGAGCAAAAATCCTTCGTGTTCACGATGTAAAAGAAGCCATGGAATGCGTTACTTTATTCAATAAAATTAATTTATAAAAATGAAATATTTTACTCTGATTGTTCTTTTTACTTTGTTTTCTTGTGGGAACAAAGAGGATATTTTATTGCCAAAAGCCAATACAACAATTGTCAAAAATGTAGATGATCTTTCTCCAATCTATATTTTTTTTAGAACAAAAGGAAAAGATACATTAGCAGAAGTAAACCGTAAAAACAGTATTATTTCTACTAATTGGATTCTAAATGTTGACAAACGTTTACCGTTACGACTTGCCATTCCGGAAATCATGAAGTTGCAGGAGAAAAAGCGTACTGAGAAAGCACACAAGAATGAAAAGGCCGAAAATTATTATTCCTACGCAGATACGATTGGTAAAAATCTCGCTTTTATTCCTTTTACCAATGTGTATTACAAACTGGAAAAACCTAAGTCAATAGTTGTCTTTTTTGCCAAAAACAATGAAATTTTAGTAGATAATGTTGTGATGAAAAGAGAAGAATTATTAACGTATTTAAATAAATTACCAAGTAACACCTCAAACCAATATGTTTTTTGCTTTGATAAAAACCTAACTTTTGGAGGTTACATTCAAAATAAAATTTTTATTGAAAGTTTAAAAGTAGAAATGAAAAGTACTCAAGAATTTATTTACTAAACTTCAAACAGAACAATTATTGATGATGATAGGGTTCATTTCTTAAAATCGTAAAGCCACGATACAATTGTTCGATAAAAAACAACCGCACCATTTGATGCGAAAAAGTCATTAAAGACAGCGATATTTTTCCTTGCGCTTTGGCATAAACCGTTTCCGAAAAGCCATAAGGACCACCAATTACGAAAACCAAAGTTTTTACTCCAGAGTTCATTTTCTTTTGTAATTCCTCTGAAAAACCTAGACTGGAAAAATTTTTTCCGTTTTCGTCCAATAAAATAAGTTGGTCTGTTGGTGTAATTTTCGCCAAAATCAATTCGCCTTCTTTCTCTTTTTGTTGACTTTCAGATAAGTTTTTTACGTTCTTGATATCAGGAATGATATCTAAATCGAACTTGATATAAAAAGACAATCGCTTAGTATAATCGTCTATTAAAGATTGTAAGGCTTTGTTATCAGTTTTACCGATAGCAATCAATTTGATGTTCATTTTTGTTGAATTTCAGAGGCGCAAAGATAGAAAATTGACATTGTATTTGATTGAAGAAAAAGCTATTTAAGATTGTTTATTTAGAATTTTTGATGAATTTTTTCTTTAACTTTTACACAATTAGCTGAAGTAATAGTTCTTAGTATTTATTCAGTAAGCTCTTTTGGAAATCTGTCAAGAACTAAATTTAGCTGAATGTTGTGTTCCAAGTAGGCTTTTAAACCCGCTAAAACTAATGTAAATCCTTCTGTAGAATCCCGTATTTGTGAGATAATTTTTTCTATTTCTCCATGAAATCCGGTATTAACGATGCTTACAAAAGTTCCAACTTCTCCTAAATTTTTAAATGTCCATTCCACCGTTGAAATTTCATCGTGGTTTCCCCATTCAATCACAATTTTTTTATTCAGCTCTACGGTTTTAGCGTTAACCACAATAGAATGGTTGTACATTTCCCAAGTCCATTCTGTTTCTTTTCCTTCTTCAAGTTTTCCGGAGCTTTTAGTGAACCAAAATTTAGTCGTGATTTCGGGATTTATAAATGCTTGAAAAACAAGTTCAATGGGTTTTCTAATTAACATTTCGGCTTTTGCGAAGTATTTGGTTTCCATAGCCATAATCTTTATTTTCAAACGGATTTATATCAATTTTGCATGAATGCTTTTGTAATTCAAATTATGATTTAGGCAATGGTGCACCCACAGCAATATCACATCGGTGATTGGCTTGACCATGTGGTGGATTCATTCCTTCTGGAGTTGGTGTCGTAGCAACTGGTGTTGCAGTAGTTACAGTGGATGTAGGAACGGGTTGATTCTGTTGCTGGATAGCTGTTTTGTTTGTAGTTGCGGCTGGCGGAGAATTCAATGGAGCACCTACAGGAATATCACAACGGTGCGATGGCTGACCGTGCGCTGGATTCATTCCGGCAGCTACAGGACCGGAGGTAGCCACTGCATTATTTGGGTTTATAGTATTTGTAGTTTGTTGTACCTGAGTTGCCGTCGAAGTTTCGCTCTTCATTTGTTTACCAACTTCAGTAAAGGGAACTACATTTGTAGGAGTTGCGGTATTTTGTGGTTCAACTTCTTTTTTGCAAGAAGTCAATAGTATCGAGGATACAAAAAGAAGGCTTAAAAAAGATTTCATAATCAGCGTTTTAGTTACTAGTTCAAATATAAGATTTTAAATAATACACCACAGTATAAAAGAATTGATTTTATTGGATGAAAATATCAGAATAGGTGTTAAATTAATAGTACCGATATTCTTATCTTAATTAAAATGTAATACTCTGTTAAAACACATTGATTTACCTCTTTTTTTCAAAGAACCAAGCATACATATTTTCAAATCCACAAAATAAATCTTACTTTAGCATTCCATAAATTTCCTATAAAATGATTAGCGACATACAGTTTAAAAACGAGTTAGACATACTAATACAAAATGCCATTCGGGAAGATGTAGGTCCTGGCGATTACAGTTCTTTAGCTTGTATTCCAGCTACAGCAAATGGAAAAGCGAAGTTGCTTGTAAAAGAAGATGGCATAATTGCAGGTGTGGCTTTTGCCAAAATGATTTTTGAATATGTAGACCCTAATTTGAAAATAGAAACTTTTATCGAGGATGGTACTCCAGTAAAAAAAGGAGATGTTGTTTTTCATGTTTCGGGGAGTTCACAATCCATTTTGAAGTCGGAACGTGTCGTTTTGAATTCAATGCAGAGAATGTCAGCCATTGCCACTAAAACCAAGGAATACGTTCGTTTATTAGAAGGAACCAAAACTAAAATTCTCGACACGCGTAAAACCACTCCGGGATTCAGAGCTTGTGAGAAATGGGCGGTGAAAATTGGCGGAGGCGAAAACCATCGTTTTGCTTTGTATGACATGATTATGCTCAAAGACAATCACAACGATTTTGCCGGCGGAATTACTTTGGCTATAGCCAAAACCAAAGCTTTCTTAAAAGAAAATAATCTGGATTTAAAAATTATTGTCGAAGCCAGAAACTTGGATGAAATCAAAGAAATACTGGAAAGTGAAGGTGTTTTTAGAATTTTAATAGACAATTTTAATTATGACGATACTAAAAAAGCAGTAGCTTTGATTGGCGATAAATGCCAAACAGAATCTTCGGGAAATATTAACGAAAACACCATTCGCCATTATGCTGAATGTGGTGTAGATTATATTTCATCAGGAGCATTGACACATTCTATTTATAACATGGATTTGAGCTTAAAAGCGATATGAGTAAAGAAATAGAAGTTAAATTACAAAGAATTCCAATAGTACGGAATCTGGTTAATGTGCTAAAAAAGATCGAGCTTCCTTGGTTACAAGGATTGTCGTTATATGATTTGTTGGAATTATACGGCTTAGGAATTGTCGAAAGTGCTTTGACATATCATGCCAGTGCGATTGCATTTAGTTTCTTCATGGCTTTATTTCCTTTTGCGCTGTTCATTTTAAATCTTATTCCATACATTCCTATTGAAGGTTTTCAAGATGATTTTTTACTGTTTGTGAAGGAAGGTGTACCGCCCAATACGTACGATGCTATTTATAAAATCATCAATGATATTCTTAATAACAGTCACTCAGGATTAGTATCTTACGGGTTTTTATTGTCTATTTTGTTGATGGCAAATGGTTTAAACGGAATCCTTGGCGGATTTGAATCGTCCCGTCATGTTCTCATAAAAAGAGGGTTTATCAGGCAATATTTAGTGGCTTTGGGAATGTCCTTATTGTTATCCTTTTTATTGATTGTAACTGTGGCGACAATAGTAGTTTTTGAAGTTTTTATTCAAAAAACAATACTGAGTGATCAAATTGCGTTAATTGTTTTAGGAAGATATGCATTTGTAATTTTAATGATTTTAGGAACCACATCTATACTTTTCAAGTTTGGTACAAAACACGATAAAAACAGAGCATTTATATCGATAGGGTCCGTATTCACTACCATATTGATTCTTTTGGATTCGTATGCTTTTGGAATATGGGTCATAAAGTTTTCTAAGTACAATGAATTATATGGGTCGATAGGAACATTGTTGATTTTGATGTTTTACATTTGGATTAACTGCATGATATTGCTGTTGGGTTTCGAATTGAATGCTACAGTAAATAAATTGAAAGCAAAAAAAGAATGATTTTTTAAATCAAAATAGTTTCAAAATTAGGAGCTATTTCCTGCTATTCGTTACAATCTGTCATTGCGAGGAAGAAGCAATGACAGGATTTCCACTTTTATCAGGGCTAAAAAAGGACAACAATGAAAAATAGCATTACAATACTCGCATTATTTATTTCGATGGTTTTTTATGGTCAAAACCATACTGTTGTTGGTAAATGGAAAACTATTGATGATCAGAGTGGGAAAGCCAAATCGATCGTTGAAATCTATGAGCGTTCCGGAAAAATTTATGGGAAAATCATCGACATTTTAGATGCTGAAAAGAAAAAGAACTTATGCGTAAATTGTCCCGGAGACGAAAAAAACAAACCAGTTCTAGGTCTTGTCATTATTAAAGGACTTACAAAAGATGGCAATGAATACAATTCAGGAAAAATTCTTGACCCAACATCAGGAAAATTATACAAATGCTTTTTGGCTCTCGAAGGAAATGACAAGTTAAAAGTACGCGGATATATCGGTGTAGCATTATTTGGAAGAACACAAACCTGGAATAGAGTAAAATAATTATAAATTGTGAGTTATGAGTTCAAAGTAAAGAATCAGCATAACTCAAAACTCATAATAAAATAAAAATGCATTTCGTCGAAGTAATTTTACCCCTTTCTTTAGCTAAAACCTTTACCTATAGCGTCTCTGAAGCGGAGTTCCATTATATAAAAATTGGAATGCGGTTGGCTGTTCCTTTTGGGAAAAGTAAAATTTACACGGCATTAGTTATTGAAATTCATCAAAACAAACCCACTTTATACGAAGCCAAGGAAATTCATCAAATTCTGGATGAAAAACCCATTGTGACTGAAATCCAAATTGCACACTGGCAATGGATTGCATCCTATTATATGTGCGCTATTGGTGATGTGTATCGTGGTGCCATGCCAAGTGCACTTTTGCTGGAAAGCGAAACCATAATTTCTCAAAAAACAGATTTAGTTGTTGATGCAAGTCTGCTTTCAGATGATGAATTTTTGGTTTATGAAGCCTTGCAACAGCAAAGTTCCTTGAAAGTCCAGGATATAATGGCTATTTTAAATAAGAAGAATATCTTTCCTGTTATTCAAAAATTGATAGACAAAAACATATTAGTGCTTCAGGAAGAAATACAGGAAACCTACAAACCTAAGTTAGTGCGTTATGTTCGTTTGCATCCTAAATATGAATCAAACGAGGGATTGAGCGAATTACTCGAAACACTAAAAAGTGCTAATAAGCAAAAAGAAATCGTATTGAATTATTTTCAATTGAGCGCTGTAGAGAAAAAACCTATTATCGTAAAAAAACTGGTTGAAGCGGCTAATTCTTCTTCTGCAGTTGTAAAGGCTTTAATTGAAAAAGAAATATTCGAAGATTATTTTCTTCAGGAAGACCGAGTGAATTTCACTGGAAAAATACGTGAGGATCAATTGCAGTTGAGTTTGGCTCAGCAAAAAGCTTTTGAGGAAATCAAAGAAAGTTTTACTCAAAAAGAAGTGTGTTTGTTGCATGGTGTCACTTCGAGCGGAAAAACAGAAATCTATATCAAACTCATTGAAGAGTATTTGGAAACTGGAAAACAAATCTTGTATTTATTGCCGGAAATTGCTTTGACTACTCAATTAGTGGGGAGATTAAGGACTTATTTTGGAAATAAAGTAGCTGTTTTTCATTCGAAATATAATAATAATGAACGCATCGAAGTTTGGAATCAAGTTTTGGTGAATTCAGAAAAAGCGCAAGTGGTAATAGGGGCGAGGTCATCTTTGTTTTTACCATTTTATAATCTAGGATTCATAATTGTAGATGAAGAACACGAACAAACTTTTAAGCAAGTAGATCCTGCACCGCGTTATCATGCTCGCGATGCGGCTATAGTTTTGGCTTATTCGCATAAAGCAAAAGTACTTTTGGGTTCGGCTACGCCAAGTATTGAAACGTATTTCAATGCCAAATCGGATAAATTTGGTTTAGTCGAAATTTCGGAACGATTTGGGAATGTCATGATGCCGAATATTGAATTGGTGGACTTGAAAGATAAATACTTTCGCAAAAAAATGACGGGACATTTTAGCGATGTTTTAATTGAAGAAATCAATATTGCTTTGTCATTGGGTGAACAAGTCATTTTATTTCAAAACAGACGTGGATATTCTCCGGTAATAGAATGTATGGCTTGCGGCCACGTACCACAATGTCAGCAGTGTGATGTGAGTTTGACCTATCATAAACATAAAAATCAGTTGCGCTGTCATTATTGTGGATATACAATGGCAAAACCTACACATTGTCATTCCTGTTCCAGTGTTGATTTGACTACAAAAGGTTTTGGAACCGAACAAATTGAACAAGAGTTAGTGTCTATTTTTCCAAATTCTAAAATTGGAAGAATGGATCAGGATACGACTCGAGGGAAATTTGGATTCGAAAAAATTATCGATAGCTTTAAGAATAGAGAAATGGATATTTTAGTAGGAACTCAAATGCTGGCCAAGGGTTTGGATTTTGATAATGTGAGTTTAGTGGGAATTATGAATGCGGATAATATGTTGTATCATCCTGATTTTAGGGCTTTCGAAAGAAGTTTTCAAATGATGACTCAAGTTGCAGGAAGGGCAGGACGTTCAGAAAAACAAGGAAAAGTTGTTATCCAGACGTATAATCCGAATCATAATACAATACAGCAAGTTACTAATAATGATTATTTAGGTATGTATAAAGAGCAGCTGTATGACCGCCAGATATATAAATACCCGCCGTATTTCAGAATTATAAAGCTTACTTTGAAACAACGTGATTTTGATAAATTAAAAGAAGGTTCGATGTGGTTGTATCAAGTGATGAGCCAGAATCTTAATATGCCGGTGTTGGGACCTGAAGAGCCTGCAATCAGCAGAATTAGAAACGAATACATTCGTACGATTATAATAAAGATTCCTCAGAATGCATCAATTGTAAGCACAAAAAAAACTATCCAGAAAATGTTGAATAGTTTTGAAGCTGTTGCTCAATACAGAGCTATAAAAGTTACGTCAAACGTCGATTTTTACTAAAATTCAGTTGCCTATGAAAAGGCAAGTGCTTTTACTAAATCTTCTTTTTTATGTCGGCTTAAAGGAATTTTTGTAACTCCAATTTCGGCAAATTTACTGTTGAAACGTTCTACTTTATCAATGTTGATAATATAGGACTTGTGTACGCGTACAAATTTTTCTTTTGATAAGTCATTTTCAAAAGATTTCATGGTTGAGAGTACCAGATTGCTGTCTTCTTCAGTAACTACTCTTACGTAATCACCAAAAGCTTCAATCCATTTTATTTTAGAAGTAAATATTTTCAATTTTTTCAAATTGCTTTTAATGAAAATATGTTCTCCTTCTTCTTCTTTGTTTTCTTTTTTAAGTAGATGTAAATCAATAGCTCTTTTTACCGAAGCGTTGAATCTGTCGATTGCAATTGGTTTTTGAAGGTAGTCCGTAGCATCATAATCAAACGCTTTCATAGCATACTCAGCTTTTGAGGTTATGAAAATAATTTGAGGTTTTACTTTTAAACCATCCAAAAAGTCAAAGCCGCTAATTACCGGCATTTCGATGTCCAAAAAGATAAGGTCTACATTGTGTATAGACATACAGCTTCTGGCTTCGATTGCATTAGAAAAATCACCGATTAAGTGTAAATTTTGATGATTATTAACTAACTTTGCGATAATCATTCTTTGAATAGAACTATCATCTACTACAACACAGTTTAGTTTCATAATTTTAGTATTTTAGATTTGGCTGAGTAAATATATTACTTTTTTATTTAAAAAAAACTAATTGGGCGGTTTTTTTTACCTTACGTCGAATAAAATGAAATAAGACTTGTTTAATCAGATTAATTGATTACTTTTGCACCCAAAATAACAAATAAATATATATTTATGAATCATTATGAAACTGTTTTCATTTTAAATCCCGTTTTATCTGAAGTTCAGGTAAAGGAAACAGTAAGCAAATTTGAAGATTTTCTTACTAGTAGAGGAGCAGAAATGGTATCTAAAGAAGACTGGGGTCTTAAAAAGATGGCTTACGAAATCCAAAACAAGAAAAGTGGTTTTTACCATTTGTTCGAATTTAAAGTATCAGGAGAAGTTCTTATCGCTTTTGAAACTGAATTTAGACGTGACGAAAGAGTTATGCGTTTCTTAACTGTAAGTCTTGACAAACATGCTATCTCTTGGGCTGAAAGAAGAAGAGCAAAACTTAAATCTCAAAAAGCTTAATTATCATGGCAACATTACAACAATCTGCTTCAGGAAAAAAAGACGGGGATATCAGATATCTTACGCCTTTGAACATAGAAACTAACAAAACTAAAAAGTATTGTCGTTTCAAAAAATCAGGTATCAAATATATTGACTATAAAGATGCTGATTTTTTATTGAAATTCGTTAATGAGCAAGGGAAAATTCTTCCTCGTCGTTTAACTGGAACTTCATTGAAATACCAAAGAAAAGTGTCAGTAGCTGTAAAAAGAGCGCGTCACTTAGCTTTAATGCCATATGTGGCTGATTTACTAAAATAATAATTAAAACTCAGTTGTTGGTTTTCTGAAACATGAAACCTAACTTCTATAACAAAGGACAACAACATGGAACTTATATTAAGACAAGACGTTCAAAATTTAGGATTTAAAGATGATATTGTAACGGTAAAAAATGGTTACGGTCGTAATTTTTTGATTCCTCAAGGTCATGCACATTTAGCAACTTCTTCTGCAAAGAAAGTACTAGCTGAAAACCTAAAACAAAGAGCGCACAAAGAAGCTAAAGTTGTAGCAGATGCAAAAGCATTAGCTGAAGCTTTGAAAGCTATCGAAATTAAAATCTTTGCAAAAGCAGGTGGTGAAAAATTATTCGGTTCGATCACGAATATTGATATCGCTGAATCTTTAGCTAAAGGTGGACAACAAATCGAAAGAAAATTCATTACTAGCGGAATCGTTAAACGTACTGGTAAATATACTGCTAGTGTTCGTTTACACAGAGATGTTATCGTTGAATTAGACTACGAAATCGTTGCTGAAAAATAACATTTGGTTAACATTTTGTTAATAAAATATAAAAATCACTCTTAGGAGTGATTTTTTTTTGTCTAATTTTGACCCACAAATAACACATATTCAAACAAATGAAAAAAATTATTACATTATTACTAATCTTTAGTAGTTTTTACTCAGTCATTGGGCAAACGACTACTTCTAGTATTAAAGGGATTGTTAAAAGTTCTAATAATGAGACGCTTCCCGGAGCAACAGTACTGGCAGTTCATACTCCAACAGGATCTAAGTATTCAGCTTTATCAAATGAAGATGGAAGGTTTAGTATCTTGAATATGAGAATTGGTGGTCCTTATAAAATTACAGTAACTTTTGTAGGCTATCAAAGTGAAGAATTCAATGATGTTTACCTTGATTTAGGTAAAGTATTCAGTTTAGATGTTCTTTTAAAAGATGAAAGTCAGAAATTAGAAGAAGTAAAAGTTGTTGGGACCAAAAATAAAGTTTTTCAAAGTGGAAGAACTGGTGCAGAAACAACAATTGGACGTAGAGAATTATCTGCATTACCTTCTATTTCAAGATCAGCAGATGACTTCACCCGTTTAGAACCAACTGCAAGTGGAGGTTCTTTTGGAGGAAGAAACGATCAGTACAATAATTATTCATTAAATGGTGCAATATTCAATAATCCTTTCGGATTAGATGCTGCAACTCCTGGTGGACAAACTGGTTCTCAGCCAATTTCATTGGATGCAATCGAACAAATTCAAGTGGCGACTGCTCCTTATGATGTTACTTTATCTGGTTTTACAGGAGCTTCTGTGAATGCAGTTACTAAATCCGGTTCAAATGAGTTTCATGGTACAGCTTATGCTTTCTATAGAAATCAAGACATGACGGGTAATAAAATAAAAGGAGAAAAGATATTTGTGCCTTCATTAGAGCAAACACAAGCAGGTTTTAGTGTTGGTGGACCAATTATTAAAAATAAATTATTCTTCTTTACCAATTTTGAAATTGACGAAAGAAGTGATTTAGGGTCAAACTTTGTGGCTAATAACGGTGATGCTGTTACAGGTGTTAACGAATCAAGAGTTTTAGAGACAGATTTGATCAATGTTTCAAATGCGTTGTCTTCATTAGGATATAATACAGGTGCTTACCAAGGTTTTTCTCATAATTCAAATTCAAGAAAAGGAATTGTAAAATTAGATTGGAATATTGATGATAATAATAAATTAGCCGTTATTTATAATTTTTTGGATGCTTCCAAAGACAAACCGGCTCACCCGTCAGCTTTAGGATTTAGAGGTCCGAATGCTTCTACTTTGCAATTCCAAAATTCAGGATATCAAATCAATAATAAATTGAGTTCTTTCTTGTTAGAGTTGAACTCTAAGATTAATGAAAAAGTATCTAATAAATTACAGGCTGGTTACACGCATTTTGATGACTTTAGAAATCCATTTTCTTCACCGGCTCCAGTAATTAATATTCAAGACGGAGCAGGATCAAATTATATTATTGCAGGGCATGAGCCATTTTCTATCAATAATACATTAGATCAAAAAGTTTTTCAAATTACAGATAACTTAAATTATACTGTAGGGAATCACTCTTTTACTTTTGGTGCATCATTTGAAAAATTTCAATTTCAGAATTCATTTAACTTAGCTGGTTATGATAATTTTGGTAATCCTAATGGTTATGCAGGAACTTTTTATACACCGTATTCAAATGTAGCAGTATTTTTAGCTGATGCAGCTAAGCCTTTTGCAACAAGTATAATTGCTCAGAATTTACTTTATGCACAAAATCAATTTGAAGCTAAAAACTCTTTTGGAGTAGGAGAAGATAATGGATGGAAATTATCAGAATTAAACGTAGGTCAAGTTGCATTCTACATGCAGGATGACTGGAGTGTTAACGATAATTTCAAACTGTCTTTTGGTTTAAGAGCAGATAAACCATTGTATTTTAATACAGCTGATTTGATTCAAAAGTATATTGATACAGATAATGGTGCTACGAGAAATAATGCGACTCAGTATTATGACCCGGAAACAGGAAATCAAGTTCCTTTGATATCAACAAAATTACCAAGTGATAAATTACTTTGGTCTCCAAGACTTGGATTTAACTGGGACGTTAATGGAAATAAAACTACACAAATTCGTGGAGGAACCGGAATTTTCACAGGAAGAATTCCTTTTGTTTGGTTAGGAAATCAAGTGAGTGGTGCTGATGATAGTTTTTTCCAAATTATGGATCCAGATTATAAATGGCCGCAAGTATGGAGAACAAGTTTAGGTGTTGACCATAAATTTGAAAATAACTACATTGTTACTGTTGACATGTCTTATAACAAAGATATCAATGGAGTTCACGTGCAAAACTGGGGTTTAAGAACGCCTTCAGGAACTCTTGCAGGTGTTGATAACAGGTTAATTTATGACAATGCTTCTGATAAGCAAAGTAACAGTGCTTATGTAATGACAAATTCTGATAAAGGAAGTGCATTTAACTCTTCTATCAAAGTACAAAAGAATTTTGATAACGGATTGTTCGCAAGTTTAGCGTATAACTATTTGAAATCTCAAGATGTGAATTCAATTGAAGCAGAAATTACAGGTGATGCTTTCGCTTTTAACCCAGCCTTAGGAAACGTAAATAATGCCGTTTTATCTGATTCTAAATATGGAGATACACACCGTTTTATTGGTGTAGCTTCAAAAAAATGGAAATATGGTAATGACAAATGGGCAACTACTGTATCTACTTTCTTTGAATATGCTCAAGGAGGTCGTTTTAACTACATTTATGGTGGAGACATCAATAATGACGGGTCAGGAACAAACGATTTGATTTATATTCCAACAACTGCTGAAATCAGTGCTATGGCTTTTTCTGGAGCAGGACAAGGAGCGGCTTTTGATGCATTTATCAGTCAAGATGATTATTTGAATGAAAGAAGAGGTCAGTATGCAGAGCGTTACGGAGCTTTATCTCCATGGAGAGGGAAATGGGATCTTAAAGTAATGCAAGATTATAATTTTAAAGTTTCTTCTGCTTCTACTAAAACAAACACAATTCAATTTAGTATCGATGTATTGAATTTAGGAAATTTGATTAATTCTGATTGGGGATTGGTTCAAGTACCAACAAGTGTTCAACCAATTGGTGTATCTGTAGATCAAACTACAAAAATACCAACATACACTTTTAACGGAACTCAAACTAAAACGTTCAACTATGATGCAAGTTTATTGTCAAGATGGCAAGCACAGTTTGGAGTTAGATATATTTTCTAAAAAAAGATAAAAATAGATTAAATTTGCCCTCTCATTTGAGAGGGCTTTTTTTTGATTTAAAAATTTCAAAAGAGAGTTAAGACAAAAGTTAAATATTAAAATACAATAATGAAATACTCAAGATTAACAAAAGAACAATTTGAAGAATTGAATCAGGAATTCAGTACTTTTTTAGCAACTCAAGCAATTGATAAAGCAGAGTGGGATAAAATAAAAGCTGAAAAACCAGAAGTTGCCGAACAAGAATTAGATGTTTTTTCTGATTTAATTTGGGAAGGAGTTCTTTCGAAAGCAACGTATTTAGAACATTTTTCTAAAAATCATATTTTCCTTTTTCATTGTTTTGATACCCATGTTCAATCTATAGTTTTGAAATCATTGGTTCCTGAAGTGGATTTTTTAACTAAAGATGGATTACAATGGCTTAGCGATAATATGTTTACGGATACTATTGAAATGAAAGTAGGAAAAAAAGAGTTTACGGATGAGCGTAATGCTTCCATTTTTGAATTGATACAACAAGGTTCGTTTTTGAGCGACGGCCTTTTATACCAGCAAATAAATACTATTATAGCATCGTAATTGTATTGCTATTTATTTTTAATTGGTTATTTTAGTACACTTTTTCAAAACTAAAATAGCCAATTTTTATTTTCTATGGATATTCAAAATACGATTCAAAAATTAAGGGAGGAATTAAATCAACACAACTATAATTATTATGTGTTAGATACGCCCACAATTTCCGATTTTGAATTTGATGTTAAATTAAAACAACTTCAGGATTTAGAAAATAAATACCCGGAATACTTTGACGAAAATTCGCCTTCTCAACGAGTAGGAGGTGCGATTACAAAAAATTTCCAAACCGTTCCGCATGAACACCGCATGTATTCTCTTGATAATTCCTATTCTAAGGAAGAATTGATGGATTGGGAAAAACGTGTTCAAAAAGTTTTAGGAGATGTTCCATTAGATTATACTTGTGAACTAAAATACGATGGTGCATCTATTAGTATTACTTATGAAAACGGAAAGTTAAAACGTGCTGTTACGCGTGGAGATGGTTTTCAAGGAGACGATGTGACTAATAATATCAAAACTATAAAATCCATTCCGTTAAAATTAAAAGGGAATTTCCCTGCTACTTTTGATGTTCGTGGGGAGATCATTTTACCTTTTGCCGGTTTCGAAAAAATGAATCAGGATTTAATCGAAATTGGAGAATTACCGTATTCAAATCCCAGAAATACTGCTTCGGGAAGTTTAAAATTACAGGATAGTGCTGAAGTTGCAAAACGGCCTTTGGATTGTTTGTTGTATTTTTTAATTGGAAATAATCTTCCTTTCAAATCTCAGTTTGAAGGATTGGAAACGGCCAGAAATTGGGGTTTCAAAGTGCCAAAAGAGGCAAAATTAGCCAATAATTTAACCGAGGTTTTCGAGTTTATAGATTATTGGGACATTCATAGACATGACCTTCCGTATGAAACGGATGGTGTTGTGGTAAAAGTAAATTCATTCCACTATCAGGATGAATTGGGCTTTACAGCCAAATCTCCGCGTTGGGCAATTGCTTATAAATTCAAATCAGAACAAGTTTCAACACAATTAAATTCAATTTCGTATCAAGTAGGACGAACGGGTTCCATTACTCCTGTGGCCAACTTAGAGCCGGTACAATTAGCAGGAACCATTGTGAAACGAGCTTCTTTACATAACGCTGATCAAATTGAGAAATTGGATATTCGTGTAGGAGATACTGTTTTTGTAGAAAAAGGAGGGGAGATAATACCTAAGATTATTGCTGTTGATTTGAGTAAGCGTCCAGAAAATACAGAACCAACAAAATACATCACGCATTGCCCGGAATGTAATACGGCATTAGTGAGAACCGAAGGCGAAGCAAATCATTATTGTCCTAATTTTTATGGTTGTCCACCGCAGATTATAGGAAGGATTCAGCATTATATTTCTCGAAAAGCAATGGATATTGAAGGTTTAGGAGGCGAAACTGTTGCTTTGCTTTTCAATAATGGATTGGTTCATAATTATGCCGATTTATATGAACTGACTGTGGATCAAATTCTTCCTTTGGAACGAATGGCTCAAAAATCTGCTGAAAATTTGGTGAAAGGTGTTGAGAATTCAAAAAATATTCCTTTTGAGCGCGTTTTGTTCGCTATTGGAATTCGATTTGTCGGTGAAACGGTTGCCAAAAAACTAGCCAAACATTATAAAAACATTGATGCATTGCGTCAGGCTACATTGATGGATTTGATTTTGGTGGACGAAATTGGTGAACGAATTGCACAAAGTGTAATTGACTTTTTCGAAAATCAAGAAAATAGAATTATAATTGAAAGACTAAAAAGTTTTGGTGTTCAATTTGAAATTGTTGAACATATAAATCCTAACGCCACAAATAAACTTTCTGGGAAAACATTTGTTGTTTCAGGAGTTTTTGAGAAATTTTCAAGAGATGATTTAAAAAAGGCAATCGAAGATAATGGAGGAAAAGTAGGAAGCTCTATTTCGGCAAAAACGGATTATGTTGTTGCAGGAGATAATATGGGACCTGCAAAATTGGATAAAGCAACTAAGTTGAACATACCAATAATCTCCGAAGATGATTTTATGAATCTAATTAATAACGCTAATGCAGCTACTGACTAAAAAGTATAATTTTTTACAGGAAAATGCAATCCTTGGTTTGCTCTTTTCTTTTTCAATTATTGAAGTTCTAGCAGAATTATTTTCATTCAAAGTAATTCTGTTTGCATTTAGACCTTTGGTAGCCATACTGCTAATCTATCTTTATTGGGTTACTTCTGAGGAAAGAAATGTGCTTTTTTATATGACCGTATTTTTTTTACTCCTTACCAGTATTTTCATTCTTTTTGAATCAATACTTTTTTTGATTTTGGGCTTAATAGGTATTTTTACGCATCGAATTTTACTTATATTTTATATTATAAAGTTGAATAAGATTAAGGATTTTGTACCAATACTAATAGCAATTATTCCTTTTGTTTTTATTTTTTCCTATTTGCTTTCTATTTCGGATGAAATTCCAAAAGGCAGTTATTATCCTTTGGTAGCTCAAAATATTTTAGTGTCGATTCTTGCCGGTGTTATTTTGTCGAATTATTTCATGAACGACAGTAATAATTCGCCCTGGCTGGCTATTTTTGGATTATTATCTACAGCGCTCTATTTTACAGTTTTTATTGAAAAATGCTTTTTGTCTAATCTGCCACCCACATATTTCAGGCCACTGGCAATGATTTTGTATGTCACAAGTTATTATTCCTTTTACAGATTTGTGATTGATGCAGAAACGATAAATGCAAAAAAAGAATCGATTACTGTTACACAATAATTGATTTTCCTTCAAATGCTTTAGCTTTATCGTTATCCAGATAAAAATCAATTCTTCCCAGATTTATACCGTAACAACCCACTTGATTTACAAGAACCTCTTTACCTGCAAGGTTTTTTACAACAGTAGGTTTTTCCAGAAAAGTGTGTGTATGTCCGCCAATAATCAAATCGATGTCTTGCGTTAGTTCCGCTAATTTTAAATCACATATTTTATTAGGTTCGTCTCTGTATTTATAGCCTAAATGTGACAAGCAAATCACTAAATCACACTTTTGTTCTTTCTTTAAAATCCGAACCATATCTTGAGCCGTTTCAACTGGATTGTTGTAAACGGTTTCTTTGTACATTCCTTTATCAACTAATCCTTCAAGCTCTATTCCAAGTCCAAAAACACCCACTTTTATGCCATTTTTGTTGAATATTTTATACGGTTTTACAAAACCATCCATCACGGTGTTTTTAAAATCGTAGTTGGCAGATAGGAACTCAAATTTAGCATGTGGCATTTGCGCATGTAAACCTTCAACACCGTTATCAAAATCGTGATTTCCTATCGTAGAAGCATCATATTGCATCATGCTCATTAACTTGAATTCTAACTCTCCACCATAATAATTAAAATAGGGCGTTCCTTGAAAAATATCGCCTGCATCCAGTAATAATACATTTGGATTCTCTTTTCGAATCGTTTCAATCAAGGCTGCTCTTCGTGCCACGCCACCCATATTTGCATTTCTGGGATGATCCGCAGGAAATGGATCAATGTAACTGTGCACATCATTCGTATGTAAAATAGTAAGATGTCTTTTTTGTGAAGATTCAAAGCTGCTTAATGATAAACCTAAACTTAGTAAAGCTGAACTCGCAGCTGTTTTTTCTATAAATTCTCTTCTTTTCATTTTATTTTTATTTTTAATCCAATTGCCATTGCGAGGAATGAAGCAATCAGGAGCTATTTCCCGCTTTTCGTTGCAATATTTTTTATCGAGAAAAACGATAAAAAATGATTTTCACTTCACTCGGGGCTAGGGCTTTATGTTTTCTAAAACTATTTTGTTATTTAAATTTCTTATTCAACCGTAATTCTAACATCATTTATCACAGGAATTGTATCTACTTCTTTAAAATAATCAATAAGAATATTTCGTAGTTTATAGTTTAAATCAAATTTCTGAACTCCTTTTTTAAAGAAATTCATATTGTCACCACCATTAGACAAATAATCATTGGTTCCTACATAATAAATAGTCTCTTTTTGAACAGGTTTCCCTTGTACTAATATGTTTTTTGGAAGATTGTTTTTGTCGATGGTAAAGGTTACTCCAGCCAGGGGATGTGGTTTTTTTTCGGCGATAAAATAATCGACCATTTCAAGAATTTGCTCTCCTTTTAAAGCTATTACGACCAAACTATTTTCAAAAGGCATAATTTCAAAAGCCGTTCGTGCCGTTACATTTCCTTTTGGAAGTATGGAACGAATTCCTCCGCTATTGAGCAAGCAAATATCAATGTTCTTTTTTTCTCTCGCTTGAAACACGGTGTTTCCTCTCATTAAGGTAACATCAGCCATCAAATTACCAATTGTAGTTTGCCATTTGCCTGTGCTTTTGTCTAATGTTTCCGGACAATACGCTAGAACGCTGTCTAAGTCTTTATTGATGTGTTCTCTGTAAGGTTTGATAAAATTTTCAATTTGAGGGACTTGAATTTCCTTTTCGGTGATAGGAATTCGTTTGCCTTCTATCTTAGTAACGTAGTAATTTTGTTTGCTGCAGGAAGCAACAAAAAAAAATGTTAAGAATATAACAAAAAGTTTAGAAACATCGTTATACTTTTTTAGATTTACCATTTTAAATGCGACTTAATTAATTAATTTTGTAATCAAGTAAAAGTAATATGTTTTTGAATTATATAAAGGATTTTTTTGTAAAAAAAACATTAAAAAAAAGCTTTCAAAATTTAAAAAATATTGAGTCAGTTAATGTTGTAAAAACAATTGGTTTACTGGTTGATGCCACTCGTTTTGCTGAAACGGAATTATTAATTCAACAGCTCATAGCAAACGGAATTGCACCAGAAAATATAACAACAATTGTATACAGAGATAAACTTAAAAAAAACAGTAGAGCGAGCATATCCTGTATTTAATTCAGGAGATTTAAATTGGAATGGAGAGATTTCTTCTACGGATGTAAATGATTTTGTCACTGAAAAATTTGATTTGTTAATCAGTTATTACGACATAGAAAAAGCAATTTTATTAAAAATTACTCATATTTCAAAAGCGCAATTTAAAGTTGGTTTTTCATCAATAGACAAAAGACTAAATCATTTTATGATTAAAACAGATGTCGATAATTATACACTTTTTGTAAGTGAGCTATTCAAATATTTAAAAATATTAAACAAAATATAAATCTAATATGCAATCATTAATAGGTACTGGTGTTGCTCTTGTAACCCCGTTTAAAGAAGATTTTTCAATTGACACCGAAGCATTAAAAAGAATTGTGAATTTTTCAATTGACGGAGGAATTGAATATCTTGTAGTCTTGGGTACAACTGCCGAAAATGCAACATTGTCTTCAGAAGAAAAAGAATTAGTTATTAGTACCGTAATCGAAGCTAATAATGGAAGTTTGCCTTTAGTGCTTGGAGTAGGAGGAAACAATACTTTAAAAGTGGTAGAGGAGTTGAAGACAAGAGATTTGTCTGCATTTACAGCAATATTATCGGTTTCTCCGTATTATAATAAACCTACACAAGAAGGTATTTACCAGCATTTTAAAGCTGTAGCCGAAGCATCACCAATTCCGGTTATTTTATATAATGTTCCAGGAAGAACAGCCAGCAATATGTTGCCTTCAACCGTTATCCGTTTGGCTAATGATTTTGAAAATGTCGTAGCCATAAAAGAAGCTGCCGGTGATATTGTTCAAGCGATGCAATTGCTGAAAGATAAACCAAAAGATTTTCTGGTAATTTCAGGAGATGATATGATCGCTTTGCCAATGGTTTTAGCAGGAGGATCAGGCGTTATATCTGTAATTGGACAAGGTTTTCCTAAAGAATTTTCTGAAATGATTCGATTAGGTTTGAATCGTAAAGTGGACGAAGCATTCAAATCACAATACCTTTTAGCAGATTGTATTGATATGATTTTTGAACAAGGAAATCCAGCAGGAATCAAACAAGTGTTTCTATCACTGGGAATTTCAGAAAACACAGTACGTTTACCATTAGTAAAAGTAGATGATTCATTAGCAGAAAGAATTGATCAATTTGTCAAAAAAGTCAATAAACAAGGATAAAAAAAGAGTCTTTTTTTAAACAAAAAATATATTTTGAAGTCGCTAAATTAATAACTAAATTTGCCACCGAAACTTCGGTATGATTTTATGGGTTGTTTCAACCAAGAAATCATAAAAAAAGTAAAAAAATGAAAAAAATAATATCTCTATTGCTTCTTGTAGCTTTATTCAGTTCTTGTAGTGAATACCAAAAAGCATTAAAAACCGAAGATGTCGCTGTTAAATTTGAAATGGCCACTAAATTATACGATGCAGAGAAATATTCTAAAGCGATTCGTATTTTTGAACAAATTGCTCCAGCGTACAGAGGGAAACCTCAAGCTGAAAAATTGTTTTATATGTTTGCTCAATCGTATTACAAAACAAAACAATATTATTTGGCAGGATATCAATTTGAGAGTTTTGTTTCAGGATATCCAAAAAGTGAAAAACTGGAAGAAGCAGCTTATTTGGGAGCAAAAAGCTATTCTATGTTATCGCCAGTTTACAGTTTAGATCAAACGGATACTACTAAAGCATTAGATAAATTACAAACATTTATTGACAATAATCCTAATTCTCAGTACTTGGCAGAAGCAAATGCAACTGTAAAAGTTTTGAGCGAGAAAATAGAACAAAAGGTTTTCGAGAATGCTAAAGGATACAATACGATTTCTGATTATAAATCAGCAATTGTTGCTTTAGACAATTTTGTGGCAGATTATCCGGGAACTCCATTCAAAGAAGATGCTTTATATTACAAGTTAGATTCAGCCTATCAATTGGCAATTAATAGTATTCCATCAAAAATGGAAGACCGATTAAATGTTGCAAAAGCAGCTCAATTGAGCTTGATTAAATTTAAAGCGGATACTAAATACAAGCAAGTAGCAAACGAAATGTTAGCTCGAATAGACAAAGATTTACAACAATTTAATAAATAAAGTCATGGATTTAAAGAAGACGAATGCTCCAGTAAATACAATAACATACAACAAAACTGTTATTGAAGAACCTACTGGTAATGTGTATGAAGCGATAACCATTATGGCTAAAAGAGCAAACCAAATTAATTCTGAAATTAAAAAAGAATTGACTGAGAAATTGGAAGAATTTGCTACATATAATGACAGTCTTGAAGAAGTTTTTGAAAACAAAGAGCAAATTGAGGTTTCAAAATTTTACGAAAAACTACCTAAGCCACACGCTTTAGCAGTTCAAGAATGGTTAGACGGAAAAATCTACCACAGAGATTCAAATAAATAATATTTACTATGTCAGTTTTAAGCGGTAAGAAAATTCTACTTGGAGTTTCTGGTGGAATTGCAGCCTATAAAACAGCCACATTAGTACGACTTTTCATAAAAGCAGGTGCACATGTCCAAGTGATAATGACACCTGCTTCTAAGGATTTTGTAACTCCTCTTACGTTATCTACGTTATCCAAAAATCCTGTTCATTCCAGTTTTTATAATCAAGACGATGAGAATGAAAAATGGAATAATCATGTTGAATTAGCACTTTGGGCTGATTTGATGGTTATTGCTCCAGCAACTGCAAATACTTTGTCTAAAATGACAAATGGTACTTGTGATAATCTTTTGATTGCGGCTTATTTATCAGCAAAATGTCCAGTGTATTTTGCTCCTGCAATGGATTTAGACATGTACAAACATCCTTCTACTATTGCTAATTTCTCTTCTCTGACTCAATTTGGTAATGTCATAATTCCTGCGGAAAGCGGTGAATTGGCAAGCGGATTATCCGGTGAAGGAAGAATGGCGGAACCTGAAAACATTATCGCTTTTCTGGAAGCAGATTTAAATAGTAAATTGCCTCTTAAAGGAAAAAAAATATTAATTACTGCCGGTCCCACATACGAAGCAATAGATCCTGTGCGTTTTATAGGAAATCATTCTTCGGGAAAAATGGGTTTTGATATAGCGATAAGCGCTGCAAATCTGGGTGCTTCGGTGATTTTGGTTTCGGGACCTACAAATTGTAAAGTTTCAAATCCATTGATCAATGTGATTAATGTTGTGTCTGCAGAAGAAATGTATGTGACTTGTCATCAGTTTTATTCTGATGTGGATGTTGCGATTGCAGCTGCGGCCGTTGCAGATTATAAACCCAAGAATGTTGCGCATCAAAAAATAAAAAAAGCGGCTGATGATTTTACAATAGAACTCGAAAAAACGAAAGATATTTTAGCTTCTTTGGGAGAACAAAAGAAAAATCAGTTTTTGATAGGTTTTGCTTTAGAAACAGAAAATGAAATTGAAAATGCAACCTTGAAAATTCAGAAAAAAAACTTAGATTTGATTGTTTTAAATTCGCTTCAAGATCAAGGTGCTGGTTTTGGTAAAGCAACGAATAAAGTTACCTTTATTGATAAGTATTTCAATATTGAACCAATGGAATTGAAATCGAAAGAAGCTGTTGCTGATGATATTCTAGAAAAGGTGAAAGTACATTTTATGAAATAGGGTAACGGATTTGTAATACAAATGCAATTTTTGAATTATTGTTAACCGTTAAGAAACAATACAAATCTACAGATGAATAAAATAATTATTTTTTTTCTGCTTTTTACTTTTGGGCTTACACAAGCGCAACAATTAAACTGTACGGTAACGGTTGATTCACAAAAATTAAGTGTTACAAATCAGCAAGTTTTCAAAACATTGCAAACTTCAATAAGTGAGTTTGTAAATAAAACGGATTGGACCGGACAAGCTATAAAGCAGAATGAAAAAATTAATTGTTCGATGTATATTACTGTTTCTTCAAACAATTCAGACCAATTTACTGCAACTATTCAAGTGCAATCTTCAAGACCTATTTTTAATTCCTCTTATTCCTCTCCAGTATTAAATTATAACGATAAAGACTTTAATTTTAGATATACTGAGTTTGAAAATCTAATTTTTAACCCAACTACATTCGATTCTAATTTAGTTTCAGTTTTGGCTTTTTACAGTTATATGATTTTAGGAATGGATGCAGATACTTTTGTTTCTGAATCGGGAAATTCTTATTTTGAAACAGCTCAAAACATCTCGAATGTCGCTCAACAAGGCGGTTCTAAAGGATGGAGTCAAGCTGATGGAAATCAAAATCGCTACTTTTTGATAAATGATATTTTATCCCCGGCATTCAAACAAATACGTCAAACCATGCTCGATTACCATACTGGTTTAGATGTTATGAACCAGGATTTAAAAGCATCTAAAGAAAAAATAAAAGGATCATTAATCGATTTGACTAAACTAAATGCCTCGAGACCCAACGCATTTTTAACCCGCGTTTTTTTCGATGCTAAATCAGATGAAATAGTTTCTATATTTTCTGGCGGACCCAGTATTACAATCTCAGATTTAGTCGATAATCTGAATAAAATTTCTCCTTTGAATTCAAGTAAATGGATGCTGATGAAATATTAATTGATTTTCAATTTTTAGTTTAATTCAGCCTCACATCACAAAACAATATAGTAAATGATAACGTCACTTTCGATAAAAAACTATGCCTTAATAGAAAAATTGTCTATTGATTTTTCAAAAGGATTTTCAATAATTACAGGAGAAACCGGAGCTGGTAAATCGATAATATTAGGCGCAATAGGGTTGGTTTTAGGAAAAAGAGCCGACTTAACTTCTTTGAAAAATAAAGAAGAAAAGTGTGTAATTGAAGCTCATTTCGAAATTTCTAAATATAATTTGCTTCCTTTTTTTGAAGAAAATGATTTAGATTATGAAAATGACACCATAATTAGAAGAGAAATTCTTCCTTCGGGAAAATCCAGGGCTTTTATAAATGACAGTCCTGTGAATCTTCAGGAATTGCAAGAATTGAGTTTGTTCTTGATTGATATTCATTCGCAACAGCAAACCCAAGAACTTTCGGATGAAACTGTACAGTTCGAAATTATTGATGCAATTGCCAATAATAAAGAAACAATTCTGGAATATCAATCTCTTTTAAAAAGCTATAAATCGGATAAATCCAAATTAAATTCGCTGTTGAAAAGACAAAGCGAATCTAAGAAAGAACAAGAATACAATACTTTTTTATTGGATGAATTAGTTGCGGCTCAATTAAAAGCTAGAGAACAAGAATCTCTTGAGGCTGATTTTGAGAAGTTGAATAATGTTGAGATTATAAAAGAATCTATTGATAAATCTTTGGCTATCGCCAATGAAGAGCAAATAGGTGTCATGCATAATTTGAATGAAATTAAGGCTTCATTGCAAAGAATTGCATCTTTTTCGACGGAATATCATTCTTTGTTAGAGAGAATTTCAAGCTTAACAATTGAGTTTGATGATATTTCAGATGAAATGAATCGCTGTTCAGAGAAACTGATTAATGATCCGGAGCAATTGGATTTAATCAGTCAAAAATTGCAAGTGATTTTTAATTTGCAAAAGAAACATCAGGTTTCCTCTGTGGAGGAATTACTGGAAATTCAAGCTAATCTGGAAAATTCAGTTTTAGCATTAGGCAATATGGAAGAAGAAATTGCGGCACTGACGATTTCTATCGAACAAAAAACAGTTGAATTAGATGCTTTTTCGACTATAATTCATACGAATAGATTAGATTCGATTCCAGTTTTATCTCAAAAGTTGATTACCATTTTAGAAACTTTGGGAATGCCAAATGTTCGCTTTAATATTGATATTACTACTACTGAAACCTATTTCCAAAATGGAAAAGATGAGCTTCAGTTTTTATTCTCGGCTAATAAAGGAACTGATTTTGGTTTATTGAAAAAAGTGGCTTCAGGAGGAGAAATGTCAAGGATTATGCTGGCTGTTAAGGCGATATTGGCACAATATTCAAAATTACCAACCTTAATTTTTGATGAAATTGATACTGGTGTTTCCGGAGAAATCGCCATCAGAATGGGAGAAATAATGAAAGAGATGAGTAAGGAAATGCAAATTTTTGCCATTACCCATTTACCTCAAATTGCAGCAAAAGGGAATGCACATTTCAAAGTGTTCAAATCAACTGTTGGCGAAGACACACTGTCTGAATTGAAGTTATTAAACGGAGAGGAAAGACTGGTTGAAATTGCTCAAATGTTATCTGGAACTGTTGTTTCTGATTCGGCCTTAAATCATGCTAAAGCCTTGCTGAACTAATTTTTTACTTTATATTTGTTTCCTTTAAAAGCAAGTCTTTTGCAGCAGCGATAAAACGATTACACGAATAAATAAAAAACGAATAACCAAGAATATGATTATAGAACCTAGAATGAGAGGATTTATTTGTACGACATCTCACCCAAAAGGATGCGAACAAAATGTTAAAAATCAAATAGAATATATTAAATCAAAAGGACCTATAAACGGGGCTAAAAAAGTATTGGTAATTGGAGCTTCAACCGGATTTGGTTTGGCTTCAAGAATTACAAGTGCTTTTGGTTCTGATGCAGGAACTATTGGTGTATTTTTTGAAAAACCTCCAACAGAAGGTAAAACAGCTTCACCAGGTTGGTATAATTCTGCAGCTTTTGAAACTGAAGCGCATAAAGCGGGTTTATATGCAAAAAGTATCAATGGAGATGCGTTTTCAAATGAAGTAAAGCAACAAACTTTAGATCTTATAAAAGCTGATTTAGGGCAAGTAGACTTAGTAATCTACAGTTTGGCTTCTCCTGTTCGTATGCATCCGGTTACCGGTGTTTTGCATCGCTCAGTATTGAAACCTATCGGAGGAACTTTTACCAATAAAACAGTTGATTTTCATTCGGGTAAAGTTTCAGAAATTTCAATTGAGCCTTGTAGTGGTGACGATATTGAAAATACTATAGCTGTAATGGGTGGTGAAGATTGGGAGATGTGGATTGATGCTTTAAAAGCTCAAAATCTATTGGCTCCTGGCGCTACAACTGTTGCTTATTCTTATATTGGGCCATCATTGACTGAAGCCGTTTATAGAAAAGGTACAATTGGTCGTGCTAAAGATCATCTTGAAGCGACAGCATTTGCTATCACTGACAGTTTAGCTGCTATTGATGGTAAAGCATTCGTTTCGGTAAATAAAGCATTGGTTACACAAGCAAGTTCGGCCATTCCGGTTATTCCATTGTATATTTCTTTGTTGTATAAAATAATGAAAGAAGAAGGAATTCACGAAGGTTGTATCGAACAAATTCAACGTTTGTATCAAGAAAGATTATATACTGGAAATGAAGTTCCGGTTGATGAAAAAGGAAGAATCCGTATTGACGATTTAGAAATGCGTCCTGATGTTCAAGAGAAAGTAGCTAAATTATGGATTGAAGCTGTAACTGAAAATTTATCTGAAATAGGAGATTTAGAAGGATACAGAAAAGATTTTTACAATCTATTTGGCTTTGACGTTGCAGGAGTAGATTATAAAGCAGATGCTAACGAACTGGTAAACATCGAAAGTATTGCTTAATCCCAATTACTAAATTAAATATTTATAAAACCATCAATTAATAGTTGATGGTTTTTTTATGGATAAAGATTATATTTGTTAAAATTTTTTGAGCCTAAAAAAAGATCTTTAATACCACAGTCACAATTTATGTTATTTTCCCTAATTATACCAGTTTACAATCGCCCGGATGAAGTTGATGAACTTTTAGAGAGCTTGTCTCATTCAACGTTTAACGAAATTTTTGAAATTGTTCTTATTGAAGATGGCTCTTCCATAGTTTGCAAAGATGTAGCTCAAAAATATGGTGACAGACTTGATATTTCCTATTATTTCAAGGAAAATTCGGGGCCTGGGGATTCCAGAAATTACGGAATGAAAAAAGCCAGAGGTGATTATTTTATCATTTTCGATTCGGATTGTATTATTCCAAAAGAATATTTATCAGAGGTTGATAAAGCTTTAAAACAGAATTATGTAGATTGTTTTGGTGGGCCTGATAAGGCTTTAGACAGTTTTTCGGATATACAAAAAGCAATTAATTTTGCGATGACTTCGTTTCTGACTACGGGAGGAATCAGAGGTGGTTCTGAAAAAATAGATAAGTTTCAGCCTAGAAGTTTTAATATGGGATTGTCTCGTAAAGCTTTTGAAGCATCGAAAGGTTTCGGAAATATTCATCCCGGTGAAGATCCAGATTTGTCAATTCGACTTTGGAATTTAGGTTTTGAGACTAAACTGTTTCCTAATGCATTTGTATATCACAAGAGAAGAATTGATTGGGATAAGTTTTCGACTCAAGTAAACAAATTTGGAAAAGCACGACCAATTCTAAATAGTTGGTATCCTAAATACAATAAGCTTACTTTTTTCTTTCCTTCGGTATTTATAATTGGATTTTTTATTTCCTTTTTATTGATGTTGATTTTTAATTTTGATTTACTGCTTCAATTGTATTTTGTTTACTTTTTGGTACTGTTTTTGGTGTCTTCTTATCAAAATAAAAGCTTGAAAATTGGGTATTTATCATTGATAGCTGTTTGGAAACAATTTTACGGTTACGGAACTGGTTTTATTGTATCCTTTTTTAAAATTATCATTTTGAAGCAAAAGCCTCAAGAAGCTTTCCCTGAATTATTTTTCAAAGTTTAATATGACAAAAATAATTGGTTTAACTGGCGGTATCGGAAGTGGGAAAACCACCATTGCAAATTATTTTAAATCATTTGGCATTCCAGTGTACATTGCTGATGACGAAGCCAGAAAAATAATGCAATCTGTAGAGATTATAAGCGCTATTAAAAACGTATTTGGGGATGAAGTCTTTGAAAATGAGAAGTTGAACAGAGAAGAATTAGCCAAAATTGTTTTTAATAACCCCGAAAAATTAGAAAAACTTAACAATATTGTTCATCCTGCTGTAAAAAAACATTTTGAGCAATGGCTTTTACAACATACTGCAGCTCCTTATGTTATTTACGAAGCTGCAATTTTATTTGAAAGTGGAAGTTATAAAAACTGCGATTTGATTATAACTGTCACAGCGCCAATAGAATCAAGGATTCAGAGAGTTGTTGAACGTGATAAAACGACACGCGAACTTGTTTTGAAAAGAATAAATGCACAATGGACTGATGAACAACGCATCTCAAAAAGCGATTTCATCATAGAAAATACTTCTATGGAAACTACAAAATTAGAAGTTGTTAAAATTCTTAAAATTTTAAAGATTAAACAAAATGTGGTATAGGTGTTAATGTTTGGTTAATCTATTATTTAATATATTGTTAAAATACTAAATTTGTTTCGATGAATAAACTTTTTTTTAGATTACTTGTTTTATTGATGAGCCTGTCCTTAATAGGGATAATTCTTGTTCAAGTGTATTGGTTTAATACTTCATTCAAAAACAATGATGAGCAGTTTAAATTCCATGTTAAGCAAGTAATTGGTAATGTGGCAGATAAGATTCAAAAGCAAGAAACATATAGTTTTTATGATAAAATAAATCATTATAAAGACAGTACCGGAAAAGTGCCTGAAAAGGATGATATATTAGAATTTTATTATGTTCAAAAAAATCCAAGAACAAATAAAACAATTATATATTCTAACAGTATAATTTCTGAAGATTATAATATTTCACCAACGTTCTTTGATAAAAAATTTGATAGTGAAAAATTTAAAAGCTTTAGTTCCAAAAGGGTAACTGAAGTTTATAATAATAATTCGATGGATAAATCAGGAGTGAGTCAAAGTTTGATTCCTGATGTTAGAATTGAAAAATCAGGTAACCTTGATATTTTGGATGATGCTCTTTTTGAAATTTCCGCGAAGGATGTTTTGTCTGCAATGCCGCTCGAAGAACGCGTTACCAGTGATGTTTTACAGAAACTGATTAAAAAAGAATTAGGAGAATATGGTATTGAAACAAGATTTGAGTTTGGTATTTACAGCAATAATTTAGCGACCAAAATTAAATCAAATGCCTTTAAATATGATAAAGAAGCAACGTATTCAATTCCTATTTTTACAGATAATGAAGGAAATAGTAAATACCAATTGCTTGTTACATTTCCGCTCAAAAAGAAATTTTTATTGTCAGAACTCGTTAGTATAACAGTTCTCTCTATTGTTTTTACGCTGATTATTTTAATTGCGTATACAAGTGCATTGAATCAATTGATACGTCAACGTCAAATTTCTGAAATCAAAAATGATTTCATTAATAATATGACACATGAATTTAAAACGCCAATTGCAACTATCAATTTAGCTTTGGATGCGATTAGAAATCCAAAAATAATAGATGACAAAGAGAAGGTTTTGCGATACCTTCAAATGATTAAGGATGAAAATAAACGCATGCATGCACAAGTAGAAAATGTGCTTCGAATTTCTAAATTAGAAAAGAAAGAATTAGATATTACTAAGGAATCAAATAATATTCATGAAATTATTGAAGATGCAATAGATCATGTGAATTTGATTTTAGAAGACAGGCAAGGAACAATTACCTGCCATTTTAAAGCCATTAGAACCACCGTTTTAATCAATGATGTTCATTTTACCAATGTCATTGTGAATATTTTAGAAAACGCGATAAAATATTCGCCTAATGTTCCTGAAATTGAAATTTTCACTGAAAATATCAAAGATATGGTCATTATTAAAGTGAAAGATAGTGGTTTGGGAATGAGTAAAATAGCTCAAAAAAGAATTTTCGAAAAATTCTACAGAGAACATACCGGAGACATTCATAATGTCAAAGGACACGGTTTAGGATTAGCTTACGTAAAAAGAATTGTTGACGACCATAACGGTCAAGTATATGTTGAAAGTGAAAAGGGAAAAGGGAGTACCTTCATAATAAAATTACCATTAATAAATTAGAATATGGAAAATGTAAATAAAAAAATACTTCTAGTCGAAGATGACCTTAATTTTGGTGCAGTTTTAAAAGATTATTTAATGCTAAATGATTTTGATGTTACTTTAGCCAAAAACGGAATGGAAGGATTCGAAAAATTCAAAAAGGATACTTATGATTTATGTATTCTGGATGTAATGATGCCTTACAAAGATGGTTATACTTTGGCGAAAGAAATCAGAGAAAAAAATAATGAAGTGCCAATTATATTCTTGACAGCAAAATCTATGAAAGAAGATGTGTTGAAAGGGTATAAAGCAGGTGCTGACGATTACTTGAATAAACCTTTTGATTCTGAAGTATTGTTGATGAAAATCAAGGCAATAATCCAAAGAAAATCATCGGATACTAAAGCAGAACAAGTACAATTTGAATTTAATATTGGTAAATTTCATTTGAATTCAAAACTTCGTTTTTTAACTTTTAATAATGATGAACCAATAAAGTTATCTCCAAAAGAAAATGAATTATTGAAAATGTTGATTCTTCACGAAAATGACTTGATGCCAAGAGAATTGGCCTTGACAAAAATTTGGAGAGATGATAACTATTTTACTTCAAGAAGTATGGATGTGTACATCGCTAAGTTGAGAAAATATTTGAAACTTGATGAAGATGTTGAAATTTTAAACATCCACGGAGAAGGATTCAGATTAGTGGTTAAGAATAAAGTAGCAGAATAAATAGATATAAGCCTCAAGAAATTGAGGCTTTTTTTTTGGAGCAAAAGTAGGTGTTCTATTTCCAGTTCAATTGTAAAGCAAAACTCGTTTTGTCTTCTTTTGTAATACTAAAAACAGTTTCACTTTCAGAAATGCTTTCATGAATAATCACTTTATCTTTTAATGATAATTCCTTTAAGAAATTCATTTCAAAACTTTTAATTTTTTGATTCAGGATTAATTGTTCATCTACCAAATCCAAGCACCATTCCAGATATTTGACATTATTGACATGATTCACAATGTCTAAATCAGATAAAAACACACTTTTTTCGAAAACTATTTCTTTCTCATGGTTGAAATTGATTTTAGAAAAACCCTCTAGCGTAGCTCTTTTTTCGGGATATAATTCAAAATGTTCAAACGGCAAAGCCAATCCTTCCGGACGACGTTTTTTAGTGTTAAATACAGCCCAGAAAGTCTCAGAACCCACAATTTTTTCTCCATTTACGTGCATTTCAAGTGCTCGTACTGAACGTGAGTTTTCTAAGGAATTGATCCAGGTTTTTACGGTTACAGTATCTCCCCATTTTGGTAATTTAGTGACTTCAACACGCATTCTGCTCAAAACCCATGCTTGGTCGAACTCCTGCATATCAGTAAAACTAATGCCACCAGTTTCTGAATGTGCAGCAGCAGTTAACTGCAAGATATTACACAAATCAGTGTATTTTAAAAATCCATTTGGCGCGCATTGTGTAAAATTGATTTCCCAATCTTTGCTTAAAACTGAAGTGAAATTTGGAGAGATAGGCATATAAATAATTATGAATTATGAATTTGTATTCTTAGATATAAGATGTATTGTTTTATTTTTTTGAATTGATGTAATCCACAATAGTTTCATAAGGAGTTTCAAAATCAAACCATTTGGTATTTTCATTTCTTTTGAACCAAGTCAATTGTCGTTTTGAAAATCGTCGCGTGTTTTTCTTTATTTCTTCGATGGCAAATTCCAATGAAATTTCTCTGTCAAAATAGCTGAATAATTCTCTGTAACCAACGGTTTGCAGTGCATTCAACTCTTTATTTGGGAATAACTTTTTTGCTTCAGCCTGAAGTCCTTCATTCATCATAATATCAACGCGTTGATTGATTCGGTTGTAAATGATTTTTCTGTCAGCTTCAAGACCAATTAAAATAGGAGTGAAGTTTCGGCTGCTTTTTTTCAGGTTTAAAAAAGAAGAATACGGTTTCCCGGTACCAATACACACTTCCACGAAACGCATCATTCGTTGTGGGTTTTGCAAGGTTTGTGGATTTTCGATAGTCAAGCTTTTATAATAATCTGGATCTAAAACTTCGAGTTTTTGTTGCAAATATCCAATTCCCAGCTTTTCATAATTCGTATTTATTTCACTACGAACTGCAGTGTCTATTTCTGGAAATTCATCAAAACCTTTTAGAATTGCATCAACATATAATCCGGAACCACCAACTAAAATGGCGTAATCATTGGTCAAAAATAATTCGTCAAGTTTAGCAATAGCTTCTTTCTCGAAATCACCAACAGTATAATTCTCGAATACGGATTTGTTTTGTATAAAATGATGGGTAGCCGCTGCTAATTCGGCTTTGTTTGGTACAGCTGTTCCAATGGTCATTTCCTTGAAAAACTGTCGGCTGTCACAGGAAATAATATCACATTTAAAATAGTTAGCTAATACAATACTCAAGGAAGTTTTGCCTATGGCCGTGGGTCCGATAATGGTGATTAAGTATTTCATGTTTTTTAGCCCAGATGGAAACGAAAACCCCGGAGTTATGAAAGTTAGTTTTTCTTGGTATAAAAGAGCGACTCCCGAAGTCTCGGGATAAGCTCCTTTTATGCCTTAGAAAAACAACTGGAATAACGAGGAGTTAAAGTGTACAGCTGGAATTGCTTCAAATTAATATTATTTTAAATCCTTACCGCAATGATAGCAGTATTTTGCATTATGTTCATGTCCTTCGGTACCACAATTAGCACACGGATCAATTCTTTCTTCTGTTGGTTTTTTGCGATTGTTGTTTGCAAATTCAGCAGAAACAATTCCTGTAGGAACCGCAATGATGCCGTAACCCATAATCATTACTATCGAGGCAATGGCCTGTCCTAGCGGGGTTATGGGCGAAATATCTCCATATCCTACTGTTGTGAGTGTCACGATGGTCCAATAAATACTGATGGGAATACTGGTGAAACCCCCCTCTTTTCCTTCGACGATGTACATTATAGAACCTATTATGATGCTGCTGATTAACATGAAATAAATGAAAATAAGTATTTTTCCTCGGCTGGCAATTAAGGCTTCTTTTAGATGTGTGGATTGACTTGAGAATTTTGGATGTTTTAAAATCTTAAATAATCGCAACAATCGTAAAGCTCTGACAACGGTTAAAACGCTGGTTCCAACAATAAATAAAGAGAAATACATGGGTAATGTTGCTATCAAATCAATTATTCCATAAAAACTAAAGATGTATTTCAATGGCTTTTTGATCGATATAATTCTAAGAAGGTATTCTAAGGTGAAGAAAATGGTTATAATCCATTCTAATACTATGAGTTCATAATGGTATTTTGTATCAAAACCTTTGACTGTTTCGAGCATAACTATGATGACACTCAATAGAATAACGCCTAAAAGAATAAGGTCAAATAATCTTCCTGAAGCGGTATTAGTACCGTAAATTACGACATTAGTTCTATGTCTAAAAGTGTCAAATTTTGACTTTAATCTTTGCATAATTATGTTGTAATTATTTGCATGCGATTAGAATTTTACGATTTTCAACGTTTTGCTTTTTCGAACATGACCTTGAATAATATTGCGTACATCCCTATTGTTTTGCATAGGGATGATAATGTTTTTAAGAATTTCGATGTTGTTGATTTGATAATTTAAGTCATAGAAAGCATAGCCTTTATAGATTCCGTTTTCAATCAAAACAGCACTGCGTTCATTGATAGTTCTCCCTCGGTCAACCAATACCATATTTTGATTTTCGAAACTGTTTTTATCTATAAATCCCTGAACTCTTGCGTTATATTCTTCGGCAGAAACCTCGCCAATGCAAGCCCCGTCACATTCTTTTATGCTGTACTGAAAACAGTTTGTTTTAGAAACATATAAACCGGTAAGTTTTTGGCACAAATTATAATGGGAAGTTATTCTGAACAACGCATTTTTGCCTTCTTGTAAAGAAGTAAATGAGGTGATTTCTTTCTTTCTACCATCCGCTTTTTGAAGTTTTAGGTTGAGATATCCATTTTTATCTTTTTCTGCGTATAAAGCCAATTGGAAAATACTTTTTCGCTGCGCTCTGTTATGGATGGGTTTGTTGATTTTTATTTCTTCACTTTCTTTCAATAAAGCAATCAATTCACTTCCGGTTTCATCATAGGTTACCGTGAAAACTTGGGCTTGTATTTTCTTGCATTTTGTGGAAGTTCCCGTAAAATGCTGGTTGACACGTTTTTTTATGTTTCGGCTTTTGCCAATATAAATCAGATTTCCTTTTTCATTGTGAATGTAATAGATACCTGTTTTAGCGGGTAAACTAGAAACAATATCCAGTAATTTTGGTGCAATCCCTTTTTCGATTTCCAGCTTAATAAAATCTTTTACAATTTCTTTCTCTAAATCTTTTTCTAAAAGAATTTTAAATAATTTCACTGTCGCCAAAGCATCTCCACTTGCTCTGTGTCTATCTGCCATTGGGATTCCAAGCGCACGGACCAATTTCCCTAAACTATGGGAAGGTTGCTCAGGCAATAGTTTTTTTGATAATTCAACCGTACAAAGCGTTCGTGCTTCAAAATCGTATCCTAATCGTCTGAATTCAGTTCGTAGTATTCTGTAATCAAAAGAGGCATTATGGGCTACAATAACACAGTCGTTTGTCATTTCGATGATGCGTTTCGCAACTTCAAAAAACTTGGGTGCCGATTGCAGCATGGCGTTATTAATACCAGTAAGTTTCACTACAAATGGCTGAATTGGAATTTCAGGATTTACCAAACTGATAAATTGATCCACCACCTCATGACCATCAAATTTATAGATAGCGATTTCAGTGATACCTTCTTCGTTGAATTGTCCTCCAGTGGTTTCTATGTCTAGTATTGCGTACAAATTTTTTGTTTAATGTTTAATGTCTCAAGTTACGAAACATCTGAAATTAAAAATCGTTAATCTGAAATCAAAAATCAAATTATCTTCCTCCAAAGATACTACTTCCAATTCGAACCATGGTGCTTCCGCATTCAATTGCAAGTTGATAATCGCCGGACATTCCCATAGAAAGAATGGTAAATTGTGAATTATGAATTGTGAGTTGATCAAAAATCGATTTCAAATGAGAGAATTCTTTCTTGATTTGATCTTTATTGTCTGTAAAAGTTGCCATTCCCATTAGTCCAACAATTCGAATATTTTTCATTTCCTCGAATTCACTTGAGGATAGGAGTGAAGCCAGTTCTTGCTCGTCAAGACCAAATTTAGTTTCTTCTTCGGCAATATGCATTTGTAATAAACAATCAATAATTCTGTTGTGTTTTAGTGCTTGTTTGTTGATTTCCTGTAGTAATTTCAAACTATCGACGCCATGAATCAAGCTCACAAATTGTGCCATAAATTTGACTTTATTTGTTTGAACGTGACCTATCATGTGCCATTGAATGTCTTTGGGCATTTGTTCCCATTTTTCGGACATTTCCTGGATTTTGTTTTCTCCAAAAATGCGTTGACCGGCTTCATAGGCTTCCATTAAATCCGAAACTGGTTTAGTTTTTGAAACCGCAACCAAGGTTACATGTTCCGGTAAAGTGGATTTTATTTGGAGTAAATTATTTTTTATTGACATTTTAATATTTTGATTTTAAAGCGTTACTAAAACCTAAAGTTCATAAACGACTAATCCGCTTCTAAATTTTGGTTCAATATATGTACTTTTTGGAGGCATTATTAAATTGGCATCTGCCAAGGCTTTTATTTCTCCAATGTTTGAGGGGAATAGTATAAAACCGATTTCAAATTCTCCTTGATCAATTTTGTTCTTTACTTCCAATACTGATTGTTTTCCTGAAAGGTATTCTATTCGCTCATCATTGCGTAAATCCTCAATGGCTAGAATAGGCAACAACACTTTTTTGTATAAAATTTGTGTGTCTAAACTATCCAAAGCTGTCTGGAAAACTTCATTTTCTTTCCGTAAAATTAAGCTATAAAACGCATTGTCCAGATACATTCCGAATTGATGTTTTTGAGAAGGCTGAAATGGTTGCTGAAATTTATTTTCAAGAATAAAATTCTTTTCTAACTCCTTTAAGAAATCTTCTTTTGAAAAACCGTTTAAATCTTTTACTAAACGATTGAATTCATATATTTTGACATTATTTTCGGAAATCAAATAGCTCAGAATGTGATTTTTTGCGGTGTTTTCTGGATCATCATTTTCCTCGGATAGTAATTTGAGTGCTTCAGTACGATGATGACCGTCAGCAATGTAAAGATTATCGGTCTTTTTAAATATATTTTGTAACCAATTAATTTCTAATGCATCTTCAATTTTCCACAAATAATGAATCTCTTTTTTTGTAGTTGAAAATTCAAAATCAGCTAATTTTTGGGTACAATTAAAAATCCAGTTTTCGATTGTTTTATTATCAGGATAGGTCATTAAAACCGGTTCTGTATTAAACTCTGAATATTTCATGTAGTCTTTGAGTAATCGGACTCTGAAAGCAATAATATCTTCATGTTTTTTGATGATTTTATTACAATAATCTGCCACACTTGTTCCCGCAATAATTCCTGTGAATGAATGTGTTTTGGTAACAATCTTATGAATATAAATAGCAGGTTTTTTATCTTTTACTAAAATGATTTCATTTTTGAAATCCTCGTATTTTTGATGTACTTGTCGGTATCTTTTTTCAAAAGAAACGCTTTCCTGATTGGTATAAGCGGGTTTTAGAATATGCAAAAAAGACAACGGATTGAAATCCAATTGCGCCGCTAATTCAGCATTTACATATTCTTCATAAGAACGGCAAGTAACAAGGCAAACCTTATCACGAGTAGGACGAACTGCTTTGAAAGGAACTATTTTAGCCATAATTATGTCAAAAGTCAAAAGCCAAAAGTCGAGAGTTTAAAGTAATTAACTTCAGACTCTCGACTTTTAAACATAGAGACTATATAAATTGTTTAGAAATTTTCTCTGCTTTTTTGCTTTCAGAATAATCGTAGAAACCTTCACCGGATTTTACACCCATTTTTCCTGCACGAACCATATTTACCAATAATGGGCAAGGAGCATATTTTGGATTTTTGAAACCGTCGTACATTACATTTAAAATGGCTAAACATACATCAAGACCAATAAAATCTGCTAATTGTAAAGGTCCCATTGGGTGACCCATACCAAGTTTCATAACTGTGTCAATTTCATAAACGCCCGCCACTTTATTGTATAATGTTTCGATAGCTTCGTTAATCATTGGCATCAAAATTCTATTGGCAACAAAACCAGGATAATCGTTTACTTCAACAGGAGTTTTTCCTAATTTCTCAGAAAGATTCATGATGATTTTAGTCACTTCATCGCTAGTGTTGTAACCGCGGATGATTTCCACCAATTTCATAATTGGCACCGGATTCATAAAATGCATACCGATAACACGTTCTGGATGTGCCACAACTGCTCCAATTTGAGTAATTGAAATCGAAGAAGTATTGGTTGCTAGAATCGTATTGTGAGAACAAGCCTCGTTTAATTGTTTGAAGATATTTAGTTTTAGTTCTACATTTTCAGTTGCAGCTTCAACCACTAAATCTACACCTACAACACCATCTTTGATATCTGTGTACGTGATAATATTGGTAATCGTTTTGGCTTTATCTTCTTGGGTGATGCTACCTTTTGCAATCATTCGGTCTAAATTTGCGGCGATAGTTGCCATTCCTTTATCCAAAGATTTCTCTGAAACATCTATTAATTTTACGGTAAAACCACTTTGTGCAAAGGTGTGGGCGATTCCATTCCCCATTGTTCCTGCTCCGATTACGGCTATTGTTTTCATATTTTTATTTTAAAGTTTAAAAGTTTAAAGTTTAAAGTTTAAAGTTCTCTCGAGCAACTTTAAACCTTAAACTTTAAACAAATTTTATTTACTTTTTAAAACAATTTATAATTTGATACGCCACTCTTAAGGCTTCAGTTGCTTGCTCCAATGTTACCACAGGTTCTGTATCATTGATTATAGCATCTGCAAATGATTCTAATTCATCAAGAATTGCGTTGTTTTGTTCTACATCTGGATTAGAGAAGTAGATTTGTTTTTTTACACCTTCGGCATTTTGTAAAATCATATCGAAATCGCCGGGAACTTCAGGGGCATCTTTCATTTTTACCACTTCACATTTCTTTTCTAAGAAATCCACCGAGATATAAGCGTCTTTTTGGAAAAAACGAGATTTACGCATGTTTTTCATAGAAATTCTGCTCGCCGTTAAATTGGCAACACAACCGTTTTCGAATTGTATTCTTGCATTGGCAATATCCGGTGTATCACTGATAACCGAAACGCCACTGGCATTTATATTTTTCACTTTAGATTTTACAACGCTCAAAATAGCATCAATATCATGAATCATCAAATCCAAGACTACGGGAACATCGGTTCCACGAGGATTAAATTCAGCAAGACGATGGGTTTCTATAAACATGGGATTTTCAATCATGTTTTTGGTAGCAATGAAGGCTGGATTGAAACGCTCCACATGTCCAACTTGACCTTTTACATTGTATTCTTTTGCCAAAGCGATAATTTCTTCGGCTTCTTCAACCGTATTTGAAATGGGTTTTTCAATAAAAACATGCTTGCCGGATTTGATGGCTACTTTAGCACATTTGTAGTGAGAAAGAGTTGGTGTTACAATGTCAATTACATCAACTGCATGAATAAGAGTTGCAATTGTGCTAAAATGTTTATATCCAAATTCTTTAGAAACCTTCTCGGCATTCTCTTGATTTGGGTCATAAAAACCAACTAATTCATATTTATCAGATTGTTGTAATAAACGCAAATGTATTTTTCCTAGATGACCAGCACCTAATACTCCAATTTTCAGCATAACGATGTAATTTTTACAAAAATAGCAATAAAATGATTAATCTATTATTGATGTGGGACAATTATTCAGTTAATTTAAAATTTAAAATCCAACATTTGAATTCAGAAATTCTTTTCTATTTTTACCAAAATAAAATAATAAATTTTGAAAGACACAGCCAAGCATCAAGGACTTCGGAATCAATTAGTAAGCGTTTTAGAGCAAAAAGGGATTACTGATAAAAGTGTTTTGGATGCGATAAAAAAGATTCCAAGACATTTATTTTTAAATTCCAGTTTTGAAGATTATGCCTATCAAGATAAAGCATTTCCCATTGGAGCTGGTCAAACGATATCACAACCCTACACTGTAGCTTTTCAATCCCAATTATTAGAAGTAAAAAAAGAACATAAAATTTTAGAAATAGGAACAGGTTCAGGATATCAAACAGCAGTTTTATGCATGTTAGGAGCCAAGGTTTTTAGTGTTGAAAGACAGAAAGAATTGTTCAAGCAAACTTCTGTATTATTTCCAAAATTGAGTATCCGTCCTAAACATCTCTCTTTTGGAGATGGTTATAAAGGATTACCAGGTTATGCACCTTTTGATAGTATTATTGTTACTGCTGGTGCTCCGTTTATTCCCCAGCCTTTGATGGCACAGCTAAAAATAGGGGGAAGACTGGTTATTCCATTAGGGGAAGAGGTACAAATTATGACTTTACTAATCAGAAAAAATGAAACACAATTCGAAAAACATGAGTTTGGTGAATTTCGATTCGTTCCTTTATTAGAAGATAAAAATTAAAACAGAAACCCGTCTCGCTTAAATAACGAGACGGGTTTTTTATTGACCAATAATGTTTAAATATCGTTCTAAGCTTTCTTTTTCCATTTGCGCAATGAACAATAAAAAATCTTCTTTATTATTTTTAGTTTGAGCTGTTTCCAATGCTTGGTAATATTGCATTCTACTATCATAATCACCTTTTATATTAGCAATAATGTAGCCGTGCTGTAATAAAACCAAGTTCATGACCAAACGCGAAGTTCTGCCATTTCCATCAATAAATGGATGAATCGTGACTAATCGTTCGTGTATTTCAGCCGCCAATATAATAGGATGAAGGATTGATTTATTGCTTTCATACCAAATAAAAAAATCTTCCATTTCTTTGGCAACCAGAAACGGTTGCGGTGGCATATGGCTGCTTCCTTGAATCATCACCTGCACTTTTCTATACCGACCTGCATCTTCAGGGTGAATCCCTCTCAAAATAAGATTATGAATGGATAATATTTCACGTTCATTTATGGAACTATTTCTTTGCATTAAATCTTTGATGTAGGCAATCGCTTCTTGATGATTTATTACTTCAAGGTGTTCCCGCATACTTTTCCCAGAAATAGTTAAACCTTCATTGATAACCAAATCTGTTTCACGCAAAGTCATGGTATTTCCTTCGATACGGTTACTTTCAAAAGTATATTCTAGCTCTAAAGCTTGTGCAATGCGATAGCTGTCAAATTGACGAAATCCATCTAGTTTTATCTTCAGAGTATCTATTTCATCTAAAATTTTCTGAAGTGTAGTAGATAATTTTTTCTTGGAAGGTTTCCTTTGATATCTAATTTCTTCTTCTGCAACCAATAATGCTTTTAATGCAAATTCGTCTTCGCCAATTTCATAAAGAATTTTTTCTTTAAGCCAAACGACCATTATTGTTTCTAAATCTATCTCCAGCAATGATGCTAGTTTTACAACTTGTTCTCTGGTAGGTTTTCTGGCCCCGCTTTCAAATTTACTTATTAAGGCTTGGTCAATTCCTAAAAGTTGAGCCACTTCTCTGGTTTTGAGTCCTTTTTGTTCTCTTGCGTTTTTGAGTAGTGTTTTCATTTCTTAAAAATGTTTTTTATTGTCTTGACAAATTTAGTCATTTTTAAAAGGAAAAATATTTTATTTCAATATTTTTTTAATTTAAAATGATTTTTTGATTCTGTCTAGATCGCGTTTGGTATCTTGTTCTTTAAGAGATTCACGCTTGTCATAGGTTTTTTTCCCTTTACAAAGACCGATTTGTAGTTTAGCCATTCCTTTTTCATTGGTAAACAATTTCAAAGGAATTATTGTTAATCCTTTTGCTTGAACGCTTCTTGCTAAGCTTTTTAGCTCTCTTTTATTTAAAAGTAATTTACGTTCGCTTCTGGCTTTGTGGTTAAACTGATTACCAAAAGTATACTCTTCAATGTAAGTATTTATCGCAAAAAGTTCATTATTGCTAAATTCACAAAAACTTTCAGTAATATTTGCTTTTCCTAATCGAATGGATTTGATTTCGGTTCCGGCTAAAACAATTCCAGCAGTGAAAGTTTCGATTATTTCATAGTCAAATCGAGCTCTTTTGTTTAATATGTTTATTGTTTTTAGCATGGTGCAAATGTAGCAAAAATTAAAGGTTTAGCAATAACTTATGGCAATTTCAGAAGTTGGTGAGTAATTGTATCACCATTTACAGTTACTATATAAAGATTACCAAAACGTGTATCTTCTATATCTGCATATATCTTTTGATTAATAATTTGATTAACAAAATTAGGTGTGGTGTTACTATGGCCTACAATCAAAACTTTTTTGCCGAGCGTTTCTTTTTTGAAAGATTCTATTACTACTGTTTTAGGATTGTATAGTTTAATTTGGATATTCTTGGCTGTAGCAGTAGGACTTGCGGTTTGTGTTGTTCTTTTATAATCCGTTGAGTAGATTTCATCAAAACCAACTTCTGAGAATATTTTACTCCAAAGATTAGCTCTTTGAAGACCAATTTCTGATAAATCAGGATTTTGAGAATTATCAACTTTTTCAGCGTGGCGTATGAAGTAATAAGTAGTTGTGCTTTGTTGTCCAAAACTAATCTGTAAAACAAATAGAGCGATTATTAATAGATACTTTTTCATATGAATAAATTTAAAAATTAGTATTTACCGATTTTATATATTTGCAAAATGGAAAACTCAAAATCGAAAGACCCGCTTCACGGAATTACGCTTCAAAAAATCGTAGAACAATTAGTTGATTATTATGGGTTCGATACTCTTGGAGAATTAGTAAAAATTAAATGTTTTACAGATAATCCAAGTATAAAATCCAGTTTGACTTTTTTGAGAAAAACGGATTGGGCAAGAAAACAAGTGGAAGATTTATATATAAAATCAGTAGCTAAATTCCCCAAATAAATCTAGTTGAGCTTATAAGAAACCATAATTCCACCTCTATAAGGCAACCATTCACCACTTTTATTGTAGTCTTTTGCCCCATCATAACGTTCACCTGTACTTATTAAGTAGCCTTTGTAAAAACCTTGATGCCAACCGCCACCTAGATAACAATCAATCATAAATTTATCATTGATTTTTACTTGATATCCAATAGTTGAACCTATGAAATATCCAAAACCTTTTTCATAGTTGTCAGTGTTTATATAATTCCATTTTTGAAAATTAAAAATACTAGCACCAATATGCACACCTGCATAAAAACCATTGTATTTCTCTTTAAAATGATATCTGTATTCTGGTGTGAAGGTATAAAATTCTCTAGGATTGCCATTTACTGATTTCCAAAAAGATGCTAAAACATCAAATTGTAAAGTTGATTTTTCTCCAATACTGGTTTCAATACCAACATTTGGAACTGTCAATAAAGTAGTAAAAGCATTTGCTTTTATGTAAGTTTGACTTTGTGATAAAAACGAAAAGAACAGAAATGTGGCAATAAATAATTTTTTCATAAAGAGTGGATTCTACTTTTTTTGGTCAAAAGTTGACTAAAAACAGCGACAAATATAGCTATTAATGTTTGATTGTCTTTTATGTTTAAAGTAAATATTGTCAGTTTAAACGTATTTTAACGTTATAAAATAAGATATCATTAAAGACTATTTGTTTAAAATAGAATAAATAACGGTATCCAAAAATCGTCCTTCAAAAAATTCATTTTCTTTTAAATGTGCTTCTTTAACAAAGCCATTTTTTTCTAAAACTTTTGCAGATCCATGATTTTCAGGAGCTATAATTGCTTCAATAGAATGCAATTTCATTATTTTAAAACCATAATTTACAGCTTCGCTCACCGCTTCTGAAATAATTCCTTTTCCATTGTATTCTGGAAGTAACATATATCCAATTTCGGCTCGATAATGTTCTGGTTTTATTCTGTAATGACCAATTATTCCAATTAATTTTGGATTGTCTTTCAACGTAATCGCCCAATTTATACCTTCATTAGTTTCTATTTTAGTATCAATCATTGCAATATGTTCCAAGGCGTCTTCATCAGTTTTCACTAAAGGTCTTGGAATATATTTCATCGTTTCGGGATTAGATCGCAATGCGAAAATCTCCTTTACATCATTAGAATCCACTCTTCTTAAAAGCAAACGTTCAGTTTCTAAATTTGGGAATGGACTGAAATTTATAGTTAACATATTTTATTTTTTTAATTAAAGGACTTCGATACTGAATTTTGAATGGAAAGTTTCATCGGCTTTTAAAATTTGAATACCTTCTTTCTCCAATAGATTTCCGGAATTCTCATTGGTATCCGAATAACCAAACCAAGGTTCGATACAAAGAAAGGGTGCATTCATTTTGGTCCAAATTCCTAAACTTGGAAAATCTTTAAAATGTACTCTCAAAATTGGATTTTCATTCTCTAAAATCGTCAATGAATCAGATTGCAATGTTTTGAAAATTAAAGCGTCGTTTTCGAATAAGTCATACGTTAGTGGAATCTGTTTATTATGTACTTCTAATTGCTTCGTATTATTTGAAATTAAATCATCCTCCAAAAGATAATATTCCAGCGGTTCTTCTTTTTCAAAAGCAATAGCATAATTTTCGAATTGATTTGGTAAAGCAAAAGCGGGATGCGCTCCAATAGCAAATGGCATCGTAGATTTTCCTTTGTTAATGACTTTATATGCAATGAATAAATTGTTTTTGTCTAATGTGTAAATCAGTTGTAATTCAAATTCAAAAGGATATACTTTTAAGGTCTCGTCAGAAGATTGTATGGAGAAAGTAGCACTATTTTCTGTTGCATCAGTTAATTCAAACTCCATGTTTCTGGCAAATCCATGTCGAGACAAATGATATTCCATTCCATTATGATGAAAGGAATTGTTTTTTAATGTTCCAACAATTGGAAACAAAATAGGAGAGTGCTTGCCCCAAAAATCAGGATTTCCTTCCCAAATGTATTCTTTATTCAGATTTGTTTTTAAGGAAATTAATTCGGCACCGAAATGTTTGATTTCAGCGGTTAGAACGGAGTTTTTTATTAAAGTAGTCAAAATTGTTCTTCGTTAATTTAAAAATTGATTTTGTATGGTAAATATATTTTATAATTTTTAATTCTGATGACGTTTAAGCTGGATTTTATTTATTTAAAATGGAATCTATCCTTTTAAAATAGTTTAAAATCCTCTTTTTTTTCATTAATTTGTGATATAAACTATAAGAAAAATGAAAAACAGTCGCTTCAGAGTCATGCTACATTTGGCTTTATTATTAGGAGTTACGTCTACTTGGGCGCAACAAACCCCTGTAAATGTATCAAGTAACCCAATCTCAAAGTATGATTATCATGATGCTTTTGCTCCATTTTTTTATTCAAAGAATGGAACAAGCACGCGTTCAGCTAGTGGTCAGCCAGGAGCTGAATATTGGCAAAACAGTGCTGATTATAAATTAACGGCAAAATTGGATGAAAAAAACAATGAAATTTCCGGAACAGGAATCATCACGTATACGAACAACAGTCCTGATAAATTGGCTTTTGTTTGGATGAACTTAGACCAGAATTTGTTCAAAGCAGATTCCCGTGGAAATGCAGTTGTGCCTTTGACTGGTAGTCGAAATGGGGCTCAAGGCCAAATTTTTGATGGCGGTCATAAAATAAAATCGGTGAAAGTTATCACTACTGTAAAAGGTGTAGCTACTGAAAAAGAAGCAAAATATGTAATTACTGATACCAGAATGCAGGTTTTTCTTCCGCAGGAATTAAATGCTAAAGGCGGTTCCGTTAAAATTAAAATGGATTTTTCTTTTATAGCTCCTTTTGAAGGTTCGGACAGAATGGGAGTATTGGAAACTAAAAACGGAAAAGTTTTCACCATAGCGCAGTGGTATCCGCGTATGTGTGTGTATGATGATGTACGAGGCTGGAATACTAATCCGTATTTAGGAGCTTCTGAATTTTACTTGGAATACGGTGATTTTGATGTGAGCATTACAGCGCCATCCAATCATATTGTGGTAGCTTCTGGTGAATTACTAAATCCTACAGCGGTTTATTCTACTGTAGAACAAAACAGATTGGCAGAAGCTAAACAAAGTGATAAAACGGTTTTTATCCGTACTGCTGCCGAAGTTGAAAATTCATCAAAAACAGTTGCTACAGCTACTAAAACTTGGAATTATAAAATCAAAAATGCCCGAGATTTTTCTTGGTCATCATCAGCGGCATTTATTTTAGACGCAGCAAAAATCAATTTACCAAGCGGAAAGAAATCATTGGCTATCTCAGTTTATCCTGTAGAAAGTGCAGGTGATGCCGCTTGGGGACGTTCAACAGAATATACAAAAGCTTCCATAGAAAATTATTCTAAAAGATGGTTGGAATATCCGTATCCAGTGGCTACAAATGTTGCCGGAAACGAAGGCGGAATGGAATATCCAGGAATTGTTTTTTGTAGCTGGGAATCCAAAGGAGAAGATTTATGGGGCGTTACAGATCATGAATTCGGACACATTTGGTTTCCTATGATTGTTGGTTCAAACGAAAGAATGTTTGCTTGGATGGATGAAGGTTTTAATACTTTTATTAATTCATTGAGTTCAGTAGATTTTAATAATGGCGAGTACAAAGATAAGCCGGTTGATATGCATCAAAGAGCTGAAGTGTATACAAGTCCGAATCTTGAAACCATAATGAGTTCTCCAGACAACATGAAAGAAGCTAATATTGGTCTTTTGGCGTATTCAAAACCAAGTTCTGGATTAGTGATTTTGCGTGAACAAGTTCTTGGACCGGAGCGTTTCGATTTAGCTTTGAAAACTTATGTAGAGCGTTGGGCATACAAACATCCGCAACCGGACGATTTCTTTAGAACAATCGAAAATGTTGCAGGGGAAGATTTGAGTTGGTTTTGGAGAGGTTGGTTCCAATACAATTGGCGATTAGACCAAGGAATTAATTCGATAAAATATGTGAAAAACGATCCTAAACAAGGAGTTGTGATTTCGATTGAAAACTTCGAAAAAATGGCTATGCCAGTAAGTTTAGACGTAAAAACGAAAAGCGGAAAAACAACACGTGTTAAATTGCCGGTTGAAGTTTGGCAAAGAAACAAAGCGTGGTCATTCAAACACAATTCGACAGAAGAAATTGAAAGCATCACACTGGATCCGGATCATGTTTTACCAGATACAAATACAGCAAACAACTCTTGGACAGCAAGCAAAGGTTTGATTGAAAAAGATGTTATTCTGGATGGTTATTTAGGAACGTATTCAACTAAAATGGCGCCGCTAAAAATTACTTTTTCAGAGAAAAACGGGGTACTAAATGTTTTGATAACTAATTATCCAAGTTTTACGGTGGAACCAATTGGGAAAAACAGTTTCGAATCGAAACAAGCAGGACTTAAATTTGAATTTAATGACAGCCTAAACGGATTTGATATGTTGATACCTGAAGGACAAAAAATACCATTTACCAAAGACAAATAGTATTTTGGTTTTAATAAAATAAAAAAGACTTGTAGCAATTAATGCTACAAGTCTTTTTTTTATTTACTCTATTTTCTATTCTAAATTTACTCTGGAATTTGCTGACTTAGGCAATGTAATGTTCCAAAACCCCAAATAAAATCAGTAGCGCTAATCCCAATGATTTCTCTATCTGGAAAACATTCTGAAAGTATGTTTAAAGCTACTCTGTCGTTACTGTCGTTAAAAGTAGGGACCAAAACACAATTGTTTAAAATCAAGAAATTGGCATAACTCGCTGGCAATCGCAAGCCGTCAAATTCCAAGCGTTTTGGCATTGGTAGAACTACAATTACTGGAGATTTACCATTTTCCAGTTTGGCGTTTTGCAAGCGTTTTAAATTGTCTTGTAATGGTTTGTAGTTATTATCCGTTGGATCAGTTTCCACAATAGTCACAATTGTATCTTCGTTTACAAATCGGCATAAATCATCAATATGACCGTGTGTATCATCACCTTCAATTCCATCGCCTAACCAAATCACATTCGTAATTCCAAGGTATTCCTTGAAAACGGCTTCGTAATCTGCTTTGGTGAAATTTGGATTCCGAACCTGAATATCAGGATGCATCAAACATTCTTCGGAAGTCAGTAAAGTACCGCGTCCATTGGTATCAATAGCACCACCTTCTACAATTACCGGTTTTCCTTTGTACATGACCTGAGTCACAGGAATATTTAGAAATTCGCCCACTTTCGCAGGAACAAACTTGTCCAACTGAATGTTTTTATATTTTGCCCAACCATTAAAATTAAAGTTTAACGCTTCTCTTTCGGTTCCGTTTTTAACGATTATCGGACCTGAATCACGCATCCAACTTCTATTGGTTTTATGAATGATGTAGGAAACATTTGTTAGCACAACATGAGCTGTTTCCAGCATCGTATTGACTTTATCTTTTTGGTTATCATCGGCAACAACTAAAAAGACTTGTTCGAAAGTAGCCACTTTTTTAATGAACTCCACAAAAGCCCATTGAACTGCTTCGTATTTCCCTGGCCAATCCTTACCGTTGTGAGGAAAACACAGTAAAATCCCTTGTTGTTTTTCCCATTCGGCAGGAAATCTTCTATTATTTGTAGTCATACAGCGTTTCTAATTTTAAAGACTGCAAATATAAACATTCAGTAGGATTTTAAAATAGTTAGCAACCATTCATTTTTGCCAACTCATAAATTTATAAGAATAGTTTTGGTAATGATTATATAATATTTAGTTAATTCTAGTCGGGTTTCAGCTAGTTATTTTTGAAAAAATTTAAAAATTACAGTTATGAAAAAATATGGTATTACACTACTCGCGGCAATTATGATATTTTCAAGTTGCGAAAATGACTCTAACAAGGAGGATTCTCCAGAGTTAGTTGTGAATGAAAATGTAGCCACTTTCAAAGAAATTGGTTCCATTACGATTGGTGGTGCCGGAGCTGCTGAAATAAGCGCGTATGATGAAGTTTCTAAAAAGTTATTTACCGTAAACAACAGTAATACAAACAGAATTGATGTTATTGATTTGTCTAATCCATCCAGTCCGGTTTTTCTAACAAGTATTGATTTAACCCCATTTAACGGAGCTTCAAACAGTGTTGCTACCTATAATGGAAAGTTAGCAGTGGCATTAGAAGCAAAACCAAATAAACAAGATGCAGGAAAAGTGGTTGTTTTTGATACAGCTAATTACAGTGTAATCAAAGAAATTACGGTTGGTGCTTTGCCCGACATGATTACATTTTCTCCTGATGGGAATTATATCATGACCGCTAATGAAGGAGAGCCAAATGATACGTATTCGATAGATCCGGATGGTTCTGTTTCTATTATTGCGGTCAACAATAATTATGCGGTGACGACTTTAAATTTCGGAAGTTTTAGCAGTCAATTGAGTACGTTGAAAACAAAAGGATTCCGAATTGCAAGTCCAACAAATAATTTCGCTTCCGATATTGAACCGGAATATATCACGATTTCTGCTGATTCAAAAACGGCTTGGGTGACTTTACAGGAGAATAATGGAGTGGCTAAAATTGATTTGGCAACTAAAACAATCACAAATGTATTTCCATTAGGCTACAAAGATTACAATCTTGCCGAAAATGCTATAGATATCAGCGATAAAGATGGTGGTGTTTTGGCTAATACATGGAAAGCGAAAGGAATGTTTCAACCGGATGCTATCAGTAGTTTTGAAATTAATAAAATCCCTTATTTTGTTACTGCAAATGAAGGTGATGCCAGAGAATATTCTGCTTTTGTTGATGTAAAAAGAATTAGCAGTTCGTCTGTTATTTTGGATCCAATTGCATTTCCAAACGCGGCTGCTTTAAAAGTTGAGGCAAGCATGGGAAGATTGAATATCAATACCAAAATGGGTGATACGGACGGCGATGGTGATTTTGATGAATTAGTTTCTTTTGGAGCCCGTTCTTTCTCCATTTGGAATGGAAATACAGGGGAAATGGTATTCGACAGTAAAAATGAATTAGACAAGAAAGCACAAGAATTTGGTGTGTATGATGACACCAGAAGTGATGATAAATCAGTAGAACCAGAATCAGTTGTGGTTACTAAAATGGGCGATAAAACGATTCTTTTTGTTGGATTGGAGAGAGTGGATGCCGTTATGGTGTATGATGTTACGAATCCAGCTGCTCCAAAATTTTTACAGACTTTTAAAACCGGTGATGCTCCAGAAGGATTGCTTTTTATTCCAGCTTCCAAAAGTCCTACCAAAAGAAGTTTAGTCGTGGTAAGTAGTGAAGGGGATGGTGTGGTTAAAATATTCCAACCAGATTTGAATTAGAGGTTTGTTTTTTAAATAAAAATCCCTGCTAAGAATTATTTCTCAGCAGGGATTTTTTTAATTATATAAAGACAATTTAGTCAATCGCTCTTTTAGTAATATCACCAAAAGCATCTATTCTTCTGTCTCTGAAAAATGGCCAGTTCTGACGTACATTTTCTTGTAAGTCTAAGTCTACTTCGGCAATCAGGATTTCTTCTTTGTCGTGTGAGGCTTGCGCCAAAATTTCGCCTTGTGGTCCCGCAATAAACGAAGATCCCCAAAACTGAATTCCCGCCGTATCAGGCAAGTATTGTTCTAAACCAATTCTATTTGCTGCAGCAACATAAACACCATTCGCAACTGCGTGACCTTTCATGACACTCATCCAAGCGCCATGTTGGTTTTCACCGTATTGCTCTTTTTCTTGTGGATGCCATCCAATTGCTGTTGGGTAAAACAACACTTCAGCACCTTGTAAAGCAGTCAAACGAGCTGCTTCAGGATACCATTGATCCCAACAAATTAAGGTTCCTATTTTTCCTTTTTTAGTTGGAATTGTTTTGAAACCCAAATCTCCAGGAGTAAAATAGAATTTTTCATAAAAATGAGGATCGTCCGGAATGTGCATTTTACGATACAATCCTGCTTCTGAACCGTCTGTGTCAATGATGTATGCACTATTATGGTAAATTCCAGCCATTCTTTTTTCGAAGAAAGGAACAATAATCACCACACCTAATTCTTTTGCCAAAGCGCTAAAAGCAATAAACGAAGTACTGTACAATGGTTCTGCCAAAGCAAAATTATCTACATCTTCGCTTTGACAAAAATAATGACTGCTGTATAATTCCGGCAACGAAATCACTTCGGCACCAAGGTTGGCGGCATCACGAACCCAACTGATACATTTTTTCAAGTTGTTTTCGGCAATATCATTAAGATTCAATTGAATGACCGCTATTTTGTATTTCTTGTTTGGCATGACTAAAATTTTAGACTGCAAAAATAGTGAATTTTATAAAGAGTAGAAAATAGGGGTAATGTGTTTTTTAGGTTTTAAATAATCTTTGGACCTATTATGTTTTAAGAACTTCAATGAAGTTGGGAGAAGTTATCTAAAGGGTATAGCGAATAATTGCCGATACGAGCAATACTTTGTGCCGGAGAAAAATTAATATAAAATTGGCATTAAGAAAATCTGGAGGTTTTATTTTTGTATCTTGTATTATAGTTAACAAAACAGGTTAAGTTTTTGCTCTGCTACAATAGTGTAATTTATAATTCATTAAATTTTACAATTATGACAGAAGAATTCAAAATCATCGATAAAGAAGACATCGCTCTTCTTAAATTTCCGACAACAGATGTTCTTGACGATGTGGACGAAATAAAAACGAGAATAAGCGATATCAATAGGGCTTTGTCATTGGGTAATTTAGAGCATTCAAAAATTAAAATTTTCTTTGAAGATAGCGAATCCAAAAAAATAGTAGATACTACGGTTTGGGGTGTTACAGATAAAAATGTGATGCTAAAGCAAGGTGTGATGATTCCAATTCACCGAATATACAAGTTGTTTTAGTATCGTATTCTTTACTTATTTGGAGCGGTTTTTTTCACAATTAGCGGTATCGCTAAGAGTTGTTTTTTTACGGATTATTTATCCATTTTATTTGCCGAGCCAATTAGAGTTACATCTACCAGTTCCAAAGATTTGACCATATCTTTAACAGTCTCCTTATATCTCTTAAAATGAGTTGTTTCTATGTGTGATTTGTATGCCGTTGTATCAGCATATATTTCAAGTATGGTGATGTGTGATGGTTCGGTTTTGTCTGCAACGGCGTAATACGTTAATACACCAGGTTCAAGACGAACTGCAGTAGTCATTTGTTCTTTTAGCGCACTATTGTACTTGTCCAATTGCAATGGATCAACTTTAATTTTTGCCAATCGTACCATTTGAATTTTCTCCTGAGCTACAGTATTTGTACTAAAGGAAAATATAAACAAAGTGACTAAAACAGTCAATAATGTATGGGTTGGTTTAAATGTTTTCATATTTATTGTGTTGAAGTTTAAATTATAATAGTCAAGAGTCCTTTTTGATAGTTGTCAATAAGCTGCTTGTTTTTGTTTGTTCAGGAGCGGTTTTTAGGTTTTAAATAATCTGCGGATATTTCTTATTTGGGTTTCCTCATGACGACTCCGGACTTATTTTTTCACTCTGTTTAATACTTGTCTAAAATATTTATTTAATAACCCGATTCCATTATATTTTTTCAAAATTATTGCCAAAGATTTTAATTTCAATTCTTCATATTCTGAAGGCTTATCTTGTAAATCACCAAAATAAGCCATTTTATATATTGGATTTTCTGAATCGATGTTAATGGCATTAGTTATCAATTCTTTACTTAGTTTTTCATAAACTTCATAATTTCCAAATTCATATGGAAAGATTGACATTGTATATCCAACAATAAAATTAAATTCGGCATTACCGTCAAAATTTGCTTTTCCTTCAACAAACATTTTCTGCAAACGGTTTTCTCTATTTATTTTTTCAATAAACTCATTCGGCATATCTTCGATAATAATCCAAAGAAAAAAGTAAAAGTGCTTCCAAACATCAAAATCATCGCTATTTGTAGCGTATAAATTTTCGTAAGATTTGAAAGCTAAATCAAACTCTTTTTTTTCTTCTAATTCAACGATTCTATTTAATTCTGAGTTCATATACAACGATTAGTTATTCTTGTGGAAAGCGTAATGTTAACGTTCTGTCGCTTCTCGTCAGTTGCGAACTTCTGAACTGATTATTGTTTGTTAAAGATAAAAATTCTTGTGAAACGTAAACGTGAACTTACCACAAAATTCGCAATTGCTAGAAACGGCTGTTAGCAGCCGTTATGATTTAAAGTTTAATCGTTTCTTTAAATGTCTTCCGAGAGACTCTAAATCGTTAAATATTGAGTATGAATTGACACCTGCGAGCTCCAAAAATTTTCTGGCATCATCTAATGAGTCGACAGGTATTTTTAACCGATGTACACATTTAGGAGCTAGCTTTTCAAGAGGTTCTAATGATTCTCCGTGTAGCGTAAAAAGTCCTCTTTGACTAAATAACCTTTGGTTTTGTCTTAACGGATATATTGCAATGGGAAGTTTGTATTTATTAGTAATCTCTTGAGTTATATGTCTTTCATAATAACTGTCAATTAAATCCAAATCAGGGTTAATTATTACTTCTCCTATTTCTTTGGTTTTTTTATTTAAATTATAAGGATTAAGTATCCATATTTCAGGTTCTTCAATGTCGTCGCTTTCTAACGCAAAGAATAAAGCCGTAGCAAAACTCTCTGTCCAATCAAGTAATCTAGTAGGAAGTCCATGATGTTGCATTAAAAATAGTAATTCCCAAGATTTCTTGTCAAATTTGCCTAATAATGAACCTCCGTTAGAAATAAAATCATAAAACAATGTTGATTCTAAATATGTTAGTTTTTTCGGATCACTTGTATTTCGGAGTAATGTTGGAGTTAAATTCCAAGAACCTTTAGAATGACCTCTAAAAAATAACAAATCAGTGTTGGTATGTGATTCAATTATCTCATTTACTTTAACCAAAAAATTAATCCAGTTTTGATTCATTTGATTGTTTTATTTATTGCAGTTTGGTTGATAATGGCTGCTAACTTGCATATAGAAGAAATAGACCTTCTTATATACACCCAAAAATAAGTAGATTGGCAAAGGTTTGTTTCGCTTTATATTTTCTCAAATATATTAAAATTTTCTTACAAATTAGTAGTCAACTTTTTTATTCTAATATGATTTATAACACAATCTAACTTTAATAAAACACTTTTTTCAAAATTTTATTATGAAAAAAACGCGTGGTCAAATAGCCCCGATGGGAGCAAGTATCCTTTTTATAAATGTAACCCGATAGGGTTGCGTTTATAAAAAGATACTGTGGACAGCGGGACAACTCGTGTTGAAAAATTAAAAATGTTCTGCTCCTAAAAAAAGCATAAAAAAAACACCAGCCTTTCGACTGATGCTCTCCTTGTTTTTAAATTATGTATGCGGCTAAAATGTATTCAATTGCTGCTTACTTTTTGCCAATAATCTTTTTGAACAGGGTTACAATTCCCAAAACAATTCCACCAAATACAAGTCCTATTAAAAATTCAGTTAGGATGGAAGGTAATTGGGGTAATACGCCATGTAAAAAACCGATGTTGTGTACAAATATGCCACCTGCTACTAACAGTAAGGCGATGGTACCTATAAAGGATAAACTTTTGATGACCTTTGGCAGTGCTTGTACCAGAATATTACCTAACGTTTTTGTAAAACTTCCTTCTTTGGAACTCAGTTGAATCAGTTTTAAACCTGCTTCATCCATTCTTACAATTAGGGCTACAATCCCGTAAACACCCACGGTTGCTATTATTGCAATGATGGAGACAACCAGAATCTGTGATAAAATAGGTTTTCCAATAACGGTGCCCAGCGCAATAATTACGATTTCTACGGATAAAATAAAATCGGTTACGATGGCTGATTTTATTTTTTCTTTTTCGAAAGCTAAAATTTGTTCTTCGGTCATCGGTTCCAACGAAATTTCGTGTTTTGCATGTTCGTGCGGAAAGAAGTATTCGTATATTTTTTCGGCGCCTTCGTAGGCTATATAAAGTCCGCCGAGTACTAAGATTATGATAACAGCCACCGGTAAAAAAGCACTCAGCAGAAAGGCGATGGGTAAAATGATTACTTTATTAATGAAAGAACCTTTTGCAATTGCCCATAATACGGGAAGTTCTCTTGAGGAGATAAATCCGGAAGCTTTTTCGGCATTTACGGCTAAATCATCGCCTAAAATACCAGCCGTTTTTTTGGCGGCAAATTTACTCATTACTGCAACATCATCCATAATTGCTGCGATATCATCTAATAGTGCGAAAAAACCTGATGCCATTTTTATTGTTTTAGAAACTGCGTTGATTTTGGTATTTGCTTTGCCAAAATCTAATCTGCGCGTTTTGATTGTTTATTGATGCGAATCTAAAACTTTTTTTATTTACTCTATTTATAAAACGGGTGAATTTTTAGTTAATATTCACCCAAAACCTTTCTGTAGTAGCGATACTGTTTTTAATTACTTTTGAAATAAAAATAATTATGGGATTCAAACATGTATTTAAAGCTAAATTAGATTGGTTTTTTTCCAAAAAGGAAGCCGCAACGTATACTAAAAGTCATACCATAACGATTGATGGTAAGGCTGTTTTAAACGTTTCGGCTGCTAAAGCTTTTAAAGGAGATCCCGCTTTGTACAATCCTGAAGACCTGTTATTGAGTAGTGTGGTTTCCTGTCACATGATGTCTTACTTGTATGTTTGTAAACAAAATGATATCGATGTGGTGTATTATACAGACGAAGCGGAGGCAACTCTGGAGGTTTCAGCTGACGGTAGCGGTCGTTTTATTGCCATTAAACTGAATCCGAAAGTTCGGATTGCTAACAAAGAAAAAATAGAGGAGGCACTTAGCTTGCACAAAAAAGCGAATAAACTTTGTTTTATAGCCAATTCGTGTAATTTTCCAATTCTACACTTTCCAACTTGTGAAATTGAAGCTATAGATTAAAGTGGTTTCGCATTAAATTGATCCTAAAACAGTAATTAAATCAGAGCTGGTTTACTCCTAAAAACAGAATGATATAAAAAAACACCAGCCTTTCGACTAGTGTTTTCATAAGTTTAAATGTTCAAGATTCTTAGGAAACTAACTCGGTTTGATTTCTAAAAACCAATTTTCCATCAAACGCATCAATCAAAACGATGCTGTCTGTCGTTATTTTTCCGGATAAAATTTCTTTGGATAATTCATTGAGAACGTCTCGTTGAATCACTCTTTTCACGGGTCTCGCTCCAAATTGAGGATCGTATCCTTTCTCAGATAAATAGGCAATAGCTTCCGGAGTAGCGTCCATAGTGATGCCTTGTTGTGCCAGCATTTTGGTTACATTTTTCAGTTGCAACCCTACGATTTGAGCAATATTTTCATTGGTTAATGGCGTGAACATTACAATTTCATCAATACGATTGATGAATTCTGGGCGAACCGTTTGTTTCAATAATCCCAACACTTCTACTTTAGCTAATTCGGTAGCAGCTTCCACACTTCCTTTTAGATTTTCAAATTTCTCCTGTATAATCTGGCTTCCCATATTTGAAGTCATGATGATAATCGTGTTTTTAAAATCTGCCAAACGTCCTTTGTTATCTGTCAAACGTCCTTCGTCCAAAACTTGTAGCAAGATATTAAACGTGTCCGGATGCGCTTTTTCAATCTCATCCAATAAGATTACGGAATACGGTTTTCTACGAACGGCTTCGGTCAATTGTCCGCCTTCATCATAACCTACATATCCCGGAGGCGCACCCACCAAACGGCTTACGCTGTGGCGTTCTTGGTATTCGCTCATGTCAATACGCGTCATCGCATTTTCATCGTCAAACAGATACTCCGCTAAGGCTTTCGCCAATTCCGTTTTTCCAACTCCCGTTGTTCCAAGGAAAAGAAACGTCCCCACCGGTTTTTTCATATCCTGCAATCCGGCACGGCTTCTGCGCACGGCATCGCTCACGGCTTGAATCGCTTCTTCCTGTCCTACAACTCTGTGATGCAGTTCGTCTTCCAGTTTTAATAGTTTTTCTCGTTCGCCCTGAAGCATTTTCATCACTGGAATTCCAGTCCATTTGGCCACGACTTCGGCAATATCTTCGCGGGTAACTTCTTCTTTTATCAACGAAGTTCCAGATTGGTTTTCTTGTAATTCCTTCAGTAAAATGGCTAAACGTTCTTGGGCTTCCTTGATTTTTCCATAACGAATTTCGGCTACTTTTCCATAATCACCATCACGTTCGGCACGTTCCGCTTCATATTTGAAATCCTCAATTTCCGTTTTTACCGTTTGGATGTTGTCAACGACATCTTTCTCCGATTTCCATTTGGCGTAAATTTCGTTGCGATCTTCTTTGAGATTGGCCAAATCCATTCCTAAAACTTTAAGTTTGCTTTCGTCTTTTTCTCGTTTAATGGCTTCTATTTCAATTTCCAACTGCATGATTTTTCGATCCAAAACATCCAGTTCCTCTGGTTTTGAATTGATTTCCATGCGCAGTTTTGAAGCTGCTTCATCCATTAAATCAATAGCTTTATCCGGAAGAAAACGGTTTGTAATATACCGTTGCGATAATTCGACAGCGGCAATAATGGCATCATCTTTAATTTGGACTTTATGATGTGTCTCGTATTTTTCCTTGATTCCACGCAAAATAGAAATGGCACTTTCAGTATCTGGTTCTTCGACCATTATTTTTTGGAAACGTCTTTCGAGTGCTTTGTCTTTTTCAAAGTATTTTTGGTATTCGTCTAATGTGGTTGCTCCAATAGCGCGAAGTTCTCCACGAGCCAACGCCGGTTTCAGAATATTTGCCGCATCCATAGCGCCTTCGCCACCGCCAGCTCCCACAAGCGTATGGATTTCGTCAATAAATAAAACAATATCGCCTTCGGCAGAAGTTACCTCTTTCACCACGGATTTCAATCGTTCTTCAAATTCCCCTTTGTATTTTGCACCGGCAATCAGCGCTCCCATATCAAGGGAATACACGATTTTATCTTTCAGGTTTTCAGGAACGTCTCCGTCAACAATTCGGTGCGCCAATCCTTCCGCAATGGCGGTTTTTCCCACTCCGGGTTCACCAACCAACATTGGATTGTTTTTGGTTCTACGGGTTAGAATTTGTAACACTCTGCGAATTTCTTCATCACGGCCAATAACAGGATCGAGTTTCCCGGTACGGGCTAATTCGTTGAGGTTTTTGGCGTATTTATTTAAAGAATTATAGGTTTCCTCAGCAGATGCCGAAGTTACTCGTTCTCCTTTTCTCAATTCATCAATTGCTGCTTTTAGTCCTTTTTCGGTAACGCCTTGGTCTTTTAGGATTTGGGCGACTTTACTTTTAGAACCAAATATGGCTAAAATTAAATGCTCCACAGAAACGAATTCATCATTCATTTTTTTTGCAATAATCTCGGCTTCGTTCAGCGTTGAATTTGCAGTTCTGGAAAGCATAATTTCACCACCGGAAACTTTAGGGAAGCTTTGTATCGTGCTGTCTATTATTTGTTCCAATAAACTCACATTTACATTGAGTTTTTTAAGCAGAAAAGGAGCCACATTTTCATCTACTTCAAAAATCGCCTTAAAAATATGTTCGTTTTCTATTTGTTGTTGCCCATGGCTTTGCGCCAATTGTTGGGAAAGCTGGATGGCTTCCTGGGATTTGATTGTAAATTTATTTATGTTCATGACTTTATATTGTTTGTGTTATTTACCTAACTTTGCGAATCAATATTCAATTTATATTCCAATACAATATTACCGACAAATTGACAGAAATTTCATGATTTTTATCATATTTTAAAGTCAAAATGTCTTAAAATAAGACAATTATGAGTTTTTTTAAAAATATGTTCAATAGTTCAGATGACAAGGATTTAAATGAAAATAAAATCAATTGGAATGAACTAACCGATTTAGGGCAACTGAATGAAATTATTGCTATTTCGAATGAAAAACCAGTAGCAATTTTTAAACACAGTACACGATGCAGTGTAAGTAGGATGGCACTGAAACAGTTTGAAAATGAGTTTAATAGCTCAGATAAAGTTACGCCTTATTTTTTAGATTTAATAGCATATAGAGCTATTTCTAATGCCATTGCGGATCAATTTGGTGTAACGCATCAGTCCCCACAATTGATTTTAATTAAAGAAGGAAAAGCCATTTATAATGTTTCGCACAGTGATATTGATGCGGAAGAATTAAGTAGAAAGGTATAAGAACCAACAGTTTAAATTTGGAATATAAAAAAATCCATCAGTCGCGGCTGATGGATTTTTTTGTAACAATTATTTTGGTCCTGAATTAATAAGAATCGTCCATTTTCTTTTTTATGGCATCCAAACAAAGGTTGTTGATACTTCCTTCGTGTGTATGTTTGGTTTCTTTTGGAGATTGAAAAGTCCCATTTTCTAATTGCTCAGCAACGGCTTTATAAGCATCTCTAAAAGGCTTTCCTGCAACCACCATTTCGTTTAAGGAATCTACCGTAAATAAATAGTCGTATTTTTTATCGTCTAAGATATGCTCTTTTACTTTAATGTCCTTGATAGCAAAAATCGCAATATCCAAACAGGCTTTCAGGTTTTGAATCGCTGGAAACAATCCTTCTTTCAACAATTGCAAATCCCTGTGATAGCCACTTGGAAGGTTGTTGGTGATTAAAGTGATTTCGTATGGTAAGGCTTGAATTTTGTTGCATTTTCCACGAATCAACTCAAAAACATCTGGATTTTTCTTGTGTGGCATGATGCTCGAACCGGTTGTAAGATGCGAAGGCAAAGTGATGAAATCAAAATTCTGACTCATATACAAGCAAATATCCATCGAGAATTTAGCCAAAGTTGCTGCCACACTGCTCATGGCAAAAGCGACTGTTTTCTCTGATTTTCCACGGCTCATTTGAGCGGCTACCGAATTGAATTTTAAAGTTTCAAAACCTAATTCTTGTGTCGTGAATATTCTGTTGATAGGAAACGAGCTTCCGTAACCTGCAGCCGAGCCTAATGGGTTTTGGTCTACAATTTTCAAAGCGGCATTCAACATCGTTATATCATCAATCAAAGTTTCGGCGTAAGCAGAAAACCACATTCCGAAAGAAGAAGGCATTGCAATTTGAAGGTGTGTGTATCCTGGCAACAACACATTTTGGTGTTTATCTGCGGATTCCATCAGTAAATCAAAAAGGCTTTTTACTTGCTCTTTCAGTTCTTTAACGACATCTTTGAGGTATAAATTAACATCAACCAGAACTTGGTCATTACGGGAACGGGCCGTGTGAATTTTTTTTCCGGCGTCACCCAATTTTACTGTTAGTAAATATTCAATTTTGGAATGCACGTCTTCAAAGCTGTCTTCGATTTCGAATTTTCCGTTTGCAACGTCTTTTATTATTTCTTCCAAAGCCAAAACCAAAGAAACGGTTTCGGAGTCTGTTAAAAGACCGATTTGTCCCAGCATTTTTGCATGTGCAATAGAACCTAAAGCATCATATTTTGCCAGAACTAAATCCAGTTCCCTGTCGTTTCCAACGGTGAAATGTTCAATTTGCTTATCGGTTGGTATTCCTTTTTCCCAAAGTTTCATAATTAGATTTTTAGATTTTTAGACAATTAGATTTTTAGACTTCTAAGGAGTCTAAAAATCTAAGAAGTCTGAATAAAGAAGTCTGAAAGTATTTTGATATACAATTGAATTCCTTCTTCTATTTCGTTTATAAATATAAATTCGTCTGCCGAGTGTGACCGCAGGGTTTCTCCTGGTCCTAATTTCAAGGATTGACAACTCAAAACCGATTGATCCGAAAGGGTAGGCGAGCCATACGTGGTTCTTCCCAGAGCAATTCCGGCTTGTACTAATCCGTGTGCAACAGGAATTGAAGATGCGTTTAAATGCATCGAACGCGGATTGACTTCGGCAGTTAAATGCTTTCTCACGGTATCTAAAATTTCTTGATTGCTGTAACAATCATTCACTCGGATATCGACAACCAAATGACATTCCGCGGGAACTACATTATGTTGTTTCCCAGCAGATATCTGTGTTACGGTCATTTTTACGGGACCTAAAACCTCCGATGTTTTTTCGAATTGATAGCTGTTAAACCATTCCATAACGGGAATCGCATTGTAAATAGGATTGTCAGGATTGTTGTGTGCAGCGTGACTGGCAGTACCTTTTACGATGACATCGAGTACCAATAACCCTTTTTCGGCTACGGCCAATTGCATCAAAGTGGGTTCTCCCACAATCGCACATTCCAGTTCTGGTAAATGTTTTAAAACGCTGTTTAATCCATTTTTTCCGCTGCTTTCTTCTTCGGCTGAAGCGACCATCACAATATTGTATGGCAGATTTTCATTCGAATAAAAATGTACAAAAGTGGCTAAAAGCGAAACCAAACAACCTCCCGCATCATTACTTCCTAATCCAAATAATTTACCGTCTTTTACGATGGCTTCAAATGGATCGTTGGTATAGCCTTGATTTGGTTTTACAGTATCGTGGTGTGAATTCAGTAAAAGTGTTGGTTTGGCTTTGTCAAAATATTTATTGAAAGCCCAAACATTGTTATTCTCTCTTTCGAAAGGGATACTATTTTGTCTAAACCAATTTTCGATTAAAAGTGCTGTTTGGTCCTCTTCACTTGAAAAGGAAGGCGTTTCAATCAGTGCTTTTAATAGCGCAATGGCTTCTTGTGTAAGGATTTCTATACTCTTCATAGTGTAATTGTAGTGTACAATGCCGTTTTATCTTGTAACATCCTGTGATGACCAATTTTTATTTTTTGAACTCCTTTGGACAAACTGTTGAAACAGTTGTCTAATTTTGGAATCATACCAGAATGTATTGCTTTTTCTGCTTTTAATTTGGAATATAATTCTTGATTGATGTTCTCAATTACGGAAGAATCGTCTTCGGCATCATATAAAACGCCCGGTTTTTCAAAGCAATAATTCAAAGTGACATCAAAAACTTCCGATAAAGCAATTGCCAATTCACTAGCAATGGTATCTGCATTGGTATTTAATAATTGTCCTTTTCCATCGTGTGTTATTGCGCAGAATACAGGAACAATACCATTAGAAAGCAACGTTTCCAATAAGTTTGTATTCACTTTTTTCACATCGCCTACAAAACCATAATTGATGGTTGGGTGGTTTCTTTTGTCCGATTGAATTAAATTCCCATCAGCCCCAGAAAAACCCATTGCATTGGTTGAATTTGCTTGCAATTGAGCCACAATATTTTTGTTGATTTGACCTGCATAAATCATCACAACTACATCAAGCATAGCGGCATCGGTGATGCGTCTTCCATCAATCATTTGAGGTGCTAAACCTATGCTTTCGGCCATTTTGGTAGCTGATTTTCCACCACCATGAACGAGTATTTTATAGCCTTCAATCTTAGAAAAATCAGATAAAAATTGTTTTAATTCCGTTGGATTATCAATTATGTTTCCACCAATTTTTATTAGGCTTACCGGTTTTTTATTTTCCATTTTCCAATATTTTTTGCAACACTAATTGTGCGGCATACGTTCTATTGTTGGCTTGCTCAATAACAATTGAATTTTCGCTGTCAATCACTTCATCAGTAACAATTACGTTACGTCTTACCGGCAAACAGTGCATGAATTTAGCATTGTTGGTTAGTTTCATTTTATCGGCAGTTACAGTCCAATTTGGGTCAGAATTTGTAATCTGACCATACTCGTTATAATTGCTCCAGTTTTTGGCATAGATAAAATCGGCATTTTCAAAAGCTTTGTCTTGGTCGTATTCAATCTTGGAATCTTTCGTGATTTCAGGATTTAATTCGTAGCCTTCGGGATGTGTAATAACAAAGTCAGCATCTTGTAACTGCATCATTTGCACGAAAGAATTGGCAACTGCTTGAGGTAACGCTTTAGGGTGTGGCGCCCAAGTCAAAACTACTTTTGGCTTGTGTTCTGTTTTGTATTCCGCCATAGTTATGGCATCTGCAAGCGATTGTAACGGATGTCCCGTAGCGCTTTCCATATTGACAACAGGCACTGTGGCATATTTTAGGAAGCCGGAAAGTACGATTTCGGCATTGTCTTTTTCTTTGTCTGCTAATCCGGCAAAAGCCCTGATAGCAACAATATCGCAATATTGAGAAACTACTGCAGCAGCTTCTTTAATGTGTTCTGAAGCACCAGAGTTCATGATGGCTCCGTCTTCAAATTCAAGTGTCCAACCTTCACTGGTAAAATTCATTACCATGACGTTCATCCCCAAGTTTAAAGCTGCTTTTTGAGTACTTAAACGCGTTCTCAAACTGGAATTAAAAAACAACATTCCTAAGGTTTTGTTTTTACCCAGTTTTTTGTTTTTGAGTGGTTTTTTCTTGATTTTCAATGCTTGTTGCACCCATTTATCAAGTGAATCTATGTTTTGTATGGAGATGTAGTTCATTGTCTTATTTGTTTAATCGGTTATTTGTTTAATCGATTAACCGAATTAACGATTAACCGTATCAACATTTTATAGAATTTTAGTAAAAGGTATTTCGTTTTTTAAAGCTTTCAAAATAAAATTGTCTTCTAATCCATTGACAATCCAAGTTTCGATAGTGGCGTCTTTGGCAATTGCCGAGGCTTCTATTTTAGATTGCATTCCGCCGGTTCCGTGCGAGGATTTAGAATCACCAATCTCTTTTTCCAATACTTTCAAATCGGTTACTAGAGAAATCGTTTCAGGAACGGCATCATTAATGGATGCTTTGGTGTAAATCCCGTTCGTATTAGTAGCGATGATCAGAATGTCAACATTTAATAAAACGGCCGTTAAAGCGGCTAATTTGTCATTATCACCAAACCGAATCTCATCCGTAGCCACCGTATCATTTTCATTGATAATCGGAATGTAATTATTTTTGACCAACACATTGATGGTGTTCACGATATTTACTTTGGATTGTTCTTTTTCGAAATCAGAATAAGAAAGCAAACACTGCGAAATCAGCAATCCTAAATCGCTGAAGTTTTCATGATAAATCCGCATTAAATGGGGCTGACCAATAGAAGCCAATGCTTGTTTCACAAAAACATCTTTGTCTTGATTTTCCAGTTTTACAAATTGTTTGGCTGCGGCAATCGCACCAGAGCTTACAATGATGAACTCGTAATCGTCTTGTAAAGCGGCTATTTGCATCCCAATATCTTCAATCTTTCCTCTCGAAATGTGATTGGTTTCTTTGGTTAACGTATTGCTTCCTAACTTTAATAAAATTCTTTTTTTAGCCATTTTTTTAACCGCAAAGTGCGCAAAGTTAATTTTTAAACTAAACGTTGACAAACGCAAAGTTCGCAAATTGTTGTGTTAATATTCTGAATTCTTACTTTTTTCAATCTTCAATCTTCAATCAAAAATCGTTAATCTTCAATCAAAAATCCTTTACCTGATTTGTCCATTTCCGTAAATATACCACTTATTAGTAACTAAATGTTGCAAACCAATTGGTCCACGTTGGTGTAATTTGTCTGTGCTTATCGCCAATTCTCCTCCTAAACCAAATTGTCCTCCATCAGTAAATCGGGTAGAGGCGTTTTGATATACGGCTGCCGTATCAACATTTTCCATGAATTCCCGGGCAATTGCATCATTCTTTGTGATTATCGAAGCCGAATGTCCGCCACAATATTTATTTATTTTGTCAATCGCTTCTTGATCCGAATTTGTTATTCCGATAACAATTTTGTAATCTAAAAACTCTTCGTACCAAATTAAATCGGATTCAATCTGAGGAATATTTGTTGCTCTGGAAATGCTTTCATCTCCTAAAACGGTTACGTTTCTTTGTTGTAATTCGGTAATTACTTTCTTTGCAAAAGCTTCCCAATTGTCAAGATTTGTATCAATTAAAACTTTATCTAAAGCATTGCAAACAGATATATTTGAGGTCTTTCCGTTAATAATAATGGCAAGTGCTTGATCTAAATCAGCTTCCTTATTTACATAAGCAAAATTATTTCCTCGACCACTTATAATCACTGGGCAAGTGGCATGTTTTTTTACAAAAGCAATTAATTTTTCACCACCACGAGGAACGATTAAGTCCACTTTTTGTGTTGGTTTCTCCAAAAATGCCTGCGTTTCTTCTCGATTGTAATTCAAGTATTCCACCCATTCTGTAGCAACATTGTTTTCTTTTAAGGCTTGATGCCACAATTCCACAATTTTCAAGTTTGACAGTACCGATTCTTTTCCGCCTTTCAATAGAATTTTATTTCCGGATTTAAAGGCGATTCCACCAGCTTCAACAGTAACATCAGGTCTAGATTCATAAATAATCATTATGGTTCCAAAAGCTGCTGTTTTATTGATGATCTTCATTCCGTTTTCATGGTCGAAATTAAAACGCTCCACGCCAATAGGATCTTCTTGACTGGCTAATTGTTGCATGGATAAAATCATGCCGTCAATTTTGGTATCATCAACCAATAAACGTTTTTCCATGGCCAAGTCATCTCCAGAATAATTATTGATATCCTGTTGATTAACCGTTTTAAGGTTAGCTCTTTCTTCTTCAAGAAGTTCGGCCATGCGACTTAAAACTGCGTTTCGCTTTTCTATTGGTAATAAGTGGTTCATTGTTTTTGGTTTTACTATTTTAGAAAAAAAAATCTAAACATATAAGTCACAAGTTTAAGTGCTTGTATGACTTATATGTTTAAAAAAATCATTTCAATTCTGCCAATGTTTCTTTTAAAGCGATAATAAAGGTATCAATCGCTTCCTTCTTGATTGTCAATGGAGGAAGGATTCTTAATAAGTTTTTATTATTTGCATTTCCTGTAAAAATATGTTTGTCGATAATCATTTTTTTACGAAGTGTACTTACGTCAAAATCAAATTCTACACCGAGCATTAATCCTCTTCCTTTTACTTGGATAACTTCCGGAACTTGTTTAATTGCTTCTAAAAAATAAGCGTAAACGTCATTTACGTTATCCATTAATTTTTGGCTTTCAATCACATCCAAAACTGCAATTCCAGCGGCACATGCCAAATGGTTTCCACCAAAAGTAGTTCCCAATAATCCATAACTCGCTGTGAATTTTGGAGAAATCAAGATTCCGCCAATAGGAAATCCATTACCCATTCCTTTTGCCAGACAAATAATATCTGCTTTGATGTTATGGTGTTGGTGTGCAAAAAACTTTCCGCTTCTTCCGTATCCTGACTGCACTTCGTCCAAAATCAAAACGGCATCATAAGCCTCACATAGTTTTTCTAATGCCTGAAAAAATTCAGTTGTTCCTTGGTCTAAACCACCAACTCCTTGAATTCCTTCAATTATAACAGAAGAAACATCTCCTTTTTTTAGTTCGTTTTCTACCAACTCGATATTATTCAATGGTAAAAAAGTAACGATTTGTTGCGCATTGATTGGCGCAACAATTTTTTTGTTATCTGTAACTGCAACTGCCGCCGATGTTCTTCCATGAAAGGAATTATCAAAAGCAATTACACGCGATTTATTGTTGTGAAAAGAGGCTAATTTCAAGGCATTTTCATTGGCTTCAGCTCCAGAACTGCACAAGAATAAAGTATAGTCTTCCAATCCGGAAAGTTTTCCTAATTTTTCTGCCAGTTCTACTTGCAATGGATTCTGAATCGCATTCGAATAAAAACCAATATTATCCAATTGATTTTTTAATTTGGCTACATAATCCGGTTGGGTGTGTCCAATGGAAATTACTCCATGACCACCATATAAATCTAAATATTCCACTCCTTTTTCATCTGTAATAGTACAATCCAGTGCTTTTACAGGAGTGATGTTGTATAATGGGTAAACGTCAAATAAGTTCATTTTTTTAAAGTTTAATCGGTTAATGGGTTGTTTGTTTAATCGATTAACCGAATTAACGATTAACCAAATAAACATCTAAAACCCGCTTGGTTTCAAATGTAATCCTGTGGTTTCATCCAATCCAAACATTAAATTCATGTTTTGTATGGCTTGTCCTGAGGCTCCTTTTGTTAAATTATCAATTACTGAAGTAATCAATAGCCGGTTTCCTTTTTTCATTAAACTGATGATGCATTTATTCGTTTGTACCACTTGTTTCATGTTGATTCCGGTTGTCGTAACCGTTACGAAAGGCTGGTCTTTGTAAAAAGCCTCATATTTAGCTACTACATCTTCCAAGTTTTCTTCGATTGTTGTGTATAATGTGGCAAAAATTCCTCTAGCAAAATCACCTCTGTTGGGTACAAAAATCAATTCGTTTGTATAATCCGCTTGCAATTGGTTGACACTTTGGTTTATTTCGCCCAAATGTTGGTGTTCAAAAGCTTTATAATGTGACATATTGTTCGATCTCCAGCTAAAATGCGTCGTTTCCGAAGGCGAAACTCCAGCTCCTGTACTTCCTGTTGTGGCATTGATATGAACGTCAGTCGTAAGCATTTCATTTTTAGCCAATGGCAATAATGCTAATTGAATTGCTGTTGCAAAACAACCTGGATTTGCAATAAACTGAGCGTTTTTGATAACCGATTTATTCAATTCAGGTAAACCGTAAACGAAAGATTTATTATCGAAGTCTTTGTCTTTTGTCAATCTGAAATCATTTCCTAAATCGATGATTTTGGTATGGCTTGCAAATTGATTTTGCTCTAAAAACGATTTTGATTTTCCATGACCTAAACACAAGAAAACAACATTCACATTTGGATTTACAGTATCGGTAAAATTCATTTCGATATCGCCCATCAAATCATGATGCGCAACTGAAAGTGGTTTTCCAGCGTTTGTTGTGCTGTAAACAAAATCAAGTGTAGCATTGGGATGAAACATCAATATTCTGATGAGTTCCCCCGCTGTGTAACCTGAACCGCCAATTATTCCAATATTAATCATGTGTCAGTTTATTTACAGATGAAAATATGTTTTGGGCATTCCCAAGAATTTTGATAAATCCTTTGGCATCATCAGACGTCCAAGCGTTGTTCATTTCTCCATATTGTCCAAAACCGGTATTCATTAAATCATTTTCAGATTCAATTCCGTCCAATGTAAAGTGATATGGTTTTAGCGAAACGATAACGGTTCCGTTTACAGTCGTTTGAGTGTCTTCTAGGAAAGCCTCGATGTTTCTCATTACAGGATCTAGAAATTGTCCTTCATGAAACAACATTCCGTACCAGTTTCCTAGTTGTTCTTTCCAGTATTGTTGCCATTTACCCAGCGTATGTTTCTCTAATAAATGGTGTGCTTTGATGATGATTAAAGGTGCTGCTGCTTCAAAACCAACTCTTCCTTTAATTCCGATTATAGTATCGCCAACGTGAATATCTCTACCAATTGCATACGTGCTGGCTAATTTTTCAAGAGCAACAATATTTTTTGTTGGTGTGTCCAAAGTTCCGTTGATGCCTACTAATTGTCCTTTTTCAAATTGTAGTGTTACTTTCTCTTCACCTGTTTTTTGCAATTGAGAAGGATACGCTTCACTTGGTAAAGTTTGATTTGATGTCAATGTTTCTTTACCACCTACGCTTGTTCCCCACAATCCTTTATTAATGGAATATTGTGCTTTTTCCCAAGAATAATGAACGCCGTTTTTAGATAAATAATCAACTTCTTCCTGTCTTGATAGTTTTAAATCACGAATAGGAGTGATGATTTCAATTTCGGGAGCGATGGTTTGAAAAATTAAATCAAAACGAATTTGGTCATTTCCTGCACCAGTACTTCCGTGGGCGATTGCTTCAGCACCAACAGATTTTGCATATTTAATCGCTTCGATAGCTTGAAAAACACGTTCTGCACTTACGGATAATGGATAGGTATTGTTTTTTAATACATTCCCATAAATCAAATATTTAATGGCTTTGTCATAATATTTATCTACAATGGTAAGATTTGCATGTTGCGCACTTCCTAATTCGTAAGCTCTTTCTTCGATAGCGGCTAGTTCAGCTTCATCAAATCCTCCAGTATTTATAAGAACGGTATGAACTTCATATCCTTTTTCGTTTTTTAAATATTTCAGGCAATATGAGGTATCTAATCCTCCACTATAAGCTAATACAACTTTTTTCATGATATTATTTTTTTAAGAACAAGGCTTCTTTAATTGATTTTAATCTGTTTAATACTCTGATATTAAATGGGTGTTTAGGCGGATCTTTAGGTTTTTCTTTTGGGTCATAAAGCATTCCGGTACACAAACACATTTTATTGTCTTTGCTTTTTAGGATTTCATAATTGGTGCACGTTTGGCACCCTTTCCAAAAACTTGGGTCGCTGGTCAATTCTGAAAAAGGAACAGGTTTGTACCCCAAATCGGAATTTATTTTCATTACCGCTAAACCAGTAGTGATTCCAAAAACCTTAGCGTCTGGATATTTCTCTAATGAATAGTCAAAAACAAATGATTTGATTTTTTTTGCTAAACCTAAATTTCTGTAATCAGGATGTACAATCAATCCAGAATGTGCTACAAATTTTCCGTGTTGCCAACTTTCGATATAGCAAAAACCGGCAAATTTCCCATTATCTAATGCGATAACGGCATCTTTACTTTCCATCTTTTTTTGGATGTATTCAGGAGTTCTTTTTGCAATCCCAGTACCTCTCAATAAGGCGGACGATTCAATAGTATCGCATATTTCTTGCGAATACTTATAATGTTCTTCCTGAGTTACAATGATAGAAATTTTCATTTCAAGCGATTATTTTGAGTTAAAAAATGATTCGTGTATTTGTTTTTGAAATGCATTTTTGCCAAATTCAAATATAATACTAAAACAGTCGATTGTTGTGCAATAAATTGAACTACAATACGATAGTGATAAATAAGTATTAATTTTTGGATATATTAATCCAATGGAAAATAGCGGTAATTTCAAAACGGAAAAAATGAAAAATGAATAAAGATACGAAACAGCTTTTGGGTACTATAGGGATAGTATCCGTACTTCGGGAGAAGTAGTGGGTCTGTTTGTCCGTGACAAAGAAGTTATATGTAAACTTGTTTTATTCATTGGTGCAAAAGTACACATATTTTTAAAACACAACACTAAATTTGTATTTTGTAACAAAATTTTAATGTATTGTTGATTTTTTAAATTGAAAAACTCCTTGATAGGCTTAATTATCAAGGAGTTTTATGTAATAGTATTAATTTAAAATATTAGTTTCTAAACCTGTTTCTGCTGATTACATCTTTTATTTTGGCTTTTAAATCTTCTCCGGTATCATAAACCATTTGTTCGTTGCTAGGAAAAGCTACCGCTCTTTTGTCAAAATAAGAGTAATAATTATCGTCAGAAGCGTGTCGGTCTCCTTTATATGTTGCATAAATATTTTCGAAAATAAACTCACTGGCTATTGGGAAAGATTGTAATAATTGATTGCTTTTAAAGTTGATGTAATCTACTTTGGCAGTAATTTGACAGGATTTAAGCTGTCTGAATTCATAAATGCGTACTGTTGCATTTCTCATATCATCCACCATCACCACTTTGCCTTTTTCGTCTAGAACTTCTTTTCCGTTGGCGTCAATCAGTTTTTTGACACCATCTTTTATAATGCGGTCTTTTACAAACTCTCTTTCTTTTATTTGCTCAGGCGAAATATAAATATGTCTAAAGTTAATTACCATTCCGTAATCATAATCAATTCCTTTTTGTTTGTTGCTGTGGTAGACAGTCCATTTGTCGTTCAATCCATAGGTGCTAAAGTCCAATAAGTCATTTTGAAGACGAACCGGGATAATCATATTCGTTTCGTTTTTGGTGTAAACCGAAACATAATCAGAACCTTTGAATTTAGCTTCATCCATGAGTTGTAAAACGTTTTTATAATTTGGAGTTATTTGGTTTAGATATTCCATATCATCATACGCTTTTCGGTAATTCATTTTGTCTGAAGTTCCCATTAATTTTTTGGCATTAGCATACAAATAAGCTGATAAGGCATTTTTGCTGTCAATGATTTGGTCGTTATAATTGTCAAATGGGAAAATAGCATTTCGTCCTTCTTTAAGTAGTTTCAAAGGAAGTAACGGTTTGATTTTTTCCTGACGGGAATTCAATTGTAAATACGTGTTGTACATTTTTTCCAATTGAGCAGGATTAGCATCTTTTGCTAATAAATTAATGGCATTTAAATCGCGTTCTTTTGCTTTGGCGAAAGCCTCTTCCAGCAAGTAAACATAATCTTGTTTGCCTTTTTTATCTTTATTGGTTCGCAAATTTGAAACGGCATTGTCAATTGCTTGGTCGTAATTTCCAGAGCTTAATAAATTTTGGGTTTGTTTCACGCCACAAGAGGAAATAAGAAGAAACAGGGATAATAAAAGAGTAATTTTTTTCATAAGCTTACAGTTAAGTAAATGATTTTTCGAAATTGTTTCTACTGTTTTTAAGCAGTTTTACGGGTTTTGAATTTTAAAATCCAAAAATAATGCCATAAAAAAACCTAACAAAAATAGAATAAATGTTAGGTTTTAAAAAGTGTATTTCTAATTTTTTATTGTCTCACAAAAGGAGGCAGTAATTTGCTGGAAACTTCACCAAAACCAATTCGGACCTGACCATTTTGGCAAAAACCTTTCATGATTACGGTGTCATTGTCATTGATAAATTTACGCTCTGTTCCGTCGCCCATTTTTATTGGATTTTTTCCGCCCCAAGTTAATTCTAACATGGAACCAAAGCTATCTTCAGTTGGGCCGGAAATAGTTCCTGAGCCCATCATATCACCAGAATTTACACGACATCCATTAGAAGTATGATGTGCTAATTGTTGGCACATTGACCAGTATAAGTATTTAAAATTAGAGTGCGAAACTACTGTTGGTTTTGCATTTTCAGGCTGAATTGCCACCTCTAAATTGATGTCAAAAGAATGTTTTCCTTTTTGTTGCAAATAAGGAAGCGGAGTAGGTTCTTGTTTTGGTCCTTTGGTTCTAAAAGGTTCCAAAGCATCCATAGTAACTATCCAAGGGGAAATTGAAGTTGCAAAGTTTTTTGCCAAGAATGGTCCTAATGGTACATATTCCCATTTTTGAATGTCGCGGGCACTCCAGTCATTCAATAAAACCATCCCAAAAATATAATCTTCAGCTTCAGTTACAGCAATGTTTTCTCCCATTATATTTACATCCGTAGTAATAAAAGCAGTTTCAAGTTCAAAATCGACTGAACGTGAAGGTCCAAAAACTGGTGTGGTTTCTCCGTTTGGTAACGTTTGTCCCATTGGTCTGTGAACCGGAATTCCTGATGGAACGATAGTAGAACTTCTACCATGATATCCTACAGGGATATGAAGCCAGTTTGGTAATAATGCATTTTCAGGGTCACGGAACATTTTTCCTACATTAGTTGCGTGTTCTTTACTGGAATAGAAGTCAGTGTAATCACCAATGAGTACCGGTAATTGCATTTCAACATCTTCCATTTTGAAAATTATTATATCTCTGTCTTTTGCATTATCTTGTAGTTTCGAATTTGTCACATCAAAAAGTTCAGCAATTCGGTTTCGAACCAAACGCCATGTTTTTTGACCATCAGAAATAAAATCATTCAAAGTATCCTGCATGAACATATCATCCGTCAGTTCAATACCTTCAAAATAATTTAATTGTTGTAAAGCTCCCAAATCGATTGCGAAATCTCCAATTCTTGTCCCTACGGTTACAATGTTTTCTTTGGTAAGGAAAACTCCAAAAGGAATATTTTGAATAGGGAAATCACTGTTGACAGGTACTTCTAGCCATGATTTTCTATTGGTATCGTTAGCTGTTATTGGCATATTTTGTTAATTATTTTGTTAAAAAATTACTCATCAAATATATTATAATCTAACTATTAACCAAACGTTTTTTTGTATTTTTGCATCAAATTAACGAAAATCAAAAAAATGCAACGCGACGAACAAATTTTTGACCTTATTCTAGAAGAACAAGAAAGACAAATTCACGGATTAGAACTTATTGCTTCGGAAAACTTCGTAAGTGACGAAGTAATGGAAGCAGCTGGTTCTGTTTTAACTAACAAATATGCTGAAGGATATCCTGGCAAAAGATACTACGGCGGTTGTGAAGTAGTTGATGTTGTTGAACAAATTGCTATTGACAGAGCCAAAGAATTATTTGGAGCTGAATATGCAAATGTACAGCCGCACTCTGGTTCACAAGCTAATACAGCGGTTTATCACGCTTGTATCAAACCAGGTGATAAAATTTTAGGTTTTGATTTGTCTCATGGAGGACACTTAACCCACGGTTCACCAGTTAATTTTTCGGGACGTTTATACACACCTTCATTTTATGGTGTAGATAAGGAAACAGGAAGATTAGATTATGATAAAATTCAAGAAATTGCAACTAAAGAACAACCAAAATTAATCATAGCAGGAGCTTCGGCTTATTCTCGTGATATGGATTTTGAGCGTTTCAGAGTAATTGCAGACAGTGTTGGTGCTATTTTATTAGCTGATATTTCTCATCCTGCCGGACTTATTGCAAAAGGATTGATGAATGATCCATTGCCTCATTGCCATATTGTAACTACTACAACGCACAAAACGTTACGTGGTCCTCGTGGTGGTTTGATTATGATGGGTAAAGATTTCGAAAATCCATTTGGTTTAACTACTCCAAAAGGAGAAATCAGAATGATGTCTTCTTTATTAGACTTGGCTGTTTTCCCTGGAAATCAAGGAGGTCCTTTAATGCACATTATTGCTGCAAAAGCAGTAGCTTTTGGTGAAGCTTTGAAAGATGAATTTTTTACATATGCTTTACAATTACAAAAAAATGCTAACGCTATGGCGGATGCTTTTGTAAAAAGAGGATATGAAATCATTTCTGGCGGAACGGATAATCACATGATGTTGATTGATTTAAGAAACAAGAATATTTCTGGAAAAGATGCTGAAAATGCATTGGTAAAAGCAGAAATTACCGTAAATAAAAATATGGTTCCATTTGATGATAAATCACCATTTGTAACTTCAGGTATTCGTGTAGGAACTGCTGCTATTACCACTCGTGGTCTAGTTGAAGAAGATATGGAAACTATTGTTGCTCTTATTGACAGAGTATTGGTAGACCACACTAACGAAGATGTTATCGAAGCGGTAGCAAATGAAGTAAACGAAATGATGAGCGAAAGAGCTATTTTCGTATACTAAAAAGTTCAAAAAAGTTTAAAGTTTAAGGTTTAAGGTTTTGTGTTTACGGAAAGTGATCGCAATTTTTTAAACTTTAAACTTTTTTTATTTTAATGTAACTTTAAACTTTAAACAAATTGTATAAATGTCTGTACTAAGATTAAAATTACCAACGGATCCAAGATGGGTCAATATTGTAGAAAAAAACATTGAGGAAATCTTGACAGATCACGCTTGGTGTGAACAAAAAGCTGCTACAAATGCCATTACCATTATCACAAACAATTCAGAGCATCAAGATTTAGTGAAGGATTTATTGGCTTTGGCCAAAGAAGAAATCGATCATTTTGAGCAAGTTCACAATATCATTATTAAGCGTGGCTTGAAATTGGGGCGTGAACGCAAAGATGAATATGTGAACGAATTGTATTTGTACATGAAAAAAAGCAGCGATGGAAGCAGAGTTTCCAGTTTAGTGGAACGGTTATTGTTTTCAGCAATGATAGAAGCCAGAAGTTGTGAGCGTTTCAAAGTACTTTCGGAAAACATTCAAGATGAAGAATTATCTGTTTTTTACAGAGATTTAATGGAGAGTGAAGCGGGACATTACACTACTTTTATTACTTATGCAAGAAAATATGGAGTAGGAATTGACGTTGAAAAGCGTTGGAGAGAATGGCTCGAATTTGAAGAAAATATTATAACAAATTACGGTAAAAATGAAACAATTCATGGGTAGTTTTTTATTATAGCCGATTTTAGTTCTAATTTTTAGTAAATAATGAACGATTTAAGAAGCTTAATAATCAGTTATTTATATTTATTGCGTTTAAAAGAAGACAATGTTTTGTATTTAAAATAAATTATTTGTTACCAGATTAATATTTTTTGATTTACATTTATGATTTAATTTTAACCTTAACACTTGTTTATTGATATGAAACTCAATTTTAATTATGATGGAAATATTGCTTGTAAGGCAATATTACAAGATCAATTAGAAAAATTCGATATTAAATATCAGCTGTTGGATTTAGGACAAATTGAAATTGGAGATAGTGTTTCTGAAGATGTTTTGGCAGAACTTCAAGTAGGTTTAACAAAGTATGGCATTCAGATTATTGATAATCCAAAAGGACAATTAATCCAAAAAATTAAAGACGCTATAATTGAGATTGTCTATAAAAAAGAGAAATTTCCAAACATAACGATTTCTCAATATTTATCGGATAAACTGAATTTTAGATACGGTTACATTACTAATGTTTTTTCGGAATATACATTTACATCTATTGAGAATTTTATTATTATTCAAAAGATTGAAAGAGCCAAAAAACTTATAATTGAAGAGAAACTTACGTTAACCGAAATTTCTCATGAGTTAAACTATAGTAGCGTAGCTTACTTATCAACTCAATTTAAAAAAGTAACAGGACTAACACCCTCAATGTTTAAAAGGATAGTAGGTAAAAAGAGAGAGTTATCTAATAATGATTAAATAAAAATTAAAAATATACCCTATATTTTATGATTACACACCAAGATTCAATGCATATTCTTTTAGCTGACGATGACGAAGATGATCGCACTTTTTTTAGTGAAGCTATACAAGAGCTTAAAATGAATAATAAGTTGACTCTATTTAAAGATGGTAATGATCTAATGGATTATTTAGTGCATCCTGAAATTAAGTTGCCTCATGTTTTATTTCTCGATTTGAATATGCCAGGAAAAACAGGAATTGACTGTCTGAAAGAAATTAGATCGAACACTCGTTTTAAAGATGTTTCGATTGCCATATATTCTACCTCTTCATCAGAAAAAGATATTGAAGACACCTTTATTGAAGGAGCAAATATCTACATTAAAAAACCCAATGATTTTTCTAAACTAAAAAAAGTAATCAAGGAGGTTGTAAATATGAATTGGCAATTTCATACCTCAGGTTTAAATATCGAGACTTTTTTCTTTAGCATATAATAAGGAATAAATGAAAATTCTTGGACTATATAAAAACTCACAAGTGTTTAAAATAGCTTTAGCTATTGCAATTGTTGTTGTTTGTTATATAGCCTCGATGTTTTATTCCCAAATGAAAAAGCTTGATTCAACGGTTGAATTAATAGCAAATTCAAATGAAACGCAACTCGAATTAGAAAAACTGTTATCCGTAATGAGTAATTACGAAACGAGCCTGCGAAGTTATATTATCACAAAAGATGCTGCTTATATACAAGATCGTTTTTTGAGCAGGGGTAAAATTGAAGAAAGCATTACAAAGCTTAGGTTGTTAACTGCAAATGATACTGCCAGATACAATGATATAGACCGATTAAAAAGACTTATTGATCTTAGATTCAAAATATTCAGGAAGACCTTACTTCTTGCACAAAGTAAAAATTCTGGTCCTGTAGCGATAAATGCGATGTTATTGGAGAACAGTAATGTTACTGAAATGATGAAATCCTTTGTCACTAAAATTATATTTTCTGAAAGTGCAAAAACGGAATTTGAAAACAATAATCATCAGTTTGAATTACAAGATTCAATCATTACCGCTTTTTTATTAGTTATTCTTTCGCTAATGATATTATTACTTTCGTTCCAAAAAATGAATGTTGATATTGATGAACTCAAAAAGGCGAATGATCAACTAAAGCTACTGAATGAGTCCTATAATTCTGCTGAAATGACAGCCAGTTTTGGGCATTGGATGACTAATTTAGAAACTAATACCTATACATTTTCAGATAATTTATTTCGATTGATGGGAGTTGAACCTAATTCTTTTGAACCAAATTTAGAAAATTCAATTAAATATATTCATCCGGATGATTTAGAATATGTGACTAAAGTACATACTGATTCTTTGGTTAACCATCAATCTACCTCAACGATTTTCCGATTTTTGACTCCAAACGGTGATATAAAATATATTATGGGCGTTGGTAGTTTTACTAAAAACGGTAATGGAGATTTGATTAAAATAGGCGTTAATTATGATATTACAAGCCAGTATAATAAAACACTCGAGCTTGAAAATAATAATAAAGAACTAAAATATATAAATACGGAACTCGAGGCTTTTAACAATATTGTAAGTCATGATTTGCAGGAGCCACTTCGCAAGATTCAAATGTTTATCTCCAGATTAGAAGGAAAGGAATCGGACTTGCTTACCTCTCAAGGGAAAGAATATTTCTCAAAAATTCGCGTAACTGCAAATAGAATGCAGACCTTATTAATTGATTTAGTGAATTATTCCAGAACAATAAAAGGGGATAAGGTTTTTGTAAAAACGGATGTCAATAAAATTATTGAAGAAATACTTCAAGATTTATCGTCTAATATTGAAGATAAAAAAGCCATTATCACAATTGGAAATTTGCCTACAATTAAAGCGATACCTTTTCAGGTGAAGCAGCTTTTTATAAATTTAATTTCAAATTCCCTTAAATACAGTAAAGAAGATATTGCTCCAGAAATCAGTATTGCTTCTAAAAAAATTACAGAAAAAGAAATGCTTGATTATAAAATCGCCAATAAAAAAGATTACCATAAAATTGTAATTTCTGATAACGGAATTGGTTTCAAACAAGAGTATTCAGATAAAATATTCCTATTGTTCAAGCGATTGGAAACGGATCCTAAATATTCAGGAACGGGACTTGGTCTGGCTATTTGCAGTAGAATTGTAGATAATCACAAAGGATTTATAAAAGTAAAAGCAAAACCGGGTGTAGGTGCTAAATTTTATATTTTTATTCCAAAAGGAGATTTGCTTTAATTTCAATAATAAATCACAATGTTAATACTAGCTGACGCCGCCATACACGACTTTAAAACTATTCGAGAAATTGCCTATAAATCCTGGCCAATTGCTTACGGTTCTATTTTATCGAAAGAACAAATTGATTATATGCTCGATTTGTTCTATTCAGAGAAAACCTTACTTAAAAATTTAAACGAAAAAGGACATCGTTTTCTCTTGGTAAATGAGGGAGAAGTATGTCTTGGTTTTGCTTCGTATGAACACAATTATTTAAACGAAAAATGCACTCGCCTTCACAAAATCTATATGTTGCCTGAGGCGCAAGGAAAAGGAGCGGGGAAGCTACTGATTAATGCTGTAGAAAACTTAGCCAAGGAAAATCAATCGGTTGTAGTTTCATTGAATGTAAATAAATTCAATAAAGCCATTTCGTTTTATAAAAAAATAGGATTTGAAGTGGTTTCAGAAGAAGAGATTTTATTGGAACATGGCTACAAAATGGAAGATTATAAAATGGAAAAGAAGCTTTAATTCCTTTGGTTAAAGCAATCTGAATCCAAAATTGCGTGAAATCTAAATCTTCGGATCTTTTAAAACCTATATTTCCATACATTTTTTGAAGCAGTCTGCATAGCTGTTGAACTTAATTCAGGCACTCAAAAAACTACTATTCTAAGTAGTAAATACTATTATTGCACTATAATTTCATGTTTATAAAGCAATCCTTTTAATCCTTCTAAAGCAAAGACTGCTTTTTTTAACTTTGTTGTTTTTGGATCAATCGTATAGTTATAGCTTGTTTTGAAATCAGCTTTGTTAGCAATTGCTTTCGCAAATTCTGAACGGTATAAATCGCAATTGTCAAAAATAACTTCGGTTAAATCAGTGCTCATAAAATCAACTGCAATAATACTACAATTGGTAAATGAAGTTCCTTTCATCTTTAGAGTATAAAATTTGGAGAAATCCAAAATGCAATTATTAAAAGTAATTTCGAAAATTAATTTATCGCACATAGCAAAATTGACATCTTTGATTTCACATCGATTGAAAGTCACAGTTCTAAAGGCTACATAATTTATTTTGGCGTTACTGAAAGTACAATCATTGAAGATGCAATCAATGAAAGTAACCGCTACAAAAGCACATTGAGAGAAATTACAATTGGTAAACGTACAGCACTCAAATTCCTTGAAATTGACTTCTTCCTCTTGGTACGTGATATCATTATACTCAATATCTAGAAAATATTCTGCCATTTATGGGTTTTAAATTCAGCTTTTAGTGCTGTTTTTCGGAACAAAGAAACAAAATTCTGAATCGTTATATTGGATAAATTAGAGTATTATTTTGGAATTTAAACTCTTTCATAGTCACCTTTCCAGTGCTGAATCACTTTTTTAATTTCCTTTCCCGAAAGGTTTTCATTAAGCACTCTTTGCGTAAGTGCTGGAAATTCATCATCTGGTGCAAACCGCAAGGCAAATAATTGGTCGTCATTTAATCGATGCTCAAAATCCTCCAATCTTTTTCCTGTAATCGAAAAATAGCGGTATCGAAGTTCCAGACGCACGATTCGGTTTTGCAAAGTCAAGGCATAATGTTGGCGTAGCATGAAAGCCAGACAAAACAGAACAACGAAAATTCCACTTATAAATGACCAAATTAATGAATCTTCGGTGGTGCAACTAAAATATATGCTGAATGCCAGAAATGTCATTATTATGGGATAATAAACAAAATGATGGGGTGGGTAATACCGAATATGATTTTTATAGGATTGTGTTTCCATGATTTTATTTTAAAGTTTTTTAAAGATAGTCAAAACAGCTTATTTTGAAGGCAGCAGGTTTTTTAATTATGAAAATCCCAAAATTATAGATGTTTTGGCAGTGTCTGATAATAAAAAAGCAGCCTTGATTATCACAAAAAAGCCCTGTCATTTTATAATGCACAGGGCTTTTATATTTTTAGGATTTAAATCCTCATACTGTAATAGATACAAATTAGTTGCTTTATTTTTTTTCAATCGATCTTTCAAAAAACTCATACGTTCGCAGCATTTGATCCATTCGTTGACGGTTGTCACCATTTCTGGTAATTTCATGAGTTGCACCGGGATGTACTACAAATTCTACTGGACGATTCAATACTTTTAAACTGCGAAACATCATTTCTGCCTGAATAAAACCGGTACGACGGTCGTTGCCACCATGAAAAATAATGAAAGGTGTTGTGATATTTTGAACATAGCTTATTGGTGATTCACGAGTTAGAATTTCCTTCACTTTTGGTTCCCAAGGATACCCACCAAAATAATTTGGAACTAATCTCCATGCATTTCCTTCTCCAAAAAAGGTTGTAAGATCATAGACACCGCGTTGGGCGCAAGCCGCTTTGAAACTGTTATCATGACTTATAATCCAAGCTGTCAGGTAACCTGCATACGAACCTCCCGTAATGAGTAACTTGGATTTGTCTGCCCAGCCTTCTTCAACGGTTTTATCTAGTGCTGTCAGTACATCACTAGCCGGACCTTTGCCCCAATCGTTGATATTACCTCTTAAAAAATCCAATCCATATCCGCCAGAACCTCTTGGATTACTATAAACAACGCCATATCCTTTACTGCAAAAATATTGGTACTCATGCCACATACTTTCTTCACCGGGACCCCACATTGCTGATGGGCCACCATGAATTTCTAACAATAATGGATATTTTTCTCCTTGCGTGTAGTTGGATGGCTTCATGATCCAATATTCTACAGTCATTCCTAAATCGTTGATAAACGTTTTCTTTTCTGGAAAGGATAGTTTTTTATTGATAACCCAATCATTAAAATTACTTACTTTTTTTTCATTTTTTAGATTAGCATCAGCAAAATATAATTCGGAAGGATTTGATACTTGAGTTTTTGAAAATACAATCGTATTGTTTACAATGTCGAAACTTGAAATACCAGTATCAACGCTTGACAAAGCCTCTATTTTTTTTGTTAATCGGTTAATTCTGTGCAAAACATTGCCACCGTTCATTTGAGAAGTAAAGTACAGGTATTTATCATCTTTACTCCAGATAAAATTTGTTTTATTACGATCAAAAGGGATTGTTACAATATCTTTCTCCGTGCCGTTCAATGGCATTATTGATACTGAAGGAACACTAATAAAAGATGTGTTGCCGGACAAGAATGCGAGCCATTTCCCTGAAGGCGATATTGTGGCGCCATTGTATCTTTTTCCATTTTCCCCTAGTAGCATTTTAAAATTCTCGCCATTGGTATCCATTATAAAAATCTCACCTTCTAATGATCGGTCCTGATTTTCTTCAGTGTCTACATCTCCAGATACAATTATTTGTTTTCCGTTTGGCGTGTAGTCTGCATTGTTAAAACTATAAAATCCTTTAGTGAGCAAGCGCGGTTCAGCATCTTTGGAGACATTTATTTCAAAGAAGTGATTGAAATTCATTTCTGAAGAGACATTCGATTCACTTTGGAAGTTTAATTTATTCAAGACAATTGCTTTTTTGTCTATTGCATTTTTATCTAAATAAGCTCTTATTTCAGATAAACTTCCGTTAGGATTCGGTTTCTCTTTGTTCGCTAGTAAATGTTCATTTTTGTCAAAACCGGGCTTTTCCATTTTCCAAGTAGGAATTGCGTTCGATTTATTTAAAATAGAATCCTGAAGTAACTCTCGTAACGGGATGCTTGATGAAAAAAGTATTCTTTTACCGTCTGGCGACCATTTTGGATTGGATGCGCCGTATTTATGTTTTGTCAATTGCATGGGTTCACCACCTTCCATAGATAATATAAAAATTTGTGTTTTGTCCTCTACAGAACGCGTAAAAGCAATTTGTTTACCGTCTGGGCTCCATGCCGGTCTTGTCGCTCCATCTTTATTTGTGGTCAGTTGTACAGGTACGGAATTGTTTAAAGTATTGGTAGTGAAAATCTGTGTGCGGTATTTGTAATCTAATTTATTATTTTCATCGGCTTCAATAGAAGTCACCGTAAAAGCAGCTCGTTTTCCATCTTTTGTAAGCGTTATGTTACCAACAGTTTTAATTTTTAACATATCAGTAATGGCAACAGCTTCTGTTCCATTTTGAGCGATTGAAGATTGTAATTGTATTAAAAAAAATAGTACGATTGAAAATTTTCTCATAGATAGGATTTTATAAGTATTGGTTTATTTTCATTTAAACCCAATTGAGCCTAATGTGTTTTTATATAATGGTTTGATAGGTTAACTATTTAGTAAAAATATAAAATAATAATCGGTTATCTGTATAATTTCTACTCAACAGTATTTATAGGTAAATGGACAAGTTATTATTTAATTTGTTCATTTTCCCAATTATCCATATACGTTTCAAACACGCTTAAAGGTACTGAACCAACCTGTAAAATGGCATCATGAAATTTTTTGATTTCAAACTTTGGACCCAAGCTTTTAATATATTTGTTTTTCAATTCCGTTATTTTCAATTCTCCTGTTTTATAGGAAAGTGCCTGTCCCGGTTGTGCCATATATCTTTCTGTTTCAGAAACAGAAGCATTTTTCTCTCTTCCTCCTTTTTCCATCATGTATTGGATTGATTCTTCCCTTGTCATGATTCCGGTATGCAATCCAACGTCTGTTACTAATCGTATCGCTCTAAATAGTTCTGATTTGTATGCCGCCAATTTTTGATAAGGATCAGTGTACAATCCTAATTCTTCGCCTAGTGATTCCGTATATAAAGCCCATCCTTCAGAAAAAACGGAATAGCCAGCAAATTTCCTAATTTTAGGCATCGATTGATTCTCTTGTTGAAGGGACAATTGAAAATGGTGTCCAGGAATGGCTTCATGCATAAAAAGATTATCCATACCTAATTTATTGAATTTAGCAGCGTCAACGATGGGAACATTAAAATAACCGGGTCTGCTGCCGTCCGTAGTGCCTCTTTCATAATTGGCTGCAGAAGTAGCCGCTTTAAACTTTTCAATTGCCCTTACCTCAAATGCTGTTTTGGGTACAATATTGAATAATTTTTTCAGGTTGGGTTCTATTATGGGAAGGATAGCTCTGTAACTTTCTAATATTTGTTCGTCAGTGGTAAAAGGAAAAAAGGAAGGATCGGTTAAGGCATGATTGAAAAATGCGGTTCTGTCTCCCTGAAAGCCAATTTTTATCTGGAGGTCATCAATTTCTTTGGTAATTCGTTCCACTTCCCTAAGTCCCGTTTGGTAAATTTCATCCGGTGTTTTATTAGTAGTGGTACCTACGCTAACCAAATATTCATACATTGCTTTCCCATTGGGCAAATCATTATAGCCTGACGTAGTCCTGGCTTTTGGCAAATAAACATTTTTTAAATAATCAGCCAGTTTTCGGTAAGTAGGAATTATTTTAGTGGTGATAGCATTTTGATAGGCCAGTTGTATCGCTTTTTTTTCTTTTGCAGAAAAAGAGGTTGGCATATTTCGGGCGGGTTCATAAAAAATATTCTTAAGGGTATCTGTAGTAGTTTGCGCTTCCAGTTGTGGAATCATTTTAACAACTAATGCTTTTGGAAGCACCATTTTAATTGCAATACCTTTATTAAAATTGGCTATGGCAGTATCGGCCCATATCGTAAAACTCTCTATTCGTTTGAGCCAGTTTTCGTAATCTTTGACTGTTTTAAAAGGTTGAGCACTTTTTCCTGAACCAAGAGATGGTAATGAATTTGGTAGTGACCTATAATGGCTAAAGGGCATGTATTCAAAATGGAATTTTTCTCTTTCCAGGGCTTTTTTTAATTGAAGGCTCGCGATATCGAAAGCAATTTTATCAAAGGAATTGAGGCTTTTTCTATCAAAAGTTTCTAACCGTTTTTGATATTTTATGGTGAAGTCGTGTTTCTTTTTCAGATACGATTCTGCGATATCGTTTGGCAATAAATCGTTGTATCTGTTGTCGCCTCTTGACGTGGCAGAAATAGGGTCAAATAGCAATCCTTCTTCGTAATAATCATCCAGGAATTTATTGAATGTAGCATTGTTGGCTGGTTTTTGTGCCAATAGAAAAGTACTGCATAAAACGAACAGGATTACTGTCGTTTTTCTAAAAAGGCTTTTTACTAGATTCATGTAAGAATTGTTTAAAAAATGATTAAATGATGTGTATTAGATTTTAATTTTTATAAAAATCTGATAGTGTGGTGAGTATGCTTAAAAAAAACGTTCTTAGTATGCGCTAATTTATGCTTTATTTTATGAACTATAACAATTTTTTCCTTCAAAAATGGATGGTATATTATACAAATGTTAACTATCTGTTATTTAAAAAAGGTTTGGTCTTACTGTTGTTTTAAATTTGATTTTAACAAATTGTGCCTAAGAATTATTAATGACGTACTTTGTTTGAACATTTTTTTTTAGATGCAAATAATAGAATAAAAGCAGCTTTTGAAGACTTCTTCAATACCTAAAAAATCATAACGAAATTCATGACAAACATCCTTTATTTCAGTTGTTTATTGGTGAATGTAATTTGATTTTACGTTCGTTGAGTTCGTAATCGGGAATAGCGGTAGCAACTACTTTTGATAATAAAAAAATCGCGGTTAGTATGCTTTTTAAATACTTAATTTCTATGTGGTTTAGTTGTGATTGTACCTCTTTTATTTTTTATTTTTTTACTGTTATACACTTTTTTGTTTTTGAAAAATTTACTTTTTGTTATTTCGTAATTAACATAAGTTTAGCAAATATCGATTCTATTTGTCCATTATAAATAAATTGATAAAAGATGAAAAAAATTAGATTTTTGATGCTATTCTTTTTAACCGTTTTCTCTGTTGCTGCTTGGGCTCAAACAGAAGTGACAGGAGTAGTATTAGATGATGCCAATTTTCCGTTACCAGGAGTTAATGTGTTAGTAAAGGGAAATAAAAAAGGAATAGTTACAGATCTTGATGGTCGTTTTAGTATTAAAGCATCTGTTGGTGATGTTATAGAGTTTTCTTATATAGGATTAGAAACACAAGAAGTAACGATTAAAAACTATAACAAATTAGATATAAAATTGCAAGCAAGCGCCATGCAACTTGAAGATTTGGTAGTAGTGGGATATGGTTCAAAACGAAAAAGAGATGTTACAGGTGCAGTTACTTCAGTTAAAAGTGATGCGTTTAACCGAGGTATAGTTACCTCGCCGGAGCAATTAATACAAGGTAAGGTTTCTGGGGTAAACATCACTTCTGCAAGTGGAGAACCAGGTAGTAACCAAGCCATAAGCATACGTGGTCAAGGTGGAGTTCGTACCGGAAGTACACCTTTATTTGTTATTGATGGATTTGCTCTTGATAATTCAAGTACAGGCGGAGCAACAAATCCGCTTAGTTTTATTAATGCTGACGATATAGAATCTATCGATGTGTTGAAAGATGCTTCTGCTACAGCTATTTATGGTTCAAGGGGAGCTAATGGAGTTATCTTGATTACCACAAAAAGAGGTAAAAAAGGACAATCTAAAGTAACGTATTCAACAAGTCTTGGAACCTCAAATATGGCCAAAGAAATCCCTGTTTATAGTGCAGATGCTTTTAGAGCAAAAGTAGTTGAAATCGGTGGGCAGCTAATTGATTTGGGTGGATCTACTAATTGGCAAAAAGAAATAACACGAACAGCATTTTCTCAAAACCATAACTTAAATTTAAGTGGTGGTGCTGATAATCTAACGTATTTTGCTTCTATTGGTCACCAAGATCAACAAGGTATTTTGAAAAACAGTGAACTGAAAAAGATTTCCGGTAGAATTAATCTAACCCAAAAACTGTTAAACAACAGGCTTAAGATTGATTTGAACTTGAATGCTACCAATACTAAAAGTGAGAGACCGGCTATAGAAAGTTTGATAGGTACTGCATTGAGTTTGAATCCAACGTATCCTGCGTATGATGAAAATGGTGCTCCTTCCATATTTGCAGATGTTTTTAATCCGTTGATACGTCTTGATTTGTATGAAGACTTGACAAATACAAACCGAATAATTGCGAATATTTCTCCTTCGTTTGAAATTATCAAAGGATTGGATTATAAGTTAAATTTAGGTGTTGATAACTCTAATTCTGACCGAGACATACAAAATCGTCCAAGTACTTTACCGCAACAGGATGGAAGACTGGATTCGTATTATATCAGTAATAAAAATAATCTGATTGAAAACTATATCACTTACAACTTTGATTTAAAAGAGCATAATTTTTCTCTTTTGGCAGGTCATTCGTACCAAAAGACATTTGTGCAATACAGACATTGGAGTATTGATAAATTTAAAGATAATGGTATCGACCCAAAGTACAATCCTGGTTTGGGACAAGAATTGGATTTAATAGATAATTTACCATCAGGATCGGCTATTAAAAATGAACTGCAATCCTTTTTTGGAAGAGTAGGGTATAGCCTTAAAGACCGCTACTTATTGACTGCTACGTTCCGTAGAGATGGTTCTTCAAAATTTGGAAGTAACAATAAGTACGGAAACTTTCCTTCATTTGCTGCCGGTTGGAGAATTTCAGAAGAAGAATTTATGAAATCATCACCATTTAGCAACCTAAAACTTAGAGCTGGTTGGGGACGAACAGGAAATCAGGAAATTCCATCCAAAATTACACAAGCTTCGTCTACAACATCAGTGACAGGAAGTACAAGTTATCCGCTTTATCCAACAGATATTTTTTCTGGAGGAACTACTTATGCGCGTTTAGCTAATCCAGATATCCAGTGGGAAGTATCTACACAAACCAATGTTGGTTTAGATTTCGGATTGTTTAATGGCGCTTTATCGGGAACGGTAGATTATTTTAACAAAGTTTCGGATAATATTTTACTTGAAGTAGTACCGTCAGACCCTATTCAAGCTGCTTCAACGTATTGGACGAATGTGAAGGATATGACCATCACTAATAAAGGTTTAGAATTAGCGCTTGCTTACGAATACAAAAATGAAAATGGTGTTTCATTTGGTTTAGGTGGTAATGTATCGTTCATAGACAACAAAATCGAAAATTCTCCTTTTACTGTTTTAACAACAGGAAGTGCATCAGGTTCAGGTCTTTCGTCAGCTACTATTAACGGATATGTGAACGGACAACCAATTGGTACCTTCTACATGAAAGAATTCATTGGTGTTAATGATCAAGGAATGAGCATGTTTAGAGATGTTAACGGTGATGGTTTAGATACTGATGCAGACAGAGTAGTTGCCGGTAGTGCATTACCAGACAAATTATACAGTTTTTATGGCAACATCGCATACAAAGGATTTGATTTGAACTTTAATTTCAATGGTGTATCAGGGAATAAAATCTATGATAATACTGCCAATTCAAATTTTTACAAAGCTAGATTAGCCAAATCGTTGAATACAACTGCTGCTGCAGCTCAATATCCATCAGAATCAATAACAAATCCGGCCTCGATTTCAACACGATACTTGAAAAATGGTGCTTTTCTTCGCTTGAACAACCTTTCATTAGGATACAATTTAAATCCTAAAATGATAGGTATTCAAGACTGGGTTAGTTCGATGAGGTTTTCTTTAACAGGACAAAATTTATTTGTTATTACGGATTATGACGGTTACGATCCTGAGGTTAATACAGATAGATCAGTAGATGGTGTTACTTCTTATGGTATTGATTATTTGAGTTACCCAAAAGCAAGAACATTTCTATTCGGATTCAATGTTTCATTTTAATAAAAGACAATTCACATGAAAAATAAATTTTTAATAGCACTTACAGTATTATCCACTTTTATGCAATTTGGGTGTTCTGATCTAGAGGAAGAGGTATTGGATGAATCCTTGACTGGAGGAGCAAAAATGGATGCGGTTGCAGATGGAAGTATTTCTCCGGCTTATGCAGTTTTACCCAACTTGTTTTTGCATACCAGTTATTTTACAATTCAGGAAATATCAACAGATGAAGCTATTTTACCGTATAGAGGCGGAACAGATTGGGGTGACAACGGAATCTTTATTGATATGCACCGTCATACCTATTCTAGCTCTCATATTCGTATAAAAGATACTTGGGGATCTATTACTCAAGGTATCTCCCGATCAGTAACGGCAATAAATGCGCTGGCTCCATTGGCAGAAACAAACCCAACAGCTAAAATTTACTTAGCGGAAGCCCGAGGATTGAGAGCTTACTATTCGATGTTGAGTTTGGACTTATTCGGATTGATTTTTGTAAAAGAAAATCCGGCGGAGGTTTCCACTATAGTCCGTGGTAATGATGCGGTAGAATACATTGCAAAAGAATTAGTAGCAATTGAGAATGAAGTGAGTACAACAGCTGGACCTGGCCGTATTACTAAAGGTGCCGTATGGGGACTTTTGTCTCGTTTGTATTTGAATGCTGCGGTTTACCGTGAGCCGTATGCCACTAATTTTGATTTTAAATCAGACGATATGGATAAGGTTATTTCGTATACCGATAAAATTATAGCATCTGGTCAGTACAATCTTTCTTCGGAATATTTTGAAATTTTTGACGATGAAAATCATACCAATAAAGAATTAATTTTTGCAGTCGATCAACGTGCTGAATTAAACGGACACAATCGTTTGGCTTATTTCTCTTTGTCTGGTGATATGTTCCCTAGTCCTGCATTTCCTAGAGCAAACGGAACTGACGGACCAGCAATTACCCCTGATTTTTATCAGACATGGGTTTCGGCCTATGGAGCTAAAGATCCTGCAACTGCCGATCCTCGATTTTTTAAAGAGAATCTTAGAATACCCGCTGATTCCTGTATCGCTGCAAAAGACTTTGAAGTGAATCGAGGTATATTAAGAGGACAACAATACGGATTAATTACCACTGCAAACGGACAGCCATTTGCGCGTTGTGCGGATGGTGTTGGTTATAAAATAAGTAAGCTTCGCAATATTACAAGATCGGATAAAACCAAGTTAGTAAACCATACGCAGTTTATCGATTTTACAGCTGCAGGAAGTGGATATAGTACCGGTTATAGAGTTTTGAAATATGAGTTCAGTAAAAAATCAGATACCGGAAGAAACAAAGGAGATGCGGATATTGTTATCATGCGTTTGGCTGATATTTACATGATGCGTGCCGAGGCAAAATTGCGTAAATCAAACGATATGGGTGGTGCACTTGCAGATGTGAATGTGGTAAGAGCTTCAAGAACTGCTAGAATTGCTGCACCAGCATTAACATCTATGACACTTGATATTTTGTATAGAGAACGTGGATTTGAATTTTACTGGGAAACGCTTAGACGTACGGATATGATTCGTTTTGGAAAATACGAAGGAACTTGGACTGAAAAAACCGATAGTAATGTTCAGAAACGTCTTTTCCCAATTCCACAATCTGCTATTGACGGAGCTTCAGACAAACCTGGGTATTTGGTTCAAAACGCAGGATATTAATTGGATTAAAAAGAGAATTATTGGTACAGTTTTAAAATAAAAACCAAACAGTATCACATGAATTCACTTCATTAATTATCATTTTATTAAAGACCTTTCGGTGTATTGTTATGATACCCGAAAGGTCTACATAATTAAATACGTTTATTAACATTACTTTTTTTTACAATTTATAGTATGTCCCAATCATTTAAAATTTCAGTCCTTGTCTTGTTATTTTCTTTGCAGTTCATTCAGGCGCAAGACGTTCAAAAATATAAAATACATTCTCATAATGATTATGAGCAAAATATTCCGTTTTGGAGTGCTTACGCCAATGGTTTAAATTCTATTGAAGCGGATATTTTTTTAAAGGATAACAACTTGTATGTAAGCCACGCTGAGGCCGATATCAAAAAAGAACGTACTCTTGAAAAGTTGTACTTAGACCCTTTGCAACAAGTAATGGCGCTTCAACTGGGCAATCAGCAATCCATACAATTACTAATTGATATTAAAACCGAGTCTGTTGCAACGCTAAAAAAACTGATTGCTGTTTTAGAAAGCTATCCGAACGTAATAAACAATAAAAATTTCTCCATTGTCATATCGGGAAACCGACCAGAAGCAAAAACATATACACAATACCCAAATTACATTCAATTTGATTATCAAAGTTTAGCGGGTATTCCCGAAAAAGAACAATGGGAAAAGGTAGCGCTAATCAGTAAAAGTTTCAGTGAATTTTCATCTTGGAACGGAAAAGGACGACTTACTGCCGAAGATTACAAAAAGGTATCCGAAGCGATCAATAAGGCGCATAGTTTTGGAAAGCCATTCCGTTTTTGGGGTTGTCCAGATTCTAAAACCGCATGGAAAACCTTCAAGGATCTTGGAGTCGATTTTATAAACACCGACATGCCTTACGAGAGTTCCCGCTACTTGAACACATTAGACAGCAGAATTTTTTACAATACAATTGATTCGCCGGTTTACACCCCAACTTATTTGTCTGACAAGAAAAACACTCCCATACAAAATGTTATTTTGCTTATAGGCGACGGTAACGGACTTGCTCAGATTTCCAGTGCTGTTTTGGCTAATGGCGGTCAACTGACACTGACTCAATTAAAAGCTATCGGGTTTTTAAAAACGCAGTCTTCAGATGATTTCACTACCGATTCAGCTGCGGGAGGAACAGCTCTTGCCACTGGTCAAAAAACATATAACAGAGCTATTGGGGTGGATTCTTTCGGGAAACCTATCGAAAGCATTATGGAACTCCTTACCAAAAAGGGATTTAGTACGGCTTGCATCACTACAGACCACATTACAGGAGCGACACCAGCTTCGTTTTATGCGCATCAAAAAGAACGAGATTTGACAGCAGCAATCGCTAATGATCTTACGAATAGTAAATTATCTCTTTTTATGGGTGGCGGAAGCCGAAATTTTGCTGATGGTTTTTCTAAAACTGATTTCTCAATTTTGAACTCCATTGCAGATGTTGCCAAAAGCAATAAGGATCAAGTGGGTCTTTTTTTCTCTGAAAATACGGTTCCGAGTGTTTTAAAAGGACGAGGCAATCTATTGGCGGAAGCCACAAAAAATGGATTGGAGTTTTTGAATGCCAAGAATAAACCGTTCTTCCTTATGGTTGAAGGTGCCCAAATTGATTCCTACGGTCATGCGAATAATGTACCCGGAATTGTTTCGGAAGGAATTGATTTTGACAGAGCCATAACCGAAGCGATTAAATTTGCAGATAAAACGGGCAACACTTTGGTCATTGTTACCGCAGATCATGAGACTTCGGGGTTTACACTACCGCAAGGAAATGTAAAAGAAAAAATGATTGAAGGCGATTTTACAACTTACGACCATACCGGAATTATGGTACCGATATTTAGTTATGGACCCCAATCGGATATTTTTTCGGGAGTGTATGAAAACAATGAAGTTTTTCATAAAATCAAGCAAGTGTTGGATCTTAAATAATTAGATGTTATTATCTTAAAATTAAATCTAAAGAGAAAAAGAGATATCAATAAAAGGTATCTCTTTTTTTATTTTTGAATAGCACCTGATTTTAAATCAATAAAAAAATGATCTGCCGGAGCTCCGTTTAAGAACTTATTCAGAATAGTCAAAAAAAGAATTGTATTTTTTGTTGTTTGATTTTCGGGATTTAATTTTCTTTCCTTTTGATGATCAAGATACGAAGTGATAATAAATTGATATTGTTTTATTCTTTCTTTGCCAATGTCGGCAATAGCCAGTTCATCGGCACTTCGAATGCGATAAAAATCGGTGATAAGCTCCAAACCAGACCAATAAAAATCACTTTGAGCGAACTGATTCTTTTTTAATTGTTGCTTTACTTTCTTTTCTGCTTTTTTCCACTCTTTTTCAAAATCGTTTTTGTGATTTATGATGGTATTATCATCAACTTTAGACTCCATATCAGCGAGTATCAGTAAGTCTTCGCCGGAAACATTCAACATAAAATTCTTAAATAATTCAGGCCAATCTTCCGGTAAAAAGCGTAACCGAACTAATTCTTTCAAATGAAAATCGGTAAAATCATGGTAGTTTTTTGTTTCTAAAATAGCGGTATTCCAAATGTTTGCTGTGTGCTGACTTTTCAAAAAATCATATTCCATTTTATAAAGATCAAACAATTCATTAAATCGAGGAACTTCATTGATTGCTATGGTTTCTATTTCCATTACCTCATTTTCTTTGATAGTGAGAAGTTTGTAAGCAGGAATGTAGGCTGCCAAAGAAGGGGTTTGAATGTTGACCAATGTGTTTCCTTTATTGGTTTTTCGAACTCCGGTATCATTGATGTGCATGTGTCCTCCAAAATGTATTTTCAATCCGGCATCAGCAAAGGTTTGTGCCACTTCTTCTTTGGGAACACGGTCTAATTGCCATTTTCCTTTACCCATTAATTTTTCAATTTCTGGGGAAGCATCATCATTAAATTCCACCATCGGGAAGTGGCTGAATGCGATTAGGGTTTTACCTCTTTTTTTTGCCTCAGCAGTTATTTCTCCAACCCACTTTATCAGGTGTTTTTTATGGGATAATACATTGTTATAACCTAAACTGGCATCAGAATATTCTTTTGAATCTTTTGAATTTTCAGCAGCCTCTTTTTTTGGAATATAAACATTTCCATCAATGGCCAGTAACCAAAGCCCGGGAACGGGTTCTACCACATAACTCACATCAGGTACTGAATATCCTGGCGCTACAGAATACATTCTATTAGTAAATGAAGCGGCTTCTGTTGCTTTTGTATAATTATAAGTATCAAATGAATACGTACTGAAAGGAGTGGACCAGAATGCATTGTTTTCTTTTGGAAAAAAACCAAAATCTTTCAGTTCTGTGGTAATACCGAGATATCCCATTTTGGCAATATCTTGGGTTACTACTACCGCGTATTCATCGTTGCTTTTGGGTTGGTATAATCCCTTTTTACTGAAAATAGGTTGGCGTTTTCCTTCGTTACCTAAAAAATCATTTTTACCGGATTCCTGAGCAAAAGGCCCTGCAGGATCGTGATTGCCTGTGGTAATAAAGAACTGGATACCGTGTTTTTTAGTATAATCAGTAAGGATTTGCTTTAATCCCCGAATGTGAAGTGGTTGCCCGTCATCACTGTAATCACCGGGAAGAGCCACGATTTTTATACCACGTTTTACAATATCATCCAGAGCTGCGAGAAAGGCAAAATAGTTTTCATTAAAAATCCGTGTAGAATGTAACTGCGATTCCATCGTTCTTAATAAAGTATGCTTTCCGTTCTTAGGATTAATGATTCCTTTGTAGTCGCTGTCTTGTAAGGTTCCATATAAATCCTGAAAATGAACATCTGCCAGAAAAGCAATTTTTAATTCGTCAAGAGAAGATTGTCCTTTTGATATTGATGTAAAAAAGCATAGAAAAAGGGAGAAATAAACAAGTATTCGATTCATTGCAAATTTTAAATTAGTTGTATTTTATGTTTTTCAAAGGGTACAAGGATAGAAAAAAAAGAATACAATTCATTTAAGGGAATGTTATGTGTTTTTTTAAGGGCTCTTTTTTTATTGATTTCGTTTTTAGGCAGCAATAATAGGGAATACTGATGATTTGTTTATTTTATCAATATATTCAGATGAGGTTGTTATGCTGTTTTCCAATAATAGTGTCAAAACGCAATCCACCTGAATAGTAAGGAATAAATTTTTGATTAGTGAGTACTTAAAATAGTAATTTAGAATCTTATGGTGTTATTTTAAAACAGCATCATTTCTTATATTTGAAATGATGCTGTTTTTAGAATACTATTATTTCCAACCTCCGCCTAATGATCGATACAATTCAATATTTGCGATTAATTGCTCTCGCTTCATATTAGCCAATTCCAATTCACTTTGCAATATATTAGCCTGAGCAGAAAGTACTTCAAGGTATTCTGCCATTCCGTTTTTGAATAACAAATTAGAATTTTTAGTGGCTTGTTGCAACGTTTTTACGCGTTCTTGTAAAAAAGCTTCTTGCAGCGCTAATTTTTCGACTTTTACCAAAGCATTTGAGACTTCACTAACAGCCACTAAAACAGCTTGTCTGAAACTCAAAACAGCTTTTTCTCTTTCGGCGACCGCAATATTGTATTGTGTTCTCACTTTTTTATTGTTCAGTAAAGGTTGTGTTAAACCTCCGGCAATAGTTCCGAATAGTGAAGCCGGAATATTGAACCAATTGCTGGTTTCGAATGAATTCACACCACCTTGCGCTGTAATTTTAAGAGAAGGATACAAGTCGGCTTTTGTGATTCCAACATTTGCATTAGCTACTTTTAAGGCTAATTCCGCGCTTCTTACATCAGGCCTTCTGCTTACTAGTGAAGACGGAATTCCAATAGACGCATTATTTTTCACTTCAATTGAACTCAAACGAATGTTTCTTTGTTTTGAATTTGGAAATGAGCCTGTCAAAACACTCAACGCATTTTCCTGAATGGCAATATTTTGTTCCAATAAAGGAATCAATTGCGCAGCGTTTAATTTCTGTGCCTCAGATTGTTGAATCGCCAATGAAGTTACCTGACCTGCGTCGTACTTTAATTTAATGATTTTGGTTGTACTATCATTTAGTTTCAGGTTTTGTCTGGCAATTTGCAGTTGCGCATCCAACATCAAAAGATTGTAATAGCCGCTTGAAACATTAGCTACAATAGTAGTTTGCAACGCTTTTTTTACTTCTTCTGATTGAAGGTATTCCGCAAAAGCGCCTTTTTTCTGATTGCGAATTTTACCCCAGATGTCTGCTTCCCATGAAAGAGAAATTCCCGCAGAATAATCATCGATATGGTTTTGACCTAAAGCCTGACTTAAATTCTTTCCGGTAAAACTATTGTCTGATGGATTGCTGGTACTTGCATTCACAAATAAATTGGCTTGAGGGACATTTCCCCATTTCGATTGTGTGAACCTGAATTGTGCAATTTCAATGTTTTTAGTCGCGATTTGCAAATTGTTGTTTCTGGTAATAGCGCTGTCAATCAATTGGGTAATGTCTTCTTCTGTAAAGAAATTTTTCCACTCCAAGTCACCAATACTTGTAGTATCAGTTGAAACCGATGCATTCCTGAAATTCTCAGGAAATGCATCTTTTGGGGTTTCTATATTCTTCGAAACGTTACAGGATATTATTGTGGTGATCATAATAACGACCATCACGATTTTGGTTATATATTTTTTCATTTTATATGTTGTCATTAAATTTCTGTACAAGTATCTTTTCTGGTTTCGAGATCTTTCGAAACTTTGTAGGATATGTATCCGATGCCAATTAGAATGGTCACCAGAATTGTCGTTATATAATTTTCCATTTTTATTTTTCTTCGTTATGAATTACGGCTACTGGTTTCCCGGAAACCTTTTCTTGTAAATGTTGGAATACGATGAATAAAACCGGGATGATTAACAACCCTAGAATTACTCCTGAAATCATACCTCCGGCAGCACCAATACTAATGGAGTGATTACCTTGTGCAGATGGTCCTTTGGCACTCATCATCGGGATTAATCCCACAACAAAAGCTAATGATGTCATGATAATTGGTCGTAAACGTAGTTTTGCTGCATCGATTGACGCTTTGACTAATGCCTGACCGGATTTTCGTTTTTGGACGGCAAACTCTACAATCAAGATGGCATTTTTGGCGAGAAGCCCAATTAACATTACCAATGCAACTTGTACATAAATGTTGTTTTCAATTCCTGTTAATCCAATGGCTACAAATACTCCAAATATACCTGCGGGTATGGATAAGATTACGGCCAATGGTAAAATGTAACTTTCGTACTGTGCAGCAAGTAGGAAATAAATGAATATCAGACACAGTAAGAAAATAGTTGCTGATTGACCTCCGGAAGAAATTTCCTCACGGGTTTGTCCTGAGAATTCATAGCTGTAACCTGCTGGCAATTGCTGTGCTGCCACTTCTTCAATGGCTTTTATGGCGTCTCCGGAACTAAATCCAGGTTTCGGAATTGCATTAATCGAAATGGAGTTGAATAAATTGTATCTCGAGGCAGTTTCAGAACCATAAATACGAGTCAGTTTTACTAAAGTATTTATTGGCACCATTTCTCCATTTTTGTTTTTCACAAAAACTCGGTCTATGGCAGAAGGATCTGCTCTGTCATCAACATCAGCCTGAACAACCACTCTGTAATATTTACCAAATCGGTTAAAGTCAGATGCTTGTGCTGAACCGAAATACGCTTGCATCGTTTGCAAAATATCTTTGACTTTTACACCTAATTGATCTGCTTTTGCATCATTAATATCCAATTGTAATTGAGGATAATCGGCTTTGAAACTGGTAAATGCTACAGCAATTTCAGGGCGTTTCATCAATTCTCCAATAAAGTTTTGAGAGATACCACTAAATTTATCCAGTTTGCCACCGGTTTTATCCTGCAACACTAAGTCTAAAGCTTCTACGTTACTAAATCCCGGAACGGTTGGGAAACTAAATACGAAGAAACTACCTCCTGAAATCGCACCTAATTTGCCACGAACCTGATTCATTATTTCGTCAATATTTTTAACATCACCACGTTCGTCATTTGGTTTAAGCAATACAAAAACAACTGCAGAAGATGGACTTGTAGAATTTGTCAATAAGTTGAAACCTGAAATCGCAGTAACGTCTCTTGATGCATCTAATTTGCTTAGTATATTTTCAGCTTCAGTCATTACTTTTTGAGTTCCGTCTAAAGAGGTTCCAGAAGGAGTGTTTACCGCAATGGCAATAAATCCTTGATCTTCTGTTGGGATAAATCCTGAAGGAGTCGTTTTTACCATAACAATTGTAGCAAAAGTAATTAAAGCCAATCCGCCTAAGCTTACCCATTTGTTACGAATCAAGAATTTTAATCCACCAACATAACGGTTGGTAAGAGAGTTGAAACTATTGTTGAATCCGATAAAAAATTTCTCTTTAAAACCTTGTTTAGCATATGGCTTATTTCCTTCTTCACCTGTATGATTATCTTTTAAGAATAAAGCCGCAAGAGCAGGACTTAACGTTAAAGCGTTTACTGCCGAAATTACAATTGCAATCGCCATTGTAAAAGCAAACTGACGATAGAAAACCCCAGTTGAGCCTTCCATAAAACCAACCGGCAAGAATACCGCCGCCATTACCAATGTAATCGAAATAATCGCACCGGTAATTTCGTGCATAGCTTCATGTGTTGCAATTTTTGGAGACAAATGTTTATGTTCCATTTTAGCATGCACGGCTTCGACCACCACAATCGCATCATCGACTACAATACCAATCGCTAAGATTAAAGCGAATAATGTCAATAAATTAATCGAAAATCCGAATAACTGCATGAAGAAGAACGTACCTAGAATGGCCACAGGAACTGCAATTGCCGGAATTAAAGTCGATCTGAAATCCTGCAAGAAGATAAATACAACGATAAATACTAATATAAACGCTTCTATCAAAGTTTGTTTCACCTGATCGATAGATTGGTCTAACGAAACCTTTGTACTATAGAAAATATTGTGTTTTATGCCTGGAGGAAAATCTTTTGAGGCTTTTACAATTAGCTTATTAATAGCAACTTGAATGTCATTTGAGTTAGAACCCGCCAACTGAATAACACCAATTACAATTCCCTTTTTTCCGTTTAAACGCGTTAAGCTGTTATAAGAATAGGCACCAAGTTCTACTCTGGCAACATCTTTTAAGCGCAGGACAGAACCATCTGCATTCGAACGAATGGCAATATTTTGATAATCCTCTGGTTTAGTAAGTTTCCCTTTATATTTAATTACATATTCAAAAACCTCTTTACTTCTTTCACCAAATTTACCTGGAGCAGCTTCTAAACTTTTGTCCTGAATAGCTGCCATTACTTCATTTGGTGTAACCTGATAGGTTGACATTTGAGTTGGATTTAACCAAACTCTCATCGAATAATCTTTGACTCCACCAAAAATACTGGCAGATCCTACACCCGGAATACGTTTGATTTCAGGAATAATATTAATTTGAGCATAATTGGCAACAAAAGTCTGATCGTATTTTGACTCATCATCGGTATACATACCAATCGCCATGATGAAACTGTTTTGTTGTTTTGCAGTGGTTACACCTTGCTGAACAACTTCTGCCGGCAACTGACTTGTAGCTTGTGCCACCCTGTTTTGAACGTTAACCGCTGCCTGATCAGCATCAGTCCCCAGTTTAAAGAAAACAGTAATAGCAAGAGTACCATCATTACTGGCTGTTGAGCTCATGTACGTCATGTTTTCAACACCGTTTATAGATTCTTCCAGAGAAGGGGCAACAGAACGCAAAACCGTTTCTGCATTAGCTCCCGGATAAACTGCCGTCACTAAAACCGATGGTGGAGCAATATCTGGAAACTGTTGTAAAGGCAACTTCGTCAGACCAAGTATACCTAATATCACCAATAAAATGGAAATAACAGTTGCCAGTACGGGTCTTTGTATAAATATTTTGAACATTTTTTATATAAATTATTTTTTGTTAATTATTTGGGCAACTTTAGCCGTTGTTTTTTCTGGTTGAATTACCTGTCCTTCCTGAAGTTTGTCGATACCGCTTAATACGATTTGATCCCCAGATTTTACACCGTCTTTGATAAGATAGTCAGTACCACTTTTACCAATAATTGTGATAGGCATTTTGTTAACCTTGTTTGCTTTGTTTAGTGTAAAAACGAATATTTTATCCTGCATTTCTACTGTGGCCGACTGCGGAACCAAAATGGCATCATTGTGTTGGATTCCCAAACGAATTTTCCCTGTATTTCCTGAACGTAGCGTTCCGCCTACATTAGGAAAAGTTGCTCTAAGTGTGATTGCCCCTGTGTTTTTATCAAATTGTCCGTCGACCATATCGATTTTACCTAATTGTGGATAATCCGAATTATCAGCAAGAATTAAAGTAACCGGAGGAATTTTTTTGATTTTATCGCCAAGGGTATTTCCTGTATAAAGCGATTTGAATTTGATAAAATCGGTTTCACCTAATGAGAAATAAGCATACACTTCATGCACATCTGATAAGCTGGTTAACGGCTCAACATCAGTTGAGGCAACTAAACTTCCTTGTTTTTTAGGCAATCTTCCAATATAACCGCTAACAGGAGCTGTAACATTTGTATATCCTAAATTAATTCTAGCGGAACCTACCATTGCTTTTGCTTGTTCGATATTGGCAGCTGCTATTTTTTGCGAAGCTTTAGCCGTTTTCAACTGATATTCCGAAACTACTTTGTTCTGAACCAAAGGCATCAATTTATCGACTTCTAATTGAGCGTTTAAATAAGCCGCTTCTGCCGCGTGAAGATTAGCCAAAGCATTGTTTAATTGCTCACGAAAAGGGCGTTCGTTTATTTTAAAAAGTGTCTGACCTTTGTTAACATAAGTACCTTCGTCTACATATATTCTTTCTAGGTTTCCGGATACTTGCGGGCGAATTTCTACATCTACAGTTCCTTGTAGAGCAGCTGGATATTCGGTTTCTGTTGAGGCTGCCTGATAGCTAATACTCATTACAGGAAGAGTAGGTGCTGCAGCTGCAGCAGGCGCTTGTGATTTATCTGCACAGCTGATTATAAACACAGCCATTATGCTTAATAATGTAATTTTTTTCATGATTGAAATTGGATTTAATTGGGTCTTAGGTATTGCAATTGTTTTTGGAATAAACGTTTCAGAATTCATGCTGTTTTTATTTAAAGATTATGGTTTTAGTGTAGCAATAATTCTGGAACAATCGTTTCAGAATCAATGCTGTAGTTTAAAAAAATGCGTATGCTTAATAAATAATGTTATCTGAAATAAACGTTTCAGAATTAGTGTAAAAAAAAATTATTTGAATATATTTTTAATCAGGTATTCTGACATTTTTTTAATTTTTATAGGATTTCTATGGAGAATGTAAGATTGTTTCCAACCTGTAAATGATGTCATAATATACTCTGCCATTAAATCAGCATCTTCAGTATCATCCATTTCCTTATTGTCCATCGCTTTTTGAACCGTTTCAGCTAAAAAATCAATAAAAATATCATTGTTTTTACTCATCAGGTTGCGAACTTCAAGGTCTTCAGGTGCTAATTCAAAAATAGTTTTAATACCAAGACAACCTTTTTCACAATCTACTATCCAGGATGCTTTATCATTAATAATGTTGATAAGAGCTTGCTTAGCAGATTTTTCTTTGGCTACTTTTTGCTTTACTTCACACATTGCTGTATCAAAATAATTGCTGATGCATTTCATAAATAATTGATGCTTGTCACCAATTGTATTATATAAACTACTTCTATTGATTTGCATTGCATCCACGAGGTCTTGCATTGAAGTAGCATTATATCCTTTTTCCCAAAAGACATTCATTGCTTTTTCAATTTTTTCAACTTCGTTAAATTCTACGCAGCGAGCCATTAAGTTTTAATTTAAAGTGCAAATATATAATTTTTTTTGGAACAAGCGTTTCAGAATGCAATTTTATTTTTAATTTCAGTTCTATTTAGTTTTTAGAAGCGTAAAAATATTTATTTTACTATAGGTTTTTGAGATTATTATTTAGCTTATCAATCGGTTGAAACCGCTCGTAATATAGCATTGAAAAGCATATTTAGAAAAAAAAAAATTCTTTTCTGTTTCTATTTATTTAAATTTATTTGTACTCTTCATCAGTTACAGCCTCTAACCAAACAGGCACGCCGTTTTGAGTATTTGTTATTGCGACTTGAACAAAATAGGTGTCAACACTGGCACCGTGCCAATGTTGAATATTGGGTGGACATTTGATTACATCTCCTTTGCGAAGTATTTTTTTAGGTTGCCCTTTTTCCTGATAATATCCAACTCCATCACTTACCAACAAAATTTGTCCGCCAGGATGAAGATGCCATTTTGTTCTTGCTCCAGGTTCAAAAGTCACATTACCCACTGAGGTTGGATTAAGACTATCAGCAGCTATCAGCATTTGTAAATAAGCTGTACCTGTAAAATTACTATTGGTGATTTTTTCTCCTTTGCCAAAAAGGATTGATTTTTGTGATGCTGTTTCTGTTGAAAGTATTGCTTTTTTTTGTGCTTTACAAGAAAAAGCGAATACTCCAAAAAGAAGTAGTCCTGCAATATTTTTAAGTTTCATCCTTTTAAATTTTAAAGGTTAATTTGATAAAAATTCACCAATTTATTTACCGCTTGCGACACATAATCAGGTTTCCAATAGGTTTCTATATGAGTAGCGCCATTAATAAGAAATAGTTCTTTGTTTTTTGCATTGGTAGCTTTGTTAAAAGCATCATCAGTCATATAAAAAGTATCGGCTTTACTACCTGCTATCATTAACAAAGGTTGGTTTATCAAGTCCATATTGGTACTGGCATCAAACGTCATTAAATCCATCAGACTACTCTTTGTGTATTTAAATGTTGAATTTGGATGAGCATGTGTTTTACCGTAATACTCAAATCCTTCACGATATAAATCAAACGGTAGTGCTGCTATTTGTTTATCAGTTAGTTGCGTATCGCCTACATACATAATTGTACCGCCTGCTGCTTCTTGGGCACGGGCATCAGAAGCTTCTTTTAATCGTTGCTGAATTGTTGAAAATTGTGAGTTCATAAAACCGTTACGTCTTACTACACCTGAATTGAACATACTCACTGTGGCTAATGCTTTAAATCGTTTGTCAGATTGGGCTGCCTTTAAAGAATAACCGCCGCCACCACAAATTCCTAATAATCCAAGTCTTGAAGTATCAACTCCTTTGTATTGAGAAATAAAATCGGCCATTGCGTGTACGTCTTCAATTCGGTTTGCCGGTTTATCCACATTACGAGGCTCTCCACCGCTACCTCCTTGGTATGCAGCATCTGCCGTGATAGTGATATAGCCCTGTTCAGCTAATCGTTGTGCGTATAAACCTGCCACTTGTTCTTTTACACCACCATTAGGATGGGCAATAACTACCGTAGGATATTTTTTTGAAGCATCGTAGTTGGCAGGAGTGTAGACATTAGCTACTATTGTAATCTCTTTAATTGTATAAGTAACAGGATAAATGTTTACTTTTCCCTTTACATTTTCGGTAATTGCTCCCTCATATACAAGAGTGTATGGGATTTGCTTTTTTTCCTTTTGGGTAATTTGAGCACTTGACATCTGTACGATTACTATTGAAATTGCTATTGTGATTATTAATGCTATTTTTTTCATTTTTTTCTTTATTAATTATTTTTCTGTCTACTTTTCAACACTTCGTTTACTGTTTCTTTTACTGCTTTAGTTTTCTTTCTTCCAATGATTGGTTGGATTACGCCTATAAATTCTTTCAATTGTTCAGGTGATATACCTACATTGAGAGAAATTGACAAATGGCCCTTTAGCATTGGTTCAGCATCCCCAATCGCACTGATAACAGAAATCGTAACCAATTCTCTTTGAGCATAGGTTAAAACATCTCTTTCGAAAATATCGGAAAACAAATGTTCTTTTAAAAAGGTATCTATTACAGGTGCAAAAGCTGAATATCCTGTAAGCGTATCCGGTTGTTGTGTTTTGGTAAGTTGTTCTAAAATGGTTTTGCCTCGTTGGTATTTATTGCCATCCTCTTTGATAGGAGAAGCTTCTTTGCCAGATTGATCGTTAATCCCTTTTGTTTTTCGTTCGTTAAGTACTTCCATAAAAGTTTGCAATCCTCTGATACTTCTCGGAAAACCGCAATAGGCATAGGTATGAATCAATATTTCTTTTACTTCATTGACGGTAAGTCCCGCTTCAAGACCTTTGTTTAACTCTGATTTTAGAGTGACTAAATCGCCTTTAGCTGTAAGTGACGCAATGGTAATAATGCTTTTTTCTTTTGCGCTTAAATTACTTTCGGTAGCTGTCAACTGATTTGCTTTAACGTTGTTAGGAAACAATGTAATGCTTAGAATCATCACTATTGAACTGAAAATTTTAAAATCCTTCATATTTATTTTATTTACTATTCTTTCAAATATTTCAATTCTTCAGAATTGCTATTTTTTTTAACCATTTTTGTATTTCTTTTTCGGCTTCAGTTTTCTTTTTACCTTCCATTACAAATAAAATTCCATCTCTTTCTTTACCTCCTTTAATGGAAAATCCTTCCAATATTTTGCATTCAGTGCATAGTTCTTTAATCTTATCAAAACTACTTCCAATACCATAACCAGCATTAGTGTTAAACGGAATAATAGTTTTACCTTTTAAATTGTATTGACTTAAAAGACTTTTCATTGGCGGCGGTAATTGCATCCCCCAAGTTGGAAAACCTATAAAGACAGTATCATACTTTTCAATACTGTCAATTTTGGTTTTAAGTGCGGGTAAAAAACCAGTTTCATTTTCCTTGGCGACTTGATCAACAATTGCTTTGTAATTTTCAGGGTAGGGATTTTGAAGTTCTAGTTCAACTAATTTGCCTCCTGTTTGTTTATGAATTATTTGGGCAACTGTTTTCGTGTTCTTTGTTCGAGTCAGATAGACAATTAGAATACTATTTGTATTCAAAATATCTTTTTCTTGCTTAACAATAGTTTGTGCTTTGGAACAGCTCGAAAATAAACTAGCTGTTATTATCATTATTAAACAATATGTGGTTACTATTTTCAATTGAATTATTATTTAGGATTATATATCGGCTGTATTTAATTAATCCAATTTTTTGCTTTTTAACCATTTACTCATTAAATCAGCTACTTGTATATTATTTAAATCTGAAAACGGAAAGTGTGTATTTCCTTTGAGACCTGCTTCAGGAAGATGTACTACGGTTACATCACCACCGTATTTGTTTACTACATCTCGCCATAATCTCGCCATCTGTAGTCGTACTCTCCATCCGTCTGCCCCAGGATTGTTGGAGAGGCTTTCAGGAATATTATCACCATAATAAATGACAATCGGTATTTTAGTAAGTTTCATGAATTCTTTCATAGGAATCGAACTTGCTTCCAGTGAACCTGCCGAACTCGTTAAAGGGGATGGCACTTCACCTTCAGGAAATAAGAATCCACTACCTGGTTCGTAAGACACTATAGCTTTTACGTTTTGATTTTTTACAGCTGTAATCCATCCCATACCACCAGAATGGGAATGTGTAACCAAAATTGCAGCACCAATTTTGTTGAATAACGCTGAAACCGCATCCGAATTAACATTACTATCAATAGTACCAATGTTTGGAACCATCGAGCGAAAATATTGATTGAGTGTATTGGAATCTTGAGCAAATTGAACGCCTTCAAAATAATTGGGCCATACACCTACACGGAAGACATCAAACCATTGTTGTTCATCTGGAGTTGGATTAATCGTAGCTACTACAGTACTTCTGCCCGCATTTCCTCTTCTTGGTTGATCAATCACATAAACAGGAAAGTTTCTGCGTAGAAAAATATTTTGATATCCTTCTCGTCCGTCGGGCGTGCTTTCCCATGTTTTAGAAAACTGACCTATGCCATGCCACATCACTAATGGATATTTGCGAGCTTTTGCTGGAATTTGATAAAAAACATAGGCGTGATCTCCACGAAACGTTTGTCCTTCAGGAGTAGGTTTGTACGGATCGAATGTGCCTGGATTGGTAATGATAGTTCCTCCAACAGCAAAACTTCCTTGCTCTTCAATTAGTAACGCTTTTTGTTTTGTGCTTTTTTGTGCGTAAAATGATGAATGGATCATCAATAACAAACAAAGTATGCTCCACAATTGAATTACTTTCTTTTCCATTGTAATGTGTTTTAATTTATTTTTTCAAGTTTGCAATCTACTTCTTTTTATTTAGTACTCTCAAATGCTTTTTCTATCACATCTAGTCTAGCTTTTCTATGATCGAAAAAATTACCCGCCGCCCCATCTTGCCTAAACTCAAATACCTCATTTTTATTACTATCATATTCAGGCCAAAGCGGTAGTCCTTTTCCATTTGGATTACCCGTTTTAGCAAAGTTAACCCAATAGGCATTCATTATTTTACCGACTTCTTTATCTTTTGCAGTAAAAGTAATGCCATTTCGTTCCACCAGATTATCAAATACATAAGCAATCTCAGAGGCATGAGAGGCACCATATCGCATCCAATCTTTCATGGAGACAGGTACATAAGAGAAAAGGTACAAATAAGCAGGTATTGATTTAGAAGTAAATGCTCTGGCAGTGAATCGGGCAGGCTCTGCCCAAACTTTATCGGTATTAACAAAGGCTAACATCTGAGCAAAATCAGTATTACCATCAGCATCGTAGGCCGCTGTGGCTTCCTTCTTGTAGTTGCCAAACAATGATAATAATTCCTCCTTTGACTTCGCATTGACAAACCCTGCAGGAACCTCTGCACTATTTGATCCAATAATAATAGGAACCTTTGGTTGTCTGCCTGCCTTATAAGCACTCTCGGCAGTCTCCGTTACCAAACGGCCATCTAGTATCGGTCCTGGATAAGTTGTAGGACCACCTTGTCCGGCTGTTTCTTCTCCACCATCAACAATTTCAGCAGCACTTAATGCTCTTAGCTTGTTGAGCGCTTCGTTATTATCACCTTCGATATTGTATCTTTTGGCAAAGTTAAGTCCGATGGTTTCAGCCGATACCGGATAATGAATATCTGCATTTTCTTTGTCAATTGGACGCCCAGTTAGTACACCATCTCGTCCGCCTCCTGATTCAATAATTGCTTTCTTAAATAAGCCTTTTGCTGCGGGTATTGTTAAAAGCGAATGTACAGATACGCCACCGGCGGACTCACCAAAAATGGTTACATTTTTGGAATCGCCTCCAAACTCAGCGATATTTTTTTTAACCCACTCTAATGCAGCAATCTGATCCATGTAGCCATAATTGCCTTTATATTCATTTGGGTTTTCTTTACTTAAAGCGGGAAACGCAAAAAAACCAAGACGTCCTAACCGATAATTGAAAGAAACAAGTATGACATCCTGCTTTGCAAATGCTGCTCCTGTAAAGTCATTTCCACCGCCACTGCCACCTACAAATCCGCCTCCGTGAATCCAAACCATAACTGGCAATTTTGATTTTTTTGTTACTGTAGCAGGTGTCCAGATATTGAGAAACAAGCAATCTTCAGCTGAATTTGGTGACATGCCGGCACCACGAGGCCAACTCGCCTGCGGACAATCAGCGCAAAATTTACTTACATCCCGTACTTCCTTCCAAGCAACCACTGGCTGTGGAGACCTCCAACGATTTGCACCCACTGGTGGTGCGGCATAAGGAATACCTCTGAATATGGAGATATCTCCTTCTGTTAGACCGCGAACAGTTCCTGAAGTCGTACGAATTTCCTTTGTAAGACTTAGTGAGACTGGTTGTTGTGCGTTTACGCAAGTAGTACAATAAAATAATGCAATTGCGATCAATATTTTCCCCATTTTTTAAATTTTATTGTCCAGGTGTCATTAGCTTAGTGAACGACAATGAGCCAAGTTTCCAACCATTGTTGTCTTTTATATATACCTCCGTAACCATAAATGGATTGGTAACTTCATTTCCTCCAACGACTGCCAATAGTGTAATTCTATTTAAAAGGATCGCGGTATTACCAATAATGTTTACTGATACTTCGTGAATATCTGCTTTCTTGTAATGAATTCCTCCACTTTTAATCACATTGATTTCTTGGGTTTTTCCCCAACTTCCGCCCATATGGACAAAGACCGATTTATCATCAAACAAAGGGGTAAGTTTATCGACATTTTTATCGGCCATCCATTCCCATTTTTGTTTTGAAAGTTGAATCACTTCCTGTTCAGCGGCAGTAGCAGTTTGTGCAAAGGACTTGTTTGCCAATAGAATGAGTATCAGTAGTCCGAAAATTGACTTTTTCATAATGCGATTAATTTTTAATTAGTATATTTTTTCTTTTTTTCTATTTCTGAATTTGATGCGTGTCTCGTACACTGCTGAATGTTAAGGCTAAAAGTTTCCAATTTTTCCCTTGTTTTTGATAGACTTCTGTTACCGTAAATTCAGTTGTGACTTCACTTCCTCGTACAACAGCCTGAAGGGTAATTCTGTTCCAAACGATTGCCGTTTTTTCGAAAATTTCTACTGTTGCATCATGAACCTTAGCATTTTTATACCAAATCCTACCCGTTTTAATAATGTCGAGTTCCTCGTCTTTTTTCCAAGTACCACTCATATGAACAAATTTTGATTTGTTGTCAAAGAGTGATTCAAGTTTGTCTACATCTTTATCAGCCATCCATAGCCATTTTTGTTTTGACAAGTCCAATAATTCCTGTTCCGTTTTTTGGACGCTTTTAGATTTGATGTTTGGTGTACTTGTTTGTGCATATGACCATTGCATGCTTGTAAAGAATAATAATCCTAATAATAATTTTTTCATTTTAAATAATTTATTTGGTTTAAAATATTCTATTTTCTAATTAATTATTTTTTTTTGACGGTGCTTCCACATCAGAAAAAGCTTGAACAAAGGCAGGTAATCGTTCACCCAAAATTGGAATTTCATCCAATTGTTTGTTGAATTCTTTTAATTCATCTGTGGTAAATTTTACATCATCTGCACCTATATTTTCCAGCATGTGGGCCATCTGTGTAGTACCTGGTATTGGAACAATCCAAGGTTTTTGTGCCAATAACCAAGCCAATGAAATTTGGGCAGGAGTAGCCTGTTTTTGTGTCCCCCAGTTTTTTAATAGATGTACTATTTTCAAGTTATTAGGTAAATTCTCTGGCGAGAAACGAGTCTCATTAGCTCGAATATCGCCTTGAGCGAAGTGTGTATCGGTATCAATGGCTCCAGTAAGAAAACCCACACCAAGTGGACTCCATGGGACGAAACCAATACCGAGTTCCTCACAAAGTGGAATAATTTCTTTTTCTGGGCCACGCCATAGTAAAGAATATTCGTTTTGAATCGCAGTAATAGGATGAATCGCATGTGCTCTTCTTACGGTTTGAGTTCCCGGTTCGGACAATCCGTAATGCAATATTTTACCTTCTTTTATTAAGTCCTGAATTGCTCCAACTACATCTTCAATTGGCACTTGCGGATCAACACGATGTTGATACAATAAATCAATTCGGTCTGTACGAAGACGTTTCAGCATTCCTTCCACTACCATTTTGATGTGTTCAGGGCGGCTGTTTAGGCCAGGTAATCGCTTGCCTGTTTCTTGGTCAATATTCCATCCAAATTTCGTTTCGATGACTATTTTGTCGCGAAAAGATGCTACACCTTCTCCAAGAATTCGTTCCACTTCAAAAGGGCCGTAAGCCTCAGCAGCATCAAATAGCGTAACCCCTTTATCAAAGGCTGTTCGAATGATGTTGAGCATTTCTGGCCGAGAGGGAATTATAGTCTGATACGTACGACTCATGTTTTGAACCCCGAGACCAATGCTAGAGACTTCAAGTGAAGCTCCCAGTTTTCGCTTGTTAGACAAGGGTTGAAAATTGTCATTTTTTAAATGATTATCTTCTGATTTTATAGATTGAGCTAATGAATCAAAAGGGAGTATAGCACTTCCAGCCAATGCTAATCCTGCGGTTTTTAAAAGATTTCTACGATTCATAATTATTTTTTTATAATTCTATTTTATACTCGCTTAACCATTTTACCATATCTGGATCTCTGTGGTCAAAAAACAAACTTTCTTTCGTGTCCAGTGTCTGAATCATTTGCATATCATCTGCTGATAATTCAAAATCGAAAATGTTGAAGTTCTCCCTCATTCTTTCTTTTCGTACTGATTTTGGAATAGTAACCACGCCTCTTTGGATTAACCAACGAAGAATAATTTGCGCAATGCTTTTATCATGTTTATTGCCAATTGAAATTAACAAGTCATTATGGAATATGTTATTTTTTCCTTCTGCAAAGGGTCCCCAAGATTGAATTTGTACGTTGTTATTCTGAAGAAATTCTTGAGTACTAATTTGTTGATGAAATGGATGTGTTTCAATTTGGTTAACAGCAGGTGTAAAACCACTATTAGCAATCAAATCCATCATTCTGTCCGGATGAAAATTCGCAACACCAATTGCTCTGATTTTACCTTCAGCATATAATTCTTGCATAGCCCTCCAAGATCCAAAAATATCTCCATAGGGTTGATGAATAAGATATAAATCTAGATAGTCTAGTTGCAACAGGTCTAATGATTTTTGAAAAGCAGCTTTTGTTTTTTCATAACCAGCATCTTGGACCCATACTTTTGTTGTAATAAACAATTCTTCTCTAAGCACACCACTTTTCTTAATGGCATTACCTACGGCAGCTTCATTCCTATACGAAGCCGCTGTATCGATTAAACGATAACCACAATCGATCGCTTCTAATACTACTTTTTCACATTCAGTAGCATCCGGAATTTGGAAAACACCGAATCCTAAAATTGGCATTTCTACTCCGTTGTTTAATTTTATATTTTGCATGATTTTTTAATTTAAAGTTACTATAAATTTTCCTGGCAATTAGGATAACTTATAGTACTTTGCAAATTTCCGACCTGAAAATGAGGTTGTTGGTATATGGATTACTGATTGTTCTACCAATATTACTTATTGGACTTACTATATGATAATTGCTATCTCTAAATACCTAAATTTGTATTATAAAATGAAAATTAGTATGAATAAAATAGTCAAGTTTAATACCATTACTGAATATAATGTATTTAACAATAACGAAACTTTACATCCATTAATAAGTGTTATTGATTTTTCAAAAGCCGACGAAAGATCTTGGGAAGGAGAGAAGACTGTTAGAATTTATTATGGCTTTTATTGCATCTTTTTGAAAGATATAAAATGTGGTGATTTGCGATATGGATGTAATTACTATGACTACCAGGAAGGCACATTGGTTTTTGTTGCGCCAGGGCAAGTGATGGAAGTAGAAACGGATGGTAAAGTATATCAACCAAAAGGACATGCCTTAGTGTTTCATCCTGATTTGATACATGGCACTTCTCTTTTTAAAAGTATAAATGATTATAATTTTTTCAGTTATAATGCCAACGAAGCCTTGCATTTATCAGAACGCGAAAGACAAATTGTTTTAGACTCTTTTTCAAAAATTCAGTTAGAATTGCAACTCGGGGTAGACAAGCATAGTAAGAAACTTATAGCTTCAAATATTGAATTGTTTTTAAATTATTGTGAACGGTTTTATGACAGGCAATTTATAACTAGAGAAAATGTTAATAAAGGAATTTTAGAAAAATTTGAAGAGGTATTAAACAGTTATTTCACAACTGATAAACCCAACACTATCGGATTACCATCTGTTGCTTATTGTGCGGATGAACTACATTTATCAGCCAACTATTTTGGTGATTTGATAAAAAAGGAAACCGGTAAATCTGCTCAGGAATACATCCAAAATAAAATAATTGATGTTGCAAAAGATAAAATTCTGGTAGACCATTTAACTGTAAACGAAGTCGCTTATCAGTTGGGCTTTAAATATCCTCAGCATTTTTCCAGATTGTTTAAACAACGAGTAGGGTATACACCTAATGAATACAGAAGTTTGAACTAATTAAATTTTTTCGGCTTTTGTCAATGGAACTCTTTTCAACAGAAAAATTATTTCTTACTGTTTTCATTTTCTCACTCACATTTTTATTCAAGCATTTAATCCTATTTTTATATGCTTGTTACGCTTTTTATACTCCATTATTTTGCTTGCATTTTTAAGTGTGATTGGCATATTTCAGAATTAATTCTTTTGGAAAAGGAGGAGAGGAAAGGGAGAAGTCTTTTTTAGTGTTTTACTGTGTAGAAAGAGAATAACTCTGTTGATTCTGTATAGTAGAATGATACAAACAAAAAACCCGAAACTTTCGTTTCGGGTTATACTGGCGGAGAAAGAGGGATTCGAACCCCCGGACCTGTTACAGTCAACAGTTTTCAAGACTGCCGCATTCGACCGCTCTGCCATTTCTCCAGTATGTCGCTTTCATTATCTGATTGCGAGTGCAAATATAAGAACCTTTTTTGGTTATGCAAATCTATTTTTAGAAAAAAAGCATCTATTTTTAGGGCTAATTTTTAAAGGTTTCATTTTCTTTACTTTAGATGAAACTTATTTTTATAAAATAGTAATGAATGGGGTTAATACTTTACATATTCAGTTATTTCTAGCCCATATCCAATCATTCCTACCCGTTTTGTTCCTTCAGTATTGGATACTAATCTAATTTTTGAGATGTCAATATCATGTAATATTTGCGCTCCGATACCAAAATCTTTGCTGTCAATAACAATTTTAGGAGCTTTCATTTCACCTTGTGCTTGTAATGATTTAAGTTCGGCGATACGATTCAACAAATTTACGGATTGCATGTCCTGATTGATGAAAATAACTGCACCTTTTCCGGCTTCGTTTATTACTTGAAACATATCATCCAGTTGTTGGTCTGCATTATTGGTCAATGTGCCTAACAAATCATTATTCACCTGTGACGAATTGATTCTGGTTAAAATCGATTCACCCAAATTCCAAGTTCCTTTAGTTAAAGCAATATGTATTTGCTTATTAGTCGTTTGTTGGTATGCTCTTAGTCTAAAAGTACCAAAACGAGTCTCAATGTCAAAATCTTCTTTTTTAACGATCAAACTATCGTGTTGCATTCTATAGGCCACTAATGCTTCGATGGACACTAATTTCAAATCGAATTTTTTAGCCACTTCTACTAATTGTGGTAAACGAGCCATCGAACCATCTTCGTTCATGATTTCTACAATCACACCTGCGGATTTAAATCCAGCTAGTCTTGCGAAATCTATAGCGGCTTCGGTATGTCCAGTTCTTCTTAATACGCCACCTTGTTTTGCAATAAGAGGGAATATATGTCCCGGACGTGCTAAATCATGTGGTTTAGTTTTAGAATCAACTAATGATAAAATAGTTTTTGCTCTGTCTCCGGCAGAGATTCCTGTAGTTACTCCATTGCCTCTTAAATCTACCGAAACAGTAAAAGCGGTTTCCATTGGATCCGTATTGTTGCTTACCATTACATGAAGACCTAATTCTTTACAACGGCTTTCTGTCAGTGGAGCGCAAATTAATCCTCTACCGTGTGTTGCCATGAAATTTATCATTTCTGGTGTCACTTTTTCGGCTGCAGCCAAAAAATCTCCTTCATTTTCGCGGTCCTCATCGTCAACAACAATGATTATTTTTCCTTGGCGAATATCTTCTATCGCTTCTTCAATTGTGTTGAGTTGTATGTTATTTGTAACCATTTGTGTTGTTAATTTTGTGATGGTAGTATTTTTTTTATTATTTTTTGGAATGGAGCCAGAATAACGTCCATATTTATTAATCCAATATCGTTTGTGGCTCTATATGTTAATAAAACCGCTAATGGAGTCAGGATAAAAGAGGATAACCAAGCTCCCATAAAAGGAGTCATTCCGTTTTCCTGTGCTATTCTTTTGCCAAAAGTATTTATAAAGTGAAATGTAATAAAGATTAAAATTGCAAAAACAATTGGAAGTCCTAAACCACCTTTTCTGATGATTGCTCCCAATGGTGCTCCAATGAAAAACATTAGAAAACATGCAAATACAATTACAAATTTATCGTAAAAAGCCAATAAATGTTTATTGATATTTTTTTGTTTATTGTCTAGTTCTGCTTTAGTAGTATCGATGGAGTAGGTTGTGCTGGCAAGATTACTGACCGCTATTTTTAAAATATCCGATTTTTGTTCTAAAGTATACAATGACAAAATATCTTTAGGAAGCGGTTTTCTTTTTGGTGCTTTTTCCAGTTTTTTATTTAAAGGAATACCAACTCGCATGTTGCTATTTTCAGAAAATGAAATAATGTCATTTTTTATGTTTTTGTTCAATGAATCCAAAGTGTATTTTAATTCATTAACAGTCAGCATTGTGTTCGTATTTGCCACACTTTCATCGGTTACATCGGTCTTGTTTAATTCAGATAAATCGATGTTTATGATGTGTTTTTTAAAGGAGCTTTTGGCAAAAGGCATTTTAATGCGATCTTCATACTTTTTAGGAACAATATCCTCGTAGTAGTATCCGTCGTTAAGCACCAATTGTAAAATACTGGATTGTTCACTGCTGATTAACTCACCATCTTTTGCTTTAATTACGGTTTTACTTCCGTCACCAATGTTTGATTTTTTGTGAATTGTCACACCAGTAAGAATATTGCCTTGTTCACCGGATTTTTTATTTACCTTAATGTTGTAAAAACCCACATCGTTAAACTGACCTTCGGCTATAGCCAATGCCGGTTTTACCTGCGCAATGTTTTTTCTGAAATTGATGAATTTGTATTCAGCATACGGAATCACATTATTCGAAAAGAAAAAGGCAACAATACTTAATAAAACGATGAATACAGTCAGACTTCTCATGGCTCTTTGCAACGAAATTCCAGAAGATTTCATCGCTGCGAATTCATAATTCTCAGCTAAATTACCAAAGGTCATTATGGAAGCCAATAGTATAGAAAGAGGCAATACCAATGGTACAATTCTAGGCATGGAAAATGCCAGGAATTTAATAATCATTAATAAATCTAAATCTTTTCCAGCCAATTCTGATATGAATAACCAGACGGTTTGAAGTATAAAAATGAAAAATAGGATTACAAATACCGTAGTAAATGTAGTCAAGAATGTTTTTAATAAGTATTTGTCAAGAATTTTCACCGAATAGATTAATCTAATTTGTTGATGTAGTAATTTGGATATTTACTTTCCGCAAATGTAAATTGATTTTTTGACAAAGGTTGGTTGGTTTTGAAAGAATTAACCGTTAAAGTTGTTTTTGTACCTTTTTTACCCACTTCTATTAAGTTATAGATGTGTTTGGTTTGGATATCAATCCCTAGTAATACTTCTTTTCTCTGATCTTTAGAATTGGTAGGAACCAATTTTATATACTGAATTTTTCGGCCTTTTACGTTCTGTAAAATATCCATATTGTATTTATAACCCGTATTGAAAAAAGTTAACATTTTTGAAGGTGTAATAGCATTATCGTCTTTTTCGTTGACTTTAGAAATAGTAATTTCCTCATCTTCCGGAACAATAGTGTATGTTTTTTTACCATCAAAAATTTTAGTCACTCCCATGAAATTCAAGACATATTGATTTCCCTTCATGGTTACATTTCCTTTACTGTCCTGATTGATGTTTTCTTTAGCGTTATTCAAAGAATACTTGAAATCGATTACGATTGTATTGTAGCTTTTTACTTTGGCGGTAACTTGATCTAAAAGTTCTTTTGCTTTTTTGTCTTGTGCTTGTATTGAGAAACTAAAAAATAATAATGCTGCAATTAAAAGAAATTTTTTCCCCATATTTTCTGTATTGTTTTTTTTAGATTCTTGAATTTTTGATTTCATGGTATTAGTTGTTTTGTTCATTGTTGAAAAATTGATCAAGAGAACTCATGTCCAGAATGTTTACACTGCGTGCTTTACTTCCTTCAAAAGGGCCTACAATTCCTGCAGCTTCGAGTTGATCAATCAATCGACCTGCTCTGTTGTAGCCTAGTTTTAGTTTTCTTTGTAACAATGAAGCCGAACCTTGTTGTGCATTTACAATGATTTCGGCAGCTTCTCTAAACAAAGTATCTCTATCGGAGATATCCATATCAAGATTAATGCCACTTTCCTCCCCAACGAACTCAGGAAGTAAATAAGCTGTTGCATATGCTTTTTGTGAACCAATGAAATCAGTGATTTTCTCCACTTCGGGAGTGTCGATAAAGGCACATTGTACCCGTACCACATCATTTCCGTTAGTATAAAGCATATCACCACGTCCTATTAATTGATCGGCACCTTGAGTATCTAGAATGGTTCGGGAATCAATTTTTGAAGTAACTCTAAAAGCTATTCTCGCAGGAAAATTGGCTTTTATTAAACCTGTAATTACATTCACAGACGGTCTCTGTGTCGCTATAATTAAGTGAATTCCAATAGCTCGCGCCAGTTGTGCCAAACGTGCAATAGGAACTTCGACTTCTTTACCGGCAGTCATAATTAAATCGGCAAACTCATCCACTACAAGAACGATGTATGGCAAAAATCGGTGTCCGTTTTCAGGATTCAGTTTTCGAGCTTTAAATTTATCGTTGTATTCTTTGATGTTACGCACCATCGCATCTTTCAATAAAGAATAACGGTTGTCCATTTCCACACAAAGTGAATTTAATGTGTTGACCACTTTTGCATTATCCGTAATAATAGCATCATCCATGTCAGGAAGCTTGGCTAAATAATGTCTTTCAATTTTATTAAAAAGTGTTAGTTCAACTTTTTTAGGGTCTACCAAAACAAACTTAACTTCGGCTGGATGTTTTTTGTACAAAAGAGAAGTCAGAACAGCATTCAAACCAACAGATTTTCCTTGTCCGGTAGCTCCCGCCATCAATAAGTGAGGCATTTTGGCTAAATCCACGACAAATGTTTCGTTCGAAATTGTTTTTCCAAGAGCGATTGGTAATTCCATTTCAGCTTCCTGAAATTTGGCAGAGCCAATAACACTTTTCATCGAAACCATCGTTGGATTCTTATTCGGAACCTCGATTCCTATCGTTCCTTTTCCAGGAATAGGAGCGATGATACGAATTCCTAATGCGGAAAGTGATAAGGCGATATCATCCTCCAGACTCTTGATTTTTGAAATACGAATTCCCGCTTCCGGTACAATTTCATATAACGTAACCGATGGTCCAACGGTCGCTTTTATCTGTGCAATTTCTATTTTGTAATTGCGAAGCGTATCAACAATTCGGTTCTTATTTTCTTCTAATTCTTCTTGGTTGATGGTAATTCCTCCGGTCGAATATTCTTTTAATAAATCAATCGTAGGGAATTTGTAATTGGATAAATCCAAAGTTGGATCAAATAATCCAAAATCAGCAACCAATCGAGAGGCTAGATTTTCTTCTATAATATCTTCTTCCGGAGCCGATTCTATTACAAAAGATTCGTCAGCATTCGAAATAACTTCTGGAGTTGCAACCGGTGTAACTTGCATGGCAAGCGGTTTAGCAACGGGATCTCTGTTGATATCCGATGAATTACTGATAGTTGGTTTCAATGCTTCTTTGTTAATTTCGAATTGTGAACCATTCGTTTTTAAATGAATGTCATCTAGTTCGTCTTCAACAACAGCAAATTCTTCCAGGTTATAACCACTTTTGCCATTATTTAGAGGATTAGTGATTGGAATCACCTTCATTTCTTTTTTGGTAGTATCAAAAAAGGACTGAATACTTTCCGGCGAAAGCTTGATTTTGAAAATTATGTAGATGATTAGTCCGAATAGCAAAATCAATAATGTTCCTGTTTTTCCGATGTAATCCTGCAGAAATAAATTCAATTCATATCCAACAGTTCCGCCTAATTCAGGTGCTGAAGTGGCAAAAAATCCAAATAAAACGGATAAAATAATAATCACGAATAAATCCCAAAACCAAATATTCTTGAGCTTTCCTAAAGAAATACCAAGAACCATGTATATTCCAGTTAGGAAAAATAAGCGTACAAATATAAATGCAGCAATTCCAAAACCTCTGTAAATAAGTAAATCAGCTAAAAATGCGCCAAATTTCCCCAACCAATTGTGAACTATTTCAGCCCTGTTAGTTAGTTCTCTAACAGCGCTTTGATCTTGTTGTCCGTAAATGAAAAAGGAAATAAACGCAAATAATAAAGCTATTGAAAACAATACCAAAAGAGAACCAAAAACAATTTTGTGTTGTTTGGTGATTCTTAATGGATTATTCCCCTCAGCTTTAGCATCGTTTTTTTTATCTAAAGGTGCTGTTTTTTTTATTTTTGCCATTCTTGATTATAATAATATCTAAAGTAATATTGGGATATATATGATTAAACCGATTGCTATCGCTGTTAAAGCAGCAAAAAATACTGCTCCTGCCGCAATATCTTTAATGAATCCAATTCTTTCATGATAATTAGGATGAATAAAATCAGCTACTTTTTCAATTGCTGTATTTAAACCTTCGATACTCATCACCAAACCAATGGCTAAAGTTTGAAAAAGCCATTCCGTTTTAGAGATGCCAAAATAAAACCCGGCAATGGTCATCAATATTCCTATTGAAAATTGTACCATAATACTGTGCTCTGTGGTAATCAATTTTAAGGCACCCTTAAAAGCATAAGTGACACTTTTTAATCTCCCGGTAAAGAAAGTATTATCTTTTTGAAATTCCATTCGGATGCTGTTAAAGTACCGCTAATGCAGCTTCGTAGTTTGGTTCATCAGCAATTTCAGCAACTTGTTCCGTATGTGTAATTGTTCCGTTTTCATCAACAACAATAATAACTCTTGAATGTAATCCAGCCAAAGGTCCGTCAGTAATTTCTAAACCATTTGTTTTACCAAAACTTCCTTCTGAAAAATCAGATAAGTTAACTACATTTTCAAGTCCTTCCGCACCACAAAAACGTTTTTGAGCAAATGGTAAATCTCTTGAAATACATAAAACAGTAGTATTCTCTAAAGTACTGGCACTTTCATTAAATCTTCTAACTGATGCAGCACAAGTTCCAGTATCAACACTTGGAAAAATATTTAGAACTAATTTTTTTCCAGCAAAGTCAGCTAGTGAAGTGTATGAAAGATCGGTTTTAACTAATTTAAAATCAGCGATTTTTGTTCCTACTTTTGGTAATTCCCCTGAAGTCTGTACTGGATTTCCCCCTAATGTTATTGAAGCCATAGTGTTTGTTTTTTAATGAGGTTCAAAAGTATGAAAATTATTTAAGAATTTGTCCTCAAATGTCGTGATAAGTTTACCATTTGGGTTCAAATTATCAACTGCAAGATTCCAATGTGTTGAATAAAAAAACGCACTCGTTGCGGAGTGCGTTTTAGAAATATTGAATTAAAAATTCCTTTATTTGTCGATAGAACCCAGAACACGTTTCATAAAAGTGTTTAAAGCTTCTTTTTTATCAGTTCCGGTTTTTACCAGTTTGTTAACTTCTAAAGCGCCGTACATATTAGAAATTAATTCCCCTATAACATCTAATTCTTCATCTTTCAATGACGAAATTTCAGTCATTGCTTCCAGAACTTCGATTGTTTCTATGATGTAATCTTCATCATTTTCTTCTATAAACTGCGTTAAATGCTTAATTACGGGTAGTTTCATATTTTTAAAAGTTTAAAGTTTAATGTTTTTAAAGTTTTTAAAGTTTTTAAAGTTTTAAGGTTTTTGAGCTGCTGTTGCAGTATACTCTGTAAGTTTAGCATTAAACTTATTTATAAAGTCAGGCAACTTTAAACTTTAAACTAAGAAATGATTAAACTATTTCGTTTACTAATTCAATTAGTATTTCTTGTTTATTGGTTTGTGTTTCGTTTACCAATTTACCATTTACAAAAGTGGCAAAAGTTGGTAAATTACTCACATTCGCTAATTTTCTGGATTCTGGAAAATTTTCAGCATCAACAAGGGCAAAAGTGATTGCTTCGTTTTCTGAAGCTAATTTTTTGAATTTTGGCTTCATAATTCGGCAATTTCCGCACCATGATGCCGAAAATTGAACGACTACTTTCTCGTCTTTTGCAATTAAATCCTGTAACGTATCTTCGGTTAATTCGATTAACATATTTATTGAATTTCAAAATGCAATTGCAATAGCAATATTCAATGTTTTAATTGAAATTTGGTATTGCAATTGACATTGTTATTGAATTAGTTTAAACTTAAGTATTCAGCAGTGCTTTTTCTGTCAGCACTCATTGCTTCTTTTCCAGCTTCCCAGTTTGCAGGACAAACTTCTCCTTTTTCTTGAATGTGTGTGTATGCATCAACCATACGTAAATATTCATTTACATTACGACCTAATGGCATATCGTTTACACTTTCGTGGAAAATTTTTCCAGTTTCATCAATAAGGTAAGTTGCTCTGTACGTTACATTAGAACCTTCAATAATGATAGAATCAGTATCTTCGCTGTAGCTAGTTGATTCAACATCAAGGATTCCTAAAATATTAGATAAGTTTCTGTTTGTGTCAGCAAGAATTGGGTAAGTAACACCTTCAATTCCACCATTGTTTTTTGCAGTATTTAACCATGCAAAATGCACTTCATTAGTATCACAAGAAGCACCTATTACAATTGTGTTTCTTTGCTCAAATTCTGGTAAAGCTGCTTGAAAAGCATGTAATTCAGTTGGGCAAACGAATGTAAAATCTTTTGGGTACCAAAACAAAAGTACTTTTTTGTTGTTATTTACAGCTTCTTCGAAAATGTTGATTTTTAAATTATCACCCATTTCAGAGATAGCGTCTACTGCAATACTTGGAAATTTTTTACCTACTAATGACATTTTATTTACTTTTTTAGTTATTTTTTTGATGGTGCAAAAGTAGTTATACTAAAAGTAAATAGGAATAGCAGTTGATTATAAATATTTATTTCAAAATAGGGAATTACTATACTGTTATTTTCGAAAGATTTAAGGTATTAATTATAGGAAGTTAACCTCCACAGGAAGAGTTCCTTTGCATTTTGTGTTTTCCAAAAGTTGCTCTGCAGCGGCTTCTTGAAATTCTGCAAAATCTTGATACATTTCTATAATTCCCAAAGCATGTTCTAGATTTGGAATTATTTGTAATGCATACGGATTCCCAAAAACATATAAAACACATTTTTTGGTGGTGAATAAGTTGCCTAAAAATTGAAGTACGGAGTCTTCAATGTCAAAATTATTTAAAGGTTTTGCCTTTGGAACAAATAAAGAAATGACTAGTGTGTCAAATCTATTTAAATTTGTTTCTAATTCCTTCAAAACGGATTCACCTCCAGTTTCATAACTAAATTCTGGGGAAGGCAAAGCGTTTGTCAAGCTTTTAAAAAACACAGTGTCGGTACTTTTATAAATGCTGATTTTGGCGAAATCTTCTCTGTTTTTAGCATCAAAAACGATCACGGTATTGTGATTATCTTTTATTTTTGTAATGGAGTTTTGAGCAATTTTCAGGTTTAATTTCGAAGTGGTTTCAAAATCAAAATCTTTTTCTGAAAGGTTTGGCAAACTTAGTTTTCCATCTGTAATTCCTGCTTTTTGTTTGCATTTCCAAATGCGTTGAAAACTGGCTTCAATTCGCCCTGGAGTTGCGTTTTTTAGGATTTCCTGAATTCCTTCGGGAACATTTTCGGCAAAGCATAACACATCATTTCCGGCATTGAAAGCTTCCCATTCCAATAGCCCTTTTTGATCGTATAATTTAGAAACGCTGTGCATGTTCAACGCATCCGAAATCACTAATCCATCATAGCCTAATTGCTTGCGCAAAAGCGTTTCGATCACGGATTTTGATAACGTCGCCGAAGTATCTTTTCCTTCGTTCAAAGCTGGAACGGCTAAATGACCAATCATAATTGAATCGACATGATTCTCGATTCCTTTTATAAATGGAACTAGTTCATTGGCTAGTAATTCTTCCAATGTTTCTTTTAAAACCGGTAATCCTAAATGTGAATCGACATTAGTATTTCCGTGTCCTGGAAAATGTTTGAGGCATCCTAAAATCCCGACATCATTCATTCCTCTAAGATATTCCAGCGCAAAATCAGCTACTTTTTCTTTGTTTTGACCAAAAGAACGGTACCCAATTACCGGATTATTCGGGTTGTTATTGATGTCCGCCAATGGCGCTAAATTATAATGAATCCCAACGGATTTTAAGTCTAAACCTATTTGTTTCCCTACTTCGTAAACCAAATGTTTTTCACTTTCAGGCAAAGCGCCAAGAGTAATTGCATATGGATATTGAGGTGTTTTTTCGACGCGCATGGCTAATCCCCATTCGGCATCGATACTCATTAATAACGGAGTTGTAGCGCAATTCTGGTACCTGATAATGAGTTCCTTTAAACGTTGAAAACTATCATCATTCAGGACTACTTTTTTCTTGGTTTCATAATTCGTTGCGGCACTGGCTCGGCTATGAAAAAAAGTCAATCCACCTATATTATAATCTCTAATTAATCGTTCAGTAGCCTGAATATTTTCCTCGGTATCATTAATGAAAACGGCTGGAAAGAAAAATTGTCCTATTTTATGTTCTAATGTCATTCTGAAACAACTTTAAATGGTAAAATTAAATATCTGATTTCTTTCCAAAATCGGCTGGAAAAATCAAAAATCGTGATAAAATTAATCCCGGTATGGTTGCCAAAAACACCCAAATAAAGAAATTTCCATACCCCAAATATTCCTGAATATAACCGCTTATCATTCCCGGAAGCATCATCCCTAATGCCATAAATCCGGTTGCAATGGAGTAGTGGGACGTTTTTGATTCTCCATCGGCCACATAAATTAAATACATCATGAAAGCGGCAAAACCAAATCCATAGCCGAATTGTTCCGCGATTACCGTTGCATAAATATAGAAAACGGAACCAGGGTGAAAATGTGACAATAAAATGAATCCAATTATGGGTAAGTGCATCGCTAAAATCATGGGTAACATCCATTTTCCTAATCCATCTCTAGAAATAACAATGCCTCCTAAAATTCCTCCAATAGTAAGCGAAATCACACCAAAAGTCCCATAAATTACACCAACATCTTGTGTGGTTAAACCCATTCCGCCTGCAGTTATTGGGTCTATTAAAAAAGGAGTCAGCATTTTTAACAGTTGTGATTCCCCTAATCTGAATAACAGAATGAAAGCCAAAACTAAACCAATTTGTTTCTTTTGAAAAAAAGTTGCAAAAACAGCTCCGAAACTCTTATTTGGAACTGATTCTGTTTTTGTTTCTGAGATTTTTGCTTCAATTTTTGGAGTCGAAAAATAATTATAAATGGTAATTACTGTCATAATTAATCCTACAACTACCATCGTATACGACCAAGCTTTTTGTTTATCACCATATTCTTGTTCCAAATAACCGGCAATAACCACGATTAATCCATTTCCGGTAAGCATGGAAAGTCTGTAAAAAGTACTTCTAATGCCTAGGAAAAAGGATTGTTGGTCTTTTTCTAAAGCCAACATATAAAAGCCATCACTCGCCACATCATTAGAGGCAGATGCAAATGCGGCAACCCAAAAAACGGCTAAACTGATAACGAAAAAATTATTCAAAGGAATCGTTAAACCTACAATCAAAAAAGCTAGTGAAATGAGCAATTGCATACCTAAAAACCACTTTCTCTTAGTAGAATAAAGATCAATAAACGGACTCCACAACGGTTTAATTACCCAAGGTAAATACAGTAAACTGGTATAAATTCCAATATCCTCATTGTTGATTCCGAGGTTTTTATACATAATCACCGATACCGAAATAATAATGGCATAAGGCAATCCGGAAGCAAAGTTTAAAACGGGAATCCAATACCAAGGTCTATTGTCTGTTTTCATTTTTAGCGTATTATATTCGATTAAATTTTATAGCGTAAAGTTCACTAAAGTTGGGTCACTTTCATTACCATAAAAATCAATGAATGTAATCGCGCAGGTTGTGTTTTTGTCTAATTTGTATGTTGGAATCACAATTTCCACAGTATCAACATTGTCTTTGAATGCTATTTTATCAAGAATTTGGCTTGGATCGTTGACATCAATTTTTGAATTGAATTTGGCACCATAAACCATAACATAACGCACTTTACTGTACAAAGGATACGTAACATTGAATCTTGATGAAATAGGATCTATCAAAATGTTATTCGCTGTGGGTACGATAGCCATTTTTTTCACAGAACTAGGAACCACAGTAGGAAGAGCAGGATATTTGTATTGGTTTTCTGTTAGTAATTTAGTCACGCTTTGATTTTTATTCAAAAACGATTTGGCACTAAAAAAAGCATTTCCCTGAATGTTCTTGTAAGATCTGGTGATGTCTATTTGATTCGGAATTTCATTTGGATTATTCCATCTTTTATCAGAATCCGTGTTGATTTTATACGTTCCGTTTCCAATGTAGATTGCGGTATTTGTTGAATTTTCTGACCACCAACGCAATAATTTTGAATAAGAAGCTTTTGGATGATCCATGCTCCAGTACAATTGAGGAACAAGGTAATCAATCCATTTGTTTTCCATCCAAGCCAACGGATCAGCGAATAAATCATCGTAATTAGTTTGTCCGGCCTCTGTTTCTGAACCTTTTGGATCCACAGATTTATTTCTCCAAACTCCAAACGGGCTGATACCAAATTGTACCCAAGGTTTGATGTTTTTAATAGAAACTGAAACATCTTTCACAAAAGTATTTACATTCGAACGTCTCCAATCCTCTATACTCATTCCGTTTCCATATTTTTTGAAAGAATCGGTATCATTAAATACTTCTCCTTTTATTCTGTACGGATAAAAATAGTCGTCAAAATGTATGGCATCAATGTCATAATTTTGAACTACTTCTTCCACAACGGTCAATAAATGTTTTTGAACTTCTGGTAATGCGGGATTGTAATAATATTTTCCACCGTATTTAATCATCCAGTCCGAATGTTTGAAATAGTCATGTTCCGGACTTAATAGTGCGGTATTGTAATCCATTGTAGCACGATATGGATTTAACCAAGCATGAAATTCAAATCCACGGGCATGAGTTTCAGCAATCATCCAAGCCAATGTGTCAAAATAGGGTTTTGGAGCTTGTCCTTCTTTTCCAGTCAAAAAACGGGACCAAGGCGCTAATTTTGTTGGATAAAAAGCATCACCGACACTTCGAATCTGAACAATTACAGCATTATAATTTAGTTTTTTATACGTGTCTAAAATCTCAATATAATCTGCTTTTTGTTTGGCTACATTATCAGTACTGGTTTTTGGCCAGTCAATATTTACCACGGTAGCAATCCAAACGGCTCTAAATTCATTTTTTGGATTTGTTGCCATTGCTTGTGCGTTACCATTCCAAAAAGAAAGTAAAAGGAACGAAATAAGCAAAAGGGTGTGCTTGTAATTTTTCATTAGAGTCTTGTTTATAAAGTATTCAAAAATAGTTTTTTTAGTGAAATTTACCAGTTAAAATGGTTTTAAAATTTGACTTATTTTAACAGCGCAATTTCTTTGCCAATTTTTTCTAAATCCGTTTGAATGCACTTTCTGACAAACCATAAAAGGATTTGAATATTTTGAATTTTTCTTATTTGATTTTTTAACTTATAATAAGGTATATATTTATATTTGTGAAAATAATAGCAATTTACTCCACTAAATGTCAATCACGCCTCAATTACAGCAATTATCTGAATCATTAGAAGCAACTCTTTTATATGATGATCTCCATAAAACATTGTATGCCACAGATGCTTCTGCGTATCGGATTATGCCAGTTGCGGTAGCGATTCCAAAATCAGAGGAAGATATTGTTAAAATTATTCGCTTTGCAGCAAAAAATAAAATTTCAATTACGCCCAGAACTGCTGGAACTTCCTTGGCAGGTCAAACAGTAGGGAATGGAATAATTGTAGATGTTTCGAAACATTTTACCAAGATTGTCGCTTTTGATACAGCAAAAAAAACGGTCACTGTACAGCCGGGAGTGATTCGGGATGAACTGAATTTATATTTAAAAGAACACGGATTGTTTTTTGGACCCAATACTTCAACTTCAAATCGATGTATGCTTGGAGGAATGGTAGGGAATAATTCATCGGGAACTACGTCGATACGCTATGGGGTTACCCGAGATAAAATAGTGGAAATTAAAGCGGTTTTGAGTGATGGAACTTCGGTAGTATTTAAAGAAATGACTTCGGCGGAATTCATTGAAAAAACAAAAGGGAACACGCTTGAAAGTTCAATTTATAAAACCATTTATGAGGAACTTTCGAATACAGAAAACCAAAAAGAGATTATAAAGGAATTTCCAAAACCTGAAATTCATAGAAGAAATACCGGTTACGCAATTGATTTATTATTGAAATCAGAACTTTTTGGAGGAACAGAAAATACCATAAATTTAGGGAAACTTCTTTGCGGAAGCGAAGGAACTTTAGCGTTTACTACAGAAATTACATTGAAAGTGGACGATTTGCCACCAACAAATAATGTTATGGTAGTGGCTCATTTTCATACCATTCAGGAAAGTTTAGAAGCTGTAGTTACTGCGATGAAACATCATTTGTATACGTGTGAAATGATGGATGACACGATATTGGATTGTACCAAAACCAACAGAGAGCAAGCCAAAAACAGATTTTTTATTCAAGGCGAACCAAAAGCGGTTATCATGCTCGAAGTAGCTTCGCATATTAGTATGGAAGATGCCGAAAGACAAGCGAATGATTTGATCGCCGATTTGGAAAGAAATAATTTTGGGTATGCTTTGCCAAAAATTTACGGAGCTGATATTGATAAAATAAATGAGTTGCGAAAAGCTGGTCTTGGACTTTTAGGAAGTATTGTCGGCGATGATAAAGCGGCCGATTCCATTGAAGATACCGCTGTTGAGTTGAGTGATTTGCCCAATTATATTGCCGAATTCTCAGCGATGATGGAGCGTCACGGGCAGAGTGCTATTTATTATGCTCATGCCGGTGCTGGAGAAATTCATTTGCGACCAGTTTTAAATTTGAAAACAAAAGAAGGATTGCACCAATTTAGAAACATTGCAACCGAAGTGGCTATTTTGGTAAAAAAATACAGAGGTTCATTGAGTGGGGAACATGGTGACGGAATTGTTAGAGGTGAGTTTTTGCCTTTTATGATTGGAGACCAAAATTATGAATTGTTGAAAAGAATCAAACATGCTTTTGATCCGAATACCATTTTGAATGTGGGGAAAATTGTGAACGCTTTCAAAATGGATGAAAATCTTAGGGTGGAAGCGGGCAGAGTGGAACCGGATATACAAACGATTCAGGATTTCTCTGATAGTTTGGGGATTTTGCGTGCCGCGGAAAAATGCAATGGTTCCGGTGATTGCAGAAAATTACCTTCGGCCGGTGGGACTTTGTGTCCAAGTTACCGCGCTACCCGAAATGAAAAAGATACGACTCGTGCCAGAGCCAATGCGTTGAGAGAATACCTGACGCATTCAGAAAAAGATAATAAATTCGACCACGAAGAATTATATAAAGTATTTGACTTGTGCGTAAGTTGTAAAGCGTGCGCGAGCGAATGTCCCAGTAATGTGGATGTGGCAGCTTTAAAATCGGAGTTTTTGTATCAATATCAAAAAGCAAATGGATTTTCATGGCGAAATAAAGTTTTTGCTTTTAATGCGAAACTGAATGGACTGGGAAGTATCACTCCAAGGTTCACTAATTTTATGGTGAATTTGCCTTTGGTAAAAAAAAGCATGGGAATTGCACCAAAAAGAGAAGTGCCGTTTTTGGCTCCACAAACTTTTAGGAAATGGTATGAGAAAAATTGGAATCAGGCGCCAAGTGATTCTTTTGTAAACGGAAAAGTATGTTTGTTTTGTGATGAATTCACTAATTTCTATGATGTTTCGGTTGGAATCGATGCGTACGAGTTATTGACAATATTAGGATATGAAGTGATTCTGGTGGATCATGAAGAAAGCGGAAGAGCGTTTATTTCTAAAGGTTTTCTCGAAGAAGCAAAAGCAATTGCGAATATAAACGTTGGCATTTTTTCGAATTATATTACTGCTGATTGTCCGTTGATAGGAATTGAACCTTCAGCGATATTAACCTTTAGAGACGAATATGTTCGATTGGCTGACGATAAAGAGGGTGCTGAAAAATTAGCCAAAAACGTATTTACGATTGAAGAGTTTTTCAAAAATGAGATTACTTCAGGTAAAATTCATGCAGAGCAATTTTCTGAGGAGGCGAAAACAATAAAAATTCACGGACACTGTCATCAAAAGTCATTGAGTACGATTGAAGCGACTTTTGCGATGTTGAATGTACCAAAAAACAGTTCGGTTACCATTTATAATTCGGGTTGTTGTGGTATGGCAGGTTCTTTTGGATATGAAAAAGAACATTATGAAATCAGCATGCAAATGGGTGAAGATACATTGTTTCCAAAAATTAGAACAACAGACTCAACAACAACTATTGCTGCGGCGGGAACCAGTTGTCGCCACCAGATTTTTGACGGAACTAGCAGAAAAGCATTGCATCCGGTGACAATTTTAAGAAGTTGTTTGAAATAATCAGCAAATCAGAATACGTTTTAAATAGGGCGGAAAAATACTTTTCAATTTTAATAGATTTTCTTTTTTAATGTTAAAATTATTTTATTTGACTTTTTTAGTTGAAAAATAAATCATTTTAAACGTATTGAAAAATAATAAAAAAAAATAGTTGGAGAAACGGCATTAGTTCAATTTGTTTTATACTTTTGATTTTTGAAGATTATTTGCATAATATCTAACATAAAAACATATAATTTACAGTATATTAATTTTTAATGATAAAATTTACAATATGGCGTTAAACGGTTTATTCAGAAAAAAGACAGTACAGGATATTTTAAAACAAGTTGAGAAAAATAATACTGATGGACATAATGCCTTAGGTAAACATTTGACTGCACGAGATTTGACTGCTTTTGGAATCGCTGCAATTGTAGGAGCCGGTATTTTTAGTACCATTGGAAAAGCAAGTGCCGATGGAGGTCCTGCAGTTATCTTTCTATTCTTGTTTACTGCTATAGCCTGTAGTTTTGCTGCTTTTGCTTATGCTGAATTTGCCTCGATGGTTCCCGTTTCCGGAAGTGCTTATACCTATTCGTATGTTGCTTTTGGTGAAATTATTGCCTGGATTATTGGTTGGGCATTGATTATGGAATACTCCGTAGGTAATATAACAGTGGCTATATCGTGGAGTGATTATTTTACTGGTTTGCTCGAAAGTGGAGGTCTTCACTTGCCACAATGGGTTCAAATGGATTATTTATCTGCTTCTAAAGGATTTGATGAAGCTACAGCATTGATGCAAGGCGGAAAAACATACGAAAACTTAAGTCCTGCTATTCAAGATGCTTATGTCGCCTGGACAACTTCACCAGTTATTGGGTCGTTTCATTTCGTAGCCGATCTTCCGGCATTATTGATTATTGTTTTAATCACAGCATTGATTTACCGTGGGATGAAAGAGTCCAGAAATGCGAGTAATATCATGGTGGTTGTTAAACTGTGTATCGTTCTTTTGGTAATTGCCGTTGGTGTTTTCTATGTAGATACTGCTAATTGGGATCCATTTGCACCTAATGGAGTTACAGGAGTTTTGAAAGGAGTTTCAGCAGTGTTTTTTGCTTATATTGGATTTGATGCTATTTCAACAACAGCAGAAGAATGTAAAGATCCGCAACGTGATTTGCCAAGAGGAATGATGTGGGCCATTATTATATGTACCATTTTATATATTGCTATAGCTTTAGTGTTAACTGGAATGGTTAGTTATGACCAATTGAATGTAGGTGATCCTTTAGCTTTTGTATTTGAAAAATTAGACTTAAAATGGATGTCAGGAATTATTGCAGTAAGTGCAGTAGTGGCTATGGCGAGTGTTTTATTGGTTTTCCAAATGGGACAACCGCGTATCTGGATGAGCATGAGTCGTGATGGGTTGTTACCAAAGCGTTTCTCAAAAGTGCATCCAAAATACAAAACGCCATCTTACGCAACAATTGTAACCGGTTTTGTGGTTGCGGTTCCTGCTTTGTTTTTGAATCTAACTATGGTTACAGATTTGTGTAGTATTGGGACTTTATTCGCTTTTGTATTGGTTTGTGCAGGAGTTTTGGCTTTGCAAAATAAGACTGATATTCCAAGAGGAAAGTTCAAAACACCGTATGTAAATTCAAAATTTATTATGCCGGTTTTGCTTCTTATCGGGTTGGTATTTGCTTTTGGATACAATAAGAAAGCGACGATGGATTTTATTACCAATGAAACTCAAATCAATAATGCTGCGGATATAATCACATCGTTGAATAAAGAAGAAACTCAAAAAGTGTATGATTATTTAGTAACAATTGACGCTAAAAACAGTACGACCGAAACACCGGATTTAGAACATTTGTTAAGTCAGTACCAACAAGATGATGCAAAATATGCGTCAGTTATTGCTGGTTTACCAATTGCCGATTCTGTTAAATATGAAAGTGGTTTTGGTTTGTTCAAACATAAAATTCCAATGTGGATTTTCCTAGTTGTTTTAGTTGGATTGATGGTTTGGTCATACAAAGAAAATTTATCTTTAATTCCACTATTAGGCTTGATTTGTTGTTTGTATATGATGGCAGAACTTAGTGTTTGGAACTGGATTTATTTTGGAGTTTGGCTTTTAATTGGATTGGTAATCTATTTTAGCTTTAGCCGAAAAAACAGCAAGTTGAATAGTGTAGAAATTTAAAAATAACCTCATTTATAATAAAAACCGTCTTGTTAAAACTGGACGGTTTTTTTTGTGTTTTTTAGTGAAGTATTTAAGTGGTATTGTGTCCAAAATTAATTTATTAGACTTAAGAAATGTATTGGTTTTACTACTGTGAGAGCACAATTAAAACAATCGCTATTAAAGCTAAAAACAGCCCTATAAAATTCATTTTGCTCAGTTTTTCTTTAAAAATTAGAACGCCTACAAGACTGCCAATAATAATCACTCCCATATTCATACCCGCAAAAACGGTTGAAGGGTTTTTTGAAAATTCCTGATGTGCTTTAAGGTAGAAAAGAATATTCCCAAAGTTGAAAATACCAACTAAAGCACCAAAAAGAATGTTATGGATATTTAATGTTACTTGTTTAAAAATCACTTCATAGGCAACCACAGTAAACATGATACACATTGCTATTCCTAGGATGACAAATAATGAAGTGGTGTAAGGCAGACTGGTATAAGTGGCAATTTGTTTGAAGAGAATGTCTATGACTCCAAAGCCAATCAAGACTACAGCGGGATAACCCCATTTATTTTTAGTGTTTTCGGTGTTTTTAGTGAGAATAAGCAACAGTGCCGGGATTGCCAATACGAAAGCCGAGATTTTCAACATATTGAATTCTTCTTTGAATAGAAGCCAAGCCGCAAGAATAGGGATGAATAATGACAGTCTTTGGGCTGCATCAGTTTTTACAATTCCCATGTGTTTGATGGATGCCGCCAAAAAAAGGAATATAGAAGGCAATAAAACGCCAATGGTTATATAAAGCCACCAAGGCGCAGTAGATTCCATTGTATTTAAGTCAGGGCTGAATGATAGGTAGCAAAGTGTTCCAGCAAACACATAATTCCAAGCGACTATTTGGGTGTGGCTGATGGTATATTTTCGGGCGACTTTAAATATCACACCCACGGTAACACTGCAAATAATACTTAAGATTAGAAATAACATAGATTTATATATTTATGCTGCAAAATTACTATTTATATGTTTGGATTGCATATCCCATCCTATGAAAAAGGAATCGCATTTGTTTTTTGTGTTACTTTTTTTTAAATCGGTACTACTAACTGTAAAGTAGTATGAGCACTGTATTGTAAACAAAGTTGTTAGATAATTTCTATAGAATTCTTTTATCTTGTGAATGCCTCTGATTATCCCAAGACTCTCTTAAAATAGGTGTTGGTCGAAAAAGTTACAATTAGAATAATAAATTAGTTTAACATTGTACTGCTGCAAGTTTGATAACAGAATATTAATTACAGTTGCCATGAAAAATGTTTTACTCATACTAAGTTTTTTTTGCATAATACCAATAATTAGTGGTCAGGAATTGGTAAAATCTCCTGAAGCATTTGGTCCGTTACCAACACAAAAACAATTGGATTGGCAAGAAATGGAATCGTATGCTTTTGTCCACTTTTCGTTAAACACATTCACTAACAAAGAATGGGGTTATGGCGATGAATCTCCACAATTGTTTAATCCTACTGCTTTAGATGTGCGTCAATGGGCTCGAGTGGCTAAGGAAGCGGGATTGAAAGGAATTATATTAGTGGCTAAACATCATGACGGATTTTGTTTATGGCCATCGGCATATACAGAACGTTCCGTGAAAAATTCTCCTTGGAAAAAGGGAAAAGGCGATGTTGTTAAAGAATTAGCAGCCGCTTGTAAGGAGTATGGTCTGAAATTAGGATTGTATCTTTCTCCTTGGGATAGAAATCATCCGGAATATGGCAAGCCAGCCTACATTACCTACTTTAGAAATCAACTAAAAGAATTGTTGACTAATTATGGGGATGTTTTTGAAATGTGGTTTGATGGTGCCAATGGTGGTGATGGATATTATGGTGGAGCCAATGAAACAAGAAAAATAAATACACTGGAATATTACAATTGGGACGAAACGTATAAATTAATCTATAGTATAGCTCCCAAAACATTAGTTTGGGGAATTGGACCTTCAGAAGCACGATGGATTGGAAATGAAGAAGGGTATGCTAATGAAACAAATTGGAGTCTTTTACGTCAAAAAGATGAGTTGGCTGGTAAAGTTCATTATACCGAATTTATGTCTGGACATGAAAATGGTGAAAAATGGGTGCCGGGAGAAACAAATGTATCCATACGTCCAGGTTGGTTTTATCATGCTGTAGAAGATGATATGGTTCATTCTATAGATAAAATGGTCGATATTTATTATCAATCTATAGGTCGTAATTCAAATCTTTTGTTAAACCTTCCTCCAGATAAAAGAGGATTAATTAATGAACATGATGTCGCAAGGCTAAAAGAGTTCTCTGCAATTATTAATGCTGATTTTAAAACTGAATTATTAGTGAAAACAAAGGTTTCAGCCGATAATATTCGAGGCAATGACACTAAATATGCAGCTAAAACAGTAATCGATGGAGATAAAAATACCTATTGGGCCACTGATGATAACGTAAAAACAGCATCTATCACCTTTGAATTTGATAAGCCAACACCCATTAACCGAATCTTGCTTCAAGAATATATAAAACTGGGACAACGGGTTAAGGCATTTACTGTTGAAGCTAAAGTTGATGGACAATGGAAAACTATTGCTACTGAAACTACTATTGGTTATAAAAGGATTCTAAGAACCAATAGAGTTACAGCTTCGTCACTGAAAGTAAATATTACAGATTCTAAAGCGTGTATTCTTATATCGAATATTCAAGCCTTCAACGCGCCTACTTTTGTGAGAACTCCAGAGGTAAAACGAGATAAAAATGGTGAGGTTACTATCAAATCTGAAGAAGGAAACAATATTTATTACACTCTTGATGGCTCTAATCCATCAGTGAAGAGCCTATTGTATACAGAACCATTTAGATACAATAAAGCAGTTGAAATAAAGGCAGTTGCGATAAACAAAGCAGAAAACAGAAGCAGTTCCATAACAAGAGCTAAGTATGGGATTTCTAAAGAAAAATGGAAAATAGTTACTGCCTCAAGCGGTGATTTGAATACCGTGAATCGAACTATAGATGGTAATCCAAATACAGATTGGAGTTTTGGAAGCGATAGTAATAAACTTCCTCAGGAAATAATTATTGATATGGGAGTTTTACTTCAAATAAAGGGATTTACCTATGTCCCGCAACAAGTAGGGAATACTCTTAATTTAATTGCTAATTACGAATTTTATACCAGTACAGATACTATAAACTGGACTAAACAATCTGAAGGGGAGTTCTCAAATATTAAAAACAATCCTATAGAGCAGCTGAAATTTTTTGCCGGAGTGAAGGCTAGATACTTGCGTTTTGTGGCTAAATCAGCAGTAGAAAAAGGACAAACTGTTTCTATTGGTGAAATAAATGTTATTGAATAACATTACGTTAGACTGAATTATTATATAAAAACAATTTTAAGTTTATAATTATGTCTTTTGCCGAAGGCTACTAGCTGTTAGTCGAATTTTTGATAGTTAAAGATTTATAAATACTTAATTTTATTTTAATTAATTAAAAGAATAACTGGCAAATGATTAAAGAAGGTATAAGTTTTAAAGAAGCAGGAAAGTTTGAAGAAACCCGTTTTGAGAAAATTCACAATGTTATTTTCGATTCATCTCAAGAGGCTTCTGTATTAGTTGCACAAGAAATAGCAAATATAATTCAAAGAAAAGAAGAATTAAAGGAACCTTGTGTTTTAGGGTTAGCAACAGGATCTTCACCAATAAAAGTATACGAAGAACTGGTTAGATTACACAAAGAAGAAGGTCTGAATTTTTCTAATGTAGTGACCTTTAATTTAGATGAATATTATCCGATGGATAAGGATAACATTCAGAGTTATTATCAATTTATGCATGAGCATCTTTTTAATCATGTAAATATTCCTTCGGAAAATATTAATATTCCTGACGGAAAAGTTAGTAATGAAGATTTACACCAATATTGTATCGATTATGAAATGAAGATTAAATCCTTAGGAGGATTGGATTTTCAGCTTTTAGGTATTGGTAGAACAGGACATATAGGATTTAATGAGCCAGGATCTCACGTTAATTCTGGAACACGAAGTATTACCCTTGATCATTTGACGCGTATGGATGCGGCATCTTCCTTTTTAGGGATAGACAATGTGCCTAGAAAAGCAATCACAATGGGTATTGGCACGGTAAGAAATGCTAAAAGAATTGTGCTTCTTGGTTGGGGAATCAGTAAAGCGGGAATCATAAAAAAAACCATCGAAGGAGAAATTTCTTCCCGAGTACCAGCCACTTATTTACAAGAACATAGCAACACAACATTTGTTTTAGATACTGAGGCTTCATCAGAATTAACAAGAGTAAAAACACCGTGGTTAGTTAGGCCGTGTATATGGTCAGATGAATTAAAACTAAAAGCGGTGGCATGGTTGAGTGAATTAACTAAAAAACCTTTCCTTAAATTAACTGATAAAGATTATAACGATAACGGTATGTCCAGTCTTTTAACTGAAGAGGGAACTGCATATGATTTAAATATTAAAATGTTTAATAAAATGCAGCAGACCATCACCGGCTGGCCAGGAGGAAAACCTAATGCAGATGATACTTACCGACCGGAGCGTTCCACCCCGGAAAGAAAGAGAATTATTATTTTTAGTCCACATCCTGATGATGATGTTATTTCTATGGGAGGAACTTTTGACAGACTGGTAGAACAAGGACATGATGTGCATATTGCTTATCAAACTTCAGGAAATATTGCAGTTTCAAATGAAGAAGCTTTAAAGTTTGCTGAAATTTCTATGGGATTAAACAGTAATTCCAGTGAAGCAGAAAGTATCATAAACTTTTTGAAGAGTAAAGCGAATAATGATATTGATTCATTAGAAGTCAGAAAATTAAAAGGATTGATTAGAAGGAGTGAATCTTTGGCAGCGACCAGATATTTAGGTTTATCGGATTCAAATGTAAATTTTCTGGATCTCCCTTTTTATGAAACGGGTACTGTAAAGAAAAATAATCTTTCTGAAGTTGATATTGCTATTATGTGTGCTATTATTGAAAGGATAAAACCACATCAAATATACGCTGCAGGAGATTTAGCAGATCCGCATGGAACGCATAAAGTTTGTTTGGATAGTTTGTTTGAGGCTTTAAAACGAGTAAAACATAACAGTTACATGGATGATTGTTGGGTATGGTTATATCGTGGAGCTTGGCATGAATGGGAATCATATCAAATCGAGATGGCAGTTCCTATGAGTCCAGATCAAGTGCTTAAAAAACGTCATGCTATTTTTTATCACCAATCTCAAAAAGATGGAGTTATGTTTCAAGGAGATGACAGTAGAGAGTTCTGGGTGCGTGTTGAAGATAGAAATCGATTAACGGCAAAGAAATATCATGATTTAGGATTAGCAGATTATTCGGCTATTGAAGCGTTTAAACGATATTATTTTTAATTTGTTTTTATTGTTTGTACAAACAGTAAGTTATTAATATGGTTTGTTTGGTTGGTCACCTGTTTGTTGAAAATGCAACCTTTTTGGTTGCATTTTTTTTGTTTATTGTAGTGAAATACAGATAATCAAGGTGGAGTACAATCCCTTTTAATGAAGTAAATATTAAATAGAGGAATTTAAAATTTTTTGTTTTACATCATCAATATAAGACCTTCCTATTACATATCTAAGGCCTTCTATTTCAATACTATTTCCTTCAACCGCATCAATTTTATCAATAGCTATGGTATAGGATCGGTGTATTCTTATAAAGTCTCTTTCAGGTAATAAGTTGGTAAAATCAGATAGTGTGCTGTGAATGATGTATTTTCCAGTTAAAGTATTTATTTTTAAGTAATCTTTTAAGCTTTCGATAACCAAAATTTCATTTAAAAAAATCTTTTTCATTTTCTTTTTGTCTATTTTAACAAAAATGAATGGGTTTTCTTTGCTGTTTTCCGGAATAACTTTACTGGTATTGTTGAGTCTTTTGTTAATCTTGTTTACCGCTTTCATCAATCGGGGAAACTCAATAGGTTTAACTAAGTAATCCAAAACATCGAGTTCGTAAGTTTCTATTGCAAATTGATCGTATGCACTGGTAATAATTAGCAAAGGTGGGTTTTCTAAACTTTTTATAAAATTTATACCATCTAAAACAGGCATATTAATGTCTAGAAAAATCACATCAATTGTATTGTTTTTTAAGAAATTTAAGCCTTCTATTGAATTACTAAAGGTGTTTATTAATTCTAAATCTTCAATTTGCTCAATGTAATTTTTAATAACGTTAATCGCCAATGGCTCATCATCAATAATCAAACACTTTATTTTCATTTCTATTTTATTAGTTTTAGGTCGAAATAATTGAGTGGGGATAGTTTAAAAAAAGATAAGCTACATTACGATACTTTAATTATTAGCTTCACGACAAAATTATTCTTTTTATTCTTAAAAGAAAGCTTATAGTCATTTTTATTATACCCTAATGCAATTCTTTTTTTTACATTTTCTATTCCAATACCGCTTGATATGTTTAAATTATCTTTATGTTTTGTAATGGTAGGCATTGGGTTTGAAATGGTAAAATGAAGAAAATCCTCTTTAATGTTAAAGTTAATATCAATTTTTACTTTTCCGGTATTTTTATTTACGCCATGTTTAAACGCATTTTCAACAAAAGTCAGCAATAAAATAGGAGCTATTTCCTTATCGTGAATATCACCGGAGATAGCTATGTTTACTTCTAATCGGTCATCATTTCTGATTCGCTCTAAATCCAGGTAGTTTTGAATGCAGAGTATTTCGTTTTCTAAAGTTTGTCTCTTGTTTTTAGTTTCATAAAGCATATAACGCATTAACTCCGAAAGCTTTAAAATTATTTTGGGTGTTTTAGTGGATTTTTCAACCGATAAAGAATAAATGTTGTTCAGCGTATTGAAAAAGAAGTGTGGAGAAATTTGTGATTTTAAGAAAAGCAACTCTGTTTCTAATTGTGATTTTTCAAGATCGGTTACTCTTTTTTGTTCCTTCAAAAAGTCTAATGTAATCTTAATTGCCGTAACAAATGTAATTACATAAAGTTCTCCCATCATCATATCAATAGTATAGTTCAGCGATAATTTATCAATAGTTTCAGGTCCTTCAGGCCAAACATTATGGGTTATGAGTAAGTAGGTAAGGTTGAATTTTATAAAGACCATAATAAATATGGCCGATAAAACAGCAAGTATATATAACAGGTATCTTTTTCGATAAACCAAATACGGCATAAGAACTAAAATATTCAAATACGTTAAGGTCATGTGAATAGGAAAGCCTAATAAATTTGTTTTCAAGGAATATAAATAATCATTGAAATAGCTACCCCAACGAAATGTGTTGAATAAAAAATAGGTTAGCCAAAAGATAATGTGGTAATGTAATGGTATTCGGTATAGTTTACTGCTGTTGAAAATCATGATGGGAGGAAAGTATGGTTTGTTACTATTTTTTTGATGTTTAGGTTAGTTTATATGTTATCCGTCTAAATTAATTTTAGCAGACGTTAAATTTATATAAATTTAAAATTAAATTAAGATTGTTTGATATGAAGAATTTTTCCTTGCTTATTTTGTTTGTAATTTTAATTACAAGTTGTAAAATAAAGATAAATAAAAATAACCTCCAAGAAGATATTTTTGTTGACCATGTAAATCCTTTTTTAGGTACCGGAGGTCATGGACATACGTATCCGGGAGCAACTGTTCCTTTTGGGATGTTGCAAGTAAGCCCTGATAATGGTGTCTCGAGTTGGGATTGGTGCTCCGGTTATCATTATTCAGATTCGATAGTGGCAGGTTTCAGTCATTTGCATTTAAGCGGAACCGGTATTGGAGATTTGACCGACATATTATTTATGCCAACAAATAAAAAAGTTGATTTAACTGTAAAAACAACTTCTCGAGATCAACTTCCTTATAAATCATCGTACAGCCATGCTAACGAAAAAGCTTCTCCGGGTTATTACCAAGTTTACCTTGAAGATCCTAAAATTAATGTAGAGTTAACATCGACCCAGCGAACTGCCTTTCATAAATATACTTTTGCAAAAGAAGATAAACAAGCTGTTGTCATTGATCTTGGTTTTGCAATTAACTGGGACAAAGCCTTAAAAACTGCTCTTACAATTGAAGATAAGTATACCATTAGTGGGTATCGTTTTAGTACCGGATGGGCAAAAAATCAAAAAGTGTTTTTTGTGGCAAAATTTTCTAAACCTATTTCCGAATCCGTATTAACAGCCAATCAAAAAATAGTTTCAGGCACTGCATCTGAAGGAGAACATACTACAGCACAATTGTTTTTTGATGCTGCCGGCAGTGATGAGGTATTGGTAAAAGTCGCATTATCCTCTGTTAGTATCGCTAATGCAAAAGACAATTTAGAAACGGAGAACTTCAATTTTGAAAATGTGAAAGCAAAAGCAACCACTACTTGGAACACGGCTTTAAATAAAATTACTGTAGAAACTCCAGTAGATTCACTCAAAACAATATTTTATACGGCTATGTATCACACGCAATTAGCACCTGTGACGTATAGTGATAAAAATGGGCAATTCAGAAAAGAGAATGACGAAATTGTTACGGCTAAAAATTACACTGCCTATTCTTCTTTGTCGCTGTGGGACACTTTTAGAGCCGAAAATCCTTTATTGACTTTAGTCGCTCCAGATAAGGTTTCAGATCTTGTGAATTCTATGTTAGCGTATTATGATACTAAAAAGATATTACCCGTTTGGACGCTTTATGCTAACGAAACCAATACGATGACAGGATATCACTCAATTCCGGTAATTGTAGATGCTTATAAAAAAGGGATTAAAGGTTTTGATTCCGAAAAAGCCTACACTGCGATGAAAACAACCATGATGCAAGACGAACGTGGATTGAATTTGTATAAACAATACGGATTTATTCCTTATAATTTGTTAGACGAATCGGTTACCATTACGTTAGAATATGCTTATGATGACTGGTGTGTAGCACAAATGGCGAAAGCGTTAGGGAAAAATGAAGATTATCAATTTTTTCTAAACCGTTCCAAAGCGTACCAACATCTATTTGATCCAAAAACGGGATTCATGAGAGGAAAATCAGCAGATGGAAAATCATGGAATGAACCTTTTGATCCCAAACATTCAAACCACAGAGAACAAACGGACTATACCGAAGGAAATGCATGGCAACACAGCTGGTTTGTACCGCAAGATGTAGAAGATTTTATTTCGTTACACGGTAGTAATGAAGTTTTTGCAAAACGTTTAGAACAGTTATTTACTGAAAGTTCAGAGATTACAGGTAGTAATGTATCAGCTGATATTTCAGGATTGATAGGGCAATATGCACATGGTAACGAGCCAAGTCACCACATTGCTTATATGTTTAATCGCGCTGGTCAACCTTGGAGAACACAATATTGGGTACGCCACATTTTAGATACGCAATACAATACCACACCAAACGGATTAAGCGGAAATGAAGATTGCGGACAAATGTCGGCTTGGTATGTATTTAGTTCTATGGGATTGTATCCTATGAATCCTGCTTCGGGTGAATACGAAATAGGAAGTCCAATTTTCGAAAAAGCAACAATCAATCTTCAAGACGGAAAAACGTTTGTAATTGAAGCCGAAAATGTTTCAAATAAAAACTTTTATATCCAGTCAGCAACGCTTAACGGTGTTCCATTTAATAAAACAGCCATTACGCATCAGCAAATAGTACAAGGTGGAATTTTACATTTTGTGATGGGCTCTGAACCTAATAAAAACTGGGGTTTAACAAAATAACCAATCAACTAACCAAATTAATTAACTAATAAATAAATATATTAATGGATATTATTGACGTATCAATCATCGTAGCTTATATTCTACTATCGGTAGGAATAGGAATTTGGATTTCAAGAAAAGCATCAAAAGGATTAGATGATTATTTCCTTGGCGGAAAAACAATCAAATGGTATTTCTTAGGTCTAAGCAACGGATCAGGAATGTTTGATGTTTCAGGAACTTCCTGGATGATTGGAGTATTATTTTTATACGGCGTAAAAAGTTTCATGTTTATGTGGCTTTGGCCCATTTGGAATCAGATTTTTGTGATGATGTTTCTGGCCGTTTGGATAAGAAGATCGAAAGTTATGACAGGTTCCGAATGGATTTTGACTCGTTTTGGAAGCGACAGAGCCGGAAAAGCATCGCATATTATTGTTGCCATTTTCGCCATCATTTCTACCATTGGTTTTATCGCTTACTTTTTTGAAGGAATCGGGAAATTTGTAACCATCATTCTTCCTTGGGATTTAACGCTTCATTATGGAGATTTAATTGTATTGACTTCAGAACGCTCTTATGCTTTGATAATTATACTTTTAACTACGATTTATACCGTTAAAGGCGGAATGTTTTCTGTAGTGGCGACAGAAGTGGTTCAATACATCATTATGATTATTGCGGGTGTTTTAATTGCAGGTTACGCTTTTATCAACTATTCAGAAATGCAGATTAATTCGGTTATTACCGAGGAATGGAAAAATGTGTTCTTCGGATGGCAGTTTGAAACCCAATGGAGTGATAAATTTCAAACGTTCAATAGTTTAATAGATTCTGAAGGATACAAAATGTTTGGTGCCTTTATCGGAATGACTTTATTCAAAGGTTTCTTCGCCAGTGTTGCAGGACCAACGCCAAGTTACGATTTGCAACGAATTCTTTCTACAAAATCAGTAAAAGAAGCAGCTTATATGAGTGGTTTTACCAACTTAATTTTATTCATTCCAAGGTATTTATTAATTACAGGAATCGTGGTAATCGCTTTAATGAATTTAGCACCAGAATTAAATGCAAATACTAATTTAACGGGAGCAGACTTAGAATTGTTAATGCCTAAAGTGGTTAATTTATACATTCCAGTTGGGATTAAAGGAATTTTATTAGCCGGTTTATTAGCCGCTTTTATGTCTGGATTCTCCGCTTTTGTAAATGCAGGACCAGCTTATATTGTAAATGATATTTATAAAAAATACTTCAAACCCGTTGCTACAAATGCACATTATATCAAAGTGAGCCAAATTTCTTCTTTCTTGGTTGTTGGTTTAGGTGTTTTCATGGGATTCTTTGCTGATTCTATTAATTCACTAACCTTGTGGATTACTAGTGCATTGTACGGAGGTTATGTGGCTGCCAATTTCTTAAAATGGATTTGGTGGAGATTTAACGGTTGGGGTTATTTCTGGGGAATGTTTGCCGGATTAATTGTAGCTTCTTTCCAGTTTGTTTTAGGTCAAAATAAAGGAAACTTTGCACCGGGATCATTTTTATACGATTTATCAGAAGTGCAGGCGATTTATTTATTTCCAGTGATATTTGGTTTCTCCATTTTAGGTTGTCTTTTAGGAACTTTCTTGAGTAAACCAACAGATATTGAAGTCCTGAAATCTTTCTACAGCAATGTAAGACCTTGGGGATGGTGGAAACCGGTTTATAAATTATTAAGAGAAGAGGATCAGACTTTTGAAAAAAATAATGATTTCTGGAAAGATATGATGAATTGTGTAATCGGAATTGTATGGCAGTCCAGTATGATTTTGCTTCCAATATTCTTCATTATCAAAGATTATCCAAAGGCTATTATAGCATTAATAGTATTTTTAGTGACAACAACAATCCTAAAATTCACCTGGTTGGATAAAGTTCGAAAAATAACAGACTAAGAATTACCACAACTTTGTCAAAATTTTGAACTTTGACAAAGCTTTAAAAAATAAAGAATAAAAAATAAAGTTTAATAATTAAGAAAGAGATAATGAGTACAATTCCTTGGCAAGACAGACCCGCAGACAGTAACGAAGTAATTTGGAGATATTCTAATAATCCAATTATTGACAGATATGCTATTCCATCATCAAACAGTATTTTTAATAGTGCAGTAGTTCCTTTTGGAGATGGATTTGCAGGTGTTTTTAGATGTGATAACAAAGCAGTTCAAATGAATATTTTTGCCGGTTTTAGTAAAAACGGTATCGATTGGGATATCAATCATGAGCCTATAGTAATGCAGTCCGGTAATACTGAAATGATTGAATCTGCTTATAAATATGATCCTCGTGTTGTTTTTATTGAAGATCGTTATTGGATAACTTGGTGTAATGGTTATAATGGACCAACAATTGGTATTGGTTACACCTTTGATTTCAAAGAATTTTTCCAATGTGAAAATGCTTTTTTACCTTTCAACAGAAATGGAGTTTTGTTCCCACAAAAAATAAACGGAAAATACGCCATGTTAAGTCGACCAAGTGATAATGGACACACTCCTTTTGGCGATATTTGGATCAGTTATAGTCCGGACATGAAATATTGGGGTGAACACCGTTGTGTGATGAAACCAACTCCTTTTGAAGACAGTGCGTGGCAATGTACCAAAGTTGGAGCAGGACCAATCCCTATTCTTACAAATGAAGGCTGGTTGATGCTATACCACGGCGTTATCAATACTTGTAACGGTTTCCGTTATGCGATGGGAGCAGCTATTTTAGATGAAAATGCACCAGATCAGGTAAAATACAGAACGCAACCGTATTTATTAGGACCAGCAGAAATTTACGAGCAAGTAGGAGATGTTGGTAATGTTGTGTTTCCTTGTGCCGCTTTACATAGTATAGAAGAAGATAAATTAGCTGTATATTATGGCGCAGCAGATACCGTTGTAGCTATGGCATTTGGTAAATTAAGTGAAGTAATTCAGTTCACAAAAGATAATAGTTTATAAAAAAAGCATGCGTATAAAATTTAAATGGTTAACGGTCGCTTTAGGATTTCTGTCCATCATTGGTTATTCACAATCAAAAAACGGAATTGTGCCCAAAAGTTATGTGGCGTATAAAACGACAGATAAAATGATAATCGATGGAGATGAATCTGATGCTTCATGGGCTAAAGTAGATTGGTCTGATCCTTTTATAGATATCGAAGGAATCCAAAAACCAAAGTATGGTACGAAAGTAAAAATGCTTTGGGACGAAACCAACTTTTATATTTTAGCAAAGCTTGAGGAACCACACGTTTGGGCAAACCTGAAGCAACGCGATACAATTATTTTTTATAACAATGATTTTGAGGTTTTTATTGATCCGGATGGTGATACTTTTAATTATTATGAATTAGAAATCAATGCTTTAAATACAGCTTGGGATTTATTTTTGTCAAAACCATATCGTGAAAATGATAATGTGGTTTTAAACGATTGGAACATCACGGGTTTAAAATCGGCAGTAAAAATCAATGGAACCCTTAATAATCCCAATGACACCGATGAAGGTTGGGTACTCGAAATGGCAATTCCTTGGGCAGCTTATAGAAAATCCTATGGAGAGTACAATGTACCAAAGGATAATTTTTGGAAAGTCAATTTTTCCAGAGTTAATTGGCAACATACGGTAACCAATGGAAATTACGAACGCAAGAAAGACGCAGCTGGAAAATTTTTACCGGAGTACAATTGGGTTTGGTCGCCCATGGGAGTTATAAACATGCACGAACCTGAAAAATGGGGTTATATTTATTTTTCTTCCAAAGCAGGAAAAGACAGTTTTACAATTCCACAGGAAGATAAACTAAAATGGGAATTGTTTACTTTGTACCGAGCTCAAAAAGAGTATTATCAAAAACACAAAGCATGGGCGACATCTTTAGAAAGCCTTACTAAAGAATCCATTCGTGTTGAAAATAAAATTTTAAAACCGATACTGGAAAATCATAAAACAGGTTATACTATTTCGGTAAAAAGTCCTTTTTCAAATAAAACATTAATTATTAGACAAGATGGTAAAATTATATCAAACTAAATCAGCTATGAAGCTAACGAAATTATTTGGTGTTGTACTGGCACTAACGTTCATTTCTTGGGTAAGCAAAGAAGAAACTAACAAGGAGCATCTAGCTGCTACAACAGCAGTTACAAAAACGCCTTTCGAATTTGGGGTTTGGATTACTGCCGATGCCAAAAGATCAAATGAGGAATACACTCAGGAATTTCAAAAATACAAAAGCGCCGGGATTGATGAGGTTTTAATAAACACGGGAACAGATCCAAAACTTTTAAAAAGATTAGTGCCAATAGCCAAACAAAATGGGTTAAAAGTACATGCTTGGATTATGGCGATGAACAGACCGGGCGATCCAGTAGCGCTTCAACACCCGGATTGGTATGCGGTTAGTAAAGAGGGAAAATCTTGTTTTGACACGCGTCCGTATGTTGATTACTATCAGTGGTTGTGTCCTACAAGAAAAGAATCCAGAAACCACATCTTAGGTTTGGTCGAAGAATTGGCAAAAGTTGATGGTATCGAAAGCGTACACTTAGACTACATTCGTTTTTCCGATATTTTCTTGCCAATAGGTTTACTTCCTAAATATAATTTGGTTCAAGAGGTAGAATTGCCTCAATTTGATTTTTGTTATTGTGATGTTTGTATTAAAGAATTTGAAAAAATTCATCATAAAAATCCAAAAAAAAGTCCCAATACTTCTATTGACATGGAATGGAAAAACTTTAGATTGAATGCTATAAAAGCAGTGGTTGATGATGCTTACAAAATTGTACACAAGTATAACAAAAACTTGACAGCAGCCGTTTTTCCTTACCCTGAAATGGCAGATCATATGGTGCGTCAACGTTGGGATAAATGGGATATTGATGAAGTGTATCCAATGATTTACCATGGTTTTTATAATGAAGAAGTGGACTGGGTTGGTTATGCTACAAAACAAGGTGTTACTGATTTAAAAGGAAAACAAACAAAGGTTAATACCGGCGTTTATTTACCGGCTTTTCAAACGGGAGAAGAATTGAAAGCAGCTATTTTATTAGCCAAAGAAAACGGCGCTAAAGGAGTTACTTTTTTTGATGGCCCGGCATTAACAGCAGATCAATTAAAAACGATTAAAGAAACCAAAGCAAGTTTAAAATAAATAATGAAGAAACAGTATCTGAAATATATACTATTTGTATTGCTTTTGTCTAATTGCGGACTACATAAAAATCATGTTCAATTAACTAAATTAACTGATTATGTAAACCCATTCATTGGTACAGCTGGTCCCGGAAATACATATCCCGGAGCAACTGTGCCTTTTGGAATGGTTCAATTAAGTCCGGATATTGGGATACCAGGTTGGGACAGAATTGCTGGATATTATTATAAAGATTCCATTATTTCCGGATTTTCCCACATGCATTTATCGGGAACTGGCGCGGGTGATTTATACGATATTTTAGTAATGCCCACCAATAGCAGATTTTCAAAACGTATTAAAGACAATAACTTTATACCGTTTTCCAGATTTTCACATGATAAAGAAACAGCAATTCCAGGATATTATGCTGTAGATTTATTAGATTTTGGAATCAAAGCAGAACTCACTACAACAGCACGAACAGGGATTCATAAATATACTTTTCCTAAAGACGATGCATCACAAATCCACATTGATTTGGGCTATGCCTTAAATTGGGATGCACCTACAGAAACCTATATCAATGTTGTGAATAAAACTACTATTGAAGGCTATAGAAAATCTACAGGCTGGGCCAAAGAGCAACGCGTGTATTTTGTAATAAAACTTTCAAAACCGTTTAAATCCTATCAGATTTTCAAAAATGATTCGCTTACAACGAATCCTTCAAAAGCAGTTAAAACCAAGATTGTTTTAAATTACAATACGGTTGATGACGAAGAAATAATTTTAAAAACAGGACTTTCTACAGCAACTATTGCGGGAGCTTATAAATCTTTAGCAGTAGAAACTTCCGATTTTAATTTTGAAAATTATAAAGCAAAAGCTTCGGCTATTTGGGAAAAAGAATTGCGTAAAATTCAAATTGAAACACCGGACGAGACTAAAAAGAAAATCTTTTACACGATGATGTATCAATCGATGTTAGCACCCACGTTGTTAAGTGATACTAACGGAGATTATAAAGGCGCGAATGGCAATATAGAAAATGCCAAAGGCTTTGATCGATACGATACATTTTCGTTATGGGACACCTATAGAGCGGCGCATCCATTGTATACTATTTTGCATCCAAAACGTGCTTCGAGTATGATCAATTCTTTATTGGCACATTATAAGGAAACAGGATTATTGCCCGTTTGGTCAATGCAAGGAAATGAAACGAATATGATGATAGGCAATCACGCAATACCTGTTATTGTTGATGCTTATTTTAAAGGAATTGAACATTTTGACACCGCATTAGCGTATAAAGCGTGTATAGAAAGTTCTATGGTTAATTCAAGACAATTGGACAGTTATAAAACATTAGGTTATGTACCAGTTGATGAGCATAATGAAAACTGGTCAGTTTCAAAAACGCTGGAATATGCTTATGATGATTGGTGTTTGGCACAATTTGCCAAAGCATTAGATAAATCAAGCGATTACGACTATTTCTTGAAACGTTCTGAGAACTGGAGAAATATGTACGATTCTGTAAGTACATTTATGCGTCCAAAATCGAAAAATGGGGAATTTATAAAAGACTTTATTCCAAAAGAATATACGCCTTATTTCTGCGAAAGCAATGCATGGCAATATTTTTGGTCCGTGCCTCAAAACATTGAAGGTTTAATAAAAGCAGTTGGCGGAAATCTAACTTTTGAAAAAAAGCTAGATACCATGTTTACCTTAAATCCATTGCCGGAAGACAAACTGCCTATATTTAGTACAGGAATGATTGGGCAATATGCACACGGAAACGAGCCAAGTCATCACGTGGCTTACTTGTATAATTACATTAATGAACCTTGGAAAACGCAAAAATTAGTTAGGGAAATTTTAGAAAGTCAGTATAAAAATACTCCTAATGGACATTGTGGAAACGAAGATTGCGGACAAATGTCGTCTTGGTATATTTTTAGTTCTTTAGGTTTTTATCCCGTAAATCCAGCTCAAGGAATTTATAGTTTTGGCTCGCCATTATTTGACTCAGCTACGATTACTTTAGAAAATAATAAAACATTTGTTGTTCAAACAAAAAACAACAGCAATGAGAATATGTACATCCAATCTATTGAATTGAATGGCAAAAAAATAGACAGAAACTACATTACGCACAAAGAGATTACACAAGGAGGAATCTTAATTTTCACAATGGGTAAACTTCCAAATAAGGATAAGAGTACCATGGCATTATCTTCGGAAGTGTTCAATTAAAAAAAAGTAATGAAAAAAACGGCATTCATATTGACATTTATACTGGCTTTTGTAGCATCCTCTAAAGCGCAAGAAAGTGTTCCGTTTTGGTTAAATGAAAAAATCAACGAGGAAAACAGAGTTCCAATGCACGCTTCTTATTTTGTTTTCGAAAACGAAGCATTAGCAACAAAAAATAATTGGAAAAAATCTGAAAACTATCTGGATATAAATGGATTATGGAAGTTTAAATATGTAGAAAGCCCAAATGATTTACCAAACGGATTTGAGAAAAGTACTTTTGATGATACTGCTTGGGATACCTTTAAAATCCCTGCCACTTGGGATGTAAACGGGTATGGTTTTCCGGTTTACACCAATACGACTTACGATTTTGCTAAATATATAACGATAAATCCACCTTTGGTTCCTGTAAAATACAATCCCACAGGAGTCTACAGAAGAGAAATCACTATCGATAAAAGTTGGGAAGGAAAAGATATTTTTCTTCACGTAGGTTCGGCCAAATCAAATCTTACCGTTTGGGTAAATGGCATTTATGTCGGCTATGGCGAAGATGGTAAATTGCCTCAGGAATTTAACCTCAATGCTTTTTTAAAAACGGGAAAAAACACCATTACCTTAAAAGTGATGAAATGGAGTGATGGTTCGTATTTAGAATGTCAGGATTTTTGGCGAATGAGCGGTATTACCAGAGAATCGTATTTGTATGCCAGAAATAAAGCACATCTTAAAGATTTTGAAATCATTCCGGATTTAGATGCTTCTTATGTAGATGGCACTTTGAAAATTGTAACTCAGTTTTCTGATTTAAATAAAAAAGACAACTATACTTTAGAAACACAACTAAAAGATAACGAAACACTTATTGCCACTAAAAGTTTCAAAATTAATGCTGAGACTAAGAAATTAGCTTTTGATTTGGTTGTCAATAATCCCAAAAAATGGTCGGCTGAAATTCCGAATCTGTACCAAATCAATTTTATTTTAAAAGATAAAAAAGGAAATGTAGTAGAAGTGATTCCTCAAAATGTAGGTTTTCGAAAAGTAGAAATCAAAGGCGGACAATTATTGGTAAACGGACAGCCGGTATATATCAAAGGCATCAACCGTCAAGAAACAGATCCAACCACGGGACAAACGGTTTCGAGAGAGCGAATGGAGGAAGATATTAAAGTAATGAAGCAATACAACATCAATGCACTCCGGATGTCGCACTTTCCTAATGATGAATACATGTATGAATTATGCGATAAATATGGGATTTATGTTGTGGATGAAGCCAATTTAGAATCGCATGGAATGGGGTATGATATTGCCAAAACATTGGGTAATAAATCCAATTGGGAATTGGCACATTTGCAACGCATTACCAGAATGGTCGAAAGAGATAAAAATCACCCATCGATTATTATTTGGAGTATGGGGAATGAAGCCGGGAATGGCTACAATTTTTATCGGGCGTATTTATGGCTGAAAGATAGGGATGCATCCAGACCTATTCAGTATGAAAGAGCTTCTTATGCCGCATGGGATGGGAAAAACTTAAAATTTGATTGGAATTCAGACATTATCGACCCACAATACAGTGCTCCAACTGCAATGGAAGAATATATTCAAGCCAATCCTAATCCGGAAAGACCTTATATTCTAAGCGAATACGCGCATGCGATGGGGAATTCTTTGGGGAATTTTAAAGAGTATTGGGATGTTATCAGAGCGCATGGCAATTTTCAAGGCGGTTTTATTTGGGATATGATAGACCAATCGATTTATAAGAGAAGAGAGGACGGAACTGTTGTTTTTGCCTATGGAGGTGATTTTGGTCCAAAAGATGTCCCAAGTGATAATAACTTCTTGAATAATGGGATATTTAATCCGGAGCGACAACCCAATCCACATGCTTTTGAAATGCGAAATGTGTATCAAAACATTTTAACGTCTTGGGCGTCTTCAGAAACAGCAACCATAAAAGTTTTTAACGAATTTTTCTTCAGAAATATAAACAATGTGAGCTTGCATTGGAAATTAGTACTTGATGGGGTAGAAACTATTAGTGGTACGATTGATACTTTAGACATCAATCCTCACCAATCTAAAAACTATGTTTTACCGATTAATTTAGAAGGAAAACAGTATAAAGAAGCTTTTATAAATGTGAGTTATCATTTGAAACAAGAAGAACCTTTTTTGCCTCAAGGATTTGAAATTGCCACAGAACAACTTCACTATAAAGGAAATTGGAAAAACGATATACGAATTGAAGGTGTTGCCAAAATGCTGGTGCAAAAATCTACCAATAACATTGTTTTTAAAAGCGACAATACCGAAATCACTTTCGATAAAAAAACAGGTTTTGTATCCGGATATACATTCCACAATCAGCCTATTTTGAAAGAAGGGTATCAATTGCGTCCTAATTTTTGGAGAGCGCCAAATGATAATGATTTTGGTGCTGGATTACAGCATCGACTTTTGCCTTGGAAAACAGCCATGCAAAACCCTACATTAATAAGTTGGTCTTACTCTAATACAAAAGACAACAAATTTTTGGTAAAAGCCACCTATAGTTTGCCCGAAGTCTCTTCTGAATTGGTTTTAAACTATGAAATTAATAGCAATGGCGAAATCAGCGTTCAACAAGTATTAAACATTGATAAAACGAAAGAAGTGGCTATGTTGCCCCGTTTTGGAATGGAAATCGTATTGCCAAAAGACTTCAATGCGATGCAATATTATGGTAAAGGACCGCATGAAAATTACCTTGACAGAAATTACAGCGCTCCAGTTGGTCTTTACAATCAAACGGTTTCAGAGCAATATTATCCGTATATCCGCCCGCAGGAAACAGGAAATAAAACAGCCGTCAGATGGTTGAATTTATCTAATGAAAAGCTACAACTAAATGTTCAATCAGATGATTTATTGAGCATTACAGCGTTACATATTCTAACGGAAGATTTAGATGATGGATTAGAAAAAAATCAAAGAAATGCGGCTGATATCAAAGAAAGAGATTTAACAAGTCTGAAAATTGATTACAAACAAATGGGCGTAGGTGGGATTGACAGCTGGCAGTCTTGGCCTATGGAAAAATACAGACTTTTGGATAAAAACTACCAATATCAATTTAAAATAACACCTTCTTTAAAATAATTAAAATGAGAATATTAAAATCAATCCTTGTCGCTGTCTTACTGATAAGTTGCTGTTTTAGTCAAAAAATGGTAGCACAAAAAGATATTAATCTATTTCCAAAGCCAGTAAATTTGGTTCTTAAGGAAGGCGTTTTTCAGTTTTCTAAAAACACCAAATTTGTAGTAAATAATGATTCTCAAAAAGAAATAGCAACTGCTTTAATCAGTAAATTTGGACAGTCAGCAGGTTGGATTCCGGAAATTTCTACTAAGATTCCAAAAAGTAATTACATTCAATTCAAAGTAAATGAAAGCCTTAAGAATGAAGCTTACAAACTGGAAGTAACAACCAAAAGTATTGTGATTTCGGCCAAAGGAAATGCCGGTTTTATTTACGGATTAGAAAGCATACGACAATTACTTCCTACGGCTATTGAAAGTAAAAAACTGGTGTCTAATGTTAAATGGGAGATTCCAAGTATTACAATCACTGACGAACCTCGTTTTCAATGGAGAGGATTAATGCTAGATTTATCGCGTCATTTTTTCGATAAAAATTACATAAAAGAAACCATCGATCGTTTGGCAATGCTTAAAATGAATGTGTTGCATTTGCATTTAGTTGACGATCAAGGTTGGAGAATTGAAATTAAAAAATACCCAAAATTGACTGAAGTTGGTGCTTGGAGAGTGAATCAGGAGAACTTGATTTGGAACTCGAGACTTGCTGTAAATCCGGATGAAAAAGGGACTTACGGAGGGTTTTTGACACAAGAAGAATTGAAAGAAATTGTAAAATATGCCCAATCAAAAAATATAGAAATCATTCCGGAAATAGAAATGCCTGCTCATGTTAGTTCTGCAATTGCTTCCTATCCTGAGTTAGCTTGTTTCAATCAACGCATTGGAGTGCCATCAGGCGGAGTTTGGCCTATTACTGATATTTATTGTGCCGGAAAAGAAACTACTTTCGAATTTTTACAAAATGTATTGGATGAAGTCATGACTATCTTTCCTTCAAAATACATTCACATTGGAGGAGACGAAGCCACTAAAACGAATTGGAGCAAATGTCCTCATTGTCAAAAAAGAATCAAAGAGGAAGGCTTGAAAGATGTGAATGAATTGCAAAGCTATTTTGTAAAAAGAATGGAAAAATATATCAATTCTAAAGGCAAAAAAGTAATAGGTTGGGATGAAATTTTAGAAGGCGGTTTAGCTCCAGATGCAACTGTAATGAGTTGGAGAGGGACAAAAGGCGGTATTGAAGCTACAGAACAAGGACACAACGTAATTATGACTCCGGATTCTCATTGTTATTTTAATTTTTATCAAGGGCCTCAAAACGAAGAACCTCTAGCTTTTGACGCTTATCTTCCGTTGCGTAAAGTATATGATTTTGATCCTATTGTAGATTCGATGACTCCTAATCAAGCCAAACATGTTTTGGGAGGTCAAGCCAATTTATGGGCAGAATATCTTTCTAATCCCGATGATTCTGAGTATATGATTTTCCCGAGATTAGCCGCTTTGGCGGAAGCCGTATGGAGCCCAAAGGAAGCGCGTAATTGGAATAATTTTATTGATAGATTACCTTCTTTATTAGAACGTTATGATTATTTAGGAGTTAATTATGCTAAAAGTGCCTACTTGGTAACGGCTTCATATACCGCTGATTTAGATAAAAAAATAGTCAAAGTGGCTTTGAACAATGAGTTGCAAAAAACAGATATTCGCTATGTTTTGGGTGATAAAAGTGTCGCTGAAAATGCTTCCAAATTTACAGATGCTATAGCAATTAATGAAACGACTATTATAAAAGCTTCATTATTCGAAAATGACAAACCAACAGGTAAAACGTTTATAGATACGATTCAATTTCACAAAGCATTTGGAAGTAAATTAAAGTTTAAATCTCCGTATGATGATAATTATAAAGGTGACGAACCATTAAGTTTGGTTAATGTCATCAGAGGAAGCAAAAACTTTCATGATGGGCAATGGCAAGCTTGGTTGGTCAATGATATGGAAGTGGTTGTTGATTTAGAAAAGACGCAAACTATAAGTCAAGTAACAGTTGGTTCAATAGAAAATCAAGGTGCCGGAATTTATTTTCCAACGGCAGTAAAAGTGTTGGTTTCAGCTGATGGAGTGACTTATAAAGAAGTGCAACAAGTGCTGCGTCCATTTGCTATAAATTCAAATTCGGAGTTGAAAGATTTTAAAATTAAATTTGACAAACTCAATACCAGATTTGTAAAAGTAATCGCGACTAATTTGAAAAAGAGCCCAAAAGGAGAAGATTCCTGGTTGTTTATTGATGAAATTTTAATTAATTAAGAAATGAAGTATTTAAAAATTGTACTGGTTTTTGTGGGACTACTGTGTTTTTCGTGTTCCAATAAAAATATTGAACTTATAAAAACGGCAGACAAAACAACAAATGTTGTTGATTATGTGAATCCATTAATGGGCACCGATTCTGATTATAGTTTATCAAATGGGAATACCTATCCAGTGATTGCGACGCCATGGGCCATGAATTTTTGGACACCAATGACCTCTAAAATGGGAGATGGTTGGGCATACAAGTACGATGCCAATAAAATTAGAGGAATCAAGCAAACGCATCAGCCAAGTCCATGGATCAATGATTATGCTGCGTTCTCATTGATGGCTGTAACAGGTGATTTAAAGTTTCAGGAAGACGAGCGCGAATCTTGGTTTTCTCATAAGGCCGAAATTGCGAAACCCTATTATTACTCGGTATATTTAGCCGATTATGATGTGCTTGCTGAAGTTGCACCAACAGAAAGAGCGGCCCAATTTAAGTTTACTTTTCCGGAGGCAAACAAATCCTATATCATGTTGGATGCCTTTTTTAAAGGATCTATGGTGAAAATTATTCCGGAGCAACGAAAAATCATTGGATACAGTCGCAATAATAGTGGTGGCGTTCCAGAGAATTTTCATAATTATTTTGTCGCAGAGTTTGATAAAGATTTTGAAATCAATCATACTTGGACAGATGGTTGGAAATTAATAGAAAATTCAACTTCCAGCACAGGAAAACACGTTGGCGCGATCATAGGTTTTAAAACTAAAAAAGGAGAAGTTGTACATGTAAAAATTGCGTCATCTTTTATCAGTCCGGAACAAGCCCAATTAAATTTATCGAGAGAAATTGGCTCCGATTCTTTTGAACAAACAAAAGAAAAGGCAAAACAAACTTGGGAAAAAGAATTAAGTCGAATTCAAGTTGAAGACGATAATGTTGACAATCTAAGAACTTTTTATTCCAGTTTATACAGAGTATTGCTTTTTCCAAGGAAGTTTTATGAATTTGACAAAAGCAATAATGTGGTGCATTACAGCCCTTATAACGGGAAAGTAAGCGCTGGATATATGTTTACAGATAATGGGTTTTGGGACACTTTTAGAGCTGTTTTTCCATTTTTTAATATGATGTACCCAGAATTAAACAGTCACATCATGGACGGACTTGCCAATACCTATAAAGAATCTGGTTGGTTGCCGGAATGGGCAAGCCCTGGACATAGAGATTGTATGGTGGGTTCAAATTCGGCTCCCATAATTGCAGATGCTTTTTTGAAAGGTTCTAAAAATAAAGATGCTGAATTGTTATTGGAAGCCATGTTGAAAAACGCTACTATTGAAGAGGGAAGACCTGTAAGTTCTGTAGGTAGAGCTGGTTTAAGTTATTACAATAGTTTAGGTTATGTTCCTTATAATGTTGGGGTTAATGAAAATGTAGCGCGAACTTTAGAGTATGCATATGCTGATTTCACCATTGCGAAAATGGCCCAGAAATTAGGAAAAACAAGCATCGCTGATACTTACCTCAAGAAGTCGTTAAACTATAAAAACGTATTTGATTCATCAACTAATTTGATGCGAGGAAAAAATAAAGAAGGTGATTTTCAAAGTCCTTTTAATCCTTTGAAATGGGGTGATGCCTTTACCGAAGGCAACAGTTTGCATTACACATGGTCTGTATTTCATGATATTCAAGGGTTAATGGATTTGATGGGTGGGAAAGAGAAATTTGCTTCAAAATTAGATGAAGTATTTCAAATGCCACCAACTTTTGACAATTCTTATTACGGTCAAACCATTCATGAAATTAGAGAAATGCAAGTGGCAAACATGGGGAATTATGCACATGGAAATCAACCAATTCAGCACATGATCTATTTGTACAATTATGCCAATCAACCGTATAAAGCACAATCAAGAATACGCGAAGTACTGACTAAATTATATGCTGCCACTCCAGATGGGTATTGTGGAGATGAGGATAACGGACAAACATCGGCTTGGTATGTGTTTAGTTCGTTAGGTTTTTACCCTGTTACGCCAGGAGTAAATCAATATGTGATAGGAAGCCCGTTATTTAAAAAAGCCACTATTCATTTAGAAAACGGAAATACGTTTGAAATTGGTGCCAAAAACAATTCGAAAAGTAACTTTTACATTCAATCCGCAAGCTTAAACGGAAAAGGATATTCCAACAGTTTTTTAAATTTTGATGACATTCAAAAAGGAGGAAAATTAGAGTTTAATTTGGGAGATACTCCAAACAAAGATTGGGGAAGCAAACCTGAAAACGTTCCTTATTCTTTAAGTAATGAATTAAAAAATTAGGCATTAGCATAGAAAATACAAGCATATTAAAAATTATAAATCAATTAAAATGAAAAAAGGAATATTCATAATCGCACTATTATTTTCGGTTCAAATGTTTTCACAAGCCATTTATGAAGATGAACGTTATGTGCCGGAAACAGACCCGTTAGTACTAAAAAAAATAGATGAATGGCAAGGTAAAAAGTTTGGTTTGCTAATGCACTGGGGAACCTATAGTCAATGGGGAATTGTAGAATCTTGGTCAATCTGCCCTGAAGATTATGGTTGGTGTGAACGAAGACAAGGAAGCGATCCAACTAATTATAATCAGTATGTAAAGGATTACGAAGGACTGAAAAAAACATTCAATCCGGTAAAATTCAACCCGGAGAAATGGGCGAAAGCGGCTAAAAATGCTGGAATGAAATACATGGTATTTACCACAAAACACCATGATGGATTTTCTATGTTTGATACTAAATATTCTGATTATAAAGTGACAGATGAAGAATGTGCTTTTAGCAGCAATCCGAGAGCAAATATTGCTAAAGAAGTTTTCAACGCTTTTAGAAATGAAAAACTATGGATAGGCGCTTATTTTTCTAAACCGGATTGGCATAATGAGAATTATTGGAATCCTTATTTTCCGCCTTTTGACAGAAATGTAAATTACGATCCTATTGCTTATCCTGAAAAATGGAAAAAGTATGTAAACTTTACACACAACCAAATCTTAGAATTGCTTACGGATTATGGTAAAGTAGATATTTTATGGTTAGATGGTGGTTGGGTTGCAAAAACAGCTCAAAGTGATGTAAAAAAAGGGTATAATGAGAAGTTTGCAGAGAATGAATCAGGGAATGGATTTATTAAGCATAGAGTAGTTGACCAAGACATTAAAATGGATGATTTGGTTGTAGAAGCACGTCAAAAACAACCCGGATTAATTGTGGTGGACAGAGCTGTTCATGGAAAAAATCAAAATTATTTAACTCCGGAAAATCGTGTTCCTGAAAAAACATTGCCTTATCCTTGGGAATCTTGTATTACCTCTGGTGGCGGGTGGTCTTACACTCCAGATGCTAATTACATGACCGGCAGACAAGGAATTCACATGCTTGTAGATGTTGTAGCTAAAGGAGGAAACTTGTTGTTGAATGTCGCTCCGGGACCTGATGGAGAATGGCAACAAGGCGCTTATGATTTATTGGCAGAATATGGTGCTTGGATGAAAGTAAATAGTACTGCTATTTACAATACCAAACCAATAGCGCCTTACAAAGAGGATAATATCTGTATGACTCAAAATAAAGCGGGGAATGTTTTCTTATTTTATTTGGCTAAAAAAGGAGAAAATAAAATTCCTTCTGAAGTTGTTGTACAATCTATCAGTCCAAAAAAAGGAACAAAAATCACCATGTTAGGTTCTGGGACCTCATTAAAATGGACCAAAGTGGATAACGGTTTTAAAGTTATAATTCCAGAACAATTAAGAAATAATTTGCCGTCAAAAGAAGCTTGGACATTAAAAGTTGAAGCGATTAACAGATAGAAAAATTAAAAAGTATGTTTTTAAATAACAGGATAACAATGCGAGCGACGCTTTTTTCTTTGATGCTGTTTTGTAGCGCAGGAATGCTGTATGCGCAACAACCAGCAGATTTTGTAAATCCGTTTATTGGAACTTCAAATTATGGTGCTGCCTATCCAGGTCCCATTGCACCAAGAGGAATGGCAAGTATCAGTCCGTTTAATGTAGCGGGACCTCAAAATTTACCATTAGAAAAAGACAGCCGTTGGTTATCGAATCCATACGTAAATGAGAATAAATTTCTAACAGGATTTAGTCAAGTCAATTTAAGTGGCGTGGGTTGTCCGGAATTAGGCGTTATTTTATTGATGCCAACCACGGGAGCTGTTGAAACCAATCATTTAAAGTATGGTTCCACTTATTCTGATGAAGTGGCAAAAACGGCGTATTATAGTGTAAATATTGATAAGTATAATGTAAAAGCAGCGTTTACGGCATCCAAAAGAGTAGGAGTTAGTAAATTTACTTTTCCAAAAGGACAATCTAATGTTTTATTAAATCTTGGTTTAGGTTTAACCAATGAAGAAGGCGCTATGGTAAAAATAGTGTCTTCAACCGAAATTGAAGGAATGCGTTCCGTAGGTTCGTTTTGTTACAATAGTCCGGAAGCGGCTTATCCGGTATATTTTGTTGCCAAATTTTCAAAACCGGCAGCGAAGTTTGGAGTTTGGAAAAAACCATCAAAATATGAAGGAGTCGAAGCCCAATGGATGACGTATAACGGCAAAACCAGAATGATGGATAATTCCACCAAAATGGTTGTTGGTGACAGCATTGGAACTTATTTTTCCTATGATTTCGATAAAGAAGAAACGGTTGAAGTGAAAGTTGGAGTTTCTTATGTAAGTATCGCAAATGCCCGAGAAAATTTAGAAAAAGAAACTGGAAACAAAACCTTTGATGCAGTTTATAAAGAGACTTACAACGAATGGAACGAAGCACTTTCTAAAATTTTGGTTGAAGGCGGTTCCAAAGAAGAGAAGACTATTTTTTACACAGCTTTGTATCATACTTTAATTCATCCGAACACCTTAAATGATTTCAACGGAGAATATCCTGAAATAAAAACAGGGAAAATAGGTACAACAACAGGAACCCGATATACGGTATTTTCGCTTTGGGATACGTACAGAAATTTACATCAGTTAATGTCATTGGCTTATCCGCAGCAACAATCGAATATGGTTAAAAGCATGTTGGAAATGTATGATGAAAACGGCTGGTTACCCAAGTGGGAATTAAATTCTACTGAAACATTCACAATGGTTGGTGATCCCGCCAGCATTGTTATTGCGGATACGTATTTAAAAGGAATTCAGGATTTTGATGTGCATAAAGCCTATAAAGCCATGCTGAAAGGTGCGGACCAAATCGAAAATAATCCGTTGCGTCCGGGATTAAAAGATTATATCGAAAAAGGGTTTTTGACAACCAATGATCGAGGACCAGTTTCTACAACGCAAGAGTACAACGCATCAGATTACTCTATTTCACTTTTGGCGAAAGCTTTAGGCAAAAAGGAAGATTATTTGCGTTTTAAAAACCGTTCGTTATCCTATCGAAAATTATTTGATAAAGATTTAAAATTACTTCGTCCGAGATTAGCTAATGGAAAATGGTACGAACCATTCGACCCGGTTTCGGGAGCTAACTTTGAAGAAAATGTTGGTTTTATCGAAGGGAATGCTTGGCAATATGCCTTTATGGCGCCTCACGATATCAAAGGACTTATAAAACTCATGGGCGGTGATAAAGCGTTTTCAAACCAATTACAAAAAGTATTTGATATCAAGCAATTTGATATGGCAAACGAGCCGGATATTGCGTATCCTTATTTGTTTAATTACATAAAAGGAGACGAATGGAAAAGTCAGGAATTGGTTAAAAAATTAGTGGGAACCTATTTTCAAAATAAGCCAAATGGATTGCCTGGAAATGATGACACCGGAACCATGTCTGCTTGGTTGGTGTATTCTATGATGGGAATATATCCTATTGCTCCCGGAGACCCAATTTATACCATTACCACACCAATGTTTGATAAAGTAACCATTCAATTAGACCCAAAATACTATAAAAAGAAAAGTATTGTAATTGAACGCGAAGTCAACAATGACGGTAAAATCAAGCAAATACAATTAGACGGAAAAGCACTTAATAGTTATTTTATTTCTCATGATGATTTTGTGAACGGAACAACATTAAAAGTGATTCAAAATTAATTAATACACTACCAAAAATACCACTTAAGAATGAAAAAAATAACCCTTGTTTTAGTACTGTTTCTTGGTTTTTTTAGCCAAGGCTTTGCGCAAAAAAAATATCCGTATCAAAACCCTAAATTACCCGTCGAAGACAGACTAACTGACTTGTTGAGCAGAATGAGTCTGGAGGAAAAAGTACGTCAAATGGATATGTACAAAGGCGAATACTTTAAGGAAAAAGAAAATTTTTCTAAAACGAAATCGGATGTTAAAATTGGAAATCTTGGAATAGGCGCTATTCATGACATTTATCCGCGTTCGGCAAAAATGATTAATGACCTTCAAAATGAAGTTATAAAAAAGAACAAATGGGGAATTCCTGCACTTATCATGTGCGAAATGCTTCATGGTTATTTAGATGACGAAAGTACGGCTTTCCCAATGAGTATTGGTTTAGGTGCAACTTGGGATACGAATCTTATGGATAAAGTGGGTAAGGTAATTGGAACCGAAGCCAGAGCTCACGGTGTTCATTTTGGTTTAGGACCCAATCTTGATGTAGGCCGCGAACCACGCTGGGGAAGAGTTGCAGAAACCTTTGGCGAAGACGTTTATTTAACGGGAGAACTAGGTTTATCGATGATTAAAGGAATGCAAGGTGATGATTTAACTTCTGATCGTTCTATTATTGCTGAACCAAAACATTTCGCCGTTCACGGTATTCCGCAAGCAGGAGGGAACTCATCACCGGTATTGGTGGGAGAGCGTTCAGCGCGTGAAGATTTTTTACCTTCATTTGAAAAAGCATTTAGAAAAGGAGGCGCATTAGGAACAATGTGTGCGTATTCAGAATTAGATGGAATTCCTTGTGCTGCCAATCATTGGTTATTGACTGATGTACTTAGAAAAGAATGGGGTTTCAAAGGAATTGTAGTTTCGGATTTAGGTGCTATTAAATACCTTCAAACGACACATTACGTTACCGATTCTCCAAAAGAAAGTATCAGACAAGCCATTGCTGCCGGAGTTGATATGCAATTTTATGATTTTACAAATGAGTTTTGGCAACAAACTATCATTGAATTGGTGAATGAGAAAAAATTGACAATGGAACAAATAGACCGTGCTGCGGGCGGAGTTTTGAGACTTAAATTTTTATTGGGTTTATTTGAAAATCCATACACCGATAAGAATTTGATTAAAGAGCGTTTTCATACCAAAGAAAATCAGGATTTAGCATTAGAAGCAGGACATAAATCTATTGTTTTATTGAAAAATGAAAACAATATTTTGCCTTTAAAGAAAGATATTCAAACCATTGCGGTTATTGGTCCAAATGCGGATGCGTCAAGATTGGGCGGATATTCGGTAAAAAATAAAGTTGGAACGACAGTTTTGGAAGGAATTAAACAAGTTGTCGGTACAAAAACAAATGTGCTTTATGAAGAAGGTGTTTCTCTTATAGTGAAAGGACAGGTTATTCCATCAAAATTTTTGTTTACGCCAGATGAAGCACAAAACGGATTAAAAGGAGAATATTTTAACAATAGAAATGTAGAAGGAAATCCAGTATTGACACGTATTGACAGTCAATTAGAATTCGATTGGCCATGGTCACCGGGTGATGGAGTTAGTGATGATGATTTTTCTATTCGTTGGACTGGTTATATAAAATCAGACAAGGCATTTGATGGTTGGTTTGGTTTAAGTTCTGATGATGGAATCAGAATGTGGATTGACGATCAGTTGGTTATCGACAATTGGACAAAAGGTGCCACTAATATGGTTACAACTCCAAAGAATATTGAAGCAGGTAAAAAATATAAAGTTCGCATAGAAATGTGGGAGGGAGGCTGGGGAGCCAGAGCACACTTGCGTTGGAACTTAGAAAAAGTAAATTTCCAACCAGCGATTGATATTGCTAAAAAAGCTGATGTTGCTATTGTAGTTTTAGGGGAATCGAATGAATTGGTTGAAGAAAACAGAGATGTGGCTACTTTAGATTTACATGGTATGCAACAAGAATTGATAGAAGCCATCCAGAAAACAGGAACTCCTGTAGTTTGTGTGTTGTTAAACGGTCGTCCGCTTTCTGTAAATTGGATCAATGAAAATATTCCTGCTGTTGTTGAAGCTTGGTTTCCGGGAGAAGCAGGAGGAAAAGCAGTTGCCGATGTTCTATTTGGGGATTACAATCCAGGAGGAAAACTTCCTATTACCTTTCCTAAATCAGTTGGGCAGTTGCCTATTTATTACAACCAAAAACCTTCTGCTATTCATAGATATGTGACTGAAAGTGAAAATCCATTGTACACTTTTGGGTATGGATTGAGTTATACCACATTTGAATATTCAAATCTAGCCTTAAGTACCGCAGCAATTAAGGCTGACGGTGAATTAAAAGTTAGTGTAGATGTTAAAAATACAGGAAATTATGACGGTGATGAAGTGGTGCAATTGTATATCAATGATGTTTATAGTAGTGTTACGACACCATTGAAAACTTTAAAAGGTTTTAAAAGAATATTCATTAAGAAAGGCGAAACCAAAAATGTAACGTTTACATTAACACCTGATGAATTGGCTATTTGGAACCGAGAAATGAAAAGAGTGGTAGAGCCAGGAGATTTTGAAGTAATGGTTGGAGGTAATTCGGTTGATTTACTTAAGACAAATTTCAAGGTTTTGGACTAATTGAATGTATTTTATAAAAGAAATTGTTAATTTTTTTCATCACATTCCAGCAATAATAGAAAAACATTAATCTTAAATTTAAGATTGATGTTTTTCTTTTTTTATACAAGAATAGGAGCTTATTAAATAGTTGCTAATTTGTATAATTCATTGGTAATTACGTACTAAAAAAAAGCAATAATTGTCAAAAAAAAGATAAAATTGACAAACACCTATTCAAATTTGTTATTGGTCGAAATAATTTTCGGGTAATGCGGCATAGTTTTAAATTTAAGAAATTATTAACGTTAGGTTAACCAATTAAAAAATAAATTATTAACACAAAAACCAAATTATGATTCAAAAAGTATTTAAGTTACTGTTTGTGTTTTGCTTATTCAGCTTTCAATTAGCTAAGGCACAAACCACAGTATCAGGAAAAATTACCGATGGAAGTACTGGTATGTCATTACCAGGGGTAAACGTTGTTGTTAAGGGGACAACAAATGGAGTTTCAACTGATTTTGAAGGGAAGTACAGTATCAATGTTCCAAGTCGATCAGCGATTTTAGTATTTTCTTTTGTAGGTTATGCTGAAAAAGAAATTGCTTTTACCGGGGCAACTACTTTAAATGTTTCTTTGACAGAAAATGCAAATCAGTTAGGAGAAGTTGTAGTAACAGCTTTGGGGATTTCTAAAGATCAAAGAAAATTAGGTTATGCCGTAACTACTGTAGGTGGGGATAACTTAGACAAAGCTAGAGAAACGAACGTAGCTAATGGTTTAGCAGGTCGTGTTTCGGGTCTTGTAGTAAGAGGAACTAATAGTGGTGCTGGTGGAACTTCAAAAGTGCTTTTGAGAGGTATATCTGGTATTACTAGTGGAGGTTCTCCATTATTTGTTATTGACGGTATTCCAATTGATAATACACAAAGAGGTTCTGCTGGAGAATGGGGTGGAGCGGATCAAGGTGATGGTATCGGTAATATCAATCCGGACGATATTGAGAAAATGACAGTACTTAAAGGTCAGTCAGCATCTGCTCTTTATGGAGCCAGAGCTGTAAATGGGGTTATTATTATTACTACTAAAAAAGGTAAAAAAGGTGGCGATTACGCTATTACTTTTAATTCTAATTTCATGGCTGACGCACCAGTTGATTATACTGATTTTCAAGATCAATATGGTCAAGGTACAGGTGGTTCAAAACCTTTAACTACTGGTGCTGCATTAGCAACAAACAGAAATTCTTGGGGAGGAAAATTAGACGGTAGCTCAGTAATTGGCTTTGACGGTCAACAATATTCATACAGTAAAGCTAAAGAAAGTTACATCGATTTTTATAAAACAGGAACTAACCTTACCAATACTGTTTCTGTATCTAAAGGTCTTGGAGATGGAGCATTTCGTTTGTCATTCTCTAATTTAGATTCTAAATCGATTGTGCCAAATAGCGGTCTTAAACGTACTACGATAAATTTGAGCGCAGATCAAAATATTACTGATAAATTAAATGTGGCTGCTTCTGTAAATTACACAGATGAAAGATCAAATAACAGACCTTTTTTAAGTGATGGTCCTAAAAACCCAAATAACTTTTTATTATTGGCTCCCAATGTAGACCATAATATTTTTGCTCCTGGTTATGATCCTATAACTGGTGCTGAAGTTGTTTTCAGTGATGATAATTATGTTACAAATCCTTATTTTATAGTAAATCAAGGGGTTGAAGATCCTACAAGAAAAAGAACTATTTCAGTATTATCAACTAAATATAGCTTTACAGATGATATCTATGCAATGGTAAGATTAGGAAATGATGTTTCTAATGATACAGAATTTAGTGTTAATCCTTGGGGATTAGATTATACTACTAATAAACGTGGAAGCTTAGACAGTAAAGGACAATCAACTCGTTCTGAGTTAAATCTTGATGGACTTTTTGGAGCTAAATTTAAAATTGGTACTGATTTCTCAGTAGATGCATTAGCGGGTGGTAACATTAGACAAAATAAATATGAAAGAATTAAAATAGGTGGTGGTCCATTCGTTTTACCTTATTTATATACTCCAAACAATGTAGTTAATATCAATAGAGAGTATAATTATACAGGAAGTGAAAGCCACTCTGCATTTTACTCTTTTGATTTTGGATATAAAAAATACTTAACATTATCTACAACAGGCCGTTACGATGTTTATTCTTCATTGTCTTCTGCAGCTTCTTCTGATAATGCAGTATTTACACCTTCAGTTTCTGGAGCGTTTGTTTTCAATGATTTATTACATATCGATGCGTTAGATTTTGCTAAAGTAAGATTGTCTTATGCTGTAACAAGTGGTGAGGCTACTCCTTATACAAACTCTTTATATTTCAATTCAGGAAATTCATTAGTAAGAAATGGTGTAAGTTATGCTACGGGTTCAATTCCTTCAACGCTTCCAACTCTTTTAAAACCATTTACGGTAGACGAGGTTGAATTAGGTTTAGATCTTAGATTTTTCAAAAGCAGATTGACATTTGATTTATCATACTATGAGAAAACATCACATGATGAGATTTTAAATGCTGAGTATAGTAGATCAACTGGGTTTGCTACAGGTGTTGTTGCAAGTGCTTCTATCCAAAATAAAGGTTTAGAAATTGCTGTAACAGGTATTCCTGTTAAAACGGATAATTTTACTTGGACAACTAGTTTAAATACAACAAATTTTAAAAACAAAGTATTGGCTACCAATGCAGATGAAACTCCAATTGTTTTAGGAAGTAACCGTGGAACTTTAGGAAATGCTGTTACTGCTTATGTAGTAGGTGAAGCTGGTCCACAAATTAGAGCATATGATTATGCTTATAATACAGATGGAAGTATTCAAGTTGATGCTGCTGGTTTACCGGTAAGAGGAGAGTTTAAAAACTTCGGTTCTGTTTTACCAACTTTTTATGGTGGATGGAACAATGAATTCAAATACAAAAACTTTAATCTTGCGTTCTTAGTTGACTTTAATTACGGTAATAAAGTAATTTCTGCTACGGAATACTATTCTCGTCTAAGAGGATTGAATCAAGCTACATTAGTAGGTAGAGAAACAGGTGTTACAAATAGTGGAATTACTGCTACAGCTGAAAATTATTATCAAGCAGAAGCTCGTAACATTACAAGTACAAGTGTTGTTAGCGGAGATTTTATCAAACTTAGACAATTATCATTTGGATATTCTTTCCCTAAAAGCGTAATGGGTAAAATCTCATTCTTAGAAGGAATTGATATTTCATTTGTAGCTAGAAATCTTGCTATCCTAATGCGTAAAGCGGATAATATTGATCCAGAAAGTAGTTTTGGTTCTAATGTGAAATATTATGGAATTGAAGGGACTAGTTTACCTTCAACAAGGTCTTTTGGTCTAAATGTTAACTTTAAAATAAAATAATTATGACTAAATATATTAAAATATTGTTCGTTGTTGTTAGTGGTTTGCTAATTTCATGCGATAGTGATTTCGAAGAAATTAATACCGATCCAACTAAAGCAGGATCTGAAATATTTGATCCAAATTTACTTTTACCAAGAGCTCTTTATGATTATGGACAAAGAACTGTAGGTTACGAAGGCCCAATCTTATTTCAAAGTATGTGGGTACAACTTTTAGCATCGCCTTCAACTGGAGGAGCTAATTATTATGATGGTGGAGATAAATATGTTACTACTGGTGGTACTTATGATTATGTTCAAAGAATTTGGAATGGTGTTTACACAGCTGCTTCAACAGCGAATCAAATGTCTAAATTGGCAAATCAAAAAAACATGCCAAATTTAGCTGCTATTGGAACAATTGTAAAAATCATGTCTATTTCTTATATTTCAGATGTATATGGTGATGTTCCTTATTCTGAGGCTTTAATGTTGGATCAAAGTATTTCTCAACCTAAATACGACAAACAACAAGATTTATATCCTCAAATGTTAGCTGATTTAGATGCTGCAATATTAACTTTAGATGCTTCTAAAGATAAACCAACAAGTGATATTTACTATGGTGGAGATATTGCTAAATGGCGTTCTTTTGGTTATTCATTGATGTTGAAAATGGCAATGAGATTAACAGTTGCTGATGCTGCTAATGCTAAAAAGTATGCTGAAAAAGCGGCTGCAGGTGGAGTTTTTGCTTCGGTTGCTGATGAAGCTATTTCTCCTACTGATGATGCTAATGGTTTTGACAATGGTAATGGAGCTTCATTCACAGTTTCTGCTGATGTTTATGAAGTACGTTGGTCTAAAACATTGATTGATTATTTAAAATCTAACAATGATTTACGTTTGCCTGTTGTTGCTGAAGTTCCAGGTGCTGGACTTGCTGCAAATTATTTATATACTGGTGGTAATACAAGTACAGCTGCTCAAATAGGATTCCCTAATGGGTATGATACTAAAGGAGGCGCTAGAGATGTAAGTTTAGAGCCTAATTATCCAGGTTCAACTGGATCAGGTAGTGATGTTGCTGCTATCGGTAATTACTCTAGACCTACACCAATGTATAGAAATAGAACGACACCAGTTTTTATTCTTACGTATGCACAAGTACAATTATTGATGGCTGAGGCAGCGGTAAGAGGATATTCTGTATCAGGAACTGCAGCTCAATACTTTAACAATGGATTAGTAGGAGCAATGGTAACTTTAAATAAATTTGGTGGAACACAAATCACTAATGCAAATGCTGTTTTTTATGCTGCTGCACATCCTTTGAATGTAACTTCAACTACTGCTTCTTTGAAAATGATCAACGAGCAAATATGGGCAACTACTGGTTTAACCGGTAACTGGGTTGAAGCTTGGAACAACTGGAAAAGATCTGATTTCCCTGTACTTACTCCGGTAAATTACTCTGGAAACTTTAGTTCAGGTCAAATTCCTACAAGACAAGTTTATCCGTCTACTGAAGGAAGTAATAATACTGCTAGTTATAATGCGGCAGTCTCTAATATGGGTGGAGACACTTGGATTACAAAAATCTGGTGGGATAAATAATAAATTGATTTTTTGATTAATAATTCTGTTAAAAGGAGGGGAAACTCTCCTTTTAACTTTTTTTCCAATTTCATTGTCAAAAAAATAAACAATTACTCTCTTTTTATTTAATCTGTTGGAAATTAGATAGCACTAATTTGTGTCTATTACTATTGTTTTAAAAAAATATTCAGCTATAAATAGGTTCTTCTTCATATCAATCTGCTCTTCATTTACAAAATGCAGATGCATATTGTATCAAGTTATGTTCTGTAGTAGCGATATGAAATCTTCATACTATTTTGTTTAAACATTAAAAAACAGTTTTTAATATATAGAGTTGGTTGTCAGGCAGTAATGATGCTATTTCTTTTAGAAAATGGAAGCACTAAAGAATTGAAAAATAAAATCTAAATAATCAAACACCTAAAATTTAAATTATAAAATTATTATTATGGCTAGCAGTAACCAATCAGTAGCACAGGAAAAAAACACCACATTAATTCCAATTATGATAATTGGAGGACTATTTTTTATTTTCGGATTTGTAACTTGGATTAACGGGGCATTAATTCCGTTTATGAAAACCATAAACGAATTAACATCGGCTCAATCGCTTTTAGTAGCATCAGCATCCTATATCTCTTTTGTGGTAATGGCCTTGCCAGCATCTTATATTTTAGCAAAAATTGGCTATAAAAAAGGAATGTCTTTGGGATTGTTTATAATGGGAATAGGAGCTTTAGTTTTTATACCTGCCGCCGAGGCAAGAACCTATTGGATGTTTTTAACCGGAATTTTTATTCAAGGAACCGGGATGACCTTATTGCAAACAGCATCCAATCCGTATATTACTATTTTAGGACCTATTGACAGTGCGGCTAAGCGTATCGCAATTATGGGAATTGCTAATAAGATAGCCGGAGCTTTAGGATCTCTTATTTTTGGAGCCCTTTTATTATCTGGAATAGATGAAATTAAAGAAAAATTAGATGTTGTTGATGCTGCCGAAAAAGTACAATTGTTAGATACTATGGCAGACAGTGTAGTGGCTCCGTATGTAATCATGGCAATTGTTTTATTTGTTTTAGGTCTTTTAATTCTAAAAGCACCTTTACCAGACGTAGAAGCTGAACCTATTGAAGTACCAAAAGAAGGTGAAACAACAAAAACAAGTATTTTTCAATTCCCACATTTGTGGTTAGGTGTACTAACTCTTTTTATGTATGTTGGGGTTGAAGTTATTGCAGGAGACACCATCATAGCGTATGGTATTGCTCTAAACTTTCCTGTAGCCGAAGCTAAATTTTTCACCACATTTACATTAATGGCAATGGTAGCAACTTATGGTCTTGGAGTATTTTTAATTCCAAAATACATAACCCAAGCCTTTGCCTTAAAAGCAAGTGCGGCTTTAGGAATTGTATTGTCGTTTTGTATTGTTTTTTCTTCCGGATTTACCTCTGTTTTATTTGTAGCTGCGTTGGGTATTTCAAATGCTTTGGTATGGCCGGCAATATGGCCTCTCACTTTAAAAGGACTAGGCAAATTTACTAAAACAGCTTCTGCATTGTTGATTATGGCTATTTCTGGAGGAGCAGTAATTCCGCCTTTATATGGGAAATTGGTAGATTCTAATAAAGCAGATTATATTGCCCAAGGAATGAGTGATGCATTGGCAACAGCAAATGCTTCCACCAAAGGATATTGGATTTTATTACCGTGTTATATCATAATATTATACTACGCCATTGCAGGACATAAGTTAGGATTAAAGAAAAAATAATTGTCTGTAAAAACAAGCTAAATAGCAATTTATAATAAACGATGAATTTAAAACTAAAGCATCTCGGAATTATATTGGTTTTAATGTGTTTTTCTTGCTCTTCGGTTTCAAAGAAGCCAAAAGCAAGTAATATCACTTCTGCTTTTATAATTGACAAACCCATAACCAGCAGTAGTCATGCGGCAACATTGGTTGAGTTGAAGCCAAACCAACTTATGGCAGCATGGTTTGGCGGTAAATATGAAGGCGCTAAAGATGTAGGGATTTATGCAGCAGTTTACAATGGAAAAGTTTGGTCTGCCCCTTATAATCTTATTAAACCCTTAGTTACTCAAGGAGACACGTTGCCTTGCTGGAATCCGGTATTGTTCAAAAGTAAAAGCCAGCGTTTGTATTTGTTTTACAAGGTTGGGAAAAATCCCAGAGAATGGTTTGGAGCCATGACAGTATCAAAAGATAATGGAACTACTTGGAGCACTCCCAAATACTTGCCTAAAGGAATCCTTGGTCCCATAAAAAACAAACCTATTGAGGTAACTCCGGGTGTGATTTTGTGCGGGAGCAGCACTGAAAGTATCGATAATAAGGAATGGCGCGTACATGTAGAAATGTACACGGAAGCAACTGATAGCTGGGAGAAGATTGCCGTTGAAAATGAAAAGGGATTTGATATCATTCAGCCCACATTTCTTGTTCATTCTGCGAATACTATTCAAATGTTATCCAGAAGTAAGCATAATAAAGTCATCAGTAGTTGGTCTGCTGATAAAGGCAAACAATGGAATCACACTGACAGCCTGAATGTGGTCAACTCAAACTCAGGAATTGATGCAATATCTTTATCCAAAAAATCTTTTTTATTGGTCAATAATCCATTGCCGCAAGGCAAAGACTGGTTCAATGGCCGTAATGTTCTGGATGTAGAACACTCTAATGATGGAGTGCATTGGGAAAAGCTTTTGGATCTTGAAAATCAAAGCGAAGGAGAATTTAGTTATCCGGCTATCATTCAGACTTTAGACGGGAAAATTCATGTTTTATATACTTACAATCGAAAATACATTAAGCATGTGGCTTTTAGTGTATAATTAATTGAGAATTTCTAAGACATTTATAGTAGCAATTAAAAAAATGCTTTTTTAGATTCATTGCGCAGAATGTGAAATTGGCTTAAACTTTTATGTTTAGTTTTTGTAGTTTTATAATTTAAGAAGACATTGATGCCTGTCATGGGAATTCATTTTTAATACACAAAAAATATGAAAAGAGTTTGGTTGTTTATTGGGTTGAGTTTATTGGTTTTTTTACCTGTTTTTTCGCAACAGACAAAATTATTTTCTATGCTGCCTGCTGAAAAAACGGGAATTACTTTCAATAATCGGCTTCCGGAATCTCCTCAGCTTAATATTATTACTTACGAATATTTTTATAATGGTGGCGGAGTGGCATCTGGGGATTTTAATAATGACGGATTGATCGATTTGTATTTTACTTCAAATCTTCAACCTAATAAACTGTATCTTAATAAAGGAAACCTAGCTTTTGAAGATATCACAAAAAAATCAGGTACAGAAGGGCGTCGAGGATGGAAAACTGGGGTAAGTGTTGTCGACATAAATGGTGATGGTTGGCTGGATATTTATGTTTGTTATTCCGGAGATATTGAACCAGAAAAAAGAAGAAACCAGTTGTTCATTAATAATGGGCCTTCCTCATCGGGCGAAATTACATTCAAAGATAAAGCGGTGGAAATGGGAGTTGCCGATGAAGGATACTCTACACAATCGGCTTTTTTTGATTATGATAATGACGGAGACTTGGATCTTTTTGTGTTGAATCATAATATCAAAGCACTTCGTAATTTTGATGCTTCTTTTGTAAAAAAAATGGTAGATCCTGATGCGGGAGACCGTCTTTATCGCAATGATGACAACCATTTTACCGATGTTACCGTGCAAGCGGGTATTATTTCTAATCCTCTTGGATATGGTTTATCAGTTATTGTGAGCGATTTAAATAATGATGGTTGGGCAGATTTATATGTTTCTAATGATTATGTCGAAGAAGATTATCTCTATACCAATAACGGAGACGGAACTTTTACAGATAATTTACAAGAGCAAATAGGGCATATTTCTAATTTTTCTATGGGAGCCGATATTGCGGATATTAACAATGATGGCTGGCCTGATATTTATACGCTTGATATGCTTCCTGCCGATAACAAAAGACAAAAATTATTGTATGCCCCAGATAATTATGAACTCTATAATAATACTTTAAATAACGGATTTTACCATCAGTTGATGCGCAATATGTTGCAGGTAAATAACGGCAACGATACCTTTAGTGAAACCGGACAGTTAAGCGGAATCTCTAATACGGATTGGAGTTGGTCTGCCTTATTTGCTGATTTTAACAATGATGGTAACAAAGATTTATTTGTTTCCAATGGGTATGCAAGAGACATGATTAATCGCGATTTTGTCAAATTCTATGCTAGTGAACGATTGAAGCATTTGCGTGGCGAAACCGAAGACAAGATGTTCACAATGTTGCAGGGTATTCCTTCGACACCACTTCATAATTATATTTTTGAAAACAAAGGAAATCTTCAGTTTAAGGATTCTTCAATGGATTGGGGACTCGAAGATGAAAACTTTTCGCATGGATCTGTTTATACTGATTTGGATAATGACGGCGATCTTGATTTGGTAATCAACCGAATGAATCAGGTTGCGGCTGTCTATAAGAATAATGCCGTTGAGATGGGGAATGGAGGCAATTATATCAATCTGGAATTACAAATGCCAGGACAAAATAAAAATGCTTTGGGAGCTAAAGTAAAAGTATTTACTCCTAAAGGTATCGTTACTCTGGAAAATTATCCCGTTCATGGTTTTCAAAGTTCCATGCAGCAACCCATGCATTTTGGTTTGCCTTCAGCAACGATTGATTCGATTGCAGTGTATTGGCCTGATGGGAAAATGGAGATAATAAAAAAGAATCTTACGGTTAATAAATCGATTAAAGTGCTGTACGAAAAAGCCAATGTTGGTTCAATTGCTCCAGAGGCTAGTAAAAAAACCGTTTTTTCTTCGGCTACGACTGCGATTCCGTTTCGACATGTAGAAGAAGAAACGAATGATTTCAAGGTACAACCTTTAATGACCAATATGCTTTCTTACAGCGGACCACATATTGCAAAAGCGGATGTGAACAAAGATGGATTGGAAGATATTTTCATTGGTGGCTCCAGAGGGCAAGCAGGTCAACTTTTGCTGCAGCAAGCCAATGGTGATTTTGTTCCTTCTGTCCAAAAAGCATTCGAGCAGGACCTTGCTTCTGAAGATGTTGATGCGTTGTTTTTTGATGCGGATAATGATGCCGATACGGATTTGTATGTAGTCAGTGGCGGATATGCTTTTGACGAAAATGATGCTGCCTTACAAGACCGACTTTATATCAATACCAATGGGGTTTTTGAAAAAAGTTTGGATGCATTACCAATAGAAACTAAAAGTGGATCATGTGTTAAAGCTGCCGATGTGAATGGAGACGGAAATATTGACTTATTTATAGGAAGTCGTGTGATTCCGGGGAAATATCCTGAAACTCCGGAGAGTATGTTGCTCATCAATAACGGGAAAGGAATTTTTACCAATCGTACCGCTACATTAGCTCCTGCATTGCAACAAATAGGAATGGTTACTGATGCTTTGTGGATGGATATTAACAAAGACGGTCAACCGGAATTGATTGTTTGTGGCGAATGGATGAAAGTGAGTTGTTTCGAAAATAAAAAAGGAATACTTACAGATGCCACTTCAAAATATTTTCCAGATTCCTTGGAAGGTTGGTGGAACCGATTGGCTGCCGCTGATTTAGATAATGACGGAGATCTTGATTTGGTTGCTGCCAATTGGGGAACAAATAGCCAAATTCAAGTCAGTGCGAAAGAACCTGTAACGCTTTGCTATGGCGATTTTGATAAAAATGGTTCCATAGATCCTTTTGTTTCCTGTTACGTTCAGGGAAAATCATATCCTATGGCCAGCAGAGATGAATTAACAGACCAAATTGTTAGTTTGAGACAACGATTCCCTAACTACGAATCGTATTCAGAAGTGACTATTAATGAAATTTTATCCCCAGATCAAATGCAGTCAGCAAAGCATTTAAAAGCGAGTACGTTTGAAACGGTTTGGTTCGAAAATAAAAATGGTGTCTTTATTAAACATATTTTGCCTGTTCAGGCCAATTATGCTCCTGTATACGCCATTGGAATTGAAGATTACAATAATGATGGTAAAGCAGATATTTTATTGGGTGGTAATATAGAGAAAACAAGAATAAAAATAGGCAAGATAGACGCTAATTATGGTGTTTTATTGACTGGAGACGGAAAAGGAAATTTCAATTATAATCCACAGTTAAGTTCAGGTTTGAATGTTAACGGATGCGTAAAGGATATTATTTCTTTACCCTATAAAGGTAAAAAAAGAGTTCTTTTTTCTGTAAATAACCAGCGTCCTGCGGTATATAATTATTAATACAAATCCCTATGAGAAAAATCTATATCGTTCTATTTGTCATTTTTACAGGGAGTATATTATATTCCCAAAATTCAGCGCAATTCACTTCAAAAGACTATGTTTCTTCTTTAAAAAAAGTAACCGATTTGATGGTCAATGATGTTGCGTCACCGGTAGCAGCAGCAAGGTATTATGCTTATGTTACTCTTGCTTCAAATGAAGTGACGTCATTGTTTCAAGTACCTGCAAATTCTTTTTCTAAATCGCTCCGACACTATCAAAAACTGCAAGTTTCAGATACGCTAATTGCCAAAAGTAATGCTTCTTTTGCCACCATATTTACCGTTTTTAAAATGGCGGAAAAATTGTTGCCATCGGGTTCTAAGTTCGCTATCGATGCCGATTCTTTAACGCATTTGGCCATAAAAAAAGGAATTCCTAAAGCTCAGGTCGAAAATACCTCTAAGTTGGTTCAAATTGCAGTCAATCAAATGATGCAGTATGTAAAAGCTGATGGTTTCATTAAGCTCAGCAGTTATAAAAAATACACTCCTTTAGTCGGAGATGGTCATTGGCAACCTACAGCTCCCGGATACATGCAGGCTTTGGAGCCACAATGGTATCGAGTGAGAACCTTTTTACTAGATTCGTCACAGCAATTTAAGCCAAAAGCACCCGCTGCTTTTGATATTAACAAGACGTCTTCTTTTTACAAACAAATGTTTGAGGTTTATACCATTGTAAACCAGTTGACAAAAAAAGAAAAAGCAATTGCCAGTTTTTGGGATTGTAACCCTTTTACTTTACAGCAGATTGGGCATGTTGAATTTGGTTTGAAAAAGATTTCTCCCGGAGGACACTGGATAGGAATTACCGGTATTGCTTGTTTAAAAAAGGAAACCACTTTACAACAAACTGTTTTTATTCATACAGCGGTTGCTTTAACGTTGTCTGATGCATTTATTTCTTGTTGGGATGAAAAGTATAGAAGTAATAGAATAAGGCCCGAAACAGCAATCAATAAATGGATTGATATTCGATGGCGATCATTATTGCAAACGCCTCCTTTTCCCGAATATACTTCTGGGCACAGCGTAATCTCAACTGCTGCCGCTACAATACTCACTCAAATTTTAGGTGATAATTTTTCTTTTACAGACAAAACTGAGATTGAATTTGGTTTACCTGAACGAAAATTCAAATCCTTTTTGCAAGCATCACAAGAAGCTGCCATTTCCAGATTATATGGAGGAATTCATTACAGGGATGCTATTGAAAACGGCGTTTTACAGGGAGAACAAATAGGGAACTACATTGGTCAAAAAATATTAAAATCCAATGATGGGAGTTTTACCTTTAAAAATTAATTAGTATACTATTTATATCCTTTGTCAAAATCAAATTATAGATTAGATTTCATTTTGGCTTGATGGATATAGTAGGGATTTTATAAAGCATAAAAAAACGCAACACCTTTATTTATTGGGTATTGCGTTATTTTTTTATTTAAATTTGTGACCTCTACGGGACAAATTTCTATAAATTTTATGGAAGATTTAAAGAAATTGGCTTACTACATTTAGTAGCTGTCTTTCATTGGCTTTATGAATTTGGTTTGGATGTCCTGTTGGGGATTGATGGAAAAATTATAAAAACTAAATTGGTATATGGCAGTAAATTAATTTTTAGAGAAAATACGAAACTTGAAATTTTTGAATACATCGAAATTTGTACAATAAAAAAAGAAGGAATTCGGCTTTGAACAATAAACAATTGAAGAATTTAATAAACTAACTAATTACAAAAAAAATGATTGAATTATTTATTAATTTGTTCTTTTTAATGATAAGAATGAATTTTCTTCATAAAATCAACATTACTTAAATTTCTTTACAATTAATAAGTTTTTGTTATACAGTTAATTATGGATAATTTTATTTTGTAAATAAATAATTTTAAAAAATAATTTTAAATTCTACTAATTATATAGAATTAATATATATATATTTGTCGGGTAGAAAATTTCTACATGACTTATCCAGAAAGACTGAGGGAGTAGGCCCTGTGATGTCTTAGCAACCTGTTGCCAAATAAGGTGCTAAATCCTTCCGCTTCGGTGGACAGATAAGAAAGATTTCATAAAATCTGAATAAGCTCATTAGTATTAAAATCTTTTATAATTAAAAATGAAAACTGAGCTAGAATTACATGTCAATTCCGAACAAATTAAAATGCCCTCAAAAGAAAAACATTCCAAAGTTTTCCGAATGCAAAGTCGTTAGTCTTTTTTAAACCAATTCCTGTTTATCAGCATTATTGATAGGCCATTTCGACATCGGCCCGGGAATATTTATGTCCAATTTTTTAAAACCAAACTCAATGAAAAAAATCTTACTTGTATTAATTTTTATGTTCAGTATACTTCCTGGAATACTGAGCGCACAGGAACGAACGATCAGCGGTACCGTCACAGGTTCTGATAACGGCGAGCCTTTACCGGGAGCTACAATTATTGCTGCAGAAAGCGGAAAATCTGTAGTTACAGATGTTAATGGAAAATTTTCATTATCCATTACAAAACAAGACAAGTTAGTGTCTGTCAATTATATTGGATACGAAACGCTCGAAAAAAATGCAGGTTCGTCTTTTAATGATATTAAACTGGTTCCTTCCAATACTACTTTAAAAGAAGTACTTGTCGTAGGTTATGGTACGCAAAGTAAAAAAGAATTTACCGGTGCCGCTACAAGAGTAACATCTAAAACAATTAAGGATATTCCTGTGCAGAGTTTTCAGCAGGCGTTAATTGGTAAGGCCTCAGGAGTGAATGTTTCTACTCCGAGCGGAGTTTTAAATGATACTCCGGTAATTAGAATTCGCGGGGTAAATTCCATTTCATTAAGTACAGCTCCTTTAGTGGTTATTGACGGAATTCCGGTTAATTCCGGAGATGTATCCACAACAAGTGCTGTTGCAAATAATCCGCTTGCAGATATCAATCCTTCAGATATTGAATCGATTGATATTTTAAAAGATGCCGCTTCAACTTCTATTTACGGTTCGCGTGCTGCGGGAGGAGTTATTTTGGTCACGACTAAAAAAGGAAAAGCAGGAAAAGCAAAAGTAACCTACGACACTTGGGTTGGAATTACAAGAGCTACCAGACTGCCTAATCTACTAAACAGTACACAATTTGAAACTATAAAAAATGAAGCTGTTTTAAACAGTAAAATATTAAGCGGGAACGAAAATAATACTGCTGTAGCATCGGCACTTTTCTTTCCGTCTTTTAAAGCTGATGGTTCAAGAGTGGACACCAATTGGCAGGATCAGGTATATCGTGATGCTGTTTCTCAAAATCATAATATTAGTGTTTCAGGAGGAACAGACAAAACAAGATATTTTTTCTCAACCAATTATTCCAAACAGGAAGGAATTACAAAAGACAATAATTTCGAAAGAAAAGGAGCAAGATTCAACATTGATCACGATGTAAACAGCTGGTTAAAATTAGGCGGTAATCTTTCGTATAACAATACTTTCAATCAATCTCAAAGTACAGGTTCATTAAGTGGCAGCGGATTGCTGTTAATTGGTGCGGCGCGTCTGGCTCTGGTACTGGCTCCAAACGTTTCTCCTTATAAAGAAGACGGTTCTTATAATTTAAGTTCAACAGGAACAGCAAGTCCAGGCAACAACTTATTTACCAATACGTTATGGCATCCTGGAGCTTTGTTTGAAAACAGTAAATACACCAGTTCTAACGATCATTTTGTTGGGAATGTACACGCAACAATTAACTTTTTTGAAGGTTTTAAATTCGACAGTAATTACGGAATCGACAGATTAAGAGCAGAGAATATTACCTATTTAAGTCCAAATTTAGGATCTTCGGCATTTGCTACAGGAGGTTCTGCAACTAATATCTCAGCTTTAAGAAACAATTACAATTTTACGAATAGTTTCTCTTTTGACAAACGTTTTGGAGAAAATCATCACATTGCAGCATTGGCAGGATATGATGTTCAGAAATTCGAAAACTCTTCCTGGGGAGCGAATCAAACCAACGTTTCAGATCCTTTCTTTGAAAATTATCAGGGAACTTGGGGAACGATCAGGTCATCCGGCAACAGTTTGTCAGAAAGACTTTTTCTTTCTTCTTTCTTCAGATTATCTTATGATTACGGCGGAAAATATTTCATTACAGGAAATTTCAGAAAAGACGGAAATTCTGCATTGGGTGTTAGCAGCAAATACGGAAATTTTGGAGGTTTATCTGCTGGATGGCTGGTAAGTGAAGAATCTTTCTTTAAAAACAGTAAAATTACAGATTACATAAGTTCACTTAAATTAAAAGGAAGTTGGGGAAGAGTGGGTAACGGAAATCTTTCATCAGCGTATGCCTCACAAAATTTATATGGTGCTTCAATTTACGGGACAGCTGCAACCTGGGCAATTTCTCAGGCAGGAAACCAGGATTTAGGATGGGAAACCAGTGATCAGACGAATATTGGTCTTGAAGCAGGTTTCTTTAAAGACAGACTGCAATTGACCGCTGATTATTTCAATAATGATGTAAACGGATTGATTTTAAGTACCCCTCAAGCGCCTTCAAAAGGAATTCCCGGAGATGCTATTCTTTCTAATGTTGGTTCAATGTACAATAGAGGTATCGAATTGGGATTGAGTGCGACAATAGCAAATTCAGAAGATTTTCAATGGAAAGCTTCCTTCAATTACACCCACGTAAAGAATAAAGTTACGGCTCTTGCCGAAGGAAACACAGATATTATTGGGTATACACAGGTTACGACAGAAGCGAACAATATTACAAGAGTAGGTTATTCTGCCGGAAGTCTCTACGGAGCCGTTACCGACGGTGTAAACCCGGATAACGGACGCCGAATTTTCATCAATAAAAATGGAGAAAAAGTACAATATAGTGCTGCAGTTCCGTCAGGACAAAGCAATTGGACGTATTTAGACGGAACAACGGCTGCTGCTATTACAGTTTCAGATTATCAGGTTTTGGGTAATGCGCTACCAGTTTGGTACGGAGGTTTAACGAATAACTTTCAATACAAAGCGTTTGATTTTACTGTTGGTTTAACCTATTCTGGCGGTAATAAAGTGATGAATAATACGAGAGGAACCCTTTTAGACCAGCGTTTTTACAATAACTCAACCGAGGTTTTAGACCGCTGGACAACGCCTGGACAGGTTACTGATATTCCGAAATTAGTTTACAACGACGTTATTTCGAATGGTTCAAGCGGTTATGCCATTTCTGATAATGCAGAAAAAGCAGATTTTTTAAGATTACAACAATTGGCGATTGGTTTTTCACTTCCAAAAAATATTTTGGAAAAAGCAGAATTATCATCGGTTCGATTTTATCTGCAGGCAACGAATCTTTTCCTGATTACTTCGTATACGGGATCTGATCCGGAAACTTCTTCAAACGGAGATTCAACAACTTCTATGGGAGTAGAAAAAAACTCTGTAGGACAGGGACGAACTTTCACATTTGGTCTTAACGTCGGATTTTAATCACTAATAAAAAATACAATGAAAACATATATAAAATCACACGGAAAATCAATTGCAACCGTTTTACTGCTTTCTGGAATATTATTTACTTCTTGTGAAAATAATGAAGATTTGAACATTGCACCGGAAACTACCGTTTCTGATCAGGATATTTTTAAAACTCCGGCAAGAATCGAAGGTTTGGTAAACGGAATTTACAAAGCGTTTAAAGGCGCGAGTTTATATGGCGGCCGTATCCTTTTATATCAGGATCAGCGAGGTGAGGATTTTATCAACATCACGGCAAACAATTTTACCGGTTATGAAAGCTGGAATAACTCCTACAGTTCAGGTTCAAATGATGTTAATAATCTTTGGGGATCAGCCTATTCCGCTATTAATAATGCTAATATTTTAATTGCAGGACTTGCTGTAAATCAAGGCGTAATTACAGAGCAGAAAGCGAAAGAATACATCGCCGAAGCAAAATTGGTAAGAGCATTAGCGTATTACAGTTTGGTTATCAATTTCGGACAGCCCTATAATAAAGATGCAGGCGCCTCGAAAGGAGTTCCATTGCGTTTAAAAGCAGAAACGGGTGCTGCCAATAATGATTTGGCAAGAAGCTCTGTTGCAGAAATTTATGCCCAAATCTTAAAAGATTTAAATGAAGCCGAAGCCGGATTACCGCAAAGTTACTCAAGTGCAGATCTTAATACGACCAGAGCGCATGTCAGCACTGCTATTGCAGCAAAAACAAGAGTGTATCTTTCCATGAACAACTGGGCAAAGGTTATTGAAGAAGCTGCAAAATTAGCACCGCAGACACAAGCGCCGTTTTCTACCACCGTATCAGAAGTAAAACATGCTTTACAGGCCGATATTACAGTTCTGTTTTCTTCGAATTATTCGACTACAGAATCTATTTTTAGTATTCCGATGAGTTCTTTGGATTCTTACACAGGACAATCTTCTATTGCTTATATCTACAATACCAATTTAGAATATTACTTAAATCCAACCGGTATTCTGGGTGATGCACAATGGAGAACTACTGATAAACGACGCGACTTAACGAGAACAGTTTCTGGAAAACAATACTTTAAAAAGTTTGCAAAACCATCACCATTTCTGGATTATATCCCGGTTATCCGATATTCTGAAGTGTTGTTGAATTATGCAGAAGCAGCAGCCAAAACAGGAAATCTGACATTAGCCGCCAATCTTTTAAGAGCTGTTCACCAGCGTTCTGATGCAACTTATACTTTTGCTACAACTGTAACTTCAGATCAGACGCAATTAATTGAGGCAATCTGGAAAGAACGCAGAATTGAATTATTAGGAGAAGGTTTCCGTGGACCGGATTTGCTTAGAAATCTTCAGACTCTTCCGTCAAAAGGAGACAGTAAATTACAGACGCCAGCAGTTTCTACTTCAGATGCAAATTACATTTTCCCGGCTCCAAATACAGAATTAGCAGCAAATAAATTATACTAAACACAACAAGCAACTTTGTCAAACTTCAAAACTTTGACAAAGTTTAATTTAAAATTAATTAATATGAAAAAGTTACTATTAGGTTTTGCTTTATTTCTTGGAGCTACCGGCGCCCAAGCCCAACAAGAAACTAATTTACAGTTAAAAGGAACAGTGACAGATACTGTTGCTAAATATGTGTATTTACAGAAATTCCACAACAAAATGTTTACCACCATAGATTCTGTAAAAGTTACAGATGGAAATTTTAGTTTTAAAACCAAAGTTAAAATACCAGAATTGTACGGTTTGAGCGTAAATACAGCTAATATTCCGCTGTATATTTTCCTTGAAAAAAGCCCGATTACGGTAAAATTAAGTCCGCTAAAAAATTACAGCACTTCGGTTGTTGAAGGTTCTGCGTCTCAGGATCTATTTGATATTTACAGAAAAACAAAAAACGTAGAAATCAGCAAATTCATCACAGAACATCCGGCTTCTATCGTTTCAGCTTATGTTTTATACAGAAACTGGTCCTACAGACTGACTCCGGATCAGATCACGCAAAATATTGCTTTGTTGGATAAAAGCCAGCAAAATAGCACTTACGTGAAAGAATTAAAGGAGCTGGTAACCGTTTTAAACGGATTGGTGATTGGAAAAAAAGCGCCGGATTTTGTAGCAAATAATCCTGACGGAAAACCGGTTCGTTTTTCTGAAAATCTAAAAGGCTATACTTTGGTAGATTTCTGGGCTTCATGGTGTGCGCCTTGTCGAAAAGAAAATCCAAACATCGTAGCGGCTTACAAAGAATTTCACGAGAAAGGATTTAATGTTTTCGGAATTTCTTTGGATAAAAAGAAAGAAAACTGGATCAAAGGAATTAACGACGATCATTTAGATTGGCAGCAAGTTTCAGAATTAATTTACTGGAACAGCGAAATCGCCAAATTATACGGGGTAAGAGCAATTCCGGCGAATTATCTGGTAGATTCAAAAGGAATAATCGTTGCCAGAAATCTTCGCGGAGAAGAGCTTCAAACCACTCTTCAAACACTTTTAAATAAATAGATAAATTTTTTACACTTGCAAGATTTTAAAGCTTGCAGGTGTAAATTCTAAAAGGTAACAAATGAAATGTAATTTATTTTTTGCAGCAGCAGCTTTAATTGCGATTTCAGCAAATGCGCAGGTCAAAAGTACTTTTAAAGGGCAAGATCCCATTACTGCAGTTTCAACCGTAACACGCCCGGTTCAGAAACAATGGAAAGGTGTATTTGATAAAACAGGTGATGAAGTTTTCTTCGGAAATGATTTTGCCGGAGCGAGATTAAACGGCGTTGTCAAAATTGATGACAATACATTCAGCGTTTTGATTACGCCGGAAAATACTCCAATAAACGGAAGTCCGTGGTATGCGTTTAAAGTCTGGTCAAAAACAGATAAGGAAATCCAAATTCGTTTTGATTATCCTCAGAATGTAAAACACCGATACAATGCCAAAATTAGTTCGGATGGTAAAAAATGGACAGCCTCTGAAAACGGAAGTTTTGTAAAAAGAGAAAAAGATTCTAATTATGTTTTGAAAGTAAAAGTCAGCAAAGACACAACCTGGATTGCCGCGCAGGAACTTAAAACTTCAAAAGATATCAGCGAATGGATTTCGGTATTAAAAAATAAAAACAATACTGGCGAAGCTTCCATTGGTTTAACTGCAGAAGGACGAAAGATTCCGGTTTTCAGTATCGGGAATCCTGCTGCAAAAAATAAAATCCTGATTTCGGGAAGAAACCACCCGCCTGAAGTAACGGGACATTATGCCCTGGAGGCTTTTGTTGAAAGTTTAACAGCCGATACGCCATTGGCAAAAAAGTTCAGGAAGAAATTTGAAGTGTACGTCATTCCTCTTCTGAATCCCGATGGCGTTGATGGGGGTTTTTGGAGACATAATTCGGGAGGAATTGATTTAAACCGGGATTATAATGATTTCAATCAGCCGGAAACAAGAGCAGTTCGTGATTTCCTGAAAAAGGAAATTAAACAGGACAATAAACTATTGTTTTCGATTGATTTTCACTCCACTCATGATGATATTTATTATACAGTAGATCCAAATCTGAAAGGAAACATTCCGGGGTTTGTGCCGAATTGGCTCAACAAAGTAAAACAGGAAATTCCGGGTTACACTCCGCACGTAAAGCCTTTATATTTTAAACCGCCAACATTTACCTTATTCAGTTATTTGTTTGAAACCTATAAAACAGAAGCGTTGGTTTTTGAAATTGGAGACAACACACCAAAAGATTTCATCAAAAAGAAAGGCGAAGTTTCTGGAGAAGAATTCATGAAACTGATCTTAGAAAGCACTAAAAATTAAAAAAATATTGAGATGAACAAAATCAAAAATAAAATTTGCATCGTTCTGGCACTGATCGCATCGGTCTGTTGTTTCAGCCAGCAGAAAAAAGAATTAATTCAGGTTACCGATCTTTTAAAAATCAGAACGGTTGGTGATGTAGAAGTAAGTAAAGATGGTCAGAATGCAGTTTTTACCGTAAAAAGTATCATTAAAAGTACCGAAAACCCGTCAGATTATGATTATGATACACAGCTTTGGATTACTAAAACTTCAAAAAATAGTACTCCAAGACAATTAACTTTCGGGAAAGAAAGTTCAGGTTCGCCTGTTTTTAGTCCGGATGGCAAACAGATTGCTTTTACGAGAAGCATCAAAGGAAAATCTCAAATATTTCTTTTTACCGTTGATGAAGGCGGAGAAGCCATTCAGTTAACCGAATCAAAATACGGAGCAGGAAACCCAAAATGGAGTCCGGACGGTAAACAGCTTTTGTTTACAGCTTCACTACAAATTAACGAACTGGTAAAAGATTCTGTTTTAAATCCGAAAAAAGAATTACCAGTTTGGAGTTTTGAAAAACCGGGATTTGCTGCGAATGAAAATCTGAGAGTCAATAAAACAAAAGCAGATCCAAACGGAAACATAGAAGCTATCAGAGCCTATTTGGACAATAACGAAAAAGACAAGAAAGCAAAAGTAGTAGACAAACTGCAGTTTCAAACCGAAACCGGAATTAGCAGTGAGCTTCGTTTTTCGCATATTTTTATTGTTGATCCAAAAGCGGGATCAAAAGAACGCGCTATTACAAAAGGATTTTATTCCTATTCAAATCCGTCTTTCGTAGGTAACAATAAAATTGCTTTTACCGGAAATATCAATGAAAAAAGACATCCGGACAGAGTTTTAGAATCTAAAATTTACACAATTAATACAGATGGAACGAATGTAACCGAATTACTGGGTGCCGAAAATCTTGTTTTCCAGCTTTTAGCCGTTTCTCCTTCAGGAAAACAATTGGCTTATCAGGAAAGTATCATCAATAATTTATCGGTTCCGGTACTGAAAATCTTCAACTTAGAAAATCCTTCCGCGAAAAACCAAACAATTGAATACGACAGAAATAATAATAATGTTCGATTTTCTAAAGATGAAAAACAGCTTTATTTTACTTCGTCAAGTAATGGAGGATCAGCAATTTGCAGTGTGCAGTTAAATACTTTAAAAGTTCAGGCGCTTACTTCTTTTGATCAGGGAATCACCGATTATGACATCAACAATGGAGTAGTGGTTTTTGCTAAAACAGATATCAAAAATCCATCAGAATTATATGTTTCCGATTTGAAATTAAAAGAGCCAAGATTAGTATCTGATTTCAATACCAATTGGTTAAAAAACAAAGCAATAAGCCTTCCGGAAAAAGGAACTTTTATCAACGAAAAAGGTCTTGAAGTAGAATATTGGGTAATGAAACCAACTCAGTTCGAACAAGGCAAAAAATACTCGTTACTGACTGAAATTCACGGAGGACCGGCTTCGATGTTTGGCCCGGGCGACGGAAGTATGTGGCTCGAATATCAGTTTTTCACGGCTCAGGGTTACGGGGTAGTATATAGTAATCCAAGAGGTTCTTCGGGGTATGGTGAAAAGTTCTTACGATCAAATATCAACGATTGGGGAACCGGACCTGCAAGTGATGTACTTACGGCATTAGATAAAACTGTTGCACAAGGCTGGGCTGATCAAAACCGACTTTTTATTACCGGAGGATCTTACGCCGGATATTTAACCACCTGGATTATCAGTCATGATCAAAGATTTAAGGCAGCATCAAGTCAGCGTGGTGTGTATGATTTTAATACTTTCTTCGGAGAGGCAAATGTTTGGCGAATGGTTCCAAGATATTTTGGAGGCTACCCATGGGAAGAAAAAACCAAGGCAATTTTGCAACGGGAATCACCAATTAATTATGTAGAGAATATTAATACTCCATTTTTGATTTTTCACGGAGATAATGATAACCGTACTGGAGTTACGCAAAGCCAAATGCTTTACAAAAGCCTCAAAGTTTTAGGGAAACCTGTAGAATATGTGAGACAGCCCGGAGCAAGCCATGAATTGACCAGAAGCGGAGACAATCGCCAGAGAATTGATCAGCTGCTTCGAACGTATGAATTTTTTGAAAGATTCAATCAAAAAGAAAATTAGTTAAATTTAAATGATTAGGATATGAATGCTATTGAAACAACGAAACCAATTGAATTAGAATGTTACTTTTCTAAATTTAGACAAAATACATTAGGTGTAAATCATAGTTTTGAATCGGTATATGGAAAACAAAAACTGCTTTATGCAGATTGGGTAGCCAGCGGAAGATTATATGTTCCTATCGAAGACATTATGCTAAATAAAATAGGTCCGATGATTGCCAATACGCATTCCTATTCAAGTCAGACAGGAAAGACTTCTACACATGCTTACAATCACGCAAGAGAATTGATCAAAAAACATGTAAATGCTAATGAAAAAGATGTTTTGGTAACTTCAGGGACAGGAATGACTGCGGTTCTTTCGAAGCTACAGCGCATTATTGGTTTACGAAAAACAGATAACTATAAAAATTTTAAACCAAATTATGATAATAACCGCCCAGTTGTTTTTATTACCCATATGGAGCATCACTCCAATCAGGTTTCATGGTATGAAACCATTGCCGATGTAGTAGTTTTGCCCCCTGATGAAAATAATTTGGTAGATCCAGAAAAATTGACTGCAGCCATGGAAAAATATGCCGACAGGACCTTGAAAATTGGTTCCTTTACTGCCTGTTCCAATGTTACCGGAATTATTACGCCTTATCATGAACTGGCAAAAATAATGCATCAGCATGATGGCTTTTGTTTTGTTGATTTTGCAGCTTCGGCACCTTATGTAAAAATTGATATGCATCCTCAGGATCCGGAACAACAATTAGATGCTATTTTCTTCTCGCCTCATAAATTTTTGGGAGGTCCGGGGACCTGTGGTATTTTGGTTTTCAATGAGAAGTTATACAAATCTGATTTCCCTGATAATCCAGGCGGTGGAAATGTAAAATATACTAATCCATGGGGTGGTTATCAATACAGTGATGTTACAGAAGTCAGAGAAGATGGCGGAACTCCGGGTTTTTTACAAGTAATCAGGACTGCTTTGTCTTTGGAACTGAAAGAGCAAATGGGGGTTGAAAATATTCATAACAGAGAAAAAGAATTACTTGATTTGTGTTTTAATGAATTTCAAAAAATAAAAGGACTGACTATTTTAGAAGATACTCAAGTAGATAGAATTGGCTGTGTTTCTTTTATAATTGAAGATACCCATTACAATTTAATTGTTCGGCTACTAAACGACCGTTTCGGAATACAGGTTCGTGGAGGATGGTCTTGTGCCAGTACTTATGCGCATTATTTATTTCATATTGATGAGAACAAATCCAAAGCGATAACAGAGGAACTTTTTCAAAAGAATCAAAGTAACAAACCAGGCTGGGTACGTTTGTCATTGCATCCTATAATGACAAATGATGAAGTTTTGTTTATTTGTGACGCCATACAGAAAGTTGCAATGAATCATAAAAAATGGGAGAAAGATTATCTTTATAATAGTTCAACAAATGAATTTGAAAGTTTAATAAAAGGCGAAAGTATAGCAAAAGATGTAGAAGAGTGGTTTCAAATCAAATAGAAAAAAAGTAAAAACCATAGAAGGAAAAAATCAATAAAAAGCCCAGTTTTTACAAAATGGGCTTTTAAATTTTGTGACCTTGACTGGATTCAAACCAGTAACCTCTTGAGCCGTAATCAAGTGCGCTATTCAGTTGCGCCACAAGGCCTTTATGCGGGTGCAAATATAGGTATAATTGTGTAATTTGCAAGTCTAAATTTATAAAAAAATAAAAAAATATGCCACTAAAGAATTATATACGTGATATTCAGGGATTTCCTAAAGAAGGAATTTTGTTTAAAGACATAACTCCGTTGCTAATTGAGCCTGAAGCAAGGAATAAATGCCTTGAAATATTGGTTTCATCCTTAAAAGATAAAAAAATTGACAAGGTAATAGGAGTAGAGAGCCGTGGATTTTTCTTTGGGATGTTGATTGCACAGGAATTAAATGTTGGTTTTATTCCTGTTAGAAAACCTAACAAGTTGCCTTACGAAACAATTTCGGCAACGTATGATTTGGAATATGGAACGGATACTTTAGAAATTCATACCGATGCGATTCAAAAAGGAGACCGAATTCTAATTCACGATGATGTTTTGGCAACTGGAGGAACAGCGAAAGCAGTTTGTGAATTGGTGGAACGATTGGGGGGCGAAATCGTGCAATGCAATTTCCTGATGGAATTAGCTTTCTTGAATGGAAGGGCGAAAATCAAAGGGAATGAAATTTTTGCTGCGATTACGTATTAATCCAGCGCACGTGTGGTTACATAATACCTAAAACCAATAATTGCCATTTGCCATTTCTTGGCTTTCGCCAAATCCAACCGCTGTTTGGTAAAACTAGGTAAAATGACTTTGTTGATTTGTGCCAGGATTTTATACATACCGTTTTGTTTTGGACAAAGATATAAAAAAAGACGGTCTTGATTAGGACCGTCTTTTTTGGTTTTATGAGGATATTATTTTTCTTTTTTTGTTGTTATTTTGATTGTGTTTTTCTCAGTAGCAGACTTACTTACATCCATTCTTTCAATCAAATTGGGATTTATTTTGTCCAATTCTGTTTTATCTGATTTTACACCATCGATATAAATTTCAGTATCATCGGAAATTCCGCTCGTTTTGTTGTTGATTATTTTAATAGTTCTAGTTGTTTTTGTAGTTTGCTTGTTATTGATATTGTTAGGGTCAATTTTTTCTAAGTTTAATTCGGTCATATTAACTCCGGATATCATCAATTGTGAATCATCAGAAGCATCCGATGTTTTATTTTTAATCACAATCGAAATCGTATTGTCGTCTTTTTTAACATTTACACTTTCAATTTTATTTGGGTCTAATGCGTCGACTTCTTTTTGACTTGCTTTTTTGCCGTTGATAAATATTTCTTTTGCGTTTGGTGGTGTTGGGGGAACTGGAATTTCTTTAACTTCAGTATTGGGTGCTACTTCATCTTTAGGAGTATTGAGAGCATTTATATGATCAAAATGATTTTTTAAATGTGCATTGTCTTTTAGATTAGCACTAAAACCGAAGTTTAAATTATTATTTATATCATTTTCTGCAAAAATGGTAAATGACTTTATAGGAGTTTCTTCTGAAGTTTGATATATTTTTTGAGATCCTTTTTTGTCTTTTAGTTTAACTTTTATGGCAATAATTTCGTCATTCTTGTTTGTTTTGATCCCTGAAAAACTTATTTCTAAATCATTTTCATCTTTAAAGAATTTTTTTATTGAGTTAAGTTCTTCAGTCGTAGATTTTGATGTAATATGAAATTCTGTTTTTACCGAATATTTTTCTATTTTAATTTCATTTTTTTCTTGTGCAATAGTTTTTATTTGAAATAAAAGGACAAAGGCAATTAATGCAGGAAGTACAAGCGCGTACTTCCAAGAATTCGATTTTTTTGATTGATTTTTGTTTAACATAACGATTCGTTTTTTGATTAATGATTGATAAAAATGATTAGTAATGGCAACACAATTCTCGTGTGTTGTTATTTTTAAAAGCGTAAACTGATACGCTTTTTTGTCGGATATATTTTTTGTGGCTTCGTTATCGGCAATGAATTCCAGGTTTTGTAAAATCGCTTTTTTATACAACCAAATTAACGGATTGAACCAAAAAAGAATACAAAATAGTCTTGAAATCAATACGTCTACAGTATGATTTTGATCGCTATGCACTTTTTCGTGTTCCAAAATATTCTCTAATTCGGAGCTGCTGTATAAGGACGAGTTGTAAACGATAGTATTAAAATAAGAAAATGGAGCAACGTTTTCTGTGGTATCGATAAATTTAAAATCAGCTTGATTTTGGATCGTTTTTCCTTTCAAAACGGTATTTAAACTATAAAAATCGAAAGCAAATTTTCCCAGAAATAAAATTATTCCAATTGCGTATGTAATTCCAAAAACTATATACCAATTGATTTCAAAAGCTTCGTTTTCGATGCTATTTGTTATTGGAATTCTTGACCAATCAATATTCTTGGAGCTTGATTCTACCATTATTATTTTGGTATAAACGATTAAAGGCAAAACCACAGAAGTGAATAAACCCAATAAGAGAAACCAACGATTACTGGTGAAAAAGGTTTCTTTTCGCAACATAAAATAATAAGCCAAATAAAACAGTGCGATTAATCCACTGGATTTGATAAGGTAAATGTATAATGCTTCCATACGATTCTTGATTTTATTCTGGAGTTGTTTTTTTAAAGAAGGATTATTTTTCTTCTTTTTGAGTTTCTATCATTGCCAAAATCTCACGTAATTCGGCCGCAGAAATTTTCTCTTCTTTGGCAAAATGGGAGACCATGTTTTTATAGGAGCTGTTGAAATAATTATCGATTGCCGTGTTCATGAAGCGTTTTCTATAGTCTTCTAAACTCACGATAGGATAGTATTGGTGCGTGTTCCCAAAGGCATTGTGAGATACAAAACCTTTTTCTTCCAGATTGCGCACAATAGTAGAAAGCGTGTTATAATGAGGTTGCTCTTCTGTGATTTCTGCCATGACTTCTTTTACGAATGCTTTTTTGAGCTTCCATAAAATGTGCATGATTTCTTCTTCTTTGTTCGTCAGTTTTTGCATGATTTTTTTTATTTGAATCAAACTTACAACTATATTTTTAGTTACACAACTAAAAATATAGTTAATTAAATAAAAAAACAGGTTTCATGCCAAAATCAATTTTTTTTAGCATAAAATCATCAAAATCATACCTGTAAATAGGAAACTATTTGTTTTCCTGTTGGATTAATTTTTGCAACCAAATGCAACCGACAACCGAAAGAATTCCTAAACTTCCCATGACAAACCAATTGGTTTGGTAGCCAAATACTGCAATGATTTCCAGTCCGGTTTTGGAACTCGCAATATGCGCTAAGCTGAAACTCATTGTAAACAAAGCCATATAGCGACCTTCGTGACCTTTTGGTGCTCGGCTTAAAGCGAAAGAATTGGAAAAAGGGAAGATGAACATTTCTCCAAAAGTGATAAAAAGTATACTCACAATTAATATTCCAGCCCAAATATTAATCATTAAAACATAGAAACTAATAGACATTAGCAGCGAACCCCAAAGAATAATTTTGAGTTTATCGATGTTTTTTCTTTGGCTGATACTCACGATTGGCATTTCCAAAAAGAAAATCAACATTCCGTTTAATGATAATAAAAGTCCGCTTTGAAATTCAGTCAGTCCAAATTTTTCATTGTGATACAATGGTAAAGTGGTAAAAAGTTGAAAGAAAAGCATTGCCGTTATAAAACAGATAAAGAGAAAAATCCAGAATATCTTGTCTTTGAAAACGGAAGCAGGTATTTCGGTTTCGCTATCTGCCGTATTCAAATCGGCTGGTTTTTTGCGTTCTTTTACGAATAATGTAAAAATCAAAATAGATACAATACAGGAACTTCCATCTACCCAAAATAATCCGCTGTAGCCTAAATTCATAATGATTAATCCTCCCAAAGCTGGTCCTGCAGTAAATCCTAAATTAACTGCTAATCGAACTAAAGTCAATGCTCTGGTACGGTTTTCAGGTTTCGCATACGTGCCCAGAGATACAAACATGGCGGGACGAAACATATCGGCAACGGTCATAATGAAGAACATTGCAAAGCACAATCCCCAAAAAGTTCGTACGTATTGTACTAAAAACAGCAATATTCCGCTGGTGAATAAGCTGAAAACCATGATTCTATAAAAACCTATTTTATCGGATAATTTCCCGCCAAGCCAAGATCCTAACATAGAACCAAAACCAAAAGCGACCATAATCCATCCGACTTGTGCATAGGAAAAATTTAAATCTTCTTTTAAATATTTGGATAAAAAAGGCAAAACCATCGTACCGGCACGATTGATAAATGTAATCAGCGTAAGAATCCAAACTTCTCTTGTAAATCCTCTGAAATTATTTATGTAGCGTTGAAAAGCAGTTTTGAGCATATCTAAAGTTATAATTTCACAAAGGTAGAAAACTTTGTACCGATGCGTCTTTGTGTCCTAGTAACTTTTAAACTATTTTTGCATAAAATTATATATGATTGTCCGCTAAGCAGACAAAAATTTTTATTTTATTTTTTTAACCATTAAGAGATTAAGAAAATTAAGTTTTTTATCCTTAATGAAGCTTAACTTCTTAATGGTTCAAGAGAAAATAACTTTATTTTTTTAAGACCAACAAAATTTCGATTGTTATTAATAACGGATAGTCAAAAAATTATAAATATGAGAACGCTATTTACTTTATTGCTTTTGGTACAATTGAATTTTGGCTTTGGCCAAGAACAATTTGACGTTTCGGCTGTGGCCAAATTTCAAAAGGAATTAAATACAGAATATGCGGATGCAAAGACAAGTCCTTTGACTGCAGAAGATTTAGCGGAATTCAAAACACTTGATTTTTATCCTGTTGACGGGAAGTTTTTTGTGACAGCTACATTTGTTAGAACAGAAAACGAGAAACCTTTTGAAATGAAAACGTCAACAGACAGAAAACCATTGTATGTAAAATATGGCGAACTTTCTTTTACAATTGATGGTCGGGATTTGAAACTGAATGTGTACAAGAATATCGAGCTTTCGAAAAAAGAAGAATATAAAGACTATTTATTTCTGCCGTTTTCAGATTTGACTTCAGGCAAGGAAAGCTACATTGGCGGTAAATATATCGATTTAAGAATCCCAAAAGGAGATACGATTGTGATTGATTTCAATACATCATACAATCCGTATTGCGCTTATAATCATAAATATTCCTGTCCAAAAGTACCATTGGAAAACGATTTGAATATTGAAATAAAAGCTGGGGTTAAAAAGTTTCACGACTAATGGAATTCTTTAATCTGCATACGCATAAATGGACTAATCAGCCCAATGTGTTGGAATTAGTGAATCAATATCCACAGGAATTTGATGCCACAATTCCGTATTATTCTATCGGGATTCATCCGTGGTTTATCGTTGAAGAACGACTAGAAGCTGATTTGGCTATAATCGAAAGTAAATTACAAGAGGCAAATTGTCTCGCTGTAGGCGAATGTGGATTGGATAAACGCATCGATATTCCAATGGAATTGCAACAAATGGTTTTCGAAAAGCATTTGCTTTTGGCGCAGCAATATCAAAAACCAGTGGTGATACATTGTGTTGCGGCTTTTCAGGAATTGATTGCCATTAAGAAAAAGATGAATATTACGGTTCCAATGCTGATTCATGGGTTTTCAAAAAATGCTCAAGTTGCTAAACAATTACTGGACAATGGATTTTATATTTCGTTTGGAAAATATTTATTGCTAAATAAGGAATTAGAAACGGTTTTTAAAAGCGTTCCTGATAATCGATTTTTTCTGGAAACGGATACGGTTGAAGAGGGAATTGAGGCAGTTTATGAATTGGCAGCAAAATACAAAGGAATTTCAGTCAAAGAAATACAGAAACTAGTGAGTAGTAATTTTAACACTGTTTTTAATCAAATAAACAGATAACCAAATAAACAAATAAACTTTTATTATGGCAGAGTGGACAGAAAGAGCCGAACTTTTATTCAAAAAAGAAGGTTTAGATAATTTGAAAAATGCAAATGTATTGGTTGTAGGATTGGGCGGTGTTGGTTCTTTCGCTGCCGAATTTTTGGCAAGAGCAGGAGTGGGTACCATGACTATTGTTGATGGCGATGTAGTTGATATTACAAACATAAACCGACAATTGCCCGCTTTACATTCGACAGTAGGGCAACCCAAAGTGACTATTGTCGGTGATCGATTAATGGACATCAATCCAGAATTAAAATTGACTCGCGTACAGGAATTTCTTTCGCCTGAGCGTGCTTTCGAGATTGTTTCAGAGGAATTTGATTATGTTTTGGATTGCATTGATAGTGTGACTCCAAAGTTGAATTTGATTATTGGTGCCAAGCGAAAAAGAGTAAAAATCATCAGCAGTATGGGCGCTGGCGGAAAAATGGAAGCTTCAAAAGTGAAAGTGACGGATATTACCAATACCGTGAATTGTTACTTTGCTAAAACCATCAGAAGACGATTGAAAGAAGTGAAAATTGATAAATTGAAAGTGGTTTTTTCTTCTGAGATTCAGGACGAAACGAGTTTGAAAATGACTGATGGATCCAATTTTAAAAAATCATTTTATGGAACCAATAGTTACATGCCAGGGTTATTTGGTTTGTATGCCGCAGAAACCGTGATTCGCTATTTACTTAAAAAATAGAGGTCAGTGTTCAGTTCTAAAAAATAAACAGTCTTAAAATCTAAAAAGTTTAATAATCTAAAAAAAATGATACAAACCGTAATTTTTGACATGGATGGTGTAATTGTCGACACTGAACCCGTACACCGTTATGCTTATTTCAAACAATTCGAGGAATTAAATATTACTGTTACAGAGGAAATGTATACTTCATTTACCGGTTTTTCTACTCGAAATACGTTTCAGAAATTGAAAGAGGTTTTTGTGATTGAACAGGAAGTAGAAGATTTAATTCAAAGAAAACGGAACATCTTTAATGATGCTTTTGATAGTAAAGCTGATTTAGAATTACTGCAAGGTGTTGAAAATCTTATTAAAGAATTGCATCAAAATGGCATGCAGTTGATTCTGGCTTCTTCGGCATCCAAAGTTACTATTGAACGTGTGTTTTCCAGATTTAAGTTACATGACTATTTTACGCACGTGGTAAGCGGGGAAGATTTTCCTAAATCGAAACCACATCCTGCTATTTTTGAACATGCAGCAAGTTTATCAATTGCACCAAAAGAAAGCTGTATCGTCATTGAAGACAGCACGAATGGGATAAAAGCGGCTAAAGCTGCTGGAATTTTGTGTGTAGGTTACAACAGTATTCACTCTGAGGCGCAAGATTTATCAGAAGCAGATTTTGTTATTAATCATTTTAATGAATTAGGTTTTGATGCTGTTAAGAATATTGATTCTAAATTAAGGAATAATTAACATTTGAAAGCCACTGAATTTGTAAATTTGGAAATCATAAAAATTTAAAACATGAAAAAAATAATCATTGTATTTGCCATTATTATAGCAAATTTCACCATTGAGGCACAAGTAAAAACACCTCAGTCAAGTCCAAAATCGACAATCATGCAAGCCGTAGGTTTGACAGATGTTGAGATTAATTATTCAAGACCAAGCGCAAAAGGAAGAGCTGTTTTTGGTAACTTGATTCCTTTTGGAAAAGTATGGAGAACTGGAGCTAATGAAAATACAACCGTATCTTTTAGCGACGATGTTGTTATTGATGGTAAAACCTTGAAAAAAGGAAAATATTCTTTGTACACTATTCCAAAAATAGAAAGCTGGGAAATAATATTTTATAAAACTACTGATAACTGGGGGAATCCAGAAGAGTGGAAAGAAGAAAATGTGGCGCTTAGAGCTACTGTTAAACCAGAAACTTTGAATAAAAGTGTGGAAACTTTCACTATTGGAATTGGAGGTTTAGACAACAATTTTGCATTTTTAGAAATATACTGGGAGAACTCATATGCAGCTGTAAAATTTGAAGTACCTACACAACAAAAAGCAACGGCTAATATCGAGAAAGCATTAGCGGGACCAACTGGAGCAGATTATTTTTCTGCTGCTCAATTTTTGTTTCAATCAAATGGTGACAATGCAAAAGCATTGGTTTATGTAAACAAAGCGTTGGATATGTCTAAAGACAAACCATTTTGGTACAACAGATTGAAGTCACTGATTCAAGCAAAACTTGGAGATAAAAAAGGCGCTATCGAAACGGCTAAATTATCTCTTGCAGCGGCTGAAATTGCTAAAAACCAAGATTACGTAAAAATGAATAAAGACAGTATTGCAGAGTGGAGTAAAAACTAATTATTCTAACTGTTTTACAAAAAAATCCCGTCTTGATTATCGAGACGGGATTTTTTTTGAAATTTTTGGACTGTATAATTTATTAAATGGTTGCGAATAAAGTATTCATAGAATTATCATTGCTTCGCCAGTTCGCTATCGCTCGTTTCCGAGGTAGGTGACATTTTCTCAATAGAAGAAGTTAAATAAGCAACATTCATAAGCTAAAAAAATAACCGCAGAATCACAGATTATCAATATAAAAGTCTGTGAATCTGAGGTTAATAGTTTTTAAAAACTAAAACAATAATTTGTTTTACAATTTTTATTTAGGCTGCAATTGCTTTCTGTTTTCTGAAAATAGTCCATTGTAACAGCAACGAAATAACAATCGTTAACATTGCTCCAATGAAATTAAGCCATAAATAACCCAATTTTTCTTCTCCGCTTGGGAAAATATAAATGGCGTAATAATATATGATGAAAATAGTAATCTGACTTACTACGGCACTGTAAAAAATAGCTTTGGATTGTACCTTGTGTATGTAAAAACCAACTAAAAAGATTCCCAATACAGTTCCGTAAAATATGGATCCAATGATGTTTACCAATTGAATTAAATTTTCAAACAACGTTCCAATACACGCAAAAAGTATTGCAATAACTCCCCACAATAAGGTGAAGAATTTTGTAGCATACAGATAATGTCTTTCTGATTTTTCTTCTTTTACATTCCGTTTGTAAATATCAATTGCGGTTGTAGATGCCAATGCATTCAGTCCTGAAGCGGTAGAAGACATGGCGGCTGAAATGATAACGGCCAACAACAAACCAATAAGTCCTTTGGGTAAATAATTAAGGATAAAATGGAAAAACACATAATCTTTATCATTGGTTTCACTGTTGCTATCGGCTTTCAGGATTATTTCTTTAGCCCGATCTCTTAAATCTTTTTCTTTATTGGACAAAGCCACTAATTCTTTTCGAAGGATTGGATTGTCATAATCTTGATTGAGCTGATCAATATACAACAGATTAATTACTTTTTTATCTTCGGATAAATCGCCTAATTTTTTCTCCAAAGCATTGTATTCACCTTTGTAAGCCGATTTTTCAATCATGGCTTTGTTGTTTGGATTAAAATTTAACGGAACAGGATTGAATTGGAAAAAAACAAAAACCATAACTCCGGTAAGTAATATGAAAAACTGCATTGGTACTTTTAAAAGTCCGTTCATAATTAGCCCCATTTGACTTTCCCGAACTGATTTCCCTGATAAATAACGCCCTACCTGCGATTGGTCAGTTCCAAAATAAGCTAATGCTAGGAAAAAACCTCCTGTAATTCCGCTCCAAAAAGTATATTTTTCTTCCGGATCAAAAGAAAAATTGACAATATTCATTTTGTCATTTGCGCCAGCGATATGCAACGCACTGGTAAATGTCATATCATTAGGTAAATAATGCAATATCAGAAAAAAGGTGATTAGCATTCCCGACATAATCACAAACATTTGTTGTTTCTGAGTTACATTGACCGCTTTTGTTCCTCCCGAAAAAGTATAAATGATAACCAATACACCAATAATAATATTCATGTACGTAAGATTCCAACCTAATATTGCTGACAAAATAATTGCTGGCGCATAAATGGTCAATCCAGTTCCTAAACCTCTTTGGAACAAGAAAAGAATGGCAGCAAGGGAACGGGTTTTTAAATCAAATCTTTTTTCGAGGTATTCATAAGCCGTATATACTTTGTATTTGTGGTATAAAGGGATAAAGGTGACGCAAATTACCACCATAGCAATTGGCAATCCAAAGTAGAATTGTACAAATCCCATTCCGTCATGATAGGCTTGTCCTGGAGTGGAAAGAAATGTAATTGCACTGGCTTGTGTTGCCATAACAGAAAGTCCCACAATGTGCCAAGGTGTTTCATTACTACCCAGAATAAAGTCTTCAACATTTTTACTTCCTTTAGTTTTCCAAGCACCGTAAATTACGATGAACAATAAAGTAACTATGAGTATAACCCAATCAAATAATTGCATAATTTAAGAGTATAATTTCATGATGAGACAAAAGATCAGGATGTATATTGCATTGGCTACAAGTACCCAGGTATAATTTTTCTTCCAGGTTTTTATTTTTTTTGTTTCCATTTTAGATTGGGTTAAGGCTTGATTTTTTGTGGAGGAATAGTTTCAGATGATTTTAGTGAAATGATATTGGAAATTAATTTATACGCACCGGTAACGCCTTCGGGTAATTCTCTAAAAAAGCTTAAGCCCGTATAAATATAGTGTCCTTTTCCGTAAGGAGCAATTAGTAAAGCCCCATTTTTTGGAGTTTCTCCTTTATCATTGGATGATAGAATAGGAGTGAAGGCTTTGTCATATTCACTTGGGTAATACAATCCTTGCTCTTGTTTCCAACCTTGAAAATCTTTAGAAGTGATTTTGTTAGGAAAATTCAAAACGGGATGGTTTGGTGCTAAAAATCGGACTTCGGCATCTTCTTCCGTTACACGGTCGCGGGACAGTTTTAATGGATAAGGCGCGATATTTTCGGTTACGAGATCACCAGCAGTATTGTATTGAACGAGCATTGTTTTTCCTCCTTTTACAAAATCAAAAAGAATATTTTGCTTATTCGCTAATGCAGCAACGGTATTATAAGCACGAACACCAGTCATAACTACATCAAAATTTTCTAATTTCTCAGGAGTTATTTCTTCAGGTTTAAGCAGTGTAACGGTGTATCCCAACTGAGTCAAGCTACTAGGAACTTCGTCTCCGGCACCCATAATATATGCAATTCGTTCTTCATTCGTTTTTAAATCTGTTTTGATGCATTTGGCTTCAGCTGATTTTAAAACTTGCTGTTTGGTGATGTGGTCATAATTAATGATGATTTGTTCTTTGTCAAATCGTTTATTGTCAATTATCGCCACGCTTTTGGCCACGGCTTCTTCAGATTTATTTGGCGCAGTTACCTCAAAATAAACAACTTGTTCCGTTCCCTTTTTTTGGATGTTAAAAGGAATCGATTTTGGAGAAACACCCCAGTTTTGAGGAAGTTCAAGCTGCAGATTTCCCTTTACGGCATCTTTACCAGCTTTGATTTTTACACCTACATACTTGATTTTGGTATCTTTAAAAAGCAATACTTTGTCCAGAATTGAAGTGGTAACATCAGGAACGATGTCGAGATAATTATACACTTCGCCTTTTACATCATCATTGTATTTATAAATTACAGTTCGCTCAAATGGTATTTCTATTCCGTTGATTTGAACGTTAAAGACCACTTTAGCTTCCCGAATAATATCCGGAATTCCTATATTTTGTTGCTGATTTACGGCATACATTCCCACGGTTCCGTTTTCTCTTAACCAATACGGTTGTGTGTAGTTAATTGATTCGGGTAACTTTAAATCTAAGTTGATGTTGTTTAGAACATTATTTTTTAATTCGCGGTTTTGAGGAGTGCTTATTTGTTCGGGTAAAGTGGTCACACTCACTAATTGTATTGGCGCTGAACTTCGGTTAATGGCTTCAAGTTTCAGTTTTATAGTGCTACCGGGAGTCGCTTCCTGATTTTGGGCTACGGCTTCAAGATACAAACCGGAACAGGCTGCTATAATTTCTTTTATGGCTGCGGATTTCAATGGTGCCCAGTGATTTTCATCCAAAGCTTTCATCATAGCGTAGGCTTTCGCCAAATTTGGAATACTTGCCGAAGGATTATTGTGGTTGAACTCCGCTGCAATAGTTGTTAATAATTCTCCTATAGCTTTTCCTCCTTTTACTCGGTTCCAAGAGGTGTCAATTCCTTCAAAAAGAGATTTTTTTTCTTTTAAAGCATCTCCATTTATAAACTCTAAATATTCTGTTTCTTCACCACGCGCTCCTGTGCTTCCAAAACCTTGCGATTGATGACGGCTGCGGCTTAATGCTGCTATTTCTTGATTTGATTTTCCTAATCCGGCATAATAAACTCCAGTTTGCAGGGCAATTAAATTCTTTTTATCGGCAGCATTAAATTTTTCGATAGTTCCATAAAACCACCAAGAAGTATTAAAAAACTGGCGTTTGGTTTGCCAAGGTTTTACAAATTGTAATTGTTCCGGAAAAATAGTTGGATCGTTGGCCAGTTCAAAGCTTTCTACACTCAACATTGCCGATGAAGTATGATGACCGTGTGTAGTTCCTGGAGATCGATGATCAAACCTGTTGACAATTACATCGGGTTGAAATTTTCGGATGGCCCAAATAACGTCTGCCAATACTTTTTCTTTATCCCAAATGGCTAATGTTTCTGTTGGGTTTTTCGAAAATCCAAAATCATTGGCACGAGAAAAAAATTGTTCTCCTCCATCAACTTTTCTAGCTTCAATAAGTTCTTGGGTTCTTATTACACCTAATAATTCCCGCAATTGTGTGCCTATTAAGTTTTGACCACCATCACCGCGAGTCAAAGACAAATATCCCGTTCGGGCTTTTTGCTCATTGGATAAATAAGAAATTAATCGGGTATTTTCATCATCAGGATGTGCTGCTATATAAAGTACCGAACCAAGAAAATTAAGCTTTTGGATTTGATTGTAAATTTCAACAGAATTTGGTTTTTGGGGTTGTTGCGCAATTGTTATTTGGCAACATAAAAGAAAGATTAGAATAGCTGATACGTATTTTTTTTGCATTTTTTAAAATTTAATTTGCAGTAACTTCAAATGTAGGAATTAAATAATTTCTTCTGAAATGTTTTGGGTTTTCTTTAATAATAAAAAAAAGAGAGAAAACCCATTTAGGTTCCCTCTCTCTTTTAAATAATATTGTGATTAATCTCTATCACGTCCGTTTCCGTTACCACGACCATTTCCATGTCCATTTCGGTTATCATGTTTTTTATATTCTCTACGGTTATCATTATCATATCTTCTATGATTATCATTTCCTCTTTGGTTTACATATACTCTACGGTTATTGTTATATCCTATATTTCTTTGTTCTCTTCCATGATATCCTCTGTAATATTTTACTTTATGACTTTTGAAATGGTTGTAAGGTCTTGAACCATGATAATCGTTTAATACTACTTTGTATCCACCATATAAATCATAGTTTCTATATTGGTTTGGTAGGTATCTTGAACGTATCCATCTTCCTCCACCAAAATAAATAAACTGTGTGGCTCTTACGTCATAATAAGCTTCTACATCTGGTAAATAATAATATTCTGCTTCTGCATATCCTACCGGTCCCCAAGATGGAGCTGTGCCTATGTTTAAACTTACTGAGACTTGTGCATGTATAGTACTTGATGCAAAAAGGATAATTCCTACGGCGATTAGTTTTAATGTTCTCATTTTTTCAAATATTTAATTAGTAATAATTTTTTTATAATAGCTCGTTATTACGATGCTTTTTGAATAAAATCAACAACTGTGCCAAAACGAAAAAGTTAACATTTAATTAAGGATTAACGTGCTAAAAAAAAGAGAGCCTCATTGCTGAGACTCTCTTTATTAATGATATGAAATCGGTATTAATGTTTTCCATTTCCATTATTCCCTTTTCCACCTTTGTTCCCGTTTCCGTTCCCATTATTTCCGTTTCCGTTCCCTTTATTCCAGTTACTTTGGTATACTTTGTTATTATTCCCACGATTAGAACCGATAGATTTTTGTGGTTTACCTTTGTATCCTTTGTAATATTTTACTTTATGGGTATTAAAGTTACTGTATGGTCTTGAACCATGATAATCGTTTAAGACTACTTTGTAACCATTGTACAAGTTATAGTTTCTGTATTGATTAGGTAGATTTCTGGAACGAATCCATTTTCCTCCACCAAAATAAATAAACTGTGTGGCTCTGATATCATAATAAGCTTGAATATCCGGTAAATAATAATAATCTACAGCTGAATAACCAGCGGGACCCCAAGCTGGTGGAGTACCTATATTTACATTTACCGAAACTTGTGCTTGCATCGTATTTGTGGATGCAAAAAGTATAATTCCTGCGATGATTAATTTTAATGTTTTCATTTTTCAAAATTTTAATTAGTAATTAATAGATAGTAATTTTTAGTTACTATTTTATCTCTTTATGATAAAGCCAACAATTGTGCCAATATCATATATTTAACATTTTATTGTGTTATTTTACTTCATAAAAAAAGGAAACGAAGGCTCGTTTCCTTTTTCTACAGTTATAAATTTATTTACAATAAAAGGATCAATAAAAGGATAACTATTATAATTGCACCTACAGATAAGTATACACCATTTCCTGTAGATTTTAATTCGGCTTTAATGGCACGTACTTCTTTTCTTAATTCTTTTTTCTCTGAAGAATTCAAAGAAGATTTATCCATTGCTTTTATTTCGTCTAGACGATTAAGCAATACTTTAACTTCAGCAGGAACTTCTTTTGGGTTGTTTGAAACCGAAGTTGGATTTTTTTCTACAGCTAACATTTGAGTTGGAACAACACTTAATGATAATACCATCATCATTAAATAAAAGGTGACTTTTTTCATTTCTTTTAGAGTTTTAGTTATTAATTTATTATAATATAAAAGTAAGTAAAATTAACAGATGTAATCTTATATAATTATGATATTAAATTATATAATTTACACTATTGAATTATTTTTTTACTTTAATGTTTTTAAAGTTAAGCCTTTAGATTGGTTTTGTTCAAAATTAAGATTACCGGATTAACGTTTGTTATTTGAAAATAACCGTACGTGGCTTGCCTAATTCAAAATCCTGAAAGCCAAAATCAGTAGTTTCAAAAGAGTTGGTTTTGAAAATATTTTCACCATTACCCGGTATGGAGGGATAGTACGAAAGTGAAATTTGGAAAGAGCTAAATACTAAAAAATCATTGTTTATTATTAACCCAATCCCAATTTTGGAATATGCTTTATTTTCCAATAATCCTTTTTCAGGATTTCCCAGCATAGCAATTGAATAGTTAAAATAAGGGTTTAATCGAAATCCCCAAAGATTCCATGGTGCATAGGCTTGAGTTTGCAACGTTAGGATTGCTTTTTCAGTTCCATAATTTGCACTATTAAATCCTTGAATTCCGTAATTTTCATTAATATTAAGTTGGTCACCTATAACATTTACGCGATTGGAACCAATAATTAATTGAGGTTTAACAAATTGTCGCAATTTCCATTTCCCAATGCTCATCAAATTAGTAAAGTAATTAGCTTGAAAAGAAAAAGCATTCTGTTTCGTGTTTGATTTTTCAAAAAAAGTACCCAGTTCAAAATTGGCACTTAGAAATCCCCATTTGTAAAAATTTCCAAAAGCTGCCCGAGCTCCTAGATAGTAACGTCCTTGATTGTTTTTATGTTGATAGCCCGAAGTTATTCCAAATATTTTTCCAATGGGTACATCTTCTATAATTCCATTCTTGAAAATATAGCTGTCTTGAACGAACTTTCGGGAGGTGATTCCAATTCCGATTAGCGAAAATTTTTCATCAGAATAAAAATCATTGGGATCGTAATCAATTGTTGGACTCTCCAGATATTTTACATTCAAAAACCGACCGGCAACTACTAAATTTGTAGTTCTGTCACTCTCCGTATTACTTTTAAAAATCCTAAAGGCACGACCAAACCATACATCCTGTGAGTTGTATTTGAAATTTTGGTAAGCAAAAGCGGCATTACTATCAGGAAGTGTATCTTTTCTAAACTGTTTGTCAAAATAGATTCCGCCAGCCCATTTTGTAAATGGAGAATAGAACAGGCGTTCAATATTGATACTTTTACCATAATAATCGTCGAAATCTATACGATAATTTACAGTGGTTTTAATGAATGTATTTTTGAAATTTGGAATCGTGTAGGCTACGCGATAAGCATTTTTTCCATCACTGAATCTGTTTCTGAATTCATTATTAAATTCATGACCGGAACCCAGAATGTTTCTGTCGTTCAGTTCAAAACTGCTTCTGGAACTTGATATGGAACCTTTTGGAATTATACTCCAAGAATCTAAAACCCGAATGTAAATATCTACGGAATCCTTATTGTTTTGAATCAATTGCGGGCTTACATCCACACGGCTGATATAGCGTTGTGTTCGTATTAAACGCTCAGATTCTTTTACCAATAAGGAATCTAAAGGCTTGTTTTTTTTGATAAGCAATAAATTCTTAATGGCAAGTCTGTTCGTTTTAATGTGAATTCTGTTTCCGGTTCGCTCAGCCCAATTTCTAGCTTTTTTTGTAGTGTCAATTTCGGAATAACCAAAAGGGTCTAAAGTGACAATATTGATGTTTCGGATAATTTTCCCTTCAAAGTCTTTGAATTTTTTCGGAACTATTTTTTTCTTTTTGGTTTTTACATTAACAGGTCTGAAAACTAATTTATGAAGAAGTTTAGTAAATTTATTTTTCTTGGAATAGGTCTGGATTTGTTTATACATCCCTGAAGAATCTTTTTCCTTTTTGTCTACTTGAGAAAAAGAAATCTGATAGCAGCAGAAAATCAAAATAATTAGAACCAGTCTTTGTTTTTTAAACATGATAAAAAAATAATTTTAAACATTGTTAACGAAACAAAAGAAAAAATCTTTTAGTATGAGTTCGAATTAACATAATTCAGAATTTGAATAGTCGAATATACTATTTTAGAAACTATTCATTGGTTTTATTAGCTTCTTTTTCAGTTGTTGTTTCAGTAAAAACCGGAACTACAATATCGGTTTTGATGATAGTTTTCTTTGGTGTTGATTCAGAATCAAACAACGGTAATTTAATATTATGCCAGGTATACGTTTTTGGTAAATGATCTCCCATCAGGTATCCCCAAGGTTCTAAAAATTCAATTCTATCAAAAATTACTTTAAGGACCGCGAGAATTGGAAGTGCTAAAAACATACCGGAAACTCCCGCAATTGCGCCACCTATGATAATTCCAATAATCGATACAAACGCATTTATTTCTACTTTGGAACTTACAATCAAAGGAACTAGAATGTTATTATCAATTAACTGAACAATTATGGTAATCACAATTACACCAACAATTATAGATAAATCCGGAGAACCAGTTAGCGAAGCCACAATACTTAGCACTCCTGCAAAAAGTATTCCTATATAAGGAATCAGATTTAAGATTCCGGTTATAATTCCCAGCAAAATAGCGTATTTCACACCTATAACCATAAATCCAAGTGTTGTCATTGTTGAGACTAAAATCATTTCAATGATTAAACCCACGATGTAACTGTTGATGGCCACTCTTATGTTTGTCAAGATATCTTTCAATTGTTCATGGTTTTCTTTTTTGAACAACTTGGATAAAAACAGTAAAAAATGAGTTCTGTATAAAAGAATTAAAAAAGTATAAATAGGTATCAATGTCAAATTTACCAAAGTATCCGTAAACGACATTAAAGTAGTACCAATCAACTCTTTTCCTTTTTCCATGGAATCCTCAGTAGCGGTATCAATATATTGCTTCTGTTCCCAAGAACTTAAATGAAAATTGTCTCTGATAAATCCTTGAATATTTCGGAGATGAATGTTGATGTTTTTTTCAATTTTATCAAAATCAGCTGCAAAATCACTAATTTGAAATGATAGAAAAACAAAGAGTCCAATGAAAATCAACACAAATAAAATTACTGCCAACATTACCGCCAAAACATGCGGAAAATAGAGTTTTGATTTAAAAAATTGAACGATAGGATACAATAAAATAGCAAATAAAAACGACATCATTATGGGAACCAAAATATCCTGACCGATATAAAATATAAAAGTAAGCGCTATTAAACCCAATAAAACCAGGGTTAGTTTGGCATAAAACGGAAATTTTAAGATGTCATTCATATTTTCTTATTTTTTAAATAACGCATTTACCATTCAATCCTGAATCGTACTGTTTTTAATTGACAAATATGAAGAATTAAAGAAATTAAAGTATTATATATTTCTCATCAATAGTTGTAAAATTATCACTTTTAATCAATCGATTTGCAAAATAGAATGAATTGATAATTATATTTTTATAAAATGCTGATTAATCCATGAATTCTTTATCATCAAAATGGTCTTTCAGTATCGAAATCCCTTTTTGCAAGAGCAGATTATTAGGGTAAATGATTTTTTCTCCATCGATAGTTTTTAAATACACATGAAAAGCTCCAATATCCTCAATCTCTGCTTCAATGGGGAAATCTTTATCATGGATTTTTATTACGTCACCAATTTTAAACGGAAAAGAAAAAAACAAAATAACACCAGATGTGATGTTACTCAAAATTGACCATTGGGCAAACATCGCAACACCCACAACAGTTGTGATAGACGAGAGTGCAATAAAAATATCTTTGGTCTGAACTCCCCAAATGATTATTAAGGCAATAACCACCAAAATATTGATGAATAAATGAATGTATTTAATCACTAAATTGGTTCTGTGTTCCAGCGTTTGATTCGATTTTGCATAGCTTCGAACCAGTTTTGTAGAAAGAATACGGAATAATATCAGCAAAATTCCCAGAATTCCAGTTGCAATCAGTTCTCTTGTGTATTCTTGAAAAAAGGCCATATCCATAATTTAATTATGCTAATTTACTTAAATATTCATATACTTTATCCGTAGGCATTCCCATCACATTTGCATAGGAACCTTCAATTTTTGAAACGCCGATAAAACCAATCCATTCCTGGATACCATAGGCTCCGGCTTTATCATAAGGTTTGTAGTTGTCTAAATAATAACGAATCGATTCGTCGCTTAATTCATTGAAAGTAACTTTGGTAACTTCGTGCATTACATCCGCTTTTTCATTGGTTTTAAAACAAACAGAAGTGATTACTTCGTGCGTTGTATTTGATAATGATTTTAAGATTTCAAAGGCATCTTGCTCATTTTTTGGTTTACCCAAAGCGGTATTGTTATGCCAAACGATGGTATCGCTGGTTACCAGAATTTCATTCGATTTTAACTCTCCTTCAAAAGCGCTTGCTTTCAATACAGCTAAATAATTAGTGATTTCTTCTGCTTTCAATTCTGGAGGATAAATTTCTTCAATTTCTTTCAATCGAATTTCAAAATCCAAGTCTAAATCCTTGAAGAATTGCTGGCGTCTTGGTGAACCCGAAGCCAGAATTAAAGTGTATTTTTTTAATTTATTTTTAAGCATTGTATTTTATATTTAAACTTATAACAACAACAGACAGAATTCCAAATAACAGAATCCATTTTAACAGCAAACTCAGCGCATGAAACTCTTTTTTGGATTTTGCAGTCCAAATTTTTACGGTGAAATAAAACAATGGTCCCACGACAAAAAGCAATAAATATACAGTTGTAAACACTAACTCAAGTAGGTATTTATTGATGTAATACACCATAAAAAGGATAGGAATAAAGCTCAGTCCAAAAACTATTTTTGCAGTTCTGGATTTGCCTATTGCAATTGGCAATGTGTTCATTCCTTGGTTGTAATCACCATCAACATCTTCTAGATCTTTAACAATTTCTCTCATAAAATTAAGAAAGAAAGTGAATAGGGCGTAATCTAAAAGAATAGAAAAAACAACTCCCAATTGCTGTTGGTTTCCTTCATGAATCGTTGGAAATAAATCAAAAATCCCAATGATAATCACACTAAAAGAAAGCAACAATGCCACAATAACATTACCAATAATCATCATTTGTTTCAGACTTGTAGCATACAAATAAAGCGTCGCGGCAATTAGAATAAAAATAGACGCAAAGCCCGGTTTTACTATAACATTTGATAAATAAAAGCCAATAGCTACACCAGTAACAGTAAGCCCAATGTATATATTATAGGCATTGGTTTCAGAAATGGTTTTGCCTACAATTACATTGTTCGGTTTGTTTATAGTATCTGTGTTTTGATCAAAAATATTATTGATGACATATCCACCCGCAGCGATAAAAATGGTTGATAAAACCAATAATCCATATTGCCAATCAGCTAATGCCAAAGGAATATTCTGAAATTTAAAAAAAACATACCGGAAAATAAGCTGCATAAAAGCAAGCATCAATAGGTTCTGGTATCGGATTAGTTTAAGGAACTTCATATTTAGTGTTCAGTGTTCAGTGTTCAGTATTCAGATTAGAGGATCTAGTATTCAGGGGTCAGTTCTTATGGTTTATGTAAAATTCAGTGTTCAGAAAAAAAAAGAACTAAATTACTTTTTAATAATCATTGCAACTGATTACTAAAAACTGACGACTGATTACTAATTAATCATGTTTCCCATCAAAATGAGCCATCCATTTTCCTTGCGCTTTCATCACTTGTTCGATAACATCACGAGCAGCTCCTTTTCCTCCGTTTTTGTGTGAAATATATCTTGAAATAGCTTTGATTTCCGGGCTTGCATCTTGTGGACAAGCGGGTAATCCTACTAATTTCATCACGTGATAATCAGGAATATCATCGCCCATGTACAAAACGTGTTCTGGATTGATATTGTAAACATCGGTATATTCATCAAATGTTTCTACTTTGTTTGGTATCCCTAAATGAATATCTGTAATTCCCAGATTACGTAATCTAACGCGCACACCTTCGTTGCTTCCTCCCGAAATAATACAAACATTATAGCCGCTTTCTACGGCAGCTTTCATAGCATAACCATCACGAATATTCATGGTACGAAGAATTTCCCCTTCATTGGTTACAAAAACAGAACTGTCAGTAAGTACGCCGTCTACGTCAAATATAAACGTAGTAATATCATTCATTATTTCTTTATAACTTCTTGCCATTATGTTGTATAGATTGTGTTAGTGTTTTATAAATTGCGAGGTGGTTTCCATCGGATAAAAAAGCTTCATGTGCTTCGATAGTTGCAGTATCATTGCGTTTAGCCGGTCCAGTTTGAGCTTCTGACGGCGAAAGTAACATTATTTTTTGAGCTGTTTCTGTAATTAAAGGGTTTAAAATTTCAAAAGGAACCTGATGCTCCTGACAAATTTCCTGACCTATTTGGTACAAATGATTCGTGAAATTATTGACAAAAACCGCTGCAACATGCAAGGCTTTTCTTTGTTCGGAGTTGATAGCGAATATTTTATCAGAAATTGATTTGGCCACTTTATCCAATAATTGATAATCGGTTGCATTTTCACTTTCTAAACATATTGGAATAGTTCTGAAATCTACTGGCTTGTTTTTAGTAAAAGTCTGTAAAGGATAGAAAACACCTTTTCGATTATTGTCATCCAAAACATTCAAAGGAACACTTCCCGAGGTATGGACCACCAAGCGATTTTTGAAAGGAAGTTGCGAGGAAATGGCAGCAATGGCATCATCAGAAACCGCAATAATATACAAATCAGCTTCAGCTAAAGCATCTAAATCATTTGTAATCTGACTTAAATCGAGTAGGTGAGAGACGCTTCCTATTTGTCTTGAAAAAACTTGAACCAATTCGATTTCAGCTCCCATTTTTTGGGAATTTTGAAATGCTGCAATCAAATGTTGTGCTACATTTCCTGAACCAATAATAATTACTTTAGTCATTTGACAAAATTAGCAAAAAAATATTAAGAGTTTTATTCAATTTTGGATTGGCTAATAAACTGTAACTCCAATTAAAATATACTTTTATTCCAAAAAATGAAGCTACTTAATTTTGGATTAAATTAACAAATGTGCGAATATAGAAGTCAACATTTTTAAGTACTTTTGTGGCACTTTTATAAAAACATAATCCCTTAAAAATGGATAAAAAAATATTTTCTTTTTTGTTTTCTACTCGATTAATGGCTTTTTTATTTATTGTATATGCGGTTTCCATGGCTACTGGAACTTTTATCGAAAGCAAATACAATACCGACACAGCAAAAATTTTAATTTATAACTCATGGTGGTTTGAGGCCATACATGTATTTTTCATGATTAATTTCATTGGAAATATCAAGCGTTATCAGTTATTGAAAAAAGAAAAATGGGCTACTTTATTACTCCATTTATCTTTTATCTTCATTATTGCCGGTGCATTTGTAACCCGTTACATCAGTTATGAAGGGATGATGCCTATTCGCGAAGGCGCTGCTGAAAATCAAGTTTTTTCAGATAAAACGTTCCTGACTGTTTTTGCAGACGGGGAATATAAAGGAGAAATGAAACGCAGGGTTTTTGAAAAACAAGTATTGCTTTCTCCTGCGACGAACAATGATTTCAGTATTTCAGGTAAATTTGCAGATACACCATTTGAAGTAGAATATGAAAACTTCATCATGGGTGCCAAAGAATACATTAAACCAAATCCTAATGGGACTGTATTTTTAAAAATTGTAGAAGCCGGAGACGGAGGTCGTCACGAGCATTTTTTGAAAGACGGTGAAGTTCAAAATATTCATAATGTATTATTTGCTTTAAATAAATATACTGATGGAGCCATAAATATCAATACAACAGGAAGTGCCTATACGATTCAAACGCCTTTTGAAGGAAACTTCATGAGAATGGCTGATAAATTACAGGGTAAAGTCACTAAGGATAATGCACAACCATTGATGATGCGTTCGCTGTATTCTATCGGCGAAATGCGATTTGTATTTCCTGATCCTGCGGTAAAAGGTGTTGTTGATTATGAATCGGATAATGATTTCAAAGCAAAGAATCATGAAGATGCATTAACTGTAAAAATCTCTGCCGAAGGTCAAGAAAAGACAGTTACAGTACTTGGTTCCAAAGGTAAATTAGGAGATTCTAAAACAGTGAAAATAGGAAAAATCGATTATACTTTTTTCTACGGAAGTAAAGCCTACGTTTTGCCATTCAAGATAAAATTGAATGATTTTATTGCGCAGAAATACCCAGGAACAGAGAAAAGTTATTCTTCATTTGAGAGTAAAGTTACTGTTCAAGACAAAGAATCATTTGATGCCAGAATATTTATGAATAACGTTTTGGATTATGATGGATATCGCTTTTTCCAATCGGGTTTCGATCCTGATGAAAAAGGAACAATATTATCTGTAAACCACGATTTCTGGGGAACTGCAATTACGTATAGCGGTTATTTTATGTTGTATTTTGCAATGATGGCGATTATGTTTACTAAATATTCTCGTTTTGCGGATATTAAACGCAAATTAGAAGTTGTAAAAATGAAGAAATCTAAACTCTTGACGATTCTGATTTTGTTGTTCAGTTTCAATAGTTTCGCGCAAGAACAAGAACACAATCACGCAGATCATGAAGGTCACGCTCATACAGAAGCCGAGGCTACACCTGCAACACATGCCAATCACACTAAAAAAGTATTCAGTCAAGACGAACTGAATGCTTTGATTACTAAATATAAAGTTCCAGAAGTACATGCTGCAAAATTTGGTAGACTTGTAATTCAAGACGGTGGTGGTAGAATGAAACCTATCAATACGTTTTCATCAGAATTGTTGCGAAAAGTAAGTCAAAGCGATTCTTATAATGATATGAATTCAGACCAAGTTTTCTTATCCATAACTCAGTATGCGAGTTATTGGATAGAGATTCCAATCATTCATTTAAGAAGAGGTAACGACAGTTTAAGACAAATAATCGGTGTTGATAAGAAAGCTAAATTTGCACCTTTTGTAGCTTTCTTTGATGCTAAAGGGAATTATAAACTTTCTAAATATTTAGAAGAATCATTTAAATCGGCTAACCCCAATCAATTTGAAAAGGATTTTATCGAAACAGATAAAAGAGTAAATTTGATGGAATCTGCGTTAAGCGGTCGAATATTAAAAATTTTCCCTATTCCGGAGGATAAAAATAATAAATGGATTTCTTACTTAGAATTGAACGAATCGGGATTGAAAGGAATGGAAGCTACGTATACTAAAAACGTACTGCCATTGTATTTTGGTTCATTGGCTAATGCTTCTGTTTCTAATGATTATAAAACTGCCGATGAATTACTGGAAAGTATGAATGGTTTCCAAAAACGTTTTGGCAGTAAAGTGAGACCAAGTGAAGAAAGAATTACATCAGAAGTGCTGTATAATAAATATGATGTTTTCAATAAACTTTTTTATTGGTATGTTTTAGCGGCGATTTTGATGTTGTTTTTTACGATTTTGCAAATCTTCAAAGAGCGCAAAGTATTAGCTATAACAGTAAATACAATGCATATTATTATAGGATTATTATTTGCATTGCATACTGTAGGCTTAATTGCCCGTTGGTATATTTCCGGTCACGCACCTTGGAGTAATGCGTATGAATCGATTATATATATTGCTTGGGCTACCATGTTTTTTGGTTTGGCTTTCGACAGAAAATCAAAACTTACTGTGGCTTCATCAGCTTTTGTAACTGCAATGATTCTTTGGGCTGCAAATCTAAACTGGATTGATCCGGAGATTGCAAATCTGCAACCAGTTTTAAATTCGTATTGGTTGATGATTCACGTTGCAGTAATTGTAGCTAGTTATGGTCCGTTTGCATTAGGATTTATTTTAGGAGCAGTTTCATTGTTGCTGATTTTGTTTACCAATGAAAAAAACAAAGCCAAAATGGATTTGAATATTCAGGAAATCACTTATATCAATGAGTTAGCATTAACGATAGGGTTGATTATGTTGACTATTGGAAACTTCCTGGGCGGACAATGGGCCAATGAGAGTTGGGGACGTTATTGGGGATGGGATCCAAAAGAAACTTGGGCCTTGATCAGTATTATGGTCTATGCTTTTGTAATTCATGCTCGATTTGTTCCTTCTTTACGAGGAAAATGGATTTTCAATTTGATGAGTATGTTTGCTTTTATATCTATTTTATTCACCTATTATGGTGTGAATTTTCACTTGGTAGGATTGCATTCGTACGCAAGTGGAGAAGCGCATTCATTGAGTTGGATCTGGTATTCTCTTGGAGGAATAACTTTATTTGGAGCTATTTCGTATCCAAAATACAAGAAGTATTATAAGAAATAAGATTTAATTATTTCATCATAAAAAAGGTTCAACTTTATAAGTTGAACCTTTTTTTATTCCTCAAATTCTGTTCTATTCATTTTATAATATTCCAATGGAGATACACCTGCAATTTCTTTGAAACTTGTAAAAAACGGATTGTATGAAGTAAATCCAACCTTTTTTGATAAGGAATCTAAAGTGTTATTTTTTAAGTAGTTTAACTCAATGTGTTTGATGGCATCATGTATGCGAATTACTTTTTTATATTCAGAAAAAGAAATTGTCGAGTGGTATTTAAATAAATACGAAATATGGCTTTTGGGAATTTGTAAGCTGTTAGCTAAATCAGTTATTGTCAAATTTGCATTTCTGAACAATTCAAATTTCAATGATATGCTTTCAATTTCCTTGATGTAGTTAATAATGTTTTGATCTATTTTTTCTTTAAGAATTAAATGTTGGCTATTATTTAATTCAATATCAGGAGTCATTTTCCAAATATCATTCAATACTAAATTGTTGTTTTTATTCTCATTGATCTTTTGGTGTAACACATTATATCCATAAAGAATTTCAGGAGAAATTAATATTTTGAATAAAATGGTTAACCAAATCATAGCCGATATCCATTGGTAACTGTGTCCTTTGATACTTTCATCGAAATATATTTCTATGATGATTGATATAAAAAGTCTGGATATTGTGAGTACAAGAGCACTAAATAAAAATAGTGTCCAGTTGTTAATTAATTTATTTTGCTTTTGAATTACTTTGATTTCACCTTTTCGGGTCCAAATTTTAGTCTTTAGTATTCGAAAACATAAAATAACATAGACTATTGCAAAAATAAAAAATAGTCCATATAAAATAACTCCTGTCCTTTCAGAATCAAAATAGAAATGATTGCGATTAATTATAAACAGAAAAAAAGATACAGGAAAGATAAAATGCAAGAGCTCCTTGGAGTTGATTTTCTTTCTATTCTCAGACAAATTTTTAAAATACAGATAGCAAATAGGAATTACGACTAATGATAGGTTTGAATATTTAAAATAAGTATTTCTAAAGGATGGATCGAAAATAAAATAGGTAAAACCAGATAAGAAGAAACGTAATGAAATTATAAGTATTAATAGAATGATGTATAGGTTCATTATTCTATTGGATTTATAATTTGTAAAAATTAAAAAAGTGGTTATAAAACCAATAATACCAGTAATAATGAAAAATAAATTTGAAAGCATTTTTGTTTAATTTTTATACGTTTAAAATTACAGTTTTTAATTTAAAGCTGAATTATTAAGTTACTAAAAACTGAAAAATAACACATTTCTAATCAAGAATAGGTTATTGTTAAAAACCATTTAGTTGAAAACAGCATGGGTTTATGGACCCATTTGAAGCTTTTCTTTTCTTCTTATTCCGATTTTAGAGTTACTAATAACTGAAAAGTTCTTACTAATTACTTGTATTTTCGTTTAACGGCATTTTTTATCGACGAAATACATTAATTTAGTTTAATATTGTTTAAAATAAATTTTATGAGGTACTTACTTATATTTTTTACCGTCACCTTTCACGGACAAGTTTTACATCATCAAATGCTATCTTCACAGGGTACATCTAAAAAATTACCAGATGGAATAGTAGTTACCCAAACTATTGGTCAACAAAGTATATCAGGAACTTCCAGTAATAATTATGTTGTCATGCAGGGATTTCAACAAAGTTTTTGGGGCAAATACATTGCTTCAAACCCAACTGAAGTGATCACCGCAACAACATTCCCTAATCCATTTGTTCAGACGGTGAGCTTTGAATTTTCAAAAGTCATTACCGAAGAAATAAATATCAACGTTTTTGATTTAAGCGGACGCTTGGTATTTGAACAAAAGAAAAAAGCAGACAATATGATTCTGACTATTGTACTTCCTTTATTACCAGTCTCCGAATATCTAGTTCGACTAAATACTCCAAGCTTTAGTTATTTCACTAAAATCATTAAACTATGATAAAAAAATACTTTTTGTTTATTACTCTTATTGCAACATATCAAGTTTTTTCTAAAGAAGTTTACCGCAGAATAGAAAAGAATTTTACCCAATATGCTTGTGACGCCGCTTTTGGAAAATCAAATTTAACTCCTTTTGATTTCTTTACTAATTCGTATTATTTAGGTGTAGCTAACTCATTTAATGATGTTAGATGCTATTCCTTTTTTTCGTGTTGTAATAATTCCTCAAAAAATCTTGATTATTTAATTCAATCAGGATTCATTGGGTCTACGACGTATTTAAGAAAAGGAAGAACGGCATAAGAATTTAGTATTGGCTTTAATTTTATAAAACTTAGATAGCTTTATTGCTGTCAAAAAAAAGTTACCACTTAACACTAATCGAACCGGATTTTGAATTCATTTCACTATAAATCAATTTAATCATGAAAAAAATAATTTTACTTTTTATATTTTTTTTGTGCGCTAAGAGTTTTGCGCAAACCAATGGAATAACGTATCAAGCTGTAATTTTGAACCCTAATGGAGTTAAAACATCAGATTTAAATAATTCTAATTTGCCATTGGCCAGCAAGGATATTTGCATGCAGTTTAAATTTATTGATGAGTTTTCAAATATTGAATATCAGGAAGTTATTAGAACTAAAACTGATTCTTACGGAATGGTTAACCTAATTATAGGAACCGGAACGCAAACTTCAGGATACGCCACTTCATTTGATAAAATTTCATGGGATTCACTTGATAAGAGTTTGGTAGTTGGTATAAATGTTAGTGGAGACTGTTCTTCATTTACGGAAATTAGTAAACAACCATTCAATTATGTTCCTTTTGCTTACTCGGCAATAAATGCTGTTAATGTTACCGGTGTGGTAGCAATTGAAAATGGAGGTACAAATGCAACTACAGTTCTTGGTACAAAAACTAATTTAGGACTAGAGAATGTGGATAACACGACAGATTTGAATAAACCAATTAGTGACGCTTCAAAATTAGCACTGGATTTAAAAGAAGCTTCGGCAAATAAAAGTACTAACATAATTACTGATGGAAATTCGGATATTAAATTCCCAAGTGTAAAATCAGTTAAGACCTATGTTGATGCGAGTGCTTCATCCAATTCAACAGCTTTAGCAACTGAAGTAACCAGAGCTACAACTGCTGAAAATGGTATCGCTTCGAATTTGGTGACTGAAACCAATAGAGCAACCACGGCTGAAACAACTTTAACAACGAATCTAGCTACTGAAATAACTCGTGCCACAACAGCAGAAGCGACAAAAGAAGCTTCAGCAAATAAAAGTACTGATGGAACATTTGCAACGAATTCAGATGTAAAATTCCCAACAGAAAAAGCAACAAAAACCTATGTTGATGCGAGTGCTTCATTGAATTCAATTGCTTTGGCAACTGAAGTTGCAAGAGCAACTACTGCTGAAAATACTATCGCTGCGAATTTGGTTACTGAAACCAACAGAGCAACTTTAGCGGAAGGAGTAAATGCAACAGCAATTACTACAGAAACAACCAGAGCAACTACGGCTGAAACAACTTTAGCTACGAATCTAACCACTGAAATAACTCGTGCCACAACTGCAGAAGCGACAAAAGAAGCTTCGGCAAATAAAAGTACTGATGGAACCTTTGCAACGAATTCAGATGTGAAATTCCCAACAGAAAAAGCGACAAAAACCTATGTTGATGCTAGTGCTTCATCAAGTTCAACCGCTTTAGCAACTGAAGTTGCAAGAGCAACTACTGCTGAAAATACTATCGCTACGAATTTGGTTTCTGAAACCAACAGAGCAACTTTAGCGGAAGGAATAAATGCAACTGCAATTACTACAGAAACCAACAGAGCAACTACTGCAGAAACAACTTTAGCCACGAATCTATCCACTGAAATAACTCGTGCCACTACAGCCGAAGCTACCAAAGAAGCTTCAGCAAATAAGAGTACTGATGGAACATTTACAACGAATTCAGATGTGAAATTTCCAACAGAAAAAGCAACAAAAACCTACGTTGATGCGAGTGCTTCATCGAATTCTACAGCTTTGGCAACTGAAGTAACTAGAGCTACAACTGCTGAAAATACTATCGCGGCAAATTTGGTTACAGAAACCAACAGAGCAACTTTAGCCGAAGGAGTAAATGTAACTGCAATTACGACAGAAATAAATAGAGCAACTACTGCTGAAAATGGTATCGCTGCGAATTTGGTGACTGAAACCAATAGAGCAACCACGGCTGAAACAACTTTAACAACGAATCTAGCTACTGAAATAACTCGTGCCACAACAGCAGAATCAACAAAAGAAGCTACAGCAAATAAAAGCACTGATGGAACATTTACAACGAATTCCGATGTGAAATTCCCAACAGAAAAAGCGACAAAAACCTATGTTGATGCTAGTGCTTCATCAAGTTCAACCGCTTTGGCAACTGAAGTTACCAGAGCAACTACTGCTGAAAATGCTATCGCTTCGAATTTGGTTGCTGAAACCAACAGAGCAACTTTAGCCGAAGGAGTTAATGCAACTGCAATTACAACAGAAACAACCAGAGCAACTACTGCGGAAAATGCTGTCGCTGCGAATTTGGTTGCTGAAACTAACAGAGCAACTTTAGCGGAAGGAATAAATGCAACTGCAATTACGACAGAAACAAATAGAGCAACTACTGCTGAAACGACTTTAGCCACAAATCTATCCACTGAAATAACTCGTGCTACAACTGTAGAAGCGACAAAAGAAGCTTCGGCAAATAAAAGTACTGATGGAACTTTTGCAACAAATTCAGATGTTAAATTCCCAACAGAAAAAGCAACAAAAACCTATGTTGATGCTAGCGCTTCATCAAACTCAACCGCTTTGGCAACTGAAGTTACCAGAGCAACAACTGCTGAAAATGCTATCGCTTCGAATTTGGTTACAGAAACCAACAGAGCAACTTTGGCGGAAGGAATAAATGCAACTGCAATTACGACAGAAACCACCAGAGCAACTACTGCAGAAACAATTTTAGCTACGAATCTAGCCACTGAAATAACTCGTGCTACAACAGCAGAAGCCACAAAAGAAGCTACAGCAAATAAAAGTACTGATGGAACATTTGCAACGAATTCAGATGTGAAATTCCCAACAGAAAAAGCAACAAAAACTTATGTTGATGCGAGTGCTTCATCCAATTCAACAGCTTTGGCTACTGAAGTGACCAGAGCAACTACTGCTGAAAATACTATAGCTGCGAATTTGGTGACTGAAACCAACAGAGCAACTTTAGCCGAAGGAGTAAATGCAACTGCAATTACGACAGAAACAACTAGAGCTACTACTGCAGAAACAACTTTATCCACGAATCTAGCCACTGAAATAACTCGTGCCATAACAGTTGAAGCTACTAAAGAAGCTACAGCAAATAAAAGTACTGATGGAACATTTGCAACGAATTCAGATGTTAAATTCCCAACAGAAAAAGCGACAAAAACCTACGTTGATGCGAGTGCTTTATCGAATTCAACAGCTTTAGCAACTGAAATTACCAGAGCAACAACTGCTGAAAATACTATCGCTGCAAATTTGGTGACTGAAACCAACAGAGCAACTTTAGCGGAAGGAATAAATGCAACTGCAATTACTACAGAAACAAATAGAGCAACTACTGCCGAAACGACTTTAGCCACAAATCTAGCAGCATCAATCACTTTAAGCCAAACTTTATTAGACCTAAAAGCGCCTTTGGAATCACCAACATTTACCGGAACAGTTTCTGGAGTGACAGCGGTAATGGTTGGATTAGGAGATGTAGATAATACAAGTGATGTAAACAAACCAGTTTCTGCAGCGACGCAAACGGCATTGGATACAAAAGCTTCGAATGCAGATTTAGATTTAAAAGCACCTTTGGACTCTCCAACATTTTCTGGGACAGTTTCTGGAGTGACAGCGGTAATGGTTGGATTAGGAGATGTAGACAATATAAGTGATGTAAACAAACCAGTTTCTGCAGCGACGCAAACGGCATTGGATACAAAAGCTTCGAATGCAGATTTAGATCTAAAAGCGCCTTTGGAATCACCAACATTTACTGGGACAGTTTCTGGAGTGACAGCGGTAATGGTTGGATTAGGAGATGTAGACAATACAAGTGATGTAAACAAACCAGTTTCTTCAGCAACTCAAACGGCATTGGATACAAAAGCTTCGAATGCAGATTTAGATTTAAAAGCACCTTTGGAATCACCAACATTTACTGGAACTGTTTCTGGAGTGACAGCACTAATGGTTGGATTAGGAGATGTGGACAATACAAGTGATGTAAATAAACCAGTTTCTGCAGCGACGCAAACGGCATTGGATACAAAAGCTTCGAATGCAGATTTAGATTTAAAAGCACCTTTGGAATCACCAACATTTACTGGAACAGTTTCTGGAGTGACAGCAGTAATGGTTGGATTAGGAGATGTAGACAATACAAGTGATGCAAACAAACCAGTTTCTTCAGCAACTCAAACGGCATTGGATACAAAAGCTTCGAATACAGATTTAGATCTAAAAGCACCTTTGGAATCACCAACCTTTACAGGAGCACCATTGGCACCAACTGCTACAGCAGGAATTTCTACTACACAAATTGCTACAACTGAATTTGTAACTGATGCTATTGCAACTATAAGTGCAAATACAAGTACTAATTTTGTTGATTTAACTACGAACCAAACTATTTCTGGGACTAAAGTTTTTAGCTCAGATGCGACTATTAATGGAGTTACTGTCGGAAGAGGTAAGTTTAATGAAAACTCAAATACAGCAATTGGACTTGGAGCTTTAGAAAGTAATGCTGGTTACGCAAATACCGGAATAGGTAGAGGAGCTTTAGCATTGAATGATAACGGAAATGGAAATACTGCACTTGGATATATAGCACTGTCTAATAATGTTTCTGGTGGGAATAATGTTTCCATTGGAGGTTCAACTTTGTTAAATAATATTTCAGGTTCACAAAATACAGCTATTGGTAATAATGCAGATGTTGGTTCTGATGGAATTACAAATTCAGTTGCCATTGGTGCAAATGCAATCGTAACTGCATCTAATACGATTCAATTAGGCTCTGATGGAAGTGGTTCTTTTAGTGCTATTACAGATGTTAAAACAAGTGGTAATTTAACTGCAGCAGGATATAAAATACCAAGTGGTACCGCGTCTCAATATTTAATGGCGGATGGAACTGTTTCAACTGGGGCTGTCCCTGTGAGAGAGATAGCAGATGAATTTACTGCAACTGCAGCTGTAATAAATTTTACTTTGTCGCAAACACCATCGACAAATAGTAAAGTAAAAATGTATGTGAATGGTATTCGAATTAGTAACTCAGCATATAGCTGGACAGGAACTACATTAACTTATATTCCTGCTAATAATGGATCATACACATTATCGGTAAACGATAGAATTCAATTTGATTATTTTTATTAATAAATAGCTTCTAATACAGTTATATCATGAAGTTTTATAAAAAAATATTTTTCTTTTTTTTGATCGTTGCCACTTTAGAGGGTTATGCACAAAATACTTTAGACAATTTAGGACTGACTGGCGGCACACCTGCAGCAGTTGCCTATAGTTTGAGGAAATTAAGTACTTCTTATGTTGGCAGTGCGATACAAGTTCGTCGCAGTACTGATAATGCCACACAGGATATTGGTTTTGATAGTAATGGAGATTTAGATACAACAACCTTACTGGCTTTTGTAGGTTCAAATGATGCTTTTGTAACTATTTGGTATGACCAAAGTGGGAATGGAAGGAATTTGATTAAAACAGATAATAACGTTCAACCCAAAATTGTATTTAATGGCACTTTTAAATACATTGGAACTAGAGTAGCTATCGATTTTTCAGGAAATAAAGGGCTAGTTTATTCTGGATTATTAAGTTTAGCCAGTATCACATCGGTGATAAAGTCAGAAAGTATGAATTGGCCGAGTTATCATACCATTCTAGAGGGAAGTCCCAGAATAGGAGGTATATTGGAATCTGGAGGTACTACATTTCATTCTAATGTTTATCCGCTTGCAATATGGAAAGATGGAATCCCAAAAACAACTGCTGAATCTCTGGCTCCGGTTAATCAAGCTATGGTTTTGTCCATTAGCACTCAAACCGATAACTTAACTCAAGTATTTATAGGCAATTACGATGGTGGTAATAGTGGAGGATCGATATTACAAAGCGAAGCAATAGGATTTTCAGCTTTAAATGTTCCTACTATTCGACTGTCATTAGAATGCAATCAAGGCACTTATTATGGAATTGCCATGACTTTGTGCACTACAGCAATAGTGATTAATCCTTCCTCTTCAACTCATTTAGAATGTGTAGGAACAACGGCAACCCCTTTGACTGTTCAGGCTTCGGGGCAAAATCTAACTTATCAATGGTACAGTAATTCTAGTTCCAGTACAAGCGGAGGAACTTTAATAGCGGGTGCTACTGGAGCTACTTTTATTCCGCCAACTACAGTTAATGGCACTACGTATTATTATGTTGTTGTTTCAGGATTGTTAGGATTGCCAGTTACCAGTGCTGTTTCGGGTGCTGTGATAGTTGAGACTTTGTCTACAGTTACTATTACTCCAGCATCAGCTAGTCTTAATTCAGGAGATTCAATTACACTGACTGCTTCTGGGGCCAGTACTTATTTGTGGGGTACAGGTTTGACTACACCTTTGGATCAAGTTCCAACCTGTAAGCTAGCGGTTGGTCTTCGTTTACTACGATCTGATTATACTGGATTTGCGGTTCGCTTGAGGCGCGATAGTGACAATGCGGAAGCTGATTTTGGATTTATAAATACTGATTTAGATACAGCTTCAATTAGTACTTGGCTGGGTGTTTCGGCAGGTTACTGTGTTAAACTTTACGATCAATCCGGGAATGGAAATGATATGATTCCATCTTCTGTTGGTGCACAACCACTTTATGTTTATAATGGATTGAATAATAAACCTATTTTAAGATTTAACACCGGACAAAACATAAAAAATAATGTAAATTTTACACCTCCATATACAGTAGTATATGCCGCAAAACAAACAGGTCCGAGTAGGGGTCGAGTTCTAAATGCTAATAACAATAACTGGTTGTTAGGTTGGTGGAATGGAAGTAAAAGTCAAGCTTATTTTGATGGTTGGGTTTCTCAACCTGGTGGGATATCAGCAGACAACAATCCATTTGTATATACAGCAACAGGAACTGGTAGTGCTTCAACAATTTTTGAAAACGGGATTTCTAAAACGGTTAATACAAATGGAGGATCTACTGGACCAAATGGTTTAAGGATTAATGAAAGTGAACCTTCAGATGCTGATGTGGCTGATATATTTGTTTTCAATTCTGTATTATCTGATTCAAATAGAGAAGCGATTGAAAAAAGTACTGCTTCTTACTACAATATTTATGGACAACCAATGGTAGCCGGCGAAACATTAACATTGAGCCCAACAGAAACGACCACGTATCAAGTTACTGGTTACTCTGCTAATGAAGGCTGTTCTGTTTCCAATAGTGTGACTGTAACCGTACTGAACAATCCCAATTTAAGCAATTTTAATTCACAAATAAAAACGTATTTTGATGGTTCTTATATAATTACACCACCAACTAGTGTTAGCACTGGTGCTATTACTTATGCAAGTAGTAATACTGCTGTAGCAACCATCAGTGGAACAACTGTAACAATTGTAGGAGCAGGAAGCACTACAATCACGGCTAGTCAAGCAGGGGATGCGACTTATTTTGGGGATTCCATAAGTGCTACTTTAACAGTAAATGCAGTTTCTGTTTTAACAAATAATGGTCAAATTTCGGCTACTGATTTTAATTATATTAATAAAAATGGGGCATTGGCCACAAGCAATTCATTGACTAAATACGGTCAGGCAGTTTCTACTAAATCTAACGATGGATTATCAGCAGCATCAGCGGGAGTGAATGCTTTACAAATAAAAGCCGATTATCCAAGCGCTGCAGATGGATTGTATTGGATTACAAATCCAAATATAAATGGAGGAACTCCTTTTCAGATTTATGCTGATATGACTACCGACGGCGGTGGCTGGACGTTGATAATGTGTAATAATAATGGTTCAGGTTGGGATGGGAATAATGCTATTTTAAGAAATGAAACGGCTCCAACGATTAACGGACAATATTCCATCATTGCTTATGCAGATTATATTAAAAAGAGCAGCAGTGGTTTTCAATATATGATAGATGCAACAACACGAGGGCGATGGGGAGGAATTTGGACAGCAAATCAAGCATATAGTTTTGTAAATACTAATAATACTCAAACAGATATTACTTTAAATACAAAATTTGATTCTTGGTCTTATCAAGGAAGTGGAATAGAACAAATAATGCCATGGTATTCTCCGGGTTCACAAGGAGCTATTACGACAAGTAATGATGCTAACGGTGATTGGTGGGGAACTTTAGTTTCAACTAATGGTTTTAGTCCTGCACCATGGTTAGGTTGTTGTGGCAATTCAAATCCGGGAATTATTTGGTATTGGGTACGATGATTTTCTCTAATGAATATAATTGCTTGAAATAGTTCTTGAGTTATTTCCATAAAAAAAGGTTCAACTGTAAAGTTGAACCTTTTTTAGTATTACAGAAAAAGAGATGATTTACACTTTTCCTAATGTATATAATTGTTCCATTGTAGGAGTTAAGCTTCCACCTTTTGGCTCAAGTGTGATTCCAAAAGCTTCTGCTTCATTAGCATTATTCACAGCAAATAATTTTTGCTCATTTGCATCAAAGTTTTCCAATAATCCAATGCTTGTAGGAGTCAACGGGCTTAATTTTAATGCCCAAACCTGATAAACCATTCCTTCTGGTGGCTCCGGTAAACCCGCAGCATCAATATAGACTACTTTAGTATCTTGATTCCAATATACTTTTGCAAAAGATTCTGGAGCAACTACTTGTCCACCAAGTGCTACAACAGTATTTTTAGTGTCTCTTACAACCGCTAAACTCGTTTCGTTAGCCGTGTTTTTTAATTTTAAGACATTAAATTCTTTCTCTAATTTAGCTTTCTCAACTTCAGTATTGGCTACTTGCGTAGTAGTTTCATCTAATTGATTGTATTGATATCCAATACCAACCAATAATAGAATTGCTGCTGCCCAACCAACATATTGTGACCAATTGCTGGTAGGCTGTAACTCGATTACTTTAGCATGTTTGAGTTCCAGTTTAGCTTTAATTTTTTCATAATTAGCCACTGAATGAAACGGTGAAAAGCTGGATGATAAAGCAACAATGGCTTTTTCTATCGCTATAATTTCGTCGTTAATTTCCGGGCTGTTTTTCGCCATGGTGCTTACTTGTTCGTTTTCGGGTTCACTTAGTAAACCGTAAACATAAAGCTCCAGGATACCTGATTCTATATATTCTTTTGTTTCCATTATACTTTCAAATAATTTCTTAAGTCATTAATACAATTTCTATTTTGTGTTTTTACTGTTCCCAAAGGAATTGCCAATTCATCAGAAGCTTCTTGTTGGGTATAGCCTTTAAAAAACAGTAAATCTATTATTTGAATACATTTTGGTTTTAGTCTTTTTACAAACTCTTGCAATCCAATAGTATCCATTTTGTCGACTAGTTTAGAACTGTCTTCAAAGTGATTTACGAAATTATCTGTAGAAAGGTTTTTTTGACTGTTATTAAAATTTTTTGAACGCAGTTTATCTATAGAAGTGTTTCTGGCAATATTCAGGATCCAAGTGTAGAATCTTCCTTTGCTCTCATGGTAAGAATCTATATTCTTCCAAATTTTTACAAATACTTCCTGAAGCACGTCTTCTGCTTCTTCTCTGTTTTTTACGAGAACATTTATAACCGAAAATAAACTTTTGGAATACATATCATATAGATGTGTAAATGCCCTTTCGTCTTTCTTATAAATTAATACTAATAACTCTTCTTGACTCATATCTTACTATTTTACTTATACAAACTTATACAATCTTATTTAGAAATGATTGATTTAATGATTGTCAAGATAATAAAAAAATTAAAACTAAAATAATTATATTTTATTTAAGTATTTAAGTAATTGATTATCAATTATTTAAATATTTAATTGATTTTTTATTAAGATTTTTAAAACCAAAAGAAACACTTTCCCGTAAATGCCTTTATAACCTTTTAATTTATAACAAAATGAAAAAAACAAAAATGATTTTAGGTCTATCGCTAGTGGCGATTTCGGGCTTAATATTAGTAGCAGCGGATCACATAGATGCTCCGGCTACAATGTCTGGAGATGCGGGTGATATTACTGATGTGTACGCCTTTCAAGGTCAAAACACAAGTAATTTAGTATTTGCAGTAAACACTCAAGGATTGTTAAGTCCTAATGCTACAGGTGCAGCTACATTTAAAGAAAATGTAATGGTTGAGATCAATATTGATAACACAGGTGACAATGTTGAAGACTTAGTGATTCAAGCAATCAAGAGAGATGACAAAATGTATTTCTTCGGACCAGTTGCTCCGGGAACTACAGGAACATCAAGTACAGTTAAAACGACTGCTGCTACAGGAAATGTTACAATTTCTACTTATGGCGCAACAGCTTTAACTGCTGAACAAAACGGAATGAAATTTTTCGCAGGACCAAGAGACGATCCTTTCTTCTTTGATTTAGGTCAATTTAAAGCAATTCTTGGAGGAACTGCTTCAGGATTTAATAATCCGGGTGTTGATACATTTGCAGGAACTAATGTAATGTCAATTGTAGTAGAAGTTCCAAAAACAATGCTAGGTTCTTCAAGCACAATAAATGTTTGGGCTGAAACTAAGAAAAAACAATAATTATTTTATTAAAAAAGTAAAAACATGAAATCGAATATTTACGATTTCCAAAACACTTAAAATATAAAGATCATGAGTAAAACAAATAAATTCAAAATTATAACAATCGCGCTAGTAGCTGCAGTTGTTTCAGTAAATTGTGATAATGACGATTCAAACGGTGGTTCTGTAAGCCTAGATTTTTCAGGAACTTATGTTCAGCAAGATCAAATGGCAAGACCGGCAATCAATACTGTATTCGTTGCTTCAGGGCAACCTAAAGATGATTTTAATGCTGCAATTCCTTCGGCAATGGGAGCTAAATATCAACCTATTTTTCAATCTAGATTATTAGCTTTGAATTCTGCATATACTACTAATGCTTTAGGACAAACAGCTGCTCAGCTTACAGGTCTTTTGGCTACAGATGTATTAGGAGTTTCTAAAACAGCAAAAACAACTTTCTTTGACGGAACTAATATCTTAACTGGTAGAGCTTTGGCAGATGATGTAATTGATGTTGAATTATTATTAATTTTTGGTGGTTCAGCTGGTACTTCTAACCCAGGTCTTACTAAAGATAATGTAAATGCAAATGATAAAGCATTTGGTACAACTTTCCCTTACTTAGCTTCTGCTTGGTAATATTTTCTAAAAAAAAACAGAGCGCTTGCAACAATTTTCGCTCTGTTTTTTTTATTACAACAAACAAACAAACAAACAAACAAAACAATTAGAGTATGAAAACTTTAAAAACAATATCATTTTTAGTTTTCACAATCCTATTTATATTCGGTTGCGAGACTAAATCAGAACAAATTACAAAGGCTGAAGACTATAATAAATATTTGACTTTAAAGGAAAATAAATCACTGACTTTTGCATACAAAGAAATTGATTTTTGGCAGAAAAAATTTGATGCAGCTCCAAACCAAATCAGTTATTTAAGTCAATTAGCATCAAATTACAACATGCTTTTCGAATATACAGGAAATATTAAAAACCTATATAAAACGGAAGAATTATTGACAAAATCAAACGAAGCGTATGATTATTCCAGAGTATCAACGATTCGATCATTAGCAAGAAATTACATTTCACAACACCGTTTCAAAGAAGCGTTGGAGTTAGCTAATAAAGCATTAGCAATAGGCGAAGGAAAAAAAGAAACCCAAAAATTATTGTTCGACGTTCAAATGGAATTAGGAAATTATCCGGAAGCGGTTAAAAATCTGAACGCCATTAGAGACATGAATAGTTTTGATTATTTGATTCGCTTGGCAAAATGGAACGATCACAAAGGAGATTTGGATACAGCCATAACTTTCATGGAAAAAGCGAGAGATATTGCTGAAAAAGACGATAACAAAGGACTTAAAATTTGGTCTTATTCAAACCTTGGAGATTTTTATGGTCATGCGGGAAGAATTCAGGAATCGTATGACAGTTTCCTAAAAACATTAGCATTAGATCCTAATTATTCCTATGCTTTAAAAGGAATTGCTTGGATAGTTTTCTCTAAAGAAAGAAATATAAATGAGGCAAATAGAATTATTGATGCTATAGCTGTTACTCATAATACTCCAGATTTTTATTTGTTGAAATCTCAAATTGCCCAATTTAAAGGAGATAAAACCAATGAAGTAAGAAATAGAAACGCTTATTTTTCTATGATGGAGAAAAATAATTATGGCGCGATGTACAACAAATACAATGCTTTGATTTATGCTGATGACAAAAAAACAGCTTCAAAAGCATTAGAAATTGCCAAAATAGAAGTAGAGCACAGACCCACTGCAGATTCCTATGACTTATTGGCTTGGGCATACCTAAATGTAGGCGAAAATAAAAAAGCATTAGAAATTGCTCAGAATCATGTGGTTGGAAAATCCTTTGAACCAAAGGTACAATACCACTTAGCAATGATATATAAATCAAATAATTTAGCGCTTAAAGCGAAACCTATTAAGGAAGAATTACTGTCCAGCTTGTATGAATTGGGACCTAATTTTGACAAAAAGGTAAATCAATTATAGCGTATGAAAAATATTATTTTAGTGATGATCACCCTTTTTGGGTTGTCTTCCTATGGCCAAATCCAAAAAGGAAAAGTATTGGATAGCGATGGTAATCCTGTTGAAAACGCCTACTTAGTGAATACAAATTCTGAAAGTCATGCGCATACAAATGAATTTGGATTGTTTAGCTTAGATAAAACAGTTTTGGGAGACGTTATAAAAATAACGGCGCTAGGATATAAAAAGTCAAACTTCACCATTGTTTCTTCGGATGACATAATCATTCTGGAAGATGATATTTTTAGATTGAATGAAATAGTAATCCAACCGAAACTTTCGGCTATGAATGTAATTTCTAAAATAGATTTGCAAACCACTCCGGTAAATTCTTCGCAAGAAATTTTGCGAAAAGTACCTGGATTATTCATCGGGCAACATGCCGGTGGAGGAAAAGCGGAGCAAATTTTTCTTAGAGGTTTTGATATCGATCATGGAACAGATATTGCCATTTCAGTAGATGGAATGCCAGTAAATATGGTTTCTCATGCACATGGTCAGGGCTACGCCGATTTGCATTTTGTAATTCCGGAAACGGTAGAAAAAATAGATTTTGGAAAAGGAACGTATTATGCCAGTAAAGGGGATTTTGCAACGGCAGGATACGTTGCTTTCCAAACTAAAGATAAAATAGAAAAAAGTAGTATTGGTATCGAAATAGGGCAATTCAACACCATGAGAACAGTAGGATTGTTTAATCTTTTGGGCAACCAAAAAACACAAAGCGCCTACATTGCCACAGAATATATTCTAACAGATGGTCCTTTTGATTCCCCCCAAAATTTCAATAGGGTCAATCTGTTAGGAAAATATTCAGCTATTTTAAGTGACAATAGCAAGTTTTCAATCTTGGCTTCTCGCTTTTCAAGCAAATGGGATGCTTCGGGTCAAATTCCGCAACGGCTGATTGATAATGGAACGATTTCTAGATTTGGTTCCGTTGATGATACCGAAGGAGGAAATACATCCCGAACAAACTTCAGTGCAAGTTTGAGTAAACCAATTGATGAAAATACGTTCTTGAAAGCCAATGCTTTTTATTCAAATTATCAATTTGAATTGTATTCGAATTTTACTTTCTTCCTGGAAGATCCAATAAATGGAGATCAAATTAAACAGAAAGAAAACAGGGATATTTATGGAATGAATGCCGAGTTGAATAAGAAAACGAAATTAAATGATGTAGATGTTTTGTTACAGTTTGGTGGAGGTTTTCGTGCAGATGCTACTAAAGATACGGAACTTTCTCATACTTTGAACAGAAGAACAGTTTTAGAAAATATAAAATTAGGAGATATTGATGAATCTAATTTGTTTTCGTACTTGAATTCAGAATTCAATTTTGGAAAATTGATGATTAATCCGGCCATTCGATTGGATTATTTCAAATTCAATTACCAAGATAAGTTGACTGAGAATTACAAAACACAATCGGAATCTAAAGTTAAATTTTCTCCAAAACTGAATTTCATTTATTCGCAAAATAACAATTTGCAGTTTTTTATAAAATCAGGAATGGGTTTCCATTCGAATGATGCTCGAGTGGTCGTTCAAAACAGTGGAAAACAAATTTTACCAACCGCAATAGGAACGGATATTGGTACCATCTGGAAACCATTTCCTAAGTTAATCGTGAATTCCGCTTTGTGGTATTTATTTTTGGAGCAGGAATTTGTTTACGTGGGAGATGCCGGAATCATTGAGCCAAGCGGAAAATCAAAACGCATGGGAGCAGAGCTTGGGTTGCGTTATCAGTTGAACGATTGGTTGTATTTTGATGCTGATGCAAATTATACTTATGCCAGAAGTATTGATGAACCAAAAGGTCAGAATTACATTCCGTTAGCGCCAGATTTCACCACGACTGGAGGACTAAGTTTCCAGAAAGTGAATGGTTTTTCAGGAGGAATACGGTATCGTTATTTAAAAAATCGCCCGGCAAATGAAGATAATTCTATTGTTGCCAAAGGTTATTTTATATCCGATTTAAATGTTAATTATCAATATAAGAATATCAATTTCGGAATAGCAGTTGAGAATATTTTTGATACAGAATGGAATGAAACACAGTTTGCAACAGAATCAAGGTTGCAAAATGAACCAGAAAGTGTCGAAGAGATTCATTTTACTCCCGGAACACCTTTTTTTATGAAAGGGAAAATTACCTATACATTTTAATACGCATTGAAGATTTGTTGTTTATTTGTTTGGAAGTCTGGCATTTTCACAATGTCAGGCTTCTTTGTTTTTTAACGTGTGTTTAACGAAAATAAATTTTAATGAGACAAATAATTGTCTATTTTTATAAAAAATTTTAAATATGAAAAATCTAGTATTTATTGCCACATTTGCTTTAATCTTATTTAGCTGTCAAAATCAGGCGCAACCTAAAAAAACTGAAACCAAAATGAGCAACGCATCAATAGCTAAAGAAACAATTTATCAGTTCAAAGTAGAAGATTTATCTGGAAACAGTTTTGATTTTGCTTCTTTGAAAGGTAAAAAAATCATGATTGTAAATACTGCTTCAAAATGTGGATTGACGCCACAATACAAAGATCTTGAAGCTGTTTATAAAGAATACAAAGACAAAGGATTAGTGATTGTAGGTTTTCCTGCGAATAATTTTGCTTCTCAAGAACCGGGAACAAATGAAGAAATTGCTACTTTCTGCCAACTGAATTACGGAGTAACTTTTCCTATGATGGACAAAGTTTCTGTAAAAGGTGATGATATGGCTGCTATCTATCAGTTTTTGACTCAAAAATCAAAAAACGGATTGAAAGATTCAACTGTGGAATGGAATTTTCAAAAATACCTAATCAACGAAAAAGGAGAATTAGAAAAAGTGATTTCCCCAAAAACTTTGGTAACAGATCCTGAAGTATTGAATTGGATCAAAGCGTAATTTACTGATTTTAAAAAAGTAAAATATTTTAAAAGAGATTTTCAGTCAAATGAAAATCTCTTTTTTTTTTATGGTATGAGTAAGTGTCGAATATTTTCTAAAATTTGAACCATTAAGAAATTAAGTTACATTAAGAATCAGAGCTTAATTTTTCTTAATTTCTTAATGGTTTATTTTTAATTAAAACTTTTCGTTTTTGAAAATTTCTGCGACAGCGGCTTCGTAATTTCGGATGCTTTGCGCTTTTTTTATTTTTTTCAAAACCTTATGCGGATTTGAAAACGTAGCCGAAAAATATTCCCATAAATGGTACATTTTCAATAAAATATGTGTTGAACCCGAAAGAGATTCACTATAAATAGCATACAAAGTATCGTGAAACGCACTGAATAATTCCATTTTATTGGCAGGATATTCTGAAGTATTGTTTTTTATCATACTTGGTAAAAAAGGATCCGAAATTAATCCTCGGCCAATCATCCAATGGTCAATAGTAGGAAAGCGTTGTTGCATTTCATGAAATTTAGCCACCGAAGTAATATCACCATTGTAATACAGTTTATGCTTGGTGTTATCAACACATAGCTGAAACGCATCCAGATTTACGCCACCTTTATACAGTTGTTTCCCAATGCGCGCATGAATTGCAATATTTTTAATAGGATACGTATCTAAAATAGGTAAAACGTCAAGAATTTCTTCACTGTTTTCATAACCCAAACGCATTTTCATAGATACAATAATATCTGATTCAGTATGTGCTCTGTGAAGAATGTTATTGATTTTTTCTGGATTACTGATTAGACCGGAGCCCATACCAGATTTAGTCACCATAGGATATGGACAGCCTAAATTCCAGTTTAATTCTTTATAGCCCAATTCTCGGACATACTTGGCCACAAATAAAAATTCATCGGCATCGTTTGTTATCACTTGCGGAATCACCTCTAAATCAAGATTGTTCTCCGGAAGCAGGTCTCGTTCGTAGGACGGTTTGATAACCATTTTTCCGTTTAAGCGAATGTAAGGTGAGTAAAACGTATCAATTCCTCCAAAAATTTTGTTTTGGGCATTTCTAAAACGAAAGTCGGTAAATCCCTGTAAAGGCGATGAAAGTAAGGTATAGTCCATGAAATTTTTAGTTGTGCAAATATACTATAAAGTCTCAAGTCTTGAAGTCATAAAGTTATAAAGCCAAACATATTGAAAAAAACGAACCAAATTCTAGTTCAACTTCAATTATTCTAATATCAATTGCATGAAAACGGAACTGAGCCAACGATCGAATTTATAGCCGGATTCTTTAATAACGCCCACGGTTTCAAAACCATATTTTTTATGAAAAGCGATGCTTCCTTTATTTTCGGAGTCAATAACACCAATCATAGTGTGGTATTTTTGTTTTTTTGCCAATTGAATCAGTTCAGCTAATAATAATTTCCCAACCCCTTTTCCTAAAAATTCTTCGGCTACATAAACAGAATGTTCCACTGTAAAACGATAACCTATTTTATGACGAAATGAGCCATAAGTAGCATATCCAATGGTTCCATTTTCAGTTTCGGCTACAATTACAGGTAAATCTTGAGCCAATTTATCCTCAAACCACAATTTATGGGTTTCAAAATCTCGTGGCTCATAATCATAAATCGAAGTACTGTGAAGTATTTGGTGATTGATGATTTCCAATATTGTATCTAAATCGGTAAAAACAGCCGGTCTTATTTTGATTTCCATATAGAATTTATTTTCCTTCAAATTTAAGAAAACTATTTAAGATTAGAGAAAAACCTTTACATCTTTGTATCTTTGTTACTTTGAAACTAAAACAATGATTTACCCCAAAATACCTTTAGCACAAAGCATTATTGAAATTTGTTTGTCCAAAGGAATCACCACCATAATTATTTCTCCGGGTTCTAGAAATGCACCGTTAACAATAGGTTTTGTGAGTAATCCAGCCTTTCAATGTTATAGTATTGCTGATGAGCGTGCGGCTGCTTTTTTTGCATTGGGAATAGCACAACAAACGAAACAACCAGTGGTTTTGGTGTGTACTTCCGGTTCTGCTTTATTGAATTATTATCCGGCTTTTGCGGAAGCATTTTACAGCCAGATTCCTTTAATAGTGATTTCGGCAGACAGACCGCAAAGCAAAATTGATATTGGCGACGGACAAACGATTAGACAGGAAAATGTATTCGAAAACCATTCTTTGTACAATGCTAATTTGCAAGAAGACGTTTCAGCTACAAATGATTTAAAAATCAACGAAGCCATCAATACGGCAATCGCGCAAAAAGGTCCCGTTCACATCAATGCGCCTTTTGAAGAGCCTTTGTATGAAACCGTTTCAGAACTTTCAGTTGAAGTGAATACTATCGCTTCCGCAAATGTAACTCAGACAATTTCCATCGAAGACGTTTCGGAATTTGCAACAATTTGGAACAATTCCACCAAAAAAATGATTTTAGTTGGTGTAAATGAACCGAATACCATCAATGAAAAAATAATAGATTCTTTTGCGAAAGATGAGTCGGTTGTAGTTTTGACCGAAACGACTTCTAATTTGCATCACGATACTTTTATAAGCAACATCGACACTATAATTACGCCTTTTACGCATGACGATTTTGAAAATTTTCGTCCGGAAATTTTAGTGACTTTTGGCGGAATGATTGTTTCGAAACGAATCAAAGCTTTTTTGAGAAAATACAAGCCAAAGCACCATTGGCATATTGATTCTTGGAGAGCGTATGACACTTTTGGTGCTTTGACCAACCATTTTGAGGTAAATCCAAATGTGTTTTTTGATGTATTTCTACCACTTACAAACGCAACAGAAAGTAATTATTTCAAGCAATTGGACGCTGTGAAAGCGTTGCGAAAGCTAAAAAGTGATATTTATTTAGATAAAATTCCTTTTTCGGATTTTAAAGTTTTCGAAAAAGTGATTCAGTGTTTGCCAACGAACACTCAATTACAAATCAGCAATAGTTCAGCAATTCGCTATGCGCAATTAATAGACGTTCATCCTTCAATTGAAGTATATTGCAATCGCGGTACCAGTGGAATCGATGGAAGTACTTCTACTGCTATTGGCGCGGCTGTCTCGTCATATGGACGAGATGAAAAACAAACCGTTTTCATAACGGGAGATATTGGATTTTTGTACGATAGCAATGCATTATGGAACAATTATATCCCGAAAAACTTCAAGATTATTCTAATCAATAATGGAGGCGGAGGAATATTCAGGATTTTACCAGGACATGAAGAAAGTCCTGTTTTTAATACATTCTTTGAAACTTCCCATTGTTTAACTGCGGAACATTTGGCTAAAATGTATGGTTTTGAATATAATATTGCCAGCGATGAAGCAAGTTTAGCAACAAGTTTGACTGCTTTATATGCTCAAAATGAAAAGCCAAGTATTTTGGAAATTTTCACACCCACTTTGGAAAATGACAGCATTTTACTGCAATATTTTAAAGAATTGGTCTAATTATTTTCAGGTGTCCGTTAAAAGGCACGATTAAATGTTTAAATTTGAGAATATAAAAATCTATTAATCAAATATTAAACTTTTATTTATGAGTGCAAGAGACGAATTAATTGTAAAGTATGCTGCCGATTTGAAAGACAAATGTGGTGTAAATCCAGATATGGATTTGTTGACAAAAGTAACTATTGGTTGTGGTCCGTCAATTTATAATGATGATTCTGCAACGGTAGCCGGAAGTCAGCAAGCCGAGTTAGATACGGTAAAAAATAATTTTCTAATCAAGAAATTAGGACTTGCAGATGGACCGGATTTAGATGCAGCACTGGATGCAGTTATGGAAAAATACGGTCGTTCTAACAAAAATAAATACAGAGTGGTCGTTTATTATTTACTGACAGTTCACTTCAAAAAAGAGAGTGTTTACAATTAATATTTAATTTGTAAATAGTATCCATAAAAAAAGCGTTTGCCTCGGCAAACGCTTTTTTGTTTAGTATTGAACGCTTTTTAACGAATTGGTATTGGGAAAACCGGTAAACTGGAATGTCCTAATGCATCAACTGTTTGAACAGCAAAGAAAAAATTATCTTTAGAATATGGGATTTCGGCTTTTGTGTCTTTTACAAAAATTGCTTTTTCCCAATGTTGTGATGATGTTTCTCTAATCAGAATGTTATATCCATAAACTGATTTTCCCTCAGGAGCAGTCCATGCTAAAGTAGAAAAATTAGTCAAATCCTTTACTTCAATTCCTACGTTTGTTGGTGCTTTTGGAGACCAAGCCAAATTACTGAACGTAGCCAAGTTAGAACACGTTACTTTCTTCATGTATTCAAAGTCCATAAATTCAGCCAAATCACCGTACTGAATGTTATTTTCTTTTCGAACATTTTGATGTTGGTGATCGTAGTTTTCGTTCATTTCACAAAAACGAATGGCTGTAAATCCATTTTGACTGAAAGGAGTGTGATCACCACCACGTAAGAAACGGTCGTTACGATACACTAAATTAATGTCTAATTGTTCTACATATTGATTAGTAACCGTTTTGATGTATCGGGCTAATTGTCTGGATGGGCTGTCATTATCACGATTGGTTGATTTGCGCATTTTTGACTCCGCTTCTGTTTCTAAGAATGGAATTGTTTCGCTGAAAACGCGAACTTTAGTATTATCTCTCAATAAAGTTCCGCTGGATAAACTATTTCCAATCATGTCATTATTAATCATCGCAATTACATTCCATTTTCCATCTTTGGCAACATCTGCTAAATGCTTAGCCCCGTACAATCCTTGCTCTTCACCAACAACCGCCACAAAAATTAAGGTAAAAGGAAATTCTCTTTGGCTCATTATTCGGGCAAGTTCCATCATGGCGGCTACTCCGGAAGCATCATCATTTGCACCTGGTGCGTCTGATTTAGCATCCATAACATCTGAAGCACGAGAATCTAAATGGCCACTTATGATCAATACACGGTCATCTGTAGGCTCAGTTCCTTTTAAGGTCGCCATTACATTACCCAATTGACTGTCGGTTGCAATACGTCTTCCATCAGCTTTGATGGTGAAAAAATCAATCACAGAAGTCAGTCTTCCATTTGATGCCAAAGCATATTTATCAAATTCTGATTTTACCCAGCGTTGCGCCGCGCCAATACCGCGCGTGTTGCTTTTTGTGTCACTTAAAGTATGTCGGGTTCCAAAAGATACGAGTTTACGAACTGTAGCTTCCATGTTTTCCGATTTTACTTCGGCAACCATTTTCTTTATTTCGGGATCATCGACTGTGGTTTGTGCGTAATTGGTATGAGAAATGAATAGTAGTAAGAACAAACAGAGGATTGAGGTTGGTTTCATTAATTGGTTTTTTTAGTTTTCTCAAAGTTAGTAAAAAAGAAAAACAAAGTATAAGCGAAACAGGATTTTAGGATTTGTTTACTCTTATAATGTTCGAAATTTTGAAAAACAAAACGTTCTAATCTAGCCCCGATGGGAGCAAGTATCCCGCGCTTTTTGGCGTGAATACTGCGGACAGCGGGACAACTCGTGATGAAAGAACAGAAAGCGATGCTCCTAATAAAGAAAATAGCCATCGGATTTTGGGGTTATTTTTTTGTGGACGGTTTCTTAATTTACTATTTTCAAACTTCGTACCTTTGCGCTTTAGAAATTGAAAGAAAATGATTGAAATAGGAAAATACAATACGCTTACCATTTTACGCGATACCAAAGTGGGTTTGTTTCTGGGAAATCCAGAACAAGATCCTGAAGGAATACATGATATTCTGTTACCTAACAAATACGTGCCAAACGAATTTGAAATAGGTGAGGAGTTGATTGTTTTTGTGTATCTAGACCACGAAGAAAGACCCGTTGCCACGACATTAGAGCCTTATATATTATTGAATGAATTTGCACTTTTGCGTGTAAATTATACCAATCAAATTGGTGCTTTTATGGATTGGGGAATGGAAAAAGATATTTTGGTTCCGTTTAAAGAGCAGGCGCGTCCTATGGAAAAAGGGAAACGCTACTTGGTGTACCTTTATATGGACGAGAAAACCAATCGTTTGGTGGCTTCCAGTAAATTGAATCAGTTTTTAAAAAATGATCACTTAACGGTTGAAAAAGGGGAAGAGGTAGATTTGATTGTTTCTCATATCACTGAATTAGGAATTAACGTAATTATCAACGAAAAGTACAAAGGGTTGTTGTACAAAGATGAAGTCTATGATGATGCGATTCGTACGGGAGACCGCATGCGAGGCTATATCAAAACGATTCGTCCGGATAATAAAATAGATGTTTCGTTACAAATTCAAGGATATCAAAGCATAGAGCCGAATGCGGAGAAAATTCTTGACGAATTAAGAGCCAGCAGAGGGTTCTTGCGATTGACTGATAATTCACATCCGGAAGACATTAAAACGGTTTTAAAAATGAGTAAGAAAACTTTCAAGAAAGCTATTGGCGCTTTGTATCGAGAGAAATTAATAGAAATCAAGGAAGACGGAATTTACTTGGTTAAGGAATAAAAAATACTAACAATATTGATGTTTATTCTTTTGTAACCATTAAGAGATTAAGGAAATTTAGTTAAGAGGAGATTCTTAATGTAGCTTAATTTCTAAATGGTTTAGAAAAAAAATATAGTTGAACAATCTTTATTTATTTATTTATTTATTTAAAAAAAAGAAAGACTAATCATAACGGTTAGTCTTTCTCTTTTTAATACTGTTTTAGAATATTAAATTCTAGCAGCATTAAAATAAAATAAATTTAATTTTACTTTTAAAGTATATTTATCCACCTATAATGAACAATAGTATGTTCTATACTATTTTAAAAATATTAACTTAAGCGTAAATTACTTTAAAGAATAGTTTGTCTTTAAATGTACAATCACTTGCTTACGAGTTAAGAAATAATTTCACGATAAGGCCGCTGGTTTTCTATATATAGGAAGATAATTTTCTAAAACAATTTTTTATTAATGTCTCACTTTTGCAAGGACAAGAAAAATAAATCTTTATTTAACCGTAGGTGTTACTTTTTATTTTTTACTGCTGGGGCAAATGCTTGTAACATTAGCTCGTTTATCGGGGCTTTGAATATATTTTTATAAGTTATTACCGTAGAAAAAGGAGCGACAACATTTTTAATTGCATTCAATACATTCTTTTTTTAGGTTAATAAATCAGTGAAGAATCAATAATTAATCAAGATAAACAATTTGTATTCATCTGATTAGCTTGATTTAAAATTAAAAATAATTTGAATTACCTACTGTTAAAATGCTTTTTTTTAATTCTTTTTTAACGTTTTAAAGCCTTTAATCAGAGAAGGATTACCATAAGCTTATCTAAATAGAATAGATAAAATGTAAAAAATGATTTATTTTTACACTAAAATAATTTAAATCAATTGTAATGGATTGGATCACTGCCAAAGAATACGAAGATATCACTTATAAGAAATGCAATGGCGTTGCCAGAATTGCATTCAACAGACCGGATGTACGCAATGCGTTCCGTCCGAAAACGACTGCCGAATTGTATAATGCATTCTATGATGCACAGGAAGATACGTCCATTGGTGTCGTTTTACTTTCTGCCGAAGGGCCTTCGTCTAAAGATGGCGTGTATTCTTTTTGCAGCGGTGGCGATCAAAACGCGCGCGGGCATCAAGGATATGTGGGCGATGACGGACAGCACCGTTTGAATATCTTAGAAGTACAACGTTTAATCCGATTCATGCCAAAAGTAGTTATCGCTGTGGTTCCAGGTTGGGCTGTAGGTGGAGGACACAGTTTGCATGTGGTTTGCGATTTGACTTTGGCAAGTAAAGAACACGCTATTTTCAAACAAACGGATGCTGATGTAACGAGTTTTGACGGCGGATATGGTTCTGCTTATTTAGCCAAAATGGTGGGACAGAAAAAAGCACGCGAAATTTTCTTCTTGGGACGTAATTATTCGGCTCAGGATGCAATGGATATGGGAATGGTGAATGCTGTGATTCCGCATGCTGAATTAGAAGATACGGCATATGAATGGGCGCAGGAAATTTTGCAAAAATCACCAATGGCGATTAAAATGCTAAAGTTTGCCATGAATCTTACCGATGATGGGATGGTAGGACAACAGGTTTTTGCTGGTGAAGCTACTAGACTTGCGTATATGACCGAAGAAGCTAAAGAAGGAAGAAACGCATTCTTGGAGAAAAGAAAACCGAATTTCGAGAAAAAATGGTTGCCGTAAAAAGTTTAATGTTTTAGGTTTCAAGTGTAGAACTTGAAACTTGAAACTTTAAACCTGAAACAAAATAAAAAAATGGAAAATTTCACAAACGAAACGATTGATACGCGCCAACTTCCAAAATTTGAGGAAGTCACTTTTACGAATTTACATCCTAAATATATTAATGTGGTTTTGATTAGTCTGGTGAGAATTATAGCACTACTAATTCTAGTTCCAATATTATTTTCCATGCTTAAACCGGAATTGTTTTCAGGAAGAGTCTGGTTGATTTTGGGAATAGTAATTCCTGTGTTTTCGATTTTGTTAGTCGTGTTTTCGATTATTGGATTCAAGAAAAAAGGATTTGCATTCCGGGAACACGATGTTCTTTTCAGACACGGGATTATCGCTACAAAAACTATTGTAATTCCTTATAATAGAGTGCAACATGTGGCTTTGCATGAAGGATTAATTTCACGTTATTTTGGTCTTGCCAAAATTGAAATTTTTACTGCCGGAGGAAGTTCAAGTGATATTGAAATTCCGGGAATCGAAAAAGAGCAAGCCGAAAATATCAAACAATTGTTGATGGGTAAAATACAAAAGCAATTGTAATGGGAGCCGATTTTAGTCAGCCGCAAAGGCAATCTTCAATAGGGATTTTGGTGATGTTTTTTTACACGCTTCAGCAATACGCCAGAGCGTTGTGGCCTATGATTGTGATTTGGATTTTCAAGTTTGACGAGGTTAATAAATTGTATTTTTTCCTTGGGATGGCAACTGTCTTTGTGAGTATTGGAGTTGTTTCTTATTTGAAATATCTGAATTTTACTTTCTTTTTGGATGCCGAAAATGAAGAATTTATCATTACAGATGGCGTTTTCAATAAAACCAAAACAGCGATTCAGCTTCGTAAAATCCAACAGGTAAATATCAATCAGTCTTTTATTCAAAAGTTAATTGGTGTTTATGAATTGGATGTAGATACTGCCGGAAGCAATAAAAAAGAAGGCGCTATCAAAGCGATTTCGCATGAATTGGCTTTGGAGTTGAAATTCCGTTTGTTGGAAAATGAAGAAACACAGCATGCAATTGGAACTGAAGAAATTTCATTGGAGGAAACTGAGCAAAAACTATTTGAAGCGACACATCCTTTTATTAAAATAAGTTTTTTGAGTTTGTTGAAAGTTGGAATAACGTCTAACTATGAGAGAAGTATCGCCTTGTTGCTTATTTTCTTTAGTACGATTTATGAGAATTTGCAAAACTTTGGAGACGAGAATAATGTTTACAAAGAGAAAGTAGGCTCTTACATTGATGAAAATTTAGTCTTTCAGACGATTTTAATATCGATAGTGTTTTTGTTTGGGATTGTTTTGGTTGTAAATGTAATCCGAATCGTTTTCAAATATTATGATTATAAAATAACCCGACAAAAAGGCTCTTTGTTGTTGTCTTTTGGGTTGTTAAACACAAAAAGCACTATTATCAAGCCTGAAAAAGTTCAGATTACGACCGTTAAAAGGAATTATTTCCAAAAGAAAATGGGAATTTTAGAACTGAAAATCAAACAAGCGACAAGCGGAGAAAAAGAAGAACGCAAGTCGGTAATAGAAATTCCGGGCTGTAGTGAAACCGAGAGAGATTCGATATTGAAATTGTTGTTTCATAAAATTCCTGAAAAAGGATTAATGCTTCAGCCTAATTTTCGTAAACTTGTTTTTTCTGTTTTCCTTTCAATAGGACTACCTTTGTTCGGATTTTTGGCGATTGGGTATTGGATTGAACCTATCGTTTTTGAATACAGTTATGTAGTGCCGGTTTATGTGATTTTTATTGGATTAATCCAATATTTTAAATTTAAAAATAACCGATTGTTCATCAACGAGAATTTTATAATAAAGCAAAGTGGTGCTTGGGATGTAAGCAACGATATTATTGAGCCCAGTAAAATACAGGCGATTACAACTTCCCAGCTTTTTTGGCATAAAAAGTTGAATATAGGTTCTGTAACATTGCATACAGCAGGAGGAGATATCGCTTTTCAGTTAGGGGATTATTCAGTCATAAAACAACAAGTCAACCTTTGGTTGTATCAAATAGAAACTTCCGATAGTAATTGGATGTAAAAAAAATGGTTTAAAGTTTGAGGTTTAAAGTTTTATATACTTTGAATCCTAAGTTTTAAACTTCAACTTTTAAATAAAAAAACATGAAACATTGGATTGAAGCCGCACGATTACGTACATTACCCTTATCGGTTTCTGGAATAATAGTTGGTAGTATGTATGCTTTGGCACACCCAACAGATGATATATTAACGCCAACAGAAGTCTTTAACTGGCGATTGTTTGGCTTTGCTATTTTAACAACTTTAGGATTGCAAATACTGTCTAATTTTGCCAATGATTACGGTGACGGCATGAAAGGAACGGATAACGAGGATCGGGTAGGTCCAAAACGTGCGATACAAAGTGGTGTGATTACTCCACAGGCCATGAAACGCGCGATTATAATTACTTCGGCATTGACATTGCTTTCAGCGATGTTGTTGATTTATTATGCGTTTAGAGATACAAATTTATGGTTTTCCTTGTTCTATTTAGTATTGGGAATTCTTTCAATTATTTCTGCAATTCGCTATACAGTTGGGAATACAGCTTATGGTTACCGTGGATTTGGCGATGTATTTGTCTTTGTATTTTTCGGATTGGTAAGTACTTTAGGGGTGAATTTTTTATACTCCAAACAATTGGATTTTGAATTGGTTTTACCTGCGGTTGCTATTGGATTATTGAGCGTCGGTGTTTTGAATCTGAATAATATGCGTGATGAAGCCTCAGATAGGAAGTCTAATAAAAATACGATTGTCGTAAAAATTGGCGGAGCCAAAGCAAAAATATATCATTATTTTTTGATTGTAACTGCGATGGTTATGGTGTTGATTTTTGCAATTTTAGACGACTTTCATTTTGATCAATACTTATTTTTATTGGCGTACATCCCTTTAACTAAACATTTAATTACCGTCTATAAAAATCAAAACCCTAAGGAATTAGATCCTGAATTAAAAAAACTGGCATTGAGTACTTTTGCACTTTCGGTTTTATTGTCGTTAGGTATGATTTACTTTTTTTCGGATATCATTGTGAATACATTTTTAGGCGGGAGATAAAATAATAATCGAATACGGAATCTTTCAATCATTCAATTTTTAAATTAAAAAAAATGAAAATAACATTTTACGGCCACGCATCATTAGGGATAGAAGTTGGAGGCAAACACATCATTGTTGATCCTTATATTTCGGCTAATCCAAACGCAGCACACATTGACATTGACACCTTAAAAGCGGATTATATTTTGGTGACGCACGCCCACGGAGATCATATTCTCGATGTCGAGGCAATTGCCAAAAGAGCCAATGCAGTAATTGTTTCCAATGCTGAAATTGCAGGTTATTATTCTCAAAAAGGCTTTCAGTCGCATCCTATGAATCACGGTGGAAGTTGGAATTTCGATTTTGGGAAACTGAAATATGTAAATGCCATTCATTCCAGTTCCTTTCCTGATGGTAGTTACGGAGGAAATCCGGGTGGTTTTGTCATCGAAGGCGAACATAAAAACGTATATATTGCAGGCGATACGGCACTTTCTATGGATATGAAACTCATTCCTATGCGTACCAAACTCGACTTGGCTATTCTGCCGATAGGCGATAATTTCACAATGGATGTCGAAGATGCCATTATTGCTTCTGATTTCTTGGATTGCGATAAAATTCTAGGGTATCATTATGACACTTTTGGGTATATCGAAATCGACCACGAGGAATCCATTCGTAAATTCTTCAACAAAGGAAAAGATTTGATGTTACTGGAAATAGGAAGTTCCATCGAATTGTAATTAGTTATTGTGAGTTTTCCGAAGCAATCTCCAGCTATTCGTTGCAAATGAAATTCACTGAACTCTACTAAAATAAAAGTATGGTGAAGTAATCTTTTTATCAGCCGAAAAAGGCTGATAAAAAGTATTTTCACTGCAAACGAAGTTCAATGAACCCCTATGTAAATAAAAATTAAGTGAAGTAATCTGGGCTAAAAAACGTTAATCAAGAAAATGAACATTCAAAAAATAGCTTTAATAGTAGTAACAATTATTTCATTTCAATCTGTTTTCTCTCAAAAAGACGGCTATTGGGATAAAACCCGCGCTACAACCGAAGAAATAACGGTTTCAGCCAGAGACAGAATCATCATAAAAACCCAAGATTTTCCTGAAGGAACTACCGAGGTCGTTTATAGAATAACGCTTTTGGATAAAAATCAGCAAATGGCGGGTAGTTTAGTTTCTGTTTTAAAAGCCATTCCAGATCCTACGGGAATTAGTCAGGGTTCAGCAGGAGCGGTTTTTATTTTGTCTAAAATTTCTGGTGACGACAAATGTAAGTATGCTGTTTTTTCCAGTGCCGACTTGGCTGCAAAATACAAAGAAAACGGAAAAACGGATAATGCGTGCTTACTTCAGGATACGCCAGTCAGTAAAGATGCCAAACGACTTTCTACAGAGAAATCGGCTTGTATGCAATCCAATTCTGGGAATTTATGGTTTGGTTTCGAAAGTAAAAACTGGATCATGAACCAAAAAATTATTCTTGAAGTTGTGCCGTGGGTCGATAATAAACTCAGTCGTGGCTGGACGCTTGAAAACAGAAAAGCAATCATCGATCAATGTAAAACATCTAATTTGGCTCAAAAAATGACCAATTCAGATGATTTTTGTGTTTGTATTCTTGATAAAATCCAATCCAAGTACAAGCTTAAGGAATTTCAAAAATTATTGGCTGTAGAGCGTGCTAAAGTGTTTAAGGATTTTGGTAACAGTTGTTTTGGGGAAACCAGTCTTTCAAAAAGTGTTTATGATGATTTGCGCAAGCAAGCCGCTGTATTAGCAAAACAAGGAAAACAAGGCGAAGCCATCTTGAAACTGACAACAATTATCAATGATGGAAAAGCAACCGCTTTGGATTACAATGCGATAGGAAGTAGTTATGTACTGACGAAACAATACGGAAAAGCGATTAAATTCCTGAAAGAAGGCGAAAAACTCGATGATACGGAGTTGTTGATAAAGATGAATTTGGCACATGCCTATTTATTAAATGATAATTATGCCTCAGCAAAAGCTATTTATAAAGAGTATCAATCTCAAAACGTTACGGATAGTTTGAGTTGGACTCAAAAAATAAAACAAGATTTTGCTACTTTCAAAAAGGCAGGAATAACTTCCCGTGATTTTGAAAGAATTTTAAAGTTGGTGGATTAAGTTTTGATATAATTAGTTAAATGCAAGTTTGCAAGATTAAAATAACTCATAACTCATAATTTCTTGAAAGCAACATATCACAAATACATTCTGGATTTCAAACGACCATCAGGAACTTCCCGTGGCGTTATGACCGAAAAAGAAACTTGGTTTATCGTCTTGGAGCAAGATGGTAAAAAAGGAATAGGAGAATGCGGAATCCTTCGCGGATTGAGTATTGATGATCGTTCGGATTATGAAGAAAAATTACAATGGACTTGCGATACTATTCACTTAGGAAAAGACCAACTTTGGGAAGCTTTAATGGAGTTTCCTTCGATACAGTTTGGAGTGGAAATGGCGTTCCAATCTTTGGAGAGTGAAAGCCCTTTTTTGTTGTTTTCTTCGGACTTTACAAATGGCACAAAATCCATCTTGATAAACGGTTTGGTTTGGATGGGCGAGGAGTCGTTTATGAAGCAGCAAATCGAAGAAAAACTAGCGCAAGGTTTCCGATGTATTAAACTCAAAATAGGTGCGATAGATTTCGATAAAGAACTGCAATTATTGCGATTTATTCGGGAACATTTCACTCCGGAGCAAGTCGAAATTCGGGTTGATGCTAACGGTGCTTTTAATGAAAATTTAGCTTTAGATAAATTAACGCAACTATCTGAATTTAAATTGCATAGTATCGAGCAACCGATACAAAAAAATCACACTGACAGTATGGCAGAACTGTGTAAAACCACACCTTTTCCTATTGCTTTGGATGAGGAGTTGATTGGTGTGTTTACTTTGGCAGAAAAGGAACAATTATTAGAGAAAATCAAGCCGCAATACATCATTTTGAAGCCTAGTTTTATAGGCGGTTTTCGAGGCACTCAAGAATGGATTTCATTGGCTGAAAAGCACAAAATTGGATGGTGGATTACCTCAGCTTTGGAGAGTAATATTGGACTCAATGCTATTGCGCAATGGACCTTTTTACAGCACAATTTGATGCCTCAGGGATTAGGAACCGGAGCACTTTATACCAATAATTTTGACTGTCCACTGGAAGTTTCACAGGGGCAATTGTGGTATAAAAATGAGTTGGATTGGAAGTTTGATTTTGCTCTTTTGAAATAGATTATTTCGTAGTTTTCTTTTGTTCGCCATCTCCCAATAAAACGGATAGTGTCTTTAAACTAGGTGTGCGGTCGGCAATCAATTTTATGATACTGATGAACGGAATGAAGAGAATCATTCCTGCAGCGCCCCATAAAATGCCTCCCACGATTACTACAATAATGATGACAAGTGTGTTTATTTTTAAACGGCTTCCCACAGCGAAAGGAAATATAATATAGGCTTCGAGTGCTTGAACAACAGAAAAAACAGCAATGACGGCTAACGGATACCAAATCGAATTGTACGTTATCCAAGAAACTGCAATGGGCAAGAGCGACGATATCATGATTCCTACATACGGAATAAAAGTAAGGATTGAGGCTATAAAACCAAACAGAAATGGGTGTGGTACTCCGATAATCAATAGTCCGATACTGTTTAATAATCCAACTATTAAATAGACCAGCAGCATTCCTTTGATGAAATTGTAATACGCATGAATGGTTTCGACGAGGATTTCGTGAATGGTTTTTTTTCTTTCGGGAGGGAAAAGTTCATATAAGGCATTCGATAACATCTGGCGGTGGAAAAGTATTAATGCCGAGAAAACAGGAATCATTAATAAGAAAAATACAGATTCAGACAGGGAATAAGCGGTGTTTCGTACTATTGAAAAAGCTTGTGAACCGGAGTTGTTGAGCGTATTATTGATAAATTCTGTTTGTTTTTGCAAACTAATGTCAAATCGTTCCGAAATAAAAATACTCAATTGGTTTATTGTTTCGGTTAGTTTGGTTCTTAAAGATTGCCATTCGTGAAGAAACTCTGAAAACTGTGCGAATAATAGATAAATTATGGCTCCTACCAAAAGTGTTACCCCTAAAATGGAAATAATAATTGCAATTCCTTTGTTAATTCCTTTTGTTTCCATCCATTTACAGATGGGGTACAGAATGAAGCTGATAAGTAATGAAAAGCTTAACGGAATAAATAATGTTTTGCCAAAGTACAGAATTAAAGCCGCCAATACGATAAACTGAAGAATTTCTAACACAGAAAATCTCCTGTTGGATTGAAATGGAATGGGTTTTTTAGAAGATTCTGACATATAATTGTTGTATTATAAGCGTTATTCCTTACTCTTCCTTACTTTATAAACGATTTAAGTATCAACCTAAAACGTGTAACAAGCTACTAAATTGCCAATTATTGCGAATGTTTTAAGTTTCCAATAATCGTCTGTGGTAATTAATTTGTCCCAAATGATAGGCTAGGTGCGTGGTCAAATGGACAAGCATAAACTCAGTAGAAGTCTTGTTTTCGAAAACTAAAAGAGGATATTCCTTTTTTAATTCTTCTTCTGATATTGTATTTAATGCATTGTCAACAACGACAATGGTTTCTTCGATTGTTGATAACAATTCTGCTCTTGGAATATCTTTCAGTGAAAACTCTAATGGTCTGTTTCTTATATAGCCTGTCTTTCCAAATTCGGCGCCAATGTAAGTATTTAGATTTCCCACTAAATGCAAGCATAGATTTCCGGCTGAATTAGCGATGCCTTTTTGAATTTTCCAAATATCGCTTTCGTTTTGGTACGAGTCAATTTCAGTTTTTAGCTGATTTAAATCTCGGTTGAATAGTGTTTTTAAAGTTTCAATTAGCATTTTTAGTTTCTTTGTATTTTTTCAATGATAGCAGTGCTTGTTGCTGTATTTTATGTTGAAAAAAACCAGTCCAACCTAATAAATATCCTGTAATTCCAAAAGCTTGTTTGGACCATTTCCAGATGTCGAAATCATCAGTGTGTTTTTTGATCAATCCGTCTTTAAACTGAAACTGTGCGCGAATAACATTTACTACTTTTCTATTGGTTTTACTAAAATTGTAGGTAGCTATCCATTGCGCGGAACCAACGTATTCATCTGCTTTTATATCTGAAAACTCAATTTTTATATTTCCTTTACTTTTTTCAATAAGCATTTTCCACATTTGGCAAACATCCTTTTCTTTTAATAAACCAAAAGCAGGATCACGAAACTCAATTTTAGAATGGTAGCATTCACACATAGTTGAAGCATCGGCATTGGCAAAAGCAGTATAAAACTTAATGAGGGTTTTTTCGTTTGGGGTCATATCTACATAAAGTGAGTAGTAAAAATAATAATTTTTTTGTTAAAATTTAGGTTTTAAAAAAGGAATATAGAATAATTTGATGTGATTTATTTCTGATATAGAAACACCAGGAATAATTCAGGATTGATTCTCATTAGATTACATTCGGAAATGGTTTCTCAATTTTAGATAAAAAAAGAGCATAGACTTTTAAGTTTCTATCCTCTTTTATAATTTATTAGATGGTATTCTATTATCTCGACTTATTTAACGGCAGGAATAATATCAATTATTACGGTACGATTGTAAAAACGTTCTTCGGGAGTTTTGTTGTCAAACGGAGAATTATTTTCATTTTCACCATAACCTGATACATCGAATTTAACATCGTTTCTACCTGCTTTAGTTAAACTGCTCTGAAGAATATTTTTTACATCATTTGCACGAGCTAATGACAAGTCCTGATTGTATACTTCTTCACCAATAATATCCGTATGACCTTTGATAATTACGGTTGCTCCAACAGGAATTTTAGGCGTAACTACCTCAGTTAGGTATTTTTCATACAATGAAATCGCTTTAGAAGTATTGAATTCATAGATAATACTATATCGCATCCCTTCTTCCATTTTTGCAGGAGTCCAAAGTACCATGTGAACCGGAGTTTCTTTTTCTACAATTTTACCACTTTTAGTCTGGCCAATCATTTTTACTTTATAATCTCTTTCTGGACGGCTACCTAAAATTGTTTTTCCAGGAATGCTTACCTCATCTTGAGTATAAGGTCCAAAAGATTGTACTTTTCCTTGTTCGTCAGTTATTTGTAATGACCAAGATGATAATGCTTCGCCAGCTCCTTTATTGTTGAAGGTTACATAACTTTCAACTGGTGCTTCTTGTGAGGCAACAATCTGTACTGGTTTTAATGGCGCATCAGGACCACTTTGAAATTCCATCAATAGATCAGTAGAGTTACTTTCGATAGAAACTCTGCGATCTCCTTCACGTAGCAAAACCAATTCTAATGTTGCTCCTGGTTGCTCTGATGGGATATTTGGTTTATTTTGACCTTTAGTGGTAATTCTGGTTGGATTTATTGCAAATATATTTACCAAATAGGTTTTAACAGATTCTGCCATAGTAAGACCATCTGTATTGCCATTGTTAGAGGAACCCACCAAAGTAATTGTCGATGAAGGATTTTTTTGCATGCGATCTCCAAGGATGTTCAGTACATTATAATAAACAGTCATTTGACGTTTAGAACGATCTGATAAATTTTTTGGAGCAAATGTTTCCAATTGATCTTCTTTGAAGTCTTTCACTTGATTTTTCGTCAATAAAACATAACGATTTGGAATCTCTGTTGATCCTTCATTAAAGAAAACATAGTTTCTAAGCGGGAAAATTTCAGTCATTCTTCTTTCTCCGGGAACATTGCTAGGAGAGTTTACAGAAAACTGCACTTCACGGTCTTTAGCCATATCTGTTGCTTCTTGAATGTTTTTTCCTTGTCCCAATTTAAGGGCAACTCCCGCTCTAATTGTAGTTATATTCCAAGTTTCTGTTGCACGTGGATTTTGACCAAAATAAGGTTGGAAAGAAATAAAAGGAGACAATACAAATTGTGTTTTGTTGCTATCTGAAGAAAGCGGAATATCATATCCTGCACCAATTTGCATTGACAAAATAGTTTTCTCTATCTCGCTAAATTCACCCGTTACTGCAGGAGAAGGAGCTTGATCAGGGAAAGCTGGATTAATACCTAATTGATAGGTAAATGATTTGTCCATATTGAAAGCCAATCGTGGACCTCCATAAAGATAAAAATTAGATTTAAAAGGAGCAAAACGTACGCTTGGTTCCACTGTGATGTAACTTAAGTCAGTAGATAAATCAGCAGGACAGTCGCATGCTGTTTTTACTTGGTCAAAAGCACCTTTGCGGCTATCATATCCTGCTTGTAACATTACACCCCATCTTGAATCAGCAGGACGGTATTCTAAAAGTGGAGCAATAAAAAGCCCAGTACCATTTCCTTCATGAAAAGTAGCCGGAGGCGTAAAACCAGCATTCAACTGATTAGTAGAACCTTCGTAAAAATTAAAATTAGCACCACCAGCAAGTCCAAAGTACCAAGAAGGTTTAGCATATTTAACCGCTTGAACTTCTTGTGCCTGTATTGGTGTTTGCACGCTTAACCACGTCAATGAGACTACTAAAAGGCTTTTTAGTGGTAAGTTATTAGGTGACCAAGCTTGGCGTAATCCTTTTTTGAAATTATTTATATTGTCCATGTTATTTGTTTTGTTTGATTCATTTTAAATATATCCCGTCCTAAGACGGGATGAAATGTTTGATTCCAATAGTTGTTTTGTCAAATACCTAATTTGGCACATTTATAACTGTATTTACCATAGTAACTGAAGCTACTAGAGAAATCGCTCTACCATTTAGTACTGTTAAAAAGGGATTAGTGCTGTTAGCAGGGGAAGATAAAGTCACACCAGAATTGGCGATAATGTTTCCAACCATAACTCCACCACCAGCGTAGTTAATAACTGCTGCAGTACCAACATACCAATACACATTATTAGGATTTCCAACACCGTTTAAAAAAGTAACACTGCTTGGCATTGAATCACCTACTGTTAAAGTAGAAGGTGCTTGAAAGTACCATTTTGCATTGGGATCACCATTTGCATTTAAGGTAAGATTTCCGTTAGTTATAGTAAAAGAGCTTGAAGCTGTATAGATACCAGGAGCTAATGTTAATCCACCTAATTCACCAGCACCCGGATTAGCAACGCCACCTGGCATTGAGGCAGGGGAGATGCTATTGTAAAGATCTCTTGCGGCATTTAATCCCGCTAATGCAGTTGCTGCTTTGGTAGTATTTCCTGGAGCAGGAGCATCCGTAAAAATACCATCCGTTACAACTCCGTTATTTAAAGGGGTTACGGTATAAACATCACCACTAGTACCATCTGTAAAACCTGTCACTAAAGATGACGCAGCAGTTGTACCTATTGTTCCATCTACTACAGATAATAATCCTTGGTTTGTGATTCCTGCATTACCTCCAAAAACTCCAAAAAACAACCCGCTTGTAACTATAGGGGCCGGTGTCGCTGAGTTCACTGTGGTGAAATTCCACACATAGTTATTCGCTAATGGAATACCAACAGTGTTTTTAGCACCAGTTGTGATAGTAGCAGTATAAGTAAGTCCTGGGTCTAATGAATTTACAGGGTTAAATGAAGCCGTATTTCCACCAGTGTAAGTAACAACGCCGGGAATTACTGTTGTACCTTGTTTCAAAGTAAAAGTTGTTGTGTTTATTGTTAAAGGATCCATAGGAACACTGAATGTTGCTGTAACAGTTTTATTTAGATTAACTCCTGTAGCATTATTAAGTGGGTCTGTACTCGTTACTGTAGGTGCTACTGCTGTAGTGAAATTCCATACATAATTAGCAGCTAATGGAGTGTCTAGTGTGCTTTCAGCTCCAGTTGTTATTGTAACAGTATAAACGGTGTTAGCGGTTAACAAATTTGTAGGTGTAAAAGATACTGTAGACCCAGAATAAGTAATTACTCCAGCAACCGTATTTGTTCCTTGTTTTACCGTAAAAGTTGAACTGTTTAACGTCAAAGGATTCATTGGTACACTAAAAGTGGCAGTTATCGTTTTATTTAGAGTAATGTTTACGGCATTGTTTAATGGGTCAGTAGTACTCACCATAGGAACAATAAGCATTCCTGTACTAAATGTCCAAACATAATCAGCTTGAAGTGCATTACCCATTACATCCTTAACTCCAGTTTTAATTCTAGCACTGTAAGTAGTATTTGGAGTAAGAGGACTGCTAGGAGTAAATGTAGCAGTAGTTCCACTATAGGTTACTGTACCTGTAATGGTAGAACCATCGGCTTTAGTAATGATAAATGTGGATTGATTGATTGTTGCTGCATCCATCTCTTCATTGAATGTTGCAGAAATCAGTTGTCTAAAAGGAACGGCTAAAGCTCCATTAACCGGAGTTGTAGATTGAACAACAGGGCATATACCTTCGGGAGCTATAAAATCGTCTTCCGCACAGCCTGAAATTAATGCAATAAACAATATTGCAAATGTTAATAGTAAGTTTTTAGTTTTCATTTTATTGATTTAGGGGATTAAGTATTTTGTACAGCAAAGATTGTTTTGTTATTGACTGTTGCTGTTACACAATTAAAAATGGAAGTTGTAAAATTCACTTATTCGAAAAGTTAAATTTTTAATTTTAAATTGATAATCAATTACTTGGAATTTTAAATATGTTAAAAAGGTATCACTCTATTTAATTCTGTTCTTCAAAAACTTAGGAATGCTTAAAAAGTTTAATCTAAAACATATTGTAGCTTAAACAGTTTTTAAGTTAAAGACTCCCATTAAATAGTGCAGAAACATAAAAAAAGGGTTCAACTTTAATGAAAAAGTTAAACCCTGTTATTTTAAATTGGCACCCTTTTTAGGGTAGTATGTCTTATTAAATTGTAATATCGGAAGCGGTTTTATTTAAACACAATTTTCCTTTTTCTCCCAAATTAAAAATGAATTGGGTAAGTTCTTTGGTAAACGTGTCAAGACTCAAAGCAGATTGCTTGATGAAATCTAAAGATTCTTTTAGATCATCTGGTGAATTTACAGATTGATGATGCAGCAAATAGGACAAACCTAAAATATTAGCAATGGGCTGTCTCACTTTGTGGGAAGTCATAAACATCATTTCCTCCAGTCCTTTGATGTATTCAATTTGGTATTCTTCGGCTTTTTTAAGCTCTAGATTAGCAGCAATTAATTCAGCAGCTCGGTTTTCTTTCTCTTGATTTTGAAACGCAAGTTCTTCATTGGCGATAATCAATTCAGCAGCTCGGTTTTCTTTTTCTTGATTTTGAAAAACAAGTTCTTCATTGGCAATAATCAATTCAGCAGCTCGGTTTTCTTTTTCTTTATTCTGAAAAAGAAGTTCTTTATTGGCAATAATCAATTCAGCAGCTCGTTTTTCTTTTTCTTGATTTTGAAACGCAAGTTCTTTATTGGCAATTATTAGTTCTGCGGCGCGTTTTTCTTTTTCTTGATTTTGAAACTTAAGCTCTTTATTGGCAATTATCAATTCAGCGGCACGTTTTTCCTTTTCTAAGTTTTGAAAAGCAAGTTCATTATTGGCCATAATTAGTGCTGTAGCTCGTTTTTCTTTTTCTAAGTTTTGAAAAGCAAGTGCTCTATTTACTATTATTAGCGCTTCTTTTTTGAATCTTTTTTCCATGCTCTGTTCAAATTAATTGTCAAAAGATATAATCTAAATAAAATAAATCTCCAGGTTAGAACTTTTGTTTTGAGCTTATTTAAAAAAGAACAAATAAATGGTTTATAACAGATTTATCGAATTATCGATGATTATTACATTAGAAGAAATCAATTCAAAACTAAAATGTAAGAGTTATGATTTTGAAGTATCTGAATGTTTGGTAACAACATTAGTAATTACAAATTGTAGTAATGTCCCTAATATTCTTTTGATTGGATTATGGGTTGATCCCAGCAAAACTTTTTTAGTCAAATAACCGGTTGATATACCAATAACATTACTAAGTATATTTCCTTTAAAATCAGATGAGGTAGCCAATTGGCCAAAAGCATTTTTGATTATATTCAAAGGTTTCAAACTTTCATACGTATGATAATACTGGTCTTTAAGATGTACTAATTCGTTAGCTTGTTTTATTTTAAGCAAGTGTATCGTTTCCTTAAGAGTATCTGTCTCGTTAATGGTTTTCATATTAACTTTTTTTAAGCATTTTGACAATGATAAAATTGCTGATTGGCATTTTAAGCCATTGATCTTTATAAATGTATAACACTATTGAAATCAGAAAATAAGCACTGGATACTATAAAAAAACCATAATATACTTTACCTAATAATTCGCCTATCCATAAGGAAAGACCAATGTTTACAAGAAATGCAAACATTACAAAAACAATAGAAACGGTTAATCGAGAAAGAAGCGAGGACATGACATCAGCAGTTTTATCTACTGCATTTAACTTCACCAATTCTACTGTTGTTCTAGTATAATCCTCTGCTTTCTCAAAAAGCATTTCTATTGTTGTTGCTGTGTTTTCCATGGGATAATTTGTAAGCGTAGTTACTTGTGAAATTTTAAAATCGAAGTGTCTTTTTAGATACTTGTGTTTTTAATTTCGTTTTTTACATCATAAAATTTTGATTTCCCTTCAGCAAGTAAAGTTTCACCTTCATGCTTTGCATCACCAAATTTTGATTTTCCTTCAGCGATTAAATTTTCGCCTTCACTCCAAATTTTCTCATACTTTTTATTGATTGTTCCCAATAAAGTATCTAATTTATCTTTTAATTCATCAGCATAATCGTTGCTCTTGTCCATGATTTTTTTTCTTGTTTTGTCCCCTTTTTCAGGTGCAAACAATACTCCTAATAATGCTCCAACGGCTACGCCTCCTAAAACTCCTAATATTATTTTATCTGCTTTCATAATTATTTATTTTATTGTTTTATTGTTTTATTATTTGATTTAGATACCCCTACCTTGTATAAGTCTAAATAGTATTGCAATAACTGCAATAACAAGAAGTACGTGTATAATTGATCCTACGCTGAATGCAAAGAATCCAATAGCCCAAAAAATGACTAAAATAACTGCGATTGTGTAAAGAAGATTGCTCATGATTTCTAGTTTTTAATGATTTATATTTGTATTCAATTTATTTTTGTAGGTCAATTAATAAGTAGATGTATTAGATTTTTCGGCCTTGTATAATTCTCAATATAACTGCAATAACTGCGATAACAAGAAGGATATGGATAATTGATCCTACGCTGTATGCAAAGAAACCAATTGCCCAAAAAAGGACTAAAATTACTGCGATAGTGTAAAGTAAATTGCTCATGATTTTTAATTTTTAACGATTATTTTTTGATTAAATTTAGTAAAGTTACATATAAAAAATATATGTATTGTTTTGTTTTACAGTGTTTTATGGTAAAATTAGTTTTGCTTTTTTAAAACTAATTAAAAAGCAAAAGCAGCGTAGAAACTCAGGACGCTATTTTTAGCATCTGGAGAGCTAAAGCTAGTTGATGAGTCTTCTTTTCCAATTTTAGTCAATCCATAATTGTAACGTACTCCAAAACTAACTGGTTCTAAATCAATCCCAACACCACCGGCAAGACCTGCATCAAACTTGTTGAAATCATCCGTGTCAATATTATCTTCAAAATTATAACTACCACTATCTGATTTATTAGTCGTTTTAGCACTCACCATATAAGCTGCATAAGGACCTGCATGAATATTAAAATTCTTGGTCACATTAACTACCAATAAAAGTGGTACTTCGATATAATCTAATTTAAATTGAGCAGTTCCACTCACCAAAGAGTTATTGTAAACTAGTTCAGCTCCCTTTCCAGTGTAAGAGATTTCAGGTTGCAAAGCGATATTATTCGAAATAGGCAATTTGGCAAAAAAACCAACATTAAAACCTGTTAACACATTGTTGTCATCAACGTCTTCAGTATATAAATTAGAGAAATTTACGCCTCCTTTTACACCAAATTTTGAAGCGCTGTCTTGTGCATTTGCATTAGTTAAAGTCATGAATGTTATGACTAATGAAGCAAAAATCAGTTTTTTTGAATTTTTCATTTTAATTGTTTTTGTTATAGAATTATTATACTACAAATATCAGCATCTTACGCCCTTACTTTGTTACAATACTTTTGGTTAAGTTTACATTATTCACACCTTAAACGATTTATTGTCAAATATTTTCTAGTTGTTTTTTTTAATCAAAAAATAATTAGACAAAAAAAAGACGAGTTGTATAACTCGTCTTTTTAATTTACTATTTGTTGTCTACTGTGAGGTTTTTCAATGCCTGGCCAAGTTCATCCATATCGCGATTGTATTCCTGTTTAAAAGATTCCCAATCATTGCTGGTGTCATTTTTATAGGTTTCAATCTTAACTTTTATATCATTATTTTTTTGTTCTAAAATATCAATTTTTTCAGCATATTCCTCATCGATTGATTTTCCGGTTTTTTTCATACTGGCTTTCATCTCCGCTATTCTCATTTCATTTTCAGCAATTGTAGCATTAGTACTTGCTTTGAATGCATTCCATTCATCTTCTGTTGCTACTTTTCTAGCATCTGATAATTCTTCTTTTGCATCATCAAGATTTTCTCTTGCGTCTTCTACATTATCTTGAGCAGCTTCTTCTTTTTTAGAAGTATTTTGACAACCTGTTAAAACGGTTCCAGCCATGAAAGTTGTTATTGCAAGGGTAAAAAGTGTCTTTTTCATTTTATATAGTTTACTATTAAATTTTTTGATGGGATTAGAAAACTTCCGTTTAACCATTTTATAATTCAAACTAGTAGCATTTAATGTTGCTAGTTTGAATTATGCAACGGTTTTAAAAGTGGGCAATGTAGTAATAGGGGTAAATAAGGTTTTTTTGAAAAAAAAATATTAGATAGACTGTATAATTTTAAGAATTTCTTCTTTGGTTTTCCCCAATTTAATTTGGAGTTTTCTCAGCATTTCTTCTTTTTTACCTTCTGTAAAGAGTAAATCATTCTCGGTCAAAGCAGCAAATTTTTGTTTTAATTTTCCTTTTTGCTCTTCCCAATTTCCTGTAAGTTCTATTGAATTCATTTTTTTGTGTGTATTGTACGCGAAATAGTTTTCACTTTACAAAGTTGGCGCGTTTATGGATTAAATCAGTTACATAACTTTATGAATAGTTTGTTATATTCACTGATTTTGTAAAAAAAGGAATCAATAAATTATTTCTTATGGAATAATTAAATAGCTTTTTTTGGTATTTATATCAAATAACCATTTTTGTTAATTTGAATCGTGAATATGATTTGGAACGTATTTTTTTAATAGGTCTTCCAATGATTTGTAATAATCCGTTAGTATTTTAATATTTATTTCAGGATTTGTAACGTCCGGAATAGTTACAGGCATCTCTGATAAATATTTAGATAATTCAGGATAGTCATTCCGTATTTTCATTGTAATTTCAAGAATAGCGTCATTAAGTTCTTTTTCTGTTTTCATGATGATTTCAATTTTAAGGTTATTTTTAGAAGCACTTTTTATTTGAATTTAAAAAATAAAAATCATTAAAAACATCCTTTAATAGTATGATGTTTTTAATGATTTTAGAGGCATTGAGTTGTTTGTAAATACCATTTTTAATTAGAAAAGGGCATTTTGTACAACTATTTTTATAAGATAATAAAAGATCCTATGTCAGTGGTAAGACCAGCTGTAACAACTATATCAGTTTTTGTTACTGGTAATAATGGTAGAGCAGGAGTGATAGTAATGGTATACGTTCCAGGAGGAAGTCCCATCACTAAGAAATCACCATTTTCATTTACATTGCTCGTATAACTTACAGCTGTTGATGAAGTTGCTTCAACTACAGCCATTGTTCCTATTGGAGTAATTTTACCTTTTATAGAACCGCTAATTGCTTTTTCTATTGTTCTAATAACCGGTTTCAATTGATATCCGCCATTTCCTAATTTAACCACCGATTTATTGGCATCAAAATCCAAAAGAACAGTGTACAATATTCCTTCTTGAAGTGTTTGGTTAACTTGAAGCTTCAATCCGCTTTGTTCTGCACTTGGCGTGCTCAAAGGATAACTTACACCATCAAGAACTACTGTATTATCAGCACCTAAAATAAGTCTTATTTGTTTCACTGAAGAAATTTCAAGTGAATCTGTTGCGATTAATGTATCGACACCATTAGAAAATTCTAGTAAGTTATAAATACCTTTTTCTACATTAAGTGCTACAATTTTACCGTCATCTCCTATAACTTCCACACCTTGTATGTCTACATTTACTTCTTCATAAGGACCTGGAGCGTCAGTCAGTCTCACGGCATAAGGATAACTGGCATTGGTATCATCATTGTTACAGGAATAGATTAGTAATCCAAGCATGATGAAAGACAGAATAAATTTCATTTTTTTCATTTTCATTTTAATTTAGGGGTTCAAAATATTTATAGTATTGTAAAGATACTTTGCGCCTACAAATCAAATGTTATACAACTTTACTATAAAGTTGTAGAATTCTCACTTATAAGGATAAAATAATAAGTATTTTCTTAATTTGATGTATTTTCGAGAAATATATTAAGCTATTGCTATTTAAAGACTATTTTATAGTATCAAATTTTGCCCCAATATTTAATTCCTTTTTCATTTCTATTTCTTCCTGATCTTCGAGCTCTTCCAGTTTTTTATCTTCTGCTTTTTTCTTTTTATTGAAATAGCCTCTCAACAGAAAATTATGTTTTGCAGCTTCTATAACTTCATTGAGTCCTTCGGTTCCTGTTTTTACATTTGTTAGGGTAGAATCAATCATTCGACCCATTTTCTCATCACTGACTAATTTTGACAACGCTCCTTTTCCATTATTCATCTTGAAAGTAAATTTTTGAAATTCATTTGAACTGTTTTCAAGATTAGAAACCATGTTTTTTATACTGTTTCCAAATTCCTCATCGGATACTAATTTAGATAAAGCGCCATTTCCGTTATTCATGCTGTAACTGAACTGGGCAAGTTGAGCTGTAATAACGCCGGCATTATCGACACTCTTTTTTACGCTGACCATTAAATCATCCATTTCTATAGCTTGCTTTGAAGCTATATTATCGTTGTTTTCTACAATTACATTAGAGTTTTTCCCGGAGGATATGGTAAGCACTTTATCGCCCATTAAACCATCAGAACTAATGCTCGCAATAGCATCTTTCTTGATGTATTTACGAACTTCTTCTTTTATGATTAATTTAATTACCACAGAAGTATCCGTAAGAAATTCAATTTCTTCCACCGTACCGATATTGATACCGGAAAAACGAACATTATTGCCTACTTCAAGTCCGTTCACCGAATTAAATTTCGAATTCAATTCAAATGTAGAGCCAAATAAATTTTTCTGCTTTCCAACAAAATATATTGTTGTAACAAAAAGTACTAACCCTATAATTACAAACATTCCTAATTTCCATTGGTATCCAGATTCTTTATTCATTTTATATTTTTTTATTGGTTATATGAAAAAAGAACGAACCCATTCGTCATCACTTTTTTCTAATTCTTCGTATGTTCCTTCGGTATGTATTACACCATCTTTTAGAATCACAAGCCGATCAGCAGTGTGTTTTGCACAAGCCATATCATGAGTAATAATAATCGAAGATGTTTTATGCTTTTTTTGAATTTCTAATAATAATTCGCTGATTTCTCTTGATGTTATTGTGTCTAATCCAGTGGTAGGTTCATCATATAATATGATTTCGGGTTTTAGAATAAGGGTTCTTGCGAGACCAATTCTTTTTCGCATTCCTCCTGATAATTCCGAAGGCATTTTATCAATTGCCTCAGCCAAGCCTACACTTTCCAAAACGTCTTTTATTTGATTTTCTAATTCTTCGGCAGATAAATCTTTGGCGTGTCGTTTCAATGTAAATCCTAGATTTTCTCGAACACTCATGGAATCATACAGCGCTGCATTTTGAAAAAGAAAACCTATTCGAACTCTGATTTCATTAAGTTCAGTGGTATCTATTTTTGTGATATCGGTACCAAATACATTTATTTCGCCTTCATCAGCAACCACTAAACCAACTAAACATTTTATGGTTATTGATTTCCCGGAACCTGATTTTCCTAAGACTACTAAATTTTCACCTTTATTGACAGAGAAAGTAACTCCTTTTAAAACCTCGTTTTTGCCGAAGGATTTATAAAGTTCTTTTATTTCTATAACTGGACTATTCGTTTTAGAAATAGGAGCAGGAGCTATTGTTGTTGTTTCTTGTATCATTTTAGAAAAATAAATCAGTTAATTGTACGGCAAGCATATCAATAATAAATATTGTTAGCGAAGCAGTAACTACAGCAGAATTAGCCGCTTTCCCAACACTTTCAGTTCCATTAGCCGCATTAAATCCTTTATAACAGCCAATCATTCCAATAAAGAAACCAAAGAAAAAAGTTTTCATAGTCGCCGGAAAAATATCTAAAAATGTAATGGATTCTAAAACTTGTGAGATGTAACGGTATAAATTAACATCACTATGAATATTTATTCCCACATATCCTCCGATAATCCCAATACCATCTGCATAAATCACTAAAAGCGGAATCATAAGTGTAGTGGCTAAAATCCTTGTAACGACTAAATATTTATACGGATTTATTGCTGAAACCTCCATCGCATCTATTTGTTCCGTCACTTTCATGGACCCTAATTCAGCACCAATACCGGATGAAACTTTACCGGCACAAATCAAAGCGGTAATTACGGGCGCTATTTCCCGTATTAAAGAAAGAGCAACCATACTTGGCAACCAGGATTCTGCACCAAACTTAGCCAATGTAGGTCTCGATTGCAGTGTAAGCACTAAGCCCATTATAAATCCTGTGATGGTTACTAATGGCAAAGATTTATACCCAATAACGTAACATTGTTTCATAAACTCCTTGATTTCATAAGGAGGTTTGATCACTTCTTTGAAAAAACGCGCTGCAAATAATGTAATGTTGCCTACATCATTGAAAGTTTCTTTCAAGTACGTTATTATGCTTTCTTTTTTGGCTGTTACTATACTATTCATTGGTCATTGTGTTTTTTATAAATGCGAATTAAGTATTGACTTAAAGTGAATTAGAAGAAATGGTTTGCTTTAAGACAACATTAAATCTCCTAACTTTTTCACCTTATCATGATGCGCAGTTAATAAAAGTTGTTGTGATTTAAGGATGATAAGAAGCTCAACGGTAAGATGATCAAAATTATCGGTCAAGGTTTCTTTATAACTTTTTATGGCTACAAATTCTTTATATTCAAGAGTGTTTAAAATATCTTCTCTGTCTTTATCGACAAGTTTTGCCTTGAAATTCATCCAAAGCTTCACAAAAAAGTTGTTTTTTTTAATCACATCCACAGGAATTCCGCCCATTTTTTGAACTTCTTCTGCCAGTTCTGATTTAAAAATTTCACTTGTTTTTTGGAATTCAGAAAACAAATTTTTCAAATCACTTTCTTCTGTTACTATTGTTGCAGTTTCATAAACCTGAATTCTATCATTATTGATTTCAATAAGATTATTTAATACCACAATTGATTTCTCTTTATTCATCTTATTCTATTTTAACAGTGATTAAACTAGATTATACTGTACTACATTTATTTTAGATTACCTGCTTTGCAAAGGTCATTATGAATGCCGATAAATGTGTTATATAACTATTTTTTAAAGTTGCATTATTCACACATTCAATAAATTGAAATTTTAGCATCAGAATTAAGCTTCTTTTTTAGTACCTGCAACTATCAAAACAACACCGCCTACAGCAAGTATAATTCCTATAATTGGAGACCATTTTACGGGATGATTAACTTCTTTGTTAATTTGAATTGGTCCTATGTCAACTACTTTTTCAGTTGTTACATAATTAAAACTAGTATACAACAACATAATTATTCCTAAAATAATCATAACGATTCCTATAGTTCTTGTTTTCATTTTTAAAAGTTTTTAAGTTGATATATAATGGTATAAAGGTTGAGCTATGCTCTTGAAAAGTATTCTTTAACAAAATTATGTTGCTGATTTACGTCCATTTTATCAGTGTCTTTAATCTCGAATTTAATTTTTAAAAAACGGGTGTCTTCACTCAAAAGATCAAAGAGTTCTATTTTTGCATCAGTAGGTCCAAAGAGAATTACGCGTTTATAATTTTTTATGGCTTCGCCAATTTTTTTATAGTACTCAAAAAGTTGTTTTCTCTCTTTACTAAAATTTGAATTTTCGGATTTTGCTAAACTTGCAATTTTTTCCTGATTGCTAAGTTCTGATTCAATGGTTTCTATTTCAAAATGCTTGGAAGTAAATTCCATTAAATGAGCCATGGAATGATCCATCCAAATGCCTAATTTCTTTGTTGTTTTCATAATTGTTTTTTTAGCGTTATTTGACGTAACTATTATTATAATTAATGAATTACAATTATTTAAAGTTCAGTTATTTAATCTAAAAAAACATTACATTACTTTAGGTAAAGATTATATAATTTACATGTTTTAAGTAGGGTTTTTAATCCTATTAATTTGAATGAAAATTGAAATAATTCCTGCTTAGAAAAGCAATAATTATAATACCAAAAAGGGCTATTGTAAAAACAATAGCCCTTAACCAAACCTAAAAAAAACCAACCTAACCTTACTATTTTTATGAATCTACTGTTGTGGTAGATTTATCTTCTTCTATTTTTTTAGGAGTTATTTTACCAACTCTGCAATGACTTTTTGAAGCTGAATAAACTTCGTTTTCTGAATTTTCCATGTTTTTATATTTTTATTATTCTAAATATCTTCTTAGTGTCCAAGCCATTGTTTCGTGTGCTTCCATCAAACCTGTAAGGAAATCAGCAGTTCCGGCATCTTTATTTTCTTCAGCACTTGTATCAACATCTTTTCGAAGATGAACAATAACTGTTTCATGATCTTCCAGTAATTCTTTAACCATTTCTTTTTGAGATGGATAATGATTAGGCGATTCTTTGATGATGCTTAAATCTGAAAACTCTTTCATCGTTCCAATAGTTTTTCCACCTAATTTGCTGATGCGTTCTGCAATTTCATCTATTGAAGCTTCCAGTTGTATATATTGACCTTCAAATAATTTGTGAAACTCCATAAAACTTTCGCCAGAAACATTCCAATGAAATTTTCTTAATTTAATATACAGTGTCATTTCATTCGCTAAAATTGACGATAGGATAGAAATGCTATTTTTTAAATGCTCTTGTGTAATTCCAATTTGTGGTTTCATATTTTCTATATTTAATATTTAATTACCGCTACTTTTTTTAAGACTTTGTACACGTTTTTTTTTTAATATTCAAACGGTGTGCAACAATTAATAAAGTATCATGATAGTACAAAGGTCATTTGATTTCGCTCTAAAAGTATTATAAGATTGTAAAAATAAGTTACATGATTCACACCTTATTGGAGTATAAAAGCTATGTAATCAGTGTTTTTTGATTTAGTATTGAAGTTTTAATCAATTGATTAATCTATGTTTAAGCAATAGAAACTTCTTTAGCCAGGTAAATTTCCTGAACAGCTTGTATCAGTTTTACACCTTCGCCAAAGGGGCGTTGGAAAGCTTTTCGACCCATTATCATTCCGCTACCACCAGCTCGTTTGTTTATGACGGCAGTTTTTATGGCTTCGGCCAAATCAGTTTCACCTTTAGATTCACCTCCGGAATTAATCATGCTGACACGCCCGGAAAAACAGTTCATTACTTGATAGCGGCATAAATCTATAGGATGATTTGAGGCTAATTTTGTATACATATCTGGATTTGTTTTGGCAAATTGTATTGCCGTAAAACCACCGTTATTAGTAGGTAGCTTTTGTTTAATAATATCTGCTTGGATAGAGACTCCCAAGTAATTGGCTTGACCGGTAATATCAGCAGCGGTATTATAATCGACACCGTTTTTAATAAATACATCATTTCTTGCGTAACACCAAAGAATAGTTGCCATACCTAAATTATGCGCTTCTTCAAAAGCTTTTGCCACTTCTATAATTTGCCTGTCTGATTCGGCTGAGCCAAAGTAAACAGTTGCGCCCACAGCTACAGCTCCCATATTCCAAGCATCTCGAACACTCCCAAACATGATTTGATCGTATTTATTGGGATAGGTTAGGAGTTCATTGTGATTGATTTTTACAACAAACGGAATTTTATGGGCATATTTTCTGGATAACATTGCCAGTCCTCCCATTGTGGAAGCCACCGCATTACAGCCCGCTTCAATGGCTAGTTTCACAATATTTTCGGGGTCAAAATAAATAGGATTTGGAGAAAAAGAACTTCCCGCAGTATGTTCAATTCCTTGGTCTACAGGTAAAATCGAAATATAACCAGTATCCGAAAGTCGACCATGATGGTACAATTGTGTCAAACTTCTAATCGTTTGTGCGTTTCGATTGCTTTGTAAAAAAACGGTATCTATATGCGAAGGATTGGGTAAATGAATTTGATCTTTCGAAATTGTTTTACAGACATGATTCAGTAAAAAGTCTTTTTCATTGCCTAATAAAGCTAATAATTGCGCTATATTTTTCATCTTGAAACAGTCTAGATTTACAATAGTTATTCCATTTTAAAATACTGATATAAAGATAGTTATATTTAATAATTTAAATCTTGTAAATGATTAAAAATTAAATTAATGGCTATGAAATGAAGTGTTTGTGAGTTTTAAAATGGATGAATTAATGTTTTTAACAAGGAAAAAGTTACGTTTAAAAAAGTCCAAAGAATTTGAAAATTACTTATTTGTGACCAAGTAAAACGAAAAATAACTTTCTTTGAATCCGAAAAAACAAGGAAAGTTATATAGTGTATTGGACCTTTAAAACAAATTTGACTGTTTTGTTTGGCTATAAAATAGCTTCACATTGTATAAAGATACAGGTATTTTAGTGTAACCAATAATTTAATAGAGATCCGCTAAAATTGTATTTCAATCAAAATGAACTAAGTACTAGTATATTTTTATGATTCGTCTTTTGTTGTACGAACCAAACTGATTCCAGAAACGAAGAAAATAATACCCAGTACGCCGTAAATAATTAATGATTTAACATCTGTCATGTCGCCTGATGTTCCAGCAAATACTATTGCAGTATAAATAAGACCACCTATTCCAAGTGCGGTAAGTAATGCTCCAAAGATTCTTTTAAGATTCATAATTTTATTTTTTAAAGATTGATATTGTAATTTATTTTTATGTTTAACTTTCAAAGTCTACTTGATAAAAATAGAAATGCTTTGAGGTTTTATTAATTCAAGTATTTGTACTTGAATTAATTACAAAGCAAATGTATTTCTGTTTGACTCTAAAAGTGTTACATAATTGTCAATAAAAGTTATATCATTCACACTTTAAAAAATACTACATTCTATCCATGTACCAATTTAATTGCTTTTCCATTTTTTGATATTTAAAAACAGAAGTGATTATTTTTTGTAAGCGAACAAAAGCAGTTTCGCTTTTCACCACATAGTCCACAGCTTTATGATGCATACAGTTTATGGCAACTTCAATTTTATCTTGGGAGGACAACATTATTACTGGAATTTCTGGATTGAAAGCTTTTATTTTATCTAATGTTTCAATTCCGTTCATTGCATTTGCAACTATACCATCAAGTTGATAATCTAAAATTACTACATCTGGATTGTTATTTATATTAGCGATGCACAGCTCTCCAGTAGAATAAGTTTCCACTGTAAAATCAGCATTTTCTAAAAATTCAATTTCTAAAGATTTTAAAAACAAGGCGTCATCATCTACTAGGAATATCTTTATTTTAGTATCATTTTTCATTATATGGTATTTTTGATTATATTAAATTCTTCTTGTAATTCTTGGCATGCTTGTAAACAAATTTCTTCAAGTTGCAGGACTAAGTCATCTATTCCTTCCATTTTTTCGTGCGCAATTGCAAATTCCTGAATTTTTTTTGCCATATTTTCAAAGTTTGGATTCATGCCCATTATGGCAAAAGACGGAATCATTTTATGCGCTGCAGCACCCAATAATTGCCAGTTTTTATCTTCTAAACTTTGTTTAATGGTATTAATTAACGGTGGAGTTTGTGTTAAATACAATGAAATCATTTCCATCATTAACGCTGGATTTGATTTTGTTCGTTGATTTAAATAAATCAAATCAATACATTTAATTTTTTCCTCCTTGACGCTATTCTCTTCTATATTCTCATTAAGCTTAGCACTAAGTTTTTCAAGTTTTGGTTTTTTTAATATTCCAACAATCTTACTGTACAACAGCCTTTCATTAACTGGTTTTGCCAGATAATCATTCATTCCTACTGCTTTGCATTTAGCCAAATCTACGGTTGTAACGTCAGCAGTTAAAGCGATTATAGGAATTTTAGAATTCATTGTTTTACGAATGTATTCTGTAGCTTCAAATCCATTCATTTCTGGCATTTGTAAGTCCATTAGAATGATATCGTATTCGTTTTCTTTTAATTTCTCGATGGCTATTTTACCATTTTCAGCAATATCTCTGGAAAATCCAAAATCATCCAGTAATGTTTTCATTAATAGTTGATTAAGAGGAATATCCTCAACAACTAATACTTTTATGTTTTTTATTTCAGTATCTAATTCTAGCAGTTCATTCTCTAATTCAGCATCAGCATTTGTTTTTTGAAAACTCAATGTAAAACTAAACGTAGACCCTTCATTTACAGTACTTCTTACACGAATACTACCTCCTTGTGGTTCCACTAATTGTTTCACTATGGCAAGTCCTAATCCTGTTCCGCCATATAGTCTTGAAGTACCACTGGACGCTTGTTGAAAATTTTCAAATATTTTTCCAATTTTTTCTTCGGGAATGCCTATTCCTGTGTCAATTACCGCAAATTCAATAATTACTTTATCATCATCCTCATGCAATAAATGAACACTTACCGTAATCTTTCCTTTAGAGGTAAATTTCACGGCATTACTCACCAAGTTTAAAATAATTTGGTGTAAACGAACGGGGTCACCTACAAGAACATCAGGAATTTTACTGTCATATTCCGTAATTAATTTTAAATTTTTTTCTTGAATTTTTGTTTCAAACAAATGAAGCATCGCTAATATGGAAGATTTCATTTTGAATGGTGTTTTCTCAAATGTCATCTTACCGGCATCAACTTTTGCTAAATCAAGGATATCATTAATAAGTACGATTAAGGCATCGCCACTCATTTTAATTGCGTTTAAATATTCTTTCTGTTTAGGCGTCAATTCTGTTTTTAAAACCACTTTAGTAAATCCGATGATTGCATTCATCGGTGTACGAATTTCATGGCTCATATTAGACAAAAATTGCTGTTTTGCTTTTACTGCATTTTCCGCTATAATGGTAGCACTTTCGGCATTTATTTTGGCTTCTTGTGCAATTTCGGTGGCTAATTCAGCAAAAACCCGTGCTTCTACCAGCTCCGTAGCAATTCTTTTTTGTTCTGTTACATCTCTGGCAACAATGACAACTCCAAGTACATCTCCTTTATCATCTTTATAAACGGAACCATTGAATAATACATCCGTCAGCTTGCCATCTTTGTGGCGAAGTGTAAGCGGAGAATCAGCTACGGAACCTTTCTCGAATACTTCTTGATATACTTCACGGGCTTTTTGTTGCTCTGTAAAATAATCGAAAAAATCAGAATCTGTAAGCTCATTACGCGTCATACCCGTAATGTTTACCAATGCCTCATTCATATCCGTAATTTTACCTTTGGTATTTATAGTTACCAATGGATCCCGACTAGCTTCAATCAAACTGAGAGAATATTGCGAAGCTAATTTTGCTGCGTAACTAAGTTCTTCCAGTTTTTTATTGGCAATTTGTTGTTTTTCCTTTTCTTGGTTTTGAAATAGAAGTTCTTTATTGGCAATCACTAATTCAGCCGCTCGTTTTTCTTTTTCATCATTTTGAAAAGCAAGCTCTTTATTGGCTACAACTAATTCAGCTTCACGGTTGTCTTTTTCATCATTTTGAAATAGAAGCTCTTTATTGGCAATGATTAATTCATTAGCTCTTTTTTCTTTCTCATCGTTTTGAAAAGCAAGCTCTTTATTGGCAATTGCAAGTTCAGCCGCTCGTTTCTCTTTCTCATCATTTTGAAATAGAAGCTCTTTATTAGCAATGATTAATTCATTAGCTCTTTTTTCTTTCTCATCATTTTGAAAAGCAAGCTCTTTATTGGCAATTACCAGTTCAGCTGCCCTTTTTTCTTTTTCATCGTTTTGAAAAGCAAGCTCTTTATTGGCAACCCGTAAATCTAAAGCCCATTTTTGCTCAGCAATATCGCGGGCAACAATTACGACTCCTAATACACTTCCCAGATCATCTTTATAAACAGAACCATTGAATAATACATCTGTCAATTTACCGTCTTTATGCTTCAGTGTAAGCGGGGAATCTGAAACAGAACCTTTTTCATACACTTCCTGATACACTTCACGTGCTTTTTGCTTTTCGGTGAAATAATTGAAAAAATCAGAATTAATTAAACGATCGCGATTCAGCCCCGTAATATTTACTGTAGCTTCATTTACATCCGTAATTTTTCCTTCAGGATTTATTGTAATTAACGGGTCCAAACTAGCTTCAATAAGACTTCTGGCGTATTGTGATTCTTGAGTTTTTATAGTTTCTATATTTATTTATAAAATTGACTTGATTTTTTTCTATTTTAAATTACCAATTTCTTCAATTGGGTTACGTCTTTTATCTTTCAATTGTTTAAAATGGGAAGGTGAGAGGCCGGTAACTTTTTTAAATTGGCTGGATAAATGTGCCACACTACTGTAGTTCATTTTCCAGGCTATTTCAGTGATGTTTAATTCACCATAAATAATCAGTTCTTTTATACGTTCAGTTTTGTGTGAAATTATAAATTGCTCGATTGTAGTTCCTTGCACTTCCGAAAATAAGTTGGAGAGGTAGGTATAGTCGTGATTTAATTGTTGACTCAGATAATCAGAAAAATTAATTTTTATATTCTCTGTTGAATGGTGAACCATCTGGATAATTACATTTTTTATCTTTTCGATCAGCATGGATTTTTTATCATCCATTAATTCAAGTCCGGAGTCCAAAAGTGCTCTTTTTAAAAGTTGCCTCTGGTCCATAGAGATATTTTCCATGATTTCAACTTCACCTAAATCTACAACCATGAAGTGTAGTCCAAGTTTTTTTAATTCTTCTTTTACCGCCATCTTACAGCGATTACTTACCATGTATTTTATGTATAGTTTCAAAGATATTTCGTTTACAGTTTAGAAAAATTATTTTTTTTTCAGGTTAAAGTTACATTATATATTCTAATGAATAATTTATTAGAAGGATATCCATCTATTATTCGCTTAAATCGTAGTTTTAAATATTAAAACAGTGAAAAATAGCGTATTATTTTTTTTGGATGACATAAATAAGGCTGTGCTTTCATAAAGCATAATTAATTTTCGTACCCACTTTTTATAGTTGTTGAAATCATTTTGAATTGCACATTTGCATTAAAGGAATGTGTGGAGTGAGCCGGAATTATTATTCCTTCTCCTAATTTAAGCAGGTGTTTTATTTCATTGATAAAAATCTCGGCTGTTCCGTCAATTATTTGTACATAATTATCAAAAGGTGATGTTCTTTCCGATAATTCTTCGCCAGCATCAAATGATAAAGCAGTTATGTTTCCGGTAGTTTTTTTAATTATGGTTCTGCTTAAAACAGCATTTGGTATATACTGTATAATTTCAACTATGATGTGTGATTGGGATTTTGTTAACTCACGGTTATCTATAGGTTTATTTTTATATTGCATATTGGCTATTTAGTTGCTCTACGATAAGTTGAGATTTTGTGAAGGTAGTCGCTTTAAACCCAATTACGCTATATAATCGTATAAAAGAGTTGATTTTGGTCGAAAAGAGTCAATAATGAGACAGCTTATTTGTTTACATTATCAAAGATGTTGATAAACAGTATCTTTTTTCATAATAAATCAGTGTGGGACAAATTAGTAAAGCCTCTTTAATCTAAATTTAGATTAAAGAGGCTTTCTGGGGCATAAAAGGGTTTATACTCGGGATTGTTTTTATCAAAAAATTAATTCATCGAAAAAGGAGTGACCCAATCCAATGATTTAATTGAGGAAACTTTATTTTCTTGATTCATAGAAACACGAAGTTCTTTATTGGCTACTTTCTTTGAATACAATGCTTTGTAGCGAAAAATTGTTGTTCCGTCAAAATTGTTTTTGTAAATCTCAACTAATTGAAGATCAATAAAAGTCCCATAATACTGACGGAATCTGGTACAGGTTTTTGTCAATCTTTCCTCTGTCGTATTCTTGATGACAGATTCTGTTGCTTCACTTTGGTTGAAAGGCTTGAATTTAGAAGTATTACAAGTCATTAAAACTCTCTTTCCTAATTCATAGGCTTTGTTCTTTTGGCTTTCATTAACTTCGGATAAACCAAGTTTTTCAATTTTAGCTTTCTCCGGTTCAGCAGTTGTAACAACTTTTTTTGATTTACATCCAATGAGCAGAAGAATACTGAATACAATAATTATTTTTTTCATATTTATATAATTTTTAATAAGATATTCGGGTCTGGACAGTTCTTTAAATAATGTTTCAAGTCATTTTCACTGCAAACTCCGGGATAATCACCAAATGTTTGTGAAATTTCTTCTATGATCTGAAAATGTAAATGAGGTGCATAATCTCCATTCACAGAAGCATCTCCTAAAGTCGCTATTTGTTGTCCTTTTTCGAAAATATCACCAATTTCAATATCGCTGATACTTTCTAACGAAAGATGGCCGTATAAAGTATAAAAACGCTGATTTTCTATTTTATGTTCTAAGATAATCGTTGGACCATAATCTCCTACACCAGTATTGTAATTAAAACTATGAATAAATCCATCAAGTGCCGCTAATACTGGAGTTCCTGCTTTAATCCATAAATCTAAACCGATATGGATATTTCGTTCCTCAGTTTTAGAATCGTTGAAAATATCACTGCGTTTGTAGAGATTTCTAATTTCATTATAACCACCAAAAGCAACTTTTGCATTGTTTTCGTCTAAATAGTTTTCGATATATTTTTCAAAATCATTTGCAGTTTCAATAGTCCGTTTTGTAAAGTTTTCATTTTGTATCGATAAATCCAATAGGATGTATTGGTCGTAATCTATTGATTTGTCTATCACTTTTACATTTTGGATGTCTTTTAAGATAGTTTCCAGTGCGGTCATAATTTGTATTAATTTTTTATAATTCTTAAATTTAAAATAAAAAATGGCAACATAAAAATTTAGGTAGTATTATAACTTTTAATTGTGAAAAATGTTTCTAAAAAAAATGCCAATATGAAATTTCATATTGGCATTCTAATACTTTGTCGACATAATAATGGGATATTACTTTTTGATCTCCACTTTTGCTTCACCACCGGAAAGTTCTACGCTGGTTTTAGTTTTTCCATCTTTTGTAGTCACACTTACACCATCGGTAGCTACTTTTATAGATGTGCTATCTTTCGCTTCGGTAGTGACAGTTGTAGTTGTCTCACTTGAAGTTTCTGTTTGTGTTGCTGGAACTGGAGTTTCTTCTTTTTTCTTGCAGGAAACAATCGCAAGTAGTGATAGGATTCCTAAAAACAATGATGCTTTTTTCATATTTTATGTTTTATGGTTATTAGCCAATTAATTGATTTACAATTTACTGTTTTAAATCTTTAAAAGAGAAAATTGGTTTACTATTTTTTAAAAAAAATCCCAATCGTAAAGATTGGGATTTTAATTTATAATATTAGTTCTTAATACAAATTTGGATATTTCGAAGGATTAACTTCGTTCATCATTGCATAGACTTTTTCAAAAATATCCTCTGCAGAAGGTTTCGAGAAATAGTCTCCGTCTGTTCCATAAGCAGGTCTGTGTGCTTTTGCAGTTAAGGTTTGCGGTTTACTGTCTAAATAGTTATAGGCGTCTTGTTGCTCAATTATTTGTTGTAAAATATAAGCTGAAGCTCCGCCTGGAACATCTTCGTCAATAACGAGTAAGCGATTTGTTTTAGCAATACTTTTTACCACATCTTGGTTGATGTCAAATGGTAGTAAAGACTGTAAATCGATAATCTCACAATCAATACCTACTTCAAGAAGCTCATTTGCTGCTTGTTGCACTAAACGCAATGTTGAACCGTATGAAACTAATGTAATATCAGCACCTTCTTTCAACGTTTCCACAACACCAATTGGAGTTTTGAATTCGCCATAGTTCAACGGCATTTTTTCTTTCAATCGGTAACCATTCAAGCATTCGATTACTAATGCGGGTTCATCACATTCTAACAAACTGTTATAAAATCCTGCTGCTTGAGTCATGTTTCTTGGAACTAACACATGAATTCCTCGTATGGCATTTATGATCATTCCCATAGGAGAACCGGAATGCCAGATTCCTTCTAAACGATGACCACGGGTACGAATGATTAATGGCGCTTTTTGTTTTCCAACAGTACGGTATCTTAGTGTTGCTAAATCATCACTCATGATTTGTATTGCGTACAATAAATAATCTAAATATTGAATTTCAGCAATTGGGCGTAAGCCTCTTAATGCCATTCCAATTCCTTGACCTAATATGGTAGCTTCACGAATTCCCACATCGGCAACACGTAATTCTCCATATTTTTCCTGCATTCCTTCTAAACCTTGATTTACGTCACCAATATTTCCGGCATCTTCACCAAAAATTAATGTTTCAGGATATTTTGTAAAAATAGCATCAAAGTTATCACGTAAAATCATTCGGCCATCCGTGTCTTCTTTGGCATTTTCTGGATATACCGGAAGTACTTTTTCTACAGAAAAGACATTTAAATCTGTTTCTGAAAATAAGTTACTGCTAAATTTTTCCTGCGTAGTTTTAGTATAAGAACTGATCCATTGTGACAATTCTTCTTTACCGTTTTCATTTAGGATTAAGCGTAAAACTTTACGTGCTGTAACTAGAATTTCCTTTTTCAACGGTGATTTAATACTATTTAAATCAGATGTGAATTGTAAAATTCTATCTTTATTTTTACTGGTTTCAGCTATTTTTTCTAATAATCCCACCAGTTGTTTTTGCTCTTCAATAATAGGTTCAATAAATGCATTCCAGGCAGCTTTTTTACCTTCTAAAACATCTTTTTTGGCTTGAGCATCAATAGCATCAATTTCTTCTGGTGACGCAATATTGATAGCAATCATCCATAATTTCATTTGGCGGATACAATCAAAATCTCTTTCCCATGCCAAACGATTTGCATCTTTATATCTTTCATGAGAACCTGAACTGGAATGTCCTTGTGGTTGTGTCAATTCATTTACGTGAATTAAAACAGGAATGTGGTTTTCACGGGCAATATCAGCAGCTTTTTCATAAGTAGCAATTAAGTCAGCATAATCCCAACCTTTTACTTTCAGTATTTCATAGCCATTGCTGCCATTTTCCCTTTGGTACCCTTTTAAAATCTCAGAGATATTTTCTTTAGTAGTTTGGTGTTTTGCATGTACAGAAATTCCATACTCATCGTCCCAAACGCTCATAACCATAGGCACTTGTAATACACCTGCAGCATTTATGGTTTCAAAAAATAAACCTTCAGATGTACTTGCATTTCCTATTGTTCCCCATGCAATCTCATTTCCTTCATTAGAAAAATTAGCCGCATTTGGTATTCCTGAAACTTGTCTGTATATTTTTGAAGCTTGAGCAAGTCCTAATAATCGTGGCATTTGTCCAGCCGTTGGAGAAATATCAGCACTTGAGTTTTTTTGTTTTGTTAAGTTTTTCCAAGTTCCGTCTTCGTTTAAACTATGAGTGGCAAAGTGACCGCCCATTTGTCTTCCTGCTGACATTGGCTCTTGTTCAACATCGGTATGACCATATAAACCTGCAAAAAATTGTTGCACGGTTAATTCTCCAATAGCCATCATAAAAGTTTGATCACGATAATACCCGGAACGGAAGTCACCATTTTTAAAGGCTTTTGCCATGGCTAATTGTGGTACTTCTTTTCCATCACCAAAAATGCCAAATTTAGCCTTTCCAGTCAATACTTCTTTACGTCCTAAAAGACTGCATTCTCTACTGATTATAGCTAACTTATAGTCATTCAGTACCTCGATTTTGAAATCTTCAAATGTCAATGTAGTATTGGTTTTTTCTTTTATCATAATTGAAAAGTATAACTTTGTGGGGCAAATTTACTTAAAAACTAGCTATTTTCATAATTCATTAAAAAAAATATAATTTAATTATTGCAATTTATTCTAATAAAAAGAACTTTATTTTTTTGTTATATGTAATTTTAAATTCATTTTAATGAGAATAGTTTAATGAATAATGAAAATTATATTGGATTAGAACCATTTTCGATTAAAAAGATTGATTAATGTTTTAGGCGAAAAAGTAACTATAAATCGTACTTTCTCGTTATAATTATTTTGCGCTATTTCCCATCCATTATTCGAATATACAGGAAAATACAGCTCAAAGTAATCTGTTACAAGGTTCAAGCGAATACCGCTGTCGTATAAAAACTTTGCATTTTGGCTTTTATTTTTAATAAAACCGACATCTCCATAAATTTCTATCCAGTTCCATACGCTCACACTTGCGTTTAAACTGGTAATCCATCTATTAGCATACGGAGTATCCATTTTTGATTTAAAACCGCCTTCTGCCATTATGAATTGTTGACTGTAAAAACCTGTGCTTTCTGAACGTCCAAAATAATTATAATCAAACAAATAATCGGTAGGTCGGTCTGATGCGAAACTAAAAAAATCAGATTCGGTTTTGTTGTATAAAAAACTACCTGCATAGAATCGCAAATTAATTTGACGATTGTTCTCAAAAAGCTTTCGATATTCTATTTCTCCGTTTACTTTTCCAAATTTCCCCGAAATCTGAATATCAGAACTAAAATTGAAATGATTCGTTACTTCGGTTTTTGTATTTACATAGCGTGCATCAAAAATGGAATAATTAGATGGGGCATTGTCCATTGTAAAAGCACTTTTTTCCTTGTTTACGATAACTTGTCGCAAAAGAATCAGTTGTTTTCTGTTGTCTCTGAAATTAGGCTCCCGAATTCGCAATTGAACCATAGGATTTATTCTCAGGTAAGAAGCATCTTGCGCATAATGAAAGTAAGAACCGCTAACAGAATATTTTACATTATAAAGTGTGCTGTTTCGATAATTCTGATTGACTGCAAATGAAACTAATCCAGATAAATTATTAGATTTAGTAGAGTAGGATGGATTGATGTCAAATGTGAATGGCTTGTCTAAAATAGTTTTATTATGCAATCGTATTCCGGGAGTTATTCCGTCGTATAAATTATAATATATAGACGGAACGTATAAAACTTGATTGTAATAAGGATCTTCTAAATCTTTTAAAAATACAAACTTAACCGGACGGTTATTCGGAAAAAAACCATCTAGTTTTTTCCAGTTATTTCTTAAATTATATTCAGGGACTTCATTCTTTAAATTTAAAATAATTTTATCTGCACCATTTCTCGGAAACGTAAAAGTACTGTCGCATTCTTCAATATCCAGCCATTGTTTAAAAACTACTTCGCCTTTTTTTGTACCATAAACAGGGATGGGAATAGGAGTTTCTGTTTTGTTTATTACAGAAAAAGTGATGCTGTCTTTGGTTTTTTTAACGCTGGAAAATTTATAGTCAATAATAGCTCTGGAGTTAATAATGGTATTAAAAAACCAATTAATGTCTTTCTCAGTATTTGATTTTAATATAGTTTCAAAATCAGTTCTGGAAACTTGTTTGATCTGATTTTGATTGTAAAATTGTTTGATACTGGCAGGTACAGCATCATTTTGTAAATAATCATCTAAAAATCGAATGCTTAATCCGGAACGATATTTACTGGCTATTTGTTCATTGAATTTTATCAACGTGTTTTTTGGATCTCCAAGTGCTTGATCCAGATTTTTTCGAGCCATCAGCATATAGAAATAACTATACTGATCATTAAAACCAATATTGGCAATATTATAACTCTTCAATAGTCGGAGGTTAGACACACTTCCCATCATTTTAGTATTTGGGTGATTTTCATCCATATACTTCATCATGGCATAGACTTGCAAACCATCATATATCCAGTTGTCTTTTCGGGGGTCTAATTGTAAACTTGTTTTTAAATATTCATTCAGATAGGTTTTCAGAAATTTAATTTCAAAAAGAAATTCATCTGAAAAGGGACTTATAAAAGAAGGAAGCTGATTCAAGCCATAAAAAGGATTTCTTTCATAATCCGTTTGAGAAACAATAATCTTTTCATGTGGATATTTTCCAATTAAATCGTTTGCAAAATTCACAATTCGATCGATTACAATCGCTTTTTGAATATTATCTAATTTATTGTTTCTTAAATCGGTCAGTACTTCAACAGCACTATTTGTATAACTTTCAAAATGGGTTTTTGGCTCTATGATAAGATTGAAATCGGCCCTGTTATTTCCCGATAACTTATAATTTATAAAAGGGTCATTAACACTTGATTTACTGCTTTTTAAATCAGAAATAGCTTCGAAGTTTTTAGGTGTTTTTAAATCAATTTCAAAACTTGAATAAGCATTGGCAATATCATCTAAATTGGTATTGCTGTAGCGTATAAAATCATGGTTTTCATAACGGGCTGGCGTAAGAAACCAGTTTTTAAGGTGTATAATTCCGTTATTATTGTATCCGTATTTTGTGAATTTATCGCTTGGAATTTTAGTTAGATAAGTCAGCTGCAAAACAATTTTTTGATTCGGAAGTAAATTTTGGCTTAATTTAATTTCAATCAAATCAGGATTTCTATCTGGTCTTTCCCATGACAAAACCAATTTATTTGCGTCTAAAATGATTACATTTTTCGTGCTTCCGCGCTCTTCTTCTTTCGCTAAGTGAAAACCTCTATAAAACTCATCAGAAAAACGTTTGGCTAAAGGAGTATTTTTAGTAGAAAAAGCATTATTCCAATCGTTCAGTACAATCGAGGTTAACGTATCGTTTGACTGATTAAAAAAAGTAATTTGTTGTAGAATATTCAACGTTTTATTTTCCGTATTTAACTCAGCCGTTATATCAGAATGATGTTGTGCATATTGCTTTACTGAAAGTAATAAAACAAGAGCATAAAACGTAATTTTAAAGAATGAGTTCAAATTCAAGTATTAATTTATTAAAAAAATAAATATACTTTTTTTTAGAATAAAACACTATAAAAACAGTCTAATTAACATAAAAAAAGCTGTTGATTAGACAGCTTTTTTGTTAAAAATTAGGGGTTAAATCGTATTTTTTATAGAACTTATCCAGCACATCAACCACTTCATCTTCAGTATCCACAATTTTGAATAAATTCAAATCTTCGGCACTTACGGTATGTTCTTTTTCTATTAAAACTGTTTTTATCCATTCAATTAATCCCGACCAAAAACTGGTTCCAACCAATATAATAGGGAATTTTGCAATTTTTTTTGTTTGAATCAAAGTAATCGCTTCAAACAACTCATCCATGGTTCCAAAACCTCCTGGCATCACCACAAATCCTTGGGAATATTTGACAAACATTACTTTTCGAACGAAGAAATAATCAAAATTCAAGTTTTTATCGCTGTCAATATACGGGTTGAAATGTTGCTCAAAAGGCAATTCAATATTCAATCCCACCGATGTTCCTCCACCCAAATGTGCGCCTTTATTGCCTGCTTCCATAATTCCCGGCCCACCACCGGTAATCACACCGTAGCCGGCTTTACTTATTTTGTAGGCAATTTTTTCTGCCAATAAATAATTAGGATCTTCGGGTTTCGTTCTGGCAGATCCAAAAATACTCACGCACGGACCTATGCGTCCCATGCTTTCATACCCGTTTACAAATTCGGCCATAATTTTAAAAATCGCCCAACTGTCATTAGTTCTAATCTCGTTCCACGTCTTTCTTTTCAGTCGGTCTTGGATTACTTTATCCTCATCATTATCAAAATCTTCTAATCTCATATTCTCTATTTTATAATCTTATTTTTTTTTTGGAGCTAATTCCAGTTATTCGTTTCAATCTTAATCGCCGAACCCCGTCTCATAAGGATTTTTACTGCTATCTGGGCTAATACTCTTAATACTAAAGTAATTCTTTTTTCAAAAACTGCACCATATAACTCTTCTTAATTTTTATAATTTCTACATGAAGTTCCTTTTGCACTTGGTTGTCATTAAGCTTTTCCCCTCACTTGGAGGGGTGCCCGAAGGGTGGGGTGGTTTTATTATCTAAATTTCAGCTAATAGCCTCTTTATTTCCAAATTCTACAACAATATCTTTTTCTAGTTCCTCCATCACATTATTCAAATCATGTTTTACCCTTAAATCCGAAATTTTATAAACTTTTAATCCTAAAGAAACGAGATAATCTTCTCTTTTTTGATCGTACTCTTCTTTGTTGTCGTGGCTCGAACCGTCAATTTCGACTACTAATCCTAGAGTTTTTACATAAAAATCTACAATATAATTGCCAATGATTCTTTGTCTGTCAAAATCTATTTTCCAGAATATCCCTTTATGTACTTGCAACCAAAAAATGACTTCTGATAGCACACCTGCTTTACGCAATGCTCGAGATCTAGCTTTTAGTTTGATGTTATAGGGTAAGTCTACAATAAAATTTCTATAAATGGGCTGGGTGTTTATATAGGCTGTTATTTCTCTATTGTTTTCCATAGAATTTGTTTTTATTCCACTCCTTTGGATGTATTGTCATTAATGGTAGGGACTTTTTTTTACTTAATTTACAGAAAAATGTTAATTGTAGCGAAAATGAAAGTAAATAAAAAAAAACACCCCGCCCTCCAGGCACCCCTCCAAAGGAGGGGAATTAAAGTAACTCTTTTTTCAAAAACTGCGCCGTATAGCTCTTCTTAATTTTTATAATTTCTTCGGGAGTTCCTTTGGCAATAAGTTGTCCGCCGCCTTTTCCTCCTTCAGGTCCAATGTCTATAATGTAATCGGCCAGTTTTATCACGTCCATATTATGCTCGATAATCAAGATCGTATTTCCTTTATCAACCAGTTTATTAATGACTTCCATCAACACTCGAATGTCTTCAAAATGCAATCCCGTTGTAGGTTCGTCCAGAATATAAAACGTATTTCCGGTATCTTTTTTAGATAATTCTCCTGCCAGTTTGATACGTTGCGCTTCTCCACCGGAAAGTGTCGTGCTTTGTTGGCCAAGTGTAATATAGCCCAAACCAACATCCTGAATGGTTTTTATTTTTCTGTAAATTTTCGGAATCATTTCAAAAAACGGAACCGCTTCATCAACGGTCATATTTAACACATCCGAAATTGATTTTCCTTTATATCGAATCTCCAGTGTTTCTCTGTTAAAACGTTTCCCTTGGCAGGTTTCACATTCTACATAAACGTCTGGCAAAAAGTTCATTTCAATCGTTCGCACACCAGAACCTTCACAGGTTTCGCAACGTCCGCCTTTTACATTAAAACTAAATCGTCCCGCTTTATATCCGCGAATCATACTTTCAGAAGTCATTGTAAACAGATTTCTAATTTCGGTAAAAACTTCGGTATATGTAGCCGGATTACTTCGTGGTGTTCTCCCAATCGGACTCTGGTCAATATCAATCACTTTATCGATATGTTCCAATCCTTCTATTTTTTTATACGGTTGCGGTTTCTTGACACCATTAAAATAATACGCGTTCAAAATTGGGTAGAGCGTTTCATTAATCAACGTCGATTTTCCACTTCCCGAAACTCCGGTTACGCAAATCATTTTACCTAAAGGTAATTCTATCGAAACATTTTTCAGGTTGTTTCCTGTTGCTCCAGTCAGTTTTAGAAATTTTCCATTTCCCTCACGGCGCTTTGTAGGAACCTCGATTTTCATTTCGCCGTTCATATACATCGCTGTAATAGTATGATGTTTCAGAATTTCCGCAGGCGTTCCTTTGCTGATGATTTCACCTCCATATTTTCCTGCTTTTGGTCCAATGTCAATCACATAATCTGCACGTTCAATCATGTCTTTATCGTGTTCCACCACAATTACAGAGTTTCCAATATTGCGTAATTGTTCCAAAGAATGAATCAGTTTATCGTTGTCTCTTTGGTGTAAACCAATACTTGGCTCATCCAGAATATACAAAACACCAACCAACTGCGAACCAATTTGGGTAGCCAAACGGATGCGTTGTGCTTCACCACCCGAAAGTGATTTGGAGCTTCGGCTTAAAGCCAAATAATCTAAACCGACATTCATCAAAAAATTTAATCGGTCCTTAATCTCTTTGATTACTTCAGTAGCGATAATTTTTTGTTTATCGGATAAATGGTTTTCTAAATCAAGAAACCAAGCGGTTAAATCCGAAATGTCCATATCGCACAATTCGGTAATATTTTTTTCATTGATTTTAAAGAATAGCGCTTCTTTTTTCAAACGGGAACCTTCACAAACCGGACATTTTATTTCGTCCATGAATTCCTTTGCCCAACGTTTTATAGTTGTTGAACCGCTTTCGTCATGTTGGTTTTTTATGAAATGCGAAATCCCTTCAAAATCAATTTTGTATTCTCTGGCGACGCCTAAATCTTTGGAATTGATGGTGAATTTTTCTTTTCCGCCATTCAAAATCATTTCCATTGCTTCCGCTGGAATGGTTTCCACAGCATCCGTCAATTTGAAACCATATTTTTCTCCAATAATTTCCAATTGCTTAAAAATCCAAGAGGATTTATATTCGCCCAAAGGAACAAAACCACCCGCTTTTATCGATAATTTCGGGTTTGGAATGATTTTTTTAGTGTTGATTTCGTTTACCGTTCCCAAACCGTTGCAATGATCACAAGCCCCTTTTGGAGAGTTGAAAGAGAATAAATTTGGTTCGGGATTCTGGTATGAAATTCCGGTAGAAGGACACATCAAATTCCGACTAAAAAAACGCACTTCATTAGAATCTTGGTCTAAAACCATCAATACATTCTCTCCGTGATGCATGGCAGTATTGATACTTTCAGTCAAACGTTTTTCGTTATCTGGCGTATCTTCAATCACCATTCGATCCACAACAATTTCTATATCGTGGGTTTTATAACGGTCTAATTTCATCCCTAAAGTAATATCCAGAACATCGCCGTTTACGCGAACTTTTAGGAAACCTTGCTTGGCAATTTGTTGGAAAAGCTCGGCATAATGTCCTTTTCTAGCGCGAATAACTGGCGCTAAAATATTGATTCGTTTTGCTTTAAAATCATGAATAATCAAATCCTTGATTTGCTCATCAGAATAGGAAACCATTTTTTCACCTGTATTGTAGCTGTATGCATCAGCACCACGAGCGTATAACAAACGCAGGAAATCATAAATTTCAGTGATAGTTCCCACAGTGGAACGCGGGCTTTTACTGGTTGTTTTTTGTTCAATAGCAATTACTGGCGAAAGTCCGTCGATTTTATCCACATCGGGACGTTCCAAACCACCTAGAAATTGACGCGCATAAGCAGAAAAAGTTTCTACATAACGGCGTTGCCCTTCGGCATAAATCGTATCGAAAGCTAAGGAGGATTTCCCAGAACCTGAAAGACCGGTAATTACAACCAGTTTTTCACGAGGAATGGAAATATCTATGTTTTTTAAGTTATGAACGCGAGCGCCTTGAACTTCAATGGTATTGTCTTTGTCTAGCATAATTTTTGCAAAAAAGCAAAGTTACCATTTTGATTTATTCTTTCAATAGAACACTTTAGAAGTTTATGTTAAATTAGGATATAAAAAACGCTAATTGTAGTTAGCGTTTTCTTTTTCTGGTTGCCATGTAATCCTCGACGGCCTCTCTGGTTGTAAGCCAGTTCCGACCTTCTTTGTAGGCATCAATCTTTCCTGTTCTAGCCAATAAACTTATGTATTCTTGGCCGTAAGGCATATTAGGTTCTTGAACTAAATTTGAAATTGCTACATATTCTTTGTCATTTCCTGGCAATGCATTAATGTAAATATTCAGTGTTCTCTCAAGAGATTGGCACATCAGCAGGGTTAATTTTTGATAATTACCACCATTTGCTTTATTCAATGCTTCGTAGTATTTCTTTCTGTCATTTTTTAAAATTATAGCAGGCGGAAAACCGGAACGCATCAGTAATAAATTCATTGCCAATCGAACCGTACGACCATTTCCATCAAAGAAAGGATGTATCCAAACTAATTTATGATGAAAGACGGTTGCTAGTTCAATATCATTAAGCTCTAATGGATTTGTATTGATAAAATCAATTAGTTCATCCAATAAATCCGAAACTTTATTTGCATTTGGCGGTGTGAAATTAGCGCCAGTAATGCGTACACCTCCATTACGAATGCGTCCCGCAAAGTCATCTTCTATAGAACGTAAAACGAAACCATGCAAAGACAAAATATCTATACTCCTTAAATTATAATCTTCATTTACAATAGAATATAAATAGTCAATGGCTTTATCATGATTGTGAGTTTCAAAATGTTCTCTAAGCGATTTACCTTTAATGGTAATACCTTCTTGAATGACCATTTGTGTCTCCCGAAGGCTCATTGTATTTCCTTCAATACTATTAGAGTTATAGGTCCATTCAATGGAAAGGCTTTCTCTGATTTTATGCAAAGCGATATTTGGCAATGGTCTGCTGGTTTGCAGAACTTGCTTTTTTTCATACAATCTTTCAAAAGTTGTTTGAAATTCTTCTCTATAGTTTAGGTCTATCTTCCACATAACCACAAAGATACTTCTTATTATCGGATATTTTACAATTTAACACTATCCGATATTAAAATTATTCTATCGTCATTGATTTTAGTTTTGTTCTATAGGCTTCCAGCGCCACAGATTTAGAAATAAAACCATAATATCTTCCGTCATTAAGAACGGGTAAGAAGGCTTTTTTCGATTTTTCGAATTTATTCATGACCATTTCCATGCTGTCATCAGGAGAAATGATTTCTGTAGGTTCTATCATTATTTCTCTAACCAAAGTATATTTTACTCGGTATGTATTGAATATTATTTCTCGAATATCATTAAAGTGAACAATACCCAATAAGTTTTTTTCAGTATCAACCACTGCAAAAATCACTTGATTGGAATGCGAAATTAAATCTACCAGTCTTTCTAAATTCTCATCAGGGGAAACCGTTAAATAATCCGTTTGAATTATGGAAGTCGTCTCTAAAGTCGAAAGGATATTAGTGTCTTTATTGCTGGTAAAAGCATGCCCTTTTTTGGCTAAATTCTTAACATCCATAGAATGTTTTTCAAATCGTTTTGAAATCGCAAAACTAATGGAAGCCACAATCATCAAAGGAATCATCAAGTTATATCCTCCTGTAATTTCAGCAATTAAGAATATCGCAGTCAAAGGAGCATGAAACAAACCACTTAAAATTCCGGCCATTCCAACCAAAGTAAAATTACTGACAGGTAATTTAGTAAGTCCTGTCAGATTTAAAAATTTAGAGAAAAAGAAACCAACATAAGATCCCAAAAATAGGGAAGGAGCAAAATTCCCTCCATTTCCACCGCTGCCTAAAGTAATTCCAGTTGCAAATACTTTCAACATCATGGTCAAACCTACAAATACTAATAAAGCCCAACTATTATCTCGCAAACCGCTAAACAATGTGTTTTCCAATAATTTCCCTGGATCATTGTCAGATAATGTTTTAATGCTTTCGTAACCTTCACCAAAAAGCGTCGGAAAAATAAAAATAAGAATAGCTAAAATAGAAGAACCAAACAACGCTTTTTTATAAGGTGATAATTTAAGTCTTGCGAAAAAATGTTCTACTTTCTGAAAATTACGGGAATAATAAACTGAAATAAATCCGGTAAACAAACCTAAAAGAACATAGAAAATAATGTTATGATAATCGAAACTTTGTTGTTGCTTGAACGAAAGCAAAATTTCTTCATCTAATGCAATTACTGAAACTAAAGCACCTGTTGCAGCTGCAATCATAATGGGTGTAAATGCTGCAATACTAACATCAACCAACAGTACTTCGATGGCAAATAAAACTCCGGCAATTGGCGCATTAAAAGCAGCAGCAATTCCAGCAGCAACACCACAACCGATAAGTAGCGTTCGGTCTTTATAGCTTAATTTATATTTTTGGGCATAATTCGAACCAAAAGCAGCACCAGTAATTACAATCGGGCTTTCTAAACCTGCAGAACCTCCTAAACCAACTGTCAGGGAACTTGTGACGATTTGGGCATACATTTGTTTTTTGGGGATAATACTCGCTTTTTTTGCAACAGCATATAAAATTTGTGAAGTTCCTTTTTGGATAGTTCCTCCTAAAACTCTTTTGACAACAAAAACAGTAAGCAGAATACCAATTATCGGCAAAATACTATTGATGAATCCCAATTTTAAAATTCCACTGACATAGGTAGCAAAAGAAAAGACCCAGTGCGCAAAAGTTTTTAAAACGATAACAGCAAAAGCGGCAGAAATACCAACCAAAACCGCTGATAAAAATATAAACTGCTTTGGCGTCAACATAGATTGCGCAAAAGCTATTATGGTTTCTAATTTCGAAATATATTTTTTGAACATGATAATTTTTAAAAGGGGTGCAAAACTACTATTATTTTAATTTCAACAAATATTTTTCAACGCTTCTTTTGTGCTTAATGGTTTTAAATTACTGTTTTTTACAAACTGTCTCACAATTTCGGGATTTGACTTTGCATATTCCCGTAACGCCCAGCCAATTGCTTTTTGAATAAAAAATTCCTTAGAATGAGCTTGTTTAAGACATTCTGAAAATAAAAAATCAGTATTCGTTTTTTGTTTGTAACCCAATTGAAATAAAATAGCACTTCGGTTTAACCACATATTTTCTGAATTTGAAAATCGTTCTATTACATTTTTGGTTTCTAATGGAAATTCCAAAAGATATTCACCCAAAATGTACTTAGCAATAGTATCGACGCTGTCTCACCAAGAGTTATTTAGTATCAGTTTTTCAATCAGTTGAATATCTTCTTTTATATAATTTCCTTTGAGTTCTTTTATCAAAATTTCAATCGCACAATAATGAAATTCCCGTTCTTTTTTCGAATATAAATTTAGTGCAATAACTCTTGCGTTTGCTGAAACATCTGGCTTGTTTTCTTTCCAAATTTCCTTGAAAATACGTCTTCGTTCCTCGGTTTTTATTCCAAAAAACGGAAAGTTATTCTTCATGTATTTTGCCATTGCAAAAGCATTTTCAGGATTTTTATTTGCTGTAAAAGCGGTTTCTAAGGCAAGTATAAAGTTCATGAATTGCTATTTTTTTAAAATCCAACCGCTTTATCGTCTCCTCTAAAATCAGCGCCACCTTCGAGTTTTTTATTTGGTAAAACCAAAATAGCATCTACTTTTCCTATTACGGGTGTTGTTTTTTCATTAATGATATATCCTTTTGATTTCAAGTTTTCAAAGGTTTTTGTATCGAAAGTATTGGGTTCAAAAGTGATTAAATCCGGTAACCATTGGTGATGAAAACGAGGCGCATTTACGGCTTCCTGCATACTCAAACGATACTCGTAAACATTTAATATAGTTTGCAATACCGATGTGATAATTGTAGAACCGCCCGGAGAACCCACAACCATAAATAATTTTCCGTTTTTCTCTACAATAGTTGGCGTCATGGAACTCAACATTCGTTTTTGTGGTGCAATACTGTTGGCTTCATTTCCCACTAATCCAAACATATTAGGTTCACCTGGTTTGGCACTGAAATCATCCATTTCATTGTTTAGGAAAAAGCCTAATTCATCACAGTAATATTTAGAACCATAACCGTCGTTTAATGTTGTAGTTGACGAAACCGCATTACCAAACTGATCCACAATTGAATAATGGGTGGTCTCGGTACTTTCATTATAATTTACTTTTCCTTCCTTTATATCCGATGATAAAGTGGCTTTTTCAAAACTAAAATTCGACATTCTTTGTTTCAAATATTCATCATCCATTAAGGCTTTCAAAGGAATTTTTACAAAATCAGGATCGCCCAGATAATAACTTCTGTCTGCATAGGCTCTTCTTTCGGCTTCTACGATAACTTGAATGGCTTCTGTTGAATTATGTCCCATTTTAGCCAGGTCGAAAGGCGCTATCATTTTGAAAATTTCAGCCAGACAAATTCCGCCACTGCTGGGTGGAGGCATAGAAATTACCTTTAAATCTTTGTAATCAAATGTGAGTGGCGTTCTCCATTTGGCTTCGTATTTAGCCAAATCTTCCAAGGTGATTATTGCTCCTTTTTCCTGAAGATATTTAACTAATATTTCAGCAGTTTTCCCTTTGTAAAATTCATCTCTGCCATTTTTTGAAATCCTTTTCAATGTAGCTGCCAGCGCAGGATATTTTATAACATCATTTTCTTTAAATGCAGTTGCAAATAACGTTTTATCACCATTTACTTTTATGATTTTGGCTCGATAAGCAGCCAATCGGTCTTCTTGTTTTTTGGTAACAATGACACCTCTTTCGGCCAGTTCAATTACAGGTTTCAGAATTTCTTCAATCGGCAAGGAACCCAATTTTTCATGTACTGCAAAAACACCGGCAATCGTTCCGGGAACTCCAATAGCAAGAGAAGATTCGGTACTTTTTCCTTTTATAACATTTCCTTTTTCGTCTAGAAACATATCTTTAGTTGCAGCTAATGGCGCTTTTTCTCGGTAATCCAAAGAACCAATTTCACCGTTTGATTTTCGGTACACCATAAAACCGCCACCTCCAAGATTTCCTGCAAACGGGTAAGCAACTGCAAGAGCCAATTCGGTTGCCACCATAGCATCAAAAGCATTTCCGCCTTTTTTCATGATTTCAACTCCAATTTTTGAAGCTTCTTCACGTGCCGAAACAACCATTGCGTCATTGGCAACAAGTCCAGTGGGTTGAACCATTACATTTTGGGTTTTACAACCAATAGAAAAAACACTCAATAGAATAATAATTTTTTTCATTCGAATAGTAAAATTTAAAAACCAACGGCTTTGTTATCACCTCTTTTGTCTGCGCCACCTTCCAATTTTCCATTTGGAAGAATCAAAACCGCGTCGACTTCGCCAATGATTTCTTTGTTTTTTTCATTGATTAAATATCCTTTTTTCTTCAAATTAGTTAATAATTCTTTATCAAATGAATTCGGTTCAAAAGTAATTTCATCCGGTAGCCACTGATGATGAAAACGTGGCGCATTTACCGCTTCTTGCATGCTCATATCAAATTCATACACATTCAATATCGTTTGTAAAACCGATGTGATAATGGTGGAACCTCCCGGCGTACCTACAACCATGAACAGTTTATTGTCTTTTTCTACAATCGTTGGTGTCATGGAACTCAACATTCTTTTTCCGGGAGCAATGCTGTTAGCTTCACTTCCAGTCAATCCATATAAGTTTGGAACTCCTGGTTTGGCACTGAAATCATCCATTTGATTATTCAAAAAGAAACCCAATTCGTCGCAATATATTTTAGAACCATAATTATCATTTAAAGTGGTCGTTGCCGAAACTGCATTTCCTTTTGAATCTACAATAGAATAATGCGTAGTTTGGTTGCTTTCATATCCTTTGATTGTTCCATGGGCAATATCCGAGGATTTTGAAGCTGTATCGAATGAAAAATCATTCATTCTTTTTTCTAAATAGGATGGACTTAGTAATTCTTTTATAGGAAGTTTTACAAAATCTGGATCACCTAAAAAGTAATTCCTGTCGGCATAGGCTCTTCGTTCAGCTTCTGTAATTACTTGAATCGTTTTTACGCTGTTGTGTCCCATTTGTGAAAGGTTGAAAGGCTCAATCATTTTCATGATTTGATTCAAACAAATTCCGCCACTGCTTGGAGGTGACATAGAAGTGATTTTTAAATTTTTATACTGAAAAGTAATTGGAGTTCTCCATTTTGCATTATAACTGTTCAAATCTTCTAATGTGGCATTTCCGCCTTTTTTGGCAAGAAAAGCAACTAATTTTTGAGCCGTTTCTCCTTTGTAAAACTCCTCACGACCGTTTTGTGCAATTCGTTTTAATGTTGCTGCTAATGCTGAATATTTTATAGTGTCATTCTCTTTATATGCTCTAGAAAACAAACTATTCTTGCCATTGCTTTTGATAAAGGAAGCTCTGTAATAAGCCAAACTTTCGGCTTGAAATTTTGTGACAACAACACCTCTTTCGGCCAAGGCAATTACAGGTTTCAGAATTTCGCTTATGGGTAAAGAACCGTATTTTTTATGCACTTCAAATATTCCTGCAATGGTACCCGGAATTCCGGATGCCAAAGCAGTTTCTCTACTTTTGCCTTCCATTACATTTCCTTTTTCATCCAAAAACATATCTTTAGACGCTGCTAAAGGTGCTTTTTCTCTGTAATCGATAGCTCCAGTTTCACCATTTGCTTTTCTGAAAACCATGAAACCGCCACCGCCAATATTTCCTGCCTGTGGATGTGAAACTGCTAATGCCAGTTCCGTGGCAACCATCGCATCAAAAGCGTTTCCGCCTTTTTTCATGATTTCAACTCCAATTTGAGAGGCTTCTTCACGGGCTGAAACTACCATAGCTTTTGAAGTTACTAAACCTGTTGGTTCAACAGTTTTTTCATTCGATTTACAACCTAAAACGGCAAAGGCAAGCAGAAAAAGTATTTTTTTCATAAAGTGATTATTTTAGTATTCGAAAATAGGATTAATTCTTGAAAGAAATTGGTGAATTCCTCTTCAAATTCAGGATAAAATTCAGAAAGTTCATTAGTGGCAAATCGCATTTTAGATTCGTTTTTGGTACGTTGATCCATTTGCGTCAAAATCCGGTTAATTCCTTCAACGGTTTGATAACTCACCAGCCAGTTGTGTTCAATCATGTAAGGCATCATTCCCTTGGTTCTTTCCGAAAGATTAATATGGTTATCGTGCAGGGATTGATAAAATCGTGCTACAAAATCATCCAGTTTTTCATCAGAATATGTGTTCCAGTTTTTAGCCAAAAAATGATCGTAAAAAACATCCACAATTACACCTGCGTAATGATGGTATTTTTCATGAAGGCGTTTAGTACTTTTTCTAAAAATGGGATGAGCATCGGTAAAAGTATCAATGGCGCGGTGCAGAATGATTCCTTTTTGAATTTCTAAAGGATAACTTTCAAAATGTTTTCCACGAATTCCATCGGCCATAAAATTGCCAATTTTGATTAAATCATTGTCACCGGAAAGATAGATGTGTGCTAGAAAATTCATTCGCCTAATTTAGGAATTTAAATGGTGAATTTTGAATTCTAAATGACTTTTATAAACCGTCAATTATTATATTTGTGAGCAATTTAAAATTTATAATTCAAAAATTAAAATATTAATCAATGACTTTAATAAAATCAATATCGGGAATTCGTGGAACAATAGGAGGTAAAGTAGGTTATAACCTGACACCTGTTGATGCAGTTAAATTTGCTTCGGCGTATGGAACTTGGTTGAAAAAATATATTGGAAAAGAAAAAATTACTGTTGTTGTAGGTCGTGATGCCCGTATTTCGGGACCAATGATTCACAATTTGGTGGTAAATACTTTAATTGGTTTAGGAATTGATGTGATTGATTTGGGGCTTTCGACAACGCCAACTGTTGAAGTGGCCGTTCCGTTAGAAAAAGCCGAAGGCGGAATTATCCTCACTGCTTCGCACAATCCAAAACAATGGAATGCTTTGAAATTATTGAACGAAAAAGGAGAATTCCTGAATGGTGAAGAAGGACTAAAAATTCTTGAAATTGCAGAAGCGGAAGCTTTCGATTTCTCGGATGTGGATGATTTGGGAACCATTATGATTAACGATGCATACATGGATATTCATATTGATGAAGTCTTGAATTTGCCTTTGGTAGATGTTGATGCAGTAAAAGCAGCTAAATTTAAAGTGGTTGTTGATGGTGTAAACTCTTCTGGAGGAATTATTATCCCAAGATTACTGGAATTAATGGGCGTTGAAGTAGTAGAATTATACTGTGAGCCAAACGGACATTTTCCTCATAATCCAGAACCATTGAAAGAACATTTGACTGATATTTCAGAATTGGTAGTAAAAGAAAAAGCTGATTTAGGAATCGTAGTTGACCCTGATGTGGATCGTTTGGCTTTCATTTGCGAAGACGGTGAAATGTTTGGCGAAGAATATACTTTAGTGGCTTGCGCCGATTATGTATTGAGTAAAACACCGGGGAATACGGTTTCTAATATGTCGTCTTCCCGTGCGTTGCGTGATGTTACAAATGCACATAACGGAAGCTATGAAGCCAGTGCAGTAGGAGAGGTAAATGTAGTGGAATTGATGAAAAAGAATAATGCTGTGATAGGTGGTGAAGGAAACGGTGGAATCATTTATCCTGAATTGCATTATGGTCGTGATAGTTTGGTGGGAGTAGCGTTGTTTTTAACGCATTTGGCCAACAAAAAAATGACAGTTTCTGCTTTGCGTGCTTCGTATCCGGAATATTATATGAGCAAAAACAAAATCGAATTGACACCACAAATTGATGTTGATGCGATTCTAGTTGCCATGACGGAGAAATACAAAAATGAAGATATAACCACTATTGACGGTGTGAAAATTGATTTTGCTGAAAATTGGGTTCATTTAAGAAAATCGAATACTGAACCTATTATTCGTATTTATACTGAAGCGGCTTCACAAGAAAAAGCAGATGCTTTGGCATTACGAATCATTGACGAAATAAAAGCAATTGCCGGAATATAATTTCGCATTCATATATAAAAACAACCCTTTCAAATTCTATTTTGAAAGGGTTTTATTTTTTAGAATATAGTAAAATTGGAATTAAAAATTCACTCTAAAGCTTACATTTGGCGTTAAGCCCAGCGATTTATTATCTACTTGAATAGCATCATTAGAGTCATTTGGATTGACTTTGTAATAGCGATTGATATCATTATCTTGATTGGTAGCATTAATTACTCCGGCAGTAAACGAAGCTTTAATAGATTCAGATAGATTGAAATTATAATTTAAAGAAGCATCCAATCGCATGAAATTATCTAGGTTTTCACTGTTTGGTGAATCATAATTTACCATGGTGTTATTTCCGTTTTGAACGGTTTCATTTCCATCAATTGGTTTTGTATACGGCTGACCATTTCTCCAAATACCACCAACCGCTATTTTTAGGTTTTTAAGAATATCGTAATAAAAACCGAGCGATACAGAATGTCTTATATCTACATTATTAGGAAAAGTAGAAGGCGTAAAAGTATCAAATTCATAGTCATTTGTACTAAACGTATAACTTACCCAAACGCTGTATTGACGCGCTGTTTTATTGGCCAAAAATTCAAAACCTTTGGCGGTGTAACTTCCATTTGCATTATTAAACTGAAAGCTGTTGTAGAAACCCTGATTAGAAGCTGTGATGCCGTCAACTATCTTATAAAATCCTGTAGCTTCAATATTTAGTTTATTTTTATTGAATTCGACACCAAAAGAACCTTGTTTGCTCGTCGCAATCGGAATGTCTTTATCGTTTACTAAAACCCAACGTCTTTTTTCGACACCTAAAAAATCATCTTCAAAATCCACGATTTGCGTAGTGGATTGATTTTTGAATTCTCCTTCTAATTTTAAAGCAAATTGATCTGATAATTTTTGTCGAATGTTTATTCTTGGCTCGATCAAAAGCTTTTCGAATTTTTGAAAATAATTCAAACGCATTCCAACTCTTAAATACGTATTGTTTTTATTGTATTCCACCTCAGAAAATAAGGCGTGATTTAATAAAACATCTTTTTTAGTACTGGAATAAAACGGAGCGCTAACGGTGGTTTGGTTTAACATTCCCGTTTCATTGAATTGGTATCCAAACAAGAAATTTAGGTTGTGATTTGTTTTGTAATAGGTATTTAATTTTACTCCAGTTTCCTGTACTTCATTGGCTTCTGTCAAGCGCTGATCCGTTTCTACCCTGTAATCGTTAGCATCAATATTGTATCTGGAAAAGTAAGTAATGAAGTTTGAACTTAATTTTGAATTCCATTGTGCTTTCCAATTTCCGCCGTAACCAATATTTTTCTGGGATAAAGTACTGGTTTTGGATTGGGTTTCGTTTGAATTTGTGAGACGTTCCGAATAATCCAAAGCGTTATTGATACCAATAATATTTACTCTAAATTGATGTTTTTCATTCAAATCAAAAAGTAATTTAGCAGTATAATCATAAAAGTAGAAATCAGAAGACGTATCGTGCCGGTCGCTATCCGCATTGATTTCAGTGTCTTGAAAACTACGATCAAAGTATTTTGTGTACGTAGGCGATTTAAACAAATCAGTAATTGAGCGACGTCCTGAAATATGTAATTCTAATTTTTTAGTTATTGGAATTTCTAAAAAAGCATCGGCGCTAATGGAGTTAATTCCTGCGCCACCAGAAAAGGTATTGGTAACTAGATCTTTCGTGTACATATTAATTGTACTGGAAACGCCATCACTGTATTCAGAGCTTGTTCCGTTTTTACTGACGATAACTTTGTTGGTAAGATTGGGATTGTAAGCAGATATTAGCCCGAAGAAATGACCGGAATGATACATTTTGATATTGTCCCAAAGCACTAAATTCTGATCGTTAGTTCCACCGCGCACGTTGATATTAGCGATGCTTTCATTGGTACTTTCTACACCGGGAAGCGCTTGAACAGATTGCAAAATGTCAGGTTCGATTAATCCGGGAAGAATACCGAATTTTTTAGTGTTTAAAACGGTGCTTCCATCCAGGTATTTTTGTAATCCGGGCGTTAAATAAACATTTATCAAAACCTGATTCAATTCTTCGTTTTTTGTAGAAAGGACAATTTCTTTGCAATTATTTTGTGCCGAAAACAATTCGTTAGCCGAAAATTGTCTGGATTCAAAACCCACATAAGAAACAGTAAGCGTTGCATCTATTGGAATATTTGTGAAGCTAAATTTACCGTTTTCATCTGTGATTGTGCTTCTTCCAACGTTGTTTACCAGTACAGAAGCGCCAACTAAACGAGATTTTTTTTCATCGGATAAAACAGCTCCGCAAACCGATATTGTTTTGTTTAAAACAGAAACGGTAACATAGCGATCGTCTAAAGCTTTAAAGTTTAAAAGTGTTTTCGAGTTTAGATAATCAATTGTTTCTTGTAATGTAAAAGTAGTATTCGGTTTGTCAATTTTAATTGTGGCTACATCTTCAACTGCGTACGAAAACTTGATATTAAATTGTTTTTCTAGGGAAATAATAACGGCACTTAAAGGTGTTTTTTTAGTTGTATTTTGTCCGTAACAAATACTGCCAATACAAAGTAACAGAAAAATCAGCCATTTATTTAACACCATAGTTGTAAAATATAATGGTTTTGCCTTGAATCTTGTAACTTAATTTAAGCGGAATTGTTACTGCTTGAAGTGCTATTTCTTTATCAGTATGTGTAAAACTTCCCGTAAACAATTTTGAAGTATCAACACCTTCCACTTTAATTTTTATATCGTATTGACGTTCTAATTCTGCAATAACCTGATCTAAAGGAATCTTATTAAAGCTTGATTCTTGTTGAATCCACGAAGGATTTTGAGCGTTAAAATCTTCAACATTTTCGATAATTCCATTTATAACTCGGAAGGTTTTTCCGGGAGGTAGTTTAATGGTTTCGTTATTATATGTTACACTCACTAAACCTTCGTAACAATTTACTTCAAAATAGTTTTTGCGTTCTTTTACGTTAAATTGCGTCCCTAAAACGGTAACAACTCCCGCAGTTGTGTTTACACTAAAAGTTTGCCCTTTCTGAACTTTGAAAAAAGCTTCTCCTTCTAACGTTAAAGCTCTTTTGTCGGCCCATTTTTTTTCATTAAAACTTAATTTTGAAGCAGAGTTTAATATTACTTCAGAATTATCTGGTAACGTTACTGATTTTGTTTGCGCTATTTTGGTTTCAAAAGAGGTAATGTTATTAAAAAACAAGAAATAAGCAGAGGTTAACATAACGGCAAGAACTGCGGCTACTCTATAAAATGTTTTGAAGTTTAAAGTTCTTACTTTTGTTTTCTTTTTAGAATGGTTTCGGGCTTTAAAAGCTTCCAAAGCAGCGTGCGCATCTACTTTTGGAGCTTCCAATTGTGATGCATAATGAGCAATCTTTTCAAGTGTTTGCAAATCTTCAGATTGTTTTAAATCTTCAATTTCTTGGCTTGAAAGCTCATTATTTAACCATTTTAATATCTCTTTTTCGTTTTTCATTTTATATCTCTATGTTTATAAGACAACTAACTTTTAAATTACCCTACAGCTAAATGATTAATTATATATTTTCTATTTGAGCTTTTAAAATTTGGAGTGCTCCAGACATTCGTTTTTCTACCGTCTTTTGAGAAATATCGAGTAATTCAGCTATTTCCCGGTACTTTTTTCCCTCTATTCGATTCAATAAAAATACTTCTCGTTGCACTTGGCTTAATGATGCGATTGCTTTTGTGAGTTTTTGTTTGAATTCTTCTTCTTCGAATAAATATTCGGGGCTTTGATTATTCGTATCTAAGTTAGGCGCATCTTTAGCATACCTCAATACCACTTTTTGATGCTTTATGTTATTCAGGAATAAATTATTAATGCTGGTAAACAAATAGGTTTTGACTTTACTAAAATCAATTTTGGAACAATTCTCCCAAATTTTGGTAAACGCATCTTGCACCAAATCTAATGCAGCTTCATCATCACCACATTTGTAATACGCAAAATTATTTGCTGATTGCACGTGCTTTAAGTAAAAGTCTCTAAAGTGATTTTCTTCGCAAAGGGTACTTTTTTCGTCGCTCATGGAGTGTTAATTCATTTTTTGTAGGTTGTAAATGTAAATTATTTTTTCAAAAAGCAGTTGTGTAAATTATAATTGCTTTTTTATGAAAAATATTTTAAATTTTAATTTATTGATTTGTAGTATTTTATAAATTAATTTGTAAAATTTTATATTTTTTTTAAAATTTCCGTAGGGTAAAAATAAGCGTAGTTGTCTTACTAATAGAAAGGCGCTAAAAACATCGCTTGTAAATATAAAAATACATTAAATTTGAAAATTATGAAAAAATTAAAAATTGTTACAGGAATTGCATTGATGGCTATCTTAGGTTTTACATCATGCCAAAGTGAAATTGATGACGTACAAGGAGAAAATCCAAATACGAATTCGGCTAATTCAACTACAACAACTAACCTGAAACGTACTTCGATGTACGATGGTTCATTTGACGATTTCTTGGATGGAGCATCTTGTTCCTCTATTGTATTGCCAGCTACTGCAAAAGTTAACGGTGTTCAGGTTTCTATTCTAAGTCAATTAGACTATCAACAAGTTATTTCTATTTTTGGACAGCTTAACAATGATCAAGATACTGTTGTATTACAATTTCCTTTAAAAGTTAAATTAAGTAATTATACAGAGGTGACTGTTAATAATCAAACAGAGTATAATGCGATTCTTAATGCATGTACATCAGCAGAAGCTTCTAGTCAAGATGCTATTTCTTCAGTAAATATCAGCTTCCCAATTACAATTTTAACGTATAATTTAAGTTTACAACAAACAGGAAGTGTTGTCATCACATCCGAACAACAATTATATGCGTATATGTCTAATGTAAGTAGCACGGAATTATTTTCAGTAAACTATCCAATTTCAGTGACAATTGCGGACGGAACAAAAATGACGATTTCCAGTGACGCTGAATTGCAAGCAGCCATCAGTGCATCTTTAAAAACAGAAGCAGCGATAGCAGCAGCTGTTCAAAACGGAAAAAAGTTAGAAACGATTTTAGTTAATGGAAAGTTTAAGGTAGATTCCTATATAAATGCAGGAGTAAATTCAGCAACGAGTTATAAAGATTTCACGATTGATTTTGCAAATAATTTATCGATAACTGCTGTAAATCTTGTGAATACAACTGTAAATGGAACTTATGCGGTAAGCTCGGAATTAGATGTTTTTCTAAAACTAAATTTTTCAGGGAATGCTTCATTTACTTTATTGAATAATTCATGGAAAGTAACAAGTTTTACTGCTTCGACAATCACATTACAAAGCTCTACTAATGCAGCAGTAACATTAGTATTGAAACAAATATAGCTGGATTTAAGTTGGTAGTTTAGTAAGAACAGCTGCCTAAAATAGTGTAGCTGTTCTTATATAAATAAACTTAATAATAAATATAATAATGAAAAAAGTAATTTCTCTACTAACGATTGGTTTGTTCCTCTCAGTAGCATCCTGTTCAAAAGAAGATGATCCTTTAGATAATCCAGTTGCAGTAAATCCCAACACGAATAAACAGCAAACGGGAAGTTCTTCGAACGATTTGTTATCTGATAAAAAGTTCAAAAGTATGGTTATTGAAGTGGTGTATGTAGCGGGTTTTGAACCAAGCAGTACTGCTATCAATAATTTTGTAAACTTTCTTACAGCAAGAACATATAAACCAAACGGCATTAGTGTTATAAAACGTTCCATACCATCTCCAGGGGTTTCGCCTTATACGAATGAGGAGATTGTAAGTATTGAAGATGCGAACAGAACAAAATACAACACTTCGGATCAAATAGCGGTTTGGGCATTTTTCACTGATGGGAAATCTTCAAAAGACACTGATACATCAGTTATTCTTGGAACGGCTTATAGAAATACTTCTTTTGTTATTTACGAACAAACTATTCATAGTTTGAGTGACAGTCCATTTGAACCAAACAGAAGTTTATTAGAAACAACAGTTATTACCCATGAATTTGGACATATATTAGGATTGACAAATCTTGGTACAGCCTTGCAAAGCAATCACGAAGATGCAGAACATCCAAAACATTGTATTGAAAAAACATGTTTAATGTATTGGTCTTCAGAAACAGGAGGCGGTATTTCTAATATGGTTTCAGGTGGTGCAGCTCCACAATTAGATGCGCAATGTATTGCAGATCTTCGTGCCAATGGAGGGAAATAAAAGTAGAATTTGATTAATCAAAAACAAAAAAGATGAAAATAAAACAGATAACAATAGCTTTACTCTTTGGTGTAATAACATCAATGAATGCACAGGACAATACTATTCCTAAATCGAATGGAGGAATAAAAGGAGGTTATAATTTAGCAGCCGTAAGTTTTGACGGAGATGGAGAAACGGAGCAACGACATGGTTTTCATATAGGAGTTTATGGCGAGTCCTTTATTAGCGAAAGCTTTTCTATTCAACCTGAATTAATGTATTCGCAACAAGGATACGAAATAACAAATAGCAGTGGGACTTTTACCCAAAAATTAGATTACATAAACTTACCATTAATGCTAAAAGCGTATCCTTCTAAAAATTTCTTTTTGGAAGCGGGTCCACAAATTGGATTAGCAGTTTCGCACAAAGAAGAATACGATGGACTTTTTAGCGGTTCACAAGAATATGATCCTAATAATTTTGATTGGGGAATGAACTTTGGAGGAGGATTTAAAACGGATTCAGGTATTAGTTTAGGAGTGCGCTATCATTTAGGTTTAGGAGATTTATACGATGAAGGTAAAGCTCAAAACAGAGTGCTGCAATTCTCATTAGGATTTGATTTATAATCGTAAATAATTATCAAAAGCAGAATGCCCAAGAAAATTTCTTGGGCATTTTTTTATGTGTTTTCGAAAGTGAAATTTCTGATTTATCTTTTAAAAAGACACTTTGTAAATTATTCCTGCGGTGAATTCCCGAGTTAATCCGTCAGGGCGAACTTCTCGAACTACAAATGGTGTGGCTAAAGATAATTCGATACTGTTTTTAGTATTAATGGCATACGCACCAATTATATTTCCGTTAATGGTCAATCCATCAGAGTTTTGTATCGTTTCTCTATTTCCAAAAGCATTCTCAAAACTATCTTCTCCTAGATGATAAATGAATAATATATTGGGTTTAAAAGTGAACTTTTTATTAGAAGTTTGAAACGTATATGTTGTTCGAAACAAAGCATCTGATTTTCTTTCGAATAAATTAGTGGAAGGAAAATCATCCGTATCAGAAAACTCCTTGAAATACGAATTTTTATTGTTATTGAAAACGGGAATTTGGACTGCCGTATTAAAATCCCATTTTTTATAGTTAAGATTCAATCCTGCAATCAAATCAAAAGTTCCTAAACTGGATTGATAGTCTAAAGGAAGAGAAAACTCATTTATTTTCAGATTTGAACTCGTAAAAGGTATTTTAAAACCCACAAGTGAACTCCATTGTGTATTTGTTTTTGGTTTCCAATTGTAATTTCCTATCAAATAGGCATCACCAAAAGCACCTCGTTGGCCAAAGCTTCCACTAGCAACGGAATATGTGATTTTAGAACTTAACGACAATCGTTCGTTTATAGTTCTGGTATAGGTGATGTAAGGTGAAAAATAAGTGACATCAGCTTCGCCTGCACCAAAAATACTTCCTACTTCAATTCCGTTTTTTAATTCCTTATCTGTAGTTTGAAAACCGTTTCCTATGGAACAAATTCCGGCATCGCTGCAGCCTTGCGCAAACGAGTTAGAGCATATTCCAATAGCGATGATTAGCAGTAGTTTTTTCATAAATCAGATTTTAATTTTGAGATAATTGCGCCACTGCAAAAAGATGACTGTATTGTTGACAGTGAATCAGTACATATTTATAGGCAGAAACATTAACCTGAGTTGGAATTGCATACACTGTGGAAGATGTCAAATTTCCCAGATTCACAAAATCTGTAGGTGTGGCATTTTTAGACAGGTATACTTTCAAATCGGGACCACTGGAAACACTGAAATCTTCCAATCGAACTTCATTTTGATTTCCATTCAAATAAATTTTAGCTGAACCGGTAACTTTAATTCCTGAGGTTGGCATGAAATTACCGGTAGCCACAGGAGGAGTATTATCAGGAATTGGAGTGCTTAACTCAGCATCACGGGTCAAATCGCCTTCAACTTCACAAGAAATAAAAAGCAAGAAAATAGGTAGTAGAAAAACAATTTTTTTCATGGCTAAAATGTTTTTTAATTCGTTAATCAAATATAAACCGAATGAAAATCACAGTTTGTCAGCTACTTTACATTTAGACCATGTTTATAAATTTATTTAAAAATCAGTATTAACAAAATTTGAAAAAGACTATTTAGTAAAAATCAATATCTTTGAACTCAAATTAGACATACAATGATTACCAAAGAAGCGCCAACACAATTAGAGCAATACTTTCAGCAGTTTCGCGATAACATAATCGGAATAGATCAAGGGTTTGAATCTCCTTACGGTCACAAACAAATTATTTACACGGATTGGACAGCCAGTGGTCGTTTGTATCGTCCTATTGAAGAAAAATTAATGAATCAATTTGGTCCTTTTGTGGCCAATACCCATACAGAAACTACGGTTTCCGGGACTGCAATGACTAAAGCGTATCATCAGGCGCGTCACATTATTAAACATCATGTGAATGCAAGTGCTGACGATGTTCTGATTACCGATGGTACTGGAATGACTGGAGTTGTGAATAAATTCCAACGAATCTTAGGTTTAAAAGTACCCGAAAACTTAAAAAATTTCATCACTATTCCAGCCGAAAAGAAACCAATTGTTTTTATTTCGCACATGGAACACCATTCTAATCAAACGTCTTGGCTAGAAACTATTGCCGATGTTGAGGTTATTCCTTCTTCGGAAGATGGATTGTTCAGCATAGAAAACCTGGAATTATTATTGGAAAAATATAAAGAAAGACCTTTTAAAATTGCTTCGATTACATCGTGTTCGAATGTTACGGGAATTAGAACTCCGTATCATGAAGTGGCAAAAATAATGCATCAAAACAACGGACTTTGTTTCGTAGACTTTGCTTGTTCAGGTCCTTATGTAAAAATTGATATGCATCCTGAAGATGCCGAAAGTTATTTGGATGCCATTTTCTTTTCACCGCATAAATTCCTTGGCGGACCCGGGACTTGTGGCGTTTTAGTTTTTAATAAAAAATTATATCAAAATTTAGTTCCTGATAATCCGGGTGGAGGAACGGTAAGTTGGACGAATCCTTGGGGAGAACATAAGTACATTGATAATATCGAAGATAGGGAAGATGGCGGTACTCCGGGTTTTCTTCAGGTAATTAAAACAGCATTGGCGATTCAGTTGAAAGAGCAAATGGGAATTGAAAATATCTTGAAAAGAGAGCACGAAATAGTGGATTATATTTTCTCAGAATTAGGAACTATTTCCAATATTAAAATTCTTGCTGGACAACATCATGATAGGTTAGGAGTGATTTCTTTCTTTGTGGAAGATTTGCATTTTAACTTAGGCGTGAAATTACTGAATGATAAATTCGGAATTCAAACTCGTGGCGGTTGCAGTTGTGCTGGAACTTACGGTCACTTTTTATTACACGTAGATCAAGAAACATCCCATAAATTAATTGATGAAATTAGTCTTGGAGATCTAATCAGAAAACCGGGTTGGATTAGAATGTCGATTCATCCTACAACTACAAATGCTGAAATTGAATTTGTTTGTAACGGAATAAAAGCATTGGCTGAAAACCATAAAACATGGGCTTTGGATTATGATTATAATTCGGCGACTAATGAATTTGTAAATAAGAACGCGCAACCTTTAGAGGATGAATTAGTAAAAAACTGGTTTTCTATATAAAAGTTGAAGCTTTAATAAACTAAAAAATCCCACATTATAAACAATAGCATTTATAATGTGGGATTTTTATTTTTACTGAAAACACTAATTATTATCTCCTGTGTTTCCATCTTTTATGCGTCCAGAAATAATATTCAGGAGCTTCCAGAATTTGTTTTTCTACTTCTCGTAAAAAGGTGTTGGTAATTTCAAAATCAGGAATTGATCTGGGATTATCTGTAATGGGAACAAAAGTAGCTTCATAAAAACCTCTTTTTACTTTTTTTACTTTTACAAAAAGAACAGTCAAATCGTATTTTTTGGCAAGCATTTCGGCACCTGTATGAACGGGAACTTCTACACCCATGAATTTATCCCAATGAAAAGCTCTGTTTAATTTAGGAGATTGATCGCTGGCAAGTCCGTACATGCTGAGAATTCCATTTTTTTGGTTTTCGGCCATCAACGGAATCGCTTTTTTAGTTTCTACTAATTCAGCGTTGTATTTGGATCGAATGTCTCGTATTAGTTTATCAAAATATTTATTGGCAATTTTTTTATAAACGCCTATTCCTTTAAAATTTGTTTTTGCATTGAAAGATAATAACCACTCCCAACTCGCATAATGAGAGGCTAATAAAACGGTGCTTTTGTTTTTATTCTCGAATTCTTTTACCAATTCGATATTGGTAATCACAAATCTTTTATTCATCTCATCAGCTGAAATAGTCATCGTTTTAATCATTTCCAAAAACATATCACACAAATGGTGGTACGATTTTTTCTCGATTACAAGACGTTCCTTGTCACTAAGATGAGGTAATGCCAGAGCTAAATTTTCCTTTACAGTTTTTTTGCGGTAGCCAATGATATAATAAACAATTACATAGATGAAGTCAGAAAACCAATAGAAAATCCGGAATGGGAGAATGGAAATAATCCATAAAAACGGAAAAGTTAAGATAAAAACAAGAAATTGCATGCCGTTATTTTTCTTGCAAATATAAGCCAAAAATATAGACTGATATAAATTTTGACAGCTTACTGTATCGGTATTTGAGAATGACTATCTTTACAATTCACAATAAATATACTTTATGAATACCGTTTTAATAGCAATAATTGTAGTAAATGTTTTAATTAGTTACAAAGGGTTTAATGACCTTTCTTTTTTTAGAAAATATGAGTTCCATGTTGGAAGTATTCGTTCAGGAGAACAAATTAGGATGTTATCCTCTGGTTTTCTTCATGCAGATATGACCCATTTGATTTTTAATATGCTGACACTTTGGTTTTTTGCTCCGGTTGTCATAAGTTATTTGGGTGATTTTTCCTTTATATTGGTTTATTTCGGGAGTTTGATTTTTGGAAGTTTACTGACCATGGTTTTTCATAAAAATGATTATGGTTACAGAGCTGTAGGAGCATCTGGAGCAGTAACGGGAGTTTTATATTCGGCAATATTATTGCAGCCAGACATGATGTTGGGAATCTTTTTTGTTATTCCAATGCCTGCATACATTTTTGGAATCCTTTATTTATTGTATTCTATTTACGGAATGAAGGCTAAGAATGATAATATTGGTCATACTGCCCATTTTGGAGGTGCTGTAGGAGGTTATTTGATTACTTTACTAAAAGAACCTACTTTGTTAGTAGATCATACTTTAATGGTGATATTATTAGCTATTCCAATAGTCATTCTTTTCGTGATGGAAAAAATGGGAAAATTATAATGGCACAACTTTTGAAAAGGAATTAGTACAAACAATTAAATTATATAAAAATGAAAAAAGCACTATTAATTCTGTCTGTTCTATTTATTTCGATGTCTTATGGACAAGAAATTAAGCAAGTTCCTCAAATAAATGTAAGTGGAGAAGGAAAAGTAAAAGTTATTCCGGATCAGGCTACAATAGCAGTAACAGTTGAAACAAAAGGGAATAATGCCAAAGATGTAAAAAAACAAAATGATGAAAAGATAGATGCTGTTCTAAAGTTTATCAAAAAAATGAATTTGGCGCCGGCAGATTATAAGACGCAACGTGTTTCATTGAATCCACAATACGATTATGAAAAAAAGAAACACAGTTATAATGCTACTCAAACAATTGAAATTCTATTGAGAGATTTATCTAAATATGATGAATTGATGGAAGGTTTGGTAGATCAAGGAATTAATAGAATTGATGCGGTAACATTCCAATCTTCAAAATTAGCACAATATCAATCTGAAGCTAGAAAATTAGCGATGAAAGATGCAAAATTGAAAGCCGAAGATTATGTTTCTGTTTTAGGACAAAAAGTAGGGCGTGCCATGACTATATCTGATAATTCACAAACCTATTATCCGCAACCGATGTATGCAGCAATGAAAACAATGGAAAGTAGTGATGCTAGTGCTCCAAGAGAAACGTTAGCGGTAGGAGAGATCAATATTACGGCTAATGTGACAGTGAGTTTTATTTTAGAATAAAGAAGCTAAAAATTATATTTTAAAATCCCATCTCAGATAAAATGAGATGGGATTTTTTTGAATCAACTATATCCTAAGTGTGATAAGAGTATCAATTAGTGTAAATAAAAAACTCTTCAATTGCTTGAAGAGTTTTCGTGGGGAGAGCAGTCCCGAAGCTTCGGGAGAACCTGCTAAATTGTTTGCAAAAAAAAACGTTTCAATTGCTTGAAACGTTTTAGTGGGGAGAGCAGGATTCGAACCATCTTGCTAATCCGTTGATATATAACGCATTGTGTTATTTTGAAAAACAGGGTCTCGATTTTGCATCTGAACTGCAAAAAACATCTAATCTTATGATGTAAATTTAATGATTATTGAGAATGTTACCAAATTATTACCTTGAAAATCATACTAAATTTTGAACTAGTTTTGATTGGTTTCGAAGGGATTACAGACTTTTAGCTGTTCAATTGTTATCCAACTATACATCGCACCACATGTTCGATTTTAAGCCCTGTATACTCACAAAATTCCTCTATCGCGATTAACTGATAAGGTTCTTTATTTAGATGTTTTTTTATCTTCAATAAATATAATCTTGCCTGAGCATATTCTTTTCCCATGATGCGCTGCACGTCTTTTGGATATATACATACCCTCGTGTTGCTTGGTATCACTTTTTTAAGTTTTAATGCTTTAACTATGCCTTTGACTAGGGTTTGCCTAACCTTTGGGAGTTATTACAAATCTAAATAATTTCTGATAAATATCGCATGTTATTTTAGTCGATTTTATATGTTTTTATTTGGTTTCTAATGTCTTGTGTTTGAATTGTGATTTTAATACCTGAAACTTTGTTTAAATCATTTGGGATTTAGTTGCAACGATTATCGAAATGAAAGTGAAATATGAAAACGATTATTAATCAAAAAAGTTAAGGAATTATGGCAAGACAGAAAGGCATAATCAAATTAAAAGGTACAATCGGAGATATTACTTTTTACAAAACGCAAGATGGTCATTTGGCAAGAGAAAAAGGCGGTATTGACGCCAATAGAATTGCCAATGATCCAGCGTTTCAAAGAACGCGTGAGAACGGATCCGAATTTGGTAGAGCAGGGAAGGCCGGTAAAATTTTAAGAACGGCATTGAGAGCTGTTTTAATAAATTCAGCTGATGGAAGAATGGTAAGTCGATTGACGCAACAAATGATTAAAGTTATTCAAGCTGACGCTGTAAGTGTGAGAGGATTGCGAAATGTTCTTGATGGTGAAGCGGAACTTTTAGCGGGGTTTGAATTCAATATTAGAGGTAAACTAGGCACCAGTTTATTTGCTCCTTTTGTTGCATCAATTGATCGTGTTGCTGGTGATATTATTGTTGATTTAGTTTCATTTATCCCATCGAAAATGATTGCTGCACCAAGTGGAACTACCCATTTTAAAGTTATTTCAGCTGGGGCAGAAATTGATTTTGAAGCAGAAACTTTTGTAGTTTCAAATTCAGAAAGTGACATTGTACCTTGGGATATAAACCCGTCGGAAGCTATAAACCATTCCAATCCGGTTACTCCGGCAAGTACAAAGCCTTTGTTTTTGGCTTTGGGTATTGAGTTTTACCAAGAGGTGAATGGGCAAATGTATCCATTAAAAAATGGCTCTTACAACCCATTATCAATTGTGAAAGTAGATAGTGGCGTATAATGGTTATCAGGATAACCAGAACTTATTTCCCCGATGGAACTAATGGGAAACTCGAATGCGAGGGTAAATTCATTTGTAATACCATTGAATTACCTTGGAAGGATAACGAAACGAAGGTTTCCTGCATTCCAGAAGGGAAATATTTTATAAAAAAGCGATATAGTAAAAAATTCCAGTGGCATTTGGAGATTTTGGATGTAGAAAATAGAAGTTTGATTTTATTTCATCCTGCCAATAATGCTCAAAAAGAATTAAATGGATGTATTGCTACAGTAACTAAAATTTCTGGACCTGGTTTAGGTTTAATGTCTCGAAAATCTTTTAAAAAGTTAAAAGATTTAGTCTATAAATCATTAGAGACCAGAGAAAGTATAGGATTGATTGTTTCATCTTAAAAATCTAATTATGAATATTATAAAAAGAGTGAAAACTCCAACACCAAAATTTTTCAAAGTGCTTCGAAATATTGGTTTGGCATTGGCAGCTGTCGGAGGAACTATTTTAGCTGCACCAATTGCATTGCCAGTTCTGATAACTACGGTAGGAGGTTATTTGGCTGTGGCGGGAGGTGTTCTATCTGCAGTTAGCCAATTGACGACAACGGAGGAGAGAAGTAATGCAGGCAAGTAATCATACATTTATGGGTACCGCTGGCGGTACATTTTTAAGTGTATTACCGAATTTGCATTCGGAAGATGTTTTAAAAACGGTTGTGCTAGCTTCTGTTGGTGCGTTTGTTAGTTTTACAATATCTTTGATTCTCAAATTTTTCATTAAGAAGCACAAAAAATAGTCTAATTCCAGTTGTGGTGACCTTTGAATTAGATCATACTGAGCCCATTCCGCAAGGAATGGGCTTTTTTGGTTTTAGATTTCTTCAAAAATATTCAATGTTATCTCCAGAACAACAACTTTAGAATTACAGTTGCTAAGCTCCTGCCATTTTGCGCTTTCATTCGCTTTAGCTCTAGTGTCAAAAACTCCAAAGCATATTCTAGAAGCTTTGCTTTTCCAATTATCGGTTTGGTATAAAATAAAAAGTTTCATTTTTAATAGCTTTCAGTTTATAATTATTTCCGGAAATACCGGTGTAAAATGACTCTACGTAAGTCATTTATAAGATTTATATTTTCATGAAATTGCTTTTCCTTTTGCTCTAAAAGTTTGAGAGCGGCAACATTTTTAATATGTTCATCATGTTCTTGCATCATAAAACTCGCTTTTGGATAAAACTCATTCTTGAAGTCAGGAAGTCGTAAAAATGGAATTACGGACCCAACTAAAGATTGGTACCAAAACTTAGATTTCCACAAACTATAAGCTAACCAATACACTGTTTCAGCATCTTTTTCGTCTTGAAAAAGGATTACAAAACTATTTGTAAAAGGTTCTTTTTGAGGCTTTCCGCTATTCATCCCTTTATTGAGTATAAAGATTTGGTTTGCTCTGTAAACTGCATTTTTTTGGTGTGTTTTAATAATGAAATTCGGCATGGTGGATTGGTATTAAAAATTAAACATTAATTTTTTGAAAAGAAAAAAGAGAAAAAAAGAAAGCCACTAAAACAGCAGAAATGACGAACGAAAATGGAGGGAGGATCGACCGACTGAAAGTGAGGAAAGGATGCTATGTTTGCTGGATTTTTTTCTTTTTCTTTTCAAGAAATTGCACCATCGTCTTGCTGAGGTTCTTTGGGGGACGTTATTATGAAAACGGCAATCAAACACCCCCAAGCACCGCAGTCTTGTCCTTTTCGGACAAGACGAGGAGCGCAGTGGCGGGGTTGCGGCAATCGAACAGCCACCTGAAGCCGAGAATTGCAGCTGGCGAGGTACGAGACGCAAAATGAAGGAGAAAGAGCGTGAAACGGCGGGGAAAAAACATAAGACAGCCGAAGGCGTTCCTTGATTTAGGGCAAAGTGACGTTTTTACGGAACGGCGCCAACCCCGATGGCTGTGCGAAGGAGCAACCGCTGAAAAAGTAAAGGGCGACAGACATGATACTGCTGGAATGCAGTGGAACAGAGCCTGCGGAGTGCAACGGAATGAAGCGGTATTGTGGATGTAATAGCCCTGTCGAACGCAGGAAGTGAACGTGTGAAGATGAGGAACGCAACAGTGCAAAAAAACAGCTGCTTATTTTCAAGCTACTGTTTTTTTTAGTGCTGTGAAGTGTCTGCGGAATGGAGGGAAACCTAACTAATGAACTGAAATAATAAATTGCTTATTTACCAAAAGGTTCTTATGAAAAGGTAAGGTTTACTGACTGGAGCTGCCGAACGGAACAAAGAGAACGACCGGAGAGAGACCGCTTGATTGCACGTGATGACGAATGTATTGTGGTATTTAAATATTTTCAAGTTTACGTTCGCAGTTTTCTCTTAGTTATTCAATCTGTTATTCCTGAACCATACTAATTTTCAATTTACTCAATTCATACAATCTTTTTATCTCTTCGTTTTTCGAGCGTTTCATTATTTCATTAAACCATTCTTTTAGATCGATAATCTTGATGTAAACATCTTTAAATATAGATTCATCTGCATAGAAGCCCGAAAATGTAATGAAATGCAAATTCCGGTTGTTCCGAATATCCAGATATTCTCTGTTTTGAATTCCTACAGATAATAGAATAACAATTGTCAAGTGATCATTCCAAATCTCAATTGATTGGTTATAGTTTATTACCTGCAAATTTTGATGTTCTTTGCGGGTTATCAAATAGATCAAAATAGCGGTAAACTCAGCATTGCTCAATAACCAAAACAAGATTTGGTGCTCTTTTTTCTCATAAAATACATTATCCATAATATTAGTTTTGATTGTTACAATTAAATTAGTTACGTAGTTTTAAACATCAGTAAGCGATAAGTACAACTGAAAGTGAGTCGCCAAGGCTACTATTGTAGTCAGACGATATTATAATCGTGGCATTACTACCAGCATTTTGTAAAACAGAATTATTGATTTGTGCAATCTCATCATTTGAGATTAAGGTATCACCAAAACTAATATGCAAAAACACATGCTGAACTCCATCAATGTCGTCTCTGTCAGATAAAGCGTTTTTCAAAACATCTTCAATTGCTTTTCGATCCCTAAATTTGCCTTCCGCTTCTCCAAATCCAAAAAAAACAGAGCTACCTTGTTGTATTTTTCCTAGTATGTTTTTTATTCCAATGCTACCAATTTGCGATGAATATGTTGGTATCAACATTTTAATAAATTGTCCAATTGCCCTATCCGCTTTTCCGAATCCTGATTTAAGACCAAAGTTCCCAAAGGCTTGACGGATTTTATTATTATCAATTACCAAAATAAAATCAGCTTTTTTTTGGAGTTCAGCAACTGCTTTTTGCGCTGTTTTGTATCGTGTTTCACCTTCGAATTCGAATGGAATAAGAGTAATAACTATTGTAAATAATCCTCTTTCTTTAGCTATTTCTACCATTACCGGAGTTGCTCCAGTTCCAGTTCCGCCTCCCAAAGCAGCAATAAAAATTGCCGTTTTTGAATTTTTGTCAAACAATTGTTCTATTTGATCTTTACTTTCTATTGCCGAAAGCCTTCCTAGTTCAACATTTCCGTTAGCTCCGATGCCCTTAGTCATCGCAACTCCTATCTGTAGTTTATTTTCCAGTTGACTATTTTTCAAACTATTGTTATCTGTATTGCAATCGATGTAATCTACATTTTCGATAGCATTTAACGAAATAGAAATCAATACATTATGTGCGCCTCCACCAACTCCGATAATTTTAATTTCGTTTGAATTCATTTTTTATTTGATTATTTATAGTTAAGGTTTGAAAATTTTCATCACTGAAATTTTTTTAAGTAAATCATTTATAGCGCAAATCTAAATGGAGAGTGTGCCAAAAGACGGCGGTGGAAATAAAATCAGTATCGAATTCCGCCTGACTGACGATAGAATTACTCTTTGTAATATTTTGTGATAATCGGTTTGTTCAAATTGATTTTTTCTTTTTTATAAAGAATAAACTTATTCGTGGTATTGCCATCAAGTCTATAAAAATCAATATCGTACTCACAACAAGAGTAATACGAACTAACACTAATTTCTTTTTTACTATAATCGATTTTTCCGATATAATTTCTGCTGTAAGTAAAAACAAGAGAAGGAAAATATTGAAATTCTACTAGTTCGTTATCTTGAAATTCATAAACACGATGTACTTTGTTTTTATCATTAGCTTCTAAGCTTTCTTCAACAATCAATAAATCATCTTTGCCATCAAAATTCACATCCTTAAAGAAAAAGAACGCTTCATTTCTTTCATAAAAGAGAGCATCCTCTTTATTTATAATTCCTTTTTCTGTTTTATTTTGGACAGTTATAACTCCCGGAAGATCGTGATTCATAAAACTTTCATAAACAGATTTTTTAAAATCAGAATCAACGAGAGTGCCTATCGAAAGATTATAATCTATTCTATACTTCACTTTGTCTGCAATTCTTTCTAATTCTAAAATTGCTTTCCCAACTACCCATTTCCTTTCTTTTTCGTCAAGATTAGTTATGATGTACTGTGGTGTCCAATAAATTTTAGCCCTAAAGCCATTCACTGGTTTCGCAAATTCAATTTGAATCGTTTTATTTGCTGGTTTGTTCTTGCAACCTATAATAAAAATAAAAAACAACAATAAAATCGGTTTCGAGCTTCTAATAGCGTTTGCAAATCCTGTATCTGTACTGCCCAAAAATAAAATTTTCATACTAATTTTGTTTTGATTGTTAATCGCAAATCTAAATGGGGAGAGTGCCAAAAGACGGCCGTGGAAAAAGTTTTCATTCTTAGTTTTTAGCTTGAGAAAAGACATAAAAAAACCTTTGTGAAAGTTTGAACTTTGACAAAGGTTTTTTAGAAATGAATTTAAAAAGTGTTGAAAAATCTAATTCCAAATATCTTTTTTGTTTATGATTTTATCGTTAATAAAAGTTCGAATGGATTCACTTCTTTCTGAAATTTTAGAAGCAAATTCTTCCGGTTTATTCCAAAATTTCACTTGTTCAACAGTTTTGACCAACCCAAATTTTTCGAAAGAATTTAAATGCTTACTTGGCAATCCATTTGAATCAGACGAATTGGCACTTGATGTAGATAAAGATAGATTTCCAATACCATTAATAACACTCGTAATTTCTTTCCATATTACATCCGCTTGTTCTTTGTTTTCAGAATAATTTTCAATCCCTAGATCTTTCCATTCGATACTTCTAGCAACGATATGGTCTATTGAAATAGAATCATTTTTATAAATTTTCTTTCTTATAATTTGGTAATTTGCTCCATGTTCTATTTCATATTTATATAAAAAATAGGCAGTTTTGTTCCAACCATATGCATGTTTAATCCATTTCTTTTTCTCTACTTCAAACAACTTATTTGTATTATTTCCTAAATGCTCCCAATGATATGAAAAGTTTTTTTCTCCCTTATAAAAGCGAGATAGCAAATCGTTGCATTTAGTCAAGTTTGAACCGTTTTCAATTGATTTATAAATACTTTGAAATTTACTTCGGTATGCTTTTGCATTGTAATAATAACCATTCCAATATATTATTTCATAACAAATTAGAAAATTTTCCCAACGCTCGATTAGTTTATTTTCAATTGGATTTCCAGATCTGAAAGCTCGAAGCAAGAATATAATACTTCGGCTTTTATCTAATAGCAAAACATCACCAATTAGATGGTTTTCTGAATCAGCTTTTGGTATTTTATTTACAAGGATATCCATTGATTTCTCAAATTGCTCAGCAACATTTATTGCATAATTAACAATTTCACTCTTGTCCCTTTTTTCTAATAAAGCTTTTTTAACATATTCAAAAGAACCATTATCTCCAGCCCCCCATTGTGGTAAACTAAAATTTTCATTTTTATAACCGTCTTCAACAGCTTGTAAATGATACATTAAAATATTGTCTAATGATAAGTCACCACGTAGCCATACATCACTTGCTTTTTCTTCCATTTCAAAAATGCCTGCAAAAGCATTTTGAATCTTTTCGATTTCTGCATTAGGATTTTCTGAATTAATATAAACATTCTTCATTAACAGAGCTTTTACTTTTTCTGTCTCAGAAAGTGCTATCCCTCGCGTATTATGTAATTCAAAAATCTGAGAAGCGACCGCTTTGTCATTGTAGCATGCAACAGAACAATGAGCTTTGTCTATTACATCTATGTATTTATCAATCTTATCAATTTCCAATTTTGGTAACTTTTTTTCTCCCGAAAAAGCATCAATAAATAACTTGACAGCTTCTATCATTCTTATGAAAGACATTGTCTTTGTGCTCGTATTGTCTAATAATTCTGTTAGCTTTTTATTTATATTTCCACCACTTGCTTCTAGAATATTAATAATAATATTTAATCCCTCTTTGTCATAAGAGACAGGTGATAAATTAATCTGTTTGTAGTATTCACAATCTTTTTTCAGATGTTTACATACTAACAAAAATAAATAAACAGTACTGATACGCTGTTGCCCGTCTATTATTTCATATTCATTGGATCCAATTTTTCCTTCTAAAATATAATGACCGAGATAATAGTTTTTGTCATCTGATTTATCATCGTCAGTTCTATCATAATACTCTAAAATGTCATTCATAAAAGGGATAAGTTGCTTTTCACCCCACGAGTAAGCTCTTTGATAATCAGGAATTGTAAACGAATAAGGTTTGATAATCTCTCCAAATGTTTTTTGTTGTTCCATAGGTTTTTGTTTTTTATAAATATTTTTTAAACTGATCTTTTTTTTATAATCTCCTCAGCATAAGTCTTGGCGTAGGCTCACGGCATGTAGTGATTCAGTGGAATACTATGTTCTTGGCACAGGTTAATAAAATTTGTTTTACAAATATTATATGTGTGAAAGTTATTGTAAGTCGGAGTTGAGATTCCATTATTATTGATATAGTTGTGTCATTTCTACTATTCGGTCTTTAATTTTCTTTTGAAGCGATTTGGGTTCAAAAACTTTAACTTCTGAACCATATTTCATCAACTCCATGACAATATCAGTGGTAGGGTGGATGTACAATTCAATTTTCAAGGCATCATCTGTATCAGAAATGATTTTTTGTGAAGCATGTAGCGGAAACGATTTGATGTAATTGCCCTGTTGCCAAGAAAATTCTAAAATCACTTTTTGCGCCGGCTCATACGTTTCAATCCCGAAGGCGTGCTGGTAATCTTTTTCCACGTTGAAAACGATGGGTTTAAATTTGTCATCCAAAATTTTTAAATCCGAAATTCGGTCAAATCCGAAATTTTTCACTCTGTCATCTCTATTGTCCTCCGCTATCAGGTACCAGCGGTGTTGGGATTCTTTTATCGCTATCGGTTTTACCGTTCTTTTGCTGATTTCCATTTCCCAAAATTTGGTATGGGTAAATGTGATTTGTAAATTGTTTTGAATAGCATGTAAAATGCCATTTATAAGGTGAGTTCCTGAAGATTTTCTGTTTTCCAAATAAATACTTGGCGCGATTTTATTTCCTTCTTTAAGTGCCTGATGAATGGAAAATGCCTCCATCATTCTTGATACTGAAGGATCTTCAACGTCTTCATCTATATAATACACCTTATCTTTTCGATTGTACTGGATAAGAATACCGAACAAATCCAGTATGTCTTTTTTATCTCTATCGAAAGTACGAGCTGAAAATTCAAAATTAGCACTCAAATCCTCATTTTCAAGTTTAGTCATCACCAGTTTATGTAAATCCTGAAAATTACTAGGAACCGATTTTAATCGATCAACGATGTATAGATAGCGTTTGTAAAATATTACTTTTGCCATAGGTTTATTTTTTAATTATGCTAAAGTATTATTTTAGTCCGACAAAATGTGACGGATAAAAAAATCGATATACTTTTTATTTTATGCCTATTCTGATATAAATATTAAGGAAGCAGATTAACATTACTTCCACAATAATCAAATGTACTTATTGGTGTCCATTTTTTATCTTTTGTTATTTCTAAAATAATCAACAGTAAATTAATACTTTGTTTACAGAATATAATGTTACATAAAGACGTAAAATTAATAGGTTGTCAAATTAAATCCTTACGGGAAACCGTAAAGGGTGAAAATAACTTAAAAGCGGAATTATAAGTACTTAAGTAGTTCTCAAAATCAACTGTGTTATTAGATAAGAAGTGAGTATGAAACATCAGACTGTTAGTTTATTACATGCTGAGAAGCGATGAAACCTCACATTAAGAATTAGATGGTGAATTTTAGTAATATATGGACACCAATCATTTTACTATTTTACTCCAAAAAAAGATTATTTCGTAACAGTGTTTTTATCCTTTGTTTTGCAGCGAAAATATTTTTAAACGTTATCTATTCTTAATTTTAATTTTTGCATTTCCTCGCTTACTTTCTTTTGAACCACTTTTCCATAGCTTTCTTGAGTGATTGTCATGTTGGAATGACCTAATAATTCTGACACGATTTCCATTGGGACATCATTATATAGTAAAACAGTGGAGGCAAATGTTTTTCTGGCCGTGTGGTGTGTAATTCTTTTATCTATTTCTGTAATTATGGCAATTTCTTTTAGGTAGGCATTGAATTTTTGATTGCTTACCGCAGGGAATATGTAATTAGTAACCAATGAATATTTATCGATGATTTCTTGTGCTTTTGGAAGTAATGGAATGGAGATTTGACGTTGAGTTTTTTCTCGCTTCATCTGGATCCAATTCATGTTGTCGAAACCTATTTGGATATTTTTTGTTTTAAGATGTGCCATTTCATTAAAGGCTAGTCCTGTGTAGCAACAGAAAACAAATAAGTCCTGAATTATGGATAATCTTTTTGGTTGGAATGCCGATTCTTCAATGATTTTAAGTTCTTTTGTAGTAAGGAATATAACCTCTTTGTGTACCTTTTTTGATTTGTATAATATAAATGGGTCCCTATCTAAATAACCTTCCGAAATAGCTTGTTTTATAGGTGTTCTTAGCCTTTGAATAATTTTATTAATCGTGATTTGCTTAATGTGTTTTTCTGTCTTTAGATAGTAATCGAAATCGTCGAGAAACCGCAAGTTTAATTCCTTTAGAGGGAAATCTGATTTTTTGAAGTTCCATTTTATAAATGCTTCTAAGTGGTTTCCAACATAAACGAATTTTTCATAGGTGTTTTCTTTTATCTCTATACCTACCAATTTTTGGATTCTTGCAACATATTTCCTGTAACATGACAACATATATTCTTCCTTTTTGAGTGGTATTCCTTTGTATTCATTAAAAATATCATCTAGTTTCCATTCTATTCCCTGAAGTTGAAATACCAAAGCAATGTTGTAAATCTTGACTTGAATTCGCTCTAATTGAGCGTTTATGTATTTGTGGTTTGCTTCTTGAATAGTTACTTTTTGGAGTTTGTTTTCCCAGTAGTTTGGATTTACTAAAAGTCCAGTAGCAAATTGTTTTCGTGCTTTGTTTAGTGTTATTCTGCAATTGATTGGACATAGTCCTTTTTGATTGCTTGTGGCTGTATTTATTACAAACAGAATTGTGATTTTTTCCCGGTTCATGTTTACATTGATTTAAGTTAAAGAATTGGTGTAGCAACTCAAATTTAAAACTATGGAACACAACATGTCTTTTCAGTACGTAATTTACGAATCTAAAATATCATCCGGTTTATTGATTAATGGATCAACCCAATCAGCTTTGTTAGTTGCCCAATCAATCCATTCTAGTATTTCAGGAGTTAGATTATTGGTATTGATTGCCTTTTGTTTTACAGCTTCGATATATTGTCTAATTATGAGGGTTTTGTCATATTGTTCTGAAAGTTTAACTAATCTATTGAATTTTTCCACTTCGTCGTCCCTACGTTTTTTAATTTCTGCTTTACGTTTTTCCTCTTCTTCTCGTTTTAAATTCGCTATTCGAGAACGCTCTTTCCATTCTTTTTCTTTTTGGGCTTCGATTTCAAGTTTTGCTACAATTCTTGCCAAGTGTTCTTCAATTTTCACTTTGCCATCTCTCCATTCTTTTTCACAAGAGTATTTACCTATTTTGAAAATAAATTCGCCTATCGGTTCTAATGTTGTACCGCTATAAGGAGGTTTTGCCGGGACTCTTTTAGATGCTTCTCTTAAATCTATTTCAATAAAAATTCCATCTATAAGTACTCCTGTATCACTATATTCTTTAGAAATTATATGTCCTCTATATCTAATTAATTTCGTAAACGTATCCATAAATCGTAATGCTCTTTCCCGATTGTTTTTTTCAACTCTAATTGGGTATGTAATTCGATTGTCCTCGCGATATGAAGTGAAAGAAATTTTGCCTTGCCAATATTGTTTGGTTTGTATGGTCAGAATATCTGGTTTTATGATTTTATTAGGAACAATTAAAGGTGCATTAGGATCATTCTCAATTTCTTTGGTTCTTACGGTTAACGGTGTTTGGTCCACATTAATTGGATTACCTTCTTTCCTTATCGTTAAAACGATTTTATCAACTCCACCAAAGACTGGATTCAGTTTTTCTTTTTTGAACTTTTTATTGAATTTGAGTTTGGACCAGTAACTAGCATCAGGCATTGGGATTTCAAATTGTTTGCACAATTTCTTTATTCCGTCATTCGTATATGCATATTGCTGTGTCAACTTTGTAAGTGTTGTTGACCATACTATATCGTATAATTCTTTTCTAGTTAATTCGATGGTTTCCATAAAATATACTTCTTTAAAAATTACAATTAAAGATACAATATGTTGAGTAAAAAACAGTGCAAGTTTCGTTTCCGGAATGTCAATAAATTTTTTTCCGCTACCACCACTTCTCGTAAATATTTAGATGCAGTTGCGATAAACTATCATTCCTTCTGGTTCTGTTTAAAAAGTACTTTACCGGGATATTTCTCTGCATACGCAAGGATTAAATCCACACTGTATTGATTGCTTTTATGAGTAGTGACATGATCTTTTATCTCAGAGGGATCTGTAATTCCAACATCCGAAGCAATATATCCCATGCCATAAAAGTGACCGTTTTCTACCCAAATGCAACTGCGTTCTTCGGGAGATCTTCCTTTGTCTATAATGGCAAAGCTGGGTCTGTTTTTTACTAAAAAATCAATAGCGTTTTCGACTTGTTCGTTGTGTTGTTCCATGTCAGGTAAATCGTTCCGGTCCGGTTTAGGGATAAATTCTCCATGGTCGTCCATGCCGTAATTGCAGAATCGATTATCAATACCAAATTGTTCGGATAAGCTGCGCAATACATTGATGCCTTTGTATAAACTATTGAAAGATTCAATGCACGTCTGAAATTTGCCCAGCTTTCCAATGGCCAAATATCGGTAACCGCTGCGGGCTTCATACTCATACAGTCCATATTTAGGGTCAAAGCGTTTTAATGCCCTGTTGTAGGTGGGCCACAGTTTCTTAATTTCAGTACATTCCAGCAATAGCGCCATTAATTCGGTAGCACAGACTTCAAAGGAAATACCATGTATGTCTCTCAGAAAGTTTTGCCTTTGTGGCGTGATATTATGACCACTGAAATGGGAGGCCACCCGTTTTTTTAAGTTGATTGCCTTTCCTACGTAAATGACTTTTCTTGTCTGATCGTAAAAATAATATACCCCTGCTTTTTCCGGTAACTGCTCAAAATCAGCAGGCGGTAGGTTGGGAGGCAAGCGTTGGTCTTGAGAAGTTTTTTTCATCATTTTTTCAATTACTCCTTCAACGTCCCATTCCAGCAAACGAGAAAATAGGATGGCTGTGGCATCTGCATCACCGCCTGCCCGGTGTTGGTTTGTCAAAGGAATATCTAAGGATTGGCAAAGTCTGCCTAAGCTGTATGAAGCTAGTCCGGACTTAATCTTTCTAGCGGCGCGAACGGTACACAATTTTGGTGCAGTCCATTTGAATCCGCTTGCTTCGAGTTGGTGCCGAACAAACGAATAATCAAAGTTCACATTATGGGCAACGAAAATACGTCCGGTAAGCATTTCTAAAACTTTTTCAGAAATGGCATCAAAAATGGGTGCGTCCCGTACCATTTCATTGTTAATTCCGGTTAGCGAAAAAATGGCAAGCGGTATTTCCTTTTCTGGGTTGACGAGCGTTTCCCAACGGTCGATTATACTAGTTCCGTTATGGATAATAATGGCAATTTCTGTAATGCGGCTGCCACTGGCATTACCGCCTGTGGTTTCTATGTCTACTATTGCGTATTCCTGTTTTTTCATTTGGTATATAACGTAAATTGTATTGTTATTCTTGTGTAAAAGTTGAAAGCATTGCAGTCTCATTTTCTAAAATATTCAAACAGACTCTTTTTTTGCGCCCACCTCCATTTTGTGCCTTGGCAAGTTAATTTCATGTTCCTGAGGATATGGAGCTCGATAGGTCATGCTGACATCTTCCCGAATCTGTTCGTGCACTTTATATTGCCTATCAGAAGTGTTTGAATATCTTGGATCCGGGATGAACGGCATTTTTGCCATTTTGGAAATGGTAATAGTAGGAAAGTGGTAATCCACTTCTACAGTTCCTAATAGCAAGTAACAGCCACCGCCTTGGAACGGATATTCTTTAAGACTTTTAGTAAAATGTGCCGTGTCAAAATATTCGCCTTCGATGTCGACCCAAGTTCCAAAATACATGGCACCCATTTTGGTGGGCACGTGCTTTCTGGAAATGAGATAGGCGAGCATCTTCACCGTTTTTTTATGGTGCTTTAATAAATCTTTCGCCATTACGTCCCCTCGATATTTTGTCTGCAATAAATCGAAAGGAGTACAGGAAACCGGAAAACTCAGTAGTTCGATTTCATCAAAAGCATCTTCAAAAGGAGAGCGTTCCAATACTGGTAACGTATATTCCTTGATTGGTTCTTGTATCAGCATTAGGTTTCTGTTTTTGGGTTTGAAGTTGACCAGAATAAGTCTGGCAATCACCAGCAATTGATTTTTTGTTTTCGCTGTAAAGCGGAATGCTCCGATAAAAATCAAAATCTGTATCCCTTCAATACCTATTGGAATGCGGTTGATAAAATCTTCCAACGAGTTGAATTCGCCCCGTTCCTGACGTTCTTTAACTATAAAATGCGCTAGTCTACTTTCCAACCCTTCCAAATGCATGAAACCGAGATAGACGTCGATACCGTATACCGTAGTTTCATAATCGCTCTTATTGACACAAGGATTCTGAATGGTTGCACCCGACATTTTGGCTTCATGAACATATACTTCGGTACGGTAAAAACCACCTTGATTATTGATCACGGCTACCATGAATTCAATAGGGTAGTAGACCTTTAGGTAAAGGCTTTGATAACTCTCGACAGCATAAGATGCGGAGTGCGCCTTACAAAAAGAGTAGCCAGCGAAAGATTCGATTTGTCTGTATATTTCTTCGCTCAACTTTACCGGATGTCCTTTTTGGGCACAGCAGGCAAAGTAATTGTCTTTTACTTTTTGCAATGCTGCTTTGGAGCGTCCTTTCCCACTCATGGCACGTCGCAGAATATCACCATCGGCTGCGGGAAGTCCTGCATAATGCAAAGCAATCTTGATTACGTCTTCCTGATAGACCATCACCCCATATGTTTCTCCGAGTTGTTCCTTAAAAACGTCATGAAAATATTCAAAACGATCCGGATGGTTGTGCCTGAAAATGTATTCTTTCATCATACCCGATTGGGCGACACCCGGACGGATTATGGATGAGGCAGCTACGAGAGTCTTATAATTATCACATTTCAGTCGGCGCAACAAGCCACGCATGGCGGGGCTTTCGATATAAAAGCATCCAATGGTTTTTCCGTGGCTTAGAAAATGATTCGCCTTCGCCTCATTTTTTGATATAGCGGTATCTCGGATATCGACTTTAATCCCCTGATTTTTCTCAATCAACTTCACACTGTCATCGATATGACCAATCCCTCGCTGGCTTAGGATATCAAACTTTTCAAAACCAATATCCTCTGCAATGTGCATATCGAACAACACTATTGGAAACCCTTTTGGCGGCATTTCTAATGGTGTGTAATTGGTAATAGGTTCTTCTGAAATCAAGATACCACAAGAATGCATGCTGCGTTGGTTGGGGTATTTTTCGAGTAACATGCCGTATTCCTGCACTAGCTTTACGATTTGGTTTTTATCATGTAACGCCATTGGGTTTTTAGCTAATGCATCTAATTCTTCCTTTGGCAAACCGAAAACCTTACCCACTTCCCGAAATATGGAGCGGTACTTAAATTCCACATTAGTTCCACAAAAAGCCACATGATCGGCACCATAAGTATCAAAAATATATCGGAGAATGGTATCGCGTTCTTTCCAGGACCAGTCAATGTCAAAATCGGGAGGACTCTTGCGGTTCACATTGAGGAACCGTTCAAAATACAAATCCAATTCAATAGGGCAGATGTCCGTTATTCCTAGACAATAACTCACGATACTGTTGGCACCGCTACCTCGACCGATATGTAAAAATCCCTGACTCATGCTGTATTGAATGATATCCCACGTAATCAGGAAATAGCCACTGAATTCCAATTTATCAATCACCTTTAATTCCTTTTCGACTCTTGCTAACGCTTGCGGATTATCGGCACCGTACTTTTTGATTAATCCTTCGTGTGCTAACTTCGTTAGAAGTTCCATGTCGCTTTCCTTACTTCCGGAATAGTATTTTTTGTTTTTGGGCGTTTTGAAGTCAAATTCAAAATGACACTGATCCATCAGCTTTTGTGTGTTTTCGATAATCTGTGGATACTCTTCAAATTTCGAAAGCAGTTCTTCCAAAGGAATCATTACTTCAGATGTTTTGCAATAATCGTCCACAGTCAATTTAGACAAGATAACATTGGTATCAATAGCTCTCAGGATTTTATGCAGGTTGAATTCTCTTTTAGTTCTGAAGGTAACGGATTGCAAAATCACCATTTTGTCAAGCAAAGTATTCCATTCCGGTAGAAATAATTTGGGAAGCTGATCGGGCGCAATCCCGATATATTCATGGTCTTTTAATTCTACTGGCTTATTTTCGAAAGGATAAATAATGCATACGTCCTTAAATGATGGTGCGACTAAGGGCAAGGCAGTACCTTCAAAATTATGGTTGGTCAGAAAGCGGTTCATTTCAGCAAGCCCATCGGCATTTTTAGCCAAACCGATATAGCGCAATTGATGGTTGCAACGAAATTCTATTCCGACGAGTGGTTTAATCCCAACTTCGTTACAAGCTTTTGTAAAATCATAGATACCAGTAACCGTGTTGATGTCCGTTAATGCCATTGTCTTAACCCCACAAACAACAGCCTGCTGGATAAGATCCAACAGCGGAATGGTGCCGTAGCGCAGGGAATGAAAAGAATGGCAGTTAAGGTACATGGATTATGATTTGCGTTTTAAAATTTCGGATTTGTTATTCGGTTTGAATGTTGCTCCGGCACACCGCATTACTGCATCAAATCCATAGCGTGTTTTCATTTTGTCCATGGCTTGATACAAAGACAGCATTTCTTCGGTATCTTCAAATAAGTTAATTTGATACGTGCCACGAACCAACCCACTGAAACGAATTCCGATTAAACGGAGTCGCATGCGACGTTGGTATACTTTATCAAATAAATCGGTAACTGTTTTGGTCAGCGTGTGATCAGCTGAGGTATAGGGGACTTTGCATTGTTTGGTTTCGGTGTCGAAATTGGAATATCTAATTTTGATCACTACAGTGGAAGTCAGCCATTCTTCGGAACGTAATTGGAATGCTAATTTTTCTACCATTCCAATCAGTATCGATTTTAATTTTGGAATGTCGATGGTATCCTGACTAAAAGTATGCTCCGTTGAAATGGATTTCCTTTCCGTATAGGGCTCCACCGGATTGTTATCGATACCATTAGCTTTCTTCCAAATGTCGATGCCATTCTTGCCAATCATTCGTTGCAATACTTCGGCAGGCATTTCTGAAAGCGTCTGAATGGTACGGATTCCAATTCGCGATAACAACTGAAAAGTCACATCGCCCACCATGGGGATTTTTTGAATCGAAAGTGGATTTAAGAAAGACCGTACCTTATTTTCGGGTATTTCTAAGTTTCCTTTGGGTTTGGCTTCGCCGGTACCAATTTTAGAAACGGTTTTGTTTATCGATAACGCAAAGCTGATGGGTAATCCTGTTTCTTTGGTAACGGAATGCGCCAGTTCGTTAGTCCATTTGTAGCCCCCATAGAATTTATCCATACCGGTAATATCGAGGTAAAATTCATCGATGCTGGCTTTTTCAACCACTGGGGCGTTCACTTGGATTACCTCCGTAACGTCATGTGATAATCTAGAGTATAATTCCATATCACCTTTCATTACTTTTGCCTGTGGGCAGAGCCTAAGGGCCATTTTAATAGGCATCGCAGAACGCACTCCGAAAGTTCGGGCCTCATAGGAACAGGAAGCGACAACGCCACGATCCCCGCCACCAATAATCAAAGGGATTCCCTCCAGTTTTGAATTTCCCAGTCTTTCGCAGGATACAAAAAAAGTATCCAAATCCATGTGTACAATTGCTCTTTCCATCTTCTTTTCTTTTTTATACGTTACAAAATTAGTACAGATGATAACAAATTTGACTATATTTGTTGTTACAAATTATAACAAAATACCTATGTCTTTATTTTCCGACAACATCAGGAACCTTAGGGTGCAACATAAAATTTCGCAGGAAAAGCTGGCGGAATCGTTAGGGATAACCAGGGGCAGGTATGTTAAATATGAAGACGGAACCTCGGAAGCCCCGTATGAAATATTGAAGAAGATAGCGCATTACTATCACATCAGTATAGATCTGTTGCTATCTGTGGATATACGGAAAATTCCTTTGGACGATTTGTTGCAATTGGAAAATAACAGATTGGTGTTGCCAATTACGGTAGATAATAAGGGAGATAACTTTATAGAAGTCGTTACGCAAAAAGTAAAAGCCGGGTATTTGAATGGGTATGCCGATCCGGAATATATTGAAAGTCTACAGCAAATTTCATTGCCTTTTTTGGGACCCGGAAAGCATAGGGGATTTCCGGTTGAAGGAGATTCTATGCCACCGCATGAGGATGGCAGTATCATCGTAGGGAAGTACATTGAAAAGTTGGGAGATGTCAAGGATGGCAAGACTTACATACTGATAACCAAAAGTGAAGGTATGGTCTATAAGCGCTTGAATAAAAACAAAAAAAATGTACTGTTTGTGGAATCAGACAATAGTTTTTACCCGGTTTATGAAGTCAAGGTTTCTGATATTCTTGAGATTTGGGAATTCGTTTGCAACATTGGACTCACAGATGAAAAACAGGAATTAACGGAAATGGCAAGTGTGACAGATATGTTTTTGGAGTTGAAAAGGGATATTAATGATTTAAAAATTAAGCGTTAGATATAAGTGAAGGCTATGCATATAAAGGAAAAACCGAAGTCAGAGACTTCGGAGAGGTTGGTTTTATTGGGCTTTGAAGAATATGCTTTTTTTATTTGGGAATTCAAGATGTAGATCTGAGCAATATTGGATTTTTATTTCACTACAAGTTTTATCTAAAATTGTTTAAGTCATAAAAATGTAATCATAAATCAGGTTTTGAATATTATTAATGTCTTAGGATTTGAAATTAAAGATGAAGATAATCTTTATTTATTTTCAACTCTTTTTTATATTTGACCTAATTCTTTTTTTTAGACCAATATTTAGTTTTTCAATACCTAAATCTTCTCTAATTTTATACGCTAAATTCTCAATTTCTTCCAGCTTAGTATCTATATATTTATCGACATCTGAGTTATCTTTTGCTTTGTTTTCTTCATCAAATAATCCGTCATAAAATTTTTCAATCAAATCAAGAATGTTTTGAGGTAAAAACAAAGAATGTTGAATAATAGTTTTTCTAAAGACCTCAGTTACTTGATCAATTTGGATGTCTATTTCCTTTTCTTTTATGGAGTCAAGTTTATTTAACTTTTCACTCTCATGAAAGTCACTTAAGATGTTCTGATAATCATCCATTAGCTTCATAATGCCCAACAACAATGATTGAGCATTGTCCATTTTATGCTTATAAAAGTGATTTTCATTTTCCATCGTTTTAAGCACGATAAAGTTTCTGTAGGTAAGAACAGTTGCAAGTACTAAACACACCGAAGAAATAATATTAAAAAACATATTAGTATCCATATTTACTTTAAACTAGCTATAATCGCTCTAAAACTATCCAAGCTCGCTTCTATATTCTCCACGATTTCCAAAGCCAAAACATCAGGGTCGGGTAGATTATCTAAATCTGCTAATGATTTGTCTTTTAGCCAAGTTATGTCTAAACTCGTTTTGTCTCTAGCGATGATTTCCTCGTACGTAAATTTTCTCCAGCGCCCTTCGGGGTTGGTTGCTGCATTGTAATTTTCAGTGCGTTTGTGTCTATTTTCAGGGTTGTACAATTTTATAAAATCTTTTAAATCACTTAGTTTTAAAGGATTTTTCTTTAGGGTATGATGCACGTTTGTTCTGTAATCATATACCCAAGTTTCTTTTGTCCAAACATCTTTGCTGGATGGTTTTCCATCAAAAAACAAAACGTTGGCTTTTACACCATTGGCATAGAAAATACCTGTTGGCAATCGCAATATGGTGTGCAAGTCTGTAGTTTCTAACAACTTTTTACGGACCGTTTCACCCACACCACCTTCAAACAAAACATTATCCGGCAATACTACGGCTGCCATTCCGGTTGTTTTAAGCATGGTACGAATATGTTGCACAAAGTTCAACTGTTTGTTGCTCGTAGTAACCCAAAAATCCTGACGGTTATAGGTTAGATCTTCCTTCTCTTGTTCGCCGTCTTGATTGGTAAAGGTCATGCTGCTCTTTTTACCAAAAGGAGGATTCGCTAAGATGTAATCGTAACGCGTACCCGAATCTGTAATCAAGGAATCGTTGGGAGAAATAAAGTTGTCCGAATCTATATCGCCAATGTTGTGCAAAAACAAATTCATCAATGCCAATCGTCTTGTACTGGCGACAATCTCATTACCGAAAAAGGTTTCGTACTTCAGGAACTGTTTAGCTTCTTTGTCTAAATCACGATTATCAACCATCCAATCATAAGCGGCAAGGAAAAATCCTCCGGTGCCACAAGCTGGATCTGCAATCGTTTTTAGCGGTTCCGGACGCAAACATTCGACCATCGCTTTGATTAATGGGCGAGGGGTGAAGTACTGACCTGCACCACTTTTAGTATCCTCGGCATTTTTCTCTAATAAACCCTCATAAATATCGCCTTTGTCTTTCACGCCCATCAAGATCCAATTCTCAGCATTGATGAGCGCAATGAGTTTGTACAACTTGGCAGGATCTTGTATCTTGTTTTGGCTCTTTACAAAAATTTGCCCCAAGATACCTTTTTCTTTAGCTAATTCACGCAACATAATATTGTAATGCGACTCCAACTCTGTTCCGCTTTTGGTAGTCAAGGTTTTCCAAGCGAATTCAGCAGGAATAGGCATTTCTCTATTGTATGGTGGTTTGCTGTATTCGTCTGCCATTTTTAGGAATAACAAATAGGTTAATTGCTCTAAGTAGTCGCCATAGCCCACACCATCGTCTCTAAGGGTTTGGCAAAATGCCCATACTTTACTTACTATACTCGAGGTATTGGCCGAATTTTCTTTGCTCATTTTAGTTCCAGATTATTTTAATTAAATCAAACAAAAGTTTGTGACGTTCCTCTAATTCTTCTCTCCCAAATTGTTCGATATGTCTAAACTTTAAATCATAATTATTTATCATTTTTGTAAAGTCTAACTTTGACTTATAAGTATCTTCTCTCAAAGTTTCGTTCCAATAAAGAGTATTCGCATATGACTTTAATTTCTTTTTATAGGTTTCATTGTTACTTGAAATATTATCTGCACCTTTTAAAATTAATAATCCTCCTAATCTGTTTCGCTCTCTTTCAAATAGTTCTTCATCATTATCGAATAAATTTAAATTTTCTTTGTTGTACGATAAAATATGTTCAACATGAAAACCATTTTTAGAGCCTGTGTTTTGTATTAAGTCATAAAAATTATGCTTCATATTCATTTTAGTATTGTCAGCAATAAATTTCTCTATTCTTGCAAAAAAGTATCTTTTAAACCTTTTTTCTAATTCGATACCTGTTTCTTTAAAAAATGAATAGTTAATAATATCATCAACATTTACTCCTCTATAATCTGAAATAAGTTGTAGTAAATTAGATTCAAATACCTCATATATTTTTAATACTGTTTGATTTCGGATTTCAGAACTTATTTTATAAATAACAGTTGCAAATGCATTACTATTATAACTTCTTTGTAGTTGTAACAAACAAAACATTCTATCTAATTGTCTGCAAACTGCATATATTTTTTCATCTTCATCAACATCATTCAATTTACAAGCAGACATGATTAAAAGCCACTGTGTATTCATGTCGATTAGATTGTTGTAAAATGTGTAAGGCTGTTTTTCATTGTATGTTACTGCATACTCAAATACTTTTTGATATAAATTAGTATAATAGATAAAATCATTGAGTATAAATTTCTTAACTACCTTCGGATTATGTTTAAGTTTTAAAACTTTATCATATTCATCATCAAACATAACCCTGTGATAATCTTTATCAAATTTTTGAGCGAGACCTCTGGTGTCAGCAAGTTTTCCTTTTAAAAAGTAAGTGAAAAATTCATCAATTTCATCATCTTTATAAATATTAATTTTATTGACTTGTTCTTCCCAAATTTCATTAAGTTTTAGAGTGAGTAATTCATCTTTTTCGATTTGCCCTAATAATTTACCCTTTAAAATTTCATACGGTTTTAGTTTTACACCTCTGTCATTAATTACTTCAAAAACCATGGGTACTTCTGTTTGTTCAACAGATAGGTTTATCAATACTAATCTATTTAAGAAAAAGAAGATAAAAGATTCTAATTTATGCACATCACTCAAGAATTCTGCATCTAACCATTTGGATATTATTTGATAGTTTGACACCATGTTTTGAGCAGTAATTCCACTCGAAGTATCAATTGTATCATAAGAAATACCATCCAATAACCCTTGCATACTTGTCTTATGAACTTCATGATTCATCCAAAATTCTCTTTTAAATCCAGAATGTCCTGTAATTTTATTTTTAACCCAGTCAGTTAAATCTGACTTATTACTTTCAGCTAGATGTTTTAATTTAATCAAAATTAGCGTTATAGTTGTTAACCTTTGTTGACCATCAACTATAAAGATTTTACCATCAACTAAATTAGTTACATAAGTGTTTAAATAATACCAAGAGTATTTAGAAATTAATTGATCTAAAGGAATATCAGAATCTTTATGTTTTTTATATTCTTCATTAAATTTATAAAAAACATCCTCTAATAATCTTTTAACCGGCTCTTCATTCCACTTGTATTGTCTTTGGTAAAAATCAATATAATAAGTTGTGTTAGAAAACACTCTATCAATGTTTTGTTTGTCTGGTGATATGTCCATTTTATAATTTTAGTTATTCTCTATTTCAAATTTCACATTAGGATAATAATCCTTATGTTTTATTCCAATTAAATGTGTTCCTGGTAAGTTCTTTATTAGTTGATAATATGTGATGAATTTTAATTCTTCCTCTTTTTGTTTCAACTTTTCACCAGATAATTTGTTTATATTTTCATATTTAGATGTATATTCCCAGTTATAACCTAAACGTGTAATGCTATTTATAAATATAATTGCTTGCTCATGTGTTGAAATTTGAGCTCTGAAAATTTTACCATAGAAATATTTATTTTTTTTGTCCAATATGTCTTGGCTACTTAAATATTTGAAGCTTTGAAATAGATGTCTAAAATAATGACTTAACCTATGTTGATGACCTCCATAATATTTAGAGTATTTTGCTAGCGGCATAAAAAACGTTGACTTTTCAGAAATTTCTTTAATAGGATTTGTTCCTTTATTATAATTATAAATTTCATCTAAAATAAAAGACCGCTCTTCATGATTTAGTTTTTGTATTTCTTCCCATTTTTTATATAATTCTTTATTTTCTCTTTTAGGTTTAAGTTGTATATATTTTATTAATTTAAAGTAATAATTATTATTATATTTATTTTGAAAAATTGGTCTTAATATTATTTCTCCTTCTTCACTTACTCCATAAAAAAGAATACTGTAAGCAATATCTATAGTAATGAATTCAATAAGATTTATTGAGGGATTAATTTGCTTAATTCTATTTTTAACTTTTTTGTGATATGTTGGATGTAAGTAGTCTTCAGGATTGTTTGAATTAGAAAATCTTCTAACATCATAAAGACATTCTTTAAATTCTTGAAAAATAAGTTTAAAAACCTTTCTATTTTCTGAAGATGAAATTTTACCACTTTCTGGGTCATATTTTGAATATTTGGACTGATTAATATTCTCTCGATGAATATTAATCATTTCAAAAAAACGATCTTCAAATCTTTCTAAGTAGTCTCTTTTTTTTTGATCTTTTAAATCGTCTTTTTGTTGTTCATTAGCTTTAAATTGTACCCAGAAAGCAAGAAAAGTAAGTATTGCGCCAGCAATACCAATAAATGGGCTCATTATACCTCCAAACGTGTCTCCAATTTGCCCCATATCATTGAAGTCATAAAAAAATAATTTATCCCTAATCCAATATGGAAAGTATAATATCATTAAAATAATAACAATAAATGGAAAAAAAATTATCCAGAATTTTTTATCAAATGTTTTCATAATTTATTTTTTAACCAAGTCATTGCAATTGTCATTTTCAACATACCCTATCTTATTATGTACATATACTTATTGAATATTATTTGAATATATGAAACCCATATTCAAAATCCTGAGCTTCATTGTTAAGATGTATATTACCTACTGGACAATTTGTTTTAATATATTGAATCACATCAACTGACGGGTGATGAATTCTACCTAGTCCATGATTCACAATGTAATTACAAAAAGAATTTAATCCATTATTAACATTAAAATTCCAATTTGCTTTCGCTCCATGATGGGGCACCTGAAAAAAACAAACACGAGGAATATATCCCAGATAAAAATCAATTATTTTTTTAGTTTGTAGTTTGCTTTTAATATCAATATCACCAGTAAGTAATGTTCCTAAACAATTTTCAGAATATCCATCACAATAATTAATAAATCTTGAAAAATAATGGTAGTGTTTTTTAAAATTAACTAATGCACCATGATAAGTAACTAATGATGTGTTATTTAAATTTTGACCGAAATGTTGACGATAAGCTTTTTTTAATTGTATAACAAAATCTTCATCAAACATATCAAATAATGTTATATTTTCTTTGACTAAAATTAGATTTACATCTTTTTGGAACTTATTAATTAAGATGTAATTCTCATGTTTTTTTAAATAAAAAACAAACTCCCAAAAGTTGATTTTTACACTATTAAGAAGATTTAAAAATTTTAATTTTTGAATGTTTTTTAGCTTACCTTCTAGAAGTTCAATTTTAGAAATCACATTAGACTTTTCTATATCAGATAGATATTCTGCAGTAAATTCAATATTTTTTAAATCGTTAAAATTAATTTCATCGAATTCTTTAGGAGGTATGTCATTAGGGCTTTCATTAGTAAGTATTCCATTTTCATCCGCAGGGCTACCAATTATAATGATTTCGTCAATATTAAAACGGTCATTACTAAAAAAGTTAATTGGACTTTGTAGCATTAATCTATATTGTTCATCCTCTTCAATTAATGTAGTAAATAATAACAAACGTTCAATAGGGGTATAATATGGAATAATCAAACGTTTACATTTTATACCATCGAGTAAATTAACAACCCCATTTACATGATCTTGATCAAAATGAGAAATTATCAATAAATCAAGGGTTTTATTTGTTAAAGTTTCTTTATATAAATCGATTGCGTTGTTTAAGAACACTTTTTTTGAGTCTGTACCACAATCATAAACAAAATTAAATTCTGTTTCATTAGTATTGTGAAGTTCAATTTTACCTGTATAAAAACATCCTTGCCCTATAGGATGAAATTTAAAATTTGCTTCTATCAATTTTCTTATTATTAATGTTAAACCAACTTCCCACTAAACGACTTTTTTAAAATCCTCTTTCCTTATTAAAATATTCTAATTTTTTTATATTTCAATCTCATATTTCCCAATCCACAAATCAATGTCACTTGATAAATACTCATTATTAGTTTCTATTTTAAAAGGTCCTAACAAATCTTTGTTTTCAATTTTAGAATAATTTTCTTTGGTAAAAACACTCAAAAAATCATTTAAATCCTTTTGATTTTGTTTGTGCTTATTGTCATTAATCTCATCAGAAACAAAAGTTTGAACTAAAAAATAAGCAGAATTAGCTCCCTGTTTTTTTGCTTCGGCTATTGTTCCAGCTACAGCAGTTAACAATTGATACCTCAAATCTAATTGATTATCATTTCTCTCACCAAAAAGACCCTCTCTCAGTTCATTAACTCTTTCTGATGCTTTAGACTTGTTGTTTTTGTCTTTTGCTTTTTTAGCACTTGCTATCGTTTTTGCAACAGTATCTCCAAACGATTCATCAACTTTTGATTCTATAGAAATAACAACTTTTTTAGAGTCCTTATCTTTTGCTAAAATCAATAAATCGTGATTCCTGCCATTTCCTCCATTGGTGTCAAATGTTGACACATATTCAGGAGAGCAAAGCATATATTTCAACTGTTTTGATACTAATAAATCTTTAAATGGTTGAGGGATAGTATGTGCCCAGTGTTTAGCTGTTTCTTTGGCACTTCTTCCATCTTTCCAATGTTTTACCTTTCCTTGTGGTGGACATTTATAGAACCACTCGTGAAGGCTTTCAATTTCATTTGAAGCAGTAAGGTCTTTACAACGAATCATCTCATCAATCATAATTTCTATATTTTTTTAAACTAACTCCCCACTAAATGCCTTTTTCAATATACTTTGTCTCAATGCCTCTGCTTGCTGCAAACTTTGGGTAATATTTTCTTCCATTTTATCTGCTACACTCAAACGACTTTCTATTTCTTGAATTACTCTGTTTTGTTCATTTATTTCGCAATATGGAAAATTAAGTGATTTTAAAATTGTTTGATTTAGAAATGCTCTTGATGAACCTTTACAAAGATCAAATACTTCTTGCCTTACCTTACCTCCTTGAAATAAATAAACAAAGTATTTAGGATTTATAATTTTTTGATTTAGCCTTACACGGATAAGATTTGTTGATATAATTGAATTTTCCATTTTTTTAGGAAGCAAACAAATTTCCCCAACAGTCCCAGAACGAGAGATTATTATATCATTTTCAATAACTACAAAGTTTTTTAATTCTTTTGCTTTTTCAGAAGTTATAAATATTTTGTTAGGGAGTTGAAAAACACCTTCTCCAATATTTTCAATACCTAAAACTGGAATTCCATCTTTTTGATGCTCGTATTTTTTTAACATTGTACCAAATGGTCCAGTGCTCATTCCTTTTTTTGTATCAAATAAAAGAAATTCAATTTTGACCGAATCCCAGCTCTTCGGCAATTCTCCTTCCTTAAACTTTTTATTCGTCAATTTTCCTTCAAAAGCCCATTTCAACACACTTTGTCGATAGGTTTTAAGTTGCAGTTGTGCTGTTTTTAAATCCTCGATGCCTTTGTCTAACTCGCTAAAAAGTTCTTCTATTTTGGAAACAATGAAGGTTTGCGTTTCGAGTGGGGGTATTGGTAGTTCAATAGCAAGTAAATCTCCTTTTGAAAGACTTGGTATTGTGGTACTCTTATCTAATTTTTTAAAATTAAAACTTAAACAGAAATAGTATAAAAATTTGCTATTCAAGTTTTCTTTTACACATAGACCAAAAGCAGTATCAACATTCCAAAACTTTGTAGTTACATAAATTGGGCTATTTATAGTTCCTTTTCGTCCTATAATAGTTGTGTTTTCATCACAAATATATTCATCTGCATATCCAAAGATTCCACTACTTCCATAAATTGGATATTTCCCATTTGGATTGATAACTTTGGATTGATTTTTACCGCTTTTTATTTCACAGACTTCTCCTAGAGTCTTTTGTTCCCATTTTGGTGATACTAATATTTTCTTAACCATCTAAATTCTGTAAAGTTTTATTATCTTCATTATAAAAATCACCAACGCACAAATTAGTCATGTTTAATTCTTCATCTACCATGGATGTTGTTAGTATTATTTGATGCTGAACATTTGAATCTTGAGATAATCTAACAATCTCTCTCTGGAAACTTTTACTTCTATCTGCTTGCATTCCTTTATCTTCTATATTGTCACACAAAATGAACCTTGGAAATCTTAAGAACGGGTGTTTTAGTGAAGCAAAGAAGATTGCAAAACGAATACTGTTTTTTAAATATACGTTTGAACTTTCTGAAAAATTATTTTGACCATCTAAAGAATAAGTGTTTCTAGCAAAATCCAATTCAACTTTTCTAGCATTAGAAAACTCTCTTTGTCGTCCTAGATCACTTTTTAAAATCTTTAATGTAAACGATTGGATATCATGATAGGCTTGCAGTAATTTTGTTTTCTGAGCATTTTCTTTTGTATTAATTGATGCTTTTAAATTATTAATATTATCTGTCAATATTTTTAATTCTTTCTTTAAAACATCAATTTGAGTTATAGCTTTTTGCTGCTGAATTAGAAATTGATTTTTAGATTTTAGTTCGCCTTTTTTTTCTATGAGTGAATCTAAATTTCTATTTCGTTTACTTTTATAATGATTTAATAACTCATCTACCTCATTTTGTATACTTCTGATTTTATTAACTGACGATGGTACTTCTGATTTTAATTGCTGAAGAGTGCTCTCTTTATCTTTTAGTAGCATTTTTGATTCCCTAATTTGATTATCTAGTTCTTGTTGCATTTTTTTATGATGCGACTTAATAGTGTCTTCTGGCAATCTTTGTTTACATAGCTTGCAGTCATCTTCATTTTCAACAGATGTTAATACATTCAAACAATGAGGACAATGTGTAATATCAATAACACCTAATAATTCTCTAGTTACTAATGACTCGTCAATGGCCTCATTTCTTTTTTGTAAACTTAAAATGAATTCATTTGAATCTAGTACTTCATATTCATAATATTCTATTTGCTCAAGTATTTCAGAATAATTTCTTTTTTCTGCAAGTAATTCTTTTTTTAAAATTTCAATATTATCTTTCTCTACCTTATCAATTTCAACACTATAATTTTCATCCTCATCCTTATTAATCACATCTTCAATTCTCCTTAATTCTTCTAAGTTGTGAGCTATCGAAGCATTAATTACATTAAAGTCTGTTTCGGCACCAGTAGAAGAAAATATTTTTTGTATTCCTTCAAATTGTTTGTTACTTATCTCAAAAGTTTTTGCGTTTTCCCGTAATGAAAGCTTATCAGCATATAATGAGTCATCATATACTCCTAACATTAAATCTGCAACAGTTGTTCTCGTTATAGAGGAATCAAAATTATCTGTGAGAAGTAAGTCTCCCGTTAAGCTTTTTTGATCTATGTATATCAATCTTAAAATTTGATGCATTGTAATATTGCTATCTACATCACCTCGTAATTCCGGAAAACCTAAAGCGACAAACAAAGCATTAGAAAAGCTCTTTTTTGTTTCCGATCTTTTGTATGGATATATTTCCCAGTTTTCACTTCCAGCAATTTTAGATTCTTCATAATTTCCCCAAAACAATGACATTGGTTGCATCCCTCTATCAGATATGCTTCGTTTCAAAGTAATCTTCGCCGAATTAATTTCAATCTCAGCAATAACTTCTTTACATCTAAAAGCCTTTGCAGTCCATTTATTAAAATCACCACCTAATACATAAAATATAAAATTTGCTATTGTTGATTTCCCTGAGCTATTATGCCCGCGAATTATATTGACACCATCATGAAATGATTGATTGTAAGCTATTTTTCCGTCATTTGTAAAAATTAAAAGCTTGTTTAATTTTAAGGAGGGATTATATTGTATCATATCTAAATTCTATTAAACCTGTTCTTTCTTTTAAACCTAAATGACCATATAAATCAATATCGGATAGTGGTCCAGCAAGCAAGGATATGATATTAAAATTTTTTTCATTTGCCTCTTCAATTTTAGTTAATAGTTCAGAAGGCAATATTTTATTTGTTTTTACTATTGAGCCTTTTTCAAATGATTCATTTTCAAAATATCCGTAAGCAACTAAAACTTTTATAGCTTGTGATTGAATTGTATTCATTCTATAAAATATTCTTTTAGGATTTCTAATGGTATCATATTTATTTATTTCTGGCTTTAAAAACTTTTCATATTTTCTAAACCAAGTTGGCTTTTTAATGTCTAGGAGTTCTGTTGGATAAACAAAATAAAAATCCAAAATCCTCAACTTATCTACTTCTACCGGTTTTGAAAGCTTCGAAGATATCAACACCATTCTAAAAATTGTATGGTATAAATCGTAGGCTTGATTATATATTAGCATATTATACCCATTTTATGTGACAGTTTCCAGTTAAAAAATATATCATTCCATTAATATCATCCTTTAATAAACGTAAAACGTTTTCTCCTAATGTTTCCATAGCAGGCTTAATAACCTTTTCGTCAATCAATATATTGATATTTGGAATTGTATTTTCTGATAAATGTGGTTTTACGTAAAGATGAAAATCTGAACATATTTGAGAAAGAACGTAAGCATAAATTTCCTGTGCAGCTTCACTTTGCTCATTTAATTTAATTTTTTTTGAAATTCTTTCTTTTAATAAAGCCGCTCTTTTATATTCTGAACTACGTCCACCAGCTTCTAATTTATATTGTAAATCAAAAACTTCATCATCGTCAATATTTACACTATAATGATTTAGATTATCAATTATATCTGTTATTCGACAATTATTTTTTTCATCTTCTTTGAATTTACTAATCAAATCCTGCATGTATTGATTCGCAGGTCTAATATGATTATTAAATATTGTACGATTGTCTATTTTATCCCGGCCTACAACATCTCCTCCTTCAGAATTTATGTTTTCTTGTCTTACATTGTTAAAATCCATATGAAATTATCTAGTAAACTTATCTCTTCCAGTAACATCACCACCGCCTGTTTTAATCTTTTTTTGTTTAACTTTATTTAAATTTGATTTAGTAATTGTAATCGTGATAGGAATAGATATTCCTGCACCTGCGATTAAACCAATTAATCCACTAATAATTTCATTTGTTATCATAAATATTGTATTTTTTTAAGCCGCTAACACTTCATTTAATTCATTAATAATCACATCCATTTCTTCACCAAACAACTGCCACATTTTGCTTAATCCGCCTTCGGCATTAAAAGGGCTTAGATCAAAATCGTCTCTGTCTATACTAAAACTATTGGCTACATAGTCTTTCATCATCCGCAACCATTGCATTTGGGGTTCGGTAAATTTTAAAGTTCCCGCTTGTTTCTTAAACACCCAATCCTGAAAATTCTTGTCTACTGTTTTGTCATAGCTCGTTACAATACTGTCTATACCCACAACGCGGCGTATTAAGGAAACCAAAGCTATCAATTCGCTTTTCGTCGAGCCATTGGTTTTTTCCAGTTGTTCATAAGCACGCCAAACGGCTAATGGTGCCAATAATGGTTTTTCTGTTTTTAGTTTTTCGCTCAGGTCTTTTATCATTTTATATGTAAAAGTACGGTGGCGGTAGTCCTGGGCGTAGAAAATTTGTAAAGCCGTAATTTCGTCTTTGTGACTTTCTATCCAATTTTTAAAATCGGTTATTGTTTTAGTTGCCGCTTCGTCTTGGTCTTTTACCCAACCTATATTGGTAATCGTATCCATATTCACCACATCTATAATTTGGTCGTATTGTTTGCGGATATCTACAATGAAATCACGCAAATCAGGATTATGAAAAACGGCAACGGCATCATCAATCAACTGCTTTTTGCCTTTGGCTATAGCCGCATCAATTTCTATTGGAGGAAATCCTCGCATAGCGCCTTTGGTTTCGTGTTCTACTTTTTCGATAGCATCAGGATCGTAGGCATGCAGCAATTGTTTCACAATATGATTAATCGTAAAACCATTGGCTTGCTCGGCAAACTTGAGTTTGTCTTTCTCGGAAAGTTGGCGTTCTAGACGAATCAAGCGATTGGCAAGGGTAGTCAACATATCTTCGGAGGTGTTTCCCATAGCCACATTAGCCAGCACCTCTTTCAGGGAAACACCAGGTGCTTTTTCTAAAGGTCGGCTATCTGTTTTTTGAGAATTTTCGACACCAATGGCATCAATAATTACAAAATGGTCTTTACTAAATTTTGCCGAAGGTGTTCCTTTGGCTTTCAATTCTTCTACAGAGCAGGTTCTGGTACCGCGCCCTTTCATTTGTTCGTAATACGAACGGCTTTTTACATCACGCATAAACAACAAGACTTCAAGCGGACGAATATCCGTTCCGGTAGCAATCATATCGACCGTTACCGCAATACGTGGGTAATAATCGTTACGAAATTGCTGCAAGACTGATTTAGGGTCTTCCTCACTTTTATAGGTTATTTTTTTACAGAATTTATTTTCTTCTCCAAATTCCTCGCGTACCATTTCGATAATGTCCTCGGCATGAGAATCGGTTTTGGCAAATATCAATAGTTTAGGCACTTCAAAAACACCTTTTTCATCGACACGGTCGGGGAACATGGCGGGTAAATTGTCTTTGACTGCTCTGATAATGGTGCGAATGGTACTTGGGTTTACAATGTCATTGTCTAATTGCTTGCCCGAATAAACTTCGTCTTCATCTATGGCTTCCCAGAATTTCTTACGAGTAAGTCTTTTTCGTTTGTCAACTTTTTCGCCCAGTTTGATGACGCTGCCTTCTTTGGTGATTTGGGTTTCTACAGTAAACACATTGTAGGGAACTAAAACACCATCAATTACGGCTTTTTCATAACCATAATCACAAACCAAGTTTTGATTAAAATAACCAAATGTTCTATTGTCTGGCGTTGCGGTTAATCCAATTTGAAAGACATCAAAATAGTCTAATACTTGTTTCCATAAATTGTAAATACTGCGATGGCATTCGTCAATAACTACAAAGTCAAAGAACTCAATGGGCACTTTTTCGTTATAACCCACTGGAACAGCCGTTTTGACTTCGAATGTGCGTTCGTTCGGGTTTTCTTCCTCGGCACTTTCGTCTAAGTCAGTTTCTTTCAAAATAGAATACATCCGTTGAATCGTACTAATATACACTTGACTGTCGTTAGGAATAAACGAACTACTCAAACGGGTTACGCCATACAATTCCGTAAACAAACGGTTGTCTTCACTGGCCGTATAGGAACGGAATTCGCCTTCGGCTTGTTCTCCTAAGTTTTTGGTATCCACCAAAAAGAGTATCCGTTTGGCTTTGGCATATTTCAGTAAGCGATACACAAATGAAATCGCTGTAAAGGTTTTGCCGGAACCCGTCGCCATTTGGATCAAGGCTTTTGGTTTTTGCTCTTTGAAAGATTGCTCTAAATTGGTAATTGCAGTAATTTGACAATCTCGCAAACCGTCAATAGGCAGAACAGGAATATCATGTAAACGCGCTCGTAAAGTTTTGGTTTCTTTCGACCATTGCAAAAATGTTTCTGGACGGTGAAAGGTAAATACATTTCGAGAACGTGGTTTTGGATCTCTATAATCGGTAAAACGTGTCACTTCACCTGTGCTTTCATACACAAACGGCAAAGGATCGTTGTTTAATAATCGGAGTTTTGCATTGGCATACTGAGAAGATTGTTCTTCAACAGAAGTCAAATGAATGCCTTCTTCTTCTCGTTTGGCTTCAATAATTCCAACCGCATTTTTGTCAACAAACAAAACGTAATCCGCTGGGCCAATATCCGTTTGGTATTCGCGAATGGCAATTCCCAAACCAGCGGCTAAGTTGATTCTTTTTTTATCCTGAATAATCCACCCGCAAGCGATCAACTGTTTGTCGATATTATCTCTGGCGATTTGTTCGGGGTTTTGGTTGATCATTAAATTGGTTAGACTATTAATCTGGTTTAAAGATAAAAAAATTGTTGATTTATATACTATAAACAACATTTTTAAGTGCGAATATTCTTTAGCAACAATGATACTGTAAAGTTTTGTGACTGCTTTACGGGAATCCGTAAGGAGCATAATTGATTTGATCGCATAACAATTATTTAGCTGTCCCTAATTGCGACTGACAAAACAAAAAAGACATACAACAAAAATGCTAAATCTACTTATTTTAAAAAAATGTCTAATGGATTTGTGTACAAAACAAAGTATTAAAATTTATCAATTTTTGATTTGTTTACTACAGTAAAAACGGAAATCATTAATCCTATACCAACAATCAAATCCACTATATTCCAAATTGTTCTTCCTAATGCTATCTTGATAAATGGCTGAAATAAAATGGCTAAGACGATATAGACAAACACCTCATTTTTTCTGTTTTTTTCATTTGCTGAATAAGCTAGATAAGCAAAACCAACTGTTGCTGCGAAACGAACAAATTGGTAGAAGCCGTAAGGCATGTCGAGAAGGCAGAGAAGGAGCAGTGTCGCCAGTATTATTTTTAATGATTTTTCCATAATGATTTAAATGAAAACTACTTTTTGTCTCCTGTTAAACGCTGTTTTATATTAGATCAAAGCGAATCTTAGTTTAAAGAAAACTCAAACCAGATAGGGATATGGTCCGAAATCATTCTCGCCTCTTTTAAAGAACCAAAATTCTTGTAAAAAGAAATTATTCCTTTATCAATTCTATTGATTTTGGCGGTGTTGTAAAACATATTGTCATATTCGGAAGCCAGGTATTTACCCTTTTTGATTTCTTGTTTCAACGAAGTTTTCTGGTTGACCAGAATTGACTGGTAGCCCATTTTCCTTAAAGGGATGAATACCGTATGTGATTGTGGACAGTTGAAATCGCCCGCAAATATCAAATTTAGGTTGGGATATTCTCCAGGTAAAAATTTAAAATATTTTATTTCAGTTTCAGGTTGTTTGCTTTTGGTAATTGCATGGAAATTAACTACTGTAAATTTATTTTTTTTATATTCGAAGGTGCAATAGAAGGGTTCTCTATCGATTTCTAAATGATATTTTTTTTCTAACCAGGCTCTCCCAATTTTCTTTAGATTGGCTGTCTTCCAAATAAAAGCATAACGTTCCGTCTTATAGGCACTACTGGATGTAGGATCACTTATTACATAATCCCATTTACTTCCTTTGCGATTCAATTCATCGGCCAGTTTGGCTACGGCTTGTGCGCCACCATAACCAGCTACAACTTCCTGTATGGCAATAATGTCGTAGTTCTTTAAAGTATTTGCAATGAAATTTATTTCAATTTCAGATTTTGATTTTCCAAAATTTTGAATATTCCATGACACTAGTTTAACTTGCGAAAATAGAGTAGTAGTGCAAAATAAAAGAAACAGGAATGTTATTCTATTGACTTTATTCAAAAGTGATTTCATTTTTTTTATAATCAATTGACACTTTTCCGAATTGAGCCAAAGCTGATTGTCCTAGTAATAAAGGAGCTTCATTATTATGAACAATTGAAGCTTTTACATTCTTTAAGGTTCTATTTCCTAATTTTACGGTTCGCAGATTTATTATTGTTCCTTCGGCTATACTACCATCTGCAATTTGATATTGTTGTGACCCTAAGATATCCTCTGTTGAAAGTTTACCTTGTTTATATAAGTACATTGCCTCTACATTTGAAATAGTAATATCAGATGCACCTGTGTCAAAAATAAAATTCATGTCACTGCCATTAATCTCAACAGGAATTTTGTATATACCCTGTTCTTCCGACATTACAATCATCGTTTTGCCATGTCTAAGAGAAGAGGATGTTTGAGAGTGCTGTTCTCTTGAATTATTTCTTCCAGACCGAGAACAACCATTACAGTCAACAAAAAGCATAGACAAGATAATTGTCAAAACACTAAATAAAATTTTTCTCATATTAATTTTCTATTTTTCCTATTTTTGGAATAATTTGAATCAAAAATTGTTGGTTTTTATATTCTTTATTGCCTGTATGTCTTCCAACACCTCGCACACCACTGCCTGCTATTTGTAGTTCACAAAAAGCGGGATCAAAATAGATGTTATTTTTCTGCCACAATTTATATAGTGATAATGCTCTCAGGTAACTTAATTCGTCATTTTTGGAGTACACAAAATTAGAAGCCATACCTTCAATAATTATCATGTATTTTATATTTTGATTACTATATTTTGTCTTTAACCTCTTGATTAAGCTTTCAATGTTTTTACCAACTTCTAATAAGTATGCTTCATTTTTTACTGGTATTACACTAGATTTAGCAGCAAATTGAATTTGTTCTTTTAAGGAAAACCGCTTGTACTCATCCTGATAGTAAAAATAACGGCTGTCCAATTCTTTTACAGAGTTCTGAATTTCAACAATTCTTTTTAATTGCTCAACAGTTGCCTTCTGCTGTCTCTTCATCATAGCAATAGTTAAAACAAATAAAACAAGCATAATAAAAAATAAACTGGTCATTAAATCGGCATAACTAGCCCAGAAAAAATTTGTTTTTTTTGACATAACTAATTAACCAATAATTTATAAATTGACCATAAACAGTATCCAATTCCAATAGTAGCTCCAGATCCGAAAAAGGCAAGAGAAAGATACTTGATATTTTTAGGTAACTGGAAATCAATTTGTTTTTGATTTTTTAAGACTTCTGTTAATTCCATCACGCTGTCCCCTAATTTATCTAATTTCTCATTTTGCGTGGTGGTTGATTTTCCAATATTTGACATCGTTTTTTCTAATTTACCTAATTTTTTAAGTTCATTTAGATTCCCTCTATCGTTCCCCAACAAATTCTCTAAAAAGCTTTCTTCCTTTATCGTAATATTTCTAATTGATTCCATTTGAGCATCAATATGTTCTTTTAGTTTTTCTAAACTTTTCGTAATTGAGTTATCTACATCTATGACCGCATCAGAAACAAATTGTTTTCTATTGGAAACTTCTTGTAATTCTGATTGTAAGATGGTAATGATTTCTCTATTTGCAGTAATATTTGTACCAATTGCTTCAGCAACTAATTCTATAGATTGTGTTCTTTCTAATTGATTGCCTATCTGAAAATTTAATTTTTGAGCATTGTCTACAAAAGAATTTACCTGATGTAAGTACGTATTAAATTTTTCAAATTCTTTAGTACTCGTTCTTAATTCTTGCAAAACGGTAACATTAATTTTTGCTAATTGTGCAACATCAACGTCTTTAAGCTCATTCATTAAATTAACCTGGCTGTCAAAAGATTCCAGGATTTTACTTAACACTCCATTAAAACTAACTACATTAGTAGAAAAGGTATCATTGAATTTTAATAAATTAGCTTGTAATGAATAAATACTTGAAGTGGTGTTTTGTGATAAAACAGGTAAAAGGTGTGTTTGAATCCAAGTAAAGAAATCATTTTTAAGACTTTCAGCCTGTGATTTTGCTCCTTTATACTTCCATCCAGAAAGTAATACGGTGAGTAAAAGACCGGTAAAACTAGCAATCATTGCAATTTTTACCCCACCAATTAGTATGTCAATTGCTTTTTCAAAATTCTCATCGCTAATACTTGGCATAGCGAACAGTCCTACGACTATTCCTAACATAGTCCCCATCAGTCCTAAATATAGAGGGATTGGCAGCAATGTGTTAATTTCTTCATCAACAGCATCAGTATTTCTTTCTACAACATCTTTTATTAAATTAAAGTCACTTACTGCTCCTTTATTTCTTATTAAATAGGTGTTTACAGAGTTCAGAACTTTATCGAAAATGACATTCGATTCACCAGTTGATTTTATTAAGGTAACTTCAATATATTTTTGTTCCATGATTTTTATTTGTTTTTAAGACACGTATTTTTTGTCCTTCAGTTTAGACCATCCCAAATCTTCATACTGATATACTTGTTTTTTGGAAATTTTCTCTTCTAAATTACCTTTTACCATCCAAATCATTCCTTCTTTTGTGTCCTCTATAGTAATTGTTTCACCAAATAAATCTGAATCAAACTCATCATTAATTATTAATGTGTCATTGTTCTTTTTATTTTTAATACTTTCAATAATATTTTGAATTTTTAGATTTTTTCCCTCACTTATATTTTTTTTCGGTACTATTTTTATAGATGAAGATAAACCACTGTAACTACTTATATTGTTCAGTATTTCACTTGTTGTTATCGTTTTTATCTGATCTTCAGGGATAAAGACTTTTACCGTTTCAAATTCATTTGCATTGGGTAAAATAGTTTTGAAAAGTGCTATTTTTTTAGAAGTGGTTAATGCCACTAGTATCTGTGCAACAACAATAATTAATATCAGTGCGCCTATAATGTAATCATGCATATCTATTCGTATTTAATTTTAGCTTTTGTTGTTACGACCCATTTATCGTTTCTTTTTTCTGCAATACCTGGCTTAATTGTATTGATACTTTTGGCATTTTGATTTAATGCATTTTGTGATTCACATACAGGATCTAAGTACGTATGTGGATAGTTTACTGCATCTCGAATTCCTATTTCATCAGAGTAAAACGTAAAGGAAGCTTTTGATTTATCGTAATTGTCTACTTTAAACTCATATAAGGATTGGGTAGGTTTGAAAGTATTTGAAAGACTGCTTATATCAAAGTTATTTTGATCGGGTGTAGCCATATAGAATACTTCTTGAATGGGTTTTGGCGGAACTTCTAATTTGATCTCATTATTTATTTTTGGAATACTACTATCAGTTACTATGTTGTTTGAAAGATTTTTTTGTATTGAATTTTGCAATTGAGATTCAATATTATTAATACTGTTTTCCAGATTTCTAATTTTTGATGAATAATCAATTGATAAATTATTTATTGGCATCGTATTTTTTCCGTTTTTTAATTTCCCAATCTCATTTTTCAGATCCTTTTCAAGTCCTGATATTCTTCTATTTAAAATAAAAAGTGAAATAATAGTTACAATAAAAAGTACTGTTAATACTATTGTCCATAAATTATAACTAAAAAAAGATGAAGATGGAGGAGGAGTTGTATTATTTCTTACCTCATCATCAACTGTTAAGTTAGATTGTGAATTGTCATTTCCATTATTTCCGGATGTTTCTGTATTAGTATTCACATCCGAATTTACATCTGGTCCAGTTTCATTCGTTCCTTTATTTTGAATAAATTTTTCTATTTTTGATTTTAAATCCTCAATTCTATTGCCTTTTCTTCTATCCGCAAAGGCATATATTTTACCATATTGTTTTTTATCATTAAAAACGTCATTAGTAAAGAATTGTAAATTGTCGCTAGTTTTTGTCTTTTCTTTTAGTTTTTGAAACTCATTAAATAAATCGACTGTACTTTTCTCTTCTACAGGGATAGTACTTAAAGTTAATTGCTCATTGTCACAATCGATTTTTCTATTATCAGGTAATGCATCATTTACGCATACGCAAGTAACATAATCAATTATACTGTTTACATCAGCTGATTCTCTATTTTGGGCATTAATATTGGTTGTACCAAATACCAATAGAATTATTATATAAATTTTTCTCATACTGTTTGACTGTTTAATTCTGAATGGATATTATAAACGAGATGATTTATTCCGCCAATTAGTGGATAGAAGAATAATGTTTCATCAATATTTTCATCTAAATCACCTTTTAACTCTTTTTTCTTCTCTTGTAAAGCAATTTTCAAATTATCTAATGCATTTTCCTTAAGGCACTCTTTATAAGCTTCCAAATGAGTTTGATTTATCCCAAAATTATTTTTAAAACTTAATTCTTTATTTAGAGTAAAAAACCAATCTATAAAATTGTTGTATTCTTCAATAACATCATTTTCTATTTTTGAATCAATTTGATTGTAGGACTTTGAAGTATCAGGAATTAACATTTCTTCTTTCGAACCCAGCAATACTGATTTAATAACTTCGATATTAGTTTTTTCGCTATGCGGAAACATTAAAGCTCCTTTGCAGCTAATTTCTTTTGGATTTTCATCTTGTTTTAATTCTATTTTTGAGACTAAGTTCTCTTCAAATACCTGTTTAAAAATAAGCTGAGTTAATTCAGTTAATGCATTTAATTTATCACTACTATCTGCAATGTTTATTATTTTAGAACCTGTACCGCTAAAGGTTATATATCGTGGATGGTTTAATTTTTTTGACTTCATTAGTTTGGCGATATGATAAATAATCGAAGTGTAAAAAAGAAGGAACACAATTTTAAAGTCACCATTCAGTTTTAGATCCTTGCTAAATGAAATTGGAATATTATTATCAATTATTTTTTTGTTTTTTTCAATTGAAAAGAAAAACGCGATAATATCTTCAGATTTCCCATCCTTTTTTACAGCATCAAGTACTTTTAGTAAATCATACTGATTGTTTGACTCTAACAAATGTTTAATTTGATCTATATATTTTAGAATGAACCCATTTATTTTTGATGATCTGCCAAAAGCATCGCCAAATATGGCGTTTGCCGCAAAACGGAAAGAAGTTAAAAGTTCAGAATTGTTATTAGTATATACTACAACATCCGTTGTTCCTCCTCCGATGTCGATAGACACTACTGGGTTAGCTAAAGCATTTACCCCAAGATGTGTATTATAGTAATAGAACGGAGCAATAGATTCTGAAATTTTTTCAGGAGCAATGGATGTATTAATATATTTTTTAAATAGCTCATTCCATTTACTTTCAAGAAGTCTTATTCTATACATTGACATGCTTGAAGGATAAAGCCAAATCAGTTTTGTACGATTCAAATCTCCTCCATTTAACAATGTTTTATTTCGAATTAAGAACAAAAGGTTTTCAAAATAGGCATCGATTACTTTAATTTCATTTGGATTAGTAGTGTAGTCTGACCATTTTAGATTTGTTCTTATACACGAGCTGTCTGGGATTACATATTTTTCATAAACAAAAGGAATGTTAAAATCCGATAAAGCGTAGGTATCCTTATTTAAATCCAAGTGCTTTTTTGAATTTATAATAGTCCTTTGGGGAAAGTGAAATTCAGAATTTTTATTTAGCTCCTGGGGTATAAATTCTTGAAAAATTAAATCAGTTAAATTATTAGCTCTTACCGCATTTATAGATTTTATTGTCGCTGGGTTTTTTGAATCATATAAAGTTGCAGTCTGAAGATCATTTTCATTTATTTCAAAAGGTTTTGGATCACCATTATCTTTACGATATTCAATATGTGTGTTTGTAGTGCCAAAATCGACCGCAAAAGTAAATTCAGAAGAACCTTGAGGTAAAGTCTTAAATAATGGAATTATTATACCATTTGCCCAGTTGTTTTTTACTTCGATATAATCAAAACCTTCTTCAATTACATAATATTTTGTTGAAATAAAATCAATTGATTTTTCACTTCTTTGTTTTGCAGCTTTTTCTTTTACTTCTTTATTTTGGTCGTTTTTATAGAACTGAAGTACATATTTGTTATTCTTATTGTGCTCAAGAATATCTCTATCCATAAAGGCTACTCTATAGAAGTTCTGTCTGTCATCAGCTAATTTTATAAAAGGGAATAAGGTCAATCCAAATTGATTTTCAATTATCGCACCTCGATTTCTGTTTAAATCAGGCTCTGTAATTTGGTATTCATTCGCTGGTGGATAATAGGTTCTTTCATAGGTTACGTATTTTTTATCTTGAATTGGAATTCGAAGCGTAACATGGACTCCGCCTGTTGAAGCTTGTTTTATTTCTAGTGTTTTTTTTCCATCTGCTGTAACTCCTTGTAAATCTTCAATATTAAAATAGTCAAAATATTCTTTTTTGATCGGTAACAAAAAACCTTTAGAAATCTCACCGGAATTTAACGAAAAGTTACCATCGAAGAATTTTTCTTTATGAATTGGATAAATTGTTCTGATAATATAAGGCTCCAATAGATCACTAATAGTTAAGTAGGGATAAATTGAATTAGAGAAAGGGAGCTTTCTTTCTTTTAATGGTTTATCATCAAATACCTCTGCTCTATTTTTTTTGTCCCAAAGAGCAGTAGTATAAATTATTTTTTCAGAAAAATCATCAATTGGCAGCACTAAGGGTTTTATACCGTCTTTACATTTTTTGGAATCAATAACAAAACCACTATTATCTTGAATATTTGATGGACGCTCAGTCTTCTTGCGGAGTGGAAAGTCTAAGATTTCAACAATACTTCCATCTGAGCCAGTAGTTAGTTTTTCAAATTCCGTATTGAAATTTTCTAAAGTGTAATTGTTTAAAATGTTTCTTTGATCATGAGTTAGCATTGTATAATTCATTTGCAAATAATCATCTACAGCTTTAAAAAGCGGATTAAATCTTGGCATGAATTTTCGAATACCGAAAATAAATTTAACGTAATTAAAATCCCTCTTGTATAATGGCTGATACAGATCATCAAAAACAATATCAGTTCCAAATCTAATATCTACATTTAATTTATTCGCAGAAGTAAAAAATAAACTTGCAGGTGATGTACCTCCAATAATATTGAGTTCATTTTCGCCTAATTTATAATTTAAGAGATAAAGTCTTTCAATTTTATCAAAATTGTAGGCTTTTGCGTCTTGCTCTAAATACAGTTTAAGTGTTTCTCCTAGTAATTGATGTTTCTTGTTTGGAGATTGTAATAACTTATTTAAATCATTGGTTTTATCCCAAATTATGATATTTACTTTTTCTTTTAAGGTATCGATGTTAAAGAAAATTTCACCAACATCAAAACAATCTGAAACCATCTTATGGAAAATAGTTTTACCATCAACTTGATTTGTATCGACTAAGTTTTCAAATGCAGTTTTAACCAGATCTATTCTCGCAAAAGGACTAGGTATGGAAGTGATTTCTTTATTTGCAGAAGATCCGTTAGGATCTTGAATTGCTTCTATGGCATTTTTACCATAGGCAGTTGATGTTTGCCAATCTTCAATATTATTGCTGCCATCATGGAATCTAAATACTTTTGCCATTTTACTTAAAATTTATATTTTTCTGTTACTAAAGCTTCTGTTGTAGTGTAAAACAAATCCATAAACTGTTGTTCAGATGATCCATTATTACTTGTTGTTTTATCTTGTTTAGAAAGCATATAATTATACCTATTATAGTTCTTTCCACCGGATTCTAACCATCCAATATTAGGTGTAACACCTTTTACCATATCAAATAAATTGGTGTCATTCACATCTAAGTTCAAAGGAGAGAAACCTCTTTGATTGTAATTCATTTCATTCAACCATTCCAAATAATATTGATTGAATTTTTTTAAATAATTACTATAGAATGGTTGTGTTAAAAGGGTAGTGATATTTAAATTTTTTGCCCAATTTTGATCCGAACTATCTTGGATTTTATTATTGAGATAAAGTAAAAATTGAGTATACTGAGTTAATGGTTTTTTTAGAAGTATTTGAGTTAGATCTCCTAGATTCTCATAAATTACAGATTGAGAATTAGATTTAATTCCATATTCTTTATAGATTGGATTTTCTGCTTTTCCTTCATAATTGTTTAAATTGGATGATTCTGTTTTAGCAAAATCAATTATAGAAAGTGCTGCAACAACCTCAAGGAAATGGGCATCATTTTTTTGGTTAACAGAACCCTCCACATTTGGATAGTCTTTTGTTAAGTCATCACCTAAATAATATAAAGCATTAACTGAATTATTACCACTAATGTTTTCTTCGTAATACGATAAAGCGGCTTTTGTTTTTGAGATAAAAGTCGATTTATCAATTTTACTATCTGCATCTGGAGCCACCCCAAAATAAGGAAGCATTGTGATAGCACCTATAGGTGCATCCTGAAGATATTTCCATGTTGGCAAATTATGATCTGCTCCTCTTATGTTTTTTACTAATAATGGAAATCCAGCAGCTCCAGTACCGCCAAAAATTGAGCTTATGATAAAAATCCTATCATCTTGATTGAAAGATGATGCAAATTTGAGAAAGTCTTCAGATTGTCTGAATTGGTTTAGGACTACGCTTCCGATATTTGGATTCCCTTTGAAACCTACCTCCATATCAGAGTTTAAGTTTTCTTCGGAAAATAATAAATTTATTAGAGCTTTATTATTGTCGTCTAATCCACTGTATTCAATATAATCTTTAAATCTATCGTTTTTAACATCACTTAATGTAAGTCTAAAGTTTTGGGTAATGTTAGAAATTTTAGTTTTGTAGAATTGATTTTTATCTGCATCAGTAAAACTCAACTTACTGTGAATGTTTTGGTAGTTTTTTAAAATATCGATTGTACGTGTAACGTCACCATTAGCTTCATCAGGATCAATAATAATTGGAACCACTTCATATTGATTAATTTCTACACCAGTAGCCAAAAGCATTACAAGCGATTTAATCACTCTTGAACCTGTTCCGCCAATTCCAAATACATATAATTTTGCCATAATTTATTTTTTAAAAAGGTGTTTTGCTTGCTTGAACACTTTTGAATTTTAATACTATTGAAAATAAGAAACTGAAAATTACAGACCACAACAAGTTTACCATTGAGAAATTGATATGTTCAGTCGTGTAAGGACTACCATCTGAGGATGTAGAATAAAAATCTTCCATTGCAATAACACTATAATAGTACGCCGAAATAAAGTTCACTAAACCAATTACCAAAATCCAAATAAGCCAAAACCTTTTTTTGAAAAATCCATTATAATTAGAAATGAAATAGTAATAGCTTGCCATAAGTATTAATGAAGTGGAAAGCATGATAACTCCTATTATTGAAAAGATTCCTGAATTATACATATCATCGGAAAAATTTTCTATATAAAATAAATCTAGAGGATGGAATCCATCATATAAGGTTGCGAAAAAATCGTTCATAATTATTTTTTAATGTTAATGGTTAGTTCTAGATAGTTGTTACTTTTTGATTCTGTTTCGTAGGCTTCACTAATTCCTTCAATCAAGTATTTAAGTCCAAATGTCCTATTAGGACTTTTTAAAATATCAGTATCATCATTAGTGCTGGTAGCATAAACCCACCTTGGTATTTGTTTGCTTAAAGTGAAAGTTAAATTTGTGAAATTTGGTTTAGTCGATTCAAATACGATATAATGAGTTGGTTTTACATTTGCTTTTGCAATCATATTTACTGAAGAAGCTCCAACATTTTTTTTGTCATACTTATAGATGCCTTTTATCTTATAATCACCTTCTCTAATACTATAATTAGATTTATCAGAAACATAACTATCTTCGATAGGCACTTTACTTAAGTCTAAGGCAACTGAAAAAATAAAACTTGAGCTATTTCTACTATTTATGTCTACGTCTTCAATGCCCTGCACTGCTCCATTATTTTTGTATTCTCTATCAGGTTTATATCTGCCCGAATCTTCTTTAGTATTTATTACAGAATAATAAACTTCTTTAGAATAGTCTTTTAATGTTAAGTTGTATTTATTCTCAAATCCTTCTACTTTGTTTTTTGATAGCTCAATATTTGAATTAAATTTCGTCATCGCTTTTTCACTTCCAATTATACTCATATAATAGGGCCTAGATATATTATTTAATTGTGTTTTTTTATTGTCTTTGTCATAATAGGTGCCATTAAATGACGAGTTCAATTTCACAATAGTTGTAGCCAAAAGCTCTTTGTTTTTGAATTTTGTCAAAAAAGCATCTTTGGTTAAACTTTTTTGGTCACTTAGTAAATCCTCTGTTTTATTTCCTTCTATAGAATAAATGCAATCTGATAAAAGAATTGAAATTGTGTTTTGAGATGTTTTTGTTAATATTTGTTTGAAAATGTTATTCAAATTGCTTGAATAAGTGTCGCCTACTTTGAATGTTTTTGTATTAAGAGATTTTGAAAAATTCACGATATTACCTTCAATATTAGTAGGATAAATGGCAGAATTGATAAAATTTATTTTTAAGTTCTTTTCATCATAATAATACTTTAGCATTACTAATAAATCACGAATTGCTCCTTTAAATTGAGTGTTTCCTTGCACATAGCCATTCATACTACCTGAATTTTCTATATAAACATTTACAAAATAATCTTTAGACTCATTAGTGTCAGTCATTTTATCAACTTTTTCGCCCTTTTTCTCTAAAAATGAAATCAATTTTGTTTCATCAAAATTTCCATTTGTAAAAAATTTTTTAAATTTTCTTTCGTTTTCAAAAGGTTTTATAAGATCAGTTAATTTGCCAAATTCATCTGTAGTTATCTTGGAGTCAGATTTAGAGTATTCTAATAAAGAATCTTCAAAGAGATCGTATTTATCATTACAACTAATGGTAGTTAAGAGCAGGGCCAGCATCAAGAATCGAAATAGTTTGTTCATTGGGGTTATTTTATTTTAATAATAATAATTCCTTCACTTACGTCTACTATATTAATACCTTCTATAGTTTTTTTAAATTCATTAGAAAGATATTGTGTAGTATTATCATGCGTTATTACAATAGACCCGGTAGAATCTAACAGGGTATTATTTAAACTTTTAACAAAAGGTATGTTTCGTAGTTGACGCAGTACATCTTGGAAATTACTATAGTTTACATTTCGAACTTCCATGTTAGTAACATTGTTTTGTATTGTTGAATCATTATATATGACCGGTATTATTAGTTGTACGGGGTCTGAACTTTTAACTACACTAATATTATGTTGCGTTGTTCTTTCTAGTTTTGGATTTCCGCCGTATTTGTTTAAAAAGGAATCTCCTTCAATAAATAACATCCATAGGACATAAAATGGAATTATTTGGAACCATCCACTTTTGTCCATGTCATGACATCTCTTAGCGCCTTGTGCCCATAAGAACCACAGTGCAGGGATATAAGCTAAAATAAATATTTTGCCATCACCGTGAGATTGCTCAACAACTACATTTACTAATGAAACAGTTATAAAGTAGAAAATTAGGCTTAAGCCATATTCAGTTCTTCTTATTCTACCGTCAAAGGAAAAAGTTTTTTTAAACATAAAATTTACAAGTATAATTCTAGATTAAATTTAATTGTTGATATTTTTCAAATCTACATTGATTAAAACCAGCCTCTTTACGGGAAACCGTAAAACGCAAGAAAAATATTTATTTATGTAGGGATCTCAGTATTATCGCAGCATTTTTAGAAATTTATAAAAATTAAGCTATGCGAAGAGTAACTCGTAATAAAGTTCTTCCGTATAGCATTTTAATGAGATAATTTTTAATTTATCGCAGAAATAGATCTATAGTAATTTTGCTTTTTTAATCTGAAATTCTTCTCCAGTTATTATTCCTTTTTCCATTAATCCATGCAATTTTTCTAATTCTTCAGCAGTATTGACATTTCTTGTTGCACTAAGTACTTTGCCTTGATTATATTTAGCATTAAACTTATCTTCATCCATTGTCAAGAAAATAATGAAGTCAACGAAAGCTATTATGGCTGGTATGAATGTCCAACAGAATATAAGGTATAGTATTCCAAGACCACCTTGTCCAAGGTAAAAACGATGAACGCCGATACCGCCTAAAAAGAAAGCTAAAATTGCTGCTGTTGATTTATTTTTCATGTAAAAAAGTTTGATTTGGTCCTACTCATAAGGCTTTTCGGTTACTCCCCGTTTTTAATGGTTTCTGGGCTCCATATTTATATTTGTTATGAAAGTTCTTGTTTATAGACAGATTCGGCTATAATTTTTTGAACATACCATTTGTATTATTTTAATCAGACCAAACCTACACCCAATAAAAAACTATTCTTTACGGTTTTCCACATATGAAGAAAATAAATATCTAATTTGGAGTTTATTCCCTTTTGTTTTGAATTAAAATATAGTCTTTTAATTGTTAAAATGTAAATAATCGTGGCATCCAATGATGTTATAGTACCCACTTCTAGTGCTATTTAATATTTTATTTTTTTGAATAAATTACTATTTTTTCAATCCTAAAAAATTAGATTTTAGCTGGTTGGTTTTGTTTTATGTTGAAGTTATCGTTATATCGTTGTAGTTCATACAAATTAATTAGCAGTATTTCCTGTTCAATGGTTTGTGTCTCTTGAACAAAATGTATAGTTTCGTATAAAAAAAGATCTCCTAAAATTTCTTCGAAAATATAATATATCGATTGCCAAATTGTTTTGTTGCTGCAGCGGATTGTATAGTTTTTTAGATGGATGTGAATTGTCTGTATTGTAGGGCAACTCTCCAGATTGATTGGAATGTATTCTGATAAATCCTCTTTCAGCTTGATGTCATGAATAATATAATGCTGATCGAGTCTGTTCAGTCTTTTCTCAATAGTTTCATCCGTTGTAATAAAAGCCGTGAATTTCCATCCTTTCAATATTGGTGCGCTGTCAACTAGAGCTATTACCTGTTTGAAGAATTCCGGATTCCCATTTGCAGTGATTATGAAATCGATTTTATTATCATTATTTGGCAAGACCAGAATGAAATCAATATCATAACAATAATAGTTGAGGTTTTGTTTTATCCAATAGCAGATTGATTCTTGGTTTTCAAGGGGTTCTTTTAGTATATTTTTGATGGTGAATTGGTTGTCAAAGAACCAGTTCCAGAAATTGTTGGTTTTTTTCATTTTTGTTGTTGTGAGTGGTGAATAGTGAGTGGTGTCCTTCGTCTTCGCTCAGGATGACGGTGAATAGTTATGTAATTTATTTTCGTTTGTCTGTTGCATGTCTATCATACGCTATCAAATTGCATAATTCTCTCAATCTGCTTCTAACACGGTTTCCATAGTGGGTTTCGATTTCACTTGCTGAGAGATTTGTAGTTATGTGGGTTTGGATTTTTTTTGTTGTGAAAATGTCGTACCGGCTTAATAGAATTTCTGCCATTACGTTGCATTCGTTTCCGAAATATTTTAGATTTTGCTCCACACCAAGATCATCGAAACAATACCTGAGAGCTACGGGCTGTCCACCTTTTAATTTCAAATCTTTGCTGTATTTGTGGATTACCTCGTAACCCTCCTGTATAAATTCAAAGCTGATGTCTCGGCATGGTTTTACCGAAAATTTATGCTCTGTTTTTGTGAGGTGTTTCATTATATTCATTAATGCCGTTTTACCACAACCGACTGGGCCAGAAAGGAGAATACCCTTATTGAGGTTGATTCCATATTGAAAACAGGTTTGCTCATCTTTTAGAAAATAGGCGATGAGTTTGTAGATTATTAGATAATCAGTTTCAAGGATTTTGAAATGATTGCCGTAAAGTTCCACTCCTTTTTTTTCGAGCCAAACAATTATCTCTGAATAATTGTAATGGGTTTTTATTTCTGTTTCCATTTTAGTGCTTTTTAGTTTTTGGAGAGCTTCTCGATACAATTTTTAAGTAAAAAACTTAAAAATCACTGGAAGTGACGATAATCCGTCCTTGGATAAGCTCAGTATGACAAGAACCTGAAATGAATTCAGCTTAAAGTGGTTCCGAGTAGTCTTTGTCTATTCCGGTGTTGAGGTGTTTTGCACGGTTTTCCGGTGCTGTTTCCGTATTGTATTTGAAATTTGGTGCGTTTAATATCCAATTTTGTGCTGCGGCTTGCCAATCGATCATGGGTGTTTTTCCACCCACAAGCCAGCCGTTGCTGGAGAAATAATTGAAAAATTTATTGGCTTCGATTTCCGGAAAATTGTTTTCAAGGAAATAGAATTTTACTTTTTCAATTGTTGGCTTATCGACGTTCGTCTCTCGACTGCGCTCGAGATGACACGCTCGGGATGATACGCTTGTAGTTACATACTTTTCTTTTTTGGCGAAACTTTTTTCTTTTTGTTCTGTATCAACATTTTTTAAAATATTATCTTCAATTTCAAAATTTTGTACTTGCTTGTCTTCGTTTGCACACTTTAAATCGTTTGAAATGTTTGGTATGTTTGTATTGTTTATATAAGATACCAGTGCTTGTTCAGATCCTGTCTCATTAGTAGTACAGGACTTGTCCACAGCTTGTTCATCGACTAGTTCAAAAGCAGGTTCGTTTTTTGGTATTGTTATTTTTTCGCTTTTTGGGATTGGTTTTAAATCGTCTGAAAAATTGAAGAGGTAGACATGGCTACCTTTGAATGGATTGTATGATGGCTCGTAGTTAATGTAGCCTAATGAATGCAAGTTTTTAAGGCATTTATGATAGGTAGCTTTCGAACTGATTTTACTAATTCGCATTAACTCATCCCGAGAGATACTGATTGGATTTTTGAAACGATTGCAATTCCAGAATTGAAATAACGACATGTATAAACTTACGTGTGTTGGATTGAGCGCTTTATCTACAGCTACTTTTTCAAAAAAGCCGGTTAGGTGTTTTATGTAATTCATTTTATTAGTGAATAGTGTCTCTCGTCTGCGCTCGAGATGATGGTGAGTAGTGAAAAGTGAGTAGTATCTCTCGACTGCGCTCGAGATGACAGTGAGTGGTGAAAAGGAATTAGATTACTTCGTTCCTAGCAATGACTTTACTTGAAAAGGGTAGGAAGGGCATTCACTTTATTTCCGTTTAAAAGTTTTTCGATATCAGTATGATCATAATACATAATACCGCCAATTTTGGTATATGTCAATGTTCCGTTAATTCTAAGGTTTTGTAAAGTACCTGGCGAAATATTTAGCAGCTTTCGGACTTCATTGGATTTGAGCCATTGTTTCTGCTGTAATGGTTTGGATTGAATGATTGATTTTAAATCATTAAGAAGAAGACTGCGAAATTCGTTTAAGTCTTCCATTGTAATTAATTGTTCGCGATACATTCTGTTTTTAGTGAAGTTCGCTGAACTGTTGTTTTCAAGCGCCATAACTTATGTTTTAGTTTGTTATGGCACAAAAGTGTTTGTTTTGATTTGTTTTATATCACAAGTGGTTCACAAGTTGTGACAGAAAAAATGGTTTTTATTTTGAAGTGGTTGTGGATATTGACTTTTTTTTAATAAAATATAAGGGCGGTTATAAGAAGTCCGTTTATGTTGGTACTGATTTTTTATTTGAAGGAAATCTTTACTTTTTTCCTTGATGAAAAAAGTAACAAAAAATTATTCATTGTTTATTATTGTTTTTTGGTATTCATGAATCTTCGATTTCAATCCTGAATATTTTTACACCAAAAATCATCGGACGTATTTTCCTATCGCGACCCCAGCCGTTCGTGCTAAGCACTCAACTCGGGGGTCACTCCCTACGGCCAGCGCTGAAATACTAACCGTGATTTTCTGGTCGAAAAATATAAGGGCGATCCGAAGAGGGTTTATAAGAGCGTTTTGTTGTACGTACTATTTTATATCTTGAAGGAGATCTTTTTATTTTGTCTTGATTACTCACGAGTTAATAATTTATTGGAGTTCGTGAATTTCGACCACAAAACGTTTTTAATGAAGAAGATGATTTTTACTTTTTTCCTTGATGAAAAAAGTAACAAAAAAATCAAGCCTGAAAATAAAATGCTTGAAAACTACCTCGAAGTTCCAGTCCGCAGCCCGAGCCGTTCGTCCTTCGTCCTCAACTCGCGGACTGCTGACACTTCACTTCTTCGTTGTTTTTCGATGCTTTTTATTTAAGGGCGGTGAGGAGCTTGTAAATGCATGCTTATTTTTACTATTACGATGGTGATCGTTTTGATTTGTTTTATATCACAAGCGTTTCACAAGTTGTGACAGAAAAAAGTTTAAAATGTTTATTATAAACTATTAAATTGGTTTTTGCAGTTCTTGAATGAAGTACGTTGGAGAAATTTTTGTATGCTTTTTGAACGCTCTTGTAAAATTTTGAGTAGAGCTAAAACCAGCTTCTTCACCTAATGCCTCATTGGTATATAATCGGTATTTATTCTCGTTTTTAAGTAAGGTTATGATGTGATTTAATTTCAGATCGCTGATATAATCAATGATTTTTTGACCTCTGTATTTGTGAATAACTTTGCCGGCATATTTTGAATTGGTATTAAGTAGTGCAGCAAGACGGGATAAGTTCATGTCTTTCTCCAAGTATTTTCTATTTTTTTCAAACTTTTCCAGATTTTTTAGAATCATTGCAATGACTTCTGGATTGATGTCTAAACCTTCATTCACATTGCTATAGTTAATAGATGTTGCCTTTTTTGTATCAGTACTAGATTCCATTAACTCTTCAAATTTTTGACGATAATACTTTTTGCTTCTATAATGCCTGATAGCCAAGAAAGCTATAATAGTTGAAAATAATACAGTTAGTATGTAAATTATTTGATTTTTAGATCCCGTGGATTTCTCTAATTCCAAATTATGCAATTGCAATTTTTTAGTATCGTACACCTTGAATATTTTTCTTGACAGGTATTTGTAATTTTTAATGAGAATAATATCCACTTCTGTTAGTCTTTTTGTGTACACTAATTCCAAAGCAATGTTATTTTGATTTTTATAAAAGTCAATCAATAATTCAAAGTTTTCTCTTAAATCGGGTCTTGTGTATTTTTCTTCCACAAAAATCTTGTCGACTTTCAAAAGAAACGGTAATGCTCGATTATACTGCTTTAAATCCCAATAGCTTTTACCGATATAGAAGTTTGCTACTGCTTCGTTTGCAAAATCATTTTTATTTTTTAGTCCCGGTAGAATCTTGTTTAATGTAGCAATGGCTTGCGTATATTCTTTTTTAAAATAGTGATTTATGCCTTCTGAATGATTAAAATAGACGTCCATTTCGCTGTTTTCCAGTTTTTTGCTTTCTTCCAGCCCCAACTTATTGTAATAAGATGATAATTTATAGTTGTTTACCTTATTATAACAAAGTCCCAGGGAGTGAATTGAATTCAAGTACGCTCGATCATTTTCTGATTCGTAGTACTTAATACATTCTTTGAGTAGTGCAATGGCTTCATGATAAAATCCTAAGTAATATTTAGTTTGAGCAATAGCATATTTTACTTTATGTATTGCATAACTATCATCTGTCTGTGAAATGTATTTATCGGCTATTAAATAGTTATCCAAAGCTTTTGTGTGTTCCTTACGATCATAATATACTATACCTTTTGTTAGATATGCAGTTCCTATCAAAGCAACATCTTTCGATTTCTTTGCTGCTACAAGGACGCTATCAGAATAGGAGAGCAGTTGTGCCTTATCTGCATTGTACATAATAGCTTTATAAGCCAGTGCCATTTGATTCCAATTTTGTTCCGACTTTGATTTTGACAACCACGACTTAGCATAAAGAATTGCTTTGTGTTTTTGTTTTTTATTTACGAGAACTCCATTACTAAAATATGAATAGTCTTTATTGTTGAGACTGTCAGGAATTTTGAAGTCACTATGCTGTGCAATGTTTTTTTGAGATAGCACTACTAAAATTAGAATTAAATATAACTTTTTCCTGTTTTTCATATATAGTAACGCATATAAAAAGCACGTAAGTTGTGCTTAATTTTTTGAAATAAATGTAGCTAAAATTATATTAATATTAATCAATTGTTAAATAAACTGGTTAAAACGAAACTGAATGCTAGAGAGCTGATAGTTTACTATTTGCAATAAATTATAGTGTGTGTAATTCGGGAATTACACATCATCAATTCGGGAATTGCATAGATAATGGCTTGTTGGGCTTGAATTGGACGAGTAGTTTTGCTTCGAATTCATAACCGTTTGCTAGTTGTAAACACCACATTGTTCAAATTACCCCGGGCGAAATGAACTGACGAAAAAAGTAATCAGTACCATTTTAAAAATTAATCTTTATGAAATTTATTTATTTATGTTTAATCGTAATTCCATTTTTTATTTCTTGTAGTGAATCTCCTGATGTAGCAGTATCAGACACTAATGCTCGCGTTTCTAAATCATCCAGTCGTTTAATTACAAAGAAAGGTAGTACAGTATTGCCTGTAAATAATGCAAATCCGTATGATATTGCTGGACAATTGCACGCCGAATTGTATGCTGTTTATTATGCTGAGGATAGTTTGAGTAGTAGTGTTGCTAATGTAGCGGATCGCGTTACTATGCTTGCAAATGAAAACGAGTCTTTTACTGCCTTAGCCGGTATAAATTATTCGTTTAAGTCCAATGGCCGGGTTAATTACATTCTGTCTAATATCGATAATTGTGCTCCCGGAATTATTAATAACTCACTAGCTGGCAATGAAGCCAAAATTAGTTTTAATACTTTTGTAAATTCTCTGCTATTACTTTGTAAAACGGAATCTGATTATGCAGTAATCTATGATTTTGTAGTCACTTATGAGAATGCAATTTCTGAGAATAGTACCTTTTCCCTATCGGATAAAAAAATTATCCTGACTACCACTTCTATAGCAAGGTATTCTGTTTATGAGATAATACAACGACCTAAGAAAAATACCGATCCAGAGTGGGATTTGTTGGTTGGAAATATCGCAGGAGGAACTGAAGGTTCAACTGAGAGTCTTGAAAAAGCAATCGTAATGTCATTGATTACCGGTATTGCAGAGAATGAATAGTTTTTTTGAGGTTCAGAGGTTTGAATCGATTTTGATTGTCAAACTGACAAAATTCATTAGCTAAATCCAGAAACTGTTTCCATAAAAGGCTGCTCTTTTTATAAAGAGTGGCCTTTTATTTTTCATCCGCTTCTTCCATGCGTTTTCTTAAGTTGTCTTTGAGCGAATTTAGAAAATTAGTTCTCTCCATTGTCTTTCTATTCCTAATTTCTAAATAGATTCTATTGAATTGTCCGATATCTAAATTGAATGCTGATTCGATATTTTTAGCAATTTCATTTAAGCTTAGATTACCATTATTTAGCACCCCTTCAGCATGTAGTGCATACATTAGTTCAACCAGAGCTACTTTAGAACCTGTCCACCTGAGTCCTTTATGATTTGCCTCCGTATGTTGTTTGTCTTGAATTCCATTTTGATGTTTTTTGAGATTGGATTCTAAATATACCTGAATATTATCATTGGCTATTATTTTGGCTACTTTAAAATCATGTGAAGTTGCGAAATCATAATCCGATTGAAAATAGGAGCTGTCCAAAGTCATCCTAATGTCGTGCTTTCTTCGCAGAAAATATTTTTTGTCCAAACATGTATTTCCTGTACGATAGTATTTATAAAATTCCAAATTTTCATCAAAGAAGCTTTTTAGTTTGCTTAATTCTTTATTGTAATGTTTCCGGATGGTTTTATCAGAACCGGATGGCTTGCTGATCTCAATATTATAGATTTCATTGTAGAAAATTAATTTACTTGCCAATTGTGGCTTAATATCCTTGAAAAATTCTATTTCTTCTGATTTGCTTGTAAAACTATGTTTTTTGAAAAACGATTTCAATTGCTCTAGGCTTGCTATTGTTGCTTTAATAGCCTGCTGTGTACAGTGTACTAGGTTATCCTCAGTGGAATGGGTTATTTTTAATTGACTTTCTAATTCTGCCATTACCGAATTTGAGTAGTTTTTCATTTGATTCACTTCTAATTAATGATTTAAATGCTGTCCATTATTATATTTTTGGTTAGCAAATCTATCTGGACGTCTGCATTTTAGCAAATGTTTATTTGTGCAATTCCCGAATTGCATAGTAAAATTCCCGAATTGCATAGTGGTAATAATTTGATTTTTTTTAGCGTCTATGATAATTGTTTAAGTTAAATGGCAATAGTCAAGTAATGTAATTTCCCACCATCGGAGATGATCGAGATTGTTTTTCTTTTGTCTTGATACAAAAGAAACAAAAAATCAAGCCTGAATATTTTTATCCCAAAAAACATCGGACGCATTTTCCTATCGCGACCCCAGCCGCTCGTGTTTCACACTCGGCTCCGGGGTCACTCCCTAACGGCCAACGCTAAAATCCTTACCGTGATTTTTTGGATAAAAATATAAGGGCGGGTAGAGGATAAGTTGTTGCTATTGTTGTTTTATGTGAGGAAGAAAGTAAAGAAAATATATTCGTGATTTATTATTGTTTTTTGGTATTCATGAGCTTCAATTTCAAGCCTTACTGTTTAAATACCGAAAATCATCGAATGGATTTTCGTATTGAGACTCAGCAATCCGTGCTAAGCACTCTGCTCTGGTGGTAAATCTATTGGCTAGCTCTTGAGATGCTCGATTCCCGAATTGCATACTTTGTTTTTTGATACTAATGCGGTAAATAAGCCTTATATTTACCGCAAAATTGCGGTGATAAATGAAAGTAATCACCGCATATTTTTTTGTTTGCGGTAAATAAGCCCTATATTTACCGCAAAAATGCGGTAAATATGTATATTCATCAAAAAAATGATTGGCCAAAATTCACTTGGGATGCAGATGTAATTACACCCTTGCTAGGAACTGTTAGACATAGGCAAGGCAAAATACTTGGAATGATGCAAGGACTTGGATTTCGATTGCAAGAGGAAACAGTGCTTAAAACATTGACTTTGGACGTACTAAAGTCGAGCGAAATTGAAGGAGAGCAATTAAATCCAGAACAGGTTCGTTCTTCCATTGCAAGACGTTTAGGTATTGAAATAGCCGGTGCTGTTCCTGCGGAACGCCATGTAGAAGGTGTTGTAGAAATGCTATTGGATGCTACACAACGCTATGAAGAACCTTTAAGTGATGATCGTTTGTTTGGATGGCATGCTGCTCTTTTTCCGACCGGGCGAAGTGGCATGTATAAAATAAAAACCGCAGCCTGGAGAGATGATGCCATGCAGGTTACTTCTGGTCCAATGGGAAAAGAAACTATACATTTTGAAGCACCAAGCGCAGATAAAGTACCTACAGAAATGAATGTTTTTTTAGATTGGTTTAATTCAAATCAAGATATTGATCCTGTATTAAAGGCCGCTTTTGCCCATTTGTGGTTTGTTACTATACATCCATTTGATGATGGTAATGGACGTATCACAAGAGCTATAACCGATATGCAACTTGCTCGTGCCGACCAAAGTAAACAACGATTTTATTCGATGTCCGCTCAAATTCAAGCTGAACGTGATACGTATTATGCTATATTGGAAAGTACACAAAAAGGTGATTTGGATATTACTGACTGGTTGGAATGGTTTCTTGATTGTTTGTTGCGTTCTATGGCACAGACCGATGAAACTATTGCTGCAATCTTAAAGCGTGCTCAATTCTGGGAAACTCACCGTACTACCAACTTTAACCCACGTCAACAAAAAATACTTCAACTGCTTCTTGATGTTTTTTTTGGTAAACTGACTGTTTCTAAATATGCCAAAATCACTAAAGTTTCTACTGATACCTCCCTTAGAGATATTCAAGATTTAATGGGTAAAGGTATTATTGAACAAGAAGGAAGCGGTAGGAGTACATCCTATAAGTTGATTACTATTTAACCGTATATTCTATAATTTTTTAATTATTTTTTGAAGATTATACATCCGCATAACTACAGTACTTATGTTTCGTAGCTAAATTGTCAGTTTTGATCTGTAATGTTCGGTTTCGGATAAAAGACCCTGGTTCGAGGTCGGGAGACCTCGGGGAGCAGGGGGAGTCATGTTTACGTTGTGGGCACGAGCGAGACTCTCGCGCCAGCAGGGTGAACTTGTACGTACAGCAAACGTGCACTATCTGGTTTACTTAATATATTTATCAATCATATACTGGGTAATCGGTTTTAAAGGTTTTTCATTTTCAGGGTTAAAGCCCGGTCCATTAAAAAAATCCAGATGATCTCCAGTTTTACAATACCACAATATTGGTTTATTATGCTTAAAAAAGGTTGTGGTATCACAAATTTCAATTTTTCTAAAATTCAGCATATTTTTATTTAGAGGCATGGTTGAATACAAGTTTACAATACCAACTGCTTTGGTTTCACAATCAACTGCTTCAAAATGGTCTTTTTGCCATTGCATGCACTCTTTTTTGGGTAAAAAAACGTATCCAAAACCACACAACATTGTAACTACTATCAGTCCAGGAATAAGTAGCCTTTTTTGAAAAATACGTAATTCTTTATTTTTCAAGGATGATGGTTGAATTGCTTGGTAGGGACTAATGTTATTATTTTTAATAATCGTAGATGCTCCAGCAACATCTTCTTTATCTAGACTTTCAATACTATTAATGATGATATTCTCTTTTTTAAAAGCCTCCTGTCTTGAGAATTTCAGGTAAGGTCGCGGATTAAAATCGACTAGTATTGCTGCAATATTAACTGCTTCAATATCAGTTAAATCAGTCTCTCCTTTGAAAAATGTCTCAATAGGCCTGAATTTATCTGTTTGGTCTTTCAATTTGTTGGAGCAATTTAAAATAAAATCAAATTGAAAAAAAGCAGAAAAGCTTTTTAAATCATCAACGCTAGCATTATTCTTAAATAACTCGCCACACAATTTCCTCAATTTGGCACGAGAAGGATTTAGCAAAAAACTGTAATGGGTGCCAACCTTTTCAATCTCATACTTCAATTTAACTGCTGCTTTATAATCTTCTAAAGTATTTTTCACCATAAGCTTAAAGGAATTTTTAGGAATTTTCAGGAATCCTCGGCATTGCTGGGAATCATAGGAATTCCGCATCAATTTTACTGCAGAAGCGTCATTACTTTGCTTCAGAATTAGTTCTTGTTCTATTTCGCGATACGGACAAATGTACAAAACTACTTCTATAAAAGTGAGGCTATACAGAACAGAATTTTTATTCCGGGAAGTATAATTAAACGATTCCGTACTAGCCCACTTTACTTCCCGAAAACAAAAAAAACTGTTCTCATTTTAATGGTTTGGCCTTTACTAATTATTCGATTAAAGATATCGAACGGCCAAACCTATGTCAAATTTTTAACAATTAAAGTAATGAAAAAAATATTTTTTATAGCTGCTATTGCAGTATCGGGCTTAGTTATGGTATCATGTGATGCGGATGCGATTGATAGTACAAGTGCTCAAGCAAAAGATTTTGGAGTTCAAAAAACAGATCAGAAATTCAATCAAAGTTATACTAGTCCCTTGTCTAATACAAGTAGTCCTATGGCTAGTGATGGCCCTGGCGATGAAGTAATTATTATAACACCACCAAAAAAACCATAATAAGGTGCATTAATTTGCAATTAAATACTAATTTCGGGGAAAGAAACTTTATATGTTGCGTTCCCCGTTTTTTATTGTAGTGCTTTTGCTTTCCATCGGATCTTGTCAAAAGAGTGTAAAAACAGGTATTGATACTTCTAAAAAACAAGAAAGCCAAAAAGAAATTGTAGCCCAGAAATATTCAGAATTAGGTGATTCCTTTAGTAGGGATAATAAACTGGATAGTGCTTTCTATTATTATTTAAAATCTACAGAATTATTTAAAGAGGAGGGCAGCAGCGCATATATCGCCTATAATCTAGTTGGAATGGCACAAATCCAACAGACCTATGGCGATTATTACAGCAGTGAAGAAACTTTAACCGAAGCTTTACCGTACATAAACAATGATGCACAATATCAGGTGGCGGCAAATAATTTATTTGGAATTGCAGCAAAAGAACTAAAAAATTACGATGACGCCGTTCGTTATTATAGTACAGTTTTAAAAACTGTCAAAGATTCTGTAGCTAGAGTGGCTGTTCTCAATAATATTGCTACAGTTTATATGGAACAAAAAAAGTACAGAAAAGCAATAGTACTCTTAGAGCCATTTTTAAAGTCTGCCATTTTAGATACACTACAGAATAAAAAAGCGAGAATTATTGACAATCTAGGATTTGCTTATTATAAAGACAATCAGATCCCAAAGGGACTAGCATTAATGAATCAGGCTTTAGCCATCAGAACTAGAATTAACGATTCCTATGGAAGTATTGAAAGCTATTTGCATTTAGCGGATTACTATCAAAATAAAGATTATCAAAAATCAAAAGGATTTGCACTACATGCTTATGATCAAGCAACGAAACATCAAAGTATTGACGAACGATTGGAAGCCTTGGCATTTTTAATGTCACATAATCAAGGAAAAGGAGAAAATAGTTACGCCAGATTATTTATAAATCTAAACGATAGTATTAAAAAAGTACGTAGTAATGCTAAAAATCAATTTGCTAAAATTCGATATGATTCTAGAAAAGCCATTCTGGAAAGCATCAAATATAAGGGACAAAGAGCGGAAACCCTTTTGGAACTTGAAACGCAAAAGAACCAAAAGTACTTGTTATTTTTTGGGTTTTTTGCACTACTTGGCGGGATTGTACTTATAATCAATTACTATAAAAGTAAAACCAAACGAGAACGTTTAGAGGCAAGTTATAGTACCGAAACCCGAATTTCTAAAGAACTCCATGATGAATTGGCTAATGATGTTTTTTATGCCATGACTTTTGCTGGAACTCAAGATTTACAGAATCCGATAAAAAAAGAAACTCTTTTAGATAATCTTGATAAAATATATGTTAGAACACGAAATTTTTCTAAAGCGAATAGTCCTATAGAAACAGGAGAACGTTTTGAACAAAATTTAAAACAAATGCTCAATAACTATAAAAGTAGTAGTACCGAAGTTATTATTAAAAATGGTACCCCAATAGATTGGTCAAAAGTTCAAACGGAGAAAAAGATCGCTATACAAAGAGTATTACAAGAACTTATGGTTAATATGAAAAAATACAGTCAAGCCAGTTTTGTGGTCATTGGTTTTGATATGGAACAAAATTCTCTTAAAATTGACTATTCAGATAATGGAATTGGTTTTTCAGAAAAACTAATTTTAAAAAATGGTCTCCAGAATGCGGAAAACCGTATTCATACGGTAAATGGAATACTTACTTTTGATTCTCAAACCAATAAAGGTTTCAAAGCTAAAATTTTAGTTCCAAAATAATATATAAATATGTTTACAAAAGTTTTAATTGCGGATGATATTGATTTTAATGATTTGGGTGCTGCCCAGATACTAAATGAACTAGATGTTCTTGAAATTCAATACGCAAAATATTGTGATGAAGCTTTGTTAAAGGTTAAAAAAGCACATTTAGACGGTGCTCCTTTTCAACTGCTTATTTCTGATTTGTCCTTTAAGGCGGATCACCAATTGAACCAACTCAATTCGGGTGAAGAATTAATAGCTGCAGTTAAAAAGCAGTGTCCTAACATTAAAATAATTGTTTTTTCGATTGAAGACAGAGCACATCGTGTCAAATTACTATTTGACGAGCTTAATATAGATGGCTATGTAATAAAAGGAAGAAACACAATATACGACCTAAAAAAAGCCATTCAAAAAACCTACAATAATGAACCAGAAAACATTTCTCCTGAATTGTTGTATCTGCTTCAAGATAAGACTACAAGTGAAATAGACAATTATGACGTGCAGTTAATCAAGTATCTCTCCATAGGAATATCTCAAGAAAATATAGAAGCGGAATTTAAAAAAGAAGGCATTAGTCCTAACAGTAAAAGTTCTATTGAAAAACATATCAATAAACTCAAAATTTATTTCAAAGCAAATAATACTGTACATCTTGTGGCTATAGCCAAGGATTTAGGAATTATTTAAAGTTTTACTCGTAGCATACCCTCATTTACTATTCGCATTTTAGCTCCTTCGGGGGCTTTTTTTATGGCTCAAATAAAATAATGAGTCGGATTACGGTTTACCGTAAGGAGTTGAATTTTAATGGTTTTATCTTTGAATAAACCCGAATATAAACAGGTCTTATGAAGAAAAAGTAATCAGGGCCTATTGGTTTAAATGGTTTATAGAAATAAAAATAAAATATTTTGAAATTAAAACTGCGAACCTACCCTATAATCTGAATGCAATTATTAAAGATTTTATAATAGATACAAATCGTCAATAAAAAGTAACCATTTCATATCAATATTTATTTTAACTCCATAAATGAAAATGCTTAGCAATCTTAGAATATTAATTATAATGATGGCTTTGGGAATCATTAGCTGTAAAAAAGAAAAGCCTCCTCAAAAAATCAATACATTTTATAAGGAGGTTATCCAACCGGATGATCGAAAAACGATTACACCTGAAGAAGCAAAAACGTATCATAGTGATGCACATCGTCAATATGAATACCGAACTGGTAAATCAGGACATTACGAGTATAATTATGATGTAAGTGGATATAATGCTGTCGGAGATTCGGTATATGGAAACATTAACATAGAAGGGAAATGCGGTGCCGGTATACTAACCAATATTACTGGAGGAGAAATTGAGATCACAGCAGAATGGATTGATTATGGTAAACTAAAAGTGGTTGACAAGGACGGAAATGAATACAATCTACAAGTGAATTAATACTATTAATATCAAAATAATTAAAATGAAATCTATTATTATCGCTCTTTTTATTTCTCTGACTTCTTTTCACCCAGTAGAGACTAAAGTTTACATCTGCGGGCCAAGGGGAGCAAAGAAATACCATTATACTGAAAATTGTCGAGGGTTGACAGTCTGTAAGCATGAAAAAGTAAAAACATCACTTTCTCAAGCTCAGAGCTACAGACTAACACTATGTGGCTGGGAAGATTAAATTTAATTGTTTGCATTAATTGCGTAAAATATGAACGGGCTGAATAATAAATTTAAAATAATATGGCATCAATAGTTAGTTATGACATTTCATCCAAACATGTGGAATTCAAAAAAGAAATGTTTGTATTAGGTTATAAAGACCAAATAGAAGGAAATACTTGTAAAATAATTTACTTTCCCAATACTACATTATATCATCCTACTAAAACTCCAGAGATAGTCCGGATTGAAGTTCAAAATGTATGTAAAAAACTGAACACTGAATTAGAAAGATGTGTTGCCAGTATTTGGGAAGATTGGTCAGCTATTTGTGGAGAGCCTTTTAAGTAGTACAAAAAAGATTATGTGTACAGGATAATGAAAAACTCGAAAAGAAATAAGAATTAATAAAACACAAAAAATCATGAGTAAATCAAGTCATTATTACATTACAGGTGTATGGAAAGATGCACAACAGAGAATTACAGATGTAATGTTACACGAAGTGATCGACGACAGCAATTTTAAAAATGGAGCAAAAAAAACAAAAGCTGAAGTTGTTCAATTAATTAAAAATAATTACATAGTTAAAACACTTATTTGGGGTTATCCTACTTGGAATGTCGGAGCTAAAGTTATCTATGAAACTGTAAATTTTGTAGAATATTTAAGAAGCATTCCTGACACATCCATCAAAAACAATTTAGATAATTCTATTCCTATGGATGCTTTTTTTTGAAATAATTTATTTACATCGTCTTGTAAACTTAATTCAATCACCAGTAATAAATCCGGTGTCATTTACTTTATTTTGAATTAGTAAACTTTATAACTATTCTATTTGCAATACGCTACGCATTGTTTACTGTATTTCAAATAGAATAAAATAATATTTATGATGTTTTATAACGAACATAGTTTGTCTTAAAAGAAATTGGTAAACCATATGCTGAAAATTTAGTTAGAATTGTGTACGAGCGAGACGAGGCGCTCGCGTCAGCAGGGGAGCCGCGCTATCGGGTATGTCAAAAAAAATATTAGTATTGTTTTAAATATATTTTTCTGTTTTTGAGTTAAATATAAAAAAACAGAAAAAAATAGCTTCGATATGTTATTTAATAAGTATTTTTGTTTTGCAGTATATGAATGTATAATACATAAAACAAAAAAATTGAAACCTACAGAGAAAAAAATAATCATTGATTTGATACACGCAGGATTAATTGGAGAAACAAAAAGAGTTGAATTAGCAGCTTTGAGTTTAGCTCGATCTGTTAAGAATGATAGTCCTGAAATGTTTGACAATATTAAAAATACTCTTAGTTCTTATTCTTTAACAGGAGGTGCGAATATAAGAAGTGCTGGAACTTCTCCAATTCCAATTGATGGTGATTCTAAACTGGAAATGGCAATTATTTATGAGCCTGATGCAGAATTAAATGTTTTGCCAATTCTTCCTGCTAATTTAATGGACAGGGTTAATGGTTTTATTGATGAAAGAAATAAAATTGATATTCTTATTGAAAATAATATAAAGCCTTCTACAAGTCTTTTGCTAATTGGGCAACCGGGAACTGGAAAAACAATGTTGGCAAAACATATAGCATCAGTTTTAAATAAAAATTTAATTGTTTTAGACTTATCTTCTAGTATGTCTAGTTTGATGGGTAAAACTGGTTCAAACCTTAAAAGAGTACTTCAGTATGCAAAGCAAAGTGCATCAGTATTACTTTTCGATGAATTTGATGCAATTGCTAAAAAAAGGGATGATAATACTGATTTAGGAGAAATAAAAAGGGTTGTAAATATATTATTAATGGAACTTGAAGATTGGCCAATTTCTTCAATTTTTATTGCAACAACAAATCATCCAGAGTTATTGGATAAAGCAATATGGAGAAGATTCGACCATACTCTTAATTTCCCAATGCCTGAAAAAGATTTGAGACTTACAATTCTTGAGGACGAATTAAAAGACTTTTTAATTTTAAATGGAACTTCAGCAGATATATTAAAACCAATATCTGAAATGTTTGAAGGTAAGAGTGCAGCTGATTTGTGTAAATATGCAAATAATGTAAAAAGGCGTTTTATATTAAGAGACGAAAAACCTTTAAATTCATTATTCAATGAAATTGAAGATTTTCAAAATGATAAAAAATTAAGAGCAAAATTTTGTGTAATTGCTAAAGACTTACTAGGGAGCGCACTAACAATGCGTGAACTATCTGAGTTAACAGGATTAAGTATAAGTGGGGTGAATCATCATATTTCAAAAACAAAAAACCATGAGTGAAAATACAAATAATAGAAGACCAATATTATATAATGGAGAAGTTTATTCTCATGCTGTAACAAAAAAAAGTGGTTTTGGTGAAAAATCAATACCTTATACTTATGAAGATGCTAAAGATAATTTACTTAGAGATATTTCTACTACTAGATCAATCATAAAGAAATTACCTGATTCATTGCGAATGCCAAATGAAATAATATTGAGCTTCGTTGTTCATCCCGAATTTACCGCAAAATCGTATTACCCAACATCATTATTTGATAATAACGGTACTGAAAAATTTGGAATACAGGAGATTGGGTCAAGAGTTTGGAGATCTAAAAAAGATAATTCCCAAAATTCAGATAAAAATAACTCAAAAATGTATTTTGTAAGAGCTACTGAAGGCAGTCTGGAAAGATTAGAAAATCACTTAAATTCAAGAGTAAGTTCTTTAACTAAAGGTTTTCAAGATGATATTAGAAAAATATCTTCTTTTGGTTTGTTGGAATCGGACGATCAAATTTTAGGAGTTTCAAGTGATTGGAGTGGTGGAAAACTTGAAGCTGTTTTGCACCCATTTGATATTGATAGAAACACTAGTCTTTCGCATTTTTTGGAAAAGATTAATGCATTTGGAGTAAATATAGAGAGTATAAAGTACAAACAATATCATAGTGGTGTAACTTTTATTAGCTTTGACGGTAATAGGGAAATTTTGAAATCTATTTCAGGCTATAATCCATTGCGAACAATTCATCCATTAAAAGTTAGAGAATTGCCAAGTTATGGTAGAACATTTTCTGCTAGTAACGGACCTAAAGCTCCTGTATTTATAAAAAAGTCTCCAATTGTAATTGGAGTTATTGATGGAGGAGTCAATATTTCTAATCCATATTTAGTTAATTATGTAGAATCTGAATTTCCTGTGTCTGGAAATCCGATAAGTGAATATCTAGATCATGGTTCTCAGGTATCTGGAGTAGTTTTATATGGGGCATTAAATAAATATAAATCAACAGATGTAATCGCTGAACCTTATGTTTCTGTTAAAAGTTTTGGAGTGCTTTCGTCAGAAACAACTGATCCCGATTTATATGATGCGATAGATGCGATAGAAAAAATTGTACCATTAAACAAAGATATTTCTGTTTATAATTTAAGTCTAGGTCCAAGTGGACCTATTTTAGATGATAACATTTCCAGATTTACTTATTCTTGTGATTTATTAAGTTACGAACATGGCATTTTATTTTGTATAGCTGTTGGTAACGATGGAGAAGTAGTTGGTTATGATAGAATTCAATCTCCTTCGGATTCTGTTAATTGCTTGGCAGTAGGTGCATATACAAAAAAAGATGGCAAAGAAATTAGAGCGCCTTATAGTAGTATTGGGCCAGGTAGAGAGGGTAGTAAAATGAAGCCAGATATTGTAGCTTTTGGAGGTTGTGATAACAATCCAATCCATTTGATATCTGATGTTGATGGAAAAAAAGTATTAAGTGCTGGCACTAGTTTCTCAAGCCCAATAGTAGCTTCTGTTGCCGGTAGACTAATTGGTGAATCTAAAGGTAATATTAACGCTTTAATTGCAAAGGCATTAATTATTCATTCTACAACAGAAAAATCTAGTTTACATACCAACGAAATGGGACATGGAATTGTTTCTGAAGATATTGATGATATAGTAAATTGTATAGATAAGTCATATACAGTTATATATCAAGGGCAACTAGATACAGGGAAATATGCGGAATTTGCGATTCCTTGGGATAACTCTATTAGTAAAGGATCGACTTCTTTTAAATGGACACTGGCTGTTTTAACTGATGTAGATCATTTGAGTCCTGATGATTATACATCTTCAACAATTGAAGTAGCATTCTTTCCTAATAAAAACAAATACATTTTTAAAAATGTAAATAATTCTTTAATTGATAATGTTCTTAAAAAAAGCGAAACTGTTGATATTGATTTAGATCCCGAAAGAGCGAAAGTCCTTACTTCCTTAGGCTGGACAAAGAGTAAGTTTCCTGTAACAAATTCTCCTAAAAAGCAATTTAAAACAGAATCTGATCTACGGAATGATTTAAAATGGGATACTTTAGATACTAGAAAAATAGTGAAACAAACTAATGGTATAAGAAATCCATCTTTTCATATTCATGCTTTGGGGAGAGGTTCAAGATTAGAAGATTTAAAAGTTAAATTTGCTTTAATATTAACTGTGACTTCACCAAAATCAGATGTCGATTTATATTCAAGTATATTATCTAAATTTCCTGCTCTATTACCAATAGAGTTGGTTTCATTAGTAAATGTTGATGTTAGAGTAAGTTAATTAGGGGAATTCTATATGGAACAAATAAGCTGTTAAACACAAACCATATAGAAATAATCTTGTAAGTCAAAAAACTAAAGCCTTCTAGTGAGGGCTTTTTTTATTGGTTAAAAGTAAGAAATTATTACGAAAATAAATAAACTACATTTATTTTCGTAATATTGAAAAATGTACTCGCACGTTGTTTATGTTGAAATTTTTTTATCAAGGTGTAGCTGGTATAGAGAAGGTTTGCAGAACCCTATAAGTATTAATTCAAAAGGTCTACAGGAACAGGTGACCTTAAAAAATCTTATAATATTTTTTTTTCTACTTTTTCTACTACAGTTTTTATACCAGCTCTTTTATGCTCGTAGATTTTAGTCCGGATGCAGTCACCAGCAATTGTAACGAGTATAGATATAATAATTTCATACCACTGCATTGTGATTGCAGATGTGATCAAGACCCCAAACCTTTAATTTTATCGAGTTAGCCACAAACAGTATAGTTTGTGATTCGAGAATTGAATACTTAAATTTAAATGGTAAAACATATGTACTCTAGTGTTTTTATAAAAAGGACTCTTGCATTTTGAGATATAGTAGGTGTTGTATATGATAGTCACCGAATGCAATTTTGCGCCATCGAGGTAAACCCATCACCGCTGACATTATCCACGCAATAATTCAGCCCTTAAAGCCTTTGTATCAGATAAGAACCTCAACCCCAAAACCATCCATATGAGTGTTATTTGTAACTGGTTAAATGAAAAGAAACAGCCTTTGGAACAAGTTAAGGAGCTAGCGGGACATAAGTGGCCTGGAACTACAGAGAAGTATATCAAAGCTAACAGCTAACAGCAAAGAGAATTGATTAATATGTATTTTCCTATCTAAAAATTGACTATATTTGAGATATTTAACCAACTAAATTTTTTAAATTATGGCACTTAAACCAGGACCAAAAAGAATAGCAGATTCAACAGGTAAACCTGACCGACGTCAGCATGATAATAAAAGCACACCTGGCAATACACCATCGCTGAAACCTTCCAAAAGCTCAGAAAAAAAGTAAATTACTGTTATTTGAGTAGACAAATTTAAAAGCATTTACATTATAAACCTATCATTAATTTGATAGGTTTTTTTGTTTCCTATCAGTTAGGATTATTATAAGATTACCTCTATTTTCGTAATGAAAAGCAAGTTATTTGAATTATACCATCATTGGCAAATCATACTAATTACAATTAAAGAAAATTTGTAAAACCCTATAAGTATAAATTCAATGGGGTGAAAGGAACAGGTATTCCGTAAAAATCTGAATATTTAACTAGATTATCCCTATGTGGTGACTAAGATAGATTATTTTTCCTATTCTTCCAGCTATTATTATAATGCCTATTCTTCGAGTGCTTATAAAACTTCCCTGATACATAAAGACCTAAAACCCATACCAGAATTAGTCCTATAATTTCATACCATTTCATATTTTGAATCTTTAATTAAGTTCAAAATATGCTTTTTATTTTCTATGCGTTATGCAATTCCGGAAATTCAATATGCAATTCGGGAGTTTTCTAAAAATAAAAAAGATGCTTCTCGGCATCTTCATATTATAGTGGTTTATTTGGCCAAAATTCTTTGGGAGAACAACCAAATATTTTGGCAATGTCATTTAAATGTTTGACATTATATTTTGCTTTTTTAGAAGGGGCTTCAATGTCGCCAATAAAACCAACACCTTTGCCAAGTCTAAGAGATAGATCCATTTGGGTTAACCCTTGTGACTCCCTAATCTCTCTAACGCGCTGAATTATATATTTATCTATTTCACTTATCATATTTACAAAGAGCCATATAATTCTAATCTTTATCAATGGACTATAGTCCATATTCAATATGTTTTTACTATATTTGCTTTTGAATACATATATTTGCGATTCTTCATATAAAACATTTGAAGCATTCGCTTTGAATCTCGGCTCGAAACTTGGCAGTTTAAAACCACGAGATGATAAGTAAGATGCTCACGTCTATAGGCGTGGGCTCACTTATTCGTGGTAGGTATGCCAAGTACCAGAGACGTTTATGCTGAGTTCCATGCCTTTTTATTTTCAATAGGCACAATACTTTCCTTAGATTCTTAGCACTTCTTCATCCTTTTTCATAGTCTCGCAGCAGTTTTAACCGCTAAAACCCGCATGCCTATGAAATAAATACAAAATACTACTTACTTAATGTTTGCGCTGTTTCTTTATTTTGAATTAGTATTTCAGCGCAGGCTATTAAAAACAAAACAAAAAAAGGTCCTCTAACCGTCTCGACAACTGCATAGAGGACCAATAGCTAAACAAAAACTAACGTCTTAATTAACCAAACCAATATTATGAATAAATTTTCATTTTACAAGGGTAAATGGTGGATTCCTATTTTTCTATGGGTCTACCTTATTTTTACACCACTATTTTCTTACGGTTCGATATGTGTCGTAAAGTCAAAAATCGAAAGTCATAAAGTAATTCCCTCGACTGCGCTCGGGATGACACAATCTATTGTAATTATCGGAACTGTACGTGACAGTCAGGGTGTACTGCCTGGTGTTACTGTATCGGTTCAGGGAAAATCAACAGCCACCATCACGGATTATCAAGGTAAATATAGTATAACGGCCACGGCCACTGATATTCTTGTATTTTCTTTCGTAGGGTATACCACATTAAATATTCCTATAGCGGGACGCACAGTAGTCAGCGTACACCTACAAGAGGATGCTACCCAACTGCAGGAAGTGAAAATTAATGCGGGTTATTATTCCGTTAAAGAAAGCGAGCGCACCGGAAGTATTGCGAAAATCACAGCAAAGGACATAGAAAAACAACCTGTAACCAATGTACTTGCTACTATGCAGGGCAGGATGGCAGGAGTAAACGTAACCCAGACAACAGGCGTTGCGGGAGGCGGTTTTGATATCCAGATACGAGGACAGAATAGTCTGCGTGCTGGGGGAAACGAACCATTATACATTGTAGATGGTGTTCCGTTTGCTTCGGAAGTCATTGGTAACAGCAATACTACTGGTGTACTGCCGCGATCAGCAAGTCCACTCAGCATTATCAGTCCAACCGAGATAGAGAGTATTGAAATTCTAAAAGATGCCGATGCTACAGCCATTTATGGCTCTCGTGGTGCCAATGGTGTTGTGCTTATTACCACTAAAAAAGGAAAGCAGGGAAAAACACAATATACCGCCAATGTGTCCCGTGGAACTGGAACTGTTACCCGTTTTATGGATTTGATGCATACACAACAATATTTGGAAATGCGAAAGGAGGCTTTTGCCAATGACGGTATCACAACATTCCCTACAAGTGCTTACGATGTGAATGGAACTTGGAGTCCAACCCGTTATACCGATTGGCAGCGGGAACTCACTGGTGGCACATCTGAGTTGACCGATGTACAGACTAGTGTAACAGGAGGAAGCCAGCGCAACCAGTTTTATCTCGGAGCCAACTACCATAAAGAAACTACGGTTTTCCCGGGAGATTTTAATTTCAACAGAACAAGTGTACGAGGAAGCTTTAGCCATGCCTCAGAAGACGAACGTTTTCGTGCTAATTTTTCAGTAGGATATACTATGCAGGGTAATGATCTACCAGCAACAGATTTGACACGTGATTCCCGCATTCTTGCACCCAATGCGCCAGCCTTGTATGACGCAGAAGGAAAATTGAATTGGGAAAATGGGAGTTGGAATAACCCACTGCGATTATTGTACGCTTCTTATCTAGCGAAATCACAAAGTTTGATTGCTAATTCACAGTTGTCCTACCGTATTGTGGAAGGATTGGAGTTTCGCACCGCTTTTGGCTTTACTGATTTGCGTCACAATGAGCGAAGAACCAATCCTTCGACCCTAAATAACCCCTCACTGGGATATGGCAGCAGTTACTCTTCACTGTATCGCAATACCAATAACCGTCAGTCCTACAGTATAGAGCCTCAATTGGATTTCAACAGGCAATGGAATGATTCAAAGATTGCCGTCTTGGTTGGAGGAACGTTCCAACAGCAAGAAGGTAATCAGTTGCTATTATTTGCAGATGGTTTTACAAGCAACAGTCTGTTGAATACACTTGCAGCTGCAAGTGCCGTTTATGTCGCGGCGGATGATGCATCGCAATACAAATATCAGGCCTTCTTTGCAAGGGCAAACTATACTTATAAAGACCGCTATATTGTGAACTTAACCGGGCGTCGTGATGGTTCAAGCCGATTTGGTCCCGGAAAACAGTTTGCTACTTTTGGAGCTGTGGGCGCTGCATGGCTGTTTTCTCGGGAAGCCTTCTTTACAAATAACAGTATCTTAAGTTTTGGAAAACTAAGAGTCAGTTATGGAACAACGGGCAGTGACCAAATTGGAGACTACCAGTTTTTGGATACTTACAGCACCACTTCAAATGGGTATCAAGGTATCACGGGTATTCAACCCACACGGTTATATAATCCTGATTTTGGCTGGGAAACCAATAGAAAACTGGAAATTGCACTAGAAACAGGTTTTCTCAAAGATCGTATTTTCCTCACTTGGGCATGGTATGATAATCGCTCATCGAACCAGTTGGTAGGAGTCCCACTGCCGGGTACCACGGGGTTTACTTCTATACAAGCCAATCTTGATGCAACTGTTGTCAACTCCGGTACAGAACTGAGTTTGCGCACTGTTAATTTACAAAAGAAGGATTTCTCCTGGACTACCGATTTCAATATTTCCTTTATGAAAAATAAGTTGGTATCGTTCCCAAACCTTGCAGCTTCTACTTATAGAAATCAGTTCGTAATAGGAGAGCCAATAAACATAAAATTGTTGTATCACTACACGGGTATCAATCCAGAGACAGGAGCTTATACTTTTGAAGATGTAAACGGTGACGGAGTATTGACGGCTGAGAAAGATAAGAAAACCATAGTCGACTTCAATCCATCATTTTACGGAGGGTTGCAAAATCAGTTGCGCTATCAGCGTTTAAGGCTGGATTTCCTTTTTCAGTTTGTAAAACAGCAAAATTACAGTACCGATTATATTTTTGCACGTCCGGGATTATTATCAAACCAACCGGTATCGGTTACAGACCGCTGGCAGAAGGCTGGGGATATAACACCCTATCAGATGTACACTACCAATTCCAATTCTGATGCTGGTAAAGCCTTCAACAATTTCCAAGCGAGTGACGGCGTGGTTACCGATGCGTCCTACATCAGGTTGAAAAATGTATCACTGTCATACGATCTGCCACAAAACTGGATCGGACAACTGCAATGTCGTTTGTATGTAGAAGGTCAAAACCTATTGACTTTTACGCCTTATGAAGGAACAGATCCTGAGTTTAAAACGACAGGATTTCTTCCACCGTTGCGCATGCTTAGTGCGGGTGTACAACTTACTTTTTAACCTTTAATGACTACTATTATGAATTTATGGAATTATATAGAGGCAGGCTCTCAAAAGGCTGTCTCCAGAAGTTTTGTTTGTGCTCTAACATTTTTAACTTTTAGCAGTTGTGATGATTATGTAACGGTGGATTTACCTCCTACACAATTGACAGCCTCCGCCGTTTTTGAGGACAAAATGAGTGCTAACGCTGCCATGGTAGAAGTATATGCCAAGATGCGCAAAACGGGTATCTTCAGCGGGACTTCTTCGGGAGTGTCTGTTGCGATTGGTGCTTATTCAGACGAGCTGGATTATTTTGGTGATGATACCAAAGGGATTTCTTTTTTTTATGCTAATGCATTGCTTCCTTCTTTTGGAGATGTTTCAACGTTATGGAATACTAGTTACAGCCAAATTTATGGTAGCAATGCGGTACTGGAGGGTATACAGAAATCTACTGCTCTCTTACAAACTGATAGAGATCAGCTTCGCGGTGAAGCATTGTTTGCGAGGTCATTGGTGCATTTATATTTAGTACAGCTTTATGGAGCTACACCTTATATCACCAGTACCGATTACAGGATAAACAGTAAGGCCACAAAGATGTCCGTTATGGATTTATATCCAAAACTTATTGCCGACCTTGAAGAAGCTTCCACATTGCTTCCAGAAGCTTATATCAGCGTTGATCGTGTTCGCCCGAATCGTTTTGCCGCAAGGGCACTATTAGCTAGGGTATATTTGTATAATGGTAATTGGGCGGAAGCAGCCAACGAGGCCTCGGCAGTATTAAACCATACTGATTTGTATCGACCGGTACCCAATCTCGCTGCAACCTTTAAAAAGCAGTCCACGACAACTATCTGGCAATTTATGCCGGGTGTGGCCGGACAGAATACTGACGAAGCCACGACATTTATTTTTACTGCGGGACCACCGCCATTGGTTGCACTGTCGCCTTCGCTGATGTCAGCATTTGAAGCGGGAGATTTGCGAAAAAGCACTTGGACAAAGGCGGTTACAAAAGCAAGTAGTACTTGGTATCATGCTGACAAGTATAAAACTAAGGGTAATTCGGGTACTTCGGTTGAGTATTCCGTTGTTTTACGCCTTAGTGAACAGTATTTGATACGTGCAGAAGCCCGAGCAAGACAAGGAGAGTTGATTGGAGCAAAAGAAGACCTAAACGTAATTCGTACTGCAGCAGGACTTGTTAATACCACAGCGGTAACTGATATAGCGATTATCGATGCTGTGTTACGCGAACGCAGGGTGGAACTGTTTACTGAATATGGCCACCGCTTCTTTGATCTTAAACGCTACGGGACTGTTAATGCGGTATTATCAGTGGTAAAACCCGGATGGGAGGTTACAGACAGTCTGTTGCCATTACCTGAAACCGAATTATTGGTTAACCCCAATCTTTTGCCTCAAAATCCCGGTTACTGATATGTGGCGGGGTGTTATTTTGGATTTCTGCCGCCTAACGGTTTATTTTTGTTGTTTCGTTAGCTGCCTCGTAACGGGGCAGGGTAAACAAAAGCAAATACTGCGTGCAGAAGATTATCCACTTTGGGGTACACTGTCAGTGAATACCCTTTCGGATAAAGGGGATTGGGTCAGTTTTTACATGCGTTATGAAAACGGTTCTGATACACTTTTTGTAGCCAATACCAGCACGCGAAAGCGTTTCGTATTTCCTAAATCAAAACAGGGGCAGTTTAATGGAAAACAAGTGTTTGCGTGCCTTGATATAGAAAAAAACTTTAAGTTGATTTATCTCCAAAATGGCAAGATGCAATCTTTTGAAGGAGTTTCTGCTTATACGTTTTCGGGTAACCAAAAGTACTTGCTTCTGGAACGTTATGATGAAAGAAAACATAAGTATTTAGAAATACGCAAACCCACAGGTGAATGGGTTAAAACTATTGTCAGTGTTAACCAATGGGAACTTTCTCCGTCTGGAAATAGCTTGCTTTGTACAACGAAAGATGAAAATACCAATTCTGTAGTTCTTCTGAATTTAGAAAATAAACCGATCAGTACCCTAATTACTCAAAGTGCTTCGTCTGTTTTTTCTGCTCTTGTTTGGCACGAAAAATCATTATCGACCGCATGGATGTCTAATGCAGAGGGAAGAGATCCTCAGATCCAATTTTACAGTATCGGTAGCCGTGAACTTTTTAGTCTTGAACCGGAAAAGACAGCAGCCTTTCCGAGATCAATGCAGGTCAATAGCAAATTGTTGCGTTCGTTACGGATTGCATCTGAGGGAAAATGTATCTTCTTTAACCTACAAATGAAGGATATTCAGACAAGTCCTCCTTCAGTACAGGTATGGAATTCCGCAGATAAGATGCTATATCCTTCAAGGGAAATGACAGGCGGTAATGATCATGTGGATAGGGTAGCGGTCTGGTTCCCGGAGAAGGGAAGGTTTCTCCAGATCACTAACAAAGAACAATCAAAATTGCTGTTGGCGGGAAATGGACGGTTCGCCGTCACTAACAACCCATTGGAAGAAGAGCCTCAATTTCGGCAGAATGCTGTTAGTGATTTTTATATCACGGACTTGGAGAGTAATACAAAAGAATTGTTGCTGAAGGGACAATTGGGAGCCAATGGTCAGCTTTTGTCATCTCCTGCTGGAAAATACATTGGTTATTTCAGGGATGGCAATTGGTGGACATACAATCTGTTTACAAAGAAACATCGAAATGTAACAGGCAGTCTTGGAGTTTCATTTTATGACAGTGCTACAGGAGAACCCTTTGGACATCCCGGATGGGAAGACAAGGATGCTAGTATGCTTGTTTACGACCAATACGATATTTGGAAACTTGATCCAGACGGAAACGCACTTCGGCTCACTAAAGGCAGGGAAAGCGGAACTGTGTTTCGTGTGGTGGAAACTACAGATGAACAGTCCGTAAAATTGTATCAAAATGGATATACGGCAGGAAGATTTGATAGTAACACCGGATGGGTTATCAGCTCGCGTCATTTGGTGAGCGGTGCGACGGCATTTTATGAATACAATCAAGATAAAGGGATTCGGCTTCTGGACGATGGTGCTTTTCTGGTGGGGCAATTGGTAAAGGCTGTAGCTGCGAATGGATACGCCTATACTACTGAAAGCTACGATTGCTCTCCCTCTTTACATTATAAGAAAGTGGGTCGTACAAAATCGGTTCCCTTGTTTGAAAGTAATCTTCAGCAAAAACATTTTGAATGGGGAAGCGAAAAATTGATATTTTATGATGCGCCCGATGGACAACATTTACAGGGAATACTGTATTATCCTGCCAGATACGACGCTACAAAGAAATATCCAATGATTGTGCATATTTACCAGAAGCAATCGCACAAATACCACCAGTATCATAATCCTTCCACAGCCAATAACAGAGGCTTTAATATCACAGATTATACTGCGCGTGGTTATTTCGTTTTGTTAGCTGATATTGTTTATGAAAAAGGAAAAGTGGGGATGTCGGCAGTTGCATGCGTCAGTTCAGCAGTGAAAGCTGCCCTTAAGGAAAAAGCGATAGACGCCAACCGTCTGGGATTGATAGGTCATTCTTTCGGGGGGTATGAGACGAACTATATCATCACACAAACTAATTTATTTACCGCAGCCGTTTCGGGAGCGGGGATAAGTGATATGGTGAGCAGTTACCTGTATTATAATACTAATAATAGTATGTCTAATATGTGGCGTATGGAAAGTTTTCCCTACCAAATGGGCGGTTCGCTTTATGAAATCACCAACGTTTATATGGAAAACTCACCTGTGCTGCATGCCAAGGATATAACTACCCCTTTGTTGTCTTGGTCAGGTGAAGCAGACAATCAGGTAAATGCATTTCAGTCTATTGCATTTTATAATGCGTTAAGGAGATTGGGAAAAAAGCATATCATGCTCCTCTATCCCAAAGAAGGGCATGTACTAATGAACACCGCCAACAGGAAGGATTTGAGTACTAAAATAAGAGAATGGTTCGATTATTACTTAAGTAACGCACCTACGGTTTACTGGATGGAAACTGATTTTACACCCAGATGAAAATAAAAAACAATGCAGTCCATCATGGACTGCATTGCATTTGTTTAAAGAAACCGATTACTGGTTTTTAAACAAACGAACTGTACATTTGTTTGCAGGATTTTTACCAAAAACCTGTTCTGATCCTGTAGTACAAAGATCACCTTCGATGTCAGAACACATGATGGATTCATCACAATCATCTTCCGTCAACACATGAACATAGCCTTGTACCGGCGCGGTATCAGCTTTTTTATTCATGGCACTTGTTGACAAAGCAGAGCCGGTGGCAAGCAATACAACTGCTACAGGCATAATTAATTTTAAAAAATTTGTTTTCATAATAAATAAAATTAAAATTAGCGACCTACTCTTTTTTACAGGTTTTCGGTCTTCCCCTGGCGTCCGGCACGCACTATTTAAGTTTGCTATTTCGCTTGAGAAATAATTTTATCACTAATCTTGTAACTGACAATATTGCTCCCGATCATACCATACAATTTGTTACCTCGTACTATAAAACTTCTGAGCTTGGAGCCATCCACATCATAAATGTAAAAACTAGAAATGTATGATCGCTTCTTTAGATTATACACATCAATAATACTGGCATCATTCCACATCGATTCGGGTTCGTACCGCCCAATAAGTCCTGCATTTACAAAGAGAAGGCCATTATCCACAGCACTTCCTTTATTGACTATCAGCGGTGGTTTAGACATTTTTTTCTCGCCCCGGCTTTTCACTTCTGCTATTGAAATTTGTGCCTTTGAGATAGTATCAATGGTATTTCCGCGGTACTTGACTTTCATCATGTGATTGGCAACTGTATATTGGTTCCGATAGCGGTATAGGAATATGAATTGTTTTGTTTTTTTGTCATAATGTAGTGATCCATCGCTGTCAAAATTGCCGTCTATTTGTTGCTGCATTATGTTGTACCCGTAATTGACCACATTATTCTGGAAATTAAGGATACCAACTGTACTTTTCCCGGTTTCGGTTTCTGATCTGAATGCGATTGTAGTAGAATCAACGATTTGCGGATGTGAAAAATAAGTGTTGCTTTTCAAAAGGAGCGAAGCTTTCCAATCTGCAATATTTCCCCGAAAAATACATGGAATCGTTCCATCTATAACATAAAAATATGGTGGATTAATTTTTACGCTTACAGAGCGAAAAGGCAGTGAGGTATCTGTTAAAGTAATTCGTTTTATTGTATTGATTTTAAGAGTACTGTCCATACTAATTATTTTTAAAGGATTAGTTGTGTTGCCTAAATATATAGTGCCATTATCCTCTCCTGCTATATAATAAGAATTATAAGTAAGTTGTGTTTGATTGTTTAAAGAAGCGGACTGAAAAAACTGCCGTATAAAACTATTATGGTGCCGAGAAATATCATCTGAAATAACATAAAGTAGTCCTATACTACACATGCTTAAAATTGTTGTCGCAGCTATTGTAGCATACATCACTTTTGTTTTTGAAATTAATATTATGGATATCCCTGCCATTATTATAAAAAATAAATTGAAGATGAGGTGTTCGGTCCATCCCATTTTTTCAAGGATTCCACCACATGAACAGGGGATGTAAGAGGAGTAGTTGAGTATAATGTAGATGTAAGTGGTGAACATTATCATGAGACTGTATGCAGTCAACAACGCTTTTAATCTATGGTTTTTAAAAAATAAGAAAACTGAAATTAATAATTCAATTGCGGGTATTGTCCAGACAATTAGAGCTGCAAAAGAACTTAATAAAGGGGATTGGCCGAGTTGAATTCGGAAATTTTCAAAATCGATGATTTTACTAATTGCAGCATATATAAATAAAAAAGCATAGCTATAGCTTACAAAAATTACAATACCATTTTTTATGTTCTCCGTATATTTCATATCACTATGCTTTTATTTGGTTTTGTAAAATTCTACCATTTAAATTTGTAATGATATGCAAATCAGAACTTTCGTTATCCAAAACTGATGTTAAGCTATTTAAAAATTAAACATCAGCACTCGGACCACGATCTACTTCACTTGGAGTATATTCAAATCTTTTTTTAAAAGCTTTATAAAAGTTGAGGTAGGTGTTAAAACCATTCATTATGGCAATTTCCTTGAGAGGAATCTTTGTTTGCTGAATCAGCAAATGTGCTCTTTTTAGTCTTTCTTCATGATAAAAATTATAGATACTTGTTTTGAAAAATTCGCGAAATCCAAATTTCAATCTGTATTCATTACTATCAAACTGAACAGCTAATTCTTTCAGGGTTGGGAGTGGTTGCTCCAAATGATTTAATATGTAATCATAAAGATTTTGTATGATCACTGCTTCGGATTGTTTTTCTGTCGCTGTTTTTATCACATATTTTGTATCTGACAGCAGTTCTTGCAAGATGGTAGTAACAGAGTTTACGATTATTTTGTCACTGTAGCGCAGTCGTGATATGGTGCAAAAAGTTGGAAGTAATTTATTATTACCCGTTATATAAATAAGCTGAAAAGTGCTATGGTAATTATCATCTAGTGAAGCTTCCATCTTTTTTTGATTCCAAATACTGAAGGACTGTGGCGCAATAAATTTTCCAAAGTCAACCTGAAATAATTCTTCAGATTCGTAGTATAGTGCTTCTGGTACGTGCGTATTAAAATTGTTGATAATAAAGTTATCGTCTAAGATAAATGTTGTTTGCACCAAGTTTTGATAACTGTAATGCGGGTTAACGTGACCTGATTGGAGTATAATATCATGCAATTGTCCTGCAAGATTGTTAAGTATTTCAGACAGTTTCTCGAGTTCGTCATTTTGATCTGTTTTGATAATTCTAAAAGTGAGATTACCGGTTGCCATTTCAAAAAGCATTTGGTAAATCATCTTTATGCGCTGCTGTGTTCTTTGATTTTCCATGATGATGTATTAGTGGAGATTTGTCGGAATGGAGTGGGGAAGTGGTGACAAAACTATACAATACAATTCTCTGAATCAAGAAGTATAGTGTGCAATTCGGGAATTACACACCTCATTTGGACCTGAATTTCAAAAAAAAAGCATTACAATTTACTTGCAATGCTTTTTAAGTTTTGGTTGCTTAAATTATATCTTGTTTAATTACTGGTAAACTAAATTTCTCACGCAGTAAGTTCATGTCGTCACTTACTTTTCTATCGAGAACTTTAGCGTAGTGTTGCGTCGTGCGTAGATTTTTATGCCCCAACATTTTGCTCACACTTTCAATAGGAACGCCATTTGTTAGGGTTATAGAGGTTGCGAAGGAATGTCTTGCCATGTGAAAGGTTATTTCTTTTTGGATGCCGCATACGTCTCCTATTTCTTTTAAATAGCTGTTCATCTTCTGGTTGCTTAGTACAGGCAAAATACGGTCCTCATTAATACATTTAGGATGGTTAGAATATTTATGAATCAAATCTTCTGCAATTGGGAGTAAAGGTATTTTAGATCTTGTATCTGTCTTTTGTCGGTTTTTAAAAATCCATTTATTTCCGTCAATGCCTATTCCTAAATGGTCACTTCTTAACTGCTGCACATCGATGTATGCTAAACCGGTAAAACAGCAGAAAATAAAGATATCCCTAACTTGTTCCAAGCGTGTATTCATAAATTTTTTTGCATAAATCTTTTGTATTTCTTCTTCTGTTAAAAACTCTTTGTCGATTTCATAAACTTTGCCTTCATATTTGCTAAAAGGATTTTTCTCCAGCCAATCATTGTTCAGGCATATCTTAATGATTTTTCGAAAATTCCGGATGTATTTTACTGCTGTATTGTTGGCGCAGTTTTTAATACTTCTAAGATAAAATTCAAGGTCGGTTATCATTGCATGATCAACCTTATTAATTAAAATATCGGAAGCATTATATTTCCACAACAGGAAATTTTGAATATGATTTAAAGTAACCTCAAAGCGCTGCAGAGTTCCATATGCATACTTTTTTCCCACCAATTCTTTCATTTTGTCATTATGATCCTGAAATATGGGAATAAGTGTTCTATGGTTTTTATACAATCCTTTAATTATCGATTGTACGTTTTGGAGAGATACATCTTCGTCCTTATGAATTAAGTCCATTTCGGCACTTAAAACCTTTGACCTCATCATATCGAGATAACTATTTATTGAACGGGCTTCTTCTGTGTTCCCTTTCATTTTCGCTAGCTCCGGTGACCATTTCGCTTTGTCTATGAATTTTTTAGAACTAAATTCAGTTCGTTCGCCATTAATGGTTAACCGAACATAAATAGGCAAATTGCCGTTAACATTCATTTTTGTACTTTTTGCATAAAAATGTAAAGTGATTTTTGTTTTCATAGTGGTGACCTTTTAATTATTATTCAATTTATATTACTGAGTAATAACAAACAAGATGTACATCTTTTGAACTGCATAATGAACAGGCTGGAAGTACAGTGTTTGCAAGCCTTAAGAAGATTAAGCGAGACCCTAGAATTGAATTTTTTCTAGGGTCTCGATTTTGCCCCTTAAGATTTAAGATTGAATGAATATTTTGAAGTTGTCAGAAAAACAAAAACCCAGTAAATCATAAGATTTACTGGGTTTTGAGATTGAATGAATTCTCAATCGTGGGGAGAGCAGGATTCGAACCTGCGAAGTTTACACAGCAGATTTACAGTCTGCCCTCGTTGGCCGCTTGAGTATCTCCCCGAAGCCTTTGAGTACAACACTTATTTATTGTAAGCGGTTGCAAATATAGAAACAGTTTTGGTTTCTGCAAACTAATTTTACACTTAATTTTACTATTATTTTTAATGCATTGGTATTGAATAAAATAAAAAAATCTCCACTAGGGAGATTTTTTATTTTATAGGTATAAATGCAATTATTTTGCTAGAAGTTCAATAACTTTTGCTCTAAGCGCATCACCTCTTAAATCTTTTGCGACTACATTTCCGGACGCATCCAGAATAAAAGTAGCCGGTATTGATTCTACTTTATATTGAGCAGCTATTGGTTCGTCCCAAAATTTTAAATTTGAAACATGATTCCAAGTTAGCTTATCTTTTGCAATAGCATCTTTCCAAGCTTTGGCATCCTTATCTAAAGATACGCCAATTATGTTAAGACCTTTGCTGTGTAACTCTTTGTAAATTGCTACAACATTTGGATTTTCTTGTCTACAAGGTCCACACCATGAAGCCCAAAAATCAACGATTGTAACCTTTCCTAAATTTTCTTTCAGAGAAATTGTTTTCCCTTGAGGATTAGGACCAGAAAAATCTGTTCTTCATTTAGCTTCAGCAGCTGGTGCTGGTGCAACTGGAGCAGCTCCTACAGCTGGCGTTTTCAATTCAGCAAGCTTAGCTTTAATAGCAATACCTGGTTTTGTTTTTTTCAATGACTCTTCTAAGCTGTTGTATAATTTTTCAGATTTTGCAACATCAGCAGTTGGATCATTTAACATACCTTGGATAATCAAAGCAGAAATGAATGCTTTAGGATGTGTTTCAGCATAAGTTACATATTTAGCTTTTGAAGCTACACCAACTTCTTCTTGAATTTTAGAAAATTCTTGCATCAACTTATTGATAACAACTGTATCTTTAGTTTGTTGAGCAGTTTCCATAGCTTTCATGTTCTTATTTTGGAAATCCATAAGTTTCTTTTGAACTTTAGTGATTTCTTCATTGAATGCTACGTATTCGTCATTGTTATAAGTTCCTGAAACTTTAGATTTTTGGATACTGTCTTTGTTAATGGCGATAGTTACTTCTGCATTTTCTAATATGAAAGGTATTTTTACTTGTGCTCCTTCTAATTGAATCGTGTAGAAAGCAGGTTCTGTTATGGTTCCTTTCATTTCGAATTTACCATTTTCAACCTTTACAGTATCTTTTGGTAACATCATTCCACTCGCATCTTGTGTTTCCAAGATAATTGTTTTACCATTTTCAATTCCTGTTGCAGTCCCCGAAATGATGTATTCATCTTTGCCAACTTTGCTACAAGAAATTAAAACAACAGCAGCCGAAAGTAATAAAATTATTTTTTTCATTATTAATTAGTTAATTAAGTTAAGGTTGCAAAAGTATTTAAAAAATATAAAATACAAATTATTTTGCAACCTAAATTTTTGTTATAATTTTTCATTCTTAATTAGAAGGTATCGTGTATTTTATTTGTAGATGTTTTGTAAAGTAAATGATGATTCCTTTAATTTTAAATTTTGATTCAAAACGTATATTTTGTTATTTTAACTATTTGTTTGTGAGTAAGTTAAATTAAAATAACTCAGAGTTGTGAAATAAAAAAAGCATCCTGATGAAGGATGCTTAGTTGTTTTTTTGATTTTGTAAAAAACTAGTCTTGGTTGATTGTTTTTCTCCAAGTAAAAGAATTTAGGATATGTCTTTTTGCAAATCTTCCAGGAGAATCAGCATTTACCATTTTTACATACGTCGCTTTAGGCACACTAATGTATTCGTAAACACTACCATTTGAAAAGTTGATAATCAATCTACCTTCAACAAATTTATAATCTGTAATGGTAGAAGTTGAGATCGTCTCCGTATATTCTGGTAAATTTTGTTTAATCGTTTCAGGATTGATGCTTACCAAGAAATGGTATGCTTCAATGATTTTTTTACTGTTTTCTTCTGCAGCTTTCAATCCATCTTCATCGCCCTGAAATTTGTCAGGATGCGCTTCTTTCATAGCGTTGCGATAAATCGTTTTCAAATCTTTCAGCTCTGCAGTTTTATCTACATTTAGCAGTTTGCGGTATTCAACTATTTTTTTCATAAATAAGGTAACTACTTGTCTTTTACTATTAAATCAATGTAATTTGATTTCAAAATCGACAAATTTTTTGCAAAGGTACACTTTTTTTTAAATTTTTAGTTTGTGACAAAAAAATATTCAAAAAAAAGAATTTGATTTCTATTTTTTGCTTAAAAAAGTAGCATGCAAAAATATTATTGCTGAGGTTTATTATTAGCTTTATCGAAGTTTTTCGATTTTTTTGGATATTTGTTATAACTGATATCGCTTGGGTTTTCAATTATTGATTTTATTGTAATCCAATCACCAACAGTATGTTTTTGTGCCATTTTATAGTCTAAAAGATATTCACCACAAAAAAAGTTGTTGTTCTCATCTTTTTCCATAATTCCGGTATAAACACCTTTTTGTAACATTCTTTCTTCAGAAGCTTTGGTCATAATCAATTTATTTTTACTAATTCTAGTTGGCAAAGTTAATCAAATATTACTTGTCTTGTTCAATTTTAGACTTTCTGATTACCTTTGTTTAATGGAAAAAATATTTCGTCCCAACCCCAATTCATTCAAAAATACTTTTTGTGTCTTTCACGAAGCGTCTTTGGAGAGCATAAAAGGATTAGAACTTCAATATGACAGCAAATCAGGAAGTAAATATTTTTATACTAAAGATGGAATGTATCGATTGTCAAATCATTGGGGACGATTGGCGAACAGCAAATGGCGTTTAGAACCATTAGAACCAGAAACCGATTCTAAAATAAAATTAGGTTTTGCACCTTGGACTAATTTTTATCCTGACAATGCTCTCGATGAATTATATTATTTAGAGGCAAATTATCTGAAGAAAACGGTTAATTATCAGCATAAAAAGAATCCAAATTATGATAATAAAGCCATTCTTAGAACTAGTTTTGAAACTACAAAAAGAATTAAGCAAGTTCGTAATTTATTTACGCTGACTTCTTGGGCTAAGTATTTTGATTATGATGATTTGGATATTTTAAGAAAAAAAATCATAGATGAATTAATCTTTACCAATAAATCATTGGAAGAAATAAAAAGAGAATTGAAATAAAGGTGAGTAATTATTTATTCAAATAGCTGTCTTTTAATCATTCGAAGTAATTAATTCTAAATCATTCATGGTGACCGGTTTAGATAAGTAACCTAAAATATCAGAATACGTTTTTGATTTGTTTTTGTCCTCAGTGGCAATAGAAGAACTTACAATATATACGATGATGTTTTTGCTGAATTTAGATTTTAGCAGTCCCATTTTTTCCATGAATTCCCATCCATCCATTATTGGCATATTAATATCCAATAGGATTATGTCTGGAAGTACGTCAGTGTTATCCGGTTTATTATGTACTGTATCATGCAAAGCATCTATTGCTTCTTTTCCATTTTTGAAAGAAGTAATGGTTGAAAACATTTCAGATCTTTGAATGATTTTATTTATGATGATTTGATAAATTGCATCATCGTCGATTACCCAGATTGCTTTTTTTGTCATTGGATATAGATTTTAAATGTTGTTCCTATATTGGGTTCACTTTCCACAGTGATATTTCCGCCCATGGCATCAATTTGATTTTTTGTAATAAATAATCCTATTCCTTTTGAATCAGCATTATTAGTGAATGTTTTATACATTCCAAAAATTTTATCAGCATTCTTAACAAGATCTATCCCAACACCATTGTCTGAAATCTGAAGGATTTTGTTTTCGTCATCAGTTATCCACTTAATGATTATCGTGGGTTTTCGTTCTGGATGACTGTATCTGATAGAGTTAGAAATTATGTTGTAAAGTATACTTTCGAGGTATGCCGGATTGTAATTTATCATCACATCATCTGGCATGATGGTAGAAATAGAAACATCTTTTGAGCTTATTTGTTCAGAAAGCACTCTTTGAACAGTTTCTAAATATTGCTGTAAGTTTAATGATTCTGACACCAGACCAATATTGGTTCTTATATTTATGACTTCGTTAAGGTGAATCATGGTTTCGTTTAAGGAATTCGAAACAGATTTTAATAATTGAATCATCTCATCTTTTTCTTCTTCAGATTCCGAAGATTCTATCAATGACATAATAGACGCGATGTTACTGGTATGCGATCTTAAATTGTGAGATACTATATAGGAAAAGTTAAGCAGTCTTTTGTTTTGCTCGGTTACTAAATTGAAAGAGTCATTTAAATCTTTTTCGGCTTCTTTTGTAGTTGTAATATCAATCATTATACCTCGCAAACTAAGAGCTTGGTCATTTTCGGAAATTACATTTACAATATCTCTTAACCAGACAACAGCTCCATTTTTAGCAATCATCCGATATTCAAAATCATGATTTAAATTTTCTTTTGTTTTTAAAGTACAATAATCGATTGTCCACTGTCTGTCTTCCGGATGAATATGGTCTGACCAAAAAGTTTTACTCGACAGCCATTCTTCTGCGGTATAGCCTAATATTTTTTCGGCTTTTTGACTTATAAAATTAAAGGCAAATGTTTTAGCATCACATTCCCAAACGATTCCATCAATAGTATTTATTAAGGATTCAATTCTTTGTTGCGATGAAAGAATTATGTTTTCGGATAATTTTCGGTCTGTAATGTCTTCTGTGGAAACTATGATTCTTTCCAGCGATTTTTCATATCCCTGAATTACATTCCATCTTAAATTTACGTCACGATATTCGCCATCTTTATTTTTTATTTTGGTATCAATAATTAATTGTTTTTCACCTTGTGTTATGGCAATCAGTTGTTTTGTAAAATCGGGAATCGAATCTTTATCGATGATTTGTGAAAGATCAGTAATCAATTCGTTTTTAGTGCTGACTTTGTGTAGGCTCAAACACATTGTATTGACATCAATGATTTTTACTAAATCAATACATTGATGAACCACATCAGGATGCATTTTTAGATAAAGAGAAACGGTCTCCGGACTTTCATTGATAAGATTTAATTTTTGAAGATACTTTTTAACTTCGGAGAAATCTTCTTCCCACAAAGGGATTGGGGAATCTTCAAATAGACTTTGGAATCGGGTTTCACTTTTTTTGATTAATTTTTGAGCTTCTTTTTTTAATGAAATATCTTCAACTATAGAAATGTGGGTCGTTACTTTTTTGTCTTTTTTAAACAGTGGCGATACAGTAAGATTTATCCAGATAATGGCACCTGCTTTTGTGTAATATCGTTTTTCCATAGAATACTCTTTGATTTTTCCATCTCGGAGTTTTTCTAAATTCATTAAATCTTCTTCTAAATCTTCTGGGTGTGTTATCGATTGAAAATTTCTCTCTTTCATTTCTTGTTCGGAATACCCCAATAATTTACAATATTGATTATTTATCTCAATAAAATTACCTGTAAATGAATCTATATGCGCTATTCCTACAGCTGCCTGATCAAAAATTGCTTCAAATTTTATTTCAGAATTAAAAAGTTTTGTGGCTTGAATATTTACCAGAGACTGAAGTTCTTCTGGAATTTTTAATAAAGTATAAATCAAAATACCAAAAAGCGCAGCTAAAATCAGACCTATAATGCCAGGGATTATAATTTGTGCATAAAAATAATTCTGATGTTTAGATATTAAGTATAATTTCCAATCTCCATCAGGAATAGTTGTAGAGATATTGTATTTTTTAGAAAAATCACTTTTGTTTGGCAAGTAAAAAACTTCCTTTTTGGTGACTATATTTTCCTTTGAAAACTGAAAATAATATTTTGAATCATCAACAGTATTAATTCCTGAAGATTTCAATAAATCTTCTAACTTAATAATTACAGCAGAAAATCCCCAAAAAATATTGTTTCGAAAAACGGGAAATCTTCCCACAATTCCCATTCCGCCTTGTTTTAGTTTTAAAGGACCGGCAAAATACATTTTTTGAGAGGCAACAGATTTCAAAGCTTCCTCTTTAAGATGAGGAGTTCTTAAAATATTTAAACCAATAGCTGCTTCGTTACCCTTCATAGGATAGATATACTTTATCACTCCGTTTGGAACCAATTGTACGGCACTGATACTATTATTTGATTCCATCAGCTTTTTGCCTACATAATCAAAGTTTTCAGGAATACCTTTATCATTGATGGTTAATGCTAATGTTAAGGTGGTTGTGTAACAGTTTTTTAGCGATTGCTCTAAATTTTGATTAACAATATGAAGGATATTGTTCATTTCCCTTTGCTCATCTTCTTTTATAAGTTGATATTGCTGATACACAAGAAATCCTACAACATAGCTGAGAAATAAGAACGTAATGAAGCCCGTAGTTTTCGGTTTATTTAAGAACCAACTGATAAATTTAGGGTATTTTTTATTGTCCATTTGTGCTAGTTGGAGGGATAGAGAAAGCTTAATTTTTTAATAAATAAATATAGATAAAAATAATAGAACACCATAATATTTTAGTATTATAGTTAAATTCTTAGTTTTTAGCCTTTTAAAATGTCTTATATGATTGTTTATATTCATTGTCACATCAAAAATTATATAAAAACTAATATTTTTAAGAAAAATTATAATGTCTTGTTAAAAAAAACAGAAATAATCAGAGTCAATAGAAAAGAGGTTTAAACCGAGTATTTTCAAAATGTTAAACTCTCCAATTAAAAACAATTTGAATTTCAATAAATAACCCGAACTTTGCAGGAGTTCTCAGATTAGATAGTTAATTTGATAATTTAAAAAAAAATGACATGGGTAGAAATAACGAAAGAAATATAAAAAAGCACAATGACAAGTTGCATAAAGCGCAGGACAAAGTAAAACAAGCCGAAATGTTGCGCAAAGAAAAGCTAAAACAAATTACCAAAAAGTTTAACGAGACTAAGGATTCAGAAAATAATTAAAGATGGAAAACAATAAATTTGCGGAGCTAAAAAAAGGTGTTCAGGAAATAATTGATTTGATTGCCAGTAGAAATGGGAGAGAGGCTAATAATAAATTAGTTGATGTCAGTGAAGATTTAGATGAACTGCTGGATTTTGCAGAAGAAGATGAAGATCTAATCGAAATTAGTAAGTATCAGGTACTATTGAATCAATTGCAGCAAAAGATAATTGCACTTGACGGACAAGTGTAATGTATAGCTCTTAATAGTTTTTGATATAAAATGACAAAAATAAAATGCTATTGTGGTTCTCCAAAAAACTTTGATGAATGTTGTGAACCATTTATTAATGGAACTGAAAAAGCACCAACAGCTTTAGAATTAATGCGTTCCCGCTACTCGGCTTACGCAACCCATGCCGCCGATTACCTATTGGCAACAACCCATATTTCAGAGCGAAAATACTATTCGAAATCTGAAATTCTGAATTGGGCAACTTCAAATCAATGGCTTCAATTAGAAATTGTCGCTGCTACAGAAAATACGGTGGAATTCAAAGCTTATTTCTTGGACAACAAACTACAAAAACAAATTCATCACGAATTTTCTACTTTCAAACTCGAAAACGGAAGTTGGTTTTATGTCGACGGAAAATTTTTTGATTAGTTTCTTTTCGAATAAAATCCAGTTTACATCTTGTCTTTATGTTTTTAACTAAAAATTAATAAACGTTTGTATAGACAACATTTTAAAATGATGTAATTTTAAAGTCTATGAAAAATGACAATAAAAAAGGATTTTATTTCAAGCAATACGAAGCCCCATTTCAGTCTCCGTTTGATAAGCTCTTTGGGATTTTCAAAGAATTAATTACACATACTTCGGGAGATTTTGATGAAGCAATAGACTGGTTGCGTGAATTGGACAAAGAATATAAACTCACCGATGAACATTATACTATTGATGATTTTATCGAAGATTTAAAGAAAAAAGGGTACATCCGCGATGAACTCAAAGATGATGGAACTTCTGGAATTGGTATTACAGCCAAAACCGAACGTGCCATTCGGCAACAAGCTTTAGATAACATTTTTGGTAACTTAAAACGATCGGGAAGCGGGAATCATAAAACGAAACATTCCGGGAACGGAGATGAGCATACGGGAGAATTTCGGGAATTTCATTTTGGTGACGGACTGGAACGAATTTCTTTGACCGAAAGTTTACGGAATGCCCAAATCAATAATGGAGTTGCTGATTTTATGTTGACCGAAAATGATTTGGTTGTTGAAGAAACCCAATTCAAATCCCAAATGAGTACGGTTTTGATGATTGACATCAGTCACAGTATGATTTTGTATGGTGAAGATAGAATTACACCAGCTAAAAAAGTAGCAATGGCTCTTGCTGAGTTGATTACGACACGTTATCCAAAAGATACTTTAGATATATTAGTTTTTGGAAATGATGCTTGGACGATTGCAATCCGAGATTTGCCGTATCTAAAAGTCGGGCCTTTTCATACCAATACGGTTGCCGGTTTACAATTAGCCATGGATATTCTCCGCAGAAAACGAAATACGAACAAACAAATTTTCATGATTACTGATGGAAAACCAAGTTGTGTTCGTGAAAAAGATGGTTCCTATTATATGAACAGTAATGGACTCGACGAATATATTGTGGATAAATGCTATTCCCAAGCGCAACAAGCAAGAAAATTGCACATTCCAATAACAACTTTTATGATTGCCAGCGATCCGTATTTACAGCAATTTGTCGATCGATTTACAGAAGCCAATCAAGGAAAAGCGTTTTACACCGGATTAAAAGGTTTGGGCGAAATGATTTTTCAAGATTATGAAACCAATAGAAAGAAAAGAATTAAATAAGTGATCAGTATTCAGATTTTAGTGTTCAGTTGATCCCATAAATAACAATAAAGTAAAAAAATGAAAATAGAAAATATAAAAACACTCGGAGAATTAAAAAAATCAGGTTACGAAAGCAAAACGATCAAGGACGAATTGCGTTCCAACCTAAGAGAAAAAATAAAATCAGGAAAGCCAACATTTGAAGGCGTTCACGGTTTTGAGAATACGGTAATTCCTGAATTAGAACGCGCTATTTTGTCTCGTCACAACATCAATTTATTAGGTCTTCGCGGTCAAGCCAAAACAAGATTAGCACGCAAAATGATTGAATTATTGGATGAGTACATTCCGTTTGTGACTGGTTCAGAAATTAATGACGACCCTTTACAACCAATTTCGCGTTTTGCTAAAGATATTATTGAGATTAAAGGTGATGAAACTCCAATTTCCTGGTTGCACCGAAACGATCGTTTTTTTGAAAAATTAGCCACACCAGATGTTACTGTTGCAGATTTAATTGGAGATGTAGATCCTATAAAAGCAGCCAATTTGAAACTATCTTATGCTGATGATCGTGTGATTCATTTTGGGATGATTCCAAGAGCCAATCGTTGTATTTTTGTAATCAACGAATTACCTGATTTACAGGCGAGAATTCAAGTAGCGTTGTTTAATATTTTGCAAGAAGGAGATATTCAGATTCGTGGTTTCAAATTAAGAATGCCACTGGAAATGCAATTTGTTTTCACCGCAAACCCAGAGGATTATACCAATCGTGGCAGTATTGTAACACCATTAAAAGACAGAATAGGTTCCCAAATCTTAACACATTACCCAGATACAATAAAAATTGCGAGAACTATTACGGAGCAAGAAGCTAAACTGGATGCAGTACAAAATGATATGGTTTACGTTCCTTCTTTGGCAAGGGATTTATTGGAACAAATCAGTTTTGAAGCAAGAGAAAGCGAATACATTGATAACAAAAGTGGCGTGAGTGCCCGATTGAGTATCACGGCTTTTGAGAATTTATTAAGCACAGCAGAAAGAAGAGCCTTGAAGTCAGGGGCAGATAAAACTACTTTGCGTTTGTCTGATTTTATGGGAATTATTCCTGCTATTACCGGTAAAGTAGAATTGGTTTATGAAGGAGAGCAGGAAGGAGCGGCCGCTGTGGCACAGCATTTATTAGGTGATGCCATTCATACTTTTTTCCCTGCTTATTTTCCAAAAATTGAGAAATTAGAGAAACAAGACGAGAAAACACCTTACACAGATATCATTGAATGGTTTTTTGCTGAAAGTGGTTTCGAATTATTAGATGATTGTTCCGATGAGGAATATGAAAGAATCCTTGGAAGTATTGTGCCACTTGAAGTTTTAATCAAGAAATACCAACCGCAATTGGAAAAAGAAGATAAATTTTTCATGAAAGAATTTATTCTTTGGGGATTGGTAGAATACAAGAAACTGAGTAAAGACCGTTTCTCCGAAGGCTATCAGTTCAAGGATATTTACGGAAGCTTTATCAGTAAATTATAAGTATTTAAAAGGGTTTGGATTCATTTCTAAACCCTTTTTTCTTATAATTTATTACAATGAAAAGAATGAATTAGAAATAAATAATTTTATTTATTTCATAATCAGTCTCTAACGGTTTTTATTAGTCTACCTTGTCCCGTTGGCCGTCTAAGCAGTCAATAAAACAGACATGGAAAATAGCTTTGAAGCTTTGATTGCTACTTATATTGAAAATAAGGTAGGTATATCCGAACATTTTTTGAGTACCAATTTGGCCAATAATCTAAAACAAAATTTGATTGTTTTGAATCAGAAAAGCCTGTTGATGGAAGCAGGAATTGGCAATTCTGAGAAAGTTTCTTATGATGGCGCGATACGAAGTGATTCTATTTATTGGTTGGATAAAAAGCACAACAACGCATTCGAAAACGAATTTTTTGCTCAAATAGAAGCATTTATTATCTATCTGAACCAAAGCTGTTATGCAGGAATAACGGGTTATGAATTTCATTATTCGTTGTATGAATCGGGTGATTTTTATTTAAAGCATTTGGATCAATTCAAAAACAATCCCAGCCGAAAATACTCTATGATTAGTTATTTAAATAGCAATTGGCAAGAAAGTGACGGTGGCGAATTGCTGATTCATCAAGCAGATAACAATCAAAAAATTGCTCCTACACAAGGAAAAACGGTTTTCTTTAAAAGTGACGAACTGGTTCACGAAGTTTTGCTAACCCAAAATACCAGAATGAGTATTACAGGTTGGTTGAAGAGTGATTAATATTCCTAAAAAAGTGTTCCCTGTATACCTTCTGTTTTTGGATTGTTGTTGAATTTAAAGGAATCAGTTACTACAAACTGTTTTATAGTATCATCAAATTTTCGCAAAACAATAGTATCACATAAAAAAGAAGTGTTTATTGTCGTAAATAAGTGTTTTGCTATTTCAAGATTTTCAGGTTTAAGTTTGCGGCCAATTGATATATGAGGATTACTACTTTTTTCCATTTTTAGGGAACGAAGCGCTTGAGTAACTTTTTTCATTATCACTTTTAGCTTGATTTTGGAATCTTCATTAGGAGTAATAACAAAAGCGCCATTGGAATATGAATCAAAATCATTCAGGTAAATTTCAAAAGGTTCAAAAGAATCACATAACAGGTTTAGTTTATTTTTGATAATTTCAATTGAAGCGTCAGTAGCTATGAATTCACAAATCGTAATATGAGCCACAGAATTTTTACTGTTATACCAGCCCACTTCCTCGGCCAATTGTTCTTTCATCGATTTAGCTAAAGCAATAACTGCTTCCGAAGGATATATCGCAACAGAATATTGTTTTTCCATACCTTACCATTTATATTTTTCCGTAAACGTTTAAAATATAATTCCCGTTTAAAAAAGATTTTGAATCTATTTGGCTTTGCAAAATAACTCCGTTATGAGGAGTTTCGAGTAATAATTGTGCTGCTTGAGCTAGTGGTGCTGCGGTTGTTGTTTGGATGGCTCTCAATTGATGTTTTCCCACTTTTTGTGGAAGTATGCATTTTGCAATCTCTCGTCTGCGCAAAATTCCAGTTGCATCTTTGCCTTCTACGGCCGCATACAAAACAATTTTGTCATCTTCAATATGAGGAATTACAGCTTCCATTTTTTCTTGTAAACCTTTGATTGCGTCAGCAGTATTTCCTAAATTAGTAATTTGCTCTTGTATCCAAGCATAATGTCCGGGATGACGTAAGGTTTTGTAATCAAGTGAACAAACCTTTCCAGATAATGCATCAGGCAAATCTGCGGCTCCTCCTGAAGTCAAATCTTCTTCGTAGGTGATTCCATCAATAATAATGTTTTTTCTTTCGGATAAAGAAGGTAAGGTTGTTTTAATAAAGTTTCTAAGTACAATGGTATCTTCCATATATTCGGTAGCTACGCCCACGGGACTCCAAGTAAATCCGTAAAAATGTGGTGCAACGGCATGATTGGTCAGTGCGCCAACTTTAAATTCTAATTTATCAACTTTATCTACTTCAAAGTCAGTACAAAACTGTTGAAAAAGACCATTTGCGAGTAAATCGATATAACCAGGAGCTAACCCCGTTTGGAGTATAAACCCGGTATTGGCATCTTTTGCCAAAGCTATTATTTCTGCTGTTTCTGCTACATATTCCGTCAGATTGGCGTAATGAAGCTTATAATCTTTGGCAAACTGTGCTATTCGTGGTGCCTGGCTACCCGGTAAGCAGTCTAGAATGATATCTCCTTGACGTAAGATTGCTATCATTTCATCCGTAAGGTCTTTTTCGGCAAGGTGAAAATCTTGAATAAATCCCGATTTTGTAGTTCCTTCTTGAATCCATTGGGCAACTTTTTTTGCTTTTGAATGGGTTCTGTCACCAATAAAAAGACTAGGAGTTACTTCGCTCCATTCCATCAATAATAAACCTACAGCTTCGGCAATGCCACCGGCTCCGGCTATAATAATAGTGTGATGTTTTTTCATATACTAAAGATACTGTTTTTTCGCGGTTGATCATTTGATTTTTATGGTAATCAGATTGTTTGGGTGTGCAGTTTCTCTGTCAAGGATAGTAAAGAAAAGCCCGTAAAGGAGTATGGCCTTTTATAAAACAAACCCTTAAACAGCGACTGTAAGAAGCTCGTTTAAGGGTTTGTTTTATGGACTTATTCCTGCGGACTTGTATTGAATAGCCTGGTAGTACAGTAAAATAAACATAATAAGTTGTATACTAAACTAAATAGAAGTATAATTATAACTTTTTTCTATTTCTAGAGTACTTTTATGTGTTTAGTTTAATTATTTGTTTCAGAAAAAACATAGAATTCCCTTATCCGTTTTATCATTCAGAGATACAATCAATAGTTGTGAATTTAAATTTTACACGTTCAAAATCTATAGGAGAGCCTTTGACAAAATAAGTTGCACCCATAGTGGTTTGCATTTCTCCATTACCTAAAATAAGTTGGTTACCTCGTTTTAGAAATGCCATTGGGTTTTTAAATGTTACTTTTTTATTATCGCCCTGAATGAAGGTATAGCTGGCAAATAATGTATCTCCACTGAATTCTCCTGCAATTTTGCCAACTTTTTGGGGTGTGTTAAAAAATTTCATCACCATATCGCCGGTTATTTTTCCGTTTTTTAAAGTGTTCATTTTTAAATCTATAGTATCCTTTTCATACAAAGCTTTATAGCATTGGACACTTATCGGTTTTTCAGCCAGGATTTGTTTAGCCTTAACGACTTCTTCGTTTTGATTTTTTTTACAGCTTTGGAATCCTATACAAGCAAACAGCAAACAAAAAAGAACTGGAGTTTTCATAATAGTAAATGTTTAGTTTATAAAAAAGTAATAAGGATTGCTAATTTACGCATAAATAGCTTGTAGTAGTAAAGATTTGATGGCATTTAAATAATGAATGATATTAATTTTTCATTCTTTTCTATCAATCCAATAAGCTTCTCAAAAGCAAGTATATTAATGTTTGGATTTTACTGTCAAATATTTAGGATGTAGACATTAAATAATTGGTGATAAATTAAAACTGTTTCTCAGTCATAATCTATTCAGATTTTATTATTTTTTTCCAGCTAGGGGCAAGTTACTGTTGTATCCAATTATTTTTTTATTTTTTTGCCTGTATGTTTGATTTAATTTTTTTATGAAGTTATCGAGTTCGTCAGATACTGTTTTAATGTAACCAACATATTCTTTAAAATTTATTTCGTTAAATTTTTCATTTTCAATCATGGTGGTTAATCCCAAAAGATTGGCTACTGGTCTTCTTAAAACATGTGAAATATCAAACATAATTTGCTCCATTGCCTTTTCGTACTCAATAATACTAGTTATGTTTTGAATGGTACCATACCAAATAACAGTTTTTTCTTTTGTTTTTTCAGGTAAGGCTCTAGCCAAATGCCATTCCGTTTTATTATCAGAAATTTTTACCCTATAGGCAATGTGCCATTCAGTTAGAGCAGTAGTGGATTCTATTATACTTTGTTTTACGTACGGCAAGTCATCGGGATGTATATAATCGAAAAAAAATTCAGGAGATTCTTTTTTAACTTTTGCGCTAAAATATGGAAGCGCACTATTAATTCCTGCGCTTAAAAAATCAAATTTCATTTTACCCTTTTCAGACATTTGTAGCTGGTAGATGATGCAAGGAGCAAGGTCTGTTAATTTTTTTAGTTTATGTGCATTTAATTCTATGTTGCTGTTTTGTAGTAGTATAAGTTTTCTTGAATTAAGATACTCCATTGCTTTTTTGGAGAGAATTTGTAATGCTTTTTTTTGAACTTCAGATATTGTTTTTGGTTGTGTATCTACTACACACAAGGTGCCTAATACATAGCCATTTGGCGTAACTAGAGGGGCTCCTGCATAAAAACGTATTGCATTATTTCCTTTCGTAAAAGGACTTTTACTGAACTTTTCATCTAGTTGGGCATCTTCAACCACTAACACTTCTTTTGAATTGTGTAATGCATGCTGACAGAATGAATCTCCTCTAAGGACCTCTTCAACATCGAATCCATATTTTGATTTATGCCAGGTACGTTTTTTGTCAACCATACTTATTAATGAGATAGGAGTGTTGCAAATAATAGATGCAATCTCTGCTAGTTCATCTAACTCTACCTCGGGTTTGGTATCGAGTATATTGTAACGGTATAATTCTTTTAATCTTGATTGCTCATTCATGTTTATAAAATTATTTTTTCTAGAATACATGTCAATCCTGAAGTATGCTTTACATTGTGTAAGTAGTAAATTTACTAAATAAAAATATTATTTTTAATGTGATTTTAGTTTTTTTACAGTTTATTCATATAAAATATTAGTTATGCAATAAAATTGAATCGATTATTAATATGAATCATTCAAAAACTTCCGGATTATAAACTCAATTTTAATTTAGAGCATTGTAACAGAATATAGCGAGTTGAGGCTTCTTATTTAAAACCAAGAGACGTTATTAATAACTTTGATTGTCTAGGTTATACTTGTATAAATTAGGCTAAAAAATTAATCCGGGAGTATTCAAAACAGAGCATAAATAAAAACGAGTTAAGATATCGTTTATTAATATCTTAACTCGTTTGTTTGATGTTGTTTTGGGATTTTTTGTTTTGCTACTTTCCGATGCAGAAATTAGCAAAAATATTACCAAGCAATTCATCATTGGTTACTTGCCCGGTTATCATCCCAAAATGATATAAGGACTCTTTAATATCCAGAGCCATCAAGTCGCTGGACAAGTTGGTTTCCAGTCCGTATTTTACTTTTTGTATTTCATCTAAAGCTTTCAGTAATGAATCGTAATGTCTTGTATTAGTTATAATTGTTTCATTATTACGTAATGCTCCAGTGTTGACAAATGATAACAATTGATTTTTTAAATCCTCAACGCCCAGTTTTTCTTTTGCAGAAATAAGTAAGATTTCGGGAATTTCAGATTTTATATTTTGGATTTCACTGTCTTCTAGTTTGTCGGCTTTATTACCAATAATTACAAGCGGTTTCAATGGAAATTGATTTTTAATTTTCTCCAATTCTACTTTCAACTTTAAACCTGAAACTTTAAACTCCGAACTATCAAACAGAAAAACGACTACTTGAGCTTGTTCTATTTTTTCGAACGTTTTTTTGATTCCAATGCTTTCCACCACATCTTGAGTTTCACGAATCCCAGCCGTATCGATGAATCTAAATCCGATTCCGCCAATCACTAATTCATCTTCAATAGTATCACGTGTTGTTCCTGCAATTTCCGAAACGATGGCGCGTTCCTCATTTAATAAAGCATTCAAAAGAGTAGATTTCCCTACATTAGGTTCGCCAACAATAGCTACTGGAATTCCATTTTTGATGACATTCCCCACCGCAAACGAATCGATTAATCGTTTTAGAACAAATTCAATTCTGTTTAATAATTCATGAAATTGTGTTCTGTCGGCAAATTCTACATCTTCTTCAGCAAAGTCTAATTCGAGTTCGATTAGTGACGCAAAATTCAATAGTTCTTCTCTCAGTTTCGCTATTTCATTAGAAAAACCACCACGCATTTGCTGCATCGCAATCTGGTGCGAGGCTTCATTGTCTGATGAGATTAAATCGGCAACCGCTTCTGCTTGTGATAAATCAAGTTTTCCGTTTAAAAATGCGCGTAGCGTAAATTCACCTGCATCAGCCATGCGACAACCTTTTCGGAGCAATAACTGAATAATTTGTTGTTGAATATAGGTCGAACCGTGGCAGGAAATTTCAATCGTGTTTTCCCCGGTATAAGAATTCGGGCCTTTAAAAATAGACACCAAGACTTCATCCAAAGTTTTGTTATTGTCCACAATATGGCCCAAGTGCAACGTATGTGTTTTTTGTGTTAGTAAATTTTTGTTTTTAATGGATCGAAAAACAGAATCACCAATAGTAATGGCATCCTCGCCGGAAATTCGAATTACGGCTATTGCTCCGGCTCCCGAAGGAGTTGCCAGTGCTACTATGGAATCTTGAGGTATCATATTTTTATTCAATTTTATGCAAAAGTAAGTAAAATTGACAACGCAACAAGACCTGCTTATTAAACCATTAACTTTATTTTTTGTTAAAAATTAGCCAAACTGATAATTATCATATTATTTTATTTTTTCTTTCGTAAATTTATATAGATTATTGATTTGCAGTAAATTAGTAAATATTATGAAAAAAATTCTATTTCCAACAGACTTTTCAGAAGTATCTAAAAATGCATTTATTTACGCATTAAAATTGGCAGATTCTATAGATGCTGAAATTATTACTATGCACGTTTATCAATTACCACAGGCGAACTATGTTAATGTTTCAGAATACTTACATGAAATTTATGATGTTACAGAGTTGAGTAATTTTGAAAACTACAAAGATGAAGTTCCCATTTTAAGGCATATTGCCGAAGAAAATAATTTGGGTAAAGTAAAAATTAGCCATGTTTTAATTTTAGGGAATTTAATTCATGAAATCGAAAAAATTACGAAGCATGAAAATATAGATTTTATAGTCATGGGTACTAAAGGCGCGACGGGTTTAAAAGAGACTTTTTTAGGGACTGTCGCCACAAAAGTGATGAATGACGTAAAAGCAGTTGTTTTGGCTATTCCTGAGCGTTGTAAATACCAACCCATAAAAAATTTACTTTTCATTACTGAATATAAACCTGAAGATATTGAATCCTTTATACGGGTTATGGCTTTGGCCAAAGTATTTCAGGCCCATATTGATTGTTTGCGTGTAGAATCGCCACATCATAATGGTAAGAATGATTACATGAAAGATTGGAATGATTTAATTAAAAACCACAATATTACTTTGCATTCCATTTCAGGCGATGATGTTGAAGGTATAATATTAAATTTCATGGATTTACATAAAATTAATATGATTGCAATGCATGTGTATCATAAAAATTTCTTTCAAAAATTATTTGAAATCAGTCTTTCAAAAAAATTAGCATTTCATGTCAATGTGCCTATTCTGGCGATTCACGAGTGAATTTAATTTTGATATTATTTAAAGAATCGAAAAAAATAATTCAGTAATTTATTTTAGTAAATGAACTATTTTAATACTTAATAAAATGAAAAAAATTCTATTTCCAACAGATTTTTCTGAAGTCGCCACAAATGCTTTTGTCCATGCTTTAGAATTTGCAAAAATAGTTCAGGGAGAACTCGTTTTATTGCACACATTTGAATTGCCAATATATGACAATCAGTTTTTTCCTGAAAATTATGCTGTCATTTATGATTCTTTAGAGTTGTCCCAATTTGATATGTTTAAGGACGAAATCCCAAAATTGCGCGCCATAACCGAAGAACGTCATCTGGATAAAATTAAAATGGCACACAGGCTTATGGATGGAGATTTACTTTTTAACATCAAAAGATCGATTAAAGAAGACAAAATAGATTTTGTAATAATGGGTACTTCTGGAGCTACCGGATGGGATGCTTTTTTTGTAGGCACAAATGCGGGAGCTGTAATCTCAGGAATTGATGTCCCTATGTTGTGTGTACCAGCTGAAGCAAAATTCAAAAAAATAGAAATCATCGGATTTACAACCCGTTTTAGAACCAAAGATAAAAAAGCACTAAAAATGGTTTTGGATATTGCTAAAAAAACAAAAGCCAAAGTGAAATGTCTTTATGTAAAAACCAGTGATTCTGATGTTTCAAAAGATACTGTGGCTAAATGGGAAGAAGAATTTATTAATGAACCTGTAGAGTTTTTTGTGATAACGAGCGATGAAGTCAAAGAAACAATTTTGGACTTTATCATGTATAAAGAGATTGATATCTTGACGATGCTCACCTATAAAAGAGGTTTTTTTGAAGCGATTTTCAAACCTAGTCTGACAAAAAAAATAGCGACAAATTTTGATATTCCAATTTTAGCGATTCATGTTGATTAGTGTATTAAATTGGTTTTCACCCGAGATCTAATTTGCTATATTTGTCATTCATTCAAATGAATTATGGAAATATACAAAGTCAAAAAAGAAGCGTTTTCAACAGTATTAAATGGAATTAATAAAAAGTACAATAGTATAAGCATATTACGATTGCTGGCTATTGTATTTTTTTTGGTATCCATGTATTATTACATCAAAAACAGCGAAATTATTTTCATTGTTTTGTCAGTGCTTCTTTTTGGATTATTTGTATTCTTGATGCGCATTCACACCAAATTACTTTTCCGAAAGCAAGTCAATAAAGCGCTATTGGAAATCAATCAGAATGAAATTTCCTATCTGGAAAGAAATAAAATCCCTTTCGAAAACGGACAAGAATTCAATGATTTTCACCATCCGTATGCGTATGATTTAGATATTTTCGGAGAACATTCTTTGTTCCAAAACCTGAATAGAACTGCTACTTATATTGGTAAAAAAACATTGGCAAACCAACTTTTAACGCTTTTACCAAATGACGAAATTGTTAGAAATCATAAAGCAGTAAAAGAATTATCTGAAAAAATAGATTGGCGTCAGGAATTTTTGGCTTTCGCCAAAATAAGTAATGATAGTCAATCGAATTATGAGACTTTGCTCAAGTGGAGTATATTTAATAGTTCGCCTTTATCTAAAATAAGTGTTTTTATATCTTATTTTTCACCACTTCTTTTTCTTGGGGTTTTGATTGTCTATTTAGTGACTTCTAATATCATTTTTGCTTCTGTTTTATCGTATTTGTTTGTATTTAATTTAATCGTTTTGGGTCGATTTATAAAGCGAATTCAAATAGAAATTACCAATTCTACTAATATTGATAAAACCATTCATCAATATAGTTTGTTGCTTCAGAAGATTGAAGAAGAGTCTTTTCAGTCGGAAAAACTAATCGATTTACAACAAAAACTAACCTTTAAAAAAGAAAATGCCAGCGTTCATTTCAAACAATTAGCCGATTTATTTTCGAAAATGGACAGTATCTCGAATTTAGTAACCGCTGTTGTATTCAATGGAACTTTTCTTTTTAATCTGCATGTTTTAAAATCTTTAGTTCAATGGAAAAACGACCATAGGGCGGCGTTGGAAGATTGGTTGGAAGTTATCGGTGAATTCGAAATGTTGAACAGTTTGGCCAATCTTTCTTATAATAATCCGGAGTTTGTATATCCAACATTGAACACGAATTTTGAAATTGATTTTACAGATTTAAGTCATCCATTACTAAATGAAAAAACCAGAATTGGGAATGATGTGTGTTTTCAACCGCAATCATTTATGATTTTAACGGGCTCTAATATGTCAGGAAAAAGTACATTTTTGAGAAGTTTGGGAATTAATATGGTATTGTCAGGAATGGGTTCACCGGTTTGTGCCAGCCAAGCAAATGTGCATCCGTTACCAGTTTTAGTTTCCATGCGATTATCGGATTCGTTGTCTGATAGTGAATCGTATTTTTTTGCTGAGATTAAACGCTTAAAGCAAATTATGGATGAACTGGAAGACAGACCCGCTTTTGTTTTGCTAGATGAAATATTACGCGGAACCAATTCAGATGATAAACGAAATGGAACAATCGAAGTAGTTAAAAAAGTGATTGGTAAAAAAGCAGTTGGAGCCATTGCTACACACGATATTGAAGTTTGCCTGACTACAAATGAATACCCAAATATATTGACTAATAAATGTTTTGAAGTAGAAATTATCAATAATGAACTCCATTTTGACTACAAACTTCGAGACGGAATTTGTAAAAACAGAAGTGCTACGTTCCTGATGAAAAAAATGGGAGTGATTTAGTTAGTATTCAGTGTTCAGTTTGTCTTTGCGAGGAACGGAAGCAAACCCACTAACACGAGCAATCATAGCTAATCATTGAAGATGTAATTACGATATGAGATTCATCCTTCGTCGGAATGACAAAAATACAAAAGTAATAAAAGCAAAAAACCGTCTCAATAAATCGAGACGGTTTTTTAAATATAAAAATGGTTTGGTTAATAGCGTATTTGTTATGCAATGGTAAGTATTATATTTCAATTTTAAAAATCAAAATATAACAATTTAAAAATATAATGTTAACTGTTCAGCATTACTGGCATTACAAGCATGGTAACAGTTTCACCTTCTTCTAATCCATCAACAGGAGTAAGGATTCCGGCTCTGTTTGGTAATGACATTTCAAGCATAATCATATCCGATTGTAAGTTAGTCAACATTTCAGTCAAGAAACGAGAATTATACCCTATTTGCATATCATCCCCTTGATAATCACAAGTCAATCTTTCTTCGGCTTTGTTAGAATAGTCAATATCTTCAGCAGAAACATTCAATTCAGCACCAGCGATTTTCAAACGAATCTGGTGTGTAGTTTTGTTCGAAAAGATAGCTACACGACGTACAGAACTCAAAAATTGAGAACGGTCTATCATTAATTTATTTGGATTCTCTTTTGGAATGACCGCTTCGTAATTTGGATATTTTCCATCAATTAAACGGCACATTAAAACATAATTGTCAAAAGAAAAAGTAGCATTAGAATCGTTATATTCAATTTTTACTTCAGCATCTGAAGTTCCAAGAATATTTTTTAAGATGTTCAAAGGTTTCTTTGGCATAATGAAATCAGCCACTTGAGAAGCGGTTACATCAGTACGCGCATATTTCACTAATTTGTGAGCATCAGTGGCTACAAAAGTCAATCCTTGTGGCGAAAACTGGAAGAATACACCAGACATTACCGGGCGTAAATCATCGTTTCCGGCAGCAAAAATAGTTTTGCTTATGGCTGTTGCCAAAACATCTGCAGGAACAAGTGTTACAGATGGATCGTCTAAGTTTACCGATTTTGGAAATTCGTCTCCAGGAGCATAAGCTAAAGCATATTTTCCAGAATTAGAACTGATTTCTATCGTACTGTTTTCTTCAACCGTAAAAGTTAAAGGCTGTTCTGGGAATGTTTTAAGGATTTCCAAAAGCAATTTTGCAGGGACAGCAACGCTTCCTTTACTTTCTGAATCAATTCCTAAAGTAGCAGACATGGTTGTCTCTAAATCAGAAGCAGAAACCGTTAGCACATTATGGTCTAAATCAAATAAAAAGTTATCTAAAATAGGCAAAGTATTACTGCTGTTGATAACGTTACCTAAAACTTGTAATTGTTTCAATAAGTACGAACTCGATACTATAAATTTCATCTGTTTTGTTTTATTTTTTAAGGTATTTCTTTAATTCAGAAATACGATACATTTTACAAATATATCGTAAACTATTCTAGTTTGGAAACTTTTTTATTAACATCTATTTGCTGTATTTTCTTTTTCGAAGGAAAGTAAATACGACTCCAAAAAGACCTAAAATAAGAATTGGAAGCCCGATAGTTAGGATTTGTGTTCGGGTATAGTTTTCATAAACTTTTTCTTTATCCAATAAAGGTAAATCAAGATCTTTGCTTCGAATGTTAATAAGTCCAGTATCATCCAATAGATAATTCACGCAATTTATGAGGAAATCTTTATTATCATACAAATTTCCAGACCTTTGGTCGTAGCCCAATTCTATAGGTTGAAAGTTTTTATCCAATTGGTTTTTTATCAAATCCCCATCTGATATTACAATCATTTTGTTCTCTTTTCCTGTGGCTTGAAATGTTTTTTGCTCAAATGGCAACACTCTATTTTCAAACATGGAATGAAAAGAGCCTTCCAATAAAACCGATAATGGAATCTTTCCTTTGTTCAGGTAATCAGCAGGCGAAGTTTCTTCGGTAACGATATTCAAATTGACTTCTGTTGGAGTTCCTATTTTTTTCGAATATTGTGACGATTGCAACAAAATGGTTTTCTTAATTCCGTTTTTTAAGGTGTCAATTGGACTCGCAAAATCAAATTTGATTCCACCTAAATTTTTCACAATCGGATGCAAACTGTTTGAATACACTTGAGGTGCAAATTTCCAGTTGAATTCCTGAAATTGAGTCGCACTTCCCTGTTCCCCGGTGGCCAGTTTTATGGGACTTCCTTGTTCATCTTTTACTAAATCAGGATTGATTCGGATTCCGTATTTAAAGAACATATCATTCAAATTCAAATCTTTTGGATAGGCCAAAGTGGCTCCGGATGAATCGTACAAACTATCCATTTCTGCTGTAACTTGGTCAATCAACCACAATGTTTTTCCACCGTTGATGATAAATTGGTCCAAAACCTGCTTCTCCGCATCGGTAAATGTTTCGGTAGGTTTTGCAATAACTGCCAAATCATATTTTTCTAAAGCTTTCAGACTTTCTACTGGACTTTTGGCAACCGAATCTAATGTAAATGGGCCAATATGGTAACTTTCGCGCACTTGCAAAAGAAATTTAGCCATCAAAATATCTTGCAATTCTCCATTTCCTTTGATAACAGCGATTTTCTTTTGCTTTGCTTTAGTAATTTTATTCAAAGCCTCGGCAATTGAGTATTCCAAATGCTGAACTGATCCAATCACTTTTTGGGTAGTTGTAGCTCCCATAATGTTTTTCAACAATGGAATATTAACTTCCTTATTATCATAAACGGCAATTGCCCAAGGAAAAACCATTGCTTGAGATTGTTTTCCTTTATCGTCAACGGTTATGTTTATTGGCGTAAGCCCTTTTCGATACAAATCTTTAATATTGTCCATGCTGGCGTCTTCGTTCTCCAAAGGATCTACGAATTCAAAAACAATATTTTTGTTGTATGCTTGGAATTCTTCCAATAATTGCTTCGTTTCTTGTTGTAAACGTTTGAATTCAGCCGGCAAATCACCTTGCATATATACTTTTATAGACAACGGATTTTGTACTTGCTTGATGATATTCAAAGAAGTAGGGGAAAGCGTGTATCTTTTATCTTTTGTTAAATCAAAACGATGAAAAAAGGAACTTCCTATTACATTCGCAAGCACTACAATTGCAAGGATAATCAATACTGATTTTAGGTTATTTTTCTTAGAAGTAGTCATTACGATTTGAAAGATTTTAGATTATAAACAGTAAATGAAAGAAAGACAACGGTTATGCTTGTAAAATAAAGAATATCTCTTGTGTCTAATACGCCTCGGCTCATGCTCTTGAAATGATCTTGCATTCCTAAAGACGCGATTATGGAAGATACATTTGGAACAACAGAAGCCAAACCTTCAAATCCAAAATAGAAGATGAAACATAAAAATACGGCAACAATAAAAGCTACAATCTGATTATCAGATAATGTTGATGTGAAAATTCCAATAGCTGAATACGCAGCAATCAAGAATAATAATCCAAAATAAGAACCAATTGTGCTTCCCATATCGAGATTACCTTCCGGTATTCCTAAATTAGAAATAACGGCTACATAAATGAATGTTGGGATAATTGCCATTACAATTAAAAGCAAAGCGCCAAGAAATTTTCCGTTTACGATTTGCCAAATGCTTAATGGTTTAGTCAATAATAATTCTAATGTTCCTTGTTTTTTTTCATCCGAAAAACTACGCATGGTTACCGCAGGAATCAAGAATATCAAAATCCAGGGCGCCAAAGTGAAAAACGGAGTCAAATCAGAAAAACCGGTATTCAGAATATTATAATCTCCTTCGAAAACCCAAAGAAACAATCCGTTAATAATTAGAAAAATGGCAATAACTAAATAACCTATAGGCGAACCGAAAAAGGATTTTATCTCTCGTAATACTATTGATTTCATTTATTTTTTTGTTTAAAGTTTCAAATGTTTAAGGTTTAAAGTTCCCAATTCAACAACTTTAAACCTTAAACTTTAAACTATTTTTTATTCTAAAGTAACTATTTTATCCACGCTCCACGCTTCTGGTTTGTCGTTGAATAATTTCTTGGTGAATGTCCAAACATCGTAAAAAAGTTCGGAATTTCTGTAATTTTCTAAATCAGTTTCGGTTTCCCAATAGCTGTAGGTAAAGAAAATGCTTTTATTATTTTTATCCTGATACAATTCTAAGAAACGATTTCCGGGCGCATTTCGTATTTTATCTTTCAATAACTCAAAGTTTTCTAAAAATGCAGGAATATGTTCCTCATGAAAACTCAATTTTACTATCCTTACAAACATTGTTTTTTTTGTTTAAAGTTTAAAGTTCAATACGTTTAAAGTTGAGCAACTTTAAACCTTAAACTTTAAACAAATTTTATAATTATAATATCTCTATAACTCAATCCCAATAAACTATTTGCCGAACCTACTTTAGAAGGATTGCTTCTGAAAATTGCAATTTCAAGAAAACCGGCTTCGTTGAAAATGGCTAATTTTTCGCCTTCGTAGGACTTGATAGGATATTTATCTGAACTTGCAATTGCGGAATAGTTGGGCAAAATTGTTTTAATATTTTTAGTTTTCAAAACAATTTCATATGGCCTTCCTTTGGCAACTTCGATAAAATATTTTTTAGAAATATTGGTAATTACATTCCCGAAATGGTCAATGTAAATCACATGACCTTTTAATGAATTCCCATCATCCGAAATTGTGGCTTGCAGATTTGTAACTTGCTTAATCGTATTTATTTCTTTACCAATGACGTTCATTAAACCGCCTTTGGCTAAGTGACAGGCAACTTTTACAAATACATCAAGATCAGTAGCTTCACTTGGCAAACGATCGTGAATATTAATTGCAACCATTTTTTGAGGAACAATTTTTTGCGAAAGCATACTTAAAATCCCATTATCGGCGGCAATAAAATAATGATTGTTCCATTGCATCACAATATGTTGATTCTCTTTATTCGATTCCATATCCACTCCTACAAGATGAACCGTGCCTTTTGGAAAGCTCGCGTAGGATGCTCCAATAATGTAACTTGCTTCTACCGTGTTGAATGGATCAATATCGTGTGAAATATCAATAATTAATGCTTCGGAATACTCAGACAAAATTTTCCCTTTCAACGCACCTACAAAGTGATCTTTCAAGCCGTAATCGGTAGTTAGGGTAATTATTGACATAAATTTGTTTATAACTATTTGGTGTTATGTAAACCTAATTTTATTAAATTTGAGAAGTGCAAAGCTAATAATAGTAAACTCAAAAAACGAAAAACAAAAAACAATTTCTATTTAAAAACAAGAAATATACCCGACAGCCAATTGATTTATAAAAAAATTAATTCTAATTTAAAACTACCTCATTTGAACGAAAGAATAATCGAGCTCATAGACATCGCTCCAAAAGACTTTTGGGGCGCTCAAGACACTCATCTTGAAACAATTAAAAAATACTACCCAAAATTAAAGATTGTCGCTCGGGGAACAACTTTAAAAGCTTTTGGAGAAAAAGAGGTTTTAGACGAGTTCGAAAAACGTTTTCAGCGGTTAATGCTTCACTTTACACGTTACAACACTATTGATGACAATGTTATTGAACGTGTTATTCTAAGTGACGGTCAAGACGAGAGAAGAGCCTTGGGACATGATAAAATTTTAGTACACGGAGTAGGAGGAAAAATCATTAAACCTATGACACCCAATCAACAATTGTTGGTGGATACCATGGAAAAGAATGATATGGTTTTTGCTGTAGGACCTGCCGGAACCGGAAAAACGTATACCGGTGTTGCTATGGCCGTGAAAGCATTAAAAGAAAAACAAGTTAAACGTATTATACTGACACGTCCAGCGGTTGAAGCAGGGGAGAACCTTGGTTTTTTACCTGGCGATATGAAAGAAAAATTAGACCCTTACATGCAACCTTTGTATGATGCTTTGCGCGATATGTTACCTAACGAAAAACTGGAAGATTATATTTTAAAGGGAATTATTCAAATAGCGCCATTGGCATTCATGCGTGGTAGAACGTTAGATAATGCTTTTGTAATTTTGGATGAAGCACAAAACACTACACATTCCCAAATGAAAATGTTCTTAACACGTATGGGTAAAAGCGCTAAATTTATGATTACCGGAGATCCTGGACAAGTTGATTTACCACGAAGAACCATTTCCGGACTCAAAGAAGCTTTATTGGTTTTGAAAGATATTGATGGAATTGGAATCATTTATCTGGATGACAAAGACATTGTACGTCACAGATTAGTCAAAAAAGTGATTGATGCCTATAAGATGATTGAGAATAACGATTAAGAAAAAATAAGTTACTTAGATACAAAGTTTTTACGAAGCGGAAAGCGAGTTCATTTTCAGTAGAAAAATGATTTGCTTTTCGCTTCACTATTTTAAAGTAAAAATGGATTTTCTTTACGGATTAAAATAAAAATCAATCGATTCCTTTTGTATCTCTTCAAAATGCAATAAATTTGGAATTAATAAAATGTCAGTCGAAAAGAAATGATTTTAAAAGAAAAAATTAAAGTAGTAATTAGTGATTTAGATGGAACTTTACTCAATTCAGATCACAAAATTTCCCAATATACCAAAACTGTTTTTCAAGAACTCCACAATCAAAATTATTTAATAATTGTAGCAACTGGACGCCATCACTTGGATGCAATGCCTATCGTTGCAGGATTGAATGTTCCACTTTATTTGGTTACCTCAAATGGAGCACGCATCCATTCTCCTGAGAAAGAACTTCTGTTTTCTTTTAATATGGAAAGTGACGCTGTTAAATCGGTCTTGTCTTTAGATATTGACCCTGAAATTACAACAGTATTGTTCAGAGAAAATGTTTGGCAAACGAATAAGAATAATGAAAAACTAAATAAATTTCAACCAGAAGTAAATTATCATCCTGAGCTTGTGGATTTTGATAGTTTAGAAGATTTGAGCGCTATAAAAGTATTCTTCACACACGAAAAACATTCGAAATTAATTGAATTAAGAGATCAAATTTTAGAAAATCATACAGGCCTTTTCAGTCATGCTTTTAGTCTTCCGCTTTGTTTGGAATTTATGGACAAATCAGTAGACAAAAGTGTTGCGATTGCAAAAATTTTAGAAAAAGAAAATCTTGTTTTTCAGGAAGCAATATCTTTTGGTGATGGATATAATGATGAAAACATGCTTAAATCTTCTGGTAAAGGTTTAGTTATGGGAAATGCACCGGATAGTTTGAAAGATAAACTTTCTCATTTAGAAGTGATTTCAACTAATGATAATGAAGGAGTTGCAAAATATATAGCAGAGCAAATATTAAATAGTTAAAAGTCTTTAAATAAGTACTTTTTAAAATGATTTTAGAATCCCTTTTTTAATAAAAATAGTAAAATGAATAAAAAAATAATCCTTGTTATCTGTATTTTGTTTTCCATAACATTCCAAAGCCAAACGCTAAAACTGGAAGAAATCATGAAAGGCAATGCTTTTATTGGTGCGCAACCAGAAAGTGAAAGATGGTCTTTAGATGGTCAAAAAGTTTATTTTGATTGGAATCCAAATAATGAATTGGGTACAAGTACTTATTTTTGGAAAAATGGATTATCAAAACCCGAATTAGCATCGCCAAATGAAGCTGCTTTTTCAAAATTAGATTTGAAAAAGACAACCAATCCAGATTTGTATTATTATATCGATAAAGGAAGATTATTTTCGTATTCCTTAAAAAGCAAAACCTCAAAAAAACTTTACCAACAAAGCAGTCCGATTGCTAATTTGCAAATGGGTGCAGTGCCTGGAATACTTTATTTCAGACAAAATGAAAACCTCTTTCAGTTCAATACCAATGAAGGGTCGATTATTCAAATCACTAATTTCAGAAGAGGCAAAGGAGAAGATACAGCTGTGGAAAAAGAATCTTTTTTAAAAAGTCAACAAGAGGAATTATTCCAATTTGTCAGAGATCAAGAAGCGTTGAAAAAATGGAATTTAGCAAAATCAAAAACTACAAAATCTGATTTTCCAAAACCGTATTATTATGGAAAAAACACTTTTGGAAACTTAAAAGTAGATCCAAAAGGTAATTTTGCGACTTTCAGATTAATAGAAGATTCAGAACGTAAGAATGAAAAAATGGAACTTTTCATTACTGCCGATGGGTACAATCAAATTGAAGATACGAAGGAGAAAGTTTCAGTAGATAATCTGTTAGCAACCAAATTCGGAGTGTATAACATTGTCAAAGATTCTGTTTATTTCGTAAATTTTTCATCATTAAGCCACATCCAGGATGTTCCTAAATATTTTGAGTTGTATGAAAAATCAAAATCTGCAGAAAAAAAGAACAAACTAATTGTGGTTCAGGAACCTGTTTACAATGAAAATGGTTCTTATGCCATTGCCGAAATCAGGAGTCAGGATAACAAAGACCGATGGATTGTCAGTTTAAATTTAGAAAATGGAACTTTCCAGGAATTAGATTATCAACATGATGAAGCTTGGATTGGCGGACCCGGAATCCCTTCAAATTCATACGGAAGAGGAACGCTAGGATTTTTGGGCGACAACGAAACTGTTTATTTCCAATCTGAAGAAACCGGTTATTCTCATTTGTACACTTACAATTTAAAGTCAAAAAAGAAAACACAGCTGACCAAAGGAAATTGGGAAGTGCGTAACGTGAGTTTGTCAAAAGATAAAAAGTCTTTTTATTTGACCACAACGACTACGCATCCGGGAAACAGAAATTTCTATAAATTGGAAGTTTCTAATGCCGTTTTACAACCTATTTTAACTAAAGATGGCGCTCATGAAGTGAGTTTGTCTCCAGATGAAAGCACATTATTGGTGCGTTATTCGTTTAAAAATAAACCTTGGGAATTGTATGTAGCGCCTAATAAAAAGAATACAAATTTAAATCAGATAACGTCTTCAACATCGGAAAGTTTCAAAGGATATTCTTGGCGTGAACCGGAAGTAATTACTTTTAAAGCTCAGGATGGAACTCCTGTAAATGCCAGATTATACAAGCCACAAACTGCCAATGGGAATAAAGCTGCAATCTTGTTTGTTCATGGTGCCGGTTATTTGCAAAACGCGCATAATTATTGGAGTACTTACCACAGAGAATACATGTTTCATAATTTATTGGTTGATTTGGGTTATACTGTTTTGGATATTGATTATAGAGGAAGTGATGGATACGGGCGTGATTTTAGAACAGGAATTTACCGTTTTATGGGCGGAAAAGATTTAACAGATCACATAGACGGAAAGAAATATCTAGTCGAAAATCATGGAATTGACGCGTCAAGAGTTGGTATTTATGGAGGTTCTTATGGTGGTTTCATAACGTTGATGGGAATGCTGACTACTCCTAAAGAGTTTGCCTCTGGTGCTGCTTTGCGTTCTGTAACTGATTGGGCACATTACAATCATGGGTATACCGGAAACATTCTTAATTTCCCGGAAACAGATCCGGATGCCTACAAAAAAAGTTCACCAATCTATTTTGCAGATAATTTACAAGGAGATTTATTGATGCTTCACGGAATGGTAGATGACAATGTAGAGTACAAAGATATTGTTCGTTTGTCACAGCGGTTTATCGAATTAGGCAAGAAAAAATGGAGTTTATCCAGTTTTCCTGTGGAAGCACATGGTTTTAAAGAAACCTATTCTTGGGTTGATGAATACAGCCGAATCTTAAATTTATTCAACGATACATTGCTTAAAAAATAACTTTAGAGATAAAAATGAAATTTAAGAGTTCTGTTCTTTGCGTAACTCTATGAAATAGTTTTAAATTTGCAGGAACAAAAAATAAACACACACACACACAACAATTATAATGAGCAATACAATCACAACTACAAATTTTAATTTTCCAAACCAGAAATCGGTTTACCGCGGTAAAGTAAGAGAAGTTTATAATATCAATGATGAACTTTTGGTTATGGTTGCTACAGACAGGCTTTCGGCTTTTGATGTAGTTTTACCAAAAGGAATTCCATATAAAGGTCAAATTCTTAACCAAATTGCTACTAAATTCATGGAATTGACAGAGGATATTGTTCCAAACTGGTTGATTGCAACTCCTGATCCTAATGTAGCTGTTGGTCATTTATGTGAGCCTTTCAAAGTAGAAATGGTAATTCGTGGATATGTTTCAGGTCATGCCGCACGTGAATATGCGCTTGGCAAAAGAGAAATTTGTGGAGTGACAATGCCTGACTATTTGAAAGAAAACGATAAATTTCCTGAACCTATCATTACGCCGACTACCAAAGCGGATAATGGAGAGCACGATGCTGATATTTCTCGTGAGGATATTTTATCGAAAGGAATTGTTTCTGAAGAAGATTATGTTGTTTTAGAAAAATTCACAAGAGATTTGTTTCAAAGAGGAACTGAAATTGCTGCCAGTCGTGGTTTGATTTTGGTTGACACCAAATATGAATTCGGTAAAACCAAAGAAGGTGTAATTGTCTTGATTGACGAAATTCACACACCGGATTCTTCTCGTTATTTTTATGCTGAAGGATACCAAGAAAGACAAAATAATGGTGAAGAACAAAAGCAATTGTCAAAAGAGTTTGTTCGTCGTTGGTTAATCGAAAATGGTTTTCAAGGATTGGAAGGACAACAAATTCCAAATATGACTGACGAATACATTGAAACTGTTTCTGAAAGATACATCGAATTATACGAAAATATCTTAGGAGAGAAATTTGTAAAAGCAGATATCACCAATATAGATGAAAGAATCGAGAAAAATGTATTGGAATATCTAGCCAATAGATAATATACTTTTTGCAAATAAAAAAACCGTCTCGTTTTAAAAACGAAACGGTTTTTGTTTTTATTGAAAATACGGTTATTCTTCTAAAACTGCTTTTAGGTTATTCAATCCATCTTGCAAATCTTTTCCAAGCATTTCTTCCATATTCATTATCGGCAACATTAAATTCATTGGATAAGGCATTTTTCCTTCAAAACCCCATTTTACTTTGGTTTGATTTGCAGAAATAGCTTCGGTTATCATGTAGGCATTATCGGTAGATTCAAACGGAACTTTGAAGCGCAGTTCAAAATCGATGCGTTTGCCTTCAACGATTTTTTTGATTTCCTGTTCGCCAACACCTACATTTTTATCTTTGCTATCCCAACCCGCAATGGCACCAACGGTTCCGTCAGTTCCGGTGAATGTTTTCTTCATTGCAGGATCTTTTGAAGACCAAACGCTAAAATTATCTTGATTTTTCAAATATTTTATATAGTTGAAAACACTGTCCTTGGACTTGTTAATTGTAATTTCTCTTTCTACCGCATATTCTTTTGGCAGAAATAAAGCAATTAATAATGCCAAAACAATGATTCCAAATAATCCTAAAAGAATTTTCTTGATGATGTTCATGATTTTTAATTTTAAGTTAATGGTTATTTTGATTTTATAATTTGAGATTCGTAACAAGTAATCCATTCTTGAACAGACATTTTTTGTGCGAGCTCAGCAATTAATTCAAATGGAATTTGATTTGCCTTCTTAAATCGGATGCAACTTTTTCCCATGTCTAATTTTTGTGTGCTGTGTTTTGGATATTCGGCGACAAACCAATTCAGTAATTCAGGATTAGCATAAATACCCATATGGTATATCGCGATGAAATTTTTCTGGGAAGCAAAACTCATAAATGGTAACGGTAATTCAGGAGTGCAATGATAGCCATTTGGGTAAATAGAATGTGGAACAACATAACCAATCATGCCGTATGTCATTTGTTCAACAAATCCTTTTGGAATATTTTTTAGAATAGTTGCTCTAAGTTTTTTAAGAGTATCTTTTCTTTCTTCGGGGATTTCTTCTAAATAAGCGGAAACTGTGGTGGCGGTTGATTGCATTTTTAAGAATTGTTTAAGTAAAGTTAATAAAAAAACCGCAATCCATAATTTGAACTGCGGTTTTTAGCCCCGATAAAAGTGGAAATCCTTTTCCTTTTTTTTTAAGGAAAAGATTATAACGGATAGCGGGATTAGCTCCAAAAGCTATTTGAAATAAGTGAATGTTTCTTCGTTTTCTAATTTCAATAAGGTTTCATAAATTAATTTAATCACATTTTCAACGTCATCACGATGTACCATTTCAACCGTGGTATGCATATAACGCAACGGCAAGGATATCAAAGCCGAAGCCACGCCACCATTACTGTAAGCAAAAGCATCGGTATCTGTACCCGTAACACGTGACGAAGCCAATCTTTGGAACGGAATTTCTTTTGCCATAGCAGTTTCTAAAATTAATTCTCTCAAATTATTTTGAACAGCAGGCGCGTACGTTACTACAGGACCTTTACCAATTTTTGTGTCACCTTCAATTTTCTTTTCGATCATTGGAGTAGTGGAGTCATGACAAACATCAGTAACAATAGCAACGTTTGGTTTGATGGTTTTGGTAATCATTTCGGCACCGCGAAGACCTACTTCTTCCTGAACCGAATTCGTGATATACAATCCAAAAGGAAGTTTTATTTTGTTTTCGTGCAATAATCGAGCTACTTCGGCAATCATGAACCCACCCATACGGTTGTCAATTGCGCGACAAACAAATTTGTTATCGTTCAAAATCATGAATTCATCAGGATACGTAATTACACAACCTACATGAACACCCATTTTATCGACCTGTTCTTTTGTTTCGCAACCAATGTCAATAAATAGATTGTCAACTTTTGCTACTTCTTCTTTTCCTCTATTGCGAGTATGAATAGCCGGCCAACCAAAAACACCTTTTACAATTCCTGCTTTAGTATGAATATTGACACGTTTTGAAGGTGCAATTTGGTGATCTGAACCACCGTTTCTAATCACATAGATTAATCCATCATCAGTGATATAGTTTACATACCATGAAATTTCGTCAGCATGCCCTTCGATCACTACCTTATAAGGTGCATCCGGATTTATAATTCCAACAGCAGAACCATAAGTGTCCGTTATAAAAGTATCCACATAAGGTTTTAAATAGTCCATCCATAATTTCTGTCCACCACTTTCATATCCGGTAGGTGATGCATTATTAAGATAGTTTTCTAAAAACTCAAGCGATGACTTGTTTAATATTGATTTAGTACTCATAAAATTATTTTTTTGCTAAATTATAAATTTGGCATTACAGTTGTGTATATAATGTATAATTTTGGCAATTAAATTTTCCTATATGAAGCTAATTAAATTTCTGTTGTTTTGTCTATTTGTCACCCTGTCGGTTAATGCACAGGTAATACCTCAGGATACCACAAAGATGGGGTATGAGTTAGAAGATGACGAATCAATTCTTAATGATACGATCCAATTACCGGAAGTCTTAATATATAAGGAGAAAATGGATCCCGAAGCAAGAAAGCAATTCCTAATCCTTCAAAATCGTGTTTATAAAACCTATCCTTATGCAAAGCTGGCTTCTGAGAGACTGTCAAATCTAAATAAAGGAATGGCAAACCTTAAAACAAATAAGGAGAAAAAAAGATACTTTAAGATAGTAGAAAACTATTTGAGTGACGAGTTCGAAGCTAAACTCAAAAAGCTTTCTCGTAAACAAGGCCAAATATTGGTAAAATTAATACATCGTCAAACAGGAACCACAACCTATGAGTTGGTGAAAAACCTTAAAAGCGGTTGGAAAGCATTTTGGTCTAACACAGCGGCAAGTATGTTTGACATTAATTTAAAAACAAAGTATGCGCCTTTCGATGTTAATGAAGACTATCTGATAGAAACTATATTAGTACGGGCATTTGATTCCGGAAGATTGCAAAACCAGAATCCTGCAAAACCGGTTGATTATAGTAATCTAACTGATTCCTGGGAGTCCAGAGCTGAGAAGCTGAAAAAATAACATAACAATTTGTGCGTTCCTCTTTAATATAAAGAAAGGCGATTCTCTTAGTGGAGAGTCGCCTTTCTTTATATTAAGGAGTCGGGCTATGTGCTACAAGTCCTCGTCCCGCCAAAAAAGGCGAGACTGTGGGCTTTTCGCTGCTATCCCTAACGCGAACTTTGGTTAAGTAGAGCTTTTTGTCGTTTTGATGTGTATTTTGGGACCTTATATATAGGATAGAATAGAAAAGAGAAGTTTGTTATTATATGAGGTATAGTATAAAACCATTTAACTTATTGATCTATTCTGTTGAAATACTAGTAAGGAAAGCAGCTTCTGGAGGATTAAAGCACATCGAAGAGCTGTAGAAAAGACAAAAAACCAGAATTCCCTATACTTTTATAAAGAAGGTAAAGGCAGTTGAAAGTTGCCCATCTTTATTGGAATAGGAGGTTTTGATTTGAAATCCCATTCATCGGGAGTTAAAAGGCAGTTTATCATAAAAAACTTTACTATTCAAGAATCATGTTTTCAGCGAGTTAAAGGATAGGTTAAGAAAACATGAAAAAAAAGGTTTAAAAAAGCTTGTAAAAGTGAATAAAGGTGCTACTTTTGCACCCGCAATGACGCAGACGTTCTTTAGAATACTGACAAGTAAACTGGATTGAGAGAGGGAATTTATTTTCAAAAAAAGATTCAGAAAAGCTTGTGAGATTAGAAAGAGCTTATTACATTTGCACCCCGCAAATCGCGCAAAGTTCCTTGACAAGCTGATAAGAAAACGGTAGTAAAACGGAGATAAAAATTTCCAAAAAAAACTTCAAAATTTTCTTGCCAGTTAAAAAAGAAGTTGTACTTTTGCACCCGCTTCGAGAAACACTTTAAGTAGTGTTAACGAAGGGAAAAACAAAGAAGAACACGTTCCTAGACATATTGAATTGACAGCCGTTTTGAAAGAGATTTCAAAACAAAAGAATGAGAGTAATAGAATCGAGAGATTTGAAAAAACCACTAGAATTTAGTCGAATAAACAAAGAGAGAAGATTTATCTGATCTCACACAATATACGATGAAGAGTTTGATCCTGGCTCAGGATGAACGCTAGCGGCAGGCTTAACACATGCAAGTCGAGGGGTATAGTTCTTCGGAACTAGAGACCGGCGCACGGGTGCGTAACGCGTATGCAATCTACCTTTCACAGAGGGATAGCCCAGAGAAATTTGGATTAATACCTCATAGTATTATAGAGTGGCATCACTTTATAATTAAAGTCACAACGGTGAAAGATGAGCATGCGTCCCATTAGCTAGTTGGTAAGGTAACGGCTTACCAAGGCAACGATGGGTAGGGGTCCTGAGAGGGAGATCCCCCACACTGGTACTGAGACACGGACCAGACTCCTACGGGAGGCAGCAGTGAGGAATATTGGACAATGGGCGCAAGCCTGATCCAGCCATGCCGCGTGCAGGATGACGGTCCTATGGATTGTAAACTGCTTTTGTACAGGAAGAAACACTGGTTCGTGAACCAGCTTGACGGTACTGTAAGAATAAGGATCGGCTAACTCCGTGCCAGCAGCCGCGGTAATACGGAGGATCCAAGCGTTATCCGGAATCATTGGGTTTAAAGGGTCCGTAGGCGGTTTAGTAAGTCAGTGGTGAAAGCCCATCGCTCAACGGTGGAACGGCCATTGATACTGCTAAACTTGAATTATTAGGAAGTAACTAGAATATGTAGTGTAGCGGTGAAATGCTTAGAGATTACATGGAATACCAATTGCGAAGGCAGGTTACTACTAATGGATTGACGCTGATGGACGAAAGCGTGGGTAGCGAACAGGATTAGATACCCTGGTAGTCCACGCCGTAAACGATGGATACTAGCTGTTGGAAGCAATTTCAGTGGCTAAGCGAAAGTGATAAGTATCCCACCTGGGGAGTACGTTCGCAAGAATGAAACTCAAAGGAATTGACGGGGGCCCGCACAAGCGGTGGAGCATGTGGTTTAATTCGATGATACGCGAGGAACCTTACCAAGGCTTAAATGTAGATTGACCGGTTTGGAAACAGACTTTTCGCAAGACAATTTACAAGGTGCTGCATGGTTGTCGTCAGCTCGTGCCGTGAGGTGTCAGGTTAAGTCCTATAACGAGCGCAACCCCTGTTGTTAGTTGCCAGCGAGTCATGTCGGGAACTCTAACGAGACTGCCAGTGCAAACTGAGAGGAAGGTGGGGATGACGTCAAATCATCACGGCCCTTACGCCTTGGGCTACACACGTGCTACAATGGCCGGTACAGAGAGCAGCCACTGGGTGACCAGGAGCGAATCTATAAAACCGGTCACAGTTCGGATCGGAGTCTGCAACTCGACTCCGTGAAGCTGGAATCGCTAGTAATCGGATATCAGCCATGATCCGGTGAATACGTTCCCGGGCCTTGTACACACCGCCCGTCAAGCCATGGAAGCTGGGGGTGCCTGAAGTCGGTGACCGCAAGGAGCTGCCTAGGGTAAAACTGGTAACTAGGGCTAAGTCGTAACAAGGTAGCCGTACCGGAAGGTGCGGCTGGAACACCTCCTTTCTAGAGCTTTAGTGTTAGCTATATGCACGCTAAAGAAAGAAGACGAAAGTTCAAGTTGGAAACAAATCCCAACGTTTTATTACTCTTGCTGTTAGTTCAAATAATACCATTTAAGAATAAGAGTGTCTCGTAGCTCAGCTGGTTAGAGTACTACACTGATAATGTAGGGGTCGACAGTTCGAGTCTGTCCGAGACAACTATTTAAAGCTTAAATAAAAGAAGAAATTCTAGAGTTGAGGAGTTATGAAATATAAATTCATAATTCATAATTCACAATTCATAATTAGATTGGGGGATTAGCTCAGCTGGCTAGAGCGCCTGCCTTGCACGCAGGAGGTCAACGGTTCGACTCCGTTATTCTCCACTATTCGAGTGAGTAGTAAAGAGTAAAAAGTAATTAGTCAAAAACTAATCACTAATTACTAAGGGCTAATCACTAGAAAAAAGTTCATTGACATATTGAGATAAGAAAATAATAAAAAGTAGAAAGCATTTTTTACTTGTTTATCATTAGACAAGTAAAAGAAACGGTCTCGTTTTAATTAACGAGATTGGTACAATAAGCAAAATAAGGGCGTATGGGGGATGCCTTGGCTCTCAGAGGCGATGAAAGGCGTGATAAGCTGCGAAAAGTTACGGGGATTGGCACACACGATACGATCCGTAAATACCTGAATGGGGCAACCCACTATGTTGAAGACATAGTACACCGATAGGTGGGCAAACCCGCTGAACTGAAACATCTAAGTAGGCGGAGGAGAAGAAAACAAAAGTGATTCCGTAAGTAGTGGCGAGCGAACGCGGATTAGCCCAAACCAATGTTGTTACGGCAATGTTGGGGTTGTAGGACCACGTTATTTGTTGCGGATAGAATTAGAATCTACTGGAAAGTAGAGCCAAAGAAGGTGATAGCCCTGTATAAGTAATAGAAGATAACGATAGTGGTATCCTGAGTAGGGCGGGGCACGTGAAACCCTGTCTGAATTTGGCGGGACCATCCGCTAAGGCTAAATACTCCTGAGAGACCGATAGTGAACCAGTACCGTGAGGGAAAGGTGAAAAGAACCGTGAATAACGGAGTGAAATAGATCCTGAAACCATACGCTTACAAGCGGTCGGAGCCCTTTCGTGGGGTGACGGCGTGCCTTTTGCATAATGAGCCTACGAGTTAACGTTGCTGGCAAGGATAAGTGGTTAAGCCACGGATCCGTAGCGAAAGCGAGTCTGAATAGGGCGCTTTAGTCAGTAGTGTTAGACGCGAAACCGTGTGATCTACCCATGGGCAGGATGAAGCGCTGGTAACACAGTGTGGAGGTCCGAACCGGTTGACGTTGAAAAGTCTTCGGATGACCTGTGGGTAGGGGTGAAAGGCCAATCAAACTCGGAAATAGCTCGTACTCCCCGAAATGCATTTAGGTGCAGCGTTATGCGTAAAGTTATATAGAGGTAGAGCTACTGATTGGATGCGGGGGCTTCACCGCCTACCAATTCCTGACAAACTCCGAATGCTATATAATGTTTCATAACAGTGAGGGCTTGGGTGCTAAGGTCCAAGTCCGAGAGGGAAAGAACCCAGACCATCAGCTAAGGTCCCCAAATATATGTTAAGTTGAAAGAACGAGGTTTGTCTGCCCAGACAGCTAGGATGTTGGCTTGGAAGCAGCCATTCATTTAAAGAGTGCGTAACAGCTCACTAGTCGAGCGGACGAGCATGGATAATAATCGGGCATAAACATATTACCGAAGCTATGGATTTGTAATTTATTACAAGTGGTAGGGGAGCATTCTAACAGGGTAGAAGGTGTGTCGTAAGGCATGCTGGACTGGTTAGAAAAGAAAATGTAGGCATAAGTAACGATAATGCGGGCGAGAAACCCGCACACCGAAAGACTAAGGTTTCCACAGCTATGCTAATCAGCTGTGGGTTAGTCGGGACCTAAGGCGAACCCGAAAGGGACAGTCGATGGACAACGGGTTAATATTCCCGTACTAGTTATTACTGTGATGGGGTGACGGAGTGATGAAAGCGCCGCGAACTGACGGAATAGTTCGTTGAAGTACCTACCTATAAGCTGCGCAGGCAAATCCACGCGGCTTGGGGAAATACGATAGTACTCGGAGTCTTCGGACAAAGAGATAGTGCGCCTAAGGGCTTCCAAGAAAAACCTCTAAACTTCAGGTAATAAGTACCCGTACCGCAAACCGACACAGGTAGTCGAGGAGAGAATCCTAAGGTGCTCGAGAGATTCATGGCTAAGGAATTAGGCAAAATAGACCCGTAACTTCGGGAGAAGGGTCGCCAGCAGCAATGCTGGCCGCAGTGAAGAGGTCCAGGCGACTGTTTATCAAAAACACAGGGCTCTGCAAAATCGTAAGATGAAGTATAGGGCCTGACACCTGCCCGGTGCTGGAAGGTTAAGAGGAGATGTTATCTTCGGAGAAGCATTGAATTGAAGCCCCAGTAAACGGCGGCCGTAACTATAACGGTCCTAAGGTAGCGAAATTCCTTGTCGGGTAAGTTCCGACCTGCACGAATGGTGTAACGATCTGGACACTGTCTCAGCCATGAGCTCGGTGAAATTGTAGTAGCGGTGAAGATGCCGCTTACCCGCAGTGGGACGAAAAGACCCTGTGCACCTTTACTATAGCTTAGTATTGACCTTGGATAAATGATGTGTAGGATAGGTTGGAGACTGTGAAGTGGCGTCGCTAGGCGTTGTGGAGTCATTGTTGAAATACAACCCTTTGTTTATCTGAGGCCTAACCCCGTTATGCGGGGGACATTGCTTGGTGGGTAGTTTGACTGGGGTGGTCGCCTCCAAAAGAGTAACGGAGGCTTCTAAAGGTTCCCTCAGTACGCTTGGTAACCGTGCGTAGAGTGCAATGGCATAAGGGAGCTTGACTGAGAGACATACAGGTCGATCAGGTACGAAAGTAGAGCATAGTGATCCGGTGGTTCCGCATGGAAGGGCCATCGCTCAAAGGATAAAAGGTACGCCGGGGATAACAGGCTGATCTCCCCCAAGAGCTCATATCGACGGGGGGGTTTGGCACCTCGATGTCGGCTCGTCACATCCTGGGGCTGGAGAAGGTCCCAAGGGTTGGGCTGTTCGCCCATTAAAGTGGCACGCGAGCTGGGTTCAGAACGTCGTGAGACAGTTCGGTCTCTATCTACTGTGGGCGCAAGAAATTTGAGTGGATCTGATTCTAGTACGAGAGGACCGAATTGGACAAACCTCTAGTGTATCTGTTGTCACGCCAGTGGCATCGCAGAGTAGCTACGTTTGGAAGGGATAAGCGCTGAAAGCATATAAGCGCGAAACCCACCACAAGATGAGATTTCTTTTAAGGGTCGTGGGAGATGACCACGTTGATAGGCTATAGATGTAAAGGCAGTAATGTCATAGTCGAGTAGTACTAATAACCCGTAAGCTTATGTACGCTTTTCTCCCGTCTTTCGGGACGGGAGAAGAAACTTTCTTTTATCCTGAATTTATTTCAGGAACTTCAATACTTTTTCTTTATCTCAGTATGTTAAGATATTATGTGATTAATTATCAATGATAAATTGTTAATTGTTACAATAATTGCCCAAAGCAATTATAACCTCTTAAGGTGGTTATTGCGGCGGGGCTCACCTCTTCCCATCCCGAACAGAGTAGTTAAGCCCGCCTGCGCAGATGGTACTGCAGTTATGTGGGAGAGTATGTCGTCGCCTTTCTTTGAAGACCCTGTTCTAACGAACGGGGTTTTTTATTCATACTTCTTCATTATAAGAAAAGTATACTGGTACCTTAGCTCAGATGGTAGAGCAATGGACTGAAAATCCATGTGTCCCTGGTTCGATCCCTGGAGGTACCACAAAATGCTCGGATGGTGAAATTGGTAGACACGCTGGACTTAAAATCCAGTGAACAGCAATGTTCGTGCGGGTTCAAGTCCCGCTCTGAGTACAAAAACTTCAATTGGCTAACGCTGACTGAAGTTTTTTTTGTTTTAAAAATAAAGAATTCTCATCATTTATTTGATTTTTGTATTATAACTCATTCTATGATAGTTATATTTTACAAATATTTACTCGAAGCGTACTGCATAGTGGAGTTAACATTTTTGAAATGCAATGTTCATTGAAAGGATAAGTATTTAATATTTTCATCTTTGATGAAGATAAATACTTATCATATAATGCTGTTTTTAGAAGTAATAAAGTTTAGTTTATAATTAACGGTTCATTTTAGATATTTAAGAAGTTGTTGATAAATTATTAAACTTTAACGTTTGTTCCACTTAATAGTTTATTGCATTTGGTGAAAAAAAAGTACTTTAGTTAATTGTTTAATAAATCGTTATCCAAAAAACAATTAATCTATGAAAAGAAGATCTTTTTTAACTACTGCAACTTTAGCGTCTGCAGGTCTTACCACACTTTTGATTACAGGCTGTACTTCTGGTACTAAAAAGGAAGAAGATTCAGTATCAGTTGAAGATTCCAATGCGATCTTTGAATTGGATGAAGAAACCATCGGCAGTTTAAGAGAAAAATTAGCTTCTGGAAAATATACTTCGGAGCAATTAGTACAATTATATTTAAAACGTATTGAAGCTATTGATAAAGATGGACCTCAATTGAATTCTGTCATAGAAGTCAATCCTGACGCAGTTGCTATTGCAGTTGCTATGGATAAAGAGTTGAAAGCTGGTAAAAGCAGAGGACCTTTACATGGAATTCCAGTTTTAATAAAAGATAACATCGATACAGCGGATAAAATGCAAACAACTGCGGGATCTTTGGCAATGGCAGGAAATATTGCTTCAAAAGATGCTTTTGTAGTACAAAAACTGAGAGAGGCCGGCGCAATAATCATTGGGAAAACTAATTTGAGTGAATGGGCGAATTTTCGTTCTACCCAATCGTGTTCCGGATGGAGCAGCAGAGGTGGTCAGACTAAAAATCCATATATTTTAGATCATAATCCATGTGGTTCCAGTGCGGGTTCAGGAACTGCTGTGTCAGCGAATCTTTGTGTAGTTGCTGTTGGAACCGAGACGGATGGTTCTATTGTTTGTCCGGCTTCGGTAAATGGAATTGTAGGCATTAAACCAACTGTAGGTTTGGTCAGTCGATCTGGAATTATTCCAATTTCAAAAACACAAGATACAGCTGGTCCTATGGCGAGAACTGTAACCGATGCGGCTATTTTATTAGGCGCAATGGCAGCTGTTGACCAAGATGATGCTATAACGCTTGAAAGCAAAGGAAAAGCGCAGAAGGATTATACCACTTTTTTAGATGTAAATGCATTGAAAGGCAAACGCATTGGGATTGAGAAAAAGCCACAAGGAAATAATAAATATATTAATGCACTTTTAGACGATGCCATTAAACTTCTAAAAAAGCAAGGAGCTGTCATTATCGAAATTGACTATTTGGATAAAATTAATGCTTTTGGTCAAGCCGAATTTGAAATTTTACAGTACGAATTTAAAGATGGATTGAACAATTATTTGGCTACAGCCAATGCAAAAGTAAAAAATTTAAAAGAGGTCATTGATTTTAATACTGCTAATGAAGATAAAGCAATGCCTTATTTTAAACAAGAAACACTAGAGAGTTCTAACCTTAAAAAAGGATTGGATGATAAAAAATATGTAGATGCATTAACTGTAAGTTTTGAAGGAAGTAAAGGTGTTTTAGATACTGTTTTTAAAGAAAATAAGCTGGTTGCCATTTGTGGAATAACGATGGGACCTGCTTGTAGTATTGATGTGATTTACGGCGATCGTTGGGGAGGATATTCTTTGACATCTCCTGCTGCTGCAAGTGGATATCCACATATTACGGTTCCTAATGGGATGGTTTATGATCTTCCTGTTGGTTTATCTTTTTTCGGAACTCCGTATACTGAGGGACAATTAATAGGATTGGGTTATGCTTATGAGCAAGCTTCTAAAAAGCGCTTAAAACCAGCTTTGAAACCTTCTTTTTTGTAATAAATTAGATTAAAAAATATTTAAAAGGGTAAAGAGTGAATCGCTTTTTACCCTTTTATATTTTTATAATATTCACAGATGGAGTTAATTGGACATTCTGGACATTTAGGTTGTGGGCGGCAAATTTCTCTTCCTAAAAATGAAATAGCCATCCCGATTTCTCCCCAAATTTCTTTTGGTAACACTTGCATTAGCTGTTTTTCGGCTTTGATTCCGTCTTTAGTTTCTGGGATTAATCCAATTCTGGGAGCAACCCTAATAACATGTAAATCAGCGATAATTCCTTCTGCCGGAATTTTTGCTTCGCGAAGAATTACATTGGCTGATTTTCGTCCGATTCCTTTTAAGGCAACTAAGCCGTCCATAGTAAGTGGAATATTTTCATCTTTTTGTATGGTTTGCGCTATTTCTATAAGCCAGTTGGCTTTGGTTCCAAAATTCCTGACTTTTGAAATGTGCGGAATTAATGCTTCCACATTAGAAACAGCTAAACTTTCCATGTTAGGATATGCTTCAAATAGGATAGGGGCAATTTTATTAATATTGGCATCAGAATCCTGTGCGGATAAAACGACCATCACCATAAGTTGATATAAATTATGATACTCAAGGGGATGTTTTCTTCCTTTATATTTGGTTAGAATTGGATCTAAATTTGTAGTCCAATCAGTAGCATTTTCAAATAAATTCATAGTTTTATTCTTTAAAATCAACAGATAAAGAGTTCACACAATAGCGTTGTCCGGTTTTTGTAGGTCCATCATCAAATACATGCCCTAAATGGCTGCCGCAATTAGCGCAAAGAATTTCAGTACGTTTCATGCCATGTGTCGTATCGGAAATGTATTGTACTTTTCCTGGAATGGATTCGTCAAATGATGGCCAACCGCAATGCGCATCAAATTTAGAGTTACTTTCGAATAAAGGCTCTCCGCAAGCACCACAGCAATATGTTCCTTTTTCATAATGCAAATTATAGGTTCCGGTGTGAGGGTATTCAGTCCCTTTTTGGCGAAGAATTCGGTAGCGTTCTTCTCCTAACTGTTCTTTCCATTCTTGTTCGGTTTTTTCTACAGGATATTTCATGATTTTAAGTTTTTTATTTTATGTATAATATTGTAATACAGTTATTTATTTTGAATGAATTGAACTGTTTTTTCAATTACTTTATGATTTCCTAGAATTTTTCGATGTCCTAATCCATCAGTTAATAATAGCTCTCCGTTTTTCAGATATTTATGAATGTGAATTCCAGCCTTTACAGGAACTTCAGGGTCATTGTTATCATGGATTACCAAAACTGGAATAGCAATTTCTTTGGCCGCTAAAAAAGCAGAATAGCTATTCATTTTTTCTTGGTATTTTTTCTCGAAATGCAAACGTAAAAGAGTGCTTATTATTGGTTTCAATTCTAATTTTGCTACAAAATCATCCATAATATCTTCTACAATATCCCCACTGCCAATAACTACGGCATGATTTACTTTTAATCCTTTTTTGATAGCATTCAAAACGGACATTCCTCCTAATGAATGGCCAATTGCTGCTTCAAATGGTCCGAATTGTTTGTCTATTTCTAAAATTGTAGCGATAAAATCGACCATAATGGTAGTTTTTCCAGGTGATTTTCCATGAGCTGGTGCATCAAAACTAATAGTGGAATATCCTGCCTTAAGCAACTCATCGGCTATTTTGAATAATTGTGTTCCGCGTCCTGACCAACCGTGAACCAATAAAATTTTCTTCTCACTTTTTCCATATTGATACAAAACAACCTCTTTATTAATTGCAGGAACTGGGATTAATTTTTGAATGCTATTGCTATCCATTTCTAATTCTCTTTTTGGAATTTTATGTTTTATGGGTGTTGTAAAGAGTTTAGCAGCAAATAGTGTAATTAGTTTTGGAGAAATAAAAGAGATTAATTTACTGGTTAATAAGATAATCCTAGGAATTTTCAATGATTGGGTATGATTAGAAGTTTTTTTTGTCATTTCAATAAATTTTCAAGCGTGTAATTATATTATAATTTTTTTAGTAAATTTAGAAAAACATAAAAGTAGTATTTTTTATAAAGTTTTTTGTTGGGATTAACATAAAAGGCGGAAATATTAAATAATTCGTATTAACTAAAAACACCAAAATTTCATAAATGGAAATATTTCATATCAGTGCAGAGTGTTACCCGGTAGCTAAAGTAGGCGGTTTAGCTGATGTTGTGGGTGCATTGCCAAAATATCAAAATAATGCAGGACATCAAGTGCGGGTAGTGATACCTTGTTATGATACAAAATTCAAAAAAGAAAATGATTTTGAATGTGTTCATTGGGGACATGTGAAATTGGGGAATTTTAATTTTCCTTTTAGTGTTCTCAAAGAAAAAACGGATAAGTTAGGATTTGAATTGTATTTGGTTGAAATCCAGGAATTATTTGATAGAAAAGATGTTTATGGATATCAAGATGATATTGAACGCTTTTTATCTTTTCAAATCGCCACTTTGGATTGGATTATAGGCAGAAATGAAGTTCCGGATGTAATTAACTGTCATGATCATCATACTGGTTTGATTCCATTTATGATGTTGTATTGTCATAAATACGAAAAACTCCGAAATATTCCATCCATGATTACCATTCATAATGGTTTGTATCAAGGGCAGTTTGGTTTTGATAAATTGTATTATTTGCCAGAATTTGATTTGGCCCATGTCAAAGTTTTAGAATGGGATAATTGTATCAATTCATTGGCAGTAGCCATAAAATGTGCTTGGGCTGTTACCACAGTTTCTCCTAATTACCTGAATGAGATTAATTATTCGGCTAATGGTTTAGAAATGTTGTTTAATCTGGTTCGCTATAAATCCAGAGGTATTTTGAACGGAATTGATATCGAAGTCTGGGATCCTGCTAAAGATGCGATGTTAGAAAAAAACTATTCGATTAAAAATTTCGAAAAAGGAAAGCAAGAAAACAAAGAAAAATTATGCAAGCTTTTTAATTTGGATCCAACAAAACCACTTTTTAGTTTTATTGGTAGGTTATTAGAAGAAAAAGGAGGCGATTTATTGCCTCATGCTGCAGCGCTAGCTTTATCTGAAAATTTTCAACAAATTAATATTTTAATCTTAGGTTCAGGAAATACAGCTATTGAGAATCAATTGAATGGCTTATTATCGGATTACAAAGGCAATTACAATACATTTATTGGATACAATGAGGAATTAGCTCACTTGATTTATGCAGGTTCTGATTTTTTATTAATGCCTTCAAGAGTGGAACCTTGTGGTTTAAACCAAATGTACTCGTTGCGATATGGTACAATACCTGTAGTAAGAAGAACAGGCGGACTGAGAGATACAGTAATTGATTTTGGAGATGATGGAAACGGAATTTGTCACGACCAAGCAACTGTGGGCGATGTTTGTTATTCGATTCAAAGGGCAGTAAATTTATATGACGATAAAAAACATTTAAATAAAATTATAAAAAAAGGAATGAGTACTGATCATTCTTGGGAAAGAGTTTGTCTGGAATATATAGAAATGTACAATTTAATAATTAACAAAAAATGAAAGCTAAAAAGAAAAATGTTATTGCAATTATTTTAGGTGGAGGACAAGGATCCAGATTATATCCATTGACAGAAACAAGGTCTAAACCTGCTGTGCCAATAGGAGGTAAATATAGATTGGTCGATATTCCAATTTCAAATTGCATGAATTCAGATATTTACAGAATGTTTGTTTTGACACAATTCAACTCTGCTTCTTTAAATGCCCATATAAAAAACACTTATAATTTTAGTATTTTTAGCCATGCTTTTGTTGATATTCTTGCTGCAGAGCAAACTCCAGACAATCCAACTTGGTTTCAAGGTACGGCCGATGCTGTAAGACAGTGTATGCCTCATTTCCTGAACCATGATTTTGATTATGCTTTGATTCTTTCCGGAGATCAATTGTATCAAATGGATTTTAATGATATGGTAGAAGAGCATATTAAGAGAGAGGCCGATATTACAATAGCTACTTTGCCTGTAAATGCAAAAGATGCTCCTGAATTTGGAATATTAAAAACAAACTCCGAAAGCTGTATTGAATCTTTCATTGAAAAACCTGCTAAGGAATTATTGCCAGACTGGGAATCGGATGTGAGTGAGCAAATGAAGAGTGAAGGCAAGCATTATTTAGCTTCAATGGGAATTTATATCTTCAACAAAAAACTGTTGGTAGATATCATGTCAAACAAAGAAACCAAAGATTTTGGTAAAGAAATTATTCCACAAGCGGTAGGTCATAAAAAGATATTAAGTTACCAATATGAAGGATATTGGACTGATATTGGTAATATTGATTCTTTTTTTGAAGCGAATATTGGACTGACAGAAGATTTACCTAAATTTAATTTATTCGATAACGACAATAAAATTTTTACCAGACCAAGATTATTGCCGCCTTCAAAATTCCAAAAAACAATGATTGATAAATCATTAATTTCCGAAGGCTGTATTTTGAATGCCAAAGAAATAAACCATTCTGTTATTGGTATCAGATCCAGAATAGGTGAGGGAACTATCATTCAAAATTGTTACGTTATGGGGAATGATTTCTATCAGAATATTGATGATATGAATGAGGACGTTAAAAGCAATAAACAATTGATTGGTATTGGGGAAAGATGCTTTATAAACAATGCTCTTGTAGATAAAAATTGCAGAATTGGTAATGATGTTTACATCAATGGAGGAAGTCATTTAGAAGATTTTTCGAATGAATTATATGCCATTAAAGACGGAATTGTTGTTATTAAAAAAGGAGCAGTTATACCGGATAATTACATCATAAAATAAATTTATAAACTGTTTTTTCTTAAAAATAATATTCTATTCTTTTTCTAAAAATAGAATTATACAATTGTTATATGAGTAAAGTTATCTCGCATTCCCTTTTTACCGATTTTGATATCGATTTATTCAAATCAGGGAAACATTTCCGGCTATACGAAAAACTAGGCGCACATCTTATAACGGTTGACGGAGTAGATGGTGTTTATTTTGCCGTTTGGGCTCCTACGGCTCATTCGGTATCGGTTGTTGGAGATTTCAATTTTTGGACACAAGGAGAGCATCTGTTGCAAGTCCGTTGGGATTCTTCCGGTATTTGGGAAGGATTTATTCCAAACATCAAAAAGGGGACAACCTATAAATATAAAATACAATCCAATAATGGTGGGATAATAACAGAGAAAGCCGATCCGTTTGCTTTTTATTGTGAAAAACCCCCACATACGGCATCAGTAGTTTGGGATTTAGAGTATAAATGGAAAGATAAAAACTGGATGAAAACGCGTCAAAATCATAATGGTTTAGACAAACCTTATTCTGTTTATGAAGTCCATTTAGGTTCTTGGAAACGCCATACAGAAGGAAATCGTTTTTTGACCTATGTAGAATTTGCCGAAGATTTAGTAAATTATGTAAAAGAAACTGGTTTTACTCACGTGGAGTTTATGCCAATTATGGAATACCCTTACGATCCTTCTTGGGGATATCAATTGGTAGGATATTTTGCGCCAACTTCTCGTTTTGGGAATCCGCAAGAATTCATGCATTTAGTAGATAAATTACACGAAGCAGGAATTGGAGTAATTCTCGACTGGGTTCCTTCTCATTTTCCAGATGACGCCCATGGTTTAGGATTTTTTGACGGATCGAATCTTTTTGAACATCCAGACCGAAGAAAAGGCTATCATCCGGATTGGAAAAGTTTAGTTTTTAATTATGGACGAAATGAAGTTCGTTCCTTTTTAATCAGTAATGCATTATTTTGGCTACATCATTATCATGCAGATGCTTTACGAGTAGATGCAGTTGCCTCGATGTTGTATTTGGATTATTCCAGAAATGATGGTGAATGGGAACCCAATATTTACGGAGGTAGAGAAAATCTGGATACGATTAGTTTCTTGAAAGAATTCAATGAAGCCGTTTATCTAAATTATGAAGGTGCTCAAACTATAGCAGAGGAAAGTACTTCGTTCCCAATGGTTTCCAGACCTACATCTGTTGGTGGTTTAGGTTTTGGTATGAAATGGATGATGGGTTGGATGCACGATACTTTAGAATATTTTCAAAAAGATACGGTGTATAGAAAGTACCATCAAAATGATTTGACTTTTTCGATGACCTATACCTTTTCAGAAAATTTCATGTTACCGCTTTCGCATGACGAAGTAGTATATGGGAAAAAATCGATAGCGGGAAGAATGCCAGGAGATGAATGGCAGAAATTCGCGAATTTAAGATTACTATACGGCTACATGTTTATGCATCCCGGAACTAAATTGTTGTTTATGGGAAGTGAATTTGGACAAAGTAGTGAGTGGAATTTTGAAGGAAGTTTAGATTGGCATCTGTTGCAATATCCGTATCATGAAGGGGTAAAACTATTGATTACAGATTTGAATAAATTGTATAAAACACAACCTGCATTGCATGAAAAACAATTTAGTCCGGAAGGTTTTGAATGGATTAATTATTCTGATCATCAAAATGCGGTAATGTCTTTTATTCGTAAAGGAAATGACCCAAAAGAGGATGTAATTGTAGTGTGTAATTTCACACAAGTTGTTCGCCCTAATTACCGAATTGGTTTGCCTAAAAAAGGAAAATTGACAGAGATTTTTAATAGTGATGCTGCAAATTATGGAGGAAGCGGAGTTTCTAACGCTAAAAAAATAGCAATTGAGGCTATGCCTTACGATGGAAGAGATTATTCGACAGAGTTGCTTTTACCGCCATTAAGTGTAACCGTTTTTAAAATTTCATAAGTATAAAAGGGTTCTTTTTTTAAAATAAGAATAACTAATGGTTTTCATTTATAATGGAAACCATTATTATATATAGTTGATTTTTATATTAAAATACACTATAACGTTTTCGCGAATAAAACCCACATATATAACTGTTTACAAAGTAATTTTGTAAGTTTGAGTTCTAGGAAAAGATTAAAATTAATACCATATAAAATGATTACAAATACAGAATTAGAATATAAAGGCGATTTATATCCCACAAAAATAACTTCTTTTGAGCATGAAGTAGATTCAATATTTTTTCATACCGATAATAGTGTCATATTAAAAGTAACCGTATTAAGAGATAGTCTAATCCGGTTTAGATTTACGACAAAAGGGTATTTTAGTAACGATTTTTCTTATGCAGTTGATAAAAGTCATTCTCATGGATATAATTTTCTTGAGGTTTCTGAAGTAGAGGATTATTATCAGATAAAAACCAGTAAAGTAAAATGTAGAATTCAAAAAATAGATATGAGGTTGTCTATTTTTGATTTGGAGGACAATATTATTTTAGAGGATGAATTGGGTTTCCATTGGGAAGAAAGCTATGAATACGGGGGAAATATCGTAAAAATGAGTAAGGCTTCAAAAGATGGGGAATGCTTTTACGGACTTGGTGATAAAGCAACCCAAATGAATTTGAAAGGTAAGAGACTGGAAAATTTTGCAACGGATCAATATGCTTTTCAAAAAGACCAGGAACCGTTGTATAAAGTAGTTCCGTTTTATATTGGATTACAAAACAAACAATCTTATGGTATTTTCTTTGATAATACGTTTAGAACCTATTTTGATTTTTGTCATGAAAGAAGAAACGTAACGAGTTATTGGGCAGAAGGTGGAGAAATGAATTACTATTTCATTTACGGACCACAAATGCAAGATGTTGTTACTACCTATACTGATTTGACCGGAAAACCTGAATTACCGCCGCTTTGGGCACTTGGATACCACCAATGTAAGTGGAGTTACTATCCGGAAAGTAATTTAAAAGAAGTTGCAGCTAAATTTAGAGAGTTGAAAATTCCATGTGATGCACTGTATTTAGATATTGATTATATGGAAGGTTTTCGATGTTTCACTTGGAACAAAGAATATTTCCCAGATCCAAAAAGAATGGTGGCTGAATTAGCCGAAGACGGTTTTAAAACAGTGGTTATTATTGATCCGGGAATAAAAATTGATAAAGAATACGCTATATATAAAGAAGCTTTAGAAAAAGATTATTTCTGCAAAAGAGCTGATGGTCCATACATGAAAGGGAAAGTTTGGCCAGGAGAATGTAATTTTCCGGATTATACAAATCCAGCAGTAAGAGAATGGTGGGCGGGATTATTCAAAGAATTAATTTCAGATATTGGAGTAAAAGGAGTGTGGAACGATATGAATGAACCTGCGGTTATGGAGGTTCCTAATAAAACGTTTCCTATGGATGTACGCCATGATTACGATGGAAATCCTTGCAGTCATAGAAAAGCACACAATATTTATGGTACACAAATGGCGAGGGCAACGTATCACGGTGTGAAACGATTCGCATATCCAAAAAGGCCTTTTGTAATAACAAGATCTGCATACGCTGGAGCACAACGCTACACGTCTTCTTGGACAGGAGATAATGTTGCAACTTGGGAACATTTATGGATTGCAAATATTCAAGTGCAGCGCATGTCTATTTCTGGTATGGGTTTCACAGGATCAGATATTGGTGGATTTGCTGAACAGCCTTCAGGGGAATTATATGCACGTTGGATTCAATTAGGTGTTTTTCATCCTTTTTGCAGAACACACTCTTCTGGAGATCACGGAGATCAGGAACCATGGGCTTTTGATGAAGAAGTTATCGATATCACCAGAAAATTTGTCAATTTAAGATATCAATTATTACCGTATTTATATACTATGTTTTGGCAATATATTGAGGAAGGAATTCCTATGTTGAAGCCATTAGTGTATTATGATCAGGACGATATTCAAACGCATTACAGAAATGACGAATTTGTTTTTGGTAATCAAATATTAGTTTGTCCAATTTTAGAGCCAAATGCTTTAGGAAGAAGGATGTATATTCCTCGAGGACAATGGTATAATTATTGGACCAACGAAGAAGTTAAAGGAGGAAAAGAAATTTGGGTAGATACTAAATTTGATCAGATTCCAATTTTTGTAAAAGCAGGGGCAATCATTCCTAAATATCCTGTACAGCAATATGTTGGAGAGTTAGAATTTGATGAGTTAACATTAGATATTTACTACAAAGAAGGAAAAGAAAAATCAGTGGTTTATGAAGATGCCCAAGATGGGTATGATTATAAAAAAGGGAGATACAGCTTCTTATCGTTTCAAACAACTGGAAAAGAGAAAGAACTGATTGTTCAGTTACATAAAGAAGGAAAATACGATACGAATTATTCTAAATATAAAATAAATCTTATCGGATTGCCATTTAAAGTTAAAATGATTGAAATTGACAATGTAGAAGTGTCATTTGATAAAAATACTTTAGAAAATGAAGGTTACTTGATTGTTGATAAAGGGTTTACGGCATTTCATATTACTGGTGAATAACAAAAAAGTTGATACTTTTACATTTAATTATGTAAATTTAAATGTTTATAATAATTGTATTTTTGTTTAATATTTAAAATCTAAAATTATGAAAAAGCATTTAATAGTAGGGATTTTTGCAGTAGGATTAGTTTATTCTTGTGCAACGAATCCTATAACAGGGAAAAAAAGTTTAAATTTTGTTTCTAACAGTGAACTGTTTCCAACATCTTTTCAACAATATGGTACTTTCTTAAAAGAAAATAAGGTAATTACCGGAACTGCCGATGCTAGAAAAGTGGAAGCAGTAGGAATGAGAATTAAAGCTGCAGCAGAAAAATATTTGACCTATTTAGGGCAAAATCAATATTTGAATGACTACCGTTGGGAATATAAATTAATCGAGAATAAAGAAGTGAATGCTTGGTGTATGCCTGGAGGAAAAATTGTTGTTTATTCTGGTATTTTGCCAATCACTAAAGATGATGCAGGTTTAGCTACTGTAATGGGACACGAAGTATCTCACGCATTAGCCAATCATGGTGCTCAACGTATGAGTGCTTCTCAATTGCAACAATTAGGCGCTGTAGGAGTTGCTGTAGCTACCGGAGGTAAAAGTGAACAAACACAGCAAATATGGAGTCAAGCATATGGCATTGGTTCTCAAGGTTTAGTTATACTTCCATTTAGTAGAGGTCATGAAACGGAAGCAGATAAAATAGGGCTTACTTTAATGGCAATTGCAGGATATAATCCAGAGGAATCAATTACTTTCTGGCAAAGAATGTCTGCGCAATCATCGGGACAAGCACCATCAGAATTTTGGAGTACACACCCATCTGATGCTACGAGAATTGCAAATCTAAAAGCATTAATACCGGAAGCAAAAGCTTTAGCGGCTAAAGTTGGTATTATTTACAAATAGTAACTTATTATTATAAAATATCTAAACAGGTTGTCCTTAAAATGGATAGCCTGTTTTTTTTTGAATATGAGTTATAATTATTATGTGTCTCTTTATTCATTAATGATTTGTTAATGCATAAATATTTACTTTTTATATCGTTCTTAGCAAAAAATAAATAAATTCGTATCCTAAAAAAATAAACATGGCAGATTTAGAAAAAGGGAGTAAAAAATTATTAAATGCTTGGGCTTTTTATGATTGGGCAAATTCAGTTTATACACTAACTATTGCATCTGCAGTATTTCCTATTTTTTATGAAGCTTTGTTTTCTGAGCGTGATCACTACATTGATGTTTTTGGCTTGCATCTAAAAAATTCAGCTTTAATTAGCTTTATTACCGCTTTAGCATTTTTATTAGTGGCTTTTATTTCGCCTTTATTGTCTGGTATTGCAGATTATGTGGGGGATAAAAAATCATTTATGAAATTCTTTTGCTACCTGGGAGCGCTTTCTTGTATGGGATTGTATTGGTTTAATCTTGAACATATATACATCGGATTGGCATTTTATTTTTTTGGATTGATTGGGTATTGGGGAAGTTTAGTTTTTTATAACTCTTATTTACCGGACATCGCTTTTGTAGAGCAACAAGATAAAATTAGCGCCAAGGGATATTCATTTGGATACATTGGAAGTGTTATTTTATTGATTATAAATTTAGCGATGATCATGAAACCAAAACTTTTTGGAATTACTGGAACTGATGGAGAAGCAGCCATGAAAGCCATGCGATATTCATTTGTTATGGTTGGAGTTTGGTGGATATTATTCAGTCAATATACGTACTATTATTTGCCAAAAGGGAATAAAAACGCCGACCGTAAAGTAACGCATCATGTTGTATTTAATGGTTTTAGAGAGTTAAAAAAAGTTTGGTTTTTATTGAAAGAAAATATTGCATTAAGACGGTATTTAGGAAGTTTTTTTGTGTACAGTATGGCCGTACAAACGGTAATGCTAGTTGCCACTTATTTTGGAGCACAAGAAATTGCTTGGTCCTCTAAAGCAGAAAGTACAACGGGTTTAATTATTTGTATTTTGATCATACAATTAGTTGCTGTTCTGGGAGCAGTTATCACTTCAAGAGCCTCAGAAAAATTCGGAAATATTCCAACGTTAATTGTGATTAACTGTATTTGGGCAGTATTTTGTGCAATTGCATTTTTTATTACTTTGCCAATACATTTTTATGTTATGGCAGGAATTGTAGGACTTGTGATGGGAGGGATTCAAGCTTTATCACGCTCAACATATTCTAAATTATTACCTGAAACTGATGATACGGCTTCCTTTTTTAGTTTCTTTGATGTTGCTGAGAAAATCGGAATTGTTATAGGAATGTGTATCTATGGAATTATCGATCAAATCACGGGAAGTCCAAGGTTAGCAATTGTATTTCTTGGTGTATTCTTTGTTGTGGGTATTCTGTTATTAAAAAGAGTGCCAAAAAAAGGCGTTTTAAATTAATAAAACACCTTCATAATAGTTATTATTTTTAAAATTAGGCTCTCGATATAGCTCCTGAGCCATTTACTTTCGTATCTTTTTTCTTTGGGTCTCCAATGTATTCAATATCTCCTGAACCAGAAACTCTGGCATGAAGACTTTCACTGCAAAAAACTTTACTGTCTCCTGAACCAGAAACGGTAATCTTAGCGTTTTTAGCTTTCAAATCACCGGCATCAATATCACCAGAACCATTTAAATTACTGTTGAAGTTTTCAGTTTTCCCGGCAAGAACTATATCTCCCGAACCACTTAAATTAACATCAAAGTCATTTGCTTCAACATCTAATTTCATATCACCCGAACCGGTCAATTTAGCTGAAAATGATTTCGTTTTAATGCTATTTTTAGTCATTACATCACCAGAACCTGTCAAAGACACTTGATTTATACTCTCGAAAGGTACAGTTATGATAATTTGTTGTCCTTTGCTTACGCTGATATATTTGTTCTTTTCAGTAGAAATTTTCAATACCTGATCGACAACCTCGACTTTAATGTAAGACAATAAGTTTTCTTCCCCTTTTATCGTAATATTCCCTTCTTTTCCGGAAACTAATTCGACATCAAAAAATCCTGTTATTGCAATTTCATCATATGAAGCGGTGCTTCTTTTTTCAGAAGTTACTTTTCCATTTCCTTTTATTTTTTCATTGGATGACCATTGCGCATTAGCCATTGTAGTTAGTAATAGTGAACAACTAACAAATAATTTGATTGAATTTTTCATAAATAAAGCTTTAAGATTATTGTTTTTTTACTAGTATTACATTTCCGTAATCTGAAATTATAGAGACATTGTTAACTCCTCTTTTCTTATAAAAACCACTGTATTTTTTTAAGTTGTTTGAGTCTTCTTTAGAATTTACTTCTAATTCATTGTCATATTTAAAATTGGCATATTTTACAGTCACATTAAAATCAAAAGCATAATTAGCATCAAATCCAATGTTTAATCCCGTGTAACCAGCGGCAATATTTACAGTGTTGGCTTTCGCATTAATAGTTCCAATAGCTACATTACTGTATTTTGTGGACAGTTTTAAATTATTGGATATTTCACCTATTTTGAGTGTTAGATAATTTCCGGTTGCGTCTAATGATTTTACATTCTGAATTTTAATATTTCCGTATTTACTGATGTATTTAACAACATCACTTTCTTGAATATCTACATCCGTATAATCCGAAGCTAAATCGAGTTTTGCAACTTCTCCAATTTTCAAATTCGAATACTTTGCTGTAACAGTAGCATTTTTTAAAAATGAAATAGTTGAGTTAGAACAATATTCTACTAGGATATTACTGGAGTTTCCGGATAATCTGCCTAAAGCTATTTTGCCATATTTACATTTAATTTCAGCATCAGAAAACAAGTCAGATGTAGTGATATTTCCATATTTATTATGAAGTTTTACACTTCCATTTTTTGGTATTTTGAGCGTATAATTAATCTGAAAACTATTGTTTTTGCCATTGCTCTTATAACTGGAGTTTCCTAAAATAGTTTTTGCAGTAATCATCCCTTTCAGCGCAATTATATCAACATCAATATCATTGATACGCTGGTTGACCCAATTTTCGTTATCACCACTCACTTTTATGACAATATCCAATTCGGTTTTATCTTCGTCCCAAGTTGTTACTGAAATATTGCCGTAAGAGTTATCAATATAAAGACCAGCATCCGAGTTTACGAAATAGGCTTTTTTAATATTTTTTTGTTTGGTATGGATATAATCAGGATCATTGGAAAATCCTAAAAATGGAATTAAAACGAATAATAGGAGTAGTTTAAATTGTTTTTTCATCAGAAATATTTTTTAATTTTTCATTGTTTTCAATGTGTAACAGTACATTTTGTAAAAAAGAAATTCGGGTTTGAAGATTGCTGATCATCGCATAAATAATTTGCTTACTTTCTCCATTTGTTTCTAATTCCTTAATTATTTTTTCATAATCACTATCTAATGTTCTCATTTGTTTGAGTGCATCGGAAATTATTTTTTCATTTTCAGGTGATTTTTTCTCTCTTATTTTTTCTAATTCATTTTCAATTAAAACGGTAAAAATAGAATCTGTTTGTTTAGTTTCTTTTGATGCAAATCGCAATTCTTCTGTTTTTTTAGGAGTAGTATTGAAGATTGAAAGTCCAAACATAACTACGATAGAAGCAGCGATTCCAATAGAAACGAAACGTTTCCAATTTGATTTCTTAGATTTTAATTTTTTTAAAAACCGTTCCTCATGATGATTTTCAATAGTCTCAATGTCCCATTGATTTTCAAATTTGTCAAATAATTTATCTAGTTTTTTATTTTCCTTTTTCATATTTCCTCTAGTTTTTTTCTTAAACAATCCTTGGCTCTGCTGAGTGTAGTTCTGCAATTGGCATAACTGATATTGAGTATTTCGCTGATTTCTTCTTGGTCATAACCTTCGATGAAAAAAAGAGTCAAAACCATTCTGTAATTATATTTCAGGGAGTTGATGACCTCTAAAATTTGTTTTACTTTTAACTCATTGAAATCTGTAATTTCAGTTAAAGCCGTTTCTTTTTCTTCAATTTTATAAAGTGTAGTATCAAAGTCTTCTGGTTTGAATTGATTATTTTTTTTGTAAAAATCGATACTACAGTTCACGACTATTCTTTTTAACCAAGCACCAAAAGCAACTTCTTGTTTATAGTCGTTTATCTTAGTGAATGCTTTTAAAAAACCTTCCTGCATAACATCTTCAGCAAAATGAACATCTTTGACAATACGAAAGGACACATTATACATCGCTTTTGCATAGCGATTGTAAAGTTCACACTGTGCTTTTTGATTTTTTTGCCTGCAGAGCAAGATTAATTCTTCGATATTATGGTTGGTTAAACTCAAACAGCTGATTTTAGTTTATTATAAGGACTCGACCTTTTCACGTTTGTTACACTTTTATAAAACTAAATTATATTTTTTTAAAATAGAGTTCAATATTATTTAAATTATAAAATTATTCTAACCTTAGAATCATTGTTTTTTGCCAAAGACTAAACAGATTTAATTTTTATTTTGGCATAATGATTGTCTCTTTTAGTAGGAAGTGAATTATACATGTCAGATGTCGATTTTATTCAAAATAAACGGCATGATCCTTATATTTGCTTAATAAATGAAAATTTTTAATGACAAAAAGACTTAAATAATATATGTCAAATCATAAAATACTTACTATTGACAATCTGTCACTTCAGGAATTTGATTCAGAAGCAGATTTAATTCCACTTTTGACTCCTGAAGATGAGGAGGAAATGAATAATGAGGCTTTACCGGAATCATTGGCTATTTTACCTTTGCGGAATATGGTTTTATTTCCTGGGGTTGTAATACCAATTACTGCTGGGCGAGATAAATCAATAAAATTAATCAATGACGCTAATGCTGCCGGTAAAACGATAGGAGTTGTTGCTCAAAAAAATGAAGAAGACGAAGATCCAACCAAAGACGATATTCATGCAATAGGAACTGTAGCCCGCATTTTACGTGTGCTAAAAATGCCTGATGGTAATATCACTGTAATTCTTCAAGGTAAAAAGCGTTTTGAAATTGATTCAGTTGTTTCTGAAACGCCATACATTACTGCAAAAATCAAGGAAGTTCCTGAAAAAAGACCTAAGAAAAACGATACTGAATTTGTAGCAATTCTGGATTCAATCAAAGAATTAGCGATTCAAATCATTAAAGAAAGTCCAAATATTCCAAGCGAAGCAACCTTTGCCATCAAAAATATTGAAAGTCAATCCTTCTTGATCAATTTTGTTACTTCTAATATGAACTTGTCTGTTGAAGAGAAACAAGATCTATTAGCTATTAATGAATTGAAAGGTAGGGCTTTAGAAACGTTACGTTATATGAATGTTGAGTTGCAAAAACTCGAATTGAAAAATGATATTCAATCTAAAGTTCGTTTTGATTTAGACCAACAACAACGCGAATATTTCCTTCACCAACAAATGAAAACCATTCAGGAAGAATTGGGTGGCGTTTCTCAGGAAGAAGAAATGGACGAAATGTTGCAGAAGTCTTTGACTAAAAACTGGGACGAAAAAACTAAAAAACATTTCGATAAAGAATTGTCTAAAATGCGACGCATGAATCCGCAAGCGCCTGATTTTGGAATTCAAAGAAACTATTTAGAGTTGTTCTTGGAATTGCCTTGGAATGAATATTCTAAAGATGATTTCGATTTAAAAAAAGCACAAAAAATATTGGACAGAGACCATTTTGGTCTTGAAGACGTCAAGAAAAGAATGATCGAACATTTGGCAGTTTTAAAATTGCGAAATGATATGAAATCTCCAATTATTTGTTTGACAGGACCTCCGGGAGTTGGAAAAACATCAATTGGACGCTCTATTGCAGAAGCTTTGGGTAGAAAATACGTTAGAATTTCGCTTGGTGGTTTGCGTGATGAAGCGGAGATTCGCGGACACAGAAAAACGTATATTGGTGCCATGCCGGGACGAATCATTCAAAGTTTGAAAAAAGCGGGAACTTCAAATCCAGTTTTTGTTTTGGATGAAATCGATAAATTATCAAATAGCAATCAAGGAGATCCATCTTCGGCATTATTGGAAGTTTTAGATCCGGAACAAAACAATTCTTTTTATGATAATTTCCTTGAAATGGGATATGATTTGTCTAAAGTGATGTTTATTGCTACGTCTAATAATATGGCAGCGATTCAACCTGCGTTGAAAGACAGGATGGAAATCATTAAAATGTCAGGCTATACGATTGAAGAGAAAGTTGAAATTGCGCGTCAGCATTTGTTTCCAAGACAATTGAAAGAACACGGTTTGACAACTAAAGATTTGACCATTGGAAAAAAACAATTAGAGAAAATCGTCGAAGGATATACACGTGAATCTGGTGTTCGTGGTCTTGAAGCTAAAATTGCTCAAGTAATTCGTAATGCAGCCAAATCTGTTGCGATGGAAGAGGAGTATAACAAAAAAGTTACCGACGAAGATATCATAAAAACACTTGGTGTTCCAAGATTGGAAAGAGATAAATACGAGAACAATGATGTTGCCGGAGTGGTAACTGGTTTGGCTTGGACTTCAGTTGGTGGTGACATTCTGTTTATAGAATCGTTGCTTTCTCCTGGAAAAGGAACTATGACCATTACCGGAAACTTAGGTACGGTAATGAAAGAATCAGCAACCATTGCTTTAGAATATATTAAGGCAAATGCGAAACTTTTAGGATTGGATTCAGAGATACTTTCTAAATATAATATTCACTTGCACGTTCCGGAAGGAGCCACTCCAAAAGACGGTCCAAGTGCCGGTATTGCAATGTTGACATCATTAGTTTCGTTGTTTACACAAAAACGTGTGAAGAAAAACTTGGCGATGACAGGAGAAATTACCCTGCGTGGGAAAGTTTTGCCAGTAGGCGGAATCAAAGAAAAGATTTTGGCGGCAAAAAGAGCGAATATCAAAGAAATTATTCTTTGTCACGAAAACAAAAGTGATATTGATGAAATAAAACCAGAATATCTGGAAGGACTTTCTTTTCATTATGTGAAGGAAATGAGCGAAGTATTGAAATATGCTTTGACTGATCAGAAAGTGAAAAATGCCAAGGATTTAAAATAAAAGTTAATTCCAAATTTTAAAATTCCAAATTCTAAAACCTGATTTTCAGTGCTTAGAATTTGGAATTTTTATTTGTAATTACGGGTTTTAAAGTTGCCATTTATTGTATTTATAATTTTATCTTCGCATTTACGTTTTACCTTACATAAGTTGCACTTTAAAGCATGTTAAAAAAACTTTTATTATACACCTCTTTTTTCATTTGTTCTGTGTCTTACAGTCAAATAGGAGGTAAGTATACCTATCAGTTTTTGAATTTGGTCACTTCGCCAAGACAAGCGGCACTGGGAGGAAAAGTAATCACTATTTATGATGATGATGTCAATCAGGCCCATTTTAATCCAGCAACCATAAATGCTGAAATGGACAACCATTTGGCTTTGAATTATGGAAGCTATTTCAAGGAAGTAACATACGGAACGGCTTCTTATGCGTACACGTACGATCGACATTTGCAAACTTTTCAGGCTGGAGTAAATTATGTAAACTATGGCAATTTTGAAGGCTATGACGAAAACGGTCAACCAACCTCAGAATTTACCGGAAGCGAAATTGCCCTTTCTTTTGGGTATGCCTATAACATTCCCTATACCAATATTCATTTAGGTGCCAGTGCCAAATTAATTTCTTCTACCTTGGAAAGTTACAATTCTTTAGGTGGTGCAATTGATATTGGGGCACTTTTTATAGATGAAAAAAATGATGTAAATTGGGGTTTGGCTATTCGAAATATTGGAACTCAATTTTCTACTTATAATGGTACAAATGAAAAGCTGCCACTCGAAATAATTGCGGGCGTTTCGCAAGAATTAGAAAATGTGCCTATTCGTTGGCATCTTACTTTGGAAAATTTGCAGCAATGGAATATAGCTTTTTCAAATCCGGTCAGGGCAGAATCATCATTTGACGGAACGGAGACTGAAGAAAAAATTTCATTTGTAAATAATGCATTGCGACATGTAATTGTAGGAGTAGAGCTTTTTCCAAAAAAAGCATTTAATTTGCGTGTGGGATATAATTTTCGAAGAGCAGAGGAATTACGCCTTCAGGAACAACGTAATTTTTCGGGAGTTTCATTAGGTTTCGGACTTAAATTGAATAAGTTGAAATTCAATTATTCGTATTCCAGATACACATTGGCAGGAAATACAAGCCTTTTTGGGTTAACCATTAACTTTCAAGAATAATTTTCTCCTTTGAAAATTATGGAAGGACAGTTTGATTAATTATTAAAATTTAAATATAATATTTTGAAAAAAATTACCATCGCAATTGACGGATTTTCATCGACAGGAAAAAGCACGTTGGCCAAACAACTTGCGAATCATTTAGGATATATTTACGTTGATACTGGAGCAATGTACCGTGCTGTAGCTTTATTTGCCATGCAAAACGGTTACATAAATGCGGATTCTTTTGATAAAGAGACATTAATTAACAGTTTGCCAAATATAAAATTGCAATTCAAATTCAATGCTGATTTAGGTTTTGCAGAAATGTATTTGAATGAAGTAAATGTTGAAACCGAAATCAGAACGATTGAAGTTTCCAGTTTTGTGAGTAAAGTAGCTGAAGTTTCTGAAGTTCGTGCCAAATTAGTCGAGCAGCAAAAAGAAATGGGAAAAGACAAAGCAATAGTAATGGACGGAAGAGATATTGGGACTGTAGTTTTTCCGGATGCAGAGCTTAAAATTTTCATGACAGCAAGCGCAACTACAAGAGCACAAAGGCGTTACGATGAGTTAGTTAAAAAAGGTGATACAGTAACTTTTGATGAAGTTTTGGCAAATGTAGAAGAACGCGATTACATTGACACGCACCGTAAGGATTCCCCTTTGGTTATGGCGGAAGATGCTATAGAAATTGATAATTCGCATTTGAATCGTGAGGAACAATTCGAGCTTGTGTTGGAATTGGTAAATGAAATTACTAAAACGGCATAATTATTTGCAGATCTCATTTTTAATAGTAGATTTACGCCTTGTTAATTTTTAAAAATAAAAAACAATTCATCTCATGGGAATTAAAAATAGATTGGTAATAATGAGCTTTCTTCAGTTTTTTGTTTGGGGAGCTTGGCTGATTACCATTGCAAATTACTGGTTTGGCACAAAAAACTGGGAAGGAACTCAATTTGGGTTGGTTTTTGGAACTATGGGAATTGCTTCATTATTTATGCCAACACTAACTGGGATTATCGCTGACAGATGGATAAATGCTGAAAAATTATATGGAACGCTACATATTTTATATGCTGCGGTTTTATTCTATATTCCTCAAGTTACCACTCCAAATTCTTTTATTTATATTATGCTTTTGGCGATGTGTTTTTATATGCCAACGATTGCTTTGAGCAACTCTATATCGTATAATGCACTCAAATTAAACAATAAAGATATTATTAAAAATTTTCCACCTATTCGGGTTTGGGGAACAATAGGTTTTATTGTTGCGATGTGGATTACTAATTTAACGGGAAACAAATCAACAGAATATCAGTTTTATATCGCAGGTTTAGCGGCAGTATTTCTAGGGATTTATTCCTTCACTTTGCCAAAGTGTAAGCCGCAACGTTTGTCTAAAGAAAATGCTTCTATCATGGAAACATTAGGGTTAGAATCGTTTAAATTATTTGCTGATTATAAGATGGCTTTGTTTTTTGTTTTCTCAATGTTTTTAGGAGGCGCTTTACAGTTGACAAATGCCTATGGAGATGTTTTCTTAGATGAGTTCAAACATTTTCCAAAATATGCTGATTCATTTGTTGTAGAATATTCGACTATTATAATGTCAATTTCTCAAATTTCGGAAACCTTATTTATTCTTGCGATTCCCTTTTTTCTAAGACGTTTTGGTATCAAACAAGTGATGTTGATTAGTATGCTTGCTTGGGTATTGCGTTTTGGACTATTTGCTTACGGAAATCCGACAAGTGGTTTATGGATGATTATTATGTCTTGTGTGGTTTACGGAATGGCATTTGATTTCTTTAATATCTCAGGATCATTATTTGTCGAAACGAATACAGACCCTAAAAATCGTTCCTCAGCACAAGGTTTGTTTATGATGATGACCAATGGTTTTGGAGCAGTTTTAGGAAGTTTTACTTCGGGATGGGCTATTGATAAATATTTTACAAAATCATTTAATAATACTACTGATTTGGCTGGTTTTCTGGAAACAGAAACGACTAATCCAAAAATGTTGGAATTTGTTACCGGTCAAGGGAATTCAATTACTGCCGATGGATTGTTTAGTAAAGTAATTTTTATGAAAGACTGGCATACAATTTGGCTGGCTTTTGCAATTTACGCATTGATAATTGCCGTTGCATTTGCAGTTTTGTTCAAGCACAAACACAATCCTATGGATGTTGAAAATGTAAGTCACTAAAACAGGATTGAAATAATATAGAACCCGATATTTTTATACGATATCGGGTTTTTTTATGCTGAAAAATCAGGATAAAACCTATCTAGCCCCGATGGAGCTGATATCCTCGCATCTCGTCTTTTGGGACGAGAGAGGAGATAAAGGCGATAGCGGGAACTTTGCCTGCAAAAAAGCCAATTAATTCGCTCCTGATTATCAATCGATTATCTTGTCTGTAAAATTTTGCTGTTTAAGATAAATGTGTTACTTTTGCAGTCCTTTTGGTGAATAAGAGTTTCCTTTAGGGTTCAACTAATTATACAAACAACTTCTGTTGTTTTCTAGCACATTAAGAAACTCGAGAAAATACAGAATACAAATTTTTAATCAGCATGTCTGAACAATTAAAATCACAAGAAGAGTTTTTAGCAAATTTTAACTGGCACAATTTCGAAGAAGGTATTGATGCTGTTGATGAGAAAAACTTATTAGAATTCGAAGAACTAGTTTCAAAAACATTTATCGCTACTGATCAAGAAGAAGTTGTAGATGGTGTAGTTGTTAGAATTACAGATAGAGACGTTATCGTTGATATCAACGCAAAATCGGAAGGTGTTATTTCATTAAACGAATTCCGTTACAACCCAGCATTAAAAGTAGGTGATACTGTTGAAGTATTAATTGACATCCGTGAGGATAAAACTGGTCAATTAGTATTATCTCACAGAAAAGCACGTACTATCAAATCATGGGATAGAGTTATTTCGGCTAACGAAACAGGAGAAATCGTTAATGGTTTTGTAAAATGCAGAACTAAAGGTGGTATGATCGTTGACGTTTTCGGAATTGAAGCTTTCTTACCAGGATCTCAAATTGATGTTAAACCAATTAGAGACTACGATGTATATGTAAACAAAATGATGGAATTCAAAGTGGTAAAAATCAACCACGAATTCAAAAATGTTGTTGTTTCTCATAAAGCGCTTATTGAAGCGGATATCGAAATCCAGAAAAAAGAAATCATCGGTCAATTACAAAAAGGACAAGTATTAGAAGGTGTTGTTAAAAACATTACTTCTTATGGTGTCTTTATTGACTTAGGTGGTGTTGATGGATTGATTCACATTACTGACCTTTCTTGGTCTAGAATCAACCACCCATCTGAAGTTCTTGAATTAGATCAAAAATTAAACGTTGTAATCCTTGATTTCGATGACGAAAAAACAAGAATACAATTAGGATTGAAACAATTAAACGCTCACCCATGGGACGCTTTAGATGCTAACTTAAAAATTGGTGATAAAGTAAAAGGTAAAGTAGTTGTAATCGCTGATTACGGTGCATTTATTGAAGTTGCTGAAGGTGTTGAAGGTTTAATCCACGTTTCTGAAATGTCTTGGTCTACTCATTTACGTTCTGCTCAAGATTTCGTAAAAGTAGGAGATGTTGTTGAAGCAGTTATCTTAACATTAGACAGAGATGACCGTAAAATGTCATTAGGTATCAAACAATTGTCTCAAGATCCTTGGACTGATATCACTGCTAAATACCCAGTAGGTTCTAAACATACAGGTATTGTTAGAAACTTTACAAACTTTGGTATTTTCGTAGAATTAGAAGAAGGAATTGATGGATTAATTTACATCTCTGACTTATCTTGGACTAAGAAAATCAAACACCCATCTGAATTTGTAAACGTTGGTGAAAAACTTGACGTTGTAGTATTAGAATTAGATGTTGAAGGACGTAAATTATCTTTAGGTCACAAACAAACTACTGCTAATCCTTGGGATCAGTATGAAGATTCTTTCGCAGTTGGAACTATCCACACAGGTGAAATTTCTGAAATCGTTGACAAAGGAGCTACTGTAGAATTCGGAGATGATATCGTTGCTTTCATTCCTACTCGTCACCTTGAAAAAGAAGACGGAAAGAAATTGAAAAAAGGTGATTCAGCTGATTTCAAAGTAATCGAATTCAACAAAGAATTCAAAAGAGTAGTTGCATCTCACACTGCTATCTTCCGTGAAGAAGAAGAGAAAAATGTGAAAGCAGTTTCTGAAAACACTTCATCTTCATCTACAAATGCACCAGCTGCAACTTTAGGTGATAACAATGATATGTTAGCTGCATTGAAAGCTAAAATGGAAAAATCAGAGAAAAAATAATTTCTTGAAATTTTTTGAATATAGAAAGCCCCGCAATTTGCGGGGCTTTTTTTTTGTGCTTTATTTTTTAGGAGCAGAGCAGTTGAATTCGCAATCCACAATCCTCCCGCTGTACGCAGTATCTTTTTATTGTGCAGAAAGCCTATTTTCAAAATCAACTTTTGTATAACACAATAAAAAGGATACTTGCTGCCATCGGGGCTAATTAGAACTAATGTCAATTTCATCTCATTTAGAAAAATTAAATTTTAAAAAATAATTTCATTTTTTAAAACCAAACACAATTAAACACCGTAAATGAAATTATATAACTTAAAAAATAGATTTTATGAAAACTAGAAAATTTTTATCCATTGCATTATTTACAGTAGTATTAGGAGCAACTTCATTCGCTCAAAAAACAGTTATGGTTGGTGGAGCTGCTATGTATCCATCTAAAAATATTGTTGAGAATGCTGTTAATTCAAAAGATCATACAACTTTAGTTGCGGCAGTAACAGCAGCCGGATTAGTTGAAACATTACAAAGTAAAGGACCATTCACCGTTTTTGCCCCAACAAATGCCGCGTTTGACAAATTGCCTGCTGGAACTGTAACCACATTATTAAAACCAGAAAACTTAAAAACATTGCAAACAATCCTTACTTATCATGTTGTAGCAGGAAAAATGAACGCTTCGGATATAGCAAAAGCTATTAAAATGGGTAATGGAAAAGCTACAATGAAAACAGTAAGTGGTGGAACTTTGACAGCTTGGATGCAAGGAAAAGATTTATACATTACAGATGAGAATATGAATAAAGCTAAGGTAACAATTGCAGATGTTAATCAATCAAATGGTGTGATTCACGTGATAGATGCTGTAGTATTGCCTAAACAATAATTTTTGGATTAGAGGTTGATATTTTGTTAGTCTTAAGAGCCCTGCAACTTGCGGGGCTTTTTTGTATAAAAAAAATCCCAAATCTAAAATTTAGAATTGGGATTTTATAGTATGTAAAAAGAGCTATTATCGTAAGCTGGCTCCAAGTTCAGTTTCAAAATTATTTTGCAGTTTGCTCATAATTTTATCAATTTGCGTATCGGTCAGAGTTTTAGAACTGTCTTGAATAGTAAAACTTAGCGCGTATGATTTTTTGCCTTCAGGAAGATTTTTCCCTTCATATACATCAAATAAATTAATGTCTTTTAAGAGTGCTTTCTCTGTTTGGCGTGCAATATTGTAAATGCTGTCATAGGTTACGTTTTGATCAATTAGCAACGCTAAATCTCTACGAACTTCAGGGTATTTAGGAATCTCAGTATATTTTATCTTGGTAGAAATCAATTTCAAAATCAAAGCCCAGTTAAAATCTGCAAAAAATACTTCTTGTTTGATTCCGAAATGTTTTAATATTGATTTTTTAACTACTCCTAATTCTACCAGTATTTCGGTTCCAACGCTAATAGCAATCCCTTCAGAAAATACATCCGAAGTTACAGGTACATTTTGTATTTTTTGAATGCCTAATCTGGAAAGGATTCCATTCACATATCCTTTGAATAAAAAGAAATCAGATGGTTTTTGAGCGCTAGTCCAATTTTCTTGATTTCTATTTCCGGAAAGGAATAAAGTCAAATGCTTTTTCTCTTCGTAACCGGCAAGATAGTTATGGTACGTTTTTCCAAATTCAAATAATTTCAAATCAGCATTTTTGCGATTGATATTATATGAGATTGCTTCTAGTCCGGAAAACAACAAAGATTGACGCATGGTAGCTAAATCAGCACTTAACGGATTTAACATTGTCACATTGTTTGCTGGATTCAAAACTTCTGAAAGTTCAACATAAGACGCAGTAGTCAATGAGTTTGCCATCATTTCATTAAATCCTTGAGAATTTAATTGCGTAGCAATCACATTTTGTATTTTGTAATCTTCGTTTCTTGGAGAATTAGAAACCGTGGCATTTAGTTTTTTAGAAAAATCAATATTGTTGTATCCATATACTCTCAATATTTCTTCAATAACATCTATTTCTCTTTGAACGTCAACACGGTAAGAAGGAATAGTCAATCCTAATCCTGCATCTGAAACGCTGTTTACCTTAATGTCCAATGAAACTAATATTTTCTTAATAGTGTCTTTCGGTAATTCCTGTCCAATAATTTTAGCTACTTTACTGAAGTTTAAAAACACAGAAAAGTCTTCAATTTTCTTTGGGTACACATTAACAACATCTGATGTTATTTCTCCGCCGGCAACCTCTTGAATCAATAAAGCAGCACGTTTCAATGCGTATTCAGTGATAGTCGGGTCAATTCCTCTTTCAAAACGGAAAGAAGCATCAGTGTTTAATTGATGTCTTTTGGCTGTTTTACGAATGCTTACCGGATTGAAATAAGCACTTTCTAAAAATATAGAATTGGTACTTTCTGAAACTCCAGATTTTTTTCCGCCAAAAACTCCTGCAATACACAAAGGTCCTTTTTCGTCACAAATCATTAAATCCTCTTCGTGTAAAGTTCTTTCAATATCGTCAAGTGTAGTAAATTTTGTTCCCGCAGGAAGTGTTTGAACTACTATTTTACCGTTAACTTTTGAAGCGTCAAAGGCGTGAAGCGGCTGACCTAATTCGTGCAAAACGTAATTAGTTACATCGACAATATTGTTTTTTGGATTCAATCCAATAGCTTTCAATCTGTTTTGCAACCAAGCTGGTGAAGGTTTTACTTCAATGCCAGAAATTGTCACTCCGCAATATCTTGGAGCTAGTTTAGGTTCTTTTACGTCAATATCAATTTTCAAAGTTCTTTTATCCACTCTGAAATTGCTCACTGATGGTGTAATCAATTCTACGTTTACACCGCTTTGCAACATTCCTGCTCTCAAATCACGTGCAGTCCCTAAATGACTCATTGCATCGGCACGATTGGGTGTTAAACCAATTTCGAAAACTTCGTCATTTTCAATTTTGAAAACCGTTGCAGCAGGAGTTCCAGGCATTAATGCATCGTCCAATATCATAATTCCATCATGGCTTTCACCAAGACCTAATTCATCTTCGGCACAAATCATTCCGTGACTTTCCTGTCCCCGAATTTTTCCTTTTTTGATTGAAAAAGCAACCCCTTCCTTATCGTATAATGTAGTTCCAATTGTGGCGACTGGTACTTTTTGTCCCGCAGCAACATTACTGGCACCGCAAACAATCTGTACAGGAACGCCATTTCCTAAATCTACGGTAGTTATTTTTAATCTGTCGGCATCCGGATGTTGGATACAAGTAAGAACATGTCCCACAACAATGCCTTCTAATCCGCCTTTTACCGATTGGTATTTGTCAACAATTTCTACTTCCAGACCTAAATCGGTAAGTAGTGCTGCAGTTTCTTCGGATTTCCAGTCTATTTTAATGAATTGTTTTAACCAGTTGTAAGATATTTTCATCTGTCAATTTTAATGAGAATGCAAATATAAGGATTGCAGTTTGGAGAAAGAAACAATTTTTTTGGTTTTTTATAACTGATTTGGTGTATTAAGTAAGAATTTAAAATAAGAATTCAATACTATTAGTTGTAAATAAATATGAATTAAATAATAAATTTAGGTTAAAAAAACAAATATGAAAATTTAATGCTATTAGTTGAATGAATTGTGCTATTCTAAGAATAAGGATGAAGGTATATTTGATAAAACATAAAAAGATAACGACATGGATAACGTGGTAAAAAGACCTGATTTTAAGGCAACATATGATAATTATATAGGTGGCAAATTTGTTGCTCCAATTGGTGGGCAGTATTTTGACGTGGTTTCTCCGGTTGACGGGAAAGTATTTACAAGAGCTGCGCATTCCACTAAAGTAGATTTAGATTTAGCTGTTGATACTGCGTATGAAGCTTTCCAGACATGGGGAAAAACATCTGTTACAGAACGTAGTAATCTATTGAATAAAATTGCTCAGGTTATGGAAGATAACCTCGAATATCTTGCAACTGTGGAAACTATTGACAACGGAAAAGCCATTCGTGAAACTTTAGCTGCCGATATGCCTTTGGCAATTGATCACTTCAGATATTTTGCAAGTGTAATCCGTGCTGAGGAAAGTTCCATCGCCGAATTGGATTCCCAAACTGTTTCTATCGCTTTAAGCGAACCTTTGGGAGTAATTGCTCAAATTATTCCTTGGAATTTTCCTATTTTAATGGCTGTTTGGAAACTAGCTCCAGCATTAGCTGCAGGAAATACCGTGGTTTTAAAGCCAGCAGAAAGTACGCCAATCTCCATTATGGTTTTGATGGAATTGATTGGTGATATTTTGCCTCCAGGAGTTATAAATATTGTTAATGGTTTTGGTGCTGAACTTGGAAGAGCTTTGGTAACCAATAAAAAAGTGTCAAAAGCTGCTTTTACTGGTTCTACAACAACCGGTCGTTTAGTGATGCAATATGCTACCGAAAATATTATTCCGGTTACTTTAGAACTTGGAGGAAAATCCCCAAATATTTTCATGAAGTCCGTTGGTGATGCTGATGATGATTTCTTTGACAAAGCAATTGAAGGTGCGGTAATGTTTGCTTTGAATCAAGGAGAAATTTGTACTTGTCCATCCAGATTATTAGTTCACGAAGATATTTATGATAAATTCATCGCAAGAGTAATTGAAAGAACAGCCGCAATCAAATTAGGAAATCCTTTAGACAGAACCACTATGATGGGAGCACAGGCTTCTTTGGTTCAAAAAGAAAAAATTCTGACTTATATTAAATTAGGAAAAGAAGAAGGTGCTGAAGTTTTAATTGGAGGCGAAGAAAATCATTTGGACGGAAATTTAGCAGGAGGTTATTATATCAAACCAACTCTTTTCAAAGGACACAATAAAATGCGTATTTTTCAAGAAGAGATTTTTGGACCGGTTTTAGCAGTTACCACTTTCAAAACTACTGAAGAGGCTATTGCTATTGCAAATGATACGATGTATGGTTTGGGAGCCGGACTTTGGACACGTGATGCACACGAAATTTATCAGGTTCCAAGAGCGATTCAAGCAGGTCGTGTTTGGATTAATCAGTACCATTCTTATCCTGCGGGAGCTCCTTTTGGAGGTTATAAACAATCAGGTATTGGTCGTGAAAACCATAAAATGATGCTTGGACACTATCGTCAGACAAAAAACATGCTGATTTCTTATGACAAAAAGAAATTAGGTTTCTTTTAGTTAATTACTGATTATTGGTTAATCATAAACCTGGCAGATTCTATAATTTGTCAGGTTTTATTTTAAATTTAAAAAAGATGATAAAAAGAATTGATGCCACAGAAAAAGCAATAGAATTAATCAAGATCCTAAAGGAAAAATACGGTGATTTGATGTTCTATCAAGCAGGAGGATGTTGCGAGGGAACGCAGCCACAATGTTTTGAAAAAGGCGGATTTTATCAGCGAATGGGTGATGTATGTATTGGTACAATCGAAGGAACTGAATTTTGGGTTGACAAAGATTTATTCGAATATTGGAAACATGCTCATTTTACTTTGGATGTAATTGATGCGTTTGGGGTGGGAGGATTTTCCTTAGAAACGCCATTGAAAAAAACATTCCGAATTGAATATAGAATTTTTACTCCAGAAGAAGAATTATCGCTTGAGCCAGTGACATTTATTGAATAATCTAGTTTACGTACAGTAATTGATATTGTTTTGGGGTAATTCCTTCATGTTTTTTAAACAAACGAATGAAGTAATTACAATCTTCAAATCCTGATAAATAACAAACCTCATTGATTTGTATCGAAGGGTTTTTCAGCAACTGTTTGGCGCATTTCATTTTTTCGCTAATCACAAATTCTATAGGGCTCATGCCCAATTCTCTTTTGAAAAAACGATAGAAAGATGTTGTGCTCATACACGCTTTCTCACTCAAGTGTTTCATACTGATATTTTCCTTCAAATTCAATCGGATGAATTCTACTACTTGTATAATGGGATTTTTTGGATCAGCAAATAAACCGTCATCTATTGCTTTTGCAGTTTGTGTCTGAATAATTCGAATTAATAATTCCTGCAAAGTCAAATCGGCTAAAGCATCTTTAGTAATTGACGTGCTCATGCATTCTTTAATCAATTTATTAATCGTCGTTGCCAATTCCACATTGTTGTAAAAGAAATAATTTTGGTAATTCAATTGCCAGAATTGGTCTTTTCCTTCTTTTGGGTAGCGTTCGTTTAAAAACTGTAAAGTATCGGTAATTTTAGTTTGGTCTATCGCCAAAGCCAAACACTGTGTAGGATTATTTTTTGAAGCTTCCGGAAAATCGATTTTCATTTCCACATTAGAAGGAATCACGACGGTTTCACCCGGTAAATAGACAAAACTTGGATCGTCAAAAAGATGCATTATTTTTTTGCCTCGCAACATGCTTGTAACGACCAAATCATTGAATTTCAAAGGAACTAATGCCGAAGATTCATACGTTTCAAAAAGGTTCAGTTCACAATGGTTTAAAGAGTAAACGGTTCTGTTTTCAACTAATGTTTTTAACGATTTCTCGTTTGATAAATGCGGTGGATTTATAAAAGCGCGGTTACTATTCATAGTTTTAAACTTTAAAAAGGCAAAGCTTAAATTTAATGAAAATAATTAGAACCGGAACACTGTTTAACAAAATTTAAATTAATTCTTCCACATGTTTTTTGATGTTCTCCGCAATTTTATGAGTTGGTAAATCATTCTCATCGCTTCCAAAAGGATCTTCAATTTCCTCAGCAATTAGCTCTAAACTTGCCAAAACATAAAAAATAAATACCACAACAGGAACAACATAATAACCCAAACTAAAAGAATATCCAAAAGGCAGTGTCATGACATAAAAGAAGATGAATTTTTTAAGGAAAGCACTGTAGGAGTAGGGAATAGGCGTGTTTTTGATTCGTTCGCAAGCACCACAAATATCAGTAAATGATTTTACTTCTTCGTTTAAAATAATCAGTTGATCACCGGTTATTTTTTTGGAATCGTATAAATCATTAATCTTCTGAAATAACATTTTAGCGACTTGATTGGGTTTGTGTTTGTGATGATCTATTTCTAAATCAACATCTTCAAACAATTGTTTGCTGGTATCATTATCATTCAAATGTTTATGCAAAATGGAAGCATAACCAGGAATCATTTTTCGAAAGTATTTACGATCTTTTTCATCATGCAATATTGCAGATAATTTAATGGCAAAATTACGACTGTTGTTTACTAAAGCACCCCACATTTTGCGTCCTTCCCACCAACGGTCATAGGCAGTATTGGTTCTGAAAACAAGCAATAATGAAATCACGAAACCAAGCATTCCGTGCATGATTGTGATATTCTTTACATAACTGTTGTCAGCTAATTTCCAATATTCAACCTCTAAATAACCGATAATTCCAGAATAAATTCCAATAGCGAGCATTATTGGCATTAATGTTCTAAAAGTGTCCGCTTTGTGGAAACGAAAAATAAAAGTAAACCAGTCTTTTGTATTATATGAAACCATTTAAGATACTATTTTTAGCAAAAGTAAATTAAAAATTAAGATTTCCTGCTAATTCTCGAAGCGCAATTTCAGATAATTTTCCTTGAAATTGTGCATTGCTGTAACGCACTTTGGCATTCACATAATTCAATTGAGCGGTTCTGAATTCTAAAGTAGTTATCGTCCCAATTCTGAATTTGTCTAAAGTAATATTTAGATTTTGTTTCGCAATCGATTCATTTTTTTCTTCTAAAGCAATCAATTCTAAATTAGTTAAATACGTTTGATAGGAAGTAGCTAATTGTGAGTTTAAAGCTAAATTTTGCTGCTCTATATTTAATTTAGAATTTTCAATTTGAATCTTGGCAATTTTTTCATTTCGGTGCTGTGCAAAACCGTCAAATATATTCAAGGAAGCACTAAAACCATAGTTCAAACCTCTGGATTGTGCTTGTGCCACAAACCCAAGACTCGATTGACTTTCTGAAAAATTGTAAGCGGTATTCACTCGAACAGTAGGATAACGTGCCGCTTTAATTTGTTTTAATTCTAATTCGGCTACTCTTTTATTGATAATCTGGGCTTCTAATTGTGGGTTTTGTTTTTTAGCTAAGGCAGTAAGTTCCGGCAGTAATAATAATCCATCTACTTGAAGTTGATCAATTACTTTGAAATCAGTGGCAACATCTCTGGCCAATAGTTGGTTTAATAAAATCTTGCTATTAGCATACAATTCTTTTTGTCTTAACAATGCAACCTGATCGGTATTCAAATCTACTTGAGCATTCAAAACTTCTAATTTAGAGGCTTTTCCAATGGTAAATCTGTTTTGTGCCAAAGTCAATCGCTGGTTTGAAATAACAATTGTCGAATCCAAAGCGGCCAATTGCTGCTGTTGCTGAACTAAATTGTAATATGCTGCATTCACGTCGCTGATTCGTGTGATTACAGTCAGTTTTAATTGTGCTTCACCTAATTTTTGCAATTCTTTCAACTGATCCAGTCTGGCAAACATTCGCATTCCATCAAAAATAGTCCAATCCAATCCGACACCATACGTCAAACTATTGTTTTTGGCATTGTCTAATTCGGTTTCTGTTCCGTCCTGACGCGTTTGTGAACTATTCTGAATGCTGTTGTTATCCACAACTGTTGCAGTAACTGTGGGCAACATTCCTGCATTTCCAATAGCTACGTTTGTTTTTTCAATGGTTAAATTGTTGGTGGCAATTTTTATTTCGTAATTGTTTTCCAATGCAATTTTTACTGCGCTTTCCAATGTCAAAACTTCTTGCGCATTGGTTTTAACTACACAAAATACGAGTAGTATAAAGCTTTGAAATAGTATTTTAGTATGTGTCATAATTATATTTTTTAGCCACGAATCAATGAATTTTATATAAAAAATTCTGATAAATCTATTTAATTCGCGTCATCAGCGTTCCATTCAAATTATTTAACTTCTTTTTCATATTCTTCAATATGATCAAACTCAGGATAATGTTTTCTGGCTTTAGACCACATTAAATACATTGCTGGAATAACGAATAACGTTAAAACCAAAGAGAAAATAGTTCCTCCAACAATTACAACACCCATCCCAATTCTACTGGTTGAAGCTGCTCCAAGCGACATTGCAATTGGTAAAGCTCCTAATGAAATGGCCAAACTTGTCATTAAAATAGGTCGTAATCTCGCTTCCGAAGCTTCTAAAATGGCCTCCATTTTCGGTTTTCCTTGTTCTCGAAGCTGGTTTGCAAATTCGACAATTAAGATTCCGTTCTTGGTTACCAGACCAATAAGCATTACAGTTCCAATTTGACTGAAAATATTCCAAGTCTGGTCAAACAACCATAATGAGAATAACGCTCCTGCAACAGCCATTGGAACGGTCAAAATAATGATAAAAGGATCAATAAAGCTTTCAAATTGTGCCGCTAAAATCAAAAATATTAATACTAAAGCCAATCCAAATGCAAAAGCAGTATTCGAACTACTTTCAACAAAATCTCTTGATTCTCCACCTAAATCGGTGGTAAATGTATCGTCAAGAACTTTAGCTTTAATTTCGTTCATCGCATCAATTCCATCGCTGATACTTTTGCCTGGAGCAAGACCTGCAGAAACAGTTGCAGCCATGTAACGATTGTTGTGGTACAATTGTGGCGGATTACTTTTTTCTTCAATAGTTACCACATTGTCCATTTGGATTAATTGTCCCAAATTATTTTTGACATACATTGATGTTAAATCCAATGGTTTCGAACGGTCTTTTTGGTCAAATTGACCAATAACCTGATACTGTTTTCCATTTCTCATGAAATAACCAAAACGTTGTCCGCTCAAGGAAAGCTGTAAGGTTTGTGCAATATCAATAACTGAAATTCCTAAACTTTCAGCTTTTTCTCTGTCAATGGTTACATTAACTTCTGGTTTGTTGAATTTTAAATTGACATCACTAACCGCAAAAGTTGGGTTTTTAGCTACTTCATCCATAAAAACAGGAATTTTTTCTTCCAGTTTTTTAAAGTTTGGCGCTTGTATGATGTATTGAATCGGCAATCCACCGCGTCTGTTTACAGCAATTGTTGGTTGCTCAATTACGGATGTTTTTGCATCTGGATATTGTTTGGTCCATTTGGTTAATTTCTCTGCAATTTCTTTTTGAGAATCTTTTCTTTCATCAGGTTGAACCAATGATACCCGAATAAAACCACTATTTACGGATGAAGATCCAAAACCAGGAGACGTAATAACTAAGGCTACTTTTTTACCGGGAATCGAGTCATCTACTAATTGAGATACTTCTTGCATAAAGCGATCGGTATATTCATAAGAAGAGCCTTCGGGAGTAGACATACGCAATACGAAACCACTACGGTCATCATAAGGTGCGGTTTCTTTTTGCAAAAGGTTGAAAAACAAATAAATTAATCCAAAACAAGCAATCAAAATAGGGAAACTCAACCATTTTTTCTTCATAAAACGGTCTAATGCACTGGCGTAACCACTGTTTAGTTTTTGGAAATAAGGTTCTGTACGAATGTAGAATTTTGATTTTTTTTGTTCGCCGCCTTTCATCAAATAGGCGTTTAGCATTGGTGTTAATGTCAACGATACAAAAGCCGAAATCAATACCGCAGCACCTATGACGACGCCAAATTCCCTAAACAATCGCCCGACAAATCCTTCGAGGAAAATCACGGGAAGAAATACCGCTGCCAAGGTTATCGAAATCGAAATTACCGCAAAGAATATTTCGTTAGATCCTTTGATGGCTGCCTCGATAGGCGTCATTCCTTCTTCTACTTTTTTGAAAATATTCTCGGTGACTACAATTCCGTCATCGACCACCAATCCTGTTGCCAAAACGATAGCCAATAAAGTCAATACATTTATGGAAAACCCGAAAAGCCACATGATAAAGAAAGTAGCAATTAAGGAAACAGGAATATCAATCAATGGTCTAAAAGCAATTGCCCAATCCCTAAAGAATAAATAGATAATCAAAATCACCAGAATTATTGAAATTCCCAATGTTTCAGCTACTTCAATAACTGATTTTTTCACAAAAATAGTATTGTCAATGGCAATATTAAGTTTAATATCCTTTGGTAAATCCTTTTTTAAACGTTCGAATTCTTTATAGAAAGCAGTAGAAATATCCAAATAATTAGCTCCTGGAAGTGGTACGATAGCAACACCAACTAAAGGCGTACCTGATTGCGTCATTTTGGTTTCCGTATTTTCTGGTCCAAGACTTGCTAATCCCACATCGCTAAAACGAACTACTTTTTCCCCTTCGGTACGAATAATAATATTGTTAAATTCTTCAGCTGTAGAAAGGTTTCCCACTGTTTTTACCGTTAATTCGGTATTGTCTCCCGTTAGTTTTCCAGAAGGTAATTCTACATTTTGTTTGTTCAATGCATCTCTCACTTCAGAAACGGTGCAACCATAAGCAGCCAGTTTTATGGGATCAATCCACAAACGCATTGCGTATCTTTTTTGTCCCCAAATTTGGACACCACTCACACCGGGAATCGTTTCTAGACGTTGTGAAATTACATTTTCGGCGTAATCGCTTAATTCTAATGCGTTTCTCGTATCACTTTGAACTGTCATTGAAATAATCGCCTCACCATTGGCATCAGCCTTAGAAACTACTGGTGGAGAGTCGATATCTTGTGGAAGGTTTCTAACCGCTTGAGAAACTTTATCTCGTACATCATTTGCAGCTTCTTCCAGATCTTTGTCCAGATTAAACTCGATGGTGATGTTACTGCTTCCTTGCGCACTCGAAGAAGTCACGTTTCTTATCCCATCAATGGAATTGATTGCTTTTTCTAACGGTTCTGTAATTTGTGACTCAATAATATCAGCATTTGCGCCGGCATATCGAGTACTGATGGAAACTTGTGCAGGATCAATCGATGGAAATTCTCGAACGCCCAGGAAGGTATAGCCAATTATTCCAAACAATACGATGGATAAATTGATTACTATTGTAAATACGGGTCTTCTAATACTTGTTGTAGATAAACTCATTTAGATTTTAGATTTTTGATTGCTGATTTTAGATTGTAGATGGCTCTGAAGGAATCTAATATCTCAATCTATTTAATTTTAACGGTCACCGGAGTTTCATTTTTTAGAGACATAACACCACTGGTAATAATGGTATCACCCGCTTTCAAACCAGAAAGCACTAAAATAGAAGCATCCGTTCTTGTGGCAGTTTCTATCATCACTTCTTTGGCTTGACCATTGCTGGAGATGAAAACTTTTTTACCGTTTTGCACCGGAATAATAGCTTCTGTAGGTACAACGATGGCATCTTTTATGATGTCCAAAGGCAATTCGACATCAGCAAATGTTCCCGGTAATAATTTTCCGTTTTTATTTTCGGCAATCGCACGAACTTGTAATGTTCTGGTCGCTACGGCAACTTCTGGCTCAATAGCATATACTTTAGCGGTATACTTTTCAGTAGAACCCGAAACGGTAAAACTGATATAGGTATTCGTTTTTACTTGACTGGCGTATTTTTCAGGGATTGAAAAAGTGATTTTTAGTTTTCCTGTATTTACTAGTTTCGCCACCAAAATTGTAGGTGTAATGTAGGTTCCTGGCGAAATAGAACGCAATCCGATTCTTCCTGAGAATGGGGCTCTAACCGATGTTTTTGCAATTTGTGCTTTTATCAACTGACTTTGCGCTTGTGCAGATTTTAAATCGGCTCTGGCCAAATCATATTCTTCCTGACTGATGGCTTCTTTTTGTAATAACAATTTAGCTCTTCTTTCGTTTTCCGAAGCCAATCCTTCTCTGGTAGACGTTTGTCTCAATTGTGCTCTTAATTCTAAATCATTTACTTTAAAAAGTACTTGTCCTTTGCTCACATTGCTTCCTTCCTGAAAATAAATAGCCTCCACAATTCCAGAAACTTCACTACGAATTTCTACTTGTTCGTTGGCTTCAATTGAACCCGAAAGGGATAAATTATTGTCAAAAGTTTGTGGGATTGCCACAATTCCGTTAACGCTCATGGATTTGCCTTTTCCTTTTTGATCTTTCGAATCGGCATTTTTATTTTTGTTTTCTGTGATTCGGTAGCCAATAAATCCAATGATTCCAATGGTCAACAAGGCATAAACTAGGTATTTGATTTTCATAGGTATAGAGTAATGTAGGATTAGGTTTCAGTAATTTTAGTTAAAAACAAATTTAGGTTTTAGAAATGGCAATTATGATCTTGTTAATTTTTATTTAACGTTTGTACATACAAATATTAACATTTAGAAAATACAAGATTTACAAATCATTGCAAGCAATAACAACCTCTAATTAGTAGAGACTGCTAAAAATGAAAATGGTTTAATCAAGAATTGAAAAAAGAACCCTTTTTTAAGAAAATAAATTTAGTAGCGTAATTTTAAACAGATAAAAAATGCACATCACGTATTGAATTAACTAATATAATTCCAGATATTTTTCTTTTTGGTCATTTCGATAAAAACAGCTCTTAAAGCAGCATGTTCCGGTTTTTGCATGCTCGCATCTTCTTTAAGTAGTTTCAAAGCATAATTTCTGGCTAATGCCAAAGTGTCTCTGTCTCGAACCAAATCGGCAATTTGAAGATTAAGTACGCCACTTTGTTGGGTTCCCATTAAATCTCCCGGACCGCGAAGTTTAAGATCGACTTCGGCAATTTCGAAACCATCGTTCGTTTGCACCATTGTTTCCATTCGGGTTTTACTGTCAGAACTCAATTTATGGCTCGTCATCAGGATGCAATAACTTTGTTCCGCACCACGACCCACGCGACCGCGAAGCTGATGCAGTTGTGATAATCCAAAACGTTCCGCACTTTCGATAATCATCACACTGGCGTTAGGAACATTCACGCCAACTTCAATTACGGTTGTAGCTACCATAATATTGGTTTTTCCTTCCGAAAAGCGTTTCATTTCGGCATCTTTATCCGCCGGTTTCATCTTTCCGTGAAGTATGGAAATTGAATATTGCGGCAACGGAAAATCTCGGGAAATACTTTCGTAACCGTCCATCAAATCCTTGAAATCCATTTTCTCCGATTCCTGAATCAGCGGATACACAATATAGATCTGGCGACCCAAAGCGATTTCGTCCCGAAGGAATTTCCAAACCTTCAATCTGTTGCTGTCAAAACGGTGTACGGTCTGAATCGGTTTTCGTCCCGGAGGCAATTCATCAATTACTGAAATGTCTAAATCGCCATACAAACTCATCGCCAAAGTTCGAGGAATAGGCGTGGCAGTCATCACCAAAACGTGTGGCGGAATCACATTTTTCTTCCACAATTTAGAGCGTTGTTCTACGCCAAAACGATGTTGTTCATCAATTACAGCTAGCCCTAAATTTTTAAATTTTACTTTGTCTTCCAGTAAAGCATGCGTTCCGATGAGAATGTGTAACGTGCCGTTTTCCAGTTCTTCATGGATAATTCTGCGTTGTGCTATTTTGGTGGAACCCGTTAGGATTCTAATGTTTATATTTAGAGTTTCTGCTAATTCAGATAAACCAATAAAATGTTGGTTAGCCAATATTTCGGTGGGCGCCATCAAGCACGCTTGAAATCCATTATCAAGTGCCAAGAGCATGCTCATAAAAGCCACAATGGTTTTCCCTGAACCTACATCGCCTTGCAACAAACGGTTCATTTGGGCGTTGCTTCCCATGTCGGTTCGTATTTCTTTGATAACTCTTTTTTGGGCATTGGTCAGTTGAAAAGGCAAATGATTCTGATAAAAATCATTGAAATATTCACCCACAGTCGCAAACGGATGCCCTTTTATTTTATGTTTCCTAATCAGATTTTTAGTGATTAATTGCAGTTGAATAAAGAACAATTCTTCGAATATTAATCGGAATTTGGCTTTCGCCAAAACGTCTGCACTTTTTGGAAAATGAATGTTAAATAAAGCTGCTTTTTTAGGAATTAGCTTCAGTTCGTTGATTAAATAATCTGGTAAAGTTTCCGTAAACAATGCTTGCGTTTCAAGAAACAATTGTTGCATCAGTTTATTAATCACTCGGTTTGAAATCCCACGATTGGTTAAGGTTTCTGTCGAAGGATAAACGGGTTGCATCGCCGAACGCAGACTTTGTTCGTGTTCGCTCATCAGTTCGATTTCCGGATGTGCCATATTGAACGCATTCCCGAAAGACGTGCATTTTCCGAAAATCACACAGATTTCATTCAGCTTCAAACTCTCTCGAATCCATTTGTGACCTTGAAACCAAACGAGTTCCATTTGTCCTGTATCATCCACAAAAGTCGCCACCAATCGTTTTTGATTTCGTCCAAATTCAACGGTTTTTATGTTGATGATTTTACCGATAATCTGAACCTCGGCAATGTTGTTTTGCAGTTCGTTAATCTTGTAATACCGTGTTCTGTCTATGTATCTGTTTGGAAAAAAATTAACCAAATCCTGATACTTATAAATTCCCAATTCCTTACGCAGCAATTCGCCCCGATTGGGTCCAACGCCTTTGAGGTATTCAATGGGAGTGAGTAGGAGGTTGCTCATTTAGTTTTTTTTGGACACGGATGAAACGGATTTGCTTCTCTCGACTTCGCTCGAGATGGCAAAACGCAGATTAAAACGGATTTTTAATTCGATGGAGCGAAGATAGTTTTTTGTTTGGAAATTTGGAAATGGGAATGTTTGGAAATAGCGTAGGAAAATATGTATATTTGAAAAAAAAAGAATAAAAATAAAAATTCTAAAATCATATGAAATATAAAATTCAATACTTGTTACTACTTTTAACTATTGTAGGAATAAATTTCAATTTAAATGCCCAATCGCCAAAAATAACTATTGAAAGAACTGTTAATTCTGATAATAGTATTGTTTTGAGTTATAAAAAGGAAGAACCGGGTAGTTATTTTATTTATTTAAATTTTTCAAATGTTACAAATAGCTACGTTTCGAATTATAAAACCGTTATCGATGGTCATTCAGGCAATTTACTTACACTTAAGCCATCAAATAACAAGCAATCAGTAGGTTATGCATTACAGTATTATGTAATATTTGGTAAACCTAATCCAAAAGTCGACAGCTTGTTTCATTATGTTTTACCTTTTAAGAAAGGGAAAAAACATAATATTATTGAAGCTTCAAATTTAGGTGAAAAATATTTTGACCAAGTAAAACCTAAAAATTGGAAATCTTATGTAATCAATTCTACAACGCCAGATACAATTTGTAGTATGAGAAAAGGAATTGTCGTTAAAATTGATAATCAATATCAAAATTCTTCACGAGATATGATTTATACGAGCAAAAGAAATTCTATAACTGTAGAACATTCAGATGGAACAATAGCGATGTACAATGGATTTAAAAAAAATCTAATATTTGTAAAATTAGGTCAAACTGTCTATCCACAAACTGAATTAGGAGTAATAGATGAGTTTAATTCAAATGTTTACAGAGCAGATATTTCTATAGCTTTTTTATCTGATAAAAGTTTTAACTCTATTACTATGCAATCTTTGCAGAATTACAAAAGCAAGTATGAATTTGTAACTCCATATTTTGTAACTGAAAAGGGTGTAGAAAAATTAGTTTCCAATACAGAATATACGTCTGTTTGTAATGAAATAGTATTTTCAGAGGAATTAAGTCGATCCGAAAAGAAAAAATATCTTAAAGATCCAGCTTTATTTAAATAAAAACAAAAACATACTACCTTCGCAAAATAAAAAGCTTAAAAAATGACAACTCATCTCGCATTGCTTCGTGGTATTAATGTTTCCGGTCACAACATGATAAAAATGGAGGCGCTAAAAACGACTTTGGAAGCCATTGGTTTTCAAAATGTGCTAACATATATTCAATCGGGAAATGTTTTTGTGGAAACGGAGGAAGAAAGCCCTGCGAAGGTTGGTTTTCTAATCAAGCAGGAAATTTTCAAGGTTTTTGGACATGAAGTGCCTATTGTGGTAATTGCCAAAGAAGACTTGGAAGCGTGTTTCAAGAACAATCCTTTTTTGAAAGAAAAAGACATTGATATTAAAAAGTTATACGTGGCGTTTATTTCTACAACCTTGCAAAGTACCAGTATCAATGATTTGAAAATTAGCCAATTCAAACCGGATGAAGCCAGTATTGACGGCAGCAGAATTTTTATTAAATACGCTGTTGGAGCCGGAAAAACTAGATTTGACCAAAAATACATCGAGAAAAAATTGAATGTTACCGCAACAATCCGCAATTGGAATACGGTGACGCAGCTACTGAAACTCTATGAGGAAAGATAAATAAGGACTTCACAAGTAATAAAATAAGCCACAGATTCTCCGATTTTTTTAAATCAGTTAATCTGTGGCTATTTATTTATAGGCAACCGAGAACCTATAAATAGTATCGTTTTATGCATTTTTTTACTTTAGAAAAAAATAATTATAATTTGACGCAACCTTTTACAAGAATTAGCATCTAAAGAATATCTGTAAAATCTGATACATGAAAAAACAAATCATTCTTGTTGCTTTCCTTGCTATTTTTAGCTCCTGTTCAAAGGACGAAGCTGAAGCAATTGTTACTACGGATTTTTACGGAAAATGGACTTTGGTTGCGATGACAGGTTCTTTTCAAAATTCTGGAACTACAGGTGCAGCAATGGAATGGCAAGAATATTATTTGTTCAACACCAACGGAACTTTTACAAAATCCAGAGAAAGAAATGGGGTAACAACAACACTTTCCGGAACCTACACGACTACCACTCAATCAGACGGAATATTTTTTGAATTAACATATCCCAATGACAGCGAAATTATAGGAAGCTGTTACGGAAATCAAAAAGAAGGATTGTATTTAACGGACAATAATTCCTTGTCCAGCACTTGGAGTTATTGCGATGGTCCCGGATTAAAGTATAAAAAGTAAATTATAAGTGCTTATTAAAAAACATTTTTCATAAAATTTAGTTTTGGTTAATTTTAGAATGATGAAGCACTTTTGCTAAAGAGTACTCAGAAGTTGAAAAACTTTTGGTGCTCTTTTTCTATTTTTAAACGAATAAAAGAAAGGGAGTTTCAATAAAAATAGTAATTGGTACGCACAAAAAAATTATATTTACCTATTAATTCATTCATCCAAAACGTCGCTTTATTTTGCAAAACTCTAATATTTTAATGCTATGAATTTAAAACTTTCTTTTGTTTTTTCAGTTCTTTTTGTTTGTGCAGCAATAGCACAAAACGGAAATCCAAACGATTATTTATCGGCTCAATTCCATAAAGAGCGTAGAGAAGCTTTGCGTGCTAAAATGCCTCAGAATAGTGTGGCGGTATTTTTTGGTAATCCTATTAGGAACCGAGCCAATGATGTGGATTTTATCTACCATCAAGATCCTGATTTTTATTATTTAACAGGATATAAAGAGCCGAATTCAGTTCTGGTAATTTTTTCGAACAATCAAACTAATAAAGATGGAAGGTCATTCAATGAGTTATTGTATGTTCAGGAAAAAAATCCAAGAGCGGAGCAATGGACAGGAGTGCGTTTAGGAACGGAAGGTGCCAAAAAAGAGTTGGGTTTTGAAAATGCTTTCAATGGAGCAGCGTTTTTAAATTCGGGGATTGATTACGCCAGTTTTGACACTGTTTTCTTTAAGGAATTTGAAGAAGACACTCGAAATTCGAAAAATGAAAAAGCCGATTTATACAAGTTAATTGGCGCCTTTAAATCCCAAATTGGCTACAATGAAAAAGTAAAATCTCAAATGGATTCGAATGTGCAAAACGAAATTAATGCTAAAAAAAGCATCACTTCAAAAAAAGCCACTATAAATACCAAATCGATTTTGACTTATATGGCGAGTTTGCGTGAGAAAAAATCCAAAGAAGAGTTGGTTTTGTTGACAAAAGCCGTGCGAATTTCGGCAATGGGACAACGCGAAATTATGAAAGCGATGCATCCAGGAATGTCTGAAACGGAAATACAGGGAATTCACGAATTTGTTTATAAAAAGTACGGCAGCGAGTTTGAAGGTTATCCGTCAATCGTAGGCGCTGGAAACAACGGTTGTGTGTTGCATTATATTGAAAACAGCAAAATGAAAGTCGAAAATGATTTGGTTTTGATGGATTTAGGTGCTGAATATCACGGCTATACTGCCGATGTAACTCGAACGATTCCTGCTAACGGAAAATTTTCTACTGAGCAAAAGCTTATTTATGATTTAGTATATGATGCTCAAGAAGCGGGAATTGCTGCTGCTAAAATTGGAAATAATTTTAATGCACCAGATGCTGCGGCACGCAAAATAATCAGTGCCGGTTTAGTGAAACTAGGAATTGTTAAAACGGAACAAGAATCCCGTAAATATTTTCCGCACGGAACTTCGCATCACATTGGGTTAGATGTCCATGATCCGGGCTTGTACAATGCTTTTGAGGCTGATATGGTCGTTACTGTAGAACCGGGAATTTACATTCCTATTGGTAGTGATTGTGATAAAAAATGGTGGGGAATTGCGGTGCGAATTGAAGATGATATTTTGATAACTACAAATGGACCCGTAAATTTATCTGGAGAAGCACCTAGAAAATCAAATGAAATTGAAGCACTTATGAATGAAAAAAGTGTTTTGGATACTTTCTCTGTACCAAATTTAGATTAATTAATTTATTTTCAAGTAATTAGATTAATGTCTTATTACTTTTTACTATTTAATAGCGATAGATTTGAATACGTAAGGAACCGTTCTAAGTTAATAAACACAAATTAACTTAGAGCGGTTCTTTCTTTTTGTATTAAAATTTATATAAAAAGAATGCTTATAGAAAGTAAAGCTTAAGAAAATAAATACTTTTGCAAACGTTTTACTATTTGTATATTAATGATGAGCGAATAAGTGCTACTAAAAATATTTAAGATGGTATTATACAAAGCATTCCAAAAATAAAGCATAAAAAAATACCACAAAAATGATTGTACCAGAAAAGTATATCCAAGAAGAAGAAAGAATTAAATTATTGGAATCCTATTCTATTCTAGATACCCTTCCAGAAGCAGACTATGATAATTTGACCTTGATAGCATCGCAAATATGTGGAACTCCAATAGCTCTTATCACTTTTGTTGATGAAGAACGCCAATGGTTTAAATCGCATGCAGGATTAGATATTTCAGAAACTCCAAGAGATTATTCTTTTTGTGCATATGCAATCAATGACCCCAAAAATGTTTTCATTATTCCGGATGCAAGAAATGATATTCGTTTTCATGATAATCCAATAGTTGCCGGCCAACCCAACGTGATTTTTTATGCCGGTGTACCTTTGACAAATGAAGATGGATTGCCACTTGGAACCATATGTGTAATTGATCACAAGCCAAAAATTTTGACTCCTGCTCAAATTGGTTCGTTAAAAGCACTTTCTGAACAGACGATGAAATTATTGGAACTGAGGTTGAATAAATTGCAATTAGAAAAAACAATGGAAGCCTTGGGAAAAAAGAATCTGGAACTGGAACGATTTGCTTACATCGCGGCGCATGATTTAAAATCTCCTTTGGCTAATATATCTGGGCTGACTGATTTTTTTATTGATAATTACAACGAAACAATTGATGAGGATGGAAAAGAAATTATTAATTTAATTAAAAGTTCTTCGGCTAAGTTACGAGAGATGATTGACAGCTTGTTAGCGTACAGCAAGTCAAATGTGATTGAGAAAGAAAACAATAGTGAAGTAGAAATTGCTGTTTTAGAAAAAGAACTTTCGAATCTTTTTATTTTCAAAAACAACTGTTCCATTACTTTCAAATCAAATGTAAGCTCTGTGTACACCAATAAAACTGCGATTGAGCAAATATTGATTAATCTCGTTACAAATGCTATAAAGTATAACGATAAAGAAAATATTGAGATTGAAATTGAAATAATTGAAGAAAATGACTTTTATAAAATTGCCGTTAGCGATAACGGACCGGGAATTTTAAAAGAATATCATAAAGTTATTTTTGAAATATTTGAAGTAATTTCAACAGTAGATCGATACGGTGTAAAAGGAAACGGAATAGGCTTAGCAACGGTAAAAAAGATAGTGGAAGCTTTAGACGGAACTATCGATATTGAGTCTGAAATGGGAAAAGGATCAAAATTTAAATTCACATTAGGTCGCGAAAAAGAATTAGTAGTCTAGGTTTTTCTATTTAGAGAAACTATTTTGATACTAAATCACAATACCAAAATCCAAAATCAAATGCATCAGAAGCACTGGTATCGCAAGCGGTATCTGAGGAATCTTCTTTTTCTGGTTTTTCATATTTTCGGTACACAATTTCTCCAATTTCAAAATCAATTGGTTTCGAAAAAATAGGACCATCAAATGTGAAGGTGTGAAATTCACCGTTTTCACCACAAACATCAACATTTTCAGGCAAATCGTTTATGAAATCCTGATCAATCACGCGACCAACAAAGCTTTTATCCAAGAATCGTTCGTTGACACAAACCACAATTGTTTTAAAACCTAAACTGATAAATTCTTGAATGAGTTCGTGAGTTGGGATTTTCCAAAGCGGAAAAACACCTTGAAAACCTATTTCAGCTAATTTGTCTTCGCGGTATTTACGCAAATCTTCCAGAAAAATATCCCCAAAAACAGAATGGGTTATGCCTTGGTTTTTTAGTGTAGCCAATGTTTTCCGCATCACATTTTCGTAAACTTTCATGGTGGGCATTTCGGGAATTTGCATGATTTCAAGCGGTAATCCAATGCTTTCAGCTTGTTGTTGCAATAATTCAACTCTAACACCATGCATAGAAATACGCTGGTATTGTTGGTTTACGCTGGTCAGTAAACAGGCAATTTCAATTTCAGGATTTTGTAGTGTTTTATATAAGGCCAGCGCAGAATCTTTTCCGCTGCTCCAATTAAATAGGGCTTTCGTTTTCAATGTAATTTTCTTGTAATTTTCTGGAGGCAAACTTACAAAATTAGTCGGGTTAGTTTGGTAAACCTTTGTAACTTTGGGAATCTTAGCTAATCATTTTAAATGCCATTATTTAAAAATAGATATCAAACCGAATCAAATCGATTAAAAAATTGGGACTATTCCAGTGAAGCTATCTATTTCATTACGTTAGTTGCCCAAAACAGAGAATGTATTTTTGGTGCGATTGATGACAATAAAATGATATTAAACGATAATGGGAAAATAATTGAAACGGAATTATTGAAATCAATTACAATTAGGAAACGTTGGTTTTTCCATAATTGGGTTATTATGCCCAACCATATTCATTTGTTAGTTGAAATTATTTCATCATCCGAAGTAGAGACGCACTGCAGTGCGTCTCTACCTAGTGCGTCTCTACAATTGGAATCGGAATCCCATTCGGAATCAAAACCACAAAAATTATCACGAAAGCCCAATTCCATTTCATCGTTTGTTGCGATTTTTAAATCGGTTACAACCAAACAAATAAATGTAATTATGAATTACGACGCCAATACCATTTGGCAATCAAATTATCATGATCATATTGTCCGAAATTATAATTCATTCGATACCATATATCATTACATAAAAAATAATCCAAAAAATTGGAATACAGATTCCATAAATTCAAGTTCAGAATGAAATACCTATTCTTTTTTATTTCCACGTTCTCATTTGCCCAACAAACTCAATTTGTTGATTTTAAATCTGTTCTTGGAAAAATTACCATAAATCCGATTGAAAAAATAGTTTCAGGAGATGTCGATTATGATTTTGATGTTTTGAAATCGATTGACACGATTAAAATTGATGCTCAAAATATGGAATTTTCGAATTTAAAACTCAACGGAAAATCCATTAAATTTCTCAATACACAGAAACAATTACAAATCATTTTTCCGTTTAAAAAAGGGAAAAACAACCTGACTTTTCAGTATTCGGCTAAGCCAAAGCAAACGATGTATTTCATTGGTTCAGAAGCAAATGACAATATACAAATTTGGACACAGGGACAAGGAAAATATACCAGTCATTGGTTTCCGAGTTTTGATGATGTGAATGAAAAAGTAATTTTCAATTTGAATATTGTATATAATAAAGACTATCAGGTAATTTCAAATGGAGTGTTGAAATTTAAGTCAGGACTTGATGGACTTTCGGTTTGGCAATACCAAATGCAAAAACCGATGAGTTCGTATTTATTGATGCTCGCCATCGGAAAATTTGAAAAAAACAGTCAAAAATCAAATTCTGGAATTCCTTTAGAAATGTATTTGGAAACAAAAGACGCAACTAAATTTGAACCAACATATCGCGATTCAAAAAGAATGTTTGATTTTTTAGAAAAGGAAATAGGAGTGAAGTTTCCTTGGGGAATTTACAAACAAGCGCCTGTTCGTGATTTTTTGTATGCCGGAATGGAGAATACATCGGCAACGCTTTTCAACACCCGTTATGTGGTCGATTCAACAGGTTTTGAGGACAGAAGTTACACAAATGTCAATGCGCATGAATTAGGACATCAATGGTTTGGAAATTTAGTCACCGCCGAAAGCGGAAAACACCATTGGTTGCAGGAAGGTTTCGCCACGTATTACGCGCTGTTAGCCGAAAAGGTAATCTATGGCGAAGATTATTTTTATTCTAAATTATATGAGTCGGCGCAACAATTGAAATTTGCTTCCCGAACGGATACGATTCCCGTTTTGAATGCCAAAGCCAGTTCGTTGACTTTCTATCAAAAAGGCGCTTGGGCACTTTTTGTTTTGCACGAAGAAATAGGCGATAAGGTGTTTAAAAAAGCGGTGAAAAACTATTTGAAAAAACATGCGTTTCAGAGTGTAAATACGGAAGATTTCTTTGCTGAAATCAAAAAAGTATCGGATTATGATTTGGATAATTTTAGTAAAGTATGGCTTGAAAAAACTGTTTTTAAAACACAACAAGCCAATAGTTTATTGCTTAAAAATAAATCAATACAAGTATTGTTTGAAGTGGAGAAATTAAAGAACCAACCGTTATTTGAGAAAAAAGAATTTTTTGAAAAAACACTCCAGTCTGAGGTGCATTTTACGGTAAAAGAAGCAATAGTAAACCAATTGAAAAATGCTAAATGGGAAGATGTAACGAGCCTTTTTATTTTAGCTTTAGAAACTAAAAACATACAATTACGTCAAGCGGTTGCTGCATCATTAAATGAAATTCCTGAAAGTTTTAGAGCCCAATATGAAACTTTATTAGAGGACAAATCCTATCAAACACAAGAAATGGCGCTGTATAATTTATGGAATAATTTTCCGGAGCAACGCATTCAATATTTAGATAAATCAAGAACCTGGATTGGTTTTAATGATTACAATTTAAGGACATTGTGGTTGACACTCGCTTTGTCAACACCCAATTATGCTGAAGAAAAGGTTTCCCTCGTAAACGAATTAATACAGTATTCGTCAATTAATTATGAAGCAAATACCAGGCAAAATGCTTTGGAGAAATTGCTTTCTTTCAAAATAATAAATGATGTTGTTTTGGAGAATTTGGTCAACGCAACCACACATCACATGTGGCAATTCTCGAAATTTGGAAGGGATAATATTAGAAAATTATTGAAAAATCCGGAAATGAGAGTTTCATTGGAAAGAATTATTCCGAATTTAAATGAAGCCGAGCAATTTCAGTTGAACCGATTGTTGAAAGAATAATTAAATATCTACCACAACTGACCCACTTCGTTTTTGATGTAGGCTAATGCTGCATTACTTGGTGATTGCTTTTCCATCAAATCGCTTAAAACTACTTCACGCAATTTATCGGCATTGTCCACACGATCACTCATATTCGCTTTTCGAATCATTTGTATTGTAGCATTTTTTGCAGTTACAATGATAGTCCAACATTCATCTGACATATAGATTTGTTGGGTTAAATTGTGCTCAAATTCTTGCTCGATTTGTGCAATTATCAGATTTTCGTAATCGTTTTTATCGTTAGAGATTGGTGTAATCCGAATCAATAATTTAGTAGGATTGATGCGTTCCATGTATAATGACATGCGCTCATAGGCTTGTAAACGCAGGGGTAAAGCATTTTTTTGTGCTTCTTTGTTGAGTAAATAACGACGTCTTCCTTCTTCATTTTTGGTATGTAAATCAAAAAAATAATAGGCAACAAGACCTGTAACTATTGCCGGTAACGTATAACTTAGTAATTCTATAATTTTTGTAGTATCCATGCTTTGATAAAATTTATAAAAGCAAAAATATACTTTTTTGACTATAAATCAATTCCATTTTAATAGCAATACATCAATACGAATAGTATTTTTGCCAATCACTACGGGAATATTAAAAATAATAGTTAAATGGAAACCTACATATTAGTTTTACTTTGTTTGGCTGCTTTCGCTGCAGGATTTATAGATGCCATTGTTGGTGGCGGCGGTTTGATACAAACACCTATGGGTTTGATTTTATTGCCTAATCTTCCTGTTTCAACCGTAATTGGAACCTTGAAAGTTCCTGCTTTTAGTGGAACTTCGTTTGCTGCATATCAGTATCTTAAAAAAGTAGATATGAACTGGAAATTGCTGGCTATCATGATGCTTTTGGCATTTCCTTCGGCATTTTTAGGTTCTACTTTATTGACGTATGTGAGCAATGATTTCATGAAACCATTATTGTTGGTCGTTCTTTCTTTTTTAGTGATTTACACGTACGCCAAGAAAAATTTTGGACAACATATTGAAAAGAATCATTCTTCGAGAACCCAAATATGGAATGCGATTGGAATCAGTTTTGTAGTTGGTTTATACGATGGATTTATTGGTCCAGGAACAGGAAGTTTTTTAGTAGTGGCTTTTATTGCCATTATGGGATTCGATTTTTTGCATGCTTCCGCAAATGCCAAAATGGTGAATCTGTCGACAAATTTTGGTTCCATTTGTCTTTTTATTTTAAAAGGTAAAATAATTTGGGCAGTTGCATTGCCTATGGCTGCCAGTAATGCTCTTGGCGGTTGGATTGGTGCTAAATTAGCCATTAATAAAGGAAACAGTTTTATTCGGATTTTCTTTTTGGTAGTTGTTGTTGGTACTCTAATTCGTTTTGCGTACGATGTGTTTTTTAAAGATTAGCAACTTTGATAATGACTTTATAGCAAGTGAATTTTTGGTTAAATCAGAACTCATTATGATTGTAATTTAAACCTGTTTTCTAAATCTTAAATTCTTATTTTTGCATAATAAATTTAAATTTCTCCATGCATAAATATATCGATCAACTCAACGAAGCCCAACGTGAACCTGTTCTTCAAAAAGACGGACCAATGATTATCATTGCTGGTGCGGGCTCTGGGAAAACGCGTGTGTTGACTATTAGAATAGCTTATTTGATGAATCAGGGCGTTGATGCCTTCAATATTTTATCGCTTACGTTTACCAACAAAGCGGCACGGGAAATGAAAACCCGAATCTCCCAAATTGTTGGAGCAAGTGAAGCCAAAAATCTTTGGATGGGAACATTCCACTCGGTTTTCGCCAGAATTTTACGTTCCGAAGCCGATCATTTGGGATATCCTTCGAATTTTACGATTTATGATTCCCAAGATTCATTGCGTTGTATTTCCGGGATTATCAAAGAAATGCAATTGGACAGGGATGTGTATAAACCAAAACAGGTTTTAAGCAGAATTTCCAGTTATAAAAACAGCTTGATTACGGTAAAAGCCTATTTCAATAATCCTGAATTACAAGAAGCAGATGCGATGGCTAAAAAGCCAAGATTAGGAGAAATTTATCAAAATTATGTAGATAAATGTTTTAAATCCGGCGCGATGGATTTTGATGATTTATTATTGAAAACCAATGAATTATTGACTCGTTTTCCGGAAGTTTTAGCCAAATATCAAAACCGTTTCCGTTATATATTGGTGGATGAGTACCAAGATACGAATCATTCTCAATATTTGATTGTTCGTGCTTTATCGGATAAATTCCAAAATATTTGTGTGGTGGGTGATGATGCGCAAAGTATTTATGCGTTTCGTGGTGCGAATATCAACAACATTTTGAATTTCCAAAAAGATTATGAAGGTGTGAAAACCTTTAGATTGGAACAAAATTACCGTTCGACAAAAAATATAGTGGAAGCTGCAAATACTATTATCGATAAGAATAAAGTAAAGCTGGATAAAATAGTTTGGACTGCCAATGATTTTGGTCCAAAAATAAAAGTGCACCGCAGCATGACTGATGCCGAAGAAGGGCGTTTTGTGGCCAGTACTATTTTCGAACAAAAGATGCAAAACCAACTTAGTAACGGTTCTTTTGCAATTTTGTATCGTACCAATGCGCAATCCCGTGCGATGGAAGATGCCCTTAGAAAAAGAGATATTCCATATCGAATTTATGGTGGTTTATCTTTTTATCAAAGGAAAGAAATCAAGGATGTATTGTGTTACTTGCGGTTGGTTATCAATCCAAAAGATGAAGAAGCTTTGGTTCGCGTAATCAATTATCCGGCTCGAGGAATTGGAGATACAACTGTTGAAAAGCTTACGATTGCAGCAAATCACTACAAACGTTCCATCTGGGAAGTGATGCAGAATATTGATAAAATTGACTTGAAACTGAATTCGGGAACCAAGCAAAAACTGCAGGATTTTGTAACGATGATTCAGAGTTTTCAGGTTATTGATCAAAATCAAGATGCGTTTTATATCACTGATCACGTTGCGAAAAAAACGGGATTGGTTCAAGAATTAAAGAAAGATGCTACTCCGGAAGGAATGGCTAAAATCCAGAATATAGAGGAATTATTAAACGGTATCAAAGATTTCACCGAAGGGCAAAAAGAAATCGATGGTGCTCGTGGCGCCTTGTCTGAGTTTATGGAAGATGTGGCTTTGGCAACAGATTTAGACAAAGATACCAGCGATGAAGATCGTGTGGCTTTGATGACAATTCACTTGGCAAAAGGATTGGAATTTCCTCATGTTTTCGTAGTAGGAATGGAAGAAGATTTGTTTCCGAGTGCGATGAGTATGAGTACAAGAAGTGAACTCGAAGAAGAACGTCGTTTGTTCTATGTGGCTCTGACTCGTGCGGAGCATCAAGCCTATTTGACGTATGCACAATCGCGCTACCGTTGGGGGAAATTGACTGATAGTGAACCTTCCCGATTTATTGAGGAAATTGATGCACAGTATTTAGAATATCTAACTCCGGCTGAATCAAATTACAGGTATAAACCAATGATTGACAGTGATATTTTTGGAGATGTGGATAAATCCAAATTACGTCTGGCAAAACCAGCCAACGGAACTCCACCAGTCAAATATAATAATGATAATGAACCCAAATCGGATATAAATATTCGCAAGTTGAAACCTGTATCCAATACTGCAACTTCAAGCGGTAGTGCAAATTTGTTTGATAATAAATTGGTTGCCGGAAATATTGTAATGCACGAACGTTTTGGTAAAGGCGAAGTTTTAAACCTGGAAGGAGTGGGAGCAGATAAAAAAGCCGAAATTAAATTTGAGGTTGGTGGAATAAAGAAATTATTGTTACGCTTTGCAAAACTGGATATTATTGGATAGTACCAAGTGGTCAGTTTTTCAGTGTTCAGTGACAGTTTGAGTAAATCTAAAATCAGATGACTGAAGTTTTAAATCAGGAAATCAAAAATCGTTAATCAAAAATCTTAAATCTGATGGCTCAGTTTATAAAAATATACGAAGATAAACCTAACGAAGCGGCAATTGCCAAAGTAGTTAAGGTTTTAAAAGATGGAGGATTGGTAATTTATCCAACGGATACTGTTTATGGTTTGGGTTGTGATATTACCAATACCAAAGCTTTGGAACGCATCGCAAAGATTAAAGGAATAAAGCTGGATAAAGCTAATTTTTCCTTTATCTGTCACGATTTGAGTAATATATCCGATTATGTAAGGCAAATTGACACACCTACTTTTAAACTATTAAAAAGAGCTTTGCCAGGACCTTATACGTTTATTTTACCCGGAAATAATAATTTACCAAAGGAATTTAAAAAGAAAACTACTGTTGGAATCAGGGTTCCTGATAATGCGATAGCTATAGAAATTGTGAAGCAGTTAGGGAATCCAATTGTTTCGACTTCTATTCACGATGATGATGATGTGATTGAATATACGACTGATCCGGAACTTATTTTTGAGAAATGGCAAAACCTAGTGGATATGGTTGTTGATGGCGGTTATGGTGATAATATGGGGTCAACAATTATTGATTTATCAGGTGATGAGCCTATTGTAGTGAGAGAAGGTAAAGGAAGTTTGGACATTCTTTAATTAGTATTCAGTCCCAAAGAGTTGGGATTAGTGTTCAGTAGAAAACATAAAAAAAACGTCCCGAATATCGGGACGTTTTTTAGTTCAAATACAATCTGAAATTATGGTCTTTGTTTTTTCATCTCTTTTTCAATCATATCATAAAACTGATCGATTTTAGGTAAAACAACAATACGTGTTCTTCTGTTACGAGCTCTGTTTTCAGCTGAATCATTTGCTACTAAAGGAATATATGAGCTTCTTCCTGCTGCAATCAATTGTTCTGGTTTAACACCTAATTGAGTTGTTAATACACGAATGATAGAAGTAGAACGTTTTACACTTAAATCCCAGTTGTCTAATAAAATACCTGAACCATTGTAAGGAACATTATCAGTATGACCTTCAACCATACATTCAAAATCCGGTTTATCATTTACTACTTTAGCCACTTTAGCTAAAACACCTTTTGCTTTATCAGTTACATCGTAACTTCCTGTTTTAAACAACAATTTGTCAGCAATAGATATAAATACAACTCCTTTTTCAACATTTATTTCGATATCTGGATCAGAGATTCCTACAGCGCTTTTCAAACTAGTAACTACAGCAAGTGTTACACTGTCTTTTTTAGTCAAAGCATCTTGCATTCTACTGATTTTTAAATCTTTCTCTTTGATAGATTCTAAAGCTTTTTCAATATTTTCAGCTCCTTTTGTAGACAAGATAGTCATGTCTTTTGAAGTGCTTATTAATCCTTGGTTTTGCTCTTTTAAAAGAGACGCAGTAGCAGAAAGTGCTGCTTTTTCTTCTAAACAAGCATTCAATTTTACTGTTGCAGTATTTAATAAGTCTTGAGTTTCTTTATTTCTAGCTTCTAAATCAGTGTATTTCTTTTTAGAAACACATGAAGTCAATAGTGCTAATACAGATAAGGCAATTACTATTTTTTTCATAAATGGTATTAATTTAATTAAATGTTAAAGACAAATTTACTTTTTTATATTTATTTTGTTCTAAATAAATCGTTAAAAACGACGATTTTCTTAATAAAATAGATGTAAACGATACTTTTTGTGTTGTAGTATCTTTGTTCTTGAAATTTAGTTCTTTTTTTATAATGATCTAAAAAAAGTTTGTAAAAAGAAAAATGTGCTTTTAAAATGGCAATAAAATGATTGAATTTTCCTTTCATAAGAAATTGTATTCCAGCAATTCCATCCAGAACCATTCGACCTAAAAGAATTGAATACAATTTATTTTTAGGAAGGTTTTTTGTCAGCATCAATAAGGAGTTTCTGAAATTCAAAAACGTTTTCTTTGGGTTTCCCTGCTGTAAAGTTGCTCCTCCTACATGATACACAACCGATTCTGAAATGTATTTTATTTTATATCCTTTATTAAAAGCACGCCAGCATAAATCGATTTCTTCCTGATGTGCAAAAAAAACATCATCAAAACCATTTAGTTCTTTATAAACTACGCTTCTAATAAAAAAACAAGCTCCTGTTGCCCAAAATATTTCGCAGTTGTCATCGTATTGTCCGTTGTCTTTTTCTAAAGTATCAAAAATACGACCGCGACAATACGGATATCCATATTGATCTATAAAACCACCGGCAGCACCAGCATATTCAAAGTATTCCTTATTTTTGAAATCCAATATTTTAGGCTGAATTATAGCGATTTTTGGCTCATTCTCGAAAGTTTTAAGAATAGGTTGTAACCAATTTTCGGTTACTTCAATATCCGAGTTGATTAAGGCATATATATCAGCCTCAATATGCTTCAAAGATTGATTGTATCCATCTGCAAATCCTAAATTAGTGTCGTTTTTTACAATTTTAACCGAAGGAAAAAAAGCTTTCACATAGGAAACAGAATCATCTGTAGAGGCATTATCAGCAACATACACGGTGGCTTCTGGAGAATATTTCAACACCGAAGGTAAAAATTTTTCTAACAATGAAATTCCATTCCAATTCAGGATGACAACAGCTATTTTCATTTAGATTACTTGATTATATATTTTTATACATTGGCAACTCGGGGAGGAATTGATATTTTTCATTTTCAAAATCCATTTGGCAAAAGTAATGATTCAAACCATTGGTTACCATCAAAAATTGTGCATTCATAGTCATGTTATAACGGGCGATTTGATCAAAAGTCGCTTGTGCAATTTTTACTTCAGGGGCTTTGCATTCGATTAAAATGAAAATGGAACCATCAGAATTGAAAACCACAACATCATATCTTTTGCGCAAGCCATTGACTTTTAAAACTTTCTCTACGTTAATCAATGATTTTGGGTATTTTTTTTCTTCCAATAAAAATTGGACTACATGCTGACGAACCCATTCTTCGGGAGTAAGAATGATAAATTTTTTCCTGATTTCATCAAAAATGGAGACTTTATTTTCGCTATTTTTGAAACGAAAATTATAAAGCTGAAAATTGAGTTTTTGCATGAAGCAAAAATAGTTATTTAGTTTAAAGTTTAAGATTTAAAGTTTCACACGATGCTATAAATTTTAAACCTTAAACTTTAAACCAAAAATAAATGGACGAGGTTATAAAAATTGTAAATGATATAAAAAGCGGCAACATCAAACCAATTTATTTTTTGATGGGTGAAGAACCGTATTATATTGATAAACTATCAGATTATATTGAAGAAAAAGTCTTATCCGAAGAAGAAAAAGGCTTCAATCAAACCGTTTTATACGGAAGAGACGTTTCTATAGAAGATATCATTTCGACAGCAAAACGCTATCCAATGATGGCAGAGCGTCAAGTGGTCATCGTAAAAGAAGCACAGGATTTAATCAGAACCATAGATAAACTGGAAAGCTACGCTGAAAACCCAATGGCAACAACGGTTTTAGTTTTTTGCTATAAATACAAAACGTTGGATAAACGCAAAAAAGTAACTAAGTTGTTAGCGAAAAACGGTATTGTCTACGAAAGTAAAAAACTATATGAAAACCAGGTAGGAGAGTGGATCAAACGTGTTTTGTCAGGTAAAAAATATTCCATAGAGCCCAAAGCAAATGCCATGCTGGTAGAATTTCTTGGAACAGATTTGAGTAAAATAAACAATGAACTGGAGAAATTACAAATCATTTTGCCGGTTGGAAGCACCATAACTCCCAAGCATATTGAGGAAAATATAGGGTTCAGTAAAGATTTTAATGTATTTGAATTGCGAAAAGCACTTGGCGAACGCAACCAGCTAAAAGCGTATACGATTGCGGAAAACTTTGCACAAAATCCAAAAGACAATCCAATGGTGGTGACTACAAGTTTGGTTTTTGGATTTTTTATCCAATTACTGAAATACCACGGTTTGAAGGACAGAAATCCCAAAAATGTGTCGGCTGTATTGGGTGTAAATCCATTCTTTTTGAAAGAATATGATGTGGCTTTGAAAAACTATCCGATGAAAAAAGTAAGTCAAATTGTTGGTGCTTTAAGAGATATTGATGTAAAAAGTAAAGGTGTTGGTGCTAATGCAATGTCACAATCCGATTTGTTACGAGAAATGCTTTATAAAATATTTAATTAAAGGACAAAAATTTCCGATATTTGCACTCCCGTTCCGAGACTTCGGAATCGGTTTATTAAAAACAAATACCACAATTATGGGAATGAATAAAAACACTATTTTAGGTTGGGCTACTTTGATAATGATTGTAATGGGTTTATTGCTTATTGCATTAGGCGCTTTTAGATATGATGATGTAGCAGGCTGGGGATTTGCAGCTGTAGGTGTTGGTTTTTTGGCTAATGCTTGGGTGTTTAGTTCGCTTAAAGGCAGACTGTAGTAGTTGTTTTAAATGTAGATTCGAGACTGAAAGTGAAAATTGATAATGTAATTTTAAATTTTAAATTAAAAAATAAAGATGGCAGACGATAAAAAAGTGATATTCTCAATGTCAAAATTGAGTAAAACGTATCAAGGAGCAGATAAACCAGTACTTAAAAACATCTATTTGAGTTTCTTTTACGGAGCTAAAATTGGTATTTTAGGTTTAAATGGTTCCGGAAAATCTTCCTTATTAAAAATTATTGCCGGTGTTGATAAAAACTATCAAGGCGATGTGGTTTTTGCTCCTGGATATACGGTAGGTTATTTAGAACAAGAACCTATTTTAGATGACAGTAAAACGGTTATTGAAATTGTAAGAGAAGGTGTTGCTGAAACAATGGCAGTTCTTGATGAGTTCAATAAAATCAATGATAGTTTTGGTTTGCCTGAAGTCTATGAAAATGCCGAAAAAATGGAGCAATTGATGGATCGTCAAGCGCTTTTGCAAGATAAAATTGATGCATTGGGAGCTTGGGAAATTGATACCAAACTAGAAATTGCAATGGATGCCTTGCGTACGCCTGAAGGTGATACGCCAATCAAGAATTTATCTGGTGGTGAGCGTCGTCGTGTAGCTTTATGTCGTTTGTTGTTGCAACAACCTGATGTTTTGCTTTTGGATGAGCCTACGAATCACTTGGATGCAGAGAGTGTACTTTGGTTAGAACAACATTTAGCACAATACGCCGGAACTGTTATTGCAGTAACGCACGATAGGTATTTCTTGGATAATGTTGCCGGTTGGATTTTGGAATTAGACAGAGGTGAAGGAATTCCTTGGAAAGGGAATTATTCTTCTTGGTTAGACCAAAAATCAAGCCGTATGGCACTAGAAGAAAAAGTAGCTTCGAAACGCAGAAAAAACTTAGAACGTGAGTTGGACTGGGTTCGTCAAGGTGCCAAAGGGCGTCAAACGAAACAAAAAGCGCGTTTGCAGAACTACGATAAATTACTGAATGAAGACCAAAAACAATTGGATGAAAATCTGGAAATTTATATTCCAAATGGTCCACGTTTAGGAACTAATGTAATTGAAGCCAAAAATGTAGCTAAAGCTTTTGGAGATAAATTACTGTATGATAATTTAAATTTCACGTTACCACAAGCAGGAATTGTTGGGATTATTGGACCAAATGGTGCTGGTAAATCAACCATTTTCAAAATGATAATGGGTGAAGAGAAACCAGATTCTGGAGAATTTTTAATTGGAGACACTGTAAAAATCGCTTATGTAGATCAAGCACACTCAAACATAGATCCTAATAAATCAATTTGGGAAAACTTTGCTGACGGTCAGGAATTGATTATGATGGGCGGAAAGCAAGTAAATTCAAGAGCTTATTTATCACGATTTAATTTTGGTGGTGGTGAACAAAACAAGAAAGTTTCTATGCTTTCTGGTGGAGAACGTAACCGTTTGCACCTTGCAATGACTTTAAAAGAAGAAGGAAACGTACTTTTACTGGATGAGCCTACGAATGATTTGGACATCAATACGCTACGTGCATTAGAAGAAGGTTTGGAGAGTTTTGCAGGTTGTGCGGTAGTTATTTCTCACGATAGATGGTTTTTGGACAGAATTTGTACCCACATTCTAGCTTTCGAAGGAAACTCTGAAGTATATTATTTTGAAGGTGGTTTCTCTGATTATGAGGAAAACAAGAAAAAACGTTTAGGTGGTGATTTAACTCCAAAGCGATTGAAATACAGAAAGTTAATTAGAAGCTAATTCATTCTAATTGTCTTAATAATAGAAGAGGATGTCCACTGGGCATCCTCTTTTTTTTGTGCTATTTTTTTATTTTTTTGTCGGAATTCATCATAATTAAAACTGCGGCAACCAGTCCTATGATTACTAAACCAAATACGACAATCATTATAAAGGAACCGTTATCCCAAGAAAAAAGTGTAGTGTCTTTCATGATTAATTAAATTTAAGATTGTCCAAATATATTATTCTTGCAAAATAAAAGGTATGATAATTATCATATTGGTCATTTATTCTAAAAACTTAGCTTGGAGCTCTTTTGTGGGAATCAGACAAGTTTCCTTTTTTCCATACCATTTGTAACGATTCTTAGCAATATAATCGTAAATATGGTTATTTAGTGAAGTGGGTAATATTGAAAATAAAGTGCCAAAATAAAATAGTCCACATAAATCTTTTGCAATCTCTAAAGCTGCTTCGGATTTATAATAGTAGGCAAAACCGGGCTGATACAGAATAATACTATCCGTTTTTTGTGTATCAATTCCCAAGTGCTTAATGATTTTTTGACCTAAATCAGATTGTAAGGCAACGAACCTGAAAACATCTTTTGAATCATGCTTAATGATTCTTTGCACTGCCGAATCACACAGATTGCAAACGCCATCAAAGAGGATAATTTTTTTGTCTTTAGGTAAGTTTTCCATTTTTATGTGTCCTTATGTCATTGCGAGCAAAGAAGCAATCGTATTTAGTTGCTCAACTTCTATCCTCGTTAGTGTGATTGCTTCGTTCCTCGCAATGACTAGTGTTTGTCATGTGAGAGTCATTCCGTCATTATATCTTTAATTTCTTCAAATAAATCTTTCCAAGTAGGGTTTAGAGAACGAATTAAAGTGTTTTTTGTTTCTCTTTAACCTGCTTTTATTTGCTTTTCTCTAGCTATAGCATCACCAATCCATTGAAATTGCTCATAATAAACTAATATATTCACATTATAACAAGCAGAAAATGAAGTAGGATATCTTTTTTCTTTATGTTCCAAAATTCTTTGCGGAAGATTAGAAGTAACACCTGTATAAACTACGGTTTGGTATTTATTAGTGATGATATAGATAAATCCAGGTTTCATGGTTTTTTATTTGAATTTGTCATTGCGAGGAACGAAGCAATCGCATTTAGTTGCTCAACTTTTATCCTCGTTAGTGTGATTACTTCGTTCCTCACAATGACTTTAGTCTATTTTTTCCCCGCTTCAACAAATTCCAGTGCTTCCAGACTCACTTTTGAAGTAAAGACACCGTAATTAACCGTTGCTTTGTTTTTTTCAATAGAATCAATCGTTCCCACCGCTTTTCCGTCAAACATTCGCACGCGATCGCCTACTTTTAGGATAGGTTTTGGTTTTTCAACCACCACTTTTAATTTCTTCTCTTTCTTTTCTTTTCTGATTTCTTCAACCTGAACGGTCACTTCTTGAATGACTTCTTTTTTCTTTTCAATCAGTGCTTTTGCCTCTTTGGTTGTGGCTTTTTTGCGTTTTGAATTTTCGATTTCAATGATTTTCAAAAATTCTCCAAGGAGTTCTTTCTTGTTCTTATTATTAAAATATTTCTCCGAAATGTCTTCAATTTTTTGACCAATGTAAATCGTTTTCTGGTTGCTGTCGTACAATTCTTGATAGCTTTCCAGTTTTTGCTTGATTTTTACATTGATATTCTCCATTTTTTTGCCTTCTTCACGCGCTTTGGTTTCTTCTTCTTTCAGCGTTTGAGAAGTTTTTTCCATTTTGGAACGTTCTTTCTGAAGGGTTGCAATGGTTTTGTCGAAACGTACTTTTCCAACTTCAATTTTCTTTTTGGCTCGATTGATTAAGCTAAAAGGAATTCCGTTTTTTAAAGCCACTTCAAAAGTGAATGAACTTCCTGCTTGTCCCAAAGCTAATTTATACATGGGTTCCAATGATTTTTCATCAAAAAGCATGTTGGCATTGGTGGCAAAAGGCAATTCGTTAGCCAGAATTTTTAGGTTTGAATAATGGGTTGTAATAATCCCGAAAGCTTCCCGATGGTAGAATTCCTCCAAAAAAATTTCGGCTAAAGCACCTCCTAATTCAGGGTCAGAACCCGTACCAAATTCATCAATTAGGAACATGGTTTTTCTATTGCACTTCTTTAGGAAGTAGTTCATGTTCTTCAATCGGTAACTGTATGTACTTAGATGATTTTCAATAGATTGATTGTCTCCAATATCTGTTAAAATTCTATCAAACAAAAAAGTTTCACTGCGTTCATGTACCGGAATCAACATTCCGGATTGTAACATTAATTGCAGTAATCCAACAGTTTTTAACGAAATAGTTTTCCCTCCTGCATTAGGACCTGAAATCACAATAATTCTGTTTTCCTGACCTAATTCAATGGTTTGCGGATGTGTAATTTCGTTTTTCTGTTTGTTATTCAAATACAGAATAGGATGGTAGGCATCTCTAAAATAAAGTCGGCGTTCTTCAGTAATTGTTGGTAAAATTCCATTGATTTTATTTGCATATTTTGCTTTGGCGGCAATTACGTCAATATCACTAAGGAAATCCTGGTATTTGATTAACAGCGGTAAAAAAGGACGAATCTGATTCGATAACTGTTTTAATATTCGGGTGATTTCTTCTTTTTCTTCGTATTCAAGATTACTCAATTCCCGAGAATATTGCAAAGTAGCTTCGGGTTCAATATAGGCGATACTCCCTGTCTTGGAACTGCCCAGAATCGATCCTTTGACTTTACGGCGGTACATCGCTAAAACAGCCAAAACACGTCTGTTTTGCACAAAACTTTCTTTGATGTCGTCAAGATATCCCAGCGCATTGTATTGGGTCATTGCTGATCCAAAACTTTGGTTGACTTTCCCGCGAACTGCATTCATACTTCTGCGGATGTTCAATAAATCCGGGGAGGCATTGTCTTTTATTTCGCCATATTTATCGACTACTTCATCGACCATAGTGATGATTTCTTTAGTCAGTTCGACTTGGTTTGCTCTTGCGTTTAAATTTGGATAATAATCCTCAAATTTTCTCAAAAAACTCAACAGGAAATTTACCGTTGAAGAAATCGTGGCAATTTTTCTAAAACTGCCCACTTCCAAGAAACTGTCTTCAATGGCCAGAAATTTTATCTCATGCGTAATGGCGTCAAAACCATGATTTGGAATGGCATTGTTATTTTGGAAAGACGAAACATATTCAGATGTTTGCATTAAGGCCTGCATCAACGTTTCCTTGTCTTTAAAAGGAGTTATTTCTAATGCTTTTTGTTTTCCAATGTCAGTATTACAAATTGTCGAAATGGTTTCGAGAACAGTTGGAAATTGTAAATCTTGTAATGTTTTTTCGGTGATGGATATCATTTTATGATCTAAGTTGTAAAGCTTCAAAGTTACAAAGATTCAAAGTGAAATGCATTAATTTTTTTAGCGGACTTTGCGAAAAACTTTGCGAACTTTACGGCAAAATAAATTACATGCAAATCAATCTAAATACCTCTTGGCAAACCATTTTATCGTATGAAATCAAGAAACCCTATTTTCAGGATTTAATGGAAACTGTTGCGGAGGAATACAAAAATTATACCTGTTACCCTCCCAAAGAATTGATTTTTGCTGCGTTTAACTATTGCATTTTCAAAGATGTAAAAGTGGTTATTATTGGTCAAGACCCGTATCATGGGAAAGGTGAAGCGAATGGTTTGTGTTTCTCTGTAAATGATGGCGTTCGAATTCCGCCCTCGTTGCGTAATATTTTTCGGGAGATGAGTGATGATTTAGGGACTATTTTTATGCCGACTTCAGGGAATTTAGAAACTTGGGCAAAGCAGGGCGTCTTATTGTTAAATGCTTCGCTGACGGTTAGAGAAGACAATGCAAATAGTCATAAACACTTGAAATGGTATGTTTTTACTGATGCAGTAATCCAAAAAATTTCGGAAGAAAAAGAGCATGTTGTTTTCTTGCTTTGGGGAAATTTTGCGCACAAAAAAGGACTAAAAATCGACCGAAACAAACATTTGGTTTTAGAATCCGGGCATCCTTCGCCTATGAGTGCCAATCAAGGGAAATGGTTTGGGAATAAGCATTTCAGTAAAACGAATGCGTATTTAAAACAAAACGGATTAGAACCTATAAAGTGGTTGTAGTTTTTTAAGATTATCTTTTTCTAAACCATTAAGAAATTAAGTTTAATTAAGGCTATAAAACTTAATTTTCTAAATAGCTTAATGGTTTTATTTTAAAAGTACTGTTTCCTAAAATTTACTTTTTTTGGTATAAAAGAGAAATTATTTTTTTATAATATCTTCTAAGACAGCTTTATCAGCGTAATTAATCACTTTCAAAGTAACCTCTTGGTTTTTGATTGTTTTCCCTTCGATGATATACAGCTTTCCTTTTTTAAGTTCTATATTGCTTTTGTCAAAATCTACATCACCATATTGCAATGTATTTTTTATATCGGAAGTATCAATCCATTTTTCAGCCAAAATCTGTGATGCTTTATCCGAATAATGGAAAGGTTTGTTTCTTAAATCATTCAAGACTCTGGCATTTGGAAAATAGTTACAACGAGTGTCTTTACCACTGAAAACTAACGCTACAAAAAACAATCCGATAACTAAACCTACTAAATAATAAGCAAAACGATGTATAAACTTCATGAATTAAATTTTTGGCAAAGGTAGAAGAAAGTTTTCTTAAAAAACAATTAAATTAATGTCGTTGTTAGGCAAATCGAACCAATCGCCAATGGCACTATTTGTGAGGATTCCGTGGTACATATAAACACCATTTTTCAATCCTTTATCACAACGAATAGCGCTTTCGATACCGCCATCTGCAGCGATTTGCATCAAATAAGGCGTTATGATATTGCTAATGGACAACGATGCTGTTTTAGAATATCGGGAAGGAATATTGGGTACGCAATAATGCAAGACATTGTTTTTGATGAACGTAGGTTTCTCGTGTGAAGTCACTTCTGAAGTTTCAAAACAACCGCCGGTATCAATGCTTACATCCACAATTACAGCACCACTTTTCATGTGCTCCACCATGGTTTCCGTAACAATCACGGGACAACGTTCTTTTCCTCGCATGGCGCCAATAGCGACATCACATCGTCTCAATGCTTTCAGTAAAGATTTTGGTTGTATGGTAGAAGTAAAAATACGCTGATTCAAATTGTTCTGTAAACGGCGTAATTTGGTAATAGAATTATCAAAAACTTTAACATTGGCACCTAAACCAATGGCGGTTTTAGCGGCAAATTCTCCAACAGTTCCTGCGCCAAGAATTACAACATCAGTAGGAGGAACGCCTGTAATATTCCCGAATAACAGTCCTTTTCCGAATTCATTGGTAATCATCAACTCGGCAGCAATTAGAATCGATGCAATTCCGGCAATTTCGCTTAACGCTTTCACTGCAGGATAGGTGCCATCTTCATCTTTTATGTATTCAAAAGCCAGTGCGGTAATTTTCTTTTTGGTCAAAGCCTCAAAATAGACTTTCTTTCGGGTTTTCAGTTGAATTGCTGAGAGCAGAATCGTTTGAGGATTCATCATTTCAATTTCGGCAAGCGTTGCCGGTTCTACTTTCAATATCATCGGACAACTAAAAACTTTCTTGGTGTCACTGGTAACTTCGGCACCGGCATCACAATATTCTTTGTCCGTATAACTGGAATTTAAACCCGCGCCAGCCTCAATCATCACCCGATGTCCATGATAGGTCAGCGAGTTTACAGCGTCTGGAGTAAGACAGATACGGCGTTCCTGATAACTGGTTTCCTTTGGGATTCCTATAAAAAGCTCGCTTTTTTTTCTTGCTACCTCAAGTTTTTCTTCTTGGGGTAATAGCTGTTGTTTTGTGAATGGCGTTATAGTAATTGACATTGATGTTGTTAAATTAAGGGTACAATTTACGTAAAAACTTTTAAAAAAAGTGCACTATTTACGGGGATAAATGCACGTGAACTTACATCTGAAATTAGTGCATGACTCTTTCCATTTTTATATCGGCTCTTTCATAAACGCCACCTTCCAAAGGTACTTCTACAAAACCAAATTTTTCATACAAATGAATCGCCGGCAGTAATCTCCTGTTCGAATATAAAATCAGCTTTTCAATTCCTTTTGCTTCAGCAACGGCAAGGCAATGCAGCATCAATTTCTTTCCAACGCCTAAGCCCTGAACGCCATCTGTTACTGCCATTTTGCTTAATTCATAGGTAGTGCTATCAATTTTCATTAAGGAAACTGTACCTACGATAGCATCATTGTATTTAGCATAAAAAATCATTCCGCCTTTGTCTATAATTTGACCTTGCGGATCCGAAAGTACAATTTCGTCTTTAGGTTCTACCTTGAAATACTTTTTCAACCATTCCAGGTTTAAGGTTTTTATAGGTTCTTTTAGTGCGGTTGAAAAAGGAATGATTTCTACTGTATTGTCTAAACTCATAATTACTTTTTAACTTAAGGTTAAAGAACGCTTTCCGTCAGGAAGCAATGAAATAGTTATAACCGAATGTGTTTCAGGAATCAAATTTGGAATCTTCTCTGCCCATTCTATAAAACACCAATTCCCGGAATACAAGTAATCATCAACACCCATATCCAAAGCTTCTGTTTCATGATTTAATCTATAAAAATCAAAATGATAAACCAGCTGATTATCATCGGTTTCGTATTCATTAACTAAAGAAAAGGTTGGACTACTCGTCGCGCCGGTTACACCAAGTGTTTTACACAATTGCTTGATCAAAGTGGTTTTCCCAACGCCCATTTCACCATGAAACAGAATCACTTTTTTGGGGTTTTCGGCTATGATTTTTTGTGCTACTTCTTCGAGTTGGTCGATAGAAAAAATGATATTCATTCTTTTAAAATTGTTTAAAGTTTAAAGTTTAAGGTTCTACCAAAAAACTGAAAACGGAGTCTGACTACTTTTTTATTTCGGATTAAAAACTAAAAACGGAATAATCATTTCTTCCAATGAAATTCCACCGTGTTGATACGTATTTTTGTAATAACTCACATAATGATTGTAGTTGTTGACATACGCCAAAAACAAATCATTTTTTGCAAAAATATAAGAACTGCTCATATTTATGGTAGGTAAGCCAACATTTTTTGGTTCTTTTACCGCATAAACATCTTTGTGTTCGTAGGTCAAACTACGTCCGGTTTTGTAACGTAAATTTAAACTGGTGTTTTTATCACCTACCACTTTCGATGGATTTTTTACGTTTATCGTTCCGTGATCTGTTGTTAAAATCAATTTGAAACCCATTTTTTGAGCCTGTTGAATGATTTCCAAAAGTGGGGAATTCTTAAACCAACTCAACGTAAGCGAACGATACGCTTTATCATCAGAGGCCAGTTCTTTTACCACATCCATTTCTGTTTTGGCATGCGAAAGCATATCCACAAAGTTGTAAACTATGGTAACCAAATCATTATCTTTTAAAGCTTTAAAGCTTTCGGCTAATTTTTTTCCGCCTGCAAGACTGGTTATTTTAAAATAATCTTCCTTGATATTCAAACCTAATCGTTTCAATTGTGCTGTCAAAAATTCGGCTTCAAAAAGATTTTTTCCACCTTCTTCCGGGTCATTTTTCCAGTATTGAGGGAACTGTTTTTCCATTTCCAATGGTGTCAAACCTGAGAAAATAGCGTTTCTCGCATATTGCGTTGCCGTAGGAAGAATAGAGTAGTAGGGCACTTCTTTTTCCAGTTTATAGTAATTTCCCACCACACTTTCAAAGGCTTTCCATTGGTCGTAACGCAGGTTGTCAATCACTACAAACAAAATAGGCTTGTCTTTTTTCTTAAGTTCTGGAAGTACTAATTCTTTGAATAACGTGTGCGATTGAACCGGTTTATCCGCTTTTGGTGCAAACCAATCCTCATAATTGCGCTCAATGAATTTTCCAAATTGTGAATTGGCTTCTGTTTTTTGGGATTCCAAAATTTCAACCATACCCTGATCGTCGATATTCTCTAATTCAAGTTCCCAAAAAATCAATTTCTTATACAACTCAATCCAGTCTTCATAGGAATTTACCATCGCCATTTCCATGGTAATTTTTCTAAATTCTTTCTGATAATCCAGCGTTGTTTTTTGCGAAATCAATCGGGAATGATCCAGATTTTTCTTCAAGCTCAACAAAATCTGGTTTGGATTCACGGGTTTAATCAAATAATCGGCAATTTTAGAACCTATGGCTTCCTCCATAATGTATTCTTCCTCGCTTTTAGTAATCATAATCATGGGAACCGAAGATTTTTTCTCCTTCATTTCTGATAAGGTTTCCAAGCCGCTCATTCCGGGCATATTTTCATCCAAGAAAACAATATCAAAATTGTTTTCCTCAAAAATTGTAATCGCGTCAAGCCCATTGTTACAAGTCGTTACCTCGTAATTTTTCTTTTCCAGAAATAAGATATGTGGTTTCAAAAGGTCGATTTCATCATCTACCCAAAGTATTTTTATTTTATCCATAATTGTATAAACAAGTGTTCTAAAGTACTATTTAAAGTGCCAAATTACATTTTTTTGCAACGGCTACCTGCTAATATTATGATAATTTTTTAACATACTTACGCTACATTTTATAAAACTGCAATTCGCTTTCGTTCTGTATTAGGTTTGTTCTTGGGCGTGACCCATCCTGCGTAAACTTCGTCCGGGTCGGGCTGTACGCTGTATCTTTCCTTTTTAAAGAAAAAAGGAAAGGATGCCGCTTCCATCCCTCACGCACTTGCGAGAATGATTGGGGTTTAGTACTACATTTTGATTGGAAAAGTTCTCAGAAAACAAAACTAGATTGTATTATTTGTAATGAATTTATTATATATTTGAAAATAACAAAAATCTGATATTTATCAAACCGTTAGTTACCAATCATTGTCATAGAAACGCAAATAATGATGAGCAATAATAAAATATTATGCAAATACAGAAATATGAAAAAAATCCTTCTCGTTTCTATTGCATTTATTTGGATTGGCTGTTTAACAATTTTAATAATCGCTTTAACGGATTTATATCCAAATAATATATTTCAAGAATATCAACTATTGGTTGGAATTGCTTTTATTTCAATTACAGGATTCTTAAGGATAATATTTAATAAAATTACTGTTGAGCAGGCAAAGAAGAAACAAAATTCAATTATATAAAATTAACTGCTGGTAAAAGCTACTACAACGAATTTGGGCAATAGTCTTAATGGAAAGCTGGTTTTGTATTTGGGATGATTTGGCAAATCCAAAGAATGGGCTTAATTTAGTCCCAAACCCGCTGTAGTACCAGAACGTTAGCAACAAAATCCGCGCGAAACGAATAAAAAATATGTATAAAACATTTACATTCTGTATTTCTATAATCTTGCTTAATTTATTTTCAGCGTGTGATTTTAGTTGTAAAAAAATCTATTTTAATGAAAATGAAAAATATTGGATAACTCCATACAAAAAAGGTAACATTGAAATATTTCAATCCAATTTGGATTCGCGTAAAAGAGATACGATATTTATTTTAGAAAATACCCATACTTTACCTATTGGAAATTGCAATCCTTCAGTCTCTAATGTGGATCCTGAAGCTTACTTTATAGATTATAAATATTCGCATAATGGAAAAATGAGTGATTCAAATTATTTAATTCAACATGTCAAAGAAATTGGATTGAGTTTGCCCATAATTAGAATATATGACATAGAGTTTAATGGCGAAACTTTGAAAGACACAACAGTAGTTCTAAAGAATTTTGGAATTCAGCAATGCCATATTTTTAGCAATTTTCAAGATTTTAATAATCTTCCAGATTTCAAAATAAAAAATTTCATTTGGAGCAAGAAGCTTGGATTAGTTCAAATAAAACTTCATAATGGCGAAGAATACGAATTAATTGAAAAACAACAATCTAAAAAATAAATTCTACTGGCAACAGCTACTACAACGGATTTGAGCAATTGGCTAAATGTAAAGTTGGTTTTGTATTTGGAATGATTTGCTTCGCCTGTTCGCTATCGCTCGAGTGGCAAATCCGAAGAATGGGCTTAATTTAGTCCCAAACCCGCTGTAGTGCCAGAACGTTAGCAGTAATGTTGCCCGTGAAGAAGAACATATGATTAACAAAACCAAAATGGATTAATGAAAAAAATTAAAAACATTTTAATACTCATAATAAGTTCACAATTATTAATGAGTTGCGACCCTCCACACTTTATTGATTTTATAAATAAAACTGATTCAAATGTAAAAGTAAAGTTTAATCTAAATCCTAAAGTTGAGAATTATGATTTGGAAAGAATAACAACTAACGATTCTATAGTTTTTAACATAAAACCAAAAGACACAGCAAATTTGCATTTTGGAATCGGAAGTTGGTCAGACAAACAAATTGAAGAATTAACAAGTTCAATCAATAATATTGAAATAGAAACTCAAAATATTAAAACAATTTATAAAACAAAAAAATCTATAGACGATATTTTCAAAGAAAATCGACACGGATTTTGGTTTAAAACTAAAATAGAAATTAGCATTAAATAAAAAACACTACTGCCAACATCTACTACAACGGATTTGGGCAATTGGCTTAATGAAAAATGGTTTTGTATTTTGAAAATTTGTACTTAACCAAAAAAACAAATATTAATTTAATCCCAAATCCGCTGTATTAATAAAGCGTTGCTAGAAACAGAATTGATTAAAATAAGATTAATACTTCATGACCAAAATAGATTCCGCCATTTTAAAACAAAAACAACATTTTGAAATCCTTGATGGATTAAGAGGAATAGCAGCTTTGTCCATTGTACTTTTTCATTTTATGGAAATCGTTTATCAGCCTAGCAAAAATTTCATTGCGCATGGTTTTCTTGCGGTTGACTTTTTCTTTTGTTTATCCGGATTTGTGATTGCCTATGCTTATCATCAGGAGCGTATTGAAAAAATGGGAATTGCAGCGTTTTTTAAAACAAGGCTCATCCGATTGCATCCTTTGGTTGTTTTTGGTTCGGTTCTGGGTTTGTTGGCTTTTCTTTTTGATCCTTTTAGCAGTCATCCTGAAACCTACGAAACGGGTAAATTGATTCTGATATTTCTAGCTTCCGTATTTTTAATCCCTTTTCCAGCAATGCCAGACCGATATTTCAACTTGTTCGGTTTAAATGCACCAGCTTGGTCTTTGTTTTGGGAATATGTTGCCAACATTCTGTATGCACTTTTTCTGTACAAATTGAGCCGTCGTTCGCTGTTTTTACTAACTATTTTGGCTGGGGCAGGACTCTGTTTTGTCAGCTATCGTGCGGGAGGTTCCTTGCTGGGCGGATGGAATGGAGAAACCTTTTGGGATGGCGCTGCCCGTATTTCGTATTCTTTTTTAGTTGGGATGTTGATTTTTCGTTCCAATTGGATTATTAAATCAAAACTCGGTTTCATCAGTCTGTCTGTATTACTAATGTTGGCCTTTTTAATACCTTTTACGGAATGGAACTGGTTGACTGAGCCTTTGGTGGTCTTGTTTTATTTCCCGTTATTGATTGCATTGGGAGCCGGAGCGACACTAAAACAGGGATTTAGAAAACTGTGCATCTTCTCCGGAAAAATATCGTATCCTCTATACATGACGCATTATGCAGTGATGTGGCTATTCGCAAACTATTATACAACGTACAAACCAGAAACGACTGAGCTGTTTTATATCATCTCAATAGGAACACTATTGTTGGTTGGCTTCGCTTATTTAGCAATGGTTTTTTATGATATTCCAATCCGAAAGTATTTAACGGATAGGAGAAAGAAGGTTTAATTTAAAAATGGTTCTTTTATTCGGTATGAAAGAAATGAGCAAGTAGAATATCAAGAGATTTTTGAAAACGATACAATTATTAAAACAAAAAATGAATACTATAATTCTTAAAACGGAACGATTAATACTAAGACCAATCACATTATTGGATTTGGATTATGTTCACGAATTACATTCTTTGAAAGAAACAGATGAATTTAATACATTAGGAATTCCAAATAATATTGAAGAAACAAAACTACTTTTAGAAAAGTGGATTTTTGAAAACAATAAAGAACTTGCGACCCATTTTACTTTTGCGGTCGAATTAAATACCGGAAACCAAATGATAGGATTAATTGGAATCAATTTGGGGAAAGTAAAATATAAAAATGCCGAAGTTTGGTTTAAATTCCACAAAGACCATTGGAACAAAGGCTACGCAACTGAAGCGTTGAAAGAAATTATCCGTTTTGGATTTGAAGAACTGAATCTGCATCGTATTGAAGCGGGTTGCGCAGTGGGAAATATAGGTTCTATCAGCGTTTTGGAAAAAACCGGAATGACAAGAGAAGCCCACACCCGAAAATTATTACCATTGTCATCTGGCTGGTCTGATAATTACGGTTACGCTATTTTAGCTACTGATTAGCCATTTGTCCAATCTAAAAAAGCAATTTTTATATGAATCCCAGAATTGAAACGCTTTCGGAAACAAAATTAATTGGCAAACGAATGATACTTTCGTTATCCAATAATAAAACTGCGGAACTTTGGAAAAGTTTTATGCCCAGACGAAAGGAAATCCAAAATAATATTGGTGCCGATTTGTATTCCATGCAAAAATACGATGCGTCGTATTTTAATACTTTTAATCCCAATGCTGAATTCGAAAAATGGGCAGCCGTTGCTGTAACTGATTTCAATGAAATTCCAGAAGCAATGGAACCGATTACTTTGGCTGGAGGATTGTATGCGGTTTTTTTTCACAAAGGAGATGTATCGACCGCTTCAAACACATTTCAGTATATTTTTGGAAGCTGGTTGCCCAACTCTGAATATGTTTTGGATGACAGATTCCATTTTGAATTATTAGGGGAAAAGTACAAGAATAACGATCCCAGTTCCGAAGAGGAAATTTGGATTCCAATCCAACTGAAATAATTTTCCAAATTAATTATCAAAAAGAAAAATGGTATAAATGACAAAACCACTGCCGGTACAAAAAGCAGTGGTTTTGAAACAAACAGGAATCAATAATAATTAGTCAAGCAATCTCATTATTGCCAGCCACCACCAAGGGCTCTGTACAATTGAATTATCGCTTTATATTGTTGGAATTTATTGTCTATCAAGCTTAGTTCTGCATTCAAAGCATTGTCTTTTACAGTCAAAACTTCTAAATAATTGGCTAAACCGTACGTCAACAATTCATCCGAATAATCAGTGGCTTTATTCAAAGCATCGACTTGTTTTTCTCTAACGGTGAGTTTATATGTTTCATTATTGTATTGTGCCAATGCATCCGAAACTTCTTTTCCAGCAGTTAATAACGACTGCTCAAACTGAAGATAGGCTTTCTCTTGATTGGCTTTTGCAATTTCGAACCTCGTTTTAATTTGTCTTTGATTGAAAATAGGCTGCGTTAATCCCGTAACTATATTTGCAAAAATCGAATTGGCACTAAACCATTCTTTCAAATCAATACTCTGAAGTCCGCCTGTTGCAGTAAGTTTTAATGTTGGATAAAAATTACTTTTGGCAACATTAGTCTGTTCAAAGTTTGAAATCAAGTTGTATTCAGCTGTAATCACGTCAGGTCTGTTTCTCAACAATGTCGCAGGAACGCCAAGTGTAATTGTTGGTTGTATGGATTGTGACTCAAATGTGCTTCTTTCGATTTTAGCGGAACCTTCACCCATAAGAATACTCATGGTATTTTCAAGAATGATAATGTTGTTTTTTAAATCGGCAATGATAATTTCAGTAGCATATTTTTGCGCTTCAGTTTGCTTCACGCCAACTTCGGTTACATTTCCTGCTTTTTTTAATGCGACAATAGTTTCAACACTTTGGTTTCTGTTAACCAATGTTTTCTCCGCTAATTTTATTTGTGCATCAACTGAAAGCAATTGATAATACGTAGCTGCAATGTTAGCAATCAATTGCGTTTTTACGGCTTGATTGGCAGCTGTTGTTTGTAAATAAGCGGCATTTACAGCACGCTTATTACTTCTTATTTTTCCCCAAATATCAGCTTCCCAAGAAAGACTTCCCGTAAATTGATATTGATCGGTACTTCTGTCTTGCAGCAATGCTCCAAACTGACTGTTCTTAGAAAGTTCTTGATGCGTCCAATCGGCACCTGAAGAAAGAGTAGGGAAGTATCCCGCTTTTCCTTGTTTCATGGTTGCTTCTGCCGCTGCAATATTTTGCATGGCAATTTTGATATCAAGGTTGTTTTCTAATCCTTTTTTGATGTATCCCTGCAAAAGAGGATCTGTGAAAACATTGTTCCAAGCTACATTCGCAAGTGAAATGGTATCTGTGGAAACCACTTCATTTCGATACAAATTTTCCGTTTTTAATTCCGGTCGTTTGTAATCTTTGGCGACAAAGCAAGACTGCATCAGTATTGCTGTAACTCCCAAGAGTGTGATTCTGTATATATTATTTTTCATTTTTTTCATCTAAAAGTGTAACATCTGATTCCTGATTTTCTACAGGAAGTGGTTTTGTAGAAATTTTTTCCTGCAGGGTTTGGAAAACGATAAACAATACCGGAATAACAAATACCCCAAAAATGGTTCCGATTAACATTCCGCCAATTGCTCCAGTTCCAATAGCATTGTTTCCAACAGCTCCAGCTCCTTTAGCTAACATTAAAGGCAATAATCCGAAGATAAATGCAAATGATGTCATCAAAATAGGACGTAAACGAGCAACAGCACCATGAATAGCAGCTTGCGTAATACTCATTCCTTTTTTCCTTGAATCTACAGAAAACTCGACTATCAAAATGGCGTTTTTAGCGAGCAATCCAATAAGCATAATAAGTGTTATTTGTAAGTAAATGTTATTACTCACATTGAATAAATAAGCAAATAGATAAGCTCCCGCTAAACCAATAGGCAATGAAATTAATACGGCAAAAGGCAACATATAACTTTCATATTGAGCAGCTAACAAGAAATATACAAAAACCAAGCACAATAAGAAAATATACAATGTCTGACCACCTGCACTAATTTCCTCACGAGTCATTCCTGAATACTCGTAACCATATCCAACAGGTAAGCTTTGACTTGCCACTTCTTCAACGGCTTTAATCGCATCACCAGAACTGAAACCTTCATTTGGTGCACCAGTGATTTTTACCGATGTAAATAAATTGAAACGTTCAATTGCCTGTGGACCAAATACTTTTACTAAAGTCACAAATTGTGAAATAGGAGCCATCTGACCGGTATTATTTCTAACCAATACTTTATTCAATGATTCAGGATTACTTCTAAACTCTGGATCAGATTGGTAAACTACTCGATATTGTTTTCCAAATTTGTTAAAATTAGAGGCATAAACTCCACCATAATAGCCTTGCATGGTTCCTAAAATATCAGTTACTGTTAAACCTGATTTTTTTATGGCAGCAACATTCAAATCAATTCGGTATTGTGGGTAATTTGGAGAAAAAGAAGTAGCAGCATATTTGATTTCGGGACGGCTGTTTAAAGCGGCCAAAAATTTATTATTTACTTCACTTAACTCTTGGATAGAACCTCCTTTTTGATCTTGCAATTGAAATTCAAAACCATTGGTAAAACCAAAACCAACAAGAGTAGGACGAGCAAAATAAAGTACTTTCGCATCTTTAATTGCAGCGGTACGCTTAAAAAGTTCAGCTACAACAGCTGTTATTTCCTGATTGGCATCTTTACGTTCAGCCCAGGTTTTCAATTTTACAATGACCATTCCGTAGTTACTACCAGTACCACTTATCAAACTACGACCTGAAATACGAAGCACTTCTTTTATTTCAGGAATGTCTTTTACTTTATTTTCAATTTGCAATAATACTTCCTCAGTTCTTTCTAATGAAGTTCCGGGTGGAAGTGAAACATCCGAAAGAATGGCACCTGTATCTTCACCAGGTACAAAAGCCTTTGGTGTAATATTTAATAACAAGATAAAAATCCCTGCAAAAACCGCAATTCCTAAGAATGCTAACCATTTGCGTTTTATAAAAAATTCTACTGATCTTTTGTATTTGGCGGTTGTTGTTTCAAATCCAGCATTAAATGCAGTATAAAAACGTTCCATAAAACCCTTCTTCTTGGAACTTTTATCATGTTCTTTTAAGAAAATGGCACATAATGCAGGAGAAAGCGTTAAGGCATTAATAGCTGATAATACAATTGAAACGGCTAAAGTTAATCCAAACTGTTTGTAGAAAACTCCTGCAGAACCACTGATAAATGAAACAGGAATAAATACCGCCGACATAACAAGTGTAATGGAAATAATTGCACTACTGATATCTTGCATGGCACTGTGAGCCGCTTTTTTTGGATCGTGTTCTCCAGCTTCCATTTTGGCATGGACGGCTTCGACAACAACAATGGCATCATCAACCACAATTCCGACGGCAAGTACTAAGGCAAAAAGCGTTAATAAGTTAATGGTAAAGCCAAATAGACTTAGGAAAAAGAAAGTTCCCACAATAGCCACAGGTACAGAAATTGCAGGTATAAGAGTTGATCTCCAATCTTGTAAGAAGATAAAAACTACAATAAATACTAGTAAAAAGGCTTCTATTAAGGTATGAATCACTTTTGTGATAGATTCATCTAAGAAGTCATTTGCATTAATTAATGTAGCATATTTTACCCCTTTAGGGAAATTTACTTCTGCTTGATCCAATACTTTTAAGGATCCTTCAATTACTTCTTGTGCATTAGATCCAGCAGTTTGTGCAATAGCAATTGCAATAGATTTGTTTCCGTTTGTATACGCATTACTGGCATAATTTACAGCTCCCAATTCAATTTTTGCTACATCACCTAACTTAAGGATTTCTCCGTTTTCGGTTGAACGAACAATAATTTCTTCAAACTCTTTTGCATTTTGTAAACGCCCTTTGTATTTCAATGTATATTGAAACGATTGGTCGCCACTTTCACCCAATTGACCAGGAGCTGCTTCAATATTTTGCTCTGCTAATAACGTTGTAATATCCGAAGGAACCAGTCCATAAGCTCCCATTACATCTGGCTTAAGCCAAATACGCATAGAGTAGTCTTTTTGACCAAAAATCATTGCTTCTCCAACTCCGGCTACACGTTTTATTTTTGGTAAAATATTGATGTTAGCATAATTTTGAAGAAAAACATCGTCATAATCAGGGTTTTCACTGTACAGTGATAAAATCAAAATATTATCACTTTGTCTCTTTGAAGTTGTAACACCGGCTCTTGTAACTTCTTGAGGCAATAAAGGTGTAGCACGTGATACACGATTTTGTACATTCACAGCTGCTAAATCAGGATTTGTACCTAATTTAAAGTATATATTAATGGAAGCAGAACCATCATTATTTGATGTAGAAGTCATATAAGTCATGTCTTCAACACCGTTGATTTGTTCTTCTAATGGAATTACTACCGAGTTCATTACAACTTCGGCACTTGCTCCTTGATAATTTGCTGATACAGTTACCGTAGGTGGCGCTATTTCTGGATATTGAGATACTGGAAGTGAGGTTAACCCTAAAACTCCCAAAATTACGATGATAATAGATACCACCGTTGACAATACCGGTCTGTCAATGAATTTTGAAAACATATTTTGTTATTTATTCAATAGTTAGTTTGTCAATTATTTTTTTGTTGGATTGATTATCGTATTAAAATCAACTACTTCAGGTTTAATAAGAGTTCCTTCAGTTACAATCCCAACTCCTTCAATAAGTATTTTATCGTTTATATTTAATCCGCTATCAACTACAAAAAACTTACCTCCAGGAATTGCACGTACTTCAATTGGAACAGCTTTTACTTTGTTATCTTTATCCACAACAAGTGCCACACGCTTGTCTTGTAATTCTAATGAAGCATTTTGTGGGATAATAATAACATCTTCTAAATCTGTTGGGATTTGAATAGTTCCACTTCCTCCAGAACGCAATAATTTATTCCCGTTTGGAAAACTTGCCCTTACATTAAAGGAACCTGTTGCTGCATTGGCTTGTCCGCTAAAGGTTTCAATTTTACCTTTTTGTTCATATTGCATACCATTGCTCAAAACTAAGTTTACAGCTTCCATTTTGTTTATTTTTTCTTGAAAAGACTTTCCTTGAGCATGCATCATGATGTCCAATTGTTCTTTTTCATTTACTGAAAAATAAGCATAAATGGTACTCACATCTGAAATGCGAGTTAAAGGTTCGACTGTTTGACTGCTGACATAACTTCCCAATCTTAAAGGTAAAGTTCCCACAATTCCATTAACCGGACTTTTTATGGTAGCATAATTAATTCTGGCAACGATACTTTGATAAGTACTTTTAGCGCTAGCTAAATTTGCTTTTGCAGTTTCTAATTGAACATCACTGATTATTTTTCTTTCTACCAAAGGGATTAAACGATTTACTTCCACTTGAGCAGCAGCAACTTTTGCTTTTGCAGCTCCAGCTTCTTGGGTTGCCGTTTGTGTCTCTAATTTAAAAAGCAATTGACCTTTTTTAACTTCTTGACCTTCTTGTACATATATTTTTTCAATATATCCATCGACCTTTGCACGAATGTCAATATCTGTAACACCTTCTAGACTAGCAGGATATTCAGCTAATAAAGTGGTATTAGATGTTCCTATTTCGACAACTTTATAGGGCATTACAGGAGGAGCTGTAGGAGCAGTTTCTTTTTTACAGGAGAGCAAGCTTATTGATAACAAAATTGCACTTATAAAATATTTCTTTTTCATACGGGACTATTTTCTAAAATTGATTAATTATTATTTTAACTGTTATTTCTTTCTATTTCTTTGAATTTTTCGATCGTCTTAATTAAAAGTTCTTCTACTTCGCAAACGTGTGCCTTGTAAGCCTTGACATTTTCCATATTGCATCGTTCTTCAGTACACGAAATAGTTTGCTCTCTGTAAGAGATTAATTTGTCTATTATCTTTTTTTCAAAATCTAGGATTTTGATATAATTTGTTAATCTTTCACTGAATTGAGAAGGCTTAAAATATTTTTTTCGATCACCACATAAAGTGTAGTAATTTATTTTATCCATTTTTAGAAGCAGATTCAAGTTGGTTGAAATAGAGCTTTTACTGGCTCCAAGTTTTTCTACTATCTCTTCAAATGTTAACCCGGTTTTGCAACCATCAATTATTAGTAATCCTAAAATTCTGGAACCTAGTGGCGGTAAATTGTATAATAACTCAAAATGAATTCCGAACATCTCGATAAGTTCTTCTCTCTCTTTTTGTATTGCAGCCATGATTTTTTTTGCAAAATTAAAGTTAGTTCGTAATTTACCGAACTAAACGAACTTAAAATTATGTTAATTTTTTAAGAAAACGATTTCTTTGGAATTGTCAGCCTTTGGAATAAAAATCTAAAGTTTAACCATCAATTAGTTATATTTAAATTAAAAGTTAGTTCGTGAAAAAAAAATGCTTAATATTGATAAGAGAACAATTATGCTATATTTATATTTTTTTAAACCAAATGAATTTAACTATGAAATCTAAAAACTTCAAGAACTCTTTTTTAATGATTGCCTTATTCTCTGCAACGGCAGCTATGGCGCAACACAAATATGTGAATACTCCACCTGAGGTTTCCCCAATGCCAATGAAACCCGAAATGACGGAAATTTGGGAACCGGAAGTAAAAGTAATAACGCCTGCTAAAACTCTTGGAAGTGCGCCTTCGGATGCGATTATTTTATTTGACGGTAAAAACTTAGACCAATGGGTAAGTCAAAAAGATGCAAGCAAACCTGCAGGATGGAAAATTGTTGACAAAGATTATATGGAAGTTGTTCCGGGTTCTGGAGCGATTCAAACTAAAATGGCTTTTGGTGATTGCCAGTTGCACTTGGAGTGGAGCGCACCGGATGTTGTTTTAGATGGAGGACAGGCTAGAGGAAATAGTGGTGTCTTTTTCCAAAACAGATACGAATTGCAAATATTGGATTCCTACAATAACAGAACATACAATAATGGTCAAGCCGGAAGTATTTATAAAGACCATCCACCATTAGTAAACGCTGTAAAAACGCCATTGGAATGGAATATTTATGATATAATCTACACTGCACCAAGATTCAAAGCTGATGGCAAGATTGATGCTCCGGCGAGAATTACCGTATTTTTGAATGGTGTTTTGGTACAAAATAACACTACAATAAATGGGTTGACTCTTTATATTGGTTTGCATAATTATCCTTCATCTCATGGTGATGATGTTATTTCGCTTCAAGATCATGATTCTAAAAATCAATTTAGAAATATTTGGATTAGAAAACTTTAAAAAATCATACTAACGGAGCGCTTCATACGCTCCGTTTTTTTTGGCTCCAAATCACAATTAGGAACAACTCTGTTTTGAAATCTAATTTACTTATATTTGTTGACCTTAAAAACAAACTTAATAGTGAGTCAAATCAATAAGCTTAAAATATTCAATGATCCCATTTATGGGTTTATTACCATTCCAAATGCCTTAATCTACGATTTAGTTCAGCATCCTTATTTTCAACGTTTGCGTCGAATTTCTCAAATGGGATTGTCGTATTTAGTATATCCTGGCGCAAATCACACCCGTTTTCATCATGCTTTAGGTTGTATGCATTTGATGCAAAAAGCGGTAGATGTATTGCGTTTTAAAGGAGTTTTAATATCTCCCGAAGAAGAAAACGCATTATATATTGCTATTTTATTGCATGATATAGGTCACGGACCGTTTTCGCATGCGATGGAAAAAAGCATTGTTGAAGATGTACATCACGAAGAAATCTCTTTGCTATTTATGAACCAATTGAATGTGGAATTTAACGGTCAGTTAAGTTTGGCAATTCAGGTTTTTAAAGGGGAATACAACAGAAAATTCATGTTGCAGTTGATTTCCAGTCAATTGGACATGGATCGAATGGATTATTTGAAACGCGATAGCTTTTATTCTGGAGTGGCAGAAGGAAATGTCAACTCGGAACGATTGATTCAAATGATGAATGTCGTGGACGATTATTTGGTAATCGAAGAAAAAGGAATTTACTCTGTAGAGAAATTTCTGATGTCCAGACGATTGATGTATTGGCAGGCGTATTTGCACAAAACCAGTTTGGTAGCAGAGTTAATTTTGATGAAAATCTTAAAACGCGCCAAAGAATTGACGTTAAAAGGAGTGCAATTACCATGCAGCGAGCCTTTATTGTTTTTTATGCAAAACAAAGTGACCATAGATACTTTTGATGCTGAAACCTTGGATTTATTTGCTCAATTAGATGATTTTGATATTATTGGCGCATTAAAAGCTTGGCAAAAACAAGATGATTTTATATTATCATCTTTAAGCAAAATGATTGTCAATCGAGATTTATTAAAAATAAAACTAACTAGTGAAAAAGTAGCGATTGAAGAATTGCATCCACTAAAAGAGCGTTTTGCATTGGAAAATAATATTTCATTATTAGAAACCAATTATTTTATTTTTAAAGGCAAAATAAAAAATCAAGCGTATAGCAAAGAAGCCGAACCGATACGAATTTTGAAAAAAGACAGCACAATTGAGGACGTTATAGAATCTTCTGACCAGCTGAATTTAAAATCGTTATCTAAATTAGTGACCAAGTATTATATCTGTTTCCCAAAACAACTGCTATAAAAAGGTCATTTAAAATCTATTTTTTTATATTTTTGTCGCAATGAAATTTACAGCAGAACAAATAGCGGGGATTTTAGAAGGTGAAGTTGTTGGGAATCCCAAGGCGGAAGTTTTTAGATTGTCAAAAATCGAAGAAGGTAGTGAGGGATCGCTAACTTTTTTATCAAATCCTAAATATCTTAATTATATATATTCTACAAAAGCCTCAGTAACAATTGTTAATGACACTTTTGTGCCTGAATCACCTTTAACCACTACACTAATAAAAGTGGAAGATGCGTATGCCGCATTTTCTAAATTATTAGAGTTTTACAATCAGGTGAAATTGAATAAAAATGGAATTGAGCAACCTTCTTTCCTTTCAGAAAGTGTAAAATACGGAGATAAGTTATATCTTGGTAGTTTTAGTTATGTGGGTGAGAATGTAGTTTTGGGTGAAAATGTAAAAATATATCCTAATTGTTTCGTGGGGGATAATGTTGTAATAGGGGATAATGTAATATTGTTCGCTGGCGCAAAAATATATTCGGAGACTGTAATTGGGAATAATTGTACCATTCATTCCGGTGCTATAATAGGCGCTGATGGTTTTGGTTTTGCACCTAATCCAGACGGAACCTACACTAAGATTCCGCAGATAGGAAATGTAATTATTGAAGATAATGTAGATATAGGCTCATGTACTACAATAGATAGAGCTACAATGGGGTCAACAATTATTAGAAAAGGAGTAAAGCTTGACAATCAAATTCAGATTGCCCATAATGTAGAAATTGGTGAAAACACCGTAATTGCTGCTCAAACAGGAGTTGCTGGTTCTACAAAAATTGGAAAAAGTGGGATGATTGGCGGACAAGTTGGAATCTCTGGACATTTAACTATTGGTAATAATGTTCGAATCCAAGCGCAATCAGGTGTGGGACGTAATATAAAAGATGATGAAATCTTGCAAGGAAGCCCTACATTTGGATACAATGATTTTAGTAAATCATATGTTCATTTTAAGAATTTGCCTAAAATTGTTGCAGAAATAGAAGAATTAAAAAAACAAATATTAAACCAAAAAAATGGAAACAATGGTTAAACAGAAGACCATCAAAACAGAAATTTCGCTAACTGGAGTTGGATTACACACAGGAAAAGAAGTAAAAATGACTTTTAAACCTGCTCCAGTAAATAATGGTTTTACTTTTGTTCGAGTAGATCTGGAAGGACAACCTATTATTGAAGCAGATGCTAATTATGTTGTAAACACGCAAAGAGGAACCAATTTAGAAAAATTAGGCGTAAAAATTCAGACACCTGAACATGTTTTAGCAGCACTAATTGGTTGCGATTTAGATAATGTAATCATCGAATTGAATGCTTCTGAACTTCCTATTATGGATGGTTCTTCAAAATATTTTGTTGAAGCGCTTGAAAAAGCAGAAATTGAAGAACAAAACGCTAAAAGAAATGTATACGTAGTAAAAGAAGTAATTTCTTTTACAGATGAAGCTTCTGGTAGTGAAATATTGGTAATGCCAAACGATCATTATTCAGTTACTGCAATGGTGGATTTTGGCACTAAAATACTTGGTACTCAAAATGCTACAATGAAAAGCATCACAGATTTTAAAACGGAAATATCGGAGTCTAGAACCTTCAGTTTTTTACATGAATTAGAATCATTGTTAGAAAATGGTTTGATAAAAGGTGGCGATTTAAATAATGCTATTGTATACGTAGATAAAGAAATATCAGCAGCTACAATGGAAAATTTAAAAGTTGCTTTTGGAAAAGACGAAATTACAGTTAAACCAAATGGAATTTTAGACAATCTTACTTTGCATTATCCAAATGAAGCGGCAAGACACAAATTACTTGATGTAGTAGGTGATTTGGCTTTAATTGGAACAAGAATTCAAGGGAAAGTAATTGCTAATAAACCAGGACATTTTGTAAATACACAGTTTGCCAAAAAAATGGCAAAAATCATAAAAATCGAACAAAGAAATTATGTTCCTGTTTATGATTTACATCAAGAACCTTTGATGGACATTCATAAAATTATGGCTGTTTTACCTCATAGACCACCGTTTTTATTGATTGACAGAATCATTGAAATGTCTGAAACCCATGTTGTGGGGATGAAAAATGTTACGATGAATGAGAATTTCTTTGTAGGACATTTTCCTGAAGCTCCAGTAATGCCGGGTGTTTTAATTGTTGAAGCAATGGCACAAACGGGTGGAATTCTAGTTTTAAGCACTGTTCCGGATCCTGAAAATTATTTGACTTATTTTATGAAAATAGATAATGTTAAATTCAAACATAAAGTATTGCCTGGTGATACCTTAATTTTTAAGTGTGATTTAATTACACCTATCAGAAGAGGGATTTGTCACATGCAAGCAAACGCTTACGCAAATGGAAAACTAGTTGCTGAAGCAGAATTAATGGCACAAATTGCTAAGAAACAGTAATTTTTTTGTTGATTTGGTTAATCGTGTATTCGGTTAATCGATTAAACAGTTAAACGATTAAACAAAGAATATGAATCAACCACTAGCCTATGTTCATCCAGGCGCCAAAATCGCTAAAAATGTTGTCATTGAACCATTTACAACCATTCACAATAATGTAGTTATTGGGGATGGAACTTGGATTGGTTCGAATGTTACCATAATGGAAGGCGCAAGAATTGGAAAAAATTGTAATATATTCCCTGGTGCAGTTATTTCGGCGGTTCCACAGGATTTAAAATTTGGTGGAGAAGATTCTTTAGCAATAATTGGAGACAATTGTACCATCAGAGAATGTGTAACTATCAATAGAGGAACAATTGCATCCGGACAAACTACTTTAGGTAATAATTGTTTGGTAATGGCAACTGCGCACATTGCTCATGATTGTCATATTGGCGATAATGCAATTATTGTAAATGGAGTAGCTTTGGCAGGTCACGTTACTGTAGGTAAATTTGCGGTTATCGGTGGATTGGCAGCAATACATCAATTTATTCAAATTGGTGATCATGCCATGATATCAGGTGGATCTTTGGTAAGAAAAGATGTTCCTCCTTATACAAAAGCGGCAAAAGAACCATTGTCGTATGTTGGAATTAACTCTGTTGGATTGAGAAGACGCGGTTTTACAACTGAAAAAATCAGAGAAATTCAAGATATTTATAGAATTCTATACCAAAAAAATTACAATACAACTCAAGCTTTGGGTATTATTGAAGCTGAGATGGAAGCGACACCGGAAAGAGATGAAATCATTGATTTTATTCGAAATTCATCAAGAGGAGTAATGAAAGGATATTCTGGAAACTACTAAAAAAAGTAGTTTTTAGTTACCAAAAAATAAAAATAGTAATAAAAATAAAAAAATAATGGCATCTACATCAGATATTAAAAACGGATTGTGTATTAAATACAACAACGATATTTACAAAATCATTGAATTTCTTCACGTAAAACCAGGAAAAGGTCCTGCTTTTGTCAGAACTAAACTTAGAAGTTTAACTAACGGGAAAGTTTTGGACAACACTTTTTCTGCGGGTCATAAAATTGAAGAAGTTAGAGTAGAAAACCATAAATTTCAGTTTTTGTACCCAGAAGGTGATCAATTTCATTTTATGAATACAGAGACTTTCGAACAAATTACTTTAAACAAAAACATTTTAGACTCACCTGATTTATTGAAAGAAGGAGAAAATGTAATGGTAAGCATCAATACTGAGACTGATTTACCGCTTTCAGTAGATATGCCAGCTTCAGTTATTCTTGAAGTAACATACGCTGAGCCAGGAATTAAAGGAAATACTGCTACAAATGCAACAAAATCAGCAACTGTTGAAACTGGTGCATCTGTAAATGTCCCTTTGTTTATTAATGAAGGAGATAAAATTAAAATTGATACTGCATCAGGTTCTTACATGGAACGAGTTAAAGAATAGTTTACAGTAATCAGTGTTCAGTAATCAGATTTACTGGACACTGATTGCTGAACACTGAATACTAAATAAATGAAATTCCAAAAAGTTTACACTTTAGAAGCAATTGCAAGTATCATCGGCTGTGAATATGTTGGTGATAAGGATTTTCCAGTGACAGGAATGAATGAAATACATGTTGTTGAATCTGGAGATATTGTTTTTGTGGATCATCCTAAGTATTATGACAAGGCATTAAACTCTGCAGCGACTGTTGTTTTAATCAATAAAAATGTAGCTTGTCCAGATGGAAAAGCATTGTTGATTTCTGAAGATCCTTTTAGGGATTTTAATAAATTAACAAACTATTTCAAGCCTTTTCAGTTTTCGAATGTTTCAATAGCTGCTTCAGCTTCAATAGGAGAAGGAACTGTAATACAGCCTAATACGTTTATTGGAAATCATGTGGTTATTGGAAAGAATTGTTTGATTCATTCTAATGTTTCCATTTATGATTATACCGTAATAGGCGATAATGTAATGATTCATGCAGGAACTGTTCTTGGTGCTGATGCGTTTTATTATAAAAAACGTCCTGAAGGATATGATCAATTACTTTCCGGTGGAAGAGTAGTTATCAAAGATAATGTGGGAATAGGAGCGCTTTGTACTATTGACAAAGGTGTTACTGGCGATACTACTATTGGCGAAGGCACAAAAATTGATAATCAAGTACATGTTGGCCATGATACCGTTATTGGAAAAAAATGTTTAATTGCTTCACAAACTGGAATTGCGGGTTGTGTCATTATTGAAGACGAAGTTACTATTTGGGGACAAGTAGGAACCACAAGCGGAATAACAATAGGAGCGAAGGCAGTTATTCTTGGTCAAACCGGAGTTACAAAATCAGTAGAAGGAGGAAAGTCCTATTTTGGTACACCAATAGAAGAATCAAGAGAAAAATTGAAACAACTGGCTAATATCAAGAAGATACCAGAAATTCTTAATAAACTAAAGTAATATGTCTGCTAAAGAAATCGTTCAGAAATTTTACAAATCAGATGCGCTAATTGACAGCGAAGTCATAAAAGATTTTTTGCATCCTGAAGTTATCGTTGAATGGAACAGCAGTAAGGGATTGGTTCAATTGGATTATAATTCTTTATTGAGTCTGTCTAATGATTTGAGTAAAGCCTACGTTCGTTCAAAGGTTAGAATTAGCCATATTGTAAGTGAAAATGATACCATTTCGGTGCGTTATTCTCATTTTGTGAAAACGATTGAGAATCCTAGAGAAGAAATGTTATTGGCGCATTTTATGGTTATTTGGCAAATAAAAGACAATAAACTATTTCGAGGGTATCAAATGAGTCAATTATCATAATTTAGTGTCAAAAAACTGAATACTGAATACTGATTACTGATTACTATTTTATACTTTTGCATAACAATTTTAAAAACTACATAAAAAATATATCATGAGTGTTTTAGTTAATAAAGATTCCAAAATAATTGTTCAAGGTTTTACAGGAAGCGAAGGAACTTTCCATGCTTCTCAAATGATTGAGTACGGTACTAACGTTGTTGGTGGTGTAACTCCAGGAAAAGGGGGAACTACTCACTTAGACAGACCAGTTTTCAATACTGTAAAAGATGCTGTAGAACAAGCAGGAGCTGATACAACTATCATTTTTGTACCGCCGGCTTTTGCTGCAGATGCAATTATGGAAGCTGCAGATGCTGGAATTAAAGTAATTATTGCAATTACTGAAGGAATTCCTGTTGCTGACATGATAAAAGCAAATGGTTATGTTAAAGAAAGAAACGCAAGATTAATCGGTCCAAACTGCCCTGGAATTATCACTCCGGGTGAAGCAAAAGTTGGTATTATGCCAGGTTTTGTTTTCAAAAAAGGAACTGTTGGTATTGTTTCTAAATCTGGAACATTAACCTACGAAGCAGCTGACCAAGTAGTAAAACAAGGATTAGGAATCACTACTGCAATTGGTATTGGTGGAGACCCAATCATTGGAACAACTACAAAAGAAGCAGTTGAATTATTGATGAATGACCCAGAAACAGAATGTATCGTAATGATAGGTGAAATAGGTGGACAATTAGAAGCTGATGCTGCTCATTGGATCAAAGCGGATGGTAACCGTAAGCCAGTTGTAGGTTTCATTGCAGGAGTTACTGCTCCTCCAGGACGTACAATGGGACATGCAGGTGCTATCGTTGGTGGATCTGACGATACTGCTGAAGCTAAAAAACAAATCATGAGAGAATGTGGAATTCACGTGGTAGATTCTCCAGCTGAAATTGGTAAAAAAGTAAAAGAAGTTTTAGGTTAATCTAAACTCTAATTAAATATTTTAAAAGCCTCACAATTTGTGGGGCTTTTTTATTATAAATTGAATTAAAGAAATATCTTTGCACTTTATTAAATGCATCTGTTTTTAAGATGTAATCCTAATAAGAACAAACATAAACGAATGGTTTCTAATGGGCCTCACGATTTTGTGGGGTATTTTTTTGTCGAAGCCAGTTCAAATAAAAATAAAATAATATGTACAAAGAGTTAAAAAAATTCAAAGTTAGCAATCAGTTTTCATTTACTACAGAAGATAGTTTAGCAGAAGTTTGCAATGCATCAGAAGGATCTGGAGTATTTTTAGTGTATTCAGTAGGAGATGAAAAAGAGTTAATTATGGTTGGTTCTACTGGAACTGTTCAAAATAACGGAACTTTGAAAATTAAAAATGGTGGTTTAAAAGACAAAATTGTTGAAGGACACCAATTTGCTAAAACTGGAAGAAAATATTCTTGGCCTGCACAAATGAAAATTGAAGACATCAGTACACTAGAAGTGGTTTGGTATGAGACATTCAACGATAAAACTAAAGTGATTCCAACATTTGTAGAAGGACAAGTTTTACAAAACTTCCTTGACGAAAATGGAAGACTGCCAAAATGGAATGTAGCTTTTTAATTATTTAAAGTCTGCCTTTCAACATCTTAATTATAATCGCGCTACATTTTTATGTGGCGCTTTTTTTTGAATTATCTTTTTTTGGAATAAAATTAGGCTAATTTCATAAATAATTAATTACTTTTGCACCCGTTATCACGAATCCTTCAATAGGATAGCAACCTGCAACAACAAGCAAGGTGCTAAAACGATAAGCCAAATCCTTTGGAAAAAATGTTGTTTACATTCCCATATTTAGCTTTGTTTTTCGTCATAATTTTTAATTTTAAATTTTTTTTATGACTTTATTTTCAAAAGAAAAAGGAAATGCCTTTGCCTTGATTCCTTTATTGGTTTTTATTTTTACTTTTTTAGGAGCAGGAATTGTTCTGAATGATTTTTATGCTTTTCCATCGCCAGTGGCAGTTGTAGTTGGTATCATAGCAGCCTTTTTACTTTTCAAATCCACTACTGATGAAAAAGTTGCTACATTGATTGCAGGATGTGGTGAAAGTAAAATCATGACCATGTGTTTAATTTATTTGCTAGCAGGAGCCTTCGCAGTAGTAAGTAAAGCGATGGGTGGAGTTGATGCTGTCGTGAATCTTGGAATAAATACTATTGATGTTGCTTATTTTCCTTTAGGAATTTTCTTGATTGCTTCTTTTTTATCAACTGCTACAGGAACATCAGTGGGTGCAATTGTAGCTATTGGCCCGATAGCTGTCGCATTAGCTGATAAAAGCGGTGCTTCATTACCTTTAATTTCAGGCGCTTTATTAGGTGGCTCTATGTTAGGAGATAATCTTTCGATGATTTCTGATACTACCATCGCAGCAACGCAGTCATTGGGATGTGATCTAAAGGACAAGTTCAAGATTAACTTATTTATTGCCTTTCCTGCTGCAATTTTGACTATTATGGTTTTCTTTTATCTTGATTTAAACTCGGATATTGTGACTGTTGCCATTGCAAAAAATGATTTTTCCTGGATTGCAATTGTACCTTATATATTAGTAATAGTATTGGCGGTAGTAGGTGTTAATGTATTTTCAACATTACTTATTGGAACTTTATTGGCAGGAATCATAGGTTATTTTAGTGGTTCGTTTACGTTAATGGAGTTCACTCAAAAGATATATGAAGGCTTTACCAGTATGACTGATATTTTCTTATTATCAATGCTTACTGGAGGTTTAGCAGCTATGGTAGATAAAGCGGGTGGAATAACGTATTTATTAGTTCAAATTAAAAAAAGAATTAAAAGTAAAAAATCAGCTCAAGCGGGAATTGGTGCTTTAGTGGGTTTTGCTAATTTAGCAATAGCGAACAACACGGTTTCTATTGTAATTACAGGACCTATTGCCAAAGAAATTAATGATGAATATGAATTGAATCCTAGAAAAACGGCTGCAATTCTGGATATTTTTTCGTGTATAATTCAAGGAGTTTTACCGTATGGCGCTCAAGTATTGCTTATATTGAGCTACGCTAATGGAAAATTAGATTTCTTTGACTTAATTAGTAATGCTTGGTACCATTTATTTTTACTAATTTTCACATTGGTGGCTATTTATATTTCGTTTTGGGACAAATGGACAAAGCGATTCTTTAAAATTTAAGAATTGAATTTTTGATTGTAATTGCTTTTGAATTTTTTTTAAAAAGGGAATTATTATATATTTGACGGGTGTAAGATAGCCCTGATAGTAGTGAAAATCCTTTTATGTGAACGTTAGTGTTCATAAAAGATTGAAGCGGATAGCAGGATTAGCTTCAAATAAAATTTAAACTAATTTTTGAATATGAAATTACTAGAAGGAAAAGTTGCCATAATTACAGGTGCAAGCCGCGGAATTGGAAAAGGAATTGCTGAAGTTTTTGCAAAACATGGTGCAAATGTTGCATTTACATACAGTTCGTCAGTGGAATCAGCTTTGGCTCTTGAAAATGAATTGAACGCTTTAGGAATTAAAGCCAAAGGATATCAATCTAACGCAGCCGATTTTAATGAAGCGCAAACTTTTGTAGATGCAGTTTTGGCTGAATTTGGAACGGTTGATATTTTAATCAATAACGCTGGGATTACTAAAGACAACCTTTTGATGCGTATGTCCGAAGAAGATTTTGACAAAGTGATGGATGTCAATTTGAAATCAGTTTTTAATATGACCAAAGCAATTCAACGTACTTTTTTGAAACAACGTTCTGGTTCTATAATCAATATGAGTTCAGTTGTAGGAGTGAAAGGAAATGCAGGACAAACTAATTATGCTGCTTCAAAAGCGGGAGTTATTGGTTTTTCTAAATCAGTGGCGTTGGAATTAGGATCACGTAATATTCGTTGTAATGTAATTGCTCCTGGATTCATCGAAACAGAAATGACGGCTAAATTAAACGAAGATGTTGTAAAAGGATGGAGAGACGGAATCCCTTTGAAACGTGGCGGAACGACTGAGGACGTTGCTAATGCATGTCTTTTCTTTGCGTCTGATATGAGTGCGTATGTAACTGGACAGGTTATGAATGTTTGTGGAGGAATGCTTACCTAAAAAAAATAGTGATCAGTCATCAGTGCTCAGTTGCTGAATACTGATGACTGAACACTACTAAAATATGACAACAAACACTTTACTATTATTACTACTTTCTTTACTAATAGCTGGCGGTTTGTCATTTTTTCAATATATCTACAAAGCCAAAAACAAATCGAAAGTCGGTTGGTTTTTGGCTTTTTTGCGTTTTTCATCCATTTTTGGAATTTTATTATTGTTAATTAATCCAATACTAACCAAAAAGACGCTTGAAACGGTAAAAACGCCTTTGCCGATTGTTTTTGATAATTCGAGTTCTATTTCTTTTTTGAATGCCAATGAAAAAGCATTGGAATTGTATAAAAAAATACAATCAAACTCAGATTTACAAGAGAAATTCGATGTGCAATCGTATCAGTTTTCAGATGATTTTGAACCGACAGAAACATTTGATTTTAAAGGAACTCAAACTAATATTGATGTTGTTGCCAAAAATCTAAAAAGCATTTATAAAAATGCAAAGTATCCAACAGTTTTAATTACGGATGGAAACCAAACTTCGGGAAATGATTATGTCTTTAGTTTTGATACTGCGAATAAAGTATATCCTGTAATCGTTGGCGATACAACAACTTTCTTAGATTTTAAAATCAATCAACTGAATGTTAATAAATATGCTTTTCATAAGAATAAATTTCCTGTAGAAGCTTTTTTACAGTATTCAGGAACTAAAAGCATAACGGCCGATTTTATTATTTCACAAGGAAATTCGGTATTCAGCAAACAATCGATTGCCTTTTCCCCTTCCAAAAAAACGGCAACTGTAAGCGTGCTTTTGCCAGCTGATAAAATAGGATTACAGATTTTTAAAGCTACTATTTCATCTAAAGAAAAAGAAAAAAACACGTACAATAACACTAAGAATTTTGCGGTTGAAGTTATAGATCAAAAAACAAATATTGCTATAGTATCAGCTATAACTCATCCTGATTTAGGCGCACTAAAAAGAGCCATTGAATCAAATGTACAACGTAAAGTAACTATCATTAAACCTAATGATATTAATACGTTACAAGATTTTAATGTTTTGATTTTATACCAGCCAACAGCCGAATTTAAAAACATTTTTGAGAGTAATAAAGGTGCTGGAATCAATACGTTTATCATTACTGGTAACAACACCGATTTTAATTTTCTGAATCAGCAACAGGATAATTTGAACTTTAAAATGAGCGGACAAAAAGAAGATTATTTGTCGGTTTTTAATGCGCAGTTTAATTTGTTTGCTGTTGATAATATTGGATTTGAAAATTTACCGCCTTTGCAAAATGCTTTTGGAACAGTAACCACAAAAGGAGCGGTGTCAGTTTTGCTTTCATCAAAAATTAGAGTAATAGACACTAATTCACCTTTACTGGCTTTCACAGAAAATCAAGGCAGGAGAGCCGCTTATCTTTTGGGAGAAAACAGCTGGAAATGGCGTTTGCAAACCCATGTCAACAATCAATCATTTGAAAAATATGATGTTTTCATGGATAAGATTATTCAATTTTTGGCTTCTAATAATTCTAAAAAATCATTAGTGGTAGAACATGAAAGTTTCTATAATTCCGGCGAAGCCATTGAAATAACCGCGCAATATTTCAATAAGAATTATGAGTTTGATGAAAAAGCACGTTTGACTATTGCGGTAACGAATACCAAAACGAAACAAACAAAAAATTACGATTTATTAAAAGGAAATAATTCCTATAAAGTCAACCTTGATGGGCTTAAAGCGGGACCTTACGCGTTTACGGTAAAAGAATTGAATTCTAAAACGACGTATTCCAGTAGTTTTGAAATTCTTGATTTTGATATCGAAAAGCAATTTGTCAATCCAGATGTGGAGAAATTGACACAATTGGCTACGCAAACACAAGGGAAAGCGTATTTTTCAGATCAAGTAGATGTGTTGATTAAAACACTTTTGGAAAATGAGGAATATAAGGCGATACAAAAGAATATTGTTACCAAAACACCTTTGATTGATTGGATTTGGTTACTGGTTTTAATTTCAATTTTGTTGGCTACCGAATGGTTTGTTCGTAAATACAACGGATTACTGTAATACAATTAAACATCATGGATTTTAGACTAAAAGTATTCTATACCGTTGCTAATCGGTTGAGTTTCACAAAAGCTGCAACTGAATTGTTTATTACGCAACCTGCGATTTCAAAACATATTCAAGAATTAGAAGAACAATATAAAATCAAATTGTTTGACAGAAACGGTTCTAAAATTTCACTGACAGCTGCAGGTGAAGTCTTACTGAAACATACCAAAAGTATTTTTGAAATATACCGTGAGATAGATTTTGATATGAGTACGCTGATAAATCAACGTTCCGGACTGTTACGATTAGGAGCCAGTACGACAATTTCTCAGTATATAATTCCGCCACTTTTAGCTCGTTTTCATCAAAAATTACAAGATGTAAAAGTAAGTTTACTAAATGGAAATACGGAACAAATAGAAAATGCTTTATTAAAACAGGAAATCGAAATAGGAATTGTTGAAGGACAATCAAAAAATAAGTCTATTAAATATACGGAGTTTTTAAAGGACGAATTGGTTTTAGTCTGTAAGAGTTCCAATCCGTTAGTAAGTCGTGATGAAGTGACCCAGGAAGATCTTAAAAAAATGTATTTTTTGATGCGGGAACAAGGTTCAGGAACACTTGAAGTTATTGAACATGCGTTAAAACCATTTGAAATTAAATTATCAGAATTAAAAATCGAAATGCAATTAGGAAGTACCGAAAGCATAAAATCCTATTTAATGAACTCTGATTGTGTGGCTTTTATATCGATTCATGCCATAAAAAAAGAACTTCAAAACAATGAATTAGCTATCTTAGATATTAAAGATCTTATTATAGAACGTTTCTTTTACGTTATTACGTTACAAGGAAAAACGGATTCGTTATCCGATTTGTTTATCCAGAACATTTCGAATCATTATAATTTAAAGTTATAGGAGATTATAATTTGCGATTGGTATATATAGATTTATCTATCCACCTTTGTACTGTAATAATTCAACAACTTTACATTGGAAACGCATCAAAAACTTATTCAAAAAGAATCTTTTATTTTTTTTAAAGTAAATGCCACATTGCAGCAACTCATTTTCGTTGCATTGCTATTGTTTTGCACAACCATTTTTGTTTCTCCGCCAATTGCTTTAGTATTAGGATTAATTGTAGCGAACCTTTTTGGGCATCCTTTTTTAGAGTTAAATCATAAAGCCACTCATTTTTTATTACAATTTTCAGTAGTTGGTTTAGGATTTGGAATGAATGTCCACAGTGCAGTTTCTGCTGGTAAAGAAGGCTTTTTGTTTACGATTATTTCTATTGTGAGCACTTTAGTTTTAGGAACTTTTTTAGGGAAATGGTTAAAAACAGAGAAGAAAACCTCTCATTTAATTTCTTGCGGAACTGCAATTTGCGGAGGAAGTGCCATAGCCGCGATTGCCCCAGTAATCAAATCAAATGAAAAACAAACCTCAGTTGCTTTGGGAGTGATATTCATTCTGAATTCGGTGGCGCTGTTTTTATTTCCAGCGGTGGGTGATTGGTTGGATTTATCACAAAAAGAATTTGGATTATGGTGCGCCATTGCCATTCATGATACCAGTTCTGTGGTGGGAGCAGCCAGTAAATATGGTCCGGAAGCCTTACAAATAGCTACGACAGTAAAATTAGCCCGAGCTTTGTGGATTATTCCTGTAGCATTGATTACGGCATTTATTTTCAAAAATAAATCGGGGGAAATAAAAATCCCATATTTTATTGGGCTGTTTATTTTGGCTATGATTGCCAATACGTATCTGCCTCAAATGAAGAGCATAGGACCGCATTTTGTTTCAGTTGCAAAAATAGGTCTGACGGTAACTTTGTTTTTAATTGGAGCCGGATTGAATAGAACTGTTCTGAAATCAGTGGGATTAAAACCGCTGGCTCAAGGAATTTTACTTTGGGGCTTCATTGCAACCGCTACTTTGATTTCGATTATTTATCTAAAATAGTTTTATGATGAAAGGTTTTTCGTTTGATAACATGAAATTCAAATCGGAAAGTATCATTAAAAATTGCTGTAACAAAACTATGGCGTAGATAAACGTAAATCATGAAAACGGCTCTTTTTCCTTACTATCGAAACATATTTGTAAGTTTTCTTTTTTAATTAACAGAATCTTAAAGCCAATTTTTTCTAATAACGATTTAAAGAAATACATTTGCATTTCAAAAAAATAAATTTAATGAAAAATTTTAAAATCAGACCTACACTTATTGCGTTATCTACTCTTGGAGTTGCTTTTTTTCTCTTGTCATGGGGAGTTATTGGACATGAACGAATCAATAGAGCAGCGGTAATGGCACTTCCAAAACCATTGCAGACTTTTTTTTACAATCATATTGATTTCATTACACAAGAATCTACTGTTCCGGATTTAAGACGAAATGTTTTGAATGACAAAGGAGAGCCACCTCGCCATTATTTTGACATGGAGAATTTTGGTGCTGTAGAAACTTTTCCTAAAACAATGGAAGAAGCAAAGCTAAAATACGATGAGAAGTTTTTGACTAAAAACGGAATATTACCTTGGTACATCCAAGATATGATGGTCAAATTGACCAAGGCTTTTAAGGACAAAAGAAAAAACGAAATATTATTCATTGCTGGTGATTTAGGACATTATATTGCAGATGCACACATGCCATTGCATACTTCTGACAATCATGATGGACAAAATACGAATCAAAAAGGAATTCATTCGTTGTGGGAAAGTCGTTTGCCGGAATTGTTTGCTAAAGATTATAAATTGAATGTTGCACAAGGAAAATACTTAGAGGATGTAGATAAAGCAACTTGGGATATCATTTTTGACACTCATAGTTTAGTGGAACCTTTGTTGGCAACTGATAGAAAACTAAGAAATGCAACTGCTGAAAACAAGATGTATGTAACTGATGCTACTGGAAATGTTGTCAAAAACAAATACGGTGGAATGTTATATTCTGATGAATATGCAGCTAAATTACACACGGATTTGAATGGAATGGTTGAAAAACAAATGAAAAAAGCCATTACAGCTACAGCAAGTTTTTGGTATACGGCTTGGGTAAATGCAGGAAAACCGGATTTAAGTAATCTTGATGCTGCCGAACTTACAAAACGCAACAGCAAAACGTTAAAAAAGGATTTAAAAACATTTGAAAAAGGAAATCTTTTTGGTTTGACAAGCGAAAGAGAGTAATCCTATATTTCCAATTAAAAAACGGGTGAGATTTTAATTTCACCCGTTTTTTTTATGTCAATTAATCTTTTGATATTTCTTTTTCTTCAACAGATCCGAGGCTGTTTGATAGTATGAAATCGTTTCGTTTATTAAATCTGGCCTTTCTTTTTTCAACACTATTTGATCGTAATGAATTTGGAAATCACGAGCTACTTTTTGGTTGGGTTTCAAAGTCAATTGAAACTGCTTTACTTTTTGTTTGGGAGAAATAACCGTTAAAACATTATCTTTTATTAATCCTAAATCCTGATAGGTTGCAATCAAAGCGCGAGGTTTGTAATCTGGTTTTAAAACATCCTGACCATAAAATTTACTTTGGTAATCAAAATTTAATAACCCGAATAAAGTAGGCATAATGTCTATTTGCGACATTAGGTTTGTATATTTTTGGGGTTTTGAACCTGGACTATAAATCATTGCTGGAATTCTATATTTTTCCACTGGAAGTTCTGTTTTTCCTGCACTGGAAGCGCAATGATCCGCAAGAATTACAAAAACGGTATTGGCAAACCAAGGCTGCTTTTTGGCCATTTCAAAGAATTTTTTCATCGCATAATCCGTGTACTTTACACCACCGTCACGAGATTTTACATCTCCCGGAATATCAATTTTTCCATTTGGATAAGTAAAAGGTCTGTGATTGCTTACGGTCATTATGTGATTAAAGAACGGCTTATTTGCAACACTTTCTTTATTCATTATCTTGATTGCTTTGTTGTACATATCTTCATCACAGACACCCCAAATATTAGCAAAAGTGATTTCATTTGGTTTAAATGCTGTTTTGTCCACAATTTCATATCCGTTTCCGGTGAAAAAGTCTTTCATATTATCAAAAAATGAATCACCACCGTACATGAATTTTACAGTAAACCCTTTCTGTTTAAAGATGTTTCCTGTCGAAAATTTATTTTTATTGTCTTCGCGTTTTACAACACTTTCGCCAGCGGTAGGAGGAAAACATAAAGTAACGGCCTCAAGACCGCGAACCGTTCTGTTTCCTGCAGCATAAAGGTTTGTAAAAACTAAGCTTTTGGTTGCTAAACTATCAAGAAATGGAGTGATATTTTTTTCGTCACCATACATTTTCATAAACTCGGCGCTGTAACTTTCGATGGTTATCAGCACTACATTTTTATGATTATCGGTAGCTTCGTTTTCTATTTGTCTCCAAGTTGTTTCTCCAGAAATGGATGGAATCTGTTGTTTTAATTGAGCAAATGCTTCGCTACTGGGAAGTGTTTTGTAAAACTTAAAATAATCCAATTCACTGTGCATAAATGCCAGGTAGAATTTGTAAATACCATTTGCTTGAAGTTCATTCGCAAAAACATTATGAGAGCTTTCTTTAGTAGAAAAAAATGGGATTGCAAATAAGGAAAGGGCGAATAACGCTAAATAAATCCCCGATAATTTTATTTTTTCTACAAAGGCAGGAATACTTTCAATATAGTTTTTTGATTTTTTTACAATTAGATATGTTACAAATCCAGCAATTATAAAGAGTACTGAAAACAATGGAATCACTGGATAAGACTCCATAATATTCCCAATAACTTCATTGGTGTAAACCAAATAATTTACTGCAATAAAATTGTATTTCACGCCAAATTCATTCCAGAAAAAGTATTCACTGATTCCATTTTGCAAAATTAAAACCACATAAAGAAAAATCACAAATGAGAACAACCAAAACCTGATTTGACCACGGTATTTTGGAAGAAAAAGTAACAATCCAAACAAAAGTGTTTTTATTGCCACAAAACCAATTGCAATAGCGGGCAAAGCGCTGCCATATTCATTGAGTATGGTTTTGCCTGATGAAACATAAAGTAATAGCGTTAATAGCAATACAAAAATAATATAACCGTACGGTTTTAAATATTTAGAATTGGATATAAAAATAAGATAGAGCCATAAAAAGCCACTAAGTAAAACAAAAATAAAAAAGTCAGATACAAACCCAAAAACAAATAAAGACAGCGTATCAGTCCAAGTAAATGATGTTTGCGTTATGGGATGAAAAAATAGTATAACCCTTAAAACAAAGCTTACGGCAATGTAAAAGAGTAATAAATAATAAAAAGGGGATGACTTTTTCAGAAAATTCATAGAATTGTTTTTATATACAAAAGTATACATAATTTTTAGCGCTATTTTTTAAGAATTGCTTAATATTTTATGAAAACAGGATCTTAGATTAAGGAGATTTAATCCATTTTATGATTAGTGTAGAAATTTTAAAACAGTCCTGAAATATTTTGCATCTTTATACAAGTTCTATTTGTTAGTTCTAAAAAAACTATAAGTATTTTTTTTGCGTATGTGATTATATTAACCAACCTAATATAAAATAATCATGACTAGAAAAGAATTTTTTGCGAGAGTAGGATTTGGAGCGGCAACTGTTTTATTGCCTGCTTGTATAGCCGGTTTAGCTACGAGTTGTAGCTCAGACGATTCTAATACTGATGGTTCTGGTTCATCAACAGCAACACCAACCGCCACAAGTAATTTTACAGTTGATACCAGCACTGGACCTTTGGCCACAAATGGAGGTTTCCAGGTCACTAAAGGGATTATCATTGCACGGACCACTACGGGAACTTTTTTGGCTGTATCGTCTTCTTGTACTCACGAAGGTGTAACGCTTGGTTATGATAAGTCAGGGAATGTATTTGTTTGTCCAAGGCATAATTCTCAGTTTACAAGTACTGGCACCGTAATTTCCGGACCTGCGCCATCTAATTTAAAACAATATCAGACTACATTATCTGGAACAACTTTGACCGTTATTGTTTAGTCCAATAAATAAAGAATGATGTATATCTGTAAAAAGTCGTTAAATTAATTCTGTCTTAATTTTCACTGTCAGAAAACTATACTTCACTAGAAATAAATACTTTTACAGTATTAAAAACAGATTTAAAAGATGAAAAAACAGGTTATGTTCTTGTTTCTTTTTATAGGAACGTTAGGATATTCTCAAAACTGGAAATCCAATTTTGAAGAAGCAAAAGCGCAGTCACTTTCAGAAGATAAAAACATCCTTCTTGTATTTTCAGGATCAGATTGGTGTGCTCCATGCATTAAATTAGAAAACACTATTTGGAAATCTGAAGAATTTAAAAAGGAAGCCGACCAAAAATGGGTTATTTATAAAGCTGATTTTCCAAAGAAGAAAGCAAATCAACTTGTACCAGAGTTAATGGAGAGCAATAAAAAATTAGCAGAAAAATATAATAAATCAGGAAATTTTCCATTAGTGTTGCTTTTGGACAAAACTGGGAATGTGTTAGGCATTACAGGTTTCAAAAATCTTTCTCCAGCTGATTATATCAAATTAATCCATTCGTTTGAAAAATGATGAAGAGCATAATTTCCCTATGTTTAGTATTGACAACCTTCATTTCCGTTGGTCAAGTCGCCCATAAAAGAAAGTTGTCGATGTTAGGAAGTCCGTTTGAGATTACAGCTGTCGCAAACGATACTATAAAATCCAATGAATATATAGATTTGGCTGTAGCCGAAGTAAAACGCATAGAGAATTTAATTTCTGATTGGATTCCGACTACACAAGTTTCAGAAATCAACCGTAATGCAGGAATTAAACCTGTAAAAGTGGATACTGAAGTTTTGGAATTGGTCGAAAGAGCCATTAAAATTTCCCAAATTACAGATGGTGCCTTTGATATTTCGTATGCTTCCATGGATAAAATATGGAAATTTGACGGTTCGATGAAAGTAATGCCGACAGAAGAAGCCATAAAAAAATCAGTTGTAAAAATTGGATACAGAAATATTATTATAAACAAAAAAGAACAAACCATTTTCCTGAAATTAGAAGGAATGAAATTAGGTTTGGGCGGAATTGGTCAAGGCTATATTGCTGATAAAGTGAAAGATTTATTGGTTTCAAAAGGCTGTATTTCAGGAATTGTAAATGTTTCGGGAGATATTAATGCCTGGGGAAAACAACCCGATGGGAAACCTTGGAATGTGGGAATTGTAAATCCTTTGAATAAAAATAAAGTTTTTGCCACATTTCCATTAGAAGACAGCGCTGTAGAAACTTCGGGAAGTTATGAAAAGTATGTTATTTTTAATGGAATTCGCTACTCGCATATTATAGATCCCAGAACGGGTTATCCGGCAACTGGCGTGGTGAGTGTATCTGTTTTTGCAAAGCAAACGGAAATAGCTGATGCTTTGGCTACTGGAATTTTTGTTCTCGGGGTAGAAGTAGGGTTGGATTTAGTCAATCAGCTTAAAGGGATTGAATGTATTATTGTTGATGACAAAGGTAAAATCCATTCGTCAAAAGGAATTGATATCAAAAAATATAATTAATAAAAGACATTCAAAATGATAAAGACAATAACGGTTTTGTTTTTTGTAATGCTGATTTTACAATCCTGTAGTTCAGTAAAAGAATACGAAAAAGAAAAAATAAATGATCCTGACATGAAACTAACGGCAAGAACTGCAGAGCGATATGAAACTTCTTTTCAAGTATATCGTGAGGCAGCTGCTGGGGCCAATGGTGGTAAATCAGGTGGTGGTTGCGGTTGCAACTAATTTACAAAACAACAATTTAGATAGTAAATAGTAATTTCTATACAATGAAAATAAAATTTTTATTTCTTTTAGTATTAATCAGCAGCATTGCCTTTTCGCAAGACAAAACTACTGCGCCAGCATTTAAAAAACGAGTTTTAGAAAGTACTGAAGTCGATTTTTTAACCAGTTATTACAATCAGGACGGTTCAAAATCAGCTGTTTCAGGAGGTTTAGGTTCTGAAAAATTAACAGATGTTGCTTCGAATATTGTGGTAGCGATGCCATTAAATGATGATGATGTTTTAACCATTGATTTGGGAATATCAGCCTATTCATCGGCTTCGTCGAGTAATATAAATCCATTCAATGCCACTGGAGCGTCTGGCGGTGATGATGACAGGATAGCGGCTCCAACGCCTAGTGGAACTCCTTGGCAAGCTTCATCAGGTGCTTCCAAAAGTGATCAATTAGTGTCAATTGTTGCCAATTATAGTCATAGCAGCGATTCCAGAAATTTTATTTGGAATACTGATGTTTCGTTTTCAAATGAGTATGATTATACTTCGGTTGGTTTTGGAGGAGGAATTGCAACTCTTTTTAATGAAAAAAACACTGAGTTAAGTTTGAAAGCCAATGTATATCTGGATCAATGGAGACCTATTTATCCAACAGAACTCCATGAATATTCAAAATATGGTGCTAATTTTTTAAATCAAGGCTATTTTAATGGCGTATCGGTTTTGGATCAAAATGGTCAAGCTACAACAAATTATTTGCCTTCAGCATTTCAAACGGTAAGTGGCGTAAATAGAAACTCTTATTCGGCTTCTGTTGGTTTCTCTCAGGTTTTAACCAAAAAACTACAGTTTTCAATCTTCTTCGATATTCTACAGCAACAAGGATTATTGTCTTCACCGTATCACCGCATTTATTTTGCAGATAAAGCTAATTATTACATCGGTCAGGCACAATATATTAATACTTACGAAAGTTCAACGAATACCGGAGTTTATAAACTGGCTGATGATATCGAAAGATTACCGGATTCCCGATTTAAAATCCCTGTTGGAGCACGTTTGAATTATTACATCAACGAGCGATTTATATTGCGAACCTATTACCGTTTTTATTCCGATAATTGGGATATTCAATCGCATACCGCAACGATTGAGCTTCCTATAAAATTATCTGATAGGTTTACCGTTTTCCCAATGTATCGCTATTACACCCAAACGGCTTCAAAATATTATGCGCCTTATGAAACCCATTTATCAACAGAAAGATATTATACCTCTGATGCTGATTTGGCTACATTTGATGCGAATCAATATGGTTTTGGAATCAATTATACTGATATTTTCACAGGTGCAAAAATTTGGAAATTTGGTTTGAAAAATATTGATTTTAGATTCAATCATTATGAAAGAAGTGACAATTTAAATGCTAATATTGGTACAATTGCCTTTAAATTTGTAATGCAATAAAAGCCTAAATTTATACAATCATGCACATATTAATCGTGGAAGATGAAGCGGGAATTGTTCAATTTCTTCAACAAGGATTAGAAGAAGAAGGATATACAATCACCAGTGCTTCGGATGGTTTAAAAGGGTTTGAACTCACTCAAAAGAACAATTTTGATCTGATTTTATTAGATTGGATGTTGCCAAAAATGACAGGACTGGAACTTTGTAAATCCATTCGGTTGAAAAACAGTCATACGCCAATCTTATTTTTGACGGCCAAAGATACGGTGCAAGAAACAATTGAAGGTTTGAAAGCGGGTGCCAATGATTATATCAAAAAACCATTTAGTTTTGATGAATTACTGGAACGCATCAAAATTCATTTTAGAAACCAAAATGAGAATCAAATTCTAAAACTTGGAACGATAGAAATTGATATTGCCAAACATCGTGTTTTAGTGAGTGATACTGAAGTGAATTTGACTCAACGTGAATTTGATTTATTGACGTATTTGGTCAAAAATAAAGGCAAAGTATGCACCAGAACCCAAATTATCGAGGATGTTTGGGACATTCATTTTGAATATGATACGGGTGTGATTGATGTTTTTATGAATGCAATTCGTAAAAAATTAAATTTAAAAATTGAACAAGACTACATAAAAACAGTTCGCGGTGTAGGTTACATCGCTAATGACTAAATAAAAATGCAACAACTTTCCTTTAAAAATAGAATTGCCTCCCATTATATAGTGACTACAGCTTTATTGATTTTTGTAGTTTTCTTTATCATCTATTCTATTGTTAAATTCAGTGTTTACAGTCATGTGAATAATGATATTACCAGTGAAGTTGATAAACATCTATCCGAAATTGAAATTGTAGGCAACACTTTTCATTTAATTCATAAAGAAGAATGGAAAGAACGGGAACACAATACGCTGGATGTAAATCCTGTATTTATTCAGTTTGTGGATGAAAATAGAAATGTGATTGAAAAATCGCCTAATCTCAAAAAATCTTCTCTTATCTTCAATGAAAATAATGCGGAGAACAAGCTCTTTGATACAAAATTAGCCGATAATTCTATTCGACAAATTCAGGTTCCCATTTATCAAAAAACAAAAATTATTGGGTACATCATAATTGCAATGTCCTTAGAAGATGCTACGATGGTACTTAATAATTTATTTGAGGTCTTGCTAATTGTTTATCCTTTAATTCTAATGGTACTTTTCTTTATAGCACGATTTATTGCGGGAAGGAGCATAAAACCTATTAGTTCCATAATTACGACTTCTAATATTATTACTAAAGACAATCTGACATCCAGAATTCCATTACCACAAAACCGTGACGAATTGTATATTCTGTCTCAAACCATAAATAATTTATTAGATAGAATTGAAACTGCTATAGAAAGAGAAAAACAATTTACCTCGGATGCATCGCATGAATTAAGAACGCCTTTAACGGTTATCAAAGGAACATTGGAAGTTTTGATTCGAAAACCTCGAAATCCTGCTGAATATGAAGAAAAAATTAATTTTTGTGTAACCGAAGTCGATCGGTTGAATCATTTGGTTGATCAGTTGCTTTTATTGGCCCGATTTGAAAATCAAAAACAAAGTTTAAAAATAGAAAAAGTCTATTTGAACGCTATATTTTTAGATACTATTGCCAGAAACTCTACTGCGATTCAGTCTAAAAACATTACTATCACTACACAATTTTCGAGAGATTATTACATAGAAACAGATAGTTATCTATTTTTAATTATTGTTAATAATTTGATTTCTAATGCATTGAAATATTCAAATCAAAACGGGAATTTAACGGTACATATAAAAAGTGTAGCGTCTAGAATTGAATGCCATATCATTGATTCTGGGATAGGAATTCCTGCGGATGACTTAGAGAATATTTTCAATCAATTTTATCGTTCACAATCGAATGCACACCCTGAAATAAAAGGAACTGGATTGGGCTTGTCTATTGTAAAAAGACTCTGTTCGTTGCTTACTATTGATATTGCAATTACCAGTGAAGAAAACATAGGAACACGAGTGGTATTAAGTTTATTTGAAGCAGACCTTAAGTAATTCTTAAGTAAATCCTTATCTTTAAATCTTAGATTTGTAAAAAACAAATTAAGGTAAAAATGCTCGAAAAAATTATTGCTTTTAGTTTAAAAAACAAACTGATTATCTTACTCTTTACTTTGGGAGTTTTCGGATTTGGTTTGTTTTCTGTTTTCCAAATATCCATTGGAGCAGTTCCAGACGTTACAAATAACCAAGTTCAGGTAATCACAACTTCTCGTAACCTTTCTACACAAGATATTGAACAGTTTATCACGTATCCTGTAGAAATTGAAATGGCCAATTTGCCTGGGGTCAAAGAAATTCGTTCTATTTCAAAATTTGGTTTATCCGTAGTCACGATTGTTTTTGATGAAAATCTTGGAACGTATCTTCCAAGACAACTTATTGCAGAAAAAATAAAAACGGCTTCCGAGAAAATTCCGCAAGGTTTTGGAACCCCGGAAATGGGTCCGATTACTACTGGACTTGGAGAAATCTACCAGTACACTTTAGAAGTTAAACCAGAGTTTAAGAATAATTATTCAGTAACTGATTTGCGTACGATACAAGATTGGGTGGTAAAACGACAACTATCAGGAATAAAAGGTGTTGTAGAAATTAATACTTGGGGCGGTTTTTTGAAACAATATGAAATTGCTATTAATCCTTCGAGTTTGAAAGCCATGAACATCACTACTGCGGATGTTTTTACAGCACTGGAGAAAAACAACAGTATTGCCGGTGGAGCATACATCGAAAAAGTAAATCAAAGTTATTTTATCAGGGGTGAAGGAAAAGTCAATTCGCTGGAAGATATTGGAAACATAGTTGTTAAAAATACTAATGGATTACCGGTTTATATCAAGAATGTAGCGCAAGTTCGGTTTGGTCATGCCAATCGTTTTGGAGCAATCACTGGCAATGGTGAAGGTGAAAAAGTTTTGGGACAAGTCATGATGCTCAAAGGAGGAAATTCGAAACAAGTCATCAGCGATGTTAAAGACCGAGTGATTGAAATAGAAAAATCTCTACCTGAAGGTGTGTACATCAATGGCTTTTTGGAACGAAGTGAATTGGTAGGAAAAACTACTTTTACCGTTGCCGAAAACTTGATTTTAGGATGTTTAATTGTGATTTTTGTCGTGGTTTTATTGTTAGGAAACTGGCGTTCGGGATTGGTTGTTGCTTCCGTAATTCCGTTGTGTTTATTGTTTGCTATTTCATTCATGAACATTTTTGGTATCGATGCCAATTTAATGAGTTTAGGAGCTATTGATTTTGGAATTATCATCGATGGCGCCGTAATTATTGTCGAGTTTATTGCTTTTCAAATAGCCAGTAAATCAGCTCATTTAGTAAATCTCAGCAAGGAAGAACGTCAGTTAGAAATTGACCAAATCACGTATAAAAGTGCTTCCAAAATGATGAATTCGGCTATTTTTGGCCAATTGATTATTCTGATTGTTTTTATTCCTATTCTATCATTATCCGGAATCGAAGGTAAAATGTTCAAACCAATGGCAATGACCTTTAGTTTTGCATTATTGGGTGCGATGATTTTCTGTTTTACGTATGTTCCAGTAATTTCTTCTTTATTTTTAAAACCAAAAGAAGAAAATCCAAATTCATTATCCAGTAGATTAATCCACATACTCAATTCTTGGTATTTACCCATAATCACTTGGGCAATAAGCAATACCAAAAAAGTATTGTATGGCGCATTAGGATTATTATTGCTGGCCATTGTATTATTTGCAACGATGGGAGGAGAATTTATTCCTACGCTTGACGAAGGTGATTTTGTGATTCAGCCGGTTTTAAAAACAGGAACTTCTTTGACAAAAACAATAGCGATAACGACCAAAATCGAGAAAATAATCCTTAAAAATTTCCCGGAAGTCACACAGGTTGTCAGTAGAATTGGAGCTGCCGAAGTGCCTACAGACCCAATGTCTATGGAAGAAAGCGATGTTATTGTAAAATTAAAACCCAAATCGGAATGGACTTCAGCTTCGACCAAAGATGAATTGGCAGACAAAATAAAAGTAGCATTGGAAAAAGAAATTCCGAATATGGAAATCGAATTTACACAGCCTATTGAAATGCGTTTCAACGAATTAATTTCTGGAACGCGATCTGATGTGGCGGTTAAAGTTTTTGGCGAAGACTTAGATATTTTGGCACAAAAAGCGCATGAAATCAAAAATGCTATTGCAAAAGTAGAAGGTGCTTCGGATATTATAATCGAAAAAACAGAAGGTTTGCCACAAATGTCTGTCGTTTATGATCGTTCTAAAATTGCCCGCTATGGTTTGAATATTTCTGATTTGAACGAAATGATTGCTCTTGGCTTTGCCGGAAAAACCGTTGGAAATGTTTTTGAAGGCGAGAAACGTTTTGATATGGTGATTCGTTTGGATCAAGCAAACCGTCACGATATTGAAGATTTACGTAATTTATATGTGCCAACGCCAAACGGAGAACAAATTCCGTTGAGCGAATTGGCTTCTATCGAATATACCGAAGGCCCAGCAAAAATTTCTAGAGACAATACCAACAGAAGAATTGTAGTGGGAATCAATGTTCGCAACCGAGATTTGCAAAGTGTGGTTACCGATATCCAAAAAATTGTAGACAATCAAATAAAATTACCATCTGGATATTATGTGAAATACGGCGGACAATTCGAGAATTTACAAAGTGCAAAAGCCCGCTTGATGATTGCAGTTCCAATCGCTTTATTTTTGATTTTTATCCTTTTGTATTTTGCATTTGGTTCCGTAAAAGAAGCCTTAATGGTCTATTCAGCGATTCCTTTATCTGCAGTTGGCGGTGTTTTGTTTTTATGGATGAGAGATTTGCCGTTCAGTATTTCGGCAGGCGTTGGATTCATTGCACTTTTCGGAATTGCAGTATTAAACGGAATTGTACTAATCGAACATTTTAAAGAACTCAAACAGCAAGGCATGAAAGATATCGATGCATTGATTTTAAAAGGAACTACTGACAGATTACGTCCGGTTTTATTAACCGCTTCGGCAGCTGCATTAGGATTTTTACCAATGGCAATTTCATCCTCGGCTGGGGCAGAAGTGCAACGACCATTAGCAACGGTAGTCATTGGCGGATTGTTTACGGCAACTGTTTTAACGATGATAGTCTTGCCTATTTTATATAAAGTTTTTGATAGTGCGGCGTTTAAAAAAGCGAAGTTCAAGAAACATCAAAGTTCCACTTATATCATTTTGTTATTGTTGAGTTCTTCGTTGGCTTTTTCACAAAATGCTAACCCGGAATTGGATAGTTTATTGGCTAAAGCAATTCAAAATAATAAAGGAATTAAAGCGGCTCAATTGCAAGTGGATAAAACAAAAGCCAATATTAAAACGGCAAATACTTTTGACAAAACCAATATTTATTACAGTTACGATCAAAATAATTTGGCACTCAATAACGAACCTTTACGAGTTTTTGGCGTACAGCAACGCTTTTCTTTTCCAACGGTTTACGGAGCGCAGAAAAAAGTCTATTCCTCCGAATATGAAAAAGAAAAAGCCAATTTTGATATTCAAAAAAACAAACTTTCTTTAGCTGTTTCTAAATCGTATCAGCACATTGTTTATTTACAACATCAAGAAAAACTGTATCATTATTTAGATAGTTTGTACCAAAATTTCTCTAAAGCAAGCGATAGACGATTTGAATTAGGAGAAACTAATTATTTGGAAAAAATTACAGCTCAAGCTAAATTCAGACAAATAAGAACGAAGCTTTCCCAAATAGAAAATGATAAAAAAGCACAATATGAACTGCTACAATCCTTGCTTCAAAACGATGAAATAATAGCAATAAAAAGCAATACAATTACACCGTTAAATACTTTTACTGATGAGATAAGTAAAACAACTTATACTACTTATTTAGAAAGTGTTACTAAAAATTATAAAAATCAAATAAACTTACAAAAAAAGCATTGGTTACCAGATATTAACTTAGACTATTTTCAAGGAAGAAATAACGGTTTATCACAGTCGTTGTATGGTTTTCAAGTTGGTTTAGCAGTACCGATTTTATTCTCGGGACAAGTTGCTAAAAGTAAAGTTGCACAACTTGAATTACAAAGTTGGGAACAACAAAAGCAAAATGAGGAAGTAAAAATAGAGAAGTACATTAATCAAAAAAAGAACGAATTAGCCAAACATCAGGAAGCGATAAATTACTACAATCTGTACGGTAAAAAATTATCGGATGAGATTATAAAAGTAGGAAACAATAGCTACAAACATGGCGAAATAGATTTTTTCCAATACATTCAAAGTTTAGAAAATGCTACGACCATCCAAGTGGACTATTTAGACACTATTTTGCAATTCAATCAAAGCCAATTAGATTTACAATACCTTAATTTTTAATCCGCTAAAAATGAAAAAAATACTATATATAGCTATTTTATCTCTTGTTCTATTCTCCTGTAAAGAGTCAAAAACTGAAGAAGTAACACAAAAAGACAACGGTTTGATTACCGTAACTTCCGCTCAATTTAAATCTTCGGGAATGGAGATTGCAAGTCCAACAGAACAAGATTTTGATGTAACGGTAAAAGCATCGGGAAAAATTGATGTACCACCACAAAACCGCGCTAAAGTGAACACTTTTATGGGCGGTTATGTAAAATCTACTACGCTTTTGGTTGGAAATAAAGTCACAAAAGGACAAGCTTTGTTAACGTTACAAAACACAGAATTTCTTGATATTCAAAAAGATTATATGGAAGTGGCGGAGCAGCTTAATTTCTTGAAATCCGAATATGACAGACAAAAAACGCTGTATGATGAAAAAATCACTTCTCAAAAAAACTACCTAAAAGCGGAAAGTGACTATAAAAGAGCCAAAGCAATGCATCAAAGCTTGCGCGCCAAATTAGTGCTTTTGAACATTAATCCGAAAAATGTAGAGAAAGGAAATTTGACTTCAACAATCACTATTTTTTCTCCTATAACTGGCGATATTGTGATTATGAATGCGAATGTGGGAATGTATGTAGCGCCTTCGGATGTGATTTTAGAAATTGTCGATACGGATCACTTGCATTTAGAACTGGCCGTTTTTGAAAAAGATATTTTGAATGTGAAAATAGGACAAAAGATTCTTTTTAAAGTTCCTGAAGCAACAAAAGATGTTTTTAATGCTGAAGTACATTTGGTTGGAAAATCAATAGAAGGAAACGACAGAACGATTAATATTCATGGACATTTATACGATATGATTAAGCAAAAGCTATTAACAGGAATGTTTGTTGAGGCTGAAATTATTATTGATTCTAAAAAAGGTTTAGCGGTTCCTTCGGAAGCCGTATTGACAGAGAATAACAAAAATTTCGTACTTTTATTGGAGAATGAAAAAAACGGATATTCATTCAAGAAAGTAAGCGTTACGGTAGGCGAGAAATCTGAAAAATTCATTGAAATACTTCCAAATACTATAATTAATGCTTCTTCAAGGATTTTAACAAAAGGTGTTTTTGATTTGGCTAATTAATAAAAAGCAAATAAAAATGGACTTGAATAAACTAAAAGATCAGTTGCAAACAGAGGTTGATACGGCTTTTTTGTATGATAGCATTGCTGCCATTCAATCTGAGGATAATCTTAAAAGAGTATTATTGAGTTTGGGTGAAATTGAAAAAGGACACGCGAAACATATGTTTGATAAAGTGTTGACTTTTGAACCAAATTACAAAATGCCTTCACCTTCCTCCAGAGCAAAATTTCAATTGAAGTTGGGTAAAATTTTTGGTTACAGTTCTATAATCAGCAACCTTTCAAGTATAGAAAAACAGTTTGCGGTAAATTCAATTAAAAATAAGATTAAAAGCGGAGAAAAGCCAACAGGTTTTGAGCACAATCATCTTAATATTATTGAAGCAGTAAACAATAATGCTGCTTTGAATGTTTCGGGTGGCTTTTTGTCCAAATTTGAAAGTCGTCATAAATCAGTAGGCGGAAATGCATTGCGTGCAGCCGTTTTAGGTTCAAATGACGGATTGGTTTCTAATATGAGTTTAGTAATGGGAGTTGCCGGAGCGGCTGTTTCTAATAATACGATATTATTAACCGGTATTGCAGGGCTTTTGGCAGGAGCAATTTCAATGGCTTTGGGCGAATGGCTTTCGGTACAAAGTTCTCGAGAATTAAACCAGCGCCAAATTGATTTGGAAACAGAAGAATTAGAAGCTTCTCCCGAAGAAGAAAAAAAAGAATTAGTATTGCTTTACCAAGCCAAAGGAATGAATGCTGTTGAAGCACAAAAACTGGCGGATAAAGCATTTGAAAATCCTGAAACGGCAATTGATGCTATCATCACAGAAGAACTGGGAATTGATAAAGAAGAATTAGGAGGATCAGCCTGGGAAGCAGCAACAGCTTCGTTTGTACTTTTTGCTATTGGAGCCATTATTCCGTTATATCCTTTTATGTTTTTAAATGGGAAGAATGCCATTCTATTGAGTGTAGGAAGCAGTGTTGTCGGGCTTTTTGGAATAGGTGCCGCAATTACTTTATTGACAGGGAAAAGCGTTCTATTTTCTGGATTTAGACAAGTTTCTTTTGGATTAGTAGCAGCAGCGGTGACTTATGGCATTGGCTCTTTAATTGGAGTTTCACTCGCGGGATAAAAATAATTTGTTCAAATAATTCAGCTTTAAAACAGTAAACTTTAAATAAAAAAATTATGAATGACGCTCATTTACATATGGTTGTAAACCATTTTCCAATAATCGGAACCATTTTTGGAATTGGAATTTTAATTGCAGGGATATTTTTAAATAACGGTTCCGTTAAAAATACTGCTTATATATTATTTATAATTGCAGCAATTTTTGGAGCGCTCAGTATGGGAACTGGTGAAGGAGCGGAGGAAATGGTTGAAGATTTTCCAAACATTGGAAAAGCAATTATCCATGAACATGAAGAACTGGCAGAGAAATTTGCATTAGTACTTTATGCAACCGGAGTTTTTGCATTGATTTCATTAGTAGCTGCCATAAAAAAGTTCCGACTGGCTAAAATATTTTCATTTATTACGCTTGTTTTAGCTTTAATTGCTGGAGTTATATCAATAAACGTTGGGACTTCCGGTGGTGAAATTCGTCATACTGAAATCAGGGAAGACAACGGTACTACAGTAACAAGCGATACAAATTCTGTTGAAAATGAACCGAATAAAATAATAGATAAAAAGTAATTTGTAACAATTTCATATCTTTAAGTTAAAATAAAAATTGCTTTTTAAATATTTTATCTCTTATATTTGCAAAAGAATTTTAAAATAAAACAAACACAAAAATGTTTACAAATCAATTGCATCATCATCATTTTCATTATTGCTCTCAAGCGATGTGTTAATGGTATGTGTGTAAATCATCATATTCTAAAAACCCGTTTGAGTACATCAAACGGGTTTTTTATTACCCAATATTTGTACTCAATCAAAATATTTTAAACAAAAACAAAAAAGACAAAAAATGAGTACATTAAAAATTGCAATTCAAAAATCAGGACGTTTAAACGAAGACAGCATTCAAATTCTTAAAGATGCAGGTATTTCAATCGATAATGGTATCGACCAATTAAAAGCAGAAGCATCTAATTTTCCTTTAGAGGTTTTATATTTAAGAAATTCTGATATTCCTCAATATCTAATAGATGGAGTTGTAGATATTGCTATTGTTGGCGATAATTTATTAGTTGAAAAAGGAAATAATATTGAAGTAATTCAAAAATTAGGTTTTTCAAAATGTAAAGTATCCGTTGCTGTGCCAAAAGCATTTAATTACAAATCAGTTCAAGATTTAGATGGTATGCGAATTGCCACTTCTTACCCAAAAACAGTTCTTGATTTTTTCAATTCTAAAGGGGTAACAGTCGATATTCACCAGATATCAGGTTCGGTAGAAATAGCACCAAACATTGGTTTAGCCGATGCTATTGTTGATATTGTATCTAGCGGGAGTACTTTGTTTAAAAACAATTTAAAAGAAGTTGAAGTTATTTTTAAAAGTGAAGCGGTTTTAGCTGTTTCTCCAAAAGTAAGTCCTGAATCCCAAAAAATAATCGATACTTTAAAATTCAGAATTGAATCCGTTTTAAGAGCAAGAAAATCGAAATATATCTTGATGAATATTCCAAATGACAAAATTGATGCCGTTGGAAAAATTCTTCCTGTATTAAGAAGTTTAACCGTATTGCCATTGGCACAAGAAGGATGGAGTAGCGTACACTCTGTAATCGATAAAGATACTTTCTGGGATGTGATTGATCAATTGAAAGAAGCTGGAGCCGAAGGGATTTTGGTGTGTCCAATTGAGAAAATGGTACTGTAAGAATTTTAAATTATGACGTATGAATTATGAGTTTAAGAAACGGAATAGTTCAATTATTTAATCTTTGAATACAATTAAAATGAATAAAATATACAATCCAAAACCAGAAACCTGGACTTCCATTTTAGAAAGACCCACAAAAACTATCGATGATATTGAAGCGACTGTGAAAGAAATTTTTAAGGAAGTACAAAAGAAAGGCGATGCTGCCGTAGCAAAATATACGTCGCTTTTTGATGGTGCCAAAATAGATACAATCGAAGTTACTAAAGCTGAAATAGACCAAGCAATTGCGTCCATTTCTACCGAATTAAAAGACGCAATTTCACTTGCAAAATCAAATATTAAAAAATTTCATACAGCTCAAAAAACAGATAGAGTTGCTGTAGAAACAATTGAAGGAGTTAACTGCTGGCAGGAAAAAAGACCTATTCAAAAGATAGGATTGTATATTCCTGGAGGAACTGCTCCATTATTTTCTACTGTTTTAATGCTTGCTGTTCCTGCAGAGATTGCTGGTTGTAGTGAAATTGTTTTATGTTCTCCTCCGGATAAAAACGGAAATATAAATCCCGCTATTCTATATGCTGCCAATTTATGTGGTGTGACTAAAATTTTGAAAGTAGGAGGAATTCAGGCTATTGCAGGAATGACTTTTGGAACGGAAACAATTCCGAAAGTGTATAAAATATTTGGTCCCGGAAATCAATTTGTGACTGTGGCTAAACAATTAGCAACACAATTTAGCGTGGCAATCGATATGCCTGCCGGTCCATCAGAATTATTGATTGTTGCTGATGATACTGCTGTTCCTGCTTTTATAGCTTCGGATTTATTGTCTCAAGCAGAACATGGAGCGGATAGCCAAGTTATTTTGGTCACTACTTCTAAAAAATTAATTGATGCTGTTGAAGATGAAATCCAAATACAAATGGAACTTCTTCCAAGGAAAACCATTGCTGAAAAAGCCATTGCGAATTCTAAATTAATTTTTGTTGAAAACGATAAAATTGCCTTGGAATTAATCAATGAATACGGACCGGAGCACTTTATCATTTGCTCAGAATTTGATGATTTTTACAGCAATGGCGTTCAAAATGCAGGTTCAGTATTCATTGGAAATTATACTCCTGAAAGTGCTGGAGATTATGCTTCAGGTACCAACCATACGTTGCCAACCAACGGTTATGCGAAGAATTACAGCGGAGTAAATTTAGACAGTTTCACCAAAGCAATGACTTTTCAAAAAATTTCTCAAAAAGGAATACAAAATATCGGTAAAGCCATCGAAATCATGGCAGAAGCAGAAGGCTTACAAGCACACAAAAATGCAGTTACATTACGATTAAAAGCGATTGAAGATGGAAAATAATTTTGATATAAATACTATAGTTAGAGCAAACGTTAAGCAATTAAAACCCTATTCTTCCGCACGAGATGAATTTGAGGATTTTGACACTGCAGATATGATTTTTCTGGATGCTAATGAAAATCCATTTGAAAATGGGGTGAACAGGTACCCAGATCCACAACAAATGAGTGTAAAAGGGATTTTGGCAAAACAAAAAAATGTCAAAACGAATCAAATTTTACTGGGTAACGGTAGTGATGAAGTGCTGGATTTGTTATTCAGAGCTTTTTGTGAACCAAAAACGGACAATGTAATCACTTTGCCACCTACATACGGAATGTATGGCGTTTTGGCTAATATTAATGCCGTAGAAAATAAAGAAATTTTACTTTCTGAAGACTTTCAACCACAAATTGAGAAAATCATGGAAGCGGTTAATGAGAATACTAAAATAATCTTTTTGTGTTCTCCAAATAACCCAACCGGAAATTCATTTTCGGATGAAAGTGTAGTGTCACTTTTGCAAAATTTTAAAGGTTTAGTTGTTATTGATGAAGCGTATATTGACTTTTCTAAAAAGGAAAGTTGGATTAACGAATTAGATGAATATCCAAATTTGGTCATTACTCAGACGCTATCAAAAGCGTATGGTTTGGCTGGAATTAGATTAGGAATTTGTTACGCATCTGCGGAGGTAATTTCGGTTTTAAACAAAATTAAACCTCCGTATAATGTAAACGAATTGACTCAAAAAAGAGCTTTAGAACGATTAGATGATAAAGATAAAATAAAATCGGAAATTCAATCTATAATAACACAAAGATCTGCGTTACTTAAAGTTTTACTTAATGTAAATTTTGTCGAAAAAATCTATCCTACGGAAGCTAATTTTATTTTGGTAAAAGTGGATGACGCCAATAAAAGATACGATGAATTGATTGCAAAAGGAATTGTAATTAGAAACAGAACCACCCAACCGTTATGCGATAATTGTTTGCGTCTGACCGTTGGAACAGAACAAGAAAATATGAAATTAATTGAGGTGTTAAAACAACTTTAAACCTTAAACTTTAAACTTTTTTTAATGAAAAAAATACTTTTTATAGATCGTGATGGAACAATGGTTTTGGAACCAAATGATTACCAATTAGACAGTTTCGAAAAACTGGAATTTTATCCTAAAGCGTTTCAATTCCTTGGAAAAATTGCTTTGGAACTAGATTTCGAATTGGTAATGGTTACGAATCAAGATGGTTTGGGAACTGATTCTCATCCGGAAATTAACTTTTGGCCCGTTCATAATTTAATCATGAAAGCTTTTGAAAATGAAGGCGTTGTTTTCAAAGAAGTATTAATTGACAAAACATTTCCGCACGAAAATGCACCAACTCGCAAACCTGCAACTGGTTTGTTGACAAAATATATTGATAATCCGGAATATGATTTAGCAAATTCATTCGTAATTGGAGACAGAATAACGGATGTTGAATTGGCAAAAAACTTAGGTTCAAAAGCCATTTTTATCAACACGGACGAAGGTTTGGGAAGTGATGAAATTACTTCAAAAAGGTCAGCTTTGGATTCTGTCATTGCTTTACAAACGACAGATTGGAAAGTAATTTATGAGTTTTTGAAACTAGAAGAACGTTCCGCTTCTATTGAAAGAAAAACAAACGAAACGGATATTTTCATCAACTTAAACCTTGACGGAACTGGGAAAAGTAAAATCGAAACAGGGATTGCCTTTTTTGACCACATGCTCGACCAAATTGCACGTCACGGACAAATGGACTTGGAAATCCTTGTGAAAGGTGATTTAGAAGTTGATGAACACCATACTATCGAAGATACAGCGATTGCTTTAGGAGAAGTTTTTGCGAAAGCATTAGGAAATAAATTAGGTATTGAACGTTACGGTTTTTGTTTACCAATGGACGACTGTTTAGCGCAAGTGGCGATTGATTTTGGAGGTAGAAACTGGTTGGTTTGGGAAACCGAATTCAAGCGAGAAATGGTTGGAAAAATGCCGACAGAGATGTTTTATCATTTCTTCAAATCGTTCTCTGATGGTGCTAAAGCCAACATTAATATCAAAGCGGAAGGAACTAACGAACATCACAAGATTGAAGCGATTTTTAAAGCTTTTGCAAAAGCAATAAAAGTAGCCGTAAAACGTGATACGGAGAAGATGATTTTGCCTAGCACGAAAGGAATGTTGTAAAATTGTTTAAAGTCTAAAGTTTCAGGTTGACTCGAGCAACTTTAAACATTAAACATTAAACTTGAAACAAAATTAAAATGAAGATAGTAATCATAAATTACGGAGCAGGAAATATTCAAAGCATTATGTTTGCCATCGAAAGATTGGGATTTAAAGCCATTTTGAGTAATAATCCTGACGAAATTAAAGCAACCGATAAAGTTATTTTTCCTGGTGTTGGAGAAGCAAGTTCAGCAATGAAAATGCTTTTAGAAAGTGGGTTGGAGACTTTGATTCCAACCTTGAAACAACCCGTTTTAGGAATCTGTCTGGGTATGCAATTGATGTGCAACAAATCAGAAGAAGGGAATACAAAAGGTTTGGGAATTTTTGATGTTGATGTAATCAAATTCACGCCAAAAGTAAAAGTCCCACAAATGGGTTGGAACCAAATTTATAATTTGAAATCGCCTTTATTCGAAGGAATTAATGAAAACGAATACATGTATTTGGTTCATAGTTTTTATGCTCCTAACTGCCCTGAAGCCATTGCTACAACTGATTACGAAGTAGAATACGCCTCAGCTTTGCAGAAGGATAATTTCTACGGAACACAATTTCACCCAGAAAAAAGTGGTGACGTTGGAGAACAAATTTTGGCTAATTTCTTGAAGTTATAAATTTTAATGGCAATAACAATAATGAGAATAGTCAGTGAGATTGCTTCGTTCCTCGCAATAACAAATCTGAAATCAAAAATCGTTAATCAAAAATCATAAATCTCAATGAGAATAATACCTGCAATAGATATCATAGAAGGAAAATGTGTTCGCTTGTCAAAAGGCGATTACAATACCAAAATTATATACAATGAAAATCCGCTTGAAGTAGCAAAATCATTTGAAGCACACGGAATTGAATATTTGCATCTGGTTGATTTAGACGGAGCAAAGTCGAGCCAAATTGTGAATTATAAAATACTGGAGCAAATAGCTACACAAACCAAATTGAAAATTGATTTTGGGGGTGGATTAAAATCGGATTCCGATTTGAAAATAGCTTTTGAAAGTGGTGCAAATCAAATTACCGGTGGAAGTATTGCCGTTAAGAATAGAGAACTATTCGAAAAATGGATTGCGGAGTATGGTTCAGATAAAATCATTTTGGGAGCAGATGCTAACAATGAAAAAGTAGCTGTTTCTGGTTGGTTAGAAGATTCTAATGAAGACTTGATTCCTTTTATACAAGATTATCAAAGCAAAGGAATTCAGTACGTAATTTGTACGGATATTGCCAAAGACGGTATGCTTGAAGGACCATCTTTTGATTTATACGCTAAAATTTTGGCAGAAGCCAAAGGGATTAAACTAATTGCTTCAGGAGGAATTTCTACTTTTGACGAATTACCAAAATTGGCCGAATCGGGTTGTGAAGGAACGATAATCGGGAAAGCAATCTATGAAGGTCGTATTAGCTTGAAACAGTTAGAAAACTATATTTTAGAAAAATGTTAACAAAAAGAATTATTCCCTGTCTCGATATAAAAAACGGAAGAACCGTAAAAGGTGTTAATTTTGTGGACTTACGTGATGCGGGAGATCCGGTTGAATTAGCCAAAATATATTCGGATGAAGGTGCTGATGAATTGGTTTTTTTGGATATTTCGGCAACGGAAGAAAGAAGAAAAACCTTAGTTGATTTGGTTCGTAAAGTGGCTTCAACTATTAATATTCCGTTTACTGTAGGTGGTGGAATTTCATCCGTTGAAGATGTTGAAATTTTATTGCAAAATGGAGCGGATAAAGTTTCCATTAATTCATCGGCGGTGAAAAATCCGCAGTTGATTAATGATTTGGCACAAAAATTTGGAAGTCAATGTGTGGTTGTTGCAATTGATGCCAAACAAATTGATGGACAATGGATTGTTCATTTAGTAGGAGGGAAAGTGCCTACCGAATTGAATTTATTTGATTGGGCAAAAGAAGTTGAAGAACGCGGCGCAGGTGAAATCTTATTCACATCAATGGATAATGACGGAACTAAAAACGGATTTGCTAATGAAGCTTTGGCTAAACTTTCGGAATTAGTTAATATTCCAATAATAGCTTCTGGTGGTGCAGGAAACATTCAACATTTTGTAGATACTTTTCTGGAAGGAAAAGCAGATGCAGCATTAGCCGCAAGTGTATTTCATTTTAAAGAAATTGAAATTAAAACATTGAAAGCAGCCCTTAAAAATAACAATATCGAAGTACGAATTTAAATTTTTTTTTTTGACTTTAAAACTTTAGACTAAAAAATATGAACATAGATTTCTCAAAAAATACAGATGGATTAATTCCAGCCATCATTCAAGACAGCGAAACCAAAACGGTTTTGATGTTGGGTTTCATGAATGCCGAAGCGTATCAAAAAACGGTTGATACTAAAAAAGTGACATTTTATAGTCGTACCAAGCAAAGACTTTGGACAAAAGGCGAGGAAAGTGGTAACTTTTTAAATCTGATTGACATCAAAAATGACTGTGATAATGATACGTTGTTGATTCAGGTAAAACCAGAAGGGCCAACATGTCACAAAGGAACGGATACGTGTTGGGCTGATGAAAACAAAGAAGATTATGGCTTTATTTCGAATTTAGAAGATACAATCCAACTTCGAAGAGAGAATGCTGATTCTGAGAAAAGTTATGTGGCTTCCTTGTTTAAATTAGGGATGAATAAAATTGCCCAGAAAGTAGGAGAGGAAGCAATAGAAGTGGTTATTGAAGCCAAAGATGATAATGATGATTTGTTTTTGAGCGAAAGTGCTGACTTGCTTTTTCATTACCTTATATTGTTGCAAGCCAAAGGATTTAAGCTAAATGATGTTGTTGAAGTACTAAAAAGTCGTCAGAAATAGAAATTCTTTTTAAAGATTTTACATCAATAAAACCCAATAGTAAATGAATATACTATTGGGTTTTCTTTTATTTCAAATAGCAATCCACTATATTTACTATTATTTTAAAATAAGAGTACCACATGCAAGTGATGAATTTAGATAATACCACATTGACACAAGAATCAAACGATCCAATCCTAAATACGGGACTATATATAATCCTTACAACTGACGAAGACGATGCAAGACCTGTTTATATTTCAGGGAATTTCAATAATTGGCGTACTCAGGACAAGGAGTTTATGATGGAGAAAATTGGAAATAACGTATACCATTACAAATTTTCGCATGATTTTGATTATCCTGTCGAGCTTTTGTATAAATTTACTAAAGGGGATTGGAGTGAAGTTGAGATTGACAGCCACGGCAATCGTACCGAAAACCGTTCAACATTAGCACATACGGGCATTCAAAATGAACACGTAGCAAGATGGAGAAAAAACTGGTTGCCTTTTAAGCAGTCTTTTTTACCACAGGTTCAGTTAATTTCAGATGAATTTGAAATCCCGCAACTTAATAAAACCAGAAAAATTTGGGCCTTGTTGCCTCATGATTATGATAATTCAAGTGAAAGTTATCCCGTAATGTATTTGCAGGATGCCCAAAATTTATTCAATGAATCAGCCGAATTTGGTAATTGGGAAATTGATAAAAAACTGGCTGTTATGTCCGAGTATAAAATTGGAAAAATTATAATTATTGCCATAGAACACGCCAAAGAAGATCGAATAAAAGAATACAATGTTGGGAAAACAGTATTAGGAAAAGGACAAGGAAAAAAATACATCCGATTTGTAACTGATACCCTAAAACCATTTGTTGACAACAATTTTAGAACAAAAAAAGAACGAGAATTTACGGGGATCGGAGGAAGCTCGATGGGAGGATTAGTCAGTATTTTTAGTGGATTAAGAAACCCGGAAGTATATGGTAAATTAATGATTTTTTCACCATCGCTTTGGGTTGTTCCAGAACTGAAAATTAATCCCAAAAAAGCCAATACAGCCGATACCAAAATCTATTTGTATGGCGGTGGTGATGAGAGTAAAACAATGATTGAACATATAAAAAGTTTTAAAGATAATCTGATTTCAAGCGAATTTGTAAAAGACAAATCAAAGATTAATTTAAGCATTAACAGGCAAGGAAAACATAGTGAAACCTATTGGAGTGATGAATTTCCTAAAGCAATAGAATGGTTGTTTTTTAATACAAAAGAGTCGTAGAGCACTATTCATAGGGTCTTGAATTAATAGGTAGAAAAAAAGAAAAGAAAAGAAAAGAAAAGAACAAATGAAAACAAATACATTACAAAACGTAGCTGATTTTTCAGGAACAATTTTGATTCCGGTTTTTGAAACGTATTCAAAAAGCATTGTTCCTATAACTTTTAATGGATTAGAAATAACATCAAAAGTTTTTTTTGGAAAAAAAGACACGCACTATTTAGCTGAAAAAAATAACAATGCGTATGTTTTTATTGGCTTAGGAAAAGAGATAGACTATAAATCATTGAAAACTATTTTTCGTCGTATTTCATCAAAACAAAAAGAAAATTTCAGTTCGAATGTTGCTTTAGTTATACCTGAACAATTCACTCAGGATCAAGTTGAAGCCGTAGTTTCTGGTTTGCTTTTAGGCACGTATGATTTAGGTCATTTCAAATCAGAAAAAAACGCACATCCTTTTTTGAGTGCTGATTTTACTTTAAATTTAGTATCCGAAAAAGATTATTTGGCTACAGTCAAAAAAGGAATTAAAATTGCCAAAGCACAACTGGCAACTTATAATTTGGTTGATTTACCACCCAACACGATTAATCCTAAATATTTGGCCAATTGGGCTAAAGAAACGGGTGAAAAATATGGTTTTGACGTAGAAGTTTTAGGTCATGATGCAGCAAAAATAGTGGGATTGGGCGCTTTTTTGGCAGTTGGAAAAGGAAGTGAAAATGAACCACAGTTTATCATTATGAATTACACTCCTGCAGCCGATGTGGAACACCTAAAACATGTTGGGTTAGTGGGGAAAGGAATCACTTTTGATACAGGAGGATTGAATATAAAAACAGCGGGAATGCTTCATATGAAGTGCGATATGGCTGGTGGTGGTGCCGTTTTTGGGGCGATGCAATTGATTGCAGATTTGCAATTACCCGTAAAAGTGACTGCAATTGTTCCTTGTGCCGAAAATTCAGTTGATGCCAAATCATTTTTACCAAGTGATGTAATTCACAGTTATAGCGGACATTCTATAGAAATCATTGATACAGATGCTGAAGGACGACTCATTTTGGCGGATGGATTGTCGTATTTAATTAAAAATTTCAAACCAGAATATATTGTGGATATCGCCACACTTACCGGAAGCAGTGTTGGTACTTTTGGGTATGAATGTGGTGCTTTGTTTACCAATAATACCGAAATGGCTAAGAAGCTACAAGAAAATGGAGACGCAATAGGAGAGCGTTTGTGGCCTTTACCGCTTTGGGACGCTTATAAATCAGATATTGAGAGTGACATTGCAGATGTAAAAAATTATAGTGGAAAACCAGTTGCAGGAGCAATAAGTGCCGCTAAATTTTTAGAATATTTTACCCAAGAACACAAAGCTTGGGCACATCTTGATGTTGCAGGTGTCGCATTTGGCGATGATGAGTTTGCTAAAAGTAAGCATGCTACAGGATATGGAGTTCATTTATTAACTAAATTCATTGAAAATTTATAACGTATGGAAAACTCTAAAACCTTCCTTTGTATTTCAAATTATTTCAAGGGTTCCGATTTTTTAATTAATTTAAAAAAGTTAGGTAACAAAGTCTATTTAGTGACAAGTGAAAAGCTGAGAGACAAACCATGGCCACATCAACATATCGATGAGATTTTTTATATGGAAGGTCAAGATGTCGATTGGAACTTAGAACATCTGCTGCTAGGTGTTGGTAATTTTATGAAGTCAACCAAAGTTGATGCCATTGTTGCCTTAGATGATTATGATGTCGAAAAGGCTACGTATCTAAGGGAAAACCTGCGCATTGACGGGATGGGACAAACAACAGGACGTTATTTTAGAGATAAACTGGCGATGAGAATGAGAGCCAAAAGTTGTGGAATTCCTATTCCGGCATTTTGTTCTTTATTTAATGATCATGACATCAATACTTTTGCAGACACGATTTCAGCTCCATGGGTTTTGAAACCACGTTCCGAAGCTTCAGCAACAGGAATTATAAAAATATATGATAAAGAGAGTTTGTGGATCCATATCAATGAAATGGGGAATAACAGATTCAAATATTTATTAGAACAATTCAAACCTGGCGATGTGTATCATTGTGATAGTTTGATTTCAGAAAGTAAAGTAATTTTTAGTTTGACTTCAAAATATTTAGCCACACCAATGGAAATTTCTCAAGGTGGCGGTGTTTTCCGTTCAGCTAATATTAAGTACAATTCAGAGGATGATAAAGCCATAAAAAAGTTAAATGAAGAAGTAATGAAAGGCTTCGGATTGAAACACGGTGCCGCACATACTGAATTCATAAAATGCAATGAAGATGGTCAAATTTATTTCCTGGAAACTTCTTCCAGAGTAGGAGGAGCTCATTTGGCCGAAATGGTAACAGAAGCTTCCAATATTAATTTATGGAAAGAATGGGCTGCAATTGAAGACGCATTGGTTAAAGGAACTAAATACATTTTGCCAAAAGTAAAAAAAGAATATGCCGGTATCGTTTTGACATTATCAAAATTCCAGCATCCTAATTTGTCGTCGTTTTCAGATCCGGAAATTTGTTTCAGAGTTCCATTGGAATATCATGCGGGACTTATTGTCAAATCAGATAATCAAGAAAGAGTTTTAGAATTGTTGGATGATTATGGTAATCGTTTAGCCAATGATTTTACTGCTGTAGTAGAACAAAGTAAAGTAACCAACTTGCATTAAATGTTTAGTACTGAACTAAAAAAAAGCAACTATTTCAAGAGAGATAGTTGCTTTTTTTATTTAAAGTTTGCTTAAACTAAAAGTAGGCAGATTTTTATATCTTCGTCAAAATTCTCATAATAAAATAACGCTTTTCATCTCCTTCTCACATGAAAAAAACAATTCTGATTTTTTGCTTTTTAGGTTTAGTTAGCTGCAAAACGTATGATACAACCAGCTTTATTGAATCTGAGAAACCGGTTCAAAATGAATATTATACCATAGCTTTTGGTTCCTGCGATAACCAGAAAATTAAAAATGAACTTTGGTCGGCAATAGATAGCAATCATCCTTCAGTTTGGATTTGGGGAGGTGATAATGTGTATTCGGATACTAAGGACATGGATTTTCTTAAAAGTAATTATGAAATTCAGAAACAAGATTCAGATTATCTCAAGTTCATTAAAGACAAAATTATATTAGGAACGTGGGATGATCACGATTATGGAGCGAATGACGGCGGGGAAGAATATCCTTTTAAAAGACAAAGTCAACAGTTATTACTGGATTTTTTAGATACGTCAAAGAATGCTCCTGAGCGAAAAAGAGATGGGGTTTATACTGCTAAAACTATTCTTGTAAATGGAAATAAAATAAAAGTTATTGTATTGGATTCTCGTTTTTTTAGAACGGCATTGACTAAAGCCACCGATTCAAAAAAACGGTTTCAACCCAATACATATGGTGAAGGAACCGTATTAGGAGAGGCACAATGGAAATGGCTTGAAAAAGAACTTAAATCATCTGATGCGCAATTTAATGTGATTGTCAGCAGCATTCAATTTTTATCTGATAAACATGGTTTTGAAGCTTGGGGGAATTTCCTTCATGAAATAGAAAAACTGGAGAAATTGATTCTTTCGACGAAAGCAAAAGGCACTTTTATAATCTCAGGAGATCGCCATATTGCCACTTTTTCTTCAAAAAATGTTGCGGGTTTATCCTATCCGTTAGTAGATTTTACCTCGAGTGGATTGACGCATACTTACGCTTCTTTTTCCGGTGAGGAAAATCCTTATGTGAAAGGGGAAGTGGTTAAAGAGTTGAACTTTGGACTATTAAAATTTGATTTTAAAAACAATAAAGTGATAATGGAAATTCGTGGAAAGGAAAATAAATTTATTCAAGAATATGTTCAATCCTATCCTGAAAAATAATTTTTTTAGGTACTATATTTATAAAATTATAAAGTTTATTTTTGTTCAAAATGATTAATTATGAAAAAACAGTTTAGTATTATTTTTATTTCGTTTCTATTTTTTAACGGTATAAATGCACAAGGTTTACTAAATAAATCAGAGCAAAAATTCACGAGACAAGACACTTTGCGCGGAAGTATCACAAAAGAAAGAGCGTGGTGGGATGTGAAATATTATCATCTCAATATTAAAGTAAATCCAGCAGACAGTACTATTACGGGTTCAAATACAATAAAATATCAAGTTGTACAGGAATACAATAGCATGCAAATTGACTTACAAAATCCTATGGAAATTAATAAAGTCATTCAGGATGGAAAAGTTTTAAAATATAAAAGAGAAGAAAATGCATTTTTTATTGAATTAATTGCTCCTCAAACAAAAGGTGCACTAAAAGAAATTACCATATTTTATGGCGGAAAACCAAAAGTAGCCGTAAACCCACCTTGGGATGGAGGTATAACTTGGAAAAAAGATAGTAATGGAAATCCTTTTATTGCTTCTTCTTGTCAAGGATTGGGGGCAAGTGTTTGGTGGCCGAACAAAGATCACATGTATGATGAAGTGGATAATATGCTGATTAGTGTAAATGTTCCAAAAAATTTGACGGATGTTTCCAATGGGCGTTTACTAAGTGTAAAGCAATTAAAAGATGGAACAAAAACCTATAATTGGTATGTATCAAATCCAATCAATAATTATGGTGTAAATATAAATATTGGCGATTATGTTTCGTTTTCGGAAAAATATAAAGGAGAAAAAGGCGATTTAGATTGCAGTTATTATGTTTTGAGAGATAATTTGGCGAAAGCCAAAAAACAATTTCAAGATGTTCCAAAAATGCTAAAAGCTTTTGAACATTGGTTTGGACCGTATCCATTTTATGAAGACAGTTACAAATTGGTTGAAGCTCCGTATTTAGGAATGGAACATCAAAGTAGCGTAACATATGGGAATGGTTTTCAAAACGGATATCGTGGTAAGGATTTAAGCGGAACGGGTTGGGGATTAAAATTTGATTTTATCATTATTCATGAATCTGGGCATGAGTGGTTTGCCAATAATATCACGTATAAAGATATTGCTGATATGTGGATTCACGAGAGTTTTACAAACTATTCAGAAAGTCTTTTTGTAGAATATTACTATGGAAAAGAAGCCGGATTTGAATATGTTCTGGGAACCAGAAAAGGTATAAAAAATGACAAACCAATTATAGGAAATTATGATGTAAACAACGAAGGTTCTGGTGATATGTATCCAAAAGGAGGGAATATGTTGCATACTTTACGCCAAATTGTAAATGATGATGAAAAATGGAGAGGCATTTTAAGAGGCTTAAACAGTACTTTTTATCACCAAACTGTTACTACAAAACAAATTGAAGATTATTTAAGTCAGCAAGTTGGAATCGATTTATCAACAGTTTTCAATCAGTATTTAAGAGATACCAGAATTCCAACATTAGAATATTTTTTCAAGGATAATCAAGTGGGTTATCGCTGGACAAATTGCGTTCCGGGTTTTAATATGCCCGTGAAAGTAACGCTAAATGGAAAAGAAGAATTACTGCAACCAGAAACAGAATGGAAGAGTATTCCAGTAATTTCTAAAAATTCAAAACTGGAAATAGATAAGAATTTTTATGTAGCCAGTTTTAATATTACCGAGTAAATTCAAAAGGTGTGTTTCTAAAATTTAGGAAACACACCTTTTTTTATCTTTTCTTAAACTGTATCGGATTTTCTCCCACCACTTTTTTGAAGATTCTATTAAAGTACGACAGGCTTTCAAATCCACATTCAAAGCACGTTTCGGTTACGTTTTTATCACTTTTTAAAAGTCTTTTAGCTTGTTCGATTCGATATTGATTTAAAAATTCAGTAAACGTCAATCGCGTCATTTTTTTAAAATAACGACAAAAAGCCGCTTTAGATAAATGAGTTAAATGGGAGATTTCTTCAATGGAAACAGCCCTTTGGTAGTTTTCCTCTATAAATTTATAGACTACTTTTAATCGCAATTGTTCTTTATTATTGTATAAATTCTCAAATGGTTTATTGTGCAAAAAAGTCATTTCATTTGATGTTGATAAAATCTGAAATAATGACAGCACTTCAATAAATTGTTCGAAATGAGATAAAAGATGAATTTTTTGAAGCTTTTTACCAATTTTATCTTTTACAGTTCCATGAAAACAAATCACCTTTTTTGAGTTCTCAAATAATTGATAAATAGAAGCTAATTCAGGAGTTGTTATAAAGTCATTTTTGAAAAAGTCTTCTTTAATCTGTAAAACTACTTTTTCATATTCAGTTTTAATTCCATAATCAAAATTTAAATGCGGAATATTGGAACCTATAAAAACCAAATCGCTTCCTTCAAAATTGCCAATATGATCGCCTACGCGTCGTGTTCCATTTGGCGCAACAATGAAAGTTAATTCAAATTCAGGATGAAAATGCCAATAATAAAAATCATTCAATTTTGGATTTACCAATATTCTGAATGAACTCCCGGCTAATCTTTTTATATCCTCAAAAACTATTTTCATATCTCGTTAGCTAAATAATTGCTCAATAGAATACATATACTTGTTTAAAGTTAATAAAAAAATCAATATAGTACAAATAGCAGTAAATTTTGTGGAAGTAATTAGTATTCACTTTTTCTAATTTTGAAATAGTTATAACACTAAAATATAAGACTATGGAAAAGAATAATCAATCAATGACACCAACTATGGTTCCCACAATGGCACAAAATAATGCTCATAAAGATATTCCGGGAAATCCATCTACTGCAAAATCCAGCACAACAAAATTAAATGATCGTTCAAATGGCAAACCGTTACGTTTACTTACTGAAGACGACTGGAAGTTTTGGATTGAAAACGGTTACATTGTCATAAAAAATGCTATTCCGAAAGAAAACGCTAAAAAAATGGCTGATTTTCTATGGGAATTTGAAGAGAAAAATCAAAATGATCCAGAAACTTGGTATGCTCCGCCAAGAGCCGAAATGCAAATGAAAGAGCTTACCAATAGCGGTATGGTTGAAGTTTACAATCATCAATATCAATGGGATAACCGACAAATGGAAAAAGTATATGATGCATTTGTAGATATTTGGGGAACCGAGAAATTATGGGTTACTATCGACCGAGCAAATTTGAATTTACCGGTTCGTCCAGGTTTTGATTTCAAAGGATTTATCCATTGGGATTATGATCCGGAGACAAAACCTCAAAACGTGCAAGGGGTTCTAGCTTTGGCTGACCAAATGGATGAAAATATGGGAGGATTTCAATGTATACCTGATTTATATCGAAATTATGATACTTGGAAACAGACACAACCAGAAGATAGGAACCGTTTTAAACCGGATGTTGCCGGACTTGAAGATAAATTTGTAAAAGTAAAAATGGAAGCTGGTGATTTATTAATTTTTAATAGCACGCAACCGCATGGGATTCGCCCAAATATTACAAAAGATAAAGTAAGAATGGCACAATATATTTCTATGATGCCAGCTGAAGAAGATAATGAAGAATTGCGTCAATGGAGAGTTAATTCTTGGAAAAATCGCATTGCGCCTGAAGGATATGCGTTTCCTGGAGATCCTCGAAAATGGGAACAAACCAAATATAAAACTGCAGAATTGAGTGGTTTGGGGAAAAAATTATTGGGAGTAGAGAAGTGGTAATAAAAAAAGGGATACAATAAGTATCCCTTTTTTATATTTATTATTTTTTAAAACATTTAGATTAAATTCTTCTTAATGTAATTAAAACTTGTTACTGCGGATTCTATCGGATTCGGTTTGTAGTTTGATTCGTGTTCTAAAAAGAAACGTTTCATTCCGGAAAGTTCAGCTTGAGCAAAAATCGATTTGAAATCAATTGCTCCAGTTCCTATTTCGGCATTCCAATCAGGATTTACTTTATCCATATCTTTTACGTGCCACATAGTGAAACGTCCAGGATATTTTTTGAACAATTGCAACGGATCATTTCCAGAACGAACAACCCAGTATAAATCCATTTCAAAATCAACTAAGTTTTTATCCGTTTCATTCAATAAAATCTCATATCCGTTCGTTGCTCCGAATTTTGTAAATTCAAAGTCATGATTGTGATAGGCTAATTTTAAACCTCCGGCTTTACAAAGTTCGCCAACTTTATTTATTTGTGAAGCTAGTTTTTTATAGGCATCACCAGTTGTTCCTCTCAATTCTGAAATTATATAGGGAACAGTTACATATTCACTTCCTAAATGATTTGCAGTTTCGATATATGATTTTACAAGATCAGTAGTACCATCCTTAATCATAGAGTTAAAATCGAAATGATTACTGGTGGCTTTCAAACCATTATCATCAAGTATCGATTTAAAATCATGTACAGAAGTTCCAAAAAAGCCTTTGTCTACTGAATAACCAAAAGTTTCCACTTCTGTAAATCCAGCTTTTCCTACTTGGGATAAAACTCCTTTGACATCTTTTGGTAAAGTATCACGTAATGTCCATAATTGAATTCCGATGGCTCTTTTTTTAGAGTCAAAAGCAAATGTAGGAGCAATGGCTAGTGCGCCTAATGCTAAACCAGCATTAATTAAAAATTCTCTTCTTTTTATCATGGGTTATTTTTTAGATTAGTTAAATATCACAAATTGCAATAGCCTGCTTCAATGAAGCAAGTTTGTCTGGGTTTTTAGGAATAAATTCTTGTCCTACAAAACCTTTGAAACCCGTTTTTGCAATAGCTTTCATTATTGCTTCGTAATTTAATTCCTGTGTATTATCAATTTCATTTCGTCCGGGAACTCCGGCTGTATGAAAATGTGCAATATATTGATGGTTATCTCTTATGTTTCTAATCACATCACCTTCATCAATTTGCATGTGATAAATATCATAAAGAAGTTTAAAGTTTTCTGAGTTTAAACGTTTTGCTAATTCAACTCCCCATGATGTTCTGTCACATTGGTAATCTTTATGGTCAATTTTGCTGTTTAACAATTCCATCACCAAAATCACATTATGCTTTTCAGCTAATGGAATTAGTTTTTGTAAACCAAGAACACAATTATTCCAACCTTCTTCATCTGTTTTTATTCTTCGGCTTCCGCTAAAGCAAATTAGATTTTTATAACCGGCTTTAGCCACCAACGGAATCATTTCGGTATAATTCTTTATAAGTGTTTCATGAAATTTAATATCATTGAAACCATCGACTAAATTAATCTCAGCACCGTTGCACATTGTAGAAACTAAATCATATTTTTTCAATGTTGGCCAAGAGGAAGGTCCTACTAAATCAATACCGGTAATTCCAATTTTCTTAGCCTCAATGCAAAGTGTATCCAAATCAAGACTGTCAAAACACCAACGAGAAACAGAGTGATTTATATTTCCTTTCAACATACCCAATTGTGTTTCTGTATTATTCATTGGCATAGCCAAAGCAGAAAATCCAGAAGGAATTCCTATAGCCGCTGTTCCGGCAAGTATTCCTTTTATAGCAGATCTCCTATTTAAATTAGTGCTCATTTTTTATTTTTTATACAGCAGAAGATGTTTCTTCAACTTTGTTTTTTTCATTGAATAAAAGTGCAAAAAGAAGGAATACTGCCAAAGCAATTCCGGCAGGAATTATCCAAACCATTTCCCAATTTATAGCGCCGTCTAACATTTTATAATTGTCCGTTATCCAACCAGCAACTGCAAAACCAATCAACATACCAACTCCGTATGTAGCTAACGTAATTAGACCTTGAGCGGCACTTTTATATTTTTCTCCTGCTTTTGAATTGGTGTAAATTTGACCAGAAACAAAAAAGAAATCATAGCAAATACCGTGCAAAGCAATACCTATAATAAGCATAAAACTTAAATCATCTCCGTTACCATAAGCAAATAAAACGTAACGAATTGCCCACGCTAACATTCCAACCAAGATTGTTTTCTTGAAGCCAAAACGGGTAAAAAATACAGGAATCAATAATAAAAATAAAGCTTCAGATATTTGACCGATTGCCATTTTTCCTGTAGGATTTTCAACTCCCGCTTCTGTCAAAAATGGATGTGCATTTTGGTAATAAAACGCAAGAGGAATACAAATAAGAATTGATGAGATAAAAAAGATAGCGAAGTTTTTATCCTTCAATAACTTTAAAGCATCAAGACCAATAATATCTCCTATTTTTATTTTTTCGTCACTTACTTTTGGTGGTGTTTTTGGTAAAGAAAAACTAAATATACCTAAAACTAAAGCTGCGATTCCAGCTAAAAGGAACGTGTTTTTAAGCATTCCTTCAGAAATTGCTTCTGCAGCATCCCAATGGAAAACAAAACTAATAGACAATCCTGCTAAAATCCAACCAATTGTTCCCCAAACTCTAATGTTTGCAAACTCTTTCTCTGGATCTTTCATTTGATTGAAAGAAACTGAATTTACTAATGCTAATGTTGGCATGTATAAAATCATGTAACTAAGAACGTAAGTATAAAACATTCCAACCTCTTCTGACTGATACATTTGATACATTAAAAATGCTCCAATAAGATGAAGTATTCCTAAAATTTTCTCAGCATTAAAATATCGGTCAGCGATTAACCCTATAATAAAAGGTGCAATAATAGCGCCCCATGATTGTGTAGAAAAAATTGCGGCAGTCTCTGATCCAGATGCTTTTAGATTATTCCCCAGAAACGTACCAAGGGTTACAAACCATGCTCCCCAGATAAAAAATTCTAGGAACATCATTATGGATAATTTAATTCGGATGGTGCTATTCATTGGTATTTTGGTTTTATTTTTTGGTTTTGGTTAATTAGCAGTAATTTATTTTTTAATATTTCATTCTCAATTACATACCGGCTTCACAACCAGTTGTAATTTTCATAGAATTCCATTCTTTAATCTGAATGTTTCTGAACCACACATTATCTCCGTGATCTTGTAATGCAATTTTTCCTTTTTTGAATGCAGCAAAACCTGGCCAAGTAGCAAATTTACTACCTGCTACCAATGTTTTAAAGTTGGCATCCCAAAGTGTAGTTTCAACTACTTTTACACCATTCAATAACATTGTCAGTTTTCCGAATTTACATACTAGGTCAACAGAATTCCATTCTCCAACTGGTTTAACAGGCTCTGAAGTACTTTTTATTAAATCATACAAATCTCCTGATCTGTGTTTTTCAATTTTTCCGTCAGGGTGACCGTCATTGTCCAATACTTGCATTTCCAATCCAGTTTCGTAAGTATTTTTGAATTTTGTCAAATCTTCGTTTACAAAGAAAATAATACCACTGTTTGCATTTGCAGCTACTTTCCATTCTAATTTTAAATGAAAATTCTCGTATTCTATATCTGTTACAAGATCGCCTCCTTGACCATTTTTGGCAGCGGTAGGGTCAAAATGCAATACACCATCTTCAACTTTCCAACCGGAACCAGCAGTTTTTTTTCCATAAGTATGCCATCCTGTTGTTGATTGTCCATCAAATATTGATTTAAATCCTTTTGCTATTGGTGCTTGTTGTGCATTTGCTGTTTGAATCATTATCATAACAATTAATGAAGTACAAATATTTTTAATCATTTTTAAATTTTTGAATTAATAATTAATCTTGTTTATAAAGTTAAAGCTTTCCAACCTTGGCGATAATCACGTTTCACAAATTGATTAACTTCATCAAAGTTGGTAATTTTCATAGCATCATTATCCCATAATAATTTTGCTGAACGTCCTGGATACACTTCTTCTCCAAGCTCTTCTCTCATCACATCATACCCTCTGATAGCAAGATTTGCCATCAATAAAGCTTCTGTTAAAGGACCTGCTATTTCAAAAGGAGAACTTAATTCTTTTTTTCCATAACCTGCTATTGCAGCTTCAACCCATTGCTTGTAGTGTCCATCAGCACCATCTTTTACTCTGGCATATTTTTGAGCTACTTTTAAATTTTCATTTTTACTAAGAGGAAGTAAACGAGGATTTAAACCGTACGTATCACACATCATTTTTCCTTTTGTACCAGTAAATAATGTTCCATTTCCACCGTCTCCAAAAATTTCATTCGGACCTAGTTCAGTAGGTCTTTCAGGTTGAATTCCTCCATCCATCCAGTGTACCGCTATGTCACCATTTGTTTTTTCAGTTTTTGGAAAGGTTAATGTAACGTGACTTGAAGGAGGACAACTCTCTGGGAAATACCCTCTTTGAAATTCATCTACATAAACAGAACCAACACTACATTGAACATCTTTAGCATATTTTAAGTTCAATACACTAAAAGGAGCTTCCAATAAATGGCATCCCATATCTCCTAATGCTCCTGTTCCGTAATCCCACCAACCGCGCCAGTTGAACGGCACTAATTTATTTACATACTCTTTATGAGGAGCTGTACCCAACCATAAATCCCAATCTAATTCTTTTGGAATATCCGCTTTATTGGCAGACCAAGGAATACCTTGAGGCCAAACCGGACGGTCAGTCCAAGCATGAATAGTGTGAACATCACCTATTAAACCAGCTTCATACCATTCTTTCATTATTCTGGTTCCATCATTTGAGGAACCTTGATTTCCCATTTGGGTAACCACTTTATATTTTTTGGCAGCTTGAGTCAAAATACGAGCTTCATAAATATCATGTGCCATAGGTTTTTGAACATATACATGTTTCCCTAATTGCATAGCTGCTAGAGCTTGAATAGCATGATTATGATCTGGAGTAGAAACTGAAACTGCATCGAAATTTTTATGTTCTTTGTCTAACATTTCGCGCCAATCTTTATAAAATTTAGCTTTAGGAAATGCATTTACACTTGCAGCGGCTCTTCTGGTATCTACATCACATAAAAATGAAATATCAGCTTTTCCACTGCTGGCAAACATAGCAATATCAGATTTTCCTTTTCCACCAACACCAATACTGGCTATTGATAAACGATCACTTGGTGCTACGAATCCTCTTCCTAAAACATGACGAGGAACAATCATAAAGGCTGCTGCCGCTATAGCTGTTGTTTTTATGAAATCACGACGGTTGTTTGTGATTTTATTCTCTTCTTCTTTTTGTTTCATTTATTTTTAATACGGTTATAGTTAATAGTAATAAAATAGCATAATAAATGAAGTGCTTTTCAATATTCTAAAGTTATTTAGAATACTGAAAAGCACCTTTGGAATTATTTTTTTAAGGATAAAATATATTTAGCCATTGATTTTGCATCATCCTTTTTAAGAGATGTATGAGCGGCCATCGGTATAGTTCCCCAAACTCCAGAACCTCCTTTTATAATTTTACCGGATAAATAAGCAACATTTTTTTCATTAGAAGGATATTTTTTTGCAATATCTAAATAGGAGGGACCTATAAGTTTTTTGTCTAATTTATGACATCCAACACAATCAGATTTTGCAATTAATTTTTCTCCATCAGATGTTTGAAAAATAGCGTTTGATTTTTTAGTGGCTTTAATATATTTTGTATCTAAATTATCATTAGAAAATGAGGTTAAGCTAATTAAAGCAACCCCAAAAAGCAAATATTTTAATTTCATTTTCATTTCTATTTAAGTTTTATAATCCTAAGTTTTTTCTGTTAAAAGCTTTATTTGTTTCTACCGCAGCAAAATCATCAAATGCTTTATCGGTAACTTTTATAATATGATTTTTAATAAATTCAGCACCTTCACGTGCTCCATCTTCTTGATTTTTAATACAACATTCCCATTCCATAACTGCCCAACCTTTGAAATCATATTGTGCCAGTTTGCTGAAAATAGTTTTAAAATCAATTTGACCATCCCCAGGAGAACGATAACGTCCCGCACGATTTACCCAACTTTGATATCCACCAAAAGTTCCTTGCTTTCCTGTAGGGTTAAACTCGGCATCCTTCACGTGAAAAGCTTTAATCCTTTCGTGATAGAAATCAATATATTGAATGTAGTCTAACTGTTGCAATACAAAATGTGACGGATCGTAAAGTAAACAAGCTCTTGAATGGTTATTTACAGCCTTCAAAAACATTTCATAGGTTTCCCCATCAAATAAATCTTCTCCTGGATGAATTTCATAGCAAAGATCGATCCCATTTTGATCAAACTCATTTAAAATTGGCAACCAACGTTTTGCTAATTCTGCAAAACCGTCTTCAACTAAGCCGGGAGGCCTTTGTGGCCAAGGGTGAAAATATTGCCAAAGCAAAGAACCACTAAAAGTTGCATGTGCATTTAAACCTAAATTTTGGGATGCTTTTGCAGCATATTTCAATTGTTGCACTGCCCATTCTTGTCTGGCTTTAGAATTACCATGTACATTTACAGGGGCAAAAGCATCAAAAAAATCATCGTATGCAGGATGAACCGCAACTAATTGACCTTGTAAGTGAGTTGATAATTCTGTGATTTCTAATCCGTAAGAAGCAATTGTTCCTTTAAGTTCTTCTGCATAGGTTTTACTTTCTGCAGCCTTTTGCAAATCAATGAATCGAGTATCTAATGTTGGCATTTGAATACCTTTAAAACCTAAATCAGCAGCCCATTTACAAATTCCGTCTAAGGAATTAAAAGGAGCTTCATTACTGATAAATTGGGCTAAAAATACTGCTGGGCCTTGTATTGTTGTCATATTATATTTTGTCTAAAACTTTTATGAATTCCTATTTTATTACAAAACGTAAGGAGTCCATTTTTTATCAGATTGTGATGATGCTACTACGTTATCAATAAATGCCATTCCTCTTAATCCATCTTCAACAGAAGGAAAATCTAACATTTCAGGCGTAGGCTCTGTACCATCTAACTTACAACCAAGCGTTAAGGCAAAGTTGCGGTAAATATTAGCAAATGCTTCTAAATAACCTTCTGGATGCCCACCAGGAGTACGACAATTATGGGTAGCAAATGAAGATAAATGTGCTCCATAATTAGATCCCGCTCTTAAAATCTGCGCTGGTTCATCTAACCATCTAACTATTAAAGTATTTGGGTCGTGTTGGAACCATTCGATTCCACCTTTTTCACCATAAACTCTAATTTTTAAAGCGTTTTCTTCGCCAGCAGCAACTTGAGATGCAATTAAAACTCCTTTTGCGCCATTGTCAAACTTCAACAATACAGCGCCATCATCATCCATTACGCGGCCTTCAACAAGTGTATTTAATTCTGCACAAACATCTGTAATTTTAGCTCCGGTAATATATTCGGCTAAATGAGAGGCATGGGTTCCAATGTCACCCATTACAGAACTTTTTCCTGATTTTTTAGGATCAGTTCTCCAAGCAGCTTGTGCATTTCCTTCTCTTTCTGATAGTTTACTTAACCATCCTTGAGGATATTCTACCACGACTTTTCTAATCTTACCCAATTTTCCTTCTCTAACCATAGCTTTCGCTTGTTTAACCATTGGATAACCAGAGTAAGTATGTGTTAAACAAAGTATTAATCCTGTCTCTTCTACTTTTTGTTTCAATAGTTTTGCTTCTTCTAATGAAAAAGTCATTGGTTTTTCAATTACTACGTTGAAACCATGTTCCAAAGCCATCATAGCAGGTGCAAAATGTGCAAAATTTGGAGTAACAATAGTAACAAAATCGATTCTTTCGTCAGCAGGTAATGCCGCTTCAGCTTTAATCATTTCGTCATACGTTAAATATGTTCTTGATTCCGGAAGAAACAAGGCTTTACCAGATGCTATTGCTGTTTCTGGGTTTATACTTAATGCACCACAACTTAATTCAATTAGTCCATCCATATTGGCGGCTAAGCGGTGAATTGCACCTATAAAGGCATCTTGGCCACCACCGACCATACCCATTCTTAATTTTCTCATAATGATGAACCTAAATATTTCCTTTTTTTAATTCTTTTACTGCATAATCACAAGCACGTGCCGTTAAAGCCATAAATGTTAATGATGGATTTTGACAAGCGATAGAAGGCATACAAGAACCATCGGTAACAAATACATTGCTTACTTCATGCATTTGATTCCATTTATTTAAAACTGAATCTTTAGGATCATTACCCATTCTTGCAGTACCCATTTCATGTATTGCCATTCCAGGATAACAATCGTTATCGTATGTTTTTACATTTTTGATTCCAGAAGCTTCGAGCATTTCAGCAGCATCATTCATCATGTCTTCACGCATTTTAGCTTCATTCTCTTTGTATTCGCAATCAATAGCCAAAACAGGTTGTCCCCATTTGTCTTTTTTGTTGTGATCGATATATACTTTGTTTTCATAATAAGGTAACATTTCTCCAAATCCACCTAATCCCATGCTCCAAGAATCTGCGGGTAAAGACATGGTATCTTTGAAATCACCTCCAAAAGCCAATTCAGCAACTTCTTTATGCCATAATCCTCTGCTGGCACCTCCTTGGTAACCAAAACCTCTTAAATAATCACGTTTATCACCACCTACATTTTGGTATCTTGGAATATAAATACCATTTGCTCTTCTTCCGTACGTGTATTTATCTTCAAAACCTTCAGCACTTCCTTCAGCACCACAACGGAAATGATGATCCATTAAATTATGTCCCAATTGTTCACTAGCATTACCCATCCCATTTGGATGCGCTTCTGAAGTTGAATTCAATAAGATGAATGTTGATCCTAAAGTTGAACCATTTACAAAAACAATTTTAGCATAAAACTCCATAGTTTCATTTGTTTCTGCATCAATTACCATTACACCTTTTGCCTTTTTTGTGTCTTTATCATAAATGATATGATTCACAATAGAGTAGGGTCTTACTGTTAATCTATTAGTAGCCATAGCAGCAGGTAATGTAGATGATTGCGTGCTGAAATAAGCTCCAAACGGGCAACCACGACTACATAAATTTCTATATTGACAACTTCCACGACCTTTATGAGGCACCGTTAAATTAGCCGTACGACCAATGGTTAAAATACGTGTTCTGTTATAATGCTTTTCTAATCTTTCTTTAACTGATTTTTCTACACAGTTTAAATCCATTGGAGGCAAAAATTTACCATCGGGTAAAAGAGGCCAGTTTTCTGCTTGACCACTGATTCCTGCAAATTTCTCTACATAATCATACCATTTAGTAAGGTCTTTATAACGGATAGGCCAGTCATTACCATGACCATCTTTGGCATTATCTTCAAAATTATGGTCACTGAAACGGTAACTTTGACGACCCCACATTAAAGACTTTCCTCCCACATGAAATCCTCTGTACCAGTCAAAACGTTTATCTTCTGTATACGGACATTCTAAGTCATTAACCCACCATTTTTCGGTAGCTTCATTATAGGGATAATCACGCGTTTGTACCGGATGTGTTCTTTTTTGTTCTTCGGTAAGTTTACCGGCATGCTCAAATTCCCACGGAGCTTTCATTGCAGATTCATAATCTTTAACATGCTCAATGTTCATACCGCGCTCTAACATCAAAACTTTTAAACCTTTTTCAGTAAGTTCTTTTGCTGCCCAACCACCACTAATTCCTGATCCTATTACAATAGCATCATATGTATTTTCCTCTTTTAAATTCGTATTTATATTCACGTGTAGTATTTTTTATTTAATAAAATAGTTTAAGACAAAAGGTTCCAATAACAATTAGTTGGTAGCCCAACCTTTTTGTCCAGGTTTGTAATCGGCACTTCCATCGTATCTACCAGGAACAGGAAGGTATTCACGTGCTTGTGTACATCCTATTTCTGAAGAGTAATACCCCAGAAGAGTCAAATCTCTTGCAATCAAAAAGAAAGATGGTGCTTTTCCATTAGCAATTGTTTCATCTTTTAAAGCTCCCATCAATTTCTGACGTTCTTCAATAGACATAGCCAAGAAATCTTTATTAAAATCTTTCAAGCATTTTGCTTGCATTTCTTTCATTCCTGAAGCAAAAATCTCTTGCATTTGTGCTGGATAACAATCTCTAATCATCATAGGAATAAAAGCGCCAAGTCCTGCTGCTTTAGCTCCTGGTGAAGATGCTGTCGTCGGTATAATTATATCGGCAAATTCAGCTAAAACCTCCTCATCCGAAGCGGAAAAAAATACTCGATTTTTTTCTTTTTCAGGCAAAGTAAAACTTTCAAATAAAACGCCCATAGTAGTTGCTGAGATTGCGCTTCCCATCAAAAACGCAACGCTTTTAAGTGCTTCTCTTCTATTCATTTGTTAATTATTAAAATTGTTTATTATTCTTAAATTATTATAACCTTACAATAATAAAGAAAAAAAAAATAGCTTAATTTTTTTTATGTTAATTTATTGAATAATTCCATTTTTTTCAAATTATTAAGGGAATCGCTTTAAAAAATTCATTAAACACTATCTGTAATCTGTTAAAACAAGAAAAAAAATATATTTTTAAAAATTAAGTAGGGGTAGAAATCCCTTTTTTTGCTGTTTTTAGTTTAATTTAATCAGTTTTAACTTATAAAATTTTAATCAATTTCCATTTTAACGAATTTCAATGCGTTAAAATGACATTATTACCAAAAATTAAACTTAAAAATGAATTTTAATTAGCTCAACTAAATTATGGTAATAAAATTAGATATAAAAGTCTTTGTTTTGAATAAAATAAAAGGTGAATGAGAATCTAAACTGATATATAAGTCCTAAAACTTTAAGCTTGACAACATGAATAATTACCTCTCAAATAATCCAAGTGTTCCGCCCACCCAATCTTTGTCTTTATTGAATTTTACGCCTATCATTTCGCCACGACTCAATCGTACCAAGTTGCACAATAGAGTAGGTGCGGCATCTTCATTCTTCCAAACACAAAGCACCCGAACTTCGGCTTTTACTTTCCCATCAGGAGATTGTACAATAGGAAGATAATTTACCTTTTTTTGAAGAATATAAAGTTCTTTTTCGACAACTGCTTCAATATCCTCTTTTGTTACATGAAAAATAACTCCTGTTCCTGAGAAGGAAAAGAGTGGTTTTAGAACATAATTTTCTAAATCTTGTGGGATTTCTTTGAGCTCACTTAATAAAGTTGTTTCGATGAAATATTTCCCTTTTAAGAATGGTAAAATAAATTTACTGATTCGAAAAAACCAGTTGGGATGTCCAGCCCATTCCACATCAAGTTCATCAGAGAAATGAAAGTTTAATTTCAAATCCGTTCGCAAATCCAATTCATCGAAAATAACCCTATTATAGATTCTTTTTACAAGAATTTCATCGCCTTTTTCATTTTTATAGAACAGTTGTTTGCCTTTCTTTATGAGTTCAGTAACGCAAACTATCGGTATGCCAATATCTCTTCGGCAATAATAAAAATCAATCTTTGTATTTTGTTTTTCGGGTTCAATTTCAAGTAGAATAACATTTTCTTTTGGATGGTTATTGCAAATTGCTTCTTCCAAAATATCCAGATATTCCTGTGGTTCAATGTTATTGATAAATGGGGTTAACTCACTGAGGAATGGATAGTGGTTCTTGAATTTATCATATAAATTAATCTGATAATTATACAAAGAAGGAAATCCTTGCACTTCAATAAGTTTAGGAATAACAGCTCCGTCTTCTTCACAAATTCCAAAATCAATTGCTAAAAAAGTGGTGTGATCATCCTCATTTGGAACTTTATGATTTAGTTCTAACGACTTATCTGTTAATAACTTAAAGTCTTCTTTTTGAATAAAAGAAATAACTTCATTACAACCTTCAATCAATTGGTTTTTAAGCTCTTTCGAAATAAAAAAAGGCGTTTCTCCTAAACGGAAGGTAGGCATATAATTAAAATCGGAAGCAATATCATCTTTAAATTCCTGATATTTCTTTTCTGTAAATTGAGCATTAAATAACTCCCGATATTTTGAAATCATCTCGAAATGAATTTATTAATTAGAAAGCATTTTCTTTGTTTTCATCAAGTCATTAATAGCTGTTCTTAGAAAGTTTGGAATCAAGGTTTCATTAGTTCGGTATATTTTATCATCATCTAATAAATCTTCCAACATATTTCTAAACTTCCTTTTTCCTTTCATAGCCCTAATTTTTTCTTTTGCCTGTTTGTTTCTTAAATGAGAGACAAAGCTAATTGGATCTGCTTCGGGATGGAATTGAGTACCTACAAAATAATCTGTAAAACGAACCGCCATGATAGCACGCTCGTATTGAACATGGTCTCTAATTTTCTCCAACGAAATAATTTTAGCTCCTTTTTTGGCAAAAACACTAAGCTTAGGCTGTACTACTTGATAATCTCTGGAATCAATTGCGTAAAAAGGATCAGCAAGTCCTTCAAATAAAGGATCTGTAACTCCTTCTTTGGTTTTATGAATGGTCATTACACCAAAAGAAGTATCATTTCTTCGGGTCACCGTGGCCAATCCAAAATGCAAGCAAGCCATTTGAAAAGAATGGCAAATGAACAGTACATGCTTTTTAACCGCATTTTCACTATTCCATTTGTTCAACGTATCAATAAACGCATAATATTTCACATCCCAATTTCCATCTCCAATTAATGGATTCCCTGGACCACCGGTAGAAATATAAATATCAAATTCCTTAATATCCGGTAATTCACATTTTACCCGAACATCGAATATTTCAAAACTAATTACAGGACTAAACCTGTTTACAACATCAATTATACAACGCATCCCCTGATTAGGTTCCCCTTTGTACATATCTAAAAGCGCTATTTTTATAATTTTATTCGACATAACTATTTTTAAAAAACGATGCGCAAAGATAATTTATATTTTACAATCCCTTTGTAAATTCGCCAGTTATAAAGTCCACCACTTTGCAAAGATCACCTGTTTCTTCAAAAACAGTTAATTGTTTGTCAGCTCCAGTTCCATTTTTCAAAATTTCATGAACATAATTAATATCCTCACGGCTTCCCAATTCATCAACAACATCGTCAATGAAATCTAGTAATTCTAAGATGAGCATTTTAGTTTCCACTTCTTTTTGAAGCCCAAAATCAATCATATTATTATCGATTCCATAGCGGGCAGCACGAAATTTATTTTCCTTAATCAACGCCAATCGATAAATATTGAAACTCGTATTGTTCATATTCAATTTGTAGAGTTTAGCCACAATTGCTTGAATAATAGCTACTATGCAAATGGTTTCATCAACCGTTAAACACATGTCACAAATCCTGAATTCTATCGTATTATAAAAAGGATGCAAGCGTAAATCCCACCAAATTTTCTTTGGATTATCGATACAATTTGTTTTTACCAAAGTATCTAAATAGTTTTCATACGAACTTACAGAATCAAAATATTCCGGTAATCCAGTTCTTGGAAACTTGTCAAAAACCTTAGTTCTAAACGACTTATAGCCAGTTTTTCTACCTTCCCAAAAAGGGGAATTTGTCGAAAGCGCAAATATGTGAGGCAGAAAATAGGTCGCTTGATTCATCAATTGCAAACCAATTTCACGGTTTTCAATACCTACGTGACAATGCATTCCAAAAATCAAATTAGAACGTGCCGCATCTTGTAATTCATTAACAATATCGTGGTATCTGGGATCGTCAGTTATGGGTTGATCTTGCCATTTTGAAAATGGATGAGTCCCTGCGCCACCAACAATAAGATCTTGTTTATCCGCTAATTCAACGATTTTTGAACGCAGAAACCGAATCTCATTTTTGGCATCATTAACGCTATGGCAAATATTGGTTCCAACTTCCACCACTGATTGGTGCATTTCGGCCTTAACTTGCTCATTTAAAATTATTTTGGCACCATCCACAATTTTTGACAAATGCGAGCGTAAATCTCTCGTTTCAGGATCAATAATTTGATATTCTTCTTCTACACCAAGTGTAAAAACAGGTAATTTTTTCATTAATTTATTTTTTTAGGAGCTATTTACTCCGTCAGTTCGCTTCGCTCGTGTCCACTTTCCGTTTCAATCATTTTTTGTCCTGAAAAAGTTCAGAACAAAAAATAATTTTCACTTTAATCAGGACTAAGGCATTCGCCAATCTATAGCATCTTATTTCCCGGCAGCGGCATCTTTTATAAAAGTTCCCCAAGTTAAATTTATCTTTCCTGGTTTTTGTTTTTTTGCAGCAGCAATAGCCATTTTAGCAGCTTCTTCAACTACCCATTCAAAGTTTTCAGCACCCACCGAAGTCAACTCGGCATCAGGCGCTGGATTTCCAAAATCAATCGCATATGGAATTCCGTCACGAACTGCGAATTCAACCGTATTAAAGTCATATCCTAAACCTTTACAAAGACGCAAAGTGTAGTCTTTTATAGTTGCCAATAACTTTTTATCTACTGGAGGTCCGTCAATTACATAGCGCAAATGATGTGGATTTCTAGGTTCGTATTGCATAATTCGAACGGCTTTGCAGCCCAAACAGTACACTCTGAAATACTCCGTAAAAACGATTTCTTCTTGTAACATCATTACTAATTGTCCTGTTTCCTGATGTTTTTCCCAAAACTCTTCTTTGTTTTCTAATCGGTATACATTTTTCCAACCTCCGCCAGCGTATGGTTTCATGTAAGCCGGAAATCCAATGTAGTCGAAGATTCCTTCCCAATCCATTGGGTATTTTAAATTTCGGAATGATTTTCCGGTTGTATCGGTAGGATGTTCAGCTGAAGGAAGAATCACCGTATTTGGCAATGGAACTCCAAGCGTGTCTGCCAAAGCATTATTAAAAAACTTATCATCAGCACTCCACCAAAAAGGATTGTTAATTACATTGGTTCCTGTTAAAGCGGCATTTTTTAAATAAGCACGATAAAAAGGAACGTCTTGTGAAATTCGGTCAATAATTACTGCATATTCACCGTCTTGATTTTGAACCACTTTATCAATTGCAACAGCTTCGGCAATTATTCCTTTTTCATTTTTTGAATTGACACGATCAATAAATGCTTGCGGAAAGGTGTCTTCCATTCCAAATAAAATTCCGATTTTTTTCATCTTGATACGTTTATAATTTTAAAAAAATTTAATTCTTGATAAATAATGTGGAAACATTTCTTTCCAAACAGGCCAGTCGTGCTTGCGTTCCTGACGAATATCCAACCAATGATGAATATTCCTGTCACTCAGTACTTTGCTTAATTTTAGATTAGCATCAAAACAAATATCCCAGTTAGAAGTCCCTAAAACGATATCCATGTTCCATAATTCATAATCATCTAGTCCGTATAAATAATCTTCAGGACTGTTATAGAACACATCATCATTGTGAAAACCATCCATAAAACTTTTAATATTGAAAGCTCCGCTCATCGAGAATACATGACTCACGTATCCTGGATGTCGAAACGCAAAATTGGCCGCATGATACCCACCAAAACTGCAACCTGCCATAACAACTTTTCCTGAAGAAGTATTATTCTTTACCTTTTCAACAATTTCGTGACAAATCATTTTATCATATCTGACATGATTTTCTATGCGATGTATGGGATGAATATTTTTATTGTAAAAACTGTCTTTGTCAATGCTGTCCGGGCAAAATATTTGGATTAAACCCTGATCGATGTACCATCTTGCGGAATCAATCAATCCCATATCCTTATTTTCATGGTAACTGCCCATAGAAGTGGGAAATAAAATAATAGGATATCCTGCGTGTCCAAAAACTAACATTTCAATATCCCTGTTAAGATTGGGTGAATGCCATTTAAAATATTCTTCCTTCATAACTTTATTTTTAACAATTATAATGAAAAAATTCGTGCAAATGACATAAATATTTATACTTAATTAAGATTTATTGTATAAAACATTACGATTGTCAAATTGTAATTTAATTGTAAAATTTGAATGGATATGTCGCTGTTTTTTAAATTATAAACAACAAATCAATTCCTTTTAACATATTTCTAAAACTAAAAAAATCAAGATTCCTTTTTTTAGTTTTCCTTTAATTCAAACAATTGGACTTGACTTTTTAGTCTTTCAATTAACATACTCATCATTCTTTTATTGATATTTGACGAGTTTTTTATATAAACGGCATATTCATCCAAAGTGAATAATGCGATTATCATTCCTTTTAATGCATTTCTAAACTTGATGTCTTTTTGGATAGCATTTTCTATAACCGATAACTTTTTTTCAACGGTGTAGCTATAAAAGTCTGCTTTGTTTTTTGCTACGTAATTAATAAATGAAGCTATAAACAAATCGTTTTGTAGTTTTAAAATAGGTCTAAGTACTTCATTTTGAAATGATTCTTCGGTTGAAGATTGATTGGTTACGGAGCCTATTGTTTGTCCTCTGAATTCTTTTAAAAAAGTATCACGTTCGCTCATTTTTTTTTCTTTAAAAATAAAGAAAATAGCCATAAGAAAAGTTTATTTTTGCAGATATAAAGAAAAATTATGCGATTTCATACTAGGAAATGGGTAAAACCAGAAGATCTAAACCCTAACGGAACATTATTTGGAGGTAAATTATTGGCTTGGATTGATGAAGAATTGGCATTATACACCATTATTCAATTAGAAAATACCAGAATTGTAACCAAACACATGTCGGAAATCAACTTCAGAAGCTCAGCAAAACAAGGTGATATTATAGAAATTGGTATTGATGTTTTAAAATTTGGAAATACTTCGCTAACCCTAAAATGTGAAGCTAGAAATATGATGACACGCGAAACAATTATCACGATAGATCACACTACAATGGTAAATTTAGATGGTAACGGAAAACCAAAAGCACACGGAAAAACCGAAATTGAATTTGTTAAGAATCGTTTGTAATTAGATTTGATATTTTCGCTTTTACTTTGAAAATCGATTAAGGATTTCCATTGTTTTATCAGTGTCTTTTTTATCTACAAAAATATGGTCGTGATAAAAAGCGGCTACCACATTACAACTTATTCCTTCCTGCGAAAGAGCATTAGAAAAAGCTGCGGTTAATCCAACAGCTTCCAGTGAAGAATGAACTGTTAAAGTAATCCAAGAAGCAATAAAAGAATATTCTAATTTTAGACTATCGGCAAATTCCTTCTTGATCACTATGGTAGTACCTTCCTGTTCTTTGAATGTCATAATGACATCGTTAAGATTTAGATTTGCCAAATCATGAACCACACAAAAAACATATTCTCCTAAAATATGTTCCGGTTTCATTGTTTTAAGCAACTTCTCTAAGTCTTTTTCTCCGCTCATTTTAATGTAGAATGCATTTAATTTTTTATACTTTGAAATCATTTTCGGATACCGTTTCAAAAATTTCCAAATCAAAATATTTTACAGAAGCAATAATATGATCGAATATATCCGACATGATGTACTCATAATTCTCAAATCGCTTGTCATGTGAAAAGGCATAAACCTCGAGAGGAACTCCGTGTGATGTAGATTGTAATTGACGACAAAGCATCAACATATCCTTATTTAATCCCGGATAATTGAATAAATATTCTGTAATATATTTTCTAAACAAACCTAAATTAGTCAAATTTCGTCCGTTAATAGCAATTGATTTATCAATTTTATGGCTAGAATTATATTCGTCTATTTCTAATTTTCGAGTGTCAATATAATCTGATATAAGATGTATTTTCTTTAAGTCACTCAATTCTGCTTCTTCCAAAAATCGGATGCTGCTCGTTTTAATAAGAATGTGTCTTTTGATACGTCTTCCATCTGAATTCAGCATTCCGCGCCAGTTTTGAAACGAATCGGAGCTTAAACTGTATGTAGGAATTGTGGTGGTTGTATTGTCAAAATTTCGAACTTTTACTGTTGCCAAATTGATTTCAATTACATCTCCATCGGCACCAAATTTATCCATTGTAATCCAGTCGCCAATTCGAACCATATCATTTATAGATACTTGAACGCTGGAGACAAAACCTAAAATTGTATCTCTGAAAATCAAAATTATTACCGCAGAAACAGCTCCCAAAATGGTTAAAAGCTCTTTTTGATCAATATCAAATAATTTAGAAATAATCACTGTAATCCCAACAGCCCAGAGAACAATCATGATTACTTGAATAAAACTGTCAATAGGTTTATCGCTGTATCTTGGTTTTAGCTTTAAATAATCTCGTAATGCATTGAAAATAGTTCGGATAATCCATAAAACAAGCAATACAATATAAATCCCAACAAGTTTTCCAAAAACGCCTTCCCAATATTCATAGCGCTCCAGAATGATTGGAACCGATTTATAAATAAACAACAGCGGAATTAAATGTGCAATATATTTAGCCGTTTTATTAGATACTAATAAATCATCAAATTTGGTTTTAGTTTTCTGGGCGATTACTGCCATAATTGTTACCAAAATAAGACGAAAGACTACATAAATAGCATATGCCAAAACGCAAAGTATAGCAATATTTATAAACAGACTCAGGTAAGAAGCAAAACTGCTGCCTAATCCCCATTTTCTGAATATAGGATATAGAAAATTGAATATTTTTTCTATTAATTTATACATTTTTCAAGTATTTTCTTTCTATGTAAAAAGTCCCAAAAGGAGGAATTGACGCAATACAAATGATAAAATACTTTTTTAAATCCCACTTTTCACTAAACTTTAAAATTGTTGCCAAAATAATGTAAGCAGTAAATAATACGCCGTGAGCCATTCCAATGTGTTTGACATAAATAGGATCATTAAAAATGTATTTCATTGGCATAGCAAAGAAAAATAACAATAAGGCAGATATACCTTCTACTATTGCTGTAACCTTAAAAATCTTAAGCATTTATTTTATTTTAAGTGATAATTGACAAAATTAAGTATTATCATTGATTTTCGATGCATTCCTTCCTAAAGTAAATTACTTTTGTGTTCTTAAACTTTGATAATGAGCAAACGCGATTTAAAAAAATATTTAGCCGAACTTAATAAGGAGCAACTCGAAGAACAAATTATTGAATTGTACGAGAAATTCAGCCCCGTAAAAGTCTATTATAATTTTGTTTTTAATCCAAAGGAAGAAACACTTTTGCAGGAATGCAAACTCAAAATTTCGAATGAATATTACCCTTTAAAAAAGGCAGGAAGACGCAGTAAACCAAAAATGAGGCGTTCCGTTGCCCAAAAATACATCAAGCATTTTACACTTTTGGGCGTAGATCCATTCCTAATTGCCGATGTAATGCTCTATAACATCGAAATTGCACAAACATTCTCCTCTGAACATATCGTTAAGCAAGACTTATTTTTTAAAAGTATGTTCAATTCTTTTGAGCAAGCCGTTATTTTCTTGATTGCAAATGGAATACTCAATGATTTCAAAACAAGAATAATAGGAATTCATACCGAAACCATCGAGCAAAAGTGGTTCAACGAACCGGAGTTTAATGCAATAATAGAACGATTTGAATATTGAGCGGTTGCATAATTCAATTTTATTTAATCAATCCTGTTTTTTTTAATTAAAATTGACAATTAAACTGTTTTTTAGGTGTATTTTTGCAAAAATCCAACAATAAGCAATGTCCCAAAACACTTTAGAAATAGAAATCGAAGACAAAAAAGAACTTTATGCGTATCAACAAGGCGATATTGATGCCATATTTGAACGCATAGATAATGCGCCTCCACAACACCATTTGTTATATCAACTGCCTACTGGTGGTGGGAAAACTGTGGTTTTTTCAGAAATAGTACGCCGTTATTTATCACAACACGATAAAAAAGTAGTTGTTTTAACACACCGAATTGAGTTGTGTAAGCAAACTTCAAAAATGTTGAAGGGTTTTGATGTAAAAAACAAAATCATCAACAGTAAAGTAAAAGAACTTCCGGACCAAAACGATTATTCTTGTTTTGTAGCCATGGTAGAAACTTTGAAAAACCGTATCAACGATGAAAAACTCCATTTAGATAATGTAGGATTGGTAATCATTGATGAGGCGCATTACAATTCCTTCAGAAAATTATTGAGCTCTTTCAAAAACGCATTCATATTAGGCGTTACCGCAACACCTTTAAGTTCGAATATTAAATTACCAATGCATGAAAGCTATGATGAATTAATCGTAGGGGACACCATTAGTTCTTTGATAGCAAATGGATTTTTGGCAAAAGCAGTCACGTATAGTTATGATGTAGGATTGACTTCGTTAAAAGTCGGTATCAATGGGGATTACACCGTTAAATCATCTGATGATTTGTACACGAATATGGCGATGCAGGAAAAATTATTGCATGCCTATACCGAGAAATCTTTAGGCAAGAAAACCTTAATTTTCAATAATGGAATCAATACATCTTTATATGTGTATGAAACATTTAGAGAAGCCGGTTATGCGATTCGTCACTTAGACAACACCAGTAATAACGAGGAAAGAAAAGATATTTTACATTGGTTCAAGCATACGCCGGATGCAATTCTAACATCGGTTGGAATTCTTACCACAGGTTTTGATGAACCTACTGTAGAAACCATTATTCTGAACAGAGCGACAAAATCATTGACCTTATATTACCAAATGATTGGTCGTGGTTCCAGAAAACTACCTAATAAAGATACTTTTAGCGTTATCGATTTAGGTAATAATGCAGCACGATTCGGATTGTGGAGTGAGCCGGTAAACTGGCAACACATCTTTAAATCACCAGAGTTTTACTTAGAGAATTTACGTGATGATACAGAAATCGAATTGTATTTTAAATACAGTATGCCGCCTGATGTAAGAGCAAAATTCAGTAAAACCGAAGTCGTGACTTTTGATGTTGATGAAGAGCACAAACTCATCATCAAACAAAATTTACGTTCCAAAGAAGTACTGGAAAAATCATTGAAACAGCACGCTGCCATGTGTGTTGATAATTCTGAAACCCTGCAAGAAGCGAAAGCATTAGGGAAACTGTTAGATGATGATATCGATTGCCGCATCAAGCGCTATTCAAAATGTTTGAGTCAGTGCAGTAAAAATTACCGAGAGTGGCTTGTTGACGATTACAAATTGAAACTGGTATTGTTAACCGGGAAAAAATATCGTGAGAAAATCATGAACGAACCGGATGAAGATTAATATTTTCTTTTCAAGGAGCTAATCCCGCTATTCGTTACAATCTTTTATTTTTAAAGAAAAAATAAAAGGATTTTCACTGCTATCGGGGCTAAAAATTACGTTTACAAAACAACTATTTTTTATAAAATATAAAATCCAAAAAAATGCCAAAACAATTCTCTGATTTAGGAATTTCAGCACCCATATTAAAAGCGATTACCGAATTGAAAATTGTTGTACCAACAGAAATTCAGCAAAAAACAATTCCGTTACTTTTATCAAACACTGCGGATTTGGTTGGACTTGCTAAAACAGGTACAGGAAAAACGGCAGCATTTGGATTGCCTATTTTGCAATTAATAGATACTAATTTACCTGTTGTACAAGCTGTTATTTTAGTTCCAACTCGTGAATTAGGCCACCAGATTTTTAGAAACTTAGAAGATTTTGCTAAATATTTACCTCAAGTTTCTATTGCAGCAACTTGTGGAGGAATTCCGATAAAACCTCAAATCGAAAGACTTTCATTGCCAACGCACATTGTTGTGGCAACTCCGGGAAGATTAATTGACTTGATTCAGCGCAAAGCAATAAACTTAAAAGAAACCAAATTCCTCGTGCTCGATGAAGCCGATGAAATGGTAACTATTCTAAAAGAAAGTTTAGATGAAATTGTATCTGAATTACCTAAAACTCACAATACTTTTTTATTCTCGGCAACCATGCCAGGAACCATTAAGCAATTAATTCAGAACTATTTAAATAAAAATGTGGTGCAAGTTAGTGCCAACATGGAAACGATAGGAAATCAAGGAATTGACCATGAATATATTGTGGTGGATCCTATTGAAAAACTAGATGTTTTAATGCATTTCTTGAATTCTAAAGAAGGAGAACGAGGAATTATCTTTTGCAAAACGAAAGCTGCAGTCAACAAATTAGCTAAAAACTTAGCCATCAACCGATTTTCTTCGGGTGCATTGCACGGAAGTTTATCACAAGGAATTAGAGACAGAATCATGGAGCAATTCCGTGAAGGACATATCAATATATTAGTAGCGACGGATTTAGCGGCAAGAGGAATTGACGTAAAAGAAATCTCTTATGTAGTTAATTATCATTTGCCGGATGTTTACGAAGCGTATGTACACCGTAGCGGAAGAACAGCCAGAGCAGGAGCAAAGGGACTTTCTTTGACGGTTTTACAACCGGAAGAAGTAGTGGAAATTGCTGATTTCGAAAAAGAGTTGGGAATTAAATTTACTCAATTCAAGAAACCAACTGTTGCCAGCATCGAAGAAAATAATACGTTATTATGGGCGAAGCAAATTTTCAAGACAAAACCCAATCATGATGTAGCCCCAGAATTAAAAGAAAAAATAAAAACGGTTTTTCATCATTTGACTAAAGATGAATTAATTGAAAAATTATTGGCTAATTACATCCTTCAAAATAAAAATGAACCTATAGAAAAGCCCGTTAAAAGACTAAAAAAGAACTAAACATTTAAAGTTTTTTTAATATTTAATATTTTATCAGCATCCATAAATAACGTATATTTATGGATGCTTTTTTAATTTTAGACTATAAAATACAATATGGAAATTATAATAATAGGAGGAGGATTTGCAGGATTAAATCTTGCTAAAGAACTAGTAAATGAAAAAGGAGTCAATGTAACACTCGTTGACAAAAACAATTATAATTTCTTTCCGCCACTAATATATCAGGTTGCTACCGCTTTTTTAGAACCTTCAAGTATCAGTTACCCTTTTCGAAAATTTTTCTCGGGTAAAAAAAATCTACAATTCCGTCTGGGAAATTTATTAAAAGTTAATCCTTCAGAAAATAAAATCATTCTCAATAATGGCGAATTAACATACGATTACTTGGTTTTTGCCACTGGTGCCGAAACGAGTTATTTTGGAATGGAAAACGTAAAGAAAAATGCCATTCCAATGAAAACGCTCAATGATGCCATTGTGATGCGTAATACATTATTGAAAAATTTAGAAAAAGCAGCTATTTGTAAAGACATTCGCGAACGCAGAAAATTGTTAACCATTGTTGTTGCCGGTGGAGGTCCAACAGGTGTTGAAGTGTCAGGAATGTTTGCTGAAATGCGTAAAAATATTTTACTGAAAGAATATCCGGAATTAAGTACTACGGCAAGTAATATTTATCTGGTTGATGGCGCCAATGCTGTGTTATCTCCAATGAGTAAAGCTTCACAGGAAGATACACTGGAAGCGCTGACAAAATTAGGTGTTGTGGTAAAATTGAATACAACTGTGGTTGATTATATCGATGACACGGTATATTTTGGAAACGGTGAAACAATTCAAACCAAAAATTTAATATGGGCAGCAGGAGTTTCGGCTAAAGTTTTCGAAGGAATTCCTGCAGAAAGTTATGGTCGCGGAAAAAGAATGGCTACTGATGCTTTTAATAAAGTTAACGGCACTGAAAATATCTATGCAATAGGCGATACTTGTATTCAACTTACAGATGAAGCTTTTCCTAATGGTCATCCGCAAGTGGCACAAGTTGCTATTCAGCAAGGAATAAATTTGGCTGATAACTTTAAACTAATGAGTCAAAAAAAGCCATTAAAACCCTTTAAATATAATGATAAAGGATCTATGGCTATTATTGGTAAAAATAAGGCTGTGGTTGATTTACCAAAACCAAAAATGCATTTCAAAGGATTTTTTGCCTGGATAATTTGGTTATTTATTCACCTCATTTCATTGATAACGTATCGCAACAGAGTGAAAACATTCTTCAATTGGATGATTGCTTATTTTGCTAAAGATCAATCGTTACGTATGATTATCAGACCCGATAAAAAAATAAAAACGGAGCCAAAACAACAATAAATCAAATCTATAATTAATGAACTATTGCAACTCCTTCATCATGAGAAGTTGTAATAGTTTTTTTTATGTTTCGTTTTCCGAAAATTAAAATAATCAAAGCCAGAATTGTTGAAACAGCCATAATCATAACCATTGGCAACATTGAATTTTTAACAAAAATACCCACAGCAAAAGAAGCTAATGCTCCTAATCCTAACTGAATAGCCCCCATTAATGCCGAAGCACTTCCTGCATTTCTTGAAAAAGGAGCAAGGGTAAGTCCCGCTGTATTTGGATTTGAAATCCCTAAACACGCTAAGAACAAAAATAACATCGCAATAGTTTCATATAAACCCAAAAGATCATTCATTGCCAAAATAAGAAATGAAATACTAATGAAAGATTGCGTGATTAATGCGCCATAAATCATTTGTTCACTCGTGAATTTTCGTAACAAGAATGAATTCAGCTGGCTGGCACCAATGAAACTTAATGACATAAAAGCAAATATCCAACCATACGTTTTTCCGTCAACTTTAAAAATGTCCATAAATAAAATAGGGGAGGCCGCTACATATGTAAACAATCCTGAGAAAGCGATAGCACCCGTAAACGCGTAGGTGTAAAACTGTGGTTCCTTTACAATACTGATGAAATTTGAAATAATTGGTTTTGGTTTTAATGAAATTGAAGTGTCTGGCTTAAACGTATTTGGTAACCCAATTTGAGCTGCTAAAAGAATCAAAATTCCCATGCACATCAATATAAAAAAGACCGTATGCCAGCCATAATCTTCTGTTATATAACCTCCAACTGTAGGCGCTAACATTGGCGAAAGCCCAACCACTAACATTAGTAAAGAAAATACTTTTGGAATATCTTTCACAGGAAATAAATCACGAACCATAGAAACAGATGCTACAGTCGCTGCACAGCTGCCAATAGCCTGAATAAAACGCAAACCTATGAAAGTATCAATATCGGTTACAAAAACACAACCTAAAGAAGCTAAAATGTAAACTAAGAGTCCTATAAAAAGTGGTTTTTTTCGTCCAAAACGGTCTAATAATGGTCCGTAAAGCAATTGTCCAGCAGAAATTCCAATGAAATAACTGGAAAGAGTCATGGAAACATTAGCAACAGAAGTATTCAAATCTTTGGCGATTCCTGCAAAACCAGGCAAATACATGTCAATTGAAAATGGACCAAGTGCTGTCAGTGAACCTAAAATTAGAATTAATTTTAAATATTTAGCTTTTGTCATTACGGTATCAGTCATGAAATCTTTTTTAATTTTTGCAAAGGTAAATATTTAAAAGGCGAATCAAATGTTAGATCCAATAAATTTAAACTGTTGCAAAAACAGATTGCATGAAATGAAGCAATTAATTTTTAATCAATAACATAATTCCGGACAGAAAAAGAAGTCCAAGCATAATCCTCTTTAAAAAAAGCTCATTTAATTTTAAGTATACTTTTTTACCCAATATCAAAGCAAGTATGAAAAAAGGCAAAACATACAATGAGTTGTACAATTGATTTAAGGTTAAAATCCCTTCGAAAGCAAGGACAGGAATTCGCATGAATGTTATCAAACCCAAAACACCAAACATAGTGGCACGTAAAGTCTTCACATCTGAGGTTTCGTTTTTTACAATTACTAAATATAAAGGTCCGCCAGTTGAAAAAACACCCGAAAAGAAACCGCCTAAAAAGCCAAAAAAATATTTCATTTTTGAGATTAACTGTATCTCTTTATTTGCTTTTAAACTATTTAAAACAAACAGAATTATAAATACACCCAACGCTTTTTTTAGAATTACGGGCTGGCCGTATGCTAATACTATAATTCCTATCAGTAGTCCAAAAAATGAAGATAAAGCTAATTTTTTAAGAAGAGGCTTGTCTATATAATTCCATTCTTTATACACATGAATAGGTGTAGAAATAAAATAGAATATAGATAAATACCCAATTGCATCCGGTAGTGGCATTACAAATAGTAAAAACGGTAATGCAATTAAAGCACCCGCAAATCCGGTAATAGTTTGAACAAAAAAGCCAGTAAAAATTCCAATAGTAAGCAGCAATAACATCATATCCATAGTGCAAAATTAGAATAACACCCAGCTAAACTAAAATTTAATCCACGGATTTAGTGTCATTATTCCATAATATAAATGTAATTTAGCCTATATTAAAAATTTATTTATGGTAGATGCGCTTGATTTAAAAATAATAGAAAGTCTCAAAGTTAATTCGAGAACTTCGTTTGTAGAAATTGGCAAACAAATAGGACTTTCGCCATCATCAGTTAGAGAACGGGTTCAAAAACTAGAAGATACTGAAGTTATAAAAGGTTATAATGTTCAACTCGATAATAAAAAACTCGGCTTTGGCTTAGAAGTTTTTATTATGTTCAAATTATTTAGTGGAAAGCTTAAAATATTTTGTGATGATTTGAACCAGTTTCCTGAAATATATGAAGTTTATAGAATTACCGGAACACATAATATTTTCATGAAAGTTGTTTTAGTTGACCAATTGCATCTGCAACAATTTATCGACAGACTTTTGGTTTATGGAGAACCAACAACACATTTAATTTTATCAGATTTGAAAGATTCATAGTTTTATCTAACTAATTTATTTTCAGACTATTAAAAACAGTAATCTAAATATTAATTAAATACGTTTCTTTATAAATTTTTTGATAAACATCTTTGCTGAACATAAAGAGTTGAGAAGGTCTTTTAGATACACCTACTTGCTTTTCATCCAGCTCAATAATATACTTTTTTGTCAGCAGTTTTCTTCTAAAATTCCTGTTGTCAATTTCGTTTCCTAATATGGATTCGTAGGTATCCTGCAATTCTTTGAAGGTAAATTTATCAGGCAAAAGCTCAAAAATAATAGGCTTGTACAATGCTTTTTCTTTTAAATCGGCATAGGCTTCATTGATAATATCTTTATGATCAAATCCTAATTCCGGCAAATCATTAACTGGAAACCATTGCGGATTATGTTTGTTATTTTCTAAATTAACTTCTTGAGTTTTTAATAAAAAATAATAGGCTATAGTTATCGTTCGCTCATTAAAATTTTCATTTTTGGCCCAAATAACATCTTTTTCATTCATCAAACGATTTGGGTCTCCAAAAACCTTAAATTGTTTTTTATAGACATTATCAAGTCCTGTTAACTCCTTCAAAACTCTGGTAGCAGTTTCATCTATGGTTTCATCCTCTAATGTATGATATCCCGTAAGAACATAATCATTAACCAATGGCTCGTGATTTTCCTTAGATTCTAAATAGCGTTTTATCAACAATACGTTAAGTGATTTAGTATTGACGTCAAACCCAAAAACGACGCAGTCTACAGATATATTTGGAATTATTTTAGACATCATATGAGAACAAAGAATATAATTAGTTTTTGAAAGACGCAATGTTTTACAACATCTTTTAGTACTACAAAACTAATGATTTATTTGTAATTATATTTTTTTAGTAATATTGTTCATTTATAAAATTAAACGTCACTATTACGTTATATGTTATTTATAACAAATTAATTCATATTTATTAAAAAAGTACATAATCAAGCTTATATTTGCCAATTTTAGATATTTATTTAGTTTTTTTTATTGCAAATTAAAAAAATATAATACATTTGAAAAATAATATTCAAAATGACGCTTATTATTTAAAAACCATAAAACTATTCATAAATCTAAATTTTATACCATAAATCAATTGGCGTATTGAATATTTTAGAAGCATTAAATAACAAAATTTCAATACCTATACGTGCCATTTTTACAAACTTAAAACTGCCAAAAAACTTATTCAAGCCATTTTTTTTAATAAACACTTACATGCAAAAAATACTTTTTACTTTCTTATTTTCAATCCTATTTATACCAATTTATTCACAGGTAGTGATCACTAATTCGAATTTTTCATTAGGAACAACGGGTAGAATTGGAGTTGGGCTTTCGCCAAATGGAGAAGGAAATATGTGGAAACCGTTGAATCTTTCCGGTCAAGGTTCATTAGGAGGTCGAATGGAGCAAAGCGACTATATCGATATATTGCCAGCCATACATTTTACTCCAAAAATTGACGGTAAAGACAGCACAAACGTAACTTTTCAAATGCGTTTAGGAATGTACTCAGCTAATGGACAATTTATAGGGAACGTAAGTTCCCGTTCCAATAACGGCTTGACTTTTATCCTTCCCGAAGCGTATATTGAAGCCCGAAATATCATGGGAAGCAAATGGTCGGCTTGGGCAGGATCACGTTTCCGTCGTTATGATGACATTCACATCAGCGATTATTTTTATTTTGATGATCACTCTGCGCAAGGTTTTGGCGTAAGCCATAAAAATACGGAACTGACGATGTTGATGCCCGCTTCTGCTGATTCAACAAATGTGTATCCTTATAATTACGAAGTTACCGTTGCAGGTGCGACAAATCCTGCCATTCGCCAACGTATGGTTTGGATAGGAGAGCACAGTTTTCATTTGAAAAATGATAATGTCATCAAACTTTTGGGTGAGTTTCATTATGTTTCTGCCAATTCAAAAAATGCTTCAAAAAATTACCCATCCGATAAAGGTTGGGTTGCAGGAATTAAATACAACAAACCGTTAAAAACCGCTTTACCAGGTTCATTCAATCAACTTTCTGTACGATATGGTTCCGGAATTGCAAATGGAGGAGATAATGGAAACACTTTTACTTGGGCAACTTACGGAGCACCAGATTCTGAAGGAAAATATACGAATGCCTATTCTTTCACCATGGTAGAACATTTTTTGCTAAACCTTTCGCAAAAATTCAGCATCAATGGATATGGCGTTTTTACCAAAAGTAAAGGTGGTTCTGCCAGCACGAATACGGACGAGTATTTCAACGGAAATCAATTATACAATCAAAAAACTGATTTCGTAGTTGGCTTCAGAAGCTTCTATTATGTATCGAAATGGTTACACTTAATTGAAGAAGTACATTATGCCGTTCGAAAAGATGGCGATAATCCAGAAGCTAATATGTGGAAATTTTCTTTTGCTCCCACCATTGTGCCATTAGGAAAAAAAGATCCTTGGAGTCGTCCTCACATTCGTCTTGTTTGCACGCTGGCGCACTACAACGATTACGCTCGCAATAATAACTATTCTCCGTTTTTACAAGTAAACCAAAAGCGTTGGGGCTCTTTTATTGGAGTAAAAACAGAATGGTGGTTGTTTTAAAATAGAAATAAATCTAAAATTATATAAATATGCCAATTTTTGGAACAACAATTTTATCATTTATCCCTGGATGGAGTGCCGAAGGAGGTCGTTTTGCAATAGAAAAAACCGCAGAATATGGTTTTGATATGCTTGAAATTATTTTACCCGCTTCATTGGATTTCGATGCTAAAAAAACAAAAAAATCACTTGACGAAAACCGCATTTCAGGTCGTTGTACATTGAATTTACCCGCAAACTGTCACATTCCTTTATATCCGGAACAAGCAACCTCGATTATAAAATCAGCTCTTGACAAAGTAGCTGAAATGGATGGTGATTTCTTAGGAGGTGTTTTGCATTCCGCTATTGGAACATTTACCGGGAATCCTTGTACCAAAGAAGAAAGGATAATCATTCAGCAAGTATTTACTGAAGTTGCTGATTATGCTAACAAAAGCAATATCACTATTGCTCCCGAACCCATTAATCGGTATGAAAGTTATGTTTTTACTGCTGCTGATGAAGTGCTGGATATGATTGAATCCATTGGAACAACTAATATAGGATTACATCTGGATACGTTTCACATGAATATTGAAGAACGAAATTTCTACGATCCTATTATTCGTGCAGGAAACAGGTTAAAACATGTGCATATAACAGAAAGTGATCGTGGTATGACTGGTGAAGGCAACGTGCATTGGGATGATTTTTTTAAAGCTTTGGCTGCTATTAACTATCAAGGCCCACTTGTTCTGGAGAATTTTTCTTCACAAATCACAGCATTAGTTGGCCCAACTTCCTTGTGGAGACCTTCAAAATACAACTCGGAAGATCTTGCTAAAGGCAGCCTCGTTTTCATGAGGGAAATGGTCAATAAATGGTATACGAATCAAAAATAATTAAACCTAAAAAAGTAATTATTCAATGCTTTTTTACAAAAAATCACAACAAATGAAAAAGAAATTAAACGGTGTTTGTTTTGGAGAAATCCTTTTTGATGTTTTTCTGGAGCATAAAAAAATTGGTGGAGCTCCGCTAAATGTGGCTTCAAGATTAAATTCGCTAGGAGGGGAGGTTTCCGTTATCAGTGGAGTAGGGAACGATTTAAACGGAAAAGAATTAATAACATATTTGAATGTTTCGGGAATTAACACCGATGCAGTTCAAGTAAAAGATAATTATCCAACGGGTTTAGTCAACGTTATTTTGAATGAAAAAGGAAATGCTTCGTATGATATTAATTATCCTTCGGCATGGGACAAAATTGAAACTTCAAATGAGAATATTTCAATTGTTGAAAAAGCAGACTTTTTTGTTTACGGAAGTTTATCTTCAAGGGATTCAGTTTCCCGAAATACATTGGAACAACTTTTAGCTGTTGCAAAATATAAAATATTTGACGTGAATTTAAGAGTTCCGCATTATACCAAGAAAAATGTTTTGGATTTATTGCATGCTGCTGATTTCATAAAGTTTAATGATGATGAGTTAAATGAAATTTGCGAGGATTTAAATTCAAATAAAAAGTCATTAGAGCAAAATATTAAATTCATTGCTAAGGAAACCAATACTGATACGGTTTGTGTCACTTTAGGATCACATGGAGCAGTTTTATATTGTAATGACACCTTTTATCATAACTGTGGTTTCAAAGTAAATGTAGTTGATACTGTGGGTTCTGGAGATTCATTTTTAGCGTCGTTAATCATAATGTTAATGAATGGAGAAGATCCTCAATATGCTATCAATTTCGCTAGTGCTGTTGGCGCAATTGTCGCTCAAAACGAAGGAGCAAACCCAGTAATTTCTCAGTCGGAAATAGATGATTTTTTATGTGGCTTTGAACAAACAGAATCCAAAACCAATGAATCCGCTGTGATTCTTAATTAACAAATTAAACCAACTAAACAATGAACCAATTCAAAAAAATCCCTGTAGTCAGTAAAGAATTTGTCTTTCAATTTATAATAATAACAATACTGTTTGCGCTGTGGGGAATTGCCAATGATTTAACAACTCCGATGGTTTCTACTTTCAAAAAAGTGATGCCTGAACTTTCGAATACACAAGCCTCATTAGTACAATTTGCTTTTTATTTTGGCTATTTCTTTATGGCATTGCCGGCGGCATTATTCATTAGAAAATACAGCTATAAATCAGGAATAATATTAGGACTTTTATTATACGCAACTGGCGCTTTTTTATTTTATCCCGCGGCACATTACCAAAGTTATACTTTTTTCCTGGTTTCATTATGGGTGATTACGTGTGGTTTAGCGTTTCTTGAAACCACTTCAAATCCTTTGATTTTATTCCTTGGAAATAAAGAAACTGCAACGCAACGTTTGAATTTAGCGCAGGCATTTAACCCAATTGGAGCAATAACCGGATTGGTCATGGCGCAGTTTTTAGTCATCAAAGAAATAAAATCAGATGATTATTCGCAAGAAGCCTACAAAGCATTAACATCAAGTGAATTAGCGAGTATTCGAGAAAATGATTTAGATGTAATTAGCATTCCATACATTGGATTAGGAATTTTTGTCTTAGTAATTTTGATCATTATTATTTTAACAAAAATGCCTAAAACGGCACAAGAAGATAAAATGTCTGTATCTGAATCATTCAAAAAGTTATTTGCAAATAAAAATTATAAACATGGGGTTATTGCACAGGCTTTTTATGTAGGTGCACAAATTATGTGTTGGACCTTTATTTTTCAATACGTAGACAACATCAATAAAACATTCAGATTAGAATTAACAGCTACATATTACAACATAGCGGCCATGATTTTATTTTTATTAGGCAGATGGATTGGAACTGGTTTGATGAAAACCATAAATCCATCAAAAATATTAATGGTTTTTGGTATTGGAGGCGTGATTTGTGCAACCGGAGCAATTGTTTTACAAGGAATGCCTGGATTAATTTCGCTGGTTTGTATTTCTATTTTCATGTCGATTATGTTTCCAACAATTTATGGAATTGCACTAAAAGATATGGGAGACGAAGCAAAAATTGGGTCTGCAGGTTTAGTTATGGCTATCGTTGGTGGCGCATTAATGCCGGTTATGCAAGGAAGTATTTTGGATTTAGGAGGTTCAGGTTTTGCTGATATTAAATTATTTGGCTTTATTCCTGAAGTGAATTTTTCTTTTATTTTACCTTTAATTTGTTTGGCTGTTGTTGCGTATTATGGATATAGTACGTTGAAAGCATCTAAGAAAATTAAAGTTTTAGATGTTGCAGATGCAATAGTTTAGCTTTATTAAAAGAACCGAACAATATTAAAAGAACCGAATAATAATAATTTATTGTTCGGTTCTTTCATATCAATAAACAACTCATCAATGATAATAGCGTCAAATGCATTTAAATTGCTGAGAAAGCTGTAATATTCCATTGTATTAAAATGCACTATAATTTATATTATGTAAAATAGAATTTATTATTAAATATTTGTAATTACATATTCAACCAAATAAAAACAGCATCGCCTATTGGTGATATCGCCTATTGGTGATGCTGTTTTATAATTTAAAAGAAACTTATTTTACAGAAACCGGAATATCCCAATTATCCCAACTCAAAGTGATAGTATTTTTATCAATTGTATACGCTAATTTTTCAGCTTTAGATTTTGCAACTTTTTGCTTAACTGTAACTCTTAGTTGATCTTCTTTTTCTTTGTATTTATAAGCTCCCCATTGTTTCGCTTCATTATTGAAAATTATGATACATTCCTTGTCATTTGGTAAAACAAAAAAAGAATATTTTCCTGCAGGTAATTTTGATCCTTCAACAGTAATTTCTTTGTCGGTTTCAAAAGTTGTTGCATCATTTGCACCTGCACGCCAAACTTGATTAAATGGAACTAATTTACCCCAAATTTCTCTTGCTCTGACTGATGGACTACCATAATTAATTGTAATTGTAGCGCCATTAATTTTTCCAGTAACCACTTCTTTTGTGCTGGTTGGTTTTTCTTGGGCATTTAAAGAATTAATAATCAAAAATGCAATAAGCAAATGGTGAATTTTTTTAAGTAATCTCATGATTTAAAATGATTTAGTTTTGCTTATAAAAATAAAATAACTTCATTTAATTTAGCATAATTCCCCTTAATTTTAAGAAAATATTATGAAGTTTATAAATTAGTTGTTTTACTGCTGTAATGACGGTATTATGATTTATTATTTTATTATTTTTACAAACAATACACCATTTATTTGACCAACTTATGAATACAATTGCTGAGCACATTGCCGATTTTTTAAAGGAATATCCACCATTTAATCATTTGACATTTGAGGAGTTATCCGAAATAGCTACAAGTATTCGCGTTGTTAATTTAGAAAAACATAAAACATTATTCCAAATTAATGATGTTTTGCATGACAGTTTTTATGTTGTTGCGTCAGGTACTATCAATTTATCTGTGATTTCAGATTCTGAAGAAACTTTATTAAATAAGTGTCATGAAGGTGATATTTTTGGTTTACGTCCCTTTTTTGCCAAGAATAATTACATGATGACAGCCAAAGCAAGAGAAGAAAGTATTGTTTATGCTATACCAATCGCTACTTTTCGTCCTTTTGTGGTGAATAATTCAGAAGTACTAAACTTTTTGCTGGAGAGTTTTGCAACAAATACGCGAAATCCAAATGACAAAGAAAATTTAAGAGGTAAACTTATCTCTGACAATGTTTTCTATTCTGACCAGCAGTCGGAAATGCAATATTTTCAATCTTTATCCTATACTATTTCACCATTAAAAACAACTATTACTGCAATTGCGCAAGAAGTTGCTCAGTTAATGACTGAAACATTAAAAAACAATGTTATCGTTTGTGACAATAATTTTCCAATAGGAATAGTGACTGACAGTGATATGCGTTCCAAAATTGCAACCGGTCGATTTCCTGTAACCGTTTCAATAGATAAAATAATGTCATCTCCCGTTATTACTGTTGTAGAAAATGTTTCCTTGGCCGAAGCTCAACTGCTTATGTTGAAACATAATGTGACCCATTTATGTGTAACATACGACGGAACTGATAAATCTGATGTAAAAGGAGTCATTTCTGAACATGATTTGATAGTTGCGCAAGCAAATAATCCAGGTGTTTTAATTAAAGAAATTAAGCGTTCCCAAAATCCTAAAGAATTAAAACAAATTCGAGAACGTTTAACAGATTTGATTCAAACATCTATTTCTAAAAACATACCGCTTTCTCACGTTTTTAATATTGCCAGCGAAATTAATTTAGCAATAATTAAACGTTCTGTAGAGTTATCCATTTTAGATTTAGGCTCACCTCCTGCCCGTTTTGCCTGGCTAAGTATTGGAAGTCAAGGAAGAAAAGAACAGCTATTATTAACTGATCAAGATAGTATTTTAATATTCGAAGATGTTTCGGCTGATAAATATCGTGAGGTAAAAGATTATTTTCTTAAACTTGGAAAACGAACAACAGCTACGCTTGAAAAAATTGGTTATGAATTATGCCCAAACGGACATATGGGAAGCAATATGCTTTGGTGTAAATCATTGACTGATTGGACAAAACAATACGACAGCTGGATGAATACTCCAGGTGAAAATAGCAATGATTTAAGCAGTATTTTCTTTGATTACGAAATCACTTTTGGAGAACAAAGAATCGAAGATGCTATTGGAAATGTTGTTTTTAAAAATGCAAAAAATAACACTTTGTTCTTTGATTTCTTAGGAAACGATGCTTTGAGAAAAAATTCACCACTGACTTTTTTCAAAAATTTCATTGTGGAAGAAGAAGGTCCAAACAAAGATAAATTTGATATAAAAACACGTGCTTTGATGCCGCTAATTGATGGTGCTCGTTTGTTTACCTTAAATTTTGATATTCGAGGAATCAACAACACCTTTCAGCGATTCAAGCAGTTAGCAATTGCAGATCCTAAACATGCTGAAATTTACCTTAATTGTGCTGAAGCCTTTTTGATTTTATCAAAATTCAGAACCTTAGAAGGCTTAAAAAATGATAATTCAGGTCAATTTATAAATTTGAATGAATTATCAAAAATTGATAAGGAAAAATTAAAGAATGCTTTGGCTCCTATGAGAGAATTGGAAGAATTAATAAAAAATAAATTTCAACTTACTCAATTTTCATAATTATGTTAGACTGGTTAAAAAGTATTAATAAAGAATATCCAGAATTTTGGAAAACCTATCTTTCTAAATTTGATAAGAAATCAAGCCGATTTGTTGTTTTATCTACAGAAACTTCGGGCTTGAATCCTGTCAAAGATGTTATTTTATCTATTGGTTCTTTTTCTGTAATCGATAATAGTATTGTTATTGGGGATAGTTTCGAGGCTGTGTTGCTACAATACAAGTTTCTTCATGATAACGGTCTTTCAAACGAATTTTTGGTGGAAAGCAAAATGAAAAAACTTGGCGAAGCCGAAGCCATAAAATTATTGATAGAGTTTATCGGAAATTCCGTTTTAGTGGGTCATCACATTGATTTTGATGTAGAAATGATCAACGCTGCATTAGAACGACTTGACTGTGGAAGATTGAAAAATGAAGCTTTAGATGTTGATATTATGCATAGAAAACTGCATGATATTAATGATAAACAATTTTCTCTTGATGAACTTTGCGCGGTATATAATATTCCTAAAAGTGATCGAAATTCATCTGCGGAAGATGCGTATAAAACGGCGTTATTATTCTTAAAATTAAAATCAAGGCTGGGAATAAAATAATATTTGTTCTAATCAATCAGAGTAATTCCTTCCCAAAATCGACCGTGATGACTTATGGATACTGGCTTGATCAATTTAGTTTGCTCATCAATTATAAAAGGAATTCCATTCGATTTTATGATGGTGTCGTTTGAATTTAATTTTTTGACGGTATCAAAATTATCTTTTTTCACTACGGCAATCGTATGTACGAATTCCTTAGAAATTATCGTTTTAGTAAAATAGGTTTTCCCTTTTATTGAAACTGAACCCGAAATTTCATTTTCATAACTACATTCCAGTTGCAAAGGAAAATATCCTCTAATTCCTGTTTCTCGGTTGTAGATTTTGTAAGCAGCTTCCTTTCGGGACCATAAATTCCAAACCATTATTTCAGGATTTTGGCTATCAACAATGAGTAATTGTTCTTTTACAGTAAAGATTTTATCTAAAAACCGATTTCGTTTCCAATTACTTTCTTTTCTGGCTAAAGCCAAATCTACTATATCGTTTCCAATCATTTTACAGACTTTTTTTCAGCTGATTCACTAATTTTTCTCTGATAGTTTAGTTTCAATAATTTCCAATGCTGACTTTACGTTCACCATACGCTCCATAGCTTCATTATCAATTACAATGTCATATCTCTCCTCAATATCTAAAATAACATCTACTAAATTAGCAGAATTGATTTTCAAGTCATTGATAAAGTCAGTATCTTCCGTAAGCAAATCAAATGCTTCTTGATTTTGAATATACGGCTTTACTATATTTTTTAATTCTTCTATTGTTTGTTCTTTATTCATATTTTTTGCTTTTTTTAATGCATTGAATTCAAATTACCTGACATTATGTGACTAAATGTATTTCTTAAAAATTACGCATCCATTCACATCTCCAAAACCAAAACTGGCTTTTGCAATTATATTTAATTCCTTTTCGATCAATTGTCTAGGGATTCTGGATTCATCAATTATTGCTGTAATTTCAGGATGCAAATCATCACAATTGATATTCGGAAAAACAAATCCGTAATGCAATTGCAGTATACAAGCCACACTTTCAATACTTCCCGCAGCCGATAAACAATGACCTACCATTGATTTCAAGGAATTTATAAATGGAAACTCTTTTCCTTTTCTTCCCAATGCTTCACTCCAATTCTGAATTTCCAGACTGTCTTTGGATGTGGCGGTCAAATGTCCATTAATCGCATCAATTTCATCAGCAGAAATTCCAGAATTAACAATAGCATTCTGGATGCATTTCTGTACGGCTATAGGATTTGGAGCAGTCATAGTTCCTAAACCTCGTTGCCCGCCAGAATTTATATTTCCTCCCAAAACTTCAGCATAAATTGTAGCACCTCTATTCAATGCGCTTTCTAAATCTTCTAAAACTAAAGCTCCTGCTCCACTTCCCGGAACAAATCCTGAAGCATTTGCAGACATTGGTCTTGAGCCTTGCTCTGGATATTCATTGTGCTTAAAAGTACAAACTTTCATTGCATCAAAGCCACCCCAAATATAAGGTCCCGAATCGCTTGTGCTTCCTGCCAAGATGCGTTTTGCCTGCCCTGATTTTATCCTTTCATAACCCATCAAAATACTTTCGGTTCCAGTCGTACAAGCAGAAGAATTAGTGGAGACTTGATTTCCTAATCCTAATTTCCCTCCCAAATAAGCGCTCACACCACTATTCATTGTTTGAGCCACGGCGGTGCTGCCTAATCTTCTCGTTTGAAAATCATCTATTTTATAAATACTCTCGCGAAATTTATCAATTCCAGAAGTTCCGGTACCAAAAATAGTTCCGCTGTCCCAATCTGGTTCTTCATTTATTTCCAACGATAAACCAGCATCTTTCCATGCATCAATTCCAGCAATTACGCCATATAAAATCCCAGTAGAATTAAAATTTCGCAATTCCAATTCAGAGAAGTATTGCAATGCTAGTTCAGTAGAAATCTCTGGTTTTCCTGCTATTTGACAAGAAAATTGCAATCGTTCCAACTCAGCGTCGTGCTTGATTCCCGAAATTCCATTTTTGATGGCATGTTTAAACGCATCAAGTCCTACTCCATTTGGAGCAACAACACCAAGACCAGCAATTACGACACGTTTTTTCATTTATTTAGAAATTACCATTCCTGCGATTATTCCTGTACAAACCTCTTCTCCTTTTCCATTTTTCATTTTTACCTTACATTTCAATTTCCCAAATCTAAAGTATATTTTTTCTGAAATAACGGTCACTTTTTCTTTAGGGAAAACAGGTTTTAAAAATTCTATTTCAGTTGATGTTAAGGCGATTGAAGTAGTTTTATTAAATAAATTATCTAATAAAAAAACTCCTAAACAAACCAATCCAATTTGCGCCATAACTTCAGTTAAAATCACACCTGGTGTTATTGGGTTATCTTTAAAATGTCCTTTATAAAAGTCAAGGTTTTCATCAAAAGTATAGGTTCCTTCCACCCCATTTTCATTGATTTGGACTATTTCGTCCACAAATAAAAACGGCTTAGAATACGGTAATTTTGATATAATCTTTTGACTCTCCATTGTTAAAACTTTAGCAAAACTCTTTGTGCTGAAAAACCCGGACCAAAACTCAACATCAATCCTTTTTCTCCTTTTTTAGGCTGATTGTCCATGATTCTTTCCAAAACATATAAAACAGTTGCGCTTGACATATTTCCATACAAACGCAAAACTTCTTTAGTATCATCTATATTTTTACCCAAATCAGAAAATAAACCCTCAACAGTTTGAATAATTTTCTTTCCTCCAGGATGAAAAATTAAATGATCAATATCTTCCATTTTTAGATTGTTTTTTTCTAAAAAAGGATGAATAATATCCGGAAAATGTGATGCAATCGTTTCTGGAACCTCAATATCCAGAACCATTTGCAATCCAGAATTGGTGAGTTTAAAACCCATCATGTGAATATTATCATAGAAATGATACATCTGCTCCGCTAGAATTTCCGGACCTTCATCGTCTTCATGTGAAGAAAGTAAAACGCAAGCCGCTCCATCGCCAAAAATTGCAGCACTTACAATATTCGCCATCGAAAAATCATCTAATTGAAATGTGGCCGTTGGACTTTCAACAGCAATTACGGCAGCCCGTTTTCCGGGATTTGCCTGCAAGAAATTTTTAGCATAAATAATTCCTGAAATTCCTGCTGCACAACCCATTTCGGTAACTGGAAGTCGCACAATATCCTGACGTAGTTTTAATGTATTAATCAAATAGGCATCTAGTGACGGAATCATGATTCCGGTACAACTTACCGTAATGATATAATCTAAATCTTCGGGGTTCCAATTGGCTTTTTTTAGCGCTTTTTCTAACACTTTTTCGCCTAAATCAATGACTTCACGAACATAAATATCGTTTCTTTCCTCAAAAGAAGTTTTGGTAAATACTTCAATCGGATCCATGATGGAATACCGTTTATCAACCGCGGCTCCTTCAAAAATTTTCTTTACTTTTCTAATGAAACGTTCGTCTTGACCAACGAGCCAAGCATCCAAAAAAGGAATGATTTCTTCAGTTGTTCTGGAATATTTTGGTAACTGTTTTGTTACGGTTTTGATTTTTACACTCATATTTTAGAAATTATCCATTGGTATCGAAAAGCCCATTTCCAATGAATTTTATAGTTCTTAAAACTTAATTTTTCAGAAAAGCGAATCAACTCTTCTTTATTAAAACCTCTTAAAATTGAAGTTAATCCGTCTTCACGAGACATCTCATTCAATCGAAACACAAAACACAACGCTTGAAATAATCGATAGGCAATTGCGCTTCGCTGTAAATCATTAATAACAATTCCAATAGTTGAATTCGCATAAAATACGTTTAATAAATCAACAATTTCTTTGTCTTTGAAATGATGTAATGTCAAAGTACACAGTACAATATCATATTTTAATTCCTTAAATGATGTCTCAAATATATCCTCACAACGATAGCTAATATTAGGATATTTTTGAGATAATTGTTGTGCATGACTAATTGTAAAACTATTGGCATCTATGCCTATTAACTGGAATTTCAGCTTATTTTTCAATCCAAAATCAGCTAAAGTCCGCAACATATCACCGTTTCCGCAACCTACATCTACAATTACAATTTCATTTGATTTTGAAATACTACTTGTCAAATCCTGAACGCCTTGTAAAGTTAGCTGGTTCCCTCCTAAAAGCTGATTGATTTTAGCTATTTTATCCAATGCATCACGCAAGATTTCTCCTTCCATGGCAAAATCATCCATCGTTTCAAGCGTATCGGTTCTGAATTTGGTATTTAGAAACATTTATGAATTTAGAGTTATTGGGGTTCCGTGCGTTTTTTTTATGATTTTAGATAATAAAAATGGAAATATAATTAATATACGCATCAATACTGATGAAAGTTTTTGCTTTTGCAAAAGATTCGATAACAATCGACCCATTTTTAGTCTTTTCTTGAAATTAAAATTCCATTCCTGAATGTATTTTTCCTCAAGTTCATTTCTAGATTTAATTTCGTTGGTATAATATTTCTCCACTAATTCTGAAACAATTTTGGCACTATGAATAGCCATTGCCATTCCGTTTCCACACAATGGATGAATGAGTCCTGCTGTATCGCCAATCATTAGAATATGATTTTCTACAGCTTGTTTTTTATCAAAAGATATTTGACTTATGGTTAAAGGTTTTTCAAAAAGCAATTTACTTTTTTCGAAAATTACTTTCAAATATGGGTTTTCTGAAACCACACTTTTTTGATATTCCTCTATATTTTTAAACTGCTTAAACGTCTCGTAATCTGATAAATAACAGATATTAATTATATCCTTTTCGACTTTAGAAACACCACAATATCCTCCTTTGAAATTATGAAGACCAACGCTATTATTTGGAAAATCTCCCGAATAATGAGCCTTAACAGCTAGCCAATATGATTTTTTTTGAATAAAATCTCTATTTAATTTTTGGTCAATGTTAGAACGTTTTCCAAATGCACCAATAACTATTTTCGATTTTAAAATAGTTTTTTTAGCCGTAGTAACTATAAATTGATTGTCTTCAAATTGTATATTTTCAACGTTATCTTGAAGAATTTTACATCCGTTTTCAAGTGCTTTTTTATATAAATATTCATCTAAAGCAAAACGACTAATTCCGAAACCGCCAAGAGGCAGAACACTTTTAATGGTTTTTCCGCTTGCTGTTGAAAATTCAAGTTGTGTGATATTTGTTGGATTTAAATTGGCTATGTTTAAATTCAACCAATTGAGATAAGGTAAGACCTCGTTAGATATATATTCGCCACAAACCTTGTGTTTTGGGAATTCATTTTTTTCAATTACAGTAATCTGAAGTCCAATTTTGGACAAATGAATCGCTGCAGTCAATCCTGCTAAACCACCTCCAATAATTAAAACTTCTTTATTTTTCATATAGAAGTAAATTTATGGATTTGTTTGAGAAAGCAACTATATTATTTCATATAAAACTTACATAATTATTCGATATGAAATAAGCGATAATTTTATATTTTCTGTTCAAAAAAAAAGCCGTTTTATTCAAACGGCTTTTAATTAATTTATAATTTTCCTTCTTTTATTTCCTCTACAATCTCAGGATTTAAAAGAGTTGTTATATCTCCAAAGTTAGAATAATCTCCTTCGGCAATCTTTCTAAGGATTCTTCGCATAATTTTTCCAGAGCGGGTTTTTGGTAAACCAGAAACAAACTGAATTTTATCTAATTTAGCAATTGGTCCAATATGATCTGATATGTGTTGATTAATTTCATTAGCCAGATTTGCTTTGTTTCTTGTTTCTCCAGTTTCTTTAAGGATAACAAAACCATATAAAGCATTACCTTTTATGTCATGCGGGAAACCTACAATTGCTGATTCTGCAACAGCTGGATGCTCATTGATAGCATCTTCTATTGGTGCTGTTCCAAGATTATGACCTGAAACAATTACCACATCATCTACACGACCGGTAATTCTATAATATCCTACTTCATCACGCAAAGCACCGTCACCAGTGAAATATTTACCTGGAAAAGCAGAGAAATAAGTGTCTTTATAACGTTGGTGATCGCCCCATATAGTTCTGGCAATTCCTGGCCATGGAAACTTAATGCACAAACTACCAACTACCTGATTTCCCTCTATTTCATTGCGTTTTTCATCCATTAATACCGGTTGAACTCCCGGTAATGGTAAAGTTGCATACGTAGGTTTTGTTGGTGTCACAAATGCCAAAGGCGAAATCATAATTCCTCCTGTTTCTGTTTGCCACCATGTATCTACTACAGGACATCTTTTATCACCAACGTGGTCGTTGTACCAGTGCCAAGCTTCTTCATTTATTGGTTCACCAACAGATCCGATTACTTTAAGTGACTTCAATGGATATTTTTGTACAAATTCTATATTTTCTTTTGCCAAAGCACGAATAGCAGTTGGTGCAGTATAAAACTGTGTCACTTTGTGCTTTTCGATTACTTCCCAAAAACGGCTAAAGTCAGGATACGAAGGAACTCCTTCAAAAATTACTGTAGTTGCTCCATTTAATAATGGACCATAAAGAATGTAGGAATGTCCGGTAATCCAACCAATATCGGCAGTACACCAAAAAACATCGTTTTCTTCATAATTGAAAACATTCTTAAAAGTATAAGCGGTGTACACCATATACCCTGCTGTAGTGTGCACCATTCCTTTTGGTTTACCGGTTGAACCAGAAGTGTATAGTATAAACAATGGGTCTTCGGCATCCATAATTTCAGCAACATTGTTATCAGATGCTTGATCTAAAAGGGGTTGCAACCATTGGTCACGACCTTCTTTCATATTAATATCGGTATGAATTCTTTTGGCTACTAAAACTTTTTCTACAGAAGTACATTTTTCTAATGCTTCATCAACGATTTCTTTTAAATCAATGGTTTTGTTACCGCGGAAACCACCATCTGAGGTGATAACCATTTTACATTCACTGTCGTTGATACGAGTGGCTACAGCTGTAGACGAAAATCCGGCAAAAATAACCGAATGTATCGCTCCAATTCTGGCACAAGCTAATACTGAAACCGCTAATTCAGGAATCATTGGTAAATAAATACAAACTCTATCTCCTTTTTTTATGCCTTGTTCACGCAATACGTTTGCCATTTTGCAAACACGTTGGTGCAATTCATTATAAGTAATATGTAGTGCAGCTTCTGTTGGATCATTTGGTTCAAAAATAATTGCTGTTTTTTCTCCTCTTTTGGCAAGATGCCTGTCAATGCAATTTTTTACAATATTTACTTTTGCTTCGGTAAACCATTTGATATCGGCATCAGCCATATTAAATTCGACAACTTTATCCCATTGTTGGTACCAAGTGAAATTTTCTTCTGCTATTTTACCCCAAAATTTTCTAGGTTCACGAACTGATTTATTGTAATGTTTAAAATATTGTTCTAAATTTTCAATTTTGTAGTAGCTCATGTTATAATTTTTTATAAAAGTATTAAATCTCTCGCTATTCTTAAAATTATTTAAATCATAAATACTCGCTAAAAAAAATAGATTCCCAAATAAAAAAGCACTTTTAATACTAATTTGTTTAATTTTTACTGTTTTTGGCAAAATAAGTAAAACACAAAAAGGCGAGATAGATTTAAATCTACCTCACCTCATGTATCAACAAAATTTAACAACAATTATTTTAGTACTATAAACGATGATTTTTTGAACAATAATCAACCAAAACTATTTTGTTCCAATCAAGGAATTCTACTACTAATCTTTTAGCATGATTTATTTAGAAAATAAACATGGATATTTCTACTACTTCCCAATATTTTTAATAGGGACTACTTCACTCAACTTTAAGCTCGTTTAAAGTTAAGTGAATGTACAAGCATCCATATCCATTTATCTTTTTAATAAGTTTTAACTAATTCAAAATATTATGAAATCAAATGATATAGAGCTAATCCCAACACACCCTCTTGTGTGGTAATTCCTATTTTTTATTATCCTATTTTTTTCATGGCAGTCATTGATTCTCTCAACCACTCACCTACTTCTTCAATTGGATGTTGACGAATACTTTTGTTTACAGCAATAAGAACCGCATTATCTACTCCATTAGAAGTTGAAAAAGGTTTTCCTATCACATTTGTATCAACCGTTTTCATGAAATCAGCCAATAACGGTTTACAAGCATGGTCAAATAAATAACAACCGTATTCCGCTGTATCCGAAATGATTCTGTTCATTTCATATAATTTTTTTCTTGCTACAGTATTTGCAATCAAAGGCAATTCGTGTAAAGATTCGTAATACGCTGATTCTTCAATGATTCCTGATTGAGTCATTGTTTCAAAAGCTAATTCTACACCCGCTTTAACCATGGCAATCATTAAAACACCATTGTCAAAATATTCTTGTTCTGAAATATGTGCTGCTGTTGGAGCGGTTTTTTCAAAATTAGTTTCTGCAGTTGCAGCTCTCCAAGTCAATAAATTAACATCATTATTGTCCCAGTCAATCATCATGTTTCTTGAAAATTCTCCAGAAATGATGTCGTCTTGATGTTTTTGGAACAATGGACGCATGATATCTTTCAATTCTTCTGCTAATTCATACGCTTCAATTTTTGCAGGATTTGACAAACGATCCATCATATTAGTAATTCCACCATGTTTCAAGGCTTCAGTTACTGTTTCCCAACCGTATTGAATTAATTTTGAAGCATAAGCCGGCTCGATTCCTTTTTCAACCATTTTATCGAAACATAAAATAGAACCTGTTTGTAACATTCCACAAAGAATGGTTTGTTCTCCCATTAAATCAGATTTTACTTCGGCTACAAATGAAGAGTTCAATACTCCAGCTTTGTGACCACCAGTAGCAACAGCATACGCTTTTGCTTGTTCAAAACCTTCTCCGTTTGGATTATTTTCTGGGTGAACCGCGATTAAAGTTGGTACACCAAAACCTCTTTTATATTCTTCACGCACTTCAGATCCTGGGCATTTTGGCGCACACATAATTACAGTGATGTCTTTACGAATTTGCATTCCTTCCTCTACAATATTAAAACCGTGAGAATACGCTAAAGTTGAACCGTTTTTCATCAAAGGCATAATAGCTGTAACTACAGCTGTATGTTGCTTATCTGGTGTAAGGTTACAAACCAAATCAGCCGTTGGGATTAATTCTTCATACGTTCCCACTTTGAAACCATTATCAGAAGCATTTTTAAACGAAGCTCTTTTTTCTGAAATTGCATCTGCGCGCAATGCATAAGAAATATCTAAACCAGAATCTCTCATGTTCAAACCTTGGTTCAAACCTTGTGCTCCACATCCTACAATGACTACTTTTTTTCCTGCTAAAGCTTTAATTCCGTCTACAAATTCAGATTGATCCATGAATTCGCAAACGCCTAATTGTTCTAATTGTAATCTAAGTGGTAATGAATTGAAATAATTTGCCATTTTTTATTATTTAATGATTGTAAAATTTAATAATTGATAGGTTTACTAATTGAAAATTAAACGAACTACTGTTTAAGTTCTTCTAATAATGTTGAAATCTCCATTTTTGCTTTGGAAACCGATATTCTTCCGGAACGAACAAATTGCATGATTCCAAAAGGTTTTAATTTTTCGTATAACGATTCTATTTCAGCACGTTGTCCTGATTTTGAAATCACAAAAAAGTCTCTCGCAACAGTAACTATTTCAGAGTGGCTTTCCTTAATTATGTTCTGAATTTGTTTTTCATCAAAAAGCAAGCTCGATTCAATTTTGAATAGTGCATTTTCCAAGAAAATAGTTTCTTCGTCAATATGATAAAATGCTTTGATGACTTCGATTTGTTTTTCGATTTGTCCTACTATATTTTGCACCCATTTTTCAGTAGTATTAACTACAATGATAAATCTGGAAACATTTTCAATTTCAGATTCGGATACATTTAAACTCAAAATATTGATATGGCGTTTCAAGAATATTCCAGATATTCTATTTAATAAGCCAACGTTGTTTTCTGAATAAACAGAAATGGTGAATGTTTTATTTTCCATGTTTTTTTGTTTAAAGTTTTTTTGTTTAAAGTTTAAAGTTGTACAACTTCAAACCTTAAACCTTAAACTTTTTCTAACTCAATCTTATATCAGAAACCGATGCTCCTGTAGGAATCATTGGGAATACGTTATTTTCTTTTTCTACCATAACTTCAAGGAAATACGATTCTTTTGAAGCCATCATTTCGGCAACGGCAGCATCTAAATCTTCTCTTTTAGTTACTTTTTTTGATTTAATATAATAGCCTTCAGCAATAGCTATAAAATTAGGATTGATCATTTCTGTAGAAGCATATCTTTTGTCAAAAAACAATTGTTGCCACTGACGTACCATTCCTAAAAATTCATTGTTCAAGACCACAATTTTCACTGGAACTTTAGTTTGAAAAATAGTTCCTAGTTCCTGAATGGTCATTTGAAAACCTCCATCACCAATAATGGCTACCACTTCACGATTTGGCATTCCCATTTTGGCTCCAATCGCTGCCGGTAATGCAAATCCCATAGTTCCTAAACCACCGGATGTTACATTGCTTTTGGTGGAATTGAATTTGGCATAACGACACGCAAACATTTGGTGTTGACCCACATCCGAAACCATAATGGCATCTCCTTTAGAATGTTTGTTAATCATTTCAATCGTTTCTCCCATAGAAATTCCTTCTTTCTTTGGTTTTAACTCGTCATTGATTACCGCTTCTAATTCTATTTCATATTTCTCTTTGAATTCATTGTGCCAAGCTTCATGAGAGTTGTTTTCGATTAAAGGAAGTAGAGCTGTTAAAGACTCTTTTAAGTCGGCCAAAACTGCTACAGTAGTTTTTACATTCTTATCTACTTCAGCTGGATCAATTTCAAAATGAATTACTTTGGCTTGTTTCGCATAAGTAGCTAAATTTCCTGTAACACGATCGTCAAAACGCATTCCAAGCGCAATTAAAACATCACATTCATTTGTCAAAACATTAGGACCGTAATTTCCGTGCATTCCCACCATTCCTACATTTAATGGATGGTCTGTTGGCATTGCCGAAAGTCCTAAAATGGTCCAAGCAGCCGGAATTCCTGATTTTTCAACCAAAGCTTTTAACTCTGCTTCTGCTTCACTAAGAATTACTCCTTGACCAAATATGATAAATGGTTTTTTAGCAGTATTAATTAATGCTGCCGCTTCCTTAACCTTTTCAAGATTTAAAACTGGTTTCGGATTGTAACTTCTAATACTGGTACATTTTTTATAACTGAATTCAATTTCGTCAAACTGAGCATTTTTTGTAATATCAATTAATACTGGACCTGGACGACCTGATCTGGCAATATAAAATGCTTTTGCAATGATTTCAGGAATTTCTGAAGCTTCAGTTATTTGGTAATTCCATTTGGTTACCGGAGTCGAAATTCCAATGATATCGGTTTCTTGAAACGCATCGGAGCCCAATAAATGTTTTCCTACTTGTCCTGTGATGCAAACCATAGGAGTCGAATCGATTTGCGCATCTGCAATTCCTGTAACTAAATTTGTTGCTCCCGGACCCGAAGTTGCAATTGCAACTCCTACTTTTCCTGTTGCTCTTGCAAAACCTTGTGCAGCATGAGTTGCTCCTTGTTCATGACGAACTAGAACGTGGTGTAATTGATCTTGAAATTTATATAATTCGTCGTAAACTGGCATTATAGCTCCACCTGGATAGCCATAAACCAAATCTACTCCTTCTTCTAATAAGCATCTTATAACGGCTTCGGCGCCGGATATTTTATTTGTTCCCATGGGTACGTTTATTATTTTTTAGAGATAGAAACATATATTTAAAATATTTTGTTTTGTTTCTATTCCTTCTTTTTTGAAAATTATTTATCGGTTACACATCCTTCAGAGGCACTTGAGACCGAACGCATATATTTAAGTAACACTCCTTGTTTAATTGGTGATTCCGGTTTTTTCCAATTGGCTTTACGTTTTGCAAATTCTTCGTCAGATATTTTCATATTAATGGTGTTTTTTACAGCATCAATTGAAATCACATCACCGTTTTCTATTAAAGCAATTCCGCCACCATCATACGCTTCTGGTGTAACGTGACCTACCACAAAACCGTGTGAACCTCCAGAGAAACGTCCGTCAGTAATCAAAGCAACTGAATTTCCTAAACCAGCTCCCATAATAGCAGAAGTTGGTTTTAACATTTCAGACATTCCAGGACCACCTTTTGGACCACAATACCGAATGATTACTACGTTTCCTGGTTTTACTTCACCAGCTTGGATTCCTCTGATTACATCTTTTTCACCTTCAAAAACTACAGCTGTACCTTCAAAAAATTCTCCTTCTTTACCACTAATTTTAGCCACACAACCTTCTGTTGCAATGTTTCCGTATAAAATTTGAATATTTCCAGTTGCTTTTAAAGCATTTTGAATTTCATGAATCACTTGTTGACCATCATGCAAATCAGGAACTGAAGCTAAATTTTCTGCAATTGTTTTTCCGGTTACAGTCAAACAATCTCCGTGCAATAAACCTACTTTTAATAAATATTTCATTACTCCCGGAACACCACCAACATTGTGTAAATCTTCCATTAAGTATTTTCCACTTGGTTTCAAATCTGCTAATAAAGGTGTTTTATCACTAATATCTTGAAAATCTTTCAATGTCAATTCAATACCAACCGAGTGAGCCATTGCAATTAAGTGCATAACCGCATTAGTAGAACCTCCTAAAACAGCTACGATTGTAATTGCATTTTCGAATGCTTTACGGGTCATAATGTCTCTTGGCTTAATATCTTTTTCTAATAATATTCTGATCGCTTTACCAGCATCAACACATTCTTGTTTTTTTTCTGGGCTCAAAGCAGGATTAGAAGAACTGTAAGGTAAACTCATCCCTAATGCTTCAATCGCTGATGACATAGTGTTCGCTGTGTACATTCCACCGCAAGCACCTGCACCTGGACAAGCATTTTGAATTACTCCTTTGAAATCTTCGGGAGTGATTGTATTGCTAATTTTTTTACCTAAAGCTTCAAAAGCAGAAACAATATTCAAATCTTCTCCTTTCCATTTTCCTGGGTGAATAGATCCTCCATAAACCATAATAGAAGGGCGATTTACTCTACCCATAGCCATTAGCGCTCCTGGCATATTTTTATCACAACCCGGAACAGCAATCATTCCATCATACCATTGTGCTCCCATAACCGTTTCAATAGAATCTGCAATTACATCACGGGAAACTAAAGAAAAACGCATTCCATCATTACCATTTGAAATTCCATCACTGACACCAATAGTATTAAAAATCAAACCAACTAAATCTACTGCCCAGACGCCAGTCTTAATATCTTTAGCCAAATCGTTTAAGTGCATATTACATGGGTTTCCATCGTAACCCATACTCACAATACCTATTTGCGCTTTTTTAAGATCTTCTTCAGTTAATCCAATTCCGTACAACATGGCCTGAGAAGCTGGTTGTGTTTCATCTTGCGTAATTATTTTGCTGTATTTATTTAATTCCATTATATGATTGTTTCTCTATTTTTTAAATTTATTCCAAAAAAAAACCTCCCAAAATAATTGGGAGGTTTTAAATATTTTTTTAATTATATCTATACCATTCCCTCTGCACATGTGATAATCACATTGACATTAATAATTGAAGAAATAATAGATACGATTTGCATTTTTTATTTTTATTTGCTTCAAAAGTATAAAAACAAATAGTACTAAAAAAATATAACCTCAATATTATATGCATTTTCAATTATTAAATGCATTTTGATTATTGCTTTTTAAACAATAGTCGATTGTCCTATGTAGACATTGTCACTTTTAAAATATAAGTCGTCTTTACTTAAAATGTAATTTGAGATAAAGTCTCCCACTTCATTCGTTCCAAATTTTGAATACGGATTCAAATCTGCCGTGACGACATTTAATTCGATTGCTTTATGCACTGCTTCGTATACTTTTTGAGATTCCATATGAAGACCAAAATGTTCCAAAAGCATCGCCGCAGATACTATTGAAGCAATAGGATTGGCAATGTTTTTTCTTTTTGCTTCTGGATAAGAACCATGAATAGGCTCAAAAAGCGCATTTGAATTTCCTAAAGATGCTGATGGCAATAATCCTATTGAACCGGTAATTACACTCGCTTCATCTGATAAAATATCTCCGAATAAATTTTCTGTCAAAATGACGTCAAACTGTTTTGGATTAATGATTATTTGCATTGCCGCATTATCAACAAAAAGAAAATCTAAGGTTACATCAGGATATCCTTCTGCGATTTCTGATACCACTTTTCTCCATAATCTTGACGTTTCAAGGATACTGGCTTTGTCTACCAAAGTCACCTTTTTTTGTCTTTTTTGAGCAGTTCTAAAAGCTAAATGACTAATACGAATAATTTCTTCTTCGGAATACTCACATAAATCAGATGCTAAAGTGCCTTGTTCATTGATCTTTTTTTCACTGAAATAAGATCCTCCCGAAATTTCTCTGAAAATTATAAAATCAGCTCCTTCAATTATTTTTCTTTTTAAAGGAGATAAATCCAATAAGTCATTGTATGGTTTTATAGGTCTTATATTCGCATACAATCCTAATGCTTGTCGCAATTTTAATAATCCTTGTATAGGGCGTGATTTTGAATCTGAATGGGTATCATATTTTGAATCATCAACGGCTCCAAACAATATAGCATCAGTATTCAAACAAAGGTTCAATGTTTGCTCCGGTAAAGGATTTCCTGTTTTCTCAATAGCAATAGCACCAATAAGCGCGTCTTCAAAAACAAACTCATGATCAAAAACAACACCTATTGCATACAATGCTTTTTTTGCTTGTAAGATTACCTCCGGACCTATTCCGTCTCCTGAAAGTACTGCTATTTTTAAGTTCATAATAGTAGGATTTAGATTTTATTAGAAATCAAAATATTTTAGTTAAGGATTAATTCCTTATTCATTTTACAAGCTTCAATTATTTGATGAATATCATCATCCAACACTTCTTTTTTAATGTCAGCAAACTTTAAAAATTCAACATAGACAACATCTAATTGCACTTTTGTAAGTTCGTACCCAACTTTTTTGGCTCTGTAAGCCAATGCTGCTCTACCACTTCTGGCTGTAAGAACTATAGATGATTCATTTACACCTACTTCTAAAGGATCCATGATTTCATAAGTTGCTCTATTTTTTATCACACCATCTTGATGAATTCCGGAGCTGTGCGCAAAAGCATTAGCACCAACAATCGCTTTATTAGGCTGCACCATCATTCCCATACTTTCAGAAACCAATCGGCTCATTTCATTCAGCTGACGTGTATTGATATTAGTATCTAAATTCAAATAAGGATGTTGTTTGAAAATCATCACCACTTCTTCAAGTGCTGTATTTCCTGCTCTTTCACCTATCCCGTTTATGGTACATTCAATTTGTCTGGCCCCATTTACTGCTCCTGCAATTGAATTAGCCGTAGCCATTCCTAAATCATTATGACAGTGACAAGACAAGATTACGTTTTCAATTCCTTTGACGTTTTCTTTTAAATACTTAATTTTCGCACCATATTCTTCTGGTAAACAATACCCTGTTGTATCTGGAATATTAAGTACGGTAGCACCTGATTTTATTACTTCTTCACAGACTCGCGCCAAGAATTCATTATCTGTTCTACCTGCATCTTCAGCATAAAATTCAACATCTTCAACATACGATTTAGCGTGTGAAACGGCAAATTTTGCTCTGGCAATAATATCTTCTCTAGTTGTATTTAGCTTGTGTATTATGTGCGAATCAGAAGTTCCAATTCCAGTATGTATACGAGGTCTTTTTGCATGTTTTAAAGCTTCTGCAGCAACATCAATATCATTTTTCACCGCTCTTGTTAATCCGCAGACAACTGCATTTTTTACCACTTTACTTATTTCTGAAACAGATAAAAAATCACCCGGACTAGAAACAGGAAAACCAGCTTCTATAATGTCAACACCCATTTCGTCCAGTCGATTTGCTATAACGAGTTTTTGATTGGTATCTAATTTACATCCTGGGACCTGTTCGCCATCTCTTAAAGTGGTATCAAAAATTTGAACTTTCTCTCTATTCATTTTCATTTATTTAATGTAATTTCACATCTTGATAACAAAAATATCTTTCATTACTTTAATATAAAACTCAATTTAATGAAATATACTGCTTATAAAACAAATAATAACTTTGTAAGCTACTAAAAAACAACATATTAAGCTACTATATTTTACAATGGCTAACCATCAAAAAGATTTCTTATTTGTATTAATAAAATCGCTTTCAAAATCTGAAAAAAGACAATTTAAGATTTTTGCAAGCCGATTGGAAACCAGTTCCAATACAAAATTCATCGAATTATTCAACATTTTAGACAAATCAGAAATCTATGATGAGAAACTCATTCTGAAAAGCGGTATCATTAAAAAAGTGCAATTATCGAATCTTAAATCATATTTGTACAAGCAAATTTTAGTGAGCATCCGATTGAATATTCCAAGTCAAAACATTCGATATCAGCTTAGAGAACAAATTGATTTTGCTGCTATATTGTACAATAAAGGGTTATACAAGCAGAGTTTAAAAATTTTGGATAAAACAAAAATTTTAGCTTTAGAGAATGATGAAAAACTCATGGCGTATGAAATCGTAGAATTTGAAAAACTTATTGAATCACAATACATCACACGAAGTATTCAAGGACGGGCTGATGAATTGGTTATTCAGGCCAAAGAATTAAATTACCGCAATACCATTTCCAGTAAATTATCTAATTTATCCCTGCAACTGTATGGGATTATGCTTAAAACCGGTTATGTAAAAAGTGATGAAGAGTATACCTATATAGACGACTATTTCAATAAGCACATTTCTAAATTTGATGATAAAAAGTTTGGTTTTAGAGAAAAATATTGGTTTTATAATGCGTATTTATGGCGAAGTTTCTTAGTACAGGATTTTCTTTCCTGCTATAAATATTCTTTAAAATGGGTGACGCTTTTTTATGACAACCCTAATATGATTTATTTAAACCCTGTATTTTTCTTAAAAGGAAACCATTATTTATTGGAATCTTTATACATGTTGAAATACAAATCAAAATTCAAAAAGTATTTATCACTGCTCGAAAATACCATAAAAGACCCACGTTTTCCCGTGAATGACAATATTGCGTCACTATCGTTCTTATATGTTTATAACAATAAATTGAATTACCACATTCTGGAAGGAACGTTTGCCGAAAGCGAATACTTAATTCCCGAAGTATTAAATAAATTAAAACTTCATACGGACCATCTTGATGAGCATCACGAAATGTTGTTCTATTATAAATTTGCCTCAATTTATTTTGGGAACGAAAAATATGCGGAATGTATCTTTTATTTAGAGAAAATTATAAACAACAAAAATCTTTCGATGCGAGAAGATTTGATGTGTTTTGCTCGAATTTTGTGTTTAATTGCTCATTATGAATTAGGTAAGGATTATTACCTGGAAAATCAGTTGAAAAACACTTATAAATTCCTTATCAAAATGAATGATTTACATGAAGTGCAAAAAGAAATCATTCGATTTTTGAAAAACTTAAACTCTATTTATCCAACAGATATCAAGAAGGAATTTATAAAAATGAGAGCTCGATTTATTGAATTGGAAAAAAATACTTATGAAAAAAGAGCTTTCCTTTATTTGGACATTATTTCTTGGCTCGAAAGCAAAATTGAAAACCGAAAAATCAGTGATATTATTAAGGAGAAAGCAAAATTGATCAATCGATAACATTTTATATGACAAAAGGAGGCACCGCCTCCTTTTTGTTAACCTATAATTCTTTTCTTCCTCTTTTTACATCGAGTAATTACACCGTAATTATTACGCTAATTTTTCTGTTCTATAAACAATAGGCGCTTCTTGTAACAATGGTTTCGCATTTTCGAAAAAAGAAATAAGGTACGATTTCTCATCATGAAGCTTCAATCCAGCCACATTTTCCCATACTTCATGAAAAATAAAAATAGTTGACTCTTCAAGACTTTGATGCAAATCATATTGCAAACAAGCAGCTTCTTTAGTCGAATTTTGAACTAAATCCAGCAAAAGCGATTTCAATGTCTCGCAACTTTCCGGTTTACTTTTTAGGATAACGGTTAGATTTATTGGCATAATTAATTTAAAAATAATTGTGTTAAATGGTTTTCATACACTTTGAGATCATTTACAACATCAGCATTTTTTTCAATATCATGAAAATGAATACTTTGTAACGGCTTCATACCTGTAAAAGCGTTCATTCGGTGAAAACCAAATAATGGTCCTTCATCCACACTGTGCTGATTGAAAAATTCTCCCGGTAAAGTAAAAGCTTCTTTTGGGGCATTCCAAGAAGTAGTTACCATATATTTTTTACCGTGAAGCATTCCTCCTGTTCCGTAATTAATAGTTGGATTTTCAGATGAACGTCCGTCACTTTTGTAAATTCCCTTGGCATGCCCTTCAGTAAAAACCACATCAATGTATTTTTTAAATCCGTGAGGCAACTGAAACCACCATATTGGAGTGTGATAGATGATTACATCGGCCCAAACAAATTTTTCAACTTCAGCCACAGGATTATAGTCGTCATTGATATTGGTTGTTTTTACTTCAAAATTGCTGTTTTTTTTGAAAAAATTGAAAGTTTCGTTCGAAATTGTTTCATTAAATCGTCCTCCGGAATGACCAAACTTTTGTCCGCCATTGATTATAAATATTTTTGTCATGATTTGCCTTTTTTAATTTGATGGTGCAAAGTTATAACGAGAAAGTCTATTATTAAAATAACTTAATTCATACCTTTGTATCATAATTATAATAGTTATGATAAATTTAGAATGGTATCGAACGTTTAAAGCGGTATACAAAACAGGAACCTTGACTAGTGCGGCAGAAGTATTATTTATTTCTCAACCTGGTGTGAGTCTGCATTTGAGCTCCTTGGAAAATTATGTAGGCTATAAATTATTTGACCGAACCGGTCGGAAAATGGTTCCCACCGAAAAAGGAAAAGTGCTCTACAATTTTATCATTGAAGCATTGACTAAACTGGAAGAAGCCGAGAAAAATTTTCAAAGAAGCACCGAAAAAAATACGCCAACTATAAGTGTTGGAATGTGTTTTGAAACTTTCCAAATCACACTGGAACAGTATATTTCAAGCTTACCATTTAATGTTATTATTCAGTTTGGTGAATATCCTGAAATGGTCGAAAGTCTAGAAAAAGGAATTCTTGATTTAATCATCACACCACAAATGGTGGTTAAAAACACCATTGACTACCAAGCCTTTTCTTCAGAAACCATTGTACTTGTTGGCGGAAGCGAAATTGACGATTTGGAATTCGATTCAATAGAAAAAAATGAGAATTTAGAAGAAATCGAACTTTGGTTAAAACAACAAAAATGGTATGGAACTACCGGAGATATGGAACATTTACGCCGTTTTTGGCAGTTAAATTTCAATAAACACCCTGATTTCAGACCTAACTATATTGTGCCAAATCTAAATTCTATCGTACGCTGTCTGAGCAGTGGCAAGGGATTGGCTGTTGTTCCTGATTTTCTTTGCAAAAAAGAAATTGACAATGGTTCGATTAAAATGATTTGGAAAGGAAATACGCCACTAAAAAATACGCTCTATTTTGCAACCAGAAAAAAAACAATGTATCAGGAAGAAATAACTCTGATTAAGAAAATATTTTTAGAATTAAACTAAAACACTCCGTCTAAAAAATATTCATTACTTTTAAAGGATACTTAAAAATTTAAAATTATGAATGGATTTTTTAAAACAATACTTGCAGGTTACGGTGCCAAAAAATTAGGTGGCGGCTGTTTTGGAACAATTATTATTTTCATAATAATCTATTGGATATTAGGTTATTTTTAGAATCATAACGCTAAAAATAACCTAATTACAAATTCAAATATTAGTAAGCCAAGAGTTCTTTCAAATCACTTTCGAATCTTCCTTTCGGTAAATATTGATCTTCCAAAGCTTTTGTAAAAGGAATTGGCGAGTCTAAACTTGCTACGCGTTTTACTGGCGCATCAAGATATTTAAAACAATTTTCCATTATCATTGCCGATATATCACTGGCAATACCACCAAACATACTGTCTTCCTGATAAATAATCACTTTTCCCGTTTTCTTTACCGAAGCAAAAATAGCTTCAGTGTCCAAAGGCTGTAAAGTTCTCAAATCCAACAAATCAGCAGAAATTTCAGGATTTTTTGTTAAAGTATCCAAAGCCCAATGCACCGTTGCTCCAAACGAAATAATTGTAACATCAGTCCCTTCTTTCAACAACGCCGCTTTTCCTAATGGAATGGTATAATAATCGGTTGGTACATCTTGGTAAACACTTCTGTATAATTGTTTGTGCTCAAAGAATAATACCGGATTCGGGTCGTTTATGGAAGTATTCAATAATCCTTTCGCATCATACGGAAATGCCGGATAAACCACTTTTAAACCTGGTGTTTTGGTAAACCAAGCTTCATTGGTTTGCGAGTGAAAAGGCCCCGCTTGTGTTCCTCCGCCGCAAGGCATTCGAACTACTACATCAGCTTTTTCTAACCAACGATAATGTGATTTGGCTAATAAATTCACAATTGGATTAAATCCTGTCGAAACAAAATCGGCAAACTGCATTTCCACAATCGCTTTATAGCCATTAATAGACAGTCCCATTCCTACAGAAACGACTGCACTTTCACAAATTGGCGTATTAATGACACGCTCTTTACCAAATTGCGCCACAAAACCATCTGTGATTTTGAAAGCACCACCATATTCAGCGATATCCTGACCCATGATTACGGAGTTTTCATGATGTTCCATTGATTGTCTCAAACTGGTAGAAATCGCATCTATGAAACGAATATTTTCTTTTTCTTCTGAAGGATTAACTTGCTCGAATACATAAGGTTTGTAAACATCATTTAGCTCTTCACTTAAAGAAGCTTCAATTTCTGGTTCAGCATTGGCAATAGCCAGACTTTCATCGATATCCTTCTTTATTTCAGCATGTAAAGCCGCATCAAAATCAGCTGTAAGAACTCCGTTTTCTGCCAAATACTTTCTATAATTTTCTACGGGATCTTTAATAGCCCACATATCCATTAACTCTTGCGGAACATATTTGGTTCCACTCGCCTCTTCGTGCCCGCGCATTCTGAAGGTTTTGAATTCCAATAAAACTGGACGTGGATTTTCTTTCATCGAAGCCTTCAATTCAGATAATAAATTAAACACTTCCAGAATATTATTTCCATCAACAATATGACTTTCCATTCCGTAGCCCTTCCCTTTATCGGCCAGGTTTTCGCAACGGTATTGTTCATTTGTAGGAGTTGAAAGTCCGTAACCGTTATTTTCGATGACAAACATCACCGGCAATTCCCAAACCGAAGCAATATTCAATGCTTCATGAAAATCGCCTTCGCTTGTTGCTCCTTCGCCAGTAAAAACTGCGGTTACTTTTCCATTTTTCTTTAGTTTATTGGCCAAAGCAATTCCGTCAGCAACACCTAATTGCGGACCTAAATGCGAAATCATTCCAATAATCTTGTATTGTTGTGTTCCAAAGTGAAAACTGCGATCACGACCTTTAGTAAAACCATTGGCTTTGCCCTGCCATTGTGAAAAAAGACGGTACAACGGAATGTCTCTTCCCGTGAAAACGCCAAGATTTCTATGCATTGGCAAAATGTATTCATCTGAATCTAAAACTGCTGTGACTCCAACAGAAATAGCCTCTTGACCAATTCCAGAAAACCATTTGGATACCTTTCCCTGACGAATAAGAATCAACATTTTCTCCTCAATTAGTCTTGGTTTCAGTATTCTTTTATATAAATCTAATAATTGGTTGTCTGTAAGATTTTTTCTGTCGAAGATCATTTTTTTGGTTTTATTGTATGGTTCAAAGATAAAAAAATATAACAGTTTAGTATTATTTTGTTATATTTTTTTATATTGTTTATAAGTTTTAAAATTCAGATATAAAATTATTCTTTACATTTGTATCTGCAAGGTTTTTAGCCTTACAAGTTATTAAAAAATATTTAAAAGTATGCAAAACATTCCTAGTGTTGACTTGCGTGATTTCCTTTCGGACGACCCGAAACGTAAACAAAAATTTGTAAATGAAATCGGAAGTGCATTTGAAGATATTGGCTTCGTAGCACTCAAAGGGCATTTTTTAAACGACCAACTGGTTGATGAATTGTATGGTGAAATCAGAAATTTTTTCGCTTTACCTTTAGAAACAAAACACAGTTATGAAATCCCTGGAATTGGCGGACAAAGAGGTTATGTTTCTTTTGGAACAGAGCATGCCAAAGGCAGAAAAGAAGGTGATTTGAAGGAGTTTTGGCATTTTGGACAATACGTGTCTGAAGATTCAAAATACGCTTCAGAGTATCCTGAAAACGTTGAAGTAAAAGAACTTCCCCGTTTTAATATTGTAGGTAAAGAGGCGTACCAAATGCTGGAAAAAACAGGAGTTTATGTTTTGAGAGCTTTGGCTTTACACCTTGGTTTAGATGAATTTTATTTTGATCAGTATGCCAAGGACGGAAATTCAATCTTAAGACCTATTCATTATCCACCGATTACTTCTGAACCAGCAAACGCTATTCGTGCTGCTGCTCACGGTGATATCAACTTGATTACTTTGTTGATGGGTGCACAAGGAAAAGGATTGCAAGTACAAAATCACAACGGAGAATGGATTGATGCCATTGCTGAACCGGATGAATTAGTTATTAATGTGGGTGATATGTTATCGCGTCATACGAATAACAAATTGAAATCTACCATCCATCAAGTGGTAAACCCACCAAGAGAATTATGGGGAACTTCACGTTATTCTATTCCGTTTTTTATGCATCCTGTAAGTGATATGAAGTTGGATTGTTTGGAAAACTGTATTGATGCAGAACATCCAAAAAAATTCGAAGATATTACTGCGGGAGCTTATTTATACGAGCGTTTAGTAGATTTAGGGCTTATTAAAAAATAATTCATAATTTTATAGTTCAAGAAAGACATCGAGTTCGCTTGATGTCTTTTTGTTTTTTTACCATTAAGAAATTAAGGTAGATTAAGGGCAGTGAAACTTAATTTTCTTAACTTCTTAATGGTTTAATAATTAATTAATTTTTAAAACATGGACTTACAAGACCAATTAAAAAACCTTTTTCCAGATCACGAACCATCTCCTGAAGATCCAATTGAAGAAGTGGCTCACGAATTATACGTTCAAAAAGAACCTATGATTTGTAAATTCGAAAAACGAAAAGGAAAAGCGACTACCATAATTGAAGGTTATGAAGGTACTGACGAGGATTTTAAAATTCTTGCCAAGGAAATCAAAACCAAATTGAGTGTTGGTGGAACTTTCAAAGATGATTCCATTATCATTCAAGGTGATTATCGTGATAAAATAATGACTATTTTAAAAGAAAAAGGATTTAAAGTAAAACGTGTTGGAGGTTAAAAAGTATTCAGTGTTCAGTTATTAGTATTCAGTTGAGCAACTTGAAACCTTAAACATTTAAACAAAAAAATAATGATACAATCATCAGAATTAATATTAAATCCAGACGGTAGCGTATACCATTTGAATTTAAAACCAGAACATATTGCTCACGATATTATCTTTGTAGGAGATCAAAATCGTGTGGAAAAAATCACACAGTTTTTTGACAGCATTGAATTTTCGACACAAAAAAGAGAATTCAAAACCCAAACTGGGATTTTCAAAGGCAAACGAATTACGGTAATGTCAACAGGAATTGGTCCTGACAACATTGATATCGTCATCAACGAACTGGATGCTTTGGTCAATATTGATTTGAAAACACGTCAGCCAAAAGAAAATTTAACTTCACTGAACATCATCCGTATTGGAACTTCGGGTTCTTTACAAGCCGATATTCCTGTGGATAGTTTTGTGATGTCAAAATTTGGATTAGGACTGGACAACATGCTCCGCTCCTATTTGATCGACGAAGTTTCTAACCTGGAAATGGAAGATGCTTTTGTGAAACATACCAATTGGGATTTACGAAAAGGAAAACCATACGTGATTGCTTGTTCTGAAAAATTGGAAAAAATGATAGAAAGCAATAAAATGCATAAAGGAATTACCGCAACTGCCGGTGGTTTTTATGGTCCTCAAGGTCGCGTTTTGCGTTTGAATATTCAAGATGAAGCGCTAAATTCTAAAATGGATAATTTTAAATTTGGTGACAACCAAATTACCAACTTAGAAATGGAAACGGCAGCAATTTATGGACTTTCGGCGCTTTTAGGACATAACGCATTGTCGTTGAACGCTATCATTGCCAATCGTGCTTCGGGAACATTTAGCGAGGATCCGTACAAAGCCGTTGATGAATTGATTGCGTATACTTTAGAAAAAATAGCTTTAGGATAGCAAAATTAATTTTCAAAACCGTACCCATTTGTAGTTTTAAAAAAGTGCTCTTTAATTTTTTTAAAACTACATTTGTTTTTAGAACAAAACGATAATGAAAATAATACTTACAGGTGCAACAGGAGTTTTGGGATCTCATATTATGTATGAAATTCTAGAGCTTTTCATCAACACTAAAATTGATGGAAAACTATTTATTATTGCACGAAATAAAGGAAAAAACTCCGCTTTAGACCGAATAAACGAACTCTTATCCAGTAGTTATACGCCTAAAATCATAAAAGACAAAGGAATCGCAAAACTGCACGAATACATTGAAATCATTGATACCGATTTGGATGTAATTCAAGATACTTTTTCAAGTCAAATAAAAGGTGCTTATTTTATCCATTCGGCGGGATTCGTGAATTTATCTACCGATGAAGAACAACGCGAAAAGATTTTTGAAGAAAATACCAAAATCACAAAATCCCTTTTCAATCTATTTCATCCTTTTATAAAAAAGTTTATTTACATTGGAACTGCTTTTTCATCTGGAAACCGAAAAGGATTAATTGACAATGATTTTCATAGTTTAGGCTTCAAACCGGAGCATCGCAATGCGTATGAAAATGCCAAATTCCATTCAGAAAATTTTATAGCAGAAGAATGTAAAAAAATAGGCTTACCCTTTCAAATTCTGCGTCCAAGTGTGATTGGAGGCAAAATGTTGGGGAACGAAAACCAGTATTTTATTTCGAAATATATGGTTTTTTATCTTTTGGCTAAATTCTTTCACTTCACTTCCCAACGAAAAGGAGATCAAGAAAATGTGCGTTTTATAGTCAATGAAGACACCGTTTTGAACATTATTCCTGTCGATTATGTGGCAAAAGTGATTGTAAATACATTCGAAAGAGAAGATATTGAACAGCTTAATATTGTACATCATAAAAGTTTCAATATGGTAAATGGATTGCAGTTAATTATGAAGGAAGTTGGTTATACCAATTTTACCTTAATACAAAATTCGTTAGACTTCAAATACAAAAACACTATCGAAAAATTGTATTATGAAAGTATTGGCAAACATTTAAACCCTTATTTTACAACAGCTGCCAATGAATACGATACCACTTTGTTGAATTCTATTCTTGAAATACCAAAACTGGACCAGGAGGCATTCACCAATATGATTCGGTATGCGAGATTGAATAATTTTAAAGATATTAATGTGTAATTTTAGGAGCTATTTCCCGCTATACGTTGCAATCTTTTCCTTTTCAAAGAAAAAAGGAAAAGGATTTTCACTGCTATCAGGGCTAAATCGGGAACCATCAAATTTTAGTAAAACATGAATCTTATTTTAGAAACCGACCGATTAATTTTAAGAGAAATGCTAGTTTCAGATGCAGAAGCATTATTTGAAATGGACAGCAATCCTAATGTACATCAATATCTTTGGAACAAACCATTGACAGATATTAGCGAAGTACATGCGTATATCAAGCTTGTCAGAGAACAATACATCCAAAATAACATTGGACGATTTGTGATTATTTTGAAAGAAACAAATGAATTAATTGGTTGGGCCGGATTAAAATACAACACAGAAATGGTGAATAATAAAATTCATTTCTATGATATTGGCTATCGATTAAACGAAAAATTCTGGGGAAAAGGATATGCAAGTGAAGCCAGTTTTGCTTGGCTGGATTATGGTTTTAATGCAATGAATATCAAAATTATGGAAGCCGCAGCGCATACTGCCAATATCGCATCAAACAGAATATTACAAAAAATTGGACTGGAAATGACCGAACAATACTTGGAGGAAGGCGTTTCTTGGAATTGGTACGAATTAAAAAATCCTAACCTATAATGAAAACAATAAAAATAGCTGGAGTTCCGGAACATTTCAATCTTCCCTGGCATTTGTCAATAGAAAACGGAGATTTCGAAAAGGAAAACATCGATTTGCAATGGACTGACGTTCCTGAAGGGACCGGAAAAATGTGTCAAATGCTTCGTGATGGCGAAACGGATATTGCCGTAATCCTAACGGAAGGAATCGTAAAAGATATTGTTGCCGGAAACCCGAGTAAAATAGTTCAGGTTTATGTAGAAAGTCCTTTGATTTGGGGAATTCACGTAGCAGCAAAATCAAATTACAAGACATTGGCTGACTTAGAAAATAACAAAGTGGCGATTTCCAGATTAGGTTCCGGTTCGCAATTAATGGCGTATGTAAATGCTGATAATCAAGGTTGGAAAACAGATAATCTTCAGTTTGAAATTATAAATACCATTGATGGAGCTGTCGAAGCTTTGACAAATGGAACCGCCGATTATTTTATGTGGGAGCGTTTCATGACCAAACCACTTGTAGACAAAGGTATTTTCCGCAGAATTGCTGATTGTCCTACGCCTTGGCCATGTTTTGTAATTGCGGTTCGTGAGGAAGTTTTGGAAAAAAATCCAGCCGTTATTTCAAAAATTCTTGCTGTCATTAATCAAACTACGCAGGAATTCAAAGATATTCCAAGTATTGACAAAACGTTGGCTTCAAATTACCATCAAAAAATTGAAGATATTCAAGAATGGTTGTCATTAACGCAATGGTCACAAAAACCATTAGCAGCAGAAATGTTAAACAAAGTTCAAAATCAACTTTTTCAACTTAAAATTATCGATAAAAAAGGTACTTTTGAGGATATTGTAAAAACAGTCTAGATTGCTGTTTTTATTTTTGCTATGATAAAAATAAAAGAAATTAATTTTCAGGGTATTAAACAGCGATTTCAGGTCAAAAAACCTTGGGATGACGTTATTATTTTTATCTTGAACATATTAATTGCTATTCCACTCTTTATTATTGTACATCAAAACTTAATCAATCCCAATTGGTTTCTGAATATAGACAGAGTGGTTTTGTTTCTCTTAATGATTGTTGTTATTCAAATCATCCTTCGATTCTTGAGAACAATTATTCTCTTTTGTATCATTCTATATTTATTGGTTTTAGTTTATGGTTCCACTATTGGAAACTATGGATTTAACAGCGTTTTTGAAGATTATAATTCAATTATGTACACGATGTCAGACAATCCATATCCACAAGATATTATCATTGCAAAATTGCTTCCGTTTCCCAATAAATCAAAAATCATCAATGCCATAGAATATCAAAATCCTAAAATCAGGAATTTTGCGATTATGGCAACATCAAAACATTTCAAAGACATAAAAGGATATTCTGATTACAGAACTATTATACAATGCTTTGCTGTTTTCAAGGAAATTAACAGCAGATGGAACTATGTAAGCGATCCAAAAGCAAGAGATTATATTGCTACAGCTACAGAATCACTGCTTTATTTTTCTGGTGACTGTGATGATCATTCGATATTAATGGCTGCCAGTATCAAGTCTATCGGTGGAACTCCCCGATTAATCCATACTACCGGACATATTTATCCCGAAATACTAATTGGCTCTCTGACTGATTTAGAAAAAGTAAATTTTCTAATTAAAAATGTATTATTTGTCAATGAAAGCAATGAACAAAAACTTCATTATCACGTTGATGAGCGCGGTCAAATCTGGATGAATCTTGATTATACTGCCAAATATCCCGGAGGACCTTTCATGTCTGAAGAAATTTTAGGTGCCTTGACATTGGATTAATAACACTTCAAAAGCATTAAAAAAATCTTTAAATAAATGACGCGTTTTTAAAATCAAAACAGAATTATATTAAACACTATATCATGTTAGATTTAAAATGTTAGACATTTAAAGTAGCTTTAAATGTATCTTCAATTTAAAAATAATATTTTAAAAAAGTTCAATAAACAAAATATTTTATTTAACTTTGAATTACAAAGTACTTTTTAAAAATAGCATTAAAAAAAGTTTAAACATTAAAAATATGGATAATAAATCAAATGTTTGGAATATAGTGAGTTGGCTATTTGGAATAGTTGTTTTGGTAATCGGCATTATAAATACTTTTTGGGGAAATGATCTAGGTTTTGGAGTTTTCCTCATTGTACTTTCTGTCGTTTATTTTCCACCGACAAATATAATTTTCAAGAAAATAACCGGTTTTTCAATTCCGCTTGTAATAAAAATTCTATTGGGTCTTTTTATCATTTGGGCGGCATTAGGCGTGGGTGAATTGTTCAATAAAATAGAATTAATGATGATGGATTTAGAATAAACCGCGTAAATCAGAAACTATAAAAAATTAAAAACTCCGTTATTTCTAATGGAGTTTTATACATTCAAAACAAGTTTAATTACAAACAATTTTTTTTTAGTTTAGCTTTTTTCCTTTTAAAATTTGTCCTTCTTTGGTAAATTCTAAATCAATATTATTCGTTAAATCAACGTCTAGGTTTTTGTGTCCATAATCAATGTGTGTGATTTTTTCATTCGGATAATTTTTTGCCACATAATCTTTCACTGATGCGGGAATGAATGCGGTTGGAATCGGTTTCTTGCCACCATCTACCTCACGGTAAGAACCATCTTTCCAAAATTCTACCTCAGTACCATCTTTAAGCTTGACTTCATAGCCTTTTTCACCATATTCCGCATCTTTCTTGGCGATATTAACTGATGTATGGCTAAAATATTTTTGAAGGAAATCCTGTGCTGCTATTGGTAATTCAGTGATTTCTATTCTTTTTTGCGCGGTCGCCGATAATACAAAACCCAGTAATAATGCGACTAAAGTGATTTTCCTTTTCATGGTTTCCATATTTAGGTTATCGTATTGCTAATTTACGATAAGTAAAAATGCATTCAAATCAATTTAAGAAACCTTTAATTTTTATGATACTTTTTTAATACTTACATCTGCCAAACTCTAAGAAATAAAAAACTCCATTGTTTCTAATGAAGTTTGTCTTGTCCTCCTTGTGAACATGTTTACATCCTTTTTTTGCAAGATTTCAATAAAATAGCACTGTGAAATCCTTCCTATTTCAATTTGAAAAAGTAGTTTTGTGCTGTAAATCTTTTATCCTAAACTTACGCAACTGCCACAAGCGGCAAAAAGCTAAAAAATGTAAGTTTCTGCCGTTACATTATATAGAAGTTAATAATTAGGACCAGCATAGTTAAATCAATACTGAAGTGAAAAAAGTGGAAAATGAAGAAGTAAGCTGGACTATGTGCGTAGAATGTCAAGGAAGAGGCAAGAAAAGTCGAGGACTAACTAAGAAAGCACGACTACTCCACCAGCTAGCATTAGACCAGTTTGAAAAGACTAATAGCGAAGGGACGGCTCCAGTTCCTCCTAAAGGCCATCTTCACTCCTGCCCGAAATGTTCCGGATCCGGGCTGCTTCGTTCTTCCAGTCCTACAATAGCGGATAAAGAAAACTATCCACACGTAGCCATTATTGGTGGCGGTATTGGCGGTGTGGCTCTTGCTGTGGCTTGCTTGCACCGCGGAATTCCTTTTACGCTTTATGAGCGTGATAATAATTTCGAAGCCAGGTCTCAGGGCTACGGACTCACTCTGCAGCAAGCTAGTAAAGCGATTGAGGGATTGGGTATTTTCTCGCTGGAAGAAGGAGTAATTTCAACCAGACATTTGGTTCATACAACAGCAGGGAAAATAATCGGTGAATGGGGAGTCAGAAAATGGATACAGTCAAATACGAAAACTTTTCAAAAACGTACTAATATCCATATTGCACGACAATCTTTACGCTTAGCGTTAATTCAACAACTCGGCGGACAGGATGCGGTTCAATGGGGACATCAGTTATTAGATTATAAGGAAAGTGATGGTAACGGTGTTGATTTAAGTTTTCAAGTGAATGGGGAAATTAAGCATACCAAAGCGGATCTCGTAATTGGAGCCGATGGTATTCGCAGTTCAGTACGGAGATTACTTATTGGTTCCGATATCAGCCCTTTACGTTACTTGGATTGTATAGTGATATTGGGTATCTGTCCTTTGAAAGCACTCGAAAATCTTGACAGTTCTTTACTGGACTCGGCCACTGTATTTCAGACCGCCAATGGCAATGAACGAATCTACATCATGCCTTATACTTCAGACTCCGTAATGTGGCAATTGAGTTTTCCAATGCCAGAAGAAGAGGCTAAGGCATTAAGTGCTAAAGGACCTCAAGCACTCAAAGAAGAAGCCTGTCGTAGAACTCTGTGGCACAATCCTATTCCTCAGATTTTAGCGGCAACCCTAGAAGCTCAGATTTCTGGTTATCCCGTGTATGACCGAGAATTACTTGACCCAGAATTATTGGCGAAAGGACAGCAAGTAACCCTGATTGGAGATGCGGCTCACCCTATGAGTCCATTTAAAGGACAGGGTGCAAATCAAGCGCTGCTGGACGCACTATCATTGGCTCGCGTGATATCAAGAGGATGCAGACCTTTTTCTCAATGGCGAAAAGCTGGAATAAGGAAAAGTGTATTGACGGAGTTTGAATCAGAAATGTTAGCACGCAGTGCTACAAAAGTGAATGACTCTGCAGCTGCCGCACAGTTTCTACATTCCGATATTGTGCTTCATGAGGGTGATGAGCCTAGAGGACGAATTTTGAAGAAAAAGGACGCATAGCATAATCCTGTGAATTTGCCATTTTATCGCTCAGAGATTTTAAAAAAGTCAAGACATAAAAAACTCCATTATTTCTAATGGAGTTTCTTGTGGGCGATGAGGGGTTCGAACCCCCGACCCCCTCGGTGTAAACGAGGTGCTCTGAACCAGCTGAGCTAATCGCCCTAAACAATGCAGTCATTTTCATTTCCTTATTGCGAGTGCAAATATACAGCTAGAAATCGTATCTGCAAGCAAAACTGTAAAAAAAATGAATAAAATATTGAGCCTATTTGCTTTTACGCTCTATCATAGTACTTTATGTTTCGCATGAAACACTACTATTTTTTTGTATTGATTCGTTATAGTCTTACATTTGTGACATAAACAATACATAATGGCAAGGTTCAAAGAAAATGATTTACCAAAATCAAAAATAACTGCAAGTTCACTCAATAAAGCAATTCTAATATTTCAGTATGCTGGAAATCATCGTTGGAAATTTTATGTAGGTTTAATTTTTTTATTATTTACAGGTGCTACTGCTTTAGCTTTTCCAAAATTGATGGGAATGCTTATCGATTGCGTGAAAAATAAGGATAACGCTCAGGCAAACATGATTGCAGGAGGTTTAATAATAATCTTATTTCTTCAATCAATATTTTCGTTTTTCAGATTGTATTTATTTGTCAATTTTACTGAAAACACCTTAGCTAATCTTAGATTATCACTTTACAGTAATTTGGTAAAACTACCCATGTCTTTCTTCTCACAAAAGCGTGTTGGAGAATTAAACAGTAGAATCAGTTCTGATATAACACAAATACAAGACACTTTAACGTCTACAATTGCTGAATTCTTAAGACAATTTATTCTAATTATTGGAGGTGTTCTTTTATTGGCAAATGAAAGCATCAAACTGACTTTGTTGATGTTATCCGTAGTTCCGCTTGTGGCTGTTGCTGCCGTTATTTTTGGACGATTTATCAGGAAATATTCTAAAAAAGTACAAGATCAAGTTGCCGAAAGCCAGGTAATTGTTGAAGAAACCATGCAAGGAATCAGTATTGTTAAGGCTTTCGCCAATGAATGGTATGAAATTGCCCGCTATAATGGTAAAATTAAAGAAGTTGTAAAATTAGCCATCAAAGGTGGAAAATACCGAGGATACTTTGCTTCATTCATTATTTTCTGTCTTTTTGGAGCTATTGTAGCCGTAGTTTGGTTTGGTGTTCGATTGAGTATCAGCGGCGAAATGAGCGTGGGACAATTGATTTCTTTCGTATTGTATTCTACATTTGTAGGAGCTTCTTTTGGAGGAATCGCTGAACTTTATGCCCAAATCCAAAAAGCGATTGGTGCCACGGAAAGAGTGTTTGAATTATTGGATGAAACTCCTGAAAAAATTAATTCCGTTCAAGAGGCTGCTGAAACCCAGAAAATAAAAGGTAATGTTACGTTCAACAATGTAGCGTTCAGTTACCATTCTAGAAAAGAAATTAAAGTATTGAAAGACGTCAGTTTTACGGCTAATTTTGGCCAAAAAATTGCTATTGTAGGTCCAAGTGGAACGGGAAAATCAACTATTGCTTCCCTATTATTACGTTTTTATAATATTGATGAAGGAGAAATATTAGTTGACGGAAAAAATATTTATGATTTTGATTTAGAAAACCTTCGCGGAAACATGAGTATTGTACCGCAAGATGTTATTCTATTTGGAGGAACCATCAGAGAAAATATTGCGTATGGTAAACCAAATGCAACCGAAGAAGAAATTCTTACAGCTGCAAAACAAGCAAATGCCTATAATTTTATCGAAAGTTTTCCTGAAAAATTTGAAACTATTGTGGGAGAAAGAGGAATTAAACTTTCCGGAGGACAAAGACAACGTATTGCAATTGCGAGAGCTTTATTGAAAAACCCAAGTATTTTGATTCTGGATGAAGCTACATCATCATTAGACAGTGAAAGTGAAAAACTAGTTCAAGAAGCGTTGGAAATTTTAATGGAAGGAAGAACCAGCATCATAATTGCGCACCGTCTTTCAACAATTCGAAGTGCCGATCAAATTTTGGTTTTGGATAAAGGAAAAATTACTGAACAAGGAACGCATCAAGAATTAATAGCTTTAGAAAATGGTATCTATAAAAATTTAAGCAATTTACAGTTTAGCAATTCTTAAATTTTATTATTCATTTGGCATAAAAAAACTCCATTCAATAGCTGAATGGAGTTTTTTTTATAGAATTTAATATAACCGAATACTAAAAACTGAACACTGAGAACTTTACTTCCCTTTTCTTCTGTTACGTTCTGTTTTAATTAATGTCAATTCACGACTCGTTTGTCCCGCTACCGAAGTATTTTCTTCAGCACGACGAATCAAGTACGGCATCACATCTTTTACAGGACCAAAAGGCAGGTATTTAGCAACATTATAGCCATTAGCAGCTAGATTATAGCTGATATTATCACTCATTCCATACAATTGACCAAACCAAATTCTGTCATCGTTTGTTTTAATCCCTTTTTGCTGCATCAATTCCATTAAAGTATACGTACTTAACTCATTGTGGGTTCCTGCAAAAATTGACATCATATCTAAGTGTTCAATCATATAGCGAACTGCAGCATCATAATTTTCATCGGTAGCTTCTTTTGAAGCGCATATTGGCGATGGATATCCTTTTTCTTCTGCACGTGCAATTTCTTTTTCCATGTAAGCACCACGAACTAATTTCATTCCAATGAAGAATCCTTCTTTTTCGGCTTGCTCGTGTAATTTTTTCAGGTAATCCAAACGATCCCAGCGATACATTTGCAACGTATTGAAAACAATGGCTTTTTCTTTATTGTATTTGCGCATCATTTCGGTCACTAAATCATCCGCCGCATCTTGCATCCAACTTTCTTCACCATCAATAAGTAAGGCAACATTTTTTGCATGAGCATCTTTACAAACCAAATCAAAACGGGCCACTACTCTATTCCATTCCGCTTGCTCTTCAGGAGTTAACGTTTGTTTTTCGCCCAATTTCTCATACAATTCAAAACGACCGAAACCGGTTGGTTTAAAAACTGCAAAAGGAATTGCTTGACGTTCTTTGGCAAATTCAATGGTTTTTAAAGTCATTTCAAGTGCAGCATCAAACTGATCTTCTTCCTCTTTTCCTTCTACAGAATAATCCAAAACAGATGAAACTCCTTTAGTGTACATTTTATCAACCACCGAAAGACAGTCCACTTCATTTACTCCGCCACAAAAATGGTCAAAAACCGTAGCACGTATTAAACCTTCCACAGGAAGATTCGCTTTTAGGGCAAAATTAGTAACCGCAGTTCCTATTCGAACTAGAGGTTGATTATCAATCATTTTGAAAAGAAAATAAGCTCTATCAAGTTCCGTATCACTTTTTAATGAAAAGGCAACTTGCGTATTATTGAATATTTTTTCCATTATTTGTTAAATTTTTGTACAAATATAGACAGAGTTTTGAATATTATTTAGCAAAAATTGCCTTATTTTGCGGTTCCAATTAATCAATACAGATGCAATCAATTCAAGCCAACAGTTATCCGATTCATTTCAACGAAAAAGGATATGAAGCCTTAAACCTTCATTTGACAGAAAATAAGTATTCCAAACTTTTTATTATTGTAGACAGTAATACAAATGAATTTTGCATACCAAAATTTCTCCCTTTTTTAGAAACCGATCTTACAATTGAAATCATTGAATTTGATGCCGGTGAAGAGAATAAAAATATTGAGACTTGCGTACAAATTTGGAATGTATTAACGGAACTTGGTGCTGACAGAAAAAGTCTTGTAATTAATCTGGGTGGCGGTGTTGTTACTGATTTAGGCGGGTTTGTTGCTTCAACATTCAAGCGAGGAGTTGATTTTATTCACATTCCTACCACGCTACTATCCATGGTTGATGCTTCTGTAGGCGGAAAAAATGGGGTTGATTTAGGAAATTTAAAAAACCAAATTGGTGTTATTAATGTTCCAATAATGGTGCTTATCGATACCCAATATCTTGAAACAGTACCACAAAACGAAATGCGTTCCGGTCTTGCCGAAATGCTAAAACATGGTTTAATATACGATAAGGAATATTGGGAGCAATTTTTAGATTTAAAATCTATAGATTTTGCTGATTTTGATGCATTAATTTACCGTTCTGTCGAAATAAAAAATGAAATTGTAATTCAAGACCCTACGGAGAAAAACATTCGAAAATCATTGAATTTTGGTCATACTTTAGGTCATGCCATTGAAAGTTATTTTCTGGAAAATGAAAATAAAACCACTTTATTGCACGGAGAAGCTATTGCCGTTGGGATGATATTGGAAAGCTACATTTCATTGCATAAAAAACTCATCAGTCAAGAAGAGTATTTTCAGATAAAATCAAGTATAAAATCCATATATGACGATATTATTTTTGATGAAAATGACATCGAACCTATCATGGAATTACTCATACACGACAAAAAAAACGAGTACGGAAACATACAGTTTGCTTTAATAGAAGGTATCGGAAAAATAAAAATCAATCAATCTGTTGAAAATGAATTAATTCTTGAAGCGTTTCAAGATTATAAATCTTAATTATTTTTTATAAAAAGGATTGCATTGCGTATATAATATTTTTTACATTTGCATCGATGAAAAAAAGTCAAAACAAGCGAAATTATAGTTCTAATAAAACCCGAAACAATATGTCTTTTCTAAGAATATTGAAACGGTTTTATTCTATTAAAGGAAACTTTAGTTTTGATATTTTCCAATACATGAAGGCAGAAAACGAGAAGCTTCAGATTGTTTATGCAAATATCAGAGTTTGAATTTTAGATTAAGTTATACACACTATTTTAATCTATAATTCTAAAATATAATGAATACAAAATATTCTGATTTAATCAATCAAACCTATTACTTTCCTCAAGAAGAATTTACTTTAAACAAAGATAATCTTCAGTTTCACAATATTGATTTGATGAAACTAGTAGAAAAATATGGTACGCCTTTAAAATTTACTTATTTACCTCAAATTTCCAATAATATCAACAAAGCCAAAAGCTGGTTTCGTAAATCAATGGAAAAAAACAAGTATGAGGCAAAATATTACTATTGCTATTGTACGAAAAGCTCTCATTTTGAATACATTATGAATGAGGCTTTCAAGAATAACATCCATATTGAAACATCGTCTGCTTTCGACATTAATATTGTTGAGAATTTATTGGCAAACGGAAAAATCAATAAAAGCACGTATGTAATTTGTAATGGTTTCAAAAGAGACCAATATATTGAGAATATAGCGCGACTTATTAATACTGGCCATAAAAACACAATTCCAATTATTGACAATTATGAAGAACTTGATTTACTTCAAGGTCAGATAAAAAACAAGTTCAAGATTGGAATTAGAATTGCTGCAGAAGAAGAGCCTAAATTTGAGTTTTATACTTCCAGATTAGGAATTGGATACAAAAACATTGTTCCGTTTTACAAAAAGGAAATCAAAGAAAATAAGAAATTGGAACTGAAAATGTTGCACTTTTTTATCAATACAGGTATCAATGACAATGCCTATTACTGGAATGAATTAGTAAAATGTATCAAGGTTTACGTAGCATTAAAAAAGGAATGCCCTACTCTTGACGGATTAAATATTGGTGGTGGTTTTCCAATAAAAAACTCATTGGCATTTGAATATGACTATCAATATATGATTGACGAAATCATCAATCAGATTAAAATAGCTTGTGACGAAGCCGAAGTTGATGTTCCAAATATTTTCACTGAATTTGGTTCGTATACAGTAGGTGAAAGTGGTGGAGCCATTTACCAGATTTTGTATCAAAAACAACAAAATGACAGAGAAAAGTGGAACATGATTGATTCATCTTTCATCACTACTTTACCGGATACTTGGGCAATCAACAAACGTTTTATCATGCTGGCTGTCAATCGCTGGAATGATACATACGAAAGGGTATTATTGGGTGGAATGACATGTGACAGTGATGATTATTACAACTCAGAACAAAACATGAATGCCATCTATTTACCAAAATACAATAAAGAAAAACCATTATATATTGGATTCTTTAATACTGGAGCCTATCAGGAAACAATTGGAGGTTATGGCGGTTTACATCACTGTTTGATTCCACAGCCTAAACACATATTGATAGACAGAGATGAAAACGGATTTTTGGCAACTGAGGTATTCTCAGAGCAACAAACCTCTGAAGACGTTCTGAAAATATTAGGGTACGATAAGAAAAAATAAATTCACAATAATTCAATTAGTCAATTTAAAAATTCGTTAAATTTGAAATAGCATTTTTAACATAGTGATTTTTAAGTATTTAAATTTTAAAAAATGAGCAAAGGACCAATCAGTCAGTTTATTGAAAAGCATTATTTGCATTTTAATTCTGCATCTTTAGTTGACGCAGCTAAGGCTTACGAACAACAATTAGCCAATGGTGCAAAAATGATGGTGAGCATGGCTGGAGCTATGAGTACAGCAGAGATTGGAAAGATTTTTTCCGAAATAATTCGTCAGGACAAAGTGCAAATTATTTCTTGTACTGGTGCAAATCTTGAAGAAGACATCATGAATTTGGTAGCGCATTCTCACTACGAAAGAGTGCCTAATTATCGTGATTTGACTCCTCAAGACGAATGGGATTTACTGGAAAGAGGTTTAAATCGTGTTACAGATACTTGTATACCGGAGCACGAAGCATTCCGTCGTTTGCAAAAGCATATTTACAAGATCTGGAAAGATGCTGATGATAAAGGTGAAAGATACTTTCCGCATGAATTTATGTACAAAATGTTACTTTCAGGTGTTCTTGAAGAATATTACGAAATTGACTTAAAAGACAGTTGGATGTATGCAGCTGCTGAGAAAAATTTGCCTATTATTGTACCGGGTTGGGAAGACAGTACCATGGGAAATATATTTGCATCGTATGTAATTAAGGGAGATTTAAAAGCTTCTACAATGAAATCCGGTATCGAATATATGGTTTTCTTGTCAGACTGGTATCCAAAAAACAGTACAAACGGCGTAGGTTTCTTTCAAATTGGTGGTGGTATTGCTGGAGATTTTCCAATATGTGTTGTACCAATGTTATACCAAGATATGGAAATGCATGACATTCCGTTTTGGAGTTATTTCTGTCAGATTTCAGATTCAACGACCAGTTATGGTTCGTATTCTGGAGCGGTGCCAAATGAAAAAATTACTTGGGGTAAATTAGACATTAAAACTCCAAAGTTTATTATTGAGTCCGATGCTACCATTGTAGCACCTTTAATTTTCGCTTATTTATTAGACTTATAGAATATTTTTATGAAAAGAGTAATTGTTGATTACGCAAAACTTACCAATGAAATTTTAAACCTATTGGTGGATAAATTTCCAGATGGTTATGATGATTCAAACATTATTAGTTTTAGAAACGCTAAAAATGAATTAGTTGAAGCAGTTGAAGTACGAACTGAGGACACTATTTATTTAGTAAAAGTGAGCACTAAACTTGCTGATAGAATTGAAAATTATGATGAAGATGATGAAATAATCATAGACGATGTTGTTGAACCAATCAAAGGTTTAGATTTAGATGACGATATTGATGATGACGATGATGAAGATGCTATCGATAAACCAGATTCTGATTCAGGAGATGATGACGACGATGACGATTCAGACGAAAAAGACTTTTCAGATGAAGATGATGACGAAGAAGATGAGGATTAATTAATCCCATTTTTAAAAATACATTTATAAAGGAACTCAACACGAGTTCCTTTTTTTATTACTTTAGACCTCTAAATACACGCCACAATGACCCATGAAATTTTACACGCCAAACTGAAAGAGAACTTTGGTTTTGAAAAATTCAGACCCAATCAAGAAGACATTATAAATTGTATTCTTTCCGGTCAGGATACATTAGCAATAATGCCAACGGGTGGTGGAAAATCAATTTGCTTTCAATTGCCTGCTCTGATTTTTACTGGAATTACAATCGTAATTTCTCCGTTAATTGCTTTGATGAAAGATCAAGTCGATGGCTTGAAAGCAAACGGAATTGAAGCCTGTTACATCAACAGCAGCCAAACCGAAGAGGAACGACAGTTTTATTTGGAACGTTTAAAATCTAACACAATTAAGTTAGTTTACATTGCTCCCGAAAGTCTATCTTTTCTGGATTCTATCTTCAACAGTTTAAGCATAAGCCTAATTGCAATTGATGAAGCGCATTGTATTTCGTCTTGGGGACACGATTTTCGACCAGCCTATACTAACTTGGATTATCTAAAAAACCGCTTTCCTTCCACTCCAATTTTAGCTTTAACTGCCACAGCCGATAAAGCTACACGCAAAGACATTAGCGAACAATTAAATTTAAAAAACCCTAGATTATTTGTAGCTTCTTTTGATCGAAAAAATTTAAGTTTAGAAGTGCGTCCCGCTTTAGACAGAGTCAAACAAATTATAGATTTCATTCAAGAAAAACCAAATGAATCTGGAATTATTTACTGCTTAAGCAGAAAAACAACAGAAGAACTTGCAGATAAACTACAAAAAATTGGTATTAGTGCAAAAGCCTATCATGCTGGTTTAGACACTAAAATTCGCTCTAAAACACAAGACGAATTTATCAACGATGATTGTAAAGTGGTTTGTGCAACCATTGCTTTTGGAATGGGAATTGACAAATCAAATGTGCGCTGGGTCATTCATTATAATTTGCCGAAAAATATCGAAGGTTATTACCAAGAAATTGGTCGTGCCGGTCGAGATGGTTTGCCATCAGAAACAGTATTGTTTGAGAGTTATGGCGATGTGATTCAATTGCAGAAATTTGCCTCCGAAGGCTTAAATGCCGAAGTACAACTGGCTAAACTGGAGCGAATGAAACAATATGCAGATGCTTTAAGTTGTCGCAGAAAGATATTGCTTTCCTATTTTGGGGAACTCATTACTGAAAATTGCGGAAATTGTGATATTTGCAAAAATCCGCCGCTGTTTTTTGATGGAACGGTGATTGCTCAAAAAGCATTATCGGCAATTATTCGTTTGCAGGAAACGGAACCTTTACCTGTAATCATTGACTTTCTGCGCGGTTCAAAGAATGCTTATATCTACGAAAAACAGTACCAAAATCTAAAAACATACGGCGTTGGAGTTGATCTTTCGTGGTTTGATTGGAATCAATATTTAATCCAACTCATCAATCTGGGCTATTGCGAAATTGCTTTTCATAAACAAAACAAAATCAGATTAACGGCTCTTGCCAAAAAAGTATTGTTTGAAGGTGAAAAAGTACAACTAACCACGGTTCAGAAAATCAACATTGAGAAGCATGAAGTCAAAGAAACGAAAAGCAAATCGGTTGCAAATTCACTTTTTGAAACCTTACGAAAATTGCGTTATGAGATTTCCAAAGAAGAAGAAGTTCCTGCTTATGTAATTTTTAGCGATGCGGCTTTACGCCAAATGGAAACTGAAAGACCAATGAGTGATACCGAATTATTAGCAATTGATGGCGTTGGTAGAGCAAAACTAGAAAAATATGGTGATGCTTTTATCAAAGCAATTATTGATTTTCAAAAATCTAAAGTTGTCAGAAAAAAGAAAGAAGCCACAACTTATAAAGAAACATTAGAACTTTATAAAAATGGACTATCAGTAGAGGAAATTGCCCAAAAAAGAAAATTAGGTTTAAGTACGATTATGTCTCATTTAGCGAAACTTTATGTTGATGGAGCTGATGTAGATTTGGATGCTTTTATCTCAAAAGAAGAAGTTTCTCAAATTGCTGAAGCGCAAATAAAACTGGAATCGCCAAATACCTTAAAACCCTATTTTGATTATTTAGAAGAAAAAATAGATTATGGAAAAATCCGTTTGGCATTAGCAATATTAGAAAAAGAAAATACAGCACTTTAAAAAACTTAAAATGATCAATTCATTCCCTCCTTTTGTAAATTCTCAAACCGAAATTTTGATTTTGGGAACAATGCCTGGAATCGCATCTCTGAAAAAGCAGGAATATTATGCGCACCAAAGAAATCATTTTTGGAAAATAATGTATACGTTATTGCATAATTTACCAATATCTGAAAAATTTGAGGAAAAAATACAATTACTCCAAGCGAATAAAATAGGACTTTGGGATGTTTTAGAAAATTGCGAAAGAAAAGGAAGTCTGGATATTCATATCAAAAATCAAAAGGAAAATGATTTTGAAACCTTGTTTAGAGAATTCCCAGGAATCACTAAAATCATTTTTAACGGAAAAGAAAGTCATAAATACTTTCTGAAAAAATTTGGACAAATAGAAGGCATCACGTATTATGTGATGCCTTCCACTAGTCCTGCTAATACCATGTCATTTGAAAACAAGCTGAAAATTTGGTCAACTTGCTTCGAATAAATCATAAATATCTTTCTTGAAAAACTTTTTGATGGTGCTTTAAATGACCTATAATTATAAAAGCAATTGCACGAACTGAGACAACTGTATTAGAAGCTGTTCCGGTTCTTTTCATTTGCTCTTCTGAAAAACTTTTAAAGAGAAATAAATTAGCATGTCTAACCGCTGAGAATTCTGCTAATAAATCCTGAATATTTCTACTATTAGCGTCCGTATTATCTACATAATGATTCTCATCAAAACCCGGCAAAGGCGTTTCATCATTTCTGGAAATTCGCAATGCTCTATAGGCAAAAATGCGCTCTGTGTCTATGATGTGCTGAATAATATCTTTGATTGTCCATTTCCCTTCGGCATATCTATAATCAAATTTATCCATTGGAATATTTTGTACAAAACGAATAAAATCGTGAAGAGAAATTTCTAATTCTTCAATCATTTCAACGTTTCCGGCAGCTTGAATATAAGTTGCATTAAAACTCGAATACTCATTTACAGGCAATTGATCTGTTTTCATTTTTTTATAATTAAGCTGAATTTCTACTGGCATTTGTGTTTCCAAAAAGAGAACGGGTAACGATTTTTTCGTATACTTTTATTAAAGCTTCATCTGGCTTATCCTCTTTGTTTAATTCATTTATACGAAGTAATGCATATTGTTGTATTGTCAACAATGGCAATACTATACGCTCTCTTATTTGTATTGATGCTTTACCATCAGGGTAATTTTCCATAAGCTCTTTATGACCGGCAATTTTCAAAAGCAATCTTTTTGTTTCTAAAAATTCGTCATAAATTATTTGCCAAAAAGCCCCAAATTGAGGATCTTTTTTCATGTAAGCCGTTAATGGAAAAAATGATTTTGCCAATGACATCATACTGTTTTCTAACAAGGTTTTAAAGAACAAAGAATTATCATATAAATCTTGAACTTTATTCCATTGATCCGTATCTTCAAAATGCTTTAAAGCAGTACCTACTCCAAAAAATCCGGGTACATTTTGCTTCAACTGACTCCAAGAACCCACAAAAGGAATCGCACGTAAATCAGCAAAATCTAAATGCTCTGATTTACTTCTTTTAGATGGTCGGCTTCCAATATTTGTTTTAGCATAATACTTCAACGTACTCATTTGCTCTAAATACGGAATAAATTTAGGATGATTTTTAAAACTCAAATACTTTTCATATCCTAAACCTGCTAATTGATCTAAAATATCTTTTTCATTAACAGTCAACTCATTTTGTCCTTTACTAAAGACCTGATTGGTTACACCAGCGCTTAACAAATTCTCCAAGTTATAACGACAAGAATCTAAAGTCCCAAAATTAGAACTAATCGTTTGTCCCTGTACCGTAACCTGAATCTCGTTATTTTCAATGTTTGGACCTAATGAAGCATAGAATTTATGTGTTTTTCCACCACCACGAGCTGGCGGTCCACCACGACCATCAAAGAAAATTGCTTTTATACCATATTTTCTGGAGATTGCAGTAAGCTCCTCTTTTGCCTTGTAAATACTCCAATTGGCCATTAAATATCCGCCATCTTTAGTCCCGTCAGAAAAACCAAGCATGATTGTTTGCTTGTTGTTTCTATTGGTCAAATGTTTCGCATAAGCAGGATTTGTATATAATTTTTCCATGATTTCATGCGCGTTTTGCAAATCATCAACAGATTCAAAAAGCGGAATAATATCAACGGATGGATTTTCCCAATTACTCAAACGGAATAACGCAAAAGTCTCCATCACATTAAGCGCACTTTCGTTATTACTTATTATATAACGGTTTGCACCAAATTCCCCATTGTTTTCTTGAATCGTTTTTATGGCTTGAATCGACTCAATTGTAGATCTCGTCATCTCATTTTCAAATACAATCGGGTCAAGATTACCTTTAACCTTAGATAATACAGAAAATTTCTCTTCTTCAGAAAGCTCATAATAATTTTTAGGAAAAACTAATGTATTCGAATTTGAATACAATCCTACTACGTCTTTAAAAACGGTATCGTGTATTTTACTATTTTGACGAATATCTAAAGACGCAAAGTGAAAACCAAAAAGATTAACTTTTATCAAAAGCGCATCTAATTCATCCAGATATAAAGACTGGTGTTGGTCTATAACAATTTGTTTTATTTTATTCAATTGCGATTTAAATTCATTCAAAGTGATAAAAATTTCACCTTTAGAATAAAAAACAGACCTGTAAAGTTTTTGTTCCAATTCGGTTACCAAAGTATCTACACCTGAGAAAGTTAATTTTCTTTTTAAATTTCTCATTTCTACGTAATAGCACTTTAAAATAGACGTTCGCAAACGTTCCGCCACCTTCAAAGTTATCTCCGTTGTCACAAAAGGATTTCCATCACGATCACCACCTGGCCAAAATCCAAGTTTAATCAATGGATTTTTTATGGAGTCACCATTATATATATTCTTTTGAAGGTAATGCACCATCTCTCCAGAAGTTTGATAAAATACATTTTCAAGATACCAGATTAAACTAACTGCTTCATCAAAAGGATTTGGTTTTTCGTTTTGAATAAAAGGCGTCTTACCTAATTGAGCCAACAATTGCTTAATATCCAGTAAGTTATTTTTTCGAATAGCTTCTGTCAAATCATTGATAATCCCAAGAACAGCACCAGGATAAAATTGCGTAGGATGCGCAGTCAAAACCGTTCTCACATTGAAATCTTCCAGAAAATCAATCAATTCTTCTTTCTTGTCTTTTGCATCTGACTTTTCCTTGATATCTCTCAACGAACCTCTTCCTTCCATGTTATTAACAACTGGAAAAGCAGCGTCCTCAATGGCATCAAACAATACAATTTGACGCTCGATATATTGAATAAAACGAAACATTAAATCAATTTTCTCTGTCTCTGAAGCGCTTTGCAAATATCTTTTGGCAAAAAAATCGACAATTTCCTTAGGTGTTTCCTGTTTTTTGAAACCGATTTCACAAACATCTGTAAATAAAGGCAGCAAAACCCCTGTATTATCAATAGAATCAAAGGGTAATGTTATAAAAACACTATTGTAAATGTGGTATTTAGAAAGAACGTCCTGATTGAAACGTTCAATTTTTGGTAGCGTGTACATAATCAGTTGTAGTTGGTTTAGTTAGTTAATTTGTCATAAAAAAACCCCAAGAATTAACTTGAGGTTATATTTATAATATAGCGTATTCAAGATTAATTACATATTTTTAAAAATAGTATGCATCAAGCGCTTCTTATCATTTATGCTTTCCTCAAGTGAGATCATAGTTTCAGTTCTGTAAACACCGTCAATATCATCAATCATAAAGATAACGTCCTTTGCATGCTTAGTATCTTTAGCTCTAATTTTACAAAAGATATTGAATTTCCCTGTAGTAACAGAAGCTACTGTCACAAAAGGAATTTCATTAATCCGCTCTAAAACAAATTTTGTTTGAGAGGTATTGTTTAGAAAAACACCAACATAAGCGATAAAAGAATATCCTAATTTATCATAATCAAGAACCAATGAAGATCCCATGATAATACCGGCATCCTCCATTTTTTTTACTCTGACATGAACAGTTCCTGCAGAAATCAATAATTTTTTTGCAATATCCGTAAAAGGAACTCTTGTATTGTCTATCAACATATCTAAAATCTGGTGATCTACTTCATCTAAACGAAATTTACTCATAATTCTTAAATTAATATTATTAATTGCTATAACAAAGTATAAAAATATACATAAAAACAACAAAAAGACATAAATATTATATTTTTATCATTCCGTTAACAACTTTTATGTTATTATCTAAATAAAAATCAGCTTTTTGATTCAATTTAGGAATATTATCAAAATCATCTTTATATAAAGCTCCTTTAGCATCGTATTCAAAATGACCGAAATAATTTTCTAAATCCCCTATTTGTGAAACATAGGCATTAAAACAAACCCGATTTTCAATTAACTCCTCTTTGTATTGTGATGCAAAATTGGTGATTATTTCGATACCATCATAATTTATTTTGATGTTTTTATACATAAAATCATAAAAAACGACTTTATTTTGAGGAATATTCAAATATTTATTAATTCCGTTGCTAACTATAACGTTTTCGCAAAGTGACGTAAAACTCGAAATTAGCGCCATAAAAACATATTTACGCGTTTCTTCTCTTTCATAATCATTTGCAAAATGCCCGGCTTCAAACAATAAAGTAGGCACTCCTAAATACTGAAACGTATCTCCAATACAGTTTATATTAAACGAATCATCAAAACGACCAATTTGATTTGGTAAATATTCCTTAAGTTCTTCATTTATACTCGCAATCAAATTGATAGCTTTCAATCTAGACTCGTTTATTTCCCGTTCTTCATTATAAGAAGGCGCCAAAAACGACAATGTAGCAGGTTTACCTGTATCGCTTACGCCAAAAATAGTACGCTGATCATGAAGATTAAAGCAATAATCCGGCTTAAAAGTCTCGAAAGTCTCTCTTAAAAGCTTGCTTTCTGGCTGTGTGAGATCTTGCGAATCACGATTTAAATCAATTTTATTAGCATTCTCCCTTGTATATAATGTTGCGCCATCCGGATTCAACATAGGAATACTACAAAAAGTAAATGTATTTAGTAATTTTTGAGCCAATTCAGAACCACTATGCAATACATTTAAAAAGTCAAACAACGCTTTTGTAGTTGTACTTTCATTTCCATGCATTTGTGACCAAAGAAAAATTCTTGTTTTACCTGCTCCGATTTCATACGAATAAATAGATTTTCCAAGAACCGATTTACCAATAATACTTAGTTGATTATTGGTGTTTAATTTTTGTAATAATGGCTCAATCGAATCTAAAGTAATGTAACGACCTCGAATAGATTCTTCTTTATATTGACTGAATAACTGTTCTAAATTCATGCTGTTTTATTTGATTTACAAAAGTAAACATCTTTGTATTTACATTTGTAAACTATTTATAATTCATAAATTTCAATGATGTAAACAGTATTTAGCGTTTAGTCGTAGTAAACCTAGTTCCTATAATTGACAATTGTTATCTGTTTTTATAATATAAATTATGTGTTTATTTATCAAATAGTTATATGCATTCACATCATTTTACACTTTACATTATTTATTGTAATAAATACTATTTACACTTGTAATTTTGGTGTTTCAATCTATTTTGATTACATTTGTAAATAGTTAATTTTTAATATTAATTTACAATGGTAAACATAGAGGATTTTATAAAAAGATTAGAAATTATACTGGATTACTACAGTTTGAATGCTTCTTCTTTTGCAGATAAAATTGGCGTGCAGCGTTCCAGTTTGTCTCACCTACTTTCAGGAAGAAACAAACCCAGCTTGGATTTTATACTTAAAATATTGGAGGTTTTCCCCGATGTGGATTTGTATTGGATTTTGAATGGAAAAGGAAACTTTCCCAAAAATTCAGAACAGTTTAATAAAAAAGAAAACAGCGTTGAGCAAATAGTAAAACAAAATATTGCTACTCCTCCGCTTACTGAAATAATTCCTGAGAATTTATTTTCTGAAATAAAAATTCCAAATCCAATTCCTGCATTGGAAACAAAAAAAATAGAAAATCAAAATAGCTCCAAAGAATCGCATTCTGATGAAATTGATAAAATCGTAATTTTTTATAAAAATGGAACTTTTAAAAGTTATATCCCCGATTAAAAAAATAACCCCAATTCAGATTTCCAAATTGGGGTCATTCAAAAAAAAAACTAAATTGTAATTTTATTTTCTAAAAACAAAAAACTGAAATTCCACTAGCTTCAACTCTTACATATTATCGCACAAAGCGAAAAGCAACATCAAAAAAGCGCAGCTAACAAATAAACTTTTCGTGTGTATCATTTTTAGAATATAATTGTATTTACGGAAAATTCAAAGTTTTGGTTTTAACCTTTTAATACTATTATAACTTTTGCTAAAATAAATATCCTTTTTCTGGAATTTTACCTTCAACACCTATAAAATGTTTTTTTAAAATAGTCATATCGCTTTCGATATTGCCAGAAGGAAAAACTGGATTTCCTAAATTTACTTCTTTCTTACCAAAATCAAAAGCTACAGGAATAATAGGAACATTTGCTTTCAAAGCAATATAATAAAATCCGGTTTTTAGTTCCGTAACTTTTTCACGGGTTCCTTCCGGAGCAACAGCCAAACGAAAAATTTCCTTTCTTTGGAAAATTGCCGCAATAGAATCGACTTTGTTCAAACCTCCAGAACGATCCAATGGTTCGCCGCCCATATATCTAAAATAAAATCCGAAAGGAAAACGAAACAATTCCTTTTTACCAACCCAGTTCATTTCTAATCCAGTTATTCCTCTGGTAAAAATTCCCAAATAAAAATCATGCGCACTTGTATGCGGCATCACCATCATGACACATTTTTTGATATCCGCATCAATTGTCCCAACTATTTTCCAACCCATAAGCTTGAAAAATATCCATTTGTAAAATTGTTTCTTCATTCTTTATTATTTAGTACAAAATAAATAATTTATATCTTATTTTTGGGTAAAACTGCCAGCAATGATTAAAAAAATATTCAGTTATCTAATTCCAATAAAAATTTATGAAACCAAATCTTCGTTGAGTAAATCAATAGAGGTGACTTGGGCAAATGGGGAATTGGTTTTAGATTCTGAAAATGCAAATTATTCGTATGGCAGTTTGCAGCGCATCTTAAGATTAGGATTAAAAAACATTGGCTATGAAAAAATAGTTCCAATGAATCATATTTTAGTTTTGGGAGTTGCCGGCGGAAGCGTCATAAAAACTTTGGTTGATGAAATAAAATACAAGGGAAAAATCACTGGAGTAGAAATTGACCCGGAAATAATAAATATAGCCAACACCTATTTTAAATTAGATAAAGTAAAAAATCTTGAAATTGTAATTGATGATGCTTTCGAATTTGTTTTAAAAACCAAAACCAAATACGATTTAATTATTATCGATATTTTTCAAGATACGACAATGCCTAGTTTTCTATTTGAAACTTTTTTTATCAATAGAATTTGTTCTCTTTTAAAAAGTCGTGGTTTTATTCTTTTCAATACAATGTTATTGAACGAAAGCCAAAATCTAAGAAATAAAAAATACGTATCTGAATTTTACAAAAACCAATTTAAAATAAGAACCATTCCTAGAGTTGAAGTTCATAATGAGTTGATTGTTATTGAAAAAACAGCCTAATACAAAAGCCTTTTTATTTTATCATTCTCCTGGCTTTTTCTAAATCTTCCGGAGTATCAATTCCGATTCCGACATGAGTGGTTTCAATCATTTTGATTCTTTTTCCAAATTCAAGATAACGTAATTGTTCCAGTTTTTCGGATGCCTCCAAAGATTGCATTGGTAAACTATAAAAATCTAATAAAGCTTGTTTTCTAAAAGCATAAATCCCGATGTGTTGCATGTAGCGAACGCCCACATTTTTCTCTCTTGGATATGGAATTACCGAACGTGAAAAGTACAATGCAAATCCGTTTTGATCCACCACCACTTTTACATTATTAGGATTATTGATGTCGTCTTCATTTGTGATTTCGCGCATCAAAGAAGCTAAATCTACTTTTTTATCCAAATCATTTTTAAAAACTTCAATCACTTTTGCCAAAGGTTCCGCATCAATAAATGGTTCGTCACCTTGTACATTAATCACAATATCAACGTCCAGATTTTCGACTGCTTCCGCAATTCGATCACTTCCTGATTCGTGTTCTTTGATGCTTCGAATAGCTTTTCCACCGTGAGAAACGATTTCGTCATAAATTAAATCCGAATCCGTTACCACAAAAACATCATCAAACAATTGTGTGTTTATGGCTGCTTCATAGGTTCTTAAAATGACCGTTTTACCTCCCAAATCCTGCAATAGTTTAGCGGGAAATCGTGTCGAAGCGTAACGGGCGGGAATGACTGCTATTATTTTCATTTTATATGGAATTGCTAAAGCGCTAAGTTAGTATGTTTTTAGGATTTACAAAATTGTTCTCAATCCTTAAATTTGCTTGGTGATATTCCAAAAACTAATTTTACGCCTGATTGTAAAACCCAATTTCTCGTACAATTGTATTGCACCTTTATTGTCTTCAATCACATGTAAATAAGGCGTTTTATTTTGCTTGAAAATTTCATTTACAGTGTGAACAACTAATTGTTTCGCATATCCTTTTCCGGTATGATTGGGATGCGTGACAACTGCGCTTACTTCGATAAAATCATTCATTTGCATGCGTTCACCAGTTACGGCAACAAGCTCCTCATTTTTGAAAATGCCGTAATAATTGCCTAATAATGCAGTTTTCTTTTTAAAATATCCCGGTTGCACCAAGTCCACTAACTCATATAAAGCATCAATATGTTCATCCGTAAGTTTTACGATTGCATCATTAATGGCAACATCGATTGGATTATAAACAATCATTTGAAGACAAACCAATTCTTTATTTAACTTTAATAGATTTGAAAGTTCTGGTTTTTCTCCAACAATAAAAAAACTATCAACTATCTCAGAATATTCATCGATAGACTTTGCAATCGCATTTCCTTTTTCAAAACCACCAAACGGACAATAATCAGAATGATAAAATTTTACACTGCCATAATCTACAGCAAAACTTTGATGCGTTTCTGATATCGAAAACAAAACCGGATTATCTAATTTTTTATCGTCTTGTGTTTTCACAATAATTGGTTTTGAGGGGTTGGTTTGGGGTTAAGTATAAATATGCACTTTTTTTATAACTAGACAAGAGTTAAAAACAATCTTCATAAAAAGCAATTAATCTTTATCATCTAAATATCGCATTTTTAATTACATCTTCAGTAGAATGTATTTCAGCATATTCATGCATTGGTCCAATCTCAAATTTTACTGGTTCATCCGTCTTAGTATATACTATAATTCTATGTTCTTTTTGATAACTTAATGTATGTGATTTGTCAAAAAGAGTCAAATCATGATTGTTTTTATTGTAATCATTATACTTAACAAGGTTATGCGAATATGAAAATCCTATATCATCTAACTTTTCCAAAATCGAGCTAATGAATTTTTCAACATCTTTTATTATAATACAATGCGTTCCAAAAAGTAACATCCTTTTATCAATTCTATGAATTGCTTTGCGTTGAAGCAATTTATCTGAAAGAGCATATGTAGAGTAAATATTTCCAATATGGCCTTTTAATTTTTTTCGAAGTTGAATCTTCTTAGGATTTAAAGTTATTGGATTATCAGGGATTTCTAAAGTCAATTTTCCTTCTTTAAAATTACTTATTTCAAAAGTTCCTTCTAACTTATCTCCAACACCTTGTTTGTCTAATTCTTGAAATAGTTTTATTGTATTCATATAAACTTCTCCTTTATTAAATAGATTTTCCATGTCTTGTTTCTGTCCAAACTTTAAAAGATATTTAATCCTAATAGTATTGTTTTTCATAAAATTATTTTTTCACCATTTAATCATTTGAAATACATTATTTTAAAAAACACACTTATTTAGTATCTCTCCTACATAATCTTCACCGAAGTCATACTCAAAGAACCCGCCAATAACTTATCATTAAACAAACTCAGTTCTTCTGATTTTCCTTTTAATCCTAAGGTATATATTAAAGGTAAATAATGTTCCGGAGTAGGAATCGCTAATCGAAACGCTTTACTCTGTTTCTCAAAATCAATCAAGGGTTGGAAATTCCCGTCCAGTAAATAATTGTTTACCGTTTCCCTTGCTTCAATTGCCCAATCGTAACCGTAATTATCTTTATCGAAATTCTGAAAATCGACCAACCTTAAATTATGCACAATATTACCGCTGCCTACAATCAGGATTCCTTTGGTACGCAACTCGCTTAGTTTTTGAGCCAACTCAAAATGGTATTGCCCGGATTTTGTATAATCAATACTCAACTGAATCACGGGAACATTAGCTTCTGGATATAAATGTTTAATGACACTCCACGCTCCGTGATCCAAACCCCAATGTTCGTCCAGCTCAACTTCTACCGGAGTCAACAATTGTTTGGTTTCTATCGCTAATTCCGGACTTCCTTTTGCATGATATTGCACATCAAACAACGCTTGCGGAAAACCGCCAAAGTCGTGAATCGTTCGTGGCATTTCCATTGCGGTAACCTTTGTCCCTTTGGTAAACCAATGCGCCGAAATACACAAAATGGCATTTGGTTGTGGTAACGTTTTAGCCAAGTTTCGAAAACCCGTCACAAACTGATTTTCTTCAATTGCGTTCATTGGGCTTCCGTGTCCCAAAAACAGCACCGGCATTTTTTCAGTATTCGAAAAAGAGCCAGAAATTTTATGTAAGTCGTTTAATGTATTCATAATAAATATTTATTTTTAAACCATTAAGAAATTTAAGTTTTTTAAGGTGTTAGTATAATTGCTTAATAACCTTAAATTTCTTAATGGTTTAATTTAAAAAAATTATTCTACAAAATTCTCATCTTTAAAACCTATCAAATATAATTTATTTTTTGCTCGGGTCATTGCAGTGTACAACCAGCGAATGTAATCTCGATTGATGCCTTCCGGCAAATACGGTTGTTCTATAAAAACGGTATTCCATTGTCCACCTTGTGATTTATGACAGGTTATGGCATACGAGAATTTCACTTGTAAACCATTGAAATATTCGTTGGCTTTTACTTTTTGGAATTGTTTGTACTTTGTTTCGCCTTCGTAATCTTTCAACACTTCCTGATACAATCTATTGGATTCTTCATAGGTTAAAGATGGCGATTCACTTTTTATGGTGTCCATTAACAATACCGTTTCAAATGGAATCTGATTGGGGTAATCAATCATTCGTATTTTTACTTTGGCAAACTTAAAACCGTACAATTCTTTGATATTGAAAATTTCTAATATTTCTATAATATCACCATTGGCAATAAAACCAGCTTCATCAGAATCTTTCAACCAAAAATAATTGTTTTTTACCACCATCAGAAAATCACCTGTGGAAAGTTCGCTTTCTTTATCGAGGATTTTAGTTCTGATTTGCTCATTATATTGATTCGCCCTTTTATTGGAACGAACAATAAACGCGGTATCTTCAATACTATAATTACTGTAGGCAGAATTGATGGCATCTTGAATATCATACCCATCAGTCAACCGAACAATATCTTTGAATTTCTTGACATCAAATTTGAATTCATCAATAAAGGAATCTTTTAATAATTCCCGAAGTTCAGTTGCATTATGTAAAATTCCGGAATTTTCTTCTTGACGCATGACTTCGTCCAATTCTATATGTTCCACTTCCTTATCATAATTCATTCCCAAAGTACGAATGTCCAAAGCCGGACTGATATCTAAATTCACCGGAGGCAACTGAGCGGTATCTCCCAATAAGATCATTTTGCAATTGATTCCTGAATATACATACGAAATCAAATCATCTAATAAGGAACCATTTTCGTATAACTTAGAATCGGAATTCGTATCCGAAATCATCGAAGCTTCATCGACGATGAAAATCGTGTTTTTGTGTTTGTTTTGTTGTAACGTAAACGAAACGCCACCACCGGAAGATTTCTTGGGAAAATATATTTTTTTATGAATTGTAAAAGCCGGTTTGTTCGAATAATTGGCAATTACTTTTGCTGCACGACCTGTTGGCGCCAGCAAAACATATTTTTTATTGATATCCAATAAGCTGTTTACAATCGTAGAAATTACGGTTGTTTTTCCCGTTCCTGCATATCCTTTTAATACGAAGATGGTTTTATTATCCGTTTCGGTTAAAAAAATAGCGATTTTTTGAAAAAAAATATCCTGTTTATACGTGGGTTGAAAAGGGAACTTTTTTTGTAAAAGACTATAAAACAGGGAGGAATTCATTTCGTATTATTTGACTGCAAAGTAAAGAATGTTTTTTCAATTTCAATGCCAATAGCAATTTCAATTTTCAATTACTACTATTGATTTTTGCCATTGCAATTGCAATTGATATTGTTATTGATTTTAAAATTTGTAAGTTTGCGTTGTTGAAAAAATCAATAGTATTATGAACATAGCCGAAAAAAAATATAAAAAACTTTCCATTCAAGTTTCCTTGACGGGACTTTCTTTTTGTTGTTTTGACACGCTAAATAGTACAGTAACTTCCTTTAACGAAGTGCATTTTGAGACCTTTCACAAAGCCACAAAAATTGAAGATTTGTTTGCCGATGCTTTTAGAGATCATCCAGAATTAAAGGATTCGTATGATGAAATTTTAGTGATTCACAATAACAACCTTTCTACTTTTGTTCCGGAACCGTTATTTGACGAAAACTTTTTAGGTAGTTATCTGCAATACAACACTAAAGTTTTTGAAACCGATTTTTTCGCTTTTGATGAAATACCAAACTATCAAATGAATGCGGTGTATATTCCGTATGTGAATATCAATAATTTTTTCATTGACCAATTTGGTGCTTTCGATTACAAACATGCCAACAGTATTTTGGTTTCAAAACTTTTGATTGCTTCCAAAAATAAGGATGAGAAAAAAATGTTTGTACATATTAATACTGGTCATTTTGAAATCATTGTGGTTCAGAACCAAAAATTATTACTTTTCAATTCTTTTGATTACAACACGCCGGAAGATTTCTTGTATTACATTTTATTTACTGCCGAACAATTGAATTTAAATCCCGAAAACTTCCCATTGGAACTAATCGGAAATATTGATCCCGAAAGTGATTATTATAAAATCGCTTACAAATACATTCGCAACGTTTCTCTTATTGATGTAGAGGATTTGCGATGGAACAATTATTTTTCTGAGGCCGAAAACAGAAATCATTTTATACTTTTCAACTCATGAGAATCATTTCAGGAAAATACAAAGGAAGACGCATTTTTCCACCAAAAGGATTGCCCGTTCGTCCCACAACCGATATGTCTAAAGAAGCATTATTCAATGTTTTGAACAATCATTTCAGTTTTGAAGGACTTAAAATATTAGATTTATTCGCAGGAACCGGAAACATCAGTTACGAATTTGCCTCAAGAGGAAGTACGCCAATCACTTCTGTTGATGGTGATTTTGGTTGTGTAAAATTTATCAAGCAAGTCGCAGCCGAATATGATTTTAATATTGCCGCCACAAAAAGTGATGTTTTCACGTATTTAGAAAGATGCAAAACGTCTTATGATATTATTTTTGCGGATCCACCTTATGCTTTGGACCAAAAAACTTTCGAGAAAATTATCTTATTAGTTTTCGAAAAAGAATTGCTTAATGAAGAAGGAATGATGGTAATCGAGCATTCAAAATATACCAAACTGGATCACATGATTCACTTTTCGTTCCAAAAAAGTTACGGAGGTTCTATTTTTAGTTTCTTCGAAATAGGCTCTGGTGATAAAGAAGATTCTGAAAACGAATCAGACCAAAACGATGGTGAAGAAGAGTAATCTTGATAGAATATAAAACAGAAAAGCTCTTGTGAATTACAAGAGCTTTTCTGTTTTTACTAACCATTTAAAGTAACTATTTTCCAATTACCCAACCCAAAGTAAAGTTTAAAACTACAGCTAATTCACTGTCGTTTTTGTCAAAATTATAACCAACCCCCATATTCAAATCAAGATTAAAATTTCCTTTGTACGTTCGTTGAAAACCCCAAACCGGCGCTAGAGTTATCGATGCATTTTCAGGTAAAAAGTTATCATTCGTCGAAATCGATCTGAAATTATATAAAGCGGCCATAGCAACAAATCCTCCGGAATTATGGGAAGTAACTTTTCCCTTTTCGGCCCTTTTCTCTAAATTATAATAATGACGAAACTGTTCATTAATATAAGGATAGAAGGTCCAGGTTTTCCCAAAACTATTAGATGTGTATCCGTAACCTGAACTCAATTCGGAGTAAAGTGTGTTTTTATCACTTAAGCCATGTTCGTAAACAAATCCCGGAAGCAACACATTTATCTTAAATTGACTTTTTTCTACGGCTGGTTTTTCTTGTGCGTAAGTGTGTGAAATTGCCATTAAAATAAAAAGAGCTACAAGAGCCACTTCACCACTTTTAAATACTGATAATTGCATGTGTAATTATTATTAAGTTGTCGATATATCATTTGATTTATATCGGGAGCAAACATAATAATTAAATTCTAATTTGTCAGAATTTTATTTTAAAATTAAGCTTTATTTCTACTTAATTCATCTAAAATAATCTGATAGATCGGAGTTGCAACACCATATTTCAGACCTGCTTTTACCACATATTCTGTTAAGGAAACTACTTCGGTATTTCTTCCTGCCAATAAATCTCTGTGCATAGATGAGGTAGCATCTTTTGGAGTTTTTTCGAGTTTGATAATTGTTTGAGCAACAATATCATTAGGCAACGCTAACCCTTTTGCAAAAGCGACAGCAGTTATCTCGTTTAACAGTGAACTATAAACTGCTTTATTTTCAGGATAATTCAAAATTCCTCCTATGTTTTGGTTTAAATACGAAGTTGCTGAAGCCAAAGCGGAAATAAAAATGAACTTTTCCCAAACCGTTTCTTCAATATTTTCTACAAGATAACTTTCGATATTGGCATTTTCGAAAATGGATTGCAATTCATTCAACTTAGAAACCGGAGCATTTTTAGAACCAAAAAATAGTTTTTCATAAAGGCCTATTTTCTTGATAATTCCCGGAGATTCAATCATCGAAACAATATATACACAACCTTGCAAAACCGTATTTTCAGGAAATAGTATTTGTATGCGTTCCGTGGCATCGACACCATTATATAAAGGTAGGATTATCGTGTTTTTGGTAATACAATTTTTTATGGATTCAAAACTGGTTTCGATATCATAGGTTTTAGTCGCACAAATAAGGTAATCGAGTTTCCCAATTTCATCTGGATTATTGGAAACCAAACTAGGGAAAACAATTAGTTCTTTAGTATCAGTAATAATTTTCAATCCATTTTGGGCTATTGCTTTTTGGGTTTCGCCACGGGCGATAAATATTATTTCGATAGCATCTGATTCAAAATAAGCTTTGGCTAATAATCCTCCAAAATAACCACCTACTCCACCGAGTCCTAAAATCCCAATTCTTGTTTTCATACCTGCTATTTAAAAATTAAACCATTAAGAAATTTAGAAAATTAAGCCTTACGACTTAATAATACTTAATTTCTTAATGGTTCTTTTTAGATTTCACAATCCTTACTTTTATTAAATGGTTTAATAAAAAAATGCAGACCTATAAGCCGGATTCTGTCTCCGATAAATCAGAGCCTTATCATTTATCTAGATCCCGAATTACTTCGAGACTCAAGCTATCTACCCTTCAGCAACGAACGAGACGCCCTTAAATGCTGATATACTTGATATTTCACCGCATAGAGTTTACCTGGTTTCACTACAGCATTACCTGTACATACTTTCTGTTGCACTTGTCCTAATCCGATTACTCGAACCGACGGGAGTTACCCGCTATGCTTCCCTATGGTGTCCGGACTTTCCTCCCTCTTGATTGCTCAAAACGGCGATAAGGCGGTCTGCGGTGCGAAATTACAACAATTTTTCATGTATCTCAATTTTAGATTATTTACTTTAACAACCATTTCACAATGACTTAGTAATAAAATAGTTATCTTTATAAATAACAATTAATCATCCATTAATCATGAAACCAACGTACCATTATACCACCGTTATAGAAGCTTTAGAAGATCTAAAAGAAAAAGGTTTTACCTATGATTTTAATATTCATCAGGATGATATTAAAGCAAATCCACATAAATTTGAAGTAAATCATGTGTATCGCTACGAAGGAGATACTGACCCCGGAGAAGAATCTGTGGTTTATGGTATCAGTGCTGCTTCTGGTGAAAAAGGAGTTTTTGTAGCTGGTTTTTCAGCAAATTCAGATAGTGAAGCTGCGCTTGTTCTGGAAAAATTATGCATCGAATCTAGTGGGCAATGCAAACTCTAATTGTTGTATAGCTTCTTATTTTAAGAAATAGAACTTCAAAAAAATTTAATTATTTAAGTTCGATGCTACTTTCCGAAATCATAATAGAGCGGATTAAGAAACAAGGACCAATCTCTTTTCGGGATTTTATGGAGATGACATTGTATTACCCCGAATTAGGATATTATAATTCGGCCCAAAACAAGATTGGATCAGATGGTGATTTTTACACCAGTGCAAATCTTACTGCTGATTTTGGCGCAATGATAGGACGCCAAATCGAAGAAATGTGGCAAAACTTAGAAAAAAAACCTTTTAAAATTATTGAATATGGTGCCGGAACCGGTTTATTGTGTCATGATATTTTAGATTATCTCGAAAATAATATTCCTTTATATGAGAACCTAACCTACTGCATTATCGAGAAAAGTACCAGTATGCGGGTGATTCAAAAGAAACATTTACGCAAAAAAGTAAACTGGTACAACTCCATTAAAGATATCCCTAAAATTAATGGCTGTGTGTTATCAAATGAATTGATTGATAATTTTTCTGTTCATCAGGTAATTATGGAAGAACAGCTTAAAGAAGTGTTCGTTGATTACAAAGAAGGTTTTATTGAAATTTTAAAACCTGCAAAGACTGAACTTATCCAATATTTCGAAACATTAAAAGTACAATTGCCTAAAGGATTTCGAACAGAAGTCAATTTGGAAGCCGTATCTTGGATAAAACAAGTTTCCCAATCTTTACAAAAAGGCTATGTAATCACCATCGATTATGGTTCATTATCGGCTGAATTATACAACAATCGGAGAAGTTTCGGGACACTCCTGTGTTATTATAAACATCATAAAAGCGACAATCCGTATCAGTTTATTGGTCAACAAGACATAACTACCCATATAAATTTTTCAGCTTTATCGCATTGGGGTTTACAATACGGGATAGAGCCTTGTGGAATTGTGAATCAAGCTGAATTTTTATTAGCACTTGGTATTAAGGAATATCAAAATTCAACTTTGAATAATAATCCAAATAATGTAGCATTAGCCATGCAAGAATCACTTATAAATTATAGATTATTAATGGATATGGGTATGAAATTCAAAGTACTAATACAACAAAAAGGAGTTTCGGAATATCCACTTTCGGGATTGAAATTTTTAAATTCTTCAAGAGCTTTAAACACTTGAAATTACAATTTATCAGGAGTAATTTATTCTTCTGTTCGCTACGCTCGTGTCCAGCTATCCGTTACAATCTTATTCGCCGAACCACGACTCATAATGATTTCTACTTTTATCTGGGCTAGGAAATTTGGTATATAAAAACCATTTGAAAATTTATAAAATCTTTCAATCCTTAAATTTTTTCATCATTAAATTAAAACCTATATTTGCTTTCGAATAAAAATTCTATGGAACAATTTGTTGTATCGGCTCGTAAATATCGTCCTCAAACATTTAAAGATGTTGTAGGACAAAAAGCCATTACCAATACTTTATTGAATGCCATAGAAAGCAATCACTTAGCTTCGGCATTATTATTCACAGGACCTCGTGGCGTTGGTAAAACAACTTGCGCCCGTATTTTGGCTCGAAAGATAAATCAACCGGGGTATGATGATCCAAATGAAGATTTTGCTTTTAATGTTTTCGAATTAGATGCTGCTTCAAACAATTCCGTTGATGATATCCGTAATCTAATTGACCAAGTTCGTATTCCGCCACAAACGGGACAATACAAAGTGTATATTATTGATGAGGTTCATATGTTGTCTTCGGCCGCTTTTAATGCTTTTTTGAAAACATTGGAAGAACCGCCAAAACATGCCATTTTTATTTTGGCTACGACCGAAAAACATAAAATTATTCCAACGATTTTATCTCGTTGTCAAATATTTGATTTCAAAAGAATTACCGTAAAAGATGCTAAAGAACATCTTGCCGAAGTAGCTACCAGTCAGGGTGTAAACTTTGAAGATGACGCTTTGCATATCATAGCTCAAAAAGCTGATGGTGCGATGCGAGATGCTTTGTCTATTTTTGACCGAGTAGTTTCTTTTTGTGGAAAAGATTTAACACGTCAGGCCGTTACGGAAAACTTGAATGTGTTGGATTACGAAACATATATTAATACCACCGATTTGATTCTGGAAAACAAAATTCCAGATTTACTAATCGCTTTCAACGATATTCTTGCCAAAGGATTTGATGCCCATCATTTTGTATCCGGATTGGCTTCGCATTTTAGAGATTTATTAGTTTCTAAAACGCCCGCAACTTTATCTTTATTAGAAGTTGGTGAACAAGCACAACAAATGTATGGCATTCAAGCTCAAAAATGCAGTCAAGACTTTCTTTTGAAAGGAATTGAAATTGCAAATGATTGTGATTTAAAGTATAAACTCAGCCAAAATCAACGACTTCTTGTTGAACTTTGCCTGATGCAACTTGCCTCTATCACTTTTGATGGAGAAAAAAAAAAGTTGAGCAATATATAATTCCACCTACTTATTTTAGAAAGAACGATTACTCAATTGTAGAAAGTCCAAAAGCTAAAATAGAAAGTATTGCAAACACTCCAATTGCAGCGACAGTTCAAGAAAAAGAACCGGAAGCTATAGTTGCTCCTTCAATTCCTGTTTCAACTCCTATAGTAAAAATCGAGATTCCACAATCTAACGAACCTAAGGTTTCTGCGTTTTCATTATCGAGTATCCGTGCCAAAAAAGCATTGGAAGAAAGTACCAGAGGAATTGTAAAAGAAGTGGCACATTTGCCAACAGAATCTTTTACCGAAACAGAAATGTTACTGCATTGGAACAAATATGCACAACGTTTAGGAGATAAAGGTTATAAAATTATGGAGTCGTTATTGCTTATTAACGATCCTAAACTAAATGGAACTGCTATCACAATTGAATTACCAAATGAAGGTTCTAAATTAGATTTTGAAAAAGAATTGAATGGACTTTTAGGACATTTAAAAGGGCATTTGCACAATCACGACATCACAATTGAGGTTATTGTGAATGAAAGTATTGAAAGTAAAAGAAGCTTTAACGACCAAGATCGCTACAACAGACTTCATGAAATAAATCCAAATATTGAACTTTTACGAACAACATTTGGATTAGATTTAGATGCTTAATTTATAAAATAAGGATTGTAATTATTCTTTAGAGTTAATCACTTTTTCTATTCTTTTATCGGGTACAAGCCAAATTATTGCAACGATAATATAAATTGCCGCTGCTATAAATTCATAGAAAAAAGAAATAACTATTCCGATTAAGTACAAAAGATTCGATATTTTTCCTTTAAAATTGTTTCCAAGCGCTTTTGCCAATATAGATTTTTGTCCTTCACTGGCAATAATTATATTTTGCAATAACCAGAAAGCTATTGCTGAAAAAAACAGAATAATTCCATAAAAAGTAATCGTGGCTTTAGCAAAATTGTGTTCTCCCATCCATCCCGATGATAGCGGAATTAATGACAACCAAAATAACAAATGAAGATTTGCCCAAAGAATTTTACCATTCACTTTAGTTACACTTTGAAGCATATGATGGTGATTGTTCCAATAAATTCCCACGTAAACAAAACTCAATATGTAGCTTAAAAATTTAGGCGCAAGCATCATTAAATCACTGAAATTTGCTCCTTCCGGAACTTTTATTTCCAGTATCATTATAGTAATTATGATAGCCAAAACTCCATCGCTAAATGCCTCAAGTCTGTTTTTATTCATATCTATAAATTATATTTTACCGTAATACATCGCTTTTACAATACCATCAGAAAGTCCAATTTTAGGAACATAAATATTTCTTGCTCCACTCCATTTCATGGCATTCAGATAAATTCTTGTAGCAGGAATAATAACATCGGCACGATCCGGATTCAAACCTAATTCTGAGATTCTTTGTTCATACGAAAGTGAATTCAAGAAAGCGTATTGAGAATTCATATAAATATACGACAATGGTTTTTCTTGTATTTTTCCGGACATCTTGAACAGCTTATTAATATTTCCGCCAGATCCTATTAGAATAACTTCTTCGTATTCTTCTGTATTTGTCTTAATCCATTTTTCAATTTCATCCCATACAACATCACAAACCATATCATTTAGTAAACGTACGGTTCCAGCTTTGAATGATCTTGAATTTATCATTTTACCATTAGAAAATAAGGTAAACTCTGTACTTCCACCACCAACATCTACAAAAAGATAAGTCTGGTCCGTTTTTAATAAATGATGCAAATCAGTTGAAGCAATTATTGCTGCTTCTTTTTTACCGTCTATAATTTCTATTTTTATATCGGCTTTTTTCTTAATCAGAGCTACAACTTCCTTACCATTATAAGCTTCACGCATAGCTGAGGTTGCAAATGCCATATAACGTTCCACTTTATGCACCTTCATCAAAAGATTAAAAGCTTTCATAGCATCACACATTCTTTCTAAATTCTCTTCAGAAATTTCACCTACAGTAAAGGCATCTTGGCCAAGACGAATTGGAACACGCACTAATGAACTTTTATTAAACTGCGGCTCTTTTCCTTCTTGTTCTACAATATTCACAATCAATAAACGCATGGCATTAGAGCCAATATCGATTGCTGCATATTTTTTTATTTTAATCATTTTGGATTTGATTCGTTTATTCTTTTAGTAATTAATTGGTTTATTTATTAATTCTAAAATCAAAAAATTATTGAAATATTAAACTAAACTTGAACAAATAATTATCCTATTTTTTCCGTTTTTGACTCTAATTCAACTTTACTCTGATAGTATTTGTAAGTTTCTAATTGCGCTCTAAAAACAGGATTATGATTTCGGACTCTGTATTTATTATCTAATTTATAAGAATGAAAACGGGCTTTTACATTCCCTTTCCAACCTATATCGAAGTTGTCAATTAACTCATTTTTTATTTCCTGATCGTATATTGGACAGGTAACTTCAACACGCCCATCGAGATTTCTGGTCATAAAATCAGCTGAAGAAATGTAAACTTCTGTTTGTCCTGCATTACCAAAAATATAAATCCTAGAATGTTCTAAATAATTATCTACTATACTGATTGCTTCGATATTCTCGCTCATTCCTGGAATTCCTGGTATCAATGAACAAATTCCTCTTACTTCAAGCTGAATTTTCACTCCTGCTCTACTGGCTTCGTATAATTTATCTATCATTTCAAAATCAGATAAACTATTCATTTTTAGTTTTATATGTGTTTTTCTTCCTGCTAATGCATGCGTAATCTCTCTATCAATTAATTTTATAAATCGGCTTCTGGTGTAATGCGGGGAAACAATAAGATGTTTGTAGCGATGTACTCTATAATTGATGTCAAAAAACTCAAATATTCGCATGATATCTTTCAGAATTTGTTGATGACTCGTAAAAAGAGTTACGTCTGTATACACTTTTGCGGTAGATTCATTGAAATTCCCTGTCGAAATAAAGCCGTATCGTCTTATTTTATTATTCTCATTTCTTTCAATAACACATATTTTACTGTGTACTTTTAGTCCTTTTATTCCAAAAATTAACTCGATGCCTTCTGTTTGCATTTGCTCAGCATACGAAATATTGGAAGCTTCATCAAAACGAGCTTGCAATTCGATTTGAACGGTTACTTTTTTTCCGTTTTTGGCTGCATTTATTAGAGAACTAATGATTTGAGAATTTTTGGCCAATCGATATAAAGTAATTTTAATTGAAGTTACTTTTGGGTCTAATGCCGCTTCACGCAAAAACTTTGTCAGATATGAAAAGGATTGATATGGAGCATTTAGCAAATAATCTCTTTCGCTTATTTTTTCTAACATACTGCCTTCAAGACTCAATCCAGGAATTGGCAAAGGATCATTGGTTTTGTATAATAAATCGAATCGACCCAGGTTTGGAAAATTCATGTAATCGCGTCTGTTATGGTATCTTCCGCCAGGAATAATACTGTCAGTAGAAACGATTTTCATTTTATCAAGAAAAAATTGCAAGGTATCTTCTTCTATTAATTGGTCGTAAATAAAGCGAACCGGTTCACCAATTCTACGATCTTTAACACTCAATGATATTTTTTCAATCATACTTTTGCTTAAATCACTATCGATGTCTAATTGAGCATCTCTGGTAATTTTTATCATGTGTGCAGAAACACTTTTGTAGTCAAAAATATTGAAAATACTACTCAAATTATGTCTAATCACATCATCCAGAAGTATGATATAATGTTTTTCATTATTGGATGGTAAAACAACAAAACGGTTAATTGTTTTTGGAATTTCAATTACGGCATAACGAACTTCAGAATTTTTATTCATAACCAGTTTAATGGCTAAATATCCCGAAGTGTCTTTCAACACTGGGAATTCTGCTAAATCATTCAAAATTATGGTTACTAATTCAGGACTTAGTTTTTGAATAAAAAAGTCTTTCAAAAAGATTTCCTGCTCAATTGTAATATCATTTTCAGTAATAATAAATATATTTTCAGTCTCAAGTTCAGCTTCAATAATATTTAATATTCGTAAACTTTCTGATTGTTGTTGGATTACAATTTCAGTTATATCTTTTACTAATTGCTGAGCAGAAATCCCTCCAAGATACTTTTCTCCAGTGATTCCTGTAAGACTTAATCGTCTTATAGCGGCGAAACGAACTCTGAAAAATTCATCTAAATTATTCGAAAATATACCTAAAAATCGTAGTCTGTCTAATAGTGGAACTGAATTATCACCAGCTTCTTGAAGTACTCTGGCATTGAAAGCTAACCAACTTTTTTCTCTGTCAATGTATTTATATTCTAATACTTTATTCATCTTAAATCTTTGGGAAATATTGTTTTTTTTATTTTACCTTTTTTAATTTTTTTCCAATCATCGGTATCAAACTTCAAGGATACAAAACCGCTTGTAGGAATATTATCAAAATAATCATCCCCAAATTTATTAACAAAATTTGTAATGGCACCATTATGTCCGAAAACAATAACACTTTCGAAAAGATTACTGCATGATTTAATAATTTCCTCCAGTTTTTTTTCATCAAAGGTATAAAGGTCGTCTTTGTAAACGATACTTTCTATAGGATAGGCCAAATTTTGAGCAAAAATTAACGCTGTGTCTGTTGCTCTTTTTGCAGAACTGGCCCAAATAATATACGTTTTGGGGATAAAATCTTTAGCATGAGCAGAAACAAGATGCGCATCTTTCATTCCTTGACAAGTCAAACCACGATCTTTATCATGCATTGGGACTTCCCAACTTGATTTTGCATGCCGAACTAAAATTAGATTTTTCATACTATCAATATTTATTTATCAATGGCATTGTTTCAATTTATTTGAGCTTACAAATTACAAAATAAATTTTAAATGCAATTGCTTATTTAAATTCAAATGATGAAAATAGCATTGATAAATACTGTTTTTTTAAGCTACAAAACTTAGTTATACATAATCATAACAAAGAATAAAACAAACCCCAAATCAGCTTGTTGAATACTTTTTTCTACTCCTATTTTTTAATAAAAAAATGTTAAAAAGCTTACTTCAATCAACTTAAGAAAGCCTAATAATCAGCAAAAAAGGATTAAAAATTAATTATGAAGATTAAAAAAGTGTCATTTAACGAGTTTATTGGTTTTTGGCAGAAAAAAAATATAAGATATTTCTATTTATATACCTTTGCCAAAATACTGAATTTAAAATAAATTCCTATAATTTAAAAATCCTACTAATGATTGAACTATTACTAAATAAAATTGTTGCCCTACAATACGATTTATACATTCAACAAAATATAACCTTTTCATTCATAATGGTTATTCTATTTTTTATCATCCTCTTTTTTAAAATAATTATAGTTAATCAAAATATTGATTTAACAGAATTATTTAAAACCAAAATTACCAAAATTTCGTATTTAACGCTAGAAATTGATTTTTTAAAATAATTCAAACTAGCCACTTAAAAAGAAATTAATTCCTTTTTTTAAATTCCTTTTTATAATTGATTAAGTTTCAAAATACTTTTATAAAAAACATTAAAAAAAGATTTTTTACTACTGAAAAAACCTACAAATTAATGAATAAAATTACTTTAAAAACAAGTAAAATAATATTTTTTATTTTATTCCTTTTAGCTTCACTAAATTCATATTCCCAAACACCAATTTTTTCAAATCCAACATTGAAATCTGGAACAGCTAATTCAGTTGGTGCAAAATACTTATACACTGGGGTAACTACTGTAGATGGCACAAGTGTTGATGCCGTAGTAACAATTGTATCAATAACAAATGCTGTAGTTGTAGAAATTGATAATCCTAATAATGGAGGTGGAGGCTTACTAAATAGATTCCAACCCGTTATAAGAAGTACTGTTTCTGGAGGAAATGTAGAGTTTGATTTTACTTTTTATAAATCAGGAACTTATGGTACAGCACTAGAATTAAAAATTGATTTAAGTTCTTTTACTATAGAAACTTTAGATATTGATGGTGGAGAATTTTTTGATATTGTTATACCTACAAATGCTAGTTATACACTAGAATCACCTACAAAAATTATAGTTTCTACCGTATCTCCTTACACTAGATTTACTGGACCAAATGAATCAGTTGATCCAATAAGTATTACAAATACTGCTTATATTGCTTCTGTTAGTTACGGGCGTGTTAACTCCGTAAAATTTAGACTTGGAAGTACTTATGAGTTAAATGATAGACAAAGTTCTATTAGTTTTGGTGAAGTAACATATGATATACCTAAGGCTCCAGTTGCAAATGATGATAGCAAATTAAATCAAACTAATGGACCTGTAAGCATAGATGTAACTCTTAACGATACAGATGCTAACCATAACATCAATAAATCAACAATAGATTTAAATCCTTCAACCAACGGTGTACAAACTAAATTGACAGTTGCAAATGAAGGGGAATGGAAAGTTGATAGCAATGGAATTGTAACTTTTACACCATTAATAACATTTATTGGTAACCCAACTCCGATAACTTATGTTTTGAAGGATTTAACGAATCTTACATCAAACATTGCAACAATAACAATAACTTATATAATAACCCCACCTTTAGATACAGATACAGATGGGATAATTAATAATATAGATCTAGATGATGATAATGATGGGATTACTGATGGTAATGAAGGTTGCAATTTTACAAGTGTACTTGCGAATCCTACAGATGCTATAGTAAACTCTTTAAATACTTCAGGTACAGGTTTATTCCCTCTTGACCCATTTGGACCTGCTGTATTACCACAAAGTGGAGTCAATGTTAGTGTAATTTCAGGATTTTCTACATCCTCACAACAGTGGAGAATATATCAGCCTACAGTAATAAATGCTTCAATTAGCATACAAGGTAACCCTACAAATTTTGCGACAAAATACTTAGATTTGATAGGAGCGTATAATACTCCAAAAGTTCTAGAAAGAACAGTTAAACTTGATTATCAAGTTACTTCAAAAAGTTTAAATTCGGGTAATTATAAATATCGATACATCATAGGTATTGCTGGTTTATCTGATCCAAATGTTGCAGGTAAAATAACTTCATCAGTTCCATTAGAAGTAATTGGTAATGTGGATGTTTTTAATACTGGTAAATATTCCTATTTTGATGGTTCTACACCGCCTGTTGAAGGACAAGTCGGGACTATTATGGCATCAAATCCATTAATAGCAAATTCTGTAGCACCACCTAATGGTTATACTTTTTACTATTTACCGGATGACATTACTTCTTTTAATTTAAGAACAGAGGGTAATGATCAGTATGGTTTTATTTTTGGAGCATTAACATTATTATGTGATGATACAGATGGTGATTCAATGCCTAATGCTTTAGATTATGATTCAGACAATGATGAATGTTCAGATGCTAACGAAGCTTATAGCTCTATTAATGCTGATACTAATGGCGATGGTACTTATAGTGGAGTTGTAGGTATTGCTCAAGTAAATAATAATGGTTTAGTTATTGCAGCAGGAATAAATAGTACAGGCAAAAATTACAATACTACTCCATCACCAAATGTTAAAATTGCTACAAAAATTACGTCATCAACTAATCCTGTAGATACATCTACAACAGTTGGACAAAGTGCTACTTTTTCAGTTACAGCTACAGCAGCTAGTACAACTACTTTCTCATCCGGAACGCCTAATTATGCGATACCACCTGCAACAGATTCTAGTTCTTCATTAACTTATCAATGGCAGGTTAATACTGGCTCAAATTGGGCGAATATTTCTAATGGAGGAACAAATCCATTATATGCAAATACAACAACCGCTACATTGAGTATTAGTCAAGTTACAACTAATATGAAGGGCTATCAATATAGGGTACTTATTAAACATTTAAATAATGTTTGTGCTAGTGTGACTTCGAATAGTGCAAGCTTGTCTTGTGTTAATCCCTTAGCACCAACAGCTAGTGACCAAACAGTATGTTCTGATGGATCTACTACCCAAACTCTTACTGCTACTGCAACGGGAGGAACCATCACTTGGTATGATGCAGCAACTGCAGGTAATTTAATTGCTTCTCCTACCCAAGTGGGTGTAGGTACTAAGACTTATTATGCGCAAGCTTCTAACAATAATTGTTCAAGCTCAACTAGAACTCCTGTTAAGTTAACTATCAATGCAGTTCCTGCAGCTCCTACAGCTAGTAATCAAACAGTATGTACTGATGGTACTACTACTCAAACTCTTACTGCTACTGCAACAGGTGGAACCATCACTTGGTATGATGCAGCAACTGCAGGTAATGTAGTTTCTTCTCCTACTCAAGTTGGTGTAGGTACTAAGACTTATTATGCACAAGCTTATAATGGTACTTGCTCAAGCTTAACTAGAACTGCTGTTAAATTAACTATCAATGTAGCTCCTGCAGCACCAACGGCTACTAATCAAACAGTATGTTCTGATGGAACTACTACTCAAACTCTTACTGCTACAGCAACGGGCGGAACCATAACTTGGTATGATGCAGCAACTGCAGGTAATGTAGTTTCTTCTCCTACTCAAGTTGGTGTAGGTACTAAAACTTATTATGCACAAGCTAATAACGGTACTTGTTCAAGCTTAACTAGAACTGCTGTTAAATTAACTATCAATGTAGCTCCTGCAGCTCCAACTGCTAGTAATCAAACAGTATGTACTGATGGAACTACTGCTCAAACTCTTACTGCAACTGCAATGGGTGGAACCATCACTTGGTATGATGCAGCAACTGCAGGTAATGTAGTTTCGTCTCCTACTCAAGTTGGCATAGGAACAAAAACATATTATGCTCAATCTTCTAACGGTACTTGCTCAAGTATAACTAGAACAGCTGTTAAATTAACTATCAATCCATTACCAGGAACACCAAATGCTAACAATGTTGAATATTGTCAAGGAGACATCCCTCAAGCACTAACAGCAACTGCTAGTAATCCTGCCAATAATCTATATTATTTTTCTTCATTAAATTCAACACCGCAAACTGTTTTAACTCCTAGCACAAATACTGCAGGACAATTCACATACTATGTGGCTGAAGAAAGTAATTCTTGCCTAGGACCCAAAAAAGCAATTACTGTTTTAATTAATCCTAAAGCTGTAATAACTAACCAACCAGTAGATAAGAATATTATTTATGGTAATAATACAAGTTTTTCAGTAGTAGCGACTAATGTAACTACATATCAATGGCAAGTAAATAATGGTACTGGATATACTAATATTACAAATAATAGTATTTATTCTAATGCTACAACAGCAACATTAACAATTGCAAACCCTACAGTTGCAATGAGTAATTACAAATATCGTGCTCTTTTAACTGGAACATGTATCAATACAACTACTGATCCTGCTACCTTGACTGTGACTCCGAAAGTCCTTAATGTGACTGTGGTGGCTGATGATCAAACCAAAGTATACGGGGACGCTAATCCTACACTTACGGCTATTGTTAGTGGTGCGGTTAATGGAGATACCATCAACTATACCTTAGCTACTACCGCAACTCAGTTTTCTAATGTGGGAGCCTATCCGATTGCGGTGACTTTGGGTGCCAATCCTAACTATACTGTGGTGGCTACCGATGCTACCTTGACTGTTAGCCCGAAAGTCCTTAATGTGACTGTGGTGGCCGATGATCAAACCAAAGTATACGGAGACCTTAATCCTACACTTACGGCTATTGTTAGTGGTGCGGTTAATGGAGATACCATCAACTATACCCTGGCTACTACCGCGACTCAGTTCTCTAATGTGGGAGCCTATCCGATTGCGGTGACTTTGGGTGTCAATCCTAACTATACTGTGGTGGCTACCGATGCTACCTTGACTGTGACTCCGAAAGTCCTTAATGTGACTGTGGTGACTGATGATCAAACCAAAGTATACGGGGACCTTAATCCTACACTTACGGCTGTTGTTAGTGGTGCGGTGAATGGAGATACCATCAACTATACCTTAGCTACTACCGCGACTCAGTTTTCTAATGTCGGGGACTATCCGATTGCGGTGACTTTGGGTGCCAATCCAAACTATACTGTGGTGGCTACCGATGCTACCTTGACTGTTAGCCCGAAAGTCCTTAATGTGACTGTGGTGGCCGATGATCAAACCAAAGTATACGGAGACCTTAATCCTACACTTACGGCTATTGTTAGTGGTGCGGTTAATGGAGATACCATCAACTATACCCTGGCTACTACCGCGACTCAGTTCTCTAATGTCGGGGACTACCCGATTGCGGTGACTTTGGGTGCCAATCCAAACTATACTGTTGTGGCTACCGATGCTACCTTGACTGTGACTCCGAAAGTCCTTAATGTGACTGTGGTGGCTGATGATCAAACCAAAGTATACGGAGACCTTAATCCTACACTTACGGCTGTTGTTAGTGGTGCGGTGAATGGAGATACCATCAACTATACCCTGGCTACTACCGCGACTCAGTTTTCTAATGTCGGGGACTACCCGATTGCGGTGACTTTGGGTGCCAATCCTAACTATACTGTGGTGGCTACCGATGCTACGTTGACTGTGACTCCGAAAGTCCTTAATGTGACTGTGGTGGCCGATGATCAAACCAAAGTATACGGGGACCTTAATCCTGCACTTACGGCTGTAGTGACCGGTGCCGTTAATGGAGATACCATCAACTATACCTTAGCTACTACCGCGACTCAGTTTTCTAATGTCGGGGACTATCCGATTGCGGTGACTTTGGGTGCCAATCCAAACTATACTGTGGTGGCTACCGATGCGACCTTGACTGTTAGCCCGAAAGTCCTTAATGTGACTGTGGTGGCTGATGATCAAACCAAAGTATACGGGGACGCTAATCCTACACTTACGGCTATTGTTAGTGGTGCGGTTAATGGAGATACCATCAACTATACCCTGGCTACTACCGCGACTCAGTTCTCTAATGTGGGAGCCTATCCGATTGCGGTGACTTTGGGTGTCAATCCTAACTATACTGTGGTGGCTACCGATGCTACCTTGACTGTGACTCCGAAAGTCCTTAATGTGACTGTGGTGGCTGATGATCAAACCAAAGTATACGGGGACCTTAATCCTACACTTACGGCTGTTGTTAGTGGTGCGGTGAATGGAGATACCATCAACTATACCTTAGCTACTACCGCGACTCAGTTTTCTAATGTCGGGGACTATCCGATTGCGGTGACTTTGGGTGCCAATCCAAACTATACTGTGGTGGCTACCGATGCTACCTTGACTGTTAGCCCGAAAGTCCTTAATGTGACTGTGGTGGCCGATGATCAAACCAAAGTATACGGAGACCTTAATCCTACACTTACGGCTGTTGTTAGTGGTGCGGTGAATGGAGATACCATCAACTATACCCTGGCTACTACCGCAACTCAGTTTTCTAATGTCGGGGACTATCCGATTGCGGTGACTTTGGGTGCCAATCCTAACTATACTGTTGTGGCTACCGATGCGACCTTGACTGTGACTCCGAAAGTCCTTAATGTGACTGTGGTGGCTGATGATCAAACCAAAGTATACGGGGACCTTAATCCTACACTTACGGCTATTGTTAGTGGTGCGGTTAATGGAGATACCATCAACTATACCTTAGCTACTACCGCAACTCAGTTCTCTAATGTCGGGGACTACCCGATTGCGGTGACTTTGGGTGCCAATCCAAACTATACTGTGGTGGCTACCGATGCGACCTTGACTGTTAGCCCGAAAGTCCTTAATGTGACTGTGGTGGCTGATGATCAAACCAAAGTATACGGGGACGCTAATCCTACACTTACGGCTATTGTTAGTGGTGCGGTTAATGGAGATACCATCAACTATACCCTGGCTACTACCGCAACTCAGTTTTCTAATGTGGGAGCCTATCCGATTGCGGTGACTTTGGGTGCCAATCCTAACTATACTGTTGTGGCTACCGATGCGACCTTGACTGTGACTCCGAAAGTCCTTAATGTGACTGTGGTGGCTGATGATCAAACCAAAGTATACGGAGACCTTAATCCTACACTTACGGCTGTTGTTAGTGGTGCGGTTAATGGAGATACCATCAACTATACCTTAGCTACTACCGCAACTCAGTTTTCTAATGTGGGAGCCTATCCGATTGCGGTGACTTTGGGTGCCAATCCTAACTATACTGTGGTGGCTACCGATGCTACCTTGACTGTTAGCCCGAAAGTCCTTAATGTGACTGTGGTGGCCGATGATCAAACCAAAGTATACGGAGACCTTAATCCTACACTTACGGCTATTGTTAGTGGTGCGGTTAATGGAGATACCATCAACTATACCCTGGCTACTACCGCGACTCAGTTCTCTAATGTGGGAGCCTATCCGATTGCGGTGACTTTGGGTGTCAATCCTAACTATACTGTGGTGGCTACCGATGCTACCTTGACTGTGACTCCGAAAGTCCTTAATGTGACTGTGGTGGCTGATGATCAAACCAAAGTATACGGGGACCTTAATCCTACACTTACGGCTGTTGTTAGTGGTGCGGTGAATGGAGATACCATCAACTATACCTTAGCTACTACCGCGACTCAGTTTTCTAATGTCGGGGACTATCCGATTGCGGTGACTTTGGGTGCCAATCCAAACTATACTGTGGTGGCTACCGATGCTACCTTGACTGTTAGCCCGAAAGTCCTTAATGTGACTGTGGTGGCCGATGATCAAACCAAAGTATACGGAGACCTTAATCCTACACTTACGGCTGTTGTTAGTGGTGCGGTGAATGGAGATACCATCAACTATACCCTGGCTACTACCGCAACTCAGTTTTCTAATGTCGGGGACTATCCGATTGCGGTGACTTTGGGTGCCAATCCAAACTATACTGTGGTGGCTACCGATGCGACCTTGACTGTTAGCCCGAAAGTCCTTAATGTGACTGTGGTGGCTGATGATCAAACCAAAGTATACGGGGACGCTAATCCTACACTTACGGCTATTGTTAGTGGTGCGGTTAATGGAGATACCATCAACTATACCCTGGCTACTACCGCAACTCAGTTTTCTAATGTGGGAGCCTATCCGATTGCGGTGACTTTGGGTGCCAATCCTAACTATACTGTGGTGGCTACCGATGCTACCTTGACTGTTAGCCCGAAAGTCCTTAATGTGACTGTGGTGGCCGATGATCAAACCAAAGTATACGGAGACCTTAATCCTGTACTTACTGCTGTAGTGACCGGTGCGGTGAATGGAGATACCATCAACTATACCTTAGCTACTACCGCGACTCAGTTCTCTAATGTGGGAGCCTATCCGATTGCGGTGACTTTGGGTGCCAATCCTAACTATACTGTGGTGGCTACCGATGCTACCTTGACTGTGACTCCGAAAGTCCTTAATGTGACTGTGGTGGCTGATGATCAAACCAAAGTATACGGAGACGCTAATCCTGCACTTACTGCTGTTGTGACCGGTGCCGTTAATGGAGATACCATCAACTATACCCTGGCTACTACCGCGACTCAGTTCTCTAATGTCGGAGCCTATCCGATTGCGGTGACTTTGGGTGCCAATCCAAACTATACTGTGGTGGCTACCGATGCTACCTTGACTGTTAGCCCGAAAGTACTTAATGTGACTGTGGTGGCTGATGATCAAACTAAAGTATACGGAGACCTTAATCCTGCACTTACTGCTGTTGTGACCGGTGCCGTTAATGGAGATACCATCAACTATACCCTGGCTACTACCGCGACTCAGTTCTCTAATGTCGGAGCCTATCCGATTGCGGTGACTTTGGGTGCCAATCCAAACTATACTGTGGTGGCTACCGATGCTACCTTGACTGTTAGCCCGAAAGTACTTAATGTGACTGTGGTGGCTGATGATCAAACTAAAGTATACGGAGACCTTAATCCTGCACTTACTGCTGTTGTGACCGGTGCGGTTAATGGAGATACCATCAACTATACCCTGGCTACTACCGCAACTCAGTTTTCTAATGTGGGAGCCTATCCGATTGCGGTGACTTTGGGTGCCAATCCAAACTATACTGTGGTGGCTACCGATGCTACCTTGACTGTGACTCCGAAAGTCCTTAATGTGACTGTGGTGGCTGATGATCAAACCAAAGTATACGGAGACCTTAATCCTGCACTTACTGCTGTTGTGACCGGTGCCGTTAATGGAGATACCATCAACTATACCCTGGCTACTACCGCGACTCAGTTCTCTAATGTCGGAGCCTATCCGATTGCGGTGACTTTGGGTGCCAATCCAAACTATACTGTGGTGGCTACCGATGCTACCTTGACTGTTAGCCCGAAAGTACTTAATGTGACTGTGGTGGCTGATGATCAAACTAAAGTATACGGAGACCTTAATCCTGCACTTACTGCTGTTGTGACCGGTGCGGTTAATGGAGATACCATCAACTATACCCTGGCTACTACCGCAACTCAGTTTTCTAATGTCGGGGACTACCCGATTGCGGTGACTTTGGGTGCCAATCCAAACTATACTGTGGTGGCTACCGATGCTACCTTGACTGTTAGCCCGAAAGTACTTAATGTGACTGTGGTGGCTGATGATCAAACGAAAGTATACGGAGACCTTAATCCTGCACTTACGGCTATTGTTAGTGGTGCGGTGAATGGAGATACCATCAACTATACCTTAGCTACTACCGCAACTCAGTTTTCTAATGTGGGAGCCTATCCGATTGCGGTGACTTTGGGTGCCAATCCAAACTATACTGTGGTGGCTACCGATGCTACCTTGACTGTGACTCCGAAAGTCCTTAATGTGACTGTGGTGGCTGATGATCAAACCAAAGTATACGGAGACCTTAATCCTACACTTACGGCTATTGTTAGTGGTGCGGTTAATGGAGATACCATCAACTATACCCTGGCTACTACCGCGACTCAGTTCTCTAATGTCGGGGACTACCCGATTGCGGTGACTTTGGGTGCCAATCCAAACTATACTGTTGTGGCTACCGATGCTACCTTGACTGTGACTCCGAAAGTCCTTAATGTGACTGTGGTGGCTGATGATCAAACCAAAGTATACGGGGACGCTAATCCTGCACTTACTGCTGTTGTTAGTGGTGCGGTTAATGGAGATACCATCAACTATACCCTGGCTACTACCGCGACTCAGTTTTCTAATGTCGGGGACTATCCGATTGCGGTGACTTTGGGTGCCAATCCAAACTATACTGTGGTGGCTACCGATGCGACCTTGACTGTTAGCCCGAAAGTCCTTAATGTGACTGTGGTGGCTGATGATCAAACCAAAGTATACGGGGACGCTAATCCTACACTTACGGCTATTGTTAGTGGTGCGGTGAATGGAGATACCATCAACTATACCCTGGCTACTACCGCAACTCAGTTTTCTAATGTGGGAGCCTATCCGATTGCGGTGACTTTGGGTGCCAATCCTAACTATACTGTTGTGGCTACCGATGCGACCTTGACTGTGACTCCGAAAGTCCTTAATGTGACTGTGGTGGCTGATGATCAAACCAAAGTATACGGAGACCTTAATCCTACACTTACGGCTGTTGTTAGTGGTGCGGTTAATGGAGATACCATCAACTATACCTTAGCTACTACCGCAACTCAGTTTTCTAATGTGGGAGCCTATCCGATTGCGGTGACTTTGGGTGCCAATCCTAACTATACTGTGGTGGCTACCGATGCTACCTTGACTGTTAGCCCGAAAGTCCTTAATGTGACTGTGGTGGCCGATGATCAAACCAAAGTATACGGAGACCTTAATCCTACACTTACGGCTGTTGTTAGTGGTGCGGTGAATGGAGATACCATCAACTATACCCTGGCTACTACCGCGACTCAGTTCTCTAATGTGGGAGCCTATCCGATTGCGGTGACTTTGGGTGTCAATCCTAACTATACTGTGGTGGCTACCGATGCTACCTTGACTGTGACTCCGAAAGTCCTTAATGTGACTGTGGTGGCCGATGATCAAACCAAAGTATACGGAGACCTTAATCCTACACTTACGGCTGTTGTTAGTGGTGCGGTGAATGGAGATACCATCAACTATACCCTGGCTACTACCGCGACTCAGTTCTCTAATGTGGGAGCCTATCCGATTGCGGTGACTTTGGGTGTCAATCCTAACTATACTGTGGTGGCTACCGATGCTACCTTGACTGTGACTCCGAAAGTCCTTAATGTGACTGTGGTGGCTGATGATCAAACCAAAGTATACGGGGACCTTAATCCTACACTTACGGCTGTTGTTAGTGGTGCGGTGAATGGAGATACCATCAACTATACCTTAGCTACTACCGCGACTCAGTTTTCTAATGTCGGGGACTATCCGATTGCGGTGACTTTGGGTGCCAATCCAAACTATACTGTGGTGGCTACCGATGCTACCTTGACTGTTAGCCCGAAAGTCCTTAATGTGACTGTGGTGGCCGATGATCAAACCAAAGTATACGGAGACCTTAATCCTACACTTACGGCTGTTGTTAGTGGTGCGGTGAATGGAGATACCATCAACTATACCCTGGCTATTACCGCAACTCAGTTTTCTAATGTCGGGGACTATCCGATTGCGGTGACTTTGGGTGCCAATCCTAACTATACTGTTGTGGCTACCGATGCGACCTTGACTGTGACTCCGAAAGTCCTTAATGTGACTGTGGTGGCTGATGATCAAACCAAAGTATACGGGGACCTTAATCCTACACTTACGGCTATTGTTAGTGGTGCGGTTAATGGAGATACCATCAACTATACCTTAGCTACTACCGCAACTCAGTTCTCTAATGTCGGGGACTACCCGATTGCGGTGACTTTGGGTGCCAATCCAAACTATACTGTGGTGGCTACCGATGCTACCTTGACTGTGACTCCTAGAGAAATTGATGCTCTAGCGGATACCAATTCGGCTCCTGTAAACGGAACAACCGGAGGAAATTCAGGAGTGAATGTTTTAACTAACGATACCTTGAGCGGATTGCCTGTTAATCCTGCGGATGTGGTATTAAGCTCTACTCCAAACGGACCATTGACTATAAATCCTGATGGAACTGTAAGCGTAGCACCAAACACTCCGGCTGGAACGTATACCATAGATTACACTATTTGTGAGGTATTAAATCCAACCAATTGTGATACGGCTACCGTTACTATTGTTGTTGTAGCTTCTGTTATTGATGCTGTAGCGGATACTAATGCGATTCCAGTAAATGGAACAACCGGAGGGAATTCTGGGGTGAATGTTTTAACTAACGATACCTTGAGCGGATTGCCTGTTAATCCTGCGGATGTGGTATTAAGTTCTACGCCAAACGGACCATTGACTATAAATCCTGATGGAACTGTAAGCGTAGCTCCAAACACACCGGCGGGAACTTATACCATAAATTACACTATATGTGAGGTATTAAATCCAACCAATTGTGATACTGCTACCGTTACTATTGTTGTTGTAGCTTCTGTTATTGATGCTGTAGCGGATACCAATGCGATTCCTGTAAATGGAACAACCGGAGGGAATTCAGGAGTGAATGTTTTCACTAACGATACCTTGAACGGATTGCCTGTTAATCCTGCGGATGTGGTATTAAGCTCTACTCCAAACGGACCATTGACTATAAATCCTGATGGAACTGTAAGCGTAGCACCAAACACTCCGGCGGGAACGTATACCATAGATTACACTATTTGTCAGGTATTGAACCCTACTAATTGTGATACGGCTACTGTTACTATTGTTGTTGCGGCTTCTGCTATTGATGCTGTAGCGGATACCAATGCGATTCCAGTAAACGGAACAACCGGAGGAAATTCAGGAGTGAATGTTTTCACTAACGATACCTTGAACGGATTGCCTGTTAATCCTGCGGATGTGGTATTAAGCTCTACGCCAAACGGACCATTGACTATTAATCCTGATGGAACGGTAAGCGTAGCGCCAAACACTCCGGCTGGAACGTATACCATAGATTACACTATTTGTCAGGTATTGAACTCTACTAATTGTGATACGGCTACTGTTACTATTGTTGTTGCTGCTCCTGCTATTAATGCTCTAGCGGATACCAATGCGATTCCAGTAAACGGAACAACCGGAGGGAATTCTGGGGTGAATGTTTTAACTAACGATACCTTGAGCGGATTGCCTGTTAATCCTGCGGATGTGGTATTAAGTTCTACGCCAAACGGACCATTGACTATAAATCCTGATGGAACTGTAAGCGTAGCTCCAAACACACCGGCGGGAACTTATACCATAAATTACACTATATGTGAGGTATTAAATCCAACCAATTGTGATACGGCTACCGTTACTATTGTTGTTGTAGCTTCTGTTATTGATGCTGTAGCGGATACCAATGCGATTCCTGTAAATGGAACAACCGGAGGGAATTCAGGAGTGAATGTTTTCACTAACGATACCTTGAACGGATTGCCTGTTAATCCTGCGGATGTGGTATTAAGCTCTACTCCAAACGGACCATTGACTATAAATCCTGATGGAACTGTAAGCGTAGCACCAAACACTCCGGCGGGAACGTATACCATAGATTACACTATTTGTCAGGTATTGAACCCTACTAATTGTGATACGGCTACTGTTACTATTGTTGTTGCGGCTTCTGCTATTGATGCTGTAGCGGATACCAATGCGATTCCAGTAAACGGAACAACCGGAGGAAATTCAGGAGTGAATGTTTTCACTAACGATACCTTGAACGGATTGCCTGTTAATCCTGCGGATGTGGTATTAAGCTCTACGCCAAACGGACCATTGACTATTAATCCTGATGGAACGGTAAGCGTAGCGCCAAACACTCCGGCTGGAACGTATACCATAGATTACACTATTTGTCAGGTATTGAACTCTACTAATTGTGATACGGCTACTGTTACTATTGTTGTTGCTGCTCCTGCTATTAATGCTCTAGCGGATACCAATGCGATTCCAGTAAACGGAACAACCGGAGGAAATTCTGGGGTGAATGTTTTCACTAACGATACCTTGAACGGATTGCCTGTTAATCCTGCGGATGTGGTATTAAGTTCTACGCCAAACGGACCATTGACTATTAATCCTGATGGAACTGTAAGCGTAGCACCAAACACTCCGGCGGGAACGTATACCATAGATTACACTATTTGTCAGGTATTGAACCCTACTAATTGTGATACGGCTACTGTTACTATTGTTGTTGCTGCTCCTGCTATTGATGCTGTAGCGGATACCAATGCGATTCCAGTAAACGGAACAACCGGAGGAAATTCTGGGGTGAATGTTTTCACTAACGATACCTTGAACGGATTGCCTGTTAATCCTGCGGATGTGGTATTAAGCTCTACTCCAAACGGACCATTGACGATAAATCCTGATGGAACGGTAAGCGTAGCGCCAAACACTCCGGCGGGAACGTATACCATAGATTACACTATTTGTCAGGTATTGAACCCTACTAATTGTGATACGGCTACTGTTACTATTGTTGTTGCGGCTCCTGTTATAGATGCTGTAGCGGATACCAATACGATTCCAGTAAACGGAACAACCGGAGGAAATTCAGGAGTGAATGTTTTCACTAACGATACCTTGAACGGATTGCCTGTTAATCCTGCAGATGTAGTATTAAGTTCTACTCCAAACGGACCATTGACGATAAATCCTGATGGAACGGTAAGCGTAGCACCAAACACTCCGGCGGGAACGTATACCATAGATTACACTATTTGTCAGGTATTGAACCCTACTAATTGTGATACGTCTACTGTTACTATTGTGGTTACTGCTCCTGCTATTGATGCTGTAGCGGATACTTATTCAAATATTAATTGTTCTTCATTTGGTGCAATTGGTAATGTATTAGCTAATGATACTTTAAATGGTAATCCTGCTAAATCAGAAGAAGTTAACATTACAGTAATTTTTGGAGGAAATTCAAATATCACATTAGATAACCTTGGAAACATTAGTGTTCAAAGCGGAATAGTTAGTGGTTCATATGTACTAACATATCAAATATGTGAAAAACTAAATCCGACTAATTGTGATACCGCTACGATAACAATAAATGTTCAAGATGCAACAGCTCCTGTTATTGCTCAATTACCAGTAGCTTCAACAATATCTTGCGGCATGACACCTAACTTTGCTCAAGCATTGGCAACAGATACCTGTGGCTCTGTAAACTTAACATTCGTTGATGTAACAGTACAAGGAAATTGTATTGGCTCTTACACAATAACTAGAACTTGGACCGCAACTGATTCATCAGGAAACACTGCCACTGCTTCTCAAGTTATTAGTGTTCAAGATAACGTTGGTCCAACTACAACTACAGCTTTTACAGCGATTGTTAGTGTAAATTGTGATGCAATTCCTGCTAAGCCTGAACTTGTATTTGTAGATAATTGTTCTACAGTTTCACCGGCTATTTTTACTGAAAACATCATAAACAGAACCGAAAATTCTTATTCTGTAGTAAGAAAATGGTCTGTAGCTGATGCTTGTGGAAATGTATCTGAGTTTACTCAAACTATCAATGTAACAATTCCTAATAGTGTTGTAACAATAAATAGTTCAATTTGTAATGATGGAGAAATCACAACGACGAATCTAAATGATTTCTTACCAATGGGAACTCCAACAAACGGAACTTGGGTAGATGTAAATAATTCCGGTGGATTACAAGGAAGTATGCTTAATAGTTCTGGACTTTCTGTTAGGGATTATACATTTGAATATAAAATTGACGATGTTACTTGCCCTAGAACGGTAAGAGTTGTAATGACCATTAATACTGGTTGTGGTGGTATCGTATTAGCTTGTGGAACCATATTAGTACACAATGCCTTCTCTCCAAATGGTGACGGAATTAATGAAAAATTCATAATTGATAATATTGACGATACTGTTTGTTATCCAGATAATACTGTACAAATTTATAACCGTTGGGGAGTTTTGGTTTATGAAACTAAAGGATATAATAATACAAGTAATGTTTTCGATGGTACTTCTCTTGGTAGAACAACCGTTAGTCAATCTACAGGTTTACCTACAGGAACTTACTTCTATATTTTGAATTATACTTCTGTTGACAATGATGGAAAAATCATGACCAATAAAAAAGATGGATATTTATATATTGTAAATAATTAAAAAATTAATGCCTGAGGACAAAAAGTTCTCAGGCATTATAAAATTCAAATAGCCCTATTTCTTAAATAATAAACTCTAAAAAATCATCAAACCGATCTAATTAATTCTTATAAATTAGCTCGATAGATAATTTAAAATAATAAATATCTACTATGAAAACAAAATTATTTTCTTTCGTTTTGATGTTTACAGCCTTTGTAAGTTATGCGCAACAAGATGCTCAATTTACTCAATACATGTACAACACAATCAATATTAATCCCGCTTATGCTGGGTCAAGAGGTTCTTTAAGTATTTTTGCGCTACACCGTACACAATGGGTAGGACTTGATGGTGCTCCAGTTACTAATGCTGCTTCTGTCAATACACCTCTCAACGAAAGTAATTTAGGTTTGGGAGTATCGATTATAAATGATAAAATTGGGCCTACTACTGAAAACACGATTTCAGCTGATTTATCATACACCGTTCCTACTTCTGAAACCTTTAAATTATCTTTTGGAATCAAAGCAACTGCTAACTTTTTTAATTTAGATGTCAACCGATTAAATCCTGTTGACGATGATCCTAGTCTGCATGATTTCAATAATAAATTTACGCCTAATATTGGAGCGGGGGTTTATTTACATTCTGACAAAGCTTATGTTGGGTTTTCAATACCTAATTTCATCGAAAGCAACCGTTATGATGATAATGAAGTAGCTATTTTTAAAGAAAAAATTAATTACTATTTAATGGCAGGTTATGTCTTTGATTTGAATGAATCTATAAAGTTTAAACCCGCATTATTAACAAAAGTCGTTGCGGGTGCACCGCTTCAATTGGATGTATCAGGAAACTTTATGTTCAGTGATAAATTTGTTGTAGGTATAGCGTATAGATGGTCTGCTGCTGTAAGTGCGATGGTTGGATTTCAAGTTTCTGACGGAATGTATATAGGATATGGTTATGACCATGAAACCACAAATTTAAATAACTATAATTCCGGTTCCCATGAAATATTTTTACGTTATGAAATATTTAAAAATAATGGTAAAATTACAACTCCAAGATTCTTCTAAAAACAATTATTATGAAAAAAAATATACTCCTTTACATAACAATAGTAAGTGTTTTTTCTATTAACATTTATTCCCAAAAAACAAAATTGGCTACTGCCGATAAAAAGTATGACGGCTATGCTTATGTAGATGCCATCAAAACTTATGAAAGGGTTGCTGAAAAAGGATATAAATCTGCGGATCTGTTTAAAAAGTTGGGGAATGCTTACTATTTTAATGCTCAGTTCGATAAAGCAGCTAAATGGTATGGTGAATTATTTACTATGGATACCTCCAATTTAGAACCGGAATATTATTATCGTTATGCTCAGTCTTTAAGAGCAATGAACCAAAATGATAAGGCTAATGAGATGATGGAGTTATTCAACCAAAAATCAGGTAACGATACTAGAGGGAAACTATTTAAAAAAAATACCAACTATTTAGAAGCTATAAAAGCGAATTCCGGAAGGTATACAGTTGAAGATGCCGGAATAAACTCTATGTATTCTGATTATGGAACTGCACTATATTCGAATAAATTAGTTTTTGCTTCAGCAAGAGATACTGGAAGTCTTGGACAAAGAAAACACAAATGGACCAATCAGTATTTTACAAACTTGTACACCGCTGATTTAGGGGAAGACATGACGCCCGGTGTTGCAAAAAAGTTTGATGGAACCATAAATTCTAAGTTCCATGAATCTACTCCTACTTTTAGTAGTGACGGAAAGACTATGTACTTTACCCGAAACAACTATCTCGATGGTAAAAAAGGAAAAGATGGAAATAAAATTACTTTAATAAAAATATACAAAGCCACTTTAGAGAATGACAAATGGGCAAATGTAACCGAACTGCCTTTTGACAGTGATAATTACAGTACTGCACATCCTGCATTAAGTCCTGATGGAAAAACATTGTATTTTGCTTCTGATATGCCTGGAACTTTAGGACAGTCTGATTTGTTCAAAGTAAAGATAAATGAAGATGGTACTTTTGGAACCCCTGAGAATTTAGGCAATACTATTAATACTGAAGGAAGAGAAACCTTCCCTTTTATCAATGATGAAAATGAAATTTACTTTGCATCAGATGGACATCCTGGACTTGGAGGTTTGGATGTATTTATGTCTCGAATAAATACTGATGGCACTTTTAGTGAAGTTCAAAATGTAGGTGCTGATGTGAACTCTCCTAAAGATGATTTCGCTTATTTAATCGATACAAAATCAAGAAGAGGATTTTTTACTTCCAATAGAGACGGTGGTCAAGGTTATGACGACATCTATAAATTTTTGGAAACAAGAAGGCTGATTTGCGAACAACTGCTGTATGGTGAAATCACCGATATAAAAACAGGTGAAGTACTTGCTAATGCAAAAATCACCTTATACGATAGTCAATTTAAGGTTATCAATACTGCTACTTCAGATGAGAAAGGAAAGTACAGCTTTACCGTTGAATGTGGAAAGACGTACAATGTAAGAGCTGAAAAACCAGAATACGCAACCAAAGAAGAAAAAATAACGATCTCCGCAACAACAGGAAAAACCTATTTACCTATTGCATTAGAAAAGGAAATATGTAAAGTTGCTGTTGGTGATGATTTGGGTAAATGTTTTGGTATCAAAATGATTTATTTTGATTTAGACAAATCCAACATCAGACCAGAAGCGGCTCTGGATTTAGAAAAAATATTAGATGTATTAAATCAGAACCCAACAATGAAAATTGATATCCGTTCGCATACTGACAGCAGACAAACCTTCAAATACAATGAAGCACTATCTGAAAGAAGAGCTGCATCAACCATCAAATGGTTAGTTAAAAATGGTATTGATGCAAGCAGATTAACTGGTAAAGGATACGGTGAAACTCAACTGGTAAACAAATGCGCTGATGATGTGATTTGTACCGAAGAAGAACATCAACTCAACAGAAGAAGCGAATTTATTATTACTGCTTTGTAATATTATTTATGACTTAAAATAGTTAATTGTATAAAACAATTATAAACCTCGGGAGTTTGACTTTCGAGGTTTATTTTTTTATATATAAATATAAAATCGTAATAAGTTTAATTAGACAATGCAATTAAAGTCCTAAAAAAATTAAGTTAATTTCTAAAAATCATTACCACTCTGCTTGTTAAAAAAATAAAACAATTGTTAATTTTTTGAAATGAAAAACTAATTTTTTCTTAAAAAAAGTACATTTAAACGAGTATTTAGGTTAGTTATAGAGAAAAAAAACCAATACTGCTAATTCTTTGTAATTTTATTTTAATAAAGTAAAAATGTGTTTTTTAATGCTTTAACAAAAAAATAATTGCTAAAAATAAAAGATTCTTTAATATTAAAAGGAAAAGCTTTAATCTTTTAAAAATTTAGAAATTAAAATTGATTTAAAGTCTAAAAATTGTAATTGTTCGTTTAAAAATATTTTTTACTTTTTTTTAAATAAAAAAATTGATTTTCCATTTATCAAATACCACAAAATTAATTTTAGTAATAATAAATTAAAAATTTGATAGTATGAATGCAAAAATTACTTTCCTTATACTTACTTCTTTAACGTTTGTGAGTAATCTATATTCTACATTTAAAACTCTAAAATACTGGGAAAATTTAATACAAATAATAGGTTCTGAATCTAACAGAATTTTGTGTATTAATTCATCGATATACCATTTAGTTTCAATAAACATTGATTCAAATCCAATGCTAACTAAATATTTTAATCCAAGCTATTCATCTATTAACTCTGATAAAAATTGCCGAAAATATATTTAGCAATTTTAAGATATTCAAACTTTCTAACGATTTAAAACAAATCAATATGAAATCAAATTTTACTCATTCGACAAGATTATTTACAATTTTCTTATTATTTTTTTTAAGTTTTACAACAGTATCTCTTGCTCAAATAGGTCCTGGTATTGCTCCTATTAATACTCCAAGTGGAGGATTTAATATTGACGGTACTCTTATTGCAAATACTGCATCAGGAGATTGGGTAGATGGAACTGGCACAGGCGGTTTTATACTTAATAATTCAGGAGGTGCATTAAATACAGGAACTACATATCATTTGTATGATCTGTATAACACTTCATCAGACAACATTTTTGGAGGAGGAGATAAAGTAGGCGATAATCCTAACAATTGGACATGGACACCTGGTACAGCCAATGATAAGACCGACATGAACAATGCATTAATCCATTTAACTACTGATTCAAATGGAAATGTATGGGTTGTTTTTGCAGCGGATCGTCTAAGTAACAGTGGAAATGCTTATGTTGATTTTGAATTTCTTCAAACACCGATGACTAAAACAAGTACTGGATTTGCTACTGCTGCTCCAGCTTCAACTGGTGGAAGAACATTGGGCGATTTTTTATTAACCGTATATTTTGAAAATGGTGTTGCTAAATTTGACATTCAACGATGGGAACTTATTGGCAGTACATGGGAATACAAAACTTACTTTGCATCTTTACCGCTTAACTCAGTATTTGCTGCAGGAAATACAAGTACTGTTCCAGTGCCTTATCCGGCATTTGGGGTTAACAGTTATCTTCAAAATACATTTATTGAATCAGCAGTAAATTTAACAGCAGTATTAGGAGCGATTGATCCATGTACTAGTCTTAAAATAAAAACTGTTTTTGTTAAATCTAAAACTTCTACATCCTCATCTGCAGCTATTAAAGATTTTTTTAATCCAGTTGCTATTGATAACCTTACTCTAGGAAGTTCTGATGCAGGAGATGATGCTACTGTTTGTTCAGGACTACCATATACGCTTCAAGGATCAGCAGTACCTAGCAATGGATATGAAGTTATATCCAAAACTTGGTCTGTTTTAAGTGGTTCCGCAACCATACAGGATCCAACAAACCTCAATTCAATTGTAAATATCACTGGAAGTTCTGCAACATTCCGACTTACAGTAGTAACAGGACCAATGTCTAGTTCAGGATCACAATGTACAGTAACTGATGATGTAACCATAACTGTGAATCAACCACTAACCTGCTCTATATCGGGTTCAGATGGTCCTTTATGTCCGTCTTCTACTTCTAATATTTATTCCGCTCCAGTCAGCGCTAATTATGCATGGAGTATTTCAGGAAATGGAACAATTGTGGGAAATACAAATACTCAATCTGTATCGGTAACCGCTGGTTCAGGTTGTAATGCAACATTTTTGTTATCATTAATAATTACTGATGCCAATGGATGTATTTCAACTTGTACAAAAACCGTTACAGTCATAGACGAAACATTACCTATTGTAACCAATGCTGTAGATTCATTAAACCAAACCCTTCAATGCAACAATACTGAAGGTATAACTGCTGCTTTGGCTTTATCGCCTGCTGCTACCGACAATTGTACACTTGCTCCAACTAAAGTTTTAGTGAGTGATATAACAACTGCAGATGCTGATTGTTCCAATGCTTATACTAGAGTACGTACTTGGAACTTTACTGATGGTTGTGGAAACACTTCTGCTAATTTTGTTCAAACTATTACTGTGATTGACAATACCGCTCCTGTTCTAACTACAACCGCAGCTTCATTAAACCAAACATTACAATGCAATAATACTGAAGGTATAACTGCTGCTTTGGCTTTATCACCTGCTGCTACCGATAATTGTACGCTTGCTCCAAATAAAGTTTTGGTGAGCGATGTGACAACTGCTGATGCTAATTGTGTTAATGCTTATGTAAGAGTTAGAACTTGGAACTTTACTGATGGTTGTGGAAACACTTCTGCTAATTTTGTTCAAACTATTACTGTGATTGACAATACCGCTCCTGTTGTAACTACAACCGCTGCTTCATTAAATCAAACATTGCAATGCAACAATACTGAAGGTATAACTGCTGCTTTGGCTTTATCACCTGCTGCTACTGATAATTGTACACTTGCTCCAAGTAAAGTTTTAGTGAGCGATGTAACAACTGCAGATGCTAATTGTACCAATGCTTACGTAAGAGTTAGAACTTGGAACTTTACTGATGGTTGTGGAAACACTTCTGCCGATTTTGTTCAAACTATTACTGTGATTGACAATACCGCTCCTGTTGTAACTACAACGGCTGCTTCATTAAATCAAACATTACAATGCAACAATACTGAAGGTATAACTGCTGCTTTGGCTTTATCACCTGCTGCTACCGACAATTGTACACTTGCTCCAAATAAAGTTTTAGTGAGCGATGTGACAACTGCAGATGCTGATTGTTCCAATGCTTATACTAGAGTACGTACTTGGAACTTTACTGATGGTTGTGGAAACACTTCTACTAATTTTGTTCAAACTATTACTGTGATTGACAATACGGCTCCTGTTGTAACTACAACGGCTGCTTCATTAAACCAAACATTACAATGCAACAATACTGAAGGTATAACTGCTGCTTTGGCTTTATCGCCTGCTGCTACCGATAATTGTACACTTGCTCCAAATAAAGTTTTAGTGAGCGATGTAACAACTGCAGATGCTAATTGTACCAATGCTTACGTAAGAGTTAGAACTTGGAACTTTACTGATGGTTGTGGAAACACTTCTGCCGATTTTGTTCAAACTATTACTGTGATTGACAATACGGCTCCTGTTGTAACTACAACAACAGCTTCATTAAACCAAACATTACAATGCAATAATACTGAAGGTATAACTGCTGCTTTGGCTTTATCACCTGCTGCTACCGATAATTGTACACTTGCTCCAAATAAAGTTTTAGTGAGTGATATAACAACTGCAGATGCTAATTGTACCAATGCTTACGTAAGAGTTAGAACTTGGAACTTTACTGATGGTTGTGGAAACACTTCTGCCGATTTTGTTCAAACTATTACTGTGATTGACAATACCGCTCCTGTTGTAACTACAACCGCAGCTTCATTAAACCAAACATTACAATGCAATAATACTGAAGGTATAACTGCTGCTTTGGCTTTATCGCCTGCTGCTACCGATAATTGTACACTTGCTCCAAATAAAGTTTTAGTGAGTGATGTAACAACTGCAGATGCTAATTGTACCAATGCTTATGTAAGAGTTAGAACTTGGAACTTTACTGATGGTTGTGGAAACACTTCTGCTAATTTTGTTCAAACTATTACTGTGATTGACAATACGGCTCCTGTTGTAACTACAACAACAGCTTCATTAAACCAAACATTACAATGCAATAATACTGAAGGTATAACTGCTGCTTTGGCTTTATCACCTGCTGCTACCGATAATTGTACACTTGCTCCAAATAAAGTTTTAGTGAGTGATATAACAACTGCAGATGCTAATTGTACCAATGCTTACGTAAGAGTTAGAACTTGGAACTTTACTGATGGTTGTGGAAACACTTCTGCCGATTTTGTTCAAACTATTACTGTGATTGACAATACCGCTCCTGTTGTAACTACAACCGCAGCTTCATTAAACCAAACATTACAATGCAATAATACTGAAGGTATAACTGCTGCTTTGGCTTTATCGCCTGCTGCTACCGATAATTGTACACTTGCTCCAAATAAAGTTTTAGTGAGTGATGTGACAACTGCAGATGCTAATTGTACCAATGCTTACGTAAGAGTTAGAACTTGGAACTTTACGGATGGTTGTGGAAACACTTCTGCTAATTTTGTTCAAACTATTACTGTGATTGATAATATTGCTCCAACTTTTAATGAATCATTACCATCTAACATAACCGTAGAGTGTAAAGCTGTTCCAGTTGCAAAAACATTGACTGCTACAGACAATTGTGGTATTGCAAGAATTGATTTTTCTGAAACAGAAACTCCAGGAAATTGCCCTGGTTCTTCAACTATTTTAAGAACATGGATAGCTACTGATTCATGCAATAATAAAACTACTCATACTCAAACAATAAAAGTTCAGGATACTACACCTCCAACTTTTACTACCCCTGCAGACATAACAATTTCAAGTGATGAAAATTGTCTTGCAGACAGAAGTACAAGTTCAACTGGTACAGTAACTAATATTCAAGATAATTGCGATTCTAATCCATTAGCTACGTATGTAGATTCTGAATGTTTTGGAAGTTTTGATGAGCAAGAAATAAATGCAGGAAATGGGAATTATTTTCCTTTTACTATATCTGGCTTTGATAATTTAACAGCTGCTAATATTGAAAAAATTAGTTTGGCATTCGAAACAAATCAAGGAAAAGGTAGAGCTGAATTTATTTTAGTTGCTCCAAGTGGTCAAGCAATTAAATTAGTTGGACCTTATTGTGAGGGAGGAGAATGTGATGATGAATCATCAAATACTCAAGAATTATATTTACCTGTTTTTTATCCTAATAGTTCAGGTTATACAAAATGGAATAATAACGATTTTATTCAAGATGGAATTAATCAAAACTTGATACCAAATGGAGAAACTACTTCTTCGAATAGTATTCTTGGTGTATCGTCTTTTGTTTCTAGTTTTGAAGAATTTACAGGATCTATGAACGGAGATTGGTTTGTATATTCAAAAAAACAAGCTAATGTAAATGGTAGTGTCAAATTTAAAAGTGTTTGTTTGAAACCTACTAGTCTTTGTATAGGAAATAAAGTAATCTCTAGAACTTGGACTGTAACCGATGCATGTGGAAATAAAGCAACTTCAACTCAAACTATCAAAATTATAGATGCTAGTTCTCCAACTTGGATTACTGGTGCAGATGCTTTAAATACTTCTATCGAATGTAATAATCCAGAAGCTTTGGCTAATGCTCAATCTCTAAGTCCAACAGCTAAAGACAATTGTGATACGGATGTTTCCAATATCACTAAAGTAAGCGGTGCGTTTGTTGCTTCTTCTGAATGTGCAAATGCAGGAACTTATACCAACACTTGGACGGTAAATGACGATTGTGGAAATACTTCGGCAGTATTTACTCAAGTGATTACGATTCAAGATACAACAGCTCCAACTTGGTCTACTCTAGCAACTGCTTTAAACACTACGGTAGAATGTAGCGATGCTGAAGCTTTGGCAACAGCCCAAGCTGCTTTCCCTTCTGCTGCTGATTTATGTGATACGGATGTTTCCAATATCACTAAAGTAAGCGGTGCGTTTGTTCCTTCTTCTGAATGTGCAAATGCAGGAACTTATACCAACACTTGGACGGTAAACGACGATTGTGGAAACACTTCGGCTGTATTTACTCAAGTGATAACTATTCAAGATACAACGGCTCCAACTTGGTCTACTCAAGCAACTGCTTTAAACACTACGGTAGAATGTAGCGATGCTGAAGCTTTGGCAACGGCTCAAGCTGCTTTCCCTACTGCTGCTGATTTATGTGATACGGATGTTTCCAATATCACTAAAGTAAGCGGTGCGTTTGTTCCTTCTTCTGAATGTGCCAATGCCGGAACTTATACCAACACTTGGACGGTAAATGACGATTGTGGAAACACTTCGGCTGTATTTACTCAAGTGATTACGATTCAAGATACAACGGCTCCTACTTGGTCTACTCTAGCAACTGCTTTAAACACTACGGTAGAATGTAGCGATGCTGAAGCTTTGGCAACGGCCCAAGCTGCTTTCCCTGCTGCTGCTGATTTATGCGATACAGATGTTTCCAATATCACTAAAGTAAGCGGTGCGTTTGTTCCTTCTTCTGAATGTGCCAATGCCGGAACTTATACCAACACTTGGACGGTAAATGACGATTGTGGAAACACTTCGGCTGTATTTACTCAAGTGATTACGATTCAAGATACAACGGCTCCAACTTGGTCTACTCTAGCAACTGCTTTAAACACTACGGTAGAATGTAGCGATGCTGAAGCTTTGGCAACGGCTCAAGCTGCTTTCCCTACTGCTGCTGATTTATGTGATACGGATGTGTCCAATATCACTAAAGTAAGCGGTGCGTTTGTTGCTTCTTCTGAATGTGCCAATGCAGGAACTTACACCAACACTTGGACGGTAAATGACGATTGTGGAAACACTTCGGCTGTATTTACTCAAGTGATAACTATTCAAGACACAACGGCTCCAACTTGGTCTACTCAAGCAACTGCTTTAAACACTACGGTAGAATGTAGCGATGCTGAAGCTTTGGTAACAGCCCAAGCTGCTTTCCCTACTGCTGCTGATTTATGTGATACGGATGTTTCGAATATCACTAAAGTAAGCGGTGCGTTTGTTCCTTCTTCTGAATGTGCCAATGCAGGAACTTACACCAACACTTGGACGGTAAACGACGATTGTGGAAACACTTCGGCTGTATTTACTCAAGTGATTACGATTCAAGACACAACAGCTCCAACTTGGTCTACTCAAGCAACAGCTTTAAACACTACGGTAGAATGTAGCGATGCTGAAGCTTTGGCAACAGCCCAAGCTGCTTTCCCTGCTGCTGCTGATTTATGTGATACGGATGTTTCCAATATCACTAAAGTAAGCGGTGCGTTTGTTCCTTCTTCTGAATGTGCCAATGCAGGAACTTACACCAACACTTGGACGGTAAACGACGATTGTGGAAACACTTCGGCTGTATTTACTCAAGTGATTACGATTCAAGATACAACTGCTCCAACTTGGTCTACTCAAGCAACAGCTTTAAACACTACGGTAGAATGTAGCGATGCTGAAGCTTTGGCAACAGCCCAAGCTGCTTTCCCTGCTGCTGCTGATTTATGTGATACGGATGTTTCCAATATCACTAAAGTAAGCGGTGCGTTTGTTCCTTCTTCTGAATGTGCCAATTCAGGAACTTATACCAACACTTGGACGGTAAATGACGATTGTGGAAACACTTCGGCTGTATTTACTCAAGTGATTACGATTCAAGATACAACAGCTCCAACTTGGTCTACTCAAGCAACAGCTTTAAACACTACGGTAGAATGTAGCGATGCTGAAGCTTTGGCAACAGCCCAAGCTGCTTTCCCTGCTGCTGCTGATTTATGTGATACGGATGTTTCCAATATCACTAAAGTAAGCGGTGCGTTTGTTCCTTCTTCTGAATGTGCCAATGCAGGAACTTACACCAACACTTGGACGGTAAACGACGATTGTGGAAACACTTCGGCTGTATTTACTCAAGTGATTACGATTCAAGATACAACTGCTCCGATAATTAATACAACTGCTTCAAATATAACTGTTGAATGTGATAGTCAAGGGAATCAAAATGCAATTGCTGATTGGTTATCTAATAACGGAGGAGCAACTGCATCTGATAATTGTTCAGATGTAACTTGGTCTAATAATTTTAATACACTTTCTAATGATTGTTCAACTGCAGTAACTGTACTATTTACAGCAAAAGATGCATGTGGAAATAGTTCTACAACGTCAGCTACATTTAGTGTAAAAGACACTACTGCCCCTATAGCTCCTGAAGCTCCAGCAACGATAACCGTAGCTTGTGCTACAGATGTTCCTGTATCAACAACACTTACAGCTATTGATAATTGTAATGGTGAAATCACAGCTGAGGGAATTGATGTTATTGCTCAAGGTGATTGTCCTAACTCATTTGTTATTACAAGAACTTGGACATTTACTGATGCTTGCAGCAATTCCTCTTTCACTTCACAAATCATTAATGTAATTGATACAACTGCTCCAGTAATCAGCGCACTACCTGAAATATCAACTATCTCTTGTCCTACAACACCTGAATTTACTCAAGCCATTGCAACTGATAATTGTGGTTCAACTGTAACTTTGACTTTTGCGGATGTAACTACAAACGGTCAATGTGCTGGTTCCTATTCTGTAACTAGAACTTGGACTGCTACTGATGCTTGTGGAAATGCTTCAACAGCTACACAAACCATAAACGTTCAAGATACAACTGCTCCAGTTATTGCTGCTTTACCGGAAACATCAACTATCTCTTGTCCTGCAACGCCTGAATTTAATCAAGCCATTGCAACTGACGGATGTGGTTCTACTGTAACTTTGACTTTCGCGGATGTAACCACAAACGGTCAATGTGCTGGTTCATATTCTGTAACTAGAACTTGGACTGCTACTGATGCTTGTGGAAATGCATCAACAGCTACGCAAACCATAAACGTTCAAGATACAGCTGCTCCAGTTATTGCTGCGTTACCGGAAACATCAACTATCTCTTGTCCTGCAACGCCTGAATTTACTCAAGCCATTGCAACTGATGGATGTGGTTCTACTGTAACTTTGACTTTCGCGGATGTAACTACTAACGGTCAATGTGCTGGTTCATATTCTGTAACTAGAACTTGGACTGCTACTGATGCTTGTGGAAATGCTTCAACAGCTACACAAACCATAAACGTTCAAGATACAGCTGCTCCAGTTATTGCTGCGTTACCGGAAACATCAACTATCTCTTGTCCTGCAACGCCTGAATTTACTCAAGCCATTGCAACTGACGGATGTGGTTCAACTGTTACTTTGACTTTCGCTGATGTAAATACAAACGGTCAATGTGCTGGTTCCTATTCTGTAACTAGAACATGGACTGCTACTGATGCTTGTGGAAATGCTTCAACAGCTACACAAACCATAAACGTTCAAGATACAGCTGCTCCAGTTATTGCTGCGTTACCGGAAACATCAACTATCTCTTGTCCTGCAACGCCTGAATTTACTCAAGCCATTGCAACTGACGGATGTGGTTCAACTGTTACTTTGACTTTCGCGGATGTAACTACAAACGGTCAATGTGCTGGTTCGTATTCTGTAACTAGAACATGGACTGCTACTGATGCTTGTGGAAATGCCTCAACAGCTACGCAAACAATAAATATAGTAGACACTGTTGGTCCTACAACTGCTACTCAATTCAGTTCAACTGTTAATGTGAATTGTGATGCAATTCCAGCTAAACCTGAACTTGTATTTGTAGATAATTGTTCTACAGTTTCACCGGCTATTTTTACTGAAAACATCATAAACAGAACCGAAAATTCTTATTCAATCGTAAGAAAATGGTCTGTAGCTGATGCTTGTGGAAATGTATCTGAGTTTACTCAAATCATCAATGTTACAATTCCTAATAGTGTTGTGACAATAAGCAGTTCAATTTGTAATGATGGAGAAATCACAACGACGAATCTAAATGATTTATTACCGGTAGGAACTCCAACAAACGGAACTTGGGTAGATGTAAATAACTCAGGTGGTTTACAAGGAAGTACTCTTAATGCTGCTGGACTTTCGGTTAGAGATTATACATTTGAATATAAAATTAATGATGCAACTTGCCCTAGAACAATAAGAATTACAATGACGGTGAATACTGGTTGTGGTGGTATTGTATTAGCTTGCGGAACTGTATTAGTTCATAATGCCTTCTCTCCAAATGGTGACGGAATTAATGAAAAATTCATAATCGATAATATTGACGATACTGTTTGTTACCCAGAAAATACGGTAGAGATTTACAACCGTTGGGGTGTATTGGTTTATGAAACAAAAGGATATAATAATGCAAGTAATTCATTTGATGGAATTTCTGGTGGTAGATCAACTGTTCAACAATCTTCTGGTTTACCAACAGGAACTTACTTCTATATTTTAAATTATACTTCTGTTGACAATGATGGAAAAATCATAACCAATAAAAAAGACGGATATTTATACTTAACAAAATAATTAATCTTATACCTGAGGACAAAAAAAGTTCTCAGGTTTAATAAAAATAATATCTTTAGGCCGATTTTACAGAATGATTATCCCTAAAGAAATTTATCAAACCGACCTGCCGAATTCTTATAAATGAGTTCGATAGATAATTTAAAATAATAAATATCTACTATGAAAACAAAATTATTTTCTTTCGTTTTGATGTTTACAGCCTTAGTAAGTTATGCGCAACAAGATGCTCAATTTACTCAATACATGTACAACACAATCAATATTAATCCCGCTTATGCTGGGTCAAGAGGTGCTTTAAGTATTTTTGCGCTACACCGTACACAATGGGTAGGACTTGATGGTGCTCCGGTTACTAATGCAGCTTCTGTCAATACTCCTCTTAACGAAAGTAATTTAGGTTTGGGAGTATCGATTATAAATGATAAAATTGGGCCTACTACTGAAAACACGATTTCAGCTGATTTATCATACACCGTTCCTACTTCTGAAACCTTTAAATTATCTTTTGGAATCAAAGCAACTGCTAACTTTTTTAATTTGGATGTCAACCGATTAAATCCTGTTGACGATGATCCTAGTCTGCATGATTTCAATAATAAATTTACGCCTAATATTGGAGCGGGTGTTTATTTACATTCTGATAAAGCTTATGTAGGGTTTTCAATACCTAATTTCATCGAAAGCAACCGTTATGATGATAATGAAGTAGCTATTTTTAAAGAAAAAATTAATTACTATTTAATGGCAGGTTATGTCTTTGATTTGAATGAATCTATAAAGTTTAAACCCGCATTATTAACAAAAGTTGTTGCGGGTGCACCGCTTCAATTGGATGTATCAGGAAACTTTATGTTCAGTGATAAATTTGTTGTAGGTATAGCATATAGGTGGTCTGCTGCTGTAAGTGCAATGGTTGGATTTCAAGTTTCTGACGGAATGTATATAGGATATGGTTATGATCATGAAACCACTAATTTGAATAACTATAATTCCGGTTCCCATGAAATATTTTTACGTTATGAAATATTTAAAAATAACGGTAAAATTACAACTCCAAGATTCTTCTAGAAATTAAGACTATGAAAAAATTTATATTCTTTTACATAACAATAATAAGTCTTGTTTCTTTTAAAGGAAATGCACAAGATTCAAAATTTTATGTAACTGATAAAATAAGTGACAAATATGCTTATATAGATGTTATAAAAACCTATGAAAGGATTGCTGAAAAAGGATATAAATCAGTAGATTTATTTAAAAAACTTGGAGATTCCTATTACTCAAACGCAGATTTTGACAAAGCTGCTAAATGGTATTGTGAATTATTTGCAATAAGCAATGATTTGGAACCTGAATATTATTATCAATATGCTAAGAGTTTACTGTTTATTGGTCAAGATGATAATGCCAATCAAATACTGGAAAAATTAAAACAAAAATCAGGGGCAATAAAAGAGAAAAAAAATCGAAAATAACGATAAAATCACAACTCCAAAATTCTTCTAAAAACAATTATTATGAAAAAAAATATACTCCTTTACATAACAATAGTAAGTGTTTTTTCTATTAACATTTATTCCCAAAAAGCAAAATTGGCTACTGCCGATAAAAAGTATGACGGCTATGCTTATGTCGATGCCATCAAAACCTATGAAAGGGTTGCTGAAAAAGGATATAAATCTGCGGATCTGTTTAAAAAGTTGGGGAATGCTTACTACTTTAATGCTCAGTTCGATAAAGCAGCTAAATGGTATGGTGAATTATTTACTATGGATACCTCCAATTTAGAACCGGAATATTATTATCGTTATGCCCAATCTTTAAGAGCAATGGACCAAAATGATAAGGCTAATGAGATGATGGAGTTATTCAACCAAAAATCAGGTAACGATACCAGAGGGAAACTTTTTAAAAAAAATACCAATTATTTAGAAGCTATAAAAGCGAATTCCGGAAGGTATACAGTTGAAGATGCCGGAATAAACTCTATGTATTCTGATTATGGAACTGCACTATATTCAAATAAATTAGTGTTTGCTTCAGCAAGAGATACCGGAAGTCTTGGACAAAGAAAACACAAATGGACCAATCAGTATTTTACAAACTTGTACACAACTGATTTAGGGGAAGACATGACGCCCGGTGTTGCAAAAAAGTTTGATGGAACCATAAATTCTAAGTTCCATGAATCTACTCCTACTTTTAGTAGTGACGGAAAGACTATGTACTTTACCCGAAACAACTATCTCGATGGTAAAAAAGGAAAAGATGGAAATAAAATTACTTTAATAAAAATATACAAAGCTACTTTAGAGAATGACAAATGGTCAAATGTAACCGAACTCCCTTTTGACAGTGATAATTACAGTACTGCACATCCTGCATTAAGTCCTGATGGAAAAACATTGTATTTTGCTTCTGATATGCCTGGAACTTTAGGACAATCTGATTTGTTCAAAGTAAAGATAAATGAAGATGGTACTTTTGGAACCCCTGAGAATTTAGGCAATACTATTAATACTGAAGGAAGAGAAACCTTCCCTTTTATCAATGATGAAAATGAAATTTACTTTGCATCAGATGGACATCCTGGACTTGGAGGATTAGATGTATTTATGTCTCGAATAAATACTGATGGCACTTTTAGTGAAGTTCAAAATGTAGGTGCTGATGTGAACTCTCCTAAAGATGATTTCGCTTATTTAATCGATACAAAATCAAGAAGAGGATTTTTTACTTCCAATAGAGACGGTGGTCAAGGTTATGACGACATCTATAAATTTTTGGAAACAAGAAGGCTGATTTGCGAACAACTGCTTTATGGTGAAATCACCGATATAAAAACAGGTGAAATACTTGCTAATGCAAAAATTACCTTATACGATAGTCAGTTTAAGGTTATCAATACTGCTACTTCAGATGAGAAAGGAAAATACAGCTTTACCGTTGAATGTGGAAAAACGTACAATGTAAGAGCTGAAAAACCAGAATACGCAACTAAAGAAGAAAAAATAACGATCTCCGCAACAACAGGAAAAACCTATTTACCTATTGCATTAGAAAAAGAAATATGCAAAGTTGCTGTTGGTGATGATTTGGGTAAATGTTTTGGTATCAAAATGATTTATTTTGATTTAGACAAATCCAACATCAGACCAGAAGCGGCTCTGGATTTAGAAAAAATATTAGATGTATTAAATCAGAACCCAACAATGAAAATTGATATCCGTTCGCATACTGACAGCAGACAAACCTTCAAATACAATGAAGCACTATCTGAAAGAAGAGCTGCATCAACCATCAAATGGTTAGTTAAAAATGGTATTGATGCAAGCAGATTAACTGGTAAAGGATACGGTGAAACTCAACTGGTAAACAAATGCGCTGATGATGTGATTTGTACCGAAGAAGAACATCAACTCAACAGAAGAAGCGAATTTATAATTACAGCGTTGTAATAATTTATCATAAAAATTTAATAGGCTGCCTTTATCAGGCAGCCTTTTTTGTATACTATAATTTTCTAGAATAATGAATTACAATACAAACTAGGTATAATTTGTTTCACTCTTAGAGCTTAATCAATCTTCCAGAGTTAACTAAAACCCAACCGATAATTACTCAAAACAAAAAAGTCCAATGAAAATTATTTCATTGGACTTTTCTATTCAAACAACCAAATTAAAATTAGCTATACGTTTATTAATTATCTTTCAAATACCTGATAAATATAAAAGGCTGTCTTTTGGGGATAAGACAGCCTTTTAGTTTAAAAAACAAACTCTAACTATATTTTTGCGAAAATATTAGTGTAATACTTTCTACCATTTGCAGGATTTTCTTTAATTGCAATTCCAAAATGAGTATGATCACCTTCGATATTAGCTTTGTGAGTAGGACTCGCTAACCAAGCATTTAAAACTGCCTCAGGAGTATTGTAATTGTAAGCTATATTTTCACTTACAGTTTTAGCTCCTAAAGTTTTGATTATATTTTCAGAACGAGCTACAAAATCATTATGATTAACTACATTATTTGCAATCATGTAATTGTCATGTTCTTCTGACTTGAATGACATATGATTGATTTTTTCCAAAGGTTTTAATCCAACACTAATTCTGTGTTTATTGATTAAATCCATTGTTTCTAACTCAATAGAATTATAAGAATAACTTACTACTTTTTGTGCAGATGCCTCAGTAGTTTGTGTCTCAGATTCATCTGAAGAGCAAGAATTCATAGTACAAATAACAGTAACAAGTAATAATGCGCGAAGTAATTTTATTTTCATAATATAGTAGTTTAAGTTTAAAGTAGATTGTGGGGCAAACTCCTTTAATAAATAAATATATGTTCGTAATTCTTGTACAAACATACTTGTTTTATCGTTAAACTACCAAAAAAAATCGACGAACTACACAATAAAAATATTTAAATATGTATTTTTCTTACATTATGGCGATAAGCGGTCGATTTTCCATGAAAAATCTTCTTGACTACTATATCTAATTCTGTCATGCAATCTATTAGGTCTTCCTTGCCAAAATTCTACCTCTAAAGGTGTCACAAGAAATCCTCCCCAATGTTTTGGTCTAGGAATAACCATACCATCAAAATCCTTTTCTAACTCTTTTAGATTTTCTTCTAAAAATTCTCGGGAAGGGACAATTTCACTTTGGTTAGAAACTATTGCGCCTAACTTGCTACCGTCAGGTCTGGATTCAAAATAATTATCTGAAATCGTTTCTGTAGTTTTATGGGCAATACCTTTGATAATAACCTGGCGTTCCATAGTGTGCCAAAAAAAAGAAAGACAAATTTTAGGATTTTGGGCAATAGCCCTACCCTTTTCTGAATTATAATTGGTATAAAAAATGAATCCTTCCTCATTAAACTTTTTCAACAAAACTACTCTGGCCTTTGGAAACCCATCTAATCCTATTGTAGATACCGTCATAGCGTTAACTTCGCTATCACCGCCAAAGTCCTCTACCTCATGAAACCACCTGTTAAAAAGGTTTATTGGGTCTTCAGGAATATTTGATTCTAATAGCTCACTCTTTTCGTAAGATTTTCTATAGTTACTTAAATCGTTCATGATTTTTATTTTAAGATTATTAGATATTTGAATGATTCAGTTTAAGAGTATCAAATATCCAAATGTGAATTCAGATGAAATAAATTATTTTTTATTTAAAACTCAAAGCTTTTTCCATCATCGGCCAAGAGCACTTCCGGAAAAATAGTTGCGGCTTCTTCTCTAAAAAGGTCAATATTTTCATATCGAGTAGAATAATGCCCTAAAATTAATTGCTTTGCATTAGATTTCAAAGCAATTGTAGCCGCTTCTTTTGCTGTGGAATGCAAAGTCTTTTTAGCTAAATTTTCTTCTGATTGCAAGAAAGTTGATTCATGGTATAAAACATCAATATTTTCAATGATTGGAATCATAGTTTCATTATATGCGGTATCAGAACAAAAAGCATAATTTTTTGCAGGAATTGGATCAAATGTTAATTTATCATTTTCAATAACTCGGCCATCTTCTAAAGTAATGTCTTTTCCGTTTTTTATTTTTTGATAATAACAGGTATCAATTTCATAATTTTGAACAGCATCCAGGTTAAGTTTTCTCGGTGCTGCTTTTTCTTGGAATAAAAACCCATTCGTATATACACGATGCTTTAAAGGAATGGTTTTTACCAAAACTTTTTCATCTTCAAAAATTACTTCGCTTTCGTTGGATTCTAATTCATGAAAGAACAAACCATAATTAGTCCATGAATTAGACAATCTCAATTGTAACTTGATGATTTCTTGAATTCCCTTTGGACCATAAATATGTAAATCGGTAGTTCTGTTCAGTAAAGTAAAAGTAGATACTAATCCTATTAGTCCAAAAAAATGATCTCCATGTAAATGAGAAATGAAGATATGATTAATCTTAGAAAATCGGATTTTATTTTTCCGCAATTGTACTTGGGTTCCTTCTGCGCAATCAATCAGAAAAATTCTGTTTTTTATTTCTAAAATCTGTGAGGTTGGATTCGTAAATGTTCGGGGTGTAGCTGCATAGCAACCAAGGATTGTTAGTTTCAATTTTTAATTTCAATTTAAAAGTTAGGATAGAATTAAAAATTGAAAATTCACATTTCGTTATTTATAACCAAACTATAAACTATCAATATTCTTTTCCTTGTTGTATTTTCTAATTTGCAGCGCCATAGAAATCGCTAATAATAAATTGGCTACTATTCCCCAATAGCTACCTGAATACGTATTGATGAATACATTATATAGATTAACAAACAGTAAAATTACAAAGCATACTAATAAAATAATTCTAAAAATATGTACTCTTTTTTTGTTGTTATAAAAATCCATTTACTATTTTTAAAAGCCTAAATCTCTTTCAATCTCTTCCATTTCAATAATATCATGTGCTTCTAATAAAGAAGGAACAACGGTTAATTTTTCAGGAACCGCGTTATAATCAAAATCAGAAGTAACTATAACAAATGATTTTTTAGCTTTTTTATGAACTTTTGATAAAGGCATAAATAATTTCATATTACCCGCCGGTAAATCTTTGTAAAGCAAAAGATCTATGATTAGATTATGCTTTTCAAATGTCTTGTATTGATGAGTAACCTTCATTAAAAAAGAGGTAAAATCACCTTGCGTATCTCTAATGCTAATTGTGTGTCCTTTTTGATCTACTTTCATCTTTTTAATTTCTAAGTCTACTCAAGGTAGAGGATTTATAAATAGCTAATTTACAAAGTTTTATATTAAATTACTGAATTTTTGATGCCAAAAGATAAATTACGGCCATTCTAATTGCAACACCATTTTCGACTTGGTTTAAAATTACCGATTGTTGTGAATCAGCCACCTCACTGGTAATTTCGACACCACGATTGATTGGTCCCGGATGCATAATTATGATTTCTTTATTTAGGGAGTCCAAAATCGTTTTATCAACTCCATATTGTTGAGCATACTCTCTTGTAGATGGAAAATAATTCACATCCATTCTTTCGTTTTGCACGCGTAACATATTTGCCACATCGCACCACTCAAGCGCTTTTATCAAGTTAGGCTCTACTGTAACACCAAGCGATTCAATGTATCTTGGAATCAACGTTTTTGGTCCGCACACTTTTACTTCAGCTCCTTGCATTTGCAACGCATATATATTTGACAAGGCCACTCTGGAGTGCAAAACATCACCTACAATAACTACTTTTTTTCCGGCTACTTCGCCTAGTTTTTCTCTAATCGAATAACTGTCTAGTAAGGCCTGTGTAGGATGCTCATGTGCGCCATCTCCAGCGTTTACAATGCTGGCTTTTACGTTTTTGGAAAGAAAATAAGCAGCACCTGGATTAGCATGTCGCATTACCACCATATCTACTTTCATCGAAAGTATATTATTAACAGTATCTATTAGAGTTTCCCCTTTCTTGACTGAAGATTGTGCTGCCGAAAAGCTAATAACATCGGCAGATAAACGTTTTTGTGCTAATTCAAAAGAGAGTTTTGTTCTAGTGCTATTTTCGAAAAAAATATTGGCAATGGTAATATCTCGTAAGGAAGGTACTTTCTTAATTGGTCGATTGATAACTTCTTTAAAATGATCGGCTGTTTCAAAAATTAGGTCAATATCATTCTTATTGATGTATTTTATTCCTAATAAATGATTTACGCTTAATTCTTTCATTTCTTTTTACGATTATTAGTTTTTAATGTTAGACTTTTAAACAAATCAGTATCTAACTTGTAATTAAATATACACCATCTTCACCTTCATTTTCTGCCCAGCTCACTTTTACTTTTTCGTTATTTATGGCATCTACCTGTCTCCCTCTATAATCCGGTTGAATAGGTAAATTGCGGCTAAAACGTCTGTCAATCAAAACCAGAAGTTCAATTTCTGATGGTCTGCCAAAAGATTGAATGGCTGTCAAAGCGGAACGTATACTTCGTCCTGTAAATAAAACATCATCAATGAAAATAACTTTTTTGTTTTCAACGATAAAATTAATCTTGGTTTTATTTGCTTCTAATGGCTTATCAGTTCTTCGAAAATCATCTCTGAAAAAAGTAATATCCAAATAGCCCAATTGAATTTCAGGTGTTTGGTATTCTTTTTCTAATATTTCTTTCAAACGCTCTGCTAAAAAAACGCCTCTTGGTTGAATACCTACTAAAATAGTGTCTGAAAAATCTAAGTGCTTTTCAATTAATTGACAGGCCAAACGATGTAATATGATAGTAACTTCTTTTGCAGTAAGTAATACTTTTTGACTCATTGTAAAGTGTGTTGTTTGGTTTTGCAAATATACGAATTCCGATTTATGATTTTATAATTATAAAGAGAGAAAATAGAGTCATTTTTTATTTACCCCATGAAATCCAGGTAGCTTTGTGCCAAATAGTTTCTAAAGGTCCTTGTTTATGGGTTTTAAGCCACCAGGTGCAAAATAACAATTGAATAATAAATAACACAATACCTATCAATAAACAATATGTTGCTCCCGTATATTCAAAAAGTCCTAATCCGTATCGGTAATAAATAAAGGAACCAATCATAGATTGCATGATGTAATTAGTCAAACTCATTTTTCCAAAAGGAATAAGCTTAGACAATACTTTATTAACAGAATCCTTTTGATACAACAAAACAAATCCTGAAACGAGAACTAACATAAATGCTACGTTTGACCAAGAAGCAAATATAATAGTGAGTTTATTAGATAACGTTACTCTTGCTATAACATCTACCGTATGCGTCTTTAATACAAATAATGGTATAAATAAAATACTTGAGTATAGTAGTACTTTTTTCCAAAACTGCTGGTTTGCATCGGTTGCATTAAAAAGTTGTTTTCGCCCCAGTAACATCCCAAACATAAATAGAGCTGGAGCCTGAAAAAACCTTCCATTTTCCCAAGACCATAATAGAGAAGCGATTTTTCCTAATGTCAAGTTTCCAACTACATAATCTACGAAAGAACCATTTTTCATATAAAGTGCAATACTTTCATAATATCCAGTTGATACGTTAGGCGGCGCTATATAATCCGGATTCAGTATATAATAAATACACCTTCCCCATTCTAAAGGTTGCAACATCAAGATAACAGCCGTAATAAAAATAGCTTTGTTACTCCAGTTGACAACCGGTATCAATAAAAGCCCAAGAAAAGCATATAAAGTCAGAATGTCTCCTTGATAAAATGCTGTATTTATAAGTCCAAAAACTAATAATAGCATCATGCGCCAAAAAAATCGACCACGGAAATCATTCCCTTTTTTAGCTTGATTATCATTTTGAATGTAAAAACTAAATCCAAAAAGAAGCGCAAAAATGGCATAAGACTTTCCTCCAAAAAGAAAAAATAAAGTATCCCAAATTATTTTATCCAAAGCTACAAGCCAAGCTGGAAAATTTTCGGGCAAATGAAAGTATTCAAAATGTTCAACATTATGAAGTAACATAATAGACATAATGGCAAAACCCCGTAAGGCATCTACCACTTCTATTCTGGGAGATTTTAAATTTAAAGTAATGTTGGTCATATCAATAGCTTGGTTTAAATAGAAATAATAAAAATCAAAAATATATTTTTTTGCATAAATAGTCGTTTAAAAAATATTTATAAAGATGCATTTTGTGATTTTTTTTTAAAACTATTAAAAAATTTTACAATAAACAGTAGAAATTATATAACAAATTAGCCTCTTGATTTAGTAATTTTATATTTCAATTTAAAGATAAAAATCATGCAAAAGAAACTAACCAGAATATTAATGCTTTTAGTAGTATTAGTATCATTTACAAGTTGTTCAATTATAGAAGGTATATTTAAAGCGGGAGTTGGTGTAGGTATTTTTATTGTCATTGCAGTACTAGCGATTATCGCATTTATTGTAAGTAAAATTTTCAACAGAAATAAATAAAAACTGAATGTCGTATAATTAATTATTTCTAGTTAATTATTGAATACTTTACATTCTACAAAATAAAGCTATCCAGAAAGTAATTTTTGGATAGCTTTTTTATTACTCTATTTTTTTATTCTTAAATACTTTCTTCAAGTAACAAACAGATATCACAATAATAATTAGTCCTAAATACCTTATAAATTTTTAATTTCAAATGCCTTTAATCGTTTTTACGAATCCGTTCATAGAATAAGTTAACTCACATTTTTTTGTAGCACTATTTTTAATAATTTAACAAAAAGTTTAACAATTTAAAAATATAAATATGAAAAAAATTGCCCTAAAATCTAAAGTCTTTTTGAAATTTTCTTACCTACTTATCTTTTTTACTGTATTACATTCTTGCCAAACAGAAGAATTAACGACAACAACATCTGAAGCTGCAAATAACAAAAATACAAGTAACACATTAAAAACTGCAGCTCCTGTTTCTACTAAAATATCTAACGGAAATTGTAGTATTGATTGCATTAAAGCTGACGGTCCTTACTTTAAAACTTCTGAACAACAAATTGTAACTTGGGGTGGCCCTAATAATGACAAGTTCAGTAAAACAGTAAACATTGAGTATTACAATACTACTACTGATTTTATTTTGAAAGTAAAAAGTTCTAATGGATGGAGCGATTTGGTAATCAATGGTGTTTCATCATGGACAACAGGTCCTGTTGCTGAAAATACATGGGAAACTTTAGTTATTCCGTTAAGTTCAGGTTGGAAAGCTTGTGACATTAAGAGTTTTGCATTACAAATTACAGGAAATGGACCTCAAGCCGTTTTTAATGTAAACTATAGCCTTTTTGGTATATGTACTGATTGTGTAACTTCATTTACAGCAGAAGCTATTTCGTGTGGTCAATCTCGTGAGGCAGTTTATACGTTTAAATCGGATGCTGATTTATCCTATTTTAAAATCCAAGGTGGATTGACTAATTTCACTGGAGCTAATGCTGTTGTAACTGTTACTGGCGGTACTAATACAACAACTACACAATCTACACCTGGTGGAAGTTCAAACAGAATAATAAAAGTTGAAGGAGGTATCGCTAAATGTTCAGAAGTAACAATCAGAGTCACTTGGAATTCTACTAATACTGGTGGTACAATTACCGGAAGTTGGTCTGTATCAACAAATAATCCAAATGTTGCACCTGCTCCTATTCTAGGTTTAACTTGTAATTAGAAATAATCGATTCAACGATATTGATATAATAAAAAAGGCGATTGTTTTGAAACAATCGCCTTTTTCTATTTGAATTTATTTTTTTAAGAATACATCTTAACTCTCAATTCCTGTACTTTTTCATCATCAAGATAATCATCAAAGGTCATGTAACGGTCAATCGCTCCATTTGGTGTCAATTCGATAACTCTATTGGCAACCGTTTGAGAGAATTCATGATCATGAGTGGTGAAAATCACAGATCCTTTGAAGTTTTTTAATGAATTATTAAAAGCTGTAATGGACTCTAAATCTAAGTGATTCGTTGGTTCATCAAGCATTAAAACATTCGCTCTTTCCATCATCATTCGAGACAACATACAACGTACTTTTTCTCCTCCTGATAATACTCTACACGTTTTTAAAGCTTCTTCTCCAGAGAAAATCATTTTCCCAAGGAAACTACGAATATTTACTTCATCACGCTCTTCTTCAGTTTTTACCCATTGACGCAACCAATCTACAAGAGAATAGTCACTCTCAAAAAAGGAATGATTTTCTACTGGTAAATACGCTTGGTTTGTAGTAACTCCCCAATCATAAGTTCCTGAATCGGCTTTTTGGTTTCCATTTAAAATTTCATAGAAAGCTGTAGTTGCACGAGAATCTTTTGAGAAAAGAACAATTTTATCGCCTTTTGCCATATTCAAATCAACTCCTTTAAACAAAACATCACCATCAATTGAAGCACTTAGATTTTGTACATTTAAAATTTGATCTCCTGCTTCACGCTCTTGGTCAAAAATAATCGCCGGGTAACGTCGGCTAGATGGTTTTATCTCAGAAATATTCAACTTACTGATCATTTTTTTACGAGAAGTAGCTTGTTTTGATTTGGCCACATTCGCACTAAAACGACGGATAAATTCTTCTAATTCCTGTTTCTTTTCTTCCGCTTTCTTATTCTGTTGTGCGCGTTGTTTTGCAGCTAATTGGCTTGATTCATACCAGAAAGTATAATTTCCTGAATAATGATTGATTTTATTGAAATCAATATCAGAAATATGGGTACAAACTGAATCCAAAAAGTGTCTATCGTGAGAAACTACAATTACTGTATTCTCATAATTTGCCAAGAAATTCTCTAACCAAGCAATGGTTTCAAAATCCAAATCATTGGTAGGCTCATCCATAATAAGCAAATCTGGATTACCAAAAAGTGCTTGTGCCAAAAGTACTCGAACTTTTATTTTTCCTTCCAAATCTCCCATTAGAGTATAATGGTTATCTTCGGTAATTCCAAGATTCGATAACATTGATGCAGCATCAGAATCAGCATTCCAACCGTTCATTTCTTCAAATTGCACTTGCAATTCCCCTATTCTATCTGCATTCGAATCATTGTAATCTAAATACAAAGCATCCATTTCTTTTTTGATCGCATACAAGGTTTTATTCCCCATCATAACGGTTTCAAGAACGGTACTTTCGTCAAACATGTTGTGGTTTTGATTCAAAACCGACATACGTTTTCCTGGTTCCAAGTGAATATGTCCCGATGTTGGATCCATTTCACCTGCAATTATTTTAAGAAAAGTAGATTTTCCAGCGCCATTGGCTCCGATAACTCCATAGATATTACCGTGTGTGAAGGTAGTATTTACTTCGTCAAACAAAATTCGTTTGCCAAACTGAACTGATAAATTATTTACTGTTAACATGAATATTTATTTTATAAAATTTTTGCAAAAATACGAAAAAAATACGAATTTTTTTTATCCAAAAAAGTACATTTTCAGGAATTGTATTTCGCTTACGATTAAATGACTAATCAAAAAAAAACCTGACACAAAATGCCAGGTTTATAATATCATTTTCTTTAAAACAAACCTTTCTCCAAATCATTAAAGAAACTAATATTTATTCAAAATAAAATAAATCAAAATATAAATAACCAAACTCAATTTCAACAAACCTATTTTATTTTTGAACTTTCATTATTTGATTAGTTTTTTCAAACTATTATATACTGCCAATTCTACATCGGCATGTTTTTTTGAATTGCATTGTTCCAATAAATCATTTATCACCGATGAATTTAAAGATTGTTTTTTTTCAATTCCTGCTAGAAGTTGTTCTGATATAGCACTTAAGCTTTTTGACAATGGTAAAAGTGGTTGAACCAAGGGTGCATTGGCACTCAAATCAATCAATTTTGTATTCATATCCACCCATTTTTTTAAATAATTGGTTACTGCTGTTTGATTTTCTGTGCTTTGATTCGCTAAATATTTATTTACTGCTTTATCAAAATCAAAAACATCTAAAGCATCAGCTGTACACGCATCCGCAAATAAAGTAAAAGGAGAATACATGCGATATTTTATTCCATGACTGTTGCGGGTATATATTTTCAAAGGTTCACAAACATTTGAAAAATCATTCAGAGCAACAGTTTCCTGATTATTACTTATGTTCCTTAAAATTACTTCCTTATTCCTTAGATGTGTAATGCCTAGTTCTTCTAACCTAAAAGAAACCGTTTTTAGTCTTTTATGAAGACTATTCATATCAGTAACATTTTCATTAGACCATAATCGTTCTGCAATAGCAGCTGTACGTGGCCAAATCCTTGAATCGATATTTAATGGTGTTGCAAGTTCGCTCCACATTGCCGCTTCACCACCCAATATCCTCGCTTTTTCTTCAGGAGTCAAAATACTGTTTTTAGAGATTGGATCATTTTTATAATGACTTTCTACTCCTAACATTAAATCAATGTAATAACCATTTGACAAAACTGTTTGATAACCATTTTTAGCTGCTTTGATTAATGATCCTCCAGCCGAAAGCCCTTCATTAGGTCCTCTCCAGGCATGAATAATAGCATCTTTAGACATGTTCTCAGTCATTATTTCTTCCCAGCCCATTAATTTTTTGTTATGCTTTTTTAACATTGGAACCAGCTTCATGTTAAAGTAGGTTTGCAAATCATGATTATTGGCCAGTTTATTTTTCTTCTTGAATTCTTGAATTTTAGGATTTGCATCCCATTCTTTTCCATTATTTTCATCACCTCCAATATGAAAATAATCCCCTGGAAATAAAGGACAAACTTCATCAAAAATTTCACTTAACAATTGATACGTTTTGGGATTTATTGGATCTAATGTTGCATCAAAAATTCCTGATCTTCTTTCAACTGCATAATTTGCAATTGCGATACTTTGTTTTTTACTTTCCACTGAATTCGATTGTAAATCCACCACTTTACTGCCTATTTCCGGATAAGCGGCAAGTATTGCAGATGCATGGCCTGGAACATCAATTTCAGGAACAACCATAATCCCTCTATCTCCGGCATATTTTACAACATTCTTGATTTCTTCTTGGGTGTAGAACTCTCCATCTGAAGCCATTTCTGTAAACTTTGGATGATTTTTCATTTCTATTCGCCATCCTTGATCATCTACTAAATGCCAATGAAAAACGTTCATTTTCATGGAAGCCATAGCGTCCAGATTTCTTTTGATTACTGCTACAGGCTGAAAATGTCTTGCTGCATCTATCATCAATCCTCTCCATGTAAATCGTGGCAAATCTGTAATTTCAACTGCTGGAAAATAATATGATTTACTATTGTTTTGCAATAATTGCAATACTGTTTCTAATGCATGTAAGGCCCCTAAATCAGTAGTAGCAGTGATTTTTATTTTATTGGGATCAATACTCAGTTGATAACTTTCATCTTCATACAATCCTATTTTTCCACTGCGAACACAATTAATTTGCAATTGAGCCTCTGGATATTCGTTAATTTTTGTCGAAAAACCTTGCTCAAAAAACAAACCCGTCCTACCGTCTAATCTTCGTAAAAAATTAGTTGCACCTACAAAAATTCGAGGATTTGGATTACCGGTAATATTTACTTTAAATCCTTTGCTTAAAGCAAAAGTACCAGCAGTCAAATTTACATTTTGAGGCCAAGGCATCAGATCTAATTGTTCTTTTTGTATTTGAGCATTAGAAACAAAAGCAGAGAATAATAGGATTAGAATGAATTTCATGTTATTTATCCGTTTATAAAGTTAATTTTTAATAGTCGAAACGCTTGAAAGCTTCGATAGCTTCGTACTCAGCAAGACCTAGATTATCATATAATTTTGCTGTACTTTTATTTCGATCTTCAGCTCTTACCCAAAATTCTCTAGAATCGTTTCCTTGAAACATTACCCTATCTTTTTGAGATTGATGGTACAAAATGGCGTGTCTTTTTAGTAAAACTTCATCTGGACTTAAAGGAACTGCCATGTCAATTTCGTGAATATCCCATTCGTGCCAAGCACCTCTATACAACCACAACCAACAATCATTCATGTAAGGCTCTGGTTTCAGTTGTTTCATTGCTGCAAAAATTGCATTCAAGCAAACTTCATGCGTGCCATGCGGATCAGCAAGGTCCCCAGCAGCAAAAACTTGATGGGGTTTAATTTTTGCAATTATAGCTGCAACTATGGCTACATCCTCAGTTCCTAATGGATTTTTCTTTATTTGTCCTGTTTCATAAAAAGGCAGGTCTAAAAAATGAATATTTTCATCTTTTAATCCAATGTATCTTGTGGCAGCATACGATTCACGTCTTCTTATTAAACCCTTTAATTTTCGAACTTCTAATGAATCTATCTGGTTTTCTGTTTTGTTATTTAGAAAATTGATAACTGCTTTGAAATTAATTTTAGTTTCATCCGCACCAATAAAATCGTTACAAACTTCGGCAAATTTTAAAGCTTCATCATCAGTAACGGCTATGTTTCCTGAAGTTTGATACACCACATGAACATCATGTCCTTGTTTGATCAATTTTGAAAAAGTTCCTCCCATAGAAATTACATCATCATCTGGATGCGGACTAAAAAGGATTACTCTTTTCTTAGCAGGATTAGCGCGTTCCGGTCTGTATGTATCATCCGTATTCGGTTTTCCACCTGGCCATCCAGTTATCGTATGTTGTAATACATTAAACATATTGATATTTAAATCGTAAGCAGAGCCTTCTAAAGCCAAAAGATCAGACATACCATTATTATTGTAATCCCTGTCGGTTAGTTTTAAAATTGATTGATCTGTTTTTTGGCACAGCCAAACAATCGCTTTACTTTTTAACTCTTGTGTCCAAATACATTCTCCCACTAACCAAGGCGTTTTGAATCGGGTTAATTCAGAAGCTGCCGATTGGTCTAAAACAAAAGTAGTATTGGTATGATTTTGCAAAAAAGTAGCAGGAACTTCAGGACTGATGTCTCCTTGAACTGTTCTTTTTATAATATCGGCTTTATTTTGTCCCCAAGCCATCAATACAATTCTTTTAGACCTTAGAATCGTAGAAACACCCATCGTAATAGCTCTTTTAGGAACATTATCAATACCATTAAAATCTGATGAAGCATCTACTCTAGTGATATGATCCAAAGTAATTATTCGAGTTCCTGAATTGATATGCGAACCCGGCTCATTGAAACCAACGTGACCTGTACGACCAATTCCTAATAATTGAAAATCAAGTCCACCTGCATTTTTTATTTTCATTTCATAATCAATGCAATATTGATTCAGTTCTTCGATAACTACCGTTCCGTCTGGAATATTTACATTTTCCGGATTGATATCAATATGATTGAAAAGGTGTTGGTGCATGAAATAATGATAGCTCTGATTGTTCTCTTTTGTCATTGGATAATATTCATCCAAATTAAAAGTGATTACATTACTAAAACTAAGGCCATCTTCTTTATGCATTCGCACCAATTCTTCATATACTTTTATTGGTGAAGATCCTGTTGCTAAACCTAGAACACAAGGTTTATTTTCTTCTTGTTTGGATCTAATTAATTGTGCAATTTCCTGAGCGACAATAACAGACGCTTCTACTGAGTTTTTAAAAATTTCATTGTGGATTTTTTCAAATCTCGTTTCTTCAAATTTACCGGCACTTTTATAGCTGATGTCAGGTTTAATTTCTAAAGCACTTTTCATTTTATTTTTATTTATTCGATTTAATTACTTCGTTGATATTAATTGTTTTAATCTAAGTATAAAATTAAATAAAACGCTTTTCCTGAGAAAATAATTTATACCAACGGTAGCTTATTTTAAACCAACGACACAATTTTGTCAACAACGCGTTTTTCAACTGCAACAATTATGAGTTTTTCTTATCAATTTGCATATTTTTGATATTTTTATTTAAAAAGATTTTTTAGTGTCAAATGATTTAAGTCCCATAAAAATCACTTTCTTTAAAAATGGTTACTCCAAAAGATAATTCCAACAAAAAATGAAGCATACCAACGAGGAAAAATTCGATAGCAAACTTCAAAATCATTTTTGGTTTTGGGGATTGTTTTTTTTAATGAACTTTCTACGATGGGGAGCGTATTTCAATGATTATGAATATTCTTTTAAATCTAATGTTTTAGAATTTTCGTTGCATATTCCATTAGTCTATTTCAATTTATTTATTCTTATTCCCCGCTATATATTAACATCAAAATATTATAAGTATACAGTTGCTTTACTTTTTAGTTTAATGATCATCTACTTATTAAAAACAGGATTAACCTATTACATTATTTCTGAGGATATTTGGCCAGAAGCTAATAGAGACTACAAACCATTTGACATCAATCATATTGTAGCTGTTTGCATTGGTGAATTATATGTTGTGGCGATTGCTTCATCTATTTATCTTACCCAAATTTGGCTCAAAGAAAGAGAACGAAATAGAGCCATAATTGAGAATCAATCCAAGATGAAACTGAAGTATTTAAAGAATCAGATTCAGCCTCATTTTTTCTTTAATACCCTAAACAATTTATACGCATTGTCACTGGAATCTTCAAATAAAGTTCCCGATGTAATTATTAAGTTGTCAAAATTGATGGAATATGTATTATATGATATCGAAGACACTAAATTTGTACCATTAATAAATGAAATAGATTATATTCAAAATTATATTGAAATTGAAAAACTCCGTTTTGAAAACGTAGAGGTAAGTATAAACCTGAAATCAAACATTGATGAAGTCAAAGTACCGCCATTACTGCTGATTTCCTTTGTGGAAAATGCCTTTAAACACGGTGGGATAAATAATAACAATATTAAAATAAAGATAAATTGTAAAATTATTGAAGGATCCATACTTGATTTTGAAATGCTGAATAATTTTGTACTTTCACCAGATTTTAAAGAAAAAAAAGGAATTGGATTAACGAATACCAAGAAGAGATTAAAGTTAATTTTCAAGAAAGAATATAAATTAGAACAACAGGTAAAGTTCAATTTTTATATCATCCGCTTACAAATACCGCTATCTAATGAAGATTAAATGTGTTTTGATTGACGACGAACCATTAGCCATGAAAGTATTGCAGAATTATTTTAATAATTTTGCCGACTTTGAAATTACTGGTACATTCAATAATGCACTGGAGGCTCTAGAATTTATAAACAGCAACTCTGTCGATGCTGTTTTTTTAGATATTAATATGCCAATGATGACCGGTTTTGAATTGATTCGATTGATAGAATACAAGACCAAAATTATTATCACGACTGCCTTTAGAGAGTTTGCTGCCGAAAGTTACGATTTAGATGTTTTAGACTATTTAGTAAAACCAATACCCTTACCAAGATTTATAAAATGCATTCATAAAATTGAAGCCGATTTCAATTTAAAAAACAATATTAAAATTGAACCGCATAAAATTGAGCCACATATTTTTATCAAAGTAGATAAGAAAATGGTCAAAATAACAATAGATGAAATCCTGTTTATTGAAGGAATGAAGGAATACATAAAAGTAGTTACAACGGATAAAACTTATATTACCCACAAATCATTGACCTCTTTATCCGAAGAATTACCTGCTGATAGGTTCATGCGCATCCATAAATCGTACACTATAGCCATTGATAAAGTAAAATCAATCGAAGGCAACAGGATACAAATCCTTTCTTACACGCTACCAATTGGTAGAAATTACACCAAAGATGTAAAAAGTAAAATTTTAGAGTAAATTCCATTTCAATATTTTTATTTGAAAAAGCAAAAACTTCGAAAAAAAAGCATCGTTTTTTAACAAAAAGTGATTATTCTATAATTCTAACAATATTTATTCTAAATAATTTTTTTTTAATTTACTTAACAAATATATTTACGGTCTTGCAGCTATAAATGTAATTAACTTAATCATTAACCAATTTAAAATTATGAATTCAGAACAAACAAAGTCTAACAATTCCGCACTTTATACGCTCATTACCGTATTTTTCTTTTGGGGATTTATTGGAGCATCAAACGGTATTTTTATCCCTTTTTGTAAAGCCAAGTTTGGCTTAGATCAATTTCAAAGTCAACTTATAGATTTTGCTTTTTACGGAGCATATTATATTGGAGCATTACTTTTATTTATTTTTAGCAGCATCGCAAAAAAGGACATTTTAAATGCTTGGGGATTCAAGAAAGGAATTATCTACGGACTATTGATTAGTACATTTGGAGCTGTATTAATGATCTTAGCTGTAACACAGGGAAGTTATTTATTTATTTTAGGAGCTTTATTTATAGTTGCATTAGGCTTTTCACTACAACAAACTTCTGCACAACCATTTGCTGCTTCTTTAGGAGAAGCACATACTGCTTCAAGTAGATTGAATCTTGCTGGAGGAATCAATTCATTAGGAACTACAATAGGACCAATAGTTGTTTCTATTGCCTTGTTTGGTGTTGTTGCCGGAGTAAATATTGAAGAATTTGCTCAAAAAGAAAACTCATTGGATTCAATGAGAATATTATATGTATTTGTTGGAGGTTTATTTTTATTAGCTGCAGCATTATTTCATTTTTCTAAAAAATTGCCAGCGGGTAAAAGTGACTCTACTTTTGAAACAGCCAGCAAAGCAATGAAAACGCTTATTGCTATCACAGTAATTCTGGTAGCTATTTTTGCTTATATATTTTCTCGTTATGAAGATTCTGAATTTATCACTCGTTTCATCGAGAATAAAGAGAAGGATTATTTAGGTTTAGCCTTAACTGTGTCTACATTATTAGTTGTAGTTATCGGTTTGTTTTTTGCCAATACTACAGCTCAGAAAAATCCTGAAGGTTGGGGTGCTATGAAATACCCACAATTAGTTTTGGGAATGTTAGCGCTTTTCGCTTACGTTGGTGTCGAAGTAACTATTGGAAGTAATCTTGGAGAATTATTGGTAACTGCTGATTTTGGTTCTATTTCTGGACCTGCATTAGCACCTTATATGTCTATGTATTGGGGAAGTTTAATGATTGGTCGTTGGGCTGGAGCTATCACCGTTTTTAACCCATCATCTCAATTAAGAAAAATTTTACTTATCGTTGTTCCTTATGTAGCATTTGGAGTGGTATTGACTGCTAATGCAATTTCTGGACAAGATGTTACACCGTTATATGCTTACGCATTAGTAATTTTATTCCAAATTGCAGGTTTCTTTTTAGGGAAAGATCAACCATCAAGAACTTTAATGATTTTTGGTTTAATGGGAATGGTTGCCATGATAATTGGTTTATTAACTACTGGAACAACTGCTATTTTTGCTTTTATGAGCGGTGGTTTATTTTTAAGTATTATGTGGCCTTGTATTTTCTCATTGGCAATTGCCGGATTAGGAAAATATACATCACAAGGATCCGCATTCTTGGTAATGATGATTTTAGGTGGTGGAATTATCCCGCCACTACAAGGAAAACTTGCTGATATCATTGGAATTCATCCTTCTTATTTCATTCCAGTTTTGTGTTTTGCATTCATAGCATTCTATGGTTGGAAAGTAATTGGAATTTTAGAAAAACAAGGAATCGGAAAAGAAATAGAAGTTGGTGGAGGACACTAATTTCAACACAAACTAACCAAAACCAAACCAATAAAAAACTCCCATTATGCTTAGCAAAATGGGAGTTTTTATTTATCGAAATCTCAAATCAAAAATCGTTACCCGAGCCTGAAAGGCGAACAGGCAAAGCAATCTGAAATCTCAAATCTATTTATTTCCTTTCTCGAAATCAGCAACAAACTGTGCCAATCCAATATCAGTCAATGGGTGTTTCAATAAACCGTAAATGGCAGATAATGGTCCAGTCATAACATCAGCACCTATTTTTGCACAGTTTACAATATGCATCGTGTGACGAACTGAAGCAGCAAGAATTTGAGTTTCATAACCGTAGTTATCATAAATCAATCTAATTTCTTCAATCAAAGCCAAACCGTCAGTAGATACATCATCTAAACGACCAATAAACGGAGAAACATAAGTAGCTCCAGCTTTTGCAGCCAATAAAGCTTGACCAGCAGAGAATACTAAAGTTACATTCGTTTTAATTCCTTTATCCGAAAAGTATTTAGCAGCCATAACTCCTTCTTTAGTCATAGGTAATTTTACCACGATTTGCTCATGTAAATCTGCTAATTCTTCTCCTTCTTTAACCATTCCTTCGTAATCCAAAGCATTTACTTCGGCACTTACATCACCATCAACTAGGTTACAAATGTCAACGTAATGTTTCAAAATGCTGTTTTTACCTGTGATTCCTTCTTTTGCCATCAATGATGGATTAGTTGTAACACCATCCAAAACGCCTAATGCTTGTGCTTCCTTAATTTGAGCTAAATTAGCCGTGTCAATAAAAAACTTCATAATATATCTATTTAATTGTGTGTTTTATAATTTGGGCATGACCCTTCGTAAAAAACTTCGGGTCGGGCTTTTCGCTGTATCTTTTTTGTTCCGCTTTTGCTTTGCACAGCGCCACAAAAAAGGATGCCGCTACAATCCCTCATGCATACGTAAATTCAAATACTTGACAGCCACTGGCGTTCTCCTCTTAATCTCACGCTACTAAAATTCGGTGCAAAATTACAACTTATAATGATTCATAAGCATTTTTTCATATACTTTATCTGGTAAAATTCTCTTCAAGACAATCGAGAACTTTTGCATAAAAACACCTACTTTATAATGAATTTTAGGATTTGGAGTTTGGATAATTTTATACACCGCTTCTGCCATTTCATTAGGATTATTGCCACTATCGACATGTTCATCCATAGTTTTTAGTGAATCCCCGTACGGAATTTCGTAAGCAGAACCTCTTATAACCGGAGCATGATAACGTCCCGAAGCAATATTAGTAGCAAAATCACCCGGAGCCACATTCGTAATATGAACACCAAAGGATTTCACTTCCATACGTAACGCTTCAGTGATGAGTTCAAGAGCGCCTTTGGAAGCTGAATAAACACTTCGGTATGGCAAACCCATATACGCGGCAATTGAAGTAATATTGATAATCAATCCTGATTTTTGCGAACGCATTTGTGGTAAAACGGCTTTCATCACTTCAATTGGACCAAAAAAATTAGTCTCAAAATTGTTCTTGATTTCATGCATTGGAATTTCTTCCAATGGTCCTGTAATTCCCACACCGGCATTGTTAATTACAACATCCAGTCTTCCTGAAATAGCAATTACTTTGGCTACAGCCGTATGAATAGAATCTGCATCCCGAACATCTAAAGCTACCAATGGAAAAACAGAATTTAAAACTCGTTCCGGATTTCTGCTGGTTCCATAAACAACAAAACCTTTTTGATGCAAAAATTCGCCAATAGATTTCCCTATTCCCGAAGAACCTCCTGTAATTAGAACTACTTTATTCATTTATTTTGTTTAAGGTTTAAAGTCTAAAGTTTTTTGACATCTTGTACAACTACAAAAAGCTAAACCCAACTTCAGTTAGAATAGTCCAAAAATAAAAAAATCCTCCCGAAGGAAGACTACTTTTGTAAGAAATAAAAAATGGCAAGCGACCTACATCGCACCGCTCAACCACGTACCCTTGCTATGTTCCCATCCTGGGGGAGTCTGCAGGAGCTGGTCGTGTAGGACTTGCCGGTGCAAATATACAACCTTTTTATATTTTTGCAAGTGCTTTGCACCTATTAAAATAACGTTGTATATTGGGGTATTCAAATTTTACATTATGAAAAATTATAACATACTATCTATCATTTTATTAGGAACCTTATTCGTTAACTGTGGTGATACAAAAAAAGGTGAAAATTCTTTATTTACCTTTGATAATTCAAAATTTAAGGAACAATACCAACCTCAAGAAGCACTTTCTTTGGAAATTTTGAACTCCAATTCAAAAACTATTGACAGTATTATTTACTATGTGAATGACAAAAAAATTGGTTCAAAAAAAGGAGTTGACAAATTAATTTTTGAATTAAAAGATCAAAAACTAGGCTATCAAAACCTAAAGGCTTTAGTTTATTATGAGGGACAAAACTCAGAAGCGACCGCAAGAGTAGAATTAGTATCTAATATTGCGCCAAAATTATTGAAGTATACCATAGTAAATACATATCCGCACGATATTCAAGCGTACACTCAAGGATTAGAATTTTACCGTGATACGCTTTATGAAGGTACAGGAAACGGATCAGGTCCATCTGGAAAAAGAGGAATTTCCAGCTTAAGAAAAACAAATTATAAAACTGGGGAAGTTTACAAGAAAGTAGAACTAGATGCTCAATATTTTGGCGAAGGAATTACAATTCTAAACAACAAAGTATATCAATTGACATGGAAAAATAATGAAGCGTATGTTTATAATGCAGATACTTTCAAAAAAGAAAAAACAGTTCCGTATTACAAAAATATGGAGGGCTGGGGTTTAGTGAGTAATGGTACAAACTTATATATGACTGATAGTTCTGAAACGATACATGTATTAAATCCTGAAACTTTTAATGCGATTGACCATATCAATGTTTACTCTTTAAAATCTAAAGTAAAGGGAGTAAACGAACTGGAATGGATTAACGGAAAAATATATGGAAATGTGTACCAAAAAGATGCAATTGCTGTCATTAATCCTAAAAATGGAGCGGTCGAGGGAATAATTAATCTTGCAGATTTGACTACAAAAATTGCTAAATTAGAAGATACTGACGTTTTAAACGGAATCGCTTACAACCCAAAAACAAAAACCATTTTTGTAACCGGTAAAAACTGGAATAAAATGTTTGAAATCAAAATTTCAGAGTAATTATCATATAAAATGACAACGTTAATTATCAATATAAAAGAGTTACTTCAGATTCGAGAAACGGCTATAGCTAAAGTTTCCGGTGCTGAAATGGCAATCCTTCCAACTATCAAAAATGCCTTTTTAGTAATTAAAGACAATTTAATTGCTGATTTTGGCTCTATGGATAATCTACCTCAAATACCTGCTGACAAAACAATTGATGCCACCGGAAAAATGGTTTTACCATCTTGGTGTGACAGTCATACCCATATTGTTTATGCCGGCAATAGAGAACAAGAGTTCGTCGATCGAATCAATGGTATGACCTATGAGGAAATTGCCAATCGTGGTGGGGGAATTTTAAATTCAGCTAAAAAATTGAATGAAACGACCGAAGAAGAAATCTATAATCAATCCAAAGCACGGCTTGAAGAAGTCATGCGTTTAGGAACTGGCGCTGTAGAAATCAAATCAGGATATGGATTAACAGTTGAAGGAGAATTAAAAATGCTTCGCGTGATTCAACGTTTAGCGCAAAACTATCCAATAACCATTAAAGCAACTTTTTTGGGTGCTCACGCTTTCCCATTAGAATTTAAAGGAAATCATCAAGGATATATAGATTTAATCATTAACGAAATACTACCTGAAATTGCCAAAAATAAACTGGCAGAATTCATCGATGTATTTTGTGAAACCGGTTATTTTACTGTTGATGAAACCCAACAAATAATGGAAGCTGGGATTAAATTTGGCTTAAAGCCAAAAATACATGTCAATCAATTCAACTCTATTGGCGGAATTCAGGCTGGAATTAAATACAATGCACTTTCGGTTGACCATCTAGAAGTTATGACAACAGAAGATATTGAAGCTTTAAAAAATACAGAAACAATGCCTGTAGCGTTACCATCCTGTTCTTATTTTTTGAGTATTCCATATACGCCGGCACGAGAAATGATAACTGCCGGACTTCCTCTAGCTCTTGCAACCGATTATAATCCAGGTTCTACTCCATCAGGAAATATGAACTTTGTTGTTGCTACTGCGTGTATCAAAATGAAAATGACTCCCGAAGAAGCCATAAATGCGGCTACAATAAACGGAGCTTATGCCATGGGAATTTCAGCAACCCACGGAAGTATAACCATTGGTAAAAAAGCAAACCTGATTATTACAAAACCTATTCCCTCCTATTATCAATTGCCCTACGCTTTTGGCAGTAATCTAATTGATACTGTATTGATAGAAGGTAAAATTTTTGCATAAAAAAAGAGGAACATTACGTTCCTCTTTTTTATTACGTCAACTATTGTTGTTATCTTAAAACAAAACTTGTTTTAGAAACTAATATATCTCTATCGAAAATATTGATATAGTACGTCCCTTTAGCAAAATCTTTACCTCTTAAATCTTCTGTGACATTGATTGTTTTGTTTTCATATTTCACATTAGTTAAAAAACTATATGTTAAAGTATTGTCTCCAAAAGTCTCTGTTTTTTTATCGCCTAAAACATTGTTTTTACTGTCAATTACTTGAACATAATATGTTTTATCACCAGATTTAGCAATTTGGTTTTCAGCTATTGTAAAATTAACTCTAAGAACATCAGCTCTGCTTGCTTTATCAGTTTCAATTTGTTTTCCTGAACTTCTTAATTTAAAAGCAGAACCTCTAGTGTTTAAAACCGTCAATTTTGAACCGATTTCAACCGCTTTAGCCAATTCTTCATTTTGACCTGTCAATGCTTCAACATTCTTTTTAGTTTCTCCTAATACTACAACTGTACTATCACGTTGTGTAGTAAGTGTTGTATTTGCCTTTTTTAAGTTGTCATTTTCAGCAATTAAAACTTTCATATTTCCTTGCAAAGCATTGAATTGAGTTCTGTATTTCGATAATGAAGCTACATCCCCTTTCGATTTACTTAAATCAGACATTAAGTTTACCACTTTATCTCTTTCTTGAATTAACTCTTCAGACATAGATGTATTTTCTGCAATTGCAGCATCATAGGTTGATTTTAATTCTTGTAAATCTTTCATAACTGATTCTTTCTCAGTTAATGTCGTTTTCAATTCTGTTTTAACGATTTCGGTATCTGAAGTCATTTTAAAAATATAAACTAAACTTCCCACTAATAAAATAGCTAATACTGCTATAACCGCTTTAAGACTTGAACTGCTTTTTTGATTTTCCATCTTTTAATTTAATTTAATTTATTTTACAAATTTAACAATATATAACCACGTAATAACGTAAGTTAACGTAATTATATTATTTTTGGAAAAAAAATATTTTTTTTAATGGAAAAAATTATCCCGTTTACCATCAAAGATCTTGCTAAAATTACGAACCATAGAAGTGGTGAAATAAAATTTGGAGAGAAAATGATAACCGTTCCAAAAGAGACTGATGCTATTGAGTTTTTAAAGACTTGTGACGCAAAATATGTATTGTTTGGAATTCCGGAAGATATAGGCATAAGAGCTAATTATGGCAGGCCTGGTGCAGCATCAGCATGGGATAGCGCCATTAAAAGTATCGCTAATATTCAGCATAATCGATTTTGTAAAGGAAGTCAACTTTTTGTATTAGGCCAATTAAATGTTAGTGCCGAAATGAAAGAAGTAGAGCATTTAGATTTTAATGATATTGATGATCGATCTAAATTAAGCCAACTGGTAGAAAAAATTGATAAAGATGTTTCTCATATAATTTTCAATATTATAAAACTGGGCAAAATTCCTATAATTATAGGTGGCGGACATAATAATTCCTATGGAAATATAAAAGGAACCGCTCTTGCTAAAGGAAAACCTATCAATGCTATAAACTTTGACGCTCATTCCGATTTTAGAATTTTAGAAGGACGTCACAGCGGTAATGGTTTTTCATATGCTTTTGAAGAAGGGTTTTTAAAGAAATATTTTATTTTTGGTTTACACGAAAATTACACTTCCAAAAGTGTATTGGACATCATTAAAAAAATAGAAGACCGTGTGCGCTACAATACTTATGATAGCGTAAACATTAGAAAAGAAAAAGATTTCAATCAAGAAATGGCTCTAGCTTTAGAATTTATAAATGAAGATTTTTTTGGAATTGAGATAGATCTGGATTCCATTCCTAATATAGCTTGTAGCGCAATGACTTTGAGTGGTTTCTCAGTGGAGCAACTGCGCCAATTTATATCCTATTTTGCAAAAAATAAAAATGCGACCTATTTGCATATTTGCGAAGGCGCACCAGATTTAGGGGAAGAAAAAAACAATCATCTGATAGGTAAACTTATAGGATATTTAGTAACTGATTTTATTAAATCTAATACTATTTAGTCTGTTTTATTGATGAATTCCTGAATTCAAAATCCAGAAGTTGTACCCCTAAATACCTTGTAATCCACCATCAAAAATAATAATACTATCTTTGTCGCACTATCTATGTACATAATACAGGATATTAAATACCAAAAATATGTTATTCGAAGATTTATCACTTTCAAAAAGTATACAAAAAGCCGTATTTGAACAAGGCTACCTTAACCCAACACCTATTCAAGAACAATCTATCCCAATTGTATTATCAGGAAGAGATTTAATAGGTTGCGCACAAACTGGAACTGGAAAAACAGCCGCATTTGCTATTCCGATTATACATCAATTGCATCGAATTGTAGGTTCTTCAAAAAAAGCCAAACAAATTCGTGCTTTAGTTGTTACTCCAACCCGTGAATTAGCTGTTCAAATAGGACAAAGCTTTGATACGTACGGAAAATACACAAACCTGACACAACTAACCATTTTTGGTGGAGTTTCACAAAATCCACAAGTAGACACTTTAAAGAACGGTGTCGATATTTTAATTGCAACACCAGGAAGACTACTAGATTTACACAAACAGGGTTTTATTGATTTAGACCATTTACATACTTTAGTTCTTGACGAAGCGGATCAAATGCTGGATATGGGCTTTGTGAATGATGTAAAGAAAATTGTAAAGCTTACGCCAAAAAACAGACAAACATTATTTTTCTCTGCTACAATGCCAATTGCAATACGAGAATTAGCTGAAATGTTTTTGACTGATCCTGCAACAGTAACAGTTTCTCCTGTATCTTCAACTGCTGAAAATGTAGAACAACGTGTTTATTTTGTTGACAAAACAGAAAAAAGGAACTTACTATATCATTTAATTAAAAATGAAAATCTATCCGATGTTTTGGTTTTTTCAAGAACAAAGCATGGTGCTGATAATGTTGTAAAAGCATTGCGAAAAAACAATATTGCCGCAGAAGCCATTCACGGTGACAAATCACAAAATGCTAGACAACGCGTTTTGGATGCTTTCAAAAATAAAGAAGTTGGTGTTTTGGTCGCTACTGATATTGCAGCCAGAGGAATTGATATTGACCAATTGCCTTTTGTAATCAATTTTGACTTACCAAACATTCCAGAAACGTATGTTCACCGCATTGGTAGAACAGGTCGTGCCGGAAATGGCGGTATTGCAATCTCTTTTTGCAGTAAGGACGAGCATACTTATTGGAAAGACATCCAAAAACTAATAAAAGTGGATGTAAAAACCGTAAATGATCATCCTTATCCTTGGCATTCAGGAAGCCCTGAAACTGCTCCTGGATCCCAACAAAAAAATTCAAACCGAAGCGGTGGAGCTCACAAATCGAGAAAATCAGAAGTTTCTAAACAAAACAAAAAACGCTGGTATTAAAAATATTTAATACTTGTTTTCATCCGTAAGAAATACCTTTTTAAGTTTAAATTAAAAAGGTATTTTATCGTTAAATATCTTATTTTCAACGTTTTATAAGTTAAATAATATTTGTAAATAAATAATATCATTAAATTTGATTTAACTTATTTCAAACAATTAAAACATAAAACTATGGAAACTTTAGTAAAAAGAAACGGTTTATTTCCCACTGTGAATACATTTTTCGATGATTTTATTTCAAGAGATCTTTTTGATTGGAATGATAAAAATTTTACTGCTATTGGCAGTAATTTACCTTCGGTGAATTTAAAAGAAACTGATGATAAATTGCAAGTGGAATTAGCTGCTCCGGGAATGAAAAAAGAAGATTTCAAAGTTGAAATTGACAACAATATGCTTATGATTTCATCCGAAAAAAAGGAAGAGAAAGAAGAAACAAGAAAAAAAGATAATTACGTCAGAAAAGAATTTAATTATCAATCATTCTGCAGAACTTTTACTTTACCTGAATATATTGATGAAAGTAAAGTTGAAGCCAGTTATAAAGATGGAATTTTGCATGTGGACATTGCCAAAAAAGAAATTGGCAAGAAAAAAGCAAATAAAACTATAGCTATCAAATAAATAGTATTCAATAGTAGTTATTAGATAACGCCTTAAAAATCGTTAAATCCTTGGAATCAATAATTGGTTTTGAAGATTTAACGATTTTAATTTTTATACAAAATCTATTAAAATTCATCATCAAACAATTTTTAAAAACAGGATTATATAAAAATAAATTAAGCGATACTTTTAGGTTTTGATATTAAAATACTGATGATTTCAAATAATTTAATCGAATCAAAAGGTTTTATGATTATATCATTGATTCCGGCAGAAAGGGCTTCTTCGGTTATTTCTGTTTTATCAAATGCCGTCAATGCTACAATGGGTATACCAATACCTTTAAGACGGATTTTTCTTGTTGTTTCAAAACCATTGATTAAAGGCATATTAATATCCATTAATATCACATCAAAATTCTCTTTTTCTAATATTTCTAATGCAGCGTAACCATTGTCAACAACACTACATTTATAGTTGTTCTTTTCTATCGTTTTTCTGGTAATAACCTGATTTATATGGTTATCCTCTACTACTAAAACATTAACGGTTTGGGTTGAACTCATGTCTACTTGAATGTTATTAATAATTTCAGTTGTTCGCTCAGGATTAAATTCAAATGCAATTACAAATTTGAATGAAGTTCCCTTTCCTATGGCACTTTCGAGTGAAATATCGCTGTCAAACAATCCTAACATTTGTTTTACGATAGAAAGACCTAAACCGGTTCCTTGGTAATCCGTTTCTTTTCTGCTAACCTGAACAAATTTATCAAAAATCTTTTCCTGATCTGTAGCATGAATTCCTATTCCGTTATCTTGAATTTTAAATTCTAAAAAATGGGATTTACCTTCTACTTTCACCAAGTTTACATTTATGCTTACTTCTCCTTTTTTGGTAAACTTTAATGCATTACTGACTAAATTCATAATGATTTGAGAAAGTCTTAACTTATCACCAATTAAATATTCCGGAATATTAGGATCAACATTCACATGAACTACATTATCATTCGTTTTAGCTATAAATGATAATGAACTTTTAACCATATTAATTTCATCAGAAATATTAAAAGTTAAATTTTCAAGAACAATTCTATTGTCTTCAATTTTATTAATTTGTAGAATATCATTCACTAATGATAATAAATATCGGGCAGAAAATTTAAGAGAACTTAAATGTGGACTACCGGCTAACTCTTTATGCTCATCAAGCAGCATGTTTGTAATCCCTACTACACCGTATAAAGGAGTTCTTAATTCATGACTGATTGTAGAGACAAATTGTGATTTTAATATAGACGCTTCTTCTGCTTTTTCTTTGGCAGCCAGCAATTCTATATTTGTTTGAGAAAGCTTTTCATTGGCTTTTTTCTTAAAATTATTATTCTTGAATAAAGTATAAAGCAATAATAACAGAAAGCAAAAAACTACCCCAAATAGCAATACAATGATTTTTGATTTCCTTAAACTTTGAAGCTGAGCCACTTTCTCCGTTTCAATTTTATCTATCTCTCTTTTGTATTCATCTAATTCTAAATTTATCCCGGCTAAATTAGCTTTCTTTATTTTTTCCTCGTTATATAGTTCGTCAGTAATTATGTTGTAACGGGCGAGATTTTCATAGGCATTTTTATAATCACCTTTCTTCAATAAATATTTTGAATATTCAAGATATGAAAAGGATAAATCTGATTTTTCATTTCCTTCATTTCCAAATTTTATAGCATTGATAAAAGATGATGTTGCTTTATCATGGACTCCTTTGTAACCATAATACATTCCATTTAGCATATTTACAGCTACAGCGTTTGTTTCATCACCATATTTTTTATTGTATTTGTTGATGAATTCTAAACTTGGGAAACCTTTTTCAAAAAGACCAATATCAAAATAAGCCCAGGCAATATTAAGTTTAGTCATAAAAACCTGGTTGGTATCTGCTAATTTCTGACTGTATTTAAGAGAGTTCTCGTAAAAATTTATGCCTTTTTCATATTGCTTTTTCTCAAAACAATAGATATTTCCTAAATTATTATTTATCCGTTTTCTTAATGTGTCATTACTCGTCTTATCAGCATAGGATAAACTCTTGTTATAGAAGAATATTGCTTTATCAAATTCAGCCATCTCGGCATAATTTGCCGCAATTGTAATATAGGAAATGGCTGTTGAATATAAATCATTAGCATTAATGGAGGAGCGAAGTGCCAATTTAGAAATATCCAGAGATTTCTCAAAATTAGACTCCTTTAAGTATCGGGAAGCTTCGTCAGTAAGATTAGTGATTTCTTGCTTAGAATATGTTTTTGTTTGAGCAATTGAATTATCACTAAAACAATTTAATACAAACAATAGCGACAAAACAATACGTAAATGATACATAAACAATTAGAGTTTATCAAATATACATTTTATTAATAAAAAAAAGGGGAATAAGTGCATATTATCTATTAAAATAAAATTGAATAAGCACATTTTTTAAAAACAGCAATGCTACCTTTAAAATAAGAAACAATTAAAATTCTGAGGTTTTAAATCCAAAAAAAAACCTGCTCAACTAATTGAGCAGGTTAAAGATGTTATTTATTGGAAAAGGTACCGTAATAACTATTCTGAAGCTACAGTTTCATTTTCATCATTACCTTCCCATTGTCCTACAACTGATGTAGCTAAGGCATTTCCTAAAACATTTGTTGCACTACGGAACATATCACAAAAATGATCTATTGGTAAAATTAATGCGATTCCTTCAATTGGAATATCAAACATACCGCAAGTAGCTGCAACTACAACTAAACTTGCTCTAGGTACACCTGCAATTCCTTTGCTGGTAAGCATCAAAACTAAAAGCATGGTCATTTGTGTTCCTAGATCTAAATCAATACCATAAGCTTGAGCAATAAAAATACTGGCAAAAGTCATGTACATCATACTCCCATCCAGATTAAATGAATAACCTAATGGCAACATGAAAGAAACGATTCTGTCCTTTACTCCAAAACGCTCTAATTCCTCTGTCAATTTTGGAAAAACTGCTTCACTGCTGGTTGTCCCAAAAGCAATAATCAAAGGACTTACAATTCTTTTAAGTAAAACAGTCATTCTGCTTTTTAGAAAAATGTAACCCACCACAATTAATACCAACCAAAGTGATGAAATTCCAACTAAGAATGAACCAAAAAATTTGAAATAGGTAATCGCTAATTCTTGAAAATCTCTTACAGCGAAAACTCCTGCAATGGCTCCAAAAACCCCTATTGGAGCAAATTTCATTACATAATTCACCATTTTAAGAACAATGTGAGATGTTTTATCTAAAGCATTTGTAACTGGCTTAACATAATCTCCCAATGATGCTGCGGCTAAACCAAAGAAAATAGAAAAAATCACAATTTGTAAAATTTCATTGGTCGCCATTGCTTCAAAAATACTTTTAGGCACAATATGCTCTATAAAATTTTCAAAAGATATATTTTGAGTTTTTGCAGTAACTTCAGAAACAGAAGCCAAATCAACATTTGATAAATTAAGACCAACTCCCGGTTCTAGTATGTTTACAAAAAACATTCCCAATAATAAAGAGATGAATGAGGCTGTAAAAAACCAACCCATTGCTTTTCCTCCAATTCTTCCAACAGCTTTAATATCTCCCAGTTTTGCAATTCCCACAACAAGTGTTGTAAAAACTAATGGCGAAATAATCATCTGAACTAATCGAATGAAAATTGTTGCCAAGATTTTAATTTTTGCACTGAAGCCTTGAGCTGCTTCTGGCGAAATGGAATTATGAATTACAATGCCTAAAATAGCACCTAAAACCATCGCAATTAATATTTGTCCCGTTAATCCTGAAAAAAAAGATGGTTTTTTAGTTGTTTTGGTGTTCATTAAATTGATTGTTAGGTTTTAGTCTTAACCCGTTACTTCACTCAACTTTACAGGTCTTCAGTGAATTTTCTTTACAATACTATCTTTTTCTTGTTTGCTGCCAAGCAAGGAAAAATAAAGTAAAAAACAGGAAAAGCTTCAAAAATTAATATTAATAGGTTTTGTTTATCAAATAAAAATCAGCTAATACAATGGCTGCCATTGCTTCAACTATGGGTACTGCACGCGGCACAACACAAGGATCATGTCGTCCTTTTCCAGTCATTTCAGTAATATTCCCTTTGTTATCCAATGATTCTTGTTTTTGCATAATGGTTGCCACTGGTTTGAAAGCCACACGGAAATAAATATCCATTCCGTTACTGATTCCACCTTGAATCCCACCTGAAAGATTGGTTTTAGTAGTACCGTCAGGATTATATAAATCATTATGATCGCTTCCTTTCATTCTGGCTCCATCAAAACCGCTTCCAAACTCAAATCCTTTTACGGCATTGATTGAAAGCATGGCTTTTCCCAATTCAGCATGAAGCTTATCAAAAACAGGTTCTCCTAAACCAATAGGCACATTTTGAATCACACAGGTTACAGTTCCACCCACAGTATCACCTTGTTTGCGTATATCACGGATATATTCCTCCATAATTACCGCTGAAGCTTCATCAGGGCAACGCACAGGATTGTTTTCAGTTTTTGAAAAATCTAATTCTTGGTATGGTTTTTCTAAAAAAATTGGACCTACAGAAGAAACGTAAGCATTGATTTTTATTTCTGACAGCATTTGTTTTGCTACCGCTCCAGCCACTACTCTACTGGCAGTTTCACGGGCAGAACTTCGTCCGCCACCGCGGTAATCACGAACACCATATTTTTTTTCATACACATAATCAGCATGGCTGGGTCTGTAATTATCTTTTATATGAGAGTAATCATCTGATTTTTGATTGGTATTAGGAATAATAAAACCTATTGGTGTTCCAGTGGTTTTACCTTCAAATATTCCGGATAAAAATTGTACATCATCCGGCTCTTTACGTTGGGTAACTATAGCCGATTGACCCGGCTTTCTTCTTGACATTTCAAATTGAATTGCATCTAAATCTATAGTTATTCCAGGAGGGCAACCATCTATTATACCACCTAATGCTTCACCATGTGATTCTCCAAAAGTTGTTATTCTAAATAGTGTTCCGTAGCTATTTCCTGCCATTATAATTAGTTTTGAACAAAAGTACCATTTTAGTTTAAAGTTTAAAAGCTTATCCCGAAATTTCGGGATAAAGTTTTAAGAAACATTTCACATTTATTGATATTAATTTAATCTTGTCTTAGATTTCTTAACCTTTAATTCCATTTCTATTGCTAATAATTCTATTAATTTGGTAAACTTCAAATTCAAATACATTGAAAAAAAGAAAAGTCGAGTTAGTGGTGATTTCTGATGTACACCTTGGAACTTTTGGTAGTCATGCTAAAGAACTTTATAATTATTTATCTTCTATAAAACCTAAAACGCTAGTATTAAATGGTGATATTATAGATGTATGGCAGTTTCGAAAATCCTATTTTCCAAAAGCACATTTAAAAGTCATACAAAAAATTATAAGTTTTGCATCCAAAGGGACAAAGGTTTACTACATCACAGGAAATCATGATGAAATGCTCCGAAAATTTAGCGATATGAATATGGGTAATTTCGCATTAGTAGACAAGTTAGTTTTAAATCTCGATGACAAAAAGGCCTGGATATTTCACGGTGATGTTTTTGATGCCTCTGTGCAACATTCAAAATGGATTGCCAAACTTGGTGGTTTAGGGTATGATTATTTAATACTTTCAAACCGATTTGTCAATTGGTGTTTATCCAAAATAGGAAGAGAGCCTTATTCTTTTTCTAAAAAAATAAAGGCAAGTGTAAAAAAAGCGGTAAAACACATTTCTGATTTTGAGAAAACGGCAACTGAATTAGCCATCGAAAAAAAATACGATTATGTTATATGCGGACATATTCATGAACCAAAAATGATTCATCAAGAAACTAAAAACGGGTCAACTTTATATTTGAATTCTGGAGATTGGGTTGAAAACTTAACAGCATTGGAATACAACAAAAAACGTTGGAAATTATATAATTATTCCGAAGCAAATTATATTGAAGAAGAGAACCTTTTTGAAATGGAAGATATTTTAAGCAATCAAATCGTGGCTTCAGCGCTTTTCTCCAAACAAAACATCCTAATGTAATACCAACATAAAAAAGCATCAAAATCCTGAAAAACGTAAATTATATAACTTTTCTATAAAATTTTATAAACTTCATACCCTACTTAATTATACATTTGTATCTATAAAAAACTTACTTATGAAAAAAATTATTTTATCAGCAATAATGTTAATGGGATTAGCATTTACTGCACAAGCACAAGATATTTCGAAAAATGCTTTAGGTCTACGTCTAGGAGATAATGACGGATTTGGAGGAGAACTTTCTTACCAAAGGGGTTTAGGCGATAACAACCGTTTAGAATTAGACTTAGGTTGGAGAAACAGCAATAATGTTGATGCTTTGAAATTAACAGGTATATACCAATGGGTTTGGAACATAGAAGGTGGTTTCAACTGGTATGCAGGTGTTGGTGGTGGTGTAGGTAGCTGGAGTTATGATAATGATTTCAACAACAACAATGATATTGATGACAGCGGCGCATTTGTTTTTGTTGCTGGAGATCTTGGTATTGAGTATAACTTTAATGAAGCTCCAATACAATTAGCTTTGGATATCAGACCAGAACTTTATTTCAATTCTGATAATTTTAGAGAAGATAATTTTGGTCCAGACTTAGCCTTAAGTATTAGATATAGATTCTAGTATTATCTAGAAAACATATTAAAAACGCCACTAGCAATAGTGGCGTTTTTTTTATTTAAAAATAATCTCTTTCTTGGAATTTATCTTGACTACACAAAAAGGATTTGTAAAAGCTTGTGTAACCATACTTCCCGGTTCAGGATTAGTTTCTTTTATGGTGATAACAATATTTTTATCGGTTTCGATAACACTATCAATCCCTATACTATACCCTCCAGATGTTTTTTCTCCCATATTCAAAACGATAAAATTCGCAGTCTGAACATCATTTGAGCTGATTTTATTTTTTAGATTTTCATCGTTCTGCAACATTGCAATTTCATTTGGCTCCGAAAGAATCTCAAAAAAACGAATACTTGCACCACCGTTTGTCTGTTGCGTCAAGACTTCATATAAAGAACTTTTATCAGAACTTTTTGTAACTGTTGCACCGCAGGAAACTAAAGCGACAGCAACTAGTGATACTATTATTTTTTTCATTGCAACATTTTATTGGTTAATGGATTAATTTCAAAAAGTCTTACTACTTTTTATTTTAGAAAAATGTAAAATCTATGCGTATTTTTTTATCGCTTTTTTATATAAAGCTTCATAAAGCGGCAAGATGTTTTTGATGTCAAATTGTTTTGCAACTGACAGCGCATTTTCTTTAAATTTATGAAGAGTAGCGTCATCTTTTAAAATTTTCAAAGCGTTTTGTGCCATTTCATCTGTATTCCCAACATTGCTTAAATATCCGGAAATACCGTCAAAATTTACTTCTGGTAAACCTCCGGAATTACTTGAAATTACGGGAACACTCCAAGCCATTGCTTCGAGAGCCGCAAGTCCAAAACTTTCTGTTTCAGATGGCAACAAGAATAAATCAGTATAACTCAAAATTTTATCAATCTCATTACTGTTTCCAAAAAAGATGACTTTATCCTGAATTCCTAATTCCTGACATAAATATTCTGCTTTTTCTTTTTCAGGACCATCCCCTACCATCATCAATTTAGCAGGAATTTCTTTTTGAATATTATAGAAAATTTTAATTATATCCGGAATTCGTTTTACTTTTCTGAAATTACTGATATGCGTAATAATTCTCTCATTTTTATTAGCCATTACGGAACGATGACAAGCTGTACTTGGATCATTATGGTTTTTATCTAATTCTATAAAATTAGGAATTACCTCAATTTCATTTTTAATATTAAATAATTTATGGGTATCATCTTTCAAACTTTGGGAAACCGAAGTAACAAAATCAGATTTGTTAATGCTAAAAGTTACGGCTGGTTTATAAAATGGATGGTTCCCAACTAATGTAATATCAGTTCCGTGAAGTGTAGTCACCATCGGAATATTAATTCCCTCATCTTTCAGCATTTGTTTGGCCATATAACCTGCATAAGCATGAGGAATTGCATAATGCACATGCAATAACTCGATTTTATATAGCTTTACCATATCCACTAATTTGCTTGACAAAGCCAATTCGTATGGTTGATAATGAAATAATGGATATTCAGGAACATTCACTTCGTGGTAATGCACATTTGGATTTAAAAGTGCCAAACGTACAGGTTGACTATACGTTATAAAATGGATTTCGTGACCACGTCTTGCCAATTCAAGACCTAATTCTGTAGCGACAACACCACTTCCTCCAAAGGTAGGATAACAAACTATTGCAATTTTCATCTATGTATTTTAGTGAAACGAAATTAATAAAAATAGGAATGTGTTTTATGGAAATTTAAGTTAAATCTTTAAAGTCTAAAACTTAATACGTTGGATTCTTACCGCATTTAAAATCGCTAATAAAGCGACGCCAACATCCGCAAAAACTGCTTCCCACATCGTAGCTAATCCTCCTGCTCCCATTACCAAAACTATCAATTTAACGGTAAAAGCTAAAAAAATGTTTTGCCAAACAATTTGTTTTGTCTTTTTTCCAATATTAATTGCAGTATAAATCTTAGTGGGTTGATCATTTTGAATAACAACATCAGCAGTTTCAATGGTGGCGTCACTTCCTAAACCACCCATTGCAATTCCTACATTTGCCAAAGCAATTACCGGAGCATCATTTACTCCATCACCAACAAATGCAACGCTTAAATTTTGCTTCAATAAAGCCTCTAGTTTTTCAACTTTGTTTTCAGGCAATAAATTTCCAAAAGCCTGATCAATATTCAACTCTTTGCCAACAACAGAAACTATTGATTGATTATCGCCAGAAAGCATAATGGTTTCGACATTTAATTTGTGTAAGTTCCTAATTGCCTCTTTTGCATCTTCTTTAACTTCATCAGCAATAATAAAATAACCAGCATATTTTTGATTGACAGCAACAAGTATAATTGTAAATGGAATAGTATCAATTTCAGCATCATAAGTGATATTGTAATTTTTCATCAACTTAGCATTTCCAACTAAAATCTCTTTTCCATCCACAAAACCTTTTAATCCCAATCCTGGAATTTCCTTTACTTCAGTTACACTAGTAGCTTTTGTATGGTCTTTGGCAAATTCTATAATTGCCGAACCCACGGGATGTGTGGATTTAGTTTCAATTGCGGCTGTATATCGTATCAAATCGGTCTCTGGAATTCCTACAGCTACAACTTTTTGAACTTTGAAAACCCCTTTAGTCAATGTTCCTGTTTTATCAAAAACGACTACTTTGACTGATGCTATTATATCCAGAAACGTAGATCCTTTGAATAAAATTCCGTTTTTACTTGCTGCGCCAATTCCTCCAAAATACCCTAACGGAATAGAAATTACCAATGCGCAAGGACAAGAAATCACTAAGAAAACCAATGCTCTGTACAACCAATCCTTAAAAACATAATTGTCCATAAATACTATTGGAAGCACACAAATTGCTATCGCCAGATAGACCACAATTGGTGTGTAAATTTTAGCAAATTTCCGGATAAACAATTCTGTTGGTGCTTTTTTTGCAGTAGCTTCCTGAACCATTTCCAGAATTTTAGATAATTTACTATCCTTAAATGCTGTAGTTACTTCTACTTGAGAAACCGTATTGAGATTAATCATTCCTGCCAGGATTGTTTCTCCTTTAGATTTGGTATCAGGTTTACTTTCTCCTGTTAATGCTGCAGTATTGAAAGTGGCATGATCAGAAAGTAATTTTCCGTCTAAAGCTAATTTTTCACCTGGTTTCAATTCTATGATTTCTCCAATGGTTACATCCGAAGCTTTTTTGGAAACAATATTCACTCCTTCAATTACATTTGCTACATCAGGTCTTTGGTCTAATAATGATTTTATATTCGATTTTGCTCTTTTTACGGCTAACATCTGGAATAATTCACCAATGGCATAGAATAACATTACAGCCACACCTTCGGCATATTGACCAATTCCAAATGCGCCTAACGTAGCAATTCCCATCAAGAAAAATTCAGAAAAAATAGCTCCTTTACGGATGCTTTCATACGCTTCTTTCAAAACTGGAAAACCTACCGGAATATAAGCTATAATATACCAAACGATTCGAATCCAACCATTAAACCAAGATTGTGGAACGTAATTATCAAACAATAATGCAATCAGCAATCCTATAAAACTAATTATGGAAGGTAAAAACATTCTGAAAGTGCTTTCATTTCCAGTAGAATGATCGTGATCTTCCTCATCATTATGTTGTGACTCACTGTGAGAAGAACAACATCCTGCATCTTGCTCTGCTTTATTGACTTTTTTTTCTTCTAAGGCACAGCAAGCTTGTTTATCATCCATATCCTGTTTGTGTGTCATTTTAGCTAATTTATTTTTAGTAAAAGAAAAATACTAATACTAACCAAAGTGTTACTATTACTGTAAAGTTAGTTGAATTTAATGTTTTATCTTTTGATACAGCACATAAAATTAATGCTAATAATTACCCAACAATTATTTGTTTACAATAAAATGTTTCAGACTTGAATTCTTTTCGTTTTCAAACAATAATCATAGTGTTTAAAGTACTATTTGTCCTTTTTAGTACTTTTTTTATTAATCCATTTATTCACTTTATAACTAAGATAAGCCGAGCCAGTGCCGATAATTGCTCCAGCAAATACATCACTTGGATAATGAACCCCTAAATGCATTCGAGAATATCCCACTGCTCCTGCCCAAACAAATGATGGGGCAATAACATACCATTTAGGATAAGCCAAACTCAGTGATGTTGCTGTTGCAAAAACTAAAGAAGTATGTCCCGAAGGAAAGGAATTACCAACAGACGACGTTGCTTGATCGATATCCGGATAGGTTTCAAATGGTCTGTCTCTTTTTATAGTATGTTTCAATGCTGTGGTAATAAATGCATTTACCAAGAATGCTTCTCCTATAAAAATTGCTTGTTTCTTGATGGTACTATCTTTCTTAATTAAAGCAACCGAATATAGAATAATGGGAGTTGCAACACTGATTGGAACCGCACTATTTGTTACTAATTTAAAAGTAGGATCTAAACTCTTATTTCTATGAACATTGATATCCCGTAAAATATTTATATCACTATTTTGAGCATTTACAAAAGTCATGCAAAAAAGCAACACAATTAAATAGACTTTTGTAAAAACGGTATTCCTATTTTTCATCAAACAGTTTTTATCTCAAATATACTATAATACAGGCAAAATTTGTAATGAAATACTGCTAATAAAATCATTTTAACAAAAAAATAGTCCAAATGAAATTGTCTATAATTTCATTTGGACTATTTTATTATTCCGTCAAAGTAAGCTTAGTTTATAATCGCTTCATAAATCACCTTTTGAATATCTTCCCGAATGTTTTCTTTGGATAATCTATTTTCACCTGCTATTGGAAAAGTTCTATTCGATAAAAACACATAGACAATTTGCGTTTCGGGATCAGCCCAAGCCATTGTTCCGGTGTAACCGGTATGACCAAAACTAGTCATCGAAGCGCAACCGCACGTAGGTCCTTCAGCACCTAATTGTGGTTTATCAAAACCGACACCTCTCCTATTTCCTGCCGCACAAAAATAACACGTATTAAAATCTTCAAATGTCTTTTCAGAAAAATACTGCTGATTGCCATAATTCCCTTTTTGCAAGTAAAGCTCCATTATTTTAGCCACATCCATGGCGTTCGAAAAAACACCGGCATGCCCGGAAACTCCGCCTTCTAAAGCAGCAGATAAATCGTTAACATATCCTTGTAAAAGTTGATGACGGAAATACGTATCTGTTTCTGTTGGTGGAATTCTGTTTTTATCAAATTTCCCTAACGGATTGAAACTGGAATTATTCATTCCGAGTGAGCGGTAGAAATTCTCCTGAATCAAAATATCTAATGTTTTACCCGTTGTTTTTTCTAAATAATCTTTCAAAATCATAAAAGTAAGATCGCTGTACTTGTATTCTTTTTTCAAGGAAAGCTTGCTCTTAACAATCATTTTCATAATGGTGTCGCTAAAATCATTTCTTACAAAAAGACTGTCTGTCATTCGTTTAGAAAACTGCTCTTCGGAGGTTTTTCTAAAATAAACTTCCGAAGGAAATTTAGATTTATCCATTGTCGCTTTATAAAATGGAATTCCTGCGGCAAGTCCAGCGTAATGAGATAATAAATCTTTAAAATTAATATTCGCTTTATTGGAATCTTTAAAAATGGGAGACATGGTTCCTAATGTAGTTTCCAGATTTATTTTTTGCTGATCGTATTGCAACATAACATTCGGCAACGTAGCCAGAATTTTTGTCAACGAAGCAACATCATAAATATCTGAATCTTGAACTTTAATCGTTTTATCATACGTATGATGCCCGAATGATTTTTGATAAATAACTTTACCTTTTCTGGCTACCAAAACTTGAATTCCAGGCGTCATTTTGCCATTAATCGCTTTATTGGCAATGGCATCAATTTTGGATAAAATTTCAGCATTCATTCCCACATTTTCAGGGGTTGTGAATCCTAAACGATTTAATTTTTCAGTTGCTAAGCCATCATTTACTTTGAAGCTTGTATTAATAGAAACCGGTAATTTTCCTTTGGCTTCAATCGCTCCAAAAATTAGTTCTGCAGAAACTATTTGTGAAATCGTACTGTTTTGATAGGAAACAACCAATCCTTCGAAATCATCAAAATTTGTAATAGGTAATAACGAATACGGTTTTGCAAAAACATCCAGAATTACATTATTGTTTTTAGCTAAAAAATTGATTTTAAACAATTCATTAGATTTTAAATCATCGTTTCTAAAAGCAACATCTGATTTATGATATCCAATGATTACAGTTGTAAACGGTTGCAATTTTACTTGTAAACTATCCAAATTAGTATCTGCAACTACAGTTACGTCAGCGTATTTTTTTAAAGTCGAAACAAAAGCATCATTACTGTCATCTCCTATTTTTACATAGGCTATTTTTTGTTTTTCCAAATTTTTAATTGGTAAAACAGCAGCCGTATTTTTTAGAACAGTAACTGCGTTTTCATACAACTCATATTGTAAAGCATCATTTTCAGATGAGTTTAAATCGTTATATAAATTTTCTGTTGCAATAGGTTTATAAGAGTTTAAACCTGCTTTGTATTTAAATTTCAAAATTTTCTTTACCGAAAAAGCCAATCTTTCGTCAGAAAATAAATTAGCTGAATAGGCCAGCTTAAATTTTTCAATTGCAGAAGGAACATCTTCAGGAAATAACAACACATCATTTCCAGCCATAAAAGCTTCAAAATTAATTTCGCTTGGTAATTTAAAGTTACTTACACTTTTCATATTCAAAGCATCAGTAAAAATAAGTCCTTTGAATCCTAATTCTTTTTGAAGAATATCAGTTACGACATTATAGGAAATCGATGAAGGATAATTAGGTCTTGACTCTAAACTGGGAACGTTTAAATGCGCCACCATAACAGAAGAAAGTCCTTCATGAAACATTTTTTTATACGGATAAAACTCTACATCCATTAATCTTTCTTTCGAAAAATTAATCGTTGGTAATCCTTTATGTGAATCCGTTTCAGTATCGCCATGACCAGGAAAATGCTTTCCTGTAGAAAAGATTCCTTGACTCTGAACCCCTTTCATTAAAGCAATGGCGCGTTCTGTAACTTTGAATTTATCTTCGCCAAAAGAGCGAAAACCTATTATAGGATTTCTGGGATTTGTATTGATATCAAGAACTGGAGCAAAGTTAAATTGCAAACCCAATCGTTTACTTTGTTTTCCCATCTGAAGACCAACTTTCTCCAACAATTTCATGTCCTGGATGGCTCCAAGTGTCATATTCCAAGGATAACGATAGGTAGAATCTAATCGCATGCTCAATCCCCACTCAGCATCACTACCAATAAACAAAGGGATTTTTGACTTCGATTGAAAACGATTGGATAATTTAACTTGACGAACAGGACCACCTTGAAAGAAAATCAATCCTCCAATTTTGCTTTCCTGAATCAGTTTATCAATGCCCTTGAAGTGTACAGTATCTTTATTAGAATAAGCGGCAACCATAAATAATTGCCCAAATTTCTCCTCTAAAGTCATAGCATTGTAAACACTATCAACCCATTTATTTCCTTCGGGAGATAATTCAAAAAGTGTGGGTGTATTACTCGATTTGATACTGTCCAAATTTTCAATTTTGGACGGAATGTTGGCTACAATTACTTTATTCTTATTAATTTTTGTCCCAACACAACTTGAAGCAACAAAGAAAATTAAGACATAAAATAAAACAATTTTGATGCCTATTTTTCTCATTGAACTGTTTTGTTTAAAAAAAGCGACTATGCCAGCTATCGATGGCAGGAACTTCCCAAGATTCATTGTATTCTTCTATATTATTAACTAAATTATTGAAAACTATAGTATTTTCAGTAACTGCTTTATCTTTTACCATTTTCTTGAAATCAATCAAAGGCTTGTGGGCAATATGCTCTCCAAGTTTGAAAGTAACATTCATTTTATCCAATAAATCAACCGTGTATTTTTGTTCTAAACTTTGAATAAATTCCACAGATGAATCTATAGAACATCCTGTAGCTGCTTGTACATCCTGATTTACGGCAATAATGATAAATCGGTTGTATTTTAATTGATACGATGATTCTAAACTGGTACCGTGTGCAGCCCAACCTTCAAGAAAGGATTGCAAAGCAGTTTCTATTTCAGAAAACTCGGCATCCGAAAATTTTCTGTTTGATTGATAAATCCAGATTCTGGATTCTTCGGGTAAATTTTCAAATGGAACGTACATAATATTATTTTTTTCTAGATTTTCAGAAAATTAAAAATTTACTTTTTTGCTAAATCAGTTATAACTTTAAAATATCTAAATTCTTTATTTTTTGGATCAAAGAGTTCAATTTCAGTATAACTCACTTTTATACTATCTTTTTTATTAATCTCATTATTAGTTAATAAAGAGGCTGTTTCAAAGTAATCTAATAACAGAAAACTAAAATTTCTTCCATTTTTATCTTTTACCTGAAGTGTGATAAATTGTTCTGTTTTTATTTCGGTTACTTCACCTTCAATAAAAGCAATGTCTTTTACTTCCTCTATAGAATCATCCTCATCAATAGATCTTTTGCCCATTTCCATAATAATTTCGGGACAACTAACCATCATTTTCATTGCTACTTTTTCTCCTAAGTTTTGCATTCCTTTTTCATCATCAAAACTTATTTTATCTTCCGGTTTAAATTCTGAAAGATGAGAAGAATAACTTTGTATCATGCACACTCCAACTTGGGTCTGCATCTCCTTTTTATTCATCTTAGAATAATCTATCTTTTTTGCATTTAAACATTCACAAGTTTCTTTTCCAATAACATCAAAAATATCCTGAGAATATGACACTGAATTACAAAGTACAATTAGAATAAAAAATATTTTTTTCATAATTACAAATCTTGTGCATTAGCAATTAATTCAGCAATATCCATAACTTTTACTTCGCCTTCCTTTTCTTTGTTTTTAATACCGTCAGTCATCATGGTATTACAAAAAGGACAACCCGCAGCAATAATTTCTGGTTTTGTTTCTAATGCGTCTTCGGTTCTTTCAACATTGACTTCCTTGTTTCCAGGTTCAGCATCTTTAAACATTTGGGCACCACCGGCACCACAACATAAACCGTTAGCTTTAGAACGTTTCATTTCTACTAATTCAGCATCCAATTTAAGAATCAAATCTCTTGGCGCTTCATACACATTATTGGCTCTTCCTAAATAGCAAGGGTCATGAAAAGTAATTCGTTTTCCTTTAAATTGTCCTCCTTCAATGGTTAATCTTCCGTCGTCTAACAACGATTTCAAAAACTCAGTATGATGAACAACTTCATATTTTCCGCCTAATTCTGGGTATTCGTTTTTTAGCGTATTGAAACAATGTGGACAAGCAGTAACAATTTTTTTTGCTTCGTATGCATTCAAAACCTCGATATTCATCATGGCTTGCATTTGAAACAAAAACTCATTTCCAGCTCTTTTTGCAGGATCACCGGTACAACTTTCTTCAGTACCTAAAACGGCAAAAGATACATTGGCACGATTTAAAATTCGAACAAATGCCTTCGTTATTTTCTTTGCTCTATCATCAAAACTTCCAGCACAACCTACCCAAAATAAAACTTCTGGTTGTTTCCCTTGAGCTAACATTTCGGCCATAGTTGGCACTATTAAATTCTCTGACATACTATTTTGTTGATTCGGTTATTTGCTTATTTGGTTAATCACAAATTCTTAATTTATAAATCGGTTATTCGTTAAACAAATAACCAATTAAACGATTTAACGACTATTCGTTTTTCCAATTCAATCGGTCTTGCTGATTGTATTGCCATGGCGCACCGTTATTCTCTATATTAGTCATCATTGCATTAATTGGCATTGGTGCAGCACTCTGTTCCATTACTAAATAGCGTCTCATATCCATGATAATTGAAAGCGGACTAATATTTACAGGACATTCCTCTACACACGCATTACATGATGTACATGCCCAAAGTTCTTCAGGAGTGATATAATCGTTCAATAATGTTTTGTTATCCGGAATAAAAACACCTTTATTGGCATCAATATTTCTTCCTACTTCTTCCAATCGATCTCTTGTATCCATCATGATTTTACGTGGAGACAATTTTTTCCCGGTTATATTCGCAGGACAAGATGAAGTACAACGACCACATTCGGTACAGGTATAAGCATTCAATAACTGAACCCAATTTAAATCCTGAACGTCACTGGCTCCAAATTTACTTGGAACTGCATTTTCATCTACTGGTGCTGCTGCAAAAGGATCAGCATTTGGATCCATCATTAGTTTTACTTCCTTAGTAACAGATTCTAAATTATCAAATTGTCCTTGAGGATTTAGATTCGCAAAATACGTATTTGGAAACGCTAACAGAATGTGTAAATGTTTAGAAAAATAAAGATAGTTCATGAAAATCAGAATCCCGGTAATATGCAACCACCAGAATATTTCAGAAAGAAGCATTACTAATTCATTTGACATTCCATTGAATAATGGCTCAATAAATTGGCTTATTGGAAATGAACCTGCCTTAATAAAATGAGAAAAACCTCCAGGCACATTCTGCAAATGCAAATCAGAAGCATTCATCAATAAAAACAATGTCATTAAAACTACCTCAAAATACAAGATGTAATTAGCATCGTTTTTAGGTGCTCCTGCCAAATCAGGATTAGCAAATCGCTTTAGTTTGATGATATTTCTTCTTATCCAAAAAGAAGCAACTGCAACTAAAACTAAAAGAGCCAAAATTTCGAAAGAAGCAATCAGTACATCGTACGTAGTTCCTAAAAAAGCAAAAACACGATGCGTCCCAAAAAGTCCGTCAATAATAATTTCTAATAATTCTATGTTTATAATTACAAAACCTACATAGACAATAATATGCAATACTCCAGCAATAGGTCTTTTCACCATTTTAGATTGACCAAGAGCAATCATGGCCATATTAGTCCATCGTGCTTTGGGATTATCTGAACGATTTACATCGGTTCCAAGATTGATATTCCTTCTAATTTTTTTAACACTGTTGAAAAAATATCCAAAACCAATTACCAATAGAATGGCAAATAAAATATTGTCTAAATAGCTCATAATTGCTAATTTTTTACATTAGGTATAGAATCGTTTACAGGAGCAACATAAGGTTTGTTTTTCTTTCCAAATAAAGAAATATTTACATATCTAGTTGGGTAAAGTCGAACATCCTGCAATAATAATTCTAATTCTTTTGTGGAACTTTTAATATTCTGGTAGAAAGCTTCATCGTTCAATAATTTCCCCATAGAACCTTTACCAGATTCTAAACCAGTCATAATACCATCGACTCTGGCTAAAGTTGCATTTAGATTTTTAACCGTTTTACCCAAATCAGCTTTATTCAGCGAATCAGATATTTTAGAAAAATTTCCGGATATTTTATTAAAATTAGTAACAACTCCATTGATTTGAGTTTTGTTAGCATCTAATAATGTATTAACGCTTAAAGAAGCTTTATGAAATTGCTCAATAGTCTTGCTCAATTCCGCTAAGGTAAGTTTTAAATCCTGCTGTCCTTTTTGGTCTAAAACATTATTCAATCCTGAAATTAATTTTTCAGTACTTCCCAATAACTTTTCTAATTTTTCTTGAAGTGGCGCTAATTGATCTCCAACTTTATCTGTTAGTCCTAATTTTACTCCGCCTTGCAATTTTTGACCATCAACAGCTAATATTTTATCATCAAAATTAGGAATAATTGCAATTTGTTTTCCTCCGATAAATCCTGGCTCATAAATAGAAGCTGTACTCGATTTAGAAATTGGAAAATCAGTTTTTAATTGTAATTCAACTAATAATACACCTGTGTTTTCATCAATTGTGATACTGCTAACTTTACCAATAACTAATCCGTTTAGTGTAACCGGCGCAGATGTGGCTAAACCTTCTACACTTTTATATTCGACATAAAATGTTTTGTAATTGGTAAAAAGGTCTCTTCCTTTCAAAAAACTGTAGCCCCAGATAAATAATAAAATAGATGCAATTACTAAAATAGCAGTTTTAATTTCTCGTGTTATTTTCAAAATTTAAGTATTTTTTACAAATTTAATATAAAATATTTGACTTGTTGTAATTATTTAAGTGCTTCTTGAATACTAATATTCTTTCCATCTTTAATTGCAATTATATACGCTGAAGTATACCCTTTGGATTTCACAACTTTCAAATCCTCTTTTGCAGTGTTATAGTCTGATGTTAAGCCATATGCATACTTATATAAAGATCCATTGCTTGTTGTCATCGAAACATTTTTTAATCCTTTAAAATTTGAAGGATTTAATTTAATATTTTTATTTCCGGCGGCAAATTGAACTTTAAAAACTACATCAGAATTTTGTGTTTTCGACTCTTGCTTTTGCGAAACTTGTTTTTCTATAATTCGTTTTGATTTAGTACTCTTTGAAGTATCTTTTATCTCATTTTCGATTACTTTTTTAGATGGCAGCTCTTCATAATCATCATTGGATGGTGTTCCAAAATATTCTTTCTTGTAAGCAATAATCGCTGATGCAATAGCTTCTGCCATATTATTTTGTCCTTCCTCTGAATTTAAATAAAGACCTTCTTCGCTATTGGATAAAAAACCCAATTCAATCAATACACTTGGCATATAAGCCGCATCCAAAACCCATAGTGGAGTCTGTTTTATACCTCTTGATTTTCGATGTAATTTATTTTTAAAATTACTCTCAATTTTTGAAGCCAGATTTATGCTTCGATCTAAATAATCTTCTTGCAGAATTTTTAATCCAATCAAGGTTTCAGGATTCTTAGGATCAAAACCTTTGTAGGTTTGCTTGTAATCTTTCTCCAGTAATATCACCGAATTTTCTTGTTTAGCAATTTCTAAATTACCTTTACTTCTTGCCAAACCCATTACAAAAGTCTCTGTCCCAAAGGGAATTGGGTTATCAACAGAATTACAATGGATAGAAACAAATAAATTAGCATCAATACTATTTGCTTTTTTTGGTCTATCCTTTAATTCTATAAAAACATCTGATTTTCTGGTATAAACAACTTGAATATTATTATCTTTTTTAAGGTATTTTTCTAATTTCAAAGTCGTTTTAAGAGCAATTTCTTTTTCAACAAAGCCATGATAGGAATTCCCCGGATCTTTACCTCCGTGACCCGCATCTAAAATAACCGTAAACTTTTGATTGGATTGAGAAAAAGTATTTGAGCAGAAAAATAGAAATAGCGCTAAAATTGTGGTTTTGAATCCTCTGGTTATTTTCAAAATATAAGTATTTTTTTTACAAATTTAATATAAAAAAGATAAGCTATTACTATTTAATTACGTCTTGGATATTAACTTTCTCTCCATTTTTAAATGCAATCAAAAACGCAGAATTATATCCTTTTTCTTTCGCCTCGCTTAGTTGCTTTTTTGCTTCATCATAATCTGAGGTTTCACCATACATATATTTGTAAACCCTGTTTTCATAGGCTACAGAAATATTTTTAAGTCCATTAAAATTTCTTGGAACTAAATCTAATTTTTTACTACTGGCAGAAAGTTGCACTTTGAATAAAGGCTTAGCATTATCAACCGCTTTTTTTACTTGTGATGATTCTGCTGCGGCTTGTGGAATCATTTTAGGTTTAGCAGGAGAAACAGTATCTCTTATAGGTTTTTCGTTGATTTTTTGCGAAGGCAACTCTTCAAAAATTTCAGTTTCACCATTACCAAAATATTCTTTTTTATAACTGATAATTGCATCAGCGATAGCTTTGGCAATTTCATTTTGACCGTCTTCAGAATTTAATATATTTCCTTCAATAGAATTCGAGATAAATCCCATTTCGATTAATACTCTAGGCATGTAAGCTTTATGAAGTACCATAAAAGGTGCTTGCTTTACTCCTCCTCCTCTAATTTTTTTTCCTAAATCTGCAAAAGAATCTTCTACCTTACTTGCTAATGAAATACTATTGTCTAAATATTCTTCCTGCATCAAAGTCATTCCTATCATAGTCTCCGGAGAGTTTGGATCAAATCCTTCGTATTTTTGTTTGTAATCTTTCTCTAATGTTATTACAGAGTTCTCTTTTTTAGCGGCTTCAAGATTTGACGCTACTTTACTTAAACCCATTACGTAGGTCTCAGTTCCATCGGCAGCAGTATTTCTATTGGCATTACAATGAATCGAAACAAAAATATTAGCGTTAAATCTATTGGCAATATTCGCTCTTTCAATTAAATCAATAAACACATCTGTTTTTCGGGTATAGTTGACATTAATCTGTGGTGTTGCTTCTAATATTTTTCCAACTTTCAAAACTACTGCCAAGGCAATGTTTTTTTCCACACGTCCTTCATAAACAGCACCAAAATCATGTGCACCGTGGCCTGCATCTAAAGTTACCTTGAAAATATTGGATTGACTAAAGCTCGATAAAGAAATTATCGTCAAAATAAAAGTTAATATTATTTTTATTTTATATGTAATACGCATAAATCCAAAAGTTAATTTAATTAAAACACTACCCTCATAAAATTTTTTATTTGGCTATTTTTGACAAAAAATTATATGTAAGTTTGACATGTCAAAAAACAGGCCATAATTTTACAAAAATAGCATTTAAACCTTTGCATACAAACTTATTTAATATCGTTTTATTATCATTTTTCCTGTCATTGGGGTGTGGTAAATTATATTCTCAAGATATAACAAAAAAAAAGACGGCTATATCCGCAAAAAAACAAGCAGACACTACCAATTTAGATACTAGCAAAAAAAATACTGCTCCTTTATCTGTTAAAAAAGAAGCTGACTCCATAAAAAAAGACACTGTAAAACCTCAAAAAGCATTTCTTGATGGAAAGGTGAGATACAAAGCGGATCAATATGCTAAAATTGACCAAAAGAAAAAGCTCATTACATTGTATGATAAAGCAGAACTGTATTATCAAGATGTCGAATTGAAATCTGGTATAATCGTTATGGATTATGAGAAAAACGAAGTCTACGCAGGACGTATTAAAGATTCAACTGGTGCTTACACACAATACCCAAATTTCAAGCAAGGCGCAAATGTGGTAGAACCAGATTCAATTCGTTTTAATTTTAAAACAAAAAAAGCTTTAATCTGGAATTCCAGATCAGATCAAGGAGAATTTAAAATTAAAGCTTCCATAACAAAAAAAGAAAATGACTCTGTTTATTTTTTAAAAGGAGCTCGTTTTACCACTTCAAAAGATGTTGATAATCCTGAATATTATTTCCAAACCAACAAAGTAAAATTTATTCCCGGTAAAAAAGTAGTTACCGGATTGACTAATATGGTCATTGCAAATGTTCCGACTCCTATTGCTTTACCGTTTGCTTTTTTTCCAATGAGTAAAGAAACCAGCATTTCAGGATTGATTTTACCCAGCTATAACGACTCCAACAATCGTGGATTTTCTCTTCAAAATTTAGGATATTATTTTGCGTTGAGCGACAATTATGATTTAACCGTTTTGGGAGATTATTATACCAATGGAAGTTATGGTTTGCGTTTTGAATCCAGTTATGCCAAAAGATATAATTATAGAGGAAACTTAAACATTAGATTCGAAAATTTAATCACCAGTGAAAGAGGATATCCTGATTATTTGAAACAAAATATTTATAACATTCAATGGTCTCATTCCAAAGATTCTAAATCGAATCCTAATTCCAGTTTTTCAGCTTCTGTGAATCTTGGAAGCAGTAAATACTTCAAGCAATCCATCAATCAGGTTAATATTGGTTCCAATCTTAATAATACACTAAGCTCTTCGATATCGTATTCAAAAACATTTACTTCAGTTCCACAAGTCAGAATGTCTTTGACCGCAACACACTCTCAAAATACACAAACAGAAGAAATCAATATGACTTTACCAACACTACAATTGAGTGTTGACAGGATTTATCCTTTTGTAAGTAAAGATGGAGTGAAGAAAGGTTTTTTCAAAAACATCAATTTACAATACAATTTAAACGGTAGAAATAGCATCGTAACTACTGACTCCTTATTCTTTAAACCACAAATGTTTAGAGATGCAAAAGTTGGTTTTCAACACAGCATTCCATTAAGCACCAATTTTAAATTATTTAAATATTTTAGTGCCTCTACTTCCATGAACTACGAGGAAATTTGGTATACCAAAACAATTGAAAGAAGTTATGATGTTGACCAAAGTAAAGTTGTTGATAAAACCATAAATGGATTTGACGCTTTTAGAACATACTCCTTTTCATCCAGCGTAGGAACAACTATATATGGAACTTTTAATTTTGGTAATGACAAAAAAATCAAATCGATAAGACACGTCATGAGACCATCTGTATCGTATGGCTATACTCCTAGTTTTGAAAAATACTACGACACCTATGCTTCAGACGCTAGCGGGACAATGAAACAATATTCAAGATTTGAAAGTGGAATTTTTGGTGCTCCGGGATTAAATAATTCCAATACGTTAGGTTTTGATTTGAGTAATACTTTTGAAGCAAAAGTTACAGACAAAGACAGCACCAAAGTGGAACCTAAAAAAATAATGCTGCTTAATAACTTGAACCTTTCCACTAGTTATAATCTTGATGCAGATGGCGTAACTACACTTGCTTTTGCTCCAATAAGAGTTAGCGGTGGTACAACATTATTAGACAACAAAATGAATGTCAATTTTGGTGCTACATTAGACCCTTATGCCATTGACAATTCAGGAAACCGAATAAATGTGTTCAACATTGATAATGGCGGAAGTCTTTTTAGAATGACAAGTTCGAATATGACTTTAAATTATTCTATTTCGAGCCAGGGCAAAGACAAAACCGATAAGGACAAGAATACCCAAAGTCAACGAAATGGTGGTCGTGAAGATGATTTATTTGGGACAAATACTGATTTAGGTGACAGCCGAAGAAGTCAATTTGATGAAGAGGATGAAGACGAAGGCGAAGATAAAATCTCAGAATTTTTCAATTCAAAGTTGCCTTGGGACATGACATTTGCTTATTCCCTGACATACGGAAATAACAATCGAGAAAATAAAATTATTGGTAATTCTATAATGATTTCAGCAAATGCTGACATAACTCCAAAATGGAAAGCCGGAGTATCTACAGGTTATGATTTTGTACAAAAAGGAGTTACTTTCACACAGCTTCGTTTTGAGAGGGATTTATTGAGTTGGAGAATGGATTTCAACTGGTCCCCATTTGGAACAAATGCAAATTGGGGTTTCTTTATCGGAATCAAATCTGGTGTTCTTAGTGATATCAAATGGGATAAGCGAAGCACCATAAACCGATAATTGATTATTAAACTTTTTACTATATAAAAAACATAGTTTTATGAAAAAGATAATTTTTACAGAAAATGCTCCGGCACCAATCGGGCCTTATAACCAAGCTGTTCTTAAAGGAAATACGCTATATACTTCTGGTCAGATTGCAATTAATCCTGCAACTGGAGAATTGACTACGGATAGTATTGAAGCGGAAACTGAGCAAGTAATGCAAAACATGAAAGCCGTACTTGAAGCAGCAGGAATGTCATTTGAAAATGTTGTAAAAACAACCATATTCATCATGGACATGAATGATTTTGGAAAAATAAATACCGTTTATGGTTCTTATTTTAACGAAAAAACCGCTCCAGCTCGTGAAACGGTTCAAGTGGCTTGTTTGCCAAAAAATGTAAATGTTGAAATTTCAATGATTGCAATACTTTAGTTAAGTATTGCAATCATTTAGATTTTTATTTGTTGGCAATATGATACGCAATAAGTCCATCAATTGGTCTTCTAAGTACATTCCCTAATTGTAATTCATATTTATCGAAAGTCTCTTGTAATTCATCTTTTAAATAAAATGCAATAGATCCCACAAAGTGAACAGGTACTTCCTTGCAATTATCAAATTGTTTAATATAATTTTTTACAAAAGATTTCATTCCTTTTAAAATTATTTTTCTACAGAACTCAGTGTCTTTATGTTGAATTAAGAACTTTGCAAATGTTGCTAAATAAGCATTAGGATTTGCTTCTTTGTATAATTTACTTTTAATAGCATCAGGATCTAAATCGTATTCTTTCTCAAATTCTACTGCCAATTCTTTTGGCATTTTATTGAAATAATACTTTCTGATTAATTCTTTTCCAAAAACATTACCGCTACAATCATCCATAACGATATATCCTAATGATTGTACTTTTTGGTGCAATTCTTTTCCATCAAAATAACTACAGTTAGATCCGGTTCCTAATATGCTGACAATAGCTTTTTCACCTTTAGGCGTTGTAGCGTAAACTGCAGCGTAAGTATCCTCTTCAACTACAATAATTGCGTTAGGAAAATAGTTTTGAAAAATTTGTGAAAGTGAAATTTTCATTCTATCAGTTCCACAGCCTGCGCCATAGAAAAATAAATGAGTGGCCTCTTTTTTATTTTGCAATATATCAAAACGATCATTTAGACGTTCAATAATTTCATCTCCATCTAGAATTTCTGGATTTAATCCTAATGTTTGTGTGGTGAACAATACTTTTCCGGCATCATCTATCGCAATCCAATCGGCTTTAGTAGAACCACTATCAACTAATAATCTCATTTTTTTTGGTTTTTTTGGTTTTTGTGTTTCGTTTTTCTAGTTTAAAATGTGTGCAGTATAAAATTTACATTCAAAAAAGTAAACAAAAAATAAAATCCCGTTAAATATAATATAACGGGATTTGTAAATATAAAGAATTATTTTAAACCTGCAATATGTACAGATAAATCAATTAATTTGCTAGAATAACCATATTCATTATCATACCAAGAGATGATTTTGAAAAAAGTAGAGTTCAATCCAATTCCTGCATTAGCATCAATGATAGATGTTCTTGAATCAGAAACGAAATCTTGAGAAACAACTAAATCTTCAGTATATCCTAAGATACCTTTCATTGTAGTTTCAGAAGCATTTTTCAATACAGCCATAATTTCTTCGTAAGTAGTTTCTTTTTCAACTTTTACAGTTAAATCAACTACAGAAACATCAGTTGTAGGAACACGCATTGACATACCTGTTAATTTCCCGTTCAATGAAGGAATAACTTTTCCTACTGCTTTAGCAGCACCTGTAGAAGATGGGATGATGTTGCATGAAGCAGCACGTCCACCTCTCCAGTCTTTTCTAGAAGGACCATCAGTAGTCATTTGAGTTGAAGTTGTTGCGTGAACAGTAGTCATCAACGCTTCAACAATTCCAAAGTTATCATTGATAACTTTAGCTAATGGAGCTAAACAGTTAGTAGTACAAGATGCATTAGAAACAACCATATCAGTTGCTAAAGCTTCCTCATGGTTTACTCCCATTACAAACATTGGAGCATCAGCAGAAGGAGCTGAAATAATTACTTTTTTTGCACCACCTTTGATGTGCTCGTTTGCAGTTTCAATAGTTGTAAAGAAACCAGTACATTCAGCAACTACATCAACATCAACTTCATTCCATTTTAAATCTGCAGGATTTCTTTCAGCAGTAATACGAATGTTTTTTCCGTTTACAAAAAGTTTTCCATCTGTAACTTCAACAGTTCCATTGAAACGACCGTGAACTGAATCATATTTTAATAAGTAAGCTAAGTGATCTACATCTAATAAATCATTGATAGCTACAACTTCTACATTATCTCTGTTGAAAGACTCTCTGAAAACAATTCTTCCAATTCTTCCAAATCCGTTTATTCCTAATTTTACTTTTGACATTTTACTTTAATTTTTTTGTTTATTTTTATTAACTCAACCTAAAGTCTAATTTCCTCACAATAAACTTTAACCACTTATGTAGACATAATGTCTGAAACTCTCAATAATTCTCTATCAATCATTGTTTTTCCTTTAATTGCTTGTTCTAAAGGCGTTAACGCTACTTTATCATTTTGCAATCCAACCATATAATTTGACTTCCCTTCCAATAAAGATTCAACGGCTTTTACACCTAATCTACTGGCTAAGACTCTGTCAAAACAAGATGGGGAACCACCTCGCTGCATGTGACCTAAAACTGAAACTCTAACATCATATTCAGGCAAATTGGCTTCAACATAATCTTTTAATTCGAATACATTTTTCCCAATTTTATCTCCTTCAGCAATAACAACTATACTGGATGATTTTCCTGAAGCTTTACTTTTTTGCAGTGATTCTAATAATCGGTCTAAACCTAAATCTTCTTCAGGAATTAAAATTTCTTCGGCTCCTGCACCAATACCTGCATTCAAAGCGATATGCCCAGCGTCTCTTCCCATTACTTCTACAAAGAATAATCGGTTGTGAGAACTTGCAGTATCTCTAATTTTATCAATTACATCAACTACAGTATTTAAAGCAGTATCGTACCCTAAAGTATGACTCGTCCCAAAAATATCATTATCAATAGTTCCTGGGATTCCCATTACTGGAAAATTAAATTCAGTATTGAATAATAAACCTCCGGTAAAAGTTCCGTCACCTCCTATTACCACTAAAGCGTCAATTCCTGCTTTAGTAAGATTTTCGTGTGCTTTTTTTCTTCCTTCTGGAGTTTTAAATTCTAAAGATCGAGCCGATTTAAGAATCGTCCCTCCTTTATTTACAATGTTGTTTACACTTCGAGGTCCCATTTCTTTGAAGTCACCTTCAATCATTCCTTGATATCCTCTATAAATCCCTATGCATTCTATATTATGATAAGCACATGTTCGAACAACTGATCGAATAGCTGCATTCATTCCTGGCGAGTCTCCTCCCGAAGTTAGAACGCCAACTTTTTTTATTGTTTTTGGCATTATTTAAGTATTAAAGTGTAAAATTAGCAAACATTCAGCACTTTTAAAGCTGTGTTTTTAATAAATTAGTAAACCGTTCCAAATTCAAACGTTTTCGTTGATAAGTTTTTGGAAAAACAAAATAAAAAGGATTTTATTTAACAAAATTGAAAAATAATCGATTTTTATTTGATAATTAACAATTCGCTTGTTTTTTTGATTAAAAATCAAGACAATACATTAACTATTTGTTACTAAGATACAAAAAGAGGGTTTTCTTCTGTAAACTTTAAAAAATAATTATGATTTTATGCAGCGATTGACTGTTCGAAATATTAATCGCCAGCAACATTAAAATGCATTTTTATTCAGAATTCGTAGTTTTTGTATTCAAAAAGACCAACTATTAGTTTTCTTCAGGAAGCAAACCTTCTTGATTTTTCTTGATCTTTTTGGGAACGGATTTATTTGATTTAGAAAAATTAATATAATCCGGAGACATATCAGAATCTTGATCTTCGGCAACAGGAACAGTAGCTCGGTCTATTTTTAGATTTTTAAAAATTTTATTAACTAGCTCTTTAAAAGTATCAAAATCGACCTCATAAGAAACCCCTAAACCTTGTGTATAACCAATTCCTTGACCTATATAATTAATATCATTCTCTTTATTAAAAAGACGTAAATTAAGTGTTCCATCCTCATTTACTCTATACAAAACTTCAACATCTCCTACGATTGCTGATTCATTAATCCCTCCAAAAGGAACTCCGAGTTTTCCATTAATCGTAATTCTTTCATTAATTTTTGATGAAATTGTAGCTACAAATCGCCCGTCTGTTTCTTTTCCTATTCTTCTGTCGGCGCCAATGAAATTAAGACCTACTTTAAATTTCTCATCATCCGATTGTATGATTCCACCAAGTATACTAGAAGCTGTCTCGAATAAACTTCCTGAAAAATCAGATTGACTCACTCCTTCCGGACTTAAAAAACCACCGGATGATAATAAATACAAAGCTTGAGTTTGTCTTACATCCTTATCGTTTAATTTATATTGAATTTCTGATTTCAAAACATTACTTACTGTTGGGAATTCAATATTAAAATCAGGTTCTGGACTCGTCAAATCGCCTCGAATACCAATCACTACTTCAACAGGAACTTTAGTGTTAAACGATGAATTATCTAGCAATACAGCAGGATTTGCTGTCGTTTTATATACCGCTTCAAGGTTTAATTGTGCTCTCATCGGATTTCCTTCCCAAGAAATAGAACCACCTTTTCTAACTGCAAATTTCTTATCAATAAGTCCTCCATATTTAAAATTATAGGTTCCCTCATACGCCTGGAAATCCCCCCACATATTGAATTTTCCTAAAGTATTTATTTTAAACAATAAAGATCCAAAACCTTTCCCTTTCATTCCATGACCAGTATTTCGATCCAAAATTACTTCTACTTCAGCATCCGGTGTAATATCCAAATCAAACTCTAATTCCAGTCCGTTGTAGTTTCTGGAATTATCCGTAATTCCGTTTTCTAGATTGTATTTTTCTTGAGCGGTCACAAAATGTAGAAAAACATTATCACTTACGCTTTCGGCATTATTAATAGGGATTTTTACAGCTGTTCCTTTTTCAGATTTTGCGTCAACTTTTATAAACAAAGAATTCGTTGGCCCTTTTATAGTGGCTATACCGTCAATAAAAGCAGTTCCATAATAAGCAGCATCTTCACTGTCTTGAGTATCTAACGCTAAAAGCCTTTTGGAATTAATGGCTAAATCCAGCTTCCAATCTGCAAAATTATTATGTTCAATACTTCCGTTTAATTTCCCTATCGTTCCGTATTTTGTATCCGTAAGCGTATTATTTCTAAACAGAAATTTCTCATCGGTAAGGTCAATAATGGTATTGTTGCTCAATGCATAATCAACATTCAAATACGGAATCGTTATACCGGCATCATCCAAAAATAAACGCCCATTAATATTCGGTTTTTTAAGATTTCCTTCAATCGTGGCATTACCGGAAATAGAACCTCTAATATTTGATAAAACTTCCCCGCCAAGCGAGTTAAGAGTTGCAATGTTAAACTTTTCGAATTTTAGTTTTAAATCCAGAATGGTTTCTTTGTTAACTATTTCAAAGCTTCCATTGGCATTAAAAGATTCAAAATTTTTATTTTCTAAATTAGAATTTATGGTAAACTTTCTAAGGCTTTCATCCCCTTCAATTTCAAAATTCAAAGTTCCTAAATCTGTTTTATTGACATTCAAATTATCGATTACTATAGAAGATGTAGGCTGATAAACATTATTATTTTGCTTGAAATTTACTTCGCCATTTATATTACCATGTGCAACAAATTTATTATTGAAGGGCGTAATTTGGTTTAAATCTACATCTTTAAAGCTCAATTTCAAATCCTTGACATTAGAGCCTTTAAAAGCACCCATTAACGAAATAGACTGATTTTCATGCGACAATATTATATTGTCAATGTCAAAATTCTTAAATGATTTATCAAAGACAATCTGATTATTTGGCGTTTCATTTTCATTCAAAAACCAAAGATAGTCTTTGAATTTAACTTCTGATTTGCTGATTCCTACTACGTTATTGTTGTCTTTATTAATTGTATGGTATAAATTCAGATTATAATAATCCTCGCCTTTTGATCCGCCTTTAAATTCTGAACGAAAGAACAAAGTATCTTTCATGGTCACATTTATCACACTAAAATCACGAATTTTATAATATTTCGTTTTTATGCTATCCAATTCAATGTAAGCATTATAAAGTGGATTTTTATTATCTACCGTAACTCGGATATTATCAAATGTATTATCGGAAGCTACTATTTGAGGCGAATTAAAATTAAGTTTAAACTCTTGATTATCAGAGTTTATATTTCCTTTAACTATAGTATTAGAACCGATTGAAATATCAGGATAAAATATTTCGATGATTTTATTATAAATAGAGAAATTAAATTTAAGAAACTGCCCTTTTTTAACCTTACTTGGTTTGAAATTGGTATAAAGACTTCCTAAAGAATTTTTTACTAAATTCTCCAACTGATTGAATTCATATTTACCTACAATTTCACCTTCAACAATATCCGGAGAGTTTACTGTTATGGTTCGGATTCTGTTTTGGTCAAAACTGGAAATTATTGTAAAATCATCAAAGTTGTAAATTCCCTTTGTATTTTGATAAGACGTTTTATTAATGTAAACATTTCCTTGAAAATTCTCTATATTATTTCCCGAAGCTTCCACCACAACGTCCCCTTTGAAAATAGAAACAGAATCTTTTACTAATTTCAATTTAGTTAAATCGGCGTTTTCAACATTAATATGAAAATCATATCGGCTGTCTTTTTTACTTAAATCCAATAAACCATCAAAAGTCATACTCAAATTAGGGTCATTTACAGATATTTGACCTTTATAATTAGGACTTTTAAGCGTTCCATTGACAACAATATTGGTATAATTATAGTTTTTATAATCGATTTGACTAATATCTCCTTTGATTGCGGTGTTAAGATATTCCCTTTTAAAACCTTTTCCGTCGACATCAATATTCAAACTTACACTACCTAGCTCCTTTTGATCAAATAATGTCCCGATATCAAAATTTTCTAAAATAACATTCCCTAAATAAGAAGCCTTATCGATTACATCAATATTTTGTATTGCTAAATTAGAAGTTACTTTTCCCAATGCGGTAATCATAGAAAAATCAGCTTCAACTGCAGTAGTTGAAACATTAGAAGTTCCTACAGCGGTAAATCTTCCTAATTTTTTTAAAGAAGTAGGTAATTTATTTCCTAGAATATTGGGAAGTATAACAATTAAATCATCATAGCTGGAAGTAAGCTTATCAAATTTGGCATACATCGAAAATTTTTGTCCTTTTTTGGCAAACAAATTTTTAAAATTGATATCACCATTGATTCGCGTTTTACGGTCATCAACTAATTTTAAGTTTTTAAATCTTAAATCATTTAAAGTCCCTTTTATACTTGCTTTGGTATAAAAATGTTGGTTTTTGCCTAATTCTTTATAAAAATAACGAATGTCATTTGAAGCAATTGATGCTGCATCTAATTTTATATCAAACTGAACTTTATCGGTAAAATTAGAAAAATCTTCAATTTTATATTTTAATAAAACGGTTCCTTTCAGCGTTGATTCTTTGGTCAACAAATCAAGATTTTCCAGTTTTATATTCTTTTTCGAATAACTGAATTTGGAACTTAAATTTTTAACATACAAACCACGAAAATCCAAAAATGACATTTTATTAATCATTGTGGTAACATCCGGACCGTATATTTTGAAATCAGTTACTGAAGCATTCAGTTTAGTAAAATCTAAATCCTTAGGATTCTCACGATTGTCATCAGTCAAAATAAAATGACCATCATAAATTTTTAAAGTATTTACTTTTAATAAAAATTTCTTGGTTGATGGCTTTCCAGTTTCAAAAGCTGCAATAAACTTATCTAGATTTGATTGTTTTTCGTTTTTATACGTTCTCAAATTAAAAAGCAGCCCATGTAAATCTAAATCATCAAAGATTAAATCTCCATCGAGCATTTTTTTACCTTCTAAAATAGTGGTTGAAATTCTATTGGCATAAATTAAAGTATCTTTATGGTGATCGCGAATCAATACTTTTTTAAACTTTACACCTCCAAAAACTGAAATGGCAACTTCATCAATATTAATATTAGTGCCAAAATCTTTGTTAATGCTATTTGTAAAATATTGAGCAATTTTTGTTTGAACAAATGGCATGGTGAGAGTAATACCGAGTACCAACAAAAGTAGGATTAGTCCAAGCAGAGAACGAAATACTATTTTTTTAATTTTTTTGATACCTATATATAATTTAAATTTTCTAATATTTCATTTTGCCTTAGGAAACGGAAGCACCTTAAATAAAAATTCTTTAATTTTGGCTTCTACAAAACGATTTTTACAATCGACTTGTCAAATGTAATTCAAAATCTGTGCCTTTTTATGCAAAATTCCGAGGTTTTTATTCTTGCCATCGAAAGTTCCTGTGACGATACCGCTGCTGCTATTTTACAAAACGATAAAGTGTTGTCAAATGTTGTTGCAAATCAGCTTATACACAATCAATATGGCGGCGTGGTTCCTGAACTGGCCTCTCGCGCGCACCAACAAAACATAGTTCCAGTAATCGATGCCGCGCTTCGTAATGCAAATATACAAAAAGAACAGCTATCGGCAATTGCCTTTACACAAGGTCCTGGACTGATGGGGTCGCTTTTAGTAGGAAGCTCATTTGCAAAATCAATTGCTTTGGCCTTGAAAGTTCCATTGATTGCAGTAAACCATATGCAGGCGCACGTTTTAGCCCATTTTATAGATGAAGAAGGATATGAAAAACCTACTTTCCCTTTTTTGGCGTTGACCATAAGCGGTGGACATACTCAAATTATAAAAGTGGACAACTATTTTGAAATGACCGTAATTGGAGAAACCACTGATGATGCGGTTGGCGAAGCTTTTGATAAAAGTGCAAAAATACTGGGTCTTCCCTATCCTGGCGGTCCTTTAATTGACAAATATGCACAATTAGGAAATCCAAAAGCTTTTGCATTTACTAAACCAAAAGTCCCAGGATTGGATTTCAGCTTTTCGGGTTTAAAAACGGCTATTCTGTATTTTATTCAAAAGAAAAAATTAGAAAACCCCAATTTTGTTGACGAAAACCTTAATGATATTTGTGCATCCATTCAACATACGATTATTGAAATTTTAATGGACAAAATAAAATTGGCAGTAAAGGAAACCGGAATTAAACAAATAGCTATTGGCGGAGGAGTTTCTGCAAATTCTGGAATTCGAAACACATTAAAAGAAACAGAGAATAAATACGGTTGGAAAACCTTTATTCCTAAATTTGAATACACTACCGATAATGCTGCAATGATTGGAATTGTAGGTTATCAAAAGTTTTTATCGCAAAAATTTGAAACTTCTTCTGTTGTTTCTAAAGCAAGAATACAATTATAAATTATGCAATTATTTTACAATCCAAATATTACAGAATCTACCGAAACTTTTTCTTTTGATAAAGAAGAAAGCAAACATATTATTAAAGTATTACGAAAGAAAGATACCGATATATTATTTGTAACCAATGGCTTGGGTTTTTTATTTAAAACAGAAATCACATTAGCTTCGGATAGCAAATGCACGGTTAAAATCCTTTCTTTCGAAAAAGCACCAGCCTCAAAATTTCATTTGCATTTAGCCGTAGCACCTACTAAAATGAATGATCGTTACGAATGGTTTCTTGAAAAAGCAACCGAAATAGGCATACACGAAATCACGCCTATCATTTGTGATCATTCTGAGCGAAAAGTCATCAATAATGAACGATTTGATAAAATTTTGTTGGCGGCCATGAAGCAATCTAATGAATTGTATTTACCAAAATTAAATAATGCCATAACCTTCAAAGAATTCATTAAACTTGAAAGAGATGGTTTAAAACTGATTGCACATTGCGAAGAAACGGATAAAAGAACACTGAAATCAGTTTTGAAACCCAATGAAAATATAACGCTGCTCATAGGACCCGAAGGTGATTTTTCCGAAAAAGAAATTGCTTTAGCTCTTGAAAATAACTTTGCCCCAGTTTCATTAGGAAATACCAGATTAAGAACTGAAACCGCTGCAATTGTCGCCTGCCATAGCGTAGTTTTTGTCAATGAAGAAGAATAAGAACTGATTTTATGCAATTATGAAACAACTATTTTATCTACTCTTATTGTTTTCTATACCAACATTTTCACAAGAAATCGCTTTGGTAAAATATAGCGGCGGCGGTGATTGGTATGCAAATCCTACATCATTGCCCAACTTGATAAAATATTGTAATGCCAATATCAATACCCGAATAAAAACAAAACCATCAACTGTTGAACCCAGCAGTCCTGACTTATTCTCCTATCCCTATGTTCACATGACAGGACATGGAAATGTTGTTTTTAGTGATGCTGACAGTAGTAATCTTAAAAATTATTTACTCGCTGGAGGATTTCTCCATATTGATGATAATTACGGTATGGATCAATACATACGAAAAGAAATAAAAAAAATATTTCCAAATAATAACCTGATTGAAATCCCATCCAATCATGCCATTTTTCAAAAACCATATTCATTCCCAAACGGATTGCCAAAAATACATGAGCATGATGGAAAACGACCGCAAGCCTTCGGGATATTTGTTGAAAACAAATTAGTATTGCTTTACACATACGAATGTGATTTAGGAGACGGTTGGGAAGATCCAGAAGTGAATAACGACCCAATTGATGTTCGTGAAAAAGCATTAAAAATGGGCGCAAACATTCTTAATTATATTTTTAATAATTAAGAATTCTGTTTTTAAGTTTCATTTAAAAACGACCTATTCAATATTTAGATTTGAATAGGCGTTTTCATTTAAAACCGTTTCAACAAAAACATATTACACACACAGGTACTGAAAAATAAGGAAAAAGAACCTGCAAAAGGCTATTTCCAGCAAAAAATAAAAACATCAATTTCATATACATTTATGAGATTATTTTATTTAATGACAAAATATCTCTTAAATGAATCCATTATCACTACAATTTTGGAATGTTGAAATCTGGTTGAAAAAAATTTGTATGAAAGTACTTGTAAATTGTAAATCTTTAAAATTAACTCAAAGCAGTAAAATCAATAGAATGATTTATTTTTTAATTTTTTTTTCAATAAAATTTTTTTTGTGAAAAAATTGTTATAGAATTGTGAAATAATTAACCAAATCTATTAATTTATAACAAATTTTTTATGAAAAAAATTCTTTTATCTGCCGTAGCATTATTGATGCTTTTCTCTTGTCAAAATGAAACAACAGAAGTTGCACCAGAAGCCAGTGTATTGGCACGACGCGGTTGTGCGTCTCAAGAAGTTCTTGAAGCGCAATTGAAAGCTGACCCAACTTTAGCTTTAAGAATGAACGAAATTGAAGCATTTACTCAAAAAGCAATGTTATCTGGTCGTTTAGTAAACGGTAAAGTTGAAATTCCTGTTGTAGTAAACGTATTGTACAAAACTGCCGCAGAAAACATTTCTGATGCTCAAATTCAATCTCAAATTGATGTATTAAATGACGATTTTAATGCAACTAATTCAGATTTCAGCAGTACACCTGCTTTATTCTCTGGAGTTGCTGCAAATGTTGGAATCACTTTTGTTTTAGAAACAGTAAATAGAAAATCTACTACTAAAACATCTTGGGGAACTAGAGATGCAATGAAAAAAACAAAACAAGGAGGTTTAGACCCTACTTCACCTACAACAAAACTTAACATGTGGGCTTGTACTATTGGTGGTGGAATCTTAGGTTATGCTCAATTTCCTGGAGGATCAACAACTACTGATGGTGTTGTAATCGATTCAAAATATTTTGGATTATCTGGATCAGGAGCTTATCCTTACAACTTAGGAAGAACAGCTACTCACGAAGTTGGTCACTGGATGAACTTACGTCACATTTGGGGAGATGCTACTTGTGGAAGTGATTTAGTTTCTGATACACCGACTCACAACACTGCTAACTACGGTGTACCAGCTTACCCACATTACAGCACTTGTACTGGAACTCCGGTAGAAATGACTATGAACTACATGGATTACACAGACGATAGAGGAATGTACATGTTCTCTAACGGTCAAAAATCAAGAATGGCTGCAATTTTTGTTTCTGGTGGATCAAGAGCAGGTTTCGGAATATAATTCCCTTTAAAACTTAATAAAAGAGGCGACCTAAAAAGTCGCCTCTTTTTTATTTAAAAGCCTATATTATTTTATTTTTCGTTTAATGCTGAAGTAGATATTAGCTCCATAAATCTTATTTAATAGCATTATATGCTAAAATTATAAGGTTGAACTATTTAAAGTTCATACCCTAAAAGCATAATTTCAACATCTTTTTGAATTATTTTTTAAATAAATGTTTAAAAAATTTGTTTTTAGGAAAAATTGTTATAAAATTGTGAAATAATTAACCAAAACCATTAATTTATAACAAATTTATTATGAAAAAAATTCTTTTATCTGCTGTAGCATTATTGATGCTTTTTTCTTGTCAAAATGAAACAACAGAAATGACTCCATCTGCTGATGCAGTTACAAAACGCGGTTGTGCATCTCAAGAGGTTTTAGCGGCCCAAATGAAGGCTGATCCAACTTTAGCCTTAAGAATGAACGAAATTGAAGCATTCACACAAAAAACAATGTCTACTGCACGTTTAGTAAACGGAAAGGTTCAAATTCCTGTAGTTGTAAATGTTCTTTACAGAACTACTGCCGAAAATATTTCATTAGCACAGATTCAATCACAAATTGATGTATTAAACAAAGATTTTAACGCAGCTAATTCTGATTTCAATAGCGTTCCTGCATTATTTTCTGGAGTTAAAGCGAATGTAGGAATCTCTTTTGTTTTAGACCAAGTAATCAGAAAATCAACTACTAAAACATCTTGGGGAACAACAGACACTATGAAGAAAACTACTTATGGTGGTTTGGCTCCAACATCTCCAACAACAAAATTAAATCTTTGGATTTGTACTATTGGTGGTGGAATCTTAGGATATGCTCAGTTTCCTGGAGGATCATCTTCAACAGATGGTGTTGCAATTGATTCTAAATATTTAGGAACTACCGGAACTGCTATTTATCCTTACAACTTAGGAAGAACAGCTACTCACGAAGTTGGTCACTGGATGAACTTACGTCACATTTGGGGAGATGCAACTTGTGGAAGTGATTTAGTTTCTGATACACCTACACACAATACTGCTAACTACGGTGTACCAGCTTACCCACATTACAGCACTTGTTCTGGAACTCCAGTAGAAATGACTATGAATTACATGGATTACACAGACGATAGAGGAATGTATATGTTCTCTAACGGTCAAAAATCAAGAATGGCTGCTTTATTCGTTTCTGGCGGATCAAGAGCTAGTTTTGGAATATAATTTTTTAGTTTTTTTAGATTTTAAAACTCGCTACTTGTTAGCGAGTTTTTTTTATCTTTATAACCTAAAATAGCAATATGATTACATCTAAAACCATTTCAAATGGCATTATCAGAGCATTATTAACAACGGTTTTCGTTGGTTTAATTTTGTTCTTCTTCTATAAAATTCAATCGGTTCTAATTTATCTAGTGGTATCTTTTATACTTACACTGATTGGAAATCCTATTTTAGACTTTTTCAAAAAAAGATTGAAATTCAACCATCTATTTGCAACTATTACTACTTTATTTATTTTCATATTGATCATATTAGGGTTTATAATGATGTTTATTCCTTTAATTTTATCACAAGGGGAAAACTTATCACTTCTTAACACTACTGAAATTGAAAAAAACATAGTTCAGTTAATCAATCAAATCACTGTGTTTTTGGACAACCACCAAATTGATTCCGCACAAGTTTTAAAAGAAGCAAACATTACCTCTAAAATAAATTTCAATGTTATCCCTAATTTTTTAAATGCAATTTTAGGTACCATCAGCAGTTTCGGAATGGGATTGGGATCGGTTCTGTTCATCACTTTTTTCTTTTTAAAAGACCGATTAATGTTTATTGTTGGCGCAAAGAAATTAATTCCAGACAGTCATGAAGATCAAATTTTGAATTCATTGGAAAAAATAAATCATTTACTGTCGCGCTATTTTATTGGTTTACTGCTTCAATTATTTATTGTATTCCTTTTATACCTTATAGTTCTAGTTATTTTTGGCGTTCCAAATGCTATTGTAATTGCTTTTTTATGCGCGGTGCTAAATATCATTCCGTATATTGGTCCATTGATTGCCTCTTTTTTAGCGGCAATTTTAACTATGATGAGTAATTTAGGAAGTGATTTTCAATCTGAAATTTTGCCTACAACAATTTATGTATTAATAGGTTTTTGGATTGTTCAAGTAATAGATAATAATCTGTCACAACCTATAATTTTTTCCAAAAGCGTCAGCTCACATCCTTTAGAAATATTTCTAGTAATCCTAATTGCAGGTTTCCTTTTTGGAATAGTAGGAATGATTGTGGCAGTTCCTTTATACACCATAATAAAAGTGATTGGAAAAGAATTCTTTCCTGAAAACAAAATCATTCAACTATTAACTAAAGATATTTAATTTTGGATTTAAGGATTCTAAATGCCGAAATACAGGCGTTTATCGATAATAATATTGGCAAAAGCATTTCAAAGTTAGCACTGCAAAAAAATCCCTTTCAAGAGGTGGATTGGATTTCTATTTTGAACCAAATAGAAGCCAAAACAAAAGCTAAAGAAAAACTCCCAACTTGGTTTTCAACCGAAAATATTATTTATCCAAGTAAAATTTCAATAGAACAAACGTCATCCGAAAAAACCGCAGCCTATAAAGCTTCTATTGTATCAGGGGAATCTCTAATCGATTTAACGGGAGGCTATGGAGTTGACGATTTTTATTTTTCAAAAAAAATAAAAACAGTTGCGCATTGTGAAATTAATCCAGAATTGTCAAATCTGGTAAAACATAATTTCGAGCAATTGAATGTTTCCAATATCACTTGTTATGCCGGAGACAGTTTAGCGACTTTATTCTCTTTAAATTCAAAATGGGACTGGATTTACATTGATCCTTCCAGACGAAATGACACTAAAGGCAAAGTATTCATGCTAAAGGATTGTTTACCAAATGTTCCTGAAAATATTGATTTTTATTTTACGCATTCAAATGCCGTTCTAATAAAAACAGCACCTATTCTTGATATTTCTGCAGGATTATCCGAATTAAAACACGTAAAAACGATTCATATCGTAGCTTTAGAAAATGAAGTGAAAGAATTGTTATGGGAATTACACAAAGATTATTCTGGAAATATAAACATTAAAACTGTCAATATTTTAAAAGATAAAACAGAAACATTTGATTTTGTTCTGAACGAAAATTCTAAATTCCCGAACTTAAGCTTGCCGCAAAAGTATTTATACGAACCCAACAGCGCTATCATGAAATCGGGTGGATTTGATGAAGTAAGCTCGTTTTATAATCTAAATAAATTACACAAACATTCTCATTTGTATACATCAACAGCTTTACTATCTTTTCCGGGGCGCGTTTTTGAAATTCAAAATACATTTCCTTACAACAAAACGGAAATGAAAAGTTATTTAGAAAAAAGTCAAGCAAATATCACTACCCGTAATTTTCCTGACAGCGTAGAAACCATTCGAAAAAAATGGAAAATAAAAGACGGAGGAAATGTATATTGTTTTTTCACAACTGATGAAAATAATCATAAAATAGTTTTAATTTGCACCAAAATATCATAAAAATGAAATACGTTATTACAATAACTTTATTATTCCTCAGCTTGAATATATTTGCTCAAAAACCATGTGAATATAACGCAAATGTTACCGATTCTTTAGGTACTTACAAATCGACAAAAGAATACATGATTAGCGAGAAAAATTTTGCCGGAAATTCCAGTTATATTTTTTATTCTTTGGCATTAACAGATGGAATACCAACATTGAGTGTGCAATTAATTCAAAAAAGCAAAGATTTTTTGAAAGCGAATTGTTTTGATAAAAATTCTAAATTATTTTTACAGTTAAACAATGGAAAAATAATCACATTGATACATATCGATCAAGAAAATTGCGGTACCATGTTACGCGACGATAAAGGATTTGATAATAGAGTTAATACAGGTATTTTCATGTTTATGAAAGATAGCTTTGAAGAATTAAAAAACTCTCCAGTGTCGATGATGCGAATTAAATATTTGACAGACACCGAAGATTATGTCTTCAAAAAAGAGTTTAAATCGGAATTAACGAATGAAATTTACAATCCGGAAAACTACTTCATCAATTACTTAAAATGCATTCAATAGGGACTATTTACAGTCCCATTTAGCATTAGAAACTTTATCATTCAAACCTGACTTCAAATTGTAATGCCACCATTCTGAATCAAAAGAATTAAAACCGCTGCTAGTCATAATTGTTTTTAATAGTATTCTATTTTGTTTTACTACTTCTGAAAGATTTGGATAATTGTGGCCCGCCTCAACTCCAAAAAAATCGAAAGAAGTTCCCATGTCTAATTCTTTTCCATTTCTGTCTACCAAAGTAATATCTACGGCTCCACCTCTATTGTGAATAGAACCTTTGGCAGGATTTGCAACATATTCAGGGTTAGATACAATTTTCCACATTTTTTTCTGAATGTCCAAAGGGCGGTAACAATCAAAAATTTTGATTTTGTATCCTTTTTCCAAGAATTTTTTATTCACATCAACTAGTGCATTAACAGTTTTTAAACGTAAAAAACATTCCGCACAATCATACACTTTTGCTTTCAGGAAATTATCAGACGTTGCATACTTCATATCATACACAAAATCTTGACTATACTCTTTTAAATTTACAAATGTAGTATCATTGATACTTGTAGAATTCCTTTCTTGACCAGCAGAAACAATTGTTTGCGATTTACAGGAAACAATACATAAAAAAGAAAATAGAAGTGCTAATGGTTTGAAGTAGGAAGTCATAAATGCTATTTTTTATAAAAATAGAATAAATAAAGGGATTTCAGGAACTATAAAAACAAAAAAAACGATACTATTTCTAGTATCGTTTTAAGTGAAGGCAGAAGGATTCGAACCTTCGACCGCCTGCTTAGAAGGCAGGTGCTCTATCCAGCTGAGCTATGCCTCCATTTATTATTTTGACCTCCTGCTTAGAAGACAGGTGCTCTGTAGTAATAAACAGAGTAAAATTAGTCGGGGTGGCAGGATTCGAACCTGCGGCCTCCTGCTCCCAAAGCAGGCGCGATAACCGAGCTACGCTACACCCCGAAAAGCAAATTATAAAGCGGAGGGACAGGGACTCGAACCCTGGCACCGATTACTCGATGACAGTTTAGCAAACTGCTCCATTACCACTCTGGCACCCCTCCAAGCTCAAAGAAACGTGTCCTGTTTTGCGGTTGCAAATTTAAGACATCTTTACGTTTCTCACAACTATTTAAGACCTTTTTTTTAATATTTTTTATCATTTTTACAAAAACACTTCACAATCAAATATATAGAATAGAAATAAATTTAAAAAAAGATAATGGCAAAATCAAAATTTGAAATTGTTTAAAAAAGATTAAATTTGCTACATAAACCAACATTATAAAAAAGTCATGAACAAAAGAGTTGTTATCGTTTCTGCCGTTAGGACACCTATCGGAAGTTTTATGGGGGGATTATCTACAGTTACTGCTCCAAAATTAGGAGCAATTGCTATTAAAGGTGCTTTAGATAAAATAAAGTTAGATCCAAATTTAATTGATGAAGTATTCATGGGCAATGTAGTTCAAGCCGGTGTAGGACAAGCTCCTGCAAGACAAGCTGCACTATTTGCCGGTTTACCAGATTCCGTTGCCTGCACCACAATAAATAAAGTATGTGCTTCAGGAATGAAAGCAGTTATGTTAGGCGCACAAGCTATTCAATGCGGTGATGCCGAAATTGTAGTTGCCGGTGGAATGGAAAACATGAGTTTGATTCCACATTATATGAATTTAAGAAATGGAACTAAATTTGGCCCTGCAACCATGATTGACGGAATGCAGAAAGACGGGCTTACTGATGCTTATGATAACAGCGCTATGGGAGTGTGTGCTGACTTATGTGCTTCAGAATATAATATTACAAGAGAAGATCAAGATAACTACGCAATTCAATCGTATGAGCGTAGTGCAAAAGCATGGGATTCAGGAAAATTTGACAATGAAGTTGTTCCTGTTCCGGTTCCACAAAGAAAAGGAGATCCTATCATCGTTTCTAAAGATGAAGAATTCACGAATGTGAAATTAGATAAAATACCATCATTGAATGCCGTTTTCACAAAAGATGGAACTGTAACTGCAGCTAATGCATCAACAATAAACGATGGAGCGGCAGCAGTAATATTAATGAGTGAGGAAAAAGCAATCGCTTTAGGACTAAAACCTTTGGCTTACATCAACGGATATGCTGATGCCGCTCAAGAACCTAAATGGTTTACTACAAGTCCTGCAAAAGCAATTCCTAAAGCATTGGAAAAAGCTGGAATAACGATTAATGATGTAGATTATTTTGAATTTAATGAAGCATTTGCCGTTGTAGGTTTGGCTAATTCACAAATTCTTGGATTAGAAGACAACAAAGTAAATGTAAATGGTGGTGCTGTATCTTTAGGACATCCTCTGGGTTGTTCAGGAGTTAGAATCATTGTTACGTTATTAAATGTTTTAGAACAAAACAATGCTAAAATTGGTGCTGCTGCAATTTGCAATGGCGGTGGCGGTGCTTCAGCAATTGTTATTGAAAGAGCTTAAATAATTATAGATTAAGAGTTATAGTTTTTTTCAAGTCTATAACTCTTAATTCTTAACTCATAAAAGAACCTAAATGTTCGGAATTTGTAATCTAGCCATAATCCCACTTCGCTTTGAACCCAGTGACAGAAGCGAAATCGTTTCTCAAGTTTTATTTGGTGAACATTTTGAAATTTTAGAGCAATTGAGACAATGGTCCAAAATCAGAATGCAATATGACGATTACGAAGGTTGGATAGATTCTAAACAATTACAACTGATTTCCGAAGCCAGTTTTAATCAACTATCTTCTGAAGCTATCATTTTAAATGCTGATTTAATAGAATATATTACCGCACCAAATAATTTATTGATACCCATTCCGCTTGGTTCCTCTTTATCTTTTATACATCATAATGAGATAAATATTTCGAATTTTGATTTTGAAGGAACTAAAACCAGTGGAGAAAAAAGCAAAGAGAGCTTAATAAATACTGCTTTTATGTATTTGAATGCTCCTTACCTTTGGGGAGGAAAAACTCCTTTTGGTATTGATTGCTCGGGTTTTACCCAAATGGTATACAAACTCAATGGATACAAATTATTGCGAGATGCCTCTCAACAATCAACACAAGGAGAAGCATTAAGTTTTATTGAAGAAAGCGAACCTGGAGACTTAGCATTTTTTGACAATGAAGAAGGCAACATTATTCATGTTGGAATCATAATGGCCGATAATTACATCATTCACGCCAGTGGAAAAGTACGGATTGACCGCATAGATCATTTAGGAATATTTAATGCTGAGACAAATAAGCATACTCACAAATTAAGAGTCATCAAAAAAATAGTATAAAAAAAAAGCCTGTCTAAAATTAGACAGGCTTTTTTATTTGAAAAATTATTTTACATTTTAGCTTTTAACGCTTTGTATTCTGCAGTCATTTCTAATGCACTGTAAACACCTAAAAGAGTTTTAGAAACATCTGTATTTTTAGGATCTAGTTCAACCGCTTTTTCAAGATAAGGAATTGTTCCTTTAAAAAGCTCTTCTCTTTTCTTTTTCAATTCATCATAACGCTTCATATCCTTAGTAGACGTTCCAAGCTTGTTCATTTCGTCAATGATCGCTTTCTCATTTTCTAATTTTAAAGCAGCTAAATTAATATACCCATTAATATATTTTGGGTTAATTTCTATAACTCTCTTGTAATATTTTTCAGCATCTGCAACATTTTTAGCATTTGCACTTAATACTCCCAAGTTAAAAATCAAATCAGCGTCATTTGGATTTTTTTCCAATACTTCAGCGATTAATTTTTTGTACATATCGAAATCTTTTGTTTCCAAATAAAGATTAGCTTCCGTTAAAGTCAATGAAGTATCTTCCGGGTTAGCTATTCTCGCTTCAGAGATTGCTTTTTTAGCTTCTTCGGTTTTACCTTTTTCAACTAAAATCAAAGCCATGTTTTTATAAATCTCACCTCTTTTTGAAGGAATAACTTCAGTTCTTGGCTTTTCATGCGTTCCTAACTTCACCATTCTGTCTCTTTCTTGAAGTGTCGTAAAAAAGTCTTCTTGACTAGTTAATTTGTTAACTGCAAAATAGCTGGTTCCTTTTCCAGAATAGTTTAAGTTTTTCAAATCATCATACAACTTAAGAGCTGCATCATAATCTTTAGCGTTTACATACGTAGAAGCTGCGTAATATAAATTGATGGTGTCTTTTTTATCTAACAAATAAGCGTCATATAATTTTTTAGCACTATCAGCATGCTTATCCACTTTTGAATCAGCAATTGCACCGTTAATCAATTTGAATTTAATATCAGTAATTGAAGCTGCAGCCTGAGTTGAAAATTTTACTTTCCCAGAAGTTTTCTCAGCAGCAATTAAATCTTGGTATGCTTTTGCAGCAAGCGAAAGATTGGTATTAGTATCAACATTCTTGTTGGCTAAATCTAATAAAGAATTCCCTTTTACAAAGAAAAATTGTGCTTTTTCAGCATCTGGAGCATTCACTACTAAATATTCAGCTTCATTCAAGATCGTTACTGCTTCTTGAGACTTACCAGCTTTCAACGCTTTTTCTGCGGCTTTAATTTGATCTTTTTGAGCAAAAGTAGCTACTGATATCAATAATGCTGATGCTAGTAATACATATTTACTTTTCATAATATTCTATTTTTGTTTAATAATTATTCTTGGTTTTCTAATTTTTATTTATGCTTCGTCATCTTCGTCGTCACCTTCAGCCTCGTCTTCAACTTCTTCTTCTTCAGAATCGTCTTCGTCGTCATCCTCTTCCGTACCTTCGTCTTCAAGAACTTCTAAAACTGGTTTAACTCTTTCGATAGCTTCCGTTTCGATAACATTACCTTCTTCATCTACAACTACTTCAGCGACATCGTCCTTCATAACTTTTGTAACTGCGGCAATCGAATCGTTTCCTTTGATGTTAATCAACTTCACTCCTTGCGTAGCACGTCCCATAACTCTCAAATCTTCAACGGCCATTCTGATAGTCAATCCTGATTTGTTGATAATCATTAAATCATCAGCATCAGTAACGGCGTTTATCGAAATCAGTTTTCCTGTTTTCTCAGTAATATTTAAAGTTTTAACTCCTTTACCACCACGATTTGTTATTCTATACTCATCTAGGCTTGAACGTTTTCCATAACCATTTTCAGCAACAACTAGAATTTCGCTGTTCATGTCATTTACAGTAACCATGCCAATTACTTCGTCAGTATCATCTTTAAGCGTTATTCCACGAACTCCAGAAGCTGTTCTTCCCATTGGACGGGTTTTTGTTTCTTCGAAACGAACTAATTTACCGGATTTCACAGCCAAAATAATTTGACTTTCTCCGTTAGTAAGTTTCGCTTCCAATAATTCATCGCCTTCTTTAATAGTAATTGCAGCAACACCATTAACTCTAGGTTTAGAATATTTCTCTAAAGATGTTTTCTTAACCTGACCTTTTTTGGTTACCATAATAAGGTTATGGCTATTGATATATTCTTTATCTTTTAAATCTTGAGTACAGATAAACGCTTTTACTTTATCGTCGCTTTCAATATTTACCAAGTTTTGGATTGCTCTACCTTTAGCTGTTTTACTACCTTCCGGTATTTCATAAACACGCATCCAGAAACATTTTCCTTTTTGGGTAAAGAACATCATGTATTGGTGATTTGTTGCCACAAACATGTGCTCTAAGAAATCTTGATCTCTTGTTCCAGCACTTTTTTGTCCAACTCCTCCTCTATTCTGAGTTTTGTATTCCGTAAGATTAGTACGTTTAATGTAACCTGCATGAGAAATTGTAATTACTACATTTTCATCGGCAATTAAATCCTCAATACTTACATCACCACCTGAATATTCAATTACAGAACGACGCTCATCTCCGTATTTATCACGAATTTCAGTTAGTTCTTCTTTAATCAAAGCAATTCTTAAGTTTACATCCGCTAATAAAGCTTTCAAATGCTCGATTAACTTCATGATTTCTTCGTATTCAGTTCTTAACTTATCTTGTTCAAGACCTGTTAATTGTCGCAAACGCATTTCTACAATGGCACGAGATTGAATATCTGATAAATTGAACCTTTCGATTAATTTCTCTCTTGCTTCTTCCGTACTTTTTGAAGCTTTAATTAAAGCAATCACTTCATCAATATTATCCGAAGCGATAATCAGCCCTTCTAATATATGCGCTCTTGCTTCCGCTTTTTTCAATTCAAATTGCGTTCTACGAATCACTACATCATGACGGTGTTCGATAAAATAATGAATCAAATCTTTCAGATTCAACATTTGTGGACGCCCTTTTACAATTGCAATATTATTTACACTAAAAGAAGATTGTAATTGTGTAAACTTATAAAGTGTATTTAAAACTACGTTTGGTGTCGCATCACGTTTTAAAATATAAACGATACGCATCCCATTTCTATCTGACTCATCACGGATATTCGCAATTCCATCAATTTTTTTGTCATTAACCAAATCAGCCGTACGCTTGATCATATCGGCTTTATTGACTTGATAAGGTATTTCGGTAACGATAATACATTCTCTGCCATCTACTTCTTCAAAACCAACTTTAGCACGCATTACAATACGTCCTCTACCGGTTTTGAATGCTTCACGAACGCCTTCATATCCATATATTATACCTCCGGTAGGAAAATCCGGGGCTTTAATATGATTCATCAACTCATCAACTTCAATATCATTATTATCCATGAAAGCCAACGTACCATTGATTACCTCAGTTAAGTTGTGAGGCGGCATATTAGTAGCCATTCCTACTGCGATTCCTGTTGCCCCATTAATTAATAAGGTAGGAACACGAGTTGGCATAACTGTTGGTTCTTCTAATGTATCATCAAAATTTAATTTAAAATCAACTGTTTCTTTATCGATATCTGCCAAAATTTCTTCCGAAATCTTACGCATTCTAGCCTCCGTATAACGCATCGCTGCAGGACTATCGCCATCTACAGAACCAAAGTTACCCTGACCATCAATCAATAAATAACGCATACTCCATTCTTGTGCCATACGAACCATCGCATCATAAACAGATGTATCTCCGTGTGGGTGGTATTTTCCAAGAACTTCCCCGACAATTCTTGCTGATTTTTTATGGGCAGATCTGGAGTTAACTCCTAAATCATGCATTCCAAATAATACTCTTCGATGTACTGGTTTCAAGCCATCTCTAACATCTGGAAGCGCTCTTGATACAATTACTGACATCGAATAATCGATGTAAGCTGATTTCATTTCATCTTCTATGTTAATAGGAATTAACTTTTCTCCTTCAGACATAAGTTGTTATATTAAAAAATTATATTAGTTTCAAAACGTGCCAATATACGCCTTTTTGAAATTTTTAGACCTATTTCACACTAGTTATTTCAATGATTTATTAACAAATTTTACTGCCGTTTTAGTTAATAAATTAAGTGAATTTTAACTTTAATATTATTTTTATTTTTGTCTATTAGCTGACACCACTTCTTATAGGAATGGTTTTTGTTTTTCAATTACTAATTCACTAAATTTACGATATCAAATATATATTATGGATGATAATTTTTCACCAAGAGTAAAAGACGTTATTACTTACAGCAAAGAAGAAGCTTTGCGACTAGGTCATGACTTTATAGGAACTGAGCACTTAATGCTGGGTATCTTGAGAGACGGTAACGGGAAAGCAATTCAAATATTGAACAACCTATCTGTTGATTTGGATCATTTACGCAGAAAAGTAGAGATCTTAAGTCCTGCTAGTCCAAGCCTGGAAGTAAATGTTGAAAAGAAAAACTTACACCTGACACGCCAGGCAGAACGCGCATTGAAAACCACTTTTCTTGAAGCAAAAGTTTTTCAAAGCTCGTCTATCAGCACAGCACATTTATTGTTGTGTATTTTAAGAAATGAAAACGATCCAACAACCAAGCTATTGAATAAATTAAAAATTGATTATGACATAGCTAAAGAACAATATCTAAACATGACTCCAAACGAAGAAGATTTTATAGAAAATTTGCCACGAAACGAATCATATAATGACGATTCAGGACAAGATGACAGTCTAAAAGAAGGAACTTTCAACAATCCAGCCAATAAATCAAATAAAAAATCTAAAACACCAGTTTTAGATAATTTTGGAAGGGATTTAACTGAAATGGCCGAAGAAGGAAAACTAGATCCTGTAGTGGGACGTGAGAAAGAAATTGAACGTGTTTCGCAAATTTTGAGCCGTCGTAAAAAGAACAATCCATTGCTTATAGGGGAACCTGGAGTGGGGAAATCAGCTATAGCCGAAGGTTTAGCGTTGCGAATTATTCAGAAAAAAGTATCGCGTACTTTATTCAATAAACGTGTCGTTACTTTAGATTTAGCAAGTCTTGTTGCAGGTACAAAATACCGCGGACAGTTTGAAGAGCGCATGAAAGCAGTGATGAATGAATTAGAAAAAAATGACGATATCATTCTTTTCATAGATGAAATTCACACTATTGTAGGTGCTGGTGGCGCAACAGGTTCACTGGATGCTTCTAATATGTTCAAACCTGCATTAGCTCGTGGAGAGATTCAATGTATTGGTGCAACAACATTAGACGAATACAGACAATATATAGAAAAAGACGGCGCATTAGAAAGACGTTTTCAAAAGATAATTGTGGAACCTACATCAGTTTCTGAAACAATCACCATTTTGAATAACATCAAAAACAAATATGAAGACCATCATAATGTTACCTACACACAAGAAGCAATCGAAGCGTGTGTAAAACTAACAGATAGATATATGTCCGAACGTTTTTTACCGGACAAAGCCATTGATGCTTTAGACGAAGCAGGTTCTAGAGTTCACATTACCAATATTGAAGTTCCAAAACAAATTTTAGACTTGGAACGTCAATTAGAAGATGTACGTGAATTGAAGAATGTTGTAGTTAAAAAACAAAAATACGAAGAGGCTGCTAAACTTCGTGATGATGAAAAACGTATCGAAAAAGACTTAGCTATTGCCCAAGAACAATGGGAAGAAGATGCTAAGAATAATCGAATTGAAGTTACTGAAGACAATGTAGCTGATGTGGTTTCTATGATGAGTGGAATACCTGTTAACCGTATTGCACAAACTGAAAGTAACAAACTAGCTAAACTTCCAGAACTTATTGAAGGTAAGGTGATTGGTCAAAGAGAAGCGGTAATGAAAATTGCTCGTTCCATCCAAAGAAATCGTGCCGGATTAAAAGATCCGAATCGTCCAATTGGTTCTTTCATTTTCTTAGGGCAAACCGGTGTTGGTAAAACCCAATTAGCCAAAGTATTAGCTAAAGAATTATTCGATTCTGAAGATGCATTGATTCGTATTGACATGAGTGAATACATGGAAAAATTTGCAATCTCCCGTTTAGTTGGAGCGCCTCCGGGATACGTAGGATATGAAGAAGGTGGTCAATTAACAGAGAAAGTAAGAAGAAAACCATATTGTGTAGTATTATTGGATGAAATAGAAAAAGCGCATCCTGATGTTTTCAATATGTTATTGCAAGTTTTAGATGATGGTTATTTGACAGACAGTTTAGGTCGAAAAATTGATTTCAAGAACACTATAATTATTATGACTTCCAATGTTGGGGCAAGACAATTAAAAGATTTTGGACAAGGTGTTGGTTTTGGAACTGCTGCCAAAGTGGCTCAGGCTGACGATAATTCAAAAAGCATCATTGAAAATGCATTGAAAAAAACTTTTGCTCCTGAATTCCTTAACAGAATTGACGATGTAATTGTTTTCAATGCTTTAGAAAAACATGATATCGATTTGATTATCGAAATTGAATTGAAAAAATTATTTGCTCGTGTTGCTGAATTAGGATACCAATTGAATCTTTCTGACAGAGCAAAAGCATTTATAGCAGAGAAAGGTTTTGATAAACAATTTGGCGCAAGACCATTAAAAAGAGCCATTCAAAAGTATGTTGAAGATGCCCTTGCAGAAGAAATCATCACTTCGAAAATTACTTCAGGAGATGAGATTTTTATGGATATTGAAGATGGCTCACAAGAGTTAACAGTGCAAATTCATAAAGCTGGAGAACCTACAAATCCTTAAATTTAGCGAACAATTATAGCAAAATAAACCCGTTACGTTTTTATAACATAACGGGTTTATTCTTTACAGTAAACATACTTTTTTTGAAAACAAATATTTACATTTGGTCTTTATAAAAAAGGTTAAACAAAATTAATTTATGTCAGATAACAAAGTTATTTTAGGTAGTGAAGAATGGTGTTCTTTTCCAGAATTAGGAATTCCTACTATTAAAGCCCGAGTAGATTCAGGAGCGAAAACATCCGCTTTACATGCTATAAACATTGCTCCATTTATCAAAAATGAAAGCAACTGGGTAAAATTTGACATCAACCCGATACAAAATAATCTGAAAACGGTAATTCATTGTGAAGCACCTTTAATTGATAAACGCATCGTTAAAAGTTCCAGTGGTTTTAGAGAACAACGCTATGTTATTCAAACAAATCTTCAAATAGGGAGTTCAAAATGGCCTATTGAAATGACATTGACTAATAGGGATTCAATGGGTTTTCGAATGCTTTTAGGTCGAGAAGCCATGAGCGGAAGAGTTCTTGTTGATCCGGAACAGAAATACCTTTTGGGACAACCTACTTCTGACATCTTAAAAGAATTATATAAAAATTCTGAGAAAGCGAGCTCTGGTTTACGAATCGGACTTTTAGCCAGTAATCCTGAATTGTACAGCAACAAACGTATTATGGAAGCAGGAGAAATGCGTGGTCATGAAATGCACTTTCTTAATATCAAGGAATGTTACATGAAACTGGATGCAAAAACACCTGAAATTCATTATCGTGGCGGTAAAATATTAAATCAATTTGACGCTATTATACCTAGAATCAGACCAAGCATTACTTTTTACGGTTGCGCATTGACACGACAATTTGAAGCCTTAAAAGTATATTGCTTAAATTCATCTAACGCCATTACGCAATCGCGTGACAAATTATATTCTTTACAATTACTGTTGAATCACGGTGTAGAAATTCCTACTACTGGTTTTGCAAATTCTCCATTGGATACCGATGATTTGATAAAAATGGTGGGAGGTTCTCCTTTAATTGTAAAATTACTGGAAGGAACACAAGGAAAAGGTGTTGTACTGGCGGAAACAAAAAAAGCCGCAGAAAGCGTTATTAATGCTTTCAAAAGCTTAAATGCAAATATATTAGTCCAAGAATTCATCAAAGAAGCTAACGGAAAAGACATTCGTTGTTTTGTAATTGACGGAAAAGTTGTTGCTGCCATTCAGCGTGAAGCGATGCCTGGTGAATTTAGAGCTAACATTCATCTTGGAGGAACTGCATCAATCATAAAAGTAACCGCAGAAGAAAAGAAAATAGCCATAAAAGCAACTAAAGCAATGGACCTGAAAGTGGCAGGTGTTGATATTATTCGTTCTTCAAAAGGGCCTTTATTATTAGAGGTAAATTCATCCCCAGGATTGGAAGGAATTGAAGGCGCTACCAACAAAGACATTGCAGGTGAAATGATAAAAGCAATTGAGAAAAATTTTAAACTGAAATAGTTTTCTGTCTGCAGAAAAATTTTGAACTTTTTACTTTAAGCAAAAAAAATGAACGAATATCTTGATATAATTCTTCGAAGTACAGCCGTTTATTTTTTCATGGTTATTGCCTTGCGTCTTTTTGGCAAGAAAGAATTGTCTCAACTGAACACTGCCGACGTGATATTGATATTGCTCATAAGCAACTCCGTCCAAAATGCTATGGTTGGCAGTAACACGAGCCTTTATGGCGGAATAGCTGCAGCAACTGTGTTGTTTACCATCAATTTTATTTTAAAGAAGTTGATGTACAAATACAAGAAATTTGGCGATTTCATGCAGGAAAAACCCGAAATTCTAATTCATAACGGAAATCTGGATTTTAAAGCATTAAGCAAATTAAATATTTCTTCTGATGAATTAAAAGAAGCCATGCGCGAACATGGTGTCGAATATTTCAAAGATGTAAAACTGGCAATGCTTGAGATTGATGGCAACATTAGCATTATATCGGGTGATAATAACCTTAGGCAAACCCATTACAAACGCAGACGAATTCATAAAAATTTAGGAGGAATAAATTAATAACAACTAACTCTGAAGATATTTTAAGGAGTTTAAAACAACCAAATTGCACCAATAAAGTCCTGAAACAATTATGCTCGATTCTTTCCAAACATACTTTCAATCTAAAACAAATTTAACGGACGAGCAGTTTCTTTCGATTACGGATACATTACAATCCAAAAAAGTTGAAAAAGGAACCATTCTGCTTCATCAGGGCGATATTTGTCATCATTCTTTTTTTGTATCCAAAGGATTATTGCGTTCCTATACCATAGACGAAACCGGAAAAGAACATATCATTCAGTTTGCGGCTGAGAATTGGATTATTTCGGACAGAAGCAGTTCTTATTTCCATGAACCTTCTGAATTGTTTATTGATGCCATTGAGGATACTGAAATTGTGTTTATCGATAAAAACTTCATTAATGCAGCTGCAGAAATCAGCGTTTCTTTTCGGGAGCAGGACAATACAGCGTTACACAATCACATTCGACAACTTCAAAAACGAGTGAACTTATTATTGGGAGCAACTGCTGAACAACGCTATTTAGATTTCATAACCATTTACCCAAGTCTTACTTTGCGTATTCCACAATGGATGATTGCTTCCTATTTAGGCATTACACCTGAAACTTTGAGTAGAGTTCGCAAGGAATTAGCTAAAAGAAATTTTAAGCCATATTAGTTCTTTCTAAAATCATTTCTTATCCTACATCAATGCATCTGATTTTAATCCATAGTAAATTTGTACTATAATTAAAATAAGACATCGCAATGAAAACAAAAAATATTGAATTAGTATTAGCTCCACCTCCACCACACATGATAGGTGACGGATTTAGAGTACACAATTTTATCCCGAGCGGATATCATTTAGACATGAAAAGAATGAGTCCATTTATCATGATGGATTATAATTCTAAATTTTATTTTCCGCCTACAGACCAACCCAGAGGCGTAAGTGTTCATCCACACAGAGGTTTTGAGACTGTTACGATTGCTTACAAGGGAAAAGTAGCGCATCATGACAGCGCAGGAAATAGCGGTGTCATTTCCGAAGGAGATGTTCAATGGATGACAGCGGCTTCGGGAATTTTACACAAAGAATACCATGAAGAAGAATTTAGCAAAAATGGCGGTGATTTTCAAATGGTACAACTTTGGGTCAACCTTCCGGCAAAAGACAAAATGTCAACACCAAAATACCAAGGAATTACTAATGACCAAATCAATAAACTGGAACTTCCTGAAAATGGTGGTGTAATTGAAGTTATTGCTGGAGAATATGAAAATTTGAAAGGTTCTGCCTCTACTTTCACACCGGTACATTTACAAAATGCCAAATTGAATAAAGGAGCAAAAGCATCTTTCCATTTTCCGGCAAATTACAACACCGGTTTATTGGTAATTGAAGGTAGCATAAAAGTGAATAACAGCGAAAATGTTCCTGCAGATCATTTTGCATTATTTGAAAATGAAGGCGAAGAATTTATCATTGAAGCAACTGAAAATGCCATCGTTTTGATTTTAAGTGGAGAACCTATCAATGAACCTATTGCAGCGCACGGACCATTTGTAATGAATACCCAAGCAGAAATCATGCAAGCATTCAATGATGTGAATATGGGTAAATTCGGTTATTTAGAAGAATAATTCCTTATTTTTATATTTTAAAACCCCTAAAAATGTCAAACATAAAACTGATTATAGAAGAACGCCCAAGCAATATTGGTAACTTTATGGTTGGGCGATTGCTTCCCTTTCGAGAAAAAAGAATGGTTGGACCATTTGCATTCATCGATCATATGGGACCGACCTGCATGAGCGATTACGAAAATTTAGATGTTCCGCCACATCCACACATTGGACTTTCCACTTTGACGTATTTGTTTGAAGGAAGTATTATGCACAAAGACAGTTTGGGAACTGAAATGGAAATCAAACCTGGGCAAATCAATTGGATGACCGCTGGAAAAGGTATCGTACACTCAGAACGAACACCTGAATATTTGCGTAGTTCAAACAAAATGTTGCACGGACTTCAAATTTGGGTAGCATTGCCGAAGGAGTTAGAAGAAATGGAACCTTCGTTTTTTCACGTTCCTGAAAATCAAATTCCAGAATGGAAAACGGATAACATTGCTTTTAAACTTATAGCTGGCGAAGTACTTGGCAAGAAATCACCCGTTCCAGTTTACAGTCCGCTGTATTTATTAGAACTAAAAAGCACTTCGCGTCAAACAGTGACTATAGGCGAGCATTTATTTGGCGAAAGCGCTTTATACATTCTAGAAGGCAGTATTGAAAGTGAAAGAAATGTTTTTGGTCCAAAGCAAATTTTGATTGCCAAAGACAGTAAACTCTGCACCTTCGATATGGCAGAAAACACCACTATTTACATTTTTGGTGGTGATCCTTTTCCAGAAGAACGAATTATCTATTGGAATTTTGTCGCTTCAACCAAAGAATTGATTGAAAAAGCAAAAGAAAAATGGTTGGCACAAACCTTTGATAAAGTTCCTAGTGAAACTGAATTTGTTCCTCTTCCAGAACTAAATAAAAGACAATAATATGGGTAAAATAACAGCAAGTATCGGTACTGAACTTTATAAAACAGAAATACAATCAGAAACTAATTTCATCATTTCTGATGAACCTGAAAGTAGCGGAGGAAAAGATTTAGGCTTTGCGCCAAAAGAATTACTCGCTTCTTCATTAGCAGCTTGCACCTGCATCACTTTACGCATGTATGCCAATAGAAAAGGCTGGAATTTAACCGATGTAAAAGTTGAAGTCACTTTTGAAACTGATTCAGTAGAAAATAAATTCAAAATAAATCGTAACATTCAATTATTCGGGGATCTAGACACTGATCAAAAAGCCCGATTAGTAAACATTGCCGATAAATGTCCGATACACAAAATTTTAAGCAACCCAATCGAAATAACAACAGCATTAAATTAGAAACCTATGATATTAGAACAAATAAACGAAACCAAAAACGGCTACTTTAGAGCCGTTGATAATGACATCGAAGCCGGAAGAATGACATATACTTGGGCAGGAACCGATAAATTTATTATTGACCACACCGAAGTAAATCCTGATTTTGCAGGACAAAGTGTAGGCAAAAAATTAGTGATGGAAGCCGTACAATATGCACGGGAAAATAATCTTAAAATTTTACCATTATGTCCTTTCGCGAAAAGCGTATTTGATAAAACGAAGGAAATACAAGATCTACTGTTTTAAAAAAATTAATTTTAGAACATAAAAAAACCATTCTCAGTGAGAATGGTTTTTTTATGATTGTTTATTTTAGCATTAAATAAAAATACTAAAGATATAGTAAATGATTGCTGCTAATATTGCTGAAATTGGAATGGTTAAAACCCAAGCCCATAATAAGCTAACAGTCATTCCCCATCGTACTGCAGAAACTCTTTTAGTAAGTCCAACTCCAATGATAGATCCAGTAATAGTATGCGTTGTACTTACAGGCACTTTAAAATGCTCTGTAAAATATAATGTCAATGCTCCTGCAGTTTCTGCGGCAACACCTTCAAAAGAAGTCACTTTTGTAATTTTCGAACCCATTGTTTTCACAATTTTCCATCCTCCACTTAATGTTCCGGCTGCAATAGCAGAATAACAAGCTAAAGGAATCCAAGCCGGCATTTTAAATGCACCTTCATCATTTGGCAACACAACATCTAACCAAGCAGGTAACGATTCTTGAGCAACACCACTTGTGTGAATATAAACCGCAACTGCTGCCGCAATAATACCCATTACTTTTTGAGAGTCATTTCCACCATGTCCTAAACTAAAGGCTGCTGAAGACAGTAATTGCATTTTTTTCAACCATGCCGTAGCTTGATTTAAATTTAAACTACTGAATATTAAACAGAATGTGCTTATTGACAGAATTATAAAGGCAACTAAAAACCATTTGATATTATGCGCTTCAAAAGCAACACTCCAAAAAGGAGAATCGAAACGAGGTTTTTCAATTTGATCGTAATAAATCATTTGGCTTTCTACAAACCAAACTGTCAATATCATTAAAGAAGCTGTAAAAATCTTTGGATAAATGCTCTTTTTGGACGCATTAAGAAGCCATATCGACATCAAGTAAGAAATCAAAGCTCCTAACAATGGTGCCAATATAATAAAGGCAACAATAATTAAAACTCCTGAAGGCATACCACCATCTTTTCCTGCTTTATACCAAGAAACTACGCCAAAACCTGCATGAGCAATTGCTGCTCCGGCAAAACCACCAATTAAGGTATGAGAAGAGCTGGAAGGAATTCCTTGCCACCAAGTAAATAAATTCCAAATAATAGCCGCTATTACACCAGCAAGGATTACAACTAAGTTGATATCCATGGTATTGGCTGTTTTAGCAACAGTATCTGCTACACCAAAACCAAAAACCCAATACGCCAAAAAGTTAAAGAATGCCGCCCAAACTACTGCTTGGAAAGGAGTTAATACTTTTGTGGCAACAACAGTTGCTATAGCATTGGCAGCATCATGAAAACCGTTGATGTAATCAAATATTAAAGCCAGGACTATAATAACTATAAGTAGAGTAAATTCCATAATTATAATTTCAGAATAAAACCGATTGAATTAAGAATGTTTTACAGAAATTGATTCTAAAACACTAGCTACACTTTTACATTTATCAGCAGCAGTTTCTAGAACTGACAATACTTCTTTGTACTTGATAATGTTTTTCGCATCCGTTTCGTTTTCGAATAAATCAAGAACTGCTTTATCATAAACATTATCTGATTTATTTTCTAACTTGTTAATTCTAACACAAGCATCAGTAATATTCTTGATTTTTTTCAAATCTCTTAATTCTCTTACCGCAACATCAATGTTTTGGCAAGCTTCAAGATTGATTTCAGTCAACTTTCTGATTGATTTTGTGATTTTATCTACTTGATATAACTTCATTCTACTTGCTGCACCGTGAAGGTTATCCGCAACGTTATCTATTGAAGTAATCAATGAGTGTATGTCTTCTCTATCAAATGGAGTAATGAAGTTTCTACTCAACTCTAAATTTGTTTGACGAGTAATATCTTCTCCTTTTTGCTCTAAAGCATCAATTTTTTGAAAAAGAACCTCACGTTCCTTCAAAGGAAGATTTACAGCTTCGTGTAAGTTTGTAGCAATTTCAATTAAATTACTTGAAGCTTCCTCAAAAAGAGGAAAGAACTTTTTGTCTTTAGGAACCAAAAATTGGAAAAAATTATTTATGTTCATTTCATTAAAATTTAGTTCGGCAAAATTACTGCATTATTTAACCCTAATGTTAAGCTAATATTAACAAATCGTTTTCTATTTGAAAAGTATTTAAAAATGAAACAGTATTCTCAATATCATAATGCAAAATTCGATCTTCTTTTATCAATGGCACTTCCTCCCGATATGCACTTAAAAACATTTCAATAAAATCACTCGATAGCAACGGTCGTCTGTACTCAATGGCTTGCGAAGCATTCATTAGTTCGATTGCTAAAATTCGTTCCAGATTATCCAAAACACGTAACGCTTTTGTAGCAGCATTTGCACCCATACTTACATGATCTTCTTGTCCGTTACTGGATACAATACTATCAATACTGGCAGGAGTTGCCAATTGTTTGTTTTGACTGGCAATACTGGCCGCTGTATATTGTGGAATCATCAAACCAGAATTTAATCCTGGATTATCCACTAAAAATGCAGGAAGGTTACGCAAACCAGAAATCAACTGATAGGTTCTTCGTTCTGAAATACTTCCTAATTCCGCCAAGGCAATTGCCATAAAATCTAACGCTAATGCTAATGGTTGCCCATGAAAATTACCTCCAGAAATGATTTGGTCGCTTTCAATGAATATATTAGGATTGTCCGTCACCGAATTGATTTCTGTTTTGAAAACTTTCTTTACATAATCAAATGCATCTTTTGATGCACCATGAACTTGCGGCATACATCTAAAAGAATACGGGTCTTGAACATGTGTTTTCACTTGCTCAATGATTTCGCTTCCTTCCAAAAATCCTTTTATACGATTTGCCGTTACAATTTGTCCTTTATGTGGTCTGATAAAATGAATCAATTCATGGAAAGGTTCTATTCTTCCATCAAAAGCTTCCAATGAAATTGTTCCGATTAAATCCGCCAAATAAGAAAATTTACTGACTTTCATCAAAATATGCGCACCGTAGGCACTCATGAATTGGGTTCCGTTCAATAAAGCTAATCCTTCTTTAGACTGTAATACAATCGGTTTCCAATCAAAATGTTTCAAAACTTCACTGGAATGCACTTTTTTTCCTTCAAAATACACATCACCTTCTCCTAATAAAGGCAACGATAAATGCGCCAAAGGAGCTAAATCTCCTGAAGCTCCAAGAGAACCTTGCGTATAAATTACCGGTAGAATATCATTATTATAAAATGCAATCAATCGCTCCACTGTTTGCAATTGGATTCCGGAGTGTCCATAGCTCAACGATTGAATTTTAAGCAACAACATCAATTTCACAATTTCAGTTGGCACTTCCTCACCTGTTCCGCAAGAATGTGATTTCACTAAGTTTTCTTGTAGCTTTGATAAGTTCTCATTTGATATTTTTACATTACAAAGCGAGCCAAATCCAGTATTTATACCATAAATAGGATCTGAATGCGAAGCCATTTTTTTGTCTAAATAATCCCTGCATTTTTGAATATTAACTTTGGCTTCTTCAGACAATGCCAATAATTTACCATGAGAAATAATCTCTTCTAATGTTTCAAAACTGAGTAATTGCGTACTTATATAATGTGTATTGTCCATTTTTACTTTCTAATTAAAGGGTAAAATTCAATAAATCTATATTAATAAACAACATTTATTGACGATAATTTAAAAATCAAACCTAAAACCAAACTAACCTTAAGTTTTATGCATAAAAAGTTACAAATTAATTGACTTAAAATGTGAGACATAAAGCACTAAGATTTAGTGCGAGTGCTACATTAAATTTCGGAATTAGTTCCTAAAGCTACTCAAAACGGCTTTATTGCAGGAATTAATTATTTCTATAAAGCTATAAAACGAATTCCAATTCGTTTAATTTTTTCACTAAAAATACGAATAGCTCCAACATAGACCTTGAAAACTAAACAATGTTCAATATTCCCTTGAATGAAATTGAAATATTAAAATATTCGCAAAAACGAAATTAAAGGTTTTCATTTTTATAAAAAACTGTACTTTTGAAAAATCAAATGATAAACAACAGAACAACATATCACTCTTCGATTACAACTCAACTTTGGGTTGCTTCTTCTGTTACATTTACTACAACAACTACTACCCCTTAGGGGTATACATTTTACATATAATCCTATTATTATATTTTTTTTCTAAAGAAAGAAAGTTCTTGGGTATATAATAAACATTTGCATTTTTTACATAAAATAAACAAAAATGAAAGTATTAAAATTTGGTGGAACTTCGGTTGCCAATGCACAAAATATAAAACTGGTTTTAGATATCATTATCAATAAAGCAAAAGAAGAAAAATTAATTGTTGTGGTTTCTGCATTTAGCAAAATTACCGATTTGCTTCAACTTGCTTCTCAAAAAGCAGCTGCCGGCGACGAAAGCTTTAAAGAAATCCTTGCCGATTTAGAGAAAAAACATTTAGACGCTTTAAAAGAACTTATTCCTGTAAGCGAGCAAAGCAGCTTGTTAAGTCATATAAAAAGAATCGTCAATCATCTTGAAACTCTGTTGGATGGTTGCTATCTTTTGGGGGAATTATCTCCTAGAACTTCAGATACTATTTTAAGTTTTGGAGAATTATTGTCTTCTTATATTATTGCCGAAGCATTAAAACAAAATCTAAAAAACAGTAGTTATAAAGACAGTCGTGAACTAATAAAAACCGACAATCATTTTGGAAAAGCCACAGTAAACTTTGAAGTTTCAAATCAATTAATTGCTGAATTTTTTGCTTCGAATGAAAATCAAGTGGTTGTAATGCCTGGATTTATTGCCGCATCGATGGACGGAATCAATACTACTTTAGGTCGTGGTGGTTCTGATTATACTGCCGCTATTCTCGCTGGAGCATTAAACGCAACTGACTTGGAAATTTGGACAGACGTTAATGGAATGTATACTGCAAATCCAAAAATTGTAAAACAAGCCCAACCTATCGCCTTTATTTCCTATCAGGAAGCAATGGAATTGTCTCATTTTGGTGCCAAAGTTTTATATCCGCCAACTATTCAGCCCGTGTTGAGAAAGAATATTCCAATTCTTATCAAAAACACTTTCGAACCGGAAGCCGAAGGAACTTATATTTCAAATCAGGAAATGGATCACACTAATCCTGTAAAAGGAATTAGCCACATCGATAATATTACTTTGATTACACTTGAAGGACCCGGAATGATTGGTGTTACTGGTTCTTCCAAAAGGCTTTTTGAGGTATTGTCACATGAAAATATCAATGTGATTTTTATTACGCAAGCTTCATCGGAACATTCTATTTGTATCGGAATTCTAAACTCAGATGCTGATGTGGCAGAAGATGCTATCAACCGCGCTTTTGAAGTGGAAATTTTACAAAACAAAATCGATCCTTGTATCGTTGAAAAAAACCTGTGCATCATTGCTTTGGTTGGTGAGAACATGAAAAATCATCAAGGTTTAAGCGGTCGAATGTTTAGCACTTTGGGTAAAAACAACGTAAACATCAGAGCGATTGCGCAAGGTGCCTCCGAAAGAAATATTTCGGCAGTAATCAACGAAAGAGATGTGAAAAAAGCATTGAATTCGCTGCATGAAAACTTTTTCGAAGAAAATACCAAACAGTTAAACCTATTTGTAATGGGTGTTGGAAATGTGGGAGAGAAATTCATCGAGCAGATTTACCAACAAAATAAATTCCTAAAAGACAATCTAAAAATAAATGTACGCGTTATTGCTTTATCTAATTCCAGAAAAATGCATTTTGACGAGGACGGAATCTCCTTAAAAAATTGGCAATCTGCTTTAGAAAATGGCGAAGAAGCCAATAAAGAAAAGTTTCTTTATACTGTAAAAGAGCTCAATTTACGCAACAGTATTTTTGTTGATATTACTGCAAACGAAAGCGTATCTAAAACGTATGAGCAGTATTTAAAACGCAATATTGCCGTAGTGACTTGCAACAAAATTGCCTGTGCATCAGAGTACGATAATTATAAAAAACTAAAAAAATTATCCCGACAGTTCAATGCTCCGTTTCTATTTGAAACTAATGTTGGAGCTGGATTACCAATTATTGATACCGTAAAAAATCTGATTGCTTCAGGGGACAAAGTGAATAAAATTCAAGCCGTTTTATCGGGAAGTTTGAACTTTATTTTTAATAATTTCAATGAAAACAATACTTTTCATGACGTTGTTAAAGAAGCTGGTGTACAAGGATTTACAGAACCAGACCCGAAAATTGATTTGAGCGGAATTGACGTTGCCAGAAAGATATTAATTTTGATACGAGAAAGCGGTTATAAAATGGAAATTGACGAGATTGTCAATGAATCTTTTATGCCTGCTGAATGTTTGGACACAACTAATAATGAAGCTTTTTTCAAATCTTTAATAGAACACGCAGCTCATTTTGAAACTATTTATAGAGAAGCGTTGAGCAAAGATTCCCGATTGAAATACGTAGCGCAATTTGAAAACGGAAAAGCAAATGTTGGGTTGCGTTTTATCCCGAAAGACCATCCTTTTTACAATCTGGAAGGAAAAGACAATATCGTATTGTTTTTCACGGACCGTTATGTAGACCAACCTTTATTAATAAAAGGTGCCGGTGCCGGAGCTGCAGTTACCGCTTCAGGAATATTTGCTGATGTGATTAGAATTGGAAACGTATAAGAAATAGTTTAAAGTTTTCTTTGTTTAAAGTTTCAAGTTCAACAACTAGCAACAACTTTAAACCTGAAACTTTAAACCTGAAACAAAAAATTATGAATGAAATAAAAATATTTTGCCCCGCTACAATCGCTAATCTTTCCTGCGGATTTGATGTCCTTGGACTGTGTTTAGAAACTGCGGGGGACGAAATGATTATTCGAAAATCCGATATAAAAGGGATTCGCATCACTAAAATTGTGGGCGCCGATTTGCCTTTGGAAACCGAAAAAAATGTTGCTGGAGTTGCGGCTTTGGCGATGTTGGAAGCTATCGAAACGGAATTTGGATTCGAAATCGAAATCTACAAACACATCAAAGCCGGAAGCGGAATTGGAAGCAGTGCTGCAAGTTCAGCAGGAGCTGTTTTTGGAATCAATGAATTATTGGGACGTCCATTTACACGCAAAGAATTAGTTTTATTTGCCATGCAAGGTGAAAAATTAGCCAGTGGAAACGCTCATGCTGATAACGTTGCTCCTGCCCTTTTGGGTGGATTTACGTTGGTGAGAAGTTCGAATCCGTTGGATATTATCAAAATTGAAAGCCCATCGGAATTGTACGCTACTGTAGTTCATCCTCAAATTGAGTTGAAAACTTCGGATGCGCGTTCGGTATTGAAACAAACTGTTTCCTTAAAAAGTGCAATTACGCAATGGGGAAATGTTGGCGGATTAGTCGCTGGATTGTATACTAAAGATTATGATTTAATCGGACGTTCGTTGCATGATGAAATCGTGGAACCGTTGCGAAGTGTTTTGATTCCGGGATTTGATTTAATCAAAAAAACAGCCTACGAAAACGGAGCTTTAGGTTCCGGGATTTCGGGTTCCGGTCCTTCTATTTTTGCTTTAAGCAAAGGGGAAGCAACCGCTAATAAAATCGCCAAAGCCATGAGCGCAGTGTACGACGCCATGAATTTACCTTATGAAATTCACGTTTCTAAAGTAAATGATGAAGGGATAAAAATAATTTAAGAATTATGATTAACGATTTTTGACCCGAGCGTCAGCGAACTGGCGTAGCATTTCAGATGTAACTTATGTTGCGAAAAAAAATCAAAAATCATTAATCTTCAATCAAAAATCATAATGAAATATTACAGTTTAAACCATAACGCACCCAAAGTTTCTTTTCAAGAAGCCGTAATACAAGGATTAGCAACTGATAAAGGATTGTATTTTCCTGAAAGCATTACTCCATTACCACAAGATTTTTTTGATACAATCGAAAATCTAAGCAACGAGGAAATTGCTTTTCAAGCGATTCAACAATTTGTGGGTGACGAAATTCCCGCAGACACTTTAAAACAAATCATTGCCGAAACCTTATGTTTTGATTTCCCTGTCGTCGAAGTCGAAAAAGGCATTTATTCCCTTGAATTGTTTCATGGCCCAACGATGGCTTTTAAGGACGTAGGCGCGCGATTCATGTCGCGTTGTTTGGGTTACTTCAATAAAGACAACAAAGACAGTAAAAACACGGTTCTTGTAGCGACTTCCGGTGATACTGGTGGTGCTGTGGCCAGCGGTTTCCTTGGTGTAACAGGCGTTGAAGTGATTATCCTGTATCCATCCGGAAAAGTGAGCGATATTCAGGAACGACAATTGACCACTTTAGGACAAAATATTAAAGCGCTCGAAGTAGACGGCGTTTTTGATGATTGTCAGGATATGGTCAAAAAAGCTTTTCTTGACGAAAGTTTAAAACATAAAAATCTGACTTCGGCAAATTCGATAAATATTGCGCGCTGGTTGCCACAAATGTTTTATTTCTTCTTTGCGTATAAAGCATTAAAGAAACAAAACAAACCGTTAGTTTTCTCTTGCCCAAGTGGAAATTTTGGGAATATTTGCGCGGGTATCATTGCTAAAAAAATGGGATTGCCTGTTGAACATTTTGTGGCTTCCACCAATGTGAATGATACGGTTCCAAGATTTCTAGAAAACGGTATTTACGATCCAAAACCTTCCAAAGCGACGATTTCTAATGCGATGGATGTTGGAAACCCAAGTAATTTCATCCGAATTCAGGAAATGTACCACAATGATTTGGAGCAATTCAAAAAAGATTTTTCTTCATTTACGTTCTCAGATGCCGAGACCTTAGAAGCCATGAAAACCATTTACAACACCGACGGTTATATTGCAGAACCGCACGGAGCTGTTGGCTATTTAGGATTGAAAGAAGAATTACAAAACCACCCAAATGCGATTGGTATTTTCTTAGAAACCGCGCATCCAATTAAGTTTCTGGATACGGTTGAACCAACATTAAACGTAAAACTACCGATTCCAACACAAATTGAAAGTGTTTTAGGAAAGGAAAAAGTGAGCGTAAAAATTAAAACCTATGACGAATTGAAAGCGTTTTTGGCGTAAAAATTAAATACATTTTTTAAAATACAAACCGACTGTGAAGTGATTTTCAGTCGGTTTTTTTGTCGGAATTAGTTTTCTGTAAGTAAAATTATTAGGTTTGTTAAAGTGTAAAAAAAACAAATTATAGCAAAAATCCACCTTATTAGAGTATATAGTCGCTACTTTGTAGCTAGTAAATACAAGTTATTGGCTATTTCAGGATTAACCCAAACTACGAACAATCTTTACAAATACCAACAAGAACACAGTTCATTTGTTTAACAATATATTTTTCGGGTACTGAAAACTCAACAAGTGAAGTTAGACACTCAATCGTTTCACATATGGTGCAACGAAAATGAAAATGATTCTCTGGAACAGTTATTTCATCACATTTCATACAGACTGCAAAATATTGTTTTCCATCGTCAGCAACAATCTTATGAACTATATTATCCTCACAGAAGCGGTTTAATATCCTATAAATAGTAGCTCTATCGGCATTAATATCCATTTGTTTGACAACAGCATCTTGGCTCATTGCCCTTCTTTTGCTAGACAAGACTGACAAAACAGCCTCTTGTGTTGCAGTATTTCTACGTTTTATCATAGCACAAAATTAGTCAAAATAAATTAATGCGACAAACTTGTATTAATTTATTGCGATAAAGTCGCATTAATAAAAAAATATTATATTTGCGAAAGTAAATAGTAAAAAATGATTTCAAGACGAAAATTTATACAACAATGTATTTTGACTTTGACAGCATTTGCTTTACCATTTCCATTAACAGCATTTACAAAATTTAACATAATGATGGATAACAAAGATTTTGACGTAATCATAATAGGTGGAAGTTATGCGGGAATTTCAGCAGGAATGGCCTTAGGAAGAGCACTAAGAAATGTATTAATCATAGACAGTGGAAAACCCTGCAACATCAAAACTCCTCATTCGCATAACTTTATAACGCAAGACGGAAAAACACCAAAAGAAATTTCAACTCTTGCTAAACGGCAAGTTCAAAAATATGAAACCATAAAATTTTATAATAAACTTGCAATAAGCGGGATAAAAACGAAAAATGGTTTTGAAATAATAACACAATCGGGCGACAAATTCATTGCAAAAAAATTGATTTTTGCAACTGGAATAAAAGACATAATGTCTGATATAAAAGGGTTTACAGAATGTTGGGGAATATCAATTATTCATTGTCCATACTGTCACGGTTACGAATATAGTAACGACAAAACAGGCATACTTGCCAACGGAGATATTGCATTTGAAATAGGCAAATTAATTAATAATTGGACAAAGGATTTAACTGTCTTTACAAATGGAAAATCAACCCTAACAATAGAGCAAACAGAGAAATTACAAAAACACAATATAAAAATAATAGAAAATGAAATTGACTATTTTGAGCATAAGAAAGGGCAAATTAAAAATATTGTTTTTAAAGACAAAACTTCAAAAAAAATTAAGGCTTTATATGCAAGACCAAAATTTGAACAACATTGTGAAATACCAAAACAATTAGGTTGTGAATTGACAGAACAAAATTATTTAAAGATAGACCCATTCCAGAAAACAACCGAAAACGGAATATTTGCTTGTGGTGACAATACAAATATGATGCGTTCCGTATCTTATGCAGTTGCAATGGGTGGAATTGCAGGTGCTATGGCAAACAGAGAAATAATTGAAGAAGAATTTTAAGAGTAAAAACAACATCGCCCAGCTAGCACAAGCATCCCGCTCGTGACCACTAAAAAAGGAAATAAGAGATTATGATTTAAATTGTAATAGGCACGAGCGGGACACTCACGCTAGCAAATTAAATTATCGAACAATCCTAAAAAACAAAATAAGCTACTGACTCAAAAGGATGTAGCTTTTTTTATACCTTGGTACTACAATAAAAACCAAATAGAAAAAACAATGAACACAACAGAGCAAATACCACCGCAGTTAAAGCAATCAAAGTTCAGTATCAAAAATATTTTTCTTCCAGACTACGAAAACTACGAAGGCGTTCGCAGAATCAATATTTATGTGATGCGGTTGTTCTTCGCGTTAATGTTTGTTTTTGTTGCCACAGATTCCTGGACCGTTATTCTTACCCATGAAGGGGAATGGGATCCTACAAGAGCTGTAGCTTGGTGCACTTGGGCAGCTTACTCCACACTGGCGCTTTTGGGTGTATTCCATACGTTGCGCATGTTACCCATTATGCTTTTTATGATTTTTTACAAAGGACTTTGGCTTATTGTTGTTGCTTATCCTTTATGGTCGGCCGGGACGCTCAAAGGTTCACCAGCCGAAGGAATGGCGTATATGTTCACCGGAATTATTATCCCAATACTTTTCATGCCTTGGAAATATGTATTCAAAAAATACATTTTATTTGAGACGAAAAAGAAATAATTATAGCATTTCAATATACCTACTAAAAACAAAACGGCTGAAAAAATTCCTCAGCCGTTTTGTTTTTATCACAAGTTATTAAACTTAAACTTCTGTCCGCCAATCGATGCCTCGTACATGAGTCCGCCCTTTTGCATGGTGAACACCATAACGCCATCGGTATATTTTACATTTGCCGAAGCGCCTTCAGTTACGGCTACCGCTGAGGCTTGTGCGGAAAACTCGAATCGGCTTTCTTTAAACCGGTTCATTTCGTTTTTTGTTTCAAAAAATATCACCTCCCGATAGGCTTGTCCGCCAGCCTGAAATCCTATGCTCAATTGCGTTAATTTTGCCATTCCTATTCGCTTGTTCTGCTCATAGACCACGCCGTTACCAGCTGCTCCTCCAACACCGATTCCTCCCTTTCCAACATTAGGAAAAATAACATAACCATATGCCTTATCAAAAAGTGCTTTCATCAACGGGTCACTTTTAATGAACTCCGCTTTTGCTGTTTTGCTGTCAGCAATAATTTTATTCTTTTTAGCGGTTGATTGCCCTAATACAGGCGCTATGTTTAGTACACAAGCCATCAGTATTACCCAAAAAATATTTAAATTTTTCATAATTGTATGTATTAAATTGTTGTACAGTTTCTTTGCTCAAAGGTAAAAAAAAATTCTTGCTTAATAGTTAAATATACTGATTATCAATATTATATAAATTATTTTATTAAAAAAAACGAGTGATTAATCCCTTTTTTCTACCTTTGAAAAACATAAAGCAATAACCCTAGAATAGAAGTATTTTCCATGATTACAAAAGCAACAATAGAAGACGTTTCCTTATTAAATACATTAATCAATTCAGCCTATCGCGGCGAATCTTCTAAAAAAGGATGGACCACTGAAGCGAACATTTTAGAAGGACTCAGAACCACTGAAAAAGAACTGATAGAAACGATTCAGAAACCAAAAAATACGATTCTGAAATTTACAGAGAATAACCAGATTATAGGTTGCGTATTGTTGATTGAAAAAGAGCAACAATTGTATTTAGGAATGCTGACGGTTTCGCCAGAATTGCAAAATAGTGGCGTTGGAAAAAAATTATTGCAACAAGCTGAAATTCATGCTTCGGCATTGGGATTACCAAAAATTGTAATGACAGTAATAGCTGTTCGGGAAGAATTAATTGCTTGGTACAAACGCAACGGTTATGTGGATACGGGAGCAAGAGAACCATTTCCGGCAAGCGATGTTCATATTCCAATTACGGAAGTGCCTTTGGAATTTATTGTATTGGAGAAAAGGGTTTAGAACTAGTAATAATCAATCTTAAATCGAAATAAAATGGCAACTAATAGCAAAACACTTGTTGTAAAAGATTTAGAAGAAAAAACAATTCTGGTTTCCAGAACATTTTCTGCGCCACTTGAAAAAGTCTGGCGTGCGTATACTGAAAGTGAATTATTGGAACAATGGTGGGCACCAAAACCTTGGAAAGCCGAAACCAAATCGATGGACTTTTCTGTTGGCGGTTATTGGTTGTACGCAATGGTGGGGCCCGAAAATGAAAAACATTGGGGACGAATGGATTATACAGCCATAACACCCCATTTAAGTTTTGAAATTAAAGATAGTTTTTGTGACGAAGAGGGAACTGTAAACACTTCGTTGCCGGTTGCTACAGGAACTATTGTTTTTACGACTACAGAATCCGGTACTTTGGTTGAATTCAAGATGTTTTATTCTAATGAAAAAGAGATTGAAACCATGATTGAAATGGGCTTTGAACAAGGTATTACGGCTTGTTTGGAACAATTGGAAGCTTTATTTCAAGAAAATAAAATCTAGCGATTACCAAAGATTCTATCTATTGTCGGGCGGCTCGCGTAAGGGATTGCGGCGGCATCCTTTATTTTTTTTTTTTTAAAAATAAAGATAGAGCCAAAAGCCCGACCCCAAAGCTGCAGTTGCGGGAATGGAAAAGGGAATTTTCTGCTTTGGGGTTACGCCCAAATAAGGTTTCATGGTTTGGAAATTACTATGCTGCTTTTTGTCACTCTATTAAAAAGCAATATATTAGTGCTGTCAAAATTATATCCGAAAAACGGTATTGAAATACCCCAAACCCATCTCTTTTATGAAAAAAACAGTACTATCCTTGCTCTTCGTTGGATTTTTTACCGCTTTGCATGCCCAGCCTTCAAAAACACCCACAACTCCTGCCGCTCCAAAAGAAGAAAGTTCAGCCGCAAATCTTACTTTCAATCCGGATTCACAAGTGGTGACGGAACATACTACAACTATCAAAGGTCAAAAAGTGCCTTACAAAGCCACCACTGGTACAATGCCGGTTTGGGATGAAGACGGAAAAGCTATAGCCGGTTTATTTTATACGTATTACGAACGCTCCGATGTAAAAGATCGTGCCGCCCGCCCTTTGGTTATCTCCTTTAATGGTGGTCCAGGTTCGGCTTCGGTTTGGATGCAGATTGCCTATACCGGTCCAAGTTTAATCAATATTGATGATGAAGGCTATCCGTTACAGCCTTATGGAATCAAGGAAAATCCATATTCGATCTTGGATGTTGCCGATATTGTTTTTGTAAATCCGGTTAATACCGCGTATTCAAGAGCAACGAGCAAAGAAATACCAACCACTAAATTCTTTGGTGTAAATGCCGACATTAAATACCTCGCCGATTGGATTAATGGATTTGTATCCAGAACCAATCGTTGGGCTTCGCCAAAATATTTGATTGGTGAAAGTTATGGTACCACACGCGTTTCGGGATTGGCGCTAGAATTGCAAAACAGCGAATGGATGTATCTGAACGGTGTTATTCTAGTATCGCCAACTGAATTGGGAATCACTCGTGGAGTCGCTTCTGAAGCCGCACTAAAACTGCCTTATTTTGCTGCTACGGCTTGGTATCACAAAATGCTGCCTGCTGATTTACAGAACAAAGATTTAACCGCAATGTTACCAGAAGTGGAAGACTTCACCATCAATGAGTTGCTACCCGCAATGAGCAAAGGTGGCGCATTAGACGACCAAAAAAGAAAAGAAATGGCCGCTAAAATAGCACGCTATTCCGGACTTTCGGAAAAAGTGGTTTTGCAAAATAATTTAGACGTACCGTATGATTATTTCTGGAAAGAATTATTGCGCGAGCAAGGGTTTACGGTAGGAAGATTAGATTCCCGCTACAAAGGAATTGACCGTAAAGCGGCTGGTGACGGACCTGATTTTAATGCTGAACTTACTTCGTGGCTCCACTCCTTTACTCCTGCCATCAATATGTACTTGCGTAATAATCTAAACTACAAAACCGATTTTAAATACAATATGTTTGGTTCTGTGAGACCTTGGGATGATTCCAATGATAAAACCGGAGAAAACCTGCGTCAAGCCATGGCACAAAATCCATATTTGCATGTTATGGTTCAGTCTGGGTATTATGACGGAGCCTGTGATTATTTTAACTCAAAATACAACATGTGGCAAATGGACCCAAGCGGAAGACTTAAAGACAGAATGTCTTGGAAAGGATATAGAAGCGGTCACATGATGTACTTACGAAAAGTAGATTTGGAAACTGCCAACGAAGATATTAGACAATTTATAAAACAATCCTTGCCTAAAGCCGGAGAATCGGCAAAATATTAGGTTTAGCATTATTTTTATAAAAAAGGCTGTTCAAAATGATTTTGGACAGCCTTTTTTTTGCTTTACAAATACAATAGCTAATATAAAACCCCATATCAAGGTTAATGGGTAAAACAAACCGTATTTTTGCAGCGTGAAGAAATCAGTTTCAATTATTGGAGGAGGACCCGCAGCACTTATACTCGCTGCATTACTCGATTGTCAAAAATTTACCGTTACCATCTACGAAAAAAATAAAACACTAGGAAGAAAATTTCTGGTGGCGGGAAAAGGAGGATTTAACCTCACCCATTCAGAACCAATAGCTGAATTGATTGCGCGCTATACGCCACCCCATTTTCTGGAAAAAGCACTCCTTGATTTTGACAACGACGATTTTCGGAAATGGATTGATTCTATCGGTATTCCAACCTACATCGGCAGCAGCAAACGCGTATATCCTGAAAGTGGCATCAAACCTATAACAGTGCTCAATGCAATTCTGGATATTCTGACTAAACAAGGTGTTGCTATTCAATACCAACATACTTGGAAAGGTTGGACCAGCGAGGATGCTATTATTTTCAATACGGATACAGCAATACAATCAGACTATACCATTTTTGCCCTTGGCGGTGGGAGCTGGAAAGTAACCGGTTCAGATGGCACTTGGCTTGACTTGTTCGAAAAGCAAGATATTGCTATTGTTCCTTTTCAATCATCCAATTGTGCGTATCGTGTGAACTGGCCGGAAGATTTTATTTTGGAACATGAAGGCAGTCCGCTTAAAAATATCGCCATAAGCTGTTTGAATAAAAGACAAAAAGGCGAAGCGGTAATCACACGTTTCGGTTTAGAAGGGAATGCGATTTATGCCCTGAGTCCACAGATTAGAAAGGAATTGGAAAGCCAACAAAAGGCAACAATTTTTCTGGATATGAAACCAACGTTACGGTATGATGATTTACTTCAAAAGATCAAAAAATCAACCTTTAAAAAGACGAGCGAAACACTACAAAAAGAAGTTAAATTGAGTGCTGCGCAGATTGGGCTTTTGAAAAAATACCTTTCGAAAGAAACCTACCTAAATCCGGAATTATTGGCACAAAACATTAAAAAACTGAGTATCGAAATCACCGGATCTGCCCTATTGAACGATGCAATATCTACAACAGGCGGCATTCAATTGCATGCTGTAGATGAAAATTTTCAATTTAAAAACAAGAAAAGTCATTATTGTATTGGCGAAATGCTGGACTGGGATGCACCCACGGGCGGCTATCTTCTTCAGGCTTGCTTTAGTATGGGCATGCATCTTGCGCGTCACCTGAATAGTATTTCTTAATTTTTAATGTTCTAATGTTGACTCCAAAAGAGTGTTTTGTTTGCGAAATGACTTTCCAACAGTTTTTCTTTTTCAATTTATTTATAATACCATTTCTTCAAACAAGCGTTGCGTTGTTTTTTCCAAATCATCACACAATCCCGGATGCGGTCTTGAGGTTTGAATAGCTGAACTGCGAAGTGCTGTCAACCAACGGAAACGCGATGGAATATCAAATTGTCCTATTGGTCCACCTGATTTTTCGCCATGCGCCACTTTCTCAAATGCTTGTAAGTTTAAATGCAATTGTTCTAGATCTAAATCGGCTGAAAATAGTTGCAATTTGGCTTCGTTCATCGAGCAAAGCACTTTTATAAACTTCGCTTTTTTACAAAAGAGAATAATACCCACATTGAGGAATTCTTCGCGTTCTACCCTTGGCACAACCCGGATTACGGCATACTCATATAAGTGCTTCTCTTGCATTTTGTGCTTCGTTTATAAAAATTTCGGAATGGTTCAAACGTATGGATAAAAACTGGAAATAGACTTCTCGAATGGCTTCCGGAGCTTCATCGGTATCTTCCCATTGCAACCAATCCTCTGGAATCAGATTCACGATATTTTGCAGTACATCATCAGTCAATATTTTTTTGAATAGTACATCTGTTTCTGGCAATAAGGAAGCCTGAGGCAACAATACATGGTCTTTTATCAATGCAAAAGGGCTTTGTGCATGCTTTTCCCAATTGGTCCACGAATGATGAAAATAAAGACTGGCACCGTGATCGATCAACCACAATTCTTTATGCCAAATCAACATGTTGGTGTTTCTAAACGTTCTGTCGACATTGGTGATAAAAGCATCTAACCAAACAATTTGGGATGCTAATTTTGGATCAACCAAAGTGACAACAGGGTCAAAATTTATAGCTCCCGATAAATAATGCAATGCCAAATTGAGTCCTTGACTGCCTTGAAGTAAATCTTGAATTTCTTCATCAGCTTCTGAACGTCCAAAAGCTTCGTCGAGATTTGCGAAAACGAGTTCCGGCATTTTTAATTTTAAAACACGGGCAATTTCTCCGCCTATTAATTCGGCAATTAAGGCTTTCACGCCGTGTCCGGCACCTTTGAATTTCAATACGTATTTAAAATCATCATCGGCTTCAGCGAGCGCAGGCAAAGAACCGCCTTCCCGCAAAGGAGTGATGTATCGCGTAACATTTACGGTTCTAAGATGGGGTGTTTTTTCCATAATCGAATTGGATAAAGCAATTTTGCTTGGATACAAACTTACAAATAAGTAGGGTAAAATTCATTTGTGAGCGCTATTTACTCCAATTTTTCTAAACTCAAAAAGGCTTTCCCAATATTCGCAATAACATCTGAAGCGATAAAAGATTGATATCCGGTTTCGGGTAATGCAATATCGGCAGTTAATCCGTGAAGATATACTCCAAGAATTGCGGCACTAATGGGTTCGTAAGATTGTGCCAATAAACTGGTAATCATTCCCGTTAAAACATCGCCGCTTCCTGCGGTTGCCAAAGCGGCATTTCCTGTGGTGTTCTCGAAGAGAGTTTCTCCATCAATTATGTGTGTTGGTGCGCCTTTCATCACAATTATAACATCGTACTGTTTTGAAAAAGAAACTGCTTTACTCCTTTTTTCCTCTTCGGAATGCCATTTTCCAATTAATCGCTCCAGTTCTTTGGGATGTGGCGTTAAGATTGTTTTAGGCGGTACAAAAGAAAGCCATTCTTTGTTTTGGGATACAATATTCAACGCATCGGCATCGATTACCAAAGGGCTTTTATTTGTTTTTAAAAACTGATGTACTGCATTTTGGGTTTCAATTTCCTGACCTAAACCGGGACCAATTCCTATAGCTTGTGGTGTAATTTCGAAAGTGATATTAGAAATTTTTTCCTCTTGAATATCTGTAAGAACCATAACTTCGGGAATGGCGGTTTGCAGAATTGTGTAGCCACATTTCGGAATAAAAACGGTGACTAATCCGCAACCTGTTTTCAAACAAGCTTTGGCAGACAAACTTACTGCTCCTATCTTTCCATAACTTCCGCCAATGATTAAAGCGTGTCCCTGAATTCCTTTGTGAGTATGCTTATCTGGCTGTTTGTATCGTTTCAGGATTTCTTTTTGGTTGATGTAAATGGGATTCGTCATTGAAATTTGTTTGTTTAAAATTACGAATTTAATAGGAAACAAATTCATTAATTGGACCTAAATTCCCTAGCCCTGATAGCAGCGGCATCCTTTATTTAAAGCTTCCAGCCTTATGAAGGGTGAAAGCTTTAAATAAAGATAGAGCGAATAGCAGGAATTAGCTCCTAAAAAAAAATGACTATAAATCCTACAGCACGAATTATTCCGAAAACGTTTGAAACTTTAAACTTTGCTTCGCTCCGCCTTTGTCACCCGAAATAAAATCAATAAATTAGCGACTTCAAATTTTATATTAAAACACAATGAAAAATACTGCGCTTACGCACATACACGAGAGTTTGGGAGCAAAAATGCTTCCGTTTGCCGGATACAATATGCCCATTTTATATGAAGGTGTGAATGCAGAACATGAAACGGTACGTAATGCCGTGGGTGTTTTTGACGTTTCTCACATGGGTGAATTCTTGCTTACGGGTCCAAATGCATTGGCTTTGATTCAAAAAGTGACTTCGAATGATGCTTCAACTTTGACAATAGGAAGAGCGCAATATTCTTGTTTACCGAACAATGACGGTGGAATTGTAGACGATTTGATTGTTTATAAAATGAAAGACGAGCAATATTTATTAGTTGTAAATGCTTCGAATATTGACAAGGATTGGGATTGGATTTCGGCTCAAAATGACTTGGGTGTGGAGATGAAAAACTTATCAGAGGATTATTCTTTATTGGCGATTCAAGGACCAAAAGCAGTTGAAGCGATGCAATCCTTGACCTCAAAAGATTTATCAGCGATTCCGTATTATCATTTTGAAGTGGGTGATTTTGCCGGTATCGAAAACGTAATTATTTCGGCTACAGGATATACGGGTTCTGGAGGTTTTGAGATTTATTGCAAAAATTCAGAAGTAGAACAAATTTGGAATAAAGTTTTTGAAGCGGGTGCCCCTTTTGGCATCAAGCCAATTGGTCTTGCGGCTCGTGATACATTGCGATTAGAAATGGGTTTCTGTTTGTACGGAAATGACATCAACGATACGACTTCACCACTGGAAGCTGGTTTGGGATGGATTACAAAGTTCACTAAAGAATTCACGAATTCAGAAAATCTAAAAAAACAAAAAGAAGCAGGAGTTACTAAAAAATTAGTCGCTTTTGAAATGCAAGAACGTGCAGTGCCAAGACATGATTACGAAATTGTGGATGCTTCAGGAAATGTAATCGGAATTGTAACTTCGGGAACAATGTCTCCATCCATGAACAAAGGAATTGGTTTGGGTTATGTAACTGTTGAAAACAGTGCTTTGGAAAGTGACATTTTTATAAGAATCCGTAAAAATGATGTTCCTGCAAAAGTGGTGAAATTACCTTTTTACAAGAAATAATAATAAATGAAGAAACTTTCACTTGTATTGTTGCTGACTACATTTTCACTTTTGGGTCAAAATGATGCAAAAACTTGTGAAACACTTTCTAAAATAAATGCGTTAATACAACGCGAACATTACCAACCAAAACCGGTAGACGACAGTTTATCGGTTTTTGTTTTTGATAGTTTTTTGGATGTTTTGGACTCTAACCGAAACTTGTTTACCAAGATTGAATATCAAAAACTACGTGAGCATAGACTTCAACTGGACAATTATATTTTACAGAATAATTGTTCTTTTATGAGTGATTTTGTTGCTGTTTATAAATTGGCTTTAGTTCGAAAAAAGAAAATTTTAGAAAAAATACAACAGGAGACTTTTGATTACAATACGAATGACTCCGTTAAATTTTCGAAGAAAAACTTCCCTTTTGATTTGGTTTTAACGGATATCGAAAGAGTTTGGAGAAAGAGAATTAAGTATGATATTCTGGAAGACATTTCTAAATTAAGTTCGAATTTAGATTCACTGACGCAGAATTTTTCAAAGCTCGAAAAAACTTCTAAAGCAAAAATATTTGACACCAACTTATGCAAAGTAAATAGCATTCTTGGAGACACAAACAGATTAGAAAATGACCTTCAAAATAATTTTTTGAATATTTTTTGCACCTATTTTGATCCTCATTCCAATTATTTTTCAATGGATGCTAAATCCAGTTTTATGTCGGGTTTATCAACGAGTAATCTTTCATTGGGTTTAAATATTGGATTTAATGAAAAAGAGGAAATTATCATCGAAGAAATTGTCCCCGGTGGTCCAGCAGCCAAAACGGATAAGTTTGAAAAAGATGATGTAATCCTGAAAGTGTCTAATACCAAAGGAGATGCATATTCTGTTTCCTGCTCTTCCATAGAAAAAATTGGAGAATTAATTTTTTCTGATTCGAATATAGAAATTGAGTTGACCATTCAGAAAAAAAATGGAACAGTACAATCTGTACGCCTGAGAAAGCAAGTAATGAAAGCCACTGAAAATGCTGTTTTCAGTTATATTGCCGAAGCGGAAACTAAAATTGGGTACATCAATATTCCTAGTTTTTATTCTAATTTCGATGGATATTCTATTCAAGGTTGCGCTGATGATGTTGCCAAAGAAATTGTGAAACTTCAAAAAGACAATGTTGAAGGTTTAGTAATCGATCTTCAAGACAATGGCGGTGGATCAATGGAAGAAGCCATTAAATTAGCCGGAATGTTTTTAGATATTGGTCCAGTATCTGTTTTGGTAAATAATAAAAATAAACAAACTATTTTAAAAGACGGGAATCGTGGCAGCGCATACAATGGCCCAATTGTGCTGTTAATCAACGGAAATTCAGCATCGGCAAGCGAATTTTTTGCGGCCTCAATGCAGGATTATAACCGGGCAATCATCATTGGCAGTACATCGTTAGGCAAGGCTTCCATGCAAACTATTCTACCATTGGACGAAAACAATCAACAGGGTTTTGTAAAACTAACTATTGAAAAATTCTACAGAATTACTGGCGACAGCCACCAGATAAAAGGGATTGTTCCAGATATTGCTGTACCAGTTTTATTTGACAGCATCATTCAGCGAGAAATTAGTTTTAAAACTGCTTTGAAATATGATATGATTACCACAAAAGCAAGATTTAATCCGTTTTCAAAAACCTATTTCCCCAAAATAGTCGAATTAAGTAATTCAAGAGTGAAAAACGCCTCTCGTTTCAATGAAATTAGTTTGGCTAACAAGCAGATAAATGCACTTTATAACAATCCTAAAAAACCGACTCGATTAGTTTTTAAAGATGTATTCAATGATATTCATGAAATTGATTCGCTTTGGAAAAAAGTCAAAAAAATTGTGGAAAGCGAAAGTAACAGTACAATCTCGAATAATTCCTTTGATTTAGAGCAATTAAAATTTGATGTTTTTCAACAGGATATTAATCGCTATAAAATCAAAGAGGTGAAAAACAATCCTTATTTAGAAGAAGCAATTGCCATAATAAACGATTATAAGAATTTAAATAAATAACCAACCAAAAAAAATGAAACTAACCTTTACTTCGTTCCTCTTTTTAATTACAATTACCTTTTCTAATGCGCAAGAATTCAAAACTCCTGTTGACTATTTGAATTACATTGGCAAAGAAACTGATGCTATTTCTCGAACAACATGGAAATACACTTCGGCAGTTGCACATAGTAAAAATGCCCGAAGAATTGATGTAACGCGTAAAACATTGGTAAAAAGTATCCAAAATGCCACTAAAAAAATAGAAGCTTTAAAAGATGGGTATAAAGGTGATGTTGAATACAAAGACCAACTACTAGCTTATTTATCAATTTCTGAAAAACAAATCAATCAGGAATATGAAAAAATCATAAACATGCAGGAAGTGGCGGAACAATCCTATGATTTTATGGAAGCTTTTATTTTGGCAAGAGACTTGGTCAATACTAAAATCAATGAAGAAGTGGATAAATTGAATGCCAACCAAAAAATATTTGCAACTAAATATGGCATCCAAATTGGAGAAGATAAAAGTGAATTGGGTAAAAAAATGAAAATCTCAAATGAAGTTTTTGAAAATCATACCCAATTATTTCTGATTTTTTTCAAAGTAAATTTCACAGAATCTCTTTTGATGAATGCTATTGCTCAAAACAATTTGAATGCTATTCAACAAAACAGTAATGCATTAGAACAATATTCGAATGAGGGTTTGGATAAATTAAAAACATTTAAAGCATACAATAATGATTTAATACTGGTAAATGCTACCAAAAAAGTATTGGAATTCAGTAAAAAAGAAGCGTTAGAATTTAGTCCTAAAGTAGTTGCTTTTATGATGCTCAATCAGAAATTTCAAGAAACTAAAAAAATAATGGATAACAAATCAGTCGCTTCCAGATCAAAGGAAGAAGTGGATAATTTCAATAAATTGGTAAACGAGTTGAATAAAGAAGTTGGAAATTATAATGCTAACAATAATAAATTCAATTCAGAGCGTGCAAATACAATCAATTTTTGGAATGTAACCGGTGATAGTTTTATTTCAAAGCACGTGCCAATTGATTAATAAAAATTTTTGAAAAAATAACTAATAACTGTATTTTTGCAGTTCAAAATAAAAAATAGAAATGGGAAGAGCGTTTGAGTTTAGAAAAGGTAGAAAAATGAAACGTTGGTCAGCAATGGCCAAAGCATTTACCAGAATTGGTAAAGATATTGTAATGGCCGTAAAGGAAGGCGGACCAAATCCTGAAGCCAATTCAAGATTAAGAGCCGTAATCCAGAATTCAAAGGCAGTAAATATGCCAAAAGAAAATGTAGAACGTGCCATTAAAAAAGCTACTGATAAAGACACCGCCAACTATAAAGAAGTTTTATTTGAAGGATATGCGCCTCATGGAATTGCAATTCTAGTTGAAACAGCTACAGATAATAATAACAGAACTGTTGCTAATGTTAGAAGTTATTTTAACAAATGCAATGGAACTATGGGAACTCAAGGTTCTGTTGAATTTATGTTTGATCATACGTGTAATTTCAGAATTCCGGCAAACGGAATCGACCCTGAAGAATTAGAATTAGAATTAATCGATTTTGGTGCTGAAGAGATTTTTGAAGATGAAGATGGTATTTTAATATATGCTCCTTTTGGCAGTTTTGGAACCATTCAAAAAGAATTAGAAAATAGAGGACTTGAAATTCTTTCTTCCGGATTTGAAAGAATCCCTCAAATCACCAAAAAACTTACAGAAGCTGAAGTCGCTGATGTAGAAAAACTAATTGAAAAATTAGAGGAGGATGATGATGTGATGAACGTATATCATACTATGGAAGAGGAATAGATTTTGATACAATTATACTTTAAACTCTAGCTTTGGCTAGAGTTTTTTTGTTTCACAATTTATGAACTAACAATATTACCTCTGTGATTTATCCTTTAAAGTATTCTTTGAGTTATTTATTAAAATCGGCTGAAAACATAGTTGTAAAACAAACCAAATAGTTTCTTGGAATTATATGTTTCCCTAAGGCTTTTACCTTTTTCTAAAATTTTCAAGCAATAAGTCAATAGTATATAAATAAGTTTTTAAAAGACATTTGCCTCCAAATTATTTTATAAATACCGTTTAAATTATTGACTTTATCTAAAAATAGAAGATTTAGCAAACGAGTATTATTTAATATCTTTTATACTGCTACCAAGTTTCTTATATTTGCTGACTTTTGCGAAATGCTACGCCTTAAAAACAAGCGAAACATCAAACCGTTAGGAGCACAATTATTTTTTGTTATGTTCATCTACAAAAAATAGTCCCTGATTGAATGAGTTTAGTTAGCAATCTAAATTTCCAAATACAGAGTATCGTTCTAAAGAACGTTTTAAATTACAACATCTATGACAAACAACATTCTAATTGAAAATCAATATAAAAGAACCAGTTTATTTGAAAAAGAAAATGTGAACTATTTAGTGCGCATTTTAAAAAGATTCAATACAGTACCAAAGATAAATAACATCAATATTATCACTTCAACCAGTGAGCCTACTGTTTTTAAAATTGTACCCAACAAATCAATTATAATTGGTTCCTCATTTTTAGACAAACCCATTTTAGCGTTAGTCTATTTAAGATATGGAATCGAATGGCAGCTATGGTACAAAGCATTGAACGCCGAGAAAAAAGATGTTGTTTTATGTGATATTGCAGCTCTCGAAGTGATTCGAATTTTTTATAATTTACTACCGAAAGATGATAAGGAAAAATTAGAAAATCTTGATTATATTCTAATTAACTTAATTAAAAATGATGCCTCTTTAAATACTGAATCTTCATTAATAAACGACGAACTTCAATCTTTTCATGGTTTAAAAAATTCAAACACTGAACTCAAAGAATCTTGGAAACCAATTGTCGAAAATCTTGCAAAACCGACAGAATACATGTTGATGTCTGGTGGTGATCTTCGATTGAATATCGATGAGATTCATTTGCTAAACAAATACGGATGCCGTCCATTTCCAAGACCTGATGCATTTACCTTTGCTTCGTCTACGGCGTCAAGTGTTTCTAATTTTGCTTTTGATAAAACAGATAAAGTGAGAAGTATATTGATTAGAAATAGTCTTAAGAAAGGTTTTCAAAATACTACAATCGAGTTTTCTGAATTGCTAAAAAATAATCTTAGACATATCTTTAAATTAAATGAGGAAAGTGAAATAATTTTTTCACCATCAGGTACTGATTCTTCACTCCAAATAGCAGCCATAACACAAATTATTTCTGACAAAGAAATTACACATATTTTGGTGGCCTCTGATGAAACTGGTAGCGGTGTAGCTGCGGCCTTAAAAGGGTGTCATTTTGAAAACACTACAGCTTTAAATTATCCAATTAAAAAAGACACTAAAATTGAAGGTTTTAGAGATGTTGATTTAATACAAATCCCTTTTAGAGATCAAAATGGCGCATTAAAAACGTCTAATCAATTAGATCAGGAAGTATTTGATGCCGTTGTTAAGACCAGAAATGAAGGCAGACATATAGTATTACATACTATGGACCAATCAAAATTAGGATATCAATCTCCCAGCGACGAATTTATTAAAAAACTAAACACACTTGAAGACTTATCAATTCAAATAATTGTAGATGGTTCACAGCTAAGATTAGATCCAAAAGACATACAAAATTATTTAAATAAAGGCTATATTGTCACCATAACGGGGAGTAAATTCTTTACTGGTCCTCCATATTGCGGTGCATTAATTTTACCTAAAAATGTCAATAAATTAATTCAATCTGTAAAAAACACATTACCCAAAGGATTAAACCAATATTATAATCGTTCTGATTGGCCGACTTCCTGGTTTTGTTCCAATGAATTATCTGAAGGCTATAACTATGGTTCCTATATGCGCTGGAATGCTGCGGTGGTTGAAATGGACAGGTATTACAAAACACCTATTTTATATCGAAATATGGGTATTGAGATGTTTTGTAATTTTGTGGACGACTCCATAAAAGAGGCCACTTTTTTACAGCCTATTTACGGGGATGAAACAAAAACTAAGATTTACAGCAGTAAAGAATTTGGAATAAGAAATATTCGTACCATTTTTCCTTTCTTTATTTTAAAAAACAATGAGGTCTTATCTGTTGATAAAGTAAAAAAATTATATACTTTATTAAATTCGGATTTATCTGATCAGTTTGAAGGTTCTTCTTTAGAAATCATTCGACTTGCTGCCCAAAAATGTCATATTGGTCAAGCAGTTAATGTAAAATATACTCCAGAAATTGAAAGTGCTATTTTAAGAATTAGTTTAGGCGCAAGAGTTATTTCTGAAAGTTGGGTCAATAGAGATATTAGTCTCTTTTTTAGAAATATAGAATTACAAATGAGTCAGATCACAATCACTATTAAAAAAATTGAATTGATACTTAATAATTCTGAATTATTGGATTAAATAAAAAGTGTTCAAATTTAATATTCAATAAAAAAGTCCCATTTGCTGAGGTAAATGGGACTTTTTTATTGAATATTAAATTTATTTTATAAATTCTATTTTTTGAACTTCTTCTTCGTTGATGCTGTCAAAGAAACCTTGTTCGTTCATCCAATCATCGCTAAATACTTTACTCATATAACGAGAACCATGATCCGGGAAAATTGCTATTACATTACTATTAGCGTCAAATTCACCTTCTTCTGCATATTGTCTAATCGCTTGCATCACTGCTCCTGAAGTATATCCAACAAATAAACCTTCTTTTCTGGTAATTTCTCGTGCAGCATGAGCGCTTTCCTCATCGGTTACTTTCATGAACTTATCAATAATATCAAAATCAGTTGCAGATGGAATTAAATTTTTTCCTAGACCTTCTATTCTATATGGATAAATTTCGTCATTATCAAATTCTCTAGTTTCATGATATTTTTTCAATACAGACCCAAAAGCATCCACTCCAAGAATTCTAATAGTAGGATTTTGTTCTTTTAAATATTTTGCAGTACCTGAAATAGTTCCGCCTGTTCCACTACAAGCAATTAAGTGTGTAATTGCTCCGCTAGTTTGTTTCCAAATCTCCGGACCGGTAGACTTATAATGCGCATCAACATTCAACTCATTAAAATACTGATTAATATAAATCGAACCTTTCGTTTCTTCATGCAAACGTTTAGCGACGTTATAATAAGAGCGTTCATCATCAGCAGAAACATGCGCGGGACAAACATATACTTTAGCACCTAAGCTGCGAAGCATGTCAATTTTATCTTTAGATGATTTAGAACTAACAGCAAGAATACAGTTGTAGCCTTTTATAATACTGACCATTGCTAAACTAAAACCCGTATTACCGGAAGTTGTTTCAATTATGGTATCACCAGGAGATAAAATACCTCTCCTTTCAGCTTCTTCAATTATGTATAATGCTATTCTATCTTTTGAAGAATGTCCCGGATTAAAAGCTTCTACTTTAGCGTAAAAATTTCCTTCTAAATTTTCAGTAACTTTATTTAGCTTAATAAGTGGAGTATTACCTATTAATTCTAAGACATTATTATAAGCAGTTATTTCTTTTTTCATAAAAAAATAGTTAGTCGTGGCAATCTTTCACTAAACACGAATGTTACAAATTTAACAAAAAAATCTAATTAGTTTTTAATTTCTTCTAAATCTAATAGAAAACTATATTCTTTTGCTAATTCCTTTAGGGCTTCAAAACGGCCTGAAGCACCTCCGTGACCAGCATCCATATTTGTATTAAGATATAAAACAGTGTCATTTGTTTTTTGAGTTCGTAGCTTTGCAACCCACTTTGCAGGCTCCCAATATTGCACTTGAGAGTCATGAAGTCCAGTAGAAACAAACATATTAGGATATTTTTGAGCCTTTACATTATCATAAGGTGAATAAGACAACATATAATCGTAATATTTTTTAACATTTGGATTTCCCCATTCGTCATATTCTCCAGTTGTAAGCGGAATAGTGTCATCAAGCATCGTAGTAATTACATCCACAAAAGGAACTTGAGCAATCACTCCGTTGTATAATTCAGGTGCCATATTTACTACTGCTCCCATTAATAATCCTCCTGCTGAACCGCCTTCGGCATATAAATGTTTAGGAGAAGTATATTTTTCCTGAATTAAAAACTTAGAGCAATCGATAAAATCAGTGAATGTATTTTTCTTTTTCAATAATTTTCCGTCTTCATACCATTGTCTACCTAAATCTTCTCCACCGCGAATGTGTGCTATTGCAAATACAAATCCTCTGTCAAGAATAGACAAGCGTGTCGATGAAAAGTAAGTATCCATTGTAACTCCGTAAGAGCCATATGCATAAAGCAATAAAGGATTGTTACCGTCTTTCTTTAATCCTTTTCGGTATACCAAAGAAATAGGCACTTTTGTACCATCGGTAGCCGTGGCCCAAACGCGTTCTTCGATGTAATTATTTTTATCGAATTTGCCTCCAAGAACTTCTTGCTCTTTCTTGATTTCTTTCTCTTTGGTTTTCATGTTGAAATCAATAACCGAAGATGGCGTTGCTAATGATTGATAGCTGTAACGCAAAATATCCGTGTCAAAATCAACATTTGTAGTTGTATAGGCATTGTACGTTTCACTTCCAAAAGGCAAGTAATACTCTCCTGCTCCACTCCAAGGCATAATCCGGATATGATTCAATCCATTCGAACGTTCTTCAACAACCAAGTAGTTTCTGAAAATCTCGATATCTTCCAGCAAAACGTCTTTTCTATGCGCAATTATATCTTTCCAATTTTCTTTTGCAGTAGCGTTCTCAGGCGTTTTCATCAACTTGAAATTGGTAGCTTTATCTTTATTGGTAAGAATGTAAAAAGAATCTCCAAAATGAGAAATACTGTATTCTAAACCACGAACTCTTGGTTGAAAAACCACAAACTCACCGTCTGGAGTATCAGAATTAAGTATTCTATATTCAGTAGTCAATGTACTTCCGGAACCAATGACAATGTATTTTCTTGATTTTTCTTTACTCACCGAAACGTTGAACGTATCGTCCTTTTCGTTAAAAACCAAAACATCATCGGCAGCATCAGTGGATAATTTATGCTTGAAAACTTTATCTGAACGCAAGGTAACTTTGTCCTGTCTGGTATAAAAAATAGTTTTATTATCGTTTGCCCAAACGGAGTTCCCTGTGGCATTTTCGATTTTATCCGAAAGGATTTCTCCCGTTTCAAGATTTTTTATCTGTATGGTGTAAATTCTTCTTCCAACAATGTCTATTCCAAAACTTGCAAATTTATTGTCCGGACTCACACTCAAACCTCCTAATTGGAAGTACGAATGTCCTTTGGCCAAATCATTGCAGTTGAATAAAATTTCTTCATTGGCTGAAAGACTTCCTTTTTTTCTCGAATAAATGGGATAATCCTGCCCTTTTTCAAAACGGGTGATGTAGTAATAGCCGTTGTATAAATAAGGAACTGACTGATCATCTTCCTTAATTCTTCCTTTCATTTCCTCAAACAATTCTTTTTGAAAATCTTTAGTATGAGCAGTCATTGCATCATAATATGTGTTTTCCTTATTCAGGTAATCAATAACTTCGGGATTTTCTCTGTCATTTAACCAGAAGTAATTATCAATTCTTGTCTCATTATGTTTTTCTAATGATTTAGGAATTATTTTAGCTACTGGAATTGGACTTTTTTTTAACATTTGTTGTGCTTTTGTATTAGTAAATGAAGTTACAAAAATAACACAAAGAGAAGTTATGATGAGTCTATTTTTCATGAATATTTTGTTGAATATGACTATGCAATATACTAATTTTGTGATTCAATTAATTTAAAAAAATTAAAACATGGATTTAATGGGAATGATGGGCAAACTTAAAGAAACCCAACAAAAGATAGAAGACACTAAAAAACGTTTAGACACAGTCCTTATAGATGAGCAAAGTACCGATGGTTTATTGAAAGTGACACTGACTGCCAATCGCTCCATTAAATCAATTACTATTGACGATTCTTTGCTGGAAGACAAAGAACAATTAGAAGATTATATGATTTTGGTACTAAACAAAGCTATCGAAAAAGCTACTAAAGTAAATGAAGCTGAACTTGATGCTGTTGCAAAAATGGATATGCCAATGATTCCAGGAATGGATAATCTTTTTAAATAAAAAAGTTTAAAGTTTAAGGCTTACTGTTTTTTCATTGCGATAAAAACGTTAAACCTTAAACTTTAAACAAATTTTCCAAACAGAATTATACTAATTTTTGGAGTGTTTCCAAAACATAAGTATGCATCACTTCTCTATAATCAAGATGCGTTACTATTCTCAATTTTCCATGTCCCATTGAGCTGATTGAAATGTTTTTTTGTTTTAAAACTTCAATTAAATTCTTCTCATTACAATTTGGTACCAATGAAAAAATCAAAATATTAGTCTCAACTGGCTCTACAGAAGCAACCCAGCTTAACTTTTTCAATACATCGGCAATTTCTTTAGCTCTACGATGATCTTCAGCAAGGCGTTCTATATTGTTATCCAAAGCATAAATTCCGGCTGCTGCCAAATATCCTACTTGACGCATTCCGCCACCAAATATTTTTCGAACACGCAACGCTCTGTGAATAGTCGCTTTATCAGCCAATAAAACAGAACCAATTGGTGCTCCCAATCCTTTGGATAAACAAACCGAAATCGTATCGAATAATTTTCCAAATGCTTTTGGATCTTGCTTTTTGGCTACCAATGCATTCCAAATTCGGGCGCCATCCATGTGGAATTTCAAATTATTAACATCGCAAACCTGTTTTATTCTTTGCAAGTCCTCTAGTTCGTAACAAGCGCCTCCGCCTTTATTGGTTGTGTTTTCCACACAAACTAAACTCGTCAAAGGACTGTGATAAAATTCAGGGTCATTAATTGCTCCCGCCACTTGTTCGGCATTTATCATTCCGCGGTTTCCGTCTAATAAACAACAAGAAACTCCGCTGTTAAAAGAAACTCCACCACCTTCATAATGATAAACGTGCGCGTATTTGTCCGCTATTAATTGTTCGCCGGGCTGTGTATGCAATTTTATGGCTGCTTGATTGGCCATTGTTCCTGAAGGGAAGAAAAGTCCTGCCTCCATACCAAACATCGCTGCAACTTTTGCTTCTAATTCAATAACTGTAGGATCTTGTTTGTAAACATCATCACCTACAACTGCTTTGAACATATATTGCAACATTTCGTTGGAAGGCTTTGTGATGGTATCGCTAATTAAATTTATTTCCATATTTTTTTATTATCAGTACGGGCTATTCTCGAATTGTCCCTTCGTAAAATTTTTCTATTTTTGTGCCACAAATTTACATAATACCGTTTGTTAATTCAAACTAGTTCAGTTAAAACTAAACTAAATATATTACACAACGGAATTTTTTGTAAATATTGAAAACAGACCTATCAAATTAATATAATTTTATGACAACTACCGAACAAATTAAAGGTATTGTGGAGCGCCTTGGTGCGTTGAGGAGGTATCTTTGACGTTGATGCCAAGCTAATTGAGATTTCTAATGAAGAAGAGAAAACTTTTGCTCCCGACTTTTGGAACAATGCAAAAGAAGCGGAACTCATTGTAAAAAATCTTAGAAACAAGAAAAAATGGATTGAAGATTACAATAAAGCTGTCGAAATGACGGACGAATTGCAACTCGCCTATGATTTTTACAGAGAAGGAGAACTTACCGGACAAGAATTAGACGAACATTACAACGCCACTCAAGCTCATATTGAAGCAATCGAATTCAAAAATATGCTTTCGGATGAAGGTGATACGTTGAGTGCTGTTGTGCAAATAACTGCCGGTGCCGGAGGAACGGAAAGTTGTGATTGGGCCGAAATGCTAATGCGCATGTACATGATGTGGGGCGAAAAATACGGCTATAAAATCAAAGAACTGAATTTCCAGAAAGGTGAAGCAGCTGGAATAAAAACCGTAACACTCGAATTTGAAGGCGATTATTCCTTTGGCTATTTGAAAGGCGAAAACGGCGTACATCGATTGGTTCGAATATCACCGTTTGACAGTAATGCCAAGCGTCATACGTCGTTTGCATCCGTTTATGTGTATCCGCTTGTAGATGATAGTATCGAAATTGACATTAATCCTGCCGATATCGAAATTACCACTTCGCGATCCAGTGGTGCGGGAGGACAAAATGTAAACAAAGTAGAAACTAAAGTACAATTATTTCACAAACCAACGGGGATTCAGATACAATGTTCTGAAACACGATCACAACAAGATAACAGACAACGAGCGATGCAAATGTTACGCTCTCAATTGTACGAAATTGAGTTAAAAAAGAAACAGGCACAACGCGCGGATATCGAAGCTGGGAAAATGAAAATAGAATGGGGTTCACAAATCAGAAATTACGTGATGCAACCCTATAAATTAGTCAAAGATGTTCGAACCGGTCATGAAACCAGCAATGTTGAAGGCGTAATGAATGGAGAAATCGATGAATTCCTTAAAGCATATCTCATGATGATGGGACAAAAAGAAGAGTAAAAATATTCTACTATTAAATTTAATCCTACAGTAAGCTAAAGCTATATTGTAGGATTTTTTTGTTACTTTTGTTCAAAAATCATCACGTTACCATGAAAAAATTACTTGTATTATTCGTTTTATTATCGTCCATAACTTTTTATGCACAGAAAAAAGTATATTTTACAGAAGATTTCAAAGAATTACCATCTGCAGATAATGCCACTTATTATACTATTTATGAAGAGAGTCCAGAAGGAACATTGCGAACAACTTACTACCTCGATAATTCTCTTTTTACCAAAGATCATTTTTCAAATTACAAAAGACGAATTTTAAACGGCACATCTGAAAAGTGGTATAAAAATGGCACTAAACAAATGCTGGCAATATATATTAAAGGCAAACCAGAAGGCGTTCAAACTCGATATTTTGAAAACGGTCAAGTAAAACGTACCGAAAATTTTAAAAATGGAGAATTTGTTGATGGAAAATGTTTTGATGAAAACGGAACTGAAATAGCGTTTTTTCCTTACTACGTAAAACCTGAATTCCCTGGAGGAATGAAAGCTTTTTATGATTATGTAGCAAATAATTTTAAATCTCCAAACAGTGGTAGAGGGGAAATAAGAATTGGATTTTATGTTGAATTAGACGGAACTTTAAACCACTTCGAAGTTGTAAAAAGTATCAATAAAGAGATGGATTTGTCAGCTATACGATTATTAGTTAATGGCCCAAGATGGACTCCAGGTAAAATAGATGGTAAAGAAACACGTGTGAAATTTGGTATACCAATTACCGTTCTGTAGATTTTTCATGCTATTTTTAAGAATTGCTCCTTTAAAATTTAAAGCCATTCTATCAAGGAAACCCCTACTCCAATAGTAGTTTGTAAATTATTATAATCAATCAGCGTTTCACCATATCCATGAGAGATTAGCAAGTATCCCTTAAGATTATCTTTTATGGGATACGACCAGGAAAAGGATGAATTCCCTCTTGTTTTTGAATTAAAATTTAGATTATGGCTGCCAATAAAAGAAAATATATTACCATTTTTGGTATAAATCACATTTATATCACCACGTCCAACATATTCTGAAATATCCGGATTATCATCTTTCTCTGCAGGCAGACGAAACCAAGGCCTAAGATAAATTGTCCAATTTTTACGTTCTAATCCTGCATGAAGAATAACTCTATTCCAACTTCTTGAAAAAGGTTCGCTCTTCCCGTTAGACTGGTGATTGAAAGCCACTCCAACCATTCGGGCTTTAAAACCCAAAAAATTAAATTTAACAGGAACATTCAAAATAAGTTCCGGCTCGTAATTCACTTCTCTAAAGGGTCTTGAAAGATCATTATTATAGATTTGCCAATGTGATATTTGTGTATAAGCAACCCATAAATCGCCGTGTCCCCAGAAAATTCCCTGCAAGACTTTGGTCTTGAAACTCAATTGGAATTTAGCTTCTATATTATTATAATCAACTCCATCAGGAGCAACATAATCAGGATCTACATTTCCTGAAATAGGTTGTTCATTTGGATTATTTGTCCATCGAACCGGTAAAACATACATTGGTTTATAAGGAGTCAACAAAAATGTCCCTCTAACAGAAGTGGTGTCTAATTCCCAGCGTTCAGTCAAATCCCGAAGTTGTGTTTTACTGTTAAATAAAGCCTGAATTTGTGCATTTGCAGAAAAACCAGAAAAGAAAAGTATAAAAACTGAAAATTTTATTTGAAATGATTTCATCAGGTACAAGCATACATTAAACAGCAAAATTAATTTTTTAAGACTCCCTTTTGTTGTGAATTTATTTTTATTACTTATATAAATAACACTTTTTTATCTTGTTAAAGAATTTATTAAGATTAGGAATTTTAACCCTAAATTCTTTTATTTGATAATTATTAAACAACCAAATCCAATATATACTTAATGAAATCCTACACAATTCAAGAAATAAATGAGATTCTAAAAGGAGAAATAGTCGGGAATACTTTTCAAAGTATTACTGCGCCTGAACAACTTGAAGCCGCTAATGAATCTGAAATTTCATTTATTGGAAACAAAAAATACGAAAAATTTTGGTCTGCATCCAAGGCTTGTGTAGCGGTTGTCAACGAAGATATATCTATAGAACCCGGAGAAGACAGGGCTTTCATAAAAGTAAAAAATGCTGATTTAGCAATGTCTCAGGTATTGGAACTTTTTGCACCTCCAACACCAATATTTACAATTGACATTCACCCAACAGCAGTAATTGATTCAACTGCAACCATTTGTAATGGTGCCCGAATTGGTGCAGGATGTTATATAGGGCCTAAAGTTATAATTGGAGACAATGCAACTATTTATCCAAATGTGACTATACTTGACGAATGTACAATAGGTAAAAACACCGTGATTTGGTCAGGAACAGTTATTAGAGAACGATGTCATATTGGGAATGATTGTATTTTGCATCCCAATGCAACAATTGGTGCCGATGGTTTTGGTTTTCGTCCTGACCCACAAAGAGGTTTAGTGAAAATTCCACAAATTGGAAATGTAATTATTGGTAACAGTGTAGAAATTGGTGCTAACTCATGTGTTGATAGAGGAAAATTCAGCTCTACCGTTTTAGGAGATGGTTGTAAAATTGATAATTTAGTTCAAATAGGTCATAACAGTAAATTGGGGAAATTCTGTATTATGGCTGGAAACAGTGGACTTGCAGGATCAGTAACATTAGGAAATGGTGTAATCATTGGCGGAAGCGCTTCTATAAAAGACCACACCACTATTGGTGATGGTGCCATTGTTGGTGCCGGTTCCGGTGTTACAGGAGATATTCCAGCGGGAAAAACCATGTTAGGATATCCAGCTGTTGAAGCTCGTGATGCATTAAAACAATGGGCAATTTTGAAAAGACTTGTCAATGAGTCAAAAAAATAAACACTTACTTTTTTATTAAATTCATAAAAAACAGAGATAAACTTCTGTTTTTTTGTTTTAATAGTAAACATATATTCGATTTTCATCAAAATCCAATTAAAATAATAAAATTTATTTAGTTGGATTTTGTATTTTAGCACAAAATTTTTTTAACACTATTTCATCATGGATTTGAACTTCAACAAAAACGAAGACCACAATAAACTTTTACTTTCAGCATTGCGACAAAAATTAAGCGTAGTCAAATTAGGAGGTGGTGAAAAACGCATCCAAAAATTACATGGTGAAGGTAAAATGACAGCACGCGAGCGTATTGATTATTTATTGGACCCAAAAGCAAAATGCATCGAAATTGGGGAGTTTGTTGGTGAAGGAATGTATGCAGAACATGGTGGCTGTCCCTCTGGTGGAGTTGTTGTCAAAATAGGATATATCAGAGGAAAACAATGTATTGTTGTGGCTAATGATGCTACTGTAAAAGCAGGTGCTTGGTTTCCCATAACTGCAAAGAAAAATCTGCGTGCGCAAGAAATTGCAATGGAAAATCGCCTTCCAATCATCTATTTAGTGGATAGCGCAGGCGTTTATTTGCCTTTGCAAGATGAGATTTTCCCGGATAAAGAGCATTTTGGTCGCATTTTTAGAAATAATGCTCAAATGAGCAGTATGGGAATTACTCAAATCGCTGCTGTAATGGGAAGTTGTGTTGCTGGTGGTGCTTATTTGCCAATTATGAGTGATGAAGCGATGATTGTGGATAAAACAGGAAGTATTTTCTTAGCCGGAAGTTATTTAGTAAAAGCTGCCATTGGCGAAAGCATCGATAACGAAACGTTAGGCGGAGCAACTACACATTGTGAAATTTCGGGCGTTACAGATTACAAAGCCAAAGATGATAAAGACGCATTAGATAAAATAAAAAATATTGTTGACAAAATAGGTGATTTTGACAAAGCTGGTTACAGCCGAATTAAATCAGAAAAACCAGCATTAGACGAAAAAGAAATTTACGGTGTTTTACCAAAAGCCCGAAATGAACAGTACGACATGATGGAAATCATCAATCGTCTGGTTGATAATTCCGAGTTTGAAGCGTATAAAGACGGTTATGGTCAAACCATTATTACCGGTTATGCCAGAATTGACGGTTGGGCAGTTGGAATTGTTGCCAACCAACGAAAAGTAGTAAAAACCAAAAATGGCGAGATGCAGTTTGGTGGCGTAATTTACTCTGATAGCGCTGATAAAGCAACCCGTTTTATCGCTAATTGCAACCAAAAGAAAATTCCTTTGGTATTCGTTCAAGATGTTACCGGTTTTATGGTTGGATCCAAATCTGAACATGGCGGAATTATTAAAGACGGTGCCAAAATGGTAAATGCTGTATCCAATTCAGTTGTACCAAAATTCACGGTTATCGTAGGGAATTCATACGGTGCAGGAAATTATGCCATGTGTGGAAAAGCGTATGACCCAAGATTAATTTTTGCTTGGCCTAGTGCTGAACTAGCCGTTATGGGCGGAACGCAAGCTGCGAAAGTATTAGCACAAATTGAAGCTTCTTCGCTTAAAGCAAAAGGCGAACTGGTTGACGAAACCAAAGAGAAAGAATTGTTTGATAAAATCAAAGCTAGATATGACGAACAGGTTTCGCCTTATTATGCAGCATCACGATTATGGACTGATGCAATCATCGATCCTTTAGACACCAGAACCTGGATTTCTATGGGTATTGAAGCGGCAAACCACTCGCCTATTGAGAAGAAATTTAATTTGGGCGTTATTCAAGTTTAACCACTCATTTACAGATACTTAAATCTATATTTTGTATATTTATAATGCTTTTAGGAACTATATAAATGGTTCCTAAAAGTAGTTATAATGCCCTAAAAAATCTTAACCTAATTCATTTAATTATCTAAAATTAAAAGAAATGAAAAAGATTTTTGTTTTACTAACAACACTTTTATTGTTAGTGGGGCAGTTTACATATGCACAAAATAAAACCGAAAATACTATTTTGTCAAAGGATAAGAAACCTTTTTATCTCGAAACAGGTATCAACGCATCGCTGCCTGTACACATACAAATGTATCGAAGTCATAGACTTGCTCTAGGAATAAATGCCAGAGCTGGAAAAATAATTTCAAGAAAATTAGAACTCGGAATCCGATTTGATTATGATTATAGATTCATTAAAAAAGGCAGTCGAATACTTACTACCGAAAGCACATTGACAGAAAGAGCTTTACATAGTAATTTTAGTTTATTCAGTATTAAACCAAATGTTCAGTTTAATTTAAATTCAAATTATTTTTTGGGAGTCGAAACCGGTTTAGGATATGCACTTTCTGATGAAGATAGTAAAATTGGATTGGGTTTTGTATCTGAATATGCCAGTGACCAGCAATTTGGATTGTGTTCAGGTCTGTATTTTGGAAAATCATTTGACATTGGTTCTAATAAAGACAAAATCAGTTTATCTCTTAATTTTAGTCAATTTTTAGCTCTTGGCCATGCTGAAAACAGCCTTGGTTTGCGAATAAATTACCTATTCCTAAACTAAACAAGGTATTTCAAATTATTAAAAATTACTCAATCCTTTTTAAAATTTAACTTCTCTACTCTCGCTGTACTTATAAATTAAGACACCATTATTAGTAATTTATTCGCAAAAGCTACCGTACAATTCTTTTGAAGGAAGAAAACATTCAAAGTTTAGTTTTCTTTAACAATTATAAATTATTTAATTAAAAATCAGTAACTTAGTACTACATTTTTAAAACTATAGTATTATGAACAGCGTCAAAAATTTAAACAAATGGGCGAATACGCACACTTATTTAACCGTGGATTTGGTACGAATAGCACTTGGAGTATTTTTGTTTATGAAAGGAATCTCTTTTATAACGAATATCCAATATTTAAATGATCTGATATCTCCAATTGACAGAATTGGTGGTGGAATGTTTCTCGTTCATTATATTGCTCCGGCGCACATGGTTGGCGGTATAATGATTGCTTTTGGTTTATTGACAAGATGGGCAATAATAGCACAACTTCCTATATTAATAGGTGCTATTGTAGTAAATTTTATGGGAGAAATGCATTCCCAAAATTTACTTTTGGCATTACTGATATTAGGAATTTGTATCTTTTTCTTATTCTACGGAAGTGGAAAAAATTCAGCTGATTATTACTTTAAAATGGAGCAATAATTAAATAAAAAAGCTTCCAAAAGTAACGGAAGCTTTTTTATTAAAACAATTTAAATACTTTCTATAATTTCTTTGCGCTTTATCTTCCCGTTTTCGGTTTCAGAAAATTTAGAAACATAAAAAACTTCTTTTGGTTTTTCATATTTGTCCAAACCATCAAAAATAGTGTCGTCCAGTATTTGCTGCTCCCCTTCAATAACAATAACTAATTTTTCACCTAAAACAGCATCTTGTTTTCCGGTTACAAAAAATCTTGAGTTAATTTTATCGGATAACTTATCTTCAATTTTTTCAGGAATCAATTTGATTCCACCACTGTTTATTACATTATCAATACGTCCTAAAAAAACAAATTGATTTTCGCCTACAAGTTCCACTAAATCATTTGTGACAATAGATTCATTAGAAATTTTTAAAGCATCAATCACCAGACAATTTCTATCATCTTGGCTAATTTTAATATTTGGCAAAATTGAAAAAGTCTCCTCACCTATTTTCTTGGCTGCAATATGAGTAATCGTTTCCGTCATACCGTAGGTTTCATACACTTCCGTTTTCAATTTAGAAAGTCCTTTTTCAAGAGTATTGTTCATTTTTGCACCACCAACAATCATCTTTTTTACATTCTTCAATTCTGATAAAGAGTTTTGAGCTTGTAAAGGAACCATCGCTACAAAATCATATTTGGTATCGTTTTGCAACATAGGATGAGAACTTGGCGCAACAAAATCAACATCAAGACCCAGAATAAAACCCCTCACAAACATCATTTTTCCTGCAATATATTTAGTCGGTAAGCAATGTAATACTTTGTCTCCAGGTTTTAAATCGAAAAAATCACCGGTAGCAATTGCTGAATTGACCATCGCTTGTTTATCGACACGAATCAATTTTGGAGTTCCGGTAGTCCCGGAAGTATTCATTTCTATATACGATTTGTTATCAAACCAATCGAGTACAAAATCTCCCACTGATTTTTCGAATTCGTCTCCTTCTTTTATAAAACTGTACGCTACTCTGCATAAATCATTTCGGTTCAGATGAAACCCGTTTAACTTAAAGAGGTTGTGGACATTATGATATGTTATTGTATCAATCATGATAGGTTTATTTTAAATTATTGAACAGTTTTAATGATTAAATATTTCCAGTTAGTTTTTCTTTCCAATTGGTCCAATTGTATTTTTTACTAAAGATAAATAAAAGTATTGGGTAAATAAGAACCACCGGCACTATAACATCTAATCCGGCTGACGGTTCCGAAATATCTTTAAAAACAGAATTGGTTTGAAATGCAGACCAATCAGAAGTAACAAGTAAAGCACCTACTAAATTATTGGCAGCATGAAATCCTAAAGCCAGCTCCATTCCTTCATCCATCAATGTAATAATTCCCAGTAAAAGCCCAGTTCCTATATAATATACAAGTACTATATGCCCTATTTTAGCCACTTCAGGATTAAAAATATGCATTCCTCCAAAGATAACCGAAGTCATCAATAAGGGAAACCATTTATTCTTGGCAAGATTAGCAAATCCCTGCATTAAGTATCCTCTAAAAATATATTCTTCAGAACTGGTTTGAATAGGAATTAGCACTACACCAATTACGACTAAAATTGCAAATGGCACTGGTTTAAAATTGATTACAAAATCGTTAGGATTAGAAAAATAGAATAGCAAAGTGGATACAATTGTAAAAACGGACCAAACCATAAAAGAAAATCCAACTCTTTTCCAATCTATTTTAGCTCTTGATGTTGTTACAGAAAGCATCGTTTGTCCATGTAAATTACGAACTACCAACACAATGCCTAGCATAATAAAAACGAACGAAATCAGTATTAAAAACAAAGTCAGATTTGAATCAAAAAAACGCATTACCGATTCATTATCTGTTGGATAAGGTTTTCCATTGAAAATTGTTTCATACAATATCCCTATTAAAAGTGGCAACTGACCCACAAATGAAGCGCAAATTATTATTATTGAACCTAAAATATATTTCCAAAAATGATTCTCTGATTTTATTCCCTGTTCTATAAACATATAATTTTCGTTTTATTTTTATACTTAATTAGTTTAGCAAATGCTATTTTTGTTACATTAATACTAATCCTTGAAATACCCATTTATAATAACCCAATAGTATTAACTATGATACAAATATACCATAATTCACGCTGTGGAAAATCCAGAAATTGCCTCGCATTTGTGGAAAACTCAAAAAAAGAGTTTGAAATCATCAATTATTTGACAAACCCACCTTCATTTGAAGAGTTGTCAGCTATTATCCAAAAATTAAACATAAAACCCATTGAATTAGTCCGCCAAAAAGAAAAAATTTGGATAGAAAATTTTAAACATCAAAAATTGAATGATGAACAAATTATTCAAGCCATGATCTCGCATCCAATTCTAATTGAAAGACCAATTGTAATCGATGGAAACTCGGCTATTATAGGACGTGATTTAGAAAAAGTGGCCTCTTTTATTTTATAAAAATCCGGTTGTTTTAATTAACATTTTTTTGTGATTTGTAGTATTAAACCAAATCCTACTTTTGCAATCTAAAGTTTGTAACCAAAGTTTTTAAAAAATGAAAAAAATGAAATCCGTTTTAATTCTTGTTCTCTTTTTTACGACCCTGTTCAGTTTTGCTCAAGCTCCACAAGCTCAACAAGGTCCTGCAGTTCCAAAAATTAAAATAACAGGTAAGGTAATTGAGAAAATAAGTAAACAACCTCTTGAATACGCTACAATTACTTTTTTAATTCCAAACAATCCAAAACCAGTTGCTGGTGGAATTACAAATCCAAATGGGGAATTTGAAATTGAAGTTAAACCGGGTGTTTATGATATAAAAATTGAATTTATATCTTTTAAAATAAACGAAATTAAACAAAAGAACCTTCAAAAAAGTACGAGTTTAGGTTTAATCAGTTTAGATGAAGATGCGAATCAATTGAATGAAGTTGTTATTCGTTCTGAAAAAACAACTGTTGAAATAAAATTAGACAAAAAAGTATACAATGTAGGGAATGACCTTATGGTAAAAGGAGGAACTGTTAGTGATGTTTTAGACAACATCCCTTCTGTTGCTGTTGATGTTGAAGGAAATGTAAGTCTTCGTGGAAATGAAAATGTAAGAGTTCTTATTGATGGCAAGCCTTCAAATGCGATTAATATTGCTGAGGCATTGCGATTAATTCCAGCCGATGCGATTGACAAAGTAGAAGTTATTACCAATCCATCTGCACGATATGATGCCGAAGGTGGTGGAGGTTTATTAAATATTATCTTGAAAAAAGGTAAAAATCAAGGTTTAAACGGAACTTTTATAGCTTCAACCGGATATCCTGAAACATACGGTTTAAGCGGTACCTTAAACTATAAATCAAAAAACTTTAATCTTTTTACTACTCAAGGATACAATGACCGTAGTAATCCCGGAAATGCATTTACAGATTCAAGATATTTAAATGCTGATAATTCTACTCGAAATTATGTAAATGAAACTAGAGAAAACGAAAGAGATAATAAAGGGTATAATGGTAATTTTGGAATGGAATGGTATTTAAGTGAAAGCCTTTCTTGGACCAATACCTTTAACTACAGAAAAAGTAATGGTATCAACGTTGATAACGTTTTCCAAAATAATTATGATTCAGGATTTAATTATGACTATACCCGTAATCGTATCAATTTAGAAAATAGCGATAGTGAAAACGTAGAATTTGCAACAAACTTCACTAAGAAATTTAAAAAAGACGGTCATAAATTAACCATTGACGGTTCCTTTTCTACTAATGATGACATCAACGATGCATTAATTACAGACACAGCTACAAATACAAGTGTGATAAAATTTGATAACACTATCAACAATCAAACTCAAAGCAGAAATTTACTTCAAATGGATTATGTTTTACCTATTGGAAAAGGAAGCCAGTTTGAAGCAGGATACCGTGGTGATTTCTCAGAATTACTTACTGATTACAGAGTTGAAAATGATGGAGTAATCAATAACAACTTCACAAATACATTAGAATACAAGGAGAAAGTTAATGCGCTTTACACTCAATATGGTGTAAAAATTAATAAATTCTCAGCCCTTTTCGGATTGCGTTTTGAGGATTCCAATATTGAAATCAATCAATTAGCGACCAATGATTTCAACACTAAAAAGTACAACAACTTTTTCCCAAGTGCTTTCTTCACTTATGAAATATCAGACAAAAGCAGCGCTTCTTTAAGCTATAGCCGAAGAATTCAAAGACCTAGAGGAAGAATGTTGAATCCGTTCAGCAACTTGTCGAGTAACATCAATATTTTTGTTGGAAATCCAGATTTAGATCCTGCATTTTCAGATGCTATTGATTTTGGTTACATCAAAAGATGGGAAAAATTAACCTTCAATACTTCCTTATACGTAAATAAAACAACAGATGTTTTTCAATTTGCAAGAAGAGAATCAGGAGATTTCGTTAACGGAACACCAATCTTAATCAGTTCTCCTATCAACTTGGCAACTGAATACAGAACAGGATTTGAATTTACATTAAACTATTCTCCATACAAATGGTGGAAATTAAACAGTAACTTCAATTTCTTCAGAAACGAAACGCAAGGAGATTTTACCTATACTGATTTCAACAATAATGAAATCGTACAAAATTTTGATAACGTAGCGACATCTTGGTCAACAAGACTAACTTCAAAAATCACATTGCCATACAAAATCGACTGGCAGACTAATGCAACCTATAATGGTCCGCAAAATAATGCACAAGGAAGAAGCTTAGGGATTTTTGCAGCAAACATTGCATTCAGTAAAGACGTATTAAAAGACAAAGGAACACTTTCATTCAACGTAAGTGATGTATTCAATTCCAGAAAAAGAATCATGGAAAGTAATCTTCCAGGAATTGTAAGTTCGTACAGCGAAATGCAATGGAGAGAAAGACAGTTTAGCTTATCGTTCACGTATCGTTTTAACAAACAGAAAAACGAAAGAGAACAACAACCTAAGCGAAATCAAAATGAAAATGAAGGTGATTTTCAAGGATAAAAAAATAAGGACTCGTGAAAACGGGTCCTTTTTCTTTTTAGATAAAAAGTAAAATAGCAGAGTATAACGCATAAAAAAAAGGGCCCATAAAATGAGTCCTTTTTTTATTTAACAAAAAGTTTAAACTGATTGTTCTTTCTTCGCTTTTCTTTCTTTATATCTTTCCCATAAAGCTCCACCAATCCAATATTGAACGAAACCTACAAGAAAAAACATTAACCAAAATCCTATAGTAAGAATGGTTAAGAAAAGTAAAAAGCCTAAGTACTGTGAAAATTCAAACATGTTTTCCGGAATTTTTGAATGTAGCCACAAATGTAAGTTTAATTCCTTTTCGTACCAATAAAAAAACATAAAAACTACCAATCAATTTTTATAAAAAAGGAATTATCCGTATTTTTGAGCTCAGAATTTGGAGCTGTTTCCCGCTGTTCACTCTAATCTTTTCTTTTTGGCAGCAAAAAGAAAAGGATTTCTCCCGAAGCTTCGGGATCATCGGGGCTAAAACGTAATAAACGACATAATTATTTTTAAATAACAAGAAATGAAATTCAGAATAGAAAAAGACACCATGGGTGAAGTGCAGGTTCCAGCTGATAAATATTGGGGCGCACAAACAGAACGTTCAAGAAACAACTTCAAAATAGGTCCATCGGCTTCTATGCCAAAAGAAATTATTGAAGGTTTTGCTTATCTTAAAAAAGCAGCGGCTTATGCCAATTGTGATTTAGGTGTTTTGCCAGTCGAAAAACGCGATGCCATTGGTGCTGTTTGTGATGAAATTCTAGCTGGAAAATTAGATAACGAATTCCCATTGGTGATTTGGCAAACGGGTTCAGGTACACAAAGTAACATGAACGTGAATGAAGTAGTTGCAAATCGTGCGCAAGTACTAAAAGGATTCAACATTGGCGAAGGCGAACAATTCATTAAAGCCAATGACGATGTGAATAAATCACAATCTTCAAATGACACTTTCCCTACAGGAATGCACATTGCAGCGTATAAAGCAGTTGTAGAAGTTACGATTCCCGGTGTAGAAAAATTAAGAGATACACTTCATGCCAAAGCAGTTGAATTCAATAATGTGGTTAAAATAGGTCGTACGCATTTAATGGATGCTACGCCACTTACATTAGGACAGGAAATTTCAGGATATGTAGCGCAATTGAACTACGGTTTGAAAGCGGTTAAAAATACTTTGGCACACTTATCAGAAGTAGCTTTAGGAGGAACTGCAGTAGGAACAGGATTAAATACTCCAGAAGGATATGACGTAAAAGTAGCGGAATATATTGCTGAATTTACAGGACATCCGTTCGTAACTGCCGAAAATAAATTTGAAGCGCTGGCAGCACACGATGCTATCGTAGAAACACACGGTGCGTTAAAACAACTGGCGGTTTCATTGAATAAAATTGCCAATGATGTGCGTATGTTAGCATCTGGACCTCGTTCAGGAATTGGAGAAATCCTTATTCCGGAAAATGAGCCAGGATCTTCTATTATGCCAGGAAAAGTAAACCCAACACAGTGTGAAGCATTGACTATGGTTTGCGCACAAGTTATGGGGAATGATGTTGCAATCTCTGTTGGTGGAATGCAAGGTCATTATGAATTGAATGTTTTCAAACCATTGATGGCTGCAAACTTCTTACAATCAGCTAGATTACTTGGTGATGCTTGTCTATCTTTTGACGAACATTGCGCACAAGGTATTGAACCTAACTACAAACGTATCAAAGAATTAGTTGATAATTCATTGATGTTAGTTACGGCTTTGAATACTAAAATTGGGTACTACAAATCAGCTGAAATTGCTCAAACTGCACACAGAAACGGAACAACGCTTAAAGAAGAAGCGGTTCGTTTAGGATATGTAACTCCTGAAGATTTTGATGCTTGGGTTAAACCGGAAGATATGGTTGGAAGCCTTAAATAATCAATGATGAATTGTTAATTATTAATGAGTTATAAATTAAAAACCCTGCAATATAAGTTGCAGGGTTTTTAATTTAATTTATTTTAAATAATTGAGCTTCTTAGATGAACTTACATGACTTATATGGTTTAAATTTATCAAAATATAAGTTAATTTTAGTTTAAAAAACATCCGAAATTCTATTTCTTATTAATTGTATCCATTACTTCTTTCATGATTCGAATGCTTTTCAATTTATCTTCATGATTAAAAATTGGACTCGTAATCATCAATTCATCAATTTGTGTATATTCAATAAATTGCTTCAATTCGGTAACTAATTTTTCTTTGCTTCCTACAAACGAACAAGCAGTCATTTGGTTTACATGAAAATGTTCTTCTTCACGCATTATCCCATCAAGCGAATCAACTGGTGGTTGTAACGGCTTTCTATCATTTCGAATCAAATTCAGAAACATTTGAGTTAAACTCGTTGATAATTTTTCTGCTTCTTCATTTGTATCTGCAGCTATTGCGTTTACACAAGCCATTGTTTTGGGTTGGTCTAAATATTTTGAAGGCTCAAAGTTATCTCGGTAAAATTGAAATGCTTGATACATTTGTTTCGGCGCAAAATGTCCTGCAAAGGCATACGGCAATCCATTAGCAGCAGCCAAAGCAGCACTATCCATACTAGAGCCTAAAATCCAAATGGGAACATTAGTCCCTTCTGCAGGAAAAGCACGCACTTTTGCAGTAGCATTATCCTCCGAGAAAAATTCCTGTAGCGCGGCAACATTTTGAGGAAATCGCTGTGATTGTTCGAAGAAATCTTTCCGAATCGCCTGTGCTGTTAAACCATCAGTTCCTGGCGCTCTTCCTAATCCTAAATCAATCCGATTGGGATATAGTGTTTCAAGTGTACCAAATTGTTCCGCAATAATTAACGGGGCATGATTGGGCAACATAATACCACCGGAACCTACACGGATATTCTGGGTTTGACTGGCAATATAACCAATCAAAACTACCGTAGCAGTACTCGCTACGTGCGCCATATTATGATGTTCGGCTAACCAAAAACGGTTGTAATCTAAACTGTCAGCCAGTTGTGCCAGTACTTTTGTTTTTTGTAATGTTTCGCTTGCATTACTATTTTCGGTAATTATCGCTAATTCAAGTAGGGAAATTGGAATATTTTTAGTCATTATAAATTTCAGATTTTGAACAAAATTAGGCAATTACACAAACTCATTAAATTTTGAGGTGTTAATTGATTTATAATATTTTAAAAAGAAGCAATTTTTTAACCAAGAAAATTTCCATAAAAAAACCTACAACTTTACATTGCAGGTCTATCTATTTTTAAAGAAACGGTATTTATTTCCCGTCGACATAATCTTGTAAATAACTAAATCTTGGAGTCAGTTTTCCATTTTCAGCTATTTTGGCTCTTTGTAAGATTCCATCTTTATCTCCATTGAAAAATGCAGGAATTACATGCTCCATAAACATTTCTCCAAATCCTTCACTGGCATCTTTTGGCAATTCACAAGGTAAATTATCTACTGCCATCACCACAATTGCAGCCGGATGAAAAACATCTACTTCCTTATCTTCACTTGGTAAATATCCGTATAATGGTTCCGCAATTGTTGATGATCTGAGCGTGCAGGCTATTGGACCATTAACATCACAGGAAACATCGGCAACAATCTTAATTTTACAATCATTAGACTGAAGCATTTCACGGGTCAGAATTACTGGAGCTTCATTGGCATGAAAATGTCCTGTAATATAAACATCAGAGACTTTAGTAAATCGTTCAAAATCAGAAACGTATTCTTGTGGATTATCATAAAAATCTGTGAAATCCAACACTTGTCCGTCTTTACGTTTGTTGTATTCTAATACATCAATCTGAGTGTAAACGGGTTGTGTATAGTTTTTTGTTAAATAATTTTCAACTGAAACTTCTTTTATTTTTATGGCGTCCAAAATCTCTTTTGCCCCATTCCCTACTTTTCCTGTACCAGTAATCACAAATTTTAATGGAGGTAAAACCAATCGTTTTAAATGTGCAATTAAGGCTTCTTTACCGGAAAGCGTTTCCGCTTTTGGCAATTTAAACAATTCGAATTTTATTCCAAAAGCTCTTATACTATTGTACGCACCCACAATTCCAGCATAACGTCCAAAACCAATTAGCCTGTGATTATGAGAATTTACAATGGTTTCATGGTCGTATAAATCAATGTTTTTTTCTAAAACGGCTTGTAATAATTTTCTATTGTAAGGCTGTTTTTTTATGGTATGCGAAAAAAAGAAATATGCTTTATTAGGAATCAAATTTTCTACTGGAACTTCTTTTACCCCAAATAAAACATCACAATCACTGATATCATTGGTTACTTCAATTCCTAAATTTTTATATTGTTCATCCGTAAAAACCCGAATATCGGAACTTTCTACTTTTATAGAAGCACCTTGATACAGCTGTTTTAATCTGGCCAATTCATCAGGTGAGAAAATAACTCTTCTGTCAGGCGGGTTTTTTCTTTCTTTTAAAATTCCGAATTTCATATTTTTTTATGCTTTTGATTTGTTTTTATTATAACTTTATTTGGTTTATTTGTTACAAATATAACAATTTAAACGAAATTCAATTTATTTTTTTCATAAAAAAAACCAGCAAGAAACTACTATAAGCTGATGTACAAAATAATACAAAAATTGCTCTTCTTTGTTACTGATAAAATAGTGTTAAGGTTTCAAAAAAACAACGTCTCAAAAGACATTGATTCTATATATTTGCCTTTCTAGCACTACAGAAATGAATTTTATAAAAAAAACAAATATACTACATATATTCCTCCTCTTTTTGGTTTTAAGCTCTTGCAATAATGAGAAAAAGAAAATAGAATTAAGTGATGCTCAACTCCCAAAGAGTACATTACCTAAGATGAAGCCGTTACGCAAACCTGAGACAAAATTAACTGCCGAATACATCAATTCAAAAAAGATTTCCATTGACTCTTTTTATAAAAAAAACTGGCCCAACAATAGTGCAAACGGAAGTTTTCTGGTTGCTAAAAATGGTCAAATTATTTATGAAAAATACGAAGGCTACTCCAATTTTAGAGATAAAACATTAATTACTAAATCTACTCCGCTCCACATAGCGTCTGTGAGTAAAGTAATTACGGCAACGGCTATTTTAAAACTAATAAATGCTAAAAGACTTGACTTAGATCAAAAGGTGAATACTATCTTGAAAGAGTTTCCGTATCCTGATGTTACGATACAAACCTTGTTGAATCACAGAAGTGGTATGCGTAATTATGCTTATTTTACGGATCGTGATAAAACCATCTGGGATAGACACAACATACTTACCAATCAAGATATCCTGACTATCATGGCAACAAAGGATATTGGTTTAGAATTCAAAACCGATACTCGTTTTAGTTATTGCAATACTAATTATGCCATGTTGGCATTAATAATTGAAAAAATCACAAAACTTCCTTACAAAGATGCCATGAAACAAATCATTTTTGAACCATTAGGCATGAAAAACACCTATGTTTTTGATTATGAAAGAGATAAAGACACCGCTGTTACTTCCTACAAAGGCAATAAAGTCGAAATTGGAAAGGACTACTTAGATGCGATTTATGGAGATAAGAATATCTACTCCACACCTCGTGATTTATTAAAATTTGACAGAGCCAGAAACAGTTCAGCTTTCCTAACACCAAAATTGTTAAGTCTAGTATATAAAGGATACAGTAATGAACGCAAAGGCACTAAAAACTATGGTTTAGGCATTAGAATGGTCAATTGGGAGACCGGACAAAACTTTTATTTTCATAACGGTTGGTGGCATGGCAACACTTCCTCTTATATTACCTTGAGAAAAGAAAGCGTTACCATTATTGCGTTATCCAATAAATTTACCCGAAAAACATATGATGTTAGGAAGTTAGCCGTTTTATTTGGGGACTACCCGTTCAAATTAAAAGACGAATAAAAAAAGGAATGATTTTTGAAATAGAGTTGGGAGTTTTGCACTACTAATTCAAGTTTAAAAGTGTACATTTGCAAACTCAAAATTCAAATTTTGGATTTTGAAATAAAAAAGGGGTCGACTGGTTTTGACAGCGAGTCGAATTGAGAAGTAAGCACGTCGAGCATTGAGACCTTGCTCGTAAATATAAGATCTTACAATTTTACACGGCGAAAATAACTACGCTTTAGCTGCATAATCCGAATTATAGTACGATTAAGCCACGTTCCTATCAGATAGGAAAGCTGGATTCTCCTTGAAAGCCTTGGTTTGTGGCGGTCAATTTAGGGGAACCGTAAAAATAAACCTAGATTTCCATAAGCTTCGGGTGGATTTCGAAATTAAGAAGATAAGTATTGTGTGGCTGTTTCTGGCCTAGCACACTATCGAAAACCTAATCAGGAAATAAACGCGTAGAAAGCTTTTTAGTTGCTTGTTTGGACCCGGGTTCGATTCCCGGCGACTCCACAGAAAACCTTGTAATCAATTGAATTACAAGGTTTTTTTATGTCTAAATTTCAGCGAAATCAAGACTTAACAATAATAGCAGAATCAAAACCAAATTTAAATCTGTTCTTATAAAACAAAAAAAACAGTAGTAAACTTGTGCTTACTACTGTCTAAAAATGTTTTTTTATATCTGATTCGTAACGTACTGTTATTTAGAAACTCAAATTAATTTATTTCCAACCGCCACCTAAATCCCTGTAAACATGAACTACAGCGTTGAGTTGCTCTTTTTTAGTCTCAATAAGTTCGAGCTTGGATTCCAAAGCATCGCGTTGGGTCATCAAAACTTCAAAATAATCTACTCTGGCAGACTTAAATAAATCACCTGCTACAGCAATCGAACGGCTCAAAGCATCTACTTGTTGTGCTTTCAGTTGGTAACTTTTTTCCAAATTATTGATTTTAGAAAGCTGGCTGGAAACCTCCAGATACGCTTTAAGAATTGCACGCTCATAGTTGTACAAAGCCTGAATTTGTCTGGCATTCGCAGATTTATACTCTGCTTTTATTGCATTTCGGTTGATTAATGGTGCTGCAAAATCTCCCACAAATGAATACAATAATGATTCTGGCAATGTAAACAAGTACGATGCCTTAAAAGCATTTACACCTACCTTTGCCGTAATATCTAATGAAGGGTAAAACTCAGCGCGAGCTACTTTTACATCTAGTTTTGCTGCTTCCAATTCCATTTCGGCTTGTTTGATATCGGGTCTGTTCGCTAACAATTGAGAAGGAATCCCAGAATGAATTACCGGAGGCAATAAACTAATAAAATTAGATTTGTCTCTCTTTATTTCCTGCGGGTATTGCCCTAACAAGAAACTGATTTTATTCTCCGTTTCATTTATATTCTGAAGAATCTCAAACTCCATACTTTTGGAAGCCATTACCTCAGCTTGAAATTTCTGAACAGCCAATTCAGTTGACCTAGCGGCTTCTTTCTGAAATTTCACAATTTCCAAAGCGGTGCTTTGCAAGGCAATATTCTGTTTTACAATATCCAATTGGCTATCCAAAGCCAGTAATTCGTAATACGAATCAGCAACCTCTGCAATAAGATTGGTTATCACAAAATTCTTCCCTTCAACAGTTGATAAATACCTACTTATAGATGCTTTTTTAGAATTGCGTAATTTTTTCCAAATATCCACTTCCCAATTGGCATAAGCGGCTATTTTCAAATCACCCAATGGTTCTGGCATTTCTAGACCTGGTCTTATTTCAGTTGAAGCATCTCCGGCACCTTGGCTGGTGTATCTACCCACTTTTTCAATTCCTGCTCCTGCTCCAATACCCACTTTTGGTAAAAGAGCCCCTTTTCGCACACGGATATCGTTTTTAGCAATTTCAATTTCCTGCAAAGTAATCTGTAATTCTTGATTGTTTTTTAAAGCAATTTCAATCAGGTTTATCAAATTCGGGTCTTTAAAATAGGTTTGCCAAGGCATCGCAGCTATATTGGTAGTATCCGTACTCTTGTTGAAAGATTCCGGAACAGCTTTGGCTTCAACCAAAGGTGCTAAAACTGGTGTACAACCTGCAACTGCCAGACAAATACCTAGCGGGATAATATATTTATAATTCTTTATTTTAGACATGATTATCATCAAATTCTTCGGTTAATGGATTCTCTTTTTCATTTTTTACCAGTTTATATTTTTCAGCAATTCTACCAAAAACATAATACAGTCCAGGGATCACAAATACCCCACATATAGTTCCTATCAGCATTCCTCCTGCAGCTGCTGTACCAATAGTTCTATTACCAATTTTACCCGGTCCAGTAGCAAATACCAGTGGTATCAAACCTGCTATAAATGCAAAAGAGGTCATCAATATAGGACGGAATCTGGCTTTAGCACCTTCCATTGCGGCTTGAAGCACCGTTCTTCCGGAAGCATGCCTTTGAATTGCAAATTCGACAATCAAAACTGCATTTTTACCCAATAAACCTATCAGCATCACCATGGCTACCTGAGCGTAGATATTGTTCTCTAAGCCTGTCAACTTCAATAAAAGAAAGGCTCCAAAAATTCCTGCCGGTAAAGAAAGGATTACTGACAACGGAAGAATGAAACTTTCGTACTGTGCTGCTAAAACAAGATAGACAAAACCTAAACAGATTAGAAAAATCCAAATGGCTTGATTTCCTTGTGAAACCTCATCAGCAGAAATACCCGCCCAATCAATACCAAAACCTCGAGGTAATTTTGACTCTGCTACTTCTTGTACAGCTTTAATGGCCGCTCCACTACTGTAACCTGGCGCAGCTGAACCACTTATTTCAGAAGAATTATACATGTTATGTCGGGTGATTTCTGATAGTCCATATACTTTTTCCAACTTCATAAAAGCGGAGAAAGGCACCATTTCGTCCCTATTGTTCTTCACATATAGTTTCAAAATATCTTCCGGTAAAGCACGATATTCAGGAGCGGCCTGTACTATGACTTTGTAATTAAACCCGTATTTGATAAAACTGATTTCATAGTTACTACCCACCAATGTTGATAAAGTGTTCATAGCGTTTTCAATAGAAACCCCTTTCTGTTGTGCCAAATCATTGTCGACTTTCATCATATACTGAGGAAAACTGGCACTGTAAAAACTAAATACAGATGCTAATTCTGGACGCTTATTCAATTCCTTAACGAAATCATTATTAACGCTTTCCATTTTCTTGTAATCCCCTGACCCAGCTTTGTCCAACAGACGAAGTTCAAAACCTCCTGCGGCTCCATATCCTGGCACAGCCGGCGGTTGGAAAAACTCAATATTGGCACCCGGAATATCTTTAGTTTTCTCTTCTAATTCGGTCATAATTTCTTGTACAGAATGCTTTCGCTCGCTCCATTCTTTAAGATTAATCAAACAAGTTCCAGCATTGGCACCCGTACCTTCCGTAAGAATTTCATATCCTGCCAAAGCAGATACCGATTGCACACCGTCGATGGTTTCGGCAATTTTCTGTAATTTTTCAGCAATATTATCCGTTCTTTCTAATGAGGAACCGGGAGGCGTTTGGATGATGGCATAAAACATCCCCTGATCTTCATTAGGAATAAATCCTGAAGGAACAGTACTGCTGATGAACCAAGTTCCTGCACAGAAACCTATAAGCGCAATAAAAGTGATGGTTCTTCTGTTTACAATGCGACTTAAAACGCTTTGATACTTCTCGGCAGTATTATTAAATTTAGTATTAAATCCATCTAAGAAGCGGTTTATTGGCGTTCTCTTTTTTGGTTTGCCGTGATTGCTTTTCAACATCATCGCACAAAGTGCCGGTGTAAGCGTTAATGCCACAATACCCGAAAGAATAATAGCAGTTGCCATTGTAATCGAGAATTGACGATAAAAAATCCCTACAGGCCCGGACATGAATGCCACCGGAATAAATACCGCAGCCATCAGGAATGTAATCGCTATAATTGCTCCTGCTATTTCGTGCATCGCTTTTTTTGTAGCTTTTAGCGGTGAGAGATGGTCTTCCTCCATCTTGGCGTGGACGGCTTCGATAACCACAATGGCATCATCGACGACGACTCCAATGGCTAATACTAATGCAAATAAAGTAATAAGATTTAGTGTAATCCCGAATAATTGCATGAACATAAAGGTTCCAATAAGGGAAACAGGCACAGCAATGGCCGGGATAATAGTTGATCTCCAATCGCCCAAGAAAAGAAATACTACCAAACCCACTAAAATAAAGGCTTCGACCAAAGTGTGAATTACTTTTTCGATAGAAGCATCCAGAAATTTAGATACATCATAACTGATTTCATAATCCATTCCTTTTGGGAAAGAATTTTTCTTGATTTCAGCTAATTTTAATTTTACATCTTTAATAACCTGACTGGCATTACTTCCGTAGGATTGTTTCAAAACAATTGCAGCAGAAGGTTTTCCGTTTAAGTTCGAATAAATATCATACATAGAACTTCCAAACTCAATATTGGCGACATCTTTTAATCGTAAAATTTCGCCGTCAGGATTAGACCTAAGTACTACATTTCCGTATTGTTCTTTAGTAGTAAATCGGCCAGAATATTTTAGTACATATTCAAATGCTTGCGATCTTTTACCTGAACTTTCTCCTGTTTTACCCGGTGACGCTTCTAGACTTTGATTGGCTAAGGCTTCCATAATTTCCTCTGCAGAAATTTTATAGGCTAACATTCTGTCTGGCTTAAGCCAAATTCTCATCGCATATTCCCGATTACCCAAAACATCTGCAAATCCTACTCCATTTACCCTTTTTAATTCAGAGAGAATATTAATCTCGGCAAAGTTGTATAAAAACTTCTGATCCGTATTCTTATCCGTACTGTAAAGATTCACATACATCAGCATACTCGATTCTTCACGCGTAATTTTCACTCCTTCTCTTACCACTAATGGCGGTAATTTATTGACTACAGAGGCTACACGGTTTTGAACATTTATAGCTGCTTGATTCGGGTCGGTACCCAAATTAAAAATTATTTGAATACTGGCTTCTCCGTCGTTACCCGCATCTGAAGTCATGTATTTCATTCCAGGAACTCCATTGAGTGCCTTTTCTAATGGTATGATTACGGACTTGATCATCAGTTCTCCATTTGATCCCGGATAATCTGCTATTACGTTTACCCTTGGTGGCGAAATGGAAGGGAATTGAGTCACCGGCAAATTGGTTACCGCCAAGACTCCCAAAAAGACTATTATGAGCGATATTACTATCGACAAAACTGGTCTTTGAATAAATTTATTAAACATTATATTTATTTTTTATGGTTAAACCAAATTGAAAATTATAAACCTATTCCGTTTTTAATCGCAAATGAGCGATGACGTCTTTCGATTTTACAAAATCATACTTTATCTTTTCATCGTCTTTAACTTTCTGAATACCTTCCAGTAAAATCTTGTCATTTTCAGTAATTCCACTGGAAACAACATACAAATCGGGGATTTCACCAGTAATAATAATTTCCTTTGATTCCAGCACATTGTTTTTATTTACTAAAAAAACATATTTTTTATCCTGAATTTCATACGTAGCTTTTTGCGGAATTACAATAGCATTTTTAAGCGGAACATTCATTTGAACCAATCCTGTTTCTCCGTGTTTCAGTAATTTGTTTGAGTTTGGGAATCGTGCTCTGAAGGCTATATTTCCTGTTTCATTATTAAATTCACTTTCAATAACCTCGACATTTCCTTTAAATTGAAACACTTGGTTATTAGCCAATAGCAGACCTACTTTATTAGTTGCACGATCTTTTACATTGCTTTGATATTCTAAGTACTCCGGTTCTGAAACATTAAAATAGGCAAACATTTGACTGTTATCCGACAGACTGGTTAACAGTTCCCCTTCATCAATCAGACTCCCTAATTTTAAGGGAATGCGATCAATAGTTCCGGCAAATGGCGCTCTGATTTCAGTGAATGATAAATGAAGTTTCGCCAAAGCCACTTCTGCTCTTGCCTGCTCTAATTTGGCTTGAGCCAAAGACTGCTCGTTTCTGGAAACTATATTTTTGTCGGCAAGGTTTTTGGCATTTTGTAATTCAATCTCAGCGCCTTTAGCTTCTGCTTGTGCCTTTAGCAATTCTGCCTGATACATTCCCGGCATAATTCTAAATAGTAGCTGACCTGCTTTTACATATTGACCTTCATCTACATAGATGTTTTGTAAATATCCTTTTTCCTGCGCTCGAACTTCAATGTTACGTACGGAACGAATTTGTGAAACATATTGTTTGGTAAACGAAGTATCAATTTTTATGGGATTGGTAACAATAAATTTTGTCTCTTCTTCTTTTTCTTCTTTTTTTGTTGTACAACTTGTTAGGCACAACAAGGCAATCAAGCCCGTGAACACGAGTATTTTATTCATGATATAAAATGGAAATTAAGCGATTAAATACTTGGAATTGGGAATTCCTTAGACATAAAAAGTCATCAGTTTCCAAAAAATATTGGAACTGCCATACCGTAAATGAAAGCCTAAAGCGTTCATAAAGTAAGCAATCTCATAAATTTAGTAACTGATTTCAGTATTAATCAAATTCTTAATACCTGCTGAATAATATAAATAGGATATGACTGGCCACAAAATGGCGCGAAGATTTTAAAATTCTTATTACAATAGTTTATGATAGACTGACAAGAAAATGTCTGATACCAAACTTTTGAAATGCCAAATTTTTCAGTAAAATTTTTGTTTAAATTTTTGTTTTTAAGAGAATCGCTGTTGGAGCATTCCTCTTCTAGATCAAAACCGTCAGCATTAATAATTATACTGCTCGAACCAGTCTTAGCAAATTTTACTTGATTCGCTTGTACAAGTTTGGAAATTAATGAGCTGTAAATGTCGTTGTCATGCGAAGCAGCATGAACATAATTTCCTCCGCTTTGCAGATAGAAAAACAGGTATAAAAAAAATACAGTTACTCTCATTTGGAGGCCAAAAGTAATGAAAGTAATGAAAGAAAAAAACAATTTTAATTATGTTTAACAAGTAAAAGAAAGCGAAAACGATTGAAGTTCTTTTAAAAACAGTATTAAATGAAATCCATTGATGAGTACATAATTCCTGCACCTCAATTGAGCCATTGATTTCTCCAAGATTACTAAATCGCAAACATGTGATTACTTTCTTAGTAGTTTTCCTTTATGATAGACTCAACTTAAAATGTTCATCGATAAACTATGAAAACCAGATCTAATAAAGCTGTTCGATTTTGATCTCAGTGACTCCACAAAATAAAAAATCCATTTTACAAACTGTAAAATGGATTTTTTTAGGACTATCTATGATAATCAAACTATCATTTACCAAACAATATAAAGGCAATAATAAGTGTAATTATGATGTTGAACAACTGTGCAATTAAGAACGCATAAAGCGGTTTTTTACTGTTTTTGCTGAACAAATCTTTAAAATTGGTTTCTAAACCAATGCTGGTAAAAGCTAAAGCAAACCAAATTCCTTGTAAATTCTTTAATCCGTCTTTGACTGCATCCCGAGCGTCAGATGTGAGTAAAAAAGAAAAAAGTAATGAAGCTGCAATAAACCCGATAACAAATTTTGGAAAACGTTCCCAAATCACTTTTAAAGTTGGTTTAGACACAGTAGCTCCATCAGATGCATTTTGAGTGTATGTCCAATAAACCGAAATAGCAAAAGCAGCTAAACCCAATAATACATTCTGAGAAAATTTAACGATAGTACTAATTTTCAAAGCTGTTTCTCCCACCAAGGAACCCGAAGCTACTACTGCTCCAGAAGTATCAATACTGCCGCCTAACCATGCCCCGGTAACTTCTTCCGGAAAATTAAAGTATTTGGCAATTATCGGCATAAAAATCATCATTGGAATGGCAGTAACCAAAACCATCGAAATAACATACGAAAGCTTCTTTGAGTCTCCTTTAATAGCTCCTGATGTGGCAATAGCTGCCGAAACTCCACAAATGGAAACCGCACTGGATATCATCATGGTCAACTCGTCATCTACTTTTAGTTTTTTACACAACCAAAAAGCAAAATACCAAACCGATAATACGACTATCAAAGCTTGTATCAATCCCAAAGAACCTGCTTTAAGAATATCTGAAAATATGACGCTGGTCCCTAATAATACCAATCCAATTTTTACAAAAATTTCTGTAGAAAGTGCTGTTCTAAACCATTCTGGAAGCGTAAAAAAATTACCTATAGACAAACCGATAATCAAGCTGAAAATTACAGCCTCTAAATTGAGTCCTTTTATCTCGCTGTTTCCTGCAATAATCAATGCTATAACGGTTAATAAATAAACGACAGGAAAACCCATCAAGAAGTTTTTTACTGACTTTCCAGTCAAAAAAGCACCAATACTCCCAATAGAAATAAGGTACACAAACTGCACCATAATGATTTGTAAATTCCCGTAATCAAATACATCGTTGCGTAAATCCGTATCATTTGACCACTTGAATACAGGAACCGAGGGAAGAAAAACAAAAAGGGATAACCCGATAATCAGGAAACCTAAGAGTACTACTGTCCAATCTTCATGAATTGTAAATTGCTTTGTTTTTTGTGACATTCTAATAAATAGTTATTGTTTTGGTGTCAAAATACAAATTTTTTATATGTGGATACTTAAACTTCGTTAATTTTTGCTGACTGCTCCGGGAATTGCCTCATTTCCAGGTCTAATTTTGCTAAACTCTACAACTCCTGTTTTATCTTCCCAGACATAAATAGTATAATTCCAATTTAATAGGAAGGAATTTCAATATTCTTATAGTTATTACTACAAATATTAAAGCTCTTAAATAACACTCTCAACATCTTACCATTAAATAAAATCAGAAATAAATATTTCATAAAACAATGTATTAAATACTTTGAAATAATATTAAATTCTACTATTTCTATAGAATTTATAAAATAAATCAATTTTTCCTTGGTGGAATAAAAAATAGTTTGCACATTTGCCTCAACAAAAGATAAAAACAAATGAAATTAATCAATTGCAATATGTGTAAAATGATGCCGGAATTTTCCGCAGCGTTTCTATTATAATTAATTTTAAAAAGATAAATAGAACCTCTGCAAACCGCAGAGGTTTTTTTATATCCATAAACAAAACAAGAAAAAACACTAAATAACCCTAAAAATTAACGATCATGAGCACACAAAAATTTGAAACAAATGCATTACATGCAGGTCACGACGTAACAAAAAACGCAGGAACCAGAGCAGTTCCTATTTACCAAACCAGTTCTTATGTTTTCAATAATTCGGAACATGCCGCCAATTTATTTGGCTTAGCCGAAGCCGGATTTATCTACACCCGATTAAATAATCCAACCAATGATATTTTAGAGCAACGATTAGCCGCTTTGGAAGGAGGAATCGGAGCTGTGGTTACTGCCTCAGGAACAGCAGCAATTGCAACGGCTTTTTTGGTTTTATTGAAAGCCGGTGATCACATAGTTGCGTCAAATAGTCTTTATGGCGGAACCTACAATTTATTAAAAGTGACCTTACCAAGATTGGGCATTACCACTACATTTGTAGATCCTACAGAGCCCTCAAATTTTACAAATGCTGCCCAAGAAAATACCAAAGCCTTTTTTGTAGAATCATTAGGAAATCCAAAATTAGATGTGTTGGATTTAAAAGCAATTTCAACAGAGGCTAAGGCGTTTAAAGTCCCGTTTATTGTTGATAATACCGTTGCGTCTCCTTACCTACTCAATCCTATTGCATATGGAGCCGATATTGTAATTCATTCCCTGACAAAATACATTTCAGGAAACGGAACTTCACTTGGAGGCGTTATTATTGATGCAGGAAATTTTGACTGGTCAAATGGAAAATTTACTGAGTTTACAGAACCTTCGGCGGGGTATCACGGGTTAATTTATCATGAAGCATTAGGCAATGCAGCTTTTATTGCAAAAGTGAGAATAGAAGGCTTGCGTGATTTTGGTGCCGCTTTGAGTCCTTTCAACGCCTTTCAGATCATTCAGGGATTAGAAACTTTACCGCTTCGAATACACAGACACAGCCAAAACGCATTGGCATTAGCAAAATGGTTAGAACTTCAAGAAGAAGTGGCTTGGGTCAATTATCCTGGTTTAAGCACAAGTAAATATTATGATTTAGTTCAAAAATATTTACCAAAAGGACAAAGCGGTATCGTTACTTTTGGATTAAAAGGGGGCTTTGAAGCCGCTAAAAAAGTAGCCGATGAGACTCAATTATTTTCACTTTTAGCCAATATTGGAGATACTAAATCACTTATTATTCATCCGGCAAGCACAACTCACCAGCAATTAACAGATGAGGAACAAATTGCAACAGGGGTTTCTAAAGATTTGATTCGACTTTCAGTTGGTTTAGAAGATATTGAAGACTTAAAAACAGATTTGAAAGTTGCTTTTGCAAGTATCAAAGAACTTCAAGAAATACAACAATACTAATTTTTGTTTTTTGGTTGAAAAGCGTGCCTTTGGTTTGTTTTTGGTTCCAAAGGCTGCTTTTCTAAAAACAAAAAACTACTTGAATCTTAAAACCGTAAAAAATGGAAAATATAGAAAAAATAGATCTTTTTAATTTTGATTTAGAAATAGGGAAACAGAAAACATATATTTCTTTATCCTATCAAGTTTTTGGTCCGCCCATTGGTCATGCACCAATAGTCGTGGTGAATCATTCTTTGACAGGAAACTCAACCGTTTCCGGAAAAAACGGCTGGTGGAACGGAATTGTCGGAGAAAACAAATCCATTGATACTAATTATTTTACCGTAATTGTTTTTAACATTCCAGGAAACGGATACGATGACCAAGTTGGGAATTTAATAGACAACTACCGTGATTTCACCGTTCGTGATATTGCTAGAATTTTTTGGGAAGGCTTATTTTATTTAAAAATAGAAACTGTTTTTACCGTCATTGGTGGAAGTTTAGGTGGTGCAATTGCATGGGAAATGGCGGCTTTACAACCCGAAAGAATTGAAAATTTAATTCCAATTGCCACTGATTGGAAAGCTACTGATTGGGTAATTGCGAATGTTTTAATACAAGATCAAATTCTCAATAACTCGGACGACCCAATTGTTGATGCACGATTGCATGCTACTTTATTGTACAGAACGCCCGAATATGTAAATCAACGATTTCAAAGAAACAAATTAGACAGTTCCTCCATTCTTCAAATCGAAAATTGGTTGCTCGGTCATGGAATTCAGTTGAAAAACAGGTATCGATTGGCAGCTTATAAGTTGATGAATCATTTGCTAAAGACGAATGATATTACCCGCAGTAGACAAGATTTTTTGGCTGTAGCCAATACCATTCAATCTAACATTCATCTCATTACGATTGACACTGACTGTTTGTTCATCGCTGACGAAAGCCGAAAAACCTACCGTGGACTAAAAAATATAAAACAAAATGTTTTTTACCATCAAATTCAATCTATTCATGGACATGATGCATTCTTGATAGAATTCAACCAATTAGCAGATATATTGAACCCTATTTTTTTAAATCATAAAACACAAAATTATGTCAGCGCTTAGAATTAACATAGTTCTTTTTGGAATTGGAAATGTAGGAGGCAATTTAATCCAACAGGTTCTGGAAAGCCAGCATTTTTTTCAGGAAAAGTATACTATCGAATTGCGTTTCCCAATCATAACCAATTCCAGTTTAGCTTTTTTTGAAAAAGAGGGTTTGGCGAATACTTGGGAAGCAAATTTTGCACAATCTGCCATTCCTTTCAGAGTCGAAGATATTATAGAATATACCACAAATCAGGGATTAGAAAATTTGATTGCCGTTGATGCAACCAATAGTCCCGACATTGTAAAATCGTACATTTCATTAATACAAAATGGTTTTAATATTGTAGCTGCTAATAAAAAGGCCAATATATTACATCATGATTTTTATACTGAAATTCGTAGAAATCTAAAAAAATTCGATAAAGACTATTTATATGAAGCAAATATTAGTGCGGGATTGCCAATTCTAAACACCATTAAAGAATTGCATTTTTCAGGGGAAAAAATCACAAAAATCAGAGGTGTATTCTCCAGTTCATTGAGTTATATCTTTAATAGATTTGGAAATGAAGACATTCCGTTTTCAAAAATAATTGAAGATGCTGAAAAATTAGGCTATACCAAAACTGATTCCCGTGAAGATCTTTCCGGAAATGCTGAAGCCGAAAAATTAGTAATTCTAGCCCGAGAAATAGAGCATAAAGCAGAATTGAAAGAGGTACAAATTATGCCTTTATTAATACCTACTCTCAATGAAACCCATACAAAGTCAGTATACAAAAACAATAAAAATTTATTAGATAAACCGTATAGAATTGCTAAACTGACTCAGAATGAGAATCATGTTTTACGATACGTTGGAGAATTTGATATTGAAAGTGAAAAAATAGAGGTAAAATTAATTTCTGTACCTATTAATTCCGCGCTTGGTCAGTTACAAAACGCCGAAAATTTAATAGAAATATATACTACAACAAACAGTAAAAACCCAATCATAATTCAGGGAGCTAGCTCAGGTAAAGAGATAGCCGCCAGAACTATTCTAAAAGACATTTTAAAAATTTCAAATCACATCAAACAAAAAGAAACCATCTGGTTATAATCTTGATTATTGTTTATCGCCCAAAGACGCTATAGTGATTTGTTGCATTGATTTTAATGTTTCCTATCTTACTGATATCAATCTGTTATCGTAATCTAAATTCTAGTTCAGTATCTACTTATGATAGCTGAAAATAAAAAAACAGTAAAGAAATAATAAATTATTATTTCGGTTTCCTAAAAATCAATACATTTGCACCTTATCAAGAAAAAATGAAACACTTAGTTAACATCATCATTGTCATTATTATAATTATCATTCGATAATTATGGCGAGGTGTTATATAAATAAGTAATCAATATACAATTTATAAAACCTCCCAATCGGGAGGTTTTTTATTTTAAACAAACATGAAAAAATTAGCAACAATTATTAGTATCGTAATTATCATTATTCGTTTCACGTGACGAGTCAGGATTCTATTCTCTAATAAAGCCTTTCTCAGTTCAAATTGAGAAAGGCTTTTTTTTAACTAAAAACAAACTATTCAGCAATGAAACAAGAATTTACAATAACACTTTTCAGTGAAAAACAGGAAGGATTAATCAATAAAGTGGTCCTTATTTTGACTCGAAGAAAAACAAACATAAACAGCTTCTCCGTATTTTTTTGCAAAACAGTAAATTTATATCGCTTTACGATTACGCTTATTGAAACAGAAGAAGCCGTTCAAAACATAGTGTATCAAATGGAAAAAATAATTGAAGTTTTCAAATGTTATTTTCAGACTGAAGCTGAACTTTTTACTCACCAAATTCTACTATTTAAGTTTCCGAATTCCGATGAAAAAGAAAAACAAGTCGCATCAATTATCAATGCCTTTCCAATTATTCGGGAAACTGATTATTGCGTTTATACCAGTAAAACACACAAAGAAACAATCCAACAATTAGCCACAAAAATAGCCGAATTAGACCCCATGAATTCCTTTTAATTCCAAATACTAAAAAAATGACTTTATTTAAAACTATACAACAAGCACAAAAACAACTTCAAAACGTTGTCTCTCCTACTCCACTAATCGAAAACTTAAATTTATCAGAGGAATTTGGAGCAACAGTTCTACTAAAACGCGAAGACCTACAAGTCGTTCGATCCTATAAAATAAGAGGCGCTTATAATAAAATGTGTACACTTACCACTCCCGAAAAAGAAAACGGAATTGTCTGTGCCAGCGCTGGAAATCATGCGCAAGGCGTTGCTTTTTCCTGTCACCTTTTGAAAATAATGGGGAAAATTTACATGCCAAAAACCACGCCCAAACAAAAAGTAAAACAGGTTCAATTGTTTGGAAAAAACTATGTCGAAATTATCTTGACAGGAGACACTTTTGATGACGCTTACGCAAAAGCGGTAGCCGATGCCACACAAAATAACAAAGCGTTCATCCATCCTTTTGACGATGTAGAAGTCATTGCCGGTCAAGGAACTGTTGGGTTAGAAATTTTAGACACGTATAAAGAACCTATAGATTATGTATTTGTACCCATCGGTGGTGGCGGACTGGCTTCCGGACTTTCAACCGTATTCAAACAATTGAGTCCTAGTACTAAAATCATTGGTGTAGAACCGAAAGGAGCGCCTTCGATGAAAACTTCAATTGACAATGACAAAAACACGGCATTAGATATTATCGATAAGTTTGTTGATGGAGCTGCCGTAAAACAAGTGGGCGACCTGACTTTTGATATTTGCAAAAAAAATCTAGACGACATTATACTGGTTCCCGAAGGAAAAGTATGTACCACCATATTACGACTGTACAATGAAGAAGCCATGGTGGTCGAACCTGCCGGAGCAATAACCATCGCTGCATTAGATTTTTACAAAGAAGAAATAAAAGGCAAAACAGTAGTTTGCATTGTGAGCGGCAGTAACAATGACATTGAAAGAACTGCCGAAATTAAAGAACGCTCATTACTCTACGAAGGATTAATGCATTATTTTATGATTCAGTTTCCGCAACGTCCCGGAGCATTAAAGGAATTTGTAAACTATATATTAGGCCCGGATGATGACATTACTTATTTTCAGTTTGCCAAAAAAAATAGCCGTGAAGTAGGATCAGTAGTTGTTGGGTTAGAATTGAAGAATCCAAATGATATTCAGTCCATCAAAACGAATATGAATACCAAAGGATTCGAATACCAATACCTTAATGAAAGGCATGATTTATTTACTCAATTAATAGGATAACCAGCAACGCAAGCAATTTTATTCGAGATTCTTAGCGCTCACTAATTATTTTTTTATTGAAATCAAAAGTCTGTAAATACTACTATTTACAGGCTTTTTTTGTTTGTACTATTCTCTAAAATTTTATAAAATCAGATAAATTTTCCCCAGAAAAACAATAAGAAAACCTAAATATTCAACAACTCGTTCTCTTAAATATATCCTAAATAATTCATATTAAATTGGCATATCGGGAAAACTCGATATATTTGCACTATGGATCATACAGAAATATTTAAAGCATTATCAAACAAGTCCAGACTACAAATACTGGAATGGCTAAAAGAACCTGAAATAAATTTTCCCGAACAAATGGCTGAATGTTATGAACACGGAGTTTGCGTAGGACAAATACAAGCCAAAGCGGGACTCACCCAATCAACAGTTTCAGAATATTTATCAATTCTTCAACGCGCTGGATTTATAGAATCTACCCGTGTTGGACAATGGACCTATTACAAACGCAACGAAAAAGCATTTACAGCACTGAGCAAAATAATCGAATCTAATCTATAAAACAATATGAATACTAATAGCTTATTTACGCCCTTCAAATTGAAGACGCTAAATCTTAAAAATAGAATTGTAATGGCGCCTATGACGCGCTCATTTTCTCCAAATGGAGTACCAACAGATGCTGTAGCAGCTTATTATCAAAAAAGAGCTGAAGGCGAAGTAGGTTTAATATTATCTGAAGGAACTGTGATTAACAGACCTTCTTCATCAAATGATGCCAATGTACCTCACTTTTACGGAGAGGAATCTTTGGCAGGATGGAAACAAGTGATTGATGGCGTGCATTCTGCAGGTGGACAGATGGGACCACAGATATGGCACATGGGAATTATGGACAATCACCATTCTGGTTGGGTTCCAACAGCACCTTTTGAAGGACCATCAGGATTAAACAGACCGGGTTTTAGCAATGGAACTACCATGACAATAAATGATATCGAAAATACCATTATTGCTTTTGGAAAAGCTGCTGCTGATGCCAAAAAATTAGGTTTTGACTGTATCGAAATTCACGGTGCTCACGATTATCTGATCGATCAATTTTTCTGGGATGCAACGAATCTGCGTACCGATAATTACGGTGGTAAAACCTTAGCAGAACGTACTCGTTTTGCCGTAGAAGTGATTAAAGAAATCAGAAAACAAGTAGGTGAAGATTTTGCCATAATCATGAGACTTTCTCAGTTTAAACCTTCGGATTACAACTTTAAACTGGCAAAAACACCTCAAGAAATGGAAGCTTGGCTTAGTCCTTTGATTGATGCCGGTGTCGATATTTTGCATTGTTCTCAACGTCGTTTTTGGGAACCGGAATTTGAAGACAATGACCTTAATTTTGCAGGATGGGCAAAAAAATTAACTGGAAAACCAACTATTACTGTAGGTTCTGTTGGACTTTCTGGAGATTTCTTCGGAGCATTTACGGGTGAAAGTTCACAGCCTACCTCTTTGGATGAATTAACCAGACGTTTAGACAGAGGTGATTTTGATCTTGTAGCAGTAGGAAGACCTCTTTTATCAGACCCGAATTGGGTTAGCAAAATAAAAGCAGGAGAAAATGACCAACTAAAAGGCTTTAGTAAAGAAGCTTTGGGTGAATTAGTATTGGAATAAATTAATGCATTAAATTCCAAATGACTATTTTCTATAAACAAGTATATACGATTTTATCAATAGTCTTAATGACCACAACTAAGAGAGAAGTTTTAATCATTTCTCTCTTTTTTTATGATTACGAACAGCTTCATAAACATATTAGCTCATAATCTTTTAAAATTTGGTTATTTTATAAAATGGATAACATAATAAAATTACCAATTTTATAAACAAAAATACACTCAAATAAGCCCTATAAAATTCCGTAATATTTGATTTTTCGAAAACAATATTTTTTTTTATTATACTAGTAATCAAACTATTTACTAAATTTATTTAATTATAAATGACTCTGGAAAACAAAAAACTATAAATACTATTTTTTAATAAAAACACTTTAAAAATGAACACTACAACAAATGTAAAAGCGTACGGTACAGTTGCCGTTGATGCCCCTTTAAAACAAATGGATATCCAACGCAGAAATGCTACTGCAAAAGACATTGAAATCGAAATTTTGTATTGTGGTGTATGCCACTCTGATTTACACACTGCTAGAAATGATTGGGGATTTACCACTTATCCTGCGGTTCCCGGCCACGAAATTGTGGGCAAAGTGACCAAAGTAGGAAACGAAGTCACTAAACTAAAAGTAGGTGATTTTGCTGCTGTAGGTTGTATGGTAGATTCATGCAAGACATGCAATAATTGCAAACAAGACTTGGAACAATACTGCTCTAACGGTTTTATTGGTACTTATAATGGAGCAGACAAGCATTTAGGCGGAATGACTTTTGGAGGCTACTCGGAAAAAATTGTGGTAGACGAAGACTTCGTTTTAAAAGTGCCTGCTAATCTTGACTTGGCTGCTACAGCACCTTTATTATGTGCGGGAATAACCACTTGGTCACCGCTTCGCCACTGGAAAGTTGGAAAAGGAAGTAAAGTTGCCGTTGTAGGTTTAGGTGGATTGGGGCATATGGCCATTAAATTAGCCAAAGGTTTGGGTGCCGAAGTTACCCTTTTCTCCAGAACACCAGAGAAAGAGAAAGATGCTTTCGAATTGGGTGCAGATGCTGTTGTTATTTCAACTGACGAGAATCACATGAAGGCTGTAAATGGAAAATTCGATTTAATAATTGACACCGTTCCTTATGTTCATGACGTTAATCCTTATGTAGGGACTTTAAACACTAATGGAACTTTGGTTTTGGTAGGTTATTTGGGTGGCTTGGAACCTATTTTGAATACTGTTCCGATGATTATGGGAAGAAAATCTGTAGCTGGTTCTTTAATTGGTGGAATTGCAGAAACTCAGGAAATGCTTGATTTCTGTGGAGAACATAATATTGTATCTGAAATTGAAGTAATCAAAATGCAGGATATCAACGAAGCCTACGAAAGAATGCTAAAAAGTGATGTTCGTTATCGTTTTGTAATTGATATGGCTTCGCTAAAAAGCTAAATTACGCTATACTTTTAGCCTTTTGCTATAGTCAGAATTGTAAAGAGAACGATGGTATTCAGTAGTATCATCGTTCTTTTTAATTTTAAAAAACATTATAAAACGTATCTTTTTACTCTGCTTAAAACCAATGTTTTTTTTCAAAATTTTAATTTTTTGATTTTAGTAATATATTATTTGAATTGTATAAATTTTAAATTATTAAATTCATTAACTTGCAGTAACAGATATGTTGATTTTCATTTACTTAAAAAATAATATTATATGGCAATAATTAATCTTAAAATCAATAGTAAGGATTATTCAATAGATGTAGATCCTCAAATGCCACTTCTTTGGGCAATCAGAGATTTTGTAGGGTTAAAAGGAACTAAATATGGTTGTGGTATCGCGCAATGTGGTGCTTGCACAGTTCATCTAAACGGTCAGCCGGTTCGCTCCTGCTCTTTGCCTGTAGCTGCTGTTGCAAATAAAAACATAACGACCATAGAAGGATTATCAGACGACAATTCGCATCCGGTTCAAAAAGCTTGGATAGAAGAGCAAGTTCCTCAATGTGGCTATTGTCAATCGGGTCAAATCATGGCTGCCGCAGCATTATTATCCAAAAATGCTTCTCCTAATGATGCCGATATTGATGCCGCAATGCAAGGGCATATCTGTAGATGTGGAACCTATCCGCGTATCAAACGAGCCATCAAGAAAGCATCAGAAAACAAGCCTTGAGAAGAGTACTAAAATAACCTATTCTTATATTTTATATGGACATAGATACTATATCAAGAAGAAAATTCTTAAAACTATCTGGTTTAACAGGAGTTGCTCTTACATTAGGATATTATTTACCTGCAGATGCTAAAGAACCTAAATTAATCACTGCTTTTGATGCTGAGAATCGCGGCATTGAGCTTAATTCATGGATATACATTGATGTTTCAGGTAAAGTTACGCTCTATAGTCACAGAGCCGAAATGGGACAAGGAGTCTATCAATCCATACCTCAAATAATCGCTGAAGAACTTCATGTAGATCTTGATAAAGTAAACATAGTTTTCGCTCCTGGCGATAATGTGAAGTATGGAAATCAAATTACAGGAGGCAGTTCCAGTATTAGAGGATCCTATAAAAACCTTTTGAATCTGAGCGCCACTGCCCGTGTAATGTTAATAAAAGCAGCCAGTAATAAATGGAATGTTTCTGAATTGGAATGTTATGCAGAAGATGGTCATGTAATTCATAGACCAAGTGGTAAAAAATTACACTACGGTGAATTAGTATTGGAGGCATCAAAACTTGATATTCCGAAAAATGTTGTTTTAAAGAAAACATCCGAATATAAATTAATTAGAAAACCACTTCAAAGACAAGATACGCCTTTGAAAACAAATGGTACAGCCGTTTTTGGTATCGATAAAATGATTCCGGGAATGCTGTATGCCATGGTGGAACGAAACCCCAGACTTCGTGGTAAGGTAAAAAGTTTTGACGCTACTGAAGCGCTTAAAATTCCGGGAGTAAAACAAGTTTTTGTAGTTCGTATGGGAGTTTTCAATACGTTCAGAGAAGGTGTAGCAGTTGTGGCTGATTCTGTTTGGGCAGCTATGAAAGGAAAAAAAGCCTTAAAAGTGGACTGGGACGATACCGGATTTGAACATTTGAATACCGAGGATATTTATCGTCGGATGGAGGAAGCGCTTCAAAAAGATGAGGGACTTTCTTTTGTTTCAAAAGGAGATTCAAACGCCATTATAAAATCAGCAGAAAAGAAAATTGATGTTGTATATACTACTCCGTATCAATCGCACAGTTGTATGGAACCACTGAATTGTATTGCACATTATCAAAAAGATAAAATAGAAATATGGGGGCCAATACAAGCTCCGGAATGGGTTCAAGATTACATCAGTAAAGAACTAGGAATTGCAAGGGAAAAAGTCATTGTTAATATGACTTTCCTGGGAGGCGGATTTGGTAGAAAAGCCTTTATGGATTACCCACATGAAGCCACGATGATTTCTAAAGAAATAAATGCGCCGGTTCAGGTTATCTGGTCCAGAGAAGACGATGCCACGCAAGGTCCCTACAGACCCGGCATTTCATACCGTTGTCAAGGTGTGGTTGCAAATAATGAAATAAGTGCTTTTAAAGTATCTATTGCAGGTCAGAACAATAGTCATTGGAGAGGCGGAGCAAAAGATATTCCCAACAGAAGTGCCACGGAAGGATTTTTAAAACCATACGTAGACAACATTCAGAATTTAAGTATTGTTGATATTCCTTTTGAAACACCAATACCTACTATGTGGTGGCGTTCTGTTTATGCTTCTACCAATGGTTTTGCGTATGAAAGTTTTATGGATGAGCTCGCTGCTGAATCAGCGAAAGATCCAATAACTTTTAGAAGAACCTATCTTAAAGATGAGAGAAGTAGTGAGTTACTGAATAAACTGGAAGAGGTTTCCGGATGGAAAAACAGAAGCAAAGGATATGGCGTTGCTATAACGGAATGTTTTGGCAGTACCGTGGGACAAATTGTGAAAGTTTCAAAAAACGCAGAAAATAAAATTCAAATCGATCAGGTTTGGGCAGTAATTGATTGTGGATGGTATGTAAATCCAGATATAATCAAAGCACAAGTGGAAGGAAGTATTGTTATGGCATTAGGTGCTGCAGCGATTCATGAAATCACATTCAAAGATGGTAAAACGGTTCAAAATAATTTCAATACGTATAAAATGCCTCGTATAACAGATATTCCACCTATTGAAGTGTATATCATGGAAAATGATGCCGATGCCGGAGGTGTTGGAGAACCTGGATTACCTCCATTTGCTCCTGCTTTAACAAATGCAATATTTGATTTGACAGGAAAACGTATTAGAAAGCTTCCTTTCGAATTAGCAAAAGTTTAATTTTAAAAATACAAAACAAATGAAAATAGTTTTTTCAATAGTAGTCGTTTTAATATTGGCAGTAACGCTGCAATCATTCAATCAGAATTTTGATTTGAAAGCAAGTATTGTACGCGGTAAATCGGTCTATAATACACAATGTGCATCCTGTCACATGGAAGAAGGAAATGGTATAGAAGGCGTTTTTCCAACATTGATAAAATCAGATTATTTTGCAGATAAAAATCGATTGATAAAAGTGGTTACAACTGGATTACGTGGACCAATAGTAGTTAATGGTGTAAACTATGATGGAGAAATGCCCGCTACTGATTTAACTGATGAACAAGTGGCTGATGTTTTAAACTATGTCAGAAATTCATGGAAAAATGAAGCTAAGGCAGTTTTACCAAGTGAAATACAACAAGCTAAAAAAGCTGTCACTAAAGATTACAAAGCCTATTAATTTGTAACATATTGAATTCGTTGCATAGAGAGAATTATAAATTATAAATTCTAAATACTAACTAAATGGTATCAAGACGTCAATTTATTAAAAATACAGGTAAAGCAAGTTTTGCATTATGGTTAGGAGCTACTTCTAATGGTTTTGCAAACGCAGCTTTTATTACAGATGCACCCAGTAATTTTACTCCTTTTGTAAAAATCGAGAAAAACGGAAAAATAACAATTTTCAATACTAAGCCCGAAATGGGTCAAGGTACTTTTCAATCTGTTCCAGCTCTTATAGCCGAAGAATTAGAAGTTTCGCTTGATGCAATAACGATAGTTCAAACCAGCGGCGAGAAACAATTTGGCGGCGGCCAGGCAGCAGGAGGAAGTTCTTCCATCAGAGGAAATTATGATGCGTATAGAAAAATTGGCGCTGCCGCAAAAGAGATGCTGATTAAGGCAGCCAGTGTTAAATGGGGAATTGGAATTGAATCTTGTTATGCCGAAAACGGAAGCGTACATTCTAAGCTATCAAAGGAACATCTTTCTTATGGCGATTTAATCGAAGAAGCTTCAAAATTAGAAGTTCCTAAAGAACCGAAACTTAAAAACAAAAGTGATTTTAAGATTATCGGAAAATCTATTCAAAGACCAGATGTACCCTTAAAAGTTTCTGGAAAAGCAGAGTATGGAATTGATGTAGAAGTTCCCAATATGGTATATGCAACTGTATTTCGTTCCCCGGTAATTGGTGGTACTTTAAAAAGTTTTGATGCTGATGCAACCTTAAAAATTCCCGGAGTCATTAAAGTTGTGGAAGCCAAAACAACTGTTGGAAAATATCAATATTCCGGAGTGGCAGTTATTGCTAAATCATACTGGTCAGCCCTTCAAGGCCGAAAAGTATTGAAAGTGGAATGGGATACAAATGGATATGAAAATTTCAATTTATCCGACTATGAAAATAAGTTGCGAAACCTTTCCAAAGAAGCTGGTGTACTGGATAAGAATATAGGACATGTAGAAAGCGTTAAAACGGAACCTGGAAATTCAGTGGAATCCTTTTATGAAACTCCTATGGTGGCTCACCATACACTCGAACCGATGAATTGTATCGCACATGTAAATGGTGAAAAGGTAGATATATGGACCTCTACTCAGGTTCCTAGTGCTATTACCGGTTTAGGACCAAATGACCTTCATAGCCAAATTGGAATGAAACCAGAGAATATCACTTTACATTCCAAATTTATTGGAGGCGGATTTGGCAGAAGATTGTATACTGATTATGTTATAGAAGCCGTAAATATTGCAAAGCAAATAGAGCAACCCGTAAAAGTAATTTGGTCTCGAGAAGATACCACACAACATAGTGCCGTACGCCCTATGACTTTCTCACAGTTGAAAGGTGGTTTCTCAAAAGAAGGAGAATTAATTAGCTTTCAACATAAAGTGATAAGCCCTTCTTATTTTGATTCGGTAGGTCCAAATTTCGATAAAACAAAAGTCGATGCGATTATGATAGAGGGAATTGGAGAACAGGCTTATCAAATTCCAAATATTAAAACCTCATATGTGTATGCTGATTTTCATGTGCCTGTAGCCGCATGGAGATCGGTAACCAGTTCAACTGTCGCTTTTGCCCATGAGTGTTTTATTGATGAATTAGCGCATAAAGTCAAAAAAGACCCTTTAGATTTTAGATTGCAAATGCTAGACAAAGATTCCGATACCAAAAGAGTTTTATTGAAATTAAAAGAAGTTTCCAATTGGGACAAACCATTACCAAAAGGAAAAGGCAGAGGTGTTGCGCAATGGGAATTTTTTGCGGGATTGTGTGCCCATGTAGTCGAAGTATCAGTTACAAAAGACAATACTATAAAAATTGATAAAGTGTATGCCGTAATTGACTTGGGAGAAGTAGTAAATCCAGATAATGTAAAAAATCAAATTGAAGGATCCATCGTGATGGCTTTGACAGCGGCTATAAAAACGGGAATTACCATTGAAAACGGGAAAATAAAGCAAAGTAATTTTCACGATAATCCAATGATACGAATGCATGAAACGCCAGAAATTGAAGTACACATTCTTGCAGATGGCGGAAAAATAAAAGGCGTTGGTGAACCTGGCTTACCTCCTTTTGCACCAGCATTAGCAAATGCCATATTTTCAATTAGCGGAAAGCGCATTAAAAAGATGCCTTTTGACCTTAAATTATCCTAAATATTTATTTATAATTCCATTAATTTTCAAATGAAAGAACTTCAAGAAATTATTAAAAAATATGACGTTGCCAGTCAGAAAAATATAAAATCAGCTCTAGTAACCGTAGTTCATTTAGATGGTTCCTCTTACAGAAGACCCGGTGCCAGAATGTTAGTGAATGATGACGGAAGAATTACCGGTGCCATAAGCGGCGGTTGTTTAGAAGGTGATGCTTTAAAAAAAGCCTTATTTGCTATTTCTGAGCAAAAAAATACTCTTTTTACTTATGACACTTCAAAAGAAGACGATTCAGAAATGGGAATTCATTTAGGATGTGAAGGCCTTATACAAGTATTATTCGAAAGCATCGATTCTGAAAAAGAAGAAAACCCAATACAATTGCTGAGTAAAGCATTAGCCGTTCGTCAAAAAGCAGTTTTGGTTACTTTATTTGATTTAGATAATAATCAAAATGTCCAATATGGCACTTGTTTACTATTAGAAGAAAATGGAACTCTTTCCGGTAAAATACCGCTACAACAGTTTGAAGATGCGGTTTTAAAAGACATAACGGATGTCATGCAAAATGGCGAATCTGTTTTCAAACAATACAAATCAGGTGACGTATCAGTAACTGCTTTTTTTGAATTCTTGCATCCGCCAGTTTCCCTTGTGGTATTAGGAGCAGGAAATGATGCTATTCCGCTTATGAAGTTTGCAGATGTCTTGGGATGGGATTTTAGAATTGTAGACCGAAGAGATACGCATGCCAACAAAGAAAGGTATCCTACCGCCTCACAAATTTTGGTAGCAAATCCAGATGTTGCATTAGAACATCTTGCGTATGATAATCGTACTTTTTTTGTTTTAGTAACGCACAGTTACAAATGTGATTATTATATGTTAAAATCATTATGTACTGCTGCTGTTCCTTACATAGGTATTTTGGGACCAAAAAAGAAGTTGCATCGCATGTTGGAAGAAATACAACATAATGAAGGCATCCATTTAAATGCCGATAAAGTGGCAACAATTTATGGTCCGACAGGTTTAGATATTGGAGCAGAAACACCAGAAGAAATTGCACTCAGTATTATAGCGGAAATTCAAGCCGTATTGACTGGGAAAATGGGTGGTATGCTAAAAACCAAAAATGAAGTCATTCATTCCAGAGACTCATTAGACATTCAAATAGAAGATATCAAAATTTATAATGCATCATAAAATAAAGCAATGTGGTATAATTATTTTGGCAGCAGGTTCAAGCAGTCGCATGGGAAAACCAAAACAATTACTTGAATTTGATGGTATGACGCTCTTAACACGGGTTTCAAAAATGGCTTGCCAATCAAAATTATATCCTGTAATTGCCGTTTTAGGTGCCAATGCTGATTTGATTCAAGCGCATCTCGATGTTCTGGGACTTGATATTGTACTTAATGAAAACTGGGAAGAAGGAATGGCTAGCTCTTTACGAAAAGGGCTTTTTTCCATGAATAAAATGTATCCTCAAGTTGATGGCGTCATAATACTTGTTGGCGATCAACCTTACATAAATAATCAGCATATAGAACAACTGATTGATGCTCAAGACGAATCCGGATTGCCAATTTCTGCCTGTTCCTATGCCGGTATTATGGGAACTCCTGCCCTTTTTCACAAAACGATTTTTCCAGAACTGATGTTGCTTGAAGGTGATATTGGTGCCAAAAAAATCATCGAAAAAAGAAAACAGGATGTAGCTACAGTACATTTCGATAAAGGAGTTATTGATATTGACACAGTAGAAGATTATGAAAATTTACACAACGAAAAAGAATAAATATGCTTGTTGATACATTCAATAAAATCCATGATTACTTGCGCATTTCGTTGATTTTATTTGCATCTTACGCCTATTAAAATTCAGCATAAATGGAAACAATGATTTCGGTACACAGCGCTTTGGAATTAATAATAAATCATGTCAAATCGTTACCCGTTGCAGTGATGCAATTAGAAAAAGCAAACGGATTGGTTTTGGCGGAAGACATTTACGCGCCTGAAAATGTGCCCGCATTTCCTCAGTCCAGCATGGATGGATATGCTTTTGCTTTTGACGATAATCGTTCAGATTATAAATTGGTGGGAGAAATTGCAGCTGGAAGCAAACAAACTTTTGAATTAAAGCAGGGCGAAGCTGTCCGAATTTTTACGGGAGCTGCCGTTCCGTTAGCTGCTGATACTGTTTTAATGCAAGAAAAAGCATTGATCGAATCAGATAAACTAACTGTAAATGATGAAAGTTTAAATAAAGGAACTAACCTCAGAAGTATTGGTTCTGAAATAAAAAAAGGAACAAAAGCACTTGAAAAAGGAACCGTTTTAAAACCGGCTACTATAGGTTTTCTGGCGAGTATGGGCATTGCTAAAGTCAAAGTATATCCTAATCCTAGCGTTGGAATTTTAGTCACCGGTAATGAATTACGATTGCCGGGAGAAGATTTAGAATATGGTCAAGTATTTGAATCCAATTCATTTACCTTGCAATCTGCATTAAATCAAATGAATATTAATAACGTAACTATTTACAGATCTGAGGATAATCTGAATCAATTACAGACTCTTTTATCACAAATATTGGAAGTAAATGATCTCGTTTTAATTTCGGGCGGTGTAAGTGTTGGAGATTATGATTTTACCATGAGTGCATTGGAGAAATGTGCTGTAAATCCCATTTTTCATAAGATAAAACAGAAGCCCGGTAAACCATTATTATTTGGAATGAAAACGGAAAAAGTTATTTTTGGTCTTCCTGGAAATCCAGCCTCGGTATTAACCTGTTTTTATGAGTATGTACTTCCCGCAATTGGAATTATGACCGAACGCAACGTAAAATTGCAAACTAAAAAAATGGTTCTTACACAAGAATATCATAAGCAGGTAGGAATGACACATTTTTTAAAAGCGTCGCATAATAATGATTTAGTTTATCTTGAAACGGGCCAAGAATCCTATAAACTTTCTTCGTTTGCTAACGCTAATTGTCTGGCCATAATTCCAGAAAATGCATCAAAAATTGAATCAGGTCAGGAAATAGAAGTACATTTATTTCCTTTTTAAAATTACAAAATGACGTTATCATTATCCTTTTTTTTATTACTGTTTATCATTGCATTTTTATATGCCTCCGTAGGTCATGGTGGAGCAAGCGGTTATTTAGCATTAATGGCTATTTTCAGTTTTGATCCAAATTTTATGAAACCAACAGCATTGGTATTAAACTTGTTTGTATCGTTGGTCTCCTTTACGCTGTTTTTTCGCGAAGGACATTTCAAATGGAAACTTTTTCTCCCCTTTGCCCTAGCCTCAATTCCTTTTTCGTTTTTAGGCGGCATGATATCATTAGACGGAGATATTTATAAAAAAGTTTTGGGTTTAACACTCTTAATACCAGTTATAAAATTTTTTGTATATCCAAATACGAATGATTCAGAGTTAAAAAAAAATACGCTTGCATTGACAATTATTATCGGTGCCAGTATCGGATTTCTTTCTGGCCTGATTGGTATTGGAGGAGGTATTCTACTTTCGCCAATACTTTTAATGTTGCATTGGTCAAACCAAAAACAAACTGCAGCTATTAGTGCATTATTTATTTTTGTCAATTCGGTATCCGGTTTAGCGGGGCAATTATCAAAGGGTGTCAAATTTGAAAACGACATGCTTGCTTTTGTTGCCGTAGCCTTTATTGGCGGGATATTGGGTGCTTGGTTGGGTGCTAAGAAGTTCAATCAATCGGTCCTTAAATATATTTTAGCAACAGCATTATTAGTGGCTTCCATTAAATTATTATTTACCTGATTAATTTTATTTTATGAAAATAGAAGTGCTTTTTTTTGGACAATTAACGGACATTACCGGTTGCTCAAAATTAGTTATTGATTATGTCGACACTACTGACAACTTAAAAAAAATAATCCTAGAGAAATTCCCTGCTTTATCATCGTTGAAATTTGCAATCGCAGTAAATAAACAAATGGTAACAGACAATATTTCAATAGAAAAAAATAGTAGTATCGCCTTTATGCCTCCGTTTTCTGGTGGTTAAAATAACAAAATATGAAACATTTACAGGAGCGATATCAACGTCAACTAATGCTAAATGAATTTGGATTAGAAGCACAAGAAAAACTTTCAAACGCTAAAGTATTAGTTATTGGAGCCGGAGGTTTAGGTTGCCCTATTCTACAATATTTAGTTGCTGCTGGTGTTGGGCATATTGGGATTGCAGATGATGATGTAGTAAGTTACTCCAATTTAAACCGACAGATTTTATTTGGACAACAAGATGTGGGACGTTTTAAAGTGGCTATTGCCAAAGAAAAACTCCTTTTGATGAATGACACAATTGATATTAAAACTTGGAAACTGCACTTTTCGCAAAAGGATTGTATTAATCATTTCAAGGATTATGATATTATTGTTGATGCTACAGATAATTTTGCCAGCAGGTATTTGATAAATGACGCCTGTGTATTATTTGGCAAACCATTAGTATTTGGGGCAGTTTCAAAATTTGAAGGACAAGTGGCCGTATTTAATGTTCCAATAAACGAAAAGGAAAAAACAGTCAATTATAGAGATTTATTTCCTGTACCACCAAATAATAATGAAGTTTTAAACTGTTCCGAAGCAGGAGTTTTAGGAGTATTACCAGGTATTATTGGAGTTTTACAAGCAACGGAAGTCATTAAACTTATAACTGGCATTGGAAAACCATTAACAAACAGAATCCTGACATACAACGCATTAAATCAGGAGTTTTTCACTATGTATTTGACTCCAAATACAGAAGTTTCCAACTATATTCCAGCTTCTGTAGAAGCCTTTGAAAATACAGATTATGAATGGTTATGCAACTATAGCCCAACTAATGTCATCGAGATTGAATTTGAACAATGGTTGGAAATTAGGGAAAACACTATTTTAGTTGATGTACGGGAACTTATAGAAAAGCCCCGTTTAGATTTCTATTCACATTTATCGATTCCTTTGCCCACATTAAATTCTAATTTAGATGATTTATTAGATAAAGAGATTGTATTTGTTTGTCAGTCTGGAAAGAGAAGTTTAAAAGCCGCATTATTATATTTGTCCGTGATGCCAAATGCAAAGGTATATTCACTAACAGGCGGAGTTAATGAACTGGTAAAAAAGAAATTAATTTAATTTTATGGAGCATAAAAAAGACAAAAATATTTTTGCTGATGCTGCTATACCCTCTTCATTTATTAGTCATAGTATTCTAAAACATGCTACCAAAACTGTTATTGGTAGTCACAGTATATTTTAGGACAAGTAAGAGCTGATGAAATAAACGGTAAAAATGTAGCCACAATTGATTGCTTTTTGTGTTTTATTGTCCAATGATTATTTACATCAATACCTACTTTAAATTATAAATTTTGTAGTTTTACCCGCCTATATTCAACCCTTCATGAAACTTAAACAGATCAACATACCTCCATTACCCGCCGTACTTTTAGCAATAATAAGTGTACAATCTGGGGCGGCTATCGCCAAAGGTCTTTTTCCTGCTATTGGTGCTGCCGGGACAGCTTCTTTAAGAATTGGCATCTCCGCATTAATATTATTGGCTGTTTACAGGCCAAACCTAAAAAAAGTAACTGCTGACCAATGGAAATTAGTTATTCCTTATGGTTTATCCTTGGGCGCAATGAATTTGATTTTTTATCTTTCCATTGAGAGAATTCCCATTGGACTTGCTGTTACACTGGAATTCATAGGTCCGTTACTAGTAGCTGTTTTTGGTTCAAAACGCATCATAGATTTTTTCTGGGTACTTCTTGCTGCGGCAGGAATCGTATTAATTGCTCCATGGTCAAATAATGGATTAGATATTTGGGGGATGCTTTTTGCTCTTTTGGCTGGTGCACTTTGGGCAGCTTATATCGTATTAGGAGGAAAAATTTCAAAAATAATGAAAGGTGGAGACGCAGTGACCATAGGAATGCTATTTGCATCTATACTTATTGTCCCTTTTGGAATTCTAGGAAATGGCTTAAGTAATCTTACGCCTCAACTTTTAGGTTTAGGAGTAGCACTCGCGCTATTATCCAGTGCAATTCCTTTCACATTAGAAATGAAAGCACTCGGACAACTTCCTGCACGTACTTTCAGTATTTTAATGAGTTTAGAACCTGCTGCAGCATCAATTTGTGCTTTTATATTTTTACAAGAATACCTTACTTTTAATGAAATTTTAGCGGTTGTTTTTGTGGTAATAGCTTCTGCCGGATCAACAATTACATCAAAAACGCAAGAACATTAAAATTTTCAGTACAGTTTTAAATACTTTCGATGATTTAATTTAAAAACCTGCTGATTAAAAAAAAGGACTACTACAATATAAAAAACAGCTGCTTATCAAAAGCAGCTGTTTTTTTTTATAACTGATTAAAAGCATTGCTTCTACTACTGATTTCCTTCTTATATTTTTTCCTTTTCTAATTTATTTTTTGAAAAAACTTTCCTGTGTGATAAATGTTACTGTACGTGGAATTTTAACTGACAATCTTTGCAGTATAAAATTTTACAACTTATGGAATATATCGGTTATTTTACATCAATACTCATTGGCGTTGCATTGGGATTAATAGGCGGTGGCGGCAGTATTCTTACCGTACCAGTTTTAGTCTATTTATTTGCTATTGAACCCGTTTTAGCAACTGCTTATTCCTTATTTATTGTAGGGCTTACAAGTGCTGTGGGCACTGTGGGCTATTTCAAAAAAGGGTTAGTAAATATCAAAACAGCAATTGTTTTTGGTATTCCGTCAATCATTGCGGTTTTTACCACAAGAGCTTTGATTGTTCCTGCAATTCCAAAAGAAGTGTTTTCCATTGGAGAATTTATAGTTACAAAAAACTTGTTGATGATGTTACTTTTTGCCGTAATTATGATTGCCGCATCGTATAGCATGATCAAAAAAGACAAAAAAATTATAACCGAAAAGTCCGAAGAACAAAAATTCAATTACCCACTCATACTTATCGAAGGTGCAATTGTTGGTGTTATTACAGGATTAGTGGGAGCCGGCGGCGGTTTCTTAATTATACCGGCATTAGTCGTATTAAGTAAGCTTCCTATGAAAGAAGCAGTTGGAACATCATTGGTAATTATAGCTGCAAAATCGTTGATTGGTTTCTTTGGAGAAGGAGGAGAAAATGGAATCAATTGGCAATTTCTGATTACCATTTCAACATTTGCAATTGTTGGAATTTTCATTGGCACTGCATTATCAAAAAAAATTAATGGTGACAAACTGAAACCCGCATTTGGTTGGTTTGTTTTAGTAATGGGAATTTATATTATAACCAAAGAGCTTTTTCTAAAATAAAATTTAATAAAAAATCGAAACTAAATTGAATTTTAAAAGTCACTTTAGAACAAAAATTCCTTCTCCTTTTAATACTAAAATGAGAAGGATTTTTTAGTTTCAATTGCATTTAAACTGAAAATCATATATTCCATTTGAGAAGAAAACATTGTAATAAGCCTATTTGTTAAAAAAATAATTAAAAAAAATATTTGTTTTAGTACACTCATTCAGAGAACTATAAATGATTGAATAATCGCCAAAGCATTTTTTAACAACATGCAAAAAGCAACCTTTCATTCTCTTTGACATCCTTAGAGCAACAAATAAATTTAATAATTATGAAAAATTTCAGATTACAAGCAGCAGTCATTGTACTATTAATTTCAACAGCTTTCGTATCATGCAGCGATGATGACAACACACCAAATGCAGTGACTAAAAGTTCATTGGTAACAAAAGTTGAAGGCGCTGTAACCGGAGACATAAATGTTGAAGTTCCTTTAACTGTGACTTTTTCAGTGGACAACAATTGTGGGTCTTACAACAAGTTTATCGAAACTGCAGCTGCCAACACAAAAACGATTGAAGTGGAATCAAAGTATGAAGGAACAGATTGTGGAACGACTCCAACAAGCAAAACTGTTGTTTACAAGTTTAAATCGACAGCTGTGGGAACTTACAATTTAAAATTCAAAAAAACGGCTACTGAGTTTGTAACACACACTATAGTTATTGATTAGTTTTTTGGGTTTGGTTAATTAATAATAGAAATACCAGTTGAATAGCTGGTGTTTTTTTGTTTTTTAAAAGTAGTTGTGTGTTGCAATTCCCAGAAAAAACAAGAATTATATTTTAAAAATTTACAATTACAACAACTTTTTTTGTTGTGTAACATTTGTCACTATCTTCCTTAAATTCATGCTATATCTTTGTATTATAATTTAATAAAGAAAAAATTTAAGAATATGAAAATAGAACAAATATATACAGGATGTTTAGCACAAGGTGCTTATTATATTACTTCAAATGGTGAAGCTGCCATTATTGATCCGCTTCGTGAAACTGAACCTTATATGGAAAGACTGGAAAAAGACGGTGTGAAATTGAAATACATTTTCGAAACCCATTTCCATGCTGATTTTGTTTCAGGACATTTAGATTTGAGCAAAAAAACTGGAGCCGCAATTGTTTATGGCCCTAATGCCAATCCTGAGTTTGAATTTATTTCTGCCAAAGACAACCAAGAATTTGCAATTGGCAACATCAAAATAAAAGTATTGCACACGCCAGGTCACACTATGGAAAGTACCACGTACTTATTAATAGATGAAAACGGAAAAGACCACGCCATTTTCTCTGGAGACACTTTATTTATTGGCGACGTTGGCCGACCAGATTTAGCTCAAAAAGCAGCACACATGACACAAGACGAACTGGCTGCCATATTATTCCATTCGTTAAGAGACAAAGTAATGACGCTGGCAGATGATGTAATCGTATATCCGGCTCACGGCGCTGGTTCTGCTTGTGGAAAAAATATGAGCAAAGAAACTGTTTCAACCATTGGTGAACAAAAAGCAACAAACTATGCTTTGCGCGCCAATATGACCGAAGCCGAATTTGTGCAAGAAGTTACCGAAGGTTTATTGCCTCCACCAGCCTATTTTGGGATGAACGTTGCCATGAACAAAAAAGGAATTGAAAGCTTTGAAAATGTCTTCAATAACGGAATGAGAGCAATTAATGCAACTGAATTTGAAGCTGTGGCAGAAGAAACCGGTGCTTTAATCTTAGATACCAGAGACAATGGTAATTTTGCAAAAGGATATGTGCCACAGTCCATAAACATTGGTATCAATGGCGATTTTGCTCCTTGGGTTGGTGCTTTAATTGCCGATGTGAAACAACCGATTATTTTAGTGACTGAACCGGGACTTGAAGAAGAAACCGTAACGCGCTTAACACGAGTTGGGTTTGATAATTTAATAGGACATTTAGAAGGCGGCTTTGAAGCTTGGAAAAAAGCCGGTTTTGAAATCGATACTGTAAATCGCATCACTGCGGAACAATTTGCAGAAGAAGTGAAAATTGGCGAAAGCAAAATAATCGATGTCCGTAAAGAAAGCGAGTATGAGGCAGAACATGTTGATGAAGCCTACAGCCGACCATTAGCGTACATCAATGATTGGGTAAAAGACATCAATCCTGAAGAACATTTTTACATGCATTGTGCAGGAGGATACCGAAGTATGATGGCCGCATCAATTTTGCAAGCACGAGGATATCGAAACTTTACAGAAATTGAAGGTGGTTTTGGAGCAATAGCTAAAACTACAGTTCCTAAGACTGATTTCGTTTGTCAAAGCAAAGTATTAAAATCATAAAAACAAATAATTATGTTCGGAATTTTTAAAAATATGTTTTCAAAAAAAGACACAACACAGATGGAAAAATTAGTAAAAGAAGGTGCGTTTCTAGTAGATGTTCGCACGCCTGCAGAATTTGCAGAAGGTCACGTAAAAGGATCCACAAATATTCCTTTGGATCAAGTACCGAATCAATTGGCTACATTTAAAGGAAAAGAACACATTATTGTTTTCTGCCGAAGCGGGAATCGAAGCGGTCAAGCCAAAATGATTTTGGAACAAAATGGTTTCAAAAACGTAACAAATGGTGGTACTTGGATGGATGTAAATGAAGCGATAAGCAAATAAGCAGAGGTGCTATTAAAGTAGTGTGCAGTTTAAAACAAGAAATATATTTGTTTTAAACTGCACACTTATTTAGAAATCGAAATTTGATGTAAATAAAGAAGTAAATTTGATAGACCTTTTAAGAGATACTAATGAATTTATTGCATTAAATGTAACAAAGACTACCGAACTCCTTTTTGAAATTAACTCGAAAAAAACTGATATGAAAGATACTAAGGCAATAAACAAAGACTTAATTTTAAGAGAACGATTAGCGCTACAACGAACTGTACTGGCCAATCAATCTACATTTCTTGCCTTCCTGAGAACGGCAATGTACTTTTTGATTGCAGGATTGAGTTTGCGAAATTTATTAAAAGTAGAAAATAGTTTCCTGATTGAAATGGCATTGTTTGTTATTTCATTCGTGATACTTTTACTTGGAACTCTTAACTATTTCAAGCATAAAAAATCCATTTCCGAAAACAAAAAACACATTGGTGATTACCAATTACAATATTACGAGTAATTCCAATACATCTCTTTTTAATACCTTACTTCCTATTGCTACATCAAGAATAAATGGAAAAATATTGGTCTTTTGCGAATTAAAAATAAATCATTCAACAATAGAATATGAATACTATGAAACTCGGACTAAAGGAAAATTGGAAACAATTTACCATTTTGGTAATCGTAAATGCTTTTGTTGGCGGGATGATAGGAATGGAAAGAACGATAATTCCAAAATTTGCCGAAATTGAATTTGGTATTGCTTCAAAAACAGCTATTCTTTCCTTTATAACTGCCTTTGGAATTACTAAAGCCATCACCAATTATTTTACGGGTAAGCTTGCAAATCGATTCGGGAGAAAAAATTTACTCCTATTTGGATGGACTCTGGCAATTCCTATTCCTTTCATTTTGATACATGCAGAATCATGGAATTGGGTGATTTTTGCCAATATTCTGTTGGGAATTAGTCAAGGACTTACTTGGAGCAGTACGGTGGTGATGAAAATTGATTTGGTTGGAGAAAAAGATCGCGGACTGGCAATGGGACTCAATGAATTTGCCGGTTATTTTGCCGTTGGATTAGTTGCTTTCCTGTCAGGCTATATCGCCCAAAAATATGGCATTACACCCTACCCTTTTTATCTGGGAATTGGAATTTCGATAATTGGTTTTTTATTGACTTTGTTTTTTGTGAAAGATACCAGAGTATTTGTACACCAAGAAAACACCACCAATAAAACAGAAAAATTAGAAAACATTTTTCTGGAAACCACTTTCAAAAACAAAACTTTAAGTGCTGTTACACAAGCTGGATTAGTCAATAATTTGAATGACGGCATGATTTGGGGACTTTTGCCTATTGTCTTACTTTCTTTGAACTACGACTCTGAAAACATTGGCGTCATAACAGCTATATATCCCACCGTTTGGGGTTTTGGACAATTGATAACCGGAAAAATGTCGGATATATATTCGAAGAAAAAGATGCTTTTTTGGGGAATGCTGGTACAGGGAATTGCGATTCTTTTTATTCCTTTTAGTACAGAAATGTATCAATTAGCAACTATTTCAGCCTTACTGGGATTTGGAACTGCCTTAGTTTATCCTACTTTTTTATCAGCCATTGCGCAAGCCACAAATCCAACACAAAGAGCGGAAAGCATTGGTACATTTAGACTTTGGAGAGATTTAGGTTATGCGATAGGCGCGATTATTTCAGGAATAACCGCTGATTTATTTGGGGTGAATTATGCTATTATATTGATAGGTGTTATCACGATTCTATCGTCTGTAATAATCGAAGTTCGTATGCCGAAAGACCATTTGCAAAAGACAAATAACTAATACAATCAACATGAAAGAAATAGATAGCACCTCAAATGAATGTATTTCAGTTGAAGAGACAAAACAAGCGCTTCAGCAAAATGAAAAAATACAGATTATTGATGTCCGTTCCAAAGAAGAATTCGAAAACAATCATATTCCGGATGCCATAAATATTGCTTTGTCAGAAATTGAAAACCAAATACATCAAATTAAAAAAGATCATACAATTATCATCGCTTGTGGCAAAGGTGGAGGAAGGTCGATGGATGGCGCTAAAATTTTAAAAGAAATGGGATACAATGCCAACTGGCTTTGCGGTGGAACAAATGAGTGGTTGAATTTAAAATAAACTATAAAGTTAAAGTCAATATTCTTTCTTTTCAGAAAGTAATGCTACAAAAACATAAAAAATGAACTGGAAAACACCTAAAAAATCTACTCTGCAAAATATTGCTTTTATCCTATTTATAGCACTGCTTCTGTTTAGTCCTTTGGGGACTTTTGTAAAAATACAATTAAACCGCTTGATTGTTTTTTCACCTAAAACTATTGCTGTAACGGATCAAAAAATGCTTTCCAGTTACCAATGGCAATTAGTTGATGCTTCGGGGCAGCGTGTGACATTAGAAGACTATGAAGGGAAAATGATATTCATTAATTTCTGGGCCACTTGGTGTCCGCCTTGCATTGCCGAAATGCCAAGTATACAAAAATTATATGTTGATTATCAGGATAAAATTGTCTTTTTGTTTGTGACAACGGATTCTTTTGAAAAAGCAAATGCGTTTATGGTCAAAGAAAATTTAACGCTTCCTATCTATCAATCGGTTACAAATCCTCCTTTAGAAATGAAGTCATCAACAATTCCTGCCACATATCTTATTGACAAACAAGGAAATGTAATTTTAGCAAAAATTGGCACTGCAAATTGGAATAGTGATTCGTTCCGAGAAAAGTTAGATTATTACATTAGAAAATAAAATCAATGTAATTTTTTAAAATCTTTTTTGTTGTGTGACAAAAGTAACACAACTCCTCATTTATAAGTATAATCTTTGCAGTATTAAATCAACAAATATGGAAATTTTAGAATTTATCAAACAACCTTGGCCTTGGTATATTGCAGGCCCATTAGTTGGACTTACAGTTCCGGCATTATTAATTATTGGAAATAAATCTTTTGGAATTAGTGCTTCATTACGTCACACTTGTGCGATGTGTTTACCGGCAAATATTAAATTTTTCAAATACGATTGGAAAAAAGAAATCTGGAATATGTTTTTCGTTTTCGGAATTTTAATTGGTGGTATTATTGCTTTCAGTTTTTTATCAAATCCGAATCCAATTATTATAAACGACAATCTAAGAACAGAATTAGCGTCGTATGGAGTTACAAATATCAACGGAATGCTGCCTGAACAACTGTTCTCGTGGGAAAACTTAATCACACTAAAAGGATTTTTTATGATGGTTATAGGTGGATTTTTTATTGGTTTCGGTTCTCGTTATGCGGGAGGTTGCACCAGTGGTCACTCAATTTCAGGTTTGTCAAATTTACAATTGCCTTCTTTGATTGCAACGTGTTGCTTCTTCATAGGCGGATTGATTATGGCGAACATCATTTTACCTTTAATCCTTTCACTATAAAATTATTAGCTATGCAAAATAAAGATCAAAATACAGATTTCGAAACTCGTTCCTTAGATACGGTTTGTGTCAACGAGAGTCAATTGGAACACAAGTGGTACCATAATTTAAAATACTTAGTCATCGGTTTATTGTTTGGAATTGTTTTCATCAAAGCCGAAGTAATCAGCTGGTACCGCATTCAGGAAATGTTCCGTTTTCAATCCTTTCACATGTATGGGATTATAGGCAGTGCTGTTGTGGTGGGAATGATTTCAGTATTTCTTATTAAAAAATTCAATATTAAAACCATTTATGGTGAAAAAATTGAGTTCCACGACAAAACATTCAACAAAGGACAAATTTACGGCGGGCTCATATTTGGATTGGGTTGGGCCGTAACTGGAGCTTGTCCTGGACCATTGTTTGCACAAATTGGAACAGGTGCTACTGTTATGATTGTTACCTTATTATCCGCAGTAGTGGGAACTTGGGTATATGGTTATTTTAGAGATAAACTACCTCATTAAAAAAATATGAATTCAGAAAAACAAAATATAGTCCAATTTAGGTCGATGATAAAAAGGGTAATTTACCTCTTCATCACTATTATTTCTTTAATAATAGGGTTGTTGCTATTCTTGTTTTTCAATTCATCAATCACCGCTTGGTTTCAAAAAAGTGATGTAAATATTGACTCTCTTTATATCGATGCCGAGAAAAAAGTGATTTTACAAAACGAAATGGCAAAATTCTGGAAACCAGCTGATATCAATTTGATTACTGATTCAACTTTAAAGCAGGAAGTGGAATATGGCAAAGATTTAATTGCACATACCGCTAAATATTTGGGTCCAAATGGTAGTGTGAAGCAAATTACTAATGGTATGAATTGTAACAATTGCCACTTAGATGCGGGCACAAAACCTTGGGGAAATAATTACGGTTCTGTATATTCTATGTATCCAAAAATGAGAGCGCGAAGCGGACAAGTAGAAGACCTTTACAAAAGAGTCAATGATTGCATGGAAAGAAGCTTAAATGGTCAGCCTCTAAAACGAGACGAAAAAGAGATGAAAGCTATGATTGCGTATATCGAATATATTGGTAGTAATGTCCCTAAAGGAAAAGAAGCAAATGCCTCTGGAATCTATGATTTAGAGTATTTAGATCGCGCTGCAGACCCCGTTAAAGGAAAAGCCTTATACGATACCAAATGTGCAAGTTGTCATCAAGTGAATGGTCAAGGAATTTTGGCAGAAGATAAAAAGGAATATACGTATCCGCCACTTTGGGGCAAAAATTCATATAATAATGGTGCGGGATTATTTAGAATCAGTCGTTTTGCCGGGTATATAAAATACAATATGCCGCTGGGCGCTACGTATGATAATCCTCAATTATCTGATGAAGAGTCTTGGGATATTGCCGCTTATGTTGAAAATCTTGATAGACCATCAAAAGATTTAAGTCAAGACTGGCCCAATATTTCTAAAAAACCGTTGGATCATCCTTTTGGTCCTTTTTCTGATACCTTTACGGAAGCGCAACATAAATTCGGACCTTTTAAACCCATAAAAGACGAAAAAAAGAAAAACGAAAAAAAACAATCTTAAAACTCAATTATGAAAAACGGGACCCTTTTATTTATTCTTGTATTTAGTATGATTTCAATTGGCGCATTGGCACAAAAAAAGCCGAACAACCATAAAATCGTTTTCCAGTTTACCAATGCTACTGATACTTTGCAACAGAAAGCAATTGTAAACCAGCTGAAAAATATGACTACACATTGGCCAAATGCCAAATACGAAGTCGTCATTCACAGTATGGGTTTGCCATTAGTAATGTCTGCAAAATCAAAGCAAATAGACGCCATAAAAGCGCTTCGGGCTAAAGGTGTCCGCTTTTTAGTGTGTGAGAACACCATGAAAAGTCAAAAAGTAAACAAAGACCAACTAATTTCAGAAGTAGAATATGTACCTGTTGGAATTGCTGAAATTGTTGAAAAACAAGAGCAAGGCTGGACGTACGTCAAAGGCGGATTCTAAATTAAAAATGTAAATTATATTTTACACCATCCTACACCATTAATTTAGCTGTAGTTTTTCTGTAAAAAGCTGTTAAAAACTAAACCAACAAACCTAAAACCATGAGCAATAACCGAAGAGATTTTCTAAAATCAGTGGGGACATTAGGCCTCGGTGCTGCGATTATTTCGCCTATTTCCGCTATTGCAAATGCAAATCAGACTGAAAAAATAAACTTGGATACAACAATAGATGGTTCTAAACTGCAAACAATTTCTATTCTTCAAACCACCGATGTGCATTGTCAGATTCATCCGCATGATGAGTTATTCTGGGAAAATGGCAAAGCCGTTTTTAGAAAAACGGGCGGTTATGCCTATATGGCAACCTTATTGAAACAGTTAAAAAAGAAAAACCCAAATACTTTTACTATTGATACCGGTGATATGTTTCAAGGCAGCGAATTAAGCGTAGAAACCAGTGGTGAAGCTTTTGTTCCCATTTTAAATGCATTGAATTACGATTTGTACTTACCTGGAAACTGGGAAGTAATTTATGGAAAAAGAAAAATGCAAACGCTGTTAGGTTCTCTTGATGCACCAAAAATTTGTACAAATATGTACCATGATTTAGGCGAAGGAAAACGAGGTGAACTTATTTTTCAGCCGTATATAATTTGGAATATTGCCGGTGCAAAAATTGGTTTCTTAGGATACACCGATCCTTTGGTACCATTGCGCCAAAGTCCAAATTACAGCAAGGGAATCTTATATACTAATCCCGAAGAAAATCTGGCTCATTATGTGGATGTGCTAAGAAATCAGGAACAATGCAGTTATGTAATTATAATTGCACATCTGGGTTTATCGCAGCAAATAGCATTGGCAAACCGACCAGAATGTGAAGGTGTGAACTATATTTTGGGTGGCGATACGCACGAAAGAGTCCGCAAACCTATTGTTTGTAAGTATTCTAAAGTGGTGGAACCTGGAGCCTTCGGTTCTTTTATTGGGAAATTAGATTTGACTATCCTCAACGGAAAAGTCATTGAAGACAGCTATGAATTAATAGAAGTCGATTCTCCAAAAATAAAACCCGATGCTACAATTGAGAAATTATTAAAAGAGAAAGAAGCTCTTTATCAAGAACAAATCAATCAGGTTATTGGCTATAGCACGATTCCTTTGTACCGTTATTTTGTGGTAGAAAATCCTATTGACACGATGATTTTGAATGCTCTAAACTGGAAATTTCCTGAAATCGATATTAATCTTTCTAATGGATTCCGTTTCTGTCCGCCCAAAACTACTCCGGATGAAACAGGAAATATTCCCATCACAAACGGATTTATCTTTGATATGCTTCCCGTGGACAGCACCGTAAGAACCGCAAAAGTGACTGGAAAGCAATTGAAAAACTGGCTCGAAAAAGAATTAAATAATGTCTTTGCCGAAGATGCTTCGAAACGTTTTGGCGGTTGGGTCGTAAAATTCAAGGGAATGGAGGTACAATTCAATGCTTTTGCAGAAATGGACAAAAGAGTGCAAAGTATTACTGTGAAAAATATTCCGATCGATTCTGAAAAACTATATACCATCATGGCATGTGAACGTGATGGCGATCCTGTGGATATGCTTTGCAGAATGAAAGGCGTTATAGATGCCAAAAATACAACCTCAACTTTGCATACGGTAATGAGAGAATATTTAAAACAAAATTCTCCCGTTACGCCAACACCCGAAAAAAACGCGATAATTTTGGATGCTCCAGAAACATTGCTATCTCAAGTTACAGGTGTTGATTATACTTTTAGATAGTCTTTCAATCGTAAAGTCAAAAGTTATAAAGCCGAATGTATAGAACATTCGGCTTTGTTTTTTTTGGTCAATGTGATAAAAGTTACTTCCCAATTATATTGATGGAATTATTTTTGTACCAAATCTAAACCTTCAAAAATGAAAAAATTTTTCATAATAATTTATATACTTTCCTCTCTCCTTTTTTCTATAAATACAATAGCGCAACATCAGGAAATTTTAGATAAACCAACCGTTTGGAAAGAAAAAAGTAATGAAAAAATTGATTCTACCTCGATTTTAAATGCTTTCAAAAATGGATATTTCAGCGGCCATTTTCGCTATTTTTTTATGAATACAAATAATGAAAAGGGTTTATCTGATTATTATGCGAATGCACTTGGTGGAGGCGTAAAGTTTGAAACCGCAAAATTTTATAATTTTCAATTTGGCGTAAGCGGCTATTACATTTTTAATATTGGTTCCTCTGACTTTACTGAAAAAGATCCTGTTACCAATGCTCCCAATCGATATGAAGTAGCACTTTTTGATATCCAAAACCCATCAAAAAAAGATATTTTAAGTCGATTAGAAGAATTATATTTGAAATACAACTATAAAAAATCGGATGTAACTCTTGGAAAACAACTCCTGAATACTCCCTTTATTAATCTTCAAGATGGCCGAATGCGTCCTACAGCAGTAAACGGGATTTGGATAGATTTTAATGAAATCAAAAAGACTACAATCAATTTAGGCTACCTCTACGGAATCTCACCACGAAGCACGCTAAAATATTTTGAAGTGGGAGAATCAATAGGAATCTATCCAACCGGTGTGAATCCAGATGGAACAAAATCCGGTTATGCAGGGAATTTAGACAGCAACGGAATTTATATTTTTGGTGTGCAAAATGAATCCATACAGCATCTAAAAACACTTTTGTGGAATCAATATGTAGAGAATATATTTAATACTGCTTTGTTCCAAATGGACTATGCCTACCCTTTACATTCAAACTCAAAACTGCTTTTTGGATTTCAAACCATTTACCAAAACGCGCTGAATTTTGGAGGAAATGAAGATCAAAATAAAACCTATTTTCCAAAAAATAGCAACTCACAAACTTTTGGAGGAAGGCTCGGTTGGAAAAATAAAGCGCTCGAATTGACTTTAAATTACAACCGAATTACAGCCAAAGGAAGGTATTTAATGCCCAGAGAATGGGGACGAGATCCTTTTTATACGTTTATGCCAAGAGAACGCAATGAAGGTTTTGGAGATGTAAATGCCCTGATGACCAAATTACAATATACACATCCTAAAAAAACATTCAAATCAAATTTCGCAGTTGGTTATTTTGATTTGCCGGATGTAAAAAACGTTGCATTAAACAAATACGGATTACCGTCTTATGTACAGACTAATGCTGACATTCGATATGAATTTCAAGGATTTTTAAAAGGTTTTGATGCGCAACTATTGTATGTGCATAAATTCAATGTGGGAGAAACTTACGGCAACAAAAATTATGTTTTCAACAAAACTGACATGAGTACTATCAATTTTATTGTCAATTTTAATTTTTAAAATCCTTTAATCCAAGTGATAAAATTTCATTATCAAATAATTCAGCAGTAGATACAACAACGTTCCTACCACAGCAAATGTGATGACACAGCTAATCAGGTTAAACACAATATTAGGAATAAACTTCAATCGGGGATGTGTAATTAAGGGTTCCCGATGCAGTCTTTCGTGAAAGTTTTCCTTTGCTATTTTGAGTTTCTTTTTGATAGCCCTTGCGTTTTAAAGACAATAGCGATGAATGGTCACTATTGATTTTGGTTTCCTATTTTGAATACTCTAAATTACGTAATATTTTTAAGATAAAGAGGTTATAGAATAGATTTAATCTGCTTAGGTATTGACTGCATCAGAATTGCCTTTTATATCCCTTTTATATTCCCTTTGTTTTTCAAGAAAATCACTTCAATTATTTTACTGGTCATATCAGCATCAATTTTGAGTCGATTTGATAAAACTTCAATTAGGTTTTTTTCTTCTTTTTCCAATGTTCCGTCAGCCAGTAACACTTCTAATGCAAGAGCGAATACAGTTTCTTTATCTTCTTCTTTAATTAGTTCACAACAGGCAGAAATGTATTTTAATTGCCCCAGTTCCATTCTTAAATTGAATGATTTTGCATAAAGTGGTGCCATATCGATTCCGATAAATTTTTGTTTCGAATGCAATACTCTTGATAACGATGCTGTTTCCGAATCCGTAATTTGATTATCGGCAGAAATACAAGAATATAAAATTCCAACCCAAGCTTCAAACTCTGAGGTAACTGGATTTTGGTCACTATTATTTTTATTTTCAAATGAATTCATATTTTTATTTTTTTCTAAAGTTACTGTTTACCTTCCAACACATTGCTTGAGTTTGGGAATAAATTACCATTTATTTTTTAGGTATCAGTAAATTTTCAACTAGAGGACCACTTGAACAAGAAACCAATTCCCAATTTTTATAAGACAAAATACAACCGTATCAAAAATAATAAAAGTTAAGGAGAACGATTCTCACTAATTTATGAATTTAATACTGGCTTAATAATATCCTGATGAACTGATGTTCATTTAATTAAACATTTTTAGTAAATTTATCAATCACTAACACCATTTGCAACTATAGTTTTTATCTATTAAAAATAAAATTAGGTACGGATAGTTTTTGGTAAATTCGCTTTAAGTAAATAAAAAATCAATCATACTATGGAAAATAACACAAACCCGAGCTCAACATCCTACAACGTCAACGGAGAAAGTAAATGCCCGTTTTCTGGAGGAGTTGCTCCAAAACAAGGTTCCGGTTCAGGAACTAGTAACCGTGACTGGTGGCCAAATCAATTGAAATTGAACATTCTGCGCCAAAACTCCTCTCTATCCAATCCTATGGGAGAAGCTTTTAATTACGCTGAGGAATTTAAGTCTCTGGATTTAGAAGCTTTGAAAAAAGACATTATGGATGTCATTACCACCTCTCAGGATTGGTGGCCGGCAGATTACGGCAGCTATGGTCCGTTCTTCATTAGAATGGCTTGGCACAGTGCAGGAACGTATCGTATTGCAGATGGACGTGGTGGTGCGGGTTTTGGTACACAGCGTTTTGCGCCACTAAACAGTTGGCCTGATAATGCGAATCTGGACAAAGCTCGTTTGTTATTATGGCCAATCAAACAAAAATATGGCAAGAAAATTTCTTGGGCAGATTTAATGATTCTTACGGGTAACTGCGCACTTGAGTCGGCTGGTTTTGAGACCTTTGGTTTTGCTGGTGGACGTGCTGATGTTTGGGAACCACAAGAAGATATTTACTGGGGTTCTGAAAAAGAATGGTTAGCACTTAGTAATACTCCAAATAGCCGTTACTCAGGTGATCGTGATTTAGAAAATCCTTTAGCTGCTGTGCAAATGGGGCTTATTTATGTAAACCCTGAAGGTCCTGACGGTAATCCTGATCCGCTATTAGCAGCTCGTGATATTCGCGAAACATTTGCCCGTATGGCGATGAATGACGAAGAAACGGTAGCTCTTATTGCTGGTGGACATACATTAGGGAAAACCCATGGTGCTGCTGATCCAAATAAATACGTGGGACCAGAACCAGCTGGAGCGTCTATTGAAGAGCAAGGCTTAGGTTGGAAAAATACCTATGGTACTGGGAATGCAGGTGATACAATTACCAGCGGTCTGGAAGGTGCTTGGACCACAACCCCAATAAAATGGAGTAATAATTACTTTGAAAACCTGTTCGGGTTTGAATGGGAATTAACAAAAAGCCCGGCCGGAGCACATCAATGGAAACCGAAAGGTGATGCAGGAGCAGGTACAGTTCCAGATGCTCACGACCCTTCAAAAACCCATCAACCTTTTATGTTGACTACCGACTTATCATTACGAGTTGACCCAATATACGAGAAAATTTCAAGACACTTTTTTGAAAATCCAGCCGAATTTAACGACGCATTTGCAAGAGCTTGGTTCAAACTAACGCATAGAGATATGGGACCAAAAGCGCGCTATTTGGGACCAGAGGTTCCTGCTGAAGAATTAATTTGGCAAGACCCGGTTCCAGCTGTTACGCATCCATTAATTGATGACCAAGATATTGCTACGCTTAAAGCTAAGATTCTGGCTTCAGGATTGTCTGTGTCTGAATTGGTAACTACTGCTTGGGCATCAGCATCTACTTTCCGTGGCTCTGATAAACGTGGTGGTGCTAACGGTGCCCGCATTCGTTTAGAACCTCAAAAAGATTGGAAAGTAAACAATCCGTCTCAACTGGAAAAAGTGCTTAACAAACTTGAAAATATCAAAAATGAGTTCAACAGCACACAATCTGATGGAAAACAAGTTTCAATTGCTGACTTGATCGTTTTAGGTGGTAGCGCAGGAATTGAAAAAGCAGCTGCAAATGCAGGACATTATGTAACCGTGCCTTTTTCTCCAGGAAGAACAGATGCTTCACAAGAACAAACAGATGTAGAATCATTTGCAGTTCTGGAGCCTCAGGCAGATGGATTCCGTAATTATGTTAAGACAAAATATACGGTTTCAGCAGAGGAAATGCTGGTTGACAAAGCTCAATTATTGAACTTGACAACACCAGAAATGACAGTTCTTGTTGGTGGTATGCGTGTGCTAAATACTAACTTCGATCAATCACAAAACGGTGTTTTCACAAAACGTCCTGAGACTCTTACTAATGATTTCTTTGTGAATTTACTTGATTTAGGTACTACATGGAAAGCAGTTTCAGAATCTGATGATGCCTTTGTAGGAAGTGATCGTATGGCAGGCGGATTAAAGTGGATTGGAACTCGTGTGGATCTTATTTTTGGTTCTAACTCAGAGTTAAGAGCACTTGCCGAAGTGTATGGCTATCGCGATGCTCAAGAAAAGTTTGTAAAAGACTTTATCGCAGCTTGGACTAAAGTGATGAACTTAGACCGTTTCGACTTAGTTTAATATTAGAATTTATAATTTGTTTGAAAAGGTGGTCTGGAAACGGACCACCTTTTTTTATTTTGTAGTTTGATTTGCAGACTGATTATACCTAAATAAAACTTGTTGATTAATCTTAAAAAGATTCTATATTCTGTATTTTTCATAACATATATACCAGCCATAAAGTGGCACTAATCCCTCCTTTTTGGATGGCTTCGTGCCATTAAATGACTTCTGCTAATGTGATAGATAACTAACCATAAATTAATCTATACCGACAAATCTAAATGATTTCATTTTCAATGCTTTACGGGAAACCGTAAAACATTGAAAATTTATAATTATTTAAAAAGACTTAGACGTATTACATAATTTTTTGAGAATAAAAATCTTATAAGCAAACTCAATCCCATAAAAAAAGCCATCACGAAAAACGAGACGGCTTAAATTTTTAATTAAAAAGAGATTACAAAATATAATCGGTATTAATGAAATTAGATTCTTTACTGCTCAATAATTCCTGCAAAATAGCATTGTTATACTCATTGTCTTTAGACGCTACAAAGGTTCTAATCGAGAATGAACGCAAGGCATCGTGAATACTCAATGTTCCTACAGCAGAGTCTTTTCGTCCTGTAAAAGGGAAAACATCCGGTCCTCTTTGGCAAGAACTGTTCAAGTTTACTCTACACACTAAATTTACCAAAGCATCAATAAGCGGTGCAATCGTTTTGATGTCTTTTCCAAACAAACTTACTTGTTGCCCGTAATTTGATTCGGCCATATCGTTCAAAGGCTCTTGAATGTCTTTGAAAGAAATAATAGGCACAACTGGACCAAATTGTTCTTCGTGATACACGCGCATTTCTTTATTAATAGGAAACAAAACCGCTGGAAATATATAATTAGAAGAATGCTTCCCACCTTTTTCATTGATTATCGCAGCTCCTTTACTGGTCGCATCATCAATCAATTCCTGAATATAAGCCGGTTTTTCTTTTTCTGGTAAAGGCGTCAGAAACACGGATGCATCCCACGGATTTCCAAAAACCAGCGCATCCACTTTGGCAGCAAAACGTTTGTTGAACTCATCTGCAATAGACTCATGCACATACAACACTTTCAAAGCTGTACAACGCTGTCCATTGAACGATAAAGAGCCCGCAATACATTCTTGGATAGCCAAATCTAAATCGGCATCCGGAAGGATTATCGCAGGATTTTTAGCTTCTAAACCTAAAATCAAACGCAATCTGTTTTTATTCGGATGCTGGTCTTGTAATGCAATCGCTGATTTACTGTTTCCTATCAAAGCCAAAATATCTACTTTCCCGGATTTCATTATTGGCGAAGCCACTTCACGTCCGCGACCGTACACAATATTGATGGCTCCTTTTGGAAAACTGCTTCTGAAAGCTTCCAACAAAGGAGAAATTAATAAAACTCCATGTTTAGCAGGTTTAAAAATTACAGGATTTCCCATAATCAAGGCAGGAATCAGCAACGAAAAAGTCTCATTCAACGGGTAATTGTATGGTCCTAGACATAAAACAACACCAAGCGGTCCTCTGCGAACCATGGCATTTATTCCTTGTACTTTAGAAAAATGAGCGCTACGGCTGTTTAATTCTTTTAAACTGTCGATTGTATCGTAGATATATTCTACGGTTCTGTCAAATTCTTTTTCAGAATCACCCAATGATTTTCCAATTTCCCACATCAATAATTTAACAACTTCTTTACGGGTTGTTTTCATTTGAGTAACAAAATTTTCCATGCATTTGATACGATCCGCCACTTTCATGGTAGGCCATAATCCTTGACCGTTATTATACGCTGCACTAGCTGCATTAACTGCTTCCAGCGCTTCAGCTTCTCCCATAAACGGGATTGAACCTAAAATAGTTGGGCCGTATTCTTCGGTGGATGAAATTGTTGAAAAAACCGGAGTGGTCTGACCGGTCCATTTTTTTAATTCTCCGTCAACTAAATACGTATCTTGATTTAATAAAGTGCTAATTTGAAATTCTTCTGGTATTACATTCATACTAAAGTATTTTATGTTTTTAATTTAAATTTTAAATAAACAAAGAGGCACTGGCCTCTTTGCGTTTTATGGAGCAACTACTTCTCCATCCCATTCTATAATGCCTCCAACTAAGTTATATGCATTTTCAAAGCCCAACTCATTCATTATTTCACAGGCTTTTGCACTTCTCATTCCGGAGCGACAATACACATAATAGTTTTTTGTTTTGTCTAACGCTTCAATTTCAGAGATAAAACCTTGTCCCAAATGAATATCAATATTAATGGCATTGGCTATAATTCCTTCGTTAAATTCGGCTTCAGTTCTCACGTCTAAAATTACTGCGTTTTCGTCAGTTTCAAATTGAGAAACCCAATCTTCTTGTGTTAAATTCATAGTGATGTTTTTTGTAAAAATACAAAGATTTTAGCTAACAATAAACGCACGATTTGTTAATTGGATAATATTCATAAGAAAACGTTTTCGCAAAACATTAACTATCAAGAAACTATAAAATCAGCAAGTATTTTTACGAAAAATAGCCTATTAAATCCATAGGAAATGCGTAAACAATATAGCGCCAATGAAGGACTAGCCATTTTCTTTAACGCCAAAAATTACCATCCTTTTTTGAGTTTTTTAGATTACTTTTACAATACAAACGATAGAAAAAAAAACCAAAAATGCTTGATTCCGTAAAAAAAATTTTTCCTTCATTTTCTAATGAATTAGTGAAAGAAATAGAAGCCAATGCAACTATTCATTCCTATCAAACAGGTGATATAATTATACGAACTGGGCAGTATATCAAAAACACTGTTTTAGTAATCAGCGGGAAAATAAAGATTTACCGCGAAGATGAAAATGGCGGTGAATTTTTCATGTATTATTTGCAACCCGGACAAGCTTGTGCCATTTCTATGATTTGTGCCACCAAGAACGAAAAAAGCCAAATAATGGCTAAAGTTGTTGAGGATGTTGAATTAATCATGGTTCCGCTTCCATTAATGGATAAGTGGATGATGCAGCACCGCAGTTGGTATGAATTTGTGATTGGTTCTTATCGCAGTCGTTTTGAAGAAGTCTTGGAAGTGATTGACAGTATTGCATTCAGGGCAATGGACGAGCGTTTGGAATTTTATTTAAAACGCCATGCTGATGCTTGTGGCTGCAAGGAATTGAAACTGTCCCATCAGGAAATCGCATCTGAACTCAATACATCAAGAGAAGTAATTTCCCGTTTGTTGAAAAAAATGGAACAACGCGGTATTGTTTCCTTACACCGCAATAACATTGAACTTTTAAAATAAAATTAGCTCAATAAAGTCCATTTCTTGTAAACAAAATGGATAGAAATATTATTTCAAAAAATTTAAGATGGAATATTTAGGCTATTTTGCTTCAATTATTATTGGACTTTCATTAGGATTAATTGGAGGCGGAGGATCTATACTTACTATTCCTATTCTGGTTTATCTCTTTAAAATAGATCCTGAAACGGCTACCAGTTATTCTCTATTTATAGTGGGAATCACGGCTTTATTTGGATGCATCAGTCACTATAAAATGGGAAATCTTAAAATTAAATCGGCATTATATTTTGCCATTCCTTCCGTTTTTTCTATCCTGATCATTCGAGAAGTCATTTTCCCAAAAATAGCGGCAACAATTTTCTCCATTGCTTCCTACCAAGTATCAAAAAATTTCCTGATAATGATTGTTTTTTCAGTACTCATGATAGCAGCCGCTATAGCTATGATACGCAAAACAAAAACGGTGATAAATCCTCCAAAAACAAATTATACACAGTTGGGACTAATTGGATTTTTAATTGGAATTATAACCGGATTTTTAGGAGCCGGAGGCGGGTTTTTAATCATCCCAGCCTTATTATTTTTTGCTAATTTACCAATGAAACAAGCCGTTGGCACCTCATTATTGATTATCTTTATAAACTCAAGTATCGGTTTTGGAGGTGATTTATATATTGGTACTCCTATAGATTATTCGTTTTTACTGATGATTTCAAGTATGGCATTTATAGGAATGATTATTGGCATCAAGCTTTCAAAAAAAATAGATGGAACTAAACTAAAACCAATCTTTGGTTGGTTTGTATTAGTAATGGGAATTTATATTATTATCAAAGAATTTTTCTTCAATTAAAAAATGGAATGTAACAATTGTCACTGTTTATCCTAAAAAACAGAAGTACATTTGTACTGTAAAATTAAAAAACGCAATCATGCAAATAGAACAAATATATACAGGATGTTTAGCCCAAGGTGCTTACTATATAACCTCAAATGGCGAAGCGGCAATTATTGACCCGTTACGTGAAACCCAACCTTATCTGGACCGATTGGAGAGAGATGGCGTAAAATTAAAATACATTTTCGAAACCCATTTCCACGCTGATTTTGTTTCCGGTCATGTTGATTTGAGCAGAGAAACCGGTGCTCCTATTGTTTATGGTCCAAATGCAACTTGTGAATTTGAATGTATTTCTGCTAAAGACGGACAGGAATTCTCCATTGGAAACATCAAAATAAAAGTATTGCACACGCCTGGACATACGATGGAAAGCTCCACTTTTTTATTGATTGACGAAAACGGAAAAGACCATGCCATTTTCTCCGGAGACACTTTATTTATTGGAGATGTGGGAAGACCGGATTTAGCACAAAAAGCGGCACACATGACTCAAGAGCAATTAGCGGGTATTTTATTTCATTCCTTAAGAAATAAAGTAATGACTTTGGCAGATGATGTCATTGTGTATCCGGCTCACGGTGCAGGAAGTGCCTGTGGAAAAAATATGAGTAAGGAAACAGTATCAACCATTGGCGACCAAAAAGCTACAAATTATGCGTTGCGAGCCAATATGACTGAAGCCGAATTTATACAAGAAGTAACTGAGGGTTTATTACCTCCTCCAGCCTATTTTGGAATGAATGTGGCGATGAATAAAAAAGGATATGACAGTTTTGAAAACGTATTGCATTTAGGAATGCGCGCGTTATCTGTAGTTGAATTTGAAGTGGCTGCCGAAGAAACCGGAGCCTTAATTCTAGATACTCGAAAAAACGGTGAATTTGCCAAAGGATTTATTCCTCAATCGATAAACATTGGAATTGATGGCGATTTCGCTCCTTGGGTTGGTGCTTTAATTGCCGATGTAAAACAACCAATTTTAATTGTTTGTGAACTGGGTCAAGAGGAAGAAACCGTTACGCGCTTAAGTCGTGTAGGTTTTGATAAGTTGATTGGCCATCTTGATGGTGGTTTTAATGCTTGGGCAAAAGCCGGAAAAGAAGTTGATACCGTAAATAGAATAACAGCCGAACAATTTGCTGCAGCTGTGAAAATTGGCGAAAGCAACGTAATCGATATCCGTAAAGAAAGTGAATATTGTGCCGAGCATGTTGAAGAAGCCTACAGCAAGCCTTTAGCTGCAATAAATGAATGGATAAAAGATATAAATCCAAAAGAACATTTTTATTTGCATTGCGCAGGCGGATACCGCAGTATGATTGCGGCTTCGATACTGGAAGCTCGCGGATTTAGAAATTTTACAGAAATTGAAGGTGGCTTTAATGCTATTGCAAAAACGACTGTTCCAAAAACCGATTTTGTTTGCCAAAGTAAAGTTTTGAAATAAAAGCAATTTCAATAACAATAGTAAAAGCATTTTCAAAAAAAATGAAATTATGGAAGATATAAAATGTTGTGTAGTTTCCTGTGATAAACCGCTAGACGCATCTTATTGGGAATCGCAATACGAAGCCAAAACTACCGGTTGGGATTTAGGCAAAGTATCGCCGCCAATACAAGCATATGTAGATACGATTGCCCATAAAAATTGCAGTATTTTGATTCCCGGTTGTGGAAACAGTTATGAAGCCGAATATCTTTTGGAACAAGGTTTTACAAACCTAACCGTTATAGATATTGCACCAACACCTGTGGCAGTTTTAAGAGAAAAGTTCAAAAACAATCCTAATATTCAAATCATACTGGGTGATTTCTTTGAACATAAAGGGAACTATGATTGGATTCTTGAGCAAACTTTTTTCTGTGCTTTGCCTCCAATAATGCGTCAAAAATATGTGTGGAAAATGCATCAACTTTTGGCTGATGAAGGAATTTTGGCGGGATTATTGTTCAATAGAATGTTTGAATCCGGTCCTCCTTTTGGCGGAAGTAAAGAAGAATATGAACTGCTTTTTACAGCTGCTTTTGACTTTTTGAAAATGGATGTTTCTGAAAATTCAATTGCACCAAGAGCAAATTCTGAATTGTTTTTCGAATTAAAAAAGGACAATCAAGTTGTTGTGAATTTATATGAATTTTATGGAATTACGTGCAGCGACTGTATGGAAACCATCACAAAAAAATTGGCAGGAATTGACGGTGTATTAAATGTAAGCATCAGCAGTAACTTTGCTGAAGTATTAATTGTCAGTAAAAATGAAATTGCAATCGAAGTATTGCAAGACGTTATTTCTTATGATGAGAAGTATAAAATCAAAAAAATAAATCCGTAAAACTAAATTCTTTTTTTCAAAAAAAATGAAAGCATTAATATTTACAAATTGGCATCTTATGCGCTGGGTTCGTCTGGTGTTTGCCTTATTTTTATTCGCTCAAGCCTATATTTTAAAAGAGTGGATGTTCATTGGTTTTGGACTATTTTTCTTCATTCAGGTCATTTTTAATTTGGGTTGTGGTTCTAATGGTTGTACTATTCCTAACAATAAATACAATAAAGATGAATAATTTCGCTACGATTATCAATTCAGACAAACCGGTCTTAGTAGACTTTTTTGCCACATGGTGCGGACCTTGCAAAATGCTCAGTCCCATTTTGAGAGAAGTAAAAGACAGCTTAGGTGATAACGTTTCCATCATCAAAATTGATGTGGACAAAAACCAGCAAATTTCAAGTCAGTATCAGGTTCGAGGTGTTCCAACGATGATTTTGTTCCAAAACGGAAAACAATTATGGAGACAATCCGGTGTAGTATCCAAAGAGGAAATCATCAAAACTATTTTGGAAAAAAAGCAATAAATAACCCAAAGCATTTTCAGCTTAGCAGTTACTTTTGGAAGTAATTATTGAATTTTTGGTGCCAATTTTTTTTCAAAAAAAGTGTCATCTAAGTTTTGTTTTATACTTTCAGAATTTAATTGTTATTTTTCCTAACTTAGGCTCACTATGGAAAAACCGCGCCAATATAGACTTTCAAAATCTGAATCTTTATTTGTAAGAGGACCTTTGACACGATTAAAAAATCTTTTTTTTACTTTCAAAGTTCAATACAACTTCATTAGAGCTTTTCAAAAAATGCATTTTATTGGTCCTTGTGTTACGGTTTTTGGCTCTGCCAGATTTGGTCCGGAGACAGAACATTACAAAAGTGCTGAAAAAATTGGTGCTGAAATTGCCAAATTAGGATTTACGGTAATGACAGGTGGCGGTCCAGGAGTTATGGAAGCAGCAAATAAAGGAGCTTATGAAGCAGGAGGTTATTCTGTGGGGTCAAATATTGTGCTTCCTATTGAACAAAAGCCAAATCCTTATTTGCACAAATGGATTTACATTCCATACTTTTTTGTGAGGAAAGTTATTTTAATAAAATATTCCTATGCATTCGTTGTTATGCCAGGAGGAATAGGCACGCTCGATGAATTATTTGAAGCACTGACACTGATTCAAAATAAAATAATTAATAATTTCCCTATAGTAATTTTTGATACTGAATATCACAAAGAGTTGTACCATCACATTCAAGTTATGTCACAAAATGAGAGCATCAGTCCTGAGGATATGAGCCTTTTATTTGTAACGGACTCCGTAGAGGAATTGATTGAACATCTTAAAAAACATGCTATAAAAAAATTTGGTTTAAAAAAACAGGAGTACAAACCTCAACGGTGGTTTGGATAAAAAGACTTTAATTTTTTAACCATTTAAAAAGCACCTTTTCTAGGTTGGATCGAATAATGGGTTTCGAAATATAATCATCCATTCCTGATTCTAAACACTTTTCCTTTTCACCCAGCATTATTCCTGCAGTTAAGGCAATTATGGGAATATTATTGTATTTCTTTAGCTGTTTAATTTCGGCAGTAGTTTCATAACCATTTTTATGTGGCATTTGAATGTCCATTAAAATTAAATCCAGTTTCTCTTTTTTATACAATTTAATGGCTTTTTTACCATCAGAAGCTTCTAATACTGTACTTCCCGGAAGTATTGATTTAAGTAATGTTTTTACCAAAAGCATGTTGATTTTATTATCCTCGACTACTAATATTTTCTTGTTTGATAAATTTTTGATTGAAGGAATTTCTTCACCAACCTCAACACTATCATCAAAATCATTTGAATCATTTTTATGATTTGATTTTTCTAATTGAACCGTGAAGAAAAACTCACTTCCTTCGCCAAAATGACTATTCAGTTCTAACTTACTGTTCATTAAAGCTAAAAGCTGGTTTGTAATAGCCAATCCTAAACCAGTTCCTCCAAATTTTCGCGTAATTGTATTATCTTCCTGTATGAAGGATTGGAATATTTTTTCATGATTTTCATCTTTTATTCCAATACCAGTGTCCTTAACCAAAAATTTCAAATGACATTGATTTTCATTTTCTGAAAAAACTGCAGTAACATTTAACGCAACAGAACCTTCTTTTGTAAATTTCATAGCATTGCCAATTAAATTCACTAGAATCTGTTTCAATCGAACAGAATCAACTAAAACATAATTGGGCACCGTTGCATCAATATTTACTATTAAATCTATGTTGTTTATTTCTGCTTGGTATTTGAAAATATCGATTACATGATGAATCAGGTCAAAAAGATTAACCTGTTCAACATTCAATTCTAATTTACCGGATTCAATTTTTGAAAAATCTAAAATATTATTGATAATCTCAATTAATATTATAGCTGATTCATGAACCGTATTCATATATTCGGTCTGATTTTTATCCAGATTTGTTTTCATCAGCAAATCCGTAAAACCAATGATTCCGTTCAATGGAGTCCTAATTTCGTGACTCATATTAGTCAAAAAACTGGATTTTGCCTTATTCGCCGCTTCGGCTTGATCTCTGGCTTTAATCAATTCAATTTCTAATTTTTTTAGCTCCGTAATTTCAATAAAACTGATCACAACTTCAGCTATTTCCCCTAGATTATTAAACACAGGAAAACCATTTATCAAAAGCCATTGAATGGAATCCTTCTCGTTTTTTTTAATTCCAATTATAAAATTCTTTATAAGTTTTTTAGTATTCAGAATTTCGTTTACCGGATAATTCTCCTGAGTCAAAGGCTTGTTATCTACTTTTATGAATTCCCACTCAGGATTAAAAATCTGTTTCCCATTCATCTGATCTATGTCTAACCCTATCAATTCAGAAGCTTTAGGATTAGAAAAAATTATCGAATTGTCTTTATCATGCAAGATAATCCCAACATCAAGATTGTTTAATAATTCTCTGTACCGTTTTTCGCTTTCTCTCAGAGCGCATTCTGTCAATTTAAGTTGTGTAATATCCACCGCAGTAATTAGAGCTTCATTTCTATTTTCAAAAAGCACTGCTGTGAGGTAAACATTTATAGTAAAATTGTTTTCTAAAAACAGTTTTACTTCACAACATTCTTTTCTATTACTATGGAAAACATTACTTAAGAATTCATTGAAGATTGGCTTTGTATCATCTGAAATGAAAAACCCAAATTGACTGTTTATTAATTTTGATCTGTCTTTTTGTAATAATTGGGAACCGGTAAGATTGAGTTGTGCTATTTTTCCTGAATTTGTTAGTGTAAAATAACCTGAAGGAGCAAAATCATACAATTCAGTATATTTTTGCATAGCCATTTCGGCTTCTTCTTTCGCAAGAATCAGTTCTTCTTTTTGCATCTCCAATTCTATCTGATGAACTTCTAATTCATGGATCAGTTTTAATGTTTCCACTTCTGAAAGTTTAGAATCAGTTATTGAATGTTTTTGTTGATGCAATTCCTCTGCTTTCTGTCTCAGGATTATTTGAGCTTCTGATTTATTTCTAATATTTTCCATGAGTACTACTTTTTAAAAATACTTTTATTCTTGTTTACAATTGGAAATTATATGCTCATTACATTTTTTATACTGGAACTTCATGTATAAAAATTTGAATATTTTTTTGATTACCAATAAAATACATCGTACTAACCAGTTCAATATTGATATTTTTCTTAGTTGCCGTTTCAATTTTCATGTAACGAGAACTAAACATTTTTTTCTGACTTAATTCTATAAATTTTTCTTTGCTTAGGATATTATCTTTAAAAAAATTAACTGACCAGATTTCTTTTCCAATAAAATCTTCTTTGGAAAAGCCTGTTAAATCTGCTAAAAAAGGATTGATTGCATTTATTTTCCCGGTTTCGGCATCAACAAATAAAACACCATCATTAACCGATTCAAATAGATGTTCGTATCTGGTTTCAGTATTGACCAATGCATCTTGGACAAAAACACGATCCGAAATATCCCGAATAATACATTGAATCACTTTTTTATTATTGACCAGATACACATTGCTTACAAACTCAACATTTATTTTTTTTCCCTTAGCTGTCTCCAGCGGTAAATTTTCATAACGGACAAACTCTTTTTTTTGCAATTCTGAAAACTTATCTTTATTGGCTACAAAATCTTTCAAAGAACCTATTTCCCAGATAGATTTTTCAATTAATTGTTCATGCGAATACTCTAAAATATCTTCCAAAAACGGATTTACATCCATTATCTTTCCTGTTTCAAAATCAAGAATCAGAATTCCATCTTTGGCTGATTCAAATAAACGACGGTATTGATTTTCCATCTTAAGAGATTCTTCGGCAAGTTTTGCAGTTGTAATGTCAGTAAAAGTAATTACGATTCCATCAATACGATCGTCCAGCGTACGATACGGCATTATCCTTACATAATAATACCTTCCACCATCTTTTGTTACGACTTCTTTTTGGACAGAAGTCAATGTTTTAATTACTTCAAGAGAATTGCTTACCATATCAGGAAAGTTCAAATCACAGACTAAATCTGTAAAAGGTCTTCCAGTATCTGTTGGTCTTAATTTAAATATTTTGGTTACCGGATCCGTAAATCTTCGGATATTCAATTCCTTATCCAAGAAAAGAGTGGCAATTTCAGTACTGTTGAGCAGGTTTTTCATATCATTATTGGCCTGTTCAAAATCGATTAATTTACTTTGAAGTTCTGTATTAACCGTTTGCAACTCTTCATTTAAACTTTGTAATTCTTCCTTAGAAGTGGTTAGTTCTTCATTTGTAGATTGCAGTTCTTCATTAGTGGATTGTAATTCTTCATTAGTGGATTTCAATTCCTCCTGCGAGGTTTGCATCTCTTCTCGAATGCTGTTCAAATCCTCATTACATCGCATCAATTCAGCTTCGAGTTCTTTCTGTTTTCCGGAAACATGTTGCTTTTTTTGTTTTGGAGAACCTATTTCTGATTCTGAATTTACAAGTACATCATTAAAAACCAATAGAATCATTCCTTTAATAGCCTCTGGACTTTCAATTTGTTGAACCGTTAGATTTACAAAGTGAAATTTTCCATCTTCCACTATTTTGATATTATCAATTTTTACAGGACTAAAACTTTCTAAAGCTTTTCGAAAAGCTCCCGGTAATTCATTTATTAAACCTTCACGCGCCATGGCATGCACATTCCAGTTGGCTTTACCGGCAACAGGCTCCAAGTATTTCCCTGTTCTTCCGGTAATGTAAATAATATCTCCTTTACTATTAACTAATACGCTTGCTGGTGAAAAACGTTGAAGCAAAATTTGGTCTGTAAGAGTTTGTATGTTTTCAACAACCTTAGTTTCTTTCATAGTATCAGTAGTTAATCTTTTTGTTTGTGGAAAGGAGCTTGGAAAGTTAGTAAATTCGGGCGCTACAGATTTTGAGGTACGTTTAAAAATTTTTAATTTAGAATCAATTACTTCAAATCCATTTATACTGCTATTTATCGTTTCTGCTGTTCCAAGTACCATTATACCACCTGGATTAAGACTATAATTAAATAGCGTTATTAATTTATTTTGCAATTGCGGTTCCATGTATATCAACATGTTACGGCAAGTTAACATATCTAGTTTTGTAAAAGGAGGATCTTTAATAATATCATGCGGTGCAAACACAATCAGTTCTCTGATGGATGTATTCACGCGATATCCTGATTTTTCAACACTAAAAAAAGTACTGATTCGTTCCGGAGAAATCTCTTTTGTTATGCTGGACGGAAAAATACCTTTTCTCGCTTTTTCTATGGCAACTAAATCTAAGTCAGTCGCAAAAATCTGGAGTTTAATATTTTTTTGTTTTCTGATTTTTTCTAGAGCTTCCTCAAAAACAATCGCCAGAGAATACGCTTCCTCACCAGTGGAACAAGCCGAAACCCAAACCCGAATGGTATATCCGTTTGGTAATTCTTTCAGTAGATTTGGAATAATATCTTCTTTAAGCTTGTCCCAAACTGCGGTATCGCGAAAAAAACTTGTTACACCAATTAATAATTCTCTAAAAAGTAATTCTACCTCTTTTGGATTTTCTTGCAAAAAACGAACGTAGGATTGTATTTTATCAATTTGATGTACTCCTTTCCTCCTTTCGATGCGGCGCATCAAAGTGTTTTTTTTATACATGGAAAAATCATGTCCTGATTGTTCCCGCAGTAGAATTATAATCTTATCAATGCTACTTTTACTTTTAATAAGTATTTCTGAATCGGAATTGATTTTAGGAAAGTATTTGAGTAAAGCAATTAGTTTTGCAGGTAATTCTTCAACTGGAGCAATAACATCTGCTATAACGGCATCAATTGCATTGCTTGGCATACTATTGAATTTTGCCGAGACTGGATCTTGAACAAGCACAATCCCATTTTTTTCTTTGATAGCTTTAAGTCCTAAGCTTCCGTCAGATCCCATTCCGGAAAGAATGATTCCTATACTTTTCTCCATACGGTCCAATGCCAATGACCTGAAAAAAACATCTACTGGCAATCGCAACCCACGAGATTCTATAGGATCAAACAAATGTAGTTTCCCATTTAATATTGATAAACTTTTATTAGGAGGAATTACATATACAGTGTTTTGTTTTACTTTGAGTGAATCCGTTGCCTGCAAAACTTTCATTAGCGTCATCCTTTGCAACAACTGAGGCATAATTCCAACATGTGTAGGATCAAGATGTTGAATAACCACAAAAGCCAAACCAGTGTTGTTTGGCATATTTTTAAAAAACAATTCTAATGCCTCAAGTCCGCCTGCTGATGCTCCAATACCAACTATTGGAAAATCACTGTTATCGGCAATAGACAAGCTTGAATTTAGTTTCAAATCAAGAATTTCGCCTTCCCCTTGGCTGATTTGATTATTTTTTATCATCTCGAAATTAGAATTTCTCTATCTTATTATTAGTTGAGTCGGATTTTTGTTTCAATAACTATACTTTTAACTTTGATTACTATTGAACGGCAGGTTTACTATTTTTTTTAAAATTTCACCTTTTACAAAAGTAAAAATGATTAGAAAACTTGTTACAAATAACTAAGAAATCATTTTAATTTAACAATTGTTTATTCTTTTTTAAAATAAATTAAATTTTAATACCTATCGCAATTACACATTTCAATGTGTTTTGAGACTATATTATTGTTAATTAAAATATTTAACTAAAATAACCGGTAAAAGACGTTAAATATAGTAAAAAAATATTTTTTTAACAAATAAACACAAAACTAAATAGCTAAACATTCCATAAAAAAGAGGAAAACCGCATTACATTATAGCGTTCTAAAAAAATTAAATTTCATAAAAAAAAGGTGAACTTTAATGAACACCTTTTTTTATAAAATTTAAAAAATAGAATTAATTCTTAGTCAGCCATTTGTATAATACTTTTTCTAAATCCAATTGAATAATAGGCTTAGGCAAGTAATCATTCATTCCGGCTTCAAAACATTTTTCTTTATCCCCAACCATTATTCCGGCAGTGATTGCAATTATGGGAATACTTCCAGAATTTTTTAATTGTCTAATTTCGTCTGTAGCTTCATATCCATTTTTATTTGGCATTTGAATATCCATCAAAATCACATCTGGTTGTTCTTTTTTATAAAGTTCAACAGCTTCATTACCATCCTTTGCTTCAAAAATTGTACAATTAGAGATAATTCTTTTGACCAATGTTTTGGCTAAAAGCATATTAATCTTGTTGTCCTCAACTATTAAAACTTTATTGTCACTCAAAGTATTTAGATGTGTAGCAAGTTCAGCTTGAATCGTTCTTGCAAATAATGTATCTGCATTTTTTTTATGGTTTGCCTTTTTGAATTTAATAACAAAGAAGAAATCACTTCCATCACCATACTTACTGATTAATTGCAACTTACTGTCCATCAATGCCAATAACTGATTTGAAATAGCCAATCCTAATCCGGTACCGCCAAATTTTCTATTGGTTGAATTATCCTCCTGGACGAACGAATTGAATATTTTCTCGTTATTGTCTGTTTTTATTCCTACTCCGGTATCTTTTACAGAGAACTTTATGGTTGACCATTTTTTATCTGAAAAATCTACCTCATTAATATCCAATCTTATCTCTCCAAAACTGGTGAATTTTATGGCATTACTTAACAGATTTACCAATATTTGTTTCAACCGCACAGAATCAGCATGAATATATTGCGGAACTTTGCTATCTATATCAAGTATTAAATCTATTTTCTTTTGATTTGCTTGAAATTTAAATAAATCGATGACCTGATTTGTCAATTTAAAAAGATTGACTTCTTCAATATCCAACTCTAATTTCCCGGATTCAATTTTAGAAAAATCCAGAACATCATTAACAATTTCCATCAATGATGTCGCTGATTCATTGACCGTAGTCATATACTCCGCCTGATTTTTTTTCAGATCTGACTTCATTAATAAATGGGTAAAACCAATTATACCGTTTAATGGAGTTCGTATCTCATGGCTCATATTGGCAAGGAAATCTGTTTTAGCTTTATTAGCTCCTTCAGCCTGTTCTTTGGCACTTATCAGTTCCATTTCCATCAATTTTTGCTCTGTGATATCAATAAAACTAATTACAATTTCATTAATAGTACCACTAGCATCAATATCAGGAAATCCATTAATTAAAAGCCATACAATGTCTTTATTTACAGGTCGATTGACACCAACTTTCAAATTTTTGATAGCGCTCTTGTTAGCTACAATTTGGTTTACAGGATAATTTTCAAACTGCATTACGGAGCCGTCTTCATTCAAAAAATTCCAAGCCGAATCAAAGGCCGTAATACCCTTCATTTGATCATCCGTTAAACCCAATAATTCTGAAGCCTTTTGATTGCTCACAATTATTGAAGTATCTAATGAATGGACAACAATACCTGCATCTAGATTATTTAACAAACCACGGTATCTTTCCTCACTTTTAAAAAGAGCATAATCAGATTGTTTCGCATTGGTAATATCCCTGGAAAGACAAATAAAATGTATATCATGATCCATACTTTCCTGCATAGGTGCCACAGAAAGTTCAAACCAGTGCAAACCGGTTTCTAGTTGTAATGAATACTGTCTTCCTGTTGAAAATCCTTTTTCTGAAGCTTCCCGTACAGCTGACAGACACAAATTTGCGGCATCTGAAGGTAATATTTCGGTAAAGTTTTTTCCTAAAAATTGATTGGCTGGCATTGCCAATAAATCATCTCGACGAGAATGGTAGTTAAAAATTTCACCTTTCAAGTCTACTTCAAACAACAAATCCGGAATGGCGCCAAGTATAGCTTCCAGTTTTTTATGCATTTTCTTAAACTCGTCGTCTATTTTCTTACGTTCGCTGACATCTCTTACAATGGCAACTATTCGCCCGTCACCAATCATTTTAGCCGTAATTTCTACAGAAATAAATGATCGATTCTTGTGAAGCATCTTGCGTTCAATCAAGGTTTGTTCACCATTTAGCAATTCTTTATACATTATTGGCCTAGTAGCAAGCTCCTCTTCGGTATATAAGTCTATCAAGTTTTTTGTACACAATTCCTCTTTGGTATATCCCAGCATAACGCAGGCACTTTCATTTACCTCGAGTAAATTTCCGGAAATATCATTAATAAAAATAGCATCGGAGGCTTGTTCTATTAAGCTTTTATATTTTTCCTCACTGTTTATTAATTGCTCTTTTACATTGATTAATTCAGTAATATCCAACATTGAGCCTATGTATCGGACTGCTTTACCAGATTCATCCCTAATAATACTGGCACGATCATAAAAATTACCATAACTTCCATCGCCTTTCATAAAACGAAATTCATCTGACCATGTATTTGAAGTTCCTGCGTAAGCATCTTCCAGTTTATTAATAACCCTTTCTTTATCGTCTGGATGAAGTCTGGATCTCCATATTACGGTATTATTTACACTACTTGGTTCACTATTTCCAAAATTAAAAAGATCTATGAAAACTTTATTATTCCAACTTTGACCTGTCAACAAATCAACTTCTGATATGGCATCATTTGTAGCAACTGAAATTCGCTCAAATCGTTCATTAGCAATCCTGATTTTTTCTTCTGCTTTTTTAATCTCTGAAAGATCCAATCCCATTCCCAGCAAACATTTTTTTCCTTTGTACTCAATTGCATGAGAATTAATATAATATGGAATTTTATTTTTGCTCTTTGTAAATAATTCGACTTCTATTCCCGGTGATTTTTTTTCAAATACAGTCTTTATCCTTGTTCTTATTTTTTCTTTAAAATCGTCGTCATAAAAATCAACTGGTTGCATTTGAGCAATTTCTTCTGTAGCATAGCCACTAACTATCTCGAAATTTCTGTTCCATTTTACAAAACTTCCTGATTCTTCATAAAGATAAAAAACACCTGGGAGGTTATTGATAATCGTTTCCGATAGTTGTTTTTCTTTCAAAATTGCATCTTCGGCAATCTTACGTTCCGTGATATCAGTTATTGTACCAATATATCCCACAATCTCATTTCTAACATTTCTTTCCGGAATGGCTTGCCCCATAACCCAGGCTATTGAACCGTCAGGACGAACAAAACGATACTCTGACAACGAGGTTTCCTGATTATTTGAGGCATCTTCCCATCCTGCAAACAATGTTTTTTTATCTTCTTCATGAACCGCATTAAACCAACCGTTGCCTAAAGCTTCCTCAAAAGACAATCCTGAAATTTGGCTCCAAGATGGATTAACATAAGTCGTATAACCTGTTACATCCGTACGAAATATTCCTACGGGAGATACTTCTGTCAGTGTATGATATCTTTGCTCACTTTCAAATATGTCTTCTTCGGTTTTTTTGCGCAAAGCTTCTTTTTCAAAAATCTCTAATGCAAAAGCTACATCTCCAGTTGCTTCTTCCAATAAAGCAATTTCCTCTTCATCAAAAAAGTTTATTTCATCCGCATAAAAAGAAAAAGCGCCAATTACCTTTCCGAATTTTTTTATTGGAACCGCCATTGAAGATAAATATCCGCGTAATAATGCTTCTTTTTTCCAAGGTTGCATCATGGAATCGTTTTCAATATCATTACAAATAACAGATTTACCTTCTCTCATGGCACGACCAGTTGGGCCTCTTCCTTCCGGTTTATCGTCTATTGAAATCGTTTTAACTTTAGAGAAATAACCGCTATCATCTCCAGCAATCATTGCAGGAAGTACATTATGAGTGTTTTCGTCTATTAGTCCTATCCATGCCAATCTAAACTTTCCTAAATCAACCGCAATGGTACATGCCTCTCTAAACAAGGTTTCTTGATCAGTCGTGCGAACAATCATTTGGTTTATCTGACTGATAAATAAATAAAGTCGATTGGCTTTAAGGATTTTCTGTTTTGCCAAAATTCTTTCGGTAACATCGGTAATAATTCCATGACAAATTACCGTTCCTTCCGGCTCTACCACCGGTAAAGAATTTACTTCATGCCAAACCATTCCTTTTGTTGGATGGAAATAACGGTATTCTCCTTTAAGAGGAATTAATTTTGTTTTAGTTGTAATGATACTTTTCATGACAAAATCTACATCTTCGGGATGAATGAGATTAAAAATTTTGTCGGCATCATTCTCAATCTCTTCAAAAGCAAAACCATAAATTTCCTCAATAGCATTGCTGGCATAAGGATAGCATAAGCTGCCATCTTTGTTTTGACGCATGGAATAGATTAATCCAGGTGAAGTTTCGGCAATTTTGGAAAACTTATCTCTTTCGGCTTTAAGTAGTTCTTGTGCCTTTTTTGTCTCCGTAACGTCTCGCATGTTTGTTACAATACCAGCTATTTCAGGATCATGCAACAAATTATTAACAAAACCTTCCATCCAGATATAATGCCCTTTTTTATGCTTCACTTGAAGTGAAATAGGAATAGGAACACCCGGATTTGAAATCGCATCCTGCATAAACTTCTGAACATTTGTAAGATGGTCCGGATGAACAAAATCGATTGCTGATATTATTTGAAACTCATCATGAGACCAACCTGTAATTCTCTTTGCTGATTCACTTCGAAAAAGAACATTTAGCTTTTCATCCACTAATGAAACAATATCTTGATTGTTTTCTAATAAGGCTTTAAAGCGTCTTTCGCTTTGCGCAATCTTCTCTTCTGAATTTTTATTTTCAGTTATATTTTTAACAAATCCAAGAAATCTGTTTTCAGAAAGTTTTACCGCATCAACATAACACCATATCGCTTCTCCGCTTTTATGACGAATCCTTATTTCTCCTTTAATAATTCCTGTCGTTTGGAGCACTTGGAATTTATTAATTGTTTGTTCAACTTGCTCATTTAAAGATAAATCTCCAAATTTCATTTTTAAAAGTTCCTCTTCTGAATAACCGGTGAGCTGAATTGCCGCTTCATTAACTTCTATATAGTTTCTTTGTCCATCTATCACAAAAACCCCATCAGGAGCATTTTCTATATAATTCTTAAATTTAGCATTACTTTCTTCTTCAATTAATTGCAACTTATAATCTATTACTGCGGCTTCTTGATCTTTTATAGATTCCTCAATTTGTTTTTTTAGAGTGATATCTTGCGTATTTCCTCTTAATGCAAAAACATTCCCATTATTGTCAATCAATGGAATTACAATAGCATATATCCATTTTTTTCTATTATTTGATAAAATGACACTTTGCTCCACTTCAAATTGCTTTTTATCAGCAATGGATTCATCAATTTTATTTAGAAAAAATGCCACATCTTCTTTAGAAAAAAGATTTAAAAATTCTTGAAACAAATTTTGGTCAGGCTTCATTTCAATTTCATAAATTGAATACAATTCCTTAGACCAAATCATTTTTTTAGTTATTAAATTAAATTCCCAACTCCCCATCTTGGCAATTTTTTGGGCTTCATTTAATAATTTTTCATTCGAGATTAAATGTTCTTGATTTTTTTTGATTTCCGAAATATCTCTACCTATTCCATAAACAAATTCTTGTGTAGGAGATACCGTAATTGTCCATTGTATGGTTACAACATCGGTGTTTTTGTTTACGTATCGGTTTTCAAAATTAACCGATGATTGGGATTGAGATAACAATACGACTTCCTGACTTGTTTTCTCAATATCATCCGGGTGAATAAATGTCAAGATAGGATTCGTCAGTAACTCTTCCTCCGAGTACCCTAATATTTTTATAAAAGCGGGATTAATCTCTTTAAAGAAACCGTCGAAACCAGCAATACAAACCAAATCTTGAGATCCTTTTTGGTAGAACTCAAAATTAGTGACGGATTGTTCTTTTTTTAATAAACGATTTATTTCTGATTTTTGGGATTCAATTTTACTGAGCAAATCGTCATAGGAAGGCTTGTCTTTATTCATACTCATTAATTTCAAATAAGTGTTAAATATAACAAAATTTAATTATAAATAAAAAGGCTTTTATATTAAAAAATTGCTCAAAGACATTCAATACTATAGTTTTAACATTAATTATACTTGCCATTTTTATTTTTCATAACTATTAAAAAACATCTCATTATTCTAAAAATCATTGCTGAAAAATTAAAATGAATGATACTTATAAAAAAGATTAAACCCGAATGCATTTCGGCTTAATTTTTGGTGACTTTTTATTCCAAATCAAGAAACTGATTTTTATTTTTAGACCAAAAACAGTTCTTAAACATCTCGTAAAATTTATTTAACAAAAAAATAACTAACATTTGTATATACAAATAAAAAATGTGTTACATTTGTACCAACAAATTACATATATACAAATATGAAAATTGAGGAAATAATAAAATCAACTGTACCCATGGATAATTCGAAAAAAATTATTCTGAACGTTCTGTATACGCAAAACGTGATAACAGATAATTTTAATGAATTATTAAAGCCTTATGACCTATCCGGAGAACAATATAATGTTTTGCGCATATTAAGAGGCCAAAAAGGAAACCCGGCAAACATGTGCGTAATTCAAGAACGAATGTTGGCCAAGACGAGTAACACGACTCGATTAGTAGATAAATTACTGCTGAAAGATTTTGTAACCCGAAAAGTCTGCCCAGAAAACAGACGAAAAATAGAAGTCCTGATTACACAAAAAGGACTGGATGTTTTAAAAGAATTAGATCCAAAAGTAATTGCACATGAAGAGTTTTTTTCAAAAAACTTAAATGCTGAAGAAATAGATCAATTAAATCAATTATTAGAAAAATATAGAAATCAATAAATAAAACACATTATGAGTACTTTCCTAGAAAATCAAAATTGGAGATATGCAACAAAGAAATTTGATGCAACAAAAAAAATAACTACAGAAGATTTAAATACTTTAAAAGAAGCCATTCGTTTGAGTTCTTCATCTTATGGGTTACAACCGTATAAAGTTATTATCGTTGAAAATCCAGAATTAAGAGCAAATCTTCAACCAGCGGCATGGGGACAATCTCAAATTGTAGATGCATCACACTTGATCATTTTTGCAAATGAAACTAAACTTGATGAGGTAGCTATAGATGAATATATTAAAAACATAAGCCTTACCAGAAATACTCCAATTGAAGCTTTAGCAGGTTATGGTGACTTTATGAAGTCTAAAATCATTTCTCTTACAGAGGAAGAAAAAAATATTTGGACAGCAAAACAAACTTATTTAGCTTTGGGAAATCTATTGAACATAGCAGCAGAACTTAAGATTGATGCTACTCCAATGGAAGGTTTTGTTCCTGCTCAGGTTAATGAAATACTAGGGCTTGACAAATTAGGATTGAACGCAACTCTAATCGCAACTCTAGGGTACAGACATGATGAAGACGCTACACAACACTATAAAAAAGTCAGAAAATCAAACGAAGACTTATTCATTACATTATAAATAACTAATTCAAATATTAATCTAAATTCAAATTCAAACACATGAAAAATTTCAAAACAATCGCATTGGCATTAGTAGTAGTTTTATCTACTTTATCAGCAACAGCACAAACTAAAAAAGTTGATGCTACAAAAAGTTCAATTAACTGGACTGGGAAAAAAGTAACTGGACAACATGAAGGTACAATCAATCTTAAAGATGGTGCATTAGTTTTCAAAGGAAAAAAATTAGTTGGTGGTACATTCAATGTAGACATGAATTCAATTGTAGTTACTGACTTAAAAGCAGGTCAAGGTAAAGAAAAACTAGAAGGTCACTTGAAAGCTGATGACTTTTTTGGAACTGATAAATTTGCAACAGCAACTTTAGTTTTCAAAAAATTAGTTACTAAAGCTCCTAATGCATACACTGTAACTGGAGATTTAACAATTAAAGGGATAACTAAACCAGTTACTTTTGATTTAACTACAACTGCTAATACAGCTACAACTAATGTGAAAATTGACAGAACAAAATACGATATTAAATATGGTTCTGGAAGTTTCTTTGATAGCTTAGGAGACAAAGCAATCAATGATGATTTCAATTTAGCTGTAGACTTGAAATTCTAATTTCATCTCAGAAAAAATATCTTAAAACCCTAACAAGCAATTGTTGGGGTTTTGTCTTTTATAGACCGGAGTCATTAGTTTATTTAACAAAAAAATAAAAAAATCATTATTTTTTTTATTTAATTCTATTTGGAAAACCAAATTACCTTTATATATTTGTTGCAACAAAATAAAACATGAAAACAATATTAAACAATACTTGGTGGTGGAACAATTTACGTCAGTCGTCGTGAACAAAGCTTCCTATAGTATTATTAAACTATAAATATAAAAGGCTTGTCATCACGACAAGCCTTTTTTTTATGCTTCATTTATTCGCTATCCAATAATATTAAAAAATTATATTTTGAAACCGTACTTACTAAATACAAATTACAAACAAATCCTTGCAGATACTATTACTCCTGTGAGCGTATATCTCAAAATTCGTGATAAATTTCCCAATAGTTTATTACTGGAAAGTAGTGATTATCATGGAAATGACAACAGTTTTTCATACATCTGTTGCAACCCGATTGCTTCAATAAAAATAGAAAACGAAACCATCCATAAGACTTTTCCCGACGGTAGTTTTGAGAAAATTACAATTGATTCTAATACTGATATTCCAGCAGTAATTCAAGAATTTTCAGGTCAATTTAAATCCGAGAAAAACGATTTCAAATTCATCAATAATGGACTTTTTGGATATATTTCATATGATGCCGTTCGTTATTTCGAAAAAGTGTCAATTGCCAAAAAGGAAAATAGCAATACCATTCCAGATGTGTATTATGCCGTGTACCAAAATATAATTGCCATCAATCATTTCAAAAATCAAGCGTATATTTTCTGTCACAGTTTGGATGGAAAAAATAACATTTCAGAAATCGAACAATTATTACAATCCCGAAATATTGCTTCTTATAAATTCTTTAAAGAAGGTGAAGGTTTCTCGAATCTAACTGACGAAGAATTCAAACATAATGTGGCTTTGGCCAAAAAGCATTGCTTTAGAGGTGATGTGTTCCAATTGGTTTTATCCAGAAGGTTTACCCAAGGTTTTAAAGGCGATGAATTTAATGTGTACAGAGCGTTGAGAAGTATCAACCCATCTCCTTACCTATTCTTTTTTGATTATGGTGACTTCAAAATATTTGGTTCTTCACCCGAAGCCCAAATTATTGTCAAAAACCGTAAAGCCGAAATTCATCCTATTGCAGGAACTTTCAAACGAACGGGTGATGATGAAAAAGACGCCATTCTTGCCAAGCAATTATCTGAGGATAAGAAAGAAAATAGTGAGCATGTGATGTTAGTCGATTTAGCCAGAAATGATTTAAGCCGAAACGGTCATAATGTCAATGTAGAGAAATACAGAGAAGTGCAGTTTTTCTCGCATGTAATTCACTTGGTTTCAAAAGTTACCGGACATTTACATGAAAAAGCCTCTACGATGCAGGTTGTAGCCGATACTTTTCCGGCAGGAACATTGAGCGGTGCTCCAAAACACAGAGCGATGCAACTGATTGAAGAGTATGAAAAAACCAATAGAAATTTCTACGGAGGCGCGATTGGTTTTATGGATTTTGAAGGTAATTTTAATCACGCCATTATGATTCGAACTTTTCTGAGCAAAAATCACCAATTGCATTCCCAAGCGGGAGCCGGGATTGTTGCCAGTTCAGATGAAGAAAGCGAAATGCAGGAAGTTTACAATAAGTTGAGAGCACTGAATGCCGCTTTGGATTTAGCCGAAACAATATAAAATAATTTAAAGATTCAATAATTTAAGAATTTAAAGATTGCTGAAACACTAGAATTTTTCAATCTTTAAATCTTTCAATTTTTCAATAATAAAAATGAAAAAAATACTAGTCATAGACAATTACGATAGTTTCACTTATAATTTAGTGCATTATCTGGAAGATTTAGATTGCGAAGTAACCGTTTACAGAAACGATGAATTTGATATTGACGAGATAGCAATCTTCGACAAAATTCTTCTTTCTCCAGGACCTGGAATTCCGGATGAAGCAGGATTATTGAAAGAGGTAATCCGAAAATACGGGCCTAGCAAAAGTATTTTTGGAGTATGTCTGGGACAACAAGCCATAGGCGAAGTTTTTGGAGGAACGCTTTCTAATTTAGACAAAGTGTATCATGGTGTTTCCACTATCGTAAAAACGGTTGTTGATGATGAGCTTTTATTTGAAGGATTAGGAAGCGAATTTGAAGTGGGACGTTATCATTCTTGGGTTGTAGATGCTGATTTACCGGATGTTCTGGAAGCAACTTCATTCGATGAAAACGGACAAGTAATGTCATTGCGACACAAAACGTACGATGTACGCGGTGTACAATTTCATCCCGAAAGTGTGTTAACTCCAAACGGGAAAAAGATATTAGAAAACTGGGTAAAAAGTTAGTAATCCGCTTTTAAGATTAAATTACAGTGTTCCTTAAATCAATTAAAAAATAGAAATGACAATTATAATTTCCGAAACAAAAGATTTAAAAATTGAAGATGTAATAGCACTTTATAAAGCAAACGAATGGAGTTCCGCTGACAAACCAGAACAATTGTTTAATGGTCTTTTGAATTCAGCTACTTTAATCACTGCTTGGGAAAATAAAAAATTAGTTGGACTGGGAAATTCTATTTCTGATGGATATTTAGTGGTGTATTACCCTCATCTGTTAGTTCATCCAGACTATCAAGGAAAAGGAATTGGCAAGATGATTTTTGATAAAATGCAAGAGAAATATAGTAGCTTTCACATGCAAATGCTAACCGCAGATGGAAAAGCGATAGATTTCTATAAAAAAAATGGTTTTGAACGCGCTGGACAAACAGAACCGATGTGGATTTACAAAGGAAATGAACATTAATTGTTGTAATTTCAAATGTCATATTGTCGAAAGACTTTAAGACCTTCGACTTTCAACTTTAAGACAAATAATAAAAATGAAAAACATATTAAACAGATTAATCAATCACGAAATGCTTTCGAAAGAAGAAGCAAAAAACGTGTTGGTTAATATCTCTAACGGAAATTATAACACCAGCCAAATTGCTTCTTTTCTGACCGTTTATATGATGCGAAGCATTAGTATCGAAGAACTTGCGGGCTTTCGTGAAGCGCTGTTGGAATTATGTATCCGTGTAGATTTATCGGCATACAATACCATCGATTTGTGCGGAACCGGTGGTGATGGAAAAGACACTTTCAACATTTCTACTTTGGCTTCTTTTGTGGCTGCAGGTGCAGGAATAAAAGTGGCGAAACATGGAAATTATGGTGTATCATCGATTTCCGGATCTAGTAATGTGATGGAAAAAATGGGAATCAAGTTCAGTAATGATACTGATTTCTTGGAAAAATGCATGGACAAAGCCGGAATTTGTGTTTTGCACGCTCCTTTATTTCACCCTGCAATGAAAAATGTAGGACCAATCCGAAAAGAATTAGCTGTAAAAACGTTCTTCAATATGTTGGGACCAATGGTTAATCCTTCGTTTCCAAAAAATCAATTGGTAGGTGTTTTCAATTTAGAAATGGCCAGAATGTATGCGTATTTGTACCAAAACACAAATACTAATTTCACCATCTTGCATTCGCTTGACGGGTATGACGAAGTTTCCTTGACAGGACCTACAAAAACGATTACCAGTTCAATGGAAGGAATGCTAAATCCAGAAGATTTTGGTGTTCAACTTTTGCTGCAAAGCGAAATTGAAGGTGGGAAAACCATCGAAGAGTCCGCTCAAATGTTTACTGATATCATTTCCGGAAAAGGAAGCGAAGCCCAAAATAATGTGGTTTGTGCCAATGCTGCAATGGCAATTGCTACTGTTACAAAATGTTCTCCTTTAGAAGGATTTCAAATAGCGAAAGAAAGTTTATTATCCGGAAAAGGACTTGTAGCTTTGAAAACATTACAAGAATTGAGTAAATAAAATAGTTTAAAGTTTAAGGTTTAAAGTTCTGAAAATGAATAATTACAAATAATGAACAGCTTTAAACGTTAAACAAAGAAAACTTTAAACAAAGAATTAAGAATGAACATTTTAGATAAAATTATAGTTGACAAAAAAAGAGAAGTCATTCTCAAGAAATCTATTATTCCCGTTTCGCAATTGGAAGCCTCAGTTTTCTTTGGAAAAAAGACCATTTCTTTGAGTGATAATTTAAGAAACAGCACATCAGGAATTATTGCAGAACACAAACGCCGTTCGCCATCCAAAGCAGAAATAAATTATAGTTTTACGGTGGAAGAAGTGACAAAAGGCTATGAAAATGCTGGTGCATGTGGAATTTCAGTATTGACGGATGGAAAATATTTTGGTGGTTCTTTAGACGATTTACTTTTGGCAAGAGCCACAGTAAATATTCCATTATTGCGTAAAGAATTCATTGTTGATGAATACCAAATATTAGAAGCCAAAGCACATGGAGCCGATTTAATTTTGCTTATCGCAGCGGTTTTAACGAGAGACGAAATCAAAGCCTTATCTGAATTTGCTAAAAATTTGGGATTAGAGGTTTTACTGGAAGTTCACAATCAGGAAGAATTGGAAAAATCGATTATACCCACATTAGACATGATTGGTGTGAACAATAGAAACCTAAAAACATTCGAAGTGAGTTTGGATTTCAGCAAGCAATTGGCAGCGCAAATCCCGGATGATTTTGTAAAAGTTTCCGAAAGTGGAATTTCATCCATTGAAGCTATTAATGAATTAAAACCTTTTGGTTACAAAGGATTTTTAATTGGAGAAAACTTTATGAAAACGGATAATGCCGGTAAAGCAGCAACCGAATTTATATCAAAACTATAAAGATGAAACTCAAAATCTGTGGCATGAAATATCCCGATAATATTCTCGAAGTAGGCTCGCTCCTACCCGATTATATGGGATTTATATTCTGGGAGAAATCAGCTCGGTATTTTGACGGTGTGATTCCCAGTTTACCAAAATCGATTAAAAAAGTGGGCGTTTTTGTAAATGCAACACAAGAAGAGATTCTTGAAAAAATAGTAAAATATGATTTACAAGCCATTCAATTACACGGACAAGAATCAGTTGTATTTTGTCAGGATTTGAGAGAGAATCTGAAACAAGCTCAGATTGAAATTATCAAAGTATTCTCTGTTGATGACGCTTTTGATTTTGAAGTACTGACACCGTTTGAAGCCGTTTGTGATTATTTTCTATTTGATACCAAAGGAAAATTACCCGGCGGAAACGGAACCACATTCGACTGGAAAGTATTAGAAAAGTATCCGTCAAGCAAACCGTTTTTCCTGAGTGGCGGAATCGGAATGGAGGAAATGGAAGCGGTGAAAGAAATTTTGAAAACAAATTTACCTCTTCACGCGATTGATGTAAACAGTAAATTTGAAATAGAACCAGGATTAAAAAACATAGAATTATGTAGAGACGCACTGCAGTGCGTCTCTACAATGTGCATCTCTACCGATAACAAAATAAAAAAATAAAATTATGTCATACAACGTTAACGAAAAAGGCTATTACGGAGAATTTGGAGGCGCCTACATTCCTGAAATGTTATATCCAAATGTGGAAGAATTACGTCAACAGTATTTAAAAATAACGGCCGAACCAGAATTTCAAGCTGAGTTTGATGCATTGCTAAAAGATTATGTAGGTCGCCCAACACCTCTTTATTTTGCAAAACGCCTATCAGAACAATACAACACCAAAATCTATCTGAAAAGAGAAGATTTATGCCACACTGGTGCGCACAAAGTCAACAACACGATTGGGCAAATTTTATTAGCCAAACGCTTGGGTAAAAAACGAATCATTGCCGAAACCGGTGCCGGTCAACATGGCGTTGCTACAGCAACCGTTTGCGCGTTAATGGGACTGGAATGCATTGTGTATATGGGTGAAATCGACATCAAACGTCAAGCACCAAATGTAGCCCGAATGAAAATGTTAGGTGCCGAAGTTCGTCCGGCAATGTCAGGTTCAAAGACCTTAAAAGATGCCACAAACGAAGCCATTCGCGACTGGATCAACAATCCCGTTGATACCTATTACATCATCGGTTCTGTAGTTGGTCCGCATCCTTATCCGGATATGGTGGCGCGTTTCCAAAGCGTTATTTCTAAGGAAATTAAAGAACAATTACTGGAAAAAGAAGGTCGTGAAAACCCGGATTATGTGATTGCTTGCGTAGGTGGTGGTAGCAATGCAGCCGGAGCTTATTATCATTTTTTGGATGAAAAAGACGTGAATATAATTGCAGTCGAAGCAGCCGGTTTAGGAGTCGATTCTGGCGAAAGTGCCGCAACTTCAGCATTAGGAAAAGTAGGTGTCATTCACGGCAGCAAAACCTTGTTGATGCAAACTACTGATGGTCAAATCACAGAGCCTTATTCCATTTCGGCAGGATTGGATTATCCGGGCGTAGGTCCTATGCACGCTAATTTATTCGCTACTGGCAGAGCACAATTCATCTCGATTACGGATGATCAAGCCATGCAATGGGGATTGAAATTATCTAAAATGGAAGGACTTATTCCCGCCATCGAAAGTGCGCACGCCTTTGCCGTTCTGGACGAAATGAAATTCAAACCGGAGGATATTGTAGTCATCAATCTTTCCGGTCGCGGTGACAAAGATTTGAATACCTATATCGATTATTTTAAATTATAACAGAAGAATAATTTGGGCGTTACCCTCCCAAAAAAAGTCGGGTCGGGCTGTACACTATATCTTTTTTGTGGTAGAAAAAACCACAAAAAAGGATGCCGTTCCTATCCCTAACGCAAATAAATAACGAGAAAAAATAATATTATGGAAAATATATTCTCTTACGGAACATTACAATCTAAAGAAATTCAAATGCAGGTTTTTAACAAGCTATTGACTGGAACACTAGACCAACTCAAAGGCTATAAACTAAAAGATCTAAAAATAGAAGAAGAATTTGGAATGGCAGATTATTTTGTAGCAACACCAAGCGAAAATCCTTCGGATGAAATAAATGGTATTGTTTTTACTGTTTCCAGTGAAGATCTGACTAAAGCAGATCAATTCGAATCTAATGCGTATAAAAGAGTTCAAATAACATTGAAATCTGGAATAGTTGCATGGATTTATCTGGAAAATTAATAATTGTAAATATAAATACATACACCTACAAGGTTTTGAAAACCTTGCAGGACAAAAAATAAAACAATGAACAGAATAAATCAAAAATTACAAGAAGACAAAAAGATACTTTCCATCTATTTCTCTGCGGGATATCCTAACTTAAATGATACCGTACAAATCATTCAGGATTTAGAAAAAAGCGGTATCGATATGATAGAAATCGGATTGCCGTTCAGCGATCCATTGGCTGATGGACCTACTATTCAAGCCAGTTCAACCCAAGCGTTGCATAACGGAATGACCACACAAGTTTTGTTTGACCAATTAAAGGACATTCGCAAAGCGGTTTCAATTCCTTTAGTGATTATGGGCTATTTCAACCCAATGTTGCAATACGGAATAGAGAATTTCTGCCAGAAATGTGCGGAGATTGGCATCGATGGATTAATCATTCCTGATCTTCCAGTTGATGTCTATGCCGATGAATACAAAGCTACTTTCGAAAAATACGGATTGAAAAATATATTCTTGATTACGCCACAAACTTCTGACGAGCGCATCCGTTTTATTGACAGCGTATCTGATGGATTTATCTATATGGTAAGTTCGGCGAGTGTTACAGGATCACAAACTGGTTTTGGAAACGTTCAAGAAGAGTATTTCAAACGCATTGCCGCAATGAACCTAAAAAATCCTCAAGTAATTGGTTTTGGAATCAACAATGCCGAAACCTTTAATCAAGCCACGCAATATGCCAAAGGAGCGATTATAGGTAGTGCTTTCATTCAGCATTTAACCGAAAACGGAACAGGGAAAATTGAAGAATTTGTACAAGCGATTCGATAAAACAACTTCTTTTATATAAATATTAAACGGCGTTTAAAGTTCATTTAAACGCCGTTTTTTTATGCCCCTATTTTATAAAATACTAAAATTATTTGTAAGTTTTTATTCCTACATTAGCAAAAGCAAAAAAGATGACGTTTGTCAGACAAAGCCACCCAAATATGGGGTGATAAGTATGATTTTATCATACATATAAACAAGTTGGCAGACAGGCACGTAGAAATCGACAAAAAAGAAAAATAAATGGCAGAAATTAAGCAGTCCGAAAAGTTAATGCTTGAGAAATTATTAGGAATGAGCGGTGGATATGTGTTGAATTTTTCAAATGATTCCTTTCATCAATTTATTTTAGATACTACAAAAATAAATATTTATCAAAATAAATATGCAGAAAAAGGAAGTTCGAAAGCAAAATTATTAAGAGCTTTTTGGCAACTTGAGTCAGATATCATTGTCGGTAAAGTAATTAAAGAACTAATTGAATATTGGAAAACTGAAAAAGTCTTAAACAATAATGAAATAGAAAAAAATGAAGATATACTTGCTAAAGAATGTCTAAAAATATCTAATCGCTTACTTGGTCTCAAAAGTGAAGAAATCAAAAAAGAACCTTCAACTATAAACGAGTTTCTTAACAAAGAATTCAAAGAAATTTCTTTGTATAAATTAAACATTGACAGCACAGTAACTGAAATATTAACTAAAAGATTAATTGAAATTAATAAAAGTATTCAGAATGAATCACCTTTATCAGTTATAATAATGTGCGGAAGTGTTCTAGAAGGACTTTTATTAGGTGTTGCTACTTCAAAAATGAAAGAATTCAACCAAAGCACTTCAAGTCCGAAAAATAAAGAAACGGGCAAAGTATTACCGTTCCATAATTGGACATTGAGCAATTTTATCGACGTAGCACATAGCATTGGTATTTTAGGTTTAGATGTTAAAAAATTCAGCCATAGTTTAAGAGATTTTAGAAATTATATTCATCCTTATGAACAAATGAGTAGTGGATTTAACCCAGATATTGATACCGCAAAAATATCTTGGCAAGTTTTAAAAGCAGGAATCTCTGATCTTACCAAAAATATAAATAAATAGCCCGATCTGCCAACACACGCTACAAGCAATTTGGGGATTTGGCTTAATGGAAAAAATTGGTTTGTATTTGGAAGATTTGGCAAATCCGAAGATAAGGCTTAATTTAACCCCAAACTGCTTGTAGCGCGAGAACGTTGTGTGCAATATTAAAAAAACCTTAGAGTTGAAATGACATTAAAAACTATACTTACAATTACCGTTTTGACAACATTTTTATCCTGTAAACAAAATAGCAGATATTTAAGAATTGAGAAGAAATTTACTGACAGAGAGCAACTAATAAACAGCATACTTCCAAATAAAACAATTTTGTACTGGAAATATGTAGAGACATCTTCAAATAAAGTAGTCAAAGAAGTTGGTGACAAAAAATTATTATCAAGTTACAAAATAGAAGAACCTAATCAAGGTTTTTTTGTAGAATGCCACCCTGGATTTTGCTATTCATATATAATTTACATTGACAATAATGGGTTGAATTTTGTTACAGATGAAAAGACATTATTAAATTTTATTGGAAAAATTGACAATATCTCAGAAGCAATTTTAGTTGGCAAAACACAAGGACTCTGGATAGATAAAGAGAATGAAAAAGGAGGGTCTTATAAAAAAACTAAAAAGGGCTATGAGATGAACCTTTTAAAGTATAATGGTTGTCCAGAAACTTACGAATCAGTATTTTTTGAGATTAACTTTAACGGTTATTTTAAAATGAAATCAAATGGAATTTATAAAAAGACTGGAAATTGCATTGTCTCATAAATACTGCACACAACAGCCGTTTCTCGCAATTGCGAATTTTGTGGTAAGTTCACGTTTACGTTTCGCAAGAATTTTTATCTTTAACAGAAAATAATCAGTTCCGAAGTTCGCAACTGACGAGAAGCGGCGGAACGTTAGCCGAAATTATATGAAAATCGTCGTAAACATGAGGAAATACCTCTTTGCAATCTTACTAACATATTACTATAGCAGTTTCTCGCAAGTCAAGAAAGTGGTATACTACAATGAAAATCAAAAAGAAATTTCTGAAACCGATTTCTTCAAACAAAAAAACAATCAGCGAAATCTCGACATCTATTTCGAAAATGACAGCTTAGTTTCCAGCTTTTTAGTTACCAGAAAAAACCATGGACAACTTAACGATATCGAATTAAAAAGCCTGAACGACTATCTTTATCATAATTCAGAAGCAACTAATGAATTAACTATTCTAGTGTATTACCCAGGAAAAGATAGATGCAACGGAATGGAAAGAATTTCAACGTGGAATATTTTTGATGGCGATTATTTACGTAAACTCAAAAAAATCAATTCTTATGATCATTTTTGGATTTATAAAAGTGATGAGAATTTAAAATATTATCACCCGAAACAAGTTAAATGGCAAAGCGATCAAAATCAATTAGTAGAAAAAATGTTCTTTAAGTTCCACTATCCATGTTTTAGTTTTGTGATTTTAAATAAGAAGGGCAAATATCTTTCTTATTTTGGAGAGTTTAGCAAAAATACTGTGTGGGAATTATCAAAAGAATTTACGGAAATGAACCCGTAACTTCTGCTAACAGGAGCTAAGCCTCATTCCTTCATTTTCGTAGCCGGAACTTTTTTCATCACGAAAAAATTCTATAATAGCCGAAACGACTCAGTTCGTTTTGATCGCAACGCAGGCCTAGCCGCAACCGTTAGCAACAAGCAAAAGAAACACCGTCTATAATCGAGAATATAAGAATTTTAACGAACGTTAGGTAATTTATAATTTTTACTTATATTTGCACTATGAGACCACAGAAAATTTTAGATACAGATATGATAGCCGGACTTACCAAAGTTTTTAGAGATAAAGGCTATGAAGGAACGAGTTTAAATGATTTAGCAAAAGTAACTGGATTAAAAAAAGCAAGCCTCTATCATCGATTTCCAAATGGAAAACAAGAGATGGCAGAATCTGTATTAAGAGATATAGATCAGTGGGTTGATGATAATATTTTCTTTCCTCTATTGGACGAAAATAAATCAACAAAATTGAGATTAAAAGATGCTCTAAAAAATATTGAAATTCTTTATGATAGCGGAAAAGAAACGTGTGTTTTAAGAGCCTTTTCTATGCATAGCGGTTTATCGCTATTTGAGCAACAGGTGAAATCTGGTATGGATAAATGGATTACCGCTTTTAATGCATTTGGTATTGCCTTAAAATTAACTTCCACAGAATCTCAACAAAACGCTATTCAGACCTTAATAGAATTGCAAGGCAGTCTAATTGTAACAAAAGGGTTAGCTGATACAAGTATTTTTAAAAACACTTTAAAAAATATTGAAAGGCGATATTCAATAGAATAAAAAAATTTGAACTAATTAATTAACAAACGTTCGGTAAAATATGATACAATTACATCCACTACCACCTTTTAACGAAGAAACAGCGATACAAAAAATTCAAAAGGCAGAAGATGCTTGGAACAGCAAAGACCCAATTCAAATTTCAAAAGCATATACACTTGATACAGAATGGCGCAATCGAAATCAATTCATTAACGGGAGAAAAGAAGTACAAGATTTTCTTGCTAACAAATGGAAAAATGAATTGGATTATAAACTAAAAAAACAACTTTGGACATTTAACGACAATCGTATTGCTGTACGATTTGAGTACGAATATCGAGATAAAAATGGTCAATGGTATAGAGCTTATGGAAACGAAAATTGGGAATTTGATGAAAATGGATTAATGAAAAAAAGGTTCGCGAGCATAAATGACTTAAAAATTAAAGAAACAGAAAGAAGGTTATAAACAATTAGAATATGAAAAAAATTATCCTATTACAACTAATTATCCTATTCACATTATTTGGATGTAAAAGCAAAACAAGTAGTAAAACTATCGATAAATCAAAAAGTATGACACACAATCACCCCACATTATTTAAAACCATCGAAATTGACGGAATTAATATTGCTTACAGAGAGGCAGGAAACCCCAAAAATCCTACAATAGTGCTATTACATGGTTTTCCTTCATCTTCACATCAATACCGAAAAGTTTTATCACAGTTATCTGATGACTTTCATTTGATTGCACCAGATTATCCCTCATTTGGAAATAGCGATTTTCCATTGGCAAGTGACTATGAATACACTTTTGATAATATTGCAAAAACTATAGATGCCTTTCTAGAAAAGAAAAAAATTGAGTCTTATGCATTAATGATACAAGATTATGGAGCACCTATTGGCTTCAGAATAGCGACAGCTCACCCAGAAAGGGTTACGGCAATAATAAATCAAAACGGAAACGTATATTTAGAAGGTTTGGGTGATGCTTGGGCTGGAATTAGGGCGCTTTGGAAAGACCGAAATCCTGAAACCGAAAAAGCAATACTACCAGCCTTTTCATTAGACGGTTTGAAATGGCAATACACACACGGAACAAGAAATGTTGAAACAATAAATCCCGATACTTGGCATTTAGATTATTTAAGAATTTCAAGACCAAATGCACATAAAGTCAATATGGATTTATTTTACGATTATCAAAACAACTTAAAACTTTATCCAAAATGGCAGCAGTATTTAAGAGATAATCAGCCACCTTTATTAATAGTTTGGGGAAAAAATGATGAGTTTTTTCCTGAAAGCGGAGCAGTTGCTTTCAAAAAAGATGTAAAGGAAATCGACTATAATATTTATGATACTGGGCATTTTGCATTAGAAGAAGATGGAGAAGAAATAATAGAAAAAATTAGAATATTTATGACGAAAGTTGGGCAGTAATTGCCCGCGCCGCAAAGTGTTCCCACCCGCTCCGCAAAGTGTTCTTCTGAAAAATAAATTTCTCGTTAATGCTGCGCAAATGTCTCTGACTTTGCGCAATTTTAGGAACTTGCCATTAAAACAAAACGCCATAAAGTCTCTGACTTTCATCGTCTTAAATTAAAAAAACACAAACAAGTCATTAAAATCGTTATTTTTATAGTAAAAATACGTCAAAATGAAAGAAGGCTATATAATTCGGGACCAAAATTTACCATATTATATTACGGCAACTGTTGTCGATTGGATCGATATTTTTACCAGGCAAACTTACAGAGATAGTATAATAGAATCTTTGGATTACTGCATAAAAAACAAAGGAATGATTTTGTATGGTTATGTTATTATGAGCAATCACATTCATTTAATTATTCAATCGGAGGACGGGAAATTATCAGATTTGATAAGAGATTTTAAAAAATTTACCGCAAAAAACATTTTGGATAAAATCCAAGCTGTACCAGAAAGCCGAAAAGAATGGATGCTAGAACGCTTCAAACTAGCAGCAGAAAAGCATACAAGAAACAAAAATTATCAATTTTGGCAATACGGAAATCATGCAGAAGAGATTTATAGCAATAAATTTATGTGGTCTAAATTAGATTACATTCATCTGAATCCAGTAAGAGCCGGTTTAGTTGAAAAGGCTTCACACTATATTTATTCCAGCGCAAGCAATTACATAAATGATTCCGGATTATTAAAAATAGAAAAAGCAGATAATTCAATCATCAATGTTTTAGATTCGAATGCTTTTGTAAAATACAATCAGCAATGAAATAGTACAAAAGTCAGAGACTTTTATGATACTACCTAATTTAAACAGATGCTGAAAATTACGCAAAGTCAGAGACATTTGCGCAGCATACACAACAAACACTTCGGAAAGCAAGGTTATTTACTTTTAGTTAGTGTTCACGAGCGGGACGCTCGCGCTAGCATTGACAACATATAATGTGAAAAGCGAGATTGAAAATACTCTTCTAAAAAATAAATACATCCTGTAATTTGAATTTGCAAAACTTAAAGTTTGTTTTGTACTTTTAAAGCCTATTCGTTAACCGAAAAAATTTAAATTACAAGAATGAATTATCACTTTAGAAAAGCGGAACTATCTGAAATAGCTCCAATATGGGAAATTTTACAACAAGCTATACAACGAAGAAAAGAAGACGGGAGCAATCAATGGCAAGACGGCTATCCAAATCCGGAAGTTATACAAAAAGATATTGAAAAAGGGGAAGGATTTGTTTTGGTTGATGGAGAAACTATCATCGGTTATAGTGCCGTACTTATCAATGACGAACCTGCTTATGAGAAAATTGAAGGAAAGTGGCTAACGAATGGTGATTTTGTAGTACTGCACCGCGTTGCCATTTCTGAAAAGTATTTGGGTAAAGGCTTGGCTAAAATGATTCTCAAATACATAGAAGAATTTGCAGTAAGCAACAATATTTACAGCATAAAAGCAGACACCAATTTTGACAACATCGCCATGATGAAAATTTTTGAAAGTTCGGGTTATACGTATTGTGGCGAAGTATATTTTAGAGGAAGTCCTAGAAAAGCATACGAAAAAGTCTTAGCGAAACTGGACTAATTGAAATTTTGAAAACTTAAGGTGACAATAAAAAAAACCGCAAATTCGCAGATAAAAATAGTTAGCAACTGTTTCTATACTATGCGAATTTTCGGTGTTTTTTTTGAGAACAACTTATCTTAAACTACAGCTTCTTCTTCAGGAGCCGTTTCAAATTCCATGTGATCCACAATTTCTACTGCTGCTTCCGGTTTAGAACCTTTAAGCGCATTGAACCGTTCTAATTGTTCCAGTTCTCCTTCTTCACCACTGAAATAAGGAAAAACATCCATAATAGGTGATTCTGAAATTGCTGGTATGGTATAATCGCCCATCGTACCTTTCATTACACTAGTGGTGTTATCATAAGCTTCTTTTACATCATTAGCCTGCACTAATAAATACATATTGGTCTTGCGCTCTTTACCGCTTTCTTCGTCATACGCCAATAATGAAACTTTAGATCTAAACCAACGATCCGCATTTTCGAAAGGATGAATCTCTGCATAATTAGCCACTTTTATATTCGTGATTTTGAATTCTTCACTGATATACGCCGACATTTCTTCATTGATTCTGCTTTCTGCTTCTGTGTAGGATAACGCGTCTACCAAGTACGGTTCTGTCGTAATCTTTTGTCCGCCAGTTTCATCCGTTTTTCTATATTTTACCTTGCATTCGTACCAAATTGTGCTCATCTCTTTTTTTTTAAGGATGTCAAAGATAGATTTTAGAGGTTAAAAAATGTAGTATTCCTAAAATAGATATTCACAATTTCGGAAGAAGATTAGTGTTGTTATGAACTTTATTCTGGCCCTATATAAAATGTTAAAACAATGTTAAATAAAAACTAAACAGTTGTTTAAATTAAACACTTGTTTAGTTTTGTTTTTTGAAAAAATTAGATTCCATTGAAAAGTAATTTTAACGACAAACAAATTCAAATTCTCGAGGTTGCAGAAACACTTTTTGCAGAGAAAGGATTTGACGGTACTTCCATCCGAAACATAGCAAAAGTGGCAAAAATCAATATTGCCATGGTTTCCTACTACTTTGGTTCCAAAGAGCGATTATTGGAATCGCTTATTGTTTACAGAACTTCGGATCTTAAAAACCAATTAGAAAATTTATTGCAGGAAGATCTGGAACCTATTGACAAAATCAATAAACTGATTGAACTGTACATCAATAGAATCAATAGTAATCGAGGAATATATAGAATTTTACACTTCGAATTTACCTCCAAAAAGAGAGAACAAAATCTCCAAGCTTTTTCTGAATTAAAAAAAGGAAATTTAAAATCCCTTGAAACCATTATCGAGGAAGGCCAGAAAAAAGGCATTTTCAGAAAAGACGTTATTATTCCGCTTATCACACCTACAATTCTTGGGACTTTCTTTCATTTTCACATGAATAAACCTTTCTTCGAAAATTTATTAAACTTGAAAACTGAAGATTTATACAACAATTACATCAAAACCAATTTGACAAAGCACATTCAACAAACTATAAAAGCACTTCTGATATATGAAAGTTAGTCAACTCATGCTCTTTGGGATTTTCTTTATTGGAATTTCATCCGTAGCAGCACAAGAAAAAACAAGTTTAACATTGAACGAAGCCATTAATTTGGCTTGGACCAAGAGCAATGAAGTTACTCTGGCCAATACAAAAGTGAAAACTAAAAAGTACGAGCTGCAATCCACAAAAAACAATCAATATCCTGATTTGAAACTATCGGGTCAATACCAAAGATTGGCAAATGCATCGGTAGATTTTAAAATAAATCAAAATAATTCCGGTTCACAAGAACCGCTTCCTATAGTAAATCAATTGATGATTGGACAGTTGAACGCCAGTGTTCCTCTATTTTCTGGTTTTAAAATCCAAAACAGCATCAAAGTTTATGAGAATCTTTATGAAGCTGAAATGGCAACAGCATCACAAACCAAAGAAGAAATCGCTTTGCGCGTAATTGATTATTATGCTGGTTTGTACAAAGCTCAAAAAACAATTGAATTGCTGAAAGAAAATCAAAAAAGTGCACAACAACGTGTAACCGATTTTATTGAGCTCGAAAAAAATGGAATTATTCCTAAAAACGACCTTTTAAAATCACAATTACAAGCCTCTAAAATTCAATTGTCATTAGACGAGACGAATAATAATTTGAAAATTATCAACTTTTATTTGGTTACGCTTTTAAAATTAAATCCAGATACCAAACTGGAGATTCGTGAAAGTGATTTTGCCGATTTCCAAATGACGAATGTCCCAACAAATGAGTTGCCGGCATTAGAAAATCGTAAAGATTTAGAAGCAATTCGTTTCCAAGGAAAAGCAAGTGAAGCCAATATCAAAATAGCTAAAGGTTCCTATTATCCTGCAATTGCAATCATTGGCGGTTATACTACATTAGACTTGAGCAATGTTATCACCGTACAAAATGCGATGAATATTGGTGTGGGTATTTCCTATGACTTAAGTGCCATTCTTAAAAACGGAACACTGGTAAAACTGGCTGAAAATAAATTCCTTGAAGTACAAAACTCAGAAGCTATATTAACGGATTATATTAAAGTTCAGGTTCAAAAAGCAATTGAAGATTACGATTTAGCTTTGAAACAAAATGTAGTTTACGGACAAGCAGTAGAACAATCTTCGGAAAATTACCGAATCATAAAAGATAAATATGACAACGGACTTTCGGATACGAATGATTTACTGGAAGCTGATGTAGAGCAATTAAGTTCAAAAATCAATAAAGCATTGGCGCAAGCAAATACCATTCAAAAATACTACGAGTTACTGTCGGTAACTGGACAATTATCTCAAACCTTTACTATTTCAAAAAACTAATCATACCTACCATGGAAAAGAAAAAAACAAATACAAAATTTATTATTATCCTAGTGGCTTTGGTAGTTTTAGGTGGAACTTACGGAACTTATAAATACATGCATTCCTTGGCTCACGAAGAAACAGACGATGCGCAAATTGAAAAAAACATGAATCCTATTATTCCAAGAGTTTCAGGATATGTGGATAAAGTGTACATCAAAGACAATGATTTTGTAAAGAAAGGCGATACGCTTTTTACTATCGATAAAAGAGATTACCAACTGAAAATTGAAGAAGCTAATGCTGCAATGGTTGGCGCTGAAGGTAGTTTTGAAGTTTCTAAAGCGGATATTGGAAGTGCTTTGGCTAACATTTCAGTTTCTGATGCTAATGTGCAATCAGCGGGTGGAAATATCGAATCGGCAAAAATCAGATTGGATCGTATTACGAGTGATTACAACAGATATAACAATTTATACAAAAGTCATTCGATTACAAAACAACAATACGAGCAAGCTCTGGCTGCAAAATTGGAAGCAGAAAGCCAAGTGCGCGTTTTACAACAACAACAAAGAGCGAGTGCTTTTCAAAAATCAGTAATTGTAGCTAAATCTAAAGTTTCAGACAAACAAACGGAAGTGGCTGCTGCCAATATCAAAAGAGCTAAAGCGTTGCTTGATGCGGCAAAATTAAATTTGACTTACACCGCTGTAACTGCTGCGATTGATGGTCAGGTTTCTAAAATTGACATTCAGCCAGGACAATTAGTGCAACCGGGACAATCGTTATTTTATATTATCAACAACAAAGAAGCTTGGGTAATTGCTAATTTCAAAGAAACGCAATTGAACAAAATGGTAATTGGTCAAAAAGTTACCGTAAAAGTAGATGCGTATCCCGGTTACGATTTCCAGGGTTCAATCACTTCGTTCTCACCTGCTACAGGTTCTCGTTTTTCATTACTTCCTCCTGATAATGCTACAGGAAACTTTGTGAAAACAATCCAAAGATTGCCCGTTAAAATAAGTTTGAACACATCCAATGATCCTGAGAAAATAAAATTACTTCGCCCGGGAATGAATGTGGATGTAGATGTACATTTAAAATAAATTCACCCTTTTGGTGATTTCCAAAATGGCAAAAACGGCAATACTTTTAAGAAAATGATAGTTTACACTTTAGTATAAAATGGTACAAACAGGAGAAGATGATTTAGTAGAATATGGCTTTAGAAGAGTCATAATTACCATTACAGCCGTTCTTTGTGCTATGCTTGAAATTGTAGATACTACAATTGTAAATGTAGCTTTAAATAATATGCGAGGCAGCCTTGGTGCATCACTTACTGATGTGGCTTGGGTAATCACAGCTTACGCTATTGCAAATGTGATTGTGATTCCTATGACGAGTTGGTTGTCACAACAATTTGGGCGTCGGAATTATTTTGCGGTTTCCATCATTATATTCACGGTCGCTTCCTTTTTATGCGGTAATGCCAATAATATTTGGGAATTAGTTGCTTTTAGATTCATTCAAGGATTAGGCGGTGGCGCTTTATTAGTAACTGCACAAACCATAATTACAGAAAGTTATCCTGTTGCCAAAAGAGGAATGGCACAAGCTATTTACGGAATGGGAGTTATTGTAGGACCTACTCTTGGTCCGCCTTTGGGAGGTTATATTGTAGATCATTTTTCATGGCCGTATATCTTTTATATCAACATTCCTATCGGAATTATAGCTACTTTATTGACTTTATCTTTTGTAAAAAGTCCTAAATATGGTGACAAACTAAAAGCCAGTCAGGTCGATTGGTGGGGAATCTTTCTCTTAACGGCTTTTATTGGGTCGTTACAATATGTTTTGGAACACGGTCAGCAAGACGATTGGTTCAATAATAGTACGATTGTATTGTTATCTGTTATTTCAGTTTTTGGTTTACTGCTCTTTATTTGGAGAGAACTAACCTATAAACATCCAATCGTAAATTTAAGAGTTTTAAAAGATACCAACTTAAGAATAGGAACCATTATGTGTTTTATTCTAGGTTTCGGATTATATGGTTCTACCTTTATCATTCCTATTTACACCCAATCCGTTTTAGGTTGGAGTGCTTTGGATGCCGGTTTGTTGTTAATTCCAAGTTCCATTACGACTGGGATTATGATGCCATTCATTGGTAAAATGATTCAGCGTGGTGTACCGCAAGCGTATATGGTAGCTGCTGGGTTTTTGTTGTTTTTCTTTTTTACGTATTGGATGCAACAAGTTATCACACCAGATTCTGGAGAAGAACATTTATATTGGCCGTTGATACTAAGAGGAATTGGATTGGGATTGTTATTTGTTCCTATTTCTACACTTTCATTATCAACCTTAAAAGGAAAAAGTATTGGTGAAGGAGCTGCTTTTACGGGAATGATGCGACAATTGGGAGGTTCTTTTGGTATTGCCATTATCACCACTTTTATTGCCCGATTCAATCAGGAACACCGAGTAAATCTTATTTCGCATCTTAATGTGACATCTTATGAAGTACAAAAAACGGTGCAACAACTAAAAATGGGATTCATGTCCAAAGGCTATTCTGAGAATGAAGCTTTGGCAAAAGCCTACAAAGCCATTGAATACAAAGTAATGGTACAAAGCTCTGTACTCTCTTATATGGACATCTTTTTATACTTAGGCGCGTTATTTTTATTTTGTATTCCTTTTATTCTTTTGATAAAAAAAGGAAAAAACAAAATCAATCCTGCCGATGCAATGCATTAATATTAAAGCATAAAAAACGCCGTTATCATTATGAAAACGGCGTTTTTTTTATTTGTTTAAAATATATTAGCGGGTAAAAACCAAATGATTTCCTTCCGATAAATTAGCGTCAAATTGATAACCATCGTAATTGAAACCTTTTAAATCTTCTATCGTTTGAGCATTGGTATCAATAATATAACGTACCATCATTCCCCTCGCCTTCTTAGCAAAAAAACTGATTATTTTAAGTTTTCCATTTTTATAATCTTTGAATTCCGGAGTAATTACAGGAACTTTCAACGCCTTAACATCAATTGCCGAAAAATATTCATTACTGGCTAAATTGACAAACAACTCGCCTTTTTCAAGCTCTTTATTTAAAGCTTTAGTAACAATTGGTTTCCAAAACTCATATAAGTTTTTGCTTTCGCCAATGGGTAATTTGGTTCCCATTTCCAGTCGATACGCTTGAATCAAGTCTAATGGTTTTAGCAAACCATACAAACCGGATAATATTCTCAAACGATCTTGTAAAGCTTCTATCTTTTTTTCAGAAATCGAATAGGCATCTAATCCAATGTACACATCACCATCAAAAGCATACACTGCCGGACGTGCATTTGAAGTAGTAAAAGGTGTTTTCCAATCTTGATTTCGCTTCCAGTTCAAATCAGCCAGTTTATCTGAAATACTCATTAAATCTGATAAATCAGTGGGCTTTTTTTCTTTTAAAACTTTGTGAACTTGTCGCGATTCTTTTAAAAATAAAGGTTCGGTGTGCAATTGAGTGGGTAACTCTTTTTCAAAATTTAAAGACTTGGCTGGCGATATTACAATTTTCATACACAATACTCTTTCGAGTTCTTTTTATTAATTCTCCCAAAAGTACTAATTGAAATCAAGAAATCAAGAATCTTTAAATTGATTTGTTTAATAGTGCCATAGATAATGAAAATTGTTCCCTAATTTAATTATTTTTGAGTTGTAAATAAACCAAACAACCTTATTTTAACTATGAACCCAATTGAAATTAGAAAAGCAACACTATCCGATTTGAAAACAATTCAAAAGATAAGTATCCAAACTTTTATAGAGACTTTTGCTGCTGTAAATACACCCGAAAATATTGCCAATTATATAAAAGACAGCTTAAATACGGAACAATTAACGGCTGAATTGAACAATGCTAATTCTCAGTTTTATGTAGCGTATTCGAATACAGAAGCTGTTGGATATTTAAAAATAAACTTTGGTGATGCCCAAACCGAAACCATTAACAAAAATGCTTTAGAAGTACAACGGATTTATGTTTTGCAAACTTTTCATGGAAAAAACATTGGTCAGCTGTTGCTTGACGAAGTAAAAAAGATTGCACAACACACTGGCGTTGAATATATTTGGCTTGGTGTCTGGGAAGAAAATCACAGAGCACTTCGATTTTATGCTAAAAATGGATTTGTTGTATTTGACAAACACGTTTTTACGTTAGGAAATGACGAACAAACCGACTTATTGATGCAACTTTTAATCAAATAATAATGAGTACTACTTTATCCTCTGAAACTGAAAAGCCAGTCCGAATCCTGAACGCAGCCGTAATCGTGGCCGCACTGGGTTATTTTGTTGATATCTATGACTTATTGCTTTTTGGAATCGTTCGTACCGACAGTCTAAAAGATTTAGGGATAACCGGTGATGCCATCAGGAATCAGGGAGAATTTTTGATTAGTATGCAAATGTTCGGGATGCTTTTTGGCGGTATTCTTTGGGGAATTTTAGGTGATAAAAAAGGACGAATTTCTGTTTTATTTGGTTCTATCTTAATTTATTCGGTGGCCAATATTGCTAACGGAATGGTGACCACCGTTGATGGATATGCGTTCTGGAGATTGATAGCGGGAATTGGTCTTGCAGGAGAATTAGGCGCCGGAATTACTTTGGTAACCGAAAGTCTGCCCAAAGAAAAACGAGGTTACGGAACTATGATTGTAGCATCTGTAGGTGTTTCGGGTGCGGTTGTAGCTTATTTAGTCTATCAGATTTTTCAAGATTGGCGTTTGTGTTATTACGCAGGTGGCGTTTTAGGACTGCTATTATTGTTTTTACGAATCAGTATTTCTGAATCGGGTATGTTCAAAAAAGTACAGGAAAGCGACGAGAAAAAAGGCGACTTCCTTTCATTATTTACCGATAAAAAACGTTTTTCAAAATACATCCAATGTATTCTTATCGGAATTCCGTTGTGGTTTTTAGTTGGCGTATTAATTACTTTCTCCCCGGAATTTGCCAAAGCATTAGGCGTTCAAGGTTTCGAAACGATTGCCGCAGGAAAAGCAATCGCTTGGTGTTACGGCGGATTGGTTTTTGGAGATATTGCCAGCGGATTATTAAGTCAGTGGCTGAAAAGTCGAAAAAAAGTGATGTACTTGTTTCTGACTTTTAATCTGATTATGGTTTTTATGTTCCTCAATGCTTTTGGAATTTCAGCATCCACTTTTTATCTCCTTTGTTTTATAATGGGCTTCTCCGTAGGATATTGGGTCTTGTTTGTCACTATTGCAGCAGAGCAGTTTGGAACAAATATTCGTGCAACAGTAACTACAACGGTTCCAAATTTTGTTCGGGGTTCGTTGCCACTGATTATTATCATTTATGGCTTTTTCAGAGACACTGTTTTTGAAGGCGACATCTTAAAATCGGCAATGATTGTTGGAACACTATTATCGGTAATTTCAATTTTGGCACTTTGGAAACTAAAAGAAACCTTCCATACGGATTTAAATTATTCCGAAAACGAAATCCAACCTTTCGTATAGCTTTCTTATTTTAAATCTAAAATGAAATGGAATATATCATCATTTGTCTTGCTGCAGTAATAGGTTCAGGTTTGACATTATTTTCCGGATTTGGTCTTGGAACACTGCTTGTTCCAGTCTTTGGACTATTTTTTCCTATCGAAATGGCTATTTTACTTACGGCAATAGTTCATTTTCTAAACAATCTATTTAAATTGTTTTTATTGGGTAAAAGTGCTAATCTAAATGTTGTTTTACGCTTTGGGATTCCTGCAATTATTTTTGCATTTCTTGGCGCTTATGTACTTTCCTTATTGACAGATATGCAACCGCTAACGGATTATCAAATAGGAAATCACACTTTTGAAATTATGCCAATCAAACTAATTATTGGAATTGTGCTGCTGTTTTTCTCTTTATTTGAAGTCGTTCCTAGTTTGACCAACTTACAGTTTGACAAGAAATACCTTCCTGTAGGAGGAATTTTGAGTGGTTTTTTTGGTGGTCTTTCCGGGAATCAAGGTGCTTTGAGAGCTGCTTTTTTGATAAGAGCCAATTTATCCAAACAATCCTTCATTGCAACCGGCGTAGTAATCGCTTGTTTAGTGGACATTTCCAGACTAACCGTTTATTCCAAACAAATACTGAACAATCAAAGTCAATTTGATTACACTTTACTGATTCTAGCAACACTTTCGGCATTTATTGGAGCATATTTTGGCAATAAATTACTAAAAAAAGTTACGCTAACAACCATTCAGAATATAGTGACTTTCATGCTTATCCTATTTGCCGTTTTGTTGATTATGGGAATTATCTAATCCTAAAAAATGATTTTTGCCAATCAATCCGTTCACTAATTTAAGAATGAAAATAAAATAACTATGACTAATTTCACTGACAATAATAAAGGTAATGCTGTTGACGACTATTTAATTAACCTACCGGAAGAACAAAGAGTTACTTTAGAAAACTTACGGAAAATCATTAAAAAAGTAGCGCCAGAAGCGGAAGAATTCATTAGTTATAAAATGCCTGCTTATAAATTTCATGGCATGTTATGTAGCTTTGCGGCATTCAAAAATCATTGCAGTTTTTATCCTTGGAATGCAACCACTGTTGAACAATTTAAAGATGAATTAAAAGATTTCAGTTTAGCAAGCGGTACCATTCGTTTTACTACTGAAAAACCAATTCCTGAAGCACTTTTAAAAAAAATCATTCAAGCAAGAATGAAGAATAATTTAAACAAGTCTAAAAAATAATGGAATAACAACAAATCTTAAAGACTAATTGGCAACAATTTTATAAGTAGGATCTTCCAGAATATTTACTTCAATTACGCTATCCGCATTTTTTAATAACGTTCTGCAATCAGCACTTAAATGTCGTAAATGAACTGTTTTATTGAGCTTTGCATACCGTTCCGTAATTTTATTCACGGCATCAATCGCACTCATATCGGTAATTTTACTTTCTTTAAAATCAATAATAACTTCATTTGGGTCATTTGCAACATCAAATTTTTCTAAAAAAGCAGTTGTCGATCCAAAAAATAAAGGACCATATATTTCATAATGCTTCACTCCTTTTTCATCCATATATTTCTTAGCCCGAATTCTTTTGGCACTTTCCCAAGCAAAAACCAAAGCAGAAATAATTACTCCAATTAAAACGGCTAAAGCCAAATTATGCAAGACAATAGTCATCAATGCCACCAATACTCCAACAAAAATATCGTGCTTTGGCATTTTATTGATGATTCTAAAACTCGCCCATTCAAATGTTCCAATTGACACCATGATCATCACGCCAACTAAAGCCGCCATAGGCAATTGCTCAATTATTGGAGCACCAAATAAAATAATTCCAAGTATCGTCAACGCAGCAATAATTCCCGACAATCGCGCTCTGGAACCAGCCGAAAGATTCACTAAAGTTTGAGCAATCATAGGACATCCTCCCATCCCGAAGAAAAAACCATTCAAAATATTTGCACTTCCTTGTGCAATGCATTCTCGATTTCCGTTTCCTTTTGTCTCCGTAATTTCGTCCACTAAATTCAACGTCAATAAGCCTTCCGTTAATCCAACGGAAGCCATGATTAAAGCGTACGGAAATATAATTTGCAGCGTTTCAAGATTTATTGGAATATTCGGAATGTGAAATGGCGGAAAACCACCACTTACTGAAGCAATATCACGTACGGTTTTGGTCTCGATTCCAAAGAAAAAAACCAATGCAAAAACCACAATAATAGCTACTAATGACGCTGGAACTGCTTTGGTAACTTTTGGGAAAAAGAATACAATTCCAATTGTCAACGCAACTAAACCCAGCATAATCAACATGGGACTTCCAGAAATCCACTCGCTTTTTCCGTTGACAATGGTTTTGAATTGTTCTAATTGTGACATAAAAATAACAACCGCTAATCCATTCACAAATCCAAACATTACGGGCTGCGGCACTAAACGGATGAATTTTCCGAGTTTAAAAACGCCCACTAAAATTTGTAAAATCCCCGCTAAAGCAACTGCTGCAAAAACATATTCTACCCCATTTGATTTCATTAAAGCGATTAAAACAATCACGGTTGCTCCCGCTCCTCCAGAAACCATTCCGGGTCTGCCTCCCAATATTGCGGTAACCAACCCCATTATAAAAGCGGCATATAAACCTACTAATGGCGGGAATCCAGCCAATATCGCAAAAGAAAGCGACTCTGGAATCATAGTCATGGCGACGGTCAATCCTGCTAAGATTTCTGTTTTATAATCAACAACTTGCTTAAAATCAAATAATTTAAAATATTTTTTCATGTTTAAGGTAACTGGGTATGTCAATAGTGGCATTGGAATTTCTAAAATAAAAATCCCGATAGAAGTCAATAAAAATAATACAAAACTGTATCAATAAATTGGTGCAATAGGATTAAATCCGAGTAGTATGACTGAGAAAAAAAATCAAACTCCTTTTCAGAGAGTGGCAAAAATAAAACTTTTTATTCGATGTGTAAAATAGAAATCGGAATTGCGTAAATTTGGCAAAAATTTACCTTTACTTGAAATGTTCCTTAAAATTTATGATTTTGTACCCTAAATAAGTAGTATAAATTATAATAAATTGATTTTGAAACTCATACATTGGTTAAAAAATACTCACTTATTAATTTAAAGATTTGGTAAAGCATCCTTTCGATAAAAATTTAAAACATGAAATTAATATATATTTTCCTTTTTATAACAGTATTGAATAGTGCTTATTCTCAAGCTCCAAATGACTATTTTGAAAAGATTAGAAACAACGAAGCGGAACTAACCGCTTTCTTTTCCCAAATGCCAAAAGGAGGCGATTTGCACCACCATTATTCCGGTTCGATTTATGCTGAACCCTTATTACAACACGCTATTGCTGATGATTTTTATCTCAATACCGAAACGATGGATGTTCTAAAAGAAAGACCTTCAAACGGAAACTGGGAACAATTTTCGACATTAAAAAGCAACGGAACATTAGACGCTTACAAACAAAAAATAATGCAAAAATGGTCTGTAAAAGACTATAATTATGTGGATTACCCATCCGATAAGTTGTTTTTTGAATCCTTTATGAAGTTTGAACCGGCCATCAAAGGGAATTTTGGACAAGGTTTATTGGAACTAAAAAACAGAGCAATTTCAGAAAATGTAAGTTATATTGAAACGCAATTATCTACGATTCCAACCACAATGATTACCGATGATTTGACGCAATTCAATTCCAGATTGCGAAAATTGGCTTTGGCAAAAGATGAAAAAGCCATTACTAAGTCGCTTGATTCGTTATACAATTCATTCCTGAAAAAAGATGCGGAGTCCTATGCCACAGCGTTCAACACCAATTTTGTAGCTAAGCTTCACAAAGACCTTAAAATTGATGATAAACAATTTACGATGCGCTATCAAAATTTTGTATTGCGTTTCATGGAACCAGTAGATTTATTTAAAAATCTGGTAATCGCATTCATTTCGGCCGATGAAAGTCCGCTGATGGCAGGAGTTAACATTGTTTCTCCGGAAGATGGTGAAACCTCGATGAAAGATTATTGGTTGCACATGATGATGTTTAAATACTGCCATTCCCGTTATCCAAATGTGAAATACACGATGCATGCCGGCGAGCTGACTCTTGGATTGGTGCAACCGGAAGAGCTGACTTGGCACATTGGCGCAGCCGTTTATACCGCAGGAGCAAATCGTATTGGTCACGGAGTAGCTATGGCGTACGAGAAAGATTCCTATAATTTATTGCGCTACATGGCGAAGAAAAGCATTCCTATCGAAATCAACTTAGTGAGTAACGAGTTCATTTTGAAAGTGAAAGAAAGCCGTCATCCGCTGACCTTGTATAAAGAATTTGGCGTTCCCATCGTAATAAGCACAGATGATGCAGGGATTTTGCGTACCAATATGACTGAGCAATATGTTTTGTTAGCCAAAAGATACAAAGACGTTTCGTATACGGATATCAAGCAATTTGTTTACAACAGTATTAATTACAGTTTTATAAAAGAGGCTTCCGTAAAAAAGCAATTGCTTAAAGATTTAGACAGCAGATTTAAGGCTTTCGAAGCTAATTTTCCAATGAAATAAGTCATTTACAATGAACTGATTGAAATTTTTTCTTTCAAAAGCATAAAAAAAGTCCCATATTGGGGCTTTTTTTATGCTTTTGAATTATTATTTTTCTTATATTTGATACTACCTACTTGATTTACAAACTATTAAATACAAACTGTTTGTAAATGGCATTTCTTTATTTTAATTGTTTACTAACATGATAAATTATTGAAAAATGAGTAGATCTTTAATCTGGTATTTCCGAAGACATCCCTTATTGTACAAAATACGGTTTAGTTTACTTTCCAAAAAAGTCACTTTTGATAGGATTGAAAGTTTTTGTTACAATAACTTAAACAAGACTACTGAAATTCCCGAAATTTATTTTGAACTAAATCCGTTAATTTTTGGGAAGAATGAAACTGCAATAAGCGATCTTGATAAAGCAAAACAAATAGCCGTTTGGTTGAGAAACTATATAAAAGGTGGTCCCGGATTAGGTAAATCCTCAGATTCAACCTTAAGAAAAATGATAAATGGCGAAGGTGGCGTTTGCAGTGATTTTTCTCAAGTCTATAATAACTTCTGTGTCATAAACGATTTAAAAGTAAAAGAATGGGGATTAAAAATAGCGTCAGACGACCCATGTATTAAAGGTGGACATGCTTTTAATGAAATCTATTCCAAGGAATTAAAAAAATGGATTTTAATTGATGTTTCTAAATCAATACTTTTTTATTCCACAAATAAAACCGTTCCGCTCTCTGTTTTTGATCTTATCCATTTAAAAAATGAAAACCAAGAAATTTACTTTTCCAGTTTTAACGAAAAAAATATGATGGACAATAAAAGGATAACCAATTTATATCTTACATCTAATTCTTCTCCTTTTGTGATTACAAATTATCACAATAAAACCTATGATTCTTATCTAAATACACTAAAATTCATGCCAGGTCCTTTCATTCATGGCTTACTGTTTCTTATTGGAAAAAGTTATTTTTTTGAGTTTCCAAAATAGGAATAAATTTCCAAAAGATAAATTTTGATTGCATTTAGAATGACCCCTTTCTTTATTTTGTTTAAAATTGTAAAGTTTTTCGAGTTAAAATAAAGTTAAAAAAAATATTTTTTTTGTACTTTTAGATAAATATTTTCTTAAATTGGCAATACAAATAACTAACATTTAGATATTTAATCCTTGAAAATGCGGCCATTTCTAGGATGGCAAACAATATTGTAAAAGTTATTTAACAGAGACAATTTCTATTTCCAGTATTACGATCGTTAGCATACAAACAAAATATGTAAAATATGCAGTTTACAATAAACATATTGGTAGTAATTAAAAACAATTAGAATCAATCTATCAAAAGTAATAGTTAAATGAATAAATCGATTTTAAAAAAATAGCCTTACATAAAAATAATTCTATCGTATTTACTCAATATGTTTAAATAAATGGCAAGATATAAAATAATATAAGCTTCATCACAAAACACAATTTATATTCTTTATAATAAAAAAAGGAAGTAAAATGAATAAACAGTATCGCTTAATATCAAAAATTCTAGCAATCGCGATATCCTCCTTGGGGATTATAGTATTAATAGGATGGCTATTGAATATTTCTGTATTAAAGAGTGTTATTCCAAGTGTTGTTTCTATGAAAGTAAACACCGCTTTATGTTTTATATTTAGTGGATTCACTTTATGGATTTTAAATGAAGAAAGACTAAGTAGTTTTAAAAAAATAGGTTCGATTATTTTTCCTTCCATAATGATTCTTATAGGACTGCTGACTTTTAATGAATACCTCTTTGAAATTAATTATGGAATAGATGAGTTCTTATTTAAAGAAGAAACTGCAGCCATAGCAACATCTCATCCGGGACGAATGGCACCTATAACTGCTATTAGTTTTGTTTTATCAGGAATATCTTTATTACTCCTTTACAAAAACAAAGCCTTTCAAATGTTTCAATTACTCAGTCTCTTAGTATTTGTTCTCGCACTATTAACATTAATCGGATATGCCTACGCCGTAAATGATTTTCAGGGAGGAATAGTAAGTTTCACTAAAATGGCTATTCATACATCAATAGCATTTATCTTCCTGTCCGTTGGAATGTTATTTTCAAATTCTGAAAAAGGCATTATGTATATTTTTACAAACGATGGTATAGCAGGGATTACCACAAGAAAGTTATTACCGTTTATCATTTTCACCCCTCTTATTTTGGGTTGGTTGAGATTGATAGGACAGCAAGCAGGTTACTATAGTACTGAATTTGGAGTAGCACTTTTCACATTTATTACTATTTTAATATTTGTGGTTGTGGTTTTTGGGATTTCCGGAACTCTTTTATCAATTGACAAGAAACGAAAAGAAGCCGAAGAACAATTAAACGAATACAGACATTTCTTTAACATCAACCATGACCTTTGCGGTATTGCTAACATGGAGGGTTATTTTGAGTTCATTAATGCCAACTTTACTGAGACATTAGGATACACTGAAAAAGAATTTTGCGAGACACCGTTTATTGAATTAATACATCCCTATGATATTCCCGTTGCAGTTCAGGAATATGAAAAATTGAAACTGGGTGCATTGGTAATAAATTTTGTAAATCGCTACCGCAAAAAAGACGGCAGCTATATATATCTCGACTGGAATGCAACCCCAAACCCTGTAACTCAAAAACTTTATTGTGTTGCCCGCGACATCACCAACCGAAAAAAAACGGAAGAGCAGCTGTTAGTAGCAAATAAAGAATTGGAAAATTATATTCTGCAATTAGCAGAAAGCGAAGAAAAATTCAGAGTAGTTTTAGATTCCGCCCATATTGGAGCTTGGGATTTAAATTTAGTCAAAGACACCGCTTGGCGTTCCTTATTACATGACCAAATTTTCGGTTATGAAAATCTTTTACCGGAATGGGGCTATGACATTTTTATAAAACATGTAATTCCTGAAGATAGGGATTATGTTGAGAAGCGATTCGAAGAAGCATATTCGCATGGCAAGTTCAGTCTGGAATGCCGCATTAAAAGAGTAAACGATAATACCATTCGTTGGATTTCAGCGGAAGGCCTAGCGTATAAGAATGAAGAAGGAGAATTAACCAAAATGATGGGAATAGTTATTGACATTACAGATCGCAAAAATTCAGAACATGAATTGGAATTTATTACGGCAAAACTAAAAGAAGCACAGGCGTTGGCCAAAATGGGTAATTGGGATAGTAATTTAGTTACCAATACAGATGCATGGTCTGACGAAGCTTTTAAAATTTTGGGTCTTGACCAAAATACAACAATACCTTCACCCGACACCTATTTTTCTTGTATTCACCCAAATGATTTGGCTTTTGTAAAAGAGAAAGTAAATGAAGTTTTCACCACCTTGAAAGGAAACACATATGATTACCGGATAAAAAGAAAAGACGGAACAATCATTCATGCCTTTTCTCAAAGTAATATGGATTTTGATGAAAATAATAATCCCACACGTTTTTTTGGAACTATTCAGGATATAACAGAAATAAAAAATGCCGAAGAAAAACTAATTGAAATAAATAAAGAATTAGAGTCATTTTCGTATTCGATTTCTCATGACTTACGTGCTCCACTCCGCGCTATCAATGGTTATGCTCAAATACTCAACGAAGATTATGGACAAAGGTTAGATCAGGAAGGAATGCGCATCCTTACAACAATAACGTCCAATGCCACAAAAATGGGTACGCTCATAGACGACCTACTAGCTTTTTCACGTCTGGGAAGAAAAGAGATGCAGAAAACAGAAGTCGATATGAATCAATTAATCAAAAGTGTAATCAATGAAACAAATAAATCAATAGTATACAAGGCCAAAATCAATACTACTAGTCTACACAATGTGAAAGCGGATTATAATTTACTACACCAGGTAATGTTCAATCTTGTTTCGAATGCGATTAAATACTCTTCAAAGGGAGAAAATCCTATAGTAACAATTTCTTCAGAAGATCAGAACGGTGAAATTATATTTTCAGTAAACGATAATGGTGTAGGTTTCGACATGCAATATTCCGACAAATTGTTTGGTGTATTCCAGCGCTTGCACACAGATGAAGAGTTTGAAGGAACAGGAGTGGGTCTGGCAATTGTTCAACGGATTATCACCAAACTTGGAGGAAAAGTTTGGGCAGAAGGAATAGTAGACAATGGAGCAACATTTTATTTTTCATTATAAAAACTGAAACAACATGAACAGCTTACAAATTCTTTTAGTCGAGGACAATATTAACGATGCCGAATTAACCATTCGCGCGCTGAAAAAAAATAATCTTGCAAACGAGTTAATCCATCTTAAAGATGGAGCGGAAGCACTAGACTTTATCTTTGCACAAGGCAAATATTTAGAGCGAGAAATGAGTGACTTACCAAATGTAATTGTATTGGACTTGAAAATGCCGAAAGTAAACGGTATTGAAGTATTGAGGAGAATAAAATCAGACGAGCGTACAAAAAGAATTCCCGTTGTTATGCTCACCTCTTCTAAAGAGGATCCAGATATCCAGGAATGCTATAACTTGGGCGTTAACAGTTATGTCGTGAAGCCCGTGGAGTTTGAACATTTCGTTAAAGCGGTAAGTAATTTGGGATTGTACTGGATGATTTTAAACCAATCACCACAATAAAACTACTATAAATATGAACACTCCATTAAAAATATTAATTCTTGAAGATAATAAAAATGATGCCGATTTACTTCAACGTGAACTAAAGAAATCTGGATTTATTTTTACTGCAGAAATTGTTGAAACTCGTAAAGCGTATGAAAATGCGCTTGATAACTTTAAACCCGATATAATATTATCCGATTATCACCTTCCTTCATTTGATGGAGCAACCGCTTTCCTTATTAAGAAAAAAAAGTGTCCCTCTATTCCGTTTATTATTGTTTCTGGCGCTATTGGGGAAGAAAATGCAGTAGAACTCATTAAAAATGGCGTTACCGATTATACTATAAAGGACCGATTATTTACGCTGCCCCCGAAAATAACCCGCTCACTGAAAGAGGCCGAAGAAAAGAAAGAAAATAGAGAAGCAAACCAACGTTTCAGTCTCGCCACCTGTGCTTCCAATGATATCATTTATGAATGGAAGATAAACGATGGCGCCATTTGGAGAAATGACGCCTACTACAATTTATTGGGGATTAAAAAAGAGAAGGAATGGTTAGACCTCGCAAGCTGGACAAATTCCATTCATCCTGATGACCACGCCAGTGTTACGAAAAGTCTTACCGCTTTTTTTGAAAGCAAAGAAATTTTTTGGTCCAGCGAATATCGCTTTTTGGATAATAAAGGAAAAGTTTATTATTTTACAGATAGGGGTTATTTACTCCGCGATCAAAATGGAAAACCCTTCAGAATGATAGGAGCGGTCGCTGATATTACAAACCTAAAAAATAACATAATCCAGCTCAAAGAAATGCTTTTTATGACTTCGCATAGAGTAAGAGTACCTATTGCAAATATTCTGGGTCTATCAGATACACTTGATGAATCAATAGCTGATCCAACTGAATTAAAAAAAATAGTTGAATTTATAAAACTTTCCGCTATTAATCTGGAAGAATTTACTCATGAGCTAAATCATTTTATTCAAAACTCAAAAGATCAAGCAGAAAATAAAATCCAAAAATAATAAGGATTTACAAAAAATGACAAATAAGCAAATGCCAGCCAACATTTTACTTAGCTGGCAGGAAATATGGGTCTTTACTATTTCAATTTCTTCTTCATTCAAACCCAACTCCGCAAAAGTACCTTTATGCATTTCGTAAATATTTCTCCGCTCTAAAGCATCTTAACTATAATTAGGATACTAAAATAGTATTATTTCGGATTTAATATCAAGTCGATTCTTTTAATCGCATCTTCATAATGGTATTTCGTTTCTGCATTTACTGCTTTGGTTTTAGCAACTGATAAAGTAGATTTTAAAGTTGTCAATTCACCTCTAACCAATCCTCTCACATCGGATTGCGCCACATTATAATAGTCAGAAGGACGACCTGATTTAATTTCTTCTTTCATCAGGTAACTCATTCTTTCTATATAAGCGCGCTGTAAATTTCTTCTGTAAATAGTCACATTCGAACCCAAACCGGCTTCTTTCCAAATTCCTCTTCGCATATCACCCAATAAATCCAACGCTTTATAATTAGCAGTACCCATTATTTCGGCATCCATCAATCGGCCAATGCGCTCAAAACTCATTACACTATTCAAATGTCTGGCTTGTAAATTTCTAAAACGCTCTGTGTAACCGGAGTAATCAATATTTTTTAATGTGCTCACATTTACCAACCATGTTGGAGATGCAAAAGCATTGGCCTGCAACCATTGCATCGCTTCTTGTTGCTTTGCTTTTGGCACAATATCATAAATACTACCTTTTTGGTTTGGTTTTTTAGTAGCTTCATAAACACCTCCAACATTGGTCACCACATGCCCTACATACCTGCTCCATACATCCATCATCTCTTTGTACAACTCATCTAAATCCTCGTAATTGTTAGTCACATCACTCGTCCATTCTGGTAAATGTGCCGCTACATATTGCAAGTTTTTAAGTCCGTAAGTACCCGCTTTCATTGAATTATTTCCAATATCTTCCGTTTGTGAAGACGGGTCAAAACTACTGCTTTGTTTCCCGAATTTATAAATAGGATTTCCAGCTTTTTCCATAATCCATTTGTCTAATGTAGGCACTTCAACCTCTGGTGAAGTCGCATTTGGGATAACTCTGTATCCCCAATTAGTCGCATAATGATCGTAAGGTCCCATTTGGCGTATAAAACGAACGTTTTTATCTCCAGGTTGTGCGATGTAATTAAAACGGGCATAATCCATCAAACTGGCTGCGATTCCGTTTTTCTGTGTAAAATCACCATTTCTATAATTTTCAGTGTCATAAGCGCAACTTGCACCCATATTATGAGGAAAACCAAGAGCATGACCTACTTCGTGAGCGATAACCATACGCATCATTTCACCCATTTCTTCATCACTTGTATTTAATGTTCTTGCTGTAGGATTTGCAGCTCCAGTTTCTAACAAATAGCGATTTCTGTACGAACGCAAATGGTTGTGGTACCAAATTACATCACTCTCGATAATTTCTCCCGTTCTGGGATCAGAAACGCTGGGCCCAACGGCATTACGAGTCGTACTCGCCACATAACGAATTACGGAATAACGGATGTCTTCCGGGCTAAAATCAGGATCTTGTTCTTTCGTTGGTGCGTCTTTGGCGATAATTGCATTTTTAAAACCAGCAGTTTCAAAAGGCTTTTGCCAATCTTCAATTCCTTGTTTGATGTACTTGCGCAATTTTTCAGGCGTAGCAGGATCTAAATAATACACAATAGGTTTTATTGGTTCTACCAGTTCGCCTTTTGCGTAAGCGACTGGATCTTTAGGCTCCAATTTCCAACGACGGATATAAGTTTTGCTGTCTGATTTCAATTCGTTGCTTCCGTAATCGATTTGATTCATCGTAAACCATCCCACACGTGGATCAGCTAATCGAGGTTGCATTGGTTTTTCAGGCAATAAAATCATCGACTGATTCATTTGGATGCTAATCGTTTCTGAATCTTCCTGAACAGGCGGTTTAGAAGCGTTATAGGTGAAATCCTGAATCACTTCAATATTCATCGGAAAACTTTTCATCGTATTGATAAAACTGCGGGAATCATCCATTCCTTTTACTTTGTAGGTTTCTCTCATTTCTGCTGATAAACCGCTGATGGCTCTCACATCAGTGCCATAAAATTTAGTCACATCAATCACCGTATTTGCAGAATCTTTGCTGAATGCCACGATATCAAAAGCAAATAATGTAGGCTCATAATTATTGGATTTCACCGAAATGCTGATAGGCAAACTGTCATTGGCAACCGCACTGAATGATTTTAACTTGATAAGGATTTTATCCTGAAAACGCTGCCAAACTATCAATTGCTCATTGGTTTCGGAGCCAGCATTTACATATCCGCCACCTAAATTAGAAGGCAATTTAGATAACCGACTTACCAAAAGCATGTCTTTATCCAAGTATTTATTAGGGATTTCGAAGAAATATTTTTTATCTACTTTGTGCACCGTAAACAATCCTTGATCAGAAACTGCATCTTTAGTAATTACCTTGCTGTATTCCTTGATAGTGGTTTCCGGTTTCTTTTCGGGAGGAGGAACGACAGCGGCATTTTTATCTTTTTTCTTTTTGGACTGTGCAAATTGCGTGGTGGGCACAATCATCGCTGCAGCGATTGCGGTTAAAATGAAAAGTTTCTTCATTTAGTGGTTTTTTAATGGTTAATCAATATCAAAAATAAATTTTAGTGCCAGTAAATTGAATAGTATTCATTGGTTTAACTTTTAATTAACAACCGTTCTATTTCTTGTTGTACATTTCATACTGGAATTAGTAGTAATGTTTTCCCTGAAATGATTTTACAGGACGGATTTAGTTTTAAGAAACAGATATATTTGTGAGAATAATTTGATTATATTTGAGAAATGAATACTGACGGTTATCAGATATAGTTACCAAATTTTGGGTGTATATGTCTAACAGTGTCAGACATATGAAAATTTAGCAGCAACCGCTTTATAACCCCACAAATTGAAAAACATGAACAACTTCCTCAAAATACTAAAATGGGTGAATTACATTTCGATTCCGTTAGGGATATTGAGCTTTTTATACGTGGCAAATTACAAAATCTATATGGGAATGTTGATTCCTGCATATTTTTTTGTGTTTACATTTTTAAATTTGATTGTTATAACCATTGTTAATCGGATTTGTAATAATTCGTCTGTAGATGTTTTTAAAGACTGGAAATGTTTTTTTGCATTGGTGCTTTCGTATTTTCTTATTACACTTACGCTAGCTATTTGGAGTTACTGAAAATACTCAACACGGCAGCTTCTATAACGTATTTTGGTAATAGGCTTAATTTAATCCCAAACTGCTTGTAGCGAGAGAACGTTAGGCGATATTTTAAAAAAAATAACATAATAAAAATGATGAAAAAATTAAATTTTTTGGTTTTAGTATTTGTAACAAATATTAGTTTTAGTCAGAATGTTTTCAAAAATGAAAGTATTGGATTTAGTATTGAACAACCAAGCAAATGGATAAAAGCAAAAGAAGGGCAAACTATTGAAAATTTAAAAAGCAACGTAAAATTAGATGATAAAGTTCTCATTAAATTATTAGAGCAAAATAAAGGAACAATTGAAGTTGTTAGTTTTTTCAAATATCCAATCGAAACAACAGTTGGAATTATACCAACTATTAAAGTTAACTTAAGAAGTAATCCTCATAAAAATTTTGCAGATTTTAGAAAAAGTATTGAAGAAAGTTTAATTGGAATAAAAAAAGTATTCCCTGATTTTAAATATACAAGTGAACCTAATGAGAGCGTAGTCGATGGTAAAAAATGTTTAACTGCCTCTTGTATTTACACACTAACTGGTAAAGGAGGAAGTGCGAAAGTCAAAATTATAGTATATGCCATTCCAGTAAAGGATCAATTTTATCAAGTTACATTAATGGATACCGAAGAAGACAATAACACAGAATTGTTTAAAAAAATTGTCAATACAATAATAATTCAATAAAAAAATCTCGCCCTAATCCGCAAAGTATTTCCTTCTATACGCTACGCAAATGTCTCTGACTTTACGCCCACAACAATAAGCAAAACAAACATAAACCCACAAAAAAAGCCCCAATCCGGGGCTTTTCATATTTTTATTCTTCTTCTTGATCAGTGCCATGGGATTTTGAATAGCCTCTCCATTTCTCAATACAATCCTGAAAATCCTGTGGAAGTTCCGTATCAAAACGCATCATCTCTTTGGTCGTAGGATGCACAAAACCTAATGTTTTGGCATGCAAAGCCTGTCTTGGCAAAGCTTTGAAACAGTTGTCAATAAACTGTTTGTATTTCGTAAATGTAGTTCCTTTCAAAATCAAATGACCGCCATAACGCTCGTCATTAAAAAGCGGATGACCTATGTGTTTCAAGTGCGCACGAATCTGGTGCGTTCTTCCAGTTTCCAATTGGCACGAAATCAACGTTACGTATCCAAAACGCTCCAAAACTTTATAATGCGTCACGGCAGGTTTCCCTATTTCCGGATCAGCAAAAACCGCCATTTGCATGCGATCTTTCAAGTGTCTTGCTAAGTTTCCTTCAATGGTCCCTTTCTCTTCGGCTACATTTCCCCAAACCAAAGCCACATACTCTCTTTCAGAAGTTTTGGCTTCAAATTGCTTGGCAAGATGCGTCATAGCCGCTTCGGTTTTGGCAATTACCAATAAACCCGAAGTGTCTTTATCAATTCGATGCACTAATCCGGGACGTTCACTGCTGTTCATGGGTAAATTCTCAAAATGAAAAGCCAACGCATTCACTAATGTTCCCGTATAATTCCCGTGACCGGGATGCACCACCAATCCTGGCGGTTTATTAATCAATAAAAGCGTAGCATCTTCATAGACAATATCTAACGGAATATCTTCGGGATCTACCCTATTTTCAAAAGGAGGATGAGATAACATAACCCGAACCACATCATTGGCTTTGACCTTGTAATTCGACTTTACCGTAGCGTCGTTTACAAAAATATTCCCTTCGGTAGCAGCGGTTTGTATTTTATTGCGAGTTGCATTTTGAATCAGGCTCATCAAGTATTTATCAATTCGCAAAGACGTTTGGCCTTTAGGAACTTCAAACCTGAAATGTTCAAATAACTCGTCTTCTAAATCTATTGTATCTATATTATTGTTCATCAACTGGTGTTTCTTCTATTGGTGCAACCAGAGTATCCGCAGCACTTTCTTCTTCTTCATAACTCATTTTTCCGTCTCCTAAAACCAAATCAATTTTAGATGATTTCAAGACTCTGTCCCCTACTTTCAGGTTTCTTCCTTTGAAACGCATTTCCAATACCATATCTTTTCCAAGATTTGGAACATACGTAACCGTTCCTTCCTCAAGACCTAATGCTTTCAAGGTTGGCACTGCTTCACGATATGTTTTTTCTATCAAATCAGGAATTCGCACAGATGAAAATCCCGAAGTATTTATTTTGATGTATATTTTTCTACCAACTTTTACCTTCGTACCTGGCGTCGGATCTTGCTCAACCACACTGAATTGCGGAAAATCACTTCTATAATCCACACTATCCAAAAGCACATAATCTAAATCCAACTCATCCAGCTTTTCTTCCACTTGCTCTTCAGTCAATTTACTCAAATTCGGAACTGCAATTTCATGACCATGATCTGTTGTAAAAGTCAACCAATGCATAAACAAATAGCCCAAAGCGGCAATAATGGCAAGAGCAATTAATACTTGTACTAAAAAGACGCGGCTTGTAAGATACTTACGTAAACTCATAAATTTATTTTTATATGTGGCAAAGATAAAGCTATTTCGTTTCAAAAAAAATGATAATTTTGTTTAATGCTTTTTGAAGCTATTTCCCGCTATTCGTTATAATCTTTTTATCCGCCAAAAAGGCTGATAAAAAGGATTTCTCCCGAAGATTCGGGACTATCGGGGCTAGAATCTAGTGCTAAAAACACCTTAATTATTTATTCGAACAACTAAGAACAAAACGATACAAAATGAAAAACATTGCCATCATCATGGGCGGATATTCCAGCGAGTATAAAATCTCACTTATAAGTGGAAACGTCGTATATCAATTTCTGGACAAAACGAAATACAACGGATTCCGAATCCATATTTTCAAAGAAAAATGGGTCTATGTTGATGCTAATGACACTGAATTTCCTATCGATAAAAATGATTTTTCAGTAACTGTTGATGGTAATAAAATCACTTTTGACTGTGTTTTCAATGCCATTCACGGAACTCCCGGCGAAGACGGATTGATGCAGGCGTATTTCGAATTATTGCATATTGCGCAAACTTCCTGCGATTATTACCAAGCGGCATTAACGTTCAACAAACGTGATTTATTATCCGTTTTAAAACCATACGGCATAAAAACCGCCACTTCCTATTACTTAAACAAAGGCGATGCTATCAATACTGAAGAGATTGTCGCTAAAGTTGGTCTGCCTTGTTTTGTAAAACCAAATAAAGCGGGATCCAGTTTTGGAATTTCCAAAGTAAAAACCATCGATGAATTGCCTATCGCCATAGAAGTCGCTTACAAAGAAGACAACGAAATCATCATAGAAAGTTTCCTTGACGGCACCGAAGTTTCTGTCGGAGTAATCAATTACAAAGGAAAAGTAATCGTTTTGCCAATTACTGAAATCGTTTCTGACAATGATTTCTTCGATTATGAAGCTAAATATTTAGGTAAATCACAAGAAATCACACCGGCAAGAATCTCAGATGAAATGACCCAAAAAGTGAGCGAAATAGCCAAACGTGCTTACGAGGTACTCAAAATGAAAGGTTTCTCCCGAAGCGAATTTATATTGGTAAACGGAGAACCACACATGTTGGAAATGAACACTATTCCAGGATTAACAACGGAAAGTTTGATTCCACAACAAGCCAAAGCCGCCGGAATTTCATTGGAAGATTTGTTTACAAATGCGATAGAATTGGCTTTAGCCTAAAAATATAAAAATGAGAAAAGCTATATTTCCAGGTTCTTTTGACCCAATAACATTAGGACATGAAGACATCATCAAAAGAAGCATTTCGTTGTTTGATGAAATCGTAATCGCTATTGGTGTCAATGCCGAAAAAAAATACATGTTTTCACTGGAAGAAAGAAAACGTTTTATTGAAGAAACCTTTAAGAATGAGCCTAAAGTTTCGGTGATTACCTATGAAGGTTTAACTATTGATTTGTGTCATAAGATAAAAGCCGATTTTATCCTTCGTGGTTTGCGCAATCCTGCCGATTTCGAATTTGAAAAAGCAATTGCACACACCAATCGCCGTTTATCAAAAATAGAAACCGTCTTTTTATTGACTGCCGCAAGAACTTCATATATCAGTTCCAGCATTGTGAGAGATGTAATCCGCAATGGAGGGCAATATGAAATGCTGGTTCCAGATGCAGTGCGAGTGAAATAATTTTAAGAGATTTTGTCAAGTCGAGCGCAGTCGAGACTAAATGATACGTCTCGACTGCGCTCGACTTGACAAATAAACAGTAATAATATAAATTTGTTAAACGAGGCAATAAACCATAATTTCGCCTAAAAATAAAAGCCATCAAACAATGAGTATAGAAAGAGAATTAAGCAAGCGTAGCGGATCGAAATGTGAACTTTGTGGTGCAACCGAAAACTTAAAAGTATATCAAGTTTTACCAACCAAAAAAGATGGACTTGATGAAAGTATTATGGCTTGTAGCACGTGTATCGACCAAATCGAAAATCCGGATAACGTAGATTTAAATCATTGGAGATGTTTGAATGACAGCATGTGGAGCGAACATACCGCGGTGCAAGTGGTTGCGTGGAGAATGTTAAGCCGCATGCGTGCTGCGGGATGGCCTCAAGAATTATTGGACCAAATGTATTTAGACGAGGATACTTTAGCTTGGGCGCAAGCAACAGGCGAAGGTGAAGACGATGAAAATAAAGTAATTCACCGCGATAGCAACGGCGTAATTTTGGAACACGGAGATTCAGTCGTTTTAATCAAAGATTTAAAAGTAAAAGGTTCCAGTATGGTGGCTAAACAAGGAACCGCAGTGCGTAACATTAGACTTGACCATGAAAATGCCGAATACATTGAAGGAAAAGTAGATGGTCAGCAGATTGTTATCATTACACAATACGTTAAGAAAATATAGTGATCAGTGTTCAGTTTTTAGTGGTCAGCACCAGAAGTTTAAAAAAAGTGTTCAGATTTTAGTGACTTCATTGTAGCAAAAAATCGTTAAGAGTAAATCAAATTTACTGTTAACGATTTTTTATTTTATACTGTTTTTTTTCTGCTCACTAAAAGCTGAATACTGAACAAATTTTTAAACTGAACACTAAAAAACTACTCCTCTTCCTTCTTAATCACTTTTCGGGCCACTTCAATTTTAAATTTTTTGCCTTTCATTTTTTCGTCTTTAATGGCATGAAGCAAATCTTTCACTTTGTTGAATTTCACGGCAGCAAACGAGATAAAATCTTTCACTTCGATTAATCCTAAATCGCCTTTTTCCAGTTTTCCTTTTTGGGAAAAGAAACCGACAATGTCAATTTTATTCAATTTATTTTTCTTTCCGCCACTGATGTAAATAGTTTGAAATTCAGGTGGTTTTGGTAATGAAGTGGAGTTTTCAACTTTCAAAGCTTGCATGCCATAATCGATATAATCCATTTTTTTCTCACTTTCATGAGCAATAATATACGCCGTCCCAGAAGCTAACATACGTGCTGTACGTCCGTTTCTATGGGTAAATTCATCTTCTTTGGATGGCAAATGATAATGAATTACGTGATTCATTTCGGGGATATCAAGACCACGGGCAGCCAAATCAGTAGTGATAAGATAGCTTACACTTCCGTTTCTGAACTGGATTAAAGCGCGTTCTCTTTCGTCCTGATCCATTCCGCCATGATAATACGTGGCATAAATTCCTTTTTCGTTCAAGGTATCGCTGATGCGTTCTGCAGCATCACGATGGTTACAAAAAACAATTGCCGACTGTGATTTCAACGAACAAATCAAGTTGAACAAACTTCCTATTTTGTCTTTTTCTTTTGAAACAACCATTTTCATGGAAAGATTCGTTTCGTACACGTTTTCTGGAATGAAATCTAAAATAGTTGGATTTACGACTCTTGTATATCTTGGAATCTCAATATCCGAAGTGGCCGAAACTAAAACGCGTTTGTTGAGTTTCGTTAATTTACCAATGATAAATGACATTTGCTCATGAAAACCCAATTGCAATGATTTGTCAAATTCATCCAAAATCAAGGTTTGAATTTTATCGACACGAAAAGTTCCTCTGTCAATATGATCTGCAATTCTTCCCGGAGTTCCTACTAAAACTGCTGGAGGATTGCTTAAGTTCTTGATTTCAGTATCAATGGAATGTCCGCCGTAGCACACATTTACTTTATAATCAGTTCCCATTTTTTTCCAAACCTGCTCAATCTGCAATCCTAATTCACGTGATGGAACCAAAATCAAACATTGAACCGATTGGATTTCGGGTTGTAACATTTCTAAAATAGGCAACAAAAAAGCCAAAGTTTTTCCGGAACCTGTTGGCGAAAGCAATAAAACATTATTGTCATTCAGGATCGTATCTTGTGCTACTTCCTGCATTTCATTCAGGCTTTCGATGCCTAAATTCAAAAGTATATTGTTGGAATGGTGTTTCTTATTCATTTTGCAAAGGTAATTTTTAATTCTGAGTTATGAATTTTGAATTCTAAATTTTCATTTTTTTAAATCGGGAGCTTCCTTTTCTTACGATCATTTCTATTCCTATCGAAAAAAAGCTACATTTGAAATTCAATTTAAAAACCGAAATATGAGATTTTTCACATTGCTTTTTTTATTATTCTCCATCAACTCATTTGCACAAAAAACGAATAAATACGATACTTTTTTCGAAAAAGGAAATGGAAATCAATCTGCATCCTACCAGGAAACGATAGCTTATTATAAACTTCTGGCAGATGACTTCCCGACTATCGAAATGCAAAAAATGGGCTTGACAGACAGCGGCGAACCATTGCATATGGTTGTTTTTAATCCTGAAAAGCAATTTAATTTTGAAATCATCAAAAAAAACAAAGCGGTAATTCTGCTTAATAACGGCATCCACGCGGGAGAACCGGACGGAATTGATGCCAGTATGCAATTGTTTAGAGATTTGGCTTTGGGCAAAATAAAAGTACCAAAAAATACCGTTATCGTTTGTATTCCGGTGTATAATATTGGAGGTGCTTTAAACAGAAACTCCACTTCAAGAGCTAATCAGGACGGACCGGAAATCTATGGTTTTAGGGGTAATGCCAGAAACTACGATTTGAATCGCGATTTCATCAAGTCAGATACCCGAAACACCAAAAGTTTTGTGGACATTTTCCATAAAATAAATACCGATGTTTTTATTGATAATCACGTTAGCAATGGCGCAGATTACCAATACAAACTTACCTACATTATGACCCAACACAACAAATTAGGAACTGTTTTAGGGGATTTTTTAAACACCGAAATGATGCCTGCTTTGGTCAAAGATTTACAAGAAAAGGACATTGAAACTACTCCTTATGTCAATGCTTTTCAGGATACTCCGGATAAAGGTTTTGGTCAATTTTTTGAAAGCCCACGATTTGCTACGGGCTATACTTCATTGTTCAATACCATTGGGTTTGTGGTGGAAACACACATGCTGAAAAAATACGCTGATCGTGTGAAAGTAACATACGAATACATGCGTTCCGCAATTGATTTTACGGATGCAAATTATCAAAAAATCAAACAACTACGATTGAAAAATGAAGAGCAGTATAAACCAAAAAAATCGTACCCTATAAAATGGGAAATTGACAGTACAAAAACGATTCCTTTTTCGTTTTTAGGCTATGAAGCCAGTTATAAGAAAAGTGATGTAACATCTGGAAATCGCTTGTTTTATGACCGTACAAAACCATACAAAAAAGACATTCAGTACAGCAAGGAATTCAAATCCGTAAAAGAGATAATCATTCCGGAAGCGTATATTATTCCAAGAGGATTTTGGCCGGTAATTGAATTATTAAAGAGCAATACTATCTCGTATCGCCAACTAAAAAATGATACTATAATTGAAGTGGAAAGCTATAAAATCGTCGACTTTAAAACAACAAGTTCAGCATATGAAGGGCATTATTTACACCGAAACACTTCGGTAACCGCTAAAATGGAGAAAGTGGCTTTCGCCAAAGGAGATTACGTTATTCCAACACAACAAAAAGGAATCAAATATTTATTGGAAACACTGGAACCCGAAGCAATAGATTCTTTTTTCAACTGGAACTTTTTTGACACGATGTTACAGCAAAAAGAAGGCTATTCTGATTATGTATTTGAAGATTCAGCTACGCAGATTTTAAAAGAAAATTCAAAACTAAAAGCCGAATTTGATTTGAAAAAACAAAGTGACGTAAACTTTATCAATAATCCGGAAGCGCAACTGGACTGGATTTACAAACATTCTGTTTATTATGAAAAGGCACATTTACAATATCCGGTATATCGTATTTTAAAATAAAAAAAAGCTCCTATTTCAGGAGCTTTTCTTCTTCAAATAATAATTTTATGTTCTCGTAAGAGTTTTTCAATGCCTCTTTTATTTGTTCCGGATTCATCCAAGCTACCTTTTCAATTCCTTCTTCTAATTGCCCTTGTGGGGTTCCTTCAAAATCAGATTGCATTTCGAACCAATGCGTAATTTTTAGTTTATATTTTCCATTACGTCTAAAAACGTGATATGTTTTTTGAAGTTTATGAGATATTGTCAATCCATTTACACCAGTTTCTTCCTCTACTTCACGCATGGCAGTGGCATCAATTTCCTCCCCTTTTTCGATTCCGCCCTTTGGTAAATCCCATTTTCCATTTCTGAAAATGAACAAAACCTCGCCTTTTTTATTGTAAACTAAACCGCCACCAGCTTTGGCAACAGGGATTTTTGCTTTCAAAGTCTTCAAAATAACGCTTTCATCAGGATGATATAGGTAGGCTTTTTGAATTTTATTTTGAAAGATTTTTACTATAAGTTGCTCTATGTCAATACTTTCTAATAAAAACAATTGAAAATCCGTCTCCTTAGAGATGTGATTTGTCAAAAAAAGTGGTTTGTCGTTAACAAAAACTTTATACATTTGTACTATGATTTTTAATAAAGATACAGCCGAAAAAACAGCCGAATTTCTTTTGCAAATAAATGCAATTAAATTGAATCCAAGAAATCCTTTTACATGGGCTTCTGGATGGAAATCGCCTATTTATTGTGATAACCGATTAATCCTCTCATTTCCAGCCGTAAGGAATTACGTCCGGGATGAATTTTCCAAAAATATTGAGAAACAATTTGGTAAACCAGATGTTATTGCTGGTGTTGCCACTGGAGCAATAGGAATTGGAATGCTAGTAGCAGAAAGTTTGGGATTGCCATTTGTGTATGTTCGCCCAGAACCAAAGAAACACGGAAGACAAAACCAAGTGGAAGGTTTTTTACAAAAAGGACAGAATGTAGTTGTTGTAGAAGATTTAATCAGCACCGGGAGCAGCAGTTTACTTGCTGTAGAAGCTTTGCGCGAAGCTGGAGCTAATGTAAAAGGTATGGCCGCCATATTCACGTATGGTTTTGAAGTTGCTGAAGAAAACTTTAAAAACGCACATATCGATTTGTTTACATTGAGTAATTATCAAAATTTATTAAATTTAGCTGTTGCCAAAAGGTATATTACTGAGGAAGAAGAGCAAACTTTAAGAGAATGGAATGTGAGTCCGTCCACTTGGACTATTGAAGTTTAAAACAACCTAATAAATAAATACCACAAAGATGAACTTAGAAAGTCCAAAAGTCAGTGTTCAAAAATCAGCTCAAGAATTATTTGACTTGTTGAGTGATGTCAAAAATTTTGAAAAATTAATGCCTGAAAACATTGCTAAATTTGAAGTTATAGGTGACGATGCTTTTATTTTTGGATTGAAAGGAATGCCAGAAATTAAGCTTAAAATGAAAGAAAAAGTAGCTCCAAACAAAATTGTACTAGGAGCAGCAAGTGATAAACTTCCATTTACATTGATAGCAAACATAGATTCGGTTTCGGACAATTCCAGTGATGTAAAACTTGATTTCGAAGGTGATTTTAATCCTATGATGGCAATGATGATAAAAGGACCAATTGGAAAATTTATCGAAACTTTAGCCGGAAATATGACTAAATTGTAAACAACACATTAAATAAATACAGGAAACCCTTTCAGTTTAAACCTGAAAGGGTTTTTTATTTAATTGTTACAATCAGCCATTAATATAACATTTGAATTTCTTTGATATCAAATTCAGCAATAGTGTCATCTTCCAGAAGAACCTGCAGTTTCCCAACTGAAGAAACTCCTTGAATTATCCCCATAAAATTTTGTTTCATTTGATTTGAAAAAGGCATTGGCAACCCTTTTTTATATAATTTATCACTATAAGCTGACCACAAAACGGCAGCATTGTGTTTGCATAGCTTCACATTTTTTTCTATTGCGTCACAAATGGAAAAAAGAAGTTCGTCTTTATCAAATTTAGCATCACAAATAACCGCCAAAGAAGAGGCTTTTGGTAAATTTTCGAAATTGGTTTGGTTCACATTAAGTCCTAAACCTACAATAGAAATAATGGTTCCGTCACTTTTGATACTGTTTTCAATCAAAATGCCACCTATTTTTTTATTGTATGACATTATGTCGTTAGGCCATTTTATACTAAGATTAGGAATCTTAAACGATTCCAAAACTTCAATTACAGCAAGTGAAACTGCAATATTCAGGTTGAAAATCTGACATATATCCTCCAGAAAATCCTTAACCAAAATACTCATTATTAAGTTTTTACTCGTCTCAGAGGCCCAAACAGCACCCATTTGGCCTTTCCCCTTAGTTTGATTCTCAGCAGTTACAACAGTAAAGTTTTCTAACTCTTGTTTATTCGATAACCCTTTAAGGAATTCGTTTGTAGAATCTATGGCATCGAGTTTGATTAGTTTCATATACAGTTTTTTGTGAAACAGAATTTAATATTGTGTTAAGGTTCAAAAATAATCACAAAAAATGGTAACTTTACAAACTTATATATAAAAATAATTCATGGCGAAAAAGACTATAAATAATGACGTTCTATTAGCGAACATCATTAAGGGGATAGAAGAGGTAAAAGGAAATGATATTGATATTCTTGATTTAAGAGAGATAGACACTGCAGTTTGCGACTATTTCATCATCTGCAATGGTAATTCAAATACACAAGTTAACGCTATAGTCAACTCCATTCAAAAAACAGTATCCAAAGAATTAAAAGACAAGCCTTGGCATGTTGAAGGAACTGATAATGCAGAATGGGTACTAATGGATTATGTAAATATTGTAGTTCATGTATTTCAAAAACACATCCGTGAATACTACAACATCGAAAGTTTATGGGGCGATGCAAAAATAACTACCATTGAAAACAAATACTAAAGAAACATAACTCCTAGTAATGGCTAAAGATAATAATCCAAATTCGAATAAGTTTAAAATAAGCCCTTGGTTAATTTACACTGCAATATTATTAATTTTCTTGTTTATAAGTTTTATAACTGGCGGTTCTAGTTTAAACGAACCAGGTCAATTAACTTCTTCTAAATTTAACGATTATTTAGAAAAAGGCCAGATCGAGAAAGTTATAGTTTACAATAAAACAGAAGCCGAAGTTTTTCTTAATGCTACAGCATTGAAAGATGCAGCACACAAAAAAGTTTCTAAAGACGTTTTTGACAGACCTAACAAAGGTCCTCATTATACTTTTGACATTGGGAACGATCAGATTTTCCAAAACAAACTGGAAAAAGCTGTTGCTGAAGGTAAATTGAAAGATTTTAACTTCTTACCAAAAAACAACTGGTCGGATATTTTAATCAGTTTATTGCCAATCATCATTATTATAGCTGTTTGGATATTCATCATGCGAAAAATGTCTGGTGGCGGCGCTGGTGGCGGTGGCGGACAGATTTTTAACATCGGGAAATCAAAAGCTAAACTTTTTGACGAAAAAACAGATATCAAAACTACTTTTAAAGATGTAGCTGGTTTAGAAGGAGCAAAAGAAGAGATACAAGAAATTGTTGAATTCTTAAAAAATCCTGAAAAATATACTAATCTGGGTGGTAAAATACCAAAAGGAGCTTTACTTGTAGGGCCTCCAGGAACTGGAAAAACCTTATTGGCAAAAGCCGTAGCTGGTGAAGCGCAAGTACCGTTTTTCTCTTTATCAGGTTCTGATTTTGTTGAAATGTTTGTAGGTGTGGGAGCTTCCCGTGTACGTGATTTATTCAAACAAGCCAAAGAAAAATCTCCAGCGATTATATTTATTGATGAAATTGACGCAGTAGGTAGAGCCAGAGGAAAAAGCAATATGTCCGGTGGAAATGACGAACGTGAGAATACTTTGAATCAATTACTGACAGAGATGGACGGTTTTGGTACTAATTCTAATGTAATTGTTTTAGCTGCGACAAACAGAGCTGACGTATTGGACAAAGCCTTAATGCGTGCAGGTCGTTTTGACAGACAAATTTTTGTAGACTTACCAGACATTCGTGAACGTGCTGAAATTTTCAAAGTACACCTTGCACCTTTGAAAAAAATTGAAGGATTGGATACTGACTTTTTAGCCAAACAAACTCCTGGTTTCTCGGGAGCTGATATTGCAAACGTATGTAATGAAGCTGCTTTGATTGCCGCAAGAAACAACAAGACTGCAGTTGACAAACAAGATTTCCTTGATGCTGTAGATAGAATTGTAGGCGGTCTTGAAAAGAAAAATAAAATTGTAACTCCTGATGAAAAGAAAGCAATTGCTATTCATGAAGCAGGACACGCAACCGTTAGTTGGATGCTGGAACATGCAGCTCCATTAATTAAAGTAACCATTGTTCCTAGAGGACAAAGTTTAGGAGCCGCTTGGTACTTACCAGAAGAACGTTTAATTGTTCGTCCTGATCAAATGCTAGACGAAATGTGTGCAACTATGGGTGGAAGAGCTGCTGAAAAAGTAACTTTTAACAGAATTTCTACCGGTGCTTTAAGTGACTTAGAAAAAGTTACAAAACAAGCCCGAGCTATGGTAACTGTTTATGGTTTGAATGAAAAAATTGGTAATGTAACCTATTACGATTCAACAGGACAAAGCGAATACAATTTCTCTAAGCCTTATTCAGAAGAAACAGCCAGAGTTATTGATGAAGAAATTTCATTACTAATTGAAGGTCAATACCAAAGAGCGATTCAAATATTAGAAGAGAATAAAGATAAACTAGATCAACTGGCAAATATCTTAATCGAGAAAGAAGTCATTTTTAAAGATGACTTAGAAGCTATTTTCGGAAAAAGAACATTTGATAAAAATCTTGAGGAAGTAGTATCTTAGAAAACATATAAAATATTTAATTATTTTTAAAATCTTAATTCAAAAACTACTTTTGAATTAAGATTTTTTTATCTTTGGACGTTTTCAAATAACAAATTATAGTATTTTACAAAAATATGAGTCTTTTTAGAAAAATTTTTGGTTCTAGCAATCCGGCTTCTGATGAAGATCAAGAAAGTGAATTTAGTAAATCCCATACTGATAATACAACCTCTATAGATGAAAAATTTATCTACAATTTTAAAAAAAATGGTGGTAAATTTTTGTATTGCGAAAACTCTGAAGAAGTAAAAGAACAATTTGAAAACATATTAGAAGAAAATGATTGGTTTGAAAGCGAAGTTTTATGCTATGAACCAAATCTTTTTGGAATGCTTGATGATAACAAACTTACTTACGACAAACCTGTAAGTCCTAAGTTTCTTCTTGCAAGTTGTGAAAATTTGATTGCTGAGGAAGGTTCTATCCTTTTTTCATCAAAACAAATTAAACAAAACAAACCTAACGAATTACCTACCAATATTATCATTATAGCGAATACTAGTCAAATTCTTGCTGCAAAAAGCGATGGACTTAGTGCTATAAAAAAGAAATACGAAAGAGATTATCCTACCAATATTACTACAGTAAAATATTTCGAGAAAGCTAAAGAAGAAGATTTCACACAATACGGAAGTTCAGCAAAAAATCTATATTTATTGCTTTTAGAAGATCTTTAAGATGAATGAAACTCTAAAACGAGGTATATCAGGAGCTATTTATATTATACTATTACTCGCTTCTATTTTATATTCTACTGAAAGCTTTTTTATCCTTTTTGGTATATTTCTCATTATTGCAGTTTATGAATTTTGTAATTTAATCCAAATACATAAAGTATTTCCAATACTTTTTGCAACGGCTCTATATTCCATAGTAACTTTAGTAAGCCATTACAATAAAATCACTACTGATACTATTAATCATATATTTAATACGGATTTAGAAATAACAATCAATATTCAACAACTAGATGTCGTTTTATTGGTTATTGCATTAGTAGTCTCTATAAAATGTATCCTTTTTTTATTTTATGATAACATTCAAAAAATAAGTACTTCATCAAAATACCTTTATTTACTGGGATATATTATACTCCCATTTGTATTTATAACAAAAATTTCATTTGGTATAAATGATTACAATCCAAAAATCATAATTGGATTATTTATCTTAATCTGGACCAATGATACCTTTGCCTACATTGTTGGTAAATCTATAGGCAGAACTAAATTATTTGAAAAAATATCTCCTAAAAAAACAATTGAAGGGTTCTTAGGCGGAATCGTTTTTGCAATTTTGGCGGGTTATTTAATATCTAAATATTACATAAAGGCCAACCCTGAATTCAGCGACAGATCAATCCTGATTTGGACTTCTATAGCCGTTATTGTTGGAATCGCAGGTACTATTGGAGACTTAATTGAATCCAAATTTAAGCGTATAGCAGGCGTAAAAGACAGCGGAAGTATAATGCCTGGTCATGGAGGTATACTAGATCGACTAGATAGTGTTATATTTGTAGCACCAATAATATTTTTATTTTATCAAATTTTAAACTATGTTTCATAAAGAAGGAACCCAATCTATTTTATTAGGCACTATTTTCACGGCTGTTGTCCTTTTATTGTCTGATAATTTCATTGACACCAACTGGATCAAAATGGCTATACAAATAGCTACTTTGTTACTTTTGATTATCATTCTGCAATTTTTCAGAAATCCAAAAAGAACAGTGGTAATCAATGAAAATCATATTCTTGCTCCTGTAGATGGGAAAGTTGTAGTTATTGAAGAAGTGTTTGAAAGCGAATATTTCAAAGATAAACGTTTACAAATCTCCATTTTTATGTCCCCAATAAACGTACATGTTACGCGTTATGGATTAAGTGGAATTGTAAAGTTCAGTAAATATCATCCAGGAAAATTCTTGGTAGCATGGCATCCTAAAGCCAGTGAAGAAAATGAAAGAACTACGGTTGTCATCGAGAACAAAACATTTGGTGAGATTTTATACCGTCAAATTGCTGGAGCTTTGGCACGAAGAATTGTGAATTACGCCGAAGAAGGAATGCAAGTAATTCAGGGAACTGATGCTGGTTTCATAAAATTTGGTTCAAGAGTAGATATCTTTTTACCATTAGGAACACCAGTAAATGTTGTACTGAATCAAAAAGCAATCGGAGGAAAAACTATTATTGCTACAAAATAAGCATGATTGAAAAAGATTTAGATACTCGGTTTTTAGAAGCAGTAGAAATAGCTTCTAAAATGACGCAGGCATCTTTACCTCAAGATGTCCAATTGCGGCTTTATGCTTTTTATAAACAAGCAACTTTTGGGACTTTAGATTTAAAACAAACATCATCATACCATTTGAGAGATGCTTTTAAAACCAATGCCTGGATGCAAATTAGTCATCTAACTCCTGATCAAGCCAAAGAACAATACATTGAAATAATTAACACACTGATCAAAAAATAATACAAATTATGAAATCGCCTTGATTCCAAATCACATACAGGGATGAAGAATGGCGATACCATATTATGCTAAAAAAATATTGTCTTCATATGAAAAAGCTAAATTTTTTAATTTCTGTTTTATTTTTATTTATCACTTTACTTTCTTGCAACAATAAGAAATTAACTGAAGTTGTTGAAGTCCCTTTACCTACAACCGAACAAACAGTTGCCATCATGGGATCTCCCGATGATGTAAAAGCAGATGAAGGCTCTTTTCAGCTTGAAAAATTGCCTTACGCTTACAATGCTTTGGCACCAAGTATATCAGCTACGACTTTAGAAATGCATTATTCCAAGCATTACCTTACCTATACCAATAATTTGAATAAAGCGGTGTTAGGAACGCCTTTAGAAAATTTGACAATCGAAGAAGTATTGTCAAAATTAGATCCTAACGATGCTGTGCTTCGTAACAATGCCGGTGGATTTTACAATCATTCCTTATATTGGAGATGTATGGCTCCAAAAGCAGGAGGCGAACCAACAAATGCACTAGCTGAAGCAATTAGTAAAGATTTTGGTTCATTTGAAAACTTTGTTACCTTATTCAAAGAGGAAGCTACAAAACAATTTGGTTCCGGTTGGGCTTGGCTTATTGTAGACAGATCTGGAAAACTTCAGGTAACCGGTACTTCAAATCAGGACAATCCTTTGATGCGAAATGCACTTATTCCCGGAACTCCAATATTAGCTTTAGATGTATGGGAACATGCTTATTATTTGGATTATCAGTACCGTAGAAAAAATTATATCGATGCATTTTTCAATGTAATCAATTGGAAAAAAGTAGAAGAAAATTACGATGCTACTTTGATCAAATAACTCACTAAATTCAAACTAAAAAAAATGCTGATATAAATTTATATCAGCATTTTTTTATACAATAAACTATTCTTTTAGACTTTCTATTTTAACTCTGAGTCTTACTAAATATTTCAGGCACTTAACGAATACTATTGCTCAGCACAACAATATCCATAGGTTTTATAGTCAACTTTTTGATTCCTTTTTTAGTAAAAACATCTTTGTATTTCCCTTTTTTCAAAATGGGATTCGTGAAGTTAACATTTTTATCACTTCGATTAATGATTACAATTACTTCTTCATCACCAAGTTTGCGACTAAATGCATATATTTTTTCGGCATCATTTGTTGCAATCGTTGTGTAATTCCCCACTTTAATAGCTTTGTACTGATTGCGTAAACTAATGATTTTTTTATACCAATTAAACAAATCCGTATCGAAGTTTACTACATCTGCTTCGTGTTTACTTTGGTCGGGATTGAATATTTCCTGGTTATACTTTTTGTCATTCCATACCATCGGTTTACGGCAATCAGGGTCATTACCACCCCACATACCTGCTTCATCACCATAATAAATCATTGGCGAACCTAAATATAATATTTGAAATGCAGCTATAAGTTTTTGCTTTTTCAATTGTTGTACAGTGGGTTTTCGAGCAATATAATTGGTATTATTACTTTTCTGGCTCCAATTAAAATACGCTCCCCAGTCACTAAATTTCTTCCCATCAGGATTTGCTACCGCACTACCTATTCTAGTAGCATCATGGCTTCCAACCAGATTTTGCATATTCATTGCAACTCCTTCTCCAAATCCTTCACGCAATTCCTTCAACTGAGTATCAAATTGGGTAACAGAAATGCCTTTCACATCTTGCACAAAAAAATCATGTACTAGGAAAGAAAAATTATAATTCATCGTAGCGTCAAATTCGTCTCCGCTTAAATAAGGTTTTGTTTTTTCAATAGGATCAACTAATTCAGCCGTCAGATAAGCTTCGCTGTTAATTGATTTTACCAATTTTCGCCAATCTTTCCAAAAAGGATGTGCAATACAATACGCTACATCTAATCGCCAACCGTCAATTCCGTATTGAGCTCCTTTGTTCATAGGATTCATCCATCGTTTTGTAGCGTCAAAAATATATTGTTTTGGCCCCGAAACAATTCCTGTGTTATCCTCTTTAAACTCCGGCAACGTTTTTATACCAAACCATCCTTGGTATTCAAACTTAGTACCTTTTACAGCATCTTTCCAACTGTCAACCATGAACCAATCTTTGTAGGCTGATTTTTCTTGTTTTTCCTCCACATCACGAAAAGCAAAACTGTTTACTCCCAAATGATTGAAAACGCCATCAAAAATGATAAACATTTTACGCTTATGTACTTCATCAATAAGTTTTAGCGCCAGTAAATCTGCTTTTGTCCAAACCCATTTTTCTGGATTTAAAGGGTCTTCATTTGCAATTAATTTTTTATCACCTTCAGGGTCTGGACCAAATGATGGGTCAATATGATGGTAACACAATGCATCATACTTATGTGAAGAAGGCGCCCAAAAAACAGGATTCATATAAATAGCGTTAATACCTAATGATTGCAGGTAGTCCAACTTGTCAATAACTCCTTGCAAATCTCCACCATAACGTCTGCGTTGAAGATTGTAATAAATATCTTTACCATTTTTCTTTTCGTAAGGCTGCAATTCATACCAATCGCTTGTCCAGGGATGAATTTGAAAATCAGAAGTTATATCAAAAGGATATGCACCATCTTGATCATTCACTTTTGGATCGTTTGAAGGATCTCCATTATGAAACCGATCCGGGAATATTTGATACCAAACTACTCCTTTACTCCAATTAGGCGTAAAATCTTTTTGTGCAAAGGTTACCAAGGAAATTAAAAACAGTAAACAAATTGTGAATATTTTTGTCATTAAAAATGAGTTTAAAGATTTAAAAATTAATTTTAAAGAATGTCTTACAATTGATAAATAAACGATTCCGAAGGTGCGATTGTAATTTGTACTTTTCCTTCACCATTCAAAACTTTCAGTTGAACGGAACTTTTATTGTATAACTGATCTGTTAATGTGTAATTTCCATCTTTCAAATTCCATTTTTGAATGATATCTGAAGGAATTTTCAATTCGAAATTGCTAGTGGTAAGCCAAGAAAAATTAGTAACAACGATTAGTTTTTGAGTATCAGACCAGCGTGTGAACGCATAAATTCCAGGATCGTAGCCTTGAGTAGTTTGGCGATTTAATGTTTGAATTTCTTGGTATTTCCCCATCAAAGCCGGGCTGTTCAAAGAAAAATTCAATACTCTTTTGTAAAAATCACGCAACTCTTTTTCATCCTGCGATAATTGACCTCCATCAAATTTCCCTCCATTCATCCAACGCTGATGATTCGGAACTCCAATATAATCAAAGATTGATGTTCTGGAATGAGTTCCAAATCCTGCATTCTCATTTCCGGCCTCTCCTACTTCCTGACCAAAATAAACCATCGTAGGCGAAGTGCTTATGGTTGTTGAAACCACCATCAGAGGTTTTCCTTTTTGCGGTGTTCCCGCAAATTCCGGGCTAGCCAAACGCTGTTCATCATGATTATCCAAAAAATGCAACATATGATGCTCAATATCTGCCATTCCGTTTTGTATGTCTGATAATCCATCTGGTAAAGATCTTCCTTGAATGATATCTTTTAATTTATCATAGGTTTCTACTTTATCATATAAATAATCCATTTTACCTAAATGAATATAATTTCTATATTCTTTAGGATTGTAGACTTCGGCTAATAAAAAAGCATCTGGATTATTTACTTTAATGGCTGAATTCATATAACTCCAAAATTCATACGGAACCATTTCGGCCATATCAAATCTAAAACCGTCAACTCCTTTTGCGGTCCAATACAAAGCAATGTCTTTGAATTTATCCCAAGAATCCGGAACGTCTTTTGCTTTCCAAAAATCGAAATGTTCCTGATACGATTTGGTATCAAAACCAGCCGGAAGTTCCGGGAAATCTTTGGAGCCATCCGGACGAATTCCGTAATTTACTTTTATGGTTTCGTACCAGTCATTCTTATCAGGTTTAGCTAAACGAGAACCGTTTCCGGTCCATTTTGCGGGACTTTCTTCAAATTCACCATCAATTAAAGGATTCTTTTCTCCATTTAATGGTTTATCCGTATCGGGAATTTCAAAGTGCGTATTTGGAATATAATAAAAGTTATTATCTCTTTTGTATTCAACAGTTGTATCATCATCAGCACCAAAATCTCTAACACCTGCCGGATTACTCTTTCCTTCGTACTTACGTGCAATGTGATTCGGAACAATATCAATAATCACTTTTAATCCCGCTTTGTGAGTTCGCGCAATCAAAGCCTCAAATTCTTGCAAACGATTCGCTGGATTTACGGCTAAATCTGGATTTACATTGTAGTAATCTTTTACGGCATAAGGAGAACCTGCCCGCCCTTTTACCACTTCCGGGTCATCATTGGAAATACCAATATCCGAATAATCCCGTATCAAAGCATGATGCGGAACTCCGGTATACCAAACATAAGTAACACCCAAATCCTTTATTTCCCGTAATGCAGTATCGGTAAAATCGTTGAACTTCCCTACTCCATTTTCTTCAATGGTTCCCCAAGGTTTATTGGTAGTATTTTTATTTCCGAATAATCGGGTAAAAACCTGATATACAACTTCTTTCTTATTAGAGACTGACTCTTTCTGTTCTGCATTCATTTTTAAATCTTTTGTTTTACAAGCTGTTGCCAAAAGCACCACGCTTATCCCTGCAACAATAGTTATTTTTTTCATCATATAAAATTATATATACCGATTTCAATTCTTTTGATAATAAAATGAGTATCAATTTTTAAATTTAATATTTTTTAAATAAAAGAAGTCTATATCGTTTGAAATTAAATAATTCTATGCACATAAGCAGAAACTACATCGAAGGAGTAAGGCCATTTGTTGATAACTTTAAAGAGAGACAACAATAGCTTTTACCGCCTTTTTGACTAATTATAAATAAATCCTAATATAGATTAGGATTGTTTCCTTTTTCATAAATTTGACAAAAAATAAATCCATTGAAGAAATCAATATTTTTCCTTCCTTATTGTTTGATACTGCTTGTTACTAATTTAGTTTTGGCGCAAGCCCCAAAAAAAATTATTGTAGAAAACTCTGATTTTGCCGATGTAAACCAGGTAGAAATTCCGGATGCATTATTACTTATCGGAAACGTACGTGTCAATCATGATGGCGTGGTGATGACCTGTAATAAAGCGTATTATTTCCAAAAGGAGAACTACATCAAGGCTTTTGGAAATGTACAGATGGTGCAAGGAGACACTTTATTTCTAAACAGTAAATACGCGGAATACAATGGAAATGTAAAAAAAGCATATGCTTCCGGTGACGCTGTAATGAGTTCTCCAGATGCAACTTTGACCACAGAAATAATTAATTTTGACCGAAATATCCAAGAAGTATTTTACGATACGCCAGGGACAATTACCAATAAAGACAATACGCTAAAAAGTAATTCAGGAAGATATTATGTAAAACAAAAGAAATTCCAATTCCTGACTGCGGTTACCATCACAAATCCAACGTATGTAATCAAATCAAATCACTTGGATTATTTTAGTAATTCCGGACATTCCTATCTTTTTGGGCCATCAACAATTACCAGTAAAGCCAATTATATTTATACCGAAAAAGGGTTTTACGACACCAAAAAAAATCTGGCGCATTTTCTGAATAAATCATACATCAGATACGATGACCGGGTGATTAAAGGAGACAGTTTATATTATGACCGCAACCGTGAATTTGCATCGGCAACACGCAATGTAAAAATAACGGATTCCATCAATCGCGGAATCGTAAAAGGACATTATGCCGAAGTGTATAAAAAACTCGATTCTATGTTTGTGACCAAAAGAGCCGTTGCGGTTAATTTTGTCGAAAATGACTCAGTTTACATCCACGGAAAAAAATTAATGGTTACCGGAAAAGAAGGAAACCGAATTATCAGAGCGTTCAATAATGTCCGATTTTTTAAAACTGATATGAGTGGCAAATGTGATTCGATTCATTCGAGTTCCAAAACAGCTTTGACAAAAATGATTGGAAATCCGATACTTTGGAACGCAGAAAACCAAATCACAGGTGATGTAATGCATCTTATAGGCAATAATACCACTCAAAAATTAGATTCACTCAAAGTGCTCAACAATACGTTTATAGTCTCCAAAGACACCCTGGGAACCGGCTATAATCAGGTCAAGGGACAAAATCTCTATGGCAAATTTGAGGAAGGAAAACTTCATGATGTCGATATTGTAAAAAATGCTGAAGTCATCTATTATATGCGGAATGAAGCACAAGAACTTATTGGTATCAACAAAAATGTGAGCAGTAAAATCAATCTTATTTTAGAAAAAAATGAGATCGAAACCATTACCTTTTTTCAGCAAGTAGATGGCGAAATCTATCCTGAAAAAGAGTTGCCGGAGAACGCAAGAAAACTGCGAGGATTAGTCTGGCGAGGCGATGAACGAATAAAATCCAAAGACGATATTTTTCCGCCTGAAGAAAATGAAGACAATGATAAAATAGCGAAAGCAACCGAGGCCGCTGAAGCCAAAGAAGATATTCCTATGAAAATCAGGAAAGAAACCCTGAATTACGATAAGAAGAAAGGGAAAAAATAGTGTTCAGTCGCAGTATTCAGTTTTTATGAAAACGACTAAACCAATAAACGATTAAACAAATAAATTTTGAATACCGATTTCTTAAAATACCAAGCGCAAACCTCACCGTATCCATTGGGCATGGAAGTTTCACACGCGGTAGGTTCTTATATTTACGATACTAATTCTAAAAAATACTTGGATTTTGTGGCTGGAGTTTCCGCTTGTGCATTGGGACACCAACATCCAAGAGTCAATCAAGCCATCAAAGATCAGCTGGACAAATATTCTCATGTCATGGTGTATGGGGAATATTCTCAAAGTCCTGCGGTTCAATATTGCAAATTATTAGCCTCGCTCCTGCCCGCTACTTTAGACAAAACCTATTTGGTGAATTCAGGAACCGAAGCCATTGAAGGCGCGTTAAAACTCGCCAGACGTACCACAGGAAGAAGCCAGTTGATTTCATGTCACAATGCATATCACGGTAATACTATGGGTTCTATGAGCGTCATGGGATTTGAAGAACGCAAACAAATCTTTCGTCCGTTGATTCCTGATGTTGATTTTATCACATTCAATAACGAAGATGATTTACAAAAAATAACGACTAAAACCGCAGGAATTATCCTGGAAACCATTCAGGGTGGTGCCGGATTTATTCAACCACACAATGATTTCCTTAAAAAAGTGCGCGAGCGCTGTACCGAAGTGGGCGCGATGATGATTCTCGACGAAATCCAACCGGGCTTTGGGAGAACCGGAAAACTTTTCGGATTTCAAAATTATGATGTCGTTCCTGATATCGTGGTGATGGGAAAAGGAATGGGCGGCGGAATGCCTGTAGGTGCTTTTACGGCTTCATCAACAATAATGGATTTGCTAAGTCATGATCCAAAACTAGGTCATATCACTACTTTTGGAGGTCACCCTGTCATTGCGTCAGCCTGCTTGGCGACTTTGCAGGAAATAACTGAGACCAACCTTATGGCCGAAGCCATGGAGAAAGAAAAGCTATTCAGAACACTTTTGGTACATCCTTTGATAGAAGAAATAAGAGGAAAAGGATTGATGCTGGCAGCTATGACAAAAAGTGCCGATATAACAAACGAAGTGATTCTCAAATGTCAAGACAAAGGACTTATTTTATTCTGGTTACTGTTTGAAGGTTGCGCCATTAGAATAACACCTCCTCTAACCATTTCTGAAGAAGAAATACGAGAAGGTTGCAGCATCATACTTGAAGTAATGGATGAAATGATGATTGAAGAATGATGATTAACAATTTTTGATTTCAGAAGTAGCAACACTGATTACATATCAAATAGATATTCAAAACAATTATTAAAATTGGGAGCTATTTACTTCGTCAGTTCGCTTCGCTCGTGTCCTGCTATCCGTTATAATCTTTTACTTTTTGGCAGCAAAAAGTAAAAGGATTTCCACTCTTATCAGGGCTATGGCATCCGTTTAAACCAAAGCTTTTTTGTTAATTAAATTGTTCACAACAATTCTAACTTTCCCTCACAGTACACGCACGATTACCTAAATTTATTTAGGCCAAATTAAAAACACACAGTATGCAATTAAGCAACGAAGAAGAAGACTATAACTTATCCCTGTCTAAATTTGAGTCCATGTTGAAAACCAACAAAGTGCTCTTTTTTGACTCCGAAGAATTTGAAGAAATTATTCTTCATTATCTCGATATGGGTAAGGCCGCTTTGGCAAAAAAAGCTCTGAAACTGGCATTGGAACAACACCCAAAATCTACCGGACTAAAATTAGTTCAAGTGGAAATGCTAGTCTATGATGACAAACTCGAATTAGCCGAAAAGCTATTGAATGAGTTGTATGCCATTGAACCAACTAATGAAGAAATTTACATTCAAAAAGCCAATATCTGCTCTAAAAGAGACCAACACGAAAAGGCAGTTGAATTATTAAAAATAGCTTTAAAATATACCGATGATTATGCCGATGTCTATAATTTAATAGGCATGGAATATCTTTTTATGGACAATCTTGAAATGGCAAAAGAAAGCTTTATCAAGTGTTTAGAAGAAGATTTGGAAGACCAATCAGCGTTGTACAACGTTGTATATTGTTTTGAGTTTTTAGATCAAAACCAAGAAGCAATTACCTATTTGAATAAATACATTGACAAAAACCCCTACAGTGAAATCGCCTGGCATCAACTGGGTCGTTTGCATTATGGAGTTAAAGAATATGAAAATGCGATTCGTGCCTTTGATTATGCCACTTTAATTGATGATGAATTCCTTGGTGCTTTCATGGAAAAAGCAAAAGCTTTTGAGCGATTAAAAAAATACGATGAAGCCATTGAAAGCTACAGCAGAACCATCGAATTAGATGATGCGACTTCGTATGCTTTACTTCGAATGGGGAAATGTTATGAAAAACTGGGCAATAAAGCATTAGCATTAAAATATTTCAATCAAACCGTGCATGAAGATCCACTTTTAGATAAAGGTTGGATTGCCATTACTGATTTTTACGTTCGTCAAAAAAATTACCAAAAAGCGTTATTTTATGTCAACAAAGCATTAGCTATTGACAACCAAAATCGTTTGTATTGGAAACGTTTTGCGACTATCAATAAACAAATGAACTTCTTTGAAGAAGCTGAATTTGGATACCGAAAAGCGGTGGAATTTGGTGATTATGGTTTAGACACTTGGTTATTCTGGGTGGATATTCTTCAGTTTTTAGGAGAATTTGAAAGCGCTATACAAACCTTATTACAAGCTTCAGAGTATTTTCCGGAAGAGAATGAAATCGAATACCGTTTGGCTGGATTGTATTTTATGTTAACTGATAATACAAAAGCAAAATTCCATTTGAGCAATGCCTTACGATTAAATTTTGATAATTATATTCTTTTAGAAGATTTATTTCCAGTAGTTTGGGCAAAAAAAATGGTACAGAATTATATTGCAAAACATAAAAAATAATAATGGTTGACATAGTTAGAAAACGCTTTGGATTATTAGGACGCAACATTAGTTATTCATTTTCTAAAGGATATTTTACAGATAAATTCAATAGTGAGAACTTTGCAGGTTGTACCTATGAAAATTTTGATATTCCCGAGATAAGTGCTTTCCCGGAGGTAATTAAAAACACTTCGGATTTAAAAGGATTGAATGTTACCATACCGTACAAGGAAACTGTAATTCCATTTCTGGATAAATTATCTAAAAAAGCAGAGCTAATTGGTGCTGTAAATACTATCAAAATTACCAAAAAAGGCAAGTTGAAAGGCTACAATACAGATTATTATGGTTTTAAAAAATCATTACAACCGTTATTGGAACCGCACCATAAAAAAGCCTTGATTTTAGGAACAGGAGGCGCTTCTAAAGGAGTCGCTTTTGCTTTGGACGAGCTTGATATTCCGTATACTTTTGTTTCAAGAGAAGCCAAAGAAAATGCAATCGACTATAACCGAATCAACGCAACGACATTTGATAATTACCAAATCATAATTAACTCGACTCCGGTAGGTACGAGTCCTAATGTGGAGGCGTTCCCATTAATTCCATACGAATTTTTCACGGAGAAACATATTGCTTATGATTTGATTTATAATCCTGCTGAAACACAATTCCTTAAAAAAGCCAAACAACATGGAGCACAAATCAAAAATGGTTTGGATATGCTCATTTTTCAAGCAGAGAAAGCTTGGAAAATTTGGAATAAATAATCTAAATACGGAGTTAACTTCTTACACGTATTCGAGTACGTAAAAAACCACTCTTTTGGAGTGGTTTTTTGTTTGCAATAACATATCGAACTCGAGAAAAAAATTTATAATTAAAACCCCAGAACCCTAGCCCTGATGGCAGCGGCATCCTTTTTTGTTCGTCTTTTCGGCGAACAAAAAAGATACAGCGAACAGCAGGAAATTGCTTCAAAAAGAGCTGATTCCTAACCTAAAACGACTATAAATAGAAGGATTTATTTTGAAATTTCATGCTCCTTTACTATCTTTCGTGTTCGATAAAAAAATAGAAACCTTACACATTGAAAAAATGTTAGAAGAAAAGAATGATAACCTGCTTGAGGCAGATGGAAATTTAGAACACAATTCTGTTGAATCTACTCCAATAGAATCAGAAGTTTTGGAAACGGAAACTAGTGACACTGTTACTACTATTCCTGCAGAAGATAATGCTGTAACTCTAAATGATGAAGAGTTGCTAGCTAATGAGCCTATTACAGAGACTGAAAACCAGACTGTACTAGATGCGATTGCCGAAACAAATGCTGCCGAAAGTGAGGACGAAACGTTAAAGGAACGCCACGAAATTCCAATGCAGGATTATGATACCTTATCACTTGAAGAACTGGTAGACGAGCTGAAAAGTTTGGTTTCCAATGAAAAAGTAATGTCGTTTAAGGAGCATATTGAAGAAATCAAAAAAGCATTTTTGGCTAAATACAACCACCTTCTTGAAGAGAAAAAAGAGGAGTTCTTAGCAGAAAATCAAGATCCAAATGAAGAATTTCAATATCATTCTCCACTAAAAACAAATTTTGACAAATATTATTCTCTTTTTAGAGATACTAAAAACACCCATTTCAAGAGTTTACAAACGAATCTAAAAACAAATTTAGAAAACCGTTTGGCTATTGTTGAGGAATTGAAAGAGTTGATCAACCCACAGGAAAACATCAAAGACACTTTAAAACATTTTAATGATTTAAGAGAACGATGGAAAACTGCCGGACCAATTCCGAAAGATAAATACAACCACGTTTGGAATAATTTCCATTTTCATGTTGAAAATTTCTATGATTACCTGCATTTAGACAGAGAAGCCAGAGATTTAGATTTCAAACATAATTTAGAGCAAAAACAAAAAATTGTTGCTCGTGTTGAAGAATTGGTGAATGAAGCCGATATCAACAAAGCATTCAGAGAACTGCAGGATTTACATAGAATTTGGAAAGAAGACATTGGTCCTGTTTCCAGAGAACATCGTGATGCCATTTGGAACAAGTTTAGCGATTTGACCAAACAAATGCATGATAAACGTGAAGTTTTGTTCGAAAATCAAAGAGGAACAGAACTTGAGAATTTAGAAAAGAAAAAAGAAATTATTGCCAAGATTGAAGTTTTGGCTACTGAAAAAGTAAATGCACACACTCAATGGCTTGCTCAAATAGAAAAAGTGGAAGCGTTGCGTACTGCTTTCTTCTCTGCCGGAAAAGTTCCTTCGGATGTGAATGAGGAAACTTGGGCTGGTTTTAAAACTGCTGTCAGAAATTTCAATTCTTTCAAAAATTCATTTTACAAAGACATTAAAAAAGATCAAAACGACAATTTAAGCAAGAAAACAGCTCTTGTGGCCAAAGCTAAAGAATTGCAAGAAAGTCTAGATTTTGCTGCGACTACTCCTATCATGAAACAAATTCAGGATGAATGGAAACAGATAGGACATGTGCCAAGAAAATATTCGGATAAAATCTGGAAAGAGTTTAAAGATGCGTGCAATCATTATTTTGACAAGTTAAAAGAGCAAAAGAATGAGGAAAACGGTGAAGAAGTTGAAGCTTTTGATAATAAAAAAGCCTACTTGGAAACGTTGAGAGAATTTCAATTGACCGGAGATCATAAAACAGATTTGGATGCAATCAAATTGCATATCGAAACCTGGAAAAACTTTGGAAAAGTGCCTTTCCCAAGAAGACATATTGAAGGGAAATTCAATAAAATTTTGGATGCTCTTTTTGAAAAATTGAGTTTGAGCAAAAAAGATACTGATATGATGCGTTTTGCTAATAGAATGGATCATTTATCAGAAAGCAATGACACTCGAAAACTGGACAACGAAAAGATTTTCTTAATGCGTAAGATTGATGAAGTGCAGAATGAAATTTTCCAATTGGAAAACAACATTCAATTCTTTACCAATACCAGAAATGCAAAAAAAGAAAACTCTATAGTATTAGAAGTTCGTAAAAACATCGCTATTCATAAAGAAAGTCTTGATGTTTGGAAAGAAAAACTAAAACAACTGAGAAATCTAAACCAAGAGTAAATCTTAGTTAACGTTAAAATAGAACCCTCGATCTTAAACAGTTCGAGGTTTTTTTATGGGAGAAAACTACCTAACACTAAATTTTAACTTTCATTTATTAGAAAAAGTTATATAAATCGGGTGACAAATTTTAAATTTGCAAAATGGATTTTTTTCGAAAAACACTTGTTTTTATTGGGCTTTTAATAGCTTTTTTATTTGCTCTTAGTGCAAGTGAAGCTGCTATTCATACAACTCAATTGGAAAAATCCAGTTCTTCCGTTTCTCTTGACAGCATCCATTCTTTAGATTTTATACAACCTCAAGTAAGCAATCCGTTTACTTCCTATCATAAAACTCCGGATTATACGATTGCTAAATATCTGGAAAATTTTCTGATAGCAATTCCGGATTTTAAAATTAGCATATTCTTTATTCGCTTTGCGAAACAAGACATCAATCGATGTGAAATGGTTTCGCTCCTACTTTTTCCTTTCCATTTTTTTTGGTGATTTGAAGCACTAATTTCGTAATTAGAAGATAGATTAATCTTCCCTTTTGAATTGATTCCTTTTTGGGTTTTCGGTTCAGATCATCATGCTTTACAAATAACTAAAAAATAAAAAAATGGATACATCCGTAACAATAATTGGTCTGGCACTAACTTTTATAATTGCCATTCCTCTTTTCTATGTGATTCACTCAAACTCTATTAACAAAACAAAAATCAAAAATATAAAAACCAAATTCAGCCAAAACAATCGCTTTAATTTTGAATTGACAGAAACACAAAACAAAAAAGTTTTGGCGTTAGACGAAAAAAACAAAGGATTTCTTTTGATTGATTTTAATGCAAAAGAAGAAGTTGTTTCTTTTGTTGATTTAAATACAATTCAATCTTGCAAACTAGTTCCAACTACGGAAAATAATAGTGATACAATTCTAAAAATTGAATTTGAATTTCAATACAAAGAAGCTAAAAAAACAGAGTATATTTCATTTTACAAAATTGAAAATGATCAAATAGGTCAAGTTTGTTTGTATGAAGATCATCAACTAGCCAAAAAATGGGCAAAAATGATTCAGGATTGTATAACCGTTTAAGAAACTGATTTGTTCTGTAAAAGAGGTTTTTGAAGCCTCTTTTTTTTGCAAAAGGTTCTCTCGATATGATAATTATCATTTTAATATTTGAGTGGTCGTTCTACTTTTGATTAACGTTAAATGACTCTGCCATGAAAAATTCTTTAATTCAAAAATACAATGTTCCAGGTCCCAGATACACCAGTTATCCAACGGTTCCCTATTGGGATGAAACTGATTTTTCAGATGAAATATGGGCTGAAACGCTAAAAAAATCATTTATAGAAAGTAATACTTCAGAAGGAATCAGTTTATATATTCATTTGCCTTTTTGCGAAAGCTTGTGTACTTTTTGTGGTTGTAACAAGCGTATTACCAAAAATCATGGCGTTGAAAATCCGTATATAGAGGCCGTTTTAAAAGAATGGACATTATATTGTAAAATCCTTGGAGAGAAACCAATCATAAAAGAGATTCATTTGGGCGGAGGAACTCCCACATTTTTTTCTACAAAAAACTTAGAGGATTTAATAAATGGTATTTTTTCTCATGCAAATAAAGCCAAAGACTATGAATTTAGTTTTGAAGGCCATCCGAATAACACTTCACACGAACATTTACAAAAGCTTTACGATTTAGGTTTTAGAAGAGTAAGTTTTGGTGTTCAGGATTACTCCGAAAAAGTCCAAAAAGCAATTCATCGCTTGCAACCTTTTCATAATGTGGCAAAAGTTACATTTTGGGCTAGAGAAATTGGGTATACTTCCATAGGTCATGATATCATTTTTGGATTGCCCTTTCAGGAAATAGAAGATGTTATTGATACGATTGAGAAAACAAAATCATTACAGCCCGACCGTTTGGCATTTTATAGTTACGCGCATGTTCCTTGGATTAAAGGAAATGGACAACGCGGTTTTAACGATGAAGACATTCCAAAAGATGATAAAAAGAGAATGCTGTATGAAACCGGTAAAAAACTATTGTACGAAAACGGGTATCAAGAAATAGGAATGGATCATTTTGCTTTGGAAACAGATAGTTTATATAAAGCTTTTAAAGATGGAACATTGCACCGTAATTTCATGGGCTACAGCTCATCAAAAACACAATTGATGATTGGATTGGGAGTTTCTTCCATCAGTGACAGTTGGTACAGTTTTGCACAGAATGTAAAAAATTTAGAAGATTATTATCAAATACTAGAATGGAACAAATTACCGATTTTCAGAGGACATTTATTGACTGATGAAGACCTCATCATCCGAAAACACATTCTGAATTTAATGTGCCAATTTGAAACTTCCTGGAAAAACAAAGAAGGTTATTTCAACGAAATTCCAGACGTATTAATTCAACTGAAAGAAATGGAAAATGATGGTTTAGTAATCATTAAAAACAATAGCATTGCCGTTACAGAAAAAGGGAAACCTTATGTTCGAAATATTTGTATGGCATTTGATTTACGTTTGAAAAGAAAAGCACCGGAAACCGAATTATTTTCGATGACAATCTAATATTTCACAATCTTACAAAATAAAAAAGCACGCTGAATGGCGTGCTTTTATATACAAAACTATTAGAATATTAATGACAATTAGGATCAGCTTGAATAAATAAACTCATATTTGACGGGGAAATATAAGGAATTCCCAATCCCAATCCCCTTAAAATAAATAAGCAACCAATACATACCGCTACATAAGGAATCGCTTTTTGGATTCGGTTTCGAATAGGTACCGTAAGAAATGAATTGATATACACGACGCTGCTCATCATAGGAACGGTTCCTAATCCGAATAAAATCATATACAAAACGCCCAAACTCTCACTTTGCATGGCGATAGCACCAAACAAAGCTACATAAACCATTCCGCAGGGTAAAAAACCATTCAGCAAACCAATCGTGAACAGGGATTTGTAACTCTTATTTCTAAACTGACTTCCTAACGCCGTTTTGATTTTAGAAATTAATTTAAAAACTGGTTTTGAAAAATTATATTTCGCAAAAAGTTTGTCTGGAATTACAACTATCAAAATCATGGCTACACCAATGAATATGGACAAATTCTGTTGTAAACCGGCCATAAAAAAACCTTTTCCAAGCAGTCCAAAAACAAAACCTATTGTAGCATAAGCCGTTAATCTTCCTAAATGATAGGTAATGATTTGAGTTGCTTTTTTGGTCTGATTCGTTCTGTCTACGGGCAACATCATAGCAATAGGACCGCACATACCAATGCAGTGAAAACTACTTATTAAACCGAAAATGAAGGCAGTATAAAGCATTTTTTTAGTCTAATGTCATAAAATTAAAAGCCTCAAAGCCAATTGATGGACTTTCTGACTTTTGACTTTAAGACTAATTGATATATATCGTTTCTTTAGACAAATACGATTTTCCATCATATTGCCATTCCATATTAATGTCCCATCGACCGCCTGCCAAACTTTTTTTAGGTATGAGCAAAGTAGTAGCATCAGATAGTGAAATTGGAATTTCAAAATCTAATTTTTTGTTAGACGGTCTGTAAAGGGACACTTTACCTTTGATATTTTTTGGAACAAATACTTTTGGAAATATTATTTCAATTCCATTTGAAACATTATTTATTGTTGGCTTTTGAGCCAAATTTGCTACATTTTGAACACGAGTCATTTCATCTCCAAAATGCGCATCATGTTTATAATATTCCTCTACAACCAACTCGTTGTCATATTTTGAATCGGATTGTACCGTAAAAACAAAATACAAAATGAAGGTTATAAACAACCCAAAAGCGATTACGATTCCTGTTCCCCAGCTAATTTTCATGATCTATTTTTTTATAAATTCTATTCCCAACTTAAAAGGATATTAATCAAAACTACGCGGACTCAAAAAGTTAGTCGTAGCCGTTTCAATTTTTTCATCCCCATTATAAACCTCAATTTTCAGTTTTGTTTTATCACTGTCCAATAAATTTTGGTTGATTTCAACAAACAGCGTTCCACCATTCATACCTTGTTTAGGCACTTTTAAATCTTGCTTCCCAACCACTTTTAAAGTTCCTTTTATACCCACCAACTTGAAATGAATATCATTAAAATCAGTATTGGTTTTATTGATGATTTTAAAAGTATAAATGTTACTGATATTTTCGCCTTTGTGTTCGAATAACTGACCCGGAAGCCTCAAAATACTGGCTTCAACATCAGAACGTAAAAACAATAATCCAATCAAAATACCTGTCAAAATGAATAATACGGCTGAATAGCCTTTCATTCTAGGCGTAAACTTGAACGTTACTTTTTTCTCAATTTCATCTTCAGATGCATATCGAATGAGCCCTTTGGGTAAACCTACGCTATCCATAATCGTGTCACATTCATCAATACAAGCAGTACAATTGATACATTCCATTTGAGTCCCGTTACGGATATCAATTCCGGTTGGACAAACATTTACACATTGCTTGCAATCAATACAATCGCCTTTTCCAGTTACGGCTCTATCTTCTTGTTTGTTAAATTTTGCTCTGCCCACTTCTTTTTCACCACGAACAAAATCGTATGCTACGTTTATCGATTTATCGTCTAATAAAACGCCTTGCAATCTTCCGTAAGGACAGGCGATAATACAAACTTGTTCTCTGAACCACGCAAAAATAAAATAGAAAACTCCGGTGAAAATCAATAAAGAAACTAAAGTGCTTAAATGATTTTCTGGTCCTTCTTCAATCATTAAAAGCAACTTGTCGCTACTGATAAGATACGCCAGAAAAACATTGGCAATAAAAAAAGAAATGATTAAGAAAATTGTCCATTTAAAGGCTTTTTTTCTGATTTTCTCTGCATTCCATTCCTGTTTTTCCAAACGAATCTGAGCACCACGATCACCTTCAATCCAGTATTCAATTCTGCGGAAGACCATTTCTAAAAAGATGGTCTGCGGACAAATCCATCCGCAAAATATCCGTCCAAAGATTACTGTAAAAAGGATGACGAAAACGACGCCAATAATCATAAAAAGAACGAATAGATAAATATCCTGAGGCCAAAATGGAAATCCGAAAATATTAAATCGACGCTCCAATATATTGAACATCATGAACTGGTTCCCATTTATCTTCATAAAAGGATTTGCAACAAGTACAATCAGTAAAAAATAACTAACCCATTTCCTGTAATCATAAAACTTTCCTGAAGGCATTTTAGGGAAAATAAATTTCCTGTTTCCTTCTTCATCAATCGTCCCGATGGTATCTCTAAAAGCTTCGTCTGGTAATTTTGACATTTCTTTTTATTTAAAACACAAGTTCAAAATAATTATTAAAATTCTTAAGCTAAATAAAAACGTGTGTTTTTAATTGTTATTTAACTGCAACAGTAACATTTTCTTCTACCCAAACTTCTCCTTCCGCAGCTTTAGCATCTGGTGGATTGCTTCCTTTCAAGGATAAAATGTAGCTGGCAACTTTTTGCATTTCTTTAGGTTTCAATGTTCCTTTCCAAGAAATCATCCCTTTTCCGTCACGTCCTCCATTTACCAGCGTATGAAATACATTTTTTATTCCGCCACCTAAAATCCATTTCTCATCCGTTAGATTTGGTCCAATTTGTCCTCCACCGTCAGCTCTGTGACAAGCAGCGCAATTGGCAGTAAAAATTTCTTTACCAGCTGCTAAATCCGCAGGATCAGTCAACAAGGTCACCGTTTTTTCATCCATTAAATCCGGAGCCGTTTTCATGTATTCTGCAATATCTATTTTGGCTTGAGCAACTTCTTTTTTAAGTTCCATTTCTTGATTATCAGCTCCTAAAACTTCATATCGCACCATATAAACAACGCCAAAAAGAATACAAGCGTAGAATAAATATACCCACCAAGGCGGCAAATTATTATCTAATTCTTTGATGCCATCGTAATCGTGTTCTAATAATAACTGATTTTCATTTGCTAAAGGTTCGGTTTTAGTCAATTTTTCCATCAGCTTTTTGTACCATTCACTATCCTTGAAACTCAAATCATTTGCTTCATTTAATTGTTTTTTTTGTTCCTCGGTCAATAAATGATAGGTAATATTATCAACTGCCTTCATCGTGATTTCTATTGCTATCAAAAGGAAAAGGAACACGAATAAGAATACAGAAACCATTGGAAATTTTATAAAAGCAGGTCTGTCTCCTGAGTCTATGAAATATTCCATTGCCATCATGACAGCAAAGAAAATAACAGGTACTCTAACGTATACTGGAATTAATTTTTTCATTTTCTAAATTTTAAAAAATTATACTATTTGATTGTCTCTCAATGGAATTTGACTCAATTCATTTATCGTTTCTTTCTTATAAGAGAACACCCATAGACCGAGGCCCACGAAAAAGACGAAAAAAATTAATAATGATAAGATGGGATATATTGCCACACCTTCTATCGTTTCCATATTGTGTTTTATTTGTTCGAACATAACTTTTATTTTTTAGCGATATCTTTTACTTTAATATCTGTTCCAAGTCTTTGCATATAAGCAATCAAGGCGATGATTTCCCTTTCGTTCATTGGAACAAATTTTTCTCCTCTGGCTTCGGCTTTTTTCTTGCTTTCATCATAACTTTTTACAAAGTCAGGGTCATTTTTCAAGTTTTCTTCAATTGCAATCGCTTGTTTTCTTAAATCATCTAAACCACTAGCAATCTGAGCTTCAGTGTAAGGAACTCCAAGCGTAACCATGACCTGCATTTTCTTTTGAGTCAAAGAAACATCCATCGGTTTATTATCAAACAGCCATTTGTATCCTGGCATAATGGAGCCTGCGGATATACTTTGCGGATTCCAAAAGTGGTTAAAATGCCAATTATCATTATACTTAGCACCCACTCTTAATAAATCCGGACCAGTACGTTTTGAACCCCAAAGGAATGGATGATCATACACAAATTCCCCAGCTTTAGATTGCGGTCCATAACGTTCCACTTCACTACGGAAAGGACGAACAGACTGTGAGTGACAACCAACACAACCTTCACGAATGTATAAATCACGTCCTTCTAATTCTAATGGAGAATACGGTTTTACACTTGCAATGGTTGGAATATTGGATTTAACCATAATCGTAGGAACAATTTGGATAACACCACCAATTAAAATAGCAACAGTTGCCAAAATGGTTAACTGAATCGGTTTTCTTTCTAACCAAGGGTGGAATTTCTCTCCTTTTACTCTTCCTGCACTAATTTTCAATAATTCAGGAGCTTCAGCCAATTCATCTTCAATTTTAGAACCTGCTCTAACCGTTTGGATAATATTATAAACTAAAGTAAACATCCCAATTAAATAAAGGGTTCCACCAATAGCTCTCATCCAATACATTGGCATAATTTGAGTTACTGTCTCAAGGAAGTTACCGTAGGTTAAAGTTCCGTCCGGATTAAATTGTTTCCACATAGATGCTTGTAAAAAACCAGCAACATACATTGGAATCGTATATAATATAATACCTAAAGTACCAATCCAAAAGTGGAAATTAGCTAACTTAAGAGAGTACAAATTGCTTTTAGTCATTCTAGGAACCAACCAATAAATCATACCAAAAGCCATAAATCCATTCCAAGCCAATGCACCAACGTGAACGTGAGCAATAATCCAATCCGTGTAATGCGCAATAGCATTTACATTTTTTAAGGATAACATCGGACCTTCAAAAGTCGCCATTCCGTAACCGGTAATCGCTACCACAAAGAATTTCAAAACGGGTTCAACACGCACTTTATCCCAAACCCCTCTCAAGGTTAAAAGTCCGTTTATCATTCCACCCCAAGATGGCGCAATCAACATAATAGAGAAAGCAACCCCTAAATTTTGAGCCCAGTTAGGTAAAGCCGAATATAATAAATGGTGAGGTCCAGCCCAGATATAAATAAAGATTAATGACCAAAAGTGAACAATTGACAGTCTATAAGAATACACGGGACGATTCGCCGCTTTTGGAATAAAATAATACATTAATCCTAAGAAAGGTGTAGTCAAGAAAAACGCAACTGCATTATGACCGTACCACCATTGTACTAAAGCATCTTGAACTCCTGCGTAAACAGAGTAACTTTTCATTCCAGAAACCGGCAATGATAAACTATTGAAAATATGTAAAACTGCCACAGTAACGAATGTTGCCAGGTAAAACCAAATCGCGACATATAAATGGCGCTCTCTACGTTTTATAATAGTTCCAATCATATTGATACCAAAAACAACCCAAATTAATGCAATCGCAATATCTATTGGCCATTCTAATTCGGCATATTCTTTAGAAGAACTATAGCCTAATGGTAATGATATGGCTGCAGCAACAATGATTAATTGCCAACCCCAGAAATTAAGATTACTCAAAAAATCACTGTACATTCTGGCTTTTAACAATCGTTGCAACGAGTAATAAATACCCGCAAACATTGCATTTCCTACGAAAGCAAAAATAACTGCATTGGTGTGTAAAGGTCTTAATCGACCATAACTCAACCACGAAATACCATCAGTAATATTTGGAAAAAGGAACATAAAGGCCAATGTAAGCCCTACTAACATCCCTACCACTCCAAAGACAATGGTTGCGTAAATGAATTTTTTTACAATTTTGTTGTCATAATAAAACTGCTGCATTTCCATATTTATAATTATTTTTAAAGTTGTTTATTATTTGTTTTGTTGAAAGTCATAAAATTGAATATTACAAAGTCGTTGAACTTTCTTTTTTCGTTTTTTTAACTTTCGACTGAATTAGCTCATCGTCAAATAACATTCTGACTGATGGTGTATAATCGTCGTCATACTGACCTGTTTTTACTGCTCGTATAAAAGCAATAAAGAAACCAATGGCGACTATTATACTGATGGAGATTAATAAATAAATGACACTCATACCTTAATTTGTGTTAACAAAGTTACTTTGACGTTTTGGAGTAAAATATGACATTTGTCATACTTATCGATATCTGTTAAATTTATGTGAAAGCGCAACTCAAAACGTATACAATTCTATTTTTTATTTGCATAATAACTACTCATCACCGTTACAAAACTCACAATGGTTATTGTGCTCAACGGCATGATAATAGCTGCAACCAAAGGCAATAAATTACCTGTAATAGCAAACGATAATCCCACTACATTGTACAATAAAGAAAGTGCAAAACTCATTTTGATAGTCGTAATGGAATTCTTGGATAATTTCAAGAAATAGTTCAATTTTTGAAACTCACCAGCATCCAAAATAGCATCACAAGCCGGTGAAAAAACATTCACATTTTCAGAAATTGAAATCCCAACATTACTTTGTGCCAAAGCTCCGGCATCGTTCAATCCATCGCCAACCATCATTACATTTTTACCCTTGTCCTGCAAATTTTTAATAAATTCTAATTTTTGTTCCGGTTTCTGATTGAAAATCAATTCCGTGCCTTTCGGCAAAAGTTGTTCAAGAGTGTCTCGTTCACCTTCATTGTCGCCAGATAAAACCTTGATTTGATAGTTATTTTTTAAACTTTTAAAAAGCTCTTCAAGTCCTTCTCTATATTGATTATTGAAAATAAATTTCCCATAATAAACATCATTTATCTTTATGTGAACCGAAGTTTGCTGAATGTTAGTCTCTTCTTTTTTATCTACAAAAGCTGCAGAACCTATTTTAATTTGGTGGCCAAAAATCTGTGCTTGGATTCCTTTTCCGGTAATTTCTTCAAAAGCATCTACTTTCAACTTTTTGGTGTCATTTTCTGATTTATTTTGTAAAATTGGAATTGGCAAATAATCATACAACATTCGGCTCAAAGGATGGTTTGAAGCCCGAAGCACATTTTTTATCAGCAACAAATTCTCATCGGAAAGAACGGTTCCTTCATAGGAAATATTCGATTTTTTATTGGTGGTAATCGTTCCTGTTTTATCAAAAACAATCGTATCAACTTTTGCTAATTGCTCAATAACCAAAGCATTTTTGAGATAGAATTTCTGTTTTCCTAAAGTACGTAATACGTTCCCAAAAGTGAATGGTGCTGTCAATGCTAAAGCACAAGGACAAGCAACAATAAGCACTGCTGTAAACACATTGAAAGCGGTATTGGCATCAATAAAAATCCAATAGCCGAAGCCTGCAAAAGCAATCAATAATAAAATAGGTGTAAAATAACGGCTGATGCTATCGGTAATCGTTTTGTGTTTTTGCTCCACATTTTTTTGGAACACATCATTACTCCATAATTGCGTCAAGTAACTTTGGGAAACAGAATGTAATACTTCCATCTCGATTACTTTCCCTATTTGTTTTCCTCCGGCAAATACTTTATCACCAGAATGTTTCGTAATAGGAATTGCTTCTCCCGTGACAAAACTATAATCGATTTCAGCTTTTTCCGAAATTAGAATCCCATCAACCGGTATGAGTTCTTGGTTTCTGATAAGTAATCGATCGCCTTTTTCAACTTCGTAAATCGCAACGCTTTCCTCTGATAAATCAGGATTAATTTTGGTAATTGCTATTGGAAAATAGGATTTAAAATCCCTTTCGAAACTCAAAAAACTATAGGTTTTGATTTGGAACATTTTCCCCAAAAGCATAAAGAAAATCAATCCGGTTAAGCTGTCGAAAAAACCGGAACCGTAATCCATGACGATATCAAACGTACTTCGCACAAACATTACAACAATCCCTAAAGCAATAGGAATATCGATGTTGAGCATTTTGGTTTTGATACTTTTATACGCCGAAACATAATAGCCACTCGCCGAGTAAAAGAAACTGGGTAACGCTAAAGCAAAAATCAACCAGCGAAAAAAGCCACGGTATTGGTCTAACCAATATTCTTTTACTTCAAAATATTCCGGAAACGAAAGCAACATGATATTTCCAAAACAAAAGAAAGCAACGCCCAGTTTATACGTTAAACTTCTATCGACATTATTGCTTCCCGTTTCATAGTTTTCTAAACTGATGTAGGGTTCGTAACCGATGGAGCTCAACAAATAAACAATCGTTTTGATAGAAACTACTTCTGGATTGAAAGTGATTCGGACTCTTTTTTCAGGGAAATTAACCTGAGAAGTGCTTATTCCTTTTTGAAGACGCTGTAGATTTTCCAGAATCCAAATACACGAGCTACAATGAATATGAGGAATGTTAAGTGAAATAATTGCGGTTGAATTTTCTTGAAATTCCAAAAGTTTGGATACAATACTTTCATTGTCTAAAAAATCATATTTACCATTAATGTCTTGCGGGGTTGCTCCAGGGGATTTTTCAAAATCATAATAACAAGTCAAATCATTCAGACTAAAAATTTCGTAAACGGTTTTACAACCATTGCAACAAAAATTTTTTGTGTCAAAAATAATTTTTTCTTCTACTATAATATCTAACCCACAATGGAAACAGTTTTGTGTGTCCATAACTTTGCTCATTTTACCTTGAACAAAGGTCATTAATCGAATGAGTTAAAAATATGATATTTGTCATATTAAATAGTTAGTTTTGTAGTACCAATAAATCACAAACAATATGAGCAAATGCGAACAATGTATCGTCAGAGAATTTAGCTCTTTAAAAGCACTTACTAAAGAAGAATTACTAAAACTTTCTGACTGTAAAACATCCCATATCATTAAAAAGGGGGAGGTTATATTTGAAGAAGGAGAAAATGTAAATGGCATTTATTGTATAAAAGATGGTGTTTGTAAACTGACTAAACTCAGTGCAAATGGTAAAGATCACATTGTAAAATTGGTTACAAAAGGTGAATTATTGGGACAACGTTCCATGATTAGTGATGAACCGGTAAATCTAAGCGCCGTAGCTCTTGAAGACATGCAAGTTTGTTTTATTCCAAAGTCAGAAGTGATGGGATATTTTGACAAAAACAATCAGTTTTCGATGAATGTGATGAAAACTATTTGCGGTGACCTAAAAGAAGCCGATGGTCATATGGTGAATTTAGCCCAAAAAACAGTCAAAGAAAGATTAGCCGAAACGCTTCTTTATTTACACAATACCTTTGGAAAAAACGAGGATAATTCGTTAAAAATACAACTTTCCAGAGATGAACTAGCCAGTATTATTGGCACTGCGACTGAAAGTTGCATCCGTTTACTTTCTGATTTTAATAAACTAGGACTTATTGAATTGAATGGAAAAAAAATAACCCTAAAAGACATCAACAAACTAAAAAAATTAGCAGATTAATTCCAATTCACTTTAGTCTTTCTTATTCATCACAAAATAATACACCGGAATTCCCAACGCCACAATACACAATCCCAAGCCTGTATTGAATGTATCATAAATCAATAAAGTGAGACAAATTGCCACTGTAACCACAATATAAAGTACAGGTACAAATGGATACCCAAACGCTTTATAAGGTCTATCTGCATTGGGTTCTTTTTTTCGAAGGATGAAAACACCCAGAATCGTCAGTATATAAAATAACAAAGACGCAAAAGTCGCATACGTTAACAAGTCTCCAAATTTTCCTGAAATACAAAGTACACAAGCCCAGATACATTGTACCCATAATGCTTTTGCAGGAACCTGATTTTTGTTTAATTCAGTTGCTTGTTTAAAAAACAATCTGTCTTTTGCCATTGCAAAAAACAATCTTCCTCCCGAAAGAATCAAACCGCTATTGCAACCAAAAGTGGAAACCATAATTAAGCCAGCCATTACAAAAACACTTACATTTCCCATAATCATACTTGCAGCCGCTGCTCCTACTCTGTCATTACCGGCAAACATGATTCCGTTACCGGCAATATCAGCAGCGTTTGGAGTTCCCTGCATTGGCAACAAAGCCAAATAAGCAACATTCGCTAAAACATAAATAATGGTAACAATCAAGGTTCCAAGAAACAAACTTCGGGGAATATTCTTTTTGGGTTCTTTAATTTCCCCTGCAATGAAAGTAACATTATTCCAGGCATCACTTGAAAATAAAGAGTTAATAATAGTAGCTCCTGCAGCGCCCAAAATTGCCATTCCTGCTAATTTTGTTACTGTAATTGTTCCGTCAGGATTCACAACTGTTTTGCTGGCTTCCCACATATTTTCGAAATTATTGGACAAAACATCCGTTTGTAAACCAACATACAATCCTAAAATAATCAATGCAAAAAGCGCAATTAATTTAGCCGAGGTAAAAATCAATTGAACTGTTTTTCCGCTTTCGACACCTTTGGTATTAATGTACGTGAGCAGTATTATACTAAAAATAGCCAACACTTTTTGGTACGAAAAAACAAAACCGGTACCAACCGTAAAAAGTGTATGATCCAGAACAGGAAAGAAGATAGCTGCATAATTAGCGAAAGTAACAGCAATTGCGGCAATAACTCCCGTTTGAATTACTGTGAAAACGGTCCAACCGTACAGGAAAGAAACTAATCTTCCGTAGGCGCGTTGTATGTAAACAAATTGTCCGCCCGCATTAGGCATCATTCCTGCCAATTCTCCGTAACTCAATGCCGCAGCGACCGTGATTAATCCCGTTACCAACCAAATCACCAATAACCAGGCAGCAGATCCAATATCTCTTGCCATAGCTGATGTAACTATGAAAATCCCGGATCCTATCATGGAACCGGCTACTAAACTCGTGGCATCAATTAATCCTAAAGAACGTTTTAACTCGGTTTTATTTTCTGGCATTGGATAATTTTATAAATGATGGTAATTTAATTATTTAATACTGAACACTATAATTTCTTCGCTTCTTCCCAAAATTGAGTTATTTGGAAATCATAGATTTCCAATTCCTATTTATTAGGAAGACGCTTTGCTTCTTCCCAAAAAACATCCATTTCAGCTAAAGTCATATCCATTAAAGGTTTTCCTAATTCTCCGGCTTTACTTTCCAAATATTGAAAGCGTTTAATGAATTTTTTATTGGTGCGTTCCAAAGCATCTTCTGGATTTACGTTAAGAAATCGGGCGTAATTGATCATCGAAAATAAAACATCTCCAAATTCGGCTTCAATTTTATCTTGATCTCCTGATTGAACCTCGACTTGCAATTCTTCCAATTCTTCTTGAACCTTATCCCAAACCTGATGCGATTCCTCCCAATCAAAACCTACTCCTTTTACTTTATCCTGAATTCGGCTTGCTTTAACTAATGCGGGTAAACTTTTTGGAACACCTTCCAAAACAGATTTTTTACCTTCTTTGAGTTTCAATTTTTCCCAATTCTGCTTTACTTCTTCCTCGTCTTTTACCACAACATCACTATAAATATGGGGATGACGGTGAATTAGCTTTTCACAGATTTCATTACAGACATCGGCCATATCAAAATCGTCCGTCTCGCTTCCTATTTTGGCATAAAAAACAATATGCAATAACAAATCCCCAAGTTCTTTTTTGACTTCGTTTAAATCATTGTCTAAAATAGCATCACCTAATTCGTAGGTTTCTTCAATAGTAAGATGACGTAACGTTTGCATGGTTTGCTTTTTGTCCCAAGGACATTTTTCTCGCAAATCATCCATAATGTCTAATAATCTTTCGAAAGCTTGCAGTTGGTTTTGTCTTGAATTCATCAGAAATGGTTTTTGGTAAAAATAAAAAAATCCTGTTCAGAAAAATAGCTGAACAGGATTAAATATTATTTTAAAATAGAATTACTCTTTTTTAGCTTTTGCTTTTTTAGCAGGAGTTTTAGTTTCTGTTGCAGGAACTTCTTCAGCAACAGCAACAAGTTCTTCAGCAGCCGGTGTTTCTTCAGTAGCAGCAGGTACTTCATCAGTAACTAATCCTTTTGCTTGCAACATATTATACCAGTTTAAAACTTTTTTGATATCAGAAGGATACACTCTTTCTTCATCATAATCAGGTAAAATTTCTTTGAAATAAGCTGTCAATGTAGCATTGTCTTCTTTATGTGAAATTGCTTGACCTTTGTTTTCCTTATCAGCAATTTTTTGCATGATTTCAGCTAATGGTTTTTCGCCTTCATACGTATAAATTGAAATTTCCGACAATAAACTCACATTACTTTTTAAGTTTACTGTGATTTTTTTTCCATCCAATAATGATTCAGCAACAAACCCAGTACGTGTTTGCACTCTTAATACATATAAACCTGGTTTCCCAGAAATGGCTAATATTTTTTCTAAATTCATGTTTTGTGTAATTATTATTAAGAATTTGACTTATTTATTTTTTCATTTAAAACCAAAAATCATACCAAGATAAAGCTGTAAAAGCTGTTTTATCTTCCTTTTTTAGCAAAAAATTTCATTCGGTAGTCTTGGAATGTTTTTCCTTCCAAAATGTTTTTCAATTTCTTTTGAATCAATCGTTTTTTTAATGACGAAATTTTATCTGTGAATAATACTCCTTCAATATGATCGTATTCATGTTGGATTACTCTGGCTATTAATCCATCAAAAACTTCGGTTTTCATTACAAAATCCTCTTCGCAATATTCAATTGTTATGGTTGGATTTCTATATACATCTTCTCTAACGTCTGGAATGCTCAAGCAACCTTCATTAAAACTCCACTCTTCACCTTCTTCTTTTATCATTTTTGCATTGATAAAAGTTCTTTTGAATCCTTTTAATTCTTTTTGTTCTGTGTCTCCTAATTCTTCATCATCGCTAAAAGGCGTCGTATCGATTACAAATAAACGAAGTGCCATTCCTACTTGAGGTGCGGCAAGTCCAACACCATAGGCATTATACATCGTTTCGTACATATTAGCAATCGTTTCTTTCAAATTAGGATGCTCTGGTGAAAGAACCTCGCCTACTTTTCTTAAAACTGGATCACCGTATCCTATAATTGGTAAAATCATTGTTTTTATATTAAGTATTATCTACTATAAACTGAAATAAGTTTCCCTTTAATTCAGTGTGCAAAAATAGTAAAAAAATAGACAATGAATAATCCTGTATTGATAATTCGCGTTTTTTTACCATTTAGGCAAAAACAGGGCAAATTATTCTTTGAATCAGTCACTCAATTCTTACCTTTGCTTGTAATCCAATTGTATGATTTACAAAATCCGAAAATTTACCGACAGCACTTATTTCACTAATGCTCTAAAAGTAACAATAGCAGCAGTTATTCCGGTTGTAGTACTTTCCTTTTTAGGCAAATTCGAAATAGGTTTTACCATCGCTTTAGGTGCTTTTTTCACTTATCCAAGCGATATTCCCAGCAATCTAAAACATAAAATAAACGGTATTCTGGTTACGGCTTTACTTGTTGCAGGTGTCAATTTGTTAGTGAATATTGTCTATCCTTATTCCTTGATTTTCTATCCTTTTTTGGCTGTATTAATTTTTCTGATTTCGATGATTTCCGTCTATGGACAACGGGCAACAATGGTCTCTTTCTCTGCGCTAATTTCAGTTTCATTGGCGTTTGCAAGTATCAATACCGGTTGGGCAATGGTCCAACACTCCCTTTTAATATTATCCGGAGGATTATTTTACCTAATGATTTCCCTCATTTTTCATTATGTAAGACCTCATCGCTATGTTGAATTACAAATTGCAGAATGCATTAAACTTACGGCTAAATATTTAAAATTAAGAGGCGATTTATGGACGATTAATACTGATAGAAAAGCAATTATTGAAAAACAATTACACCTTCAGGTAGAACTGAATACCATTCGACAAAACATAAGAGAAGTATTGATTAGCAGTCATACAACTTCTGGATCTTCCAATCAAAACCGAAAAATGTTAATCGTTTTTATTTCATTGATGGAAATTCTAGAGCTTGCATTAGCTACTTCATTCGACCATGATAAATTGCATCAAAAATTTGACGACCATCCAAAGGTCTTGTTAACCTATCAAAAACTAGCCTACAATCTTGCCGCAAGTTTAAAAAAATTGTCCAAAAGCGTACAAAACCGAACTAAATACATCTCTAAACATACTTTACGAGGTGACTTGAATGCTTTGCAACTTGCTATCACTGATTATGAAAATGATTTAGGTAAAGTTCCCGCTTCCGAAGGCGTTTTTATGCTGACCACTATGCTACAGTATGCTGAAAAACAAGTGGAGAAAATAAAAATTGTAGAACGTGCTTTTACGCTAGCCTTCAATTCACAGGATTTTAAAGAACAGGACAAAGACTTAGAGAAATTCCTGACGCCTCAATATTATCCTTTGAGCACTTTAATTGAAAATTTCAGTTTCTCTTCGACAATTTTTAGACATTCGTTACGACTAACCATAACATTATTGCTTGGTTTTATCATTGGAAACATACTGCCTTTTCATAACGTCTATTGGATTTTGTTGACTATCATAGTTATCATGCGACCTGGATATGGCTTAACGAAACAACGATCTTTTCATAGAATTTTCGGTACTATCATAGGCGGATTAATCGCTTTTGGGATTCTTTCATTGGTACACGATAACATCACAATCAGTATACTTTCTATTTTAAGCATGCTTTTAGGATTTTCATTTACCCAAATAAATTATAAAGTCAGCGCCACATTTGTGACCATGTATGTTGTTTTTATTTACGGGATATTAACTCCTAATATTGTTGATGTAGTTCAATATAGAATACTCGATACCGTTGTAGGTTCTGCTTTAGCTTTTCTTGCCAATCACTTTTTATGGCCTTCGTGGGAGTTTTTAAATATTCCGTCACACATAGAAAAATCGATTATTGCAAATCAAAATTACTTGAAAGAAATTTCGCTTTTTTACAATAAAAAAGGGACTATTTCTACTTCGTATCGTTTGGCCCGAAAAAATGCTTTTATCGAAATAGGAAATTTAATGGCTTCATTCCAAAGAATGGTGCAAGAACCAAAATCGAAACAAAAGCAATTACCACAAGTATATAAATTAGCGGTGCTGAATCATTCATTGCTATCATCATCAGCTTCGTTAGGAACATACATTCAATCGCACAAAACTACATCAGCTTCTGAAGCGTTCAATGTTGTAGTAGATACTGTCATTAGAAATCTGGATAATGCAATTGCACTTTTGAAAGAAAATGAATTATATCTAAAAGAAAATCTCGCAAAAGAAGATTTGGCCATGCGATTTACGGAATTAAAAAACATTAGAGCCAAAGAGTTAAAAGAAGGAATTCCTATTGATGAAGAAGCGTTTCAATTGAAAATGCAGGAAGCGCAATTGGTTATAGAACAATTAATCTGGTTGACTAATCTCTCTGAAAATATTTTAAAAACCACAAAAGAATTAATGGAATTTTAAAAAAGTGTTCAGTAATCAGTGTTCAGTAGATTACTGAACACCGATTACTGAACACTGTATACTAATTATTCAGTTTTAAAACAGAAGCAGTATCTTTTCTTATTTCGGCTAATAAAGCTGGATTATCATTCAAAGTCTGACCATAAGAAGGAATCATCACTTTCAATTTTTCCTGCCATTCCGGTGTTTCAATTTCATCTTTGAAACATCTTCCTATTAAATCAACCATAATAGAAACTGCGGTTGAAGCACCAGGAGAAGCACCCAATAAAACAGCTAAAGTTCCATCAGCAGTTGTGATAACTTCAGTACCAAACTCAAGTATACCACCTTCTTTTTCGTCTTTTTTTATCACTTGAACACGTTGTCCTGCACGTTCTAATTTCCAGTCTTTAGATCTTGCACCAGGAACATATTCTCTCAACGCATTGATTCTGTCTTTAGGAGACTGACGTACTTGCTCAATCAAATATTTTGTAAGTGGTATATTTTTAATTCCTGCAGCAAGCATCGGAATGATATTATCCGGTTTTATGGATAAAGGCAAATCAGAATACGAACCATTTTTTAAAAATCGAGTTGAAAAACCTGCAAAAGGTCCAAAAAGCAGTTGTCTTTCTCCATTTATCATTCGGGAATCAATATGTGGTACAGACATTGGTGGTGCACCCACACTCGCTTTTCCATATACTTTTGCCTGATGTTTTGCAATCACTTCAGGGTTAGTGCATTTTAACCACTGTCCACTCACAGGGAAACCGCCATAGCCTTTTCCTTCGGGAACGTTTGCTTTTTCTAATAACGGTAATGAACCGCCACCAGCACCAATAAAAACAAATTTGGTATATGCTTTTCTTTTTTGGCCTGTAGCCAAATCAGTAATTTTTATTCTCCACGATTTATCTTCACGTTGTCTCAATTTTTGAACTTCGTGATTAAAATACATCGTAACTCCGTCCAATTTAGTCAAATAACTAAAAATATTTCGGGTTAATTCCCCAAAATTCACATCGGTACCAATAGCCATTGAAGTTGCTGCAACTTTCTCAGATTCATTTCTACCTTCCATAACCAAAGGCATCCATTCTTTTAATTGCGTAAAATCAGTGCTGAAAACCATTTGTTTAAAAAGAGGATTCGAATGTAAAGCCTCAAATCTTGTTTTAAGGTATTCTACATTTTTTTCTCCCCAAACAAAACTCAAGTGAGGAATACTTTTAATGAAATTTTCAGGTGATGAAACTTTATTCTGTTGCACTAAATAGGCCCAAAATTGTCTGGAAACCTCAAAAGATTCCGCAATACCGATTGCTTTTTTAGGGTTGATGCTTCCATCTTCACTTTCTGGAGTATAATTAAGCTCACAAAAAGCAGAATGTCCAGTTCCGGCATTATTCCATGCATCAGAACTTTCGGCAGCAGCCATATCTAATCTTTCGTATATTTCAATCTTTATATCTGGTTGTAACTCCTTTAGGATTAAGCCAAGAGTGGCGCTCATTATTCCAGCTCCTATAAGAACTACATCACTTTGCGAACGAATGGTTGTATCGGGCATAACAAAATTTTAAAGTGCAAAGATACTTTATATATGCAAAAAAAATGTAACAAATTATTGTTAAAAAGTAAGGAATTTCAAATCTATTTTGGTCAGTTGACCAGCTTTGCAGTTGGATTTTTAAAACATCTTCCGAGTCAAATAATCCTGAAGCATTATCGTTGCCGAAATCTCATCGATAAGTGCTTTATTTTGACGCTGTTTCTTACTAAGCCCGCTGTCAATCATGGTTTGAAAAGCCATTTTTGAAGTAAACCGTTCATCTACCCGAATGACTTTCATATCCGGAAAATGATTGGTAAAATGCGTTACGAAACCTTTTATGATGGAAGCACTTTCTGAAGGTTCTCCATTCATTTGTTTAGGCTCACCAATAAGAACAGCCTCAACTTTCTCTTTGGAAAAATAATCCTTCAAAAAAGCGATTGCAGTTGGAGAAGGAATGGTTGTTAATCCCGAAGCTATAATTTGCATTTCATCGGTAACGGCTATTCCTGTTCGTTTTTGTCCGTAATCTATGGCGAGAATTCTTGGCATTTGTATATTTTTTTCAAAGGTAACTATTTTAATTTTCCAATTCTTAGCAACAACGGAAAAGTCACTTTCTTATCGCTTTTTTGCCAAGAAGTTTTCAAATCATCGTAAATCAAATCTATTGGGTTTTTATTGTTTTTCGAAATATAATGCTGCGTCGCTGACCATGTTTCCAAATATCCTATAAGTTCCTCAAAAGTCCATGTTAACTTATTTTCGAAAGTTTCCGTAACAATTTCATTAAATGGAAATGGTATTGTTTTGTAATTTTCATCCAAGTATTTTCGCTCGGTATCCCAATATGGACCTACTATACTTTGATAGAAATCTTGCACTATCTTATCCGAATCCGCATTGGTCGAAAACAAACCATACCCCAGAACGGCAAAGATTCCATCTGGTTTTAAGATTCGGTAAATTTCTTTGTAAAACAAATCAAAATCAAACCAATGAACTGCTTGGGCAACTGTGATTAAATCAAACTCCTGATTTTTGAAAAAGGTGTTTTCTGCAGCGGCTACTTTGTAAATTATATTTTCCGTTGGAATCGCATTGTTAAGTTGGTTTTGACTAATATCAATTCCATAAATCGTTTCAAAAAAACTCGAAAGTTTTTGTGCGACTTGTCCATTTCCGGTAGCAATATCTAGCGCAACCCCTTTATTTTTGACAAATGAAACCAAATAATCAATCATTGCATCTGGATATTGTGGTCGAAATTTAGAATACTCAGCAGCTTGTTTGGAGAAATTATCTTTCATATTTGAATGATTTTCATTTATTCCTCAAATTTACAACATTTGAAAAACATTAAATATACTATAAGTTAAATCTGTAACATTTTTCAAATCAATTTGCGTTTTTGATTTTAGTTAAAAAACATATCTTTGTCAAAAATCTAACTAAAATGAATCCATTACAAACAATTATAGAACAAGCTTGGGAAAACCGTGCCTTGTTGCAAGAAACTACAACAACTGATGCTATCAGAGAAGTTATTGAATTATTAGACACTGGAAAATTACGTGTTGCTGAACCGGTAGGTGAAGGATGGCAGGTAAACGAATGGGTAAAGAAAGCGGTTGTGATGTATTTCCCTATTCAAAAAATGGAAACTTTAGAATCTGGAATTTTCGAATACCATGACAAAATGTTGCTAAAAAGAGGCTATGCCGAAAAAGGAATTCGTGTAGTCCCTAATGCTGTAGCGCGTTACGGTGCTTATATTTCTAGTGGTGTTATTTTGATGCCAAGTTATGTAAACATTGGTGCTTATGTTGATGAAGGAACTATGGTAGACACATGGGCAACTGTAGGAAGCTGTGCTCAAATTGGTAAAAATGTACATTTAAGTGGCGGTGTTGGTATCGGTGGTGTACTTGAGCCTTTGCAAGCTGCTCCGGTAATTATCGAAGACGGTGCTTTTGTTGGTTCTCGTTGTATTGTTGTAGAAGGTGTACACGTTGGGAAAGAAGCCGTTCTTGGTGCCAATGTTTGTTTGACTGCCTCTACTAAAATTATTGATGTTACAGGAGAAACTCCAGTTGAAATGAAAGGGTATGTTCCTGCTCGTTCTGTTGTAATACCTGGAAGTTACACTAAAAAATTCGCTGCCGGTGAATTCCAAGTACCTTGTGCGTTAATCATTGGAACACGTAAGCCTTCGACAGATTTGAAAACATCATTGAATAATGCTTTACGTGAATATGACGTAGCGGTTTAATACCTCTTAAAATAAAAAATTATTGTATATTCCTCCCTTAAACGGGAGGTTTTTTATATTATGAAAATACTAGTTATACAACAAAAAATGATTGGTGATGTTTTGATAAGCAGCATTTTATGCAATAATCTTCGCACTGCTTATCCTGAAGCTCAAATTGATTATTTGGTGTATGCATCAACAACTCCTGTATTAGAAGGCAATCCTAATATTGATACCATTATTTTATTTGAGGAAAAACACCGCAAAAGTAAAAAAGAATTCTTGAGTTTAGCGCTGGAAATACGAGCTACAAAATATGACATAATCATAGACGCTTATTCTAAACTCGAAAGCTGGCTCATTGTTTTTTTAAGTGGTGCCAAAAAGAAAATATCTTACGAGAAGAAAGGACGAAAATTTTTATATACCAACAACATCCCTTATCAAGCTGCTCCAAAAACTAATTTTGGCTTAGCAATCGAAAGACGACTGTCATTATTAGATCCTTTAGAACTATCCATCCCAATTGATCCGTTCCCTAAATTATTTGTTACCAATGAAGAAAATCAAAAAGCCATTGCACTTTTTGAAAAACACCAATTGAAAAAAGATAGAAAAACAGTAATGATCAGCCTTTTGGGAAGTGAAAAACTCAAAACATATCCGCTGGAATATATGGCAAAAGTTATTGATACAATTGCCGAAAATAAAGATGTAAATATTCTGTTTAATTATTTTCCAAAGCAAATCAAGGATGCCAAAACTATTTTTGAGGCTTGTAAATCTTCAACACAAGAAAAAATTTATTTTGAGTTATTAGGTGGTGATTTAAGATCGTTTATCGCCATTATGAATCAATGTGATGCAATTGTTGGAAACGACGGCGGAGCAATAAATATGGCCAAAGCACTCGACAAACCAACGTTTACGATTTTTTCCCCATGGATAGAAAAAGAAAGCTGGAGCACATTTGAAGACGGAATAAAAAACAAAGCCATTCATCTAAAAGACTACAAGCCTGACGTTTTTAAAGCAAAATCCAGAAAAGAATTAAAAAACAACAGTAGTTATTACAATCAATTTACGCCCGAATTATTTCATGCTGAATTGGTGTTGTTTTTAAAGAATAATTTTAGCTAATATCTTAATAAACTACGCTCAAAACAGTAACTCTATCCTTTGTAGGCGGAATAAAAGTAAATACCTTTTAAATGTTAATCATTTAAACTATTTTTGAAAACACATAATTTAACACAAATGAAAATAATTATTCTGGCAGCAGGTATAGGCTCTAGACTTGGAAATCCATTTCCTAAACCATTGACTTTACTTCAAAATGGAAAAAGTATAATGGAAATACAAACAGAAAACATTACATCTAAATATGATATTGACGATATTAATGTTGTTGTCGGTTTTAAGAAAGATTTAATCATGGAACGTTTTCCTGAGTTAACTTATATCTATAATCCGTTTTTTGACCAAACAAACACTTCAAAAAGCTTGTTGCGTGCTTTAAAAAAATACAAAAATGAATCTGTTTTATGGTTTAATGGCGATGTGGTTTTTGATGACTTAATATTAGACATCCTTCATCCACATATTGAAGCTAATGAATCATTTGTAGCGGTGAATACGAGCAAAGTTGCTGACGAGGAAGTAAAATACACTTTGAAAGACAATTACATTGATAAACTTTCTAAAGAAGTAAAAAATGGATTGGGTGAAGCTGTAGGAATAAATTTCATTTCTTCAAAAGACATAAAATCTTTTATAAAAAGATTAGAAGAATGTGATGATAATGACTATTTCGAAAAAGGATTAGAGATGGCAATTGAGCACGATGCTATTTGCGTGAAACCTATCGATATCTCAAAATATAGCTGCATAGAAGTTGATTTTACTGAGGATTTAGAAAATGCAAATAAAATATTTAGTTAAACTATGAGATGTATTCTTTTTTGTCAAAACAATTATGCTTTTGGAATTCTTGAACCGATAAAAGCCTATCTCGAAAATAACGGACATGATTATATTTGGTATGTAAACGACAAAATAAGTGCCGATTTTCCGTTTAAAAATGAAAAGAATACATCGTCTATAACTGAATTAGAAAACTATAAAAGTGATGCCATTTTTGTTCCCGGAAATGAAGTACCTCACTATTTAAGAGGCTTAAAAGTTCAAATATTTCATGGTTTAGCAGGAGAGAAAAAAGGACATTTTAGAATACGCCATTATTTTGACTTATACTTAACCCAAGGTCCTTACTTTACAGAACGATTTAACAAATTTAAATCGGTTCATAAAGACTTTGATGTTATTGAAACCGGTTGGCCAAAATTAGATGTTTATGGAACCGACAAATCCGTTTTTGAACAAGAAAGAAAAGAATTGCTTCAAAAGTATAATGCAAAAAAAATACTGCTTTACGCACCGACATTTTCTCCAAAACTGACTTCTGCTCCATTTTTAGTAGAGCAAATAAAGTCCTTATCCAAAAATAAAGAGTATTTAATTTTATTGAAATTTCATCCATTGATGGACGAGTCTTGGATTCAAATCTATAAAGATTTAGCCAATGAAATCCCTAATATAATTTTTGAAACAGAAAAAAACATTATCAAATTCTTATTGATTTCAGATGTACTAATCAGTGATACGTCCTCTGTAATTTATGAATTTCTATTACTAGACAAGCCTGTTATTACATTCAATAACATATCAGATAATATACTTTGGCAAAATAGTTCCAACTATACTGAACTTATACCATTAGTTGAGAAAAACCTTAATGAGGATCCATATTCAAAAGAACGCAAATTCATTTTTGAAAATTACCATCCTTATAATGACGGGAAATCAGCGAAAAGAATGGTTGATGCCGTAGCCGATTATATCAAGAAAAATGGAGTGCCAGAAAAACGTAAACTTTCAATATTGAGAAGATTTAAAATCAACTCCATTTTCAAAAAATAGTGCTGTAACAAAGAAAAACTGTCTAAAAAACATGTCATTAAGTGCCTTAATCATAACCTATAACGAAGAACACAATATTGCATCTGTTATAGAGAATTTGGATATAGCTGATGAAATTATCGTTGTAGATTCCTTTAGCACTGACGAAACTACAAAAATTGCAGCCACTTACAATAAAGTAACAGTTGTACAACACCCTTTTGAGAATTATGCCACTCAGCGAAACTATGCCATTAGTCTGGCTAAGAATTCCTGGATTCTTTTTTTAGATGCTGACGAAAGGTTAACTCCAGAACTAAAAGAGGAAATACTGGAGGTAATTGAACTGAGAGAGGCGCATTCGGCGTATTATTTCTATCGAAATTTCATGTTCGAAAACACCAAAATACGATTTAGCGGTTCCCAAAGCGATAAAATTTTCAGGCTTTTCAAAAAAGAAAATGCACATTATAATTTAGATAAAATTGTACATGAAAAATTAATTGTTACTGGAAAAACTGGAAAATTAAAGAACAAATTAATCCATTATTCTTATAGAAATTATTCCGATTACAAGCAAAAAATGATTTTTTACGGAAAATTAAAAGCTAAAGAAGAGTTCAAAAAAGGAATTAAACCTACTTTTTTTCATTTTTACATCAGACCATTGTACCTATTCCTAAATAAATACATCTTTAGATTGGGTTTTTTAGATGGCAAAAACGGAATTGTTATTTGCTATTTGAAAGCATTTAGTGTGTATACGCGCTTTCAGGAATTAAAGAAAATGAATTCAAATCGCTAAGATTTCCAAAATTTAAGTTTCTTTTTTAATGTCTTTTTACGGGCAAATTTACCCTGAAACTCATTAGTTGCATACCACATTTTTTCGAAAATTAAACTGCTGGATTCTGAATAATGTTTAGAATATTCATCACTCATTATTGCAATCATTTCTTTCTTTGGCGTGAGCCTGCTCAAATTTTTCATGCGCTGATCAATATCCATTGTTTTATGAAAATTCATTCGGTTTAAATCTACCAAATAGAAATTATATTGATTTTCAGCTGTCTTTTTAATTAAAGTATTTCCTGGTGAATGGTCTAAAAATTCAATTCCCTTTTGATGCAAATCGAAAGAAAATTTAGTAAACTGACGTAAAATATTTTCAAAATCGAGATAATTAGAATCATTTACCAATTCTCTGAAAGTCAAATCGGCCTGGAGATGTTCGCTGATATAATAACTATCTGTCAAACCCAACCAATTATAATTTTCAAAATAAGCTATTGGTTGTGGCGTTCCTATTCCGTTTTCGAGCAATTTATTCGCATATTCGTAGGAACGTCTGGCTTTAGACTTTCTAAAATACTTGTAAGCAATTTTATTAATTAGATTTGGGATTTTAAACGATTTGATATTAATCGTTAAAGAGTCTAAATCAAATAATTTTATTTTGTTTCGTTTTCCATCACCAAAAAGGATTCCTGTCATATCAAAATTTTGAATACAACTCGATAATTTTGATTTATGGTTAAGAAAATGAGAATGAATATTTATTTGCATCAATACAATAATAAGAGTAAACAAAAGTAGGTATTGCTTTTTATTTATCCAATTTAAGGATTACCATATATCCAATAATAATTTTATTAAAAAAAATCTCCAAATAAAAATAGCTAGTATACCGAATAACTAAAAAATCTATTTCAAATACTTATCTATTCCATTTAAAACTCTTACCGTTCTATTTGCAATAGTATCCTTTTGTATTTTATCATTTAATTCAAAATGATCTTTTGAACTTATTTTATGAAAAATATGATAAACAATTCCAGCATAACGAAGTCTTTTAGCTTTTATATGATTGTTTCCAAGTCGAATGGCTAAATCCGAATCTTCCCTTCCCCAACCTTCAAAGTCTTCATTATAGCCATTGACCGCTATAAAATCATCACGCCAAAACGAAACATTACAACCTCTAAATTTTTTAGAAATTCCTTCATGTGATTTATATAGTCTTGACAAGAATGGAATATGCAAGGTTCTAGTTCTATTTTTAATTTCACTAGAAAGAAAATTAAAATAGATTTTCTTGGTTTTAAAAATTTTCCCAACAGCAGTAGGAAGTATATTCACACGAGAGCCATATAAATACATGCCTTTTTCTGCAAAGCTTAAATGATCCTTCACAAAATTAGGATGCAAAATACAATCTCCATCAACTTGAATAACATAATCAACATTAGTTCCTGCTATAGCTTTATTCAAAATTTTTGCTTTCCTAAAACCTTTATCTGTTTGATGAAAATGAAGAATCGGAACACTACTTTTAAGTTGAAGTTCTCTTATAAGCTCTTCTGTCTCTTTGCCAGAACCGTCATCAGCGATAAGAATCTTATTAGGTAAATCCGTTTGCGATAAAGCACTAATCATAACTAAACGAAGTGCTTCTGGCCAATTATATGTAGAAATTAAAAGTGCTGATGTCATTTTCAATTGTTGGAATAAATTAATTTAAATTTTGATTTTCTAATTAATTAGAAGCTAAATTTTAGCCTTCTAAATTTAAAATTATGCCAAAATAACACTAAATATTAATTTAAATAGCTTGAATTATCAAATGTTCTAAAATTAAAGTAAAAAAACAGGAAAAGGATTAATCACACTTCGAAATATATTTGGATTGCAAAGCCCAAATGAAGTATTTTTACACTCTGGAAATTACACTAGTTTTATTGAACTGAAACTTAAAATCTCCACAAAAATAAAAATATGGAAAATATAAACGAAGAAGTTCACAAAGCCTACGAGGTCATAAAAGAAGGCGGAATTATCCTGTACCCTACCGATACCGTTTGGGGAATTGGTTGTGACGCAACAAATCCTGAGGCTGTTGCCAAAATATACAAACTCAAGCAAAGAGCCGAAACCCAAAGCATGATCGTTTTGATGAATGGTGAAAAAATGATGTACAATGTTTTCAAAGACATTCCCGAAGTTGCTTGGCAAATCATTGACTTATCCGAAAAACCAACTACTTTAATACTGGACAAACCCCGAAATGTTGCTCCCAATATAATCTCTACAGATAACTCACTAGGAATTCGCATTGTGAAAGAACCATTTTGCTTCAAATTAATGGAAAAGATGAAAAAACCATTGGTTTCGACATCTGCAAATATTTCAGGTCAACCCACTCCTATAGCCTTCAAAGATATTAGCCCGGAAATTATAAAAGGTGTGGACTATGTTGTAAATTTGCACCGTGAAAAAATCGGTGGAAAACCGTCAACAATAATAAAATTAACGAATGATTCTCAGGTGAAAGTGATTCGGAAATAGATTGCAGTATTCAGTTTTAAGTTTAGCAACTTTAAACTTTAGACTTTAAACATTTTAAAAATGAGTATCAAAACTTCATATAAAGAAGCCTTAAATAATAAAATTTTCGAAGTAATTTCTCAAGCTTCCCAAGAACTTAACATTGAAAGTTATGTTATTGGCGGATTCGTGAGAGATTTACTTTTAAATAGAGACTTTAAAAAAGATATTGATATTGTTGCTGTTGGCAGCGGAATCGAATTAGCTTTGAAAGTTTCCCAATTACTTCCAAAAAAACCAAAAGTTCAAGTTTTCAAAACATACGGAACAGCGATGTTGCGTTTTGAAGACACAGAAATTGAGTTTGTAGGTGCCCGTAAAGAATCCTATCATTTTGAGAGTCGCAATCCTGTTGTAGAGAATGGAACATTGGAAGACGACCAAAATCGTCGTGATTTTACCATAAACGCGCTGGCTTTATCTTTAAACGCTGCTAATTTTGGAGAACTTTCGGATCCTTTTAACGGATTGGAAGATTTAAAAAATAAAATAATTAGAACACCTTTGGATCCAGATATTACTTTTTCTGATGATCCATTGCGCATGTTGAGAGGCATTCGTTTTGCAAACCAATTGGGGTTTGATATCGAAGAAAATTCGTTGAATTCCATAACCAAAAACGCAAACCGAATCAAAATCATTTCCGGAGAACGCATCGTTGATGAGTTGAACAAAATACTTTCTACAGATAAACCTTCCGTAGGATTCTTGCTATTGTTCAAAACGGGACTTTTAGATATAATCCTTCCAGAATTGACCGCTTTGAATCAAGTGGAAGAAATTGAAGGTCATACGCATAAAAATAATTTCTATCATACCTTAGAGGTAGTTGACAATATTTGTCCGCATACAGATGATGTTTGGTTGCGCTGGTCGGCATTATTGCACGACATTGGAAAAGCACCAACGAAACGCTTTAACAAAAAACAAGGTTGGACCTTTCATGGACATGAATTTCTTGGTGGAAAAATGGCAAAAAAAATATTTGAACGCTTACACATGCCACTAAATCACAAAATGAAATTTGTACAAAAAATGGTCATGATGAGTTCTCGCCCTATCGTTTTATCACAAGACACGGTTACGGATTCAGCGGTGCGTCGTTTGGTTTTTGACGCCGGTGAAGATGTAGAGAATTTAATGACATTATGCGAAGCGGATATCACTACCAAAAACCCTAATAAATTCAAGAAATACCACAACAATTTTATAATTGTACGTAAGAAAATTGTGGAAGTCGAAGAACGTGATCAGGTTCGTAATTTTCAACCACCAATATCAGGTGAAGAGATTATGGAAAAATTCAATTTAAAGCCTTCAAAAGAAATTGGAATGCTGAAAGAAGCCATAAAAGAGGCAATTCTGGAAGGAGAAATTCCAAATGAATATGAGGCAGCGTATCAATTTATGCTAAAAAGAGCAGAAAAAATTGGATTAAAGATTAACGCTTGTTGAATTAACAATTAATTACATTTCAAATATCTTTGCACAAATTAATTTCAAACAATGAAAAAAGAGAATAATTACATTATCATTTGGTTATTATCAGGATGCTTATTATTGTTTATGATGGTTGTAGTGGGAGGAATTACCCGATTGACCAATTCAGGTTTATCAATGACCGACTGGCATTTAGTAACCGATACTTTTCCACCTTTAACAGAAGAAAAATGGTCGCATGCTTTTGAAGAATATAAAAAATTTCCAGAATATCAAAAAATCAATATACATAATGATTTTACCCTAAGTGATTATAAATTCATTTATTTCTGGGAATGGTTCCACCGTTTTATAGGGAGAATAATAGGTTTAGCATTTATCGTTCCTTTTGTCTATTTCTTGTTCAAGAAACGTCTTTCGACCGAAACCATCAAAAAATGTGTGGTTTTATTATTCATGGGCGGTTTTCAAGGATTTTTGGGCTGGTTCATGGTTCGAAGCGGATTAATCGACAATCCTGATGTAAGTCATTTTAGATTAGCATTACACCTCACATTTGCTTTTATTACCTTTGCGTATACACTTTGGGTAGCTTTGGATTTAATTTATCCAAACAAAGCGACAGTTATACTTCCATTGCGAAAACTAGCACGCGTTGCGTTAGTCTTTTTGTTGTTGCAAATTATCTATGGTGGGTTTGTTGCAGGCTTAAATGCAGGTTTAATACACAATCACTGGCCATTAATGAGTGATGGACAATTCATTCACGACAGTGTTTTTATAGAAAAAAGCACCTTGTTTTTGAATTTTATCGAAGGAAAAAGCGGCGTTCAATTTGTACACCGAACCATGGCATATGTTGTAGTAGGATTGATTCTTGCGCTTTATTTCTCCAGTAAAAAACACATCCTTTCTTCGTTACAGAAAAAAGGAATCAATATCTTGGTATTAATCGTATTTTTGCAATTCACATTAGGCGTTTTTACGTTGCTTTACAGTGTACCGCTTTGGTTAGGATTATTACATCAAGTAATGGCTTTCTTTTTACTGACGGCAATGACATTCACTTTACATCGATTATCAAAATAAAAATATACCAACCATAATACCTGACTATATTGTCACATTTCTTTGTTTATAAACATAAATGTCTAAACTTGCTGCTCAAGATAAATTTTTAGATTTATCAGATTATGGAAGACCATTTGGAAAATTTCTTGCCAATCAATTAAAAAACACTCGGTTCACTCCTATCCATGTCACCTTACTTTTTGGTGTTTCAGGCTTGATTGCCATTTACTGTATTCTGCAAGGAAGTTACTATTTTGCAAGTTTTTTTATCATTCTAAAATCAGGAATTGATGCTGCTGATGGCGAACTGGCACGATTAAAAAACACGCCTTCCTATACCGGAAGATACTTGGACAGCGTATTTGATATCATCTTAAACTTTCTGTTTTTAATGACCATTTGTTATGTTTCACAAACATCATTTTGGTTTACTGTTTTGGCTTTTATCGGCATTCAATTACAGGGAACTTTATACAATTATTACTATGTGATTTTAAGAAATAAATCAGTAGGTGGAGATACAACCAGCAAAATTTTCGAATACAAATCTCCGAAAGCTTTGCCTGGAGAAACCCAAAAATCAGTTGATATTTTATTCTGGATTTACACTATTGTTTACGGTACTTTTGATAAAATAATTCACGCACTTGACCAAGAAGCATACAAAGTAAAAACGTTTCCAAACTGGTTTATGACCGTACTTTCAATTTACGGTTTGGGTTTTCAACTATTGATAATTGCGGTAATGCTACCTATGGATTTAATTGAATATATCATTCCGTTTTTTATAATTTACACGGCACTAATTTTCGTCATAATTGGCATTCGAAAAGTGGTTTTCAAGGTTTAAAACCGTCATAAAGATAATCTATAATAGAAACATAAGACACCTATTATCAGATTTTTAAATAATCTTATCTAAATTAAAAATCTAACAATTTAATTAGCCAATCCAATTCTTAAAATCAGAAACTTTTTCTCTGCTCACAATCACTTCGTCTTCTTTATATGAAGGCAGAATAACTTTTAATCGGGAGTTACTGTAGACTACAATTTCTTTAATTGCCTTGAGAGGAACTATGAATTTTCGACTAACTCTATAAAAAGCTGCCGGATCTAATTCCTGCTCCAAAAGTTCTAAAGTCGTTTCAATTAAATAATTCCTATTGTCGAAAGTATGAAGATACGTTCCTTTATTTTCACTAAAAAAACACTCAATTTCATCGGTAGCAATCACTTTCAAATGTTGCCCTATTTTTACTGTAAACCGTTTTTTATAATTTTTTTCAAATGGATTGGAAAGCATTTTTTTAATCTGCTCAAAATCCATCCCGAAGTCTCGGGAGCCGGTTTCTTGTTTTGGCAAACGCGCTTTAAATTTAGAAACGGCAACCTCTAAATCATCCTCATCAATAGGCTTCAAAAGATAGTCGATACTATTCAATTTAAAAGCCCGCAAAGCATACTCATCATAAGCCGTGGTAAAAATCACAGCACTCTTAATTTGAACTTTATCAAATATTTCAAATGACAATCCATCCGACAATTGAATGTCCAAAAAAATCAATTCCGGATGTTCATTATTAGAAAACCAATCAATTGCTTCTTCTACTGAATGCAACATTACGTCTACTTGAATATTTAGTTTTTCTAATTTTCGTTGCAACAATCTTGCAGCTGGTTTTTCGTCTTCGATTATTATTGTCATCATTTAATATTGAATCATTTATTTTGGTGATTTTGGTTAACTGAAATTAAATTAGGGCTGAATCTCTGGTTCTATTCCCATTTCTCACTTTTCTCTTTTTCCATGAATTCCTTGATTTTTTGCTGTTCCCAGTTTTTTCCAAAAATAAAATTGGGCATAAATATAGAAAATGTATGCACCAATAATCCAATTCCCCAAAAGAAAGCCGTAAAGAAATTCTCTATTTTAAAATAGCTTTCTCCCGCATCTAAATCTCTAATATTGATAAACACAATCATTATATTTATGACTATATAAACAATTAAATGCGTGTAAAATCCCTTTAATCGTTTCACTTTTCGTTGCGCATCAGCATATTTATCTTCTGGCTGAAACCCTTCAAACTCCGATTTATAATTCCTTTTCATCTTGATGGTATTATGTATTTACTATTAAAAACAAATTCTATTTTGAGATAAAAATCACGACATTAAGTCCAATTGTCTTTTCTTTCATTTTCTTTATCCATAAACTCTTTAATTTTTTGCTGTTCCCAGTCTCTTCCGAGAAAAGGACTAAAATTAAAAGCTTTCAATCCATGAAAAAACACTCCGAGTCCCCAACCGATTAATGGCCAAAAGAACCACAAATGATTCGGAGATGTTACTAAATTCAGAATCATCAATCCTATGTTTATAACGATATAAGCAATCAAGTTGCCATAAAATGATTTTATTTCTTCTACTTGTTTTTTCGCTTTAAAATAGCGCTCTTCGTTTTGATATGTATTTTCCATGATTTTTTATTTAAAATTTGTTCAACGTTTAAAAAGCCTTAGCCTATTATTTCCATGATTGCTTTTGCTCTTCTTTTTGTAAAATTTCCTGGATTTTCCTTTCTTCCCAATTGGAACTGTACCCAAAAACCTTGAAAGCATGCATCACCAATCCAAATCCCCACCCGGCAGCCGAAAACCAAAACCATTGAAAATGTGGAGAATATGTTAAATTTATAAATATCAAAAATGGAATGACACAACAGTAAGAAATCAAGTTTCCGTAAAACCCTTTAAGTTCTTCCACACGTTTTTTAGCTCTATAATAAGCGGTATCTTCATTGTAATTTGTAGTTGTTTCCATAACTGTAATTTGTTTTGTCAAAAGAGGTATTTTGACCGTAAATGTTTTCTCGTTTTGAATAATCAATACTTTTCTGTTGGTTATAATTCCATATCTGTTGACGATATTTTGTAAACCAACACCTTGACGTTCTTGCAATACTTCTTTCTTTTGATAATCGTTTTGAACGGCTAAATAATCGCCCTCAATATAAATCCGAATATGTAATGGCCTTTGTTCACTAACCACATTATGCTTCACCGTATTCTCTAATAAAAGCTGCAAAGAGAGCGGCACTACTTTGGCATCTGGATTTATAGCTGTCGTTGGTAATTCATAAAACAAACTGTTTTCAAAACGCATTTTCAATAAATTCATGTACGTTTTGGCGAAAGCCAATTCTTCTTCAACCGAAACCAGCTCTTTATCTTTTTGTTCTAATACATAGCGATAAATCTTTGATAATGAAATTGTAAACCGCTGCGCATTATCTGGATTTTCTTCAATCAAAGAGCTCAATACATTTAAACTGTTAAATAGAAAATGAGGATCAATTTGATTTTTTAAACTCTCGAATTTTGCGTTAGCTGTTCCTGCAATAATTTTCTGTTCCTTGACTTTGTTCTCATTATACGCTTTGTAAAATGAAATCGTGTAAATGGATAATGTGACAAAAAAAGTGATTATTATCGATGCTAAATAACTTGAAGGTTTTTCGTTTGCCAAGAAATAATCAAAAGAATTCTTGTTGTACACCACTTCTTCAAATAAGTGCATTAAAAAAATAACTGCTAATGAAACTAAAAACGAACCTATAAAACCCAGAGTCAATCTTTTTACCGAAAATTTATCTTCAAAATAAGAGTCTAATTTCCAAAAAAGGAACATATTGGATGCGTATAAAGAAAAAGTATACATCATTGTGAATAAAAAATTGACTAGCAACCTTTTACCAAAATAAACTTCACTTCCCATTATCACATTGACTAATTGAATCACAGCAAAAATAATAAGTGTCAATTTTATCGCTCTTTGAAGTTCTTTATATATTCTATTCATTTTATTTTGATATTTATTCTGATTGTAGCATCAATAAAAGACTTGAAAATCACTTCTATTCTTTCTTGTTTCTACTTCCTATTTACAATTTTTCTGTGCTTCTAAAGCTCTTTCTAAACCCCATTTTGGAGAGAAAGGTGTTTCAGGTTTAAAAGTAGCAAAAAGTCCAATAGCTTTTTCAATTTGCACACACATTGGTTTAGTGTCTGTTCCCCAAAATTTAGCACCGCCTATTTCAAATTCGGCTTTGCCAAAAACAACTCTTGGATTTTCCGGTGCAATTGCCTGTGCTTTTCCGTACAATTCCATAACCGTTCCAGATAATTTTTGTCCGTTTGTCATGGGATCAAAAGCAATCCAAGCGGTGTGGATCATTGCTTGCATTACCAACAATTCGGCATTATTGGGATTTTTATCCATTTCTATATCCAATGATTTTTGTGCTTTCGAAAGTAATAAATTCATTTGATCTTTATCTTTTGTTCTAAAAGCGGTGGTTGTGTTTACCAATGCAACGTAATAATTAGGCAACCAGCTTGTTTTTTCAGCGGCAGCTATTCTTTCGAATAAATCAGAAGCTTCCGTATTTTTTCCTTCGCCCCAAAGCTGGAATGCTTTTCCCATTCCTTGTTCGAATTGCCCTTGAGCTGATACTAAACTACATACTAATAATACGATTGTGGTGATAACTTTTGTCATGATTTCTTGTTTTAAAATGGTTATTTTTTTGATGATTGAAACGTTGTAATAATTTATACTTCAAAAGTATCTCCGTTTTTATTGGTTTAAAATTTATAGATACTGAACTGTAGAATTTGATGGATGAATTGTGATTTAGTCGAAAGTCATACAGTTGAAAGAGTTTACAAAGACAGTAGACTTTATGACTCTTTTTACAAATTCCTCAACTGATTGTCTTTTTTATCGTTGCTGATTGTCCAAAAGAATCCTACGAAGAAAAAACGATCAGCCGTAGGAACAATTTCTTTTCTGTTGTAAAAGCCTGTATTATCAGGATTGTTGGCATATTCGTATCCAAATACATTCTGACTTCCTAAAACATTAGAAACCGAGAAATATAAAATCTTTTGCTGTGACACTAAATACGCCCAATTGAAACTCAAACTGTTGTAGGATTTTGTTTTTCCGTTCATGAATTTAGCTTCGTTTGGATTGTTGTAAGGACGCCCAGAACTGTATGAATTCGTAAAACCTATTTGTGATTTCCAGTCGTTTATCCAGTATTTAGTAACGATTGACAAGCTGTGATCTGCAACAAAACTTGGTGTCACTTGAGAACTAAAATTTTTATAATTTCTCTCTGTGTCGATGTACGAATAGGAAACCCAATATTCTAAGTTTTTGATTGATTTTCCGTCTCTCCAAAACAAATCCAATCCTTTCGCATAACCAGAACCCGAATTATCATAAACCGAATTATATGCTGCCATTTGGGTGTCAAATTTTACTAAATTGCTGTAGTCTTTAAAATAGGTTTCTGCACGAAAGGTTTTTCCGTTTTTATTGTATTGAAAATTCATGATGTAATGCGAAGCCTTTTCACTTTCAAACTGATGATTGTTGGAATACTTGATGTATTCTGCGTTTGGAGTTTGGGTAAAATCACCATAGGCAAATGAAAATTGACTGTTTTTAGCCATTTTATATGCAAATGAAATTCGAGGTGAAATGGCTGTTTCATTCAGCAAATCGTTATTAGAAGCCCTAACTCCTACTTTTGCAGCCCACTTTTTAGAGAAGAAAATATCGGCTTCCGTATAAACTGCAGCAATGTTAGCATCGTATCCATTGGTGAAAACCGAACCTGTATTTTCCTTAAAATCTTCATTGAATTGAGTAACAAAATAATCCGCTCCAAAAGACAGTTTCAATCTTTCCGAAAAGCTTTTCTTTAATTTCAATTTCAAATGGGCCGCATTTTCATCATTCGCCACTTTATCTGAATCCAGATTTATTTTATTGTTGCTGTAACCATAACTCAACCCGGAAGTAATTTGCCAATTGTTCCCAAAAACGCCTTTATAAGACGAATTCAAATAGAAATTATTGTTGTTCAAGTTAACTCTGATTTTCTCTGGCGAATTAATATTTTCCTGATTAATATCAAATTTAGAACTATCAAAAGCAGCGTACACTTTCAAAATTCCATTGTTAAAATTATAACGATAAACGGTTTCTCCAGACAACGATTGAAAAGGACTATTCCAATCCACATTTTGAGGAATAACTGCTTGATACGGCGCTAAATTGATATAATTCGCATTTACGCTCAACGAACTTTTTTTCCACTTTTGGGTATTCCCAATACCTAAACCAACGGTCATCAAAGCTATTTCGGTTTTATTTTGGTCTGGATCATCTTGTGTATTCAATAACAAAACACTGGATAATGCTTCGCCATATTCCGCTGAATATCCACCTGTAGAAAATGATATTCCGCTGAATAAAAAAGGAGAAAACCTGCCTCGTGTTGGCAAATTATTCGTGGTTGCGCCATACGGCTGTGCCACCCGAATCCCGTCTACAAAAGTTTGTGTTTCATTGGCTTCGCCACCACGAACAAACAATCGGCCGTCCTCGCCTACCGTTTGTGTTCCTGGCAACGTTTGCAAAGCAGCAATAATATTTCCCGCAGAGCCCGCCGTAGTTACGATGTCCAAAGGTTTTAAAACCGATACTCTTGCTTTATCGCCCGCTTCTAATGTCCCTGCTGTAATCACAACTGAGTCAAGCGATGTAACACTTTCTCGTAATTTGATGGTTTTATTTTGGAAATTAGCCACATCAATTACTGTTTTTGAAGTTTCATAAATCAGGAAACTCACAACCAGAGTTTGATTCCCGGTTGTTGTAGTTGTAAAACTAAAATTCCCCGTTTCACTACTGGAAGCACCGTCATAAGTTCCTTCAATAAAAATATTAGCACCTGAAACCGGTCTTCCTTTCTCATCCACCACTTTCCCTGAAATTGTGTTTTGTGAAAAAATAGTTAAGCTGAATACTAAAAAGGCAAACGTAAAAATAAATTTAAGCCTTGTGTTAGAATGATTTGATTGTTGCGTAAATGTTGGTTTCATGGTATTTGATTTTGATGAGCAAATATCTATTGCAAAAATCAGAACCAGAAAAAGTTATTACTGAACTGTTGAAATTACTGGATGAGTTGTTTTGCCTAATCCATTTCGAATTTGAAATCATGCATTTTTTATTTTATAATGAAAACGTTAAATTTGTGTACAACCTAATTCTGTAAAAATGAAAAAATCAATCTTATTCCTTTTATTGTTCTCTTTTAGCACCGTACTATTTTCTCAGGAAACGGAATCAGCATTTGATGAAAAACTGGCAAAATCTCTTAAAGCAGATAATTACGGAATGAAGCAATATGTATTTTGTTTGTTAAAAACTGGAAGCAATACAACGGCAACGAAAGAAGAAACTAAAAAACTATTTGAGGGTCACATGGCTAATATCAATCAATTAGCAAAAGAAGGAAAACTGGTTGTGGCGGGTCCTTTCATGAAAAACGAACGAAATTATAGAGGCATTTATATTTTTAACGCCAGTAGTATAGAAGAAGCTAAAACATTTGTGGCGACAGATCCAGCGGTACAATCGAAACTTCTGGAAGCAGAACTCACGCTTTGGTATGGAAGTGCAGCATTGCAGGAAACACTAAAAATCCATGATAAAATAGCCAAAACTAAAATATAACAGCAAAAACAACTATGTGTTTTGCTCAAATTTATAAACTATGATAACTGAAAAAGAAAAAATGATTGCCGGAGAATATTATTTGGCAGGAGATCCTGTTTTAGTAAAAGACAGACGAAAATCTAAAAATTTACTACACCGATTAAATGTTACAGAATACCGAGTGACAAAAAAAGCGAGAGAGATACTTAAAGAGCTCATACCTAATGCAGGACCAAATCTTTATATCGAACCTCCATTTTTTTGTGACTACGGATACAATATCAGTTGTGGCGAAAATGTTTATTTCAATGTAAACTGCGTTGTTTTGGATTGTGCCAAAGTCACTATTGGTTCCAATGTGTTTTTTGCTCCGGGCGTTCAATTGTACACCGCCACACATCCGCTGGATGCTGAACTGAGAAAAACACTCGAAAATGCATTGCCAATAACCATTGGTGATGATTGCTGGATTGGAGGAAATTCAGTTATTTGTCCTGGTATTACCATAGGGAATGGCTGTGTAATTGGAGCAGGTTCAGTAGTAACAAAAGACATTCCTGACAATTCTTTGGCAGTAGGAAATCCGGCAAAAGTGATTCGGAAATTAAATGTTTAATGAATATCCTAACCCAAATTACAAGTCCTCAAGACTAAAATTCCTTATCTTTGTTATAAACATTTAAACTTTATAAAATCATCATGAAACATCTCAAAGCATTTCTAGTCTTGGCACTTATTGTTGTCGCTAACTCCGTTTCGGCACAATCCACTTTCGAAAAATGGTCTGCCATAAAAGAATTTCACGAAGTAATGTCACAAACATTTCATCCTGCTGAAGAAGGAAATCTTGCTCCAATCAAAGCACGTTCAGAAGAAATGATGAACAAAGCCGCCATGTTATTAAAGTCTGATATTCCTGCAGAATTTAGAACAAACGCCATATTGGCTTCGGCTGAAAGATTACAGTTAAAAAGTAAAGCACTGCATAAATTAGTTGCTTCAAATGGATCTGATGCAGCAATTTTGAAATCAATCACTGATTTACATGACACTTTCCATGAGATTGTGGGACTTTGTTCCGATGCAAAAAAATAAAAACCTAAAGCCTAATCAACCGATTAGGCTTTCTTCCTTTTACACCTTATCAATTCAATAAAAATGCCACATTTATTAGCAAAACTTAAAAATGTTCCTATTGCGGTCATTAGCGAGATTTTAGAAAAAGACAAAGCCTTTCATGCCGAAAATAATATGTTTCTGGAGCATCTTTGGCAAAATGCCGATGATGAAAATGAAGTGTTTTTTCTTTTTCTAATAAATGATATTGATGAAACCAAAGCGCTGATACATCAACTTCATGCTGATGCTTTGACCCAAGATGTCAATGCAAATCTTCCAATAATGACTTATTTAAAATAACATGCTACAACTTAATAAAGTTCACCACATCGCCATTATTTGTTCTGATTATCAAAAATCAAAAACATTCTACACAAATGTTCTAGGACTTACAATTGTTCAAGAAATATATCGCGCAGAAAGACAATCGTATAAACTGGATTTGGCTTTAAACGGAAATTACATCATTGAGATTTTTTCGTTTCCAAATCCTCCGCAACGCCCTTCAAAACCTGAAGCGGCAGGATTACGCCATTTAGCTTTTGAAGTTGATGACATTCAATTAACACGCGATTTTTTAGTCCATAACAATATAAGTTCAGAAGAAATTCGTGTTGATGAACACACTAAAAAACGCTTTTTCTTTATTGCAGATCCAGATGATTTACCGATAGAGTTTTATGAAAAATAAGTCATTTTTGTTTATGAAAAAGTAAAAACAATGTATTAATCGCAAAAGAAAATAGTCCAATCCTTTTTTCAATTCAAATCTGATTTTGTTTCTTTAATTTTGTAATACTCAGACACATTACTTTTTCAAATGAACAATACCACACAAATTAAAAAGAACTATCAATTCATTAAACTTCAAAAACTTGTTGTTGTATCCATTTTAATTGGTTTTCTTTCTACTTTTTTAGGTGTTATTTTGAAAAACACAACTGAATATTATGAAGAAATCTTTTTTCATCAAACGATTGTAAATCCAATATTTTTTGTTGTTTTCCCCGTTTTTGGATTGTCAATTATTTATTTTCTTAGGGAGTATTTATTTAAGAAAAAGGAAAACAAAGGCATAAAAGAAGTTTTTGAAAGCACTAATTCCAATTCGAAGAATTTACCAAACTATAAAATTCCTTCCCATTTCATTAACGGTTTATTGACCGTGGTTTTTGGTGGCTCTACAGGAATAGAAGTTTCAACAGTTGTCGCTTCGGCTACTATTGGTTCTGTTGCACAAAGGAAACAAAATGTATTCCGACAATACAAAACCGAGTTAATCTGTGCGGGAGTTGCGGCCGGAATTACGGCATTATTCAGCAGCCCAATAGCCGGAATTTTATTTTCACTTGAAGTGATTTCAAAAAAAGTAACTCGAGCGTTTGTACTAACAAACCTGATAGCTGTTTCAATCGCTTTTGGACTCATATATTTGCTTGACGAAAAACCATTGTTTGCAGTGCACATAACTACTTGGCATTTAAGAGCTATTCCCTACTTTATACTATTGGGAATTATTGCAGGAATAAATTCTGTTTATTTAACCCGTTGTGTGTTATTTTTTAAAGAACAATTTTCGAAAATAAAAGTGCCCTATTTCAAAATCATCTTCGGATCTGTGGTTTTAAGTATTTCCCTTTTTGTATTCCCTCAGCTTTATGGCGAAGGATATCATGCTATTAAAACTATTTTTATCAATCCAAATGGAATAGTACTTTCACTTTCATTAGTACTAACTTTCATTGGAATTTTAGTTTTGAAACCCATTGTCACTTCAGTTACGCTAGCCTCAGGAGGAGATGGTGGCGTTTTTGCTCCAAGCTTGTTTATTGGTGCTTTTTTAGGACTTTTAGTTGCTTTAGTTTTAAACAGATATTTTAATGCAAATGTAATCCCAGTAAACTTCATCATAATAGGAATGGCAGCCGTTTTGAGTGCCAGTATTCATGCACCGTTTACCTCCATATTTTTAGTTTGCGGATTAACCAATGATTATACGTTGTTTCTTCCAATTCTAGTGGTTTGTTTGATTTCAAAATATACGGCTAAAATGATTTATCCGTTCACTGTTTACTCCTATTCCCCAAGTTTAGTAAAATAATTACCTATGCCTGTTCAAAAAATAAAAAGGAGTTATCGCAAAACCAAATACATTCTTTACAAAGAAACTTTAATTGATTTTAAGGAACATTTTTGGGCTTTTCTGGGTTCATTTATCGGCATCGGATTAATAGCTTACATGCAATCTAAAACTTTATTGCATGTAGATGTAGTCTATTTAATTGGGTCTTTTGGTGCTTCAAGCGTACTGGTTTATGGTATTATTCAAAGTCCATTGGCACAACCGCGAAATCTGGTGGGCGGACATATCGTTTCAGCACTTGTTGGCGTTACTGTCGCTAAATTGATACCTGATATTTTATGGTTAGCCGCTCCTCTAGCCGTTTCCTTATCTATCGTTTTAATGCAAATAACAAAAACACTACATCCTCCGGGTGGCGCTACTGCTTTGATTGCCATCATTGGCACACCAAAGATTAAAAATCTTGGCTATTGGTATGTACTTTATCCAGTTTTGACCGGCGTACTAATTTTATTGGTTGTCGCTCTAATTTTCAACAATATGACGCCAGACAGATATTATCCAAATCATAAGAAGTACCATATCATTAGAAAAAAACTCGTTGGTAAGATTAAAAAAAGTATCTCTTAACGTACACAAAATAAAGCACAAGTAGCGCATTTATTTTATACAAAAATCTAAATACTCATAGAATAAATGACAATCAATCACTTATTTCCTTTGAAAGTCATACACAAAAATCTTATCAACAAATCGAAAATCTAAAATCTAAATCTAAAAATTAAATTTTACCTTTGAGCTTTCAATAAAAACAAAGATTATGGTTTATAAATTTAGAGTGATTCTAGACGCGGAAGAAGATGTTTTTAGAGACATTGCAATACTTGAAGACGATACTTTAGAAGATTTGCACAATGCTATTTTCAATTCCTTCGGATTTGACGGAATGGAAGTGGCTTCGTTTTATACTTGCGATGAAACTTGGAATCAAGAAGATGAAATTTCACTTTTTGATACCGGTGATATTCCAGGGGAGCAAAAAATCATGAGCGATTACCAATTGTCAGATATTTTAGATAAGGAAAATACTAAAATCATCTATGTTTATGATTTCATCAATATGTGGACATTCCTTGTAGAACTGGCTGCAATAGAAGATCAACTGGCAGGAAATACCTATCCGGAAACTATTTTTTCTCACGGTGAAATGCCGGATGAAGCGATGGAAAAAAACTTTGAATCAGATAATGCCGATGACTACAATGATGAATTTGAAGACGGATTAGACGACGATGATTTGGATATGTTTGAAGGAGACGATAGTTTTGAAGATTTTGGATTTGAGGAAAACTGGAATTAAAGCATTATACAATTAAGAATCAAGAGCCAAGATAAAAGACCTTTTTGCTGTCTTTCATCTTGGTTCTTTTATCTAAAAAAATAAAAATATGATCAATTTATATAATACACACATCGAAAATTTATCAATTCACAGAGTTGGTAATAAAAGTAGAAATGAAGCGATTTTTTTATCAGAGCAACCCTTTAATCTGAACGATGAAATTGTGCCATTGATGAAAGAATTTTTCTTTAAACCATTTAGAGAAAAAGAAGAGAACTATTTTCAGTTTGCCCATGAAATTGATTTGGATTTCAATGATATGTTCAAATTTGCAACTGAGATTTTTGAGAATCCAAATACGATTCATGAAGTTTCTCAAAAAATCACAAAACATTTATTTGAGCAATCTAATCATCCTCACATCAAGAATGGTGAAGTATATGTTACCTATTTAACCAACGTAAGCATTGATAATAATGTCGTGGATGCGATTGGAATTTTCAAAAGTGAGATTCAAGCTGACTTTTTACAATTTGAAGAGAAAGAAACACACTTAGAAATGATTTTGCAACAAGGTGTGAGTTTGAATAAATTAGACAAAGGATGTTTGATCTTCAATTATAAAAAAGAAGAAGGTTATAAAATCCTGACTGTAGACAGCAATCGCTATGATGCCAGATATTGGTTAGAACATTTCTTATCCGTTGATGCCTTTGAAGATGAAAACTTTATCACTAAAAAGTATTTGAAATTCTGTCAGAACTTTGCTAAAGATGTTGTTTTCCCTGCTGAGGACAAGAAAGAAGAAGTGATGTTCATGAACCGTTCTGTAAACTATTTTGCAAAAAATGATCAGTTCGAGGAAACAAATTTCTTAAACGAAGTTTTAGACAATCCAGACTTAATTCCTGAGTTTAAAAACTATAAAGTAGACAAAGGAGAAAAATACAGTATTGAAGATGTTACGTCATTTCCTATAGCAAATGCAGCAGTTTCTGATGCCAGAAAATCAATCAAGAACGTGATTAATTTGGATACACACATCCAAATTAAAATGGACTTCATCAATCCTGAAAGTGCCGAGAAATTTGTAGAAAAAGGCTGGGACGAAGAAAAACAAATGTATTACTACTTAGTTTATTTCAATAAAGAAGAAAAAAGCTAGTTTATAATTTTTTCTTCTAAATTTTTAATCCTCAATTACTTAAGTAGTTGAGGATTTTTTTTAAATAAAATTCATTTTTTATAAGAATTTTATTGTTTTTATCAACTTAAAGTGTATTTAATCGATTTTATTTGATATTTAATCGGTTATTAATTAAGTTTAATCCCCTTTAATCCCCAAATCTAAATAACCAAATAGTATGAGTACAACCGAAATCAAAGAAAAATTTCTCAGTAAAAAAATTCTGTGTTCGCTATTTGGTCATAAAATAATTACAACCCGAAATGTTACAAATCATTTCAAAGAATTTAAATGTACTGTTTGTGAACTGGAATTAACTAACGATGAGAAAGGTCGAAAAACGTTTCTTACACCAGAACTAAAAGAAATAAATGAAACCCTCATAGGTTTCTACAATAAAAGAATTCATTCAGTCTAAAATTAATCCCAGAAATTATTACAATTCATTTGATTACCAAAACAACCAATTATTACTTTTTATTCTTAAAAAAAAATATACCTACAAGAATAAAGATTCAATTATGTCTAACGTTACAAAAAAACAAAACCATGCTAATTCTTCTATTAATAAAATCAATACTGATATTGAGACAGAAAAACAATCAAAAAAAACTGCTTAGATACAATAGCATTTCTATTAGATAATTTCAAAAACACACACTCACATTTTGTAACACAAAACATTTGATTTTCTAAATTAAAATCAAAGTAATTCTTTAGAAAAAAGAACCAGAAATTTGTCAATCCAATTTCGTTTATTAGTAATTTTGTATTCTAAATAAACTATCAGATGGATTATCATTTGTTTAAAGAAAGCCCGTTCAAAACTCTAATTTCGTTCCATAAACTCATTGAAGCTTTAGAGAAAATCGCAGTCACTAATGTCGATTACCGCTCAAATTATGCTAAAGCTTTATTGAAAGAAATAGAACCTTTCCCTGAATTCAAAATAGGAATCGAGGATTTGAATTTAATTCCTGAAAACGAAACTCTGATAAACTATTTATTAGCTGATCTTTTCCCTACTGCGCTGACTCAAAACGAAATTAAAGCGGCTACCATTCCTTTTCAGAACTTTACGTTCAATTACTCCGAAAGATTCAAAAAAATACTTCAAAATGCCGGAAGAACATTTGATATGACAATCAGGGATTTTGATCAAAATCAATTCTACATTATGAATTGCATTTTGATTTTGAATACCTTTTATAATCAACATTTTGATTTCAACAGACCTTTATTTTACGATATCCCGGATGCAAATGGCATCATGAAGCATTATAGAATTCTATATAATGCTGATTTTATGGAAATCATCCCTACTGATAAATCGATAACCTTATCTGCTGAAGATATTGATTTATTGATGGATAATTATGATAATATCGATTTGTGGAAAGAAAAATTCCCTTCTGAAAGCTGGATTTTAAAGGGATTTGGTATTGTATCACTATTTGATGCATCTATTGAAAGTGCGATTTCAAATTTGAAAAGCAGTCTTTTAAAATCAGAAAAACATCAGACGGATAGTAGTAATGATTTTGAAACTATTTTTCGCTCTATTTTTAAAGTTTCAGATTTGAAAGTTGGTTTTATCATTTACAATGAAGAAGATGAAAAGTTTGTTAAGCCTCCCTATGATGATAAAAAAATAGACAGTTTTATTCTACACGACATGCAAGAAGTCGATTGTAAAAATGCGCTTTTTGGTTGCTCATTGGAAAATATTTTGGAACAAAATAAACCGTTTGTAATTTCAAATGTTGAAAAATTTGCCAAAACATCAGAAAATGAAAAACTGGGAGAACATTTTTTAAAACTCAATATTCAAAGCTGTATTCTTGCTCCGGTGATAAAAAACGGTAAACTTTTGGGCATTATAGAATTAGTTTCGGGAAAACCCAGAGAACTTAACAGCATTAATGTAAACAATCTGGATTTGATTTTACCATACGTGGTAGACACATTAGAGCGTTACAAAAATGATATGCAACACCAAATAGAAGCTATCATTCAAAGAGAATATACAGCCATACACCCAAGTGTTTATTGGAAATTCAGAAGAGAAGCGCTTAAATATTTTCAGACTAATAATCCAAATAAAGACTATATTTTCAAGGAAATCGTGTTTAAGGAAGTATACCCTTTGTATGGTCAAATAGACATTAAAGGTTCGTCTAATCATAGAAATGAAACGGTAAAAGAAGATTTAAAAAATCAACTGGGTGCTCTTATAAAAATCTTTGAAAATCAAAATTCAAATACTAATTTGGTTTTATTAGAACAACGAAAATTTGAATTGCAATCATTTTACAATCAACTGGAATTCCCTTTAAAAGCGGATACCGAACAACAAATTCAACTTTACATAGAAAAAGAAATTCATCCTATTTTAAGGAATACAAAAACTAATGCGCTAGGTGAAACGCTGGAGCAAAATTACTTTGAAAGTCTAGATGAAAAAACAGGAATGTTTTACCATTCGAGAAAGAAATTTGACAATGCCATGTCTATTGTCAATAAAAAATTAGCTTCTATTCTGGATAAAAAACAAGTTGAAGCACAAAATATTTTTCCGCATTATTATGAGCGTTTCAAAACCGATGGTGTGGAACACAATCTTTATATAGGTTCATCAATTACGCCAAGTAAAGATTTTGATAGTATGTATCTTCATAATTTGAGATTATGGCAATTGCAAACCTTGTGCGAAATGGAGCTGGAACACCATCAACTCAAATCTACTTTGCCTTATGAACTTGATGTGACTTCTTTGATTTTAGTGTTTAGTTCTGCTATTTCTATCCGATTTAGAATGGATGAAAAACGTTTTGATGTTGACGGTACCTACAATGCCCGTTACGAAGTAGTAAAAAAACGTATCGACAAAGCCAATATCAAAGGAAGCAAAGAGAGAATCACCGAAAAAGAAAAAATTACAATTGTCTATTCCCATAATAATGAGGAAACAGAATATTTGAATTATATCAAATTTCTACAATTTAAAAAAATATTGGAACCAACCATCGAACAATTTGAAGTGGAAGAATTACAAGGCGTTTCGGGTTTAAGAGCAATCAGGGTAAAAGTGATTAATGATACTAAAGAACAAACGCCCAAAAACTTTTCTTACCAAGATTTACTGGATGAATTGAATTAAGTACCAACCATTTTAAACGCAATTACAAAAGCAATTACCGAGATTATAATTCCTATCATGAAAAAATTATAGGCAACTCTTAATAAACGGTATTTTTTCTCGAGAACTAGTCCCAGAAAATATAAATCCTTAATCATGGAGTTATAAAGGTATTCCCTGTCTTTCATCATTTCGTTCATAGCCCATTGGTATTCATCCAAAGGCATTTTATAGAAATTTCCGAAGAATAGTAAATTCACTTTTTTATTTTCAATATCTTGTCGTGTAAAAACTCCTTTCGTCACTTTTGGTCGTGTGGAAAGTATGGCAAAAATAATAGTAATAACACTGGACATCAGCATGATGAAAGTAGGAACCATCAGATGAACATTTTTTGGACTGTCTAATTTTGGAATCAACGTAGAAAGCGCTATCGAAATAATAATTGCATTTACGGAGAGTAAAATATTGGCTTTACTATCAGCAATTCCGCTTAAACTGGTATGATTATTTAATGTTACCCTAAATAAAGTATCAACCGCTCGCTCCGGTTTTTCTTCTTTTTCTCTTTTTTTATATTCTTTATCTGGTTCGTTATTCGTTTTCAAGCTCATTTTTTTTATTTTTTTCTGAAGACGTTTTATGTTTTTCTCCTTTAAAGGTTGCCAATTTTCAATGGCATAATCGGTATAAAACCGATGAATATTAGCTAAAAAATTGAAGTTCTCTACAGCCCAATCTTTATCTGTAAAAGATTTTCCTTCTATATTTCTCCATTCGTTTCTTAACCCTTCACAGCTAAGAATATAATCATCACTCAAAATATGGAAATAATCGGCATCTTTTATTATTTTTTCAAAAAGGGTTTTGGGAACATACTCCTTTTCGGTGGCTTTGATTAATCCTGCCACTTTCTCAATATAATCAGCAGATTTTTCGTTTTTTGTTAAAAAATCAGAAGCTATTACAATGCTTGAATCTTCATGATTACTGCAACCCGTTATATATCCTGTGTCATGAAACCAAGCGGCAATGAGCAACATTTCTTTATCAGAAGAACTTATATTTTCGCTGTCAGCAAGTGTATCAACAGCTGCTACTACGTCAAGAGTGTGTTGAAAATTATGATAGGTATATGAATTAGAAAGTTTATCTTTGAGTAATTTACTAACAAAATTTTCGGCTTGTTCTATAAGATTCATAAAGAAATTTTTATACTACTAAATTATGAAATTGTTTTCGGATAATTGTTTTATTACTTCGAATAAAGTAGCTTTTATGTTATTTGTTTCGGTCTTGATTTTTCAATCGTGTGCAACACATCACGCACAATTTGGTAAAAAAATCAAAAATCCGGTACTACAAAACGGAACAGATAGCTCAAAAATTGCACATACTTTTTATTTAATTGGTGATGCAGGAAATGCCAATGAAGAAAAAGCACAACAAACAATTGGTTTACTGGAAGATCGATTAAAAAAAGCAAACAATAATACAACTCTTTTATTTCTTGGCGATAATATTTATCCAAAAGGATTACCCAATACTGATCATACAAATGAGCGAATTATTGCTGAAACCAAATTAAAAAATCAACTTCAATTATCTAAAGACTTTAAGGGTAAAACTATTTTTATTCCCGGAAATCACGATTGGTACAGCGGAATAAAAGGTCTGGAACGCCAAGCAAAATTTGTAACGGAATATTTAAACGATAAAAAATCATTTTTGCCCAGAAAAGGCTGTGGAATTGATGATGTAGAAATCAATAAAAATCTGACTTTGATTACTATCGACAGTCAATGGTTTCTGGAAGACTGGGATAACAGCCCCACTATAAACGATGATTGCACGATAAAATCAAGAGAAGCTTTTTTTAATGAGTTAGAAGATATTCTGAATAAAAATCAGGAGAAAACAATAATTCTGGCGTTGCATCATCCATTAATGAGTAATGGAACACACGGTGGCCAGTTTTCATTGGAAAAACAACTATTCCCATTAGAACAAAAAATTCCGCTTCCTGTGTTAGGTTCCGTTATCAACCTTGTCCGAAAAACATCTGGAATAAGCCCGCAAGACATTCAAAATAAAGACTATACTGTTTTCATAAAACGCATAAAAACAATATTGCAGAGTCAGGATAATGTTATTGTAGTTTCTGGTCATGACCATAATTTACAATACATTGAAAAAGACAATATCAAGCAAATTATAAGTGGTGCCGGATCAAAATCAGAGGCTGCAAAAGCCGTTTTTCCAAATGATTTTTCTTATGGTGGAAATGGGTATGCCGCATTAAGCATTTATGAAAATGGAGCTGCAAAAGTTTCTTTTTACGGAAAAGAAAACAACAAAGAAAAACTGATTTTCGAACAATTTATAGTGGCTAAAAAAGATGATTTCAGCACCAAAAATTTTCCGCCTTCATTTGCTAAAACTACCTCTGCGACCATCTATTCAGAAAAACAAACAGATAAAAATGCATTTTATAGATTCCTTTTCGGAAATCATTATCGAAAGTATTACAGCTTACCGATAGAAGTAAAAACAACAACGATTGACACTCTTTTTGGTGGTTTAAAACCAAAACGTGCTGGTGGTGGACATCAATCCAGATCATTGCAAATTGTTGACAAAAACGGAAAAGAATATGTAATGCGCGCCTTGAAAAAAAGTGCTTCTCGTTTTCTGCAATCGGTAGCATTTAAAGATCAATTTATCGAAAATGAATTTGAAGATACGTATGCCGAGAATTTTTTACTTGATTTCTACACCACTTCACATCCTTACCTACCTTTTGCTATTGGGAATTTAGCCGAAAAAATTGGTGTAGCACATTCAAACCCTGTTTTGTATTATATTCCTAAACATAAAGCTTTAAAAGATTTCAATGCAAATTTTGGTGATGAATTGTATATGGTGGAAGAGCGTCCTACTGATAGTCAAATAGACGTAAAAAGCTTTGGGAATCCTACAGCAATAATCAGTACAGAAGATGTATTGAAGAACCTTCATAAAGATGAAAAATATGTCATTGATGAAGAGGAATATATCAAAGCACGATTATTTGATATGCTCATTGGAGATTGGGACAGACATGAAGATCAATGGCGTTGGGGAGAATATAAAGTAGGCAAAAAAATAATTTACAAGCCCATCCCAAGAGATCGTGATCAGGCATTTACAAAATATGATGGAGCATTGCTTACTCTTTTGATGAATATGCCGTCATTGCGCCACATGCAAACCTTTAATGAGAAAATTAAAAATGTAAAATGGCTGAATCGTGAACCTTATCCATTGGATCTTGCTTTTCTAAAAACTACCACTGAAAACGATTGGTTACAACAAGCCAAATACATTCAGGAAAACCTTTCGGATAGTGCTATAGAAAATGCCTTTGATAATCTGCCAAGAGAAGTTCAGGACGAAACTATAGCAGACATAAAACGTAAATTAAAAATACGAAAAACAGAATTACAGCGCTATGCATATGACTATTATAGAGTGCTTCAAAAAACAGTTTTAATTGTTGGTACCGATAAAAAAGACAAATTTATAATCCGTCAGACAGCAAAAAATAAAATTGATATTGAAGTGTATCGTTTAAAAAATGAAGGAGATGAATTGCTGTACACAAAAGATTTTGTTGCTGCAAACACAAAAAATATTTGGATTTATGGATTGGATGATGATGATATTTTTGAAGTAAAAGGAAACGCTAAATCAGACATAAATATTCGATTAATTGGAGGACAAAACGAAGATTCCTATACTGTAGAAAATGGAAAAAAGGTAAAAATTCATGATTTTAAATCAAAAACGAATACCTACGCTTTAGATTCAAAAACCAGAGTTCTTTTGTCAGATGATTATGAAGCCAGTCTTTATGATTATGAAAAGCCCAAATACAATGCTTTTTCAGGATTACCAAATATTGGTTTTAATCCTGATGATGGTGTCAAAATAGGTTTTATTACCAACTACACCATCAATAAATTCAATCAAAATCCATACACGCAAAAACACATTTTGAAAGCAAATTACTTTTTTGCCACAGACGGATATGAACTGATTTACAATGCACATTTCCCGAAGTCTATTGGCAAATGGGATTTAGATTTGGAAAGCCAATTCACGAGTCCAAATTTTACAATTAATTATTTTGGCACTGGAAATGAAACCGTAAACAATGATGAAACTTTCGGAATGGATTACAATCGCGTGCGCATCCGAATGCTGAAAGTTCTGCCATCAATCAAAAAAGTGGGTAAATATGGAAGTACAATCCATTTCCAAACTTCATTTGAGCAAATCAGCGTGGAGGAAACCAATAATCGATTTATAAATATTCCCGGAATTGTAAATCCTGCTATTTTTGACAGTCAACAATTTGCAGGAGCAACACTTAAATACAGTTTCGAAAATTATGACATCCCTTCATTTCCTTCTATGGGAATGGGATTTTCTATAGCTGGAACATGGAAAATGAATTTGAATGATGCTAAAAGAAATTTTCCTTCATTAGAAAGTAAACTGAATTTCAACCATAAAATTGATGCCAATGGTAAAGTAGTTTTGGCTACTATTTTGAAAGGGAAAATGTTGCTAAATAACAATTTCGAATTTTATCAGGCTGCGGTTTTAGGAGGTGATTATGACTTAAGAGGTTTTAGAAACGAACGCTTTTTAGGCAATCAATCCTTCTATCAAAGCAGTGATATCCGATGGAATTTAGGAAAAATCAGAAGAAGCGTTTTGCCTATGACTTACGGAATTCTGGGTGGTTTTGATTATGGAAGAGTTTGGCAAAAAGGCGAGGATTCAGATAAATGGCATCAATCTTTTGGAGGTGGATTATGGCTCAACGGTCTGAATGTAGTTACAGCCAGAATCACCTATTTTAAAACTGCCAATGAGGAAGCCCGAATTGCTTTTGGTTTAGGATTTGGGTTTTAGTTTTTTGATACTTACCTCATAAACATTCCCTCCTATGCTTTTGGATCTTTCATCGGCAATAAAAAGTCTGTCATTATCAATAAAAGAAGCTGCTTCTTTTTGAGAAAAATGATCTAATTCTAGGATAGTTTTTGTTCCTTTCAGAAAATTATCACCTTCGAAACTTTCGAATAAAAAAACTTTATCATGGGTCAAAACAGCAACTTTGGACTCATCTGGACTTATCGTTGCAGCTGTAATTGCACAATGATTGTAGTTGTCACAGGTTTTGAATTCCCCCATTAAAACCGCCTGATGAAAACCTGCCGTATTGGGGATTTTGTATAAAAAAGCGGTTCCGTCAAAACCTTTGCTTCGATTTTTGGTGAAGAGATAGAAATTATTTTTAAACTCAAAAAAACCTTCTACATCATAGAACATTTCTGTTTTTTTAGGAGGAAAATCTTTTTGTTCCGGATACGCAAATGAAACTTTGTAAGCCGGAATTGCACTTTCAGTAGCTAAAGAATTTTTATCGATTTTATAAATACTCAAATCCTTTCTTTCATTGTCATTGTTGCCAAAATCTCCAATATATAGATTTCCATCTTTGTCTTTAGTAATATCTTCCCAATCAATATTCTCTGTGTTTTCGATGGTTATCGTTTTTTCAATTTTGCCATTTACAAAATTCAGTCCATAAATTTCATTCGCATTGCCGCTGTCTTCCAGTGACCAAAGCAAATTACTTGATGTCAAATAAGTAATCCCCGAAACTTCTTTTAGCTTTTTAGGCAGCGAATAAACTGTTGTCAAAGCACCTGAATCTTGTTGACAAGACAGAAAAGTAAAAACAGATAAGATGAAAATATAGTTTCTCATAGTTGAATTAATGTAAATTATAAATTTATAAAAAGACTAAAATTCAGTTTTAAATAAATTTGTATTTTTAAAGTTTCTCGTAATAAATTCAAAAGCAGCACTCATAATATTACCCATAGATTTTGCTTTTTTAAAATTCAAATCATTCGTGTAACGGTACAATTCTAACTGCAATTGCTTCAAATGTTCCTCTGGAGCAATAACATCATTTCCCATAATTTGCAATAATCTTTTGATACGATTCTCGGCAGAATGAATTCTTTTGGCAAGAACCGCTCTTTCTTCGTCTTTGTATTGCTCGATTGAACTGTTTTGAAGTTTGTCCTTAACTAATTTTACCATTGGATAATTTTCTTTGAAAAATTGAGGTCGGTAGACTTTAAAATTCCCTTCGTAACATTGCTGGTCAAAATCGATGGCACGTATTTTATAAACAACGTGGTCAAAATCATGTGTAGGAACAATTACATAATTATAGGAACGCATGTCTCCCAATAATCGTATCATGCAACGCTCGTTGAATTTTACAAACTCTTTTGCAATTTGTGATTTTTCAGTTTCGGTACAATCTGCCAAAAGTGTTTTTATAAAAACATCACCAGGAATTCCCATGATATGCTCCTCTATCAAAGTGTCATTGTACACTAAAAAATTTATTTTATCCGGAGATAAAATATGTTCTAATTCAAGTCCGTAAATACGGGAAGCATCAGCTTTCTTGATATAAAAATGAGTGTAATTGTCATTCAGAATATTTCTGACTTTTATTCGAAAAGGTTTCGAATTTCCAAAAGTGCAGTAGTCAATGGAATCCACATTCAAAAATTTAATAATCCCCAGATTACCATCAGAATGGAGCAAGGAATAGATTTTTTTCAGCGTTAAATCAATTTCTTGTCTTTCAAACTCATTATAGTACACTCGAATCCATAAAGTATCCTCCTCGTTTTTATCATAAACGTTCACAGATCCTGAAAAACGCAATAAATCATCGTAAAAAATAGAAACTTTTGACAAACGGTCAAAACGCTCCAAGTATTCCAAAAGTGATTTATTTATGGGATACGATGGTTTTTTAAAAAGCATTACTGGCTCACTACTCATTTGAAAAATAATTTATTACAAAATTACAATAAATTAAGCCGTTGAAGGGTATTCCTTTTTAAATATATGTTTTCAAACTACTTAGTAATCAGAAATGAAAAAGGATTTCGAATACCATTTTGGTTCCTATTTTAAATCCAAAATATTTTTATCTGAGAAGAACTAAAAAAGAGTAAAAATTCAAAAATAAATCGCAACTACTTAATTATTAGATAAAAACTGACTTTTTATATTTTTACTGAAATTTAGCATGAAAACCTAAAGCACTAATAACAAACACATTACTCTTATTTAATAAAAATAAAATTACAAGGAAGCAGTTTTTTATGTTAAAAATAGCTAGCTCCAAGATTTAAATTTTATATTTGGTTGTCCCCAAGACTATTAAAATATTTAAACCCTACTAATGATAGATAAGCTTGAACTCTATTTCAAGGCTGCACAATCAGCTAAAATTGGAATATGGAAAATGAATCTGCAAACCAATGAAGTATATTGGGATGCTGTTACGAAATGTATACTTGAAGTTCCTGAAGATTTTGAACCTGTAAATGGAAACGGCATAAGTTTTTATACAGAAGGCGAAAATAGAGATCGAATTAAAGTACTTATCGAAAGAGCAATCAATGAAGGAATTTCATTTGATGATAAATTTCAGATTACCACAGCTAAAAACAACATCAAGTATATTGAATGTATTTGTCAAGTAGAAATTATTGACGGAAAACCCATGAATTTATTGGGTACATTTCAAGACATCACAAATGAGCAGAATCTAATCAATGAACTACAATTAAATGTAGAAAAATTTTCTTCGATTTTTTCCAGTGCCAATGATGCAATTTTTATTATTGACACGTCAAATGGGGTAATTACTGACTGTAATCCCCGATCATCAGAACTCACTGGATACAATAATTCTGAATTAAAGGGTCTACATAATTCAAAATTATTTCCGGTTGAATTAAGGACAGAGCTTCGGTTATTCTTGAAATATAATCTAACCCGAAATGAATATACCGTCAACGAAACGTATATCAAAACAAAATTAGGAGAAACAATTCCTGTTGAAATAGCTTCCGGAAAAATATTTCAAGTCGACAACATAAAGTATTTAGTTTGTTTCATTAGAGACATTAGCGAAAGAAAGAACGTTGAAGCTAAATTGAGTTTGCTATCGCTTGCGGCTTCAGAAACTACAGATACCATTGTAATAGCAAATGAAAAAGGAGAAGCAGTTTGGGCAAATCAAGCCTATTTAGATCTTACCGGTTTGAATATGCAGGAAATAATAGGAAAAAAACCAGGTTATTTATCCAAAGGTCCTGAAACTGATTTAAGCGCTTCATCATTAATGAGAAAAGCAATTAAAAACAAAGAAAGTATCAAAATCACAATACTAAATTATAATAAAAATAAAGAGAAGTATTGGTTTGAATTAAATATAACTACCGTATTTGACAGTAATAACAATTTCGTTAATTTTGTTGGTGTTGGTCGAAACGTAACCCAACGAATTGAAAAAGAGTTTGAACTTAAACGATTATTGGACGTAACCAGTAGTCAAAACAATAAATTATATAATTTTACCCATATTGTTTCCCACAACATACGCTCCCACACGAGTAATTTATCAATGGTAGTGGATGTAATTGAAAATACTGATGATATTGACGAAAAGCTTTCCTATTTTGATTTATTCAAAGAAGGAACTGAAAAACTATCAGAATCAATTGAATATTTGAATGAAATTATTACCATTCAACAAAAAACAAATATAGAAAAGACTAAGATTCAGTTAAAAAGTGAAATTGAAAAAACAAGAATGGCTTTGAGTTTAGCCATAAAGGATAGTCAAATAACGATTACGCATACAATTCCAGAAAACCTGATTGTTAATGCAATTCCAGCTTACTTAGATAGTATTTTGCTAAATTTATTTACAAATGCCATTAAATATAAATCTCCCGAACGGAAGGCAACTTTAGAAATTGGTTACAAAATCATAGATGACTATACCGTTATCAACTTTAGAGACAATGGCTTAGGTTTGGATTTGAAAAAGAATAAGCATAAACTTTTTGGAATGTATAAAACCTTTCACGGCAACGAAGATGCAAAAGGAATTGGATTATTTATAACCAAAAACCAACTCGAAGCTATGGATGGAAAAATTGAAGTTGAAAGCGAAGTAGGTCATGGTTCTAATTTTAAAATTTATTTAAATGAAAAATAAATTAACATACATTATTGATGATGATAAACTAACCGTGAAATTGATGAGTATTCTCATCTCTAAAAGTAAGTTTTGCGAAGAAATCCATTCCTTTAATAATGCTCAATTTGCCATTGATAAATTAAAAGAAAATTGGGATGATAGTGAAATTCTACCTGATGCTATTTTACTTGATTTAAATATGCCAGTGATGGATGGATGGCAGTTTTTGGATGAATTTATTCATTTACCTATAAAAAAAGAAATTTCAATTTTTATCATGACCTCGTCAATCGACCCTGCTGATATAGAAATGGCAAAAAAATATGATGTGATAAAAGATTATATCATGAAACCTATCACTGCAAACAAATTAGATATGCTGTGCAAACTAATTTCTAAAATAAACTAATTTAAGTTTAGCGGTAACAATTTCCTATCTTGTTCGTCCTATTATTAAATCAAAAAGATGAACCCATTGGAAACTATACTTTCTATCAAAAATCTCAACAAACGCTATGGCTCACTTCAAGCCTTAAAAAACGTTTCTTTCGACATACATAAAGGCAATGTGTACGGAATTCTAGGCCCTAACGGAAGCGGAAAATCAACAACTTTAGGCATAGTTTTAAACGTAGTTAACAAAACCTCCGGAGAATACAGCTGGTTTAGTGGTTCAATGGAAACACATGAAGCCCTAAAAAAAGTAGGTGCCATTATAGAAAGACCTAATTTCTATCCTTACATGACTGCTAAGGAAAACTTAGAACTGGTTTGTAAAATTAAAGGAATTAACTATGCAAAAGTCAATGAAAAACTTGAATTAGTAGGTTTAGTTGATAGACAAAACAGTAAATTCAGTACTTTTTCTTTGGGAATGAAACAGCGGTTAGCCATTGCTTCTGCCCTACTGAATGATCCAGAAATTTTAATTCTTGATGAACCAACAAACGGTTTAGACCCTCAAGGGATTCATCAAATAAGAGATATCATCAAACAAATTGCCTCAAAAGGAACTACTATTTTACTCGCTTCTCATTTATTGGACGAAGTAGAAAAAGTATGTACCCATGTTTTGGTTTTAAGAAAAGGCGAAATTTTATACACTGGTTTAGTAGATGGTATGTCAGCAAATGAGGGCTTTTTTGAATTGCAAGCTGATGATACTGAAAATTTAATCCTGGCGGTTACAACTCATCCTGCAATTAAAAATGTAGTAAATGAGGAAGGGAAAGTTTTAGTTTATTTAAAAAATGATTTGGAAGCTAAGGAATTGAATCGATTTCTTTTTGAAAAAAACATCGTACTAAATCATTTGGTAAAACGTAAAAATAGCTTAGAGGAACAATTTTTAGAACTGACTAAAAATCAATAACAATTTCAATTAGAATTTCAATACAAATAAATTCTAAAAATCCAATAGTCTAACAATCTAATAATCTAAAATGAAAAGATTACTCTCAATAGAATTACAAAAAATTTGGAAAAACAAAGCCAGTCGTGTTTTAACATTGGCTTATTTTATTCTCTTAACTTTCATAGCTTTAATAGCTTCCATAAAATTTGATCTTGGTATTTTTAAATTTCACCTTGCTGAAATGGGAATTTTTAATTTCCCTTTTATTTGGCATTTCAACACCTATATCGCGGCTATATTAAAACTGTTTTTAGCGATAGTAATTGTCTCCATGATGGCAAATGAGTATAGTTATGGAACACTAAAACAAAACTTAATTGATGGAATGAGTAAAAAAGAATTTATTCAATCTAAGTTTCTAACGGTTGTTTTGTTTGCTACAGTATCCACTATTTTTGTTTTTATAATGTCACTCATTTTAGGGCTTAGCTATTCCTCCTACACTGAATTTAGTATCGTTTTCTCTGATTTAGAATACCTTTTAGCTTATTTTGTGAAACTGGTTGGTTTTTTCTCATTCTGTTTATTTTTAGGAATATTAGTAAAACGTTCTGCTTTTGCACTTGGATTTCTTTTGGTTTGGAATATCATAGAAGGAATTATCAATGGCGTTTTGACTTTTAAAGTATTCCCAAATAGTACTACGGCGGCATCCATTACTCAGTTTTTACCTTTACAATCCATGTCGAATTTAATAGTAGAACCTTTTAGCAGATTATCAGTCGTAAAAAATCTGGGGACACAAATTGGTTTGGATAATATTAAAGAATACGATGTGAGTATATCGTCTATTATTATTGTATTATTTTGGACTGCGATTTTTATTTTCCTTTCCCATCGATTATTAAAAAATAGAGATTTGTAGTATCTTTACACATGATGAAATGTGTAAAAATAATATTATTTTATATTTTTATTAGTTGCGCTGTATGTGATGCAACCGCACAATCTATTTCAGTAAATGACTCTTTTACAGCGCAACAACTTGTTGAAAATATTTTAGTTAATAGTTCTTGCGCTAATGTTTCTAATATTAATGTAAAAGGAGATACATTTTCCGGCAGTCAAAACAGCTACGGGTATTTTAATTCCGGAGCAAGTAGTTTTCCTTTTACACAAGGCGTTCTTTTGAGCACTTGGAGTAGCAAGAATTCTGAAGGGCCTTATGTTTCCACTCGAGGAGGAGGAAATAAATCATGGTTAGGTGATTCGGATTTAGAGCAAGCATTAGGAATAACAAATACAATAAATGCCACAATTTTAGAATTTGATTTCGTTCCATTAACTAATTTTATAAGTTTTAATTACATCTTTGCATCTAATGAGTATCAATCTTATTTTCCTTGTGAATTTTCTGATGGATTTGCCTTTTTAATCAAAGAAATTGGCACAAGCACTTATCAAAATTTAGCCGTGCTACCCAATACTACAACTCCTGTTTCATCCGTAAATGTTCACCCCTTAATAAATCCAATTACTGATACTCAAGGAAACGTTATACCTGGTTGTCCATCAATAAACGAAACTTACTTTAACGGATTTAACAATCTCTCCAGTCCTATAAATTACAGTGGGCAAACTAAGGTATTAACAGCGCAAACAAATGTTGTAGCAGGAAAAACATACCATATAAAACTAGTAATTGCTGATGATGAAAATGAAGATTATGACTCGGCAGTTTTTCTTGAAGCAGGTAGTTTTTTACCAAAAATTGATTTGGGACCAGACCGATTATTAGCGACAAACAATCCTATTTGTTTTGGCGAAAGCTATATTATAAACCCTAATTTACCGTCTGGCTATACTTATAAATGGTTTAAAGATAATGTTGAATTGACAGATACTACTCCTACTTACACCGTTACAAGTCCGGGTATTTATAGAGTTGAAGTACTATTGACACCCAGCTGTATTGCTACCGAAGAAATAAAAATTGAATTTACTCCAGAAATTGATTTGAATGACACCTCGCTTTCGCAATGTGACATCGATAATGACGGAATATCTATTTTTAACTTAACCAAAGTCGATGCCATTGTAAAAAATAATAATAGCAATTTAAGTCCGGTTGTTTACTATGAGACTTTGGTTGATGCTCAAGGACAAATTAATCCAATCGCAAATCCCACAACATATAGCAACAAATTCGTTAATCAGTCCCTATTTGCAAGAGTGAGCAATTCATTTAACTGTGCAAATTATGCTGAAGTAAAACTAATTATCTCCAATAATGCTATTGCAGTTCAAAATCCGATTTCAACTTGTGACACCGATGGTACAAATGATGGTTTATCACAATTTGATTTAAACACTCAAGTAACGCCACAAGTAGTTGCAGGTTTACCAGCTGGCTTAATCGTAGAATATTATTTAAACCCAACAGATGCCATAGCCCAACAAAATCAGTTATCAAATATTTTTAAAAACACTGTGGCAACCCAACAAATTATTTATGTCCGAATCGTAAATGGTCCTGATTGTTATGCAATTACTCCTATTACACTTGTAGTAAACACCTTTGACCCTCCAAATTTTCAAGATGAAACTTTTGTTTTGTGCGAGACAAGCTCGATTAACTTAACCGTAAATTCAGGATATTCAAGCTATTTATGGAGTACTGGAGCGAGTTCAAACACCATAACAGTTAATACTCCAGGAGATTATTCAGTAACCGTTACGAGTTTTGATGGTTGCCAAAAAACAAAAAAATACCTTGTAGCTGTTTCTGGAATTGCTACAATTACCGGAGTAACAGTGAATGATTTTGAAAGAAATGAAAATTCAATATCAATTGAATATACTGGAATTGGAGATTATGAATTTTCTATAGATGGATCTTATTTTCAGGATAGTCCAATGTTTAACGGAGTTGCACCCGGAGAATATTTAGTTTATACCAGAGATAAAAATGGCTGTGGTTTATCAATTCCGTTTGTGGTATATGTTTTAGATTATCCTCGTTATTTTACGCCTAACAATGATGGTTATAATGATATTTGGCAAATTAAAAATCTGGATAATTTACCCCAATCAACTTTATTTATTTTTGACCGTTACGGAAAATTATTAAAACAATTAGTCTCTTCAGATATGGGATGGAATGGTACTTTTAATGGATTTGCATTACCAACAGATGATTATTGGTTTCATTTGAATTTAGAAAACGGCAGAATAATAAAAGGTCATTTTTCATTAAAAAGATAATCTAAATTTTGCTATTTTTAGCAAATGAAAAAAACATTACTCTTACTCTTTACCCTTTTTTCCATAAGTTGTTTCTCGCAGTTTAGCAAAACACACTATATCCCACCGTTAACGTGCTCAATAAATTTAGCAGGGGATCATTATTTATACATATCTACACCAAGTACTACCGATGTTAATTTCAAAATTATAGAAAACGGAGGCAACATAATAACTGGTGTAGTCAAAAATACTACTCCATATATTTATTCTATTGGTCAAGGTCAAAATACACAGTTGTTCACTCCAAAAACCAGTATTGGAATTGTAACTAACAAAGGATATATAGTTGAGGCCGAGGATTTAATTTATGTAAGTGTCAGGGTTAATGCCGGTTTTAGTTCTCAAAACAATTCCTATAATCATGCTGGTGGATTAGTGTCAAAAGGAAATAGCGCTTTGGGGAAAGAATTTAGATTAGGAGCAATGTTAAATCCGGTTTACGATCAAAGTGTATTAAATTTTGCTTCAATACTATCAACAGAGAATAATACCAAAGTAACTATTTCAAACATTCCAATAGGATCTGTACTATCAAATGGAACTATTATTACTGGACCTATAACTGTTACTTTAGGCAAAAATGAAAGTTATGTTTTGGCTTTGGAAAATTACAATAATACCGTTTCCAATAGTTCAACAATGATTGGTGCATTAGTGGAATCTGATAAGCCAGTAGTTGTCAATTCGGGTTCCTTTGCGGGAAGCAATAGTAGTAGTACAAATGGTAGAGATGTAGGTTTTGACCAAATCGTTCCAACAGAAAAAACCGGTAAGGAATATATATTTGTAAAAGGATATGGAACGGATGAAATAGAACGTGTTTTATTGGTTGCTCACAAACCTCAAACCAGTATCTATTTAAATGGCAATCCAACTGCTTTTGCTACCCTAATTAATGCTGGCGATTATGTGGCAATAGACGGATCTCAATTTAACAATGGAAATTTATATGTTACTACGTCCGAAAATGTTTTTGCCTATCAAAGTATTGGAGGATCAAGTACTACCGGTAATCCTCCTGCCAATCAAAATTTATTTTTTGTACCACCTTTAAATTGTGCCACTCCAAACATTGTTGATAATATTCCTTTCATTGAATCGATAGGAAATACACTTTATAGTGGTGGATTAAATATTGTGACTGAAGCTGGTGCAACTCTAACCATAAACAACATTCCTATCTCGAGCCCTCCTGAAGCAGTAACAGGAAACACAAATTATGTGAGATATACTGTTTTTAATCAAACGGGGAATGTTGCTGTAAAATCTACGAGGCAAGTTTATGTTTCTTACTTTGGAACAAATGGCGCAGCTACTTATGGCGGTTATTATTCAGGTTTTGATACGAAACCAGAAATTGTAACTGATAAAATTACAGTATCTAACTCAGCCTGTATACCAAATGTTGTTTTAAAAATCAGCACTTTATCATCATACGACACTTTTCAATGGTATTTTAATGACAATCCAATAATTGGTGCAAATTCAAATTCATACACCCCTACTCAGCCCGGTTATTATCAAGTAAAAGGAAGTATTGTAGGTTGTCCAAATACAGTTCCTATCTTCTCAGACAAGATTCCCGTGAGCGACTGCCCATTAGATTCAGATAATGATGGAACTAATAATAATATTGATATCGACTTAGATAATGATGGTATCATAAACAATCTTGAAGCTAATATTTCTCTATTAAACCAGTCAAATACTACCTCAAGCTCTGATTATACTGCTACAATTACGGGAAGCGGAACCATCACTGGAAAACCATTTTACGGATTTGTTTCAGAAGTTCCTGCTGGTATAACAAATAGTGTTGTTTACACTCTGAATCTTACAAAAAATGAAACTATCAACATTAGTTATATAGCACAAGACAGTCAAACGCAAACAACAGATATTACGGAATATACAAACGCAGACGGGGATTTTATTTTACAAGTACCGGCAGATAAAACCATTACTTTGACTAATCCGCAAAATCAATTGCTTGTAGATACTAATTATGATGGGATTTTTGAAAGTGGCGTAACTGAGTTTTCTTCTTTCGAAATCCGATTTAGATTAAATAGCACAACACCATTAACACCTGGTTTAGGTAGCTTTCAGTTTTCATCTTATCTCACTAATTCAGTGAAATTAACTCATAATAATCTATCCGAAACAGCTGTTAATAAAGCTATATTCATGATTAACCGTACAGAAACTTTTGATTCTGATTCTGATACAATTCCAGATTTATTAGACATAGACAGTGATAATGATGGAATTCCTGACACTATTGAAGCACAAGGAAAAGGCTTTAAAATCTTTTCTGGAACTGATTCCAATAAAGATGGTCTTGACAATGCTTTTGAACCCGGACTAACACGAATTAATACAGACAATGATATTTTCAATACTTTTCCTGTTGTTTATGATTTATTGGATTTAGACAGTGATAATGATGGAATTTTTGACTTAATTGAATCCGGTAGTACTGCAATTGATCTTAATAACGATGGAATTATAGATGGCCCAGCTGCTGTTTTTGGTGCAAACGGTTTATTTGACGGACTTGAAACGAGTCCGGATAGTGGCAAACTAAATTATACCGTTACTGACACCGATTCAGATGGAGCTTTTAATTACATCGATTTGGATAGTGATAATGATGTTTGTTTTGATGTTATCGAGGCAGGTTTTAATGACCCTGACAATGATGGAATATTAGGAAACAATCCCGTTACTGTTAACGCTAAAGGAATAGTTACGAGCGGTGTGGGTTATACAACTCCAAATAACAATTATGTAATTGCGGCGCCAATAGACATCACATCTCAACCTCAGGCAAAACCAACTTGTGAGCGAGAAAACACAACAATTACAGTTCTTGACAATGGAGGAAATACCTATCAATGGCAATTGTCAACTGACGGAATAACTTGGAATAACATTCTAAATAATGCTACTTATCAGGATGCTACAGCACAAACCTTAACACTGATAAAAGTGACTAACGCAATGAATGGTTATAAATACAGAGTGAAATTGGATAAAATTGGAAATTCTTGTGGTTTGATTTCAACCGAAACTACTTTGACAATTTATACTTTACCTGTAGTCAATACAGTCACGATAGTTCAATGTGATGACGATACAGATGGTTTCTCTGATTTTAATTTAACGGTAAAAAACAATGAGATATCGACTAATTATACTTCTGAAACATTTACCTACTATACTTCACTTTCGGGAGCTGAAACAGCTGATGCAGAAAAATTAATATCTAATCCTTTAGCTTTTACAAATACAATCTCAGGTGGTATGCCGGTTTGGGCAAGAGTAAAAAACACTAATGAATGTAATAGTATAGTTCAAATTAACTTAATAGTTTCTACTACTCAAATTCCAGCTTCATTCAGTCGTACTTTTTCTACTTGTGATGACTTAGGAGCTGCTAATGACGATACTGATGGAATTGCAACTTTTGATTTTAGTAGTGTAACCACTGATATTTTAGCTATTCTTCCTTCATCGAGTTCTTCTTATTCGATAAAATTTTATAAAAATGAAGCCGATGCCTTGTCAGAGAATGATGAAATAACAAATACATCAAATTATAGAAATACCGGATATCCAAACGAACAAAAAATTTGGGTTCGTGTGGAAAGCACATCAGACAATGCGTGTTATGGTTTGAGTCCAAGAGTAACTTTAACAGTAAATCCAAAACCTAATATTGATACAAACGCTGATTTTGAAGAAAATGAATTAGTTTGTTCTAACCTTCCTACTTTCTTTGTGAGATTAGATTCCGGAATTCAAGATGGCACTTCCAGTAATGACTATACCTATGTCTGGTCAAAAGACAATGTAGTTTTAACGAATGAGACTGGAGCAACATTGAATGTAAACGCAGAAGGTATTTATACAGTAGAAGTTAGTTCTCTAGCCGGTTGTAGTAGAATCCGAACAATAAAAGTGACGGCCTCTGATATAGCAGCAATAACAAGTATTTCAATTATTGATTTATCAGATGTAAACTCAGTTACAGTAAATGTAACCGGACAAGGACAATATGAATACAGTCTGGACGCTCCATCTGGACCTTTTCAAGATTCTAATTTCTTTGATAATGTAACTGCCGGAATTCATGAAATATACATTAATGATAAAAATGGTTGTGGAACTGTGAGCCAAACAATTGCAGTAATTGGTGTTCCAAAATTTTTCACACCAAATGGAGATGGTTACAATGACTATTGGAATGTAAAAGGAGTAAATGAAAATTTCAATGAAAATTCAGTCATTTATATTTTTGATCGTTACGGTAAACTATTAAAACAAATTCTTGCTTCTAGTCAAGGTTGGGATGGTACTTTTTTAGGTTTGCCTTTATCTTCAGACGATTATTGGTACTCCATAAAATTAGATGATGGTAGAGAAGCTAAGGGACATTTTAGTTTGAAAAGATAATATACAAGTAATATTCATGATCCGAAATATTACTTTTTTGTAGATATTGACTATATTTGATAGTTATGAAATACTATTATTTACTGTTTATTTACCTTTTTCTAACTATTCCCTCTTTTGGACAAAAAGAAGCGGCTATATGGTATTTTGGTAATAATGCCGGTCTCGATTTTAATTCAGGGAGTCCGATTGCTTTAACCAATGGTAAATTGGTTACCAAAGAAGGATGTACCACTATTTCTGATAAAAATGGTAATTTACTTTTTTACACAGATGGTAGGGTCGTTTATAATAAAAATCATCAAATCATGCCTAACGGCTCTGATTTACTCGGACATAATTCAAGTACACAGTCGGCGATTATCGTTCCAAAACCAAATAATCCTAATATATATTATATTTTTACCGTTGACCAACCGCTTCCTGCAAATGCAGATGATAATCCTTTAAATGATAGGGATCCTCCTAATAATGGATTGAATTATTCCCAAGTTGACATGAAGCTAAATAATGGCCTAGGTGACATCGTAAATAGTGAAAAGAACGTTCATCTTGTCACTTATAATCCAAATGATAGCGAGGAAGTAAAATACAAATGTTCCGAAAAGATTACAGCTGTCCAACACGGAGATGGAGTTTCTTTTTGGGTAATTACACATTTTATAAATAATTTTTATTCTTTCAAGATTAGCACACAAGGTGTCAACAAGAATCCTGTCAAGACGATGACTAATCTTAAAATTCAATTAGGCGGTTATCTTCCAAATGCCATTGGGTATTTAAAAGCATCTCCAAACGGGGGGAAAATAGTTATTGCAAATAATGCTTCACGACGAACAAATGAAAATGGACCAAAAGGCAATCCAATCAGAAATACCGGCAATGTTTTACTTTATGATTTCGATTCGAGTACAGGAAAAACAAGCAATGAAGTTCCTCTGTTGATTAATTCAAATCCTTATGGGGTCGAATTTTCGTCAAAAACAAAAAAATTATATGTAACAGCAAATCAATTTAATGCAGATGGCGAGACTATTTTAGAAAGTTCATTAATTCAATATAATCTAAAAAGTGCTAATATACCAACTTCAAAAACTATTATAGACACTTCTCCTCTTATAGCAGGAGCCCTACAATTGGCTATTGATGAGAAGATATACCGCGCAGGATATGTCACAACTGATAACCTACGTAATAAATTGTCGGTAATCAACAATCCCGAATTAGATGGAACTAGTTGTAATTATATGCCAAATGCAATTAATTTGAAAACAGGTAGCGTAGAACAAGGCTTACCTCCATTCATCACCTCTTTATTCTTATATGCCTTTAGTTATGAATTCAATTGTTTAGGGGATGCTACTCATTTTTACAGTAATTCTGTCGAGACAATTGACTCCGTAGTTTGGGATTTTGGGGATGGATTTACTTCCACTGATATTGATGCCTATCATACATACGCACAAGCTGGTGATTATAAAGTAACACTTATAAAAACTGTAAATGGTGAAGACAGAGAGCCTCTTGAAAAAACAATTACTATTTATGAAGTTCCAAAAATACTTTCAACTTCTTACAAACTAACACAATGTGACACACAAGATAGTGCTCCTAATGATGGATTAGCTTTATTTAATTTAGCTCTTACTAATGAGCCAATTAGTTTAGGTGAAAAGGATTTTGAAGTATATTATTACCATAGTGCTAACGATGCTGAAAATGATTTAACTAACACTCAATCCATTCCTGTAAATTATCGAAATAGCGTTCCAGATGAGCTTTTATATGCAAAAGTCACCCAACCAAATTCAAGTTGCTACAGTATAGGAACAGTTATTTTGCATGCTAATAAAAACATATCATTATTACCCGAAGCAATGCATGAATGTGATCTTGGTGATGGAAAAGGATCATTTGACTTAGAACCGAAAAAAGATTTAATAAAAACCGAATTGAATTTACCTTCAGATGTGCGTTTGTTTTTTTATTCAAATGAGGAGGATGCCTCTATGGGAATTAATGAGATCAAAGAGCCATTACTTTCTGGTTCTAAAACAATATTCATTCGAGCAGAAAATACCGAAGGTTGTTATGGAACTGGGAATTTTGAAATTATAGTCGAGTCATCTCCAAAAATTAATATTTTAGAAAATATAATTTTATGTGAAGGACTCGTAAATCCTTCTATACTATTAAATGCAGGAATTTCGGCCCCGGCTAGAACCAGTGATTTCACTTATTTATGGTCAACAGGCGAAACAACGCCTAACATATCCATAAATAAAGAAGGTGAATATAGCGTAACTGTAAAAAACAAATCAGGCTGTACCACTACTCGAAAGTGTATTGTGACACTATCACATTTAGCAAAAATAAATACTATAATTGTACATGATTTACAGCAAACAAATCAAGTCATAATTGAACTCAATAATCCAAGTGATTATAATTATATGATTCACTATGAAGATGGAACAGAAACTTCTTTTCAAAATTCAACTCTTTTTGAAAACGTACCAGGCGGTTTCCACGAATTAATAGTGGCGAACAATAATGGATGTGGTCAAACAACAAAAAGTTTTGCTGTACTAAATGCTCCCAAATTCTTTACTCCTAATGGTGATGGATACAATGATTACTGGAATTTGAAAGGAATAAATAGTAGTCTTTATGAAAATGCAATAATATACATTTTTGATCGATATGGAAAATTATTGAAACAATTATCTCCTTCAAGTCTTGGTTGGGATGGTACTTTCTTAAAGGAACCATTACCTGCAGCTGATTATTGGTTCACTATAAAACTTGAAGACGGAAGAGAAGCTAAAAGCCATTTTAGTTTGAAAAGATAATAAGAATTTTATTTATTACCTTAACTACTTTTTTAATCACATTTCTAATAATAAATTCGACAGAAGAAGTTACTAAACAAACATAAAAAAAGCCATTCAAATAAATGAATGGCTTTTTCAATCTTATAAAGATAAAATTAGATTTTAAATCTTTTTCTATCTGTTTCTGTCAAATATATTTTTCTCAAACGAATAGATTTTGGTGTAACCTCTACATATTCATCTTTTTGAATGTATTCTAATGCTTCTTCAAGAGAGAAAATAATCGGAGGGATAATTCTAGCTTTTTCATCATTCCCAGAAGAACGAACGTTAGATTGTTTTTTCTCTTTAGTTACGTTTACACACATGTCATCTCCACGAGAGTTTTCTCCAATTACTTGTCCTTCATAGATCTCAGCATTTGGCTCAACGAAAAATTTACCACGATCTTGCAATTTATCAATAGAATAAGGAATAGCTTTTCCTTTTTCCATAGAGATTAATGAACCTTTGTTACGTCCAGCAATTTCTCCTTTGAAAGGCTCATATCCAATAAAACGATGTGCCATAATAGCCTCACCAGCAGTAGCAGTCAACAATTGGTTACGCAATCCAATAATTCCACGAGATGGAATATTAAATTTAATAATCATACGCTCCCCTTTAGTTTCCATAGAAAGCATTTCTCCTTTACGCAAAGTAACAAATTCAACTGCTCTTCCAGAAAGATTCTCAGGTAAGTCGATTGTTAACTCTTCAATTGGTTCACATTTTTTACCATCAATTTCTTTGATGATAACCTGTGGTTGACCGATTTGTAATTCATATCCTTCTCTTCTCATTGTTTCAATAAGAACAGATAAGTGAAGTACTCCACGACCAAAAACCATAAACTTATCAGCAGAATCAGTTTCACCCAATTTCATTGCTAAATTTTTCTCTAATTCTTTTGTCAAACGGTCTCTAATATGACGAGAAGTTACAAACTTACCCTCTTTACCAAAGAAAGGAGAGTCATTAATTGTAAACAACATACTCATCGTAGGCTCGTCAATATCAATTGTTTTCAACGCTTCTGGGTTTTCAAAATCAGCGATAGTATCTCCAATTTCAAATCCTTCAACACCAATAATTGCACAAATATCTCCAGCAATTACTTGTTGTACTTTTTTACGACCAAGTCCTTCAAAAGTATGAAGTTCTTTAATTCTAGATTTCATTACAGTACCATCTCTTTTTACTAATGAGATTGGCATACCTTCATTCAAAACACCTCTTTCAAGACGACCAATAGCGATACGACCTGTAAATGCTGAGAAATCTAATGATGTAATCAACATTTGTGGTGTTCCTTCAGAAACTTTAGGAGCTGGTACATTTTCAATAACCATATCCAATAATGCTTCAACATTATCGGTTACGTTTTCCCAATGGTCAGACATCCAGTTATTTTTAGCAGAACCGTAAACAGTTGGAAAATCCAATTGCCACTCTTCAGCACCTAATTCAAACATTAAGTCAAAAACTTTTTCATGAACTTCTTCAGGAGTACAGTTTTCTTTATCAACTTTATTGATTACTACGCAAGGTTTAAGACCTAAGTCAATAGCTTTTTGTAGTACAAAACGAGTTTGAGGCATTGGACCTTCAAAAGCATCTACAAGTAGACAAACTCCATCAGCCATGTTCAATACACGCTCTACTTCTCCTCCAAAATCGGCGTGACCAGGAGTGTCAATAATGTTGATTTTTGTTCCTTTGTATACTACAGAAACATTCTTTGAAGTAATGGTAATACCTCTTTCACGCTCTAAGTCGTTGTTATCAAGGATTAAGTCACCTGTGTTTTCGTTATCACGAAATAACTGACAGTGATACATAATTTTATCAACCAAAGTTGTTTTACCGTGATCGACGTGGGCAATAATTGCAATGTTTCTAATAGATTCCATCTGTGATTTTTAATGGGTGCAAAGGTACACTTTATTTTGATATAAAAAATATTTATGCAATAGTTTACATATTCTTAACCCATTAGACCCAAAAATAGGCCTTTAAAAAAAACTCGAAAAATAAGTTACAGATGTTCTTTAATAATTCAGCAATAATTAATTATATTTGAGTAATGAAAAGCAAAACCAATCAAGTAATCATCATCTACATTCTAATCTCAATGTTTGTAGCCATTGTTAGTCATAAATTATTAGCTCAATATATTTCTGATTCAAACCATCAATTTTACAATTTTACCAAAGACATCTTATTTATATTTTTGACTGGAATAATTTTCAAACTTATTTTATCAAAAAACGACAACCGAAATATATCCATTTTTGAAAAACTTAAGAATACAAATGACGAAATCAAGGAGTCAAATGAAAAATACGATATTGTAGCCAAAGCAACCAGCGATACTATCTGGGACTGGAAAATACAAGAAGACAGCTTTTCTTGGAATAAAGGAATTGAAAATGTTTTTGGCTATACTGAAGATGAAGTTGGCAATAGTTCAAAATGGTGGTTTGATAAAATTCACCCCGAGGACAGCATTAAAATGTCCATCAGACTCTACTCCTTTATAGAACAAAAAACCGAAAACTGGCAAGATCAATACCGCTTTAAATGTGCCAATAACTCCTATAAATACGTTTTAGACAGAGGTTTTCTATTGAAAGATGAAAATGGAAAAGCCATCAGAATGATTGGAGCCATACAAGACATCACAAAACAAAAAGAAGAAGAACAAAGGCTTAAATTACTGGAAACCGTATTTACACAGTCAAAAGATTCAATTATCATTACCGAAGCCAGTTCCTTTGACGGGAAAATCCCTAACGTCATTTATGCTAATCCAGCTTTTTCCGCTATGTCAGGATATGAGTTTGAAGAAATTTCAGGAAAATCAGCAGATCCTTTCAATAGTCCAAATTCCGATATCACCGAACTTGAAAAACTTTTAAGCTCCATTAAAAACAAACAGGAATGCCTAATAGAAACAATCAGCCTAAACAAAAACAGAGAAGAATACTGGGTTCGCTTCTCTATGATACCAATTTATAATTCTGAAAATGAACTTTCTCACTGGATCTCCATTCAAAGAGATATAACCGATGAAAAAAAGCAAGAAAAGGAAAAAGAGCAGCTTATTAGAGAATTAACCCAAAACAATAAAGACCTAAAGCAATTTTCTTATATAACCTCCCACAACCTTAGAGCCCCATTATCAAACTTAACTGGACTACTGAATCTACTGGAGGACATTCCTGTTGAAAACCAAGAATTAAAAGAAATCTTGAATGGCTTTAATAAATCCACTCATTTATTAAATGATACTATCAATGATTTAGTAAAAGTTATTATCATTAAAGACAATCCTTCAATTCAAAAAGAAGCTGTTTTAATAAAAGAAATCTTTGAAAATGTTTTTAGCCAACTTAATTTTCAAATCGAATTATACAAACCAATCATAAAGCTTAATTTCGAAAAAGTCTCTATTATAAACATTAACAAAGCATATATAGAAAGCATATTATTGAATCTTTTGACAAATGCAATAAAATACAAATCCGAAAACAGAAAGCTTAAAATAACTATTACTTCCAAAGAAATTGATGACACTGTTGTATTAATATTTACAGACAACGGAATAGGTATCGATTTAGAAAGAAATAGAGATAAAGTATTTGGGCTTTATCAACGTTTCCATAATTACCCTGACAGCAAAGGACTAGGCCTCTATTTAGTAAAATCACAAGTTGAAACGATGGGAGGAACAATTGAAATTGAAAGCGAGGTAAATAAAGGAACTGCATTTACATTAACATTTAAAAACAAAGAATAATGTTAGATCAAATTTTATGTATTGATGACGACCCGATAACACTTATGTTATGCAAAAAAGTAATAATCAAATCATCATTTTCTAATGAAATAATAACGGCTCAAAATGGAGAAGAAGCACTAAGCTACTTCAACACTATGAGATATGCTAAAAACAAACCAGACGAACAACCACAATTAATTTTTTTAGATTTAAATATGCCCGTAATGGGTGGATGGGAATTTTTAGACCATTTCAATAGCCCGGAATTTTCTGAATTTAACACTATAAAAGTTGTTGTTCTTTCCTCAACAATAGACCCTGAAGACTTAGAAAAAGCGAAACAATACCCAATGGTTATTGACTTCCTATCTAAACCAATTACCCGTTCAATGCTTGAATACTTAAAGAACAAGATGGAATAGGAAGAAAATATAAGATATAAAAAAAGCTCTCATAAAATGAGAGCTTTTTTTATATCTTAAAATTGTATTAATTACAATTTAGCAACGTGCTTAGTTAATTTAGATTTTAAATTAGAAGCTTTGTTATCATGAATGATATTCTTTTTAGCTAATTTATCAATCATAGATATCACGCTTGATAATTTAGAAGTAGCATCTGTTTTATCAGTAGCTATTCTCAAGGCTTTGATAGCGTTACGAGTAGTTTTATGTTGGTATCTGTTTAATACTCTTCTCTTTTCGTTACTTCTAATTCTCTTTAAAGCTGATTTATGATTTGCCATTTTATTATTTTTTTATCTTTTACTAATTTTTGTAGTCCGTAAGGGAATCGAACCCCTGTTACCAAGACGAAATCTTGGCGTCCTAACCCCTAGACGAACGGACCATTATCCCCTAAGTTTTTATCAATCTAAAATATTGAAATTGTAGCCCGTAGCGGAATCGAACCGCTCTTACATGGATGAAAACCATGCGTCCTAACCGATAGACGAACGGGCCATACTTCCTTCTAAGTTCAGGAAAACTTTAATCTGCAATAAAAATAGTAGCCCGTAGCGGAATCGAACCGCTCTTACATGGATGAAAACCATGCGTCCTAACCGATAGACGAACGGGCCCTGCTTCTCTAATGCGGATGCAAAAATACAACTATTTTTGAAACGTACAATAGTACATGCAAAAAAAATTATTTTTTTTTAATACGCCTTTGCAAACAACACTCTTCCTACTGAGCTTTCCCCAGTAAAAACACAGCTTCCCGCCTCTTCTACTCTATCCAAAGGAATACATCTGATAGTAGCTTTAGTCAAGTCTTTAATCTTCTCTTCCGTTGCTGCAGTTCCATCCCAATGTGCTGATACAAAACCTCCTTTAGTATCTAAAACCTCTTTAAACTCTTCAAAACTGTTTACTTCAGTAATATGCGTATTTCTGTAATTTAATGCTTTTTCGAACAATTCTTTTTGAATTTGCTCTAATAAATCACCAATATAAGCTGTAATTCCATCTTTAGAAACTACTTCTTTAGTCAATGTATCTCTTCTTGCCACCTCAAAAGTTCCATTTTCTAAATCTTTTGGACCAACTGCTATCCTAACAGGTACTCCTTTTAATTCCCATTCAGCAAATTTAAAACCAGGCTTCTGAGTCGTTCTATCATCAAATTTCACAGAGATGTGTAATTTTCGTAAAGCTGCTGTCAAAACATTTACTTCGGCTGTTATAGCGGCCAATTGCTCGTCTGTTTTGTAAATAGGAACAATCACCACCTGAATAGGTGCTAAACTAGGAGGCAATACCAATCCTTGATCATCTGAATGTGTCATTACTAATGCACCCATCAAACGAGTAGAAACCCCCCAAGAAGTTCCCCAAACATATTCTTGCTTCCCTTCGGCATTTGCAAATTTAACATCAAAGGCTTTCGCAAAATTCTGACCTAAAAAATGTGATGTTCCAGCTTGCAAAGCTTTTCCATCCTGCATTAAAGCTTCGATACAATAGGTCTCTTCAGCTCCTGCAAAACGTTCGGTTTCAGTTTTCATTCCTTTTATAACTGGAATTGCCATAAAATTCTCGGCAAAATCAGCATACACATTCATCATTTTTTCTGATTCTTCAACTGCTTCTGCTTTTGTAGCATGAGCTGTATGCCCTTCTTGCCATAAAAATTCTGCAGTTCGCAAAAATAACCTGGTTCTCATTTCCCAACGCACTACATTCGCCCATTGATTAATTAATAAAGGTAAATCTCTATAAGACTGAACCCATCCTTTGTAAGTGGACCAAATAATAGCCTCACTTGTAGGACGAACGATTAATTCCTCTTCTAATTTCGCATTAGGATCAACCATAAGTTTCCCTGGTTTGTCCGGATCATTTTTTAATCTATAATGAGTCACAATTGCACATTCTTTTGCAAATCCTTCTGCATTTTTTTCTTCAGCCTCAAACATGCTTTTGGGAACAAATAGTGGGAAATAGGCGTTTTGATGACCTGTTTCTTTAAACATTCGATCCAATTCAGCTTGCATTTTTTCCCATATTGCATATCCGTAAGGTTTGATAACCATACAGCCTCTAACTCCTGAATTTTCGGCTAAATCGGCTTTAACAACCAATTCGTTATACCATTTTGAATAATCTTCTGATCTTGTAGTTAAGTTCTTACTCATATTGAATAATTTGGCACAAATTTTGCATTAATAATTTTAAGTAAATAGTTCAGCAAAACTAACTATTTTTGTAATGTGCAACAATAAAAACTCCATATATATGAAAACTAGTACTCTTTCCTTCCGAAACCCAACAATATATTACTTTGTTGGATTTTTGAGCGTCCTGTTGACATCCTGTGGCTCCTACCAAAACAGTTCTTACTATGATTCTGACGGAATATATGGTAACACTCCAAGAAGAGCTGTAGAAGTTGAGACGCAAAATGCTCCAAATAATCAATACAAAGACTACTTTGGGTCTTTGCAGAACAATAACCAACCTGTAGAAATTTTTACAGATGTAGACAATTACAATGATTATAATATAGAAAACGACAGTATAGACTATAACAACTATCCCGGATGGGGCAGTAATCCTCAAACTGTAAGCATAAACGTTTATGACAATGGATGGGGAATGAATAATTGGTATGGAAATAACTGGGGTTGGAATACTGGTTATGGATGGGGATGGAACGTTGGTTTTGGATGGAATAATTGGTACGGAAACAATTGGTACGGAAATAATTGGGGTTGGAATAGTTGGTATGGAAACAACTGGGGCTGGAATAACTGGTATGGTAATAATTGGGGATATCCAAATTACTACAATAACAGAGCCTATTCTTATAACGCAAGCAGAAGAGGTTCTTCTTATACTACCAATACAAGTAGCAATAGAAATTACAGTACCCGAAGTTCAGCAAATTACTCTAGAAACCAGAGCAATACCGTTAGTCGCAGAACTAATTCAAATTACAGAGGAAATACGAATACTGATTTCAGAAGAAGTACTACAAACGGATTCAATAGAACTAGTCCAACATTTTCAAGAAATCAAAACAATTCCAACAGTACACCTAGCAGAAGATCAAATACAAGTAGCACACGTAGCGAAAACAACTCTCCTGCAAGATCATATACTCCAAGTTCAAGAAACGATAACAATTCCAGATCATACACTCCTAGCTCAAATAGTTCGGGAAATTCTGGCGGTGGCGGTAGATCATCTGGCGGTGGCGGAAGAGGTGGCAGAGGATAATAATTCTTTCTACACCTTCCTATTTTGATATTAAATTAAAACCTACGAATTAAAAATGAAAAAATATATATTTTTATTAGCTTTAGGCTTCACTGCAAGCGTTGCACAATCACAAGAAATATCAGATGCCATGCATTACGCACAGGACAACCTGAACGGAACAGCTCGTTTTAGAGCAATGGGTGGTGCTTTTGGAGCTCTTGGCGGGGATTTATCCTCTCTAAATGTAAATCCTGCAGGTTCAGCAGTGTTTACAAACAACCAAATGACTCTTACCTTAAGTAATTTTGACACAAAAAATAAGTCTAATTATTTTGGCAGCACGACAAGCGAGAAAAACAATTCCTTTGATTTGAATCAAGCGGGTGCCGTTTTTGTTTTTAATAACAAAAATCCAAACAGCAATTGGAAAAAGATTTCATTGGGTGTTAATTACGAAAACATTAAAAATTTTGACAATGGCTTTTTCTCTGCCGGAACCAACCCAAACAATTCTATAGGCGATTATTTTTTAAGTTATGCCAACAATTCTAATAATGGAGCTCCGGTACCTCAAGAATTTGTAAATACAAATCCCGGAGAATCTATATCTGATTTATATTCCTTTTTAGGAAGCAATCTCCCTAATAACCAGTATCCAAATTTAAATGGATTTGCAGCCCAACAAGCATTTTTAGGTTACCAAGGTTTTATTATTGATGCAGTTGACGAAACTAATAATAATTCCCCTTACATATCAAATGTTCCAACTGGAGGTAATTATTACCAAGAAAACTCTATTTACAGCACTGGATATAACGGAAAATTATCTTTTAATGCAGCGACATCATATAATGACAAACTGTATATAGGTCTGAATTTGAACTCTCATTTTACCGACTTTCACAAATCATCTACTTTTTTCGAAGAGAATAATGCCCCATTAACAAATGATTATACAGTAACTCGATTAAGTTTTGAAAATGACTTATACACTTACGGAACAGGATTCTCTTTTCAATTGGGTGCAATCGCAAAGGTTTCTGATGAAATTCGTTTAGGTCTGGCTTACGAATCATCTACATGGTATAAATTAAATGATGAGTTATCGCAAAGACTATTTGCAGTAAGCAGCGCAACAAATGCTGACGACACCAATGATGTTGTAAATCCACAAATCGTTAATATTTACGAGCCTTATAAATTACAAACTCCAAGCAAACTAACCGGAAGTTTTGCTTATGTTTTTGGAAAATCTGGTTTAATAAGTGTTGATTACGCTATTAAGGATTATAGTAATACTAAATTCAAACCTGAAAACGATCCTTATTTTAATGATTTAAACAGTGATATGAATTCAATCTTAGATACAACAGGCGAACTACGAATAGGTGCTGAATATAAAATTGATGCTTTGAGTCTAAGAGCAGGATATCGTTACGAACAAAGTCCTTACAAAAACTCCGTAACAATAGGAGATTTAACTGGATATTCAGCAGGTTTAGGGTACAGTTTTGGTTCTACCAAAGTAGATTTGGCCTATTCATACGCCAAAAGAAACTCACAACAAGCATTTTTCAATCAAGGATTTACAGATGGTGCCAGTATTGAGGCGATAAACAACAATGTTTCAGTAACATTATTATTTGAATTGTAATCAATCTGAAAAATAAAATTTAAAATCCGTTTCGTTATCATGGAACGGATTTTTTTTAGCCCTGATAGTCCCGAAGCGTCGGGAGAAATCCTCCCGTTTTTTCGGGACCAGCAGGAATAGCTCCATAAAAAACACAAAGATTTATGGTCCTAAAAATAAAAATTGTAATTTTGCAAAATTCCCAAATTATCGGGATTCTAATGTTATGAGAACTAAGTCGTTAAAAAAGAATAAAATCAACGTAATCACTCTTGGGTGTTCGAAAAATGTGTATGACAGTGAAGTGCTAATGGGACAACTTCGCGCAAGCGGAAAGGACGTTACGCACGAAGCTCCGGAAGCTGAAGAGGGAAATATTATTGTAATAAATACTTGTGGATTTATTGATAATGCTAAAGCAGAATCAGTAAATATGATTTTGGAATATGCTGACAAGAAAGAAAGAGGTTTAGTCGACAAAGTATTCGTTACAGGATGTTTATCTGAACGTTACAGACCCGATTTAGAAAAAGAGATACCAAATGTAGATCAGTTTTTTGGTACTACAGAATTACCACAATTATTGAAAGCTTTAGGAGCGGATTATAAGCATGAATTATTAGGGGAACGATTGACTACGACTCCAAAAAATTATGCCTATTTAAAAATTTCAGAAGGTTGCGACAGACCGTGCAGCTTTTGTGCGATTCCGTTAATGCGAGGAAAAAACGTTTCACAAACTATTGAAAAATTAGTAAAAGAAGCGGAAGGATTAGCTAAAAACGGCGTAAAAGAATTGATCTTGATTGCTCAGGATTTAACGTATTACGGTTTAGACCTTTACAAAAAGAGAGCTCTGGGAGAATTATTGGAAGCATTAGTAAAAGTAGAAGGAATTGAGTGGATTCGTCTGCATTACGCCTTCCCTACCGGTTTCCCAATGGATGTTCTGGAAATCATGAAGCGCGAGCCTAAAATTTGTAATTATATTGATATTCCGTTGCAACACATTTCAGATTCTATCTTGAAATCAATGCGTCGTGGAACAACTCAAGCAAAAACAACAAAATTATTAAAAGATTTCCGCGCTGCAGTTCCCGGAATGGCTATTCGTACTACTTTGATTGTAGGATATCCTGGAGAAACACAAGAGGATTTCAACATATTAAAAGATTTTGTTCAAGAAATGAAGTTTGACAGAATGGGTTGTTTTGCTTATTCTCACGAAGAAAATACGCATGCTTACGCACTGGAGGATGATGTTCCAGATACCGTAAAACAAGAACGCGCAAACGAAATCATGGAATTACAATCGCAAATTTCCTGGGATTTAAACCAAGAGAAAGTAGGACAAACATTCAAATGTATCATTGACAGAAAAGAAGGTGGACATTTTGTAGGAAGAACTGAATTTGACAGCCCTGATGTAGATAATGAAGTCTTAATTGACGCATCAAAACATTATGTGAAAACGGGTGAGTTTGTAATGATAAAAATTATTGAAGCAACAGAATTTGATTTATACGGAGAACCAGCATAATTTTCTTAAGACGATTTTAATCCATTTTAAAAACTAAATATGAAATCATTTCAATCACTATTAATCATCGCATTTGTATTATTATCAACAAATATAATTTCGGCGCAATACGGTAATGGCGGATATGGAAACGGTTACGGTAATGGTTATGGAAGTAATCGTAGAATGAATAGTGCAATGGATCAATCCAGAACTCAAGACAAACCAAAAGAAATTCCTGTTGAAGTAACGGTTGGAAAAATCATGAAGCGAATACAACCGGAACTTATTCTGGACGAACTTCAGGTAATTGCAATCTCAAATATTTTGACCGAAAGCATAAAAACTCAAGGCATGCTTATAAAAGCAGAAGTTAGCCAAGATGAAAAAATAAAAAACATAACAGTTCTTTCAGAAACTACTGATAGAAAAATAATGGAATTATTAAACAAAGACCAAAAGGAGAAATATATAGCTATGAATGAAGAAGCTAAGAATCCTAAAAAATCGAAATCTAAAAAGAAATCTAATTAATCGATTTTTAGTCTGTTGCTAAATGAAAACCTACATGAGAAAAATTTTTTATTACCTTATTTTGGCAGTTATCGCTGCATCCTGCTCAACAAATCCTTATAAAAAGAGTGAAAAAATTTATGACTCTAAACTCAAAACATTAAAAGAGACTATTTCTAATAAAGATCCGCAGCCATTACCTGTTATTCCTCATGTAGAAATAAACATTGACACACTATACACAAAACAGTTGCATACCTATAAAGATACTCTTTCAAAAATGGGGTCTACACCTTTGCAAAACGGTGTCAATACGGAATGGATAGGAACTGTAAATTTTAATTTAAGAAAGCCGAATTTCATTATTATTCATCATACCGCACAGGATTCATTACAACAAACACTAAAAACATTCACCAAAATAGAATCTCAAGTGAGTTCCCATTATCTAATTTCGGATGACGGTAAAGTGGTTCAAATGTTGAATGATTATTTAAGAGCGTGGCATGCAGGTGCTGGTACTTGGGGAAAAAATACAGATATCAATTCAACATCAATAGGAATTGAACTAGACAATAATGGATCTGAAGTTTTTTCTGAATTACAAATCAACAGCTTACTGGCACTTTTGACTAAGCTAAAAAAAGATTACAATATTCCTGCTCAAAACATTATTGGTCACGCAGATATTGCACCAACCAGAAAAAAAGACCCTAGCCAATTGTTTCCTTGGAAAATATTAGCCGACAAAGGTTTTGGTATTTGGTCAGATGAGTTTTTAGAAACTGCGCCTATTAATTTCAATATAGAACAAGGATTGCGAATTATAGGATATGATACAAAAAATTTACCCGCAGCAATAACTGCTTTTAAACTACATTATATTCAAACAGAAGTCAATGAAGTATTAGATGAAAAAACAATAAACACCATTTATTCTATTTACAAAAAACAGTAAATAGTTTATATTATACAAACACCTATAAAAACGGTTTTTTGAATCATTCAAAGAACCGTTTTTTTATTTAAATACTTTTTCAAACTCTTCTCGTAGTTTATCCTAATATAGACTTCTTTTACTTTTAAAAGCTAAACAAACAGGCTGACATAAAACCGGAAGCATAATAACGACTCCATACAAGATGAACAAGTTGTTGCAAGTAATACATGAACCCTTAAAGTTTTTATGACTGCATAACAAATCCAACTGTAATATCTAAACAAAAAAAAGCTGCCAAAATACTTAAAAGCATCTTGGCAGCTAAAAAAAAAAATATTATTTCAATACTAGAATGAGTATGTTGTTGCAAGTAATGCATAAGCTGTTAAACCTTTTGGCGCAGCATCACTGTTTGTAAAGATATCTTCTGAAGCTGTATCAACACGGAATTCAGGAATAATAGTCAAGTTTCCTACTTTATAGTTTAGTGATAAAGTATTACCTACAACACTAGTTCCAGCAAGTGAACCAAGTCCAGCAGTTGCATCTTTAGCATCCAAATACTCTAATCTGTAAGCTAAACTTAATGATTCTTTCAATGCAAAATTTGCATATCCTACTAAAGCAAACCATTCACCATCTAATGTACTATCAAAGTCATTGTTAGTCATTGCATAAGTACCGTTGAATCCTAAAGAGAATGAATCACTCACTTTCTTTGAACCTACAAAATCAAATTGTGTTTTGTTCTCATCAGAAGAAGGATTACTACTTCCAGAAGTAACATTGAAATATGCACTTCCAGTATCACCAACATAGCCTAATTGACCTATGAACGTTTTTTGGCTTGAACCTGCTTCAATTGTTGTTTTAAAATCTGTTGGATTTGAAACTCCAGCCATGAAGCTGAATTTTCCAGAAGTATATTGTGCTTTTACCCCAGTATTAAAGAATGGACCGTAAGTAAATGCATAAGACATACTGTAGTTTTTATTATCTACCGCATCTAGAAGTTCATATCCTACATGGGTTCCAAAACTACCTGCAGTAACTTTAAATTTATCTGAAAATTCATAAGTGAAATTCAATTGTTTGATCATGAAAGTTGAAGCGGCATCATTATAAGTAAATTGAGCAGCTCTGTTTCCAAACCCCAAATCAACAAAAACAGATGCTTTCCCCATTTTATGAGATGCTTCGATGGAAGCCATCCCTAATTCAAATGAATTGTGAGAATTTGTAAAACTGGTCAAACTGTTGTCTACACCAGAAAAATCATATTTATAATATGCATCAGCAGATCCTGCAAAAGTAGTTGAAGGTGCAACTGGAGCGTCTTGTGCGAAAGTTAAACTTGTTGTTAGCATTAATGCTAAAATAGCTAGGTTTTTTTTCATCTTTAATTGGTTTTAATTAGTAATCTAGTTTGGTTATTATTTTGGTCTTAGTTTATACGGTTTAAAAAATTCTAGTACTTATAATCCAGAAAACTGCTTTGAAATGCACTTTTTTTAATGTGAAATTTTCTTGTTTCTGAAGCGAATTTATTAACTTTTATTTCACTTGAATTACTATTTGGCACTTTTTTGCCTTGTTTTGAGAAGAATTATTAATAACGAAAAATCAACAAAAAATAATAGATATTCCGTATTTTAAAGCATCAATTTTAAAAATTTAATAATCAGTTTTTAAACACCTACCCCTATTTTTTTGAATTATAAACCATATATAAATCTTAAAAATCATTTTTTACAGACATTTTTGCGTGAAATAAAATCAAACCCCTATAAAAAACACACATTAAAATAAATAATCAATTTTAAGAATAGAGACTTGATGTACTGATTTTTTTATACAAAGACATCTATATATAAAATTTTCATCAAAGGAAACACAATTTAGACTACATTGAAAAAGCGGCTAAATCAAAAGTGATAAAAAACTAAATCACCCTATTATTAACACTAATTTTATGAAAATTTTAATTGTGATCAGATTCCTTTTTTAGTACTTTTAAACCATGTTTCGTTTAGCACTTAAAATTTCCGTTTTACTTGTATTCCTCACTTTTTCCCTTATTTGGGTAAGTGATAAACTTTCAATACTTATTCATGAGAAGCAATATGATTTTTATGAACTAGCCGAAAATAACACCGAAGAAAACAATTTTGAGAGTAAGCTAAAACTACTGTTCATGGATTCAATTGAACTTTTTAATTGTTTCGAATATTACTCTTTTAATAAAGCCCGAATTAATTCTTTCGATTTATTTGTAGTCAAAGAGTTTGCTTTAAAAAATTTCACTCCTCCGCCAGAAATAGTTTAATCCCTAATTTTTACTAAAAAAACATTATTAATATATGTCCCAATTTAAAACTGGGAACATACACCTTTACTATTATCTAAACACATGAAAAATTTATTTATAGCGTTCACTATTTTATTTACAACTTCATTAATTGCACAAACCCATCAAATTATCAAACATGATGGCGAAACGATGGATATAAACTTTATTAAAACAGCAAATAATTTAGTTTACTATACGTTACCTCAAAGCGTCGAAGAAAAGACAATCAGTCAATACGCGGTAGCACAATTGAATGAAAAGTCAAAAAGTGATTCTAAAATCATATCTGAAAAAATTCAACTAAATGGAAAATCAGATTATAAAAAAGTTGTTGTACTAAAAAAACATCAAACCATCGGATTGAAAGAATCTGGGATAATTACAAGTTTTTACGGAGGAACGAAAGGAGAATCTTCTTTATCGTTTTCTGATAACGGTGAAAAACGATTAAAACAAAATGCTGCGCTTAAAGGGTCTGCATTTATTGTGATTCTTTCCAATAAACCAAAAGATTTAAAAGCAGCTATTTACACCTATTAATAAGTTTAAATCAAGTAATGAATTGACAACTTGATACTTTTATAAATAGGAATCGAGTGAATAAAAAAATCGAGAACAGATTTGTTATAAATACAATTCCTGTTCTCGATTCTTTACTTATAATATGCACTAAATACTATTATTCTATAATCAATGACTTCATATTTATAAATTCTTTGATTCCTATTGCACCTAATTCTCTGCCATAACCTGATTTTTTTATGCCTCCAAAAGGAACCCTAGAATCAGATCGCACTAATGAATTCACAAACACATTTCCTGCTTCAATTCTCCTTGCCAGTCTATATGCATTTTCTCGATCTTCTGTCCAAATTGCAGAAGCCAATCCATATCTATGATTATTAGCAATAGTTATAGCATCATTCTCATCTTTAGCTCTAATAACAGTTGCTAACGGTCCAAAAGTTTCTTCCTGAAAAGCAATATTATTTGAATCAACAAAATCTATTAGCGTAGGTTGAAAATTACAATCTTCGCGCTCCCCGCCTACTATTAATTTAGCACCTTGTTGTAATGATTTTTCCAATTGATTTGCTAATTTCTCCGCTAAATCAAGCCTAGCCAGTGGCCCCATATTAATTCCTTGCTGTAATGGATTTCCTTGTTGCAATGATTTTATTTTTTGGGTAAAAAGCGCTGTAAATTCATCCGCTACTTTCTCTGTAACAATAAATCGTTTGGCACAAATGCAAGCCTGACCTGCATTTAGCATTCTGGATTGTGTTGCAACCGTAGCTGCCTTTTCAAGATTTGCATCATTCAAAACTATAAATGCATCTGAACCTCCCAATTCCATGACTGATTTTTTGATATGTTTTCCTGCCAATGAAGCCACAGATGATCCCGCCATTTCACTTCCGGTCAAAGTAACTCCATGCACAATATCCGCCGCAATTACACTTTCGGCCTGAGGAATATCAATCGTAATTTGTTGAAAAACACCTTCAGGAAAACCAGCTTCCAAAAAAGCATTTTCAATAGCTTTGGCACAACCAATAACGTTTGGCGCATGTTTCAAAAGTGTCACATTGCCCGCCATAATTGCCGGAGCAGCATAACGCAACACTTGCCAAAAAGGATAATTCCAAGGCATTATAGCAAAAACAGCTCCCATTGGATCATAAACCGACATACTTTTGAAAGGAGTATCATAATATTCATCTTTCAGCATTTTTTCAGCATTTTCGGCATAGAAGTCACAGTTTCCAGCTGATTTTTCTACTTCAGAAATACTTTCTGATAGCACCTTACCCATCTCATTGGTAATCAACAAACCGAGCTCCTCTTTCTTTTCTCTAAGAATGTTAGCTAGCTTTTTCATCCAATCTGCTCTTTGCTCAAATGTGGTTTGTTTCCAGTTTTTAAATGCGCGTTCTGATAATTGCAATTTTTGATTCAATTGCGCATTTGTCAATACTTCGTGTTCGGCAATAATTAGTTGTGAAAACGGATTTATCGATTTAAAAACCATGTGTTTGTAATTTAAATTCTTTGAAATATAAGTTTTGGAAAATTAAGCAGCAGTTTAAAATCATTTTAAACATTGATTAACGATTCATGCATGCTTAGTCATGTTTTAAATCTAGTAAAATTACAGCTATAAATGAGAGGAAAAGTTTAAAAAATTGCAAGAGCAAAAGAAGTCAGATTCTAAAAATTTTGAAAACCATTAGAAATCACTAAAGAGAGCACAATCAAAAGTATTCAATTAAATACCCTAAACTTTATTTATTGATTCCCATAAAAACAGCATCCAGCAGCTCGAATACTTTTTCCTTATCCAATGGTTTTGTGATACAGTCCGTAAAACCAAATTGCATCATTTTTTCTCTATCTTCAAATGAGGAATAAGCCGTTTGGGCTACGACAGGAAGTTCTGGTTTTATTACTTTTATTTTTTCGAAAGCTTGATAGCCATCCAAAATAGGCATTTTTATATCCATAAACACCAAAGTAATGTTTGGATTCTCTGTACAAATATCTACAGCTTCTTGTCCATTTTTAGCTCTTAGAACAGTATGATTTTTTGATTCAATAATTTTTCTCAATAACAAGAAATTAATGGTATCATCTTCTGCAACTAAAATAATTTCATTGTCATAATTCCTGTAAAAAGATTTTACTTTTTTTGGTTTTATTGCTTTTATCGTTCGATCAAATTTTAATGGTATCGAAAATGAAAAAACGGAACCCTGTCCAATTGTGGATTTTACCTTTATTTCTCCACCCAACATTTCTACATAAGCTTTTGTAATTGACAAGCCCAATCCTAGTCCAGATAATTCAACCGATCCATCGCCCTCAATTCTTCTAAATCTATCAAAAATTACTTTTAAATAACTTTCGCTGATTCCCATTCCTGAATCTTCAATCTTAAATTCTAAAACTTCTTTTTCTTTGTTTATTGAATATCCAAAAGCCACAAAACCTCTATCGGTAAATTTTAACGCATTAGTGATTAAATTAACTATAATCTGTTTCAGTTTTGTTTCATCCGTTAGAATATCCCCCTGAAGTTTCTCCGGATTTTCAAGAATATAAAATTGAATTTCTTTGTCTTTAGGAATCGTGACTTTTATGGAATCATACAATTCTGTAATACACTTTTCTATATCTAATCCCTTATAATTAGGCATGATTTGCCTTGCATCAATTTTAGACATTTCAATAAGGTCTTCGATAATTGAAACCAGGTTGCCACCACTGTTTTTTATAATTTTCAAATATTCTAATCTCTCCTCTTCTTCTAATTTTGTATCATGAAGTAAATCACTGAATCCCATTATGGCATTCATGGGTGTTCTAATTTCATGCGATAAATTTGCCAAAAAAGATGATTTTAACGTATCGCTTTCTTCTGCTTTTTGCTTGGAAATTTCTAATTGTTTCCGCTGATTGCTGTTTTCTTCAAATAGGTTTCCAATGTATCCAAATTCTCCATCAGATCTTTTTAAGCTATTTATGGAACTTATATTTCCCGTTTCAAGAATACTTTTAATTAGCTTTAATGGATTATAAACCCATCGTTTCGTGTAATAAACGTAGACAAAAATATTAATCAAGGAAACCAGAACAACAATAAAAAGAATCTCTTTAGTGTTCGTATAATTTAAATTGAAAGGTCTTTTAAAAAGCAATCTGGCTACAACTTCATTTTTCCAATCTTTTAAATGTAAACCTACAATAACAAAATCATCTTCATTTGCAATTACATAATCGCTTGAAACTAAATTAACTTTTGAGCTGCTTATGTTCCCTAAAGCACTCATAAATGATTCGTCTAAAAGTCTGGCCATAAAAAAATAACCGGAAGGCTTCGTTTTATTCTTTTTAGGATCATTTGAAGGGTGAATTGTAGCTCCAAAAACCTCAACAATACCTTCTGGAATTTTTATATAAAATCTTTTAAGTTTAGATTTATAAAGCACTGACATCATCTCTTTTGGGATAAAATCAAAGTTTTTAATCTTAGAAGAAACTGTCTTATTGATTAGTTTTTGATCTAAACCATAAATACCAATGTAATCAGCTTCATACGATTCAAATTCCCTTAAAATATACTTATTATACCACTTTTCGTCTTTTGTATTTGTAAAATGGACTAACTCGTCCCAGTAGGTAACATCAATAATAGTGGCTGTAGGCGTTTTGGAATTAAGTCTAAACAAAGACTTCACTTCTTTATCGTATTGATTATAAGTGATTTTGTAAAAATGACTTTCTTCTTGAACAGTATAAAGATAAAGCGAGATGTAAATTAGAAAAAAGAAAATACTTGTCGAAATTATCAACAATAGTAGTTTAGAATACGTATTTAAATTAATCAATCTCTTCATGGAATACACTCAAATATAAAAGAAAAACCAAAACACAGTTTCCGTTTTTGTAAGATATATCACTTTTTTTCTTTGGCGCAAGTTAATCTTTTTTATCATAAAAAAAAACTCCATCGATTTAAGCCAATGGAGTCCATTGCAATAAAGGTTTATTTATCAACGATATACTTTTACAAAAACCATCAAACCTTGATTTCTGGCTCTACAAAATATTTATTTTCACTTTTCGTTCAAACTTTTCTAACTATCTCAAAATATTCTCAATCTCCAATAATTCGGCTGTAGAGAAATCCAGATTTTGTAAACTGTCAATATTATTTTTTAATTGACCAACAGAACTTGCACCTATCAAAACAGAAGTAATTCGGTTATCTTTTAACAGCCAAGCTAAAGCCATTTGTGCCAATGATTGATTTCTTTGTTGTGCAATAGCATTCAGTTGAATGATTTTTTGGATTCTTTCCTCTGAAACTTCATCTGTTTTTAAATGACCATTTGGGTTAAAAGCTCTTGAATTTTCTGGAATCCCTTTCAAGTATTTATCCGTTAAAAGTCCTTGTGCCAAAGGTGAGAAAGCAATACAACCCACTCCCTTTTCTTCGAGAACATCTAGTAATCCCGCTTCAGGCTCTCGCACAAACATCGAATATTTTACTTGATGAATCAAGCAAGGCGTTCCCAATCGTTTCAAGATTTCAGTAGCTTCCTTAGTCTGTTCTGCATTATAATTCGAAATCCCTGCATACAATGCTTTTCCGCTTCGAACTGCATAATCCAAAGCCATCATGGTTTCCTCCAAAGGTGTTTCAGGATCAAAACGATGCGAATAAAAAATATCTACATATTCCAGATTCATGCGCTTCAAACTCTGGTCTAAACTCGACAACAAATATTTACGGGAACCCCAGTCGCCATAAGGACCATCCCACATAGTGTAACCGGCTTTAGTAGTAATCACCATTTCATCACGCAGATTTCCCTGGAAATTATTCTTTAGGATTCTTCCAAAATTAGTTTCTGCTGAACCCGGAACCGGACCGTAATTATTAGCCAAATCAAAATGGGTAATTCCTTCATCAAAAGCTGCTTTGACAATGTTTTCTCCATTTTCAAAACTATCCACTGAACCGAAGTTATGCCATAATCCCAAAGAAATTTGTGGCAGTAACAAACCACTTTTTCCACATCTGTTGTATTTCATTTAGTTGTTTTTTAATCTAATTCTAGTTTAATTTTTTTAGTCAGCTGCGAAAGATACAAAATGTCAAATTATACTAAAAAAAACACCTACCGGTTTTTAAACTTTAAATACAAACTACAATAAATCAAAAAACCACCTTCATCAGGTGGTTTTTCAATTCTTATAGAATACTATAAAGGAATATTTCCGTGTTTTCTATTCGGAGTCACACTAACTTTATTTTCGAGCATACTAAATGCTTTTATCAGTTTGCGTCTGGTGTCTTGAGGAAGAATTACCTCATCTACAAAACCACGTTGTGCTGCTGTGTACGGATTCGCAAACAAATCGGCATATTCCGCTTCTTTTTCCAAGAGTTTTGCTTCATGATCTTCGGCTTCATTGATTTCTTTCTTGAAGATAATTTCAGAGGCTCCTTTGGCTCCCATCACCGCAATTTCGGCAGTTGGCCAAGCAAAATTCATGTCGGCACCAATGTGTTTCGAGTTCATTACATCATACGCACCTCCATAAGCTTTACGTGTAATTACGGTCACTCTCGGTACGGTTGCTTCGCTTAAAGCGTACAATAATTTCGCACCATGAACAATGATTCCGTTCCACTCTTGATCGGTTCCCGGTAAAAATCCCGGTACATCCACCAAAACCAATAACGGAATATTAAAACAATCGCAAAAACGGGTAAATCGAGCTGCTTTTTTCGAACTGTTCACATCGAGACAACCCGCTAAAATCATCGGTTGGTTCGCTATAATCCCAATGCTTTTTCCTCCCAATCGAGCAAAACCAACAAGGATATTTTCGGCATAATTTTTATGAATTTCAAAAAACGAATTTTCGTCAATAATTCCACCAATCACCTCGTGCATGTCATACGGTTTATTGGGATTATCCGGAATAATAGTTGCTAATTTGGTACGAACTTCATCATTTAGTTCGTAAGGTAAATTGTGTGCTTTTTCTTTATTGCTTTGTGGCAAATAACTCAACAAGCGTTTCAAATCTTCCAGACATTCCACATCATTGGTCGAGGTACAATGCGCCACACCAGATTTAGTAGAATGCGTGCTCGCACCACCCAATTCCTCTGAAGTTACCGTTTCATTGGTTACGGTTTTTACCACATTTGGTCCTGTTACAAACATGTAACTGGTATCTTCAACCATCATGGTAAAATCAGTCATGGCTGGAGAATACACGGCTCCACCGGCGCAGGGTCCCATAATTGCGGAGATTTGTGGAATTACTCCCGAAGCTTGTACGTTTCTATAAAAAATATCGGCATAACCGCCCAAAGAACGAACACCTTCTTGAATACGTGCTCCACCAGAATCATTCAGTCCAATCATGGGCGCTCCCATTTTGACTGCCATATCCATAATTTTACAGATTTTCTCAGCATGGGTTTCGGATAATGAACCACCAAAAACCGTGAAATCCTGTGCAAAAATATAAACCAATCGCCCGTTTATGGTTCCGTATCCTGTAATAACTCCATCGCCATAATACATTTCAGTTTCCATTCCAAAATCAGTTGTACGGTGGGTTACCAGCATCCCAATTTCTTCAAATGAACCTTCATCCATCAAATAATTAACGCGCTCTCTTGCCGTTAGCTTTTTATTCGAATGTTGTTTTGCTATTCTATTTTTACCTCCACCTAAATGAGCTTCGGCAATTTTATCGTTTAATGTATTTATTTTGTCTTTCATACTATTCTTTTTTTAACCGCTAATTCGCTGATTTTATTTAAAACCATTATTTTAATGTAGTAAGCGTACGATTTTTTGATCTTCAAAATACTGTTTCAACGCTACCAAAGCAGCGATTTCAGCTTCTTGCTCCATTTGTTTTTTCAACACATCGGCTTTGTAATAGTTTTTTACAAAATGCGTGTCAAATTTTCCGGAACGAAACGCCTCATGTTCAAAAACAAATTTCCCGAAAGGCAACGTTGTCTGCACACCTTCCACACGATAATCTTCAATAGCCTTTATCATAATTTGAATAGCCTCTTCACGGGTTTCACCATAAGTGATTAATTTGGCTAACATTGGATCATAATAAATGGGAATATCCATCCCTTGCTCAAAACCATTATCCACACGAATTCCTTCACCAACAGGTAATTGATACACATCCAAATGCCCTACACTCGGTAGGAAATCATTCATCGGATCTTCGGCATACACACGCAATTCCATCGCGTGTCCTTTTATTTTCAAATCTTCTTGTTTGATTGTCAATGCTTCTCCTCTTGCCACTCTTATTTGCAGTTCGACCAAATCGGTTCCGGTAATCCATTCTGTAACGGGATGTTCTACCTGCAAACGGGTATTCATTTCCAAGAAGTAGAAATTATTATTTTCGTCCAATAAAAACTCAACGGTTCCAGCCCCTAAATAATCACAGGATTTGGCAACCAAAACAGCAGCTTCACCCATTTTTTTACGTAATTCCGGTGTTAAAACGGAAGAAGGCGCTTCTTCTATCACTTTTTGGTGACGACGCTGGATGCTGCATTCTCTTTCGAATAAATACAACACATTGCCATGACTGTCTGCCATAACTTGAATTTCGATATGCCTTGGCGAACCCACATATTTTTCGATAAAAACAGAACCATCTCCAAAAGCAGCAATTGCTTCACTTATGGCACGATCCATTTGAGATTCGAAATCAGCTTCGCTTTCTACGACACGCATTCCTTTTCCTCCACCACCTGCTGAAGCTTTAATCAGTATTGGAAAACCAACTTGCTTCGCAATGACTTTTGCTTTTTCGACATCAGTAATGGCTTCGTCAAAACCGGGAACCATTGGAATATTGTATTGCTTAACGGCATCTTTGGCCGCTAGTTTACTTCCCATTATTTTTATCGCTTTCGACTTTGGACCAATAAAAATAATGTTGTTTTTTTCAGCTTCTTCAGCAAAATCTGCATTCTCACTCAGGAAACCATAACCGGGGTGAATAGCATCCACATTTAAAGATTTTGCAACCTCTATGATTTTACTCCCCAATAAATAGGATTGACTTGAAGGGGCGTCTCCAATCCAAACGGCTTCATCAGCAAATTTTACGTGCGGTGCATTTCTATCGGCAGTAGAATAAACTGCTACAGTTTTAATGCCCATTTTTTGTGCGGTTTTCATCACCCTGATGGCGATTTCCCCTCTATTGGCAACTAATATTTTTTTCATATTTAATAAGACTAAAAGAATAAAGACCGCTTCGCTGCAAGAGCAAAGAAATATAAATTCTTGGTTCTTTTTATCTTGTATCTTTTATCTCTACTCGAATTCAATTAACAACTGGCCTTTATCCACGGCATCTCCCATCACTACCGAAATGGTTTTGATAACGCCATCTCGCGGAGAAAGAAAACTGTTTTCCATTTTCATGGCACCCAAAATAATCAGGTTGTCGTTCTCTTTTACAGTTTGACCTACCACAACACTGATTTCTAGAATCAATCCGGGCATAGGTGCTTTGATAAAATTGACTTGTTTGGTAAGTCCCGTTTCAAATCCCATTTCCTTAATCAAAATATCCAAAGGATTAGAAATGGCAACGGTATACGTGTTGTTGTTTACCTTGACGGTGTAGTTTTTTTGAAGAAAATCAGAAGTGATGATTTCCGCTTGATAAGGAGTGTTTTCGTGTAAAATATGGAACTTATTCGTTTCCACACGCACAGCATCCAGTTGTGAAACACTTTCCTTTTCCAAATCAAAATGAAAAGTGTCGTTTACATTAACTTTATAACCAATACTCATTTGTTTCTATTTTAGAATCGTAAAAATAAGTAAAAGAAAACGTTTTCGTAAAACTAAAATTAAGTTTTATGCTAAATAGGTATAGTTTTGTTAGAAAAATTTATAACACTAATAATCCAAATTCTCTAAGAGTTTTAATTGGTTTGGAGTACCAAAACAATTCGAAGTCCTCCAGATGTGATTCGAAATCAGCTTTAACTTCTTGATAATTATAAATTTTAGCATTCGAAACAGAGATTTTCTGTAACATTTCTACCAACCATTCCCCTTCCTTTTTATTCGTTTGAATACTGAAACTTTCTTTTTTATCATGGAAAGTCAAAGTCATCATTTCCCAAGAATTCCCTTTTTTGGATTTGGTAAAATGTTCTGTAAATGGCTTCCCGCCTAACCAAACGATTTTTGCTGTAGGCTTGATGTTGAAATCATCGTCTTCTTGCAAAGCGTCAAAAATAAAATCAGGGGAAATTTTAGTTTTTGGAATTTTAAACTCAAACCAATCCTGCAACTCATAATCAAAACAGATTCCGTGCATAAAATTGAATAAGGATTTCTTGAGTCCAAAACTGAACTTATCATGATCGATTCCTGTGGAATCGGTATAATTAATATCGTTATTGGCGAAAGCTCCAATCGCTTCGGTTTCTTTTATCACACCGAATTTCTCTGGATACAAGCCAACAGGACTATGCGCGGTCATCGCAAACTGATGCCAAAATCCGGATTGTAATACACCTACTTCAAATAATTGACGAACCATTTCCAGACTGTCCACGGTTTCCTGAATGGTTTGCGTAGGGTAACCATACATCAAATAGGCATGAACCATAACGCCAGCTTCGGTGAAATTTCGGGTGACTTTCGCCACTTGTTCGACAGTTACGCCTTTGTCAATCAGTTTTAATAATCTATCGGAAGCCACTTCGAGTCCGCCAGAAACTGCTATACAACCAGATGCTTTTAGAAGTAAACATAAATCTTTAGTAAAACTTTTTTCGAATCGAATGTTCGTCCACCAAGTCACTGCTAATTTTCTGCGAAGGATTTCGAGTGCGAGTGCGCGCATCAAAGCTGGAGGCGCCGCTTCATCAACAAAATGAAATCCGTTCTCGCCCGTTTGAGCAATCATTTCCTCCATTCGGTCGCACAATAAATTGGCCGCAACGGGCTCATATACTTTTATATAATCCAAAGAAATATCACAAAACGTACATTTCCCCCAGTAGCAACCGTGCGCCATAGTGAGTTTATTCCAGCGTCCGTCACTCCACATTCGGTGCATTGGATTCACAATTTCGATAACCGAAATGTATTTATCCAAAAGCAAATCAGAATAATCGGGAGTTCCCACTTGCGATTGTTTGTAATCGTGTTTTAGAGAATTATTTTTATAAACTACTTTCCCCTCTTCCAACAGAAAAGTTCTTTTATAGGAATTGTAATCTTTATTTTCAATATTGGAAATTAACTCTTCAATTGGCATTTCACCGTCATCCAATGTAATGAAATCGAAAAACTCAAACACTCGAGCATCCGAAAGCGAACGCAATTCGGTATTCGGGAAACCACCGCCCATTGAAATTTTAATATTAGGATAATTTTTTTTCACCCATTGGGCGGAACGAAAAGCCGAATATAAATTCCCTGGAAACGGAACCGAAATCAAGAATAATGTAGGTTGAATAGTTTCTATTCTCTCTTTTAGAATCGAAAGAAGTAAATTATCAATGTAGGTTGGTTCTTGTTGCAAGGCTTCGTACAACTCGTCAAAAGAATTTGCACTTCGTCCCAAACGTTCTGCATAGCGGCTGAAACCAAAATTATCATCAACACATTCCACAATAAAATCAGAGATGTCTTCAAGGTACAATGTCGCTAAATGCTTTGCTTTGTCCTGTGTTCCCATAGTTCCAAAAGCCCAATCGAGTTCTTCCAATTGCGCAAATCGGGATGCTTCCGGCAAAAAATCTTCCTGACAAATTTGAAGTGCCAATGTTGGATTTTTTCCTTGAAGGAAAGCAATAACTGGATTGATCGTTTTTAGATATTCATCTTGTAAAGCGAAAATACGTTTCGAGTTGTCTGAGATTTCTCCAACGTTAATCTTTAAACCTGAAACTTTAAACAAATTTTCAAGTCCTTCTTTCGAAAACAATTTCAAAATCACTTCGATACCCAAATCTGCTTGAACAGACGCAATATTTTTGGTATTCAGAAACCCTTTGATATAAGCAGTTGCCGGATACGGTGTATTCAGTTGGGTAAAAGGAGGCGTAATTAAGAATAGTTTGGTTTTCAAAAGAAATAAGTTTAGTGCAAAAATAAGGGATATTTATGGGATTTATACAAAAGTAAAAAGCTACATTTTTATTTATTCTTTAGATTCAAATATAAAATAAGGCAATTTTTAGTTTTTATGTAATCTGTAGATATTTAATTACATTTACGGTTGTTTAAATTAAAAAAATGAATCTAAAATTACTCTTCCTTTTTTTATTATTTTCTGCTTTCTGCTCTGCACAAGAAAATTGTGACAATGGTATTGACGATGATGGTGACGGAAAAATTGACTTAAATGATAGTGATTGTATTTGCAATAACTCTATAATAACTTCGCTACTTCCGAATCCTTCTTTTGAAGAAAAAACAAATTGTCCTCAAGGTTATGATGACATTCCGACAATCAATCTTTGGACAAAAGGAACAATTCCATCCCCAGACTACATAAACAAAGACTGCAATGTTTTTAATACTATTTATACCAAAAATCTTCAAAATTTTCCAGATGGTAAAGGAATTGTGAGAGCTGTATATAAAAACAATAAAAAAGAATATATCGCTACTAAATTATCATCTCCATTACTTACTGGAGTAAACTATCAGTTAACACTGAATATTGCTACATTAATGAGTATCGAAACAACCAACTTAAGTAAACGTTTTGATTTTAATTTTTTAGCACCTACTTATGTAACACTTTATGGATGTAATAAAAAAGATAATTTACCATTATATACCAATTCAGATCCAAGTTCATTTGACCAATCCTGGGTTGAAATTGGAAAAGTTTTATACCAACCACAGACTGTTTGGGGAGAAATAACAATTAGTTTTATCCCAAATATTGAGATTAACGCAATAATGATAGGACCAGAGAAAACATTACCTCCATCATTTAACACTGATTATGAGCCTTCTTTCTTGTATGATAATTTAAGATTAAATACTTCTGAAAATTTTGGTGTTACTATTATCCAGAGTGGAAATTTCTGTAATAATGATTTAATATTGACTGCTAACCTGAATAAAACCCTGAATTTAGGAACAACTTTTCAATGGTATTTAAACGGGATAGCGATAAACGGAGGAACTAATAAATCTTATTCAATTCCTTCACTTAAAACAAATTTGGGGGAATATACTGTAAAAGTTACAGATGGAAATGAATGCTTCATAAGCTCAAAAATAACTGTAAATAATTCAATTCCCAATCCTTCTGTAACAGTAGTTCAACCTTCTTGTCAAGATACAAATGGTTATATTAAAGTTAATGAACCGGGAATAGAATATAGTTTTGATAAAGGTTTGGCTTTCCTTTCAGATGACAATTATGGTACAAAAGATTTGGTATGGCAAACAGATGCCAACTTTGTCACAAAAGAATACGGAAAATATTATATTCAAACAAGAACCAGTTCTGGTTGTATTTCTACACCTACAATTGTAACAATTGATCCCCCAATCTTACTAGACAGACCAGCATTTTCAACTATTCAACCAACTTGTAATTCAGGAGGAACTATCACTATAACCACCTCAGCATCGCAGTTTAGTTTTGATAATGGAACCACTTGGCAAAATAATGCTATCAAAACAAATTTACCTTCAGGAAATTATTTACTAAAAATAAGAAATAGTAGCGGATGCGAATCTTTTGCACAAAGTGTCTTTCTCTTTCCGTTCTATATTGAATCTCCAGCTTATACTATATCGCAGCCTACCTGCAACGAAGGGGGAACTATTAACATTACCACACCCGCATCCGAATATAGTTTTGACAATGGAGAAACTTGGACAACTAATTCAACTGCATCTAATTTACCTAATGGTTATTATAATATTAGAATTAAAAATGAAAATGGATGTGTATCTAAACCTCATATATATCAAATTTATTTTAATGAGTATGTGAATTCTTACCCTGAATTCAAAGTTAATCAACCAATTACATGCAGTGAAACCGGAATTATTTCTTTTTTAAAACCCTCAAACAAATACAGTATAGATAACGGAAAAACGTGGCAGAATACACCCATTTTTTCAAATTTAAAACCTAGCAATTATTTCTTAAAAACACAAAACGCATTGGGTTGCGAATCTCTTGTTTCTGAAGTTAAAATTAATTTTTATTTACCTAAACCAACATTCACCCTAGTAGAGGCATCATGTGCTACAAATGGTAGCATTACCATAACTTCTGCTGCAGCTTTTTATAGTTTTAACAATGGTGAAACATGGACAACAAATCCAACGGCATCTAATTTAGCTTCGGGTTATTATAATATAAAAATTAAAAATGAAATAGGCTGTGAATCCGATGTTGAATATGCCTATTTACCTCCTTTTTATCTTGATGATCCGACATTTAAAATAATTGATCCAAATTGCGAAACGGAATCAAAATGGAGTATCTCGATTACAACTCCTGCTGCATCTTACAGCTTTGATGGAGGTGTAACGTGGAGTACAAACTCAACAAAATCTGGTTTAGATTATGGAACTTACTTCTTAAAAATAAAAAATTCTTTAGGTTGTGAATCAAATTTTACTGCCGCTACCATAAATAATACTTATTTTCTAGAAGCTCCTGAATTTGTCGCTACACAACCTACTTGCACTACTCCAGGACTTGTTACCATAACTACTCCTGCTGCATTTTATAGTTTTGATGATGGAGCAACATGGAGTACAGATCCAAATCTCATTAAATATCCAAATGGTAGCGTAAGTGGCTTTCTTAGGATTAAAAACAAATCAGGCTGTATAAGTGCAGCGAATGGATTTGTTCTTAACCCAAATTTCCTTGATAATCTGGCTTATACAATAGTGCAACCAACAACTTGTGATAGTAATGCTACAGGAAGTATTACAATTACGACATCAGCCGCCTTATATAGTTTTGATGGTGGTTTAAGTTGGAGCACTAACTCTACAGCTTTAAATCTTCCAGTAGGATTTAAGTATCAACTAAAAATTAAAAATGCAGCAGGATGCGAGTCAGGAAATCTAGTTACCGAAATAATGCCTTTTAAAATAAAAGAGGCTGATTTTATCGTTACTAATCCATCTTGTGGTAAAGGAGGAACTATTACAATTACCACACCGGCACCATTTTACAGCTTTGATGGCGGAGAAACTTGGGGGACAAACCCTAAAGCTACTAATCTACCTAATGGTTTTTATTATCCTAAAATTAAAAATGAATTTGGTTGTATCTCGGAAACTATCAATTCAGTTCATTTCACCGAGGAGTATTTAACGGGATTTAATATTCAAGTTACTCAACCTACTTGCGAATCTGGAAACAGAGGAACTATTACAGTAGATCCTATTTTTGATCAATATAGTTTTGATGGTGGTATGACTTGGAGTCAATACAATATTGCTTCAAATTTATCGGCTGGAAATTATTTAATTAAAGTAAAAAACAACTTAGGCTGTGAATCTTGGTCGAGAGTGGAAACATTATATCATTATTATTTACCAAATCCAAGCTATACAAAAACAAATCCTATTTGCGGAACAGGAGGAAGCATTTCAATAACCACTCCGTCAGCATTTTATAGTTTTGATAATGGCGCTACTTGGAGTGCAAATCCTGTAGCACAAAATTTAGAGGCAGGCATTTACGCAGTTATTATTAAAAATGAAATAGGATGCGAATCCTATCCTATCAACATTTATGTTCCACCATTTTTCCTAAATGCACCTTTATACTCTATAACACAGCCAAATTGTCAATCTTTAGGCACCATAAGCATAACTACAATTACAGCTCAATACAGTATTGATAACGGAATCACTTGGTATACTAGTGGAACTTTTAATAATTTGCAACCAGGATCTTATGATTTGAAAATAAAAAACAATTTAGGATGCGAATCAAATTACAGTTCAGTCTATCTTTACAATGTAAATCCGCCTGCTCAAAAACCTATTATTTCAATCCAACAGCCTAGTAGCTGTACTTCGTCCAAAGGAAAAATATCTGTAAATACTAATGCTAATCAATATAGTTTTGATGACGGACTTACATGGTCATCTAGCCCTACTGCTACAGATTTAGATCCAGGTGACTATTTTATTAAAATTAAAAATAGTTCTACCGGATGCCCATCTCCATCTGTTAAAGTAACTATCAATCCACCTCTTGATGCAGTAGAAATACCAAATTATGTCATTTCTCAACCAATAAGTTGTACGAATCCCTTTGGTTCAATTAGTATTACAACAGTTGCCTTTGCTTATAGTTTTGATAATGGATTAAGTTGGACAACAAATGCTACTGCTACTAATTTACCTTCCGGACCATATAAGATTAAGATTAAGAATTCTGCAGGCTGTGAATCAGAATCAGTTAGTATTCAAATAAATTTACCTACGGACTTTCCTACTATCCCAACCTATAGTATTACTCAACCAAATTGTAATAATTCTAAAGGGAAAATTACAATTAATACTGTAGCATCTGAATATAGTTTTGATAATGGTATCACATGGAATACTTTAGCAGTTTCAACTTTTTTAAATTCAGGAGAATATTTTATCAAAATCAAAAATACTAATGGATGTATTTCCGATGCAATCAAAGCTACCATAATTCCTTTTACAAATTTTACTCCGAAACCTACATTAACAAATCCTCAAACCTTCTGTATCCAACAAAATGCAACTTTAAATGAGATTTCAATTACAGGACAAAACATAAAATGGTATGATACTTTGACCAATGGAACACTTTTATCAAATACAACTTTATTACAAAACGGAATCACTTATTACGCCTCACAGACAATTAATGGCTGCGAAAGCGAAAGAATTCCTGTCCTAATTAACATTAAAAATACTTCTGCTCCAACAGGAAATTCAAATCAAACTTTTTGTTCCAGTCAAAATCCAACTTTAAATACTATTGTAGTTTTAGGAACTGCGATAAAATGGTATAATAGTCTTGGAGTTCTTTTGTCTAGTTCAACTCCTTTACAAGATGGTGGGACATATTATGCTTCGCAAACAGAAAACAGCTGCGAAAGTCCTAATAAATTAGCTGTAACAATCACTTTAATAGACACTTTGCCGGCAAATAATTATGAAGAATTATTTTGTGATGATTTGAATGATGGTTCTGAAAAAGTAAATTTATCAGACTATAATTCGAAGCTAATTTCAGATGTTTCAGGATATACATTTTCTTATTATTCAACTAGTTCAGGGGCAGAAAATCAATTGGCTGCCAATCAAATCACTAATTTTTCAAATTACAACTTAGTCGTAGGTGACAACAAAATCTATGTTCGTATCAACTCAAATACGCCTTGTTATGCCGTTGCTGAATTAAAACTAACTCTTTTATCAAAACCAATTATTTCAATTCAGGACATTGTACCCATTTGCGAAAACAATACTATTATAATACATGCAGATGCCGGTTATGACAGCTATTTATGGTCAACTGGAGCAACAACACCATCCATAATGGTATCTACTCCCGGTGATTTTTCAGTAACAGTCACCAATAATTACAGTACAATTTCATGTTCGAGCACAAAGAATTTCGAAGTAAAGAAATCAAATATTGCAACAATTACAGCTATTGAAACTAAAGACTGGACTGATAATGAAAATATAATCACCGTTTTTGCATCAGGTGAAGGTGATTTCGAATATTCAATTGACGGTATTCATTTTCAGGATAGCAATCAATTTTCGACATTATATAGTGGTGAATATACTGTACATGTCAGAGATAAAAATGGTTGTGGAACAGCTACTGATGAAGTATTTTTATTAATGTATCCAAAATATTTCACGCCAAATGGCGACGGTTTTAATGACACTTGGAATATTAAATTTTCAGATCAGGAAACCAACTTGACTGTAAAAATATTTGACCGTTATGGAAAATTATTAAAAGTACTAATCCAAAATGGAGCTTGGAACGGAACTATGAATGGGCACGAACTGCCATCAGATGATTATTGGTTTATTGCAACCAGAACTGATGGAAATGAATATAAAGGTCATTTTACTTTAAAGCGATAATTACTATTTTCCTAAACATATCTTAAACCAAAAAAACATAACTTTACTTTTTCTTACTTTAGCGACAAATTTAGAAACTCAAAACATGCCAACCGACTGTATCAGCTATCAGAATTCAGGATATTTTTCTACTTTAATGAATGATTATTTAGAGGAAAAAAGCAATCTTCAATCTTTATACCATCATTTTCCAAATCTTCAAAACTTTGGATCACAAATTCAGGAGAAAAAAGCGAATTTTAATGATACATCCAGAGCTACTTTAGTTTCTGTTTTACAAAAACAATATGCTACAGTTGAAACTTCGGCTTTAACAAATCAAAATATTGCCGCTTTAGCCAATTCCGACACATTTACCGTTACCACTGGTCATCAATTGAATTTATTCAGCGGACCATTGTATTTTTTGTACAAAATTATTTCGACCATTAATTTGACAACTGAGTTAAAATCGAAATATCCTGATTCAAATTTTGTCCCAATTTATTGGATGGCAACGGAAGATCATGATTTTGAAGAAATCAATTATTTTAATTTTAAAGGCAAAAAATTCCGTTGGAACAAAGAAAGTACAGGTCCCGTTGGCCGATTGTCTACTGAAGGTTTAGCTGATTTCCTTGAAGTATACGCACTGGAATTAGGTTCCAGTACAAATGCAAATACGCTCAAAAAACTGTTTGAAGATTCTTATCTTAATCATGATAATTTAGCCGATGCTACTAGATTTTTGGCTAATGCACTTTTTAGTGCGTATGGTTTAGTTATTTTGGACGCAGATGATCAGGATTTGAAACGCAACTTCATTCCTTTTGTAAAAGAAGAATTGCTTCACCAATCCTCCCATAAATTGGTATTGGAAACTGCCGAAAAATTAAAAGACTATACGATTCAAGTAAATCCTCGTGAAATCAATTTGTTTTATATCGAAGATAATTTACGCGAACGCATCATCTTTGAAAACGACACCTACAAAGTAAATCATACAAAAATTGAGTTTTCTGAAAGTGAAATTTTATCACTTTTAGAAAATCATCCAGAAAAATTCAGTCCTAACGTGATAATGCGTCCGTTGTATCAAGAAGTGATTCTCCCTAATCTATGCTACATCGGCGGAGGTGGAGAAATCGCATATTGGTTAGAACTAAAATCCTTTTTTGCTGCAGCAAAAATAACTTTCCCAATGCTGTTGCTTAGAAACTCTGTGCTATTGGCTACCGAAAAACAAGCTAAAAAAGTAGACAAACTAAATTTGAGTTGGAAAGATTTATTTTCAAAACAAGCCGATTTAGTAAATACTAAAACCACAGAATTCTCGGATTTCCCAATCGATTTAACGCATTTGAAAGAACAATTGCAAAAACAATTTATCGCCCTTTATGAAGTGGCGAATAAAACCGATGAATCTTTTATTGGAGCTGTAAAAGCGCAGGAAGTAAAACAAATTAAAGGATTAGAAAATCTGGAGAAACGCTTACTGAAAGCACAAAAAAGAAAGTTAAGCGATATTTTACAACGCATTACCGACTTGCAAAACGAATTATTTCCTAACCAGAGTTTACAGGAACGTCAAACTAATTTTTCAGAATTTTACCTAGAAAACGGCGACAATATTATTCCAACATTGATCGAACAGCTCAAACCACTGGACAACAAATTCGACATTATTGTACTTTAATCAGATTACGGTTATTTGAATGCCGAATTTGTAAAAATAATCAATAAAAAAATACTATTTTTGCACAAAATTTAAAAAACAAAAAAATGGCTACTAATAGAACATTTACAATGATCAAGCCTGATGCTGTTGCTAACGGACACATCGGAAACATACTTGCAATGATTACTAATGCAGGTTTCAAAATCGTTTCTTTGAAATTAACGCAATTAACTATTGCTGATGCTCAAGCATTTTATGAAGTTCACGCTGCAAGACCTTTCTACGGTGAATTAGTAGAATTCATGTCAAGGGGACCAATTGTTGCTGCTATTTTAGAAAAAGATAACGCTGTTGAAGATTTCAGAACTTTAATTGGTGCTACAAACCCAGCTGAAGCTGCTGAAGGAACTATCCGTAAAGCTTACGCAACTTCTATCGGAGAAAATGCAGTTCACGGTTCTGATAGCGATGAAAATGCAGCTATCGAAGGTGCTTTCCATTTTGCTGGAAGAGAGCAATTTTAATTTATGATTGAAAATTAACGATTTTTGAATTAAGATTTAGAAAATCCTATAAATAGAAAATCCCGTTTCAAAATTGAAACGGGATTTTTTTATATCAAAAATCTGAAATCTAAAATCGTTAATCAACAATCTAAAATCACTACCTCAAAACCACATCTTTCACCACATCACGACGCAGTTCTTCATTAATCATAGCTACAATTTTAGATCTGCCGTGACTTAATTCTTCTCTTAATACTGAAGAGCTCAATTCCACATACAAAGTGCTTCCTTTCAAAACCACATTTTTAGTGTAATTATTCACGCCATTCCCCATAAGATTTTTCCACGCATCTTTAACATCAATTTGATCCATTCCGGGTTGAAGTTTATTCACTTGGATAATTTGTTTCAAAACATCCCCTATCGTACTTTGATTATTCAGCCTTTTTGCCATCGCCCAGTAAATTTATTGGTGTTGCTTTCTTATAATGATATTCCATTTTGTCCTTGTTCAGCAATACTAATTCTTCCTCTGACAAAGCAATTAACTCCTCACTCCATTTCATATAAGATGTGGAATAATCCAAAAATACTTTATCATCGGCAAATCGCACCGCAACGTTTTCATATACATCATTCACCAAAAAAGTTCCGTCCAATTGTGGCATCACTTTCTTCCGAATCCCTTTATTGTCGCTTATTTTGAAAAAATCATAACTTTCATTCATGCCATAATCCTTGTCTTTCCCAGCATCAAAAACAACTTTTTCAATTTCCCAATATCCGTTTATTTTAGAAATGTCTGCAGGCTTAATCTTTTGCTGACATCCCACAAAAAGGAATGCTATAAAAAAAATGCTAAGTGTGTTTTTCATATAATTATTATTTTTAGGAGCTAATTCCTGCTGTACGCTATATCTTTTTCTTGCTATTCTTCCTTTCGTCAGAATAGCAAGAAAAAGGATGCCGCTTCCATCAGGGCTAGTCAATTCGGGTTAAATCTCGCTTGTTCTAAATACAAAGTTACTCTTATTAAATTCAAAGAAAACAAAAATAGCAGAAACACATTAAACTATTTTCTATATTTTTGGTCTTAAAGGAATTAGAAACAAATCAGTAGCAAGATGTCAAAAATAATCTACAGTCTCCTCATCCTAATATTTTGCAGTAGCTGCAGTTCCGAAACTACGGAACCAACTCCCACTCCTACACCTGAAGAAACAATCTATTTTCCACCTTTAACAGGTACAACTTGGGAAACAAAATCTATTGCAAGTTTAGGTTGGAAGCAATCCGCCGTGCAACCATTATTGGATTATTTGGCACTCAAAAATTCAAAATCTTTCATAATTCTTGTCAACGGAAGAATCGTAATGGAAAGTTATTTCAATGGTCATGATGCCAATGCTTTTTGGTATTGGGCAAGTGCCGGTAAAACACTAACATCAACTGTAACGGGAATTGCACAACAAGAAAACCTGATTAACATCAACAATAAAGTTTCACAATACATAGGAACTGGCTGGACTAGCCTGCCTTTAGCAAAAGAAAATTTGATTACAAACAAACATCTACTCAATATGACTTCCGGATTAGATGACAGTACGGATGATGTTGATCCAGTGAACCTAAAATACAAAGCTGACGCAGGAACGCGTTGGGCGTACCATAATGTCTATGTGAAATTACAGGATGTGATTGCGCAAGCCAGCGGTCAAACCTGGAATGTCTATTTCAACACTAAACTGAAAGATAAAATAGGAATGGATGGAGCATGGTTTCAGTTAGGCAATAATTCTGTTTATGGAAGTAATACTCGTTCTATGGCACGCTTTGGTTTGTTAATCTACAACAAAGGAAAATGGGAAAGTAATGCCATAGTGAATGAAAACTATTTAAATGAAGCTACAAATACTTCACAAACCATAAATATGGGATACGGTTATTTATGGTGGCTGAATGGAAAAACAAGTTACCATTTACCACAAAGTCAACTGCAGTTCAATGGTAGTTTAATACCAACAGCTCCAGCAGATATGTATATGGCATTAGGCAAAAATGACCAAAAAATCTATGTCATTCCAAGCAAGAAAATGGTGGTTATCAGAATGGGAGATGTTGCAAATCCAGATAATCCAACTTTTGCTTTATCCGATTTTGATGAAACGTTATGGCAAAAAATTAGTGCTTTGTATCAATAGATTTACTTGGTTTTCAAACGTCTCATAAAACCTAAAACAAAGAAAACCAACCCTATTATCAACAAAAAATAATAAAAACCAAGACTTTTATCTCGAACAATATTTGCCAATATAAAAGAAATGATACTCACTAAATAAAGATACATTGGAGGTGTATTTTTTAAAGAAGAAAAATCCATTCTAATTATTATTTAAAAAAACTATCAACAAACTCATACTTATTAAAAACCTGAAGATCCTCAATTCCTTCTCCAACACCAATATATTTTACAGGAATTTTAAATTGATCGGAGATTCCTATTACAACGCCGCCTTTTGCTGTTCCGTCTAGTTTTGTAACAGCTAAACAAGTAACCTCAGTAGCCGCTGTAAATTGTTTCGCTTGTTCAAAAGCGTTTTGACCGGTTGAACCATCCAAAACTAATAATACATCATGTGGTGCATCACCAACAACTTTTTGCATCACTCGTTTTACTTTGGTCAATTCGTTCATTAAATTAATTTTATTATGCAAACGACCTGCAGTATCAATTATAACAATATCGGCATTTTGCGCCACTGCTGACTGCAAGGTATCAAAAGCTACCGAAGCCGGATCACTTCCCATATCCTGACGAACAATAGGAACTCCTACCCTATCCGCCCATATTTGCAACTGATCGATGGCTGCGGCACGAAAAGTATCGGCAGCACCAAGAACCACATTATAACCTGCTTTTTTAAACTGATAGGCTAACTTACCAATGGTAGTCGTTTTCCCAACTCCATTAACTCCTACCACCATTAAAACATAAGGCTTAGTCTGAACTGGAATTACAAATTCAGTAGCTTCACCAGTATTTGTCTCTGATAATAAAGCTGCAATTTCTTCTCTAAGAATTTGATTGAGTTCCTCTATACCAAGGTATTTATCTAATGCAACACGATTCTCGATTCTGGTAATTATTTTTAATGTCGTATTTACACCAACATCTGAGGCAACAAGGATTTCCTCTAAATTATCTAAAACTTCATCATCAACTTTAGACTTTCCGGCAACAGCTTTGGTTAACTTCGAAAAGAAATTTGTTTTTGATTTTTCAAGACCTTTGTCTAATGTTTCTTTTTTCTCTGATGAAAATATTCTTTTGAAAAAACTCATTGTATAAATAGTATTAAGAATGAAGTATTTAAGTCCTTAGAACCAATACGTTTTTCTAACGGTAAATATAGAAAATAAAAAAGCTACTTCCGAATGAAAGTAGCTTTTCTATATAATGTGATTGCTAATTATTTCTTTTTCAAGAATTCATCAACAGCTTCAGGAGCCATAATAGATTCTACGAATGTATATGCACCTGTTTTTGGAGATTTCACCATTTTGATGGCTTTTGATAATCTCTTAGAAGATGTTTGTAACGATGCTACGGTTTTCTTTGCCATGATTCAAATGTTATTTAAATTTAAATAAAATCTTCAAATGTTACCATTTAAGATTTCATCAAAATCTCTAATTATTACTTAATTTCTTTGTGAACAGTTACACGTTTCAAGATTGGATTAAATTTTTTAATCTCTAATCTGTCTGGTGTATTTTTTTTGTTCTTTGTTGTTATGTATCTTGAAGTTCCTGCAACACCCGAAGTCTTGTGCTCAGTACATTCTAAAATTACCTGGATTCTATTACCTTTCTTTGCCATCTTGCTATTTTTTTATTTTGGAATGGATTATTTAATAAATCCTTCTGACTGCGCTTTTTTCAAAACTGCAGCGATTCCATTTTTATTAATTGTTTTTATCGTAGATGCAGCTACTCTTAGAGTAATCCATCTATCTTCTTCTGGAAGATAAAAACGCTTTTTAACTAAGTTTACAGAAAATTTTCTCTTAGTTTTGTTCATAGCGTGAGAAACGTTATTTCCTACCATCGCTCTTTTACCTGTAAGGTCACAAACTCTTGACATTATACTTATCTTTTATCGTTATTCAAAATCAGGGTGCAAAGAAAAGAAAAATAAACCTATTAAGCAACAAATTTATTGCACATTTTTTAAAATTTCTTTCTGTAATAGCTCTAAACTTTTAATTACAGCTCTATCTATCACTTTTTCACGGGGTTGACCAAAATTAAATTCTTCAACAATTACTTCGCTTGGCGTTGCCAATGCAATAAAAACTGCTCCAAGTTCTGCATTTGAGTCTCCTTTTGATGGTCCAGCGTTTCCGGTTGTCGCAATTGCATAGTCCGTTTTCATCATGTTTTTTATATTCAAAGCCATCTCCGAAACTACCGCTCTACTCACAACAGAATGTTCTTTTATGAGACTTTCCGAAATACCCAAAACATCAATCTTAGCAGCAGTTGCATACGAGACAACACCTCCTTTAAAATACTTTGAAGCCCCGGAAACCGATGTCAATACTGCTGCAATTTTACCTCCGGTACAACTCTCAGCAGTGGAAATCGTTTTATTTTGCTTTGTAAGCATTTTTCCTACTACAACTTCCAAGGTTTCATCATCATCAAAACCCACGATAATATCATGGATTATCGCATCCAGCGAATTTACATTTTCTTCGAGAGCGGCTTCTAATTTTTCTTTGTCAGTACCACGGGCCGAAAGACGCAAACGAACTCTTCCCGGTGCAGGCAAATAAGCCAACTTAATAAATTCAGGAAGGTTATTTTCCCAATCCTCTATTCGTTCGGCCACCATACTTTCGCCTTGTCCGTACGTGAGAATTGTTTTATGGATAATATAAGGGCGTTTGTATTCCCGAACTACTTTTGGGATAATTTCATGCTCCACTAAATACTTCATTTCATAAGGAACTCCGGGAAGCGAAATAAAAACAGTGTTTTCCTTTTTCATCCACATTCCTGGTGCAGTACCTACTTGATTATGAAGCACCGTACATTTTGAAGGAACCAGTGCCTGATCTTTATTGATCTGCGTAATTGTTCGCTTGTAGAAACCTTCTATAAGTTGCGTAACATGGGCCAGCACTTTTTGATCTACAATCAATTCATCTTCAAAATAATCACAAAATGTTTTTTTGGTAATATCATCTTTTGTTGGCCCTAAACCTCCAGTTATAATCACCAAATCGACTTTGTTTTGAAGTACTGCAAACGTATCTAAAATGTGTTTCTTATCATCACTAATCGAAATCATTTCATTGATTTCAACACCAATTTTATCTAATGATTTGGCTATAAAACCCGAATTTGTATCGACAATTTGGCCTATTAAAATTTCGTCACCAATGGTAACTATGGTTGCTTTCATTTTTTTTGTGATATTTTTTGTGGGATTGCAATCTTAAAAAAGAAATGTGTAAAATAGCACATTCCGTTTTTTGCGTGAGTGATAATAGTGAAAATCCTCTCTCGTTTTTTAACGAGAGAGATTACTTTACCTAATAATTATTTTCATAGGAGTTCAGTGAACTTAGTTTGTAACGGATAGCCCGACCCCCTTTTTCAGCGGGTCACGCCCCAATATTACAAATCGAAATCTTTTTTGATTTCTTTGATAGCGTCATTAACTTGGTTTTTTACGCTCTTAAAAGTTTCTTTGATGTCTTTCTTTTTACCTTCGGCTTTGGTCCAGGCTTCGATTTGAAGAATCTCCTCAAAAGCCACGTTTAACCCCATTAAATCAAGCGTAGGTTTTATCTTGTGCGCATAAGCATAAGCGTGCTTATGGTCTTTCTTTTTTATTCCTTCTTTGATTTGTACTAAATCATCTGGAACTTCGGTAACAAACAATGTCAAAATTTCATTTACAAATTCTGCATCGTTGTCTGAAAGTGCGTACACTTTTGAAAGGTTGTAGTTTATAGCCATTATTTTACTTGTATTCTAAAGAGTTGTTGTCCTTCTAAAAATCCTTCCAAAACGTCATCTGGCTTTACAGCAGCCACTCCTTCTGGAGTTCCTGTAAAAATAATATCTCCAATTTTTAAGGTAAAAAACTGAGAAACGTATGAAATTAGTTCGTCAATTTTCCACAACATATGACTGGAATTACCCTTTTGTACCGTTTTATTGTTGTTGGTTAATTCAAAAGTAATATTTTCTAATGAACTAAATTGATTTTTTGGTAAAAATTCACCTATAACTGCCGAGCCGTCAAATGCTTTTGCTTTTTCCCATGGCAAGCCTTTTGCTTTTAATTTCGCCTGTAAATCACGTGCTGTAAAGTCAATTCCAACACTAATTTCGTCATAATATTTATGCGCAAACTTAGGCTCGATGTATTTACCAACTTTATTTATTTTGACAATAATCTCAATCTCGTGATGAATATCCTCCGAAAATTCCGGAATCACAAATGGATGCTGCTTTAATAAAACGGCCGAATCCGGCTTCATAAAAACAACAGGTTCTGTTGGTCTTTCGTTGTGTAATTCTTCTATATGATTGGTGTAATTTCTACCAATGCAGATTATTTTCATTTCTTATTGATTCAAAAATTAGCTTAATTTATTATTCAGTTTTCGAAGTTTTATTGCCGTTAAAACTTTCTTGGTATACAACGGAAAATCCGCATTTTGTATCCAACTGAAATAACCGGGTTCTGTTTCCAGAATTTTATCCACTTTCACTCCTTTGTGTTTTCCAAAAGTAAAAATCTCTTCATCATCCTTATCAAAAGCAATCATTCCAGCAAAATCAGCGATTTTCTTTCTTGTGGTAAATTCCGATAATGATTTCATATCGTTTTCCAATTCCGGATAACGATCCAGTTGAGCTTTCAAAATTTCGTAAGTCGCCATAGTATCCGCTTCTGCAGAATGTGCATTTTCAAGCGTTTTTCCACAATAAAACTTATGCGCCGCGCTTAAAGTTCGCTCTTCCATTTTATGAAAAACGGTCTGTACATCCACTGAAACCCTGTTTTTCATGTCAAAATCTACTCCGGCACGAAGCATTTCCTCTGCCAATAACGGAATATCAAATCGATCTGAATTAAATCCAGCCAAATCACTGTCTTTAATCATATTATAAACTTGCGCAGCCAGTTCATTAAAAGTAGGCTCATTTGCCACTTTTTCATCGGTAATTCCATGAACAGCTGTTGTTTGTGGCGGAATTGGAATCGTTGGATTAACCAGCCAAGTTTTGCTTTCTTTATTTCCGTTTGGAAAAACTTTGAATATTGAGATTTCTACAATTCTATCTTTTCCGATATCAATTCCTGTGGTTTCAAGATCGAAAAAGCAAATTGGTTTATTGAGTTTGAGTTCCATTTTTAAATTTTGTGTGGATACAAATATATAGGTTAAACACGAATTTGACGAATTATCCCCAAATAATTTCTTCAAGAATTCTTGTCTTTTTGTGCAATTAAAACGGTGTACTAAAATAAAAACCCGACTGATTTTTGAAAATCGGTCGGGTCTACTATTCTAATTATATTTATTTAAACATCTCTGTTTACATCAAAAGCTTCTAAGTATTCAGCAACTCTTTTTACAAAACTACCACCTAATGCTCCGTCAACTACTCTGTGGTCATAACTATGTGACAAGAACATTTTTTGACGAATTCCGATAAAATCTCCTTCTGGAGTTTCGATTACTGCCGGCATTTTACGAATTGCTCCAAGAGCTAAAATCCCAACTTGTGGCTGATTGATAATTGGCGTTCCAAAAACACTTCCAAAAGTCCCCACATTCGTAACCGTATAAGTTCCGCCTTGCGTATCGTCTGGTTTCAGTTTCCCCATTTTAGCACGGTTTCCTAAATCGTTTACCGCTTTTGCCATTCCTACTAAATTCAGTTGATCCGCATTTTTAATAACAGGAACAATTAAATTTCCGTTTGGTAACGCAGCAGCCATTCCTAGGTTGATGTTTTTCTTTTTAATGATATAATCACCATCTACAGAAATATTCATTCCAGGAAAATCTTTCAGCGCTTTAGCAACTGCTTCCATAAAAATTGGCGTGTAGGTCAATTTCTCCCCTTCTCTTTTTTCGAAAGTAACTTTATTTTTCTCTCTCCATTTTACAATATTCGTCACATCCACTTCAATAAATGATTGTACGTGAGCCGAAGTTTGCACAGAAGCAACCATATAACCGGAAATCAGCTTGCGCATTCTGTCCATTTCTATGATTTCATCACCACCGCTTACTGATACTGGAGCAGCTTTTTGAGCAACTGGAGTTGCAACCGGTTTTTGAACTGCTGCAGCCGGAGCCGAAACTGCTGGCTGGCTTGTTCTATTTTTTACGTAGTCTAAAATATCATTTTTAGTAACTCTTCCTTCTTTTCCTGTTCCTGAAATTGATGCTAATTCTGCTACAGAAACCCCTTCTTCTTTGGCAATATTTTTCACTAAAGGCGATAAGAATTTTTCAGAATCAGAGAAATCAGCAGGAACCGCAACCGCTTCTTTAGCTACTTCAACTGTTTTTTCAATAATTGCAACTTCAGCAGGAGCAGCAACTTCTTGAACTGTTTCAGCAACAGCTGCACTATCCGTTTCAATAATGGCAATCGTTTGCCCTACTTGAACTAAATCATCTTTACCGAACAGTTGTTCGACTAAAATACCCGAAACTTCGCTCGGCACTTCACTGTCTACTTTATCAGTAGCAATTTCGAGTACCGCTTCATCGGCTTCAATTTTGTCTCCAACTTGTTTCAACCAATTTGTAATTGTCGCTTCTGCAACGCTTTCTCCCATTTTCGGAAGCTTTAATTCAAATCTTGCCATATTGTTAACCTAAAAGGTGATTTTGATTTTCAGTTTGCGAAATTACTAAATATTTCAAATATAAATTACATTAAATGTAATTTTTTACTCTATTTCTATAATCTCACCTCTCTCGTTACTATTGTTACTTCCTATTAAAAAATTAGCGTTTTTTGGTATAATTTTAAAGGTAAACCTTTTATTTCTTGAAGATTCGAGAATTGCAATACATTCTTTAAAAGAAATGAATTCGTTATCTAAAATAACTTCTGTGCTTATTTTACTCTTAACAGAAGACGAAATTACCATTTTTTCTGTTTTCAAATCGTGAAACAGGACTTTTTTTTGCAAAACTAAACGGAGTTTATCTACTAATTTTTCATTAGCCGAATACAACAGATATAATTTTGGAGTCATTTTTATCCCGAAGTTTCGCGAGGATTTTCCTTGAAACATTTTTGCCAAAGAGAAAAAGACAATTCCTATTTCCATAAAAAGTGAGAATATCACAGATACACGAAAATGCTTTTTATAAAAAAAATTCATCGCTTCCTGAAAACGTTTCATATACGTTTCGTCTTTAATGGTACTTTCTCCCTTATAATGGATTACGGTGGTTTCATGAAAATAATAATTAGATTTCCCTTCTTTCAGGACTCGATACGACAAATCGATATCGTCAGAATACATAAAACAATCTTCATCAAATCCACCCATTTCAAGATATAAATCTCTTTTCATAAATATAAACGCCCCAACGAGAATATCCACTTTTCCGGTTTGATTTTCGTTTAAATGCGCAGCATAATATTTCCCGAAAGTCCTTGATTTAGGAAATAATTTATACAAACCCGTAATTTTTGTAAATGCAACAAAAGGCGTTGGAACACCGCGCTTGCTTTCGGGAAGAAAATTCCCGGTTCCATCAATCAGTTTACAACCCAAGATTCCTAAATCTGATTGTTTTTGGGCGAAAGTCAATACTTTAATAAATGTATCTTCGGCGACTACAGTATCAGGATTCAGAATACAAATGTATTCCCCTTGAGCTTTAGCAACTCCTATATTATTGCCTTTTGGAAAACCTATATTTTCGTTGTTTTGAATGAGTTTTACCTTTGGAAAACGCTGTTTCATCATTGCACAACTGTCATCCGAAGAATTATTATCGATTACAATAATTTCTCCATCAATGGTTTCTAATGCATTTTGAACACTTAGGACACATTGCTCTAAAAAGAAACGAACATTATAATTAAGGATGATGACGGATAGTTGCATTCTTCAAAGATATATTTTAAGATGTAAAGACACAAAGGTTCAAAATTTAAAAACACAAAACATATTTTCTTTTAGCCCCGATAAAGCCGATATCCTTTGAGAGGAACGAACAAAGATAAAGGCGTAAGCGGGAACGATATCAGCAAATAAATCCAAATCATTCGCTCCAGATTAAGATTTTAATCTTTATAATCCATTACTTTTGGAGAACACTAACGATTCTATACCTTTTAAACATTGAAAAAGATATTCTCATTATTATTCTTGATTTTTTTTAACCCTGCACAGTCTCAAATTTCGGGTTGCACGGATCCACTTTCTAAAAACTACAATCCAGCTGCTACTATTAATGACGGAAGTTGTGTCTATGCTTCGGTAAAAATTAAACCAAAATATTCCGTAAAATTAGATGCGGTTTTGAAAGAAACTTCAAGTTTGACACAAAGTGATTCGCTGTTATGGACCAGTAATGACAACACTGACAAAGCACTTTATGCGATTAATAACAAAGGTGTTATTCAAAATAAAATTCAACTGAAAAGCACTACCAATACCGACTGGGAAGAAATTGCACAAGACAACGACTACTTTTACATTGGCGATTTTGGAAATAATGCCTCCGGAAACAGGAAAGATCTTCATATATTGCGAGTTGAAAAAAAATCACTTTCACAGAATAACCAAAAAATTGATACGCTTTCGTTTTCATATTCCAATCAAACGAATTTCACCAAAACCAAGTCCAATGCGACCAATTTTGATTGTGAAGCTTTTATTGTTTCCGGTGACGAAATTTACTTGTTTACCAAACAATGGAAAGACAAAAAAACCAGTGTCTATATGATTCCGAAGATTCCCGGCAAGCACGTTGCTCAACTAAAAGAATCCTATAATGTGAAAGGATTGATTACCTCAGCGACTTATTTACCTAAAAAAAAGCTACTCGTTCTTGCGGGCTACAGCAGGTTTTTATCGCCTTTCATTTATCTGCTTTACGATTACAATGATTCCGGTTTCTTTTTTGGAAATAAGAGAAAAATCAATATTGCACTTCCGTTTTATCAGATGGAAGGCATCAGCACCCAAGATGGACTTCATTATTATTTGACCAATGAAAATTTCGTCAGAAAACCAATTATAAATGTCCCACAAAAGTTACATCAATTCGATTTAAGTGCATTTCTAACCAATTATCTGAAACAATAATTGTTAATGAAACCTTAGATTCGACTAAACAATTGGCAAATCGTTATTTAATAGCTTACTTTTGCAAAAAATTTAGCCTTGTGAATTACCTTTCTGTAGAAAATATCTCGAAATCTTTTGGTGAACGTACGTTGTTTAAAGACATCTCGTTTGGAATTAATAAAGATCAAAAAATTGCTTTCATAGCCAAAAACGGTTCTGGAAAAACGACTATTATGAGTATCATTAATGGTCTAGAAGAATCTGATACTGGACAAGTCGTATTGAGAAAAGGCATCAAAATGGCTTTCCTTTCGCAAAATAATAACTTACAGGACGAATTAACGATTGAAGAAAGCATTTTTGCATCGGATAACGAGACTTTGAAAGTGATTGAAGCCTATGAAAAAGCGTTAGAAAATCCAGAAGATGAAGAAGCCTACCAAAAAGCTTTTGACGGAATGGATCAGCACAATGCGTGGGATTTTGAAACGCAGTACAAGCAAATTTTGTTCAAACTGAAATTGGAAAATTTCAAACTGAAAGTAAAAAATCTTTCCGGTGGACAGAAAAAAAGGTTGTCACTGGCTATCATTTTGATTAATCGTCCCGATTTGTTGATTCTGGATGAGCCTACAAATCACTTGGATTTAGAAATGATTGAATGGCTGGAAAGTTATTTTGCCAAAGAAAATATTACGTTGTTTATGGTGACGCACGACCGTTTCTTTTTGGAGCGCGTTTGTAATGAAATCATCGAACTGGACAACGGAAAACTATACCAATATAAAGGAAATTACTCGTATTATTTAGAGAAAAAAGAAGAGCGTATCGCATCCGAAAATTCGAGTGTGGATAAAGCACAGAATCTTTTTGTAAAAGAACTGGAATGGATGCGCCGTCAGCCAAAAGCGAGAACGACAAAATCGAAATCGCGTCAGGATGATTTTTATGAAATCAAGGAAAAAGCACAAAGTCGCCGTCGCGAAAATAAAGTAGAGCTTGAAATTAATATGGAACGTATGGGAAGCAAGATTATCGAGCTTCACAAAATCTCCAAAAAATTCAAGGATCACGTCATCATGGATAATTTCAGTTTTGATTTTCAACGTGGCGAACGCATTGGAATCATTGGAAAAAACGGAACCGGAAAATCGACTTTCTTGAATTTATTGACTGGAACTTTACCGCTTGATGGCGGAAAAGTGGTGATTGGTGAAACCATAAAAGTGGGTTACTACACACAAAGCGGTATTAATCCAAAACCGGGTCAGCGTGTAATTGATGTGATTAAGGAATACGGAGAATTCATTCCGTTGATGAAAGGGAAATTGATTTCGGCTTCGCAATTGTTAGAGCGTTTCTTGTTTGATGCTAAAAAACAATATGATTTTGTGGACAGATTGAGCGGTGGTGAATTGAAACGTTTGTACTTGTGTACAGTTTTAATTCAGAATCCGAACTTCTTGATTCTGGATGAGCCAACGAACGATTTAGATATCGTGACGCTGAATGTTTTGGAAAGCTTCCTTTTGGATTATCCAGGTTGCCTTTTAGTGGTTTCTCACGATAGGTATTTCATGGATAAAATTGTGGATCACTTATTTATTTTTAGAGGTGATGGTGTAGTAGAAGATTTCCCTGGAAACTATTCTGATTTTAGAGCCTACGAAGACAGCACTGATGTAGCGCAAAAAGAAGAAAACAAAGCCGAAAAGAAAGACTGGAAACAAAACAATCCAACTGGAAACCTAACGTTCAACGAGCAAAAAGAATTCCAGAAAATCGAACGAGAAATCAAAGATTTAGAGATTCAAAAAGTAGCTATCGAGCAATTATTCTCGGATGGAAAAGTGCAAGAAAGTGATGTAATGACCAAAGCCAAAGAATTAGAAAACATCAACAATAAGATTGAAGATAAAGAGGAAAGATGGTTTGAGCTTTCTGCGAAGATAGAAGGATAAAATAGCATTCAGTGTTCAATCGCAGTTTGTAATACCGAACATTAATCCTATTAGTTTACACCCACAACAGAATTTTGATTTTGTTGTGGGTTTATTTTTTTAGTAAAAACTAATTTTAAATTAGGTAAGAAATATTAGAATAAATTAAAAGTTCATCTAATTATTTATAGTTTATTTTATATATTTTTGAGAAAAATAAAGCTTGATGTTTATATAGAATAATAACCTAATCGACCTTAAAAAACCCTACTTCAGAATGAAATTTCAATTATTAATAATTTTCACCTTCTGTATACCTAATATTTATAGTCAAAATAAAACAATAATTGCGTACGACATAACTGAAAATAAGGCTATAGAAAATGTAAATTTTATATTTAATGGAGGCACCAACTATAGTTCAAACAAAAATGGCAGGGTAATATTAAAATCAATTCCTTCTGAAAATGTAGTGATTACACATATTGCCTACGATACAATAAACACTAAGATTTCATCCCTACGAGATACACTTTTCTTAAATAAGAGAATTACAAAACTGAATGAGATTGTTATCCACAAAAAGAGAATAAAGATAATTTATCCTAAAAAATCTGTTGGCAACTTAAATCCTAGAAACTATGGAACGTCAGCTCCATTAGATGAAAAGAACATATATGCTGTTCATATTCCGAACAATTTAAATATTAATTTTTTTATCAACAGTATTACATTAGAACCCACAGATTTTTCGATTGCATATCTTAATGAGAAAGATAAAATCAAATCTGAACGTTATAAAAATCAGAAATATGCTCCTTTTAAACTAAATTTATATACAGTGGATTCTATATACGACATTCCGGATCGGCGCATTTTTGAGAAAGATTTTATTTTAAAATTAGAGGAAGGTAAAAAATACGTAACTCTTAAATTAGACAACCAAATAGAAATAAATAATACAGGTTTTTTTATAGCACTTTCACCTTTTTCAAAAGAAGAATATGAAAGCTTAGCTTTTGAAAGATCTCCTGCTTTTAAACATATTCAAGCGAATAAAGATATTGAATATAGAGTCTTAACAAAAAATGAGAAAGTTGATTCCAGTATTTGGAAACAAACACAAAGAAGCAAAGATTACAATCAAGTTTTATATTTTGAATTAGAAATAGAATATTAATTACTATTACTAAATAAGCTTGCAAGTCCAGCTCTTCGAAGTATACAATAGTTCTTGATTACGCTGCACAAATGTCTCGGACTTTGAGCCCATGACAATCAGCAAAAAACACAAAAAACCACAACAAAATCTAATTCTGTTGTGGTTTTTTATTTTATGAATCTGAAGTTTCTACCAAGGAATCGGATTGTAATCTTTCAAAAACTTACCGCACCAATGCTTTCCGGTATTGATACCGTCAAACAATGGATCCATAACTCGTGCAGCTCCATCTACAATATCCAATGGTGGTTGAAAATCTTCTTCTTCCTGTTTTCTTTTGGCTAATTCTGCCGGATCTTCGTCGGTTACCCAACCAGTGTCTACCGCATTCATAAAAATACCATCTTTTGCCAAAGTTCCCGAAGAAGTATGTGTCAACATATTCAAAGCGGCTTTAGCCATATTAGTATGCGGATGGCGGTCTTCCTTGAAAAAGCGGTGAAACTTCCCTTCCATTGCCGACACATTGATGATGTGTTTTTTTCCGGTGTTGTCTTTCTTCATTACTTCCGAAAGGCGGTTGCACAATACAAATGGTGCTACAGAATTCACCAACTGTACTTCTATCATCTCCGTGGTTTCTATTTGTCCCAATCGCAAGCGCCAGCTGTTAGTTTTTCTCAAATCCACTTGTTGCAAATCGGCATCAAGTTCTCCTTCCGGAAAAACTTCGTTTGCCACCAATGCATTATCAAACGAATACGGAATCTGCGATAATTTGGCGGAAGCCCGCAACCCAATTCCAGGTTCTGGTCCGTGCCAAGTCACTGGCATATTCTGATTTGGGGAAGCTCCAGATGTCAACACTTTCAATTCATCCAAACAATTGGTATGATCCAGCAATAATTCTTGCGCTTGTTGTGGCAAAGACGTAATGGAACGCTTTTCGTTTTCCATTAAATGGGTATAGAATCCGGCGGGACGTCTCACGGTTTGTGCTGCATTATTAATCAAGATATCTAATCGTTCGTATTTCTGCTCTATAAAGTTGCAAAAAATCTCCACACTTGGAATGTGCCTCAAATCCAATCCGTGAATTTTCAACCGATGTCCCCAATCCATAAAATCGGCTTCCTTAGAAAAACGCAAAGCCGAGTCCACCGGAAAACGGGTCGTTGCAATAACTGTTGCTCCACCTCGTAAAAGCATCAACGTAATATGATACCCAATTTTTAAGCGAGAACCTGTAATGACGGCCACTTGTCCTTTCACATCTGCCGTTTGAAAACGTTTGGCATAATTAAAATCACCACAATCGGTACACATCGTATCATAAAAGTGATGCATTTTAGTAAATTCGGTTTTACAAACGTAACAATTTCGTGGAGTTTCCAGTTCTAATTGCTCTTTGTGGGCAAGATCATTGAAAGCCAATAATTTTGGCGCCACAAAAACACTCGCTTCACGCGCATGACGGATTCCGGTTTCTTTTCGGGCGGTACGGTCGCGTTTTTCCATTTTGCGTTTGGCAGCCACTTTTCCGTCTTTTTTTCTACGGGAAAGCTCATCACGATCGGGTCTGGAAAACATTCCAGCCGCTTTGATTAAAGCTGTACGTTGTTCTTTTGGAATATCAAATATTTGGTCGGTATCGGTATTCAATTGTGCCAAAATAGCGATGCATCGGTCAATTTCCTCTGAGCTTATGGCACTTTTATTTTCTATTTGTTCAATCATTATCGTAAAAAATAGGTATTATTCTTGGTGTAAATTCCAAGCGCGCAAAGATAGGCTTTTAAAGTCGTAAAGTTTCAAGGTCATAAAGTCCAAAGTCCAAGTGCGAAGATGAAGTCATTCTATCTTTTGACTTTCGACTATAATCTTACTATCTTCGCACCTACCTTCTAACAATCTCTATGTTTTTCCAAATAAAATCGTACTTACATTTCCTTTGGCACTCAAAAAATGAGCATGCTGTACATTCACCTTTTGTGTTTAATTTGTTGACGAAATGTTTTTATGATAAAAAATCAAAACCGGAATATGCTATTTTAAAAAAATACAGAAACTCGCTTTTAGCAAATAACAAGACCATTGAAGTCACTGATTTTGGTGCAGGTTCGAAAGTTTTTAAATCGAATACAAGAGTTATTTCCAAGATTGCTAAAACAGCGGGGATTTCTCCAAAACGAGCCGAATTATTATTTAGAATCACAAATTATTTACAGCCCGATACGATATTAGAAATTGGAACATCATTAGGATTAGCGACTTCGGCGCTTTCTTTAGGGTCCCGAAGCGTCGGGATGAAAGCAAAAATAATCACTTTAGAAGGTTGTCCCGAAACTGCAAAACAAGCTCAATTGCAATTTCAAAAATTCAATTTCAATACTATACGTTCCGAAATAACAGAGTTCAGTACTTATCTGCAAAACTGCACACTGAACACTGAACACTTTTCCTTAATTTACTTCGACGGCAATCACTCCAAGAAAGCAACACTGGACTATTTCGAAGTATTACTTCCTACGATAACAAACGAAACGGTTTGGATATTTGATGACATTCATTGGTCACCAGAAATGGAAGAGGCTTGGAAAATCATAAAAAACCATTCAAAAGTGACGGTGACTCTTGATACGTTTCAGTGGGGATTGGTCTTTTTTAGAAGAGAACAACCCAAAGAGCATTTTGTGATTCGTACCTAAAAAAAATGACAGCCATTACTGACTGTCATTTCTAACATTGAATTAATTATTCCTTATTCTTTAGCTTTTTTCATTTCACCTGATTTTGCTCCCATTCTGTTTACAGTATACATTGGTGCAAATTTCAATTTTAAACTAGCAATTTTTCTGTTATCATCACCTGAAAGTCCTTCTTTTTCAACAGTATTTTTTCTGCTGTCCAATGCTTCATACATCAATTTAATTTCATCCCAGTCTTCACGAGAATAAGCATCTTTATTTGTTTCAACAGTACTTACAAATTGTTGATAAACACCAAGAATATTGTCTTTGTTTACCCAAGTAAAGCTCATGTCATCCCCTATTTTTCCTTCACCAAACAAAGCATTTCTTAGTTGTTGTTTTGGGTTTGCAGCTACAGCAGCTTGAGCATTCTCTTGCATTTCTGCTTCATATTTAGCTTTTAATGCTTCATATTTAGCAGTTGCTGCATCAAGACGTTCTTGCGCTTCTGCGTTATCTTTCATATTTGCCAAGGCCGCTTGAGCATCTCCGCTTCTTAATTGATACGTAGCTTCAATTCCTTGCCAGTTTGCTTTAGCATCCTCTGAAGCAACATTTCCTAATGAATCAACATACATTACATACGTATCTACCGTTTTTTCTGCTTGTTCAGCTTTCTCATCTTTACATGAAGTAAATCCTAAAGCGATTACCGCTATTCCTAACACCATTTTTGTACTTTTCATAACTACTTGATTTGATTAATATTATTTATGTAAATTTAAGTAACATTATTCGATTCATAATTATAATCCAAAAATCTTATAAATATTACATATAATTATGAAATAAAGAGACATAAAGTGTGAATTATATAAACTAACCCTGAAATAGTATAAATAATTACGGCTGATTCTATGTATTAAAAATTGCCTTTTAAAAGAAATCGGCAAAAAACGCAATTGTTTGATTTTAAAAAAGTTAGTTCTTATTTAAAATTAAGGCGCAAAATGTAACAAATTTTAAAAAACAACTACTTATTAATAATTCAAAAGTCTTTTGTACTTTTAAAATCTAATTTAATAGCAGCCTACGCTCGATCGCAGGTCAAAATCATATATTCTAATGGCAAACCCGCTAATCAAAATAACCAATATCAAACGAGATTTTGTACTTGGAAATGAAATCGTTTATGTTCTTAAAGGCATTGATTTAGAAATAAATAAAGGCGAATATGTAGCATTAATGGGACCTTCTGGATCTGGAAAATCAACTTTAATGAATTTATTAGGTTGTTTAGACACACCAACTTCCGGGAGTTACATCCTGAACGGAAAAGACGTCAGCCAGATGAAAGATGATGAATTAGCCGAAATTCGAAATAAAGAAATAGGATTTGTTTTCCAGACTTTCAACCTTTTACCCAGAACCACAGCATTAGATAACGTGGCTCTACCCATGATTTATGCCGGATTTTCAAAATCAGAAAGAAAAGCAAGAGCTACCGAAGTTTTAGAACAAGTAAATCTTGCAGACAGAATGGACCACCAACCCAACCAACTTTCAGGTGGACAACGCCAGCGTGTCGCAATTGCCCGTGCTTTGGTCAACAAACCGTCCATCATTCTTGCCGATGAACCTACCGGAAATCTGGACAGTAAAACATCATTAGAAATCATGAAACTTTTTGGAGACATCCACGCCAATGGAAACACCGTAATTCTGGTAACGCACGAGGAAGAAATCGCCGCTTACGCCAATCGCGTAATTCGTTTGCGTGACGGACTTATAGAAAGCGATACTTCTAAATAGTTTTTTTTCAGGAGCTGCTTCCGGCTATCCGCTTGTATCTCTTTCTTGCCATTCTTCCTTCGTTTGAATGACAATAAAGAGGATATCGCTTTTATCCGGGCTAGAAAATCCAAATTACGATTGCGTTTAAAATTCCAAATAACACCCACAAAAAAATGAAAATCGCTATACTAACCTGCGAAAAACTTCCAGACCTAAATCCCGAAGATCAAAAAATAATTCCGGCATTAGCTAAACATAATATAGAAGCCAGCGCCGCTATTTGGAGCGACAAAAGCATCAATTGGACTGATTTTGATTATCTAATTTTTCGCAATACTTGGGATTATTTCGAGAAAGAAACCGAGTTTAAAATTTGGCTCGACCAAATAGAAAAACTGGGAATCAAAACACTAAATCCCATTGAAGTAATCAAGCAAAACATCCATAAGTTTTACTTGCGTGAAATGGAACAGCAGGGAATCACCATTTTGCCAACCGTTTTCATTGATAAAACAGATCATCTTAATCTTGCTGAATTGATACCTACACATTGGAAAAAAGCGGTTATAAAACCCGCATTTTCTGCTGGTTCCTATCTCACCGAAGTTTTTAACGTATCCGATATTCAGGAAATAAGCACGAAATATAAAAGTATTGCAGCGGAGAAAGAATTGCTTTTACAGGAATTCATGCCCGAAATTCAAACATTGGGCGAAACCTCTTTTATCTTTTTCAATAAAAAATTCTCACACGCGGTAAACAAAAAACCCGTGGATGGCGATTTTAGAGTCCAATCCCTTTTTGGAGGAAAATACAATTTGGTTCAACCCAGTCAGGAACTAATTGAAAAAGCGCAAAAAATTGCCAATACATTTCCAGAGAATTTACTGTATGCGCGAGTAGACGGAATCCTTATTGAGAACGAACTCTATTTAATGGAAATTGAATGCATTGAACCTGATTTATATTTCAATCTCAGTGAAAATTCACTGGAACGATTTGTTGCAGCAATAGTGGAATTAATACGCTAAATTTGTTTTTTAAATCAAATAAACGGTAGATGAAAGTATATACAAAGACTGGAGATAAAGGAACAACAGCACTTTTTGGCGGAACCAGAGTCCCAAAAGACCATGCCCGAATTGAAAGCTACGGAACTGTTGACGAATTGAATTCTCATATTGGTCTGATTCGCGATCAGGAAATGAATGCGCATTACAAAGAAATCCTTATCGAAATCCAAGATCGTCTATTTACTGTTGGTGCAATATTAGCAACACCACCGGAAAAAGAAGTGATGAAAAACGGCGAACTTCGTTTGAAAAATTTGGGGATTATAGAATCTGACATTGAATTATTGGAAAATGAAATTGACGCTATGGAAGAAGCATTGCCGCCAATGACTCATTTTGTACTTCCAGGCGGACATACTACTGTGTCATATTGTCATATTGCACGTTGTGTTTGTCGCAGAGCAGAGCGTTTATCCGTTCATTTAAGCCACAATGAACCCGTTCCTGAAATAGCAATCAAGTACTTAAACCGACTTTCTGACTACCTTTTTGTGTTGGCACGAAAGTTGTCTCATGATTTGAACGCTGCCGAAGTTCAATGGATTCCAAGGAAGTAGGATTTCAGATTGAAGATTAACGATTTTTGATTTCAGATGTATTTAAAAAATCAAAAATCGTTAATCTGAAATCAAAAATCAGCAATCAACAAAACGTTCTTAACTTTAACTAAAAATAAATGATTTTTTACTTGTCTTTTTCAGTAAAAAATTTATTTTTGCACAAAACTAAATCGACAACACATGTATTGGACATTAGAATTAGCATCTTATTTAAGCGATGCACCGTGGCCTGCTAACAAAGACGAACTTATTGACTACGCTATTAGAGCAGGAGCTCCATTAGAAGTAGTAGAAAACCTTCAATCTATAGAGGATGAAGGCGAGATATATGAATCAATGGAAGAAATTTGGCCAGATTATCCAACTGACGAAGATTATCTTTGGAATGAGGATGAATATTAAAAAGTAAACCAAGAAAAAGTCTCAAAAGAGGCTTTTTTTTTGTTTAAATTTACAGAATTACACAAACAGAAATAAAAACATATTATGAGTTTTATAAATAGTATTATTAAAGTCTTTGTTGGGGATAAATCCCAAAAAGATGTCAAAGCTTTACAACCGTATCTTACCAAAATTAAAGCTTTTGAAACTCCTCTGATGGCATTATCTAATGATGATCTTAGAGGACGCACAGCTTTTTTCAAAGATAGAATCAAACAGGCACGTGCTGAAAAAGATGCAAAAATTGCGGCGCTGAAACTAGAAGTGGAAAGCATTGAAGATATTGACAAAAGAGAAGATATTTATGTTGCTATTGACGCATTAGAAAAAGAAGCTTACGATATCTCCGAAAAAACGTTGATGGAAATTCTTCCGGAAGCATTTGCCGTTGTAAAAGAAACAGCAAGACGTTTCAAAGACAACACGCAAATAGTGGTAACCGCTACACCAAAAGATCGTGAACTTTCTGCTACTAAAACCTACATTACCTTAGATGGTGACAATGCAGTTTGGGCAAATTCATGGAGTGCTGCAGGAAAAGAAATTACTTGGGACATGATTCACTATGACGTACAATTAATTGGCGGAATGGTTTTACATGAAGGAAAAGTAGCTGAAATGCAAACAGGTGAAGGAAAAACATTGGTGGCAACTTTACCGCTTTACTTAAATGCTTTAACTGGAAACGGTGTGCATTTAGTAACTGTGAATGATTATTTGGCAAAAAGAGATAGTACTTGGAAAGCGCCATTATTCGAATTTCACGGTATGACTGTAGAATGTATTGACAATTACCAACCAAGTTCTGAAGGAAGAAAAAAAGCGTACGATGCTGATATCACTTACGGAACCAATAATGAGTTTGGTTTTGACTACTTAAGAGATAACATGGCGCATTCGCCAGAAGATTTAGTGCAACGAAAACACAATTACGCGATTGTCGATGAGGTCGATTCAGTTTTAATTGATGATGCCAGAACACCATTGATTATTTCAGGACCGGTTCCGCAAGGAGATCGTCATGAGTTTAATGAATTGAAACCAAAAATTGAAAACTTAGTTAGCATACAAAGACAATTGGCTAACGGTTTCTTATCTGAAGCAAAAAAATTAATTAAAGAGGGAAATACTAAAGAAGGTGGATTCCAATTGTTAAGAGCTTACAGAGCATTACCAAAAAACAAAGCATTAATTAAATTTTTGAGTGAAGAAGGAATTAAACAATTGCTTCAAAAAACCGAAAATCAATACATGCAGGATAACAAAAGAGAAATGCACAAGATTGATGAGGCATTGTATTTTGTTATTGAAGAAAAAAACAATCAGGTTGAATTGACCGATAACGGAATTAAATACCTTTCCGGAGATACTGATGCTGACTTTTTTGTACTTCCGGACATTGGAACTGAAATTGCCGCAATCGAAAAGAAAAAATTAGATAAAGACACTGAAGCCGAAGAAAAAGAACAATTGTTTCAAGATTTTGGAGTGAAAAGTGAGCGTATTCATACTTTGACACAACTTTTGAAAGCCTACGCTTTATTCGAAAAAGATGTAGAATATGTAATCATGGACAATAAAATCATGATTGTTGATGAGCAAACAGGTCGTATCATGGATGGTCGTCGTTATTCTGACGGATTGCACCAAGCGATTGAAGCCAAAGAAAATGTAAAAATCGAAGCTGCAACTCAAACATTTGCAACCGTTACGTTACAGAATTATTTCAGAATGTACAACAAACTGGGAGGAATGACTGGAACTGCTGTAACTGAAGCAGGTGAGTTATGGCAAATATATAAATTAGACGTTGTAGAAATTCCTACGAACAGAGGAATGGCCAGAAAAGACAAAGAAGATTTTATTTATAAAACCACTCGTGAAAAATTCAATGCCGTTATCGAAGACGTAACTGAATTATCTAATGCAGGAAGACCGGTTCTTATTGGTACAACTTCTGTAGAGATTTCAGAATTATTAAGCCGAATGTTGAAAATGAGAGGCGTTGCACACAATGTCTTGAATGCAAAAATGCACAAACAAGAAGCGCAAATTGTTGAAGAAGCTGGAAAACCTGGTGTAGTAACGATTGCAACCAACATGGCTGGTCGTGGTACCGATATTAAATTATCTGCCGAAGTTAAAGCTGCTGGTGGATTAGCGATTGTAGGAACAGAGCGTCATGATTCCCGTCGTGTTGACCGTCAGTTACGTGGTCGTGCAGGACGTCAAGGAGATCCGGGAAGTTCTCAGTTTTATGTTTCTCTTGAAGACAACCTAATGCGTTTGTTTGGTTCTGAAAGAGTGGCTAAAGTTATGGACAGAATGGGATTGCAGGAAGGTGAAGTGATTCAACATTCTATGATGACTAAATCTATCGAACGTGCTCAGAAAAAAGTAGAAGAAAACAACTTTGGTGTTCGTAAACGTTTATTGGAATATGATGATGTAATGAACGCACAACGTGAAGTGGTTTACAAACGTCGTCGTCATGCATTGTTTGGAGAGCGTTTGAAATTAGATATTGCAAACATGCTTTACGATACTTGTGAATTGATCGTTGACCAAAACAAAGCATCAAATAATTTCAAAAACTTTGAATTTGAATTAATTCGTTATTTCTCAATCACATCGCCAGTTACTGAAAGTGAATTCAGTAAATTGAGTGAAATGGAATTAACCGGTAAAATATACAAAGCAACATTAGAATATTATACCGAGAAAACAGAGAGAAGTGCCAGAGAAGCATTCCCAATCATAAAAAGTGTTTACGAAGATAAAAACAACCAATTTGAACGTATTGTAGTTCCTTTTACAGATGGAATTAAATCATTGAATGTGGTTACTGATTTGAAAAAAGCCTACGAAACTGAGGGAGCTCAACTTGTTGCTGATTTCGAAAAAAATATCACTTTATCTATTGTAGATGAAGCTTGGAAGAAACACTTACGTAAAATGGATGAGTTGAAACAATCGGTTCAACTTGCGGTTCACGAACAAAAAGATCCATTACTTATTTACAAACTGGAAGCATTCAATTTGTTTAGAGCAATGATTGACAATGTAAACAAGGAAGTGATTTCATTCTTGTTCAAAGGTGATTTACCGGCTCAAGAGAATCAACAAATTCAAGAAGCGAAAGAAGTTCGTCAACAAGAAGACTATAAATTAAGTAAAGACGAAATTCCAAATAGTGAAAGTGCCAATCGTGAAGCGGGAGAAACGCAACAACGACAAGTAACCGAAACTATCGTGAGAGATATGCCAAAAATCAATCGTAATGATAATGTTACGATTCAAAACGTGGCCAACGGACAAATACAAGAAATGAAATACAAAAAAGCCGAAAGCTTAATCGCTTCAGGACAATGGGTAATTGTTAACTAATAACCGTTTCAATCCTTAAAATTAAATTCCCCAATTACGAAAGTAGTTGGGGATTTTTTTTGGAGCTATTCCCGCCATACGTTTCAATCTTGTGGGGCAAAACGAAAGTCCCACAAGGATTTCCACTACTGTCGGGGCTAGGAATTTTGTGATAAATAACTCTGTTTACGGTTTCCCGTAATGATCCTGTAATCAAAGAATACATCTTTGAAGATTAATTTAATACTGATCCTTATTTATAAGATTTTTCAGCGATTAATTTATATATTTGAAAATAAATAAAGTCTGAGGTTTAATAGAGTTATGAACCCCATTTTGATGTGATTAGTTTGAAATCGTCAGACCTATAGGCAAGTTAGCAGCAATTCTTGAGCACATTTAGTTAAATACCAATATTTTTGTTAATATTGAATTCTCAAAAAATAAAAAATGGACACATCTCTAAAAGTTATAAAAACTAAACTTCAAAATATTCTTCCACGATTAGTTTGGGACAGTCAGTCTCATACTGCCACTGGTAATCAATTATATGTAATTAATAATTTAAATGAATTACGTTCAATAATTAATGAACTTAAATCCTTAAATCTTTTTAATGATATAACTTCAACCCTATTTAACTCAGCAATTTTCACAACTGCCAATGACAATTTAAGAATTCAGCCTGCTGAAAATTTAACAATAACAAGTTCATTAAACCTTTTGAAGAGTCTTATAGAAAACTTTTTGAATGTACTAATCAGTACAGTTCCGGAAGAAAGTGCAGATTCGATAAATATAAAGTTACCACCTGTAAATGATTTTGACGAACTCTCGAAGGTTTCAAGAGAAATTCATGTCGCTTTAACCCAAATAATATTGAACGACGATGTGAATGGTCAAACGAAAATTGTGAGCGTCGAAAATGGCTCAATTTGGTTGAATGTACTTGTTGGGACAACAGCGGTAGGCGTTATTGCTAGCTTAGTTTGGTCAGCCGCAGTTATTTACAAAAAGATTTTAGAAGGCAAATTACTTGAAGAACAGATCAGAGGTCTCAAAGTAAAAAATGAAAGTTTGGAAGATATATTGAAGGCTCAAAAGGCTAGTACATCTGTAATGATAGAAGCCGAAGCGGAACATATAAGTTCAGAACATTTTAAAGAAAACGCTCCTGAAAATATTGAAAAACTTAAAAATTCAATTTCAATTTTTGCAGAACTTATAGCAAAAGGAGCTGAAATTCATCCAGCATTGGTTGCTCCGGAAAATGTATCAAATCTATTTCCAAATCCTACCAAAATGATAGGTCTAGAATCTAAAATAAAAAGACTTGCTAGTCCTAGTGAAAATTAAAAAACTGCTGCTAACAGCTAGAATTCCTCGCAATGACTCAGCAAACCGTTACAATCTAATTTAAGAGTTTGTTTACACTATCTTGGATTCTCTTCAAAATACCGTTCTTCTATTCTCTTAATGTCTTTTATGGAGTTTTTGGCCCAAGCCAAACGCTTTTCTAAAATTTCATTTTCGGATAAATGCCAATCAATGTTTGAATTGCGCAATCGATTCGTCAGGTTTTGAATGATGATGGCCGCCGAAACCGATATATTCAAACTTTCGGTAAAACCTACCATTGGGATTTTTAGAAAACCGTCGGCGCGTTGTAAAATTTCCTCTGATAATCCGTCTCTTTCTGTTCCAAAAAATAAAGCACTCGGTTTAGAAATATCAAAATCTTCCATCAAACAATCATTCTCATGTGGCGTCGTGGCAATGATTTGGTAGCCTTTACTTTTTAATGTATCCACACAATTAGAAATACTGTCGAAGGTATTGATATCAACCCATTTTTGTGCACCCATCGCAATTTCCTTATCGATACTTTTTCCATAACGCTGCTCGATAACATTCAATTCCTGAATTCCAAAAATCTCACAACTGCGCATCACTGCGCTTGTATTGTGCATTTGAAAAATATCCTCAACAGCAATCGTAAAATGCTTGGTTCTGTTTTCCAATACTTTCAGAAATTTTTCTTTGCGGTTATCCGTTAAGATATTTTCAAGAAAATTAAGGTAATCGATATCAATCATTGTGGGTTATTTTTTTGGCAAAAATACTAAAAAAGAGTAGTTTTATTTTTTAATAAAAGCTAAAATAAAAATAGAACACAGATGAAACAGATTTAACGGATTTTCACAAATTACTTTAAATAAATTTTAAAAAATCCGTTAAATCTGTTTCATCTGTGTTCCTTAATATTTAAAAATAATGAAAAAGAAATTAGTGGTTTTGACTGGTGCCGGAATCAGTGCCGAAAGTGGTATAAAAACTTTCCGTGACAGTGACGGACTTTGGGAAGGCCATAACGTTATGGATGTCGCAACTCCCGAAGGCTGGCATAAAAATCCGGCTTTGGTGCTGGATTTTTACAATCAAAGACGAAAACAACTCAAAGAAGTACAACCCAATTTGGGTCATCAAATTCTGGCTGAATTAGAAAATGAGTTTGATGTATATATCATTACCCAAAATGTAGATGATTTACACGAACGCGCCGGAAGTACTAATGTGTTGCATTTGCACGGCGAATTATTAAAAGTGAGAAGTACCAAAAATCCAAATTACATTCTGGATTGGCAGGAAGATTTGAATTTTGGCGATTTAGACAATAACAAAAATCAATTGCGCCCGCATATAGTTTGGTTTGGTGAAGAAGTTCCTGCACTTGATGAAGCAATAAAATTAACTCAAAGTGCGGATTATTTTGCCGTTATTGGGACTTCATTGCAAGTGTATCCTGCGGCAGGATTAATCGATTTTACGAGTCGGGAAACGCCTATTTTTTATATTGATCCAAAACCTATAAAAATCCCAAATCTTCGAAATCCGTTGGATGTGATTCCGGAAGTGGCTTCTGAAGGAATGAAAATACTAAAAAAGAAGCTTACAGCGTTTATTTAAAAACCATTCGTTTTCTAATTTGTCTCGAAAGGTTTATATTTGTGCCTTTCGAACAAACAACAAAACAATGACTACTTTAAACGAATTGAATGCTATATCGCCAATCGACGGAAGATATAGAAACAAGACTATTTCTCTGGCTCCATTTTTCTCTGAAGAAGCCTTAATCAAATACCGCGTATTGGTTGAAATTGAATATTTCATTGCTTTGTGCGAAGTGCCTTTGCCACAATTAAAAAACGTAAACCCGAGTTTATTCGAGAGTTTACGTAACATCTATAAAAACTTCTCTACTGAAGATGCACTTTGGATAAAAGAAACAGAAAAAGTAACCAACCACGATGTAAAAGCGGTGGAATACTTTATCAAAGATGCTTTTGAGAAATTAGGTTTGTCAGAATATAAAGAGTTCATTCATTTTGGATTGACTTCCCAAGATATTAATAATACGGCGATTCCGCTATCTACAAAAGAAGCTTTCGAGAAAGTATACATGCCTTCTTTGATTACTTTAACTTCAAAATTGAAAGATTTAAGTATCGAATGGAAGGACGTTCCAATGCTTGCCCGTACACATGGACAACCGGCTTCTCCAACTCGTTTGGGTAAAGAAATTGGTGTTTTTGTAGAACGTTTAGAAGAGCAAATGCGTTTGTTGTTTAATGTTCCTTTTGCGGCTAAATTTGGTGGTGCAACAGGAAATTATAACGCACATCACGTAGCGTATCCTCAAATTGACTGGAGAAAATTCGGCGGAAAATTTGTAGAGGAAAACCTTGGTTTACACCACTCCTTCCCTACTACACAAATTGAACATTACGATCATTTCGCAGCCTTTTTTGATGCGTTGAAAAGAATAAATACCATCATCATTGATTTAGACCGAGATATCTGGACGTATGTTTCGATGGAATATTTCAAACAAAAAATCAAAGCGGGAGAAATTGGTTCTTCGGCAATGCCACACAAAGTAAACCCAATTGATTTTGAAAATTCAGAAGGAAACTTAGGTATTGCCAATGCTATTTTCGAACATTTATCTGCTAAATTACCATTGTCAAGATTACAACGTGATTTGACAGATAGTACGGTTTTGAGAAATATTGGTGTACCAATGGGACATACTTTAATCGCTTTTGAAGCTACTTTGAAAGGATTAAACAAATTGTTATTGAACGAACCAAAATTTCACGAAGATTTAGAGAAAAACTGGGCTGTAGTTGCGGAAGCAATTCAAACTATTTTACGTCGTGAAGGATATCCAAATCCGTATGAAGCGTTGAAAGGATTGACCAGAACCAATGAAGCGATTGATAAAAATGCAATTCACGGTTTTATTGCAACCTTAGAAGTTTCGGATGAAATTAAGGCTGAATTGATGCAAATCACACCAAGTAATTTCTTAGGAATATAAATTTTAAAGGATTATTCCATTTTATAGAATCCCGTTGAAAAGAAATAAGAATTCTTTTCAACGGGATTTTTATTGCTAAAAAAATCATAAAAAGCCGTATTCAGCTGCAATTATACTTCAAAAATTAAAGTTTTTTTATATCTTACCAATATACACAAAAACCTTAAAAATCAGTAAACGCCTATGAATACCGCAGAAACAGTAGCAAATGTATCACACCACTTACAACCTCTAATTAGTGATTTAGGATTAATCCTGATGACAGCTGCAGTGGCAGTTTTGTTATTTAAAAAAATAAAACAACCGCTGGTTCTGGGGTATTTAATTGCAGGATTTTTGGCAGGAAATCATTTTGATTTTTTCCCTTCCGTAAAAGATATTAAAAGTGTAGAAGTTTGGGCAGAGATTGGGGTAATCTTTTTATTATTTAGTTTGGGACTGGAATTCAGTTTTAAGAAACTGATGAAAGTGGGTGGGACCGCATCGATTACTGCTGTAACACAGATCATTGCGATGGTTTCCATCGGATATTTAGTGGGCCAATGGATTGGTTGGAAACCTATGGACAGTATCTTTTTAGGAGTTATACTTTCGATTTCATCCACTACCATTATCTTAAAAACATTTGATGAATTGGGCGTAAAAACCCAGAAATTTGCGGGAATCGTTATTGGTTCACTTATCGTTCAAGATATAGTTGCCATTTTGATGATGGTATTGCTTTCTACAATTGCAGTAAGTCAACAATTTTCAGGAAGTGAATTGTTATTATCCGTTCTTAAACTAATCTTTTTCTTGACCATTTGGTTTGTTGGCGGTATCTTTTTTATTCCGACTTTACTTAAAAAAGCCAAAAATATATTAACGGACGAAATGCTGTTAATTATCTCACTTGCATTGTGTTTAATGATGGTCATTCTGGCTGCCAATGTTGGTTTTTCTCCAGCATTAGGCGCTTTTATTATGGGTTCCATCATTGCCGAAACAACTCAGGCCGAACACATTGAGCATTTGGTTAAACCTGTTAAAGACCTTTTTGGTGCCGTTTTCTTTGTATCGGTTGGTATGTTAATTAATCCGGGGACCTTGTATGAATATGCATTACCTGTCGCAATTTTGACATTCGTAGTGATTATAGGACAATCGGTAAGTTCAACAATTGGTGCGTTACTTTCGGGACAACCATTGAAACAATCCGTGCAAACCGGAATGAGTTTATCTCAAATTGGGGAATTTTCTTTTATTATTGCAACATTAGGAATGACACTCAATGTAACCAGTAATTTTCTATATCCAATTGTAGTGGCAGTGTCAGCAGTGACCACTTTTACGACTCCATTTATGGTGAAATTTGCCACTCCTTTTTCAGAATATCTGGAAAAAAAACTACCTAGAAAATGGATTAAAAAAATTGAACGCTACAGTGCCAATGCGCAATCCATAAAATTAGTAAGCAACTGGCAAATCGTTGTTCGCGCATTTCTGACACAGGTAATTATACATTCCGTAATTATAGTAGCCGTCATTTTACTTTCATCAAAATTCATTTTACCTTTAGTTCAAGGATCACAATTTGGAAACATATTCGCCGCATTAATTACATTAGTGATGCTATCCCCTTTCTTATGGGCACTTTCTTTGCGTCGCATTGCAGTTAAACAAGTGGCAATATTAAGAGAAGAACGCAAATATCGAGGGCCAATACTAATGATGATTTTACTGCGAATGATATTGACACTCATTTATATTGGATTTTTATTGAATATCTTTTTCTCTCCTGTAATCGCTTTTTTAGTCCTTATTGCAGCTGTAGTAGTCTATTTTGTTTTTCCAAAAAAATTAAATGCACAGTACCACAAAATTGAAAATCACTTTTTGCAAAATTTAAACGCCCGAGAAATTAAAAAAGCGGTAAGAAGTCGTAGTGATTTGACACCTTGGGACGGACACATGACGACTTTTGAAATTGCTCCAACCTCAAATATTGCTGGAAAAACATTAGAAGAATTAAGTATTCGCGAGCAATTAGGAATTAATATCGCATTTGTTAAGCGAGGAGAAATCACGATTAATATTCCTAGTAGAAACGAAAGACTTTTTCCCGGCGATGAAATTTGTGTCATTGGAACTGATACCCAAGTGGCAGCATTTAAAAAATATTTGGACCAAAATGAGATTGATGTTTCACCATTGGAAACTGAATCTGATATTGTATTACAACAGTTAGAGCTCATCAACGAAGCTTTTATTGGAAAAAGCATCCGTGATTCTGAATTACGTGAAAAAACTCGCGGCTTGATTGTTGGCTTGGAAAGAGGAGGAAAAAGAATACTCAACCCAGAATCAAAATTGATTTTAGAAAAAAATGATATTCTTTGGATTGTGGGCAGCAAAAAATTATTAGCTAATCTTTCCAAAAATTAAATAAGAACATTTTTTTACAATCTATTTTGGTTGAATTAATGCAATCCTGAATTATAGATTCTAAATACATCCCGTCTGAACGAAACTTTAGATTTTGTTTAGACGGGATTTTTTGTTTATCGTTAAAAAATAATATTTGAACCATAGTAAATTATTAAGATTAAGCAATATTTTATACCTTAGAGCAGTTTTATTTTCATAAAAACAGTGTAAATCAACAGAATAATTCTTTTAAATAGTTAAAATAAATTTATGCCAAAAAATAAAATCTTAATCCTATTTTCACATCCGCTATTCGAGAAATCTCATGCGAATAAAGCTTTGGTGGAAAACATTCCCGATTCAGAAAACATTACTTTTCATGATTTATATGAACATTATCCTGATTTTGATATTGATGTAAAATTCGAGCAAGATTTATTAAGTCAGCATGATATTATCATTTGGCACCATCCCATGTATTGGTATAGTTGTCCGCCATTAATGAAACAATGGATTGATATGGTACTGGAACATAACTGGGCTTATGGAAAAAAGGGAAAAGCATTACAGGATAAAATTATTTTTCAGGTGATTACTACTGGTGGCGACAAGGAAAATTATTGCGAAACGGGTAGTGATCGTTATAGTATTCTTGAATTATTGGAACCTTTTAACCAAACTGCAAAAGTGTGTAATATGATTTACTTACCTCCTTTTGTAGTGCACGGAACACATAATATGACCGATGAAGATTATGAAAAAAATGGTTTGATTTATGGCTATTTTCTGGACTATTTAGAGAATCATGATATAGATACGGATGAAATTTTGCAACACCATTACTTGAATGAATGGTTTGCAACAATACTGACATAATATGGATACTAATTTTTTGCTTCAGGCAATCATTTATTTAACTGCTGCCGTAATTTGCGTACCAATTGCTAAAAAATTAGGCTTGAGTTCTATTTTAGGCTATTTATTGGCGGGAATAATCATTGGTCCTTTTGTACTTGGTTTTATTGGTCAGGAAGGTCAGGATATAATGCATTTTGCAGAATTTGGTGTGGTAATGATGCTTTTTTTAATTGGTCTTGAATTAGAACCAAGCAAGTTTTGGAAAATGCGGAAATTCATTCTTGGAATGGGCTCCATGCAATTAATTGGAACGACAATAATCCTATTTCTAGGATGTCTTTTTTTTATGGACTGGAGATGGGAAACTACATTAGCGATTTCACTGGCGCTGGCTTTATCTTCTACTGCTATTGTATTGCAAACCTTAAAAGAAAAAGGGTTGTCAAATACTTCAGTAGGACGTTCCTCATTTGCAGTTTTACTTTTTCAAGATATTGCCGTAATCCCAATTTTAGCCTTTTTACCTCTTTTGTCAACCGTAAATCTTGAGGCTACAAATGATGCGCCACAATCATTAATTACAGGTTATGCGAGCTGGTTGCAAACGGTAATCGTAATCGGAATTATTTCGACAATTTATTTTGCAGGCCGCTTTTTGTTTGTTCCGTTATTGCATATAATCGCAAAAACCAGATTACAGGAATTGTTTACTGCTTCTGCATTACTGCTCGTAGTTGGGGTTTCGTATATGATGCAATTAATTGGATTAAGTCCTGCGTTAGGTGCTTTTATGGCTGGTGTCGTATTAGCCAACTCTGAATTTCGCCATGAATTAGAAGGCGATATTGCACCATTTAAAGGATTGCTTTTGGGATTGTTTTTTCTGGGCGTAGGTGCCTCAATAAACTTTCAATTAATTATTGACAATCCATTATTTATTTTTGCTTTTGGAGCGATTCTAACATTAGTGAAATTCATCGTTCTATTTTTTACCAGTCGGTATTATAAAAAGAAACTAGACCAAAATTTACTGTTTGCATTTGGTTTGAGTCAGGCTGGAGAATTTGGTTTTGTAATCATGAGTTTCTGCATGCAATTGAATATTATACCCAATATTTTAGCCAATCAAATTATGGCAGTCATAGCCATGAGTATGGTTGCAACTCCTTTTCTGTTACTAATAAATGAGCGAATAATATATCCAAACACCCGAATTCAGGAAAAAGAAATAAAAAAAGACAATGATTATATTGACGAGGATAACCCTGTTATTATAGCTGGTTTTGGGCATTTTGGAAGCACAGTCGGTCGATTATTGAGAGCTAATCAAATAAAATCAACTATTCTTGATTATGATTCAGACCGAATCGATTTATTACGAAAAATGGGTTTTAAAGTCTATTATGGAGATGCAACCCGGCTAGAACTATTGAAAGCTGCCGGTTGTGAAAATGCTAAAGTTTTCATTGCCGCCATTGATAATCCAACCGTAAATCTTCAAGTCATTGAAACCTTAAAGAAGCACTTTCCAAATTTAAAAATTTTAACACGTGCCCGAAACCGAAATGATGCCTATGAATTAATCGATCATAAAGTGGAACATATTTACAGAGAAACTTTATACAGTGCTGTGAATATGGGTGTTGATGCATTAGTAGAATTAGGACTTCGAAAATATACGGCAACCAGACAAGGGCAACAGTTTATAAAATACGATGAAATTACCACACGTAAACTTGCCGAAAAACGCCACGATAAAATGGCGTACCTGATTACTATTAAGGAAGAAATTGAATTACAGGAACAGTTATTAAAGAGTGATATTTATTCCCAAGTTGCAGCAACCAATCACAGTTGGGACAGCCAACATTTAAAGAACAATCTGGCTGACTTGTCTGACTCCTCTGAATTGCAGGACTAAAGTTTAAAGCAATAAAAAAGCATAATTAAAACCCTCTAAAACGGAATTAATTATGCTTTTTTTTATGATTTTAAAACTATAAATTATCTAGAATAATTAGGAGCTTCTTTTGTAATAGTTACATTATGAGGATGACTTTCGTTGATTCCGCTTGCGGTAATACGAACAAAACGACCTGTATCTTGTAAAGTAGGAATATCTTTTGAGCCACAATATCCCATTCCGGCACGAAGACCACCAATGAATTGTTGCATGCTTTCGTTCAATTCTCCTTTATAAGGCACACGTCCTACAATTCCTTCCGGTACTAATTTCTTAACATCATCTTCCACATCTTGGAAATAACGGTCTTTTGAACCTTCTTGCATCGCTTCAACAGAACCCATTCCACGGTATGACTTGAATTTTCTTCCTTCGAAAATAATAGTTTCACCAGGAGATTCCATAGTACCAGCCAGTAATGAACCTAACATCACACAATCAGCACCTGCAGCAATCGCTTTAGGAATATCACCTGTGTAACGAATTCCACCATCAGCAATTACTGGAACGCCAGTACCTTTAATCGCTGCAGCAACTTCAAGTACTGCAGAAAATTGAGGAAAACCAACACCCGCAACAATACGAGTTGTACAGATAGAACCAGGTCCAATCCCTACTTTTACTCCATCTGCGCCATTTTCAACTAAATATTTAGCTGCTTCTGCAGTGGCAATGTTACCAACAATAACGTCTAAGTCAGGAAATTTAGCTTTCACTAATTTCAGTACATCTACCACTCCTTTTGTATGACCGTGAGCGGTATCGATTATAACTGCATCTACTCCGGCATTAACCAAAGCTGTAGCTCTTTCAACAGCATCTGCAGTAACACCTAATGCAGCAGCAACACGTAAACGTCCGTATTTGTCTTTGTTTGCATTTGGTTTTTGAGTCAATTTAGTGATGTCTCTGAACGTAATCAAACCCACTAATTTATAATCAGCATTTACTACTGGAAGTTTTTCAATTTTATGACCTTGCAAAACTACTTCTGCTTGTTCCAGAGAAGTACCTTCGGCAACAGTTACTAAGTTTTCACTGGTCATTACCTCAACAATAGGTCTTGAACTATTTTTTTCGAAACGCAAATCTCTATTGGTAACGATTCCTTTTAATATTTGGTTTTCGTCTACAATTGGAATACCTCCAATACCAAATTCTTTCATTGCACTTTTAGCATCTGCAACAGTAGAAGTCAGTGGCAAAGTAACCGGATCGATAATCATTCCAGACTCCGCACGTTTTACTTTTCTAACTTTCGCAGCTTGTTGCTCGATAGTCATATTTTTATGCAAAACACCAATTCCGCCTTCTTGCGCCATAGCAATTGCCATTGCACTTTCGGTAACTGTATCCATAGCAGCAGATACAATAGGAACATTAAGTGTAATATTTCTTGAAAATTTTGATTGAATACTCACTTCGCGAGGAAGCACATTTGAGTAGTTGGGAACTAATAGAACATCATCGTAAGTTAATCCTTCACCGATAATCTTAGAGTTGTGTGCGATCATTGCAATTGTAGTTGGAGTTTAATTGCGTGCAAATATAGACAATCTTATGCAAAAAAACGAGTAAATTTTATAATAAATGATTAAATTGCATTACAGAGTTTTCTCTAATCCAACTTCTTCCGTTTTTATAATCTGTGAAATTTGATTCATTTATTTTTTGCTATGAAAGAACCGCTACAACAAATAAAAGGACTTTCAAATGATGAAGTCTTGCAATCAAGAGCAAAACATGGAACAAATTCCATAGCGCATCAAGACAAAAACAACTTCTTCACTTCTTTAATCGAAATGGTTAAAGAACCTATGTTTTTATTGCTTTTGACCGCTACCAGCATTTATTTTATCACAGGCGATTTTGGCAACGGAATTTTTATGGCTATTGCTATTGTAATGGTTTCTACGATATCACTTTATCAGGAATCAAAAAGCAGAAACGCAATCGAAGCTTTAAAAAAATTATCTCAACCCAAAAGTAAAGTCATTCGCAATAGCGAAATTATAGAAATTCCAAGCGAGGAAATTGTCTTGGGTGATCTCATTCAAACCGAAGAAGGAACCTTTATCCCCGCAGATGGTACCATTATCAAGTCCAATGATTTTTCTATAAATGAATCCATTCTTACCGGTGAATCGCTGGCTGTCTTTAAAAATGAAACGTCTGAAAATAATCAAGTATATCTTGGAACAATTGTCACCAGCGGTTTAGCCATTTGTGAAGTAACAGCCATTGGGAACCAAACCCAATTAGGCAAAATAGGGAAAAGTCTGGAAACGATTATCGAAGAAAAAACGCCTTTGCAAATACAAATTGGGAACTTTGTAAAAAAGATGTCTTTTGTGGGACTGGCAATTTTTGGTATCGTCTGGATTATTAATTATTATAATTCAAAAGATGTTCTGGACAGTTTATTAAAAGCGTTGACCTTGGCAATGAGCATCATCCCTGAAGAAATTCCAGTGGCTTTTACCACTTTTATGGCACTTGGTGCTTGGCGCTTGATGAATATGGGAATTATTGTCAAACAAACGAAAACGGTAGAAACCTTGGGCAGTGCCACCGTAATTTGCACCGATAAAACAGGAACTATCACCGAAAACAAAATGAGTTTGGCGCAATGGTACACTTTTTCATCGAATGAAATATCTAATCCAAAGAAACAGCTAAGTAATGACGAACTCGAATTATTAACGCTTTCCATGTGGGCCAGTGAACCTATTCCGTTTGACGCCATGGAAATTGCATTACATGAAGCGTATTCAAAATTAGAAATTCTAGATGAACGAGCCCAATTCAAATTGACACATGAATATCCATTATGCGGAAAACCTCCCATGATGACCCATATTTTTGAAAACCAAAATGGAACCAAAATTATTGCTGCCAAAGGTGCGCCCGAAGCCTTAATTGCATGCTCTAATCTATCCGAAAAAGAAACACAACAAGTACTTGCCGCAATGACAACTATGGCTCTGAAAGGGTTTCGCGTTTTGGGTGTTGGCGTAGCTGAATTTTCAGGAACAAATTATCCCGAAACGCAACAGGAATTTTCTTTTGATTTCAAAGGACTGGTTGCTTTTTATGACCCACCAAAAGAGAATATAAAAGCCGTTTTTGAAACATTTTATAAGGCAGGCATTCAAGTAAAAATAGTTACTGGTGACAATGCAGCGACAACAGCCACTATAGCCAAACAAATTGGTTTTCGAAACGTAGAAAAAACACTCAATGGAGATGAATTAATGGCGATGGACGATGCCACTTTGAAAGAAAAAGTAATGGAAACTGCCATTTTCACAAGAATGTTTCCTGAAGCCAAACTCAAAATCATAAAAGCGCTGAAAGATAACAATCAAATTGTAGCCATGACTGGCGATGGCGTAAACGACGGACCCGCATTAAAATCAGCGCACATAGGAATTGCTATGGGCAAAAAGGGAACCGAAATCGCCAAACAAGCCGCGAATCTTATCCTTATTGAGGATGATTTTTCAAAAATGATTGACGCTATTGCCATGGGCCGAAAAATATATAACAATCTAAAAAAAGCGATTCAATACATCATTTCGATTCACATTCCAATTATCATGATTGTCTTTATTCCTTTGGCTTTAGGATGGATTTATCCCAATATTTTCTCTCCGGTTCATGTCATTTTTCTGGAAATAATTATGGGCCCTACCTGTTCTATAATTTATGAAAATGAACCTATGGAACGCAATTTGATGCTCCTCGAACCAAGACCATTTACCACGACCTTTTTTAAACTGAAAGAAATAACGATAAGTATTATTCAAGGGTTTGTCATCACTTTAGGACTTTTATTTGTCTACCAATATTGTGTTGCTGACAATTGCTCCGAAAGCGCCACAAGAACTGTTGTATTCCTCACTTTGATTGCCTCCAATATTTTCTTGACACTCACCAACCGCTCTTTTTACTATTCAATATTTACAACTTTACGTTATAAAAATAATTTAGTTCTAATGATCATTGGCGCAACCATTCTAATCACTGTTTTATTGCTATTTGTCCCCTTATTTGCTCATTTTTTCGAGTTCGAAAGAGTTTCTGGTTTTCAAATTTGCCTGAGTATTTTAGTGGGATTTGTCTCGGTACTTTGGATAGAAATTTACAAAGGATTTAAACGACAAAGACTCAAATAAAAACCAATCTTATTTTTTACTATCCTTAAAAATAACATTAAGACCTAGCTGAAAAGACAGACTATTGGCTTTAGTGACATCCTTATATTCCAAAAGATTATCGGCAAGAACATAGAAATTAACCGGTCCAAACATACTGGACAAGCCCAATCCTATATTTTTATAGGAATAAGAATCTATGGTATAAGTTGCTTTCATTTGCAACGAATTGAAAATTTTTCTTCTGTAATAGGTCGTAAAAGCAACTAAAGGCGTTCTCGGGGTAGACATTACAAATAATTGAGCACCTACAGCACTTTTATAAATAGTTTCAGGATCATAATTAAGACAATTACAATCTTCGGAGACTTCTTCTTCGAATGAAAACTGAATGGAAGTATTGAGTTTTGTAGGTCTCCAAGTTGTATAATCGGCATACAAGGTATCCAAAGGAACGGCATCCTTAAATTCCTGATACCCATCTTCTGCTGAATTTCCAGAACTGAATTTGGGAATAACCCCTTCGTATTTATAAGTTCCTTTAAAAGTCAAACTTTCTACTTCATTAGTATGCTTTATAAAACCAAAATCTATCACACTTGCAGTAAATTGAATGTTTTTCTTTGGATAATAAGTTAAACCGGCATCAAATCCCAAACCTAAATTTCCGCCTAGAAGGGCTCTTTTAGTAATATCTTTTACCACATTTGGATCGTAATCTTCATCATCATATTTAGCAATCCCTGATGTATTGAATTGCAAATCCGAATAAATCATTTGCTCATAAACACCTTGTGTGGAAGGAATGGTATAAATATATCCTGAATTATTCGTGGAGTTAACATTATAAATACTGGAATAAATCTTTCCTCGCGCTCCTAGAATTAATTTTTCATTTATCTTTTTATGAAACCCCAGATGAAAAACTGAAAGCATTTCTGCTTTTAGATTCAAATCGCCTAAATTGAATACTTTGCCCAAATAATCTCTATTTCCGTCCAAAACCAAAATTGCAATATCTTTAGGAACATAGCTCATAAAATCAAATTCTTGGTACATACCAAAAGAAACATAGGAATCTCCTTGTTCTCCAGCTATTTTAAAACCGCCATTAAATAACTCTATTTGTTCGTTTATGGCCATTCTGTCTTTTCTTGTAGTGGAGAATACTACATTTCGTAGTTTTACATTAAAATCGACTCCGTTATCTGCAAATAAATCATACGCCGAAAATCCACTGGAGCCTACATTTGTAGAAATACCAGACAATAAAGGAATCCCAAAATACCAATTGTACTTGACATCAGACCCAGGATTAGTCAGCAAAGACTGAGGCACTGAAGTAAAATTATATAGAATTTGTTTGTTTTGTGAAAAGCAACCTATTGTTAGAAATAGAGCAAAAATTAAAATTATTTTTCTCATTCTACTACAAAATAAGCGGTTACTCCTGAACGTAATTTTAGATTTCCTACACTGCTTTCGCTTAATGGAGGACCTGCTAACATGGTGAGCCTAAAAGTAATTTTAATTGTTCTTTTTAATAAATCCAGTGAAGCATTTTGAAATGTTTCAGTTTTAGTAACTATATTTTCTGCACCGGAGTAAGCAGGTACGAAAAAATTTGAGGAATGAACTGGCTGATTATTTCTATCCAGAAAGACTAAGTCTATTCTGTAACTTCTATTTATGGTATTGTTAATTTCAAAAAAAAGATCGATTCTGTTTAACTTTTCCGTGAAAAATTTTTCGCTGAACACATCGACAGTTGGCGCATCAAAAATTACGTTTTGTTCTACTCCTCCAGTTACAAACTGATTGGCCTCAACATCAAAATAAGCTAAATTTGATATAATTACAGGTTCTAACTTTATATCATTTACTTGATTGTAATCTAAATCACTTGCGCATGAAGACGAAAATAAGATTAGAATTAGTACACTTAGGATTCTATGGATGGTCCGTAATTGCATCATATTAGTCTATTAAAAGTAAATTGGGGAACTGTATAACTAACGTATCATTCATAAACTTATTATTTTCAAGATTAGAGTTCAAGTACAATTATCATTTTTTAATTTTAATGAAACTCACCAAATAGCTTAGAAGCCTCATTGTAAGCACTTTCAAAACTCATAGGACTCATGTCTGTTTTTTCTTTTTGCGAAGTAAAATAAGATAATAACTTCTCCGTAGGCATATTACCCGTTAAATCATCTGTTGCCATCGGACATCCGCCAAAACCTTGAATAGCACCATCAAAACGACGGCAACCCGCTTTATAAGCCGCATCAATTTTCTCAAACCATTTATCAGGTGTGGTATGAAGATGCGCACCAAATTCTATTTTGGGATATTTCGGAATTAGATTCGAAAACAAATACGAAATCACATCTGGTGTTGAACTTCCTACCGTATCCGAAAGGGATAAGATTTTAACTCCCATTAATGCTAATTTTTCCGTCCATTCGCCTACAATTTCAACGCTCCAAGGATCACCGTAAGGATTACCAAATCCCATAGAAAGATAGGCTACTACTTCCTTATTAGTCCTATCGGCAATTTCAAGGATTTCATGTAATGTAATTAACGATTCGGAAATCGTTTTATGGGTATTCCGCATTTGGAAATTCTCAGAAATCGAAAAAGGAAATCCTAAATACTGTATTTCGGGATGATTTGAAGCCAGAGTTGCTCCTTGCGTATTGGCAATAATTGCCAATAATTTGCTTTTGGTTTGAGATAAATCCAGTTGTGCCAATACCTCTGCTGTATCTTGCATTTGCGGAATCGCTTTAGGCGAAACAAAGCTTCCAAAATCTATGGTATCAAAACCTACACGTAACAAAGACTGGATGTAAGTCACTTTTCTTGCCGTAGGAATAAAAGGCTTTATGCCTTGCATGGCATCACGTGGACATTCTATAATTTTTATTGGCTCCATAGAAAGCCAAAGATAGAAAAACAATTAAGAATTTTTAAATGATGCGTTTCAAATTTTCTAAAATTGACATTATTACATATTTCGGTAATAAATTAAAATATTAGGCAATTTGGTAACAATTTGATATTAAACTTTTAGAATTAAACTTGATTTTTAAATTATAATTGAATTATCATACGTTTAATCAAAGGAGACATTATTAAATCTTGAAAAGTACCTTCAAAAATAAAATATTACAATCTTTCTAAAATCTTTTTGTTTATGGCTTTCACCAAAGCCGGACCTTCATAAATAAAACCAGTGTACAACTGAACTAAACTTGCTCCTGCATCTAATTTTTCTATTGCATCTTCCGCAGAATGAATTCCTCCTACTCCAATAATTGGGAAGGCTTTATTGCTTTTTTGAGATAAAAAACGGATGACTTCAGTAGAACGATGCGTTAATGGTTTACCAGACAAACCGCCCATTTCTGTTTTATTCTCGGATTGTAATCCTTCACGAGAAATGGTAGTATTTGTGGCAATAACGCCCGCAATTTTAGTTTCTTTGATAATATCAATAATATCAAGCAACTGTTCATCTGTCAAATCCGGAGCGATTTTTAAGAGGATTGGTTTTTGCTTTGGCTTAGCCAAATTCTTATTTTGTAAGGTTTGCAACAATTGTGTCAACGGTTCCTTGTCTTGTAACGCTCGAAGATTTGGCGTGTTTGGGGAACTTACATTCACCACAAAATAGTCCACATAATCATATAATGCATCAAAACAGATTTCATAATCCAAAGTGGCTTCTTCGTTTGGTGTCAACTTATTTTTACCAATATTCCCCCCTATTAAAACGCCTTTATTTTGTTTCAAACGTTCCACCGCTTCTTGAACACCGCCGTTATTGAACCCCATTCTATTAATGATTGCGCTATCTTCTTTCAGACGAAACAATCGTTTTTTAGGATTTCCTTCCTGACCTTTTGGAGTTAACGTTCCTATTTCAATAAAACCAAAACCAAAATTGGACAATTCTTTATACAGCCTGGCATCTTTATCAAACCCAGCAGCAAGTCCAACTGGATTTCTAAATTTTAAACCAAAAACTTCAGTTTCTAATCTTGAATCTTTTACTTCGTAAAGCAATCTAAAAAGGCTAGTAAAACCTGGAATTTTGGACAAAAATCGAATCAATGAAAAAGTAAAATAATGAACTTTTTCCGGATCAAACAAAAATAGAAATGGACGAATGAGTAATTTATACATGGTTGTAGTGTTGTTGGTGCAAAAATAGAACTATCTAATCGATAATTAAATATTTCGAAAAAAAATTATACAGCAACATTTGATTTGGCTTCAGCCAAAGAAGAAATAGTTAAAATAAACAGTAGTTAAATAAAGCACAAAAACTTTACACCAATAAAAAACAAACGATTGACTACTAGTGATTTAAAATTAAAAAATATTGACTCAACATCCTCAACACAAAATAAGAAATGATTTTTTCAATGATTTTTCTTATCTTGTAATAAATAAATTAGTGTTGAACATCAATTTTCATCAACTTAAAAACACATAGCCATGAATATAAAATTATTTCTCACTGTAGTATTGCTTTCTAGTTTTCAACTTTTCTTTGCTCAAGAAACTAAATCAGACACGATAAAGTTAGCCACAAAAACTACGATTACTACGGTTACAACAATCAAAGACACCATAAAAGTTGCTCCAGAAGTAGCAGCAAAATTAGCAACGACTGCCGAAAAAGAAGCATTAAAAAAAGAAGCTAAAGTACTCAAGGACAAAATGAAATTGGAGAAAAAAGCGCTAAGGGAAGCTAATAAAATTGAAAAAGAGCAGAAAGATTTTGAAAAAAAACAAAAAGCTTTTGATAAACGACAAGACAAAATTCTTTCGAGTGAGAAATCGATTAGTAAGATAAAAACAAAAATCTCAGATGAGGAAAGATATTTAATAAAACTCAAAGAAAAATTTGAACAGAGAAAATCAAAAGGAAAGCTTAGTTCTACTGAAATTGAAAAAGAAAATATCAAAATCAGTAAGCGACAAATAAAAATAAATAAGCTGGAAGGCGATCTAGATAAAGCAGAAGAAAAACTGCATAAAATGAGAGATTAATTTGAACCACCTTCGGGTGGTTTTTTTATGTAAAAAAATCTATTTTGCACCAAAAATAGTATTGTTTATTGCTGTTCATACAATGCAATTATTATTTTTAATTTGCAAGATTTAGTTGCTGATTAACTTCAAAAAGCTCCTGAAAAAATGTTTATATTTGCATTAAAACAAATTTAAAATGCAACATATAATTGACCGTTTCATCAGTTACGTAACTATTGATACTGAATCTGACCACAAATCAGAAAGTACGCCAAGTACAGCAAAACAATGGGATTTAGCCAATAAACTGGTTGAAGAACTTAAAACAATTGGATTGCAGGACGTAACAATTGATGAAAAAGCATATATCATGGCTACTTTGCCAAGTAATGTAACTCATGAAGTTCCTGTAATTGGATTTATTTCTCATTTTGACACTTCCCCTGATTTTACCGGAGCCAATGTAAAACCTCAAATTGTATCGAACTATGATGGTAAAGACATTGTATTAAATGCAGATAAAAATATTGTGTTATCACCAAGTTATTTCAAAGATTTATTGCTTTACAAAGGGCAAACTTTAATAACTACTGACGGGACTACACTGTTAGGCGCTGATGATAAAGCCGGAATTACCGAGATTGTTACTGCAATGGAATTCCTTGTTAACAATCCTGAAATCAAACACGGAAAAATCAGAATAGGTTTTACACCTGACGAAGAAATTGGCCGTGGCGCGCATCATTTTGATGTAGAGAAATTTGGAGCGGATTGGGCGTATACAATGGACGGAAGTCAAATAGGCGAATTAGAATATGAAAATTTTAATGCGGCTGGCGCTAAAATCACTTTCAAAGGAAAAAGTGTGCATCCCGGTTATGCCAAAGGAAAAATGATCAATTCTATGTTGATTGCCAATGCTTTTATCAATGAACTTCCCGCAGGAGAAACTCCTGAAGAAACTAAAGGATATGAAGGTTTCTTTCACGTACATCATCTGAATGGAAGTATTGAAGAAACCGTATTGGAATTAATCATTCGCGACCACAACAAGAAAAAATTTGAAAAGCGCAAAGAACTAATCGAGAAAATCGCTCGAAAAATCAATAAGAAATTTGCAAAACAATTTGGTGAAGACATCGTTATCACTGAGATTAAAGATCAATATTACAATATGAAAGAAAAGGTTTTACCTGTGAAACATATTGTGGATATTGCTGAAAAAGCAATGAAAGAAATAGGAATTAAACCGCTTATAAAACCTATTCGTGGTGGAACTGACGGTTCTCAATTATCCTATAAAGGGTTGCCTTGCCCAAATATTTTTGCCGGTGGACACAATTTTCATGGAAAATACGAATATGTACCAGTAGAAAGCATGCAAAAAGCAGTTGAAGTAATTGTAAAAATTGCTGAATTGACAGCTACAGAAGATTCTTCTAAAAAATAATCTATTTTGGAACCTTCAAAAACGACTCATATCTGGGATAGAAATAACAGTTGGTCAGAAGAATTAGAACTTCTAAAATCAGTTATTGTCAAAACGGAACTTGTGGAAACAACCAAATGGGGCGGTATTGTTTATGTCTTGAATGGTAAAAACGTACTCGGAATTGGAGGATTCAAAAATTACTTTGCGATTTGGTTTTTCAATGGAGTTTTATTGCGTGATAAAAAAAAGGTTTTGGTTAATGCGCAAGAAGGCGTTACCAAATCATTGCGACAATGGCGATTTTCATCAAAAAACGAAGTCAATGAACCAGCAGTTTTAGATTACATTCATGAAGCGATTGCCAATGAAAAACAAGGAAAGAATAGTAAACCACAGAAAAAAGAACCTATCGTTTCTGAACTTCTTCAAAAGGAATTAGATGCAGATGCCAATTTAGCAGATGCTTTTCTAAAATTCTCTCCTTACAAGCAATATGAATTTTTAGAATATATTGAAACTGCAAAACGAGAAGAAACCCAACGTTCCCGGATTGAAAAAATCAAACCAATGATAAAAGAAAATATTGGTTTGAATGATAAATACCGATAAAATTAAGTCCCAATTCTGAAACTCAGAGTTGGGACTTTTTTTTGTTCAAAATCATATTAGAATAGCTCTTTGTTCTCCCATAATCTTTTACACGATCTCTTTCTTTAAAAAAAGAAAAACACTTCCTTCCTAGATTACTATTTGTTGTAAAACAGAATAAATTACCTAAATCGTTCTGAAAAACTTAACATTGACCAGTCTATTAAATCACTATATTTACTTACAACCACGTAACAATTTAGTAACACCAGAATAACTATTCGATTAATTGCATAAAAACTAATACTATAAATTATGACACCAAAGAAAGAAGCGGAAACTGATCCAGTATCTCCGGCAAAACCTGAAATTGTTAAGCCAGTTAGAGCTCGAAGAACAAAAGTTGTTAAACCTGAAGTGGAACCCGCTGAAATTATAGTTCCTGTAATTGAAGAAATCATAACAGAAACTATAGAAATTTCGACTATTGATCTAGAAGACAATGATGATAGTGACGTTTCAAATCAGAAAAAAAGTAAAAACAAGATTAAAACCAAAGTAAAGATGAAAGATAAAGACAAGAAAAAGGCTAAAAAAGCCGACGCAAAAGAGAAAGCAAAACAAAAAGCGAAAGCAAAAGCCAAAAAGGCAAAAAAAGCCAAAAAGGATAAAGCTAAGAAAGCAAAAGTTAAAGCCAAGATAAAAGCTAAAAAAGCCAAAGCAAAATCAAAAAAAGCGAAGAAGAATAAAAAAAATAAAAAATAAGGATATTTTTTATCCAAAAAAAAGTCCCAATCCGAATAATCGGTTGGGACTTTTTTAATTCATTAAAATGAGAATTATTTTTTGTTCAATACTGCACTCATTTCCATAGAAATAGCAGAACGCTCCATTTTCAATTTTCCTGACATCGTTTCAACAACAACAGTTGTATCCGCTAACTCAGAAACTTTTCCGTGAAGACCACTTTTTGTGATGATTTTATCACCTACTTTCAAGCTGCTTTCAAATTCTTTTTCATTTTTCGCTCTTTTCTGTTGTGGTCTGATCATGAAGAAATAGATTACCACAAACATTAATAAAAACGGTGCAAATTGAGTTAATTGTTCCATAATTTAAATTCTTTTTTTATTAGTTAATTATTACATTAAACCACGACCAGCTTTAATGATTCTTTTGCTGGATTCCAGTTCTTTTACTAAATTGTCTAAAATTCCGTTGATAAAAATACTACTTTTTGGCGTAGAATATTCTTTGGCAACTTCTAAATATTCGTTAAGAGTTACTTTTACTGGTATTGATGGGAATTTCAAAAATTCACAGATTGCCATTTTAAGAATAATGGTGTCAATTTCGGCAATTCTTTCAGTATCCCAATTTGGTGTTTTATCAAGATATTCTTTGGCTAATTCCGTTTCGTTTAAGACCGTTTTTCTGAACAAATCTTTAACAAAATCCTTATCCTCATTGTCTTTATACAATTTTGGAACTCTGAAATTATCATCTTCACCAGACTTAATGGCTTTCAATTGCTTGATAATATGCGTATTCACTAATGGAATATCATCAACCCAAGTTAACTTATCATCCTCTAAATACTCGTATAATTTCTCGTTTGGAACAATTACATCCATGAATAAATCAACGATAAACTGTCTGTCTTCTTCAAATGTATTTACTGAATTACTCATGTAATCCGCATACAATTTACTTGCTTTTACGTCATTCAAAAGCAGTAAAATATAATCATCGTTTAAAGACCAATTATTGATTTTACGGTTTTCCAGCGCAATACTTAATGAATTGTTTTCGGCAAGGATTTGAAAGATTCTGTTTTTGATGAACTTTTCGTTGGGTTTACGTTCCTCAGGAGTTGCAAGATGTTTCAAACTAGATTTATGTAAAAAGACAGTCTCTGTTTTACAAATTTCAATCAAGGAAGAAAGCATTATAAGGTATAAATCTTGAATATTGTCGATACTGTAAAAAAGGAATTTTTCTTCTTTTTCCAGATTATCTGAACCGCTTTGATGCATCGCATAAATGGATTGCATTACTTTAACGCGAATGTGTCTTCTATTTACCACCTTGTAAGAACTTTTATTAATTAGTCTGCAAAAATAAGTATTTCATTTTTTAAAATAAAATATATAATCGCTTATTTTAAAGTTTTCAATCAGCAGCAATCAGTGAACAGCAATAAATTGCTCACTGAATACTGATAACTGAGTACTATTTTTTACTTTTTACTGTTTTCTATTTTTCTTTGATTGATGCGATTTTGAGCAATAGTCAAAGCAGCATGATGTGTTGTCATCTTGTTAGCAATGGCAAAATCAAATATTTCTAATGTAGTGTTATAAATATTTTCTGTTTTACGCATAATCTCCGCTTTGTCATAATGTGCTAATTCAGCATACACATTGATAATTCCACCTGCATTAATCAAGAAATCCGGAGCATAAAGAATACCTCTTTCCTGTAGAATTGCACCATGAACATTCTCATCAGCCAATTGATTATTAGCAGCACCAGCAATTACTTTTGCTTTAATTTTATAAACTGTATTGTCATTTAACGTTGCTCCCATCGCACAAGGCGCATAAATATCAACATCTGCACTATACAAATCGTCTCCTCTGAAAATTTCTGCATTGTACTTCGCTCCCACTTCATACAATCTATCTTCGTTGATATCCGAAATGGTTACTATTGCTCCTTCTTTTGTCAAATAATCAACTAAAGTTTCGCCAACGTGACCAATTCCTTGAACCAAAACTTTCTTGCCACTCAAAACATCAGAACCAAATTGTTGTTTTGCAGCCGCTTTCATACCTAAATACACACCGTAAGCTGTAACAGGTGATGGATTCCCAGAACCACCTCTTGATTCAGAAATTCCGGTAACATAAGGCGTTACATCTCTAACGATATCCATATCTGCGGTTTCCATTCCTACATCTTCAGCCGTAATATATCTTCCGCTTAAAGAATGTACAAATTCACCAAACTTACGCATCAACTCAGGAGTTTTTTGCGTTTTAGCATCTCCAATAATCACTGCTTTTCCTCCACCAATATTCAATCCTGTAATCGCTGCCTTATAAGTCATACCGCGAGAAAGACGCAATACATCGTTCAATGCTTCCCATTCATTTGCATAATTATACATTCGAGTACCACCTAAAGCTGGTCCCATAACCGAATTATGAATACCAATAATTGCTTTTAAACCTGTATCTTTGTCGTTGCAAAATACAATTTGTTCGTGATCATCAAATGATAATTGACCAAAAACGGGATCCATTTTTTGAAGTTCCTTTCCAGTTGTGAAAGCTGCATTCATAGTGTAAGTTTTTTTAGTGATAAATTACGAATTCGTCAAAAAGACAATCCAAATTTAAACAAAAAATGAATATGTATTGATTTTTTGTTTAAAAATTATCAAATCAATAATTTAGCTCACTAGCAATTCAACATTAAAATTATTAAAAAATACAATTATTTTAAAAAATAAAATCATTTCAACATAGAATATCTTAAAAAATGAAAGAATTACGTTATTTAAATAAATATTTCGTCAAATACAAATACAGCTTCTTACTGGGAATTATTTTTACCATTATCGCACAAATATTTATGCTTTTCACACCCAAGTTGATTAGCAAATCATTCAAGGTCATTGAGGCTTTCGCCAAAGATAAAACCGTAGCCAAATCAGTTATTCACGAAGAATTAATTTCGAATATCCTATTGATTATTGCTACTACGATTATTGCCGGATTTCTTACTTTCTTAATGAGACAAACTTTAATTGTGATGTCACGCCACATAGAATTTGATTTAAAAAACGAAGTATTCCGTCAATATGAGAATCTTTCGCAGAACTTCTACAAGCAAAATCGAACTGGAGATTTAATGAACCGAATCAGTGAGGACGTTTCTAAGGTGAGAATGTACGTTGGGCCAGCCGTAATGTATACCATAAATACCGTCATACGTTTTGCAATAGTCATTGTATATATGTATAATGTATCGCCAATCCTGACTTTATACACATTGCTTCCTTTACCAATTTTATCATACGCTATTTTCAAACTGAGTTCCGAAATCAATGTAAGAAGCACCATTTTCCAACAATATTTATCTAAAGTTTCCAGTTTTTCACAAGAAATATTTTCTGGAATCCGAGTGATAAAAGCCTATTCATTAGAAAACCAACACCAAAATAATATGGTGAATTTAGCCAACGAAAGCAAAAGTAAGAGCTTGAATTTGGCCAAAGTGCAATCCTTATTTGGACCGTTAATGTTGGCGCTGATAGGAATCAGTAACTTAGTCGTAATTTATTTTGGTGGTTTAATGTACATCAACGGTTCTATAAAAAGCATTGGAACAATTGCCGAATTTATTTTATACGTCAATATGCTTACTTGGCCTGTAGCATCTTTAGGTTGGGTTTCTTCTATGGTTCAAGAGGCCGAAGCTTCTCAAAAAAGGCTGAATGAATTCCTTAAAATCGAACCGGAGATAAAAAATAAAAATCTGAATAAATCAGTGATTGAAGGTTCTATTTCTTTCGAAAATGTAAGCTATACTTACGAAGACACTAATATCAAAGCGTTGCAAAACATTTCTTTCACCGTAAAAAAAGGAGAAACTTTAGCTATTCTAGGAAAAACAGGCTCCGGAAAATCTACTATTTTATCCTTAATTTCCAGAATGTATGATGTAACAGATGGAAAAATAACCATTGACGGAAGCGAAATAAGCACTGTCAATCTTTTTGATTTGCGAAACAGCATTGGTATCGTTCCGCAAGATGCGTTCTTATTTTCAGACAGCATCAAGAATAACATCATGTTTGGCAAAGAGAATGCGACTATGCAAGAAGTGGAATCAGCCGCTAAAAGTGCCGTTGTCCATGACAATATTATGGGCTTTAATAAACAATACGAAACCATTCTTGGCGAAAGAGGAATTACACTTTCCGGAGGTCAAAAACAAAGGGTCTCTATTGCAAGAGCAATTATTAAGAATCCTCCTATTTTACTTTTTGACGATTGTTTATCTGCAGTAGATACCGAAACTGAAGAAACTATATTAAACAACTTGTATGAAATTTGCAAAGACAAAACTACTATAATTGTAAGCCATCGTGTCTCATCTGCTAAAAATGCCGATAGAATAATCATCATCGAAAAGGGTGAAATTATACAACAAGGTTCTCATAATCAATTGATAAATCAAGAAGGCTATTATGCCGCTTTGTATTTGAAACAACTTTCAGAAAAAGAAATGCTATAATTGTTGGATAATACATATATTTTTTAGATTTTTGGATACTACTTAACAACCATAAATTGATAGAAAGGATTATGAGAGAACATGACATGTTAGAAAAAGAAGAGATATTTTCTAAAGTTTTAAGAGCTGGAAGAAGAACTTATTTCTTTGATGTGAGAGCGACAAAAGCAGATGATTATTACATTACCATTACCGAAAGCAAAAAATTCACTGAAGAAGATGGATCATTCCATTTCAAAAAACATAAAATCTATTTATACAAAGAAGATTTTGCTGCTTTTGCAGAGATTCTTGGCGAAATGACTTCTTATGTTTTGAACCACAAAGGCGAAGAAGTAATTTCAGAAAGACACCAAAAAGATTTCAAAAAAGAATATGCATCTGAGAAATCAGATGATGAAATTATACCACAAACATCAACGTTCACTGATATTGAATTTGATGATATTTAATTTTTAGTTCCCTACTTACAAAAGTAAAAAAGTCCAAAAGTCATTTGATTTTTGGACTTTTTTTGTACATTTAAAAAATAAATGATGCCAAATGAAAAACGTTTCTCTTTTTGTATTGCTATTCTTTTTCGGATTTACTATATCAGCTCAAAAACTAGAATATACAACACAAACCAATCTTCCTTATTACACAGAAACCATCAATAAATCAGATGCATACATAAAAGAACGATGTGTACTAGATGTCTATTACCCAAAAAATAGTCCGGGATTTGCAACCGTGATTTGGTTTCATGGCGGTGGATTAACCGGTGGAAACAAAGAACTTCCTGAAGGACTAAAAAACCAAGGAATAGCAGTTATTTCAGTCAATTATCGCTTGGGTCCAAAAGTAAGTGCCCCAAAATATATTGAGGATGCGGCAGCTGCTGTAGCTTGGGTTTTTAAAAATATCCCTGCATTTGGTGGAGACGAATCTTTGATTTTTGTATCCGGTCATTCTGCAGGTGGATATCTGGCAAGCATGGTAGGTTTAGATAAAAAATGGCTGAACACTCAGGGAATCGATGCCAATAAAATAGCGGGTCTTATTCCTCTTAGCGGACAGGCAATTACTCATTTTTTAGTTCGAAAAGAACGCGGTATTGCAGATACGCAGCCGGTAATAGATGATTTAGCACCACTTTTTCACGTTCGTGCAGATGCTCCTCCTCTATTACTAATAACCGGAGATCGTGAATTAGAAATGTTAGGCCGTTATGAAGAAAACGCTTATTTAATGCGCATGATGAAAATTGCTGGACACAAAAACACGAAACTATATGAATTAGACGGATTTGGTCACAACATGACAGAACCCGCTTTTCCTTTATTGCTAAATGAAGTCCGCAGAATTACTAAGGAAAAGAAACACTAAAAAAAATGACAGAACCAATCGTAAGTGTCGCATGGCTTCAAGCTAATCTTAAAAATCCAAACGTAATAATCCTCGATGCCAGTTTAAAAGAGAATCAATCCAATTTAAAAACTGGCTTAGAAAATATCCAAATTAAAAGTGCCCGATTTTTTGACATAAAGAACACCTTCAGTGATACCGTTAATCCATTACCCAATACACTTCCGAGTCCCAAACAGTTTGAAACAGAAGCTAAAAAACTAGGAATCAACAAGAACAGTACAATAGTAGTCTATGACAACTTGGGTATTTATTCGAGTCCAAGAGCTTGGTGGCTGTTTAAAATAATGGGACATCAAAATGTTGCTGTTTTAGATGGCGGGTTACCCGAATGGGTAAAAAAAGGTTATTCTGTTGAGGAAATACCGGAAAATCCAACCTATGCCCTTGGAGATTTTGAAGCTAAATTTATCCCCGAATTAGTAAAAAGTAAAGAACAAATTCTAGAAAAAATACAAACCAAAGATGCTATCTTGATTGATGCCCGTGCAGAAAACCGATTTAAAGGAATTGGCGATGAGCCCAGACCCGGATTACGAAGCGGTCATATTCCCGGTTCTATAAATATTCCGTACACACAGCTTTTACAAAACGGAAAATTTTTACCAAAAGAAGAATTAGTTACTATCCTAAAAACTGACGATAAACCGCTAATATTCACTTGCGGTTCCGGAGTTACAGCCTGTATTGATTTAATTGCCTACGAATTGATTGGTAAAAATCCGAAATCAGTCTATGATGGTTCTTGGACAGAATGGGGACAACTGGAAAATCTTCCAATAGAAAAATAGCCTAATTTATTTTAAATATGGAACCAAAATTATTAATTCTAACAGGACTTGGAGATTCAGGAGAGAATCATTGGCAAAGTTATTGGCTGCGAAAATTTGACAACTCAACTAAGCTTATTCAGGATAATTGGGAAGAACCTCAACTTAATAACTGGCTTACTAATCTCAATGAAACAATCCAAAAATTAGACACTCCAACTGTTTTAGTAGCGCATAGTCTAGCGGTTTCAATGGTTGTGCATTGGGCTTCCGCCAATAGTAATCAGAATATAATAGGCGCTTTGCTCGTTGCTCCTGCCGATGTTGATTCGGCTGAACATACACCTGAGGTAACTTGGAACTTTTCTCCTATACCTAAATTAAAACTTAATTTCCCTTCGATAGTCATCAGCAGCGAAAACGACCCTTATATTTCAATCGAAAGAGCCGAATATTTAGCCCAAAAATGGGGTAGTGATTTTATCAACGTAGGTCAAAAAGGACACATCAATTCTGAATCTAATTTAGAATATTGGGAAGAAGGACAGTTGATTTTGCAACAGTTACTAAATAAAAAAAATTCCTAGTTTACCCAATTCGCAATCCATTTTCTATTTTAAAATCAGGAGCCAGCAAAATCACATCCCCTTCATCACCTACTGCTCCCAACACCAAGCACTCGCTCATAAATTTTCCGATTTGTTTTTTAGGAAAATTGACTACAGCAACCATTTGTCTGTTGAGTAAATCTTCTTTTTGGTAACGCTTCGTTATTTGTGCAGATGTTTTTCGGATTCCGATTTCAGAACCAAAATCAATCGTCAATTGATACGCTGGTTTTCGGGCCTCAGGAAAATCATTGACTTCAAGAATAGTTCCTACACGCATTTCTACTCTTTCAAATTCAGACCAAGTTAGTTCCATAGATTTTATTTAGTGTTACATTTAACAATTTTAAAAAACTAAATTAAGGTTTTTAAAAATAATAAAACAGCCTTAACTTAAAAAAACAAAGATTTTAAGAACACAAAACCGCATTAAATAAGTTACTCAAAGAAAGTGTCGCTGCTGAATTTTATTTAAAATTTGAACTTTTAGGAGTGATTGTAAATAATTTTAATACTTCAAAAGTCAAAAAAAACCTTAAAAACAACACACCAATTTATTCGTAAAAAGACATCGAAAACTCTATTTTACAAGGCAAAAAAAATCCCAAAACTTTCGTTTTGGGATTTTTTAATTCTATATGAATCGTTTAAACTATTTAACGTCCATTAATTCTACGTCAAAAATCAAAGTAGCATTTGGTGGAATTGCTCCTCCAGCACCACGAGATCCGTAACCTAAATGAGCCGGAATCACAAAACGTGCTTTGTCACCTACACGCAACAAGGCAATGCCTTCGTCCCAACCTTCAATAACGTTACCTCTTCCTAATGGAAATTCAATTGGTTTTTTACGAGGATATGAACTGTCAAAAACTTTTCCGTCAGGAAGTTGTCCAGTGTAATGTACTGAAACTGTTTTTCCGTTCTCTGCTTTTTTACCTTCACCTCTTTGGATGAATTGATAACGCAAACCGCTTTCTGTTTTTTCAAAACCAGCAGCTAATTTTTCCATAGCCGCTTCAGCATCTGCTCTTAAAGCTGCATCACGCTTGTTACGAGCTCCTTTGAAAGTTATAAAAGCTTCGATTGCATTCCAATTTTTAGCTTCTTCTCCTACTCTAACAATCTCTAAAGACTCTAAAACATCACCTTGAGCAACAGCATCAACAACATCTTGACCTTCTACAACGTGTCCAAAAACAGTATGTTTGTTATCCAACCATTCTGTAGGGATGTGTGTAATGTAGAATTGAGAACCGTTTGTTCCAGGCCCTGAATTAGCCATTGCCAAAACTCCCGGACGATCGTGTTTCAAACTTGGATGAAATTCATCATCAAATTTATACCCTGGATCTCCAGTTCCTGTTCCTTGTGGACAACCACCTTGAATCATGAAATCAGGAATTACTCTGTGGAATTTTAATCCGTCATAAAATTTAACCCCTTGTGGTTTTACTTTATTTTCTAAATTTCCTTCTGCCAATCCTACGAAATTCCCCACTGTACCAGGAGTCAAATCGTGTGTTAGTTTTACTAAAATAGCACCTTTAGAGGTGTTGAATTTAGCATATATTCCGTTTTCCATGTTTTTTAATTTTTATTGAAGGGCAAATTTACGAAATTAATTTTAAAAAGGGAATTGGGAGATTCGTTGATTTGACTATTTGAAAGTTTGCAAATTATTTAGACTTTTTTAGATAATTATAATCTTTTCCGCTACGCAAATTCGGCTCTTTAAATCTCCTAATTCCACTACATCCTAGCCCAGATTGAAACAACATCCTTTTCTTGCTTTCTTTAAGCAAGGAAAGATAGCGTGTAAAGCTGGAAATAGCTCCTGAACTAAATTCAGAATAAATCCTAAAAAAAATGACATCCTTACGAATGTCATTTAGTTATTTATATCAAAATTTTATTATTTCACCAGTAAACCCGCGTTTCTCAAATACGGTTCTATTTGCATGTCATGCCCAATAAAATCTTTGAAGGCTTTGTTTAAATCAACACTATTACCCACTGATAAAATGTATTTCCTGAAACGCTCACAATTGGCTCTTGTCATACCGCCATTGGCCTGCATCCAATCGAAAGCATTATAATCTAATGTTTTTGACCAAGTATACGCATAGTATCCTGCTGAATATCCTCCGCCCCAAATGTGGGCAAAATAAGGCGTGTGGTATCTTGTTGGAACTTCATTTACCAACAAGCCGAATTTTTGCAACGCTTCTTTTTCGAAAACTAAAGTCGGTTTGAAATCCGATTCTTTTTCGACACTATGCCAAGCCATATCTAGCGTTGCCGCTGCTAAAAGCTCCGTTACTACGTATCCTTTATTAAAGGTATCGGCTTTTTTAATTTTATCAATTAACTCCTGAGGAATGGCTTGTTTGGTTTGATAATGTATTGCATAGTTTTTTAAAACCAAAGGATCCAATGCCGCATGCTCATTGATTTGGGAAGGAAACTCCACATAATCACGCGGTACAGATGTCCCTGAAAGCGTTACATACTGCTGGTTTGCAAACAATCCGTGTAAAGTATGTCCGAACTCATGAAACAGCGTGGTTACATCATCAAAACTAATCAAGGATGGATTTCCTCCGGCTGGTTTTGAGAAGTTATAGACATTGACAATAACTGGTTTTTGTTTTAAATAATGTGACTGATTCACAAAATTACTCATCCAAGCACCACCGTTTTTATTGTCTCTGGTGTAAAAATCTAAATAATATATTGCAATTGATTTTCCGTCATTATCATATACTTCATACACTTTTACATCCGGATGATAGACCGGTAAATCATTCCTTTCTTTAAACGTGATGCCATACATTTGTTGTGCTGCGAAAAATACTCCTTTTTCTAAAACAGTACCAATTTCGAAATACGGTTTTATTTGGCTTTCATCTAAATCATATTTTGCTTTACGCACTTGCTCTGAATAAAAGTTCCAATCCCAAGGCTCTAATTTAAATCCTCCGTTTTGTGAATCAATCAAATCTTGAATTTCTTTGGCTTCTACTTTTGCTTTTACAACTGCCGGACCTGCAATTTTTGCCAATAAATCCATCGCTGGTGCTGGTGATTGCGCCATTTGATCTTGTAATTTCCATTCGGCGAAACTTTTCTTGCCCATTAAATTTGCTTTTTGCAAACGCAATCTTGCCATTCGTTCTATTACTTCACGAGTATCACCATCATCATTTTTTTCGGCACGATTCCATGATGCCTTGAATATCTTTTCTCTAGTGGCTCTATTAGTAAGACTTTGCAATAATGGTTGCTGTGTCGTGTTTAACAACCCTATTAAATACTTTCCGTCTTGCCCCGCTTCTGTAGCTTTTGCTTTTGCAGCAGCGATTTCATCAGCACTTAAACCCGCTAAATCATTTACATTGTCAAATAAAACGGCTCCGTTTTTTCGGGCAATCAATAATTTATTTCCAAAGAGCGTGCTCAAACTCGCCAACTCTTCATTGATTTTTTTCATTTTATCTTTATCCGTAGCTGATAAATTTGCTCCGGCTAATTCAAATTGTTGCAAATAATACTGTGTTAATTTTTTATCTTCTCCTTTTAAAACTGCAATATTCAATGCCTTGAAGCGATTGTACAGCTTACTGTTCAAATAAATTTTATCATTATGAGCCGAAAAAATTGGAGCGTATTCCTCATCAATCGCTTGTAATGTCGGGTTAGTATTAGACCCCGTTAAATTATAAAAAACACCTGTTGCTCTCCCTAAATCCACACCACTGGTTTCTAATGCCAATACTGTATTTTGAAAAGTTGGTTTTACTGGATTGTTTGCAATCTTTTCAATTTCTTGATCATGAATTTTTAAACCGTATTCAAAAGCAGGTTTAAAATGTTCGTCTTTGATTAAATCAAAAGTCGGTGCTTGATACTGCAACGTACTTTTTTGTAAAAGAGGATTTGTCATCTTAACAGATTTGTTTTGTGCATAGAGTGTTTCAGTTTGTATAGAAGCGACTAAAAACAAGGAACTAGCAACAATTATTTTTGAAAAAATTTGCATAATTAAGTGGTTTATTTTTAAGACATAAAAGTAGTTGAAAAAAGCATAGTATGAAATAGTGCACTAAAGAATTAATCCCTGTCAAAAGCATCATTAGCTCAGCAAAAAGCTAAAATAGTGTCTAAAAAAAGTTTAATCATTGATTTGGTTATTTGAAAACCTCTGCAACTTTGTACCTTTGCACCTTTCAAACTAAGATTCAAAATTATGCGCATCGATATTGTTACCGTCCTCCCAGAATTATTGCGAAGTCCGTTTGAGGCTTCAATCATGAAACGCGCTATTGACAAAGGTTTAGTAGAGGTTCATTTTCATAACTTACGGGATTATACCACAAACAGACAAAAAAGTGTAGATGATTATCCCTATGGTGGTGGTGCTGGAATGGTCATGACGGTGCAACCTATTGATGCTTGTATTACCCATTTGAAAAGTGAAAGAACCTACGACGAGATTATTTATATGTCGCCGGACGGGGAAACCCTGAACCAGAAAATGGCGAATACGATGTCAATGTATGAAAATATCATTATCCTTTGCGGACATTATAAAGGTGTGGACCAACGCGTACGCGATCATTTTATTACTAAAGAAATATCAATTGGTGATTATGTATTGAGCGGAGGTGAATTAGGAGCTTTGGTATTATCGGATGCATTAATCCGATTGATTCCTGGAGTTTTGAGTGACGAAACTTCAGCATTGACCGATAGTTTTCAGGATGGATTACTGTCAGGACCTATATATACAAGACCAGCCGATTACAATGGATGGAAAGTTCCAGAGGTTTTGACCAGTGGTAATTTTGCCAAAATTGATAAATGGCGTGAAGATATGGCGTACGAACATACAAAGAACAGACGACCTGATTTACTGGAGGAGTAAAAATTTGTTTAAAGTTTTAGGTTTAAAGTTGGTATTCAAGAACTTCTAAACTTTAAACAAGAAAAACTTTAAACTTTAAACTTTTTTATTTACTTTTGCGCCCACATTAGTTCAACCTCTGGCGAGATCCGTGAATGTTGATTTAATACAAACCATAATTAAAAAAATTATCATGGCAGATTTAATGAAATTCGTTCAAGACGAATTCGTAACAAGAAAAGAATTCCCAGTTTTTGCAGCTGGAGACACTATCACCGTTTACTACGAAATTAGAGAGGGTGAAAAAACTAGAACTCAGTTTTTCAAAGGAGTTGTTATTCAAAGAAGAGGTTCTGCTAATACAGAAACTTTTACTATCCGTAAAATGTCAGGAGCTATTGGAGTTGAGCGTATCTTCCCAGTAAATCTTCCTGCTTTACAAAAAATTGAAATCAATAAGAAAGGTGCTGTACGTAGAGCTAGAATTTTCTACTTCAGAGAACTTACTGGTAAAAAAGCTAAAATTAAAGATAAAAGAAGATAGTTTACTGTCTCTTTATTATAAAAGTCCCAACAATGTTGGGACTTTTTTTGTTTAATATTTTCCTTATAAATTCCTAATTTAGGATTATTGAACCCATAAAACTAACAATATAAGAATAACAAGTTAGTAATCTTAAAATTCGTATTTTTCTACATAAAATCCACCTTCTATTACATCTGATTTTCATATATTTGTCCGCCTTATTTTAAGTGAAATACCTTATATAAGCTACATTTAACCGTGATTCGATTATAAAAATAAAAAAATGACACAGAAATCAAAAATTTTTTACACACTTACTGATGAAGCGCCTTTATTGGCAACTTATTCATTTTTACCTATTGTACAAGCATTTACATCAACTTCTGACATTGAAATTGAAACTAGAGACATTTCTTTAGCCGGAAGAATTTTAGCAAATTTCCCTGAATTTTTGACAGAAGATCAAAAAACAGGAGATGCTTTATTAGAACTTGGACAATTAGCTACAACTCCAGAAGCTAATATCATAAAATTACCAAATGTATCGGCATCTGTTCCTCAATTAAAAGCGGCTATTGCTGAATTACAATCTCATGGTTATAATTTACCAAACTTCCCTGAAGAACCACAAAACGAAGCAGAGACAACTATCAAAGCTAAATACTCTAAAATATTAGGTTCAGCTGTAAACCCAGTTTTACGCGAAGGGAATTCTGATCGTAGAGCGCCAAAAGCAGTAAAAAACTACGCTAAAGCAAACCCACATTCTATGGGAGCTTGGTCTGCTGACTCAAAAACACACGTAGCGTCTATGGAAAGTGGTGATTTTTACGGAAGTGAAAAATCAATGACTCTTGCTGATGCAACTGATGTAAAAATCGAATTCGTTGCTAAAGATGGTTCTACAACTGTCTTAAAAGCGAGTACTCCACTAAAAGCAGGTGAAATAATCGACAGTTCAGTAATGAACTTGAACGCTTTAAAAACGTTTATTACCAAAACAATTGCAGAAGCAAAAAAATTAAACGTTTTACTTTCAGTTCACCTGAAAGCTACTATGATGAAAGTTTCTGATCCTATTATTTTTGGAGCAATCGTAGAAGTATATTTCGCCGCTGTTTTCGAAAAATACGCTGCCTTATTTAATGAATTGAATATTGATACCAGAAACGGTTTAGGTGATGTATATGCAAAAATTGCAGGACAACCAATGCAGGCTGAAGTAGAAGCGGCATTAAACCAAGCAATAGCAAACGGACCAGCATTGGCCATGGTAAATTCAGAAAAAGGAATTACTAATCTTCACGTTCCTTCGGATGTGATTGTGGATGCTTCTATGCCAGCCATGATTCGTACTTCAGGACAGATGTTCAATAAAGACGGTAAACAACAAGATACCGTAGCTATTATACCAGACAGAAGTTATGCCGGTGTTTATACTGCAACTATTGATTTTTGTAAAAAACACGGTGCTTTTGACCCAACTACCATGGGAAGTGTACCAAACGTAGGCTTGATGGCACAAAAAGCAGAAGAATATGGTTCTCATGACAAAACTTTCCAAATGACTGCTGATGGTGTGGTTCGTGTTGTAGACACGAATGGAAACGTTTTAATGGAACAAGCTGTTGAAGCTAAAGATATTTTCAGAATGTGTCAGGCAAAAGATGCTCCAATTCAAGACTGGGTTAAATTGGCTGTAAACAGAGCGCGTTTATCTAATACTCCCGCTATTTTTTGGTTGGATAATAATAGAGCACACGATAGAGAACTTATTGAAAAAGTTACAAAATATTTAAAAGATCACGATACTACCGGTTTAGACATTCAAATCCTGAATCCTATTGAAGCAACAAACTTCACATTGGAAAGAATCGTAAAAGGACTGGATACTATTTCTGTAACAGGAAACGTATTACGTGATTATTTAACAGACTTATTCCCAATTTTAGAAGTGGGAACATCAGCAAAAATGCTATCAATTGTTCCATTAATGAATGGTGGTGGTTTGTTTGAAACTGGTGCAGGTGGATCAGCTCCAAAACACGTTGAGCAATTTACTGCTGAAGGATATTTACGTTGGGATTCTCTTGGTGAGTTTTTGGCTTTAGGTGCTTCATTGGAGCATTTAGGACAAACTTTAAACAATTCTAAAGCAATTGTTTTAGCGGAAACTCTTGATGTTGCAACGGAGAAATTCTTAGCAACTGATAAATCCCCAGCACGCAAACTAGGAGGAATTGACAACCGTGGTTCTCATTTTTACTTAGCAATGTATTGGGCAGAGGCTTTGGCAGCACAAGATAAAGAGGCTGGATTAAAAGCGATCTTTACTCCTATTGCAGCAGAATTTACTGCAAATGAAGCCAAAATTAACGCCGAGTTAATTGCAGCACAAGGGAAACCACAAGACATTGGTGGTCATTACCAACCAAATCCTGAATTAACAAGCAAAGCAATGCGTCCAAGTGAAACGTTCAATACAATATTGGCAAAAATCGCTTAATAATTGCTATATAAGTAATACTATTGAAAAGACGACTGGAAACGGTCGTCTTTTTTTATATTAGCAATACCTTAACATCTGTTATAATGCAATTGAAATTCTATTTAATGTAATTTGCATTTCTTCCTTTTGATAAAATTTAAACAATGACTCCAAAGAAAATTATTACCTTTTTAGTTGTATTATTATCCTCGTTCTTTTCTTTCGCCCAAGAGAAATTTACGCTAAGCGGAACTATTATTGATGCCAACAGCAATGAAACTTTAATAGGTGTCAATGTTGTAATTCCAGAACTAAAAACTGGCGTAACCACCAATGAATATGGGTTTTACTCCCTCACTATTCCTCAAGGAAAATATACTGTACAAATCAGCTATTTGGGATATCAGACCATTGAGGAATCAATAAATCTGAACCAAAACATAAAAAATAATTTCAATTTATACAGTAATGAAACGGCATTGAAAGAAGTTATCATTACCGATAATAAAACAAAAATAGACATCAAGAAACCCGAAATGAGCGTTAATAAACTTTCTATTTCAACCATCAAGAAAATGCCTGTTGTTTTGGGTGAAGTCGATGTTTTAAAATCTATTTTATTACTTCCCGGAGTTACTAATGCTGGCGAAGGTGCCTCTGGTTTCAATGTTCGTGGTGGTGGAGCCGACCAGAATTTGATTCTATTGGACGAAGCAACTATATTCAACTCTTCGCATGTTTTTGGTTTTTTCTCTGTTTTTAATCCAGATGCCATCAAAGATTTAAAATTATACAAAGGTGGAATTCCAGCCCGTTATGGAGGAAGAGCTTCTTCTGTTTTGGATATTTATCAAAAAGACGGCAACAGCAAAGGATTTCATGTCAATGGCGGAATCGGATTGATTTCCAGCAGGATTTTGGCCGAAGGACCATTGGTAAAAGACAAAGGTTCATTCCTTATTGGCGGTAGAAGTTCCTATGCGCATTTATTCCTGAAATTATCCGAAGAACAAAAAAACAACTCGGCATATTTTTATGATTTGAATACCAAGTTGAGTTATAAATTGGATGCTAACAACAGCCTGTATTTATCCGGTTATTTTGGACGGGATGTTTTCAGCCTGAATAAAAGCTTCACCAACATTTACGGAAATGCGACTTTAAACCTCCGTTGGAACCACTTGTTTTCTGAAAGATTATTTTCGAATTTATCTTTAATTTACAGCGATTATTATTACGGCCTGGATTTAGATTTTGTAGGTTTCAAATGGGATTCCGGCATTAAAAACTACAATATCAAATACGATTTCAAGAATTATATTTCGGATAAATTCAAATTGAATTACGGGATAAACGGAATTTATTACGAGTTCAATCCGGGAACTATTCAGCCATCTGATGCTGACTCTGGAATAAATTTTGATCAATTGGATAAAAAATATGCTTTTGAACCGGCACTTTATATCAATGCCGATCACGAAATATCCAGTAAAATAGCACTTTCCTACGGACTTCGCTATAGTATGTTTTATCGCTTAGGGCAATCTACCGTGAATATTTATGAAAATGACAATCCGGTAATCTTCAATTCAGAATTACAGATTTATGAAAAAGCAACTCCAATTAGCACCAAGTTCTACGACAGAAATAAAGTCATTCAAAGTTATAATTACTTGGAACCGCGATTTTCATTGGCGTATCAAATCAATGAAGACCAATCTGTAAAAGCAAGCTACAACAGAATGGTACAGTATTTACAACTAATTTCGAATACCTCATCACCTACTCCGCTTGATGTCTGGACGCCAAGCGATAGTTTTATCAAGCCACAAATTGCCGATCAAGTGGCTTTGGGCTACTTTAAAAATTTCGAAAACGATATGTATTCGCTTGAAGTAGAAACGTATTACAAAGAAGTGCAAAACCGATTGGATTATATTGATGGTGCTGATTTGATTGCCAATAAAGCCATTGAACAAATAATCCTGAACGGTCAATTAAGATCCTATGGTTTAGAAATTATGTTCCGAAAAAATGAAGGTAAATTTAACGGCTGGATTTCGTATACGCTATCCAAATCAGAGCAACAAACTCCCGGAAGAACGTCAATAGAAACCGGAATCAACAACGGTCAATGGTACAATTCAGTATATGACAAACTGCATAATATTGCCATAACCACTTCTTACAATTGGAACGAAAAATGGTCTTTTGGAGCTAATTTCGCCCTGCAAACCGGACAACCGGTAACGTATCCCGTTGGGCAATATGAATACTTAGGAATCAATGTACCCAGTTACGGACTGAGAAACGAGAATCGTCTTCCGGCATACCATCATCTGGATATTGCCGCAACTTTGACTCCAAGAAAAAACAAAAACAGAGAATGGAAAGGAGAATGGGTTTTTAGCATTTACAATTTGTACAATCGGAAAAATGCCGCCTCTATCAATTTTAGACAAAACTCAGATACTGGAAGCAATGAAGCTGTAAAAACTTCGATTTTTGGTGTTGTTCCTGCGGTGAGTTATAATTTCAAATTTTAAGCTTCGAATTCAATAAAGCAAAGAAATAAAAAATAAAATCATGAAAAAAATAACACTATATCTGGTACTTTTCATTGCTGTTTTTTCGGCAAGTTGTGAAGATGTTGTCGAAGTAGATTTAGACAATGCACCACCAAAACTGGTTATTGAAGCAGCAATCAATTGGAAAAAAGGAACTTCAGGAAGCCAACAGAAAATAAAACTAACCACTACCACCGGATTTTACAGCACTGAAATTCCAAAAGTTTCTGGAGCAACAGTTTCCATTAAAAACAGCGCTAATGTAGTTTTCAATTTTTCCGAAATCCAAAAAACAGGCGAATATACTTGTGCTACTTTTATACCGGTAATCAACGAAACCTATACACTGACAGTGATCAGCAATGGCAATACGTATACCGCTACCGAAACGTTGAAACCCGTTACGCCTGTAACAAAAATTGTTCAAAACAACCAAGGAGGTTTTACTGGAACTGATATCGAAATTAAAACATTTTATCAAGATCCAGCAGGTGAATCGAATTACTACCTCTACAAATATGTGTATTCAAACCAAGTAAAATCAAACTATTATGTAGACCAAGATGAGTTTTTTAACGGAAACGAATTCTTCAGTATCTCACAAAATGATGATTTGAAAAAAGACGATAAAATCGAAATAAGCCATTTCGGGATTTCTAAAGCATATTACAATTACATGAGTGTTTTAGTAAGTATTGCTGGAAATAATGGCGGCGGACCGTTTCAATCTCCGCCAGCAACCGTTAGAGGAAACATCATCAACACCACTGATGCGGCTAATTATCCATTGGGCTATTTTTCCCTTAGTGAAGTCGATATTAGAAATTACACTATCGAATAAGTATATTTGCATGTAATTTTCAATTCATAATTAACTATGTCCTCACATCATATCGTTCGCGACGACCAAGAACCTGCTTTAATCATTGCCAATGGCGCTTCCTGCAACCCGGAACTATTGGGTCAATTACTGGAATGGTCGCCACTTGTGGTAGTATTAGATTCGGCTATGGTGCGTGTTATGGAATTAGACATCAAAGTCGATGTGCTTTTAGGCGATTTCGACAGAGGATTTGATCCTGAAATTTACAGAACATCTCAATTTCCAATCGAAATCATTCATACTCCGGATCAGAATAAAACCGATTTAGAAAAAGCTTTTGACTATTTAATCGAAAGAAAAATTCCCGCAGTAAATGTCGTTTGGGCAACCGGACGAAGAGCCGATCATACCATTACCAATCTTACCAACATCACACGATACAGAAATCTATTGAAAATTGTGATTCTGGACGATCACTCGAAAGTGTTTTTATTGCCTAAGAAATTCGAAAAATGGTACACGGCAAACACTCCTATTTCTTTAATTCCCATCGGTCACGTTACTGGAATTCATTCGGATAATTTATTTTATCCGTTGAAAGATGATAGTCTGACCATTGGTTACAGAACCGGAAGCAGCAATCATGTCATCAAGGACGGCATCGTAACAATAGAACATGACAAAGGCGATTTATTGATGATGGAATGTCTGGATTAGGACTTATTGAATAGTCAACAAAGCATTTCTCACAATTTCATAATGACTCCACGGGATAAAATGATTCGCTTTTTCGATCGTTATTGTATCCATTGATTTTGCATTGACAAACTTTTTTTGAATAAAGGCAACATTACTGTACGGTACCAAAACATCTTTAGTTCCATGAATAATCGTAACATCGCTAGTAATGTTTTTCAGTTCTAGCTCTAAATCTACTAAATCTTGTTTCAGCCACCACAACTCATCATTAGACGGGCGCAATGCTCCGGGAATCAAATACCGCAAAGGCGAAACTTTGATAACCGTTCTCCATTTTTCTGGGTTTTCAGCTTTTGGGTCCAATGATCCAGCCAGAATTACTAATCGTTTGTACCAAGTTGGATTATCTACAGCTAATTTAGCCACAACTGGTCCGCCAACGGAATGTCCTACCAAAATTAGCTGTTTTTTATTATCGATTTTTTTTATAAACTCCGAAATTCTTTTAGATTGAACACTTAAATTTTGAGCATCACCAAAATCACTGTACCCAAAACCAGGTCGGTCAATAGCAATCATTCGGTATTTTTTCAACAATAAAGTGTCTTTAAGATATTCTTTAAAGGCATTCCAACTTCCTGGCGAACCGTGTACAAAAAACAATGTCGGATTTTGCGCATTACCCGTTTCTACATAATGAATTTTATAGCCTTCAAAAGCAATTGTTTTATCCTGAAATTCTATTTTTGATGGCATAAAAAAAGTGATGGTTTCTTTATTCGAAAATCGCATAGTCATACAAGACTGACACATTATGATATAAAAAAACATAAAACTGTAAGCTATGTATCTCTTTTTGAATTTAAATGAAGCGGGCATAAAAGTCATACTATTTGTATTTTTTATAAAAGTAACCGTTTTTATGTCTCAAAAAAGCGGCAATATTCTAATTTTATGATTTATTTTTTATTCGTTTAATAGGTCAAAGTCGTCTTTATGCGTTTACAAAATAGTTATGCCTATCTTTGCATCGAAATATAGAAAATGAAACCGAAAACGATTACCGAAAAGACTAATTTACATCCCAGAAATCTTGACAGATTTGGATATAATTTTGAGCAATTAATAGAAAAATCTCCTGAACTGCAGCATTTTGTTTCTATCAACGAGCATAATATCGAGACTATTGATTTTAGTAATCCTGATGCCGTAAAGTCACTCAACAAGGCATTATTGTTATCGCATTATGACATTCAAAACTGGGATATTCCTAAAAACTATCTTTGCCCTCCCATTCCCGGAAGAGCGGATTACATTCATTATATCGCCGATTTATTAGCCTCAAGTAACAACGGAATCATTCCTGAAGGAGAAACTGTTCAAGGTTTAGACATTGGTGTTGGTGCGAATTGTATTTATCCTATAATTGGTAATTCAGCTTACGGATGGAGTTTTGTAGGAACTGATATCGATTTACAAGCAATTGAAAATTGCAGCGCCATCATTGAAGACAATCCAAAATTGATTGATGCCATCAGTTTACAACAACAAACGGAATCGCGTTTTATTTTTAAAAATATAATTACTCCTGAAGACAAGTTTACATTCACCATTTGCAATCCTCCTTTTCATGCTTCACAAGATGAAGCCACAAAAAGCACCGTTCGCAAAATAAATAATTTAGAAAACACCAAAACTACAACCCGAGGCGCAGCCGAAAGAAGCGAAACTAAACCTGTTTTAAATTTTGGTGGTCATAATGCTGAATTGTGGTGTGAAGGCGGCGAATTAGGTTTCGTTACCCAAATGATTTACGAAAGTGCAAAATATCCGATGCAGTGTTTATGGTTCACGACTTTAGTGTCTAAGAAAGAAAATCTTTCCAGTCTTTACAAAACATTAAACAAGGTTAGCGCTGTCGAAGTTAAAACGATTGATATGGCTCAAGGCCAAAAAACAAGCCGAATTGTAGCTTGGACTTTCCTGAGTGAAGCGCAACAAAAAGCCTGGAAGTTCGAATAAAACTCCTATTCCATTTTAGTATTCAATCCCACAATCATTCTTGATAGTCGGGATAATCTATATATTTAAATACTTTTTCACATTATTTACCTTAAATTATTTATTTAAAATCAAGGCATTAAAAAACCTCCATTATTAAATCTATAATTAAACTTCTAAAAATTTATTTTCTCGAAAAAAAAATACGTCTATCTATAAATAGTTGTATTTCTTCCTATTTTAAAGAGCAAAAATGAATTTTAACATAAATTTGCGTAAATTTGGTAAAGAAATCTTTAAATAATTAAAAAGAAATTTCTTTTACGATGCATCAAAAAGCTAACTGAAAATCGTAATTCTCAAACCAAAAAAGCGCTTAAAATAAGATACTAACACCCCATTATTATTCTTTTTTATTTTATTTTTTTGGCATTTAATATCAAAAATACGTGTATCAAAATTTCGCATAAAACCAATGAACTAATTCAACATAAATTGTGAAAAAGCAACTCTTACATACCGAAATACTTGAGGATTCCACACTTTGGAACAGCCTGAAGGAAGGGAATGAAAATGCTTTTTCAATACTTTTTAAAAGACATTATTCTCATTTAGTACGTTATGGAAATTCATTTCTTCCTTTTCCTGAAAAAGTACAAGACTGTGTTCAAGATGTTTTTACAGATATTTGGATTTACAGAGACAAACTGAGTGATAAAGTGGTTGTAAAAGCCTATTTACTGGCATGCGTTCGCAAGCGAATTACAAGATCACAAGAACGAGATCGTATTTTTCGCCTCAGCACTTCTATAGATACTGTTGAATTTTTATTTGATTTCTCCATTGAACACAACCTTATCTCAGATGAAACGACAGCTTCTAAAGTTTCGCATCTCAATCATCTGATAAATGATTTACCTTCTCGACAAAAAGAAGCCTTGTATCTTCGTTATTCCCAAGAACTTACCGTAGACCAAATTGCCGATACACTTGACATTAATTATCAATCAGCAAACAACCTTTTACACCGCGCTTTGTTGAGCTTACGCAAAGAATGGAAAGGAAATATCTTCCTTATTTTAGTGCTGTTTTCATTTGCATTTTAAATTACAAAAAATAAATTCAAAAAAATTTACGTTTTAGTGAGTATCAATTAAAGAAATGGTCCTCTATATAATTGTAACCCCTTTTTTTGATGCAACACCGTAATAATTATACCGAGATAGAACACTTTTTAGCTGATGAATCATTCCGATTATGGGTATGTTTCAAAGACGACCAACAAGAATGGGAAGAATGGACTTTAGAGAATTCCAGTCGTGCTAAATTGGTTGAAGAAGCCAGATTATGGTTGTTAGCAATGAAAGTCCCTACTGATAATTTAGCTGTGGATGACGTTCAACATGCTTTGGAAGCTACTTGGGAAAAAATTGAAAGAGCAGAAGAAAATAAAAAAGACACCGAAAAACCAGTTCTTAAACTTTTGAGAAAAAAATGGTTTAACGGAGTTGCCGCAGTTTTGGTTTTAAGTCTTTTATCCGGCTGGTTGTACAATCAAAGCAGCAGTTCTGAAAACTCCGCGTTAAGTTATAGTGAATTGATCAATGAAAATGAGGAAGGTTTGGTTGAACAAACTAATAATTCAGACAAACCACAAATTATAACCCTATCCGATGGTAGTTCTGTTTTATTACAACCCAACAGTAAATTAAGTTATCCAAAAATATTTGTGGGCAATGAAAGAAAAGTGTACCTCTCCGGTGAAGGCTTTTTCGAAATCAGTAAAGACCCTAAAAAACCGTTTTTTGTATTTGCAAATGAAATCGTTACTAAAGTAGTTGGGACCAGTTTTAAAATAAAAGCATACGCTAATCAGCCAAATGTAGAAGTGGTAGTTCGAACTGGAAAAGTAAAAGTAAGATCTAATGAATTAATTTCAAATACAAAAGACGAATTGATTGTTTTATTACCGAATCAAGCCTTACGATTCGTTCGAAAAAACTTAAGTTTCAATAAAATTACGGATATAACACAGGACGAATCATTAAGCCGTTCGACCAGCAATATAGAGCAATTGGGATTCGAATTCACCGATATTCCTGTGGCGCAAATTTTCAAAACTATTGAGCAGGCGTATTTAGTAAAAATTGATTTCCCTCAAACAAAATTAAAAGACTGCTATCTCACCACATCTTTAAGCGATCAGCCTTTGCCTGAAAAGCTTAAAATTATTTGTAAAAGTCTTGGAAACAATACGAGTTATGAAATGAATGGCAACCAAATTATTATTATATCAGATGGATGTAACTAACAGTAACTCGCCTATGAATTAAAGTATACCATAAAAAAGCGCCGAAAATGCTGTAACATTCCCGACGCCTTGAATAAAATCAATTCACTCTCTGTAAAGAGTAATTGCTGTGTTCTACAAATACCCTAACTAACGAATATTAATAAAAACAGACCAAAACTATGAAAAAAACCGTCCTTAAACAACGACTACTAATTCGAATTATGAAAATAACCTTATTTCAATTTGTTTTAGCCCTTGTCTTTTCAAGTGTAACAATAGCGAACAATATCAGAGGTCAAAAAAAGCTGGACACAAAGGTAACTATTACCGTGACCGACTTGAACTTAGATACTGCGCTGACTAAACTTGAGAAATTGGCACATGTAAAATTTTCGTATAATTCGAGAATGTCACAATTGAATCAAAAAGTGAGTGTATATGCTAATAATGAAGCATTATCAAGTGTACTTACCCGCATTTTAAAACCACTAAAAATTAATTACACTGAAGTAAGCAATCAAATTATTTTACAAAAGGAAGGAATTGCAAAAACAGGAATTAATGGAGAAGTTTTCTCGACTTTAAATCAAAACGCAATGGCTGAAATTATTAAAGGCCGCGTAGTTGATGAAAAAGGAGAATCTTTACCTGGTGTAACGATTCTCGTAAAAGGAACTACAAAAGGTACAACGACTGATATCGAAGGAAACTATACCATTAGTGCCGAGATTGGAGATGTTTTACAATTTTCTTATGTGGGACTTGAAACTAAATCGGTAACTGTAACTGGGACTACATTAAACGTTACTTTAACGGGAAGTGGAGAAACATTACAAGATGTTGTTGTGATAGGTTCCCGTAATCCTGCACGAACTGTAACAGAATCTGCTGTGCCTATTGATGTGATTTCTATGAAAGAGATTGCTTCACAAGGAGCTCAAGTAAACTTAAACCAAATTTTGAACATGGTTGCACCATCGTTTACATCAAACACTCAAACGGTTGCTGATGGAACGGATCACATTGACCCTGCACAATTAAGAGGTTTAGGACCGGATCAAGTATTGGTTTTAATAAATGGAAAAAGAAGACACACTTCTTCATTAGTAAATATTAACGGATCTCCAGGTAGAGGATCTGTAGGAACAGATTTAAATGCTATTCCTGCTTTTGCTATCGAAAAAATTGAAGTATTAAGAGACGGAGCTTCTGCACAATACGGTTCTGATGCTATTGCTGGTGTAATCAACATTAATGTTAAGAAAAACACGAATAAATTAGAAGTAAACCTTTTTGGTGGAGGAAATCTTTCTAAAGGTGCTAATGATCATGACGGTGGTTTCGATGGTGGTAACTATCAATTAGACTTAAACTACGGAACAAGTCTTGGTAAAGAAAAAAGTTTCATTAATGCTACTGGTAGTTTCCAATTGCGTGATGCTACAAGTAGAGCAAAAGATGTAACCGGAACTTTATTCAATGGGTACAATGCTGTTGAACAAAGAGCTGCAGAAGCTGGAACAAATATTAATGCATTGTTTGGAAACATAACAAATACTCCAAATACAGCTCAAATTCTTACCACTATAAAACAGTATGCTCCGGGTGTATCTTATTTTACAGGTGCACAGCAAACTGCAATACTTGGTGCAACTAGTATTTCTCAAATGCAGACAGCATTAAATTTTGATGCAACCGAAGGAGAATTATTATATAGAGGTCTTCAAAGAAAAGATTTTAATATGAGAGTGGGACAATCTTCCTTGCAAAGTGCCCAGTTCTTTTTGAATGCTGCTTATCCAATAAATGACAAATTAGAAGCGTATGCTTTTGGTGGAACTAGTTACAGAAATGGTGAAGCTGCAGGTTTTTACAGAAGACCGAATCAAGCAAGATCATACACAGGATTATATTTAAACGGTTTTTTACCGGAAATTCATTCTACAATCAATGACGTCTCCGTTGCAGCTGGTCTTAGAGGTATGCTATTCGAAAATTGGAATTTTGATTTAAGCAATACTTTTGGAAGAAATGCTTTTGATTATGGAGTTGAAAATACAGTAAATGCTTCTTTAAGAGAAAATTCTCCTACGGAATTTGATGCTGGTGGATTAGCTTTTGCGCAAAACACTACTAATTTTGACATGAACAGAAAATTTGATGTCTTAGAAGGATTAAACGTTGCTTTTGGTGCAGAATACCGTCATGAAAACTTCCAAATCAATGCAGGTGAGCCTGATTCTTACAATCAATATGACATTAATGGAGGTGTAGTAACAGGAACTACAGCTGCAAATATCAGAGTTACTGACTTTTTTGGAGCAGCCAGACCAGGAGGAGCTCAAGTATTCCCAGGTTTCAGACCAGCAAATGCCATTGATAAAGACCGTAATAGTGTAGCTCTTTATACTGATTTAGAATTAGACGTTACTAACAAATGGTTAGTAAACGGTGCAGTCCGTTTTGAAAACTATTCTGATTTCGGAAACACAACTAATTTCAAGTTAGCGACTCGTTATAAACTAACCGATAATATCAATTTACGTGGGGCTGTTTCAACTGGATTTAGAGCGCCATCGTTACATCAAATCTATTTCAATTCAACCGCTACACAATTCGTAGGTGGCGTACCATTTGAAGTAGGAACTTTTAGTAATGACTCGCAAGCAGCACAATTATTAGGAATCCCTAAATTAAAACAAGAAGAATCTCAAAGTGCAAGTGTTGGTTTTACTGCTAAAATACCAGAAGCCAATTTAACCTTGACTGCTGATGCTTATATTGTAAAAATAGACGACAGAGTTGTTCTTACCGATCAATTTTCAAGACCGGGCGGAACTCCTGCAGCTGGATCTCCAAATGCAGTTTTGAATGCATTATTTGATACAGCCGGAGCAACTGCAGCAACTTTCTTTGCTAATGCTATTGATACGGAATCAAAAGGAATTGATGTTGTCATAAGTCATAAAACAAGCTTTGGAAATAACGTTTCTTTAAAAACAGATTTATCAGGAACTTTTTCTAAAACTTACAGAGTGGGAGAAATTCACGCTTCACCAGTATTAGAAGCTGCAGGTCAGATAAACAGATACTATTCTGAAGCAAGTAGAGTTTATTTACAAGAAGCAATTCCTAGAGTAAAAGCTAATTTAACTAACTCTATTACTTACAAAAAATTCGATTTCTTTTTGAGAAATGTTTATTTCGGTAAAGTTACCGATCCAAATACTGCGGATGTAAATGGAGATGGAAGAGTTGAAGGTGTTATAGTAAACGGTCAAGCGGTAGAAATAGAGCACCCAATATGGGGAGCTAAAATAATTACTGATTTATCTGTTGGTTTCAAAATTACTAATGCTGCAAAAATTGTTATTGGAGCTAATAATATTTTTGATATTTATCCAGATATGAATCTTGGTACGCAAACTGCAATCAGACCTAGATTAGTATCAGGAGCTATTGATTATACATCTGCTCCAGCAACAATCGATTTATCAAATGCAAACCAATTTGTATATTCAAGAAACGTGTCTCAATTTGGTCAAAACGGTCGTTTTGTTTTTGCCCGATTGAACTTCAGTTTCTAAGAACTATTTTTTTTACTAAAAACCATCCTGTTAAAGCAGGATGGTTTTTTTTTGGCTAAAACTTTGGTAAAAAAAGAATCCAAACTTTGTACCTTTACAGTTCTAAAACTTTGCCCCTTAATTAAATGAATTTCCAAGTAGTATCCGATTACCAGCCAAAAGGCGACCAACCGCAAGCGATTGACAAATTAGCCCAAGGCATTATAGATGGTGATAAATTCCAAACTTTATTAGGAGTTACCGGATCTGGAAAAACATTTACAGTGGCCAATGTGATTCAGGAAGTACAAAGACCCACATTAGTTTTGGCACATAACAAAACGTTGGCAGCACAATTATATTCGGAATTCAAGCAATTCTTCCCGAATAATGCTGTCGAATATTTTGTTTCTTATTACGATTATTACCAGCCAGAAGCTTTTATGCCTGTAACTGGCGTTTTCATCGAAAAGGATTTATCTATCAATGAAGAACTGGAAAAAATGCGAATGTCAACCACCGCTTCGTTACTTTCCGGACGAAGAGATATTTTGGTAGTGGCGTCGGTTTCCTGTTTGTACGGTATTGGAAATCCTATCGAATTTCAGAAAAACTTAATTCCAATTGAGAAAGGACAAATTATTTCTCGTACCAAATTATTGCATCAATTGGTGCAAAGTTTATATTCCAGAACTGAAGCCGATTTTAATCCCGGAAGTTTCAGAATAAAAGGTGATACAGTAGATATTTATCCGAGTTATGCGGATGAAGCGTACCGAATCCATTTTTTTGGTGATGAAATCGAAGAAATTGAAAGTTTCGATACAAAGAACTCACAGGTTATTGAAAAATTTGACAGACTGACCATTTACCCTGCTAATATGTTTGTGACTTCTCCAGATGTTTTGCAAAATGCCATTTGGGAAATCCAGCAAGATTTAGTAAAACAGGTCGATTATTTCAAGGAAATTGGCAAACATTTGGAAGCAAAACGATTGGAAGAACGTACCAATTTTGATTTGGAAATGATTCGTGAACTTGGTTATTGCTCTGGAATCGAAAACTATTCTCGTTATCTTGACGGACGTTTACCAGGAACCAGACCTTTTTGCTTACTCGATTATTTCCCGAAAGATTACTTAATGGTGGTAGATGAAAGTCACGTGACACTTTCTCAAGTTAGCGCTATGTATGGCGGAGACAGAAGCCGAAAAGAAAATTTAGTAGAATACGGTTTTAGACTTCCCGCAGCAATGGACAATCGTCCTTTGAAGTTTGAAGAATTCGAAGCGATGCAAAATCAGGTAATTTATGTTTCGGCAACACCAGCCGATTATGAGTTGCAAAAAACGGAAGGCGTTGTTGTAGAGCAAGTGATTCGTCCTACAGGATTATTGGATCCCATTATTGAAATCCGACCAAGTTTAAACCAAATTGATGATTTGATTGAAGAAATTCAGGTTCGGGCAGAAATTGATGAACGTGTTTTGGTAACGACTTTAACCAAAAGAATGGCGGAAGAACTGGCTAAATATTTAACCAAAGTTAATATTCGTTGTCGCTATATTCACTCTGAAGTAGATACTTTGGAACGAATAGAAATCATGCAAGATTTACGAAAAGGAATTTTTGATGTATTAATTGGTGTGAATTTACTACGTGAAGGTTTGGATTTACCTGAAGTTTCTTTGGTAGCAATTTTAGATGCAGACAAAGAAGGTTTTTTACGAAGCCATCGTTCGCTTACGCAAACAATTGGACGTGCAGCGAGAAACCTAAATGGTAAAGCAATTATGTATGCGGACAAAATTACGGCTAGTATGCAAAAAACCATTGATGAAACCAATTATCGCAGAACCAAGCAAATTAATTACAATACTGCAAATAATTTAGTTCCTCAAGCATTAAATAAAAAAATAGAAAGTGCCTTTACCAAAAATCCTTTAGCAGATTACGAATTAGGCTATACACTTTCAACTGCAGCAGAACCAGTTACAGAATATCTATCAAAACCCGATATTGAGAAACGTATTCGAGAAAAACGAAAAAACATGGAAAAAGCAGCTAAAGAATTAGACTTTATGCAGGCCGCAAAATTACGTGATGAAATAAAAGTGCTACAAGGGCAATTGTCATAAAAAATCAGGCCAACATAAATCCTATGTTTAATTATTATCGAACTCTACATAAAAAGAAAAAAGAGCTGTAAGAATATATTACAGCTCTTTTTAATATTATTTTCTCTTATGAACGTTCAATTCATAAGCTATACATTATTCAACAATCAAAGGTTGAACTCTCCAAATATCAGTATAAGGATAAGAGTATGCTGATTGTTCTTGAGTTATGTTGTTTGAAGAAATTCTAGCAAAAACATTTCCTATTTTACTAGCCGCTTTGTCTGGTTGACGTGCACCAGCAGTAGAAGAAAAATATATGTTACCATCAACACCCCAAAATGGTTGAGTTTCATTAGAATCCCCACTTGTAATTTGAGTTAAAGAAGTACCATTTATTTTCATTACAAAAAGATGGCTAAATTTATCTTTTGTACCGATGTATACAATATGCTTCCCGTTAGGAGAGTAAGCACCATTAGTAGAGTTTTGTTCGCCGGTAGTTATTTGAGTACTTTGAAATGATTTCAAGTCTAATTCAAATAACTGGAAAAAATCTCCAGAAAGTTTTGTATAAAGTAACTTATCTCCTTTTGGGCTCCATTTTGGATTTATCCCTTCAGAAAGTACTGTAAAACTGCTTCCATCTTTATTCACAAGACAAATATTTCTTGTATCTTGAAGAGTAGTTGTCAATACAATTTTTTTATTATCAGGAGAAAGACTAGCATCAGCATCGAAATCACCATAAGCATTTTGACCGATATAAGTTAACCCTAGTTTGTTTACACTTGTCACTGCAATAGTTGGTTTAGAAGCATAATAAGTAAAAATAAAATTCTCATTATCAGTCCATGACGGTCTATCTGTTTTATTACCAATTAATGGAGTAAAACCTGGTAACATTACATCGTTCTTTAATCTAATACTCCATTTACTGAATCCAGTATTTGCATCATCTCTAATTACGTATAATAATTTTTTACCATCAGGAGATAAACATGGCTGAAATTCAGGCACTACATCATCCGTTATTCTAACTAATTCTTTAGCACTTGCGGTAACTTGTGGCCCAGATAACTTTACTACTGGAGCTTTAGAAGCACACGAATAAAGTAAAAATAAACAACCTAAACCTGATAAAAGAGTAATTTTTTTCATAAGCATTTTATTTGTTGATTTACAAATATAAATGTTTTATTAAAAAAAAAAATGATAATGTTAAATTTTTGCAAAAATTTGAAATAAATAAGATTTTTATTTCAAATTATTTTTTTAGAGAAATCCTAATTAATTAGTTCTTAATAAAAAAATTCAAATAACTAATAATCATTGTAGTATATTTAATAAAAATTTAATTGTGTTGCTCCTGAAAAACATTCAATAAAATCTCGCCATCGATAATAGCATTGGGCGCTTCATTCATCAATTTAAGAATTCGTTTTGTCGCTATAGGATTAAGCCCCATATCAATCGCTATTTGCTGAATAGTTGTCATTTCTTTTTTATGCAAAACACCATCGCAATACATCAACAAAGCCAATCTGTAAAATTGCTGAATGCGCAAAAACTCTGTTTTAATAGGTAATTGTGGTAATTCCTGATGAAACAAATCTTTAAAAACTGCTACATCAAAACTCAATTCCCTGGCAATAATTGCTAAAAAATCATATTCCCTCTTATGCAAATGTCCATCAACAGTGGAAAAAGCAATCATCTCTAAAAGTAAACTCCTCTTTTCTTCGAAAGTATTCATCAAATTATTATTTTTAGCTAAAATATTGTTTTTAAATCAAAACACAAAAACTAATAATGATTCGACCACAGTTCCTACTGCTAGTTTTCTTTTTTATAATAGCAAAAATTGCTGCTCAAGACTCTAACCAGTCAAAACAAAGCACTGCTTCAAAACAAGTTTCCACTTTTACTATTGAAGCGCCACAACTGCAAATGACAAAGAAAATTTGGGTGTATTTGCCAGAAAATTATGCAACCTCCAAAAAGAAATTCTCAGTAATTTATATGCATGATGCTCAGAATTTATTTGATGCTAAAACTTCCTATTCGGGTGAATGGAATGTGGATGAAAAACTGGACAGCCTAAAAGCACAGGTTATTGTTATAGGAATCGAACATGGAAATGATAAACGAATCGATGAATTAACACCTTTCAAAAATGAGAAATATGGTGGTGGAAAAGCAGACAGTTATTTAGAATTTATCGTAAAAACATTAAAACCACAAATCGACAAAACGTATCGAACAAAAACTAAAAAGAAAAACACTATTATCATGGGAAGTTCCCTTGGTGGGCTTACTTCTTATTATGCCATTTTAAAATACCCTGAAATATTTGGAAAAGCGGGTGTGTTTTCCCCTTCGTTTTGGTACAGTAAAGACATTTATGATTTGACTGAAAAATCTAAAAAGATAAAATCTAAAATCTATTTCCTATGTGGAGATCATGAAAGTGACGATATGGTTTCGGATTTGAATAAAATGGAATATTTATTAAATTCAAATCGATGTTATTGTCTTAATTTGAATGAAAAGAAAATTATAAAAGGCGGACAACACAATGAAAAACTCTGGCGTGATAATTTTGTAAAAGCAGTGTTATGGCTTGGTTATTAAATTTTCCGTTTAAAGAAACGTATTAATTTTAAGTGCAAAATCAGATTCAAATGAAACTAATATTAAGAGAATACAACCTCAAATTAAAACATACATTCACAATTTCGAGAGAATCGATCGACTTTCAACCTTCTTTGATTGTAGAGTTGCAGCTTGACGGCTTTTCAGGTTTTGGTGAAGCAACTTCTAATCCGTATTACAAAACAACTGTTCCGATGATGATGCAGGATTTAGAAAAAATTAGAAGCATAATCGAAAACACTACAGATGAAACACCTGAAGAATTTTGGGCAAAAATTCATCCTTATTTAAAAGATGATATGTTTGCATTGTGCGCTTTGGATATGGCATACAATGATTTATACGCACGCAAAAAAGGAAAGAAATTGTATGAGTTATGGAATTATACTATCGATAAAAATCCATTGACCGATTATACAATTGGAATTGCTTCCATAGAAAAAATGGTTGCAAAAATGAAGGAATTGCCTTGGCCGATTTATAAAATAAAATTGGGAACCAAAGAAGATATTGCTATTGTTACTGAACTTCGGAAACATACGAATGCCATTTTTAGAATCGACGCTAATTGTGGTTGGAGCGTGGACGAAACCATAAATAATGCCTTTGAACTAAAAAAACTAGGAGTAGAATTCTTGGAACAACCCATGAAAGCAGACCATTGGGAAGGACACAAGGAAGTTTTTAAACATTCCGTTTTACCAATAATTGCTGATGAAAGTTGTATCATTGAAGAAGATGTAGCCAAATGTCACAACCATTTTCATGGTGTCAATGTAAAATTGGTAAAATGTGGCGGACTAACTCCTGGAAGACGAATGATTCAGGAAGCCAAGAAATTAGGTTTAAAAACGATGGTGGGTTGCATGACCGAATCAACTGTAGGGATTTCTGCGATAGCCCATTTATTGCCGCAACTGGATTATGTTGATATGGACGGCGCATTGCTTTTGGCAGAAGATATAGCAACTGGTGTAACCATAGATTTTGGAAAAATAAACTATTCTGATTTAAACGGAACCGGTGTAACTTTAATGTAGTTTTAAATGAAAGTCAGCCAATTTCCAGATCGAATAATTGAAATAGACAACGAAGAATACCTCTATTTTGGAGGAACAGCCTATTTGGGTTTACCAACGCATCCCGAATTTCAAAAACTGCTCATCAAAAACATTTCACAATGGGGAACGGCTTATGGAAGTTCGAGAAGTGCCAATATTCAGCTAACCGCCTACGAAAAAGGTGAACAATTTTTAGCTAATTACATCAAAGCAGATGCTACACTTACCCTTTCTTCTGTTATGCTGGCAGGAAAATTAGTTATTGAAGCATTAACACCTGAAACCGATTGCTTTTTTCATTTTCCGGATACGCATACTGCCATCAAAGCACAAAACAGTCTTCCTTTTTTTATTGGAGAAAAATTAAATCCTCGTTTGCTGGATAACGCAACTGAAAAAATTACGATTCTAACGGATTCGGTTCCTTCATTTCATATTAAACCAATCGATCTTACTATAATAAATTCGATTCCGTACAATAAAGAAATTACTTTGGTTATTGATGAATCACATTCGCTTGGAATTTTGGGTATGAATGGTTGCGGGATTTTTTCGACAATCAATGTTCCCAATATTAAAAGAAAAATTATGATATCCTCTTTAGGGAAAGCCTTTGGATTGACAGGAGGTGTAATTGCCAGTGATGCGGAATTTATTAATCAAATGGCAACTCACGACACTTTTGTTTCCAGTGCCGGAATGAATGCTGCATTTGTTCAGACAATGGCTGATGCGGACAATATTTATTTGCAACAGCATCAAAAACTAAAAGACAATCTTCAATATATAGATGTAAATTTGATTAAAAACAAAGCAATTCATTTTGATTCAAATTATCCTTTAATTTATCCAGAAATAGAAGGCTTAAATGAAATTTTTACAGCGAATAAAATTATCGTAACCAATTTTAAATACCCGACCGACAGTAAGAATCTAAATCGAATTGTAATTACTGCGAATCACCAAAAAGAAGATTTGGATACAATAATTCACATTCTTAACCAAAATCAATTCTAAATCTAAAATTGTGGTGCAATTGCTTTTAAACCGTACCTTTGTAAAAAATTAGAATAAGATGACAAACAACGATATCTTTAAAAAACTTCGTGTGGCCTTAATGCTACGTGACGATCAAATAGTTGAAATATTAGAATTGGTGGATTTCAGAATCACCAAATCAGAATTGGGTGCTTTTTTCCGTGATGAAAAACATGAAAATTATATGGAATGTGGCGACCAAGTGTTGCGTAATTTCCTAAACGGATTAGTAATTCACTTGCGTGGAACGAAAGAAAATCCAAAAAACCCAAATGATGTTTTAGCCAAACACAAAGCTCAAATTCCTGTAAAAGAAGGAGCTTCTGAAAGAACTGAATTTAAAGCAAAGCCTAGAGACGAAGAGAAATCAAGAGGTGACGAAAGTCCTTCAAAATCGAAACCTGCTGCTAAGAAACCGTTCAAAAAGCAATTTACAAAAGGAACTCCAAAAGTTCAAGTTGTAGAGAAAGTGAAATTTAATTTCGGTAAGAATAAAAAATCGTAAATAGTAGCGAATCACTGCAGTGCCTTGCTAAATAAGTCAAAAAAACCTGTTCGCCGTGGCGAACAGATTTTTTTTTGTATATTTAATTCATCATTACTACTTTATCCCTTGAAAAATGAAATTTATTCTCACCTTCTCTCTATTATTTTTTACTACACTCTTTTTTGGACAAAACAATAAAACTGAAGAACCAGCCATGTTTTTTGATTCAACCTTACTTTCAATAAATACAATGGAATATATTGAGCCAAATGAAATTGAATCTATAAATGTTGTCAAAAAAGACACCATAATAAATGGGGTTTTGTATCGTGGCCAAATTAACATTACTTCCAAAAACCCTAAGAAATATGATTTTATAAGTTTGGAACAAATTAAATCTGAATTTACCAAAATCAAAAGTAACGATGTCATTTATATGGTAAATGGAGCATTTATAAAAGACAATATTGAAACTTTCAAATTAGATCGAAACTATATTTTAGAAGTTGAAATCACTAATTCAGAAGAATTTTATAACTTAAGAAAGAGCGATACCAAATTTGACATCATCAACATCTTAGGGAAAACCAAAGAAAATTTAGAAAATAAAAACAAGGTTTTATTAAGAGGTCATGAAGCAATAGGTGTTAAATAGATTCTGTTTTCAATAGTGTTTAAATCTAATTTAAGAACTACAGCTTAACATAGAACATCCCACTTTATCTCTCGCCCAATCGGGTCTTTTGGCAAACCATTTTTGCAAATTCGGTTGTTCGTCATAAGGATTTTTAAGCATTTCAAATAATTCGTTCAGCAACGAATAATCTCCCTTATCCGCGTCATCAATACACAACTGCGCCATGTAATTTCGCAATACATATTTTGGATTCACTGTATTCATTTGCTCTTTTCTTTCAGAATCAGAAAGTGTTTCTTCATTGATTCGAATAGTGTATTTCTCAAACCAATCGTGCCAATCTTTCAATATTGCTTCATTCAAATCCTTTTCATTATAGAAGGCGTCTTTTATGGTATTGAAAGCATTTATTACAATATCCGCTTTGGTAACAGTACTCAGGTTCCTAAAGAAAATAGTCATATCTGTTTCTACTCGTTCCAACAATTGAGTCAAACTCTGAATCAAAACTACATCTTGTTCTTTTTTGATTTGGAAACCAAGCTTATTTTGCATCATATTCAAATACTCCTTTTCGTACTCTACACTAAAAGCATCTAAAATAGTTTCCAGCGGTTTCGCTTCCTTTATCAAAGGATACAATGCATTTGCCAATTGATACAGATTCCAAAGCGCAATTTCAGGTTGATTGCCAAAACGGTATCTTTTATGCTGTATATCGGTTGTATTGGGCGTCCAGCTGGAGTTGTAATCGTCTAACCAACCGTAAGGACCGTAATCAATGGTGATGCCGTGAATAGACATATTATCGGTATTCATAACTCCATGAACAAAACCTACGCGTTGCCAATGAACAATCATCTTGAGTGTAGTTTGGGTAACTTCTTGAAAAAAAGCCAGGTATTTTTCGACACCTTCTTGTTGAATATGAGGAAAATGATGTTTAATGGTAAAATCCGCCAATAATTTGAGATTAATATGATCTTCCCGAGCTGCAAATAATTCAAAACTTCCAAAACGAATAAAAGAAGGAGCCACTCTACAAACAATAGCGCCTTTTTCATAGGCAGGATTTCCATTATACAAAACATCACGCAATACTTGATCTCCAGAAAGCATTAGCGAAAGCGAACGCGTTGTTGGAACTCCCAAATAATGCATTGCTTCGGCACACAAATATTCTCGAATGGAAGAACGCAATACGGCAAAACCATCTGCAGTTCGGGAATATGGTGTTGGCCCTGCTCCTTTTAGTTGCAAAGTGTATGTTTTATTATCATGAACTACTTCGGTAAGATTGATAGCACGACCATCTCCTAATTGTCCAGCCCAATTCCCAAATTGATGTCCGGCATAACACAAGGCAAAAGGTTTTGTTTCCGGAAAAACAGTACTTCCTGAAAAAGTATTTAAAAAATCAGCGGAAACAATATCTTCCTGAGAAAGACCAATAGCATTAGCCACTTCAATCGAAGCGTGAATCAGCGATGGATTTGAAGGCTTTTTTGGCAAAACAAACGAATAACAAGCTTGTTGCACTTGCCTTGGCATATTGATATCACTCGTATCAGCAGGTAACTCGGCTATAAAATTATTTTGCAAATGAAGTTTCATAATATTTAAAAAAGAATTTTTTACAATAGTAAAGGTAACGGTTGTAAGTCAGTATTATTTATACTTTTATTTATTTTTATGATTTTTAGGTCCTAAAAATTCTAGCTATAAAAAAACATGTCCCATAAAAATAGATTTCAAAAAACAAAAAATCTACAGGTAAAAACAAAAAAATCCTGAGCTTTCACTCAGGATTTTTTAAATATATATAACAATTTTCTAATTAAGAAAGTGCTGCTTTTACTTGGTCAGCTGCTTCTTGAAATTCAACAGCAGATAAAATTGGCATTCCCGAATTATCAATTAATTCTTTTGCGATAGCTGCATTTGTACCTTGTAAACGAACAATGATTGGTACTTTAATTGCGTCACCCATATTTTTGTAAGCATCAACAACTCCTTGCGCCACACGGTCACAACGAACGATTCCACCAAAAATATTAATCAAAATTGCTTTTACGTTTTGATCTTTTAAGATAATACGGAAAGCAGTTTCAACACGTTTTGCATCAGCAGTTCCACCTACGTCAAGGAAGTTAGCAGGCTCAAAACCAGCATACTTAATTAAATCCATAGTTGCCATAGCTAAACCAGCTCCGTTTACCATACATCCTACTGTACCGTCAAGATCTACATAGTTTAAACCTACTTCTTTTGCTTCAACTTCGATTGGGTTTTCCTCACGAACGTCACGCATGTCAGCATATTTCTTTTGTCTGTATAAAGCATTATCATCGATATTTACTTTAGCATCTACAGCCATAATTTTATTGTCAGATGTTTTTAAAACCGGGTTGATTTCAAACATCGAAGCATCAGATCCAATATAAGCATTGTATAAAGAATCGATGAATTTCACCATTTCTTTGAAAGCATTTCCAGAAAGACCTAAGTTAAAAGCAATTCTTCTTGCTTGAAAACCTTGTAATCCAACAGAAGGATCAACCTCTTCAGTAAAAATTAAATGTGGAGTGTGCTCCGCAACTTCTTCAATATCCATTCCACCTTCAGTAGAATACATAATCATGTTACGACCTGTAGCTCTATTCAATAAAACAGAAACATAAAACTCAGAAGTTTCACTTTCACCAGGATAATAAACATCTTCAGCGATTAAAACTTTGTGTACTTTTTTACCCTCAGCAGAAGTTTGAGGAGTTATCAATTGCATTCCGATGATTTGCTCTGAAATCTCTTCTACTTGTTGTAAATTTTTGGCAAGTTTAACTCCACCACCTTTTCCACGTCCACCTGCATGAACTTGGGCTTTTACAACATACCAACTTGTACCAGTTTCGGTAGTTAATTGTTTTGCAGCAGCAACCGCTTCTACTGGGCTATTAGCAACGATTCCGCGTTGAATGCGAACTCCGTAGCTAGCTAAAATCTCTTTTCCTTGATATTCGTGTATGTTCATAATATAGAATTTGTCTGGATTCTGAATTTATTTCAGAATAAAAGTGGCACAAAAATAGCAAAATTAAACTTAACTGTTATTTTTTTTTCAATTTAAATGGAGTCTAAATTTAGATATTTTAAACCCGGCAATAACAGGCATCAAATTATAAAAAATATAAAAATTAATTACTAATTTGTTATAAATATTGAAGAAAAACCATCAGTAAAACATTTCTCTCAAAATTCCGGGCTTTACGGCTCAAAATTCATTTTGTTTTTGTCGAAAAATCAAATCAGATGTCCTTAAATCTTATTATTGTGATTTATTTAACCTTTTTCTATTAGAACTGTAAAAACAAGGCGTTTTTAACTTTTAAGCCTGTTATATGTTACTAAATCTTTAATTTTGTAAAAAAAAATATTAAGCATGAAAGTTAAAGAACAAGGCCTTTATTTGCCCGAATTTGAACACGACAATTGCGGAGCAGGATTCATTTGTAATTTGAATGGAATTAAATCAAATGATATTATACACAAAGCACTGGACATTCTAATCAAATTAGAACACCGTGGTGCTGTGAGTTCAGATGGCAGAACTGGAGATGGAGCTGGAATATTATTTGATATCCCTCATGATTTTTTTAAGAAAGTATGTGATTTTGAAATCCCAGAAGCTAGACAATATGCTGTAGGAATGGTTTTTATGCCTAAAAGTCCAAACCAAGTAGCTTTTTGTAAAACAACTTTTGAAGCATCAATACGTGATCAAAATTTAGAAGTTTTAGGATGGAGAGATGTCCCTGTGGATGTTTCTAATTTGGGTCAAATTGCTGCCGAAAAAGAACCAACCGTTAAACAAGTATTTGTTGGTAAAAATGGATTAGACCTTACAGAACAACAATTTAACGCCAAAATGTTTGCGGGAAGAAAAATTGCTGAGCATACAATCAGAAATTCACGAATTTCAGAAAGTTACAGATTCTATTTTTCAAGTTTCTCCACTACAACCATTATATACAAAGGTTTGTTGATGCCGGAAGACATCAGTAGATACTATACTGATTTGTTAGACGATGACTTGGTAACCAGATTAGCTTTGGTTCACCAACGTTTCTCTACCAATACATTTCCATCTTGGGAATTGGCACAACCTTTCCGTTACATGTGCCACAATGGTGAAATCAATACACTTCGCGGTAATATTAGCCGTATGCGTGCTCGTGAAGAACTGATGAAAAGTGATGTTTTTGGTGATGACATCAAAAAATTATTCCCAATTATTTTAGAAGGAAAATCAGATTCGGCTTCTATGGATATGGTAATTGAACTGTTATTGATGACAGGTCGTTCTTTGCCGGAAGCAATGATGATGGTTGTTCCTGAAGCTTGGGAAAAACACCAAACCATGTCGGAAGACAAAAAAGCATTCTACGAATACAATGCATGCATCATGGAACCATGGGACGGACCAGCTTCAATTCCTTTTACAGATGGTAACGTTATTGGTGCTTTATTGGATAGAAATGGTTTGCGTCCATCTCGTTACACATTGACTAAAAGTGGTTTTGTAATTATGTCTTCAGAGATTGGTGTTCTTGACATCAAACCAGAAGATGTGATTCAACACGGTCGTTTAGAGCCCGGAAAAATGTTTTTGGTTGACATGAACGAAGGTCGTATCATTGAAGATGATGAGATTAAAAATGCGATTGTTACCAAACGTCCTTACAAACAATGGTTGGATGAAAATTTATTGCAATTAGCAAAAATCCCTTATACTGACAATCCAATCCCTACGGAAAATATTGATTTCGAAACAAGACAACGTTTGTTTGGTTACACAATAGAGGATTTAAAAACAATCATAAACCCAATGGGAGCTGAAGGTGCAGAAGCATTAAGTTCTATGGGTAATGATACGCCGCTAGCTGTTTTATCTGATCAGCCACAACTGTTATACAACTATTTCAAACAATTATTTGCTCAGGTTACCAATCCACCTTTGGATGGTATTCGTGAAGAAATCATTACTGATATCAGTTTAGCGATTGGTGGAGATTTTAATATTTTTGATATTGAGCCTAAGCATTGTAAAAAATTAAAAATACAAAATCCTGTAATTTCAAACGAGGATTTAGATAAAATAAGAAATATTGATCATGCTGATTTCAAATCAGTCACTATTTCTACATTATACGATATAGAAAAAGGAGTAAACGGATTAGAACGCGCTTTGGAAAGAGCGGTTCAGGCGACTTTCAAAGCAGTTTCAGAAGGTTGCAACATTGTGATTCTTTCGGATAGAGGAGTAAGCGAAAAAATGGCTCCAATACCAATGTTATTGGCGTGTTCTTACATTCATCATTCGCTTAACATTCTGAAAGTTCGTTCTAAATTTGGAATCATAATCGAATCCGCAGAACCTCGCGAACCACATCATTTTGCCTTACTATTTGGTTATGGTGCCAGCGCAATCAATCCTTACATGGTAAATGAAATTATTCATAACCAAGTTAACCAAGGTTTTATCACTGGTGTAAAAGCAGATTATGCTATTAAAAACTATAATAAAGCTATTGCAAAAGGGATTCTGAAAATCATGAATAAAATTGGTATCTCTACTTTACATTCGTATAGAGCAGCACAAATTTTTGAAATTTTAGGATTAAACAAAACATTCACTTCTAAATATTTCCCATATACTCCTTCCAGAATTGAAGGAATTGGGCTAATGGAAGTCGAAAAAGAAATCAAGAAAAGATACCAAAAAGCATTTCCAAATTCAAAAGTCAGCAATTTATTGCCTTTAGAAATTGGAGGTATTTACAGATGGAGAAGATCAGGAGAAAAACACATGTTTAATCCAACGACGATTTCTAAATTGCAACAAGCGGTACGTTTAAACAGTCCTGAGAGTTATAAAGAATACTCTAAAATGGTGAACGATCAAAGTGAAAACTTGATGACCATCAGAGGTTTATTTGAATTCAATAACTTAGATCCTATTTCAATTGACGAAGTGGAGCCTTGGACAGAAATTGTAAAAAAATTCAAAACTGGAGCCATGTCTTATGGGTCTATCAGCCAAGAAGCTCATGAAAATCTAGCGATTGCAATGAACAGAATTGGTGGAAAAAGTAATTCTGGAGAAGGTGGAGAAGATTCTAAACGTTTCCAAAAAGACTTAAATGGTGATTCTAGAAATAGTGCCATTAAACAAGTTGCTTCTGGAAGATTTGGAGTTTCTATCAACTACTTGACAAATGCCAAAGAGATTCAAATAAAAATGGCTCAGGGTGCAAAACCTGGAGAAGGTGGTCAATTACCAGGCGAAAAAGTAGTGCCTTGGATTGCTGAAGTAAGAAATTCTACACCTTATGTTGGATTAATTTCACCTCCGCCACACCATGATATTTATTCTATTGAAGATTTATCACAGTTAATTTTTGATTTAAAAAATGCTAATCGTGAAGCTCGAATTAATGTAAAATTAGTTTCTGAAGTGGGTGTTGGAACAATCGCTGCCGGTGTTGCTAAAGCAAAAGCCGACGTAATTTTGATTTCAGGATACGACGGAGGAACTGGAGCTGCACCATTAACATCACTGCAACATACTGGTATTCCTTGGGAACTTGGATTAGCCGAAGCACAACAAACATTAATTCTAAATGATTTAAGAAGTCGTGTAGTTTTAGAATGTGACGGACAATTGAAAACAGGGCGTGATGTTGCTATCGCTGCATTACTTGGAGCTGAGGAATTTGGTTTTGCAACCGCTCCTTTAGTAGCATCTGGTTGTATTATGATGAGAGCATGTCACTTGAATACGTGTCCTGTAGGTATTGCAACTCAAGATCCTGAATTGAGAAAAAATTTCAAAGGAACACCGGAACACATCATTAACTTTATGTATTTTATTGCTGAAGAGTTGAGAGAAATCATGGCACAACTTGGATTTAGAACATTAAAAGAAATGGTGGGACAATCTCAAAAATTGAATGTCAATAAAGCCATCAAGCATTATAAAGCAAGTGGATTAGATTTATCTACTATTTTATATAAACCAGAAAAAGCTAAAGAAGTTCCAAACCACAATACGACTACACAAGACCATGCTTTAGACCATGTACTTGATTTTGAAATTATAAAAGCGGCTATTCCTTCTATTTATAGAAAAGAAAAAACAAGAGTTACTTTTGATATCAAAAACACAGACCGTTCCGTTGGAGCAATATTGAGTAATGAAATTTCAAAAATATATGGTGCACAAGGTTTACCTGAGGACACAATATTAGTAGATTTTACAGGTTCTGCCGGACAAAGTTTTGGTGCTTTTGCAACAAATGGTCTTTCTTTTAAAATACATGGAAACTGTAATGATTATTTAGGAAAAGGACTTTCTGGAGGTAAATTAATTATAAAAGTCCCTCCTACTGCCACTTTCAAACCAGAAGAAAATATCATTATTGGTAACGTGGCACTTTACGGAGCAATCACTGGTGAAGCTTATATTAATGGTATGGCCGGAGAACGTTTTTGTGTGAGAAATTCTGGAGCAACAGCTGTTGTTGAAGGGATTGGAGATCATGGATGCGAATACATGACTGGAGGAACTGTAGTGGTTTTAGGAAAAACAGGAAGAAATTTTGCTGCAGGAATGAGCGGTGGTATTGCTTATGTTTTTGATCCAAATAAAAAATTCGATGCTACATTATGTAATATGGAAATGGTCGCTTTTGAAACATTGGAAGATGATGACTTTACTAAACTGAGACGTTTGATAAAAAATCATTCTATGTATACCAATAGTCCTTTGGCAAAAAGGATTTTAGAAGATTGGGAAAACCAACGCAACCATTTTATCAAAGTAATGCCTACTGATTACAAAAAAGCATTACAGAGATTGGCAGAAGAAAAAAAAATTGAAGAACTAATAGCACTATAGTCATGGGAAAGATAGGAGGATTTAAAGAATATACTAGAACCGACGAAAGTAATGTTGCTGTTCCAGAAAGAGTATCGAATTATGATGAATTTACAATTCCGTTAACCAAAGATAAAATCAAAGAACAAGGATCCAGATGTATGGATTGTGGGATTCCATTTTGCCACAGTGCCTGTCCATTAGGAAATTTGATACCAGATTTTAATGACATGGTACATCAGGAAGAATGGGAAAGTGCATTGAAAATATTGCAATCAACCAATAACTTTCCAGAATTCACAGGCCGTTTATGCCCTGCTCCATGTGAAAAATCATGTGTATTAGGAATTATAAGCGAGCCAGTAGCTATCGAGAATATTGAAAAAAATATTATCGAAAGAGGTTTCGCTGAAGGTTGGATTAAACCACAACCACCAGAAGTTAGAACAGGAAAAACAGTAGCTGTAATAGGCTCTGGCCCTGCTGGTTTAGCGGCTGCACAACAATTAAATCGAGCAGGACACACTGTTACAGTTTTTGAAAGAGACAATGCCATTGGAGGATTATTACGTTATGGGATTCCAAATTTCAAATTGGAAAAAGGAATTATCGACAGACGTGTTGCTGTTTTAGAAGCTGAAGGAATTACTTTTAAAACTAATGTAAATGTTGGCGTAAACTATAGTGTTGAAGAATTGAATTCTTTTGATTCTATCGTATTATGTGGTGGTGCAACCGAAAGACGAAGCTTGCCTACCAAAGGAATAGAAAGCAAAGGAGTTGTTCAGGCAATGGACTTTTTAACGCAACAAACTAAAGTATTGTACGGAGAATCCATTCCAGATCAAATTAAAGCAACTGGTAAAGATGTTATCGTTATTGGTGGTGGAGATACAGGTTCAGATTGTATTGGAACTTCAAACAGACACGGTGCAAAATCAGTTACTAATTTTGAGATTTTACCAAAACCACCAGTTGGAAGAAGTGAAACTACTCCTTGGCCATTTTGGCCATTGCAATTAAAAACATCTTCTTCACATGAAGAAGGTTGTAATAGAAACTGGCTAATCAATACCAAAGAATTTATTTCTAATGAAAAAGGAGAACTTGTTGGTTTAAAAACCGTTGAAGTGGCATGGAAAATGACACCTGGACAAAGACCTGAACTGATAGAAAAAGAAGGATCTGAAAAAATTTGGCCTTGTGATTTAGCTTTATTGGCACTTGGATTTACAGGTCCGGAGAAAACTTTAAGCGATCAATTAGGATTAGAAATTGATATGAGAAGCAATTTTAAAGCGACTAATTATCAAACTAATGTTCCTCATATATTTACTGCTGGTGACATGCGAAGAGGACAATCTTTAATTGTATGGGCAATATCTGAAGGTCGTGAAGCTGCAAGAGAAGTAGATAAATACTTGATGGGTTATACCAATTTACCTACCAAAGGAAATGGCGATTTACCCAACTTATAGGTTTGAATAACATTTTATAACCCTTGATAGAAAAATTTGTCAAGGGTTATTTTTTTTATAAAATTTCAAATAAATGTTTAATTTATAACTTTTTGTTAGAATTTGTTAGAATTCATTCATTAGCTTGTGGGACTAAATAAAGAATAATAAATTTGCTCAAAATTAATAATCATGCAATCAAAAGACTTACTACAATTAGCAGAACAATTTGGCAGTCCATTATACGTTTATGATGCCGAAAAAATACAATCTCAATACAACAGATTAACGAAAGCTTTTTCAAAGGTAGATAAGTTGCGCATCAATTATGCAATGAAGGCTTTGTCTAATGTTGCTATACTTCAGTTATTGAAAGAAATGGGGTCAGGATTAGATACTGTTTCCATTCAAGAAGTATTATTAGGACTTCATGCCGGCTACGACCCAGACAAAATATTTTATACTCCAAATGGTGTTTCTCTTGAAGAAATTGAAGAAGTATCGGCGATGGGAGTTCAAATAAATATTGACAACTTATCCATATTAGAGCAATTTGGTACAAAATACCCAAATGTTCCAGTATGTATCAGAATAAATCCGCACGTAATGGCAGGTGGAAATGCAAATATATCTGTTGGTCATATTGATAGTAAATTTGGTATTTCTGTTCACCAATTACCTCATTTAGTTCGTATTGTTGAAAATACTAAAATGAACATTGTGGGAATTCATATGCATACCGGCTCTGATATTTTAGATATCGAAGTATTTTTATATGCTGCCGAAATATTATTTGATGCCGCTAGAAACTTTAAAAACCTTGAATTCTTAGACTTTGGAAGTGGATTTAAAGTACCTTATAAGAAAGACGATATCGAAACTGACATTGAAGAATTAGGTAAAAAATTATCAAAAAGATTCAATGCCTTTTGTACTGAATACGGGAAAGAATTAACGTTAATATTTGAACCTGGGAAATTTTTAGTAAGTGAAGCAGGTTTCTTTTTGGCTAAAGTAAATGTAGTTAAACAAACTACTTCAACTGTTTTTGCAGGAATAGATAGTGGTTTTAACCATTTGATCAGACCAATGTTTTATGGTTCACAACATCATATAGAAAACATATCACATCCAAAAGGGAAAGAACGTTTCTACTCCGTAGTAGGATATATTTGCGAGACGGATACTTTTGCAAATAATAGAAAAATTGCAGAAATAAAAGAAGGTGATATTTTATCTTTTAGAAATGCAGGAGCCTATTGTTTCTCTATGGCATCCAACTATAACTCTAGGTACAAACCGGCCGAAGTGTTATGGATGAATGGTGAAGGGCATTTAATAAGAGCGCATGAAACCTTTGAAGATTTATTAAAAAATCAAATTCCGCTGCCAGTTGCAGCAACAACAGCATAAATAAAAAATCCCATTCGCTAATGCAAATGGGATTTTTTAATAATACGCAATACTATTATTTCTTATCTAACAGCGTATCTAAAACTTCAGATTCAGTTCCATTAGGAAATGGAATTTTCAACATTTGTGAAAGTGTAGGTGCTATTTGAGTAATGAATTTTTTATTGTGCAATTCTCCTTTTGGAACTTGCCAACCATAAAAAAGCAAAGGCACATGTGTATCATAACTATTAGGTGAACCATGAGTAGTTCCTGTGGCTTGATATTGCATATAGCCTGTTTTATCAAGTATAACAATATCACCATTTTGTTTAGGATCATAACCTTTAGAAATAAAACTTAAAAAATAGTCATCTCCTGACGAAGCTAAAATTTCTTCTTCAGTATACACTCTTTTAACTTGTTCTTGCGTCATCAAAAAATCCTTAAAACTTTGCTTCACTTTTGCTAATTCTAAACCTTTCTGTTTAATAATTTCTTTATTGAAAAAAAGATTAAAGTTAGAATAATCTAATATTAAATCAGCGCCAAAAGTTTCGTTAGAATGTTTTTTTAATGCTTCGACAATGTCTTTCGAAGGAATATTTTTCACATTATATTTATTATCTTTTAGATAATTTGGATTTTCAGCACCGGCATGATCAGCAGTCAGAAAAAGCAAGTAATTATCCTTTCCAACCGTTTTATCTAAATAGTTTAAAAACTGAGCCAACGTTTGATCTAAACGTAAATATGTATCCTGCAACTCCATAGAACGTGGTCCAAAAGTATGTCCTACATAATCCGTTGAAGAAAAACTAACCGTCAAAAAATCCGTAATTTCATCTTTCCCTAACTCTTCTTTTTCTATAGCTTTCATGGCTAATTCCGCCAAAATATCATTCCCAAAAGGGGTAGTTCTCAAAACATCTGCTCCTTTTTCTTTATACATTTTACTTAAATCGTAAGGAAAAACTGGCGCATTAGCTTTATCTAACTTTCCTTCATAAGGATTATCATCAGGAAGACTTTCATTATAAGTTGCTATGGGATTCAATAAATTCCATCCTTTATTAATGTAATTCATGTATCGTTTTTCTTGATTAAATTCAGTTACCCAATTCGGTAATGCTGAACCATAAAAAGTGCTTGAGATAAAAGCTCCAGTTTTACTGTACCAAAATGCCCAATTAGCAAAATGTCCCGCAGGCAAAATTGCTCCACGATCTTTGACACTCATCCCAATTACTTTCCCTTTAAAATTTGTGGCCATTCGCAACTCATCTGTAATGGTGGTACTTAACAAATTTTTTGGAGACATTGCTCCCTCTTTTTCTGTTCCGTCACCTACTGTTTTAGCTGAAGCATCATCAGTACAATACATATCTTTTCCAGTAGCTTTATTAAACCAATCGTTCCCTACAATACCATGAGTAGATGGAGTAGTTCCAGTATAAATACTCGCGTGCCCCGGTGCAGTATAAGTAGGTACATAATTATAATGCATATTGTGAAAAGTATAACCATTATTCATTAATCTTTTAAAACCATTCGCAGAAAAATCATCTGAAAAACGATATAGATATTCCATTTTCATTTGGTCTACCACTATACCTATCACTAATTTTGGGCGTTGTTGAGCTTGTGAGTTTAAAGACATAATAAATGTCAAAAACAAAATAATTCTTTTCATATTATATTTTTATATAGTTTACCAAAAATACAATTTAATGTTTAAAAATTGTACGGAACAAAACTTAAAACCTATAAATTAATCTTCTCTTAACTCGGTTAAAATCGAATCTAAAAAAATATAAGCACTTAAAATATAAAGGCTCTTCAGATTTAATTATGACAGATTAAATTTTAAATTTGAATTAGTTTAAAATAAAGTAGTTATGGAAATGTATGACAATGAAAATACTTCACACAAATCATTTGATGAAAATTATTTATCCGAAGAGTTGTTACAAGCTCAATGGGCTGAATTCATAGAACTAAAGAAAGTAATTGCCGATATATACCTTAAAAAAGGAAGTCCAATAACCATCTTAGACATAGGAATTGGAAATGCAAGAATAGTAAAACATTTATATGCAATACCAAAAATGTGGGATATGATTGAATTATATGATGGTACTGATAATGCCGAAACATGTGTTATTTTATCCCGTAACACAATAAAAGAATTAAATATTGAAGACAAAGTAATTGTTTATTTTTTAGATGCAGTAAATTTAAATCAATTACAAAAGCATTATGATTTGATTATTACAACTTGGTTTACAGCAGGTAATTTTTATCCTGAAAACTTCCCTTTTGAAAATTATAATTTATTATCCGAAAAACTTGATTTATCAAAAAATGAAAAATTTAGTACTATTTTCACCTTTGCCTATAAAATGCTGAATGCAAATGGAGAAATTTTAATTGGAGTCTGCTATATTGACAACGGGAATACAAGAAAAAAGCAAGAACTATCGTATCAGAAAATGGGAATGACAGTAATAACTGATGCAAAAGATAGTTTTACGGCTACTAAAGAAAGATTTTGGTCACAACGATTTACAAAAGGAAAAATATACAGCTATTTTCAATTTGTGAAAAAGAAGAAAATATCATTTACATCACTCGATCCTTATAATTATGCCATGCAAATAAGGATAAAAAAATGATAACAATCCTCTAAATTCGAACATTACAATAATAAAATATTGATTTATAACAAAAAAATCCTCATCAAATAAATGATGAGGATTCTTCAAAGAAAGGCGACGACATACTCTCCCACATAACTGCAGTACCATCTGCGCAGGCGGGCTTAACTACTCTGTTCGGGATGGGAAGAGGTGAGCCCCGCCGCAATAACCACCTTAAGAGGTTATAATTGCTTTGGGCAATTATTGTAACAATTAACAATTTATCATTGATAATTAATCACATAATATCTTAACATACTGAGATAAAGAAAAAGTATTGAAGTTCCTGAAATAAATTCAGGATAAAAGAAAGTTTCTTCTCCCGTCCCGAAAGACGGGAGAAAAGCGTACATAAGCTTACGGGTTATTAGTACTACTCGACTATGACATTACTGCCTTTACATCTATAGCCTATCAACGTGGTCATCTCCCACGACCCTTAAAAGAAATCTCATCTTGTGGTGGGTTTCGCGCTTATATGCTTTCAGCGCTTATCCCTTCCAAACGTAGCTACTCTGCGATGCCACTGGCGTGACAACAGATACACTAGAGGTTTGTCCAATTCGGTCCTCTCGTACTAGAATCAGATCCACTCAAATTTCTTGCGCCCACAGTAGATAGAGACCGAACTGTCTCACGACGTTCTGAACCCAGCTCGCGTGCCACTTTAATGGGCGAACAGCCCAACCCTTGGGACCTTCTCCAGCCCCAGGATGTGACGAGCCGACATCGAGGTGCCAAACCCCCCCGTCGATATGAGCTCTTGGGGGAGATCAGCCTGTTATCCCCGGCGTACCTTTTATCCTTTGAGCGATGGCCCTTCCATGCGGAACCACCGGATCACTATGCTCTACTTTCGTACCTGATCGACCTGTATGTCTCTCAGTCAAGCTCCCTTATGCCATTGCACTCTACGCACGGTTACCAAGCGTACTGAGGGAACCTTTAGAAGCCTCCGTTACTCTTTTGGAGGCGACCACCCCAGTCAAACTACCCACCAAGCAATGTCCCCCGCATAACGGGGTTAGGCCTCAGATAAACAAAGGGTTGTATTTCAACAATGACTCCACAACGCCTAGCGACGCCACTTCACAGTCTCCAACCTATCCTACACATCATTTATCCAAGGTCAATACTAAGCTATAGTAAAGGTGCACAGGGTCTTTTCGTCCCACTGCGGGTAAGCGGCATCTTCACCGCTACTACAATTTCACCGAGCTCATGGCTGAGACAGTGTCCAGATCGTTACACCATTCGTGCAGGTCGGAACTTACCCGACAAGGAATTTCGCTACCTTAGGACCGTTATAGTTACGGCCGCCGTTTACTGGGGCTTCAATTCAATGCTTCTCCGAAGATAACATCTCCTCTTAACCTTCCAGCACCGGGCAGGTGTCAGGCCCTATACTTCATCTTACGATTTTGCAGAGCCCTGTGTTTTTGATAAACAGTCGCCTGGACCTCTTCACTGCGGCCAGCATTGCTGCTGGCGACCCTTCTCCCGAAGTTACGGGTCTATTTTGCCTAATTCCTTAGCCATGAATCTCTCGAGCACCTTAGGATTCTCTCCTCGACTACCTGTGTCGGTTTGCGGTACGGGTACTTATTACCTGAAGTTTAGAGGTTTTTCTTGGAAGCCCTTAGGCGCACTATCTCTTTGTCCGAAGACTCCGAGTACTATCGTATTTCCCCAAGCCGCGTGGATTTGCCTGCGCAGCTTATAGGTAGGTACTTCAACGAACTATTCCGTCAGTTCGCGGCGCTTTCATCACTCCGTCACCCCATCACAGTAATAACTAGTACGGGAATATTAACCCGTTGTCCATCGACTGTCCCTTTCGGGTTCGCCTTAGGTCCCGACTAACCCACAGCTGATTAGCATAGCTGTGGAAACCTTAGTCTTTCGGTGTGCGGGTTTCTCGCCCGCATTATCGTTACTTATGCCTACATTTTCTTTTCTAACCAGTCCAGCATGCCTTACGACACACCTTCTACCCTGTTAGAATGCTCCCCTACCACTTGTAATAAATTACAAATCCATAGCTTCGGTAATATGTTTATGCCCGATTATTATCCATGCTCGTCCGCTCGACTAGTGAGCTGTTACGCACTCTTTAAATGAATGGCTGCTTCCAAGCCAACATCCTAGCTGTCTGGGCAGACAAACCTCGTTCTTTCAACTTAACATATATTTGGGGACCTTAGCTGATGGTCTGGGTTCTTTCCCTCTCGGACTTGGACCTTAGCACCCAAGCCCTCACTGTTATGAAACATTATATAGCATTCGGAGTTTGTCAGGAATTGGTAGGCGGTGAAGCCCCCGCATCCAATCAGTAGCTCTACCTCTATATAACTTTACGCATAACGCTGCACCTAAATGCATTTCGGGGAGTACGAGCTATTTCCGAGTTTGATTGGCCTTTCACCCCTACCCACAGGTCATCCGAAGACTTTTCAACGTCAACCGGTTCGGACCTCCACACTGTGTTACCAGCGCTTCATCCTGCCCATGGGTAGATCACACGGTTTCGCGTCTAACACTACTGACTAAAGCGCCCTATTCAGACTCGCTTTCGCTACGGATCCGTGGCTTAACCACTTATCCTTGCCAGCAACGTTAACTCGTAGGCTCATTATGCAAAAGGCACGCCGTCACCCCACGAAAGGGCTCCGACCGCTTGTAAGCGTATGGTTTCAGGATCTATTTCACTCCGTTATTCACGGTTCTTTTCACCTTTCCCTCACGGTACTGGTTCACTATCGGTCTCTCAGGAGTATTTAGCCTTAGCGGATGGTCCCGCCAAATTCAGACAGGGTTTCACGTGCCCCGCCCTACTCAGGATACCACTATCGTTATCTTCTATTACTTATACAGGGCTATCACCTTCTTTGGCTCTACTTTCCAGTAGATTCTAATTCTATCCGCAACAAATAACGTGGTCCTACAACCCCAACATTGCCGTAACAACATTGGTTTGGGCTAATCCGCGTTCGCTCGCCACTACTTACGGAATCACTTTTGTTTTCTTCTCCTCCGCCTACTTAGATGTTTCAGTTCAGCGGGTTTGCCCACCTATCGGTGTACTATGTCTTCAACATAGTGGGTTGCCCCATTCAGGTATTTACGGATCGTATCGTGTGTGCCAATCCCCGTAACTTTTCGCAGCTTATCACGCCTTTCATCGCCTCTGAGAGCCAAGGCATCCCCCATACGCCCTTATTTTGCTTATTGTACCAATCTCGTTAATTAAAACGAGACCGTTTCTTTTACTTGTCTAATGATAAACAAGTAAAAAATGCTTTCTACTTTTTATTATTTTCTTATCTCAATATGTCAATGAACTTTTTTCTAGTGATTAGCCCTTAGTAATTAGTGATTAGTTTTTGACTAATTACTTTTTACTCTTTACTACTCACTCGAATAGTGGAGAATAACGGAGTCGAACCGTTGACCTCCTGCGTGCAAGGCAGGCGCTCTAGCCAGCTGAGCTAATCCCCCAATCTAATTATGAATTGTGAATTATGAATTATGAATTTATATTTCATAACTCCTCAACTCTAGAATTTCTTCTTTTATTTAAGCTTTAAATAGTTGTCTCGGACAGACTCGAACTGTCGACCCCTACATTATCAGTGTAGTACTCTAACCAGCTGAGCTACGAGACACTCTTATTCTTAAATGGTATTATTTGAACTAACAGCAAGAGTAATAAAACGTTGGGATTTGTTTCCAACTTGAACTTTCGTCTTCTTTCTTTAGCGTGCATATAGCTAACACTAAAGCTCTAGAAAGGAGGTGTTCCAGCCGCACCTTCCGGTACGGCTACCTTGTTACGACTTAGCCCTAGTTACCAGTTTTACCCTAGGCAGCTCCTTGCGGTCACCGACTTCAGGCACCCCCAGCTTCCATGGCTTGACGGGCGGTGTGTACAAGGCCCGGGAACGTATTCACCGGATCATGGCTGATATCCGATTACTAGCGATTCCAGCTTCACGGAGTCGAGTTGCAGACTCCGATCCGAACTGTGACCGGTTTTATAGATTCGCTCCTGGTCACCCAGTGGCTGCTCTCTGTACCGGCCATTGTAGCACGTGTGTAGCCCAAGGCGTAAGGGCCGTGATGATTTGACGTCATCCCCACCTTCCTCTCAGTTTGCACTGGCAGTCTCGTTAGAGTTCCCGACATGACTCGCTGGCAACTAACAACAGGGGTTGCGCTCGTTATAGGACTTAACCTGACACCTCACGGCACGAGCTGACGACAACCATGCAGCACCTTGTAAATTGTCTTGCGAAAAGTCTGTTTCCAAACCGGTCAATCTACATTTAAGCCTTGGTAAGGTTCCTCGCGTATCATCGAATTAAACCACATGCTCCACCGCTTGTGCGGGCCCCCGTCAATTCCTTTGAGTTTCATTCTTGCGAACGTACTCCCCAGGTGGGATACTTATCACTTTCGCTTAGCCACTGAAATTGCTTCCAACAGCTAGTATCCATCGTTTACGGCGTGGACTACCAGGGTATCTAATCCTGTTCGCTACCCACGCTTTCGTCCATCAGCGTCAATCCATTAGTAGTAACCTGCCTTCGCAATTGGTATTCCATGTAATCTCTAAGCATTTCACCGCTACACTACATATTCTAGTTACTTCCTAATAATTCAAGTTTAGCAGTATCAATGGCCGTTCCACCGTTGAGCGATGGGCTTTCACCACTGACTTACTAAACCGCCTACGGACCCTTTAAACCCAATGATTCCGGATAACGCTTGGATCCTCCGTATTACCGCGGCTGCTGGCACGGAGTTAGCCGATCCTTATTCTTACAGTACCGTCAAGCTGGTTCACGAACCAGTGTTTCTTCCTGTACAAAAGCAGTTTACAATCCATAGGACCGTCATCCTGCACGCGGCATGGCTGGATCAGGCTTGCGCCCATTGTCCAATATTCCTCACTGCTGCCTCCCGTAGGAGTCTGGTCCGTGTCTCAGTACCAGTGTGGGGGATCTCCCTCTCAGGACCCCTACCCATCGTTGCCTTGGTAAGCCGTTACCTTACCAACTAGCTAATGGGACGCATGCTCATCTTTCACCGTTGTGACTTTAATTATAAAGTGATGCCACTCTATAATACTATGAGGTATTAATCCAAATTTCTCTGGGCTATCCCTCTGTGAAAGGTAGATTGCATACGCGTTACGCACCCGTGCGCCGGTCTCTAGTTCCGAAGAACTATACCCCTCGACTTGCATGTGTTAAGCCTGCCGCTAGCGTTCATCCTGAGCCAGGATCAAACTCTTCATCGTATATTGTGTGAGATCAGATAAATCTTCTCTCTTTGTTTATTCGACTAAATTCTAGTGGTTTTTTCAAATCTCTCGATTCTATTACTCTCATTCTTTTGTTTTGAAATCTCTTTCAAAACGGCTGTCAATTCAATATGTCTAGGAACGTGTTCTTCTTTGTTTTTCCCTTCGTTAACACTACTTAAAGTGTTTCTCGAAGCGGGTGCAAAAGTACAACTTCTTTTTTAACTGGCAAGAAAATTTTGAAGTTTTTTTTGGAAATTTTTATCTCCGTTTTACTACCGTTTTCTTATCAGCTTGTCAAGGAACTTTGCGCGTTTTGCGGGGTGCAAATGTAATAAGCTCTTTCTAATCTCACAAGCTTTTCCGAATCTTTTTTTGAAAATAAATTTCCTCTTTTAATCCAGTTTACTTGTCAGTCTTCTAAAGAACGTCTGCGTCATTGCGGGTGCAAAAGTAGCACCTTTATTCGCTTTTACAAGCTTTTTTAAACCTTTTTTTTCATGTTTTCGTAACCTAATCTTTAACTCGCTGAAAACATGATTCTTGAAACACAAAGTTTTTTATGATAAACATAAGAAAAATCAAAAAACACACCGGATTCTCCTTTTATCAAGACTATACTATATATACGTACCCATAATCTTTATTCACTTTTTTAATTAACACCACTAATTGCTCCCTATTTCGGATGATTTAAGCAGGATACGACTAACCAAAACCACTCTCCTAGCCCCGATAGCAGTGAAAATCCTTTTCTCTCATTTCTTTACGAGAGAAAAGATTACAACGAATAGCGGGAAACAGCTCCTAATTATAACACTCCTACTAAACTCATATGCTATAATAACTCTTCTTTTAGTTTTTAGACCTATTTATGACAACAAACCTTATATATATATTGTATGTATTTTTGTAATGGTCTATATTTGCATTCTTAAAATAATAAATGATGATTAAGATTACTTTGCCCGACGGGTCAGTTAAAGAGTTTGCTCCTGGGATTACTCCTATGGATGTTGCCAAGAGCATTAGTGAAGGATTTGCCAGAAATGTTATTTCGGCTTCTTTTGATGGTACAACTGTGGAAACAACAACTCCTTTGACGACGGACGGCAGTCTTATATTATATACTTGGAATGACGAAGGCGGAAAAAAAGCTTTTTGGCATTCTACTTCACACGTAATGGCACAAGTTCTTGAGGAAATGTTTCCTGGTATAAAATTAACTCTTGGACCAGCAATCTCTAATGGCTTTTATTACGATGTAGATTTTGAAGACCAAAAAATCACTGATGCTGACTTTAAAAAAATTGAAGATCGTGTTCTTGAAATTTCTAGAGGTAAGCATGAATTCAAACTACGTCCCGTTTCTAAAGCTGAAGCTTTAGAACTATATAAGGACAACGTTTACAAAACAGAGCTTATTAGCAATCTTGAGGACGGAACAATTACGTTTTGTGATCACGATACGTTTACTGATTTATGTCGTGGTGGTCATATTCCAAATACTGGGATAATCAAAGCGATGAAAATCATGAGCGTTGCAGGAGCATACTGGCGTGGTGACGAAAAAAACAAGCAGCTGACTCGTGTTTATGGAACTTCATTTCCTAAACAAAAGGATTTAACGGAATACTTAGAATTACTAGAAGAAGCAAAACGTCGTGACCATAGAAAACTAGGAAAAGAACTTGAACTGTTTGCTTTTTCTCAAAAGGTAGGCGCAGGTTTACCATTATGGTTGCCTAAAGGAGCCGCTTTAAGAGACAGACTAGAACAGTTTTTGAAAAAAGCACAGAAAAAAGGCGGATACGAGCAAGTGGTTACACCTCATATTGGTCAAAAAGAATTGTATGTAACTTCAGGACATTATGCAAAATATGGTGCTGATAGTTTCCAACCTATAAGCACTCCAGCTGAAGGCGAAGAGTTTTTATTAAAACCTATGAACTGTCCTCATCACTGCGAAATATATAATGTACGTCCTTGGTCATACAAAGATTTACCAAAGCGTTATGCTGAATTTGGTACAGTTTACAGATACGAACAAAGTGGAGAATTACACGGTTTGACTCGTGTAAGAGGGTTTACTCAGGATGACGCGCACATTTTTTGTACTCCTGAACAACTAGATGAAGAGTTTAAGAAAGTAATTGACTTGGTACTATATGTATTTGGTTCTTTAGGGTTTGAAAACTTTACCGCTCAGATTTCACTGAGAGATAAAGAAAATAGAGATAAGTATATAGGTACTGATGAAAACTGGGAAAAAGCGGAAAATGCAATTATTAACGCTGCAGCCGACAAAGGTCTAAATACTGTAGTAGAATATGGCGAAGCAGCTTTCTATGGTCCAAAATTGGATTTCATGGTAAAAGATGCCTTGGGAAGACAATGGCAATTAGGAACGATTCAGGTTGATTACAACCTTCCAGAACGTTTTGATTTAACCTACAAAGGATCTGATAACGAATTGCATAGACCCGTAATGATTCACAGAGCACCTTTTGGTTCAATGGAACGATTTATCGCTATTTTACTAGAACATACAGCAGGAAATTTCCCTCTTTGGCTGATGCCTGAACAAGCTATAATATTGTCTTTGAGCGAGAAATATGAAATATATGCGAAAAAAGTTTTAGATTTGCTAGAAAATCACGAAATTCGCGCCCTCATTGACAATAGAAACGAGACAATCGGGAAGAAAATTAGGGATGCAGAAATGCAAAAAACCCCATTTATGTTGATTGTAGGTGAGGAAGAAGAGAAAAATGGGACTATTTCTATCCGTCGTCATGGACAGGAAGGAAAAGGAAATATCAGCGTTACAATAGAAGAATTTGCTGCTATTGTAAACGAAGAGATCAATAAAACATTAAAAGTATTTACAGTTTAACTTAAATTATAAAGTCATAGCAATAAGAAGCAACAGAGGTTACCAACCTCGCGTAGAAAAAAAAGATGCCCACAGAATAAACAGCCTTATTCGTGGTGTACAAGAAGTAAGACTTGTAGGTGAAAATATTGAACCTGGAGTTTTTAAACTTTCGGAAGCTTTAAGATTAGCTGACCAATTTGAATTGGATTTAGTTGAGATTTCACCAAATGCAGATCCACCGGTTTGTAAAATCATGGATTATAAGAAATTTGTTTACGAGCAAAAGAAACGTGATAAAATCCTAAAAGCGAAATCTACACAAGTAGTCGTTAAGGAAATTCGTTTTGGACCTCAAACAGATGAGCATGATTACGAATTTAAGAGAAAGAATGCTGAGAAGTTCTTGAAAGAAGGTGCGAAATTGAAAGCATTTGTTTTCTTTAAAGGACGTTCGATTATCTATAAAGATCAAGGGCAAATCTTATTATTAAGATTAGCTACAGATCTTGAAGAATTTGGTAAAGTGGAAGCGATGCCAGTTCTAGAAGGAAAGAGAATGATTATGTTCATTGCTCCTAAGAAAAAGAAATAAGTCTTAAAGTCAAAAGTCTTAAAGTCAAAAGTTGAATACTTTTGACTTTAAGACTTTAAAAACTTTCTGACTAAAGAAGATAAGTAAGTAAGAATAAATTAAAACACTAGGAAAAAATGCCTAAAATGAAAACCAAATCTAGCGCCAAGAAACGTTTCAAAGTTACTGGTTCTGGAAAGATTAAAAGAAAGCATGCTTTTAAAAGTCACATCTTGACTAAAAAGTCTAAAAAACGTAAATTAGCTTTGACACACTCAGCGCTAGTTCACAAAACAGATATGAAAAGCATCAAACAACAATTAAGAATTATTTAATTAAGTCTTAAAGTTTCAAAGTCAAAGGTCTTAAAGACTTTCGACATTAGACTTTAAAAACTTTTGACTAAATAATCTTTAGGTTAAAACAATTTCAAATAACCTTGGAGTATGGCCATTAAGTGCTTTTGATTAAATTCAAGCCGCCTGCTACAAAAAAACAGTAAAATTATGCCAAGATCGGTAAATTCAGTTGCTAAAAGAGCAAGAAGAAAAAAAATAATGAAGCAAGCCAAAGGTTTCTTTGGTAGACGTAAAAACGTTTGGACAGTTGCTAAGAATGCGGTAGAGAAAGCAATGTGCTACGCTTACCGTGACAGAAAAGTGAATAAAAGAAATTTCCGTGCTTTATGGATTCAACGTATCAACGCTGGAGCTAGATTGGAAGGAATGTCTTATTCTCAATTCATCGGGAAATTAAAAGCTAACAATATCGAATTGAACCGTAAAGTTCTTGCAGATTTAGCAATGAATCACCCAGATGCTTTCAAAGCAATACTTAACAAAGTAAAATAAACGTTTTATAAACTCAATTTAGATTACTTACTTATATAGAAACCTCAATCGAAAGATTGGGGTTTTTTTGTTTTCAAAATTTATTCTAATTAAAAAACATGCAACTAATATCAAAATTTTATTCTATTTTCGTAAGGATTTTCAAAAAATCAGACGTGATTCCTATCATTTTTCATTAAACTCAAATACTATGACTAAATTGAAATCCACACTGCTTCTTTCTTTAGTGCTTTTATTTATTACAAGTTCTACATTCGCTCAAGAAAAAAACAATCGTAAGAAGAGAAACAAAAAAGAGATTGCAGCTGCAAAATCTGATAGCATTAAGAAGAAAAAAACTGCTACCGTTTCTATAAATGATAAAATAAAAAGCGCTAAAAAAATTGAAGGCTTGTTTACCATGTATCAGGATACCGTTACTGGAAACATGCAACTTTACATTAAGAAAAACCAACTGGATAAGGAATTTATTTATCAAAGCTATTCCATGAATGGACCAACGGCTTTGTTTTTAAATCAAAGTATGCATCGTGCAACAAGTGTTTTCAACATAAAGAAAGCCAATGACAAAATTGAATTTGGATTAGTTAACACCGCTTTTTATTACGACAAAACAAATGCTGTTAGTAAAACTGCTGGTACTGATATTTCGGAAGCAATTTTTTTGGCTGAGAAAATTGTAGCACAAGACAGTACTGGTTTCTTAATTGCTGCTGATGGACTTTTCTTGAGTGAAAAATTAGATCCTGTAAAGCCTACGATGCCTCCAGGAATACCTCCTGGAGCAATTTTCAACCTAGGTAATTTCAATTCCGCTAAGTCAAAATACCATAGCATCCGATCTTTTCCTAATAACACTGATGTAGTTGTAGATTTGGCTTATGATAATCCAGCACCTTTAAATGGCGGTGGGAATGACATTACTGATGCACGATATGTTCGTGTACGTATGCAACATACGTTTTTAGAAATTCCTGAAAATAATTTCAAATCCAGACAGGATGACCCTCGTATTGGATATTTTGGACAAACTATTAATGACCAAACCAGTATAAAACCAACACCTTATAAAGACATTATCAATCGATGGTATTTGACAAAAAAAGATCCTACGGCAGCTATCAGTGAACCTGTAGAACCCATTGTTTGGTGGGTTGAGAACACAACTCCCGTTGAATATCGTCAAGCTATTATTGAGGCAGGTAATCGTTGGAACCAAGCTTTTGAAAAAGCAGGTTTCAAAAATGCTGTTGTAATGAAGATACAACCAGACTCTGTTGATTGGGATGCAGGAGATGTGCGTTATAACGTTATCCGTTGGGTTGCTTCTGCTAATCCAAATTATGGTGCAATTGGTCCAAGTTTTGCCAATCCAAGAACAGGGCAAATTTTAGGTTCTGATATTACAGTGGAATGGAGTTCAGGAAGCAGATCTCCAATATATGATGAATTATTTTCGGCGAAAAGCATTCAAAATCAAAATAATCTCAACACCTATTTCCATTCAGATGGACATCTTTGTACCATGGCAAGCGAACTAAAAAGTCAGTTTTTGACTGGTGCAACTATAGCAGAAGCTTATGATGAAGATCCAAAAACTATTTTAAAAGTTCATAAAGAATTTTTATATTATTTGATCTTACATGAAATGGGTCATACTTTGGGACTAAATCACAATATGAAAGCGAGTCAAATGTTAAGCCCTTCTGAACTTAATGATACTTCAATTACAGAAAAAATTGGTTTAATTGGTTCAGTAATGGATTATCCTACTATTAATCTTTCATTGGATAGAACAAAACAAGGAAACTATTTTACAACAAAACCTGGACCATACGATCTTTGGGCCATTGAATATGGATACAAAGAGTTCGATGAAAAACTGGAAGAGAATGAGTTAAATAAAATTCTTAGCAGAAGTACTGAACCTGGTCTTGCTTTTGGTAATGATGCCGATGATATGAGATCGTCTGGAAAGGCGATTGATCCACATGTTATGGTTGAAGACTTAAGTAGTGATGCAATAGGATATGCCGAAGGCCGATTTAAATTAGTCAACACTGTAATGCCTAAACTTAAAGTAAAATATAGTAAAACTGGACAGAATTATGCAGAAATGCGTTCACGATATAGTATGCTAAATGGGCAAAGAAGAAACATGATTGCTGTGGTAAGCCGCTATGTTGGCGGAGTGTATGTTGACCGAAGTTATGTAGGCCAAAATACAACTGAAAAACCATTCACCCCTGTATCTGAAGCTGAGCAAAAAAGAGCTATTGAAGTATTGAATAAATATGCATTTGCACCAAATGCATTTGACGCTGATGCTTCTTTATATCCGTATTTACAATTGCAAAGACGTGGATTTGGATTTTTCTCTTCTACAGAAGATCCAAAATTGGGTGGTATCTATCTATCAATGCAAACTGATGGAGCGCTTTCACACATTCTCCACCCTACAACATTGCAACGAATTTCTAATACAAGTCTGTACGGCAATACGTATTCAGTAGCAGAGGTTATGAATGATTTAGTTAGCGGAATATTCAAAGCTGATTTAGTTGGAAAAGTGAATATGCAAAGACAATACCTTCAAACTTATTTTGTTAAACAAGCTGTAGAAATTTCGGATATAAATTCTTCCAGAAACTCTTATGATGATATTTCGAAAGCTGCCGCAAGACAAACATTGAAAAAAATTAAATCAATGCTGCTTACAGCAACTTCCATAGACGAAAGTACGCGAGCACATAGAGGCAACCTCATTTTCTTAATCGATAATGCTCTTGCGATAAAATAATTTTTTTAAACCATAAAAAACTCCCATTTAGATTCAAAAAATCAGAATGGGAGTTTTTTTATGGAATAACTTAGCTTTAAATAATACTGTATAATTGGTTTTAATGATTTCCCATATAAAGGATGGAATCCGGGATATGAAAATACTCCTAAAAATTAATCAAAATAATAAAACTAGAGTTTATAAACTATAAATTATTACTTTCGGGGAAAGTTATCTTTATGATGCGTTCCCCGATTTTTATATTCCTATTCTCGATATTTATCTATTCTTGTCAAAATGATTTAAAAAACGAATCAGCCTCCAATAAAGAAAATAATATCAGTAAAAATGCTATTCAGGCACGCGAACTATTAGATACGGGCGATAAGTTCTTAGCACTTCAAAAATTTGACAGTGCTTTTCATTACCATAACCGTTCAAAAATACTATATGAATTAGAAAAAGATAGTGCGTCAGTAACCTACAATTTAATTCAAATGGCGCATAGCCAACAAACCTCTGGTGATTATGTAGGAAGTGAAAAAAATTTAATTGAAGCTTTATCCTTTACAGAGCTAAACTCGACTTATAAATCAGCAGCATACAACCTTCTTGGCATTTCTTCAAAAGAACTGTTCAATTATGAAGATGCTTTGTATTATTACAATAAAGCCAAAACTGAAACTAATGATTCGATAGGAAGAATTACTTTTGAAAATAATATTGCTACGGTTTACATCAAAATGAAAAAATACGACTCTTCTATTAAGATATTAGAATCCATTTTGAAATCATCTTATTTAAACACGAACAATAAAAGAAAAGCCAGAGTTCTAGACAATCTAGGCTATTGTTATTTTAAAACAAAACGTAATTCAGAAGGATTACAATTGATGATAAAATCACTATTCATCAGAAAAAGCAATACAGATTTCTATGGAAGTATTGAAAGTAATTTACATTTAGCCGAATATTACCAAGGAATAAATCCCCAATATGCTAAAACATATGCCGAAGAAGCCTATATAACTGCTACAAAACTCAACAGTATTGATGAAAGATTGAGATCATTATCTTTTTTAGTATCCAATAATTCTGAAAAAAGCACTACTAACTATGCTTTAGACTACATCCGACTTAATGATAGTATTATAAAAGTTCGTAATAATGCCAGAGATCAGTTTATAAAAATCAAATACGATAGTGATCAAAACAGAGAAGAGAATCTAAATCTAAAAACACAAAAGGCCGAAAATGCACTTCAATTAGAACAACAAAAAAACAGAAATTTATTATTATACTTAGCCGTTGGAATTATAATAATGATAAGTGTTTTTGTCTATAATTATCTGGTAGCCAAAAATAAAAGAGAAAAAATAAAAACTTCTTACAATACGGAAACTCGAATTGCTAAGAAACTTCATGATGAGTTGGCAAACGATGTCTATCATACTATGGCTTTTGCTGAAACACAGGATTTATCCACCAGTCAGAATAAAGAAATATTACTGACCAATCTGGATACTATTTATTCCCGAACACGTAATATATCCCGAGAAAACAGCACCATAGAAACAGGTGCATTATTTGTATCTCATTTAAAAGAAATGATGTCCGGATTCATTACCGATAAGGTGAATGTTTTAACCAATGGAATGGATTCAATTGATTGGTTGGTAGTAGAAAGTAATAAAAAAATCATCATTTACCGTGTTATCCAAGAATTGCTTGTCAACATGAAAAAGCACAGTCAATGCAGTTTAGTCGTACTGACTTTGAAACAAAAAGGAAACAAATTACAGATAGATTATACCGATAACGGAGTTGGAGCAACATTAGAACAATTAAATTCAAAAAATGGACTTCAAAATATTGAAAACCGTATTCAAACTATAAAAGGAACAATAACTTTTGATACTAAATCAAGTAAAGGATTTAAAATGCAATTTATTATTCCAATATAATATTCGGTTCTATGTTTCGTAAAGTTTTAACTAAATTAAAACATTGTAACCATACCATTTAAAACACTGAGGATAATTTAATTGATACATCGAAACTGAAAACTCTAACTCTTCCTGTAAAACTATACTCTAAATTGCTTAGGAGATATATTCAGTATTTTAATTAATTTCTGTATTTTCGAGAAATGATTCTAAAAAAGTTACGCCCCATAGTTTATTTTTTATCATTGTTATTCTTTTTAATACTTCACTCCTGTGAAAAAAAGACACTAAACAATCTCAAGAAAAAACATAATACAGCTGAAATTGATCGACTGATTGCCCTAGGAGACAAATATTTTGAGCAATCAGAATATGACAGTTCCTATTATTATTTCAACAAAGCTAAATCAGCCTGTGATGAAAATAATGATGTTTCTAAAATCATCTATTCAATATCTAATTTGGCTACTATCCAACAAAACCAAGGAGATTACTCTGGCAGTGAAACTACAGCCATGGAGGCGATTCCTTTTTTAGAAAAAACTACAAATCCCCAGCATAAATGGAATATTTATACCATAATAGGTATTAACTATTTATATACATCTGATCATAACAATGCTCTTTATTATTATACTAAAGCCTTAAACTTAAGAATCAGTGAACTTCGGAAAGCAGATACTAAAAACAATATTTCACAAATATATACAGATAAGGAGAATCATCATCAAGTAATAAAAATTCTTTCTCCTTTAACGGTCCAAAAAGAAGTTTTAAATAATCCCGAATCATTATCCAGAATAATTGATAATCTAGGATATTCCTATTTTAAAGTAGGAGATTCAAGAGCATTTGATTATTTGAATAAATCTTTAAAAATAAGAACGCAAGAAAAGGATGAATGGGGTTTAATTTCAAGTTATTACCATCTTTCTGAGTTTTATAAAAAAAGTAATGTCAATTTAGGTAATAATTATGCCCGTCTTGCATATGAAAAAGCTACAAAACTTAACAGTGTTGATTCAAGGTTGGAATGTCTAAAATTATTAATACAAAACAGTTCAGCAAATAAATCAAAAGAATATTCTCTAAAATACCTCCATATTAATGACAGTATCACTAAAGTGCGACAAAAAGCTAAGAACCAATTTGCTAAAATAAAATATGATTCAAAAAAAGAAAAAGATGAAAATCTGAAATTAAAAGCCCAGAAAACACTTCAATTAGAACATCAAAAAAAGAGAAATCTAGTGTTATATACAGTTGTGGGAATCATTATTGCAATAAGTATTTTTATAACTAATCTCCTTTTAGCCAGAAATAAAAGAGAAAAAATTAAAGCTTCCTATACTACTGAAATTCGAATTGCTAAAAAACTTCACGATGAATTAGCTAATGATGTATATCATACTATGGCATTTGCTGAAACTCAAGATTTATCCACAAAACATAATAAAGAGATATTAATTTCCAATCTAGACACCATTTATTCAAGAACGCGAAATATCTCCAGAGAAAACAATGCTATGGAAACTGGACCGTTATTTATATCTGATTTGAAAGAAATGATGTCCGGTTTTAATACTCAAGAAGTAAATGTGATAACTAATGGAATGGATTCTATCAATTGGATGGCAATAGAAAGTAACAAAAAAATCATCATTTATCGTGTCATCCAAGAATTACTAGTCAACATGAAAAAACACAGTCAATGCAGTTTAGTTGTTCTGACTTTTAAAAAAACAGGAGATAAATTACAAATAGACTATACTGATAACGGGGTCGGAGCAACTATAGAACAATTAAATTCAAAAAATGGACTTCAAAATGTGGAAAACCGTATTCAGGCTATAAAAGGATTAATTAATTTTGACACTAAATCAAATAAAGGATTTAAAGTGCAATTTATTATTCCAATATAATACTCGATTCTATGTTCCATAAAGTTTTAATAGCCGAAGATTTAGACAGTATTAGTATAGCAGTTGTTCAAGCTCTGGAAGAAATTTCTATCTTAGAAATTCATCATGCCAAATACTGTGATGATGCTTTTTTAAAAATAAAAAAAGCACTTCATGACAATCAGCCCTATGACTTATTAATTAGTGATTTATCATTTAAACCTGACCATCGAGAAAACAGACTAAACTCAGGCGAAGAACTAATTGAGGCAGTAAAAAAAGCACAACCGAATATCAAGACTATAGTATTCTCCATAGAAGACAAATCTTTCAGAATAAAATCACTATTCAATAACTTGGGAATTAATGCCTATGTATCTAAAGGGAGAGACAGTATTCCTGAGCTAAAGAAAGCGATACAACGCATTTATAATAATGAAGAAATTAAACCTTCAGCTGAAATATCTCATGCATTAAGAGACAAATCGCTATTTGAAATTGAATCCTATGACATTTCACTATTAAAATCATTATCTAAAGGTTTGACTCTTGAAGATATTTCATCAGAATTTAAACATTCAGGAATCATCCCAAATGGTAGCAGCAGTCTCGAAAAACGAATCAACAGATTAAAAATATACTTCAAAGCCAGTAATAATGTGCATCTTATTGCTATTACCAAAGATTTAGGCTTAGTTTAAGCTAATTTTTCTCCAATAAAAACGGTGCAACAATCAATAAAATTCGTTAAAGAAAATCGCAATTTCAAATCTTAGAAATTGGATATCATTTAATTTTTTAAAATAATTACCTCTTTTACGGTTTCCCGTAAAGAAATGGTTTTTAAAGATATTAGGTTTGGCTAATAAAACTTTAAATCATATAAAATGGCAGATTTCACGAGAGAAGACTTAGCATTTACTGGATATTCACAAACTATAAATGCTGACGATTATCCTAAAACTATCGAAGTTCTTGATAGGATTTATGTTGATAAAACAGAAGAATTTGAAGTAATTCATTTCTGTAATCAGTTTCTAAAGAAATATAAAGTTCCTCAAACCAAAGCAAGTTTTCAAAAAGCAGAAAGCTTTTTACAACATCCCTCTTTGGAAAATGAAATCTACCGATCTCAATTATTAGACTGGATTGCAAGCAATTGGATAAAAATATAATAGCCGTTTATTTCAATGCACTAAATTCAGAATTTCAGAATATTTTATAAGCACGAGAGCTTATAAAGTATTGTGGTATTTTTTTCAATGGTTTACGGGTTCCCGTAAGGTAATCTCTTTTATCAAACTTACTTTTGAGAAGATAAAAAATCCAAATCATTTTCAAAAAAATAATTTTTAGGTCATGACGAGAAACGAAACTATATCCATTCTGAACGTATCAGAAAAAAATAAAGAGGAATTAATTCTAGATAAATGGGATGAAAAACTAAATGACTATGATAATTATGTCAAAGAATATCTCATACATTATAAAAAATCTCTTAAAGGGAATATTGCTTCATTATCAAAATTCCCTTATTTAAAAGTAAAATCTGAAAGCTTAAGCAAAAAATTGAATAAAGGAATCAAGAAAGAGTTATTGACGAAAAAGCAACTCACAAAGGTTTTTAAAATTCGAAAAAAAATCGTGAATGCATGTTGTAATTAATATAGCCTTTAAAAACAAATGAAAAAAATTATAATTCTAGGACTCTTGTTATTCATAGCATTATTCTCTTATACTTCAAAAAAGCAACCCGAAAAACAAAGGAATACACAAAATAAATATGATGCTAATGAAAGGCAACTGATAATCAATAGAAGGGATTATCCATTAAATAAATTTGATGAACCAATAAAAAGCACCATAGACATTTCTGCTAAACAACGTCCGGTAAAACATTTTTCCAGACATCGAAAAGGAAAAATTATCTACATAAAAAACCAAACAAAAACTCAAACTATTGATATTAAATAAAACGGTTTTTGTTTTTTATCTCAAATGAGGAAAACCGTAAAATAATATTCTTTTAAGCATGTAGTTTTACACTAATAAAATTAAATCAATGAAGTCATTACTTATTTTGAAATCTAATCTATTATACGCTGCACATATTGCAATAATTCTTTTTGGCTCTATATGCATCATCTATTTAGTCTATAAAATTTGGAAAAGGAGATAAAAATAAAAGAAACTTTATTTTTATCGTTTAGGTTAATAAAAGGAAGATTCATTAATTTGTAAATTTAAAAGCTTAAAATTACATAACAAAAATTTCAAAGTTATTTCACTATTTTTGCTGTTAAATCAGTTTAGTCAGAAAGGTAATAAAGAGAAAAATCAAAGCAAAATATACTCTATTCATAATTTAATATGAGCTCCAACAATTGCTGACAGTTAATTTCGTTATTGTTTAACTAAATAACTTTAAAATACAATCCCCTAAAATTGAAATTCCTCTTTTCTCTACTACTATTTCTTATTTCAACCTTTTGTTTCTCACAAACCAAACTCCTTTCTTGGAACATAGAAAACCTTGGTAAATCTAAATCAGATGAAACGATAAACTATATAGCCAATACACTTCGTGATTACGATATCATTGCAATCCAAGAGGTTGTAGCGGGTTATGGCGGTGCTCAAGCAGTAGCGCGATTAGCAGATGAACTCAACCGCAAAGGAGCCAAATGGGATTATGTAATCAGCGACCCAACCAGTAGTAGTGCATACAAAACGGAACGCTATGCTTTTATATGGAAAACGAGCAAATTGAAAAAGATAGGTAACGCTTGGCTCGAAAAAAAATACCATTTAGAGATTGATAGAGAACCGTATTTTTGCACGTTTCAATATGAAAACAAACAATTTACTGTCGTTAATTTTCATGCTATCACTAAAAATAGGCAACCTGAAACAGAAATAAAATACTTCCGGTTTTTACCCGATGAATATCCTAACTTGAATTTAATATTTGCAGGAGATTTCAATTGTCCGCAATCACACACGGTTTTTAATCCTTTGAAAAAAATGGGGTATCAATCGATTTTAGTCAACCAGAAAACCTCTTTGAAACAAGAATGTAAAAATGGTAAATGTCTAGCATCCGAATTTGACAATATGTACTACAGAACTTCAAAAATCAATACTATAAATTCAGGAATTATCCCTTTTCATAAAAACTTTAATTCATTAAAAGAAGCTAGAATAATATCAGATCATATTCCTATTTGGTTTGAATTTTCTTTGAATTAAATTAATCGAAAACTTCAAAATTATCTCCGTCAAAACTAGCAAAAACCATACTGGGATGTGAATCCTGATGAAACATATTTCCTTGATTATCGATAGCAATTGCACCCGCAAAACCATCATAAGGCTTTAATTCATTGAATGTTTTAGTAAAGGCATCTTGCAATGTAAAACCATCAGTAACACGAGTCACTATTTTGGCAGCGGTGGCATTGCTCACAATGTCCTCGCCTACTCCTGTCAAGCTCACTCCGCAAAATGCATTGACATAATTTCCCGCTACTGTAGCCGAATCTGAAATGCGTCCAGGAATTTCAAAACCTTTACCTCCTGTGGAAGTAGCAACGGCAATTTTTCCATTAGTATCCAAAGCTACACAACCCACAGTTCCGGTTCCTAGTGATTTTAGCTTTGCTTCATATTCAGCTCGACGTTGTGGAATCTCAGTTGAAAAAGCTTCAAAACCATTCTCCCTTGCAAAATTCGTTGCTCCGCTTCCACCTAAAACCCTATCGTCATAATTCATCAATATTTGAGCAACATGAACTGGATTTTTAACTTCTTCAATATTGATAACACCACTCATTTTCTGAGTTTCTCCATCCATAACAGCAGCGCTCATCCTGATTTTTCCGTCACTTTGAATTTGGGAACCAATTCCCGCATTAAACAATTCATCGTCTTCCAAAAGTGACACTGCATAAACAACCGTTTCCAATGCCGAATGTGTTTTTAAAAAATCGTACGAATCTTTTACAATTCGCTCTAATGCATTTTGTTTGGCAACTTTTGTTTCGTGATTGGTAGATGATTCCGAAAAAAAACCTCCGTGTATAATTAGTTTCATAATGTATCGGGTGCAGCTTCCAGATTTCGACAGTTATCTAAATACTGAAAGGCTTTCTTATTTATACGTAGTGTGAAGATTGAATGTGCATTTTATGCGTTTCGAGATTGTAAGTGTCAAATTTACTCATAACGTGCGTTACCAAATGTGAGATTGATATCGGTTGGCCTAATTCCACCTTTGTCAAATTAGTGTCTTTTATTTCACGACCATCTACCAAAATAACTAATCCTGAACCTATAGCTTCCATTTGGGTATTATTGGTAATTAACAAACCGGTATCTTCTCCAAGTCCTATTCCCAATACTCTTGGATTACCAACAACAGCTTGAAAAAGCCTGCCAATCCTCCCGCGTTGTACAAAATGGGTATCGATAATAACACCATCAATTAAGCCTAATCCACTTGAAATTTTCACCTCGCCTTTCAATAAAGCTTCAGAACTGCTGCCTTGATAAATCATATTATTAGATGCCGCAGCTGCCCCAGCCGAAGTTCCTGCATAAATAAACTCTTCATTATGGTATTTATCCAGTAAAATATCATGAAATGGTGTTCCGCCAAGAATAGATGTCAATCGCAATTGATCGCCTCCGGTAAACATAACAATATCTGCAGCTTTTAATCGGGCTAAAACTTCCGCATCAGCTGCTTGTTCCCGTCTTTCTATAGTAAGTATATCAACATTTTTAGCATTCAAATATTCAAATGCCTTAACATATTCTGGACCTATTTCGCGCGGAATGATTGAAGCGGTTGTAATGACTTCTATTCGTGAATTCTCTTTGTGTTTTGACTCGTTTAATATCCTTTTTAAAATGCCTGCTTCAAAAAAGTTTAAATTGCTAGTTGCATTTTTATCTAAATCAGTTTCAGTAAAACTTCCTTTATCTACCGCACCTCCTATTATTATTAGTTTTCCTAGTATATTCATTTTGTAAAAATAACCAAAAAGATAAAAGAAGCCATTGAACTAGGCTTTTTTTTTAAATTATCACAAACTCAATATTTATTGTTTATTTTTAAGGTAATAAATTTTGATTCCTATTTTTAAAAAACTACTTTAGTTGGATTCTATACTTTTTTAAAAAAAAATACCGTCTCAAATCAGCTCTTTTCCTAAGTTAGAATCTATTTCATTTAAAATTAAGTCATTACATATCCATTTTTTAGTTCAAAAATAATCTTTCCGTTTTATGAAAATAATTAAAGTACAAGCACTTCGTGGCCCCAATATTTGGAGTATCCAAAGAAAAAAATTAATCCAAATGCGATTGGATTTGGAAGAAATGGAACAGTTTCCTACTAATAAAATAGAAGGATTTAGAGAACGCATCGAAGCTATGTTTCCTACGATGATTGAGCACCGTTGTTCCGAAGGTTGTCGTGGCGGATTTTTTTCCAGAGTAGAACGAGGTACTTGGATGGGACACGTAATTGAACATATTGCCCTTGAGATTCAGTCTTTGGCTGGTATGGAAACTGGTTTTGGAAGGACTCGAGAAACCAAAACTCCCGGTACCTATAATGTAGTCTTTAGTTATACCGAAGAAAATGTAGGCCTTTTTGCTGCAGAATCTTCTGTTGCCATTGCTGAAGCATTAATTGCCGGAACAGATTATGATTTGAATGCCGACTTACAGAAAATGCGTGAAATACGCGAACGCGTTAGACTAGGACCAAGTACCGGAAGTATTGTAGAAGAAGCCGTTTCCAGAAATATTCCTTGGATACGATTAGGAACTAATTCTTTGGTTCAATTAGGATATGGAATTAACCAAATGCGTTTTCAGGCAACAATCACCTGTAAAACAAGTAGTATTGCGGTTGATATTGCCTGCAATAAAGAACTTACCAAAAAAATGTTGGACATGGCATCCATTCCTGTTGCCAGCGGAAGTATTTGTGTTGACGAAGACGACTTGGCTGAGACCATAAAAAAAATTGGTTACCCAATCGTGTTAAAACCATTGGACGGAAACCACGGAAAAGGTGCCTCAATCAATGTTACAAATTGGGAAGATGCCGTTTCAGGCTTGGCTTTCGCCAAAGAATACAGCAAACGAATCATTGTTGAGAAATTCATTACCGGCTTCGACTTTAGAATATTGGTAATTGATAATAAATTAGTTGCTGCTGCAAAACGAGTTCCTGCTCATGTAATTGGAAACGGAACGGATACTATTCAGCAATTAATTGAAACTACGAATCTGGATCCAAGAAGAGGTTACGGTCATGAAAATGTACTTACACAAATTGATGTCGATAGAGATACCGAAGATTTATTGGAAAAACTAGGCTACACATTAGAAACCATTCCTAGAATTGGTGAAATTGTATTCTTAAAATCTACAGCAAATTTAAGCACTGGCGGAACTTCTGTGGATGTTACCGATATGATGCACCCTGAAAATATATTTCTTGCCGAAAGAATTTCAAGAGTAATTGGACTCGATGTGTGTGGTGTTGATATTATGGCAGAAAATTTAACCCAACCATTAAAAGAAAATGGCGGTGTAATTCTGGAAGTCAATGCGGCTCCTGGATTTAGAATGCACCTTGCTCCTTCTGAAGGATTGCCAAGAAACGTTGCATCACCCGTAATTGATATGTTATACCCACCGGGAAAATCCTGTCGCATTCCTATAATTGCTGTTACAGGAACCAATGGAAAAACGACCACTACCCGACTTTTGGCTCATATTGTAAAAAATAATGGATTCAAAGTAGGATTCACCACATCCGATGGGATTTATATTCAAAACCATATGATGGAAAAAGGTGATACTACCGGGCCTATCAGTGCTGAATATGTTTTGAGAGATCCAACTGTAGAATTTGCCGTTTTAGAAACCGCTCGAGGAGGAATCCTTCGTTCCGGTTTGGGTTTTAGCAGTTGTGATATTGGAATTATTACTAATATTCAAGAAGACCATTTAGGTTTAAGTGACATTCATACGTTAGATGATTTGGCAAGGGTAAAAGCTACAGTTGTCAAAAGCATCAAGAAAAATGGTTGGGCAGTTTTGAATGGAGACGATGAACATTGTGTAAAAATAGGTCAAGATTTGAATTGCAATGTCGCTTATTTTAGTTTGAGCGAAGACAGTGATTTTATCAAAAAACTTTCTGCCGAAGGTAAAACAGTTGCTGTATATGAAAATGGATACATTACCATCAAAAAAGGAGAATGGAAAATCCGAATCGAACGCGCCACTCACGTTCCATTAACATTAGGCGGAAAAGCAAAATTCATGATTGCTAATGTCCTTGCGGCCACTTTAGCGAGTTATTTGTGGGGATTTAAAACCGAAGATATCAGCCTGTCACTACAAACTTTTATTCCAAGTGCTGCACAAACTCCAGGTCGTATGAATATATTTGAGTTCAAAAAATTCAAAGTATTGATTGACTTTGCACACAATGCTTCCGGTTATAAAGGTGTTGAAGAATATTTACAAAGTGTTGAAGCTACCAAAAAAATTGGAATTATTGCCGGTGTTGGAGACCGTCGTGATGAGGATATCAAAGAATGCGCCTCGATAGCCGCCCGAATGTTTGACCATATTATCATTCGCCAAGAAAAATATCTGAGAGGAAGAACCGAAGATGAGATCATTAATTTAATCCTTGACGGAATTAAAAAATCAGGCAAAACTGTTACCTATGAAATTATCCCTAAAGAAACTGAAGCGATAAAACACGCTATAAATTGTGCCGAAGAGGGAAGTTTCATCACCGCATTAAGCGACGTTGTTACTAATGCCATCGACATTGTACAAGAATATTTAGACAAAGAAAACGAACACGGAATCGTGTAGTTTTTTCAGGAGCTAATCCTGCTGTCCGTTATATCTTTCTCTGCCTAAAAAGGCAAAGAAAGGATGTCACTGCCATCAGTGCTAAAAATACAAAAGCCAATCGATTACGATTGGCTTTTATTTTATACTACGTTTTCAGTTTTTTCTTTCTCGCTGCAGGAAACAATACATTATTCAGAATCAAACGATATCCCGGCGAATTAGGATGCAAATCCAAAACCGTTGGTGGATCGCCCACTTGGTGCTGAAAATCTTCTGGGTCATGACCACCATAAAATGTGAACATTCCCTTCCCTTTTTGCCCATGAATGTAACGTGCTTCACCATTAACCTCGCAAGTACCCATCACCAGAATATTCGATTTAATTAAAGGAATATCAAATGCAGTGGTTTGCCCCATGAACCCTTTTACAAGTTGGGTATGATTTTGACAAAGCATACTAGGAATTGGATCCCATTTTGCCGAAAATTCCATTAAAGTAAAATAATCTTTCTCCATTGGAACTCTTCGTTTCGAAGTCATATCAATATCTGAAAATTCATATTGTTCCGGTCTTCTTTCTAAAGTAAAATCTTTGAAAGCAAATGAATTGCTGTAATTCATTTTGGATTGGTAATTTCCTTCACTCGGGTCTCCATCAAACATGGTTTCACAAATATCAACACCATCCGCTGCCAAAGCAATATCAAAACTATCCGTTGCAGAACACATGGCAAACATAAACCCACCACCTATGACAAAATCCCTGATTTTTTTAGCAACAGCTCCTTTTTCTTGAGACACTTTAGGAAATCCTAATTTACTTGCCAGTGTTTCTGAATCTTTCTTTTGCTCGATATACCAAGGTGCATTTTTATAAGCTCCATAAAACTTACCATATTGTCCAGTAAAATCCTCATGATGCAAGTGTAGCCAATCATATAGCAACAATTGATCACTCAAAACTTCTTCATCATAAATTGGAGTAAAAGGAATTTCTGCATAAGTCAGTACCATCGTCACCGCATCGTCCCAAGGTTGTTTTCCTTTTGGAGTATAAACCGCAATTTTAGGTGCTTTTTCCAGTACAACAGATTCCATATTTTGGGAAGGACTGGATATTTCATTCAGGATTGCCAATTCATCACCATCGGAAATAACCTCAAAACTCACTCCCCTAATTTGACATTCTTTGCGAATTTCCTCCGCATCAGGTAATAAAAAAGAACCTCCTCGATAGTTAAGCAACCAACTGGCTTTATAATTTTTATCCAAACACCAGTATGTAATTCCGTATGCTTTTAGATGATTCTGTTGACTCGTTTCATCCATTGGCAACAAAATAAAAGAGGCTTTTGCTGTTATACTCAGCAAAAAAATAAGAATATATAGAAATGGTTTCGACATCGATTTTTAATTTTTATACCTCAAAGATAGAAAGTAAGCTATTCAAATTCATGAAATTTAACGATTAAATCTATTCTAAAAATAAGTTTATAGACAAAACACGTAAAAATACGCATAGCCAAACAATTTCCTATTCCTAAATTCGCAGATATCCTATAATCAATGAAGATGAAAAATTTAACAATGAATTCTACCGAAAAAAATAGACCTGTCAATATTAAGAATCTTATAAAAAATGTTGCAATAGTATTTTTAATAATACTTATCATTACTTTCTATGTTTTGTGTTATCAGCTTATTTTCAATTAATATTTCTTTTAAGTTATAAATACAATACCCCATTATTGTGAAAAATTATTACACAACTTTATCAGAAGAAATTCTTTCTCTTGCAAAATCAGGGAAAGATACTGTCACCTTGCGGAGACAACTTTTTTACATCAGACAAGCAAAACTTGAAAAAAGTTTAAATACAGATGATTTAAAAAAGACTTTTTGGATAAATATTTATAATGCTTTTTACCTCATCAACTTAAAAGAAACAAAACAAGGAAAAGAAATTTTCAATCTGAAAAGAATCAAAATTGCACGCGCTATATTTTCATTAAATGATATTGAACACGGTATTTTAAGAAAATACAAATTTAGAATTGGTTTTGGATATATTACAAATCCATTCTACTCTGATTTTATAAAAACCTTAGCTGTAAACAAAGTCGATTACAGAATCCATTTTGCATTGAGAAGTATTAATTTGGAGAAAAAAACTATTGATTATTTCGATTGTGAAGAAATTGAGAAACAACTTACTATAGTTACCAAAGATTTTATTCGTCTGGAAACTGAATTTGATAATGAGTCTAAAACAATTAGAGCTTCCGATTTTTTATTGTCTTATTTGAGAGATTTTGGTGGAAAAAAATCTGTAAAAAAATTATTGGAAACAGTTTTCGAAAGAGATTTAAACGAATACAAACTCCGATTTAAAACCTACAAAAGAACAGAAAAATTACAGAGGGTTTCTTGATACAAACATTGAAAATAAAGAAATCAACTTCACAATTGCATTATAGAATTAATCGTTCAGCAACATCAATTCGTTCTGAACGGCATAAACCACTAAACCGGCAATGTTTCTGGATTCGGTTTTCAGCAACAAATTATTTCTATGTCCTTCTACTGTTCTCGGACTTATAAAAAGTTGTTCAGCAATTTCCACCGTACTTTTTTGAATACAAATAAGTTTAAGCACTTCAATCTCTCGTGGACTAAGAAAGTTGCTGTCAAAATTACTCTTGGTCTTTTTATTAGTCAATACATCGGCCTGAATTATTTTCATGACATAATCCGTGTAATAAAATCCCTTTGATGCGACTTCTTTTATTGTAGTCAGCAATTCTTGTGGCGTTGCATTTTTTATCAAATACGAAACAGCACCTACATCAATCATATTTGCAACAAACGATTTAGAATCATAACTGGTCAGCGCAATGATTTTTAGTTCCGGAAATTCCTTTCGAATAATCTTAGTTGCCTCAACTCCATTTATTATTGGCATTTTTAAATCCATGATAATAATATCAGGATGATTATTTTTATTGTTTTGGAGGAAAGAAATCAATTCATCCCCATTAGAAGCTTCAAAAATAATCTCAATATTTGTTTCGCGTCCCAATAAAAAAGAGATTCCTTTTCTAAAAAGAATCTCGTCATCCACTAATATTATTTTTATAGTTTTGTTCATTCTTTAAAAATTAAAAACTACTGAAATACCTTTATTTATTGATGATTCCAAGGTCATTTTACCGTTTAAAAAAGCGATTCTGCTTTCTATATTTTTCATCCCCAGACCTTTCTGATTTTCATTGTTTTTCATTTCAAAACCAATTCCGTCATCCGTGTAAAAACACCAATTCTTTTCATTCTTATTTTCAAAAACAATCGAAATAAAGGATGCTTTTCCATGACGCAACGAATTGTTCATCAGCTCTTGTAAAATTCTAAATACGTGTAAATGTTTATCATTGTCAGTAATATCAAAAGCAGTTTTATTTTCATAATTTACTTTTACAGCTTTGGAACTGCTAAATTCCAAACACAATTCTTCAACACCTGCATGCAATCCAAATTTCTCCAATACTGGAGGCAACAAACCGTGTGCAATTTTCCTTGAATTATCTAATGCTTTGGTCGTAAGATTAATGATATTAGTTGTGATTTCAGCTACCTCGTTTTCGGTTAAATTAGGTGTTGTAAGCAAATGACTGTTCAAAGAAACTATGTTGAGTTTAGAACTAATATCGTCATGCAAATCTTGGGCAATACGCTTGCGTTCCTCTTCCTGAGTAATAATTACAGCGCTTAAAAGTTCTTTTTGATACTGAATTTCTAAATCTTTTTTTTCTAATTCCTTTTGAATAATTTTCTTTCTTGAAAAATAGAAAAACAATATCAAAACAAATCCCATTAAAAGAAAAGCGACACAACTATAAATTACGATTTCAATTATTTCACTTTCTTGTAGTGTGTTTACTTTCATAAAGCGGTATTAATTTCCTTTTTATAAAAACTTTTTTTCCATTCTATTAAAATAAAAAATTGATTTATAATAATAAGCAAAGCATTCAATATCCAGGTAAACAAACTCATTTTTGGACTTAAAACAGCTGTCAAATTACCAACAAAAAATAATATCGTGCTTCCTAATAAATATATCAGAAGCCCAACATTAACATAATAAAATTCCTTTTTTTCATTCAACATATTATAAAAATGAATGGTGGCATAAATGATCAGCAAAAAAGAGGTGATGAATATTTCGAATAAATTAAATTTAAAAAACAGACTGGTATCATACGCATATTGTATAGATAAAGCCAATAATCCTATTACCAAACCCGCTTTCACCAGCTTCTTTTGAAACTCTTCTTTTAGAAGCGTTATATAAAAAAAGCTCAATAAAATAAATTGGCCAATAAAATAGAAGTGAGACAAGAATAAGTTGTTAGTATTCATCCTCATAAAGATATTCGATATGATTTGTATAGTAAAAACCACTCCCAAATACCAAGTGAAGATTTTATAAGCTTTGCATTGATTGGCAAAACCTTTTATAAATAGTACCAGATTAAAAAATAAAATTAAATAACCAATATTTACAAGTACATAATACATTTTAACTATACATTTAAAGGACTTTCAGGATCCCCCGCTGGTGGGCAAGGCGTTGAAAAATCATAAATATTATCTTCCTCGGCAGTTGCATTCCCTACCCCAACGGTAATCATGTCTACATAAATTTTTGTTACAGGATCGTATTTAGTACCTACGATCATCAATTTCTCTACATTATCATCATCTATCCCAATGTAAGCTCTAACGGCATCAACGCCTTCAGCCAATACTTCCAGTAAATCTACTTTTGGAATCAAAAAAGCATTAACATGATGGTGTTTGTTGTAATCTCCTTCTTTTTTAGTCCAACGTTTGGCCCATTTTTGTGCAGTTTTTAAAGGAATTGCATTTACAGTTTTTGTTTGTTTATGGTTTTCAGAAGTAGTTTCTTGTGACATAGGTTTTAGGTTTTGGTCAACACTATATTTAAAAATAAAAATCGATAGCTAAACTACTACTTTTTATTGTTTTAACAAAATACATCCTATGTATTGCAAAATTAAAAAGCCTAAATCATTTATTTGATTCAGGCTTTTTAATTTTATATTCTAAAAACAATATTTGACTTGTTTAATTTTCTAAAACGGAACGTCACTGTCATCATCCAAATCATTCAAATTACTTCCAAAAGCTTCATTAGCCGAAGGGAGATTTTTAGTGATAAAAGGATTATCTTCTTGATTCATACTAGACGGTAAATCATCATAACCACCACTGAAATCTTCCAGATTATCAAACTTACCTAAATGTCCAATAAACTTTAAACGAACGTTTTCAATACTACCATTACGGTGTTTAGCAATCATTATTTCTGCCTGACCAGTTGTAGGGGAAGCTTCATCATCATCCCACTCATCAATTTTATAATATTCAGGACGGTATAAAAACGATACAATATCGGCATCCTGCTCAATCGCCCCAGATTCACGAAGGTCAGAAAGCAAAGGTCTTTTACTCGAACCACGGGTTTCAACCGCACGCGACAATTGAGAAAGAGCAATAACCGGAACATTTAATTCCTTTGCCAATGCTTTTAAGTTTCGGGAAATCGTAGAAATCTCCTGCTCTCTATTTCCCCCACCTTTTCCGTTTCCTCCGGCAGTCATCAATTGCAAGTAATCGACAATGATAATTCGGATACCATGCTGTGAAACCAAACGTCTCGCTTTAGCTCTTAAATCGAAAATAGACAAGGAAGGCGTATCATCAATAAACAAAGGTGCTTTTTCTAAATTTTTAACTTTGGTACTCAATTGTTCCCATTCGTGTTTTTCCAGTTTTCCAGTACGCAATTTCTCAGATGACAAACCAGTTTCAGAAGAAATCAAACGGGTAATCAACTGAACCGATGCCATCTCAAGAGAAAATAAGGCAACTGGCATTCCAAAATCAATTGCCATATTTCGTGCCATCGATAATACAAATGCGGTCTTACCCATCGCTGGTCTCGCTGCAATAATAATTAAATCACTTGGTTGCCAACCTGAGGTAATCTTATCTAATTTATCAAACCCTGTTGCAACACCACTCAATCCTTCCTGACCAGCAATTTCCTCGATTCTTTTCTTGGCTTGCAATACTAAACTTTGGGCAGTTTCAGAACTACGTTTAATGTTTCCTTGTGTTACTTCGTATAATTTAGATTCAGCTCTGTCCAATAAATCAAAAACATCTGTTGTTTCATCATAGGATTCTTCGATGATTTCTGAAGATATTCGAATCAAACTACGCTGAATAAATTTTTGTAAAATGATTCTGGAGTGAAATTCAATGTGTGCCGAAGAGGAAATCTTCTGCGTTAGTTGAATTAAGTAAAAATCACCGCCTGCCAACTCTAATTTTGCATTTTTCTTAAGCTGGGCTGAAACGGTTAATAAGTCAATAGGCTGTGTTTCTGTAAACAGTTGAACGATAGCCTCAAAAATATGTTTGTGTGCATCTTTGTAAAAAGCATCAGGTTGTAAAATGTCAATCACATCATCAACCCCTTTTTTATCAATCATCATGGCACCCAGCACCGCCTCTTCTAAATCGAGAACCTGAGGAGGCAATTTCCCTTTTTCTAAGCTTATAATTGTTGTTTTATCCACCTTTACAGGGTTTATATTTCTGAAGTTTTCCATAGAGCGAAAGTAGCAAAAATTAAAAAATTATTGTCATTGAGTTGTTACAAATAATTGTTCATAAGTAACTATTTTTTGTTTATAACCAAAAAAAAATCCGAAACGGTAAGGCTTCGGATTAAAGATTAATTTGTAAGATTTTACTCTTTATATTCGCCCATTTTACAGTATTTATCCATTCTTTGGGCTATTAATTCTTCTGTTGATAAGTCTTTCAATTCATTAAATCCTTTCATGATATATTGCTCCACTGTTTTGAAAGCAGTCTCTCTATCATAGTGTGCTCCACCTAAAGGTTCCGGAATGATATCATCCACTAATTTTTGTTTTTTCATGTCAGCAGAAGTCAATTTTAATGCTTCGGCAGCTTGTTCTTTGTATTCCCAGCTTTTCCATAAAATAGACGAACAAGATTCTGGTGAAATAACAGAATACCAAGTATTTTCCATCATGTACACTTTGTCACCCACACCTATTCCTAATGCTCCTCCAGAAGCTCCTTCACCAACAATTACTGTGATAATAGGCACTTTTAAACGAATCATTTCAAATATGTTTCTGGCAATAGCTTCACCTTGTCCACGTTCTTCTGCTTCCAATCCCGGATAAGCTCCCGGAGTGTCAATCAAAGTCAAAACAGGAATACCGAATTTCTCTGCCATTTTCATCAATCGCAATGCTTTTCTATATCCTTCAGGATTTGCCATTCCGAAATTACGGAACTGACGTGTCTTAGTGTTAAATCCTTTTTGTTGACCAACAATCATAAATGACTGTCCGTCAATTTTACCTAAACCGCCAATCATGGCTTTGTCATCTTTAAAACCTCTGTCACCGAAAAGCTCCAAGAAAGTATCACCGCATAAAGCACGCACATGATCCATTGTATAGGGACGGCTTGGATGCCTTGATAGCTGGACACGTTGCCAAGCTGTCAAGTTTTTATAAATATGTCTTTTAGTCTCTTCTAACTTTTTGTTGATTTGTTTGCAAGTATTCGTTACATCAACATCCGATTCTTGACCAATAATAAGACATTTGTCTAACTGTTCTTCTAGTTCTTTTATTGGAAGCTCAAAATCTAAATATTCCATAGGATTTTTGCGTTTTTGTTTTTATTTGGAACCGCAAATATAAAATTTTAAATCGTTCAAAAAGGTAAATTTTATATTTATGTGTAAAAGTTTGCTTCTCAAAACGTTGAGAAAGTTATTCTTATTTGTCCTTTTGATAGTGTTTTATAACCCCGTTCAGGATTACGGTGATTACAATTATTAGTGCTCCGATATAAAACTCAAAGCTCATTTTCTCTTTTCCGCCAAGGATAAAATAGGCCAAAACAATCCCGTAAACCGGCTCTAAATTTGTAGTCAGCATTACAGTGTAGGGCGTTAGTTTTCGCATTACTTTTACAGAAGCGGTAAATGCATAAGCCGTACAAATAGAGGCCAAAATCAGTATTAAAACCCAATTATTAGCTGTCAGTATAAAGAAGTCCGCAGTGAATTTTTGTTGGAACAAAAAGTAAATCGTAATAAAGAAAACACCTGCCAGAAATTCGTAAAAAGCAATTACTGGAGGTTCGTGTTTTTCTATCAATTTTCCGTTCATCAGTGTAAACAAAACACCTAATATGATCGATGCCAAAGCATATAGCATTCCATCCAAATAGTTAATTTCGACTTTCATAATCAATGCCAGACCAGCAATAATAATAAGACCAAAAAATACTTCGTACCACAATACTTTTCGACCATAAAAAACAGGCTCTAAAATGGACGCAAAAAAAGCTCCCAGTGAAAAAACGGATAGTGTAATGGACACATTAGAAACATGGATGGCTTTGAAGAAAAAGATCCAATGCAAGGCAATCAGCAATCCCACAAAAATCAATTTCAAGAAGGATTTTAAAGGGATTTTAAATGATATCTTCTTGAATGCAATAAACAAAGCTAAAAACAGCCCTGCAAAAAACATGCGATACCAAACTAAAGCATCAGCGGTAATGGTGATTAAAGCCCCTAAAATGGCGGTAAAACCCCATATAAAAACTATCAAATGAAGATTTAAGTAACTCTTTAATTTATCGTTTTGCATTACGTAACAAATAAATGGCTAAAATTCCAAAAGCAATATTAGGCAACCAAACGGCTAACATGGGTGGAATACTCGATTTTTCGGCCAATACGCCAAAGATTTTATCAAAAAATACAAAGGCAAAAGCCAATGCAATTCCTATTGCTAAATTAGTTCCCATTCCTCCTCTTCGCTTCATGGCAGAAACGGCAACAGCAATAATGGTAAGAATAAATGCCGATACCGGAACACTATATTTTTTATACAAAACCACTAAATACACATTGATATTAGAGGAACCTCTTTCTCTTTCTTTTTTAATAAAGGCATTCAATTTTCCTAAACTCAAGGTTTCTGCAATGTAAACCACCGGTGTTAAATCTTCTAAATCAAAAGTAAAAACAGCGTCTTTTTGAGGTGCTTTTTCAATCTTATCATTCAGTTCACCCACCGTTCTTTTGGTATAATCATACATGGTGTAAGTGCTGTCCTTTTGATTCCATTTGATTCTGGTAGCGGTAATTTTATGGACTAATTTTTCGTTTTTAAACTTTTCAAGCGAAAAACTAAAAGCAGTTTTAGACTCCGCGTTAAAACTGTTTACATAGATAAACTCATCATCACTAATTTGTCTGTAAACGTCCGTATTATCACCACGCATCGCTTCTTTTCCGCCACCTTTCAAGTACGTATATCTAAAATTATTGAATCCTTCACTGGCTGCAGGAACCACAAAGAAACCCATCAGCAATACAAAAACGGAAACAATGGAAGCGCCTATTATATAAGGCCTTAGAAAGCGCGTAAATGAAATCCCGGAACTTAAAATCGCGATAATCTCCGTATCATTCGCCAGTTTTGAAGTAAACCAAATCACCGATAAAAACAAAAATATCGGGAAAAGGGAATTTGCAAAATAAATAGTAAAGTTGTAATAGTAGAGTGCAATCTCTAAAAACGCAACTTTATTTTCGAGCATTTTATTGATCTTCTCCGATACATCAACAACAATTCCTATAGGGATAAACAACAACAGCATCACCGCAAATGTGGCTAAATATCTTTTTAGGATGTATTTGTCTATTATTGTAAGCATAGTAAAGTTTAATCGGTTATTTGTTTAATCGTTTAACCGAATTAACGATTAAACGATTAAACATTTTTAAAGTCTTTGGCTCATATTTTTCACCATCATTTCTTTCCAAGGTCTGAAATCGCCCGCTAAGATATGTTTTCTCGCTTCACGAACCAACCACATATAAAAACCAAGATTGTGTATCGTGGCAATTTGTTTTCCAAGGTATTCATTGGCAGCAAAAAGGTGGCGCAAATATGCTTTTGTATATTCGGTGTCCACGTAAGTGATTCCCATTTCGTCAATTGGCGAAAAATCATCTTCCCACTTTTTGTTTTTGATATTTATTGTACCATTTGCTGTAAACAACATTCCATTTCTGGCGTTACGCGTAGGCATCACACAGTCAAACATGTCAATTCCAAGAGCTATATTTTCTAGAATATTTATCGGAGTTCCCACGCCCATCAGGTAACGCGGTTTGTCTTCCGGTAAAATTTCACAAACCACTTCGGTCATGGCATACATTTCCTCCGCAGGTTCCCCTACTGAAAGTCCGCCAATCGCATTTCCTTGTTGGTTTGAATTCGCAATGTATTCCGCTGATTGTTGGCGTAAATCTTTATAACAACTTCCCTGAACAATTGGGAAAAACGTTTGTTCGTATCCGTATTTAAAAGGCTGCGTGTCTAAATGATTGATGCAACGGTCTAACCAACGGTGCGTCATTTTCATCGAACGTTTCGCATAGTTATAATCACATGGATACGGCGTACACTCATCAAAAGCCATGATAATATCGGCACCAATGGTACGTTGAATTTCCATCACATTCTCTGGCGTAAAAAAGTGGTACGAACCGTCAATATGCGATTTGAACTTTACTCCTTCTTCCTTGATTTTTCGGTTGGCCGAAAGTGAATACACTTGGTAGCCACCGGAATCCGTCAAAATATTACGATCCCAGTTCATGAATTTATGCAAACCACCTGCTTTCTCGAGGATTTCGGTTTGTGGTCTCAAGTATAAATGGTAAGTATTTCCCAAGATAATATCCGGGTTTATATCGTCTTTCAATTCGCGTTGATGCACCCCTTTTACAGAACCTACGGTTCCTACAGGCATAAAAATTGGGGTTTCAATCACACCGTGATCAGTGGTAACAGTTCCCGCTCTGGCTTTGGACTGCGGATCTTTTTTTAATAAATCAAACTTCATAGTAACGTATTTCACCCGATTGTTCGGCTGGCAAAGATAGGTTAATTTGAAAATTAGATAATTACATAATTTAAAAAATTTAATTACCATTTGGAAAATCATTTTGGGCGTGCCCTAAAAAGGTCGGGCTATCCGTTGTAATCTTTTATTCCGCTACACTTCATAAAAGGATTTCCACTGCTATCCCTCACGCAAATGAGCGGTAACGACAACTAAAATAGTCTCCATGTAAATTCAAAAGCACCTAGCAAATAAAATATTCATCTCATAAATTGTAAGAAAATTTTAATATATTTGATATGAAATAATGTCTTATGTTAGTCAGACTTATCTCTCTTCTTCTGGGGTGATAGGTCTGATTTTATCAGACCTATATATTATTTACCTGCAAGCGTCAAACAACAACTAAAATGCAAAGATTAAAATTAACCATTTTTACACTTATCATTCTGACAAATTCATTTGGACAGAAAATAGAAAAAGTCTTTCTTGACAAAAATGATTCTAGTAAAAATTGCTACACAATAATTTATCCACCAAAACTACCTTGGACTGGTTATATATTTATTATTCCAGGATTTGGAGAAACGGCCGAAAGAGTTTTAGAACAAACTGAATTAGTTAAACTTACTGCTAAAAGTGGACTCTTGACAATTATTCCAACTTTTCAAGATGGCGTTTTGTCATTTGGGATTGATAGCTTAAGCCAACAATCGTTCAATAATATTATACTTGATGTAAAGAAAAAACACAAATTAACTGACCTTAAATATTATGTTGGTGGTTTTTCAATTGGTGGTAGTACAGCAATTAAATTTGCCGAAAATGCAACTATAAAACCAACCGCAGTTTTTGCTATCGATTCACCACTTGATCTTGAAAGATATTATAATTCGAGTAAAAGAGAGGTTAGATTATCCGTAAACAAAATTCCAGATGAAGAAAGAGTTTACATGATTGAGAGACTAGAAAAAGAAATGGGAGGGCCACCAAAAATTGCGTTAAAAAATTATTACAAAACATCACCTTATTCATTCAGTGATACTACTCAAACAGCTATTAAGAATATAATAAAACTTCCTTTGAGAATTTACTCTGAACCTGATGTCAATTGGTGGTTAAAAGAATATGCAGAAGATTTCACAGGGATGAATGTTTCGGAATGTTCGGCAATGATTAACGAATTGAATAGACTTGGGAATACTCAAGCCGAATTGATAATTACACAAAATAAAGGATATAGAAAACCTGATAATAGTAGGCATCCACATTCTTGGAGTATTGTGAATAATAACGAATTAATTGAATGGTTATTAAAACAGAAATAATGCCAGCAGGTAATAGCTACTACAATGAATTTGGGAAATTGGCTTAAAGGGAAATTGCTTTTGTATTTGGGATAATTTGCTTCGCCTGTTCGCTATCGCTCGGGTGGTAAATCCGAATAATGGGCTTGATTTATTACCAAACTAACGGTTGCAAGGAAAAGTTAGACAACATATTAACCGAAAAAAAATCAAAATAAAAAAAATGAAAAAATTAACATTAGTACTTTTAATTTTTATTTCAGCGAAAGGTTTTTCACAAACAAAAAATTTCATTGACTTGCCATATATTGAAACTTCTGCAACAGCAGATACTTTGTTGTTGCCTAATAGGATTCATCTAAACATAATAATATCTGAAAAAGATACAAAAGACAAATATTCCGTTGAAGAATTAGAAAATTTAATGGAACAAAAATTAAAAGGATTAGGAATTGACACATACAAAAATTTAAGTTTAAATGATTTAGTAAGTAATTTCAAAAAATATTTTATAAAAGAAACCGATGTTCTTAAATCGAAATCATACAACTTAGTTGTTGATAATGCAAAAATTGCTGGAAGTGTAATTTCAGAACTTGAAACAATAGAAATCTCAAATATTCGAGTAGTTAAAACCGAAAATACAGAATATGAAAAAATAAAGCTAATACTTAAATCAAATGCAATTTCAAAAGCAAAAATTCAAGCTGAATTTATGGCCAAACCTTTGAAACAAAAAGTGGGAAATGCAATTTTCATTTCAGATTTAACAAACGGAAGAAATTTTGACGACAGTGAAAGTTTACAAGAAGTTGTAGTCGTAGGATTTGCTAGAAAAAGTAAACAAGAGTTTAAACCTATTGATATAGAATTCCAAAAAATAAAAATAGAAAGCATTGTTAATGTAAAATTTAAACTTGAATAAAAATACGATCGATTGACCATCCTAACGATTGTCGTAAATACGGGCAATCTGAATTCCTCTTTTTTTGTATTTTTCTGCGATATTTAATAAACTTCATTTAAAAATGACACCAACCTTTTTTGCAACACAAGCAGCATTTAGAGAATGGTTAGAAAAGCACCACAAAGAGGAAACGGAACTTCTCGTTGGTTTCTATAAAGTGAGTAGCGGCAAACCTTCCATGACTTGGTCGCAATCCGTGGATCAAGCACTTTGCTTTGGTTGGATTGACGGTGTACGAAGATCAATTGATATTGAAAGTTACAGCATTCGTTTTACGCCACGAAGAAGCAGCAGTATTTGGAGTGCCATCAACATCCTGAAAGTCGAGGAACTCACAAAAGCCGGACTAATGACTCTTGAAGGGCAAAAAGCATTTGATTTACGTACAGAAAATAAATCCAGAATTTATTCTCACGAGAAAGAACCAGCTATTCTTAATCCAAATTATGAAAGCCAATTTAAAATGAATTCATTAGCCTGGGATTTTTTTAATGCACAAGCACCTTCTTACAAAAAGGTAATGATACATTGGATAATGACCGCAAAACAAGAAAAAACCAGAATATCACGGCTTGAAAAAACAATACAAATCAGTGAACAACAAAAACGAATGCAATAAAAAGTAAAATCCTAAATAATTAAACAACCAAAATGCTTCAATTCAACCGCACTTATTTTGCTTTTACTGTATTCCTTTTTCTCCTGGAAACAGCCATCGCTTTGTTTGTTCATGACAACTTTATAAGACCTTATTTTGGAGATTTTTTAGTGGTCATGCTACTCTATTGTTTCCTGAAATCGTTTCTAAACGTATCGGTTTGGGCTGCCGCTGGTCTTGTGTTGCTCTTTTCATTTGCTATCGAAATTGCACAATATTTTAATATGGTTGAAAAACTAGGATTAGAGCATTACAAAATTGCTAAAGTTGTTCTTGGAAATTCTTTCGCCTGGATGGATTTGCTTGCCTACGTGCTTGGAATTTTGGCCGTAATTAGCATTGAAAAATTCACTTTAAAACGAGAGAATAAAATACAATAAATGCTTCGGGCTATCGCTAAAATAAGCTATTCCATACAGCAAATTATTGCAAAAATATCTTACGTTTGTAAGAACACAATACTAAAAACTTTAAATTATGATTCAAAAACTGTTCTCCCCAACTTCTTGGTCCGCTAATGCAACCGATTGGGCTTCGCTTATTTTACGATTAACACTTGGTTTGTTGATGTTGAGTCATGGCATTCCTAAACTGATGAAATTAATGAATGGCACAATGGAATTTGGTGACCCAATAGGCATTGGTGTTCCAGCATCATTGACTTTGACTGTTTTTGCCGAGGTTGTATGCTCTTTATTAATTGTAATCGGATTATGGACCAGACTGGCATTGATTCCGCTAATTATTACCATGGTAGTAGCCGTGTTTATTGTTCATATAAATGATGATCTGGGAACAATGGAATCTGCATTAATGTATTTACTGTGCTATATTGCCCTATTTTTATTGGGAAGCGGTACCTATTCAATGGATTCCGTTTTGAAAAGAAAAACTCTTTAAAAAATCATTGAATATAAAAACGTCCTAAAATAAGTTGTGTTTTCTGCCAACTTATTTTAGGACGTTATCCATTTCAAAACGAATATAATTATTCTAATAGTTTTTCACTGTAGTAAGCAATTTCAGAAATTATTTTGCCTTTATCATCAAAATTATCAATGAAAAATATAGGCAAAACTATTTTCTTGTTATCTGATTTTCTTGTTAGTCTAAAATTCCACCATGACTGTACCACTCTTGCATCTCCCATTTCATAATGCAAATAGTCTGGATATCCTACCATGTCAATACTTGTCAAATCATATTTTTCAAAAAGCTTTTGATCATTTGCTTTTTGCTCCGCTAAAGTGATGCTTTTGTCTACAGGCATATTTATATCCGAGAATGTTGCCTTTTCGTCATAAAAACTATACGCTTTGTCAAAGTCTTTGTTTTCAAAAGCATAAATCATTTTTCTGACACTATTAATGTTTTCGTGATGATTATAAATCGCACCATTTTCCCTGTCATTGAAACTATGCTCGATTTCATCAAAAACACTGCTATTTCTATATCTAATAATAGTCTTGATTTTATTGTTCTTATCCACCACAAATAAACGGTGCAACGGTGTATCAATTTTAACTCCTGTTTTATTGTGCACTCCTTTTAAATCGTCCCAAGTTTGAACCCAAACTACATCTTTATTATCAGCTTCTTTATATTCTAAAGCATCTGGATAAGCACCTTCTGATTTTTTAATACTTAAATAATCAATGTTCTCTTTCCAAAACTTGACCTCGTTTAAAAAAGCAGTTTTGTCTGATCCTTTATCATCCTTATTAGAAGTCACACCATTAAATGATTTAAAATCGTCTGTTAAAAAACTGGCAACTTTATCAGCGTCTCCCTTGACATAAGCTTGAGTCATGGCTTCAACAACATTAATTGCAGGATGCTCCACATAAATAGTCCCGTTTGTTTTCTTTTGAGCGTAAGTGATGCAAACTGCAATCAACAGTACCATTGAGAAAAATTTTTTCATATTTATTTGTTTTTTTGGTTAATAAGACATTAAATTTAACTATAAATACTGAATATCAGGTATTTACGATTAAAAACTTTCATCTTGTTTTAAATAAAAAAGGAGCATTTTTGAAATTTTTATGCATTTAAATTCATAAAATAATTCCCTTTTACGGACGAATAAAAACATAAAAACAGGGACTTTTCCTAACTGCGTAACTCTTTTCAAAACTGAAATAGAAAAATATAATTCCAAAAAAAGCAACGTTGTTGTAATCCTTTTACAGGAAGTTATTTTTTATAAAAATAATTTTATATCAGTTTAATCGTATATATTTACTTGAAAATTGCTAAAATCTTATTCTTTTATCCTTTTCAAAATGAACTGGGATTTCACAAGATTTTTTAAAACCTTACAACAATACAATTGAAACAATTATGGTAAAGAAAATTTTAATTACAATGCTTTTCAGTTTATTATTTGGCACTGGATATTCCCAAAAAATGAACGTTGCAAAACTGGATAGTTTATTTCAAATTCTTGAAGCAAAGGATAAGTTTATGGGAAGCATAGCCGTTTCGCAAAATGGAACGCTGATTTATTCCAAATCAATTGGAAAAGTAGATATTGAAACGAATAAAAAAGCAACTAATTTATCCAAATACCGAATTGGTTCTATTTCAAAAATGTTTACTTCTGCATTAGTATTTAAAGCAGTTGAAGAAAAGAAAATAGCATTAAATCAAACTATCGAAATCTATTTCCCAACAATCGAAAATGCAACGAAAATAACGATTGGAAATTTATTAAACCACAGAAGCGGCATCCATAATTTTACCAATAATCCAGACTATTTAAAGTACAATACCGAACCCAAATCCGAAGAGCAAATGGTAGAAATCATTGCAAAAGGGAAAAGTGATTTTGAACCAAACAGCAAAGCAGATTATAGCAATTCAAATTATGTTTTGTTGAGTTATATTCTTCAAAAAGCATACAAAAAACCATATGCAGCTATTTTAAAAGATAAAATTACAAAGCCATTAGGCTTAAAAAATACTTACGTAGGAGATAAAATAAGCATTCAAAACAACGAATCTAATTCTTATAAATTTTCAGAAAAATGGATAAAAGAAACCGAAACGGATATGTCAATCCCAATGGGTGCTGGTTCAATTGTTTCTAATCCGACTGATTTGACCATTTTTATTGACCATTTATTCGCGAATAAAATAATCAACGAAAGCAGTTTAAAACAAATGATTACTTTGCAAGACAACTACGGCATGGGGATTTTCCAAATTCCGTTTTATGATAAAAAGGGATTTGGCCATAATGGAGGAATTGATGAATTCAGATCTGTGTTGTATTATTTTACAGAGGACAAGATTGCCGTTGCATTAACATCAAACGGAAAGACATACGACAATAATGATATCATTATCGCCGCTTTAAGTAGTTACTTCAACAAGCCGTTTGTAATTCCTACTTTTAAAAATTTCGAACTCAAAACCGAAGACTTGGATCCTTATTTAGGAGAATATTCAGATGCTGGATTTCCCATGAAAATTACGATTACAAAAGATAATTTAAAACTTTTTGCACAAGCAACCGGACAATCTGCATTTCCGTTAGAAGCAACTGAGAAAGATAAATTTGAGTTTTTAGCCGCTGGAATACAACTAGAATTTAAGCCAAATGAAAAACAAATGATTATAAAACAAGGTGGTGGAGCATTTAAATTGACAAAAAAATAAAAAATGGAAAATTTAAAACCCAACGGCCAAAGAGCAAAAATTGCTATTATGCTATTATGGACTGTGCTAACTGTCGAAATAATTTCACTACTTTCTGATTATTTGCAATATGACTTATTAGAAACTGTTGCAAATGGTGGACAAATCACAACTGAAGCAGCCACTGATAATGATTTAAGACAAAAAATCATAGGCCTAATTTATTTGACAGTATATGTGATTTCGGGAATTACTTTTATACGATGGTTCAGGAGAGCCTACTACAATCTTCATATAAAAGCCGAAAGTTTATCATTCACCGAAGGATGGGCCGCCGGTTGCTGGTTTGTACCAATCATATCTCTTTATAGACCCAATCAAATCATGAAAGAGTTGTATCAGGAAACACAAATTTTACTATCTAAAAAGGATGAAAATTATGCTCGAAATCTAACAACACATTTCATTGGATGGTGGTGGGCATTATGGATTATTTCTTCATTTTTAGGGCAATTCATTTTTAGATATTCCATGAAGGCGGAGACACTTGAAGAGCTTACTACGACTACAATTGCCAGTATTGTTGCTTCAATAATTGGTATTCCTCTAGCCATAATTACTGTAAAAGTGATTAAGGATTATTCTGAAGTTGAACACTTACTTTATGAATTGAAGGATGAGGAAGAAGAAGTGAAAATCATACCTGATACTAACTTACAAGCATTAGAAAATTAGTTTCCAATTAAAAAGCCCAAATAACAACACGAATGATTCCCGAAAACCTGATTGAGACTAAAGAGCTTGTATTTGACAAATGTGGTTTTGACCTCCGAAATCTTGAAATAGAAAAAGAAAGTGCCGAATATTTCGCCTGTAAATTTGACCTTGACACCATTAAAATACTCTTTCGTGTTGCAAAAATTACCCCTACAAAGATTGGGCAATTTGTCACTTTTTGGAAGAGAAGCGAAAATGGACCTATCGAGCCTTATGCGGTTTCAGACGAAATTGATTTTTTTGTTATAAATACTAAAAGCAACGATAAATTTGGTCAATTTATATTTCCAAAGTCGGTGCTTTGCCAACAAGGAATTATCAGTACTGACTTAAAAGAAGGAAAACGAGGAATTCGGGTGTATCCGCCGTGGGACTTGACAGAAAGCAAACAAGCGCAAAAAACCCAAAAATGGCAACTGGAATATTTCTTAGAAATTCCGTTGAATAAATCCGTAAATTTAGATAGAGCAAAACAGCTTTATGCTATCATAGATTAATAATCTTTAAAGAACAACAAAATGGAAGTAGCAAAAATAATTAAAGAAAAACTGGGAACCATAGTCGATGTACGTTCCTATGATGAATTTATGGGGGGTCATGTTGCTGGTTCCATAAACATTCCTTTGAATGAGATACCACATAGAATGCAGGAAATACAAGAACTTAAAGCCCCATTAATTCTTTGTTGTGCATCGGGAAATAGAAGTGGACAGGCACAAGTGTTTCTAACGGCACATGGAATTGAATCTTACAATGGCGGTTCATGGCTGGATGTGAATTATCATCAGTCACAAACCACTTAAAAAAGACAATCCAACAGCTATTCAAAACTAAAATCAGAACATTAATTTCTTTAAAAAATCATACATTTCGTATTTACAATTAGTTAATTAACAATTGATTACATTTTAATATGTTTAATTTTACCCTACTTGAAAATTAAATAATGAGTTTGTTTAAGAGAATATCATATTTAATATTTTTCATAAAAAATTAATCTTAAAAAACTAGTGTTATGAGAACTGAAATGGGTAAAAGCGAAAATAGTAAAGGAGCTGTACAAGCAAATGCAGCACATGGATTGAGAGATTTATTTGAAGTTGGATTGAAAGATATTTATTGGGCAGAGAAAGTGTTAACTAAAACATTGCCAAAAATGATGAAAAACGCATCATCACCAGAATTAGTTAACTCTTTAAAAAACCAATTGAATGAGACGCAAGAACACGTTTCACGTTTGGAAAAAATATTTGAAGCAACTGGTGTTGAAGCGACTGCCAAAAAATGCGAAGCAATGGGAGGCATATTGAAAGAAACAAATAGCTTGATCAGACAAACTGATATTGGCGTTGTTCGAGATGCCGGAATTATTGCAGCAGATCAAAAGGTAAAACATTATGAAATTGCAACTTATGGAACCCTCCATGCTTTTGCAAAAACTTTAGGAGAAGATAAAGCGGCAAATCTATTGGCGATGAGTCTTGATGAGGAGAAAAAAACAGATGCGGTATTAACTGGAATCGCATTAACTGCTATCAATAATCAAGCGCACAGAGCTGATGCAATTACGAACACTTAACTATAATTGTAATTGGAGAATATACAAATATTATATGTTTCTCCATTCACAAAAAAGCCCGCCAAATGCGGGCTTTTTTGTGAATTATGCAAACTTATGCCGGTAATTTTATTCAACTTAAATTCTAACGGAATCTTACATTAAATATTCCTAAAAACTTTTGCGGTAACCCTAAATAAAAATTACATTTGCACCAGTTTAACTTTTACACACAAAATGAAGCCTAACACACAACAATTAAACGATTTAACAATCCAAGTCAGAAGAGATATTCTTCGAATGGTACACGCTGTCAATTCAGGTCACCCAGGTGGTTCTCTAGGTTGTACTGAATTTCTGGTAACCTTATACCAAAACATAATGGAACGCAAAGAAGGTTTTGATATGGACGGTATTGGAGAAGATCTTTTCTTCCTTTCAAACGGACATATTTCTCCTGTTTTCTACAGCGTTTTAGCGAGAAGCGGTTATTTCCCTGTATCGGAATTAGCAACTTTCCGTTTGATCAATTCAAGATTACAAGGTCACCCAACTACTCATGATGGTTTACCTGGAGTGAGAATTGCGTCAGGTTCTCTTGGACAAGGATTATCAGTAGGAATTGGTGCTGCTCAAGCTAAAAAATTAAATGGTGACAATCATATAATTTACACGCTTCACGGAGATGGTGAATTACAAGAAGGTCAAAACTGGGAAGCAATTATGTATGCATCTGCAAAAAAAGTAGACAATCTTATCGCTACAATCGATTTAAACGGAAAACAAATTGACGGAACAACTGATGAAGTTTTAGCAATGGGAAGTATCCGCGCTAAATTTGAAGCTTTTGATTGGGATGTTTTAGAAATTGAAAAAGGAAATGATATTGAAGCTATTATTGCTGGAATGAATGATGCAAAATCAAGAACTGGAAAAGGAAAACCAGTTTGTGTGTTGTTACATACTGAAATGGGTAATGGTGTAGATTTTATGATGTACAGTCATGCTTGGCACGGTAAAGCGCCAAATGATACGCAACTTGAAATTGCTTTAGGTCAAAACTATACTGAAGGCGAAAGCGACTACTAGAAAGTGTTCAGAGCTCAGTAATTAGTGTTCAGTAGAATACTGCTAAAAATCTAAATTGAAAAATGAAAAAATATACAAATACAGGAAGTAAAGACACTCGTTCGGGTTTTGGAGCGGGAATGACTGAATTAGGTCAAAAGAATGAAAATGTGGTTGCACTTTGTGCGGATTTAATAGGTTCTTTAAAATTTGACGATTTCAAGAAAAATCACCCGGAACGTTTTTTCCAAATTGGAATTGCAGAAGCAAACATGATTGGAATAGCAGCTGGTTTAACTGTTGGTGGTAAAATTCCTTTTACAGGAACTTTCGCTAACTTTTCTACAGGAAGAGTGTATGATCAAATCCGTCAATCAGTGGCGTATTCTGAGAAAAATGTAAAAATTTGTGCTTCGCACGCTGGATTAACATTAGGTGAAGACGGTGCTACACATCAAATTCTTGAAGATATTGGATTAATGAAAATGTTACCGGGAATGACTGTAATCAATACTTGTGATTACAATCAAACTAAAGCGGCTACTCTAGCACTAGCAGAGCACCATGGTCCAGCTTACTTGCGTTTTGGCCGTCCGGTTGTGCCTAATTTCATGCCTGCTGATGAGCCTTTCGTAATAGGAAAAGCGATTGTTTTAAGCGAAGGTTCTGACGTAACAATTATTGCTACTGGACATTTAGTTTGGGAAGCGCTAATTGCTGCTGAAGCTTTGGAAGCAAAAGGTATTTCTGCTGAAGTAATCAATATCCATACGATCAAACCATTGGATGAAGAAGCGATTTTGAAATCATTGGCAAAAACAAAATGTATCGTTACTGCTGAAGAGCATAATATTCTTGGTGGTCTTGGCGAAAGCGTTTCCAGAGTCCTAGCATTGAACAGTCCGGCTCCACAAGAGTTTGTCGCGGTTAATGACAGTTTTGGAGAATCTGGAACACCAGAACAACTAATGGAAAAATACAAATTGAACAATCAAGCGATTATTGAAGCTGTAGAAAGAGTAATGAAAAGAAAATAATATTTTCATTTTACACCAAAAAAAATCCAGTTCAATTGAACTGGATTTTTTTTTGAATTTATTTTTTAATTACACTTTACCAAGTGTCTTTTTACTCTAGCCGGATCAGTAGTATTACCATCACAACTCGGTATATCTGCAAAAGGAATTAAAACACCATTAGCTCCTGTAATTTCTGTTTTTGTACTAACTCCATCTCCATCATCGTCTGCATCTAAAAAGTTAGGAATACCATCTCCATCAGTATCATCAGGATTCACAACGCCTGTTGCCAAAATACGCATGTAACCGTCTCCGTTTACATCCTCTTGAAAGTTCATAATTCCATCATTATCAGAATCTAATCTGCTAATTGCAAATAATTTAAAACTAAAAACTAAAGGAGCGTAAGCTGGAATACTGGCACTTCCTGAATTGTAATATCCAAGTCCTGAAGGAATAAACATAATTCCTGCTCCAAAATCATTATAAGAAACTGTACCGTCAGCATTAGAAGAATACGTTCCTACTTTAAACTCAGGAAAAGTTTCACCCCATCCTGTTATTGTACTAAATAAACTTAAAAATTGTTGTGGATTCTTAACTTCTTCAAATTGGGTTGCCGTTAATGCCGTAACTTCAGATACCGTTTGACGATCTAAATAATCGCCTTTGTAAGCGGCTAACACACCATCAACATTAGAAGGTTTCTCTCCTACTCCTTCTCTTAATACTAAATAATACAACTTGTAAGTTATATCATGAAGTTTCACCTCTTTACTCAAAAGTTTAGGAAAAGTGGTACTATTCAAATACGAATAAATAGAGGGTGCTGTTCCTCCTGTTGGAATTTTTGTAAAAGTAACATCTTGATCATCAGAAAAACCAGGATGATTAAGAACAGTTATAGAATAGGTTTTTAAATATTCTTCAATATCAGTTAAATCAGTAGCAAGTTGTGCTGCATAATCTCTAGGTGGTTCAATTTCAGCAGCATCATCCTTTGAACATGAAAATAAAGAGACGGTTGTAATTAATAGAATAAAATAATACTTAAATTTGTTCATTATAGCTAAATTTTTAAGTGCGCAAGATACAATATTGATTGATTTTTGTAAACTATTTAACTCCGATTTTAGAAAATTTATGAGAATAGATAAATATTTATGGTGCATGCGGTATTATAAAACCAGAAATATGGTTACCGAGGCCTGTAAAAAGAATCATGTGACTGTAAATGGTCTTGTTGCAAAGCCATCAAAAGAGGTTTTTCCTACTGACAAAATTACGTTTAGGAAAGACCAAATTACCCAAATCATCACAGTTCTGGATGTACCAGAGAATCGTGTTGGCGCTAAATTAGTTGATATCTACAGACGAAATGATACTCCTGCAGAAGCCTACCAGCATTTAGAATTACTGAAATTATCAAAGGAGCATTACCGAAAAAATGGCACCGGAAGACCTACCAAAAAAGACCGAAGAGATATTGATGAATTTGGGAATGAAACAACCACCGATGAAGATGATGAGTAAACCTAAAACATTACTTTTTTAAGTTACCAATATGATTCTTTGAATTTTAAACTGTAAACGGTTAAATAACAAACTAAAAATAATGAGCAAAAATATTATCTTAACGAATCAAGAAATCGAGCATAAAATAAAAAGAATTGCTTACCAAATCTATGAAACATTTGTAGATGAAGAAGAAATTGTAATTGCAGGAATTGCCTCTAACGGTTTTACATTTGCAAAAAAAATAGCTTCAATCTTAGAAACTATTTCTCCTCTTAAAGTTTCGCTTTGCGAAGTACAAATCAATAAGCAAAATCCCGAATTACCAATTCACACTTCCTTATCAAAAGAACAGTACGCTAATAAAGGCTTAGTTCTTGTTGATGATGTATTAAATTCAGGCACCACATTAATCTATGCAGTTAGGCATTTTATAGACGTTCCTTTGAAAAAGTTTAAAACCGCAGTACTTGTGGACCGAAACCACAAAAAATACCCTGTAAAAGCTGATTTCAAAGGCATCTCACTTTCTACATCATTATTGGAACACGTACAAGTCGTTTTTGATGAAAACAATGACAATTATGCTTATTTAAGCTAGAATTGCAACGATATCGAGTACCGTCTGATCGATTGTCTTATCATCAACATTCACTTTATATTGTGCTTGATTGTAATAAAAACTTCTATCAAAAAGATGTTTCGCAATAAACTCTTTCATCTCAGCGTCACTTTTATTTGCAATAAGAGGGCGCTTGCTTTTATTATGGCTCAATCTATTGAACAAAGTATCAATGGATGCTTTAAGATAAACAGACACCACATTATCGCCTTTTAACAACTCATGATTATTGGCATAACATGGAGTTCCTCCACCTAAACCGATGATTAATTGTTCAGGCGAATGCAATAATTCGATAAAAACTTCGTGTTCTAGCTTTCTAAAATAAATTTCTCCGTGCTTTTCAAAAATAGCATTTATGGACAAATTTACCTTCTCTTCAATCTTTTTATCCAAATCCACAAAAGGAATTCCGATAAGTTTTGACAATTTATTTGCAATTGTGGACTTACCACAGCCCATATAACCTAATAATATAATTTTTTTCATCTGAATAAAACCTTACAAATTAAGGTGTTGAGTGATTTTGTTAAAAAAAGACAAATTTATAATAAAATTGCTTGGAAAACTCCAAAATAAGTCCTTATATTTGCACCCGCATTCAAGGAAAGAATATGACTCGATAGCTCAGTTGGTAGAGCACATCACTTTTAATGATGGGGTCCTGGGTTCGAGCCCCAGTCGGGTCACAATTTTAGTGATCAACACATAATTTCCTTGAAGCATTGACTCGATAGCTCAGTTGGTAGAGCACATCACTTTTAATGATGGGGTCCTGGGTTCGAGCCCCAGTCGGGTCACAAAAGGTCGAGTAATTTATTACTTGACCTTTTCTTTTTTTAGGCCACGTGGAGAAACGGTAGACTTGCCAGCTTGAGGGGCTGGTGCTCGCAAGGGCGTGTGGGTTCAAATCCCACCGTGGTCACGAATAAATAAAAATGCTTCAAAAATAATTCCAAGTTAACTTGATTATTTTTGAAGCATTTTTGTTTTTAAAGCGGAGCTTTGTTAGAAAAGGTAAAATAAATCCGCTTTAGTTCCTTTTATTTTTTATCCTAACTCTTATTCAATTATTTATATATCTAAAATCATAATTTAACAAGAACGATTCAGTGGCAATAAAAAAGATGTTTTGCAAACAATAACACATTTACATTTAATCGAAAATTATACATCATAAAAAAAGCGCCTTGACATATTATCAAGGCGCTTTTTATTGTTTTAGAATACGTTTATTTCATTAACTGCTGCAAAGGCTTCAATTGCTCTAAATCAACATTAGATTGCTGCAAAACGCTCATCATAGTCATAACACTAGTAGGATTCATATCCTTGCCTAAAATTCGAACAACAGCAAAACCATTTTCCTTTTTATTCGCAAAAAAAACAAACTCTTCAATATGTTCATCAGTCCCTACAAAGCTCACCGAAGCACCTTCTTTACCAGAACCAAACTTCATAAGCTGTTGGTACTTTTTGTCTTTTAAAATCAAATTAACTTTGGCACGTTCAATTTCAAATTCCGCTTTATTCTTATCGTTTAATTTGAAAGCCAAAACATTCATCTTATCAAAAGACTTTAAAGCATCACTCTGTGCAATTGATAATTTTGTTTTATCAACGTTCAGAATATTAGGTGACACATCAAGAGCTATAAAATTTTTGTTTTCGGTATTTTCCACAAAATACTTTTGCAAGGTCGGTTCCGAGTTACAGCTCACGAGAAACAAACTCAATAGCAGCGCTAATCCAAAAACTGTTTTCATCTTACTTTTTCCCTTTAGTTGCTTTCTTCAAATCTTCTCCACCAGGAATTTTCATCTTATTGGTAAGAACTGAAATTTCATTCAAATCGAAATTACCTTTCAAAGACATTAAAACCGTATCGTCATTTTTAGCACCTTCAATGAACATAAACAACTCTCTTATTTGAGAATCACTTGCTCCCGATTTCACTAGAATTTTAATACTTCTGCCATCTTCATTCACACGCATTAGTTCTTCTAATCCTGCCGTTTTTATGTATTTATCAGCCACAACTTTCATTTCGCCTTCTATTCTGGCGCTTTTAGTGGTAAACACTTTCAAATCATCCAGTTTCTTTATCAAACTCAAGTATTGTTGTGTTTCTTTATCAGAAGCATCCATTTTTACTTTGCTCATCAAATCAAACATTTTTTTATTGACAATGATTGATTTTACGCCTTCTTGCCCGTCGAATTTATCAAAAATCGCTTGTGCAAAAAATGTGCTTGAAACTAATGTAAATACTAATGTTAGTATAAACTTTTTACTCTTATTAAAATTACTGTTCATTTTGTTATTATTGATTGTTGATTTCATTTTTTTAAATTGTTATGGTTTAAAATTATTTTTTTTGTTTTTTACTGTTTACTCAAGGCAATTAAGAACCACCAGACTGTTTTTTAGTACTAATGAATATTTTGTCTTTTGTGGTTTGGTATTCTTGAATATACAGTACACTTTCTATGCCAACATTTACATTATCTGATAATAATGATAATGCTTTTTGAGTTGCTCTGAAAGCCTCTTCAGGATCATCATACGTTCCTAAATCTTGGCTTTTATTTACAACATCTGCACTATAATAAGCATAGGTTCCTATTCCCAGCAAAACAACAACCGAAGCCGCAATTGATATCCACGCAACATTACGTTTTTTATCCCGAGGCCTCGGGAGTAGTGGAATTTCTGGCGTAAACTGATGCTCTTTTGCAAGAGAGAAATACCCAAATAAAGGTTTGTATTGTTCTAAATGCTGCGCAACATTCGATGAAGAAAAATAATTACGTAATTCATTTTCTTCTGCAATACTGGTTTCTCCCTGAAAGTATTTTTCTAATAAATCTTCTATTTTAACTAATTCCATAATTGTGTGTTTCTGTCATATAATCCCGTATCGTTTTCCTTGCTCTTGAAAGCGCCACCCGAATCGCACTCTCATTCATGTCGAGTATTTTTGCGATTTCTTCAAATTCGTATTGTTCAACATCCCGCATTTGAATAATTAATCTTTGTTGAACGGGCAATTTATCCATTATTTTCTCCACCCAATCCAAACTGTCTAAGTCTTCCATTTTCTTATCGAGACCCGGTTCTCTATCTACATAATTTGTATGAACGATTTTGAGGTTTCCTGTTCTTTTTGATTTTAGCTGATCCAAACAATAATTTTTGGTCATTGTCATTGCAAATGCTTCTACACTGCTGTACGCTGCTAAATTTCCATTTTTACTCCATAATTTCACCAAAACTTCCTGAGTTGCATCTTCGGCTTCTTCAGTACTTACGAGCAATCGCTTAGCCAACCTAAAGACTTTATCTTTAAAAGGAGTGACGAGTTGCACAAACTCATTTTGGTTCATAAAAAATTTGGTTTTTAAACTGGTTATATAATCTAGACGACTCATTTTTATTTTTGTAACAAAAAACATAAAATAAAACTAAAGTTACTATTTTTACGTTAATTATATTAAAACCTACATATGAGAACAAGTTTCAAAATTACGCTTTTATTATTTATAGCAGTTTTCACTTTCCAAAGCTGTCAAGATAATGATGATGTTGCCCCACCAGCCAGTTTAGACATACAAGATTTTATTTGGAAAGGGATGAACCAATATTACTTATGGCAGGCAGATGTTCCAAATTTATCAGATGATAAATTTGCAGACCAAACTGCATTAAATACGTTTCTAAGAGGATACCCTGTTCCTGAAGAGTTGTTTGACGCGCTTAGAGTTGACAAAACCATAGACCGTTTCAGTTGGATTGTGGATGATTATTTAGAGCTGGAAGGAACGCTTCAAGGAACAACTAAAAACAATGGTGTTGATTTTGGTTTAAGCAGAAAGCCCGGAAGCACTACTGAAATATTTGGTTATGTACGTTACATCATTGCAAATTCAGATGCGTCGAACAAGAACATCAAGCGTGGTGATTTTTTTACTGCCGTAAATGGAACTCAGCTTACTTTGAGTAATTATGAATCTCTATTATTTGGTTCAAACGAAACTTACACATTAAATCTGGCAGATTATAACGGAACTACTATTGTTGCCAACGGAAAATCAGTAGAGTTGACAAAAACCGTTTTATCCGAAAATCCAATTTTAATCAACAAAGTAATCACTTCCGGTTCACATAAAATAGGGTATTTGATGTACAATGGTTTTTATGCTAATTATGACACGCAATTAAATGAAGCTTTTGCTTCTTTAAAATCACAAGGAGTTACGGACTTAGTTTTGGATTTACGTTATAACGGAGGTGGTTCTGTGCAAACGGCTACACGTTTAGCGAGTATGATTACCGGACAATTTACTGGACAGGTATTTGCTAAACAACAATGGAATGCTAAAATCAACGCGTATTTCGAAACTAACAATCCCGGAGCTTTAATAAATAATTTTACTGACAAAATTGGGACTACCGCAATAAACAGTTTAAACTTGACTAAAGTCTATATATTGACTACTCAAAGCACGGCATCGGCAAGTGAATTAGTAATCAACGGATTAGAACCTCATATCAATGTAATACAAATTGGTGATGTAACTGTAGGGAAAAATGTTGGGTCAGTTACACTATATGACTCTGCTACTTTTGGTTCCGAAAACAGAAACCCAAATCACAGATACGCCATGCAGCCAATTGTATTGAAAATTGTGAATTCAACCGGTTTTGGAGATTATTTCAATGGACTACAACCTGATTATTTATTAAAAGAAACTATTAGCACTTATGGAGTTCTTGGAGACACTTCAGAACCTTTATTAAGTACCGCAATAGGAAAAATAACAGGAACAACCAGAATGTTGAAACAAAATACAGGAGTAGATTTTGAGTTTTTTAAAGATGCTAAATCAATCAAAGGAATCCAAAATCAAATGTATATTGACAAAGCTCCAGAAGGACTTTTGAAAGCATTGGAATAATATTAATTTCAAAAATTAAACTAAAAAGAGACTTTCATCACTGAAAGCCTCTTTTTTTTATCATTATAAATCAAAGAATCCGATTTTCTCCAACAAAAAACCCGCTCCAAATTAGGAACGGGAATTAAGACTAAAAACTAAAACATACTCTTTTAGAATAAGAAATTTAAACCTAATTTAAAGTTTCTTCCTCTTGTACTGTATCCGCGACTTTCAACAAAATCTTTATCCAAAATATTATCAACTGCACCAAAAACATTCAATCTGTTTTTGATCAATTCATAACGAGCATTGGCATTTACTAATTGATAGTCTTTCAAAATTTCTGAATTTAAAACAGGATCATAAGTTGGCTCCGGATAAGTCGTGTATTCTAAATATCTGTCTGATACAAACTGATACGCCAGATTAAAAGCAAGACGTTCTGTTGCTTGCACATCCACAGAAGCATTAGCTTTATGTTTCGGGTTTAGAATGCGAGATTGTCTTTCTAACTCCGTAAAAGTATAATTGGCATTGAATTTTACTTTATCATTAAAAGCATAAGAAATCATTGTTTCAAGACCTTTGGCTTTGTTTTTACCATCTACATTAAAGTATTTATAAGTCATCAAATCAAACCCTATTGCATCTTCTTCTTCTCTTTGAAAAACAACAGCATTTAAAACCACTTTCTTATCTGCCAAACTTACTTCAAAACCAACTTCGGCAGTTGCATCTTTCTCTGGAGATAAATCCAAATCACCATACGGAGAGTACAATTGGTACAAACTTGGAGTAACAAATGCTGTGCTATAAGAAGCCAATACTTTCAATGATTCTGAAAAGCTATACGATGGATTAACATTATAAACTAAATTATTCCCGTATTTACTATGAATGTTATAACGTGCTCCTGCATTTAAGTTTAATCCAAAACTAGAATTATAAACTGCCGTTACATAAGGATCAATCATATTGAATTTTGCCATATCAGTTGTAATTGCATCATACTCGCTTAAGTTTGACATTTCGTGAAACTGAAATTGTGCTCCTGTAACCACAAATAGCTCAGATGAAATTTCATATTTATTAAAAGCATCAACATCAACACTTCTTGACTTTGCCTGGAATAAAGATCCATAACTAAAGATGTCGCGGTTGATTACATTTGCACCGGTATTGATTACCAATTCTCCTTTATTGTATTTGTATTTTGGAGAAAAACCAACTCTAAATTGCTCCGAAAGACTGAAATTTGTAAGATCATCTGAAAATGAACCTGCATCAAAACCGTTTTTCATTCGATCATAATTTGCAAAGAAATCCAATGATAATTTTTTAGTTGGCGTAAAGCCAATTTTCACCACCGAATTTAATCTTGAAAAATCATCGTTCTCAAATTTAGTATTTGAATTTAATGGTCTTGCCTCAGAAATCCCTGTAGTTTCAGTACTATTCAAAGAAGCAAAATAATTTACTTTTTCAAAACCACCGTTTACAGCAATTCCTTGACTGTAATCTTGTATGCTATAATTTGCATTTTTGGCAGCTGTTTGTGTACCAATATTCACGTATGCATTTCCTGCAATAGCTTTTTTACCTGCTTTTTTAAGTGTAATATTAATAACACCTGTAGCTGCTCCAGAACCGTACAAAGTACTTGAAGCACCTTTCATAATCTCAATACTTTCAATTTGCTCCACAGGAAGCAATCTCAAATCATACGATAAGCTAATCCCGGAAGCATCCGTAACAGGAACCCCGTCAATCAAAATTAAAACCTGATGATTTCTTCCTCCACGAATGTAAAGTCCCAAATCCTTACCATTACGACTCTGATTCCCATTGATTTCAACACCAGCTACTGTACTTAAAATTGAAGCTACTGATTGTCCTGCTTTTTTCTTCAAATCTGCAGCAGTAATTTTCACGATAACTTTTCCTGATTTTTCTTTTGGCAAAGCAAATTTCGAATCGGAAACAACAACTTCATCAAGTTGTTTTGGTTCTTGTTCTTGTGCATACGTGTTCATTGCAAATAACAATGCAATCGCACTAAAGCGAATGAATTTTTTGTTCATTTTAAAAATGTAAAATTTAATAAATGGGGAGAAAAGCATAGAATGACCCATACCCAAACCTTTTTTCCCGAAAGTTTGATACTCGATGTAATAGGCAGGTCTCCTGGCTTGCGTCTTGTTGTTTACCTTCTCATTCGCCGCGGCGAACAATGGTTTTGTAGATAACAACAAGCTTGATAGCTTACAGTTGCGGGTACAGCTCAGGATTTTTGATTTAAGATTTAGGATTCTTGATTTAGGATTTAAATCCTGAAATCTGAAATCTAAAACTTGAAATCTATCACCTGATTCCCTTTTAATGTGGTTTGAAAAAAACAAACCTCAACCTCAATACGGCGGCAAAGATAAAATTATATTAAGTTAATAACCTAAATAATTGCGGATTTTATAATTCAATTTTAATTACAGCTCCAAAATCAACTTTATTCTGAAAAGCGTCTTTCAGCGGTAAATCCGAAATTTTACATAAAAAACTTCGTATCACTCCAGCATGCGCCACAATAATTACTGGTTTTGAATTGGTTCCTTGAAGTTCATTATGCATAAAATCAATTACTCGATTGTGTAAATCCGTAAATGATTCTCCGTTAGGCACGCGAACATTTACAAAATCAGTCATCCAAGGTGTAAAATCATCAGGTGGAATTACATCCCAATTTTTCATTTCCCAATCGCCAAAATTCATTTCCATTAAACGGGAATCTTCGTTTACAGCAGTAATCTCTGAATTGTCTTTGATGTAATTTGCTAAATGAACACAGCGAAGTAAAGGACTGGAATACAATATTGCATCTTGAGGCAATTGATCCAAAACAGACTGAAAAACAGCATCATAAGGCTCCATGATTTTCACATCCGATTGCCCGTAACAAATTCCTTTTTCACAAACCGTTTCCGTGTGACGTACTAAATAAACTTCCATAATGCAATAACTGATATATAAAAAACCACTTCGCAAACCTGTTGTGTTGCGCCCAAACAATCTCCGGTATATCCGTCAATCCATTTCTGAAAATAACGCGCCAAAAAGAATCGAGTCAAAAAAACAGGGATTAAAACCAACAGCATTTGCCACTGAAAATAAGACAAAACAACTAATGGAAGTAATCCAAAAAAGAACGCTCCTGTCACTTCTCTCCAAGAATAACTTTGTGCGATTGGTTTGCTTTTGCTGGAAGCGTCCTCACGAGAATATTCATGGGTAAAAACAATTGAAATCGCTGCTAATCGACTGATGGAATGCGCAGAAACAAGGAGTAATAGAATTATAAATTGTGAATTATAAATTATAAGTTTAGGATTATCCGAGACATCAATTAATTGAGTCAGCCCTTGAAATTTAAGCACTAACAACAGTACTAAACCAATCGCTCCATAAGCACCAATGGCACTGTCTTTCATAATTATCAATATTTTTTCTTTGGTCCAACCGCCACCAAAACCATCACAAACATCAGCAAAACCATCTTCATGAAAAGCTCCTGTCACTAAAACGGAGGCAATCATAGAGAAGATTACCGCAATTTCAGGAGCAACTAAATAATTAAAAACACAATATACCCCAAAAGCAACGCTACCCACAATCCAACCAATTAATGGAAAATAACGGGACGCTTTATTCAAATAATCCGGATTATGATCGATGTTTTTGGGACACGGAATCCTGGTGTAAAACATTAATGCTGTAAAAAATATGTGTAGTTCTTTTTTCATTTTTGGAATTATTTTTTGATTTTATTTCTTGTAGAGACGCACTGCAGTGCGTCTCTACAAGCGTCTCTACCGACTGCTAACCCCCGCTGATTCAAAACTCGCCATATCATTCAAGAATGCCACAGCCGACTCAATTATAGGAAAAGCAATGGCACAACCCGTTCCTTCACCCAACCGTAAATCAAGTTGCAACAAAGAACGAACTCCTAGGTAATCTAATATTTTTTGGTGCCCTTGCTCAGCGGAAGAATGGCAAAAAATAGCATTTTCAGTAATAGATGGATTCTTTTTAAAGGCAATTAAAAAAGCAACACTACAGATAAATCCATCCACTAGAATCAACATATTTGCTTCCTTAGCTTGAAGCATTCCACCTACCATTTGAAGGATTTCAAATCCTCCGAAATAAGCTAATTTGCTCTCTAAATCATCTGAACCATTATAATTGGCAATGCATTTTTTAAGGATATTAATTTTTTGAATCAACTGTTCATCATTTACACCAGTGCCTTTTCCTACGCAATCTTCAATTGGTAATTCTAAAATAATGCTCATTAAAACCGAAGCCGTAGCAGTGTTTCCAATACCCATTTCTCCAAAACCAATACAATTACTACACGTTTTTGCAATAGTGGCAACAATTTCGCTTCCTTTCATAAAACACAATTCAACTTCTGTTTTACTCATCGCAGGTCCTTGTAAAAAGGAGTTGGTTCCCTTTCCTACTTTAGCCGAAATCAAATCCGTATTCATAGGAAAATCATAATTCACACCTGCATCCACAATAGCTAATTGAATCTTATTTTGTTTACAAAACACATTGATAGCTGCACCACCTATCAAAAAATTACTCACCATCTGTCTGGTTACATCTTGCGGATAGGCACTTACTCCGTGATTTGCAATTCCGTGATCCGCGGCAAAAACAACCAGATTAGGTTTTATAATTTTTGGTTCTAAAGTTTGAAATACCATCCCGATTTGTTTAGCAAGTACTTCTAAAATTCCTAATGAACCCGTTGGTTTTGTTTTTTGGTCGATTTTATGTTGTAACGCATTTGCAAAAGCAACACCGTCCATTTCCTTTTTAGTATCAAAAAATACTTTCTCCACCTTACTTTCATGCAAAACAGTGATTTCCTCAACTAATGGAATTTCTTGCTTTTGTTTCCAATTCAGTTGTTGCAACATGGGTTGATTATCATAATCTGTAGCCGGTTTTCCCACGCAAAAATACCCCAAAGGCTCCATATTTTCAGGCAAACCCAATAATTGCTTGAACTGATAGTAGTTCAAGATAGAAACCCATCCCATGGAATAGCCTTGCTCCGTTAAGGATAGCCAAATATTTTGTGCTGCACAAACGGAACTGAACTTTACCGCTTCATTACTCCCGACGGTTCCAATCGTAAAATTATTTAAAACGGAACGATCATAACAAATCACTAATCCCAGTGGCGCTTCTTCTATTGCCTCTAACTTAAGGTCTTTGTAAGCTTGTTTTTGTTGTTCATTATCAGTTAGCGAAATTGCTTTTTTATCATAATCTAAAAACAAATCTTTAATGGCTTTCTTCATTTCAGGCGACTTGATCAGATAATATTTTGTAGCATCAGTCAAACCCACTGAAGGCGCCCAATGTCCTGCTTGCAGTGCTTTTTCAAGAACAGCATCTGGTACTTGATCCTCCGTAAAATGACGGGTGTCACGACGGGATTTTAAAATTTCATCTAAATAAGTCATCTTAAAATAATTTTGTTTTTATACTTCTTCCCAAACGATGAAACAATAATTTTCATAGGTAATTCTAGTGAATTCGGGCAGTTCAATGGCTCCAGAAAATAACGGAGAATTAATTACCAAAGTATGAAACTCCCCATTTTCACCACAAGGATCTATTCCTTTTTCATGTAATTCTTGAGCTAATTCTTTCGTCAAAATTTTACCCAGATAACGTTCTCCCATAATTGTATTGCAAGAAACAATCATCGTTACAATTCCGTTTTCAAGCATTTGATTTACCAAAACGATTCGGTCTTGTTGCCACAAAGGTAAAATTGCTTTTAGTGATGCTTCAGCACATACTTTATCTTCCCAATCTTTGTGCGGTTGCAAATCAATATCACCAAAAACGGCTGCTTCCAAATCATATTCAGCTTTTAGCATTTTCAAAACTGCAATAAACTTGGCTTCATAATCACCCCAAGTTGCGGGAATTCCTTCCAGAGGCAATCCCATTTTTTGGGCTTGCTGATTCAATATAGACAATGGCAATCCATGAGAACGAGACACTTTCCCGTTTTCATTCATCATATTGAGTAACACTTTTGGAATAAATCCTTGCTGAATTGCTTGCATCATTGCATAACAACTGTCTTTTCCGCCACTCCAAGAAGTTACAAAATTCATATGTAGTTATTTATTGATTTTTAATTGAATATGTAATACGCTATGAGGCAATATTTCTTTGAATTTAATATTGTAAGATCATAGCTATTTCATTTTTTTTCTTTTATCGTTACAGGAATTCCAGAAACCATAAGCACAACGGTATCGGCAGTTGCAGCTATATATTGATTCATCCAACCTTGAAGTTCGGTGAATTTTCTCCCAATATGCGTTTCGGCATGAATACCCATCCCTATTTCATTGGTTACAATAATAATTGTCGCATTTTCTTGATTGGCAATAGCATCAAATTCGGCTTTAGCTTCTTCTAAGCACAAGGGAACATCGTTTTTAGTATCCACGAAAAAGTTCGTTAACCAAAGCGTAACACAATCGACGATAGCTACTTTTTCCGAAAAATCAATTTCGCTCAAGTGTTTTTCTTTTTCGATATTAATCCATCGTTCGTCACGGTCTTTTTGATGGCGATCGATTCTCTTTTGGAAATCATCATCCCATTTTCTGGCTGTAGCCACATACATTGGTTTATCCGATAACTCTTTTGCTAAATTTTCGGCATAACTACTTTTACCGGAGCGTTCACCGCCAGTTATTAAATATATCATTCTAATTGTAAATTATTAATTGTAAATTGTAGTAACATCTTTTATGCTAATTGAATAACTTATTTCTTGGTATCAACTTTTGCTTTAGTCGTTTTAATAATACTTGTTATAAGTTTTAATATTGATATTGCATCGTTATTTATATTTTCATATTCTTTCTCATTTAAATAATCCGTAGCTTTTAATAATTCTAACCAATAAACAACCTCATTAGCTTCTTTTTGTGCAATTGCAAACTTGTGAATAAAATCGTGCTTGCTCTCGGCATGTTCTGCTTCGCGAATCATAGCACCAATACTTGTGCCAGATCTTAATAGCTGCTTTGAAAGCACAAACTCTTTTTTATCACAACATAGATATTGATATAATCTAACTATTCGTACAGCAAAATCAAAACTCTTGGTTTTAACAATATTATCTTTCATCATTGATAATTTACAATTTATAATTATTTATACGGACAATGTCGACATCCATTGCCACAACAATTACCTCTTTTTAGATGAAACCAAGCTTTAAAAACATAGTTCCCATTTTCTAAATAATAGTCAATTCCTTCTATGAGATTCATTGTTTTGGGTAAATCTTTGGCTTTATTATCCGTTGCAGTTTCAGAAGATAGTGTTGCAACATATTCGTCAATTTTAGTGGAGCAGGCAGTTGTAAAACAACTGGAACACAAGCAATCCACCACTTCTGACGGAGTAAAAATGGGTGGAAAATTGTTGCACCAGCATTTACTTCCTTCAGGTGTGTCCCCACAATTAAAAGGAGTTCCGCAAGTAGAACAGTTTTTGACTTTAATGCTATTCATTTCGTAAAGATAGTATTTGTTCAATTTTTTACTGCTAAAAATAAACAAGAAATTTTATAAATTTGGTATACCTTTGTCGCTATCGAAAAATTAAATCATGAAATTCACCTTTAAATTAATCCTTTTTGTTCTCTCTTTTTCAACTTTCGTTGGATGTAAAAAAAGCGAAAACCTAACCGTAAAAGAAAGTACTGATTCAAAAAATGCAATCGAATATGCCTCGGGACTTTCTATTAATAAATACGAAGGATATTCAGTAGTGACAGTTTCAAATCCTTGGCCTGAAGCCAATAAAAACTTTACTTATATCTTAAAAGAAAAAAACGGCAGCATTCCTGATAGCCTGCAAAAATACACCACAATTTCAGTTCCTTTGGAATCAATCGTCGTTACCTCAACGACCAATATTCCTTTTTTGGAAATGCTGGGAGTTGAAAAATCACTGGTGGGTTTCCCTCATACCGATTATGTTTCTTCTGAAAAAACCAGAAAACTAATTGATGGCGGTGCTGTTAAAAACATAGGGCAAAACGAAAAATTAAACATGGAGCAACTCATTGAATTGGAGCCTAATTTAATCGTGACTTTTGGAGTTGACAACAATAATCCGATGATTGATAATTTACAAAAAAGCGGCCTTAAAGTACTCATACAAGCGGACTGGATGGAACAAACTCCGCTGGGAAAAGCAGAATGGATTAAGCTTTACGGTGCTTTATTTGGAAAAGAAAAAGAAGCCAAAACGCTTTTTGATGGAATTGTTAAAAATTACAATGACGCAATACAATTGGTTGCAACCAAAAAACCAACAGCAACCGTTTTGTATGGATCAATGTATCAAGAGCAATGGTATGTAGCAAGAGGAAATAGCTGGGTAGCGCAATTTATGAAAGATGCCAAAGCAAATTATTTGTGGGCAAATGTCGAAGGGACAGGAAGTCTTAGTTTGCCTTTTGAAAAAATATTGGAGAAAGCAAAAACGGCTAAATATTGGATTGCAACAGGTTCTTTTAAAAGTATTACTGAATTTGAAAACAGTAATCCGCATTACAGTCAGTTTGATGCTTCAAAATCTAAAAATGTGTATACTTTTGAAAGTAAATTAGGCACAACAGGAGGAACCATTTATTATGAATTAGCACCAAGCAGACCGGATTTAGTCTTGAAAGATTACATTAAAATCTTCCATCCTGAATTGCTTCCAAATTATACTTTTACTTTTGCACAAAAACTAAACTAAATTGGCGAATCAAAAACGAAATACGATTCTATTCTTCTTGCTTACTTTGGGGCTAGTTCTATTGTTTTTTGTAAACATTAGTTTCGGTTCTATCACGATTCCTTTTAAAGAAATTTACACTAGTTTAACTGGTGGTCAAGCGAGTAAGTCTACTTGGGAATATATCATCATCAATTATCGTTTACCCAAAGCCATTACAGCAATTCTTGTTGGAATGGGATTATCTATAAGTGGTTTGCTGATGCAAACTTTGTTTCGAAATCCATTAGCAGGGCCTTATGTTTTAGGACTGAGTTCCGGTGCCAGTTTAGGTGTTGCTTTTGTACTATTAGGAGCAAGCTTACTTCCACCTTTTTTAAGTACTATTTTGTTATCCTCTTATGGAGTGGTTTTAGCTTCAACTATAGGAAGTTCAGTTGTATTACTCGCCGTTTTGATGGTTTCCCAAAGGTTACGCGATACGATGGCCATATTAATTGTGGGATTGATGTTTGGCAGTTTTACCAGCGCAATAGTAGGCGTTCTTACGTATTTTAGTTCCGCTGAACAATTGCAGAAATTCACGTTTTGGTCTATGGGAAACTTAGGCAATTTGTCTTGGCCTTCTATATTAATTCTGACAATTTGTGTGGCAATTGGCTTATTATTAAGTCTATTTAGCATCAAGCCACTTAATGCACTATTATTGGGTGAAAATTACGCACGCAGTTTAGGTTTGAATTTCAAAAAAACACGATTGATTATTATTTTTGCAACAAGTATTTTAGCAGGAAGCATCACGGCCTATGCAGGTCCAATTGCCTTTGTAGGACTGGCAGTTCCGCACATAGCAAAATTAGTGTTTCAAACCAGTAACCATTCGGTTTTGTATTGGAGTACGTTACTTTTAGGCGCCTCAATTATGCTTATTTGTGATGTAATTTCAGAATTGCCCGGATTGGAGATTACTTTGCCAATCAATGCTGTAACTTCTATAATTGGGGCTCCAGTTGTGATTTGGCTATTGGTTAGTAAACGAAAAATGATTGCCTAATGGAAAACAAAATCATCTTACAAGCGTCTCAAATTAGCATCGGTTATTCTCATAAAAAAGAGAAAATCGTTGTGGCTTCGGATATTTCTATTGCTTTAAAAAAAGGAAAACTGATTGCTTTAATTGGTGCGAATGGCATTGGAAAATCAACACTTTTAAAAACAATAACTGGAATCCAGAAACCGCTTTCCGGTGCTGTTTTCTTGAATGAAAAGAAAATCACTGATTACGAACCTTTGGATTTAGCCCAAAACCTAAGTATCGTTTTAACCGAAAAATTGCCTCCCAGTAATTTAACCGTTTTTGAACTCATTGCTTTAGGAAGACAGCCCTACACCAATTGGATGGGAACTTTGTCTGATATTGATATTGTTAAAGTTAACGAGGCCATGGCATTGACACAAATCAGTCATTTAGCCACAAAAAAACATTATGAGATTAGTGACGGGCAATTACAAAAAGTATTGATTGCACGCGCTTTGGCACAAGATACTCCATTAATAATTTTGGATGAACCCACAACCCATTTGGATTTATTGCACAAAGTGGCTTTATTCAAACTTTTGAAAAAGCTCACCCATGAAACCGGAAAATGCATTTTATTTTCTACTCATGATATTGATATGGCGATACAATTGAGTGACGAAATGATTATTATGACCCCTGAAACAGTGCTTCAAGACGAGCCTTGTAATTTTATTTCAAAAGGAAGTTTCAATACCTTATTCAAAGATGAACATATTGTTTTTGACGCTGAAAAAGGAAAATTCATGATTGTTTAGTTCCAACATTTTATTCCGTCCAAAATCATACTAACCATTTCCTTTCAATAAATTTATACTCACTGTTGCAAGATTTGAGTCTGGGAATCTCCTAAAGAAATTAGCATCCGGATACAATCCCGCTTCAGCAGCGATTTTGTGCAAAACGGGAATTTCAACGATGTATTGATCCGAAAAACCATGCGTGGCATCATAAGCCGTAGCGGCTGTTTTACCTAAATTAGCAGCAGTAAAATTTGGAGCAATCGTATGCAATTCAATCATTAATAACCCGAATTTCCGAACGTAAGGCGACCATTTATTCAAATGTTCCAATAGATTATCTTCGACAAGACCATTACTGATTCGCTCTCCTCTATGCGCAAATGCTCCTGTTGAATGACTTACTCTGTCTTTGGTAACATGTTTTGGCATTTCCCAAATTCGGTTATGATCCAAGAAGGTTCTCACATTCAGTAAATCTTTCAAATCAATGTTATAATTTTCCAATAAGTCATTGGCTAACAAATCGGGTTGACCAATATCGCCCCAAATTACTTTGGCCCAAATATCGGCTTTGATTAAATTGGCTCGGGTTACTTTCAACGCTGCTTGATTATAATCGGCACCCACAAGGAATAAAGGATAATCATCCAGCATTTTTCCGCGAAGGGTTTGTCTTTCGATTACATTATAAATATGTTCAATAAATGCTCCATTGCCACAACCCATATCGAGAATTCCTTTCGGCTGATCTTCTATTGGTAAATTGAATAATTTGATGATAATCTCATCTACGACTTTAAAATAAGTATCGTGCGCACCTCCGCTTCCCCAAACATTCATTTCTCGGTCCACATGAATTTCATCTTCGCCTTCGGCCACCGTTCGGAGTATATTTGGGTTACCAAAAATCAAATCCTCCATTTTACTGAAAGTTGGCAAATAGGAAACCGTCACTCCATAAGCAGAAGCCCTTTTGGCAAAAAACAATCCCTTTCCCGTAAACTGGTAATTGCCTTTTTTTTGGGTAAACCAACCTAAATCTGCAAAGAAATCTAATATAATTTTGAAATTCTCGGGAGATTTATGAAATTCTTCAGGACGGAAGGAAATCTCCATAAAATACTTATGAAACATACCGCTCATACCCAATCGCACTAATATTGGTCCAACCAAAGAACCTTCAATGTGCGTTAGAATCTGATGCTGAATTTCATTGGTCAGCGCATCATTCGAAAATGAAATTCCATAATTTTTTTTATACAAATCGAAAATTAAACCCAATCGAACGAATGGAATATCGTCTAATAATCGCGTGCGAAATTGCATCGTGAAATGCAGTAAATCAAGCACGTCTTCATACAAATAGAACATAGGAAAAGCAATCGCGCTTTTTTCGTTTATGGCAAACGAAATTTGGCCTGTGGAAGTATTGATGTGATAATTCAGAAATCCCTGCGAACACAAAACACGCAAACCCACATTGAGATAGCCTTCATTGGCTTTAAAGTGTTCCGAAAGTTCCGAAAGCGTGACTTCTTTTTTGTCAAGAATATAGGACAGTACCCCTTTTTCATACAAAACATGCGCAACGGGAGCGGTAACCAAACCGTCTAAATGTTTGAAAATGGTGCTTCTAAGAGTAATTTTATCAATCATAAAAAGTACGTTTTAAGGGAGAAAAAACACAATTAGATCCAGAATGACCTATTCAAATATATGAAATTTCAACCACAAAATAACCTTACTTTTTTACAACTTTTAATTTACAAATCACAGTCTACTAGCTATTTGTCTTTTTGCTTCACCAATGACAAACGCAACGGAATTTGCTATATTAAAACTTCTGATTAACGATGACATAGGAATTGTCAGATGGTTGGGGAATTCATTTAAAACAGCTTCACTCAAACCCTTACTTTCTTTTCCAAAAACCAACCAGTCTCCATCCTGAAAATCAGTCTCCAGATACGATTTTTCGGCATGGGAACTCATCAGAAAAACTCTTGATAAATCAGGAATCTGCGCTTTCCATTCGGCTACATTTTGATATTCGGTAACATCAAGATGCACCCAATAATCCAATCCAGAACGTTTTAGGTTTTTATCATTAATGACAAATCCAAAAGGATGAATTAAGTGCAAACGGCTTTCGGTACCTACGCACAATCGGCCAATATTTCCCGTATTATTTGGGATTTCAGGTTCTACTAAAACGATGTTTAACATTGCAATTATTGTTATTTTTTATTGTTATTTTTCATTCGAATCGACTGCAAAATCAGATACTTCCAAAACTTCTCCAGCCTGCAAATCATTGAGATGTACGTTTCCTATTCGAACACGAACCAATCGTAACGTAGGAAAACCAACAGCGGCAGTCATTTTTCGGACTTGGCGAAACTTCCCTTCATTTACCGTTATCGAAGCCCAAGAAGTGGGACCGTGACGTTCATCGCGTATCTTTTTTCCTCTTGCGCCAAAAGCGGGAATTTCGTTTATCAAAAAAGCTTTACACCGTTTCGTGATGTATTTCGTGCCATTGAAACCTATTTCGACTCCTTTTTGCAATTGCTCAATGGCTTCCTGATTGATAATGCCATCGACTTGGACATAATATTCCTTGTCGACTTTTTTGCTTCGAATGATTTCGCTCATCATCCCGTCTGTGGTCAACAGCAACAATCCTTCGGAATCTTCGTCAAGACGCCCTATTGCCATCGTTCCTTTTGGGAAATCGTGCAATTCACCCAGCAGTTTCTTTTTTCTTTTTAATTCGTAAATAAACTGACTCAGATACCCGTAAGGCTTATGAATGATGAAATGAGAATGAGACATTTTAGTGTATTAGTTGTGCGTGCAAAGATAGTTTTGTTTTCTCTGGATTTAAAATAGTGTCGCCATACATTTATTGGTGTAAACCAAAAGCTATGTTAAATGATTGAATTCCTTCGTTTAAAAGGCGTAATCTTATAGAAGCTAACAGTATTAGCTTTAAAATTAAAGAGTATGGAAAGCAATGATTTAGGTTCAAAAAAAACAAATAATAAGCAAAATATAAATGAAGGATTTAGCGGTCAGAATCTAGCCCAAAATACGAATCCTGAAGTATCCCATTTGAAATCAGAAGTAGAAACTGATAGTCATGGAAATCAAAAAATTGTCCAAAGAGCACGGAATATAGACGGAACTCTAGAACAGAATGAGGATAGTACTCCTATAAATTTAAGTTCTGATATTGCAAATGTCTCTGAAGAACAAGCTAAAAAAATGGTAGAAAATAAAGATCATAACTCGGATATCATTCCAAACCGTTATCCAAATTCCCATCCGGATAATCAGGAAGACCGAGGAAATATAAAACTGGATGAATAATAATTGATTTAGTGCAAAAAGACCAATACGAATCTAATTCCTATTGGTCTTTTTTATTTTCCCAATTCCAATAAACAACGTTCCAAAAAAAACAAAAGCCAGCAGCATAAAAAAGCTGTTAAGTAATACTTTATCATAACCCAAAAGTATCACATCTATAAATGGATAGGGATAAAAACTAAAAAAAGCGCCCCGAATTAACGTGTAAACCAAATACACCGCAGGGAAAATTAACCACGGAAAGATGTTTTTGAATTCCAATGTTTTCTTAGGGACAAATAGAATCCAATATACTAAAACCAAAATTGGAATAACCAAATGCAACAACTCATCCACTACTTTTTGAGAACCCGTAGGCACCCATAAAAATCTAAGAATTGCATTGTAAACAAGTCCAACAATGGTAATGTATAACGTAATTGCTGTTGTGTTTTTAGGTTTTGAAAAAAATAATCCCCCTTTGGATTTTGGCTTCAGCCAAAGAAAAGTAAAACAAACTGCCACTAAAATATTCGTTTGAATGGTGAAAAAACTAAAAAACCGAACAATCGTTTCCGAAAGTGACACCACCCGATTGATAATGATAAGGTACAATTGTAATACAACCGCAAACCAACCGACAATAGCAATAATTGCAAAAAAACGAGAATTCAATTTTAAAGATTTATCCTGCATATTTTTTAAAGTATAAAAATTAATTGGCAACTAATTTTGCAAATCCATGAATGCTAAAACTTGAGATACTATTTTGATTTCCGAAAGGAAAGAAGGAAACTTTTGTTTATTTTTACAAACTTACAAAAAGAAATTTTATGTCAAATATGCTTCCGTTTTTATTGATTTTCATCGTTGCTCTCGCTATTGGTATTTTTATTGGCAAACTCATTTTCTCCGCCCGATTCCAATCGGAAAAAATTAGTTTAGAAGAAAAACTAATTGCTTTTACTTCCCAATTCAACCAACTAAAAGAGCAGATTGTCATTGATAAAACAACTTTTGAAAAGCAATTAGAAAATGCAAATGCCGAGAAAGAAAGCATTCGAAACGAAAAAGACAGTCTGGCGATTCAACTTTCGAAAAAAGAAGTTGATTTTGAGAATCTTTGGGAACGCAACAAAGAACAAAAAGAAGAAGTCGAGAAACTACAGGAAAAATTCACCAAAGAATTTGAGAATCTCGCCAACAAAATATTAGAAGAAAAGTCCAATAAATTTACGGAACAGAACAAGGAGAACATGAAAAACATCTTGACGCCTTTACAAGATAAAATTCATTTGTTCGAAAAGAAAGTCGAAGACACCCACAAGGAAAGCATTGATTATCATGCGGCTTTACGCCAACAGATTCTTGGCTTACGAGAAATGAATATCCAAATGAGCAAGGAAACCCTCAACTTGACCAAGGCTTTGAAAGGCGACAGCAAGATGCAGGGAAATTGGGGCGAATTGGTTTTGGAACGTGTTCTTGAAAAATCAGGATTAGAAAAAGGACGTGAATATGAAGTGCAACAAGCGTTCACTACCGAAGATGGAAATCGTGTTTTTCCTGACGTTGTCATCAATCTGCCGGACGGTAAAAAGATGATTGTCGATTCTAAAGTTTCTTTGACCGCTTATGAAAAATACATCAATGAAGAAGATGACGATGTAAAAGTTGGATTTTTAAAAGAACACGTTAACTCCATCAAACGCCACGTAGAGCAATTGGGCAATAAGAACTACCAAGATTTATATCAAATAGAAAGCCCTGATTTTGTCTTGTTATTTATTCCTATCGAACCGGCTTTTGCCATGGCTCTGAACGAGGATACGAGTTTGTACAACAAAGCTTTCGAAAAAAACATAGTTATTGTTACTCCGGCGACATTATTAGCTACTTTGCGAACGATTGACAGCATGTGGACCAACCAAAAGCAGCAGGAAAACGCACTTGAAATTGCACGTCAGGCTGGTGCTTTGTATGATAAATTTGAAGGTTTTGTTGGGGATTTAATCCGAATTGGAAAGAAAATAGACGAAAGCAAAACAGAATACAGCGGCGCTATGAATAAACTCGTAGAAGGAAAAGGAAACTTAATCGTAAGTGTGGAGAAATTGAAAAAAATGGGAGCCAAAGCGAAAAAAGCACTTCCAGAAAGTATATTAAATAGAGCAGAAAAAGACGAAAATCAACTTTTAAACTAAACAAAAATGAGAAAATTTTTAATGGTTATAACTTTAATACTTGTCGTATCAGTTGCCGGTTATTTCGCTTTTTTATACACTGCCACGTATAGCGAAGGGGTACGTTCAGGCGAATTAATAAAGGTGAGCCGCAAAGGAGTTGCATTCAAAACTTGGGAAGGTGAAATAAGTCAAGGGATTTCCGGGGCACAAATTTTTTCTTTTTCAGTATTGGACAGTGAGGAAAAAGTAATTACTGACTTACAAGAATTCGAAGGACAATATGTTCAGGTAGCTTATGTAGAACGCTACAGGACATTTCCTTGGTGGGGCGATACACGCTATTTTATAACAGAAGTCAAAAAAGTAAATTCTCCTTTTAAAATAAAATAAATGAACCGTACTTTTAAAACCGTTGCATCCTCAAATATTCGAATTTCAGAATTGATGTTGCCGTCACACACTAATTTTAGCGGGAAAATTCATGGTGGTTATATTTTATCCTTATTAGATCAGATTGCATTTGCCTGTGCATCAAAATTTTCAGGAAATTATTGCGTAACTGCATCCGTGGATACGGTCAATTTCCTCAAACCAATAGAAGTAGGCGAACTCGTTACAATGAAAGCCTGCGTGAATTACGTAGGCAATAGTTCCATGATTATTGGCATTCGTGTAGAAGCAGAGAATATTCAAACGGGAAAAATTAAACATTGCAATTCTTCTTATTTTACGATGGTTGCCAAAGACAAAGAAGGCAATAGCATGCTTGTTCCCGGATTAATTTTATCTAATATGAGTGAAGTACGTCGTTTTTGCAATTGCATCAAACAGATCGCCTTGAAAAAGGAAAAAGACCTTCATGAAGAAAAGTTTGATTACACTTCAGAAGAATCATTAGAAAGCTTAAAAAAATACAACATAAAGTTAGAATTATAATTAAGTCAATCGATAACTAACACTTTTGTAAAAAATACTTTTCTACGAATATTACATTCCCAATTATACTTTAATTTCTGATTAAAAAAACCGAGAAAAATTAACTCATTTGGTGATTTTTTCAACCGTTCAATACTTTTATTTCATCGGTTAATTTCGTAACTTTAAGTAATTTAATTCATAAATCATTATGAAAAAAATTACTCTAATAGTACTACTCATTATTGCAATTAAATCTTTTGCACAAGATAAAATGGTGACTTATGGAGCAATCATACATTTTGAGGCTTCAATTCCCTTATTTGAAGAAGTAAAAGCAAGTAATGAAAAAACAACCTGTATTTTGATAACTAAAACAGGACAGATAGCCTGTTGGATGAACATTAAAGACTTCAAATTTCAAAGAAGCCTGATGGAAGAACATTTTAATGAAAACTACATGGAAAGCAAACGATTTCCAAGAGCAGTTTTTAAAGGCAAAATTGAAAAATTTGATTTAAAAAACATTAACTCAGTTCCTAAACAATATCAAATCAACGGGAAAATCACCATTCATGGCAAAACAAAAAAAATAGGTATTAATGGCACCCTAAAAAAAGTGGATAAGCGAATTGAACTTATCTCTGAGTTTCCCTTAAACACGGATGATTTTATGATTGAAATTCCTTTTATAGTTCGCAGCAAAATATCCAAAAGCGTCAACACGCAACTCATTTGTGTCTTACAATAAATCTATTTTGTTAAACAATCCTTTAAAGCCTCTTCCAGATTTTTAAATTTAAATTGAAAACCCGTTTCTTCAATCTTATCAGAAGAAACCCTTCTACCGGTCAAGACAATCACTGCCATTTCACCCATTACCAATTTTAACACAAAAGCAGGAACATTAGGCAACCAAATAGAATAGCCAAAAATACGAGCCAACGTTTTAGAAAAAATAGTATTGGTCGTATTATCATTTACAGCTGCGTTATATGCACCTTCCATATTAGGATTTAAAACCGCTTGAAGATAGATGTTACACAAATCATCTACATGAATCCAAGGCATGTATTGCTTACCGGAACCCAATGCGGAACCCAATCTAAACTTGAACAAGGGAATAAGTTTTTTCAAGAAACCATCATTTTTCCCTAATACTAATCCAGTACGGATTTTTACGGTACGAATGTTTAGGTTTTCTATAAAATCTAAAGCACCTTCCCATTTCTGACAGGTATAACCCAAGAAATCATTTGCAGGCGACGTGTTTTCTGAACAAATCTCTTCTCCATTTACGGCTCCATAAATACCAACAGCCGATGCTGAAATAAAAGCGTCCAATTTTTTATTGTTCTTTTTTAAAACAGAATATAACAATTGAGTTGATTTTTCCCGGCTATCAATAATAGCCGCTTTACGTTTAGCGGTCCATCTTTTTTCAGCGATATTTTCACCTGCTAAGTGAATAATATAATCTGCGTTTAAAACGGCGCTTTCGTCAATAGTCTGATTTGCGACATCCCATTTGTAATAGAAAATGTCTCCTTTATTTTGTTTTTCACTTCTACTCAGGATAGATACTGAATACCCTTTCGCGATCAATAAACCTGTTAAATGGCTACCGATAAATCCCGAACCTCCGCTTATTAAAACATTTTTTTTCATGATAGTGTAAAGCTAATGATTTATAACGATATAAAATTATATTAAATTTTGTTTAACTTTATTAATATATAGTTAAACATTTCATACCTTTATACTTTAATTTGAAATATACTAAAAATGGCTGCTAAAAAAACAATACTAACAAAGGACAAAATAGTTTCACTTTATATGAATTATGTTCTCGATCATAGTGAAAAACCGAAATCCGTATATCATTTTGCAAAAATGAATGACTTTACGGAAGCGGAATTCTATTCATTTTTTGGAACAATAGAAAGCATCGAAAAAGAGATTTTTAAAATGTTTTTAGAAAAAACAGTAGAATTGCTCAACAAAAACAAGGAATACGAAATGTATGATATGAAAAGTAAAATGCTAAGCTTCTACTTTACTTTTTTTGAAATTCTAACTGCGAACAGAAGTTATGTCGTGCTCGTTTTAAAAGAACACAACAATCAATTAAAAAAACTGATGCAGCTTTCTGAACTTAGAAACAGTTTTAAAAATTATCTTATCGAAATAATCTCAGACGACTTTAGAACGCAACAAGAAAAAATTCAAAAATTCCAGGAGAAAGCGTTTCAGGAAACGTCATGGATTCAACTTTTATTGACGCTAAAATTCTGGTTGGATGATTCTTCACCAGCTTTTGAAAAAACTGACATCTATATTGAGAAGTCAGTAAAAGCCTCTTTTGAATTAATGAATATTGCACCGCTGGATAGCTTAATAGACTTTGGAAAATTTATTTTCAAAGAAAAAATATACAACAAGTAATGAAAACGATAGACTACATTCCTACCTCAAAAATTGAAAGGGCCACAAAACTGGTGCAAACCGGTGCTAAAGTTGGTGTCAATTATCTAAAATATTATGGAGAAAAAATGGTTAATTCTGATTTGACTCGTGATAAACTAAACGAAGATAATGCCGAAGATATTTATGACGGACTAAAAAGTTTGAAAGGAAGTGCGCTCAAAGTCGCACAAATGCTAAGTATGGACAAAAGTTTTTTGCCACAGGCTTATGTAGAAAAATTTTCATTGTCACAGTTTTCTGTTCCGCCACTTTCGGCTCCATTAGTATTGAAAACGTTCAAGACAAATTTCGGAAAAACACCGTATGAAATTTTTGATGAGTTCAACGCAAATTCCGTTAACGCTGCCAGTATCGGACAAGTTCATCTCGCTGTAAAAGACGGAAAAAAACTGGCTGTGAAAATTCAATATCCTGGCGTAGCCAATAGTATTTCATCTGATTTGGCTTTGGTAAAACCCATTGCAATCAGAATGTTTAATCTTCAAGGAAAAGATTCTGACAAGTATTTCAAGGAAGTGGAGGACAAATTGATTGAAGAAACCAATTATTTATTGGAATTAAAACAAAGCCAAGAAGTGGTTGAAGCCTGTAAAAAGATTGAAAATCTAGTTTTCCCAAATTACTATTCTGAATTTTCATCGGAGAAAATTATCACGATGGATTGGATGACAGGAATTCATCTTTCGGAATTTACCAATAAAAATGACAATCAAGAAATCGCGGACAAAATTGGTCAGGCTTTATGGGATTTCTATATGTACCAAATTCATATTCTGAAAAAAGTACACGCTGATCCGCATCCGGGAAATTTCTTGGTAAATGATAAAAACCAATTAGTAGCATTGGATTTTGGTTGTATGAAACAAATTCCCAATGACTTCTATATTCCTTATTTCGAATTAATAAACAAAGAAGTGATTGATAACAAGAAACTTTTTAGTCAAAAATTATTCGAATTGGAAATCCTTAGAGAGGATGATTCCAAAGAGGAAGTGGAATATTTTACTCAAATGTTTTACGATTTATTATCGCTTTTCACGAAACCTTTTCAAACCGAAACGTTTGATTTCTCGGACGCAACATTCTTTGAAAGCATCGCACAATTGGGCGAACGATTTTCAAAAGATACCAATCTTAGAAAAATGAATGGCAATCGAGGTTCCAAACATTTCATTTATATGAACAGAACGTTCTTTGGGTTATACAATTTAATGTTTGATTTGAAAGCGACAATTGTTGTCAATGAATATCAAAAATACAACTAGTGAAAAAGGAAAATCTGCCTTCAAAAATGTGTTTGGTTTGTAACCGACCTTTTAGCTGGCGGAAAAAATGGGAAAAAGTTTGGGACGAAGTCAAATATTGTAGTGAAAAATGCAAGAGAAACAAAAAGGGTTAGTTTGGTTTAGAAATGATCTCAGAGTCCATGATAATGAATCTTTGACAAATGCTATACAAGAAAATGATACTGTAATTGCGGTCTATTGTTTTGATCCAAGACACTTTGAACAAACAAGATTTGGTTTTAAAAAAACAGAAAAATTTCGAGCCAAATTTCTAATTGAATCAGTGACAGTATTGAGACAAAATCTGGAAAAATTGAATATTCCGCTTTTGGTGTATCACCAAAAACCAGAAGATTCTATTCCGGAAATTGTAACTCAAAATAAAATCAATTCTGTTTACTTCCAAGAAGAATGGACAAGTGAGGAAATGGAACTTTTAAAGAATATAAAATCGAAAGTTTCAGATTCAGTAGCGTTTAAAGCTACTTACAATCAGTTCTTATTTCATCCTGAAGACATTCCGTTTGAGATTCAATCGATTCCAAATGTTTTTACACAATTCAGAAATCAGTGTGAAAAATCGACAAAAGTCAGACCTGAATTTGCAGTTCAACAGATGTCTGAAGAAAATTGTATGGAAAATGAAACTGTAATTCCTACGATGGAAACATTAGGATTTACTGACTTTCAAATGGATTCCAGAACAGCTTTTCCTTTTCGAGGAGGTGAAGACGAAGCAATGAAAAGATTGGAACATTATTTTTGGGAAACCAAAAAACTAAGTGTTTATAAATTGACCCGCAACGGATTAATTGGCACTGAATTTAGTTCGAAATTTTCTCCTTGGTTGGCAAACGGTTCAATTTCGGCGAAAACCATTTATTGGGAGATTGTCAAATACGAACGACAAATCGAGAAAAATGATTCTACGTATTGGTTGATTTTTGAACTGATTTGGAGAGATTATTTTAAATACGTTTCGATGAAAAACGGGAATTCGATTTTTAAAATTGGAGGGATTTTAGACAAAAAATACGATTGGAAAAACAATCAATTAGCGATAAAAAATTGGATTAACGGTACAACTGAAGAGCCTTTTGTAAATGCCAATATGATTGAATTGCAACAAACAGGCTGGATGAGCAATCGCGGCAGGCAAAATGTAGGTTCCTATTTTGCAAAAAATCTCCTGTTAGATTGGCGCATAGGAGCGGCTTATTTTGAAGCGATGCTTATTGATTATGATGTACACAGCAATTACGGGAATTGGATGTATGTTTCAGGAGTTGGCAACGACCCAAGAGATAGAAAATTCAATATTAAGTTACAGGCCGAGAATTATGACGGGCAATCAAAATTCCAGAAATTATGGTTGCAACAACAATTATTTTAAAAATTAAATGAATACAAACAAGAAACATATCAATGTGGTTTGGTTTAAAAGAGACCTTCGTTTACAGGATAACGAAGCGATTTTTAATGCCACAAAAACAGATACTCCTACTTTGTTGCTTTATGTATTCGAAAAATCTTTAGAAAATGATTCGCATTACAGCCCGAGACATTGGAATTTCATCAAACAATCGCTTGTAGATATCAACAAACAACTGGAACAATCGAATACACATGTTTTAGCGGTGTCTTCTGAAGTGCTTCCCGTTTTCAATACCCTGCAAGAAATCTATAAAATAGACACTGTTTTTTCACATCAGGAAACGGGATTAAAAATCACTTATGAAAGAGACAAAACCTTCAAACGTTTTTGTAAAAACAATCAAATAAATTGGGTTGAAAACACCAATAACGGCATTTTTAGAGCGTTAAGAAACAGAACAAACTGGGTTTCAAAGTGGGAAAAATACATGAATGAACCACAATTTATTTTTGATTCGAAAGCAGAAAATTTCCTCGACACAGAAGCAATAACCGAACTAGAAAAAGCATTAGAAAAGACAAATTTAGAAACTGTTCCGGATACTATTTTTCAAAAAGGCGGCAGTACAATGGCTGGCAAATATTTACAAAACTTCTTTGACGAGCGCTATCACAATTATAGTTCGCATATTTCGAAACCTTTATTGGCTCGAAAAAGTTGCAGCAGATTATCCCCATACATTGCTTGGGGAAATCTATCATCCAGACAAGTTTTGCAAAAAGCAGCTACGTTCCGATTGACGTGCAGCCATAAAAAGCAAATTGATTCTTTTATCTCCAGACTGACGTGGCAAGCACATTTCATTCAAAAATTTGAAATGGAAGAAATCATGGAGTTTGAAAGTGTCAATAAAGGGTTTCATTCGATGAAAAAGAAAGTCAATGAAAATTATATTGAAGCTTGGAAAACAGGAAAAACAGGATTTCCGTTAATCGATGCTTCCATGCGCTGCTTGAATGAAACCGGTTATTTGAACTTTAGAATGCGTGCTATGTTAGTGTCTTTTTTTACACATAATCTATGGCAGCCTTGGCAAGAAGCCACACAACATTTATCACAAATGTTCCTTGATTTTGAACCCGGAATTCATTTTCCGCAGTTGCAAATGCAGGCTGGTGAAACCGGAATCAATATGTTACGTATATATAATCCAATAAAGAACAGTTACGAACACGATCCTGATGGTGAATTTATAAAAAAATGGGTGCCGGAATTACGCAATTTGCCACGAGGATTTATACATGAACCGTATAAAATGACCTATTTGGACCAGAAATTTAATGATTTCGAAATAGGCATCAGCTATCCGAAACCAATAGTAAATATGGAACGAACGAGGAAATTTGCCAGTGATTTTTTATGGAAAATGAAGAAAAATCCATTGGTAAAAGAGGAAAGTTCACGCATATTAAAATTACACACTATGGCCGATATTGGCGACAGTGAATAATTTTTCAATAGCAATCTCAAAAACAATAGCAATTTCAAATAAATAAAATATCGTGACTGTAAAAAAAGAACTTACCGATTTAGACAAAGACCGAATCATAGAAATGGCTTGGGAAGACCGAACCACTTTTGATGCGATTTTAATGCAATTTGGATTAAAAGAACAAGAAGTAATCGACCTGATGCGTACCGAAATGAAACCTTCGAGTTTTAGAATGTGGCGCGAAAGAGTGCAAGGCCGCAAAACAAAACATGAAAAATTGAGGGATTTTCGAGAAGGGCGTTTTAAATGTACGATGCAACGACAAATTAACAACAACAAGATTTCTAAGCGATAAAAATTAGGGTTTAGTGAACCGTAATCTGTTAAAATAACAACATAAATAAAAAATGAAAAACATAGTAATCATAGGTGGTAGTAAAGGAATTGGCAGTGCTATTTTGTTGCAACAATTAGAGACAAACATGGTGTACAACATCAGCAGAAATGCTCCAGATATCACACATCCCAATCTGAAACACTTTTCTACAGATGTTTTGCAGGATGCACTTCCGGAAATTGAAACTATTGATACCTTGATTTACTGTCCGGGTTCCATCAATTTGAAACCCATCGGAAGTCTTAGTATCGATGATTTTAGAAATGATTTTGAAATTAATGTCATTGGCGCAGTAAAAGCCATTCAGAAATATTTACCTGTTTTAAAAAAGGGAACTAATCCATCGATTGTTTTGTTTAGCACCGTAGCCGCAAAATTAGGAATGCCGTTTCATGCTAGTATTGCTACCGCAAAAGCAGGAATTGAAGGATTAGTGAAATCGCTGGGAGCAGAATTGGCTTCGGTAGTACGCATCAATGCCATTGCTCCCACGATTACCGAAACATCACTTTCGGCAGGTATTTTAAGAAATGATCGAATGAAAGAAAATATGGTGGAACGCCACCCGATGAAAGGTTATTTGAAACCGGAAGAAGTGGCCAATATGGCAAACTTCCTGATTTCGGAAAATGCGAAATCAATCTCAGGTCAGATATTCGAAATGGATTACGGAATAGTGACTTTTAAAATCTAAAAAAATAATTAGCCAAACTTAATATTGAAAGACAGAACACCATGATAAAAGAAATGAAAAGTTACGAAAAAATCGAACAATACGATACTGAAATAACGGAAGCTTTAGCTGATAATTATAGAGTAATAATTGAAAATTTAGGAGAAGATGTTACTCGTGAAGGTCTTGAAAAAACACCGGAACGTGTTGCCAAAGCCATGCAGTATTTAACTCATGGTTACGGACTGGATCCTTTGGAAATACTAAAATCGGCAATGTTTACCGAAGATCATCAACAAATGATTGTGGTAAAGGACATCGAAGTTTACTCTATGTGTGAACACCACATGTTACCGTTTTTTGGAAAAGCACATGTCGCTTATATTCCAAATGGAAAAATTGTAGGTTTAAGTAAAATACCAAGAGTCGTAGATGCTTTTGCCAGAAGAATGCAAGTACAGGAACGATTGACAGACCAGATTAAAAACTGTATTCAGGACGCTTTGAATCCACTGGGTGTAGCGGTTGTGATTGAAGCCCAACACATGTGTATGCAAATGCGAGGGATTCAAAAACAAAACTCAGTTACCACAACATCATCTTTCACCGGTGCTTTCGAAAAAGACAAAACCAGAAAAGAATTTATCAGTTTGGTTTCTAATAAACTGAGTTAATTTTTATCATTTAAACACAAAATCATGAAAATTCTCTTAACAGGCGCAACAGGTTATATCGGGAAGCGACTTTTGCCTTTGTTGGTGGCACAAGGACATGAAATAATCTGTTGTGTAAGAGATAAAAACAGGTTTTATTGTCCAATAGAATTTCAAAAAAGTGTTACCGTAATTGAAGTCGATTTTCTCAAACAAGAAACATTGACAGCCATTCCAGATGCTATTGATGCCGCTTATTATCTGATTCATTCCATGTCAGGATCCGCTAATAATTTTGATGAATTAGAAAGCGTGTCAGCATTGAATTTTGTGCAACGATTGAATGAAACCAAAGCAAAACAAGTTATTTATTTGAGCGGCATTGTCAATGATAAATCGCTGTCCAAACATTTATCATCGAGAAAAAAAGTAGAAGAAATTTTAAATATTGGAACGTTTGCCACGACAACTTTACGAGCTGGAATTATTGTAGGTTCCGGAAGTGCATCGTTCGAAATCATTCGGGATTTAGTGAATAAATTACCCATTATGATTACTCCAAAGTGGCTCAATACAAAATGCCAGCCGATTGCAATTCCGGATGTTCTTGATTTTTTATCCAAATCTTTATTAAATCCGCTTACCTACAATCAGAGTTTTGACATTGGCGGACCGGATATTTTAACGTACAAAGAAATGCTTTTGGGTTTTGCAGAAGCAAAAAAACTAAAGCGATGGATTTTTACTGTCCCAATAATGACTCCAAAATTATCCTCGTATTGGTTGTATTTTGTAACCTCAACATCGTATAGACTCGCATCAGCACTGGTTAGCAGTATGAAAGTCGAAGTGGTTTGCAGTGATAACCGAATCAATGCTTTATTGAATGTTACGCCTATGACTTACAAACAAGCGCTTTCCCGTGCTTTGATAAAAGTAGACGAAGACAAAGTAGCTTCCAGCTGGAAAGATTCCTTAATCAGCGGGCGTTTTAGCAGCAATATGTCGGAATATTTGAAAGTTCCAAAAAAGGATTGCTACATCGACCGCCGTAAAATGGAAATCATTGACCGCGATTTTACCATCAGCAGAATATGGTCCATCGGAGGCGATTCGGGTTGGTATTATGGGGATTGGCTTTGGGATTTACGCGGTTTTATAGACAAATTATACGGTGGCGTGGGTTCCCGAAGAGGAAGAACGAATCGTCATGATATACATTCTGGTGATGCCTTAGATTTTTGGCGCGTTTTGTATGCCAATAAAGAAGAGGGAAAACTAATCTTATTTGCCGAAATGAAATTACCAGGTGAAGCTTGGTTAGAATTTAAAATTATCGGAAATACTTTATATCAAGCGGCGACTTTCAGACCAAAAGGAATTTGGGGAAAATTATACTGGTATTCTGTTTTGCCGTTTCATGGATTTATTTTCGAGGGAATGCTGAAGAAATTGATTCAATAGTAAACAAATATCCTTTTCTGTACCTACTGGAAAAAGGAAATACAAATTGAACAGGTTATCAATCTGTTCAATTTGTATCTTTTATTTTAAAATTCCCGCTTTGTATGTGGCAATCGCTCTGTCTCTAGCCATAGCGTGTTCTACCATTGGTTTTCCATATCCTAAATCAAATTCTGGAATCCATTTTCGGATGTAGATTCCTTTTTCGTCGAATTTTTTTTGTTGAATCTCCGGATTGAAAACACGGAAATAAGGCGCAGCATCACAACCGGTTCCTGCTGCCCATTGCCAGTTTCCTACATTAGCAGACAATTCGTAATCCAGTAATTTTTGAGCAAAATAAGCCTCACCCCATTGCCACTGAATCAATAAATGCTTGCAGAGAAAACTCGCCACGACCATTCGGACTCTGTTGTGCATGTATCCTGTTTCATTGAGCTGACGCATTCCGGCATCAACCATAGGATATCCAGTTGTTCCGGAACACCAACGCTTGAAATCGTCTTCATCATTGCGCCACTGAATCCCATCATACGCTGATTTGAAGTTTTGCGTAACGACTTTTGGAAAACTAAATAAGATTTGCATGAAGAATTCTCTCCAAATCAATTCACTCAAAAAAACATCGTTTTTATGAAATGCCCAATTGACTAATTTCCTAACGCTTACAGTTCCAAAACGCAGATGTGGTGAAAGATAGGAGGTTTTGTCCAAGGCTGGAAAATCCCTTATATCGTGATAATTTGCAATGAATTTTAAATTGTGCGGCTTTACTTTTATTGGACTTTCTTCGAAACCTATTTGTTCCAATGTTGGAAAAGTAAAACTATTTTTATGGAAATTAGAAAACATATCCGTGGCATCGTATTCTGGAACCGGAGCCATTGATTTGTATTTTTCTAACCACTTATTTTTAAAAGGAGTGTAAACCGTGTACGGCAATCCATCAGCTTTTGTGATTTCTTTTTCTTCGAAAATTACTTGGTCTTTAAAAGAATAAGAAATGGTATTGTTGGCTTCCAAAATCTCACAAATAACAATATCTCGTTGTATGGCGTAGGGCTCGTAATCTTTGTTGAAAAAGACTTCCTTAACATCAAATTCTTGAATAAGCGATTGCCAAACGTCAATAGTTTTTCCTTTTTTTACCAAAAGTGAACTTCCTATTTGTTGTAATTGCGTGTTTATTTTCGAAAGTGATTCGTGGATGAAACCTACTCGAGCATCGTTTTTTGGTAAACTATCTAAAATGGAATCATCAAAAATAAACAATGGAATAACTGGATATTTAGATTTCAAAGCATGGAATAATCCAACGTTATCTTCCAAACGTAAATCGCGTCTGAACCAAAAAAAAGATACTTCTTGTTTCACCATTATTTTGAGTTAAACATTTGATCTACCATAACACGTCTGTGATCAAAGATGGCTTTCAATTTATTCTTTACGATAAGTGTGTTCATAATGCGACCGATGAACCCCAAAGGCAACGCATAATGAACCAAATCAGTCATTTTCACTCCGTTTTCAGTAGCTTCGAAAAAATGTTTGTGATGCCACAATGCATACGGTCCAAAACGTTGTTCGTCGATAAAATAACTATTCTCTTTTACGAATGTAATTTCAGTAACCCAAGGCAATTTCAATCCCAAAAGTGGTGACACTTTGTATTGTATTATTTGCCCTGCGTACATGGATTTATTATCAAAATCAGTGATTTCGAAACCCATTGTTTCAGGTGTAATTTTTTGAAGATTACGTGGACTGGAGAAAAAAGCCCAACATTCTTCTAAAGTTGCATTTACATGCTGAACGGTTTCTTTTTTATAGAGTTTCATCTAAAAATATTTAAGATTTTTGATTAACGATTCTTGATTTAAGATTTTCAAACGTGCTTTTAAGGATTTTCAGAAATCTGCTCCCGAAGCTTCAGGACAAAAATCATTAATCTTCATCCAAAAATCTCTTTAACTTTACGGAATTGTGCGTGAGGGATGGCAGTGGAGCTCTTTTTATAGGTGGTCTCGTTTTTTTTATAACGAGACCATCTATAAAAAAGCGGGAACGTACAGCCCGACCCGCTTTTTCAGCGGGTCACGCCCAAATGGAATTGTTACATTTTATAATACTTGAAAGGCACAAATAACATTCCGAAACACTCGCCGTGTTCCTTACCTAAATGTTTGTGATGCACTTTGTGTGCTTTTCGCAAACCTATTAAATACTTGTTATTGGTGTTTTTGAACCACTTAAATCGTTGGTGAATTAAGACGTCGTGAATCATGAAATAACAGAATCCGTAAAATGTGATTCCGAGCCCAATGAAAAACAAATAATTCATTCCGCCTTGCACGCCAAAGTAGAAAAGAACGATGCTGGGAATGGCAAAAATCACAAAAAAAATGTCATTTCGTTCGAAAACATTGGCGTATTTAGGTTGGTGATGATCGGCATGAAAATACCACATCAAACCGTGCATAATGTACTTATGCGTAAGCCAGGTCACACATTCCATGAAAAGGAAAACACCCAAAAAGATTAAAAAGGAAATCATTGTTTTTTTATTTAATTAAAAATATACTTTTCAAAACTGGTATTATTTTATACCAATTTTAATTTATACGTTACAAAAGATTGCGCCAAAAGACCCGCTTTAGTATAATTAGAAACTCGAATTCTGGCATTTCCAATTTCATGACAAGGCGTGTTTTCTAATTTTTTCAATAGTTTTTTGTAGTACACAAATGCGGTGTAAACGCCAAACTTAGCTTCAATTGGCAATTTCACAATTCCTTGATAGGCGACTTTAAAATCTTCTTCGATTTCATTGATGATTGCTGTTTTAGCTTTTTCATCGAATGAATTCAAGTCTACACCTGGGAAATAGTTTCGGTTCAAAACCAAATTATCATCTTTCAAATCTCTCAAAAAATTAACTTTCTGGAAAGCAGAACCCAATCGCATGGCTTCGTCTTTTAGTTGCTCATATCGATTATTATCACCGGCAACAAAAACCTTAAGACACATTAATCCAACCACATCTGCGGAACCATAAATATATTCATCATATTCGGCTTTGCTGTTGTAATCGGATTTGATTAAATCTAATTTCATACTTCTCAAAAAAGCTTGAATTAAATCATCCGAGATATTGTATTGTTTTACCGTTTGCTGAAAAGAATTCAAAATTGGATTCAGACTGATTCCTCTATCCATTGATTTGTAATACTCATCCTCAAACTCCGTGATTAAACTTTCTTTATCGAAACCGTGAAATGAATCTACAATTTCATCGGCAAAACGAACAAATCCATAAATACTATAAATGGCATCTCTTATACTTGGCGACAACATGTAAACCGCCATAGAGAAAGAGGTGCTATAGTTTTTTGTAACTAGCTTGCTACATTTAAAAGATACATCATCAAATAATTGCTTCATAATTATTGCTCTGAAAATTGCTTATTAATTAATTCTGACACTAATTTTCCAGAAATTAATGCTGGTGGAACACCTGGTCCCGGAACGGTCAATTGACCTGTGAAATATAAATTCTTTACTTTTTTACTTTTTAATTTAGGTCTCAAAAAAGCGGTTTGCAATAATGTATTCGCCATTCCGTATGCATTTCCTTTATAAGAGTTGTACTCTGAAACAAAGTCGTTTTTGCAAAATGATTTTTTAAATATAATATTATTTTTCACGCTTTGCTGTGTTAACGTTTCAAAACGATCTATTATTTTTTCAAAATATTCTTCTCGTAATGCCTCAGTATCATTGATTCCCGGGGCCAGAGGCACTAAGAAAAAGCCAGATTCCATTCCTTCGGGAGCGGCAGTTTTATCTGTCACTGATGGAAAATTGGCATAAAACAACGGTTCACTAGGCCATTGTGGTTCATCATAAATATCCTTGGCATGCTGATAAAAATCGACATCAAAAAACAATGCGTGATGCGAAATATTATCTATTTTTTTATTGAAACCAACATAAAACAATAATGACGAAGGTGCGAAAACTCTGCTGTTCCAATATTTCTCAGAATACGCACGATGTTCCTGATCCAACAATGTTTCAGTATGATGGTAATCGGCACCGCTCAAAATCAAATCAGATGCAATTGTTTCGCCATTTACCACTAAAGCCTTAGCTGTTTTATTCTCAACAATTATCTTTTCAATATTTGAATTCGTGTGAAACGTAACTCCTAATTCTCTTGCTAAACTTTCCATGGCACGAACCACATCAAACATTCCAGTTTTAGGATGCCAGGTTCCAAGACCAAAATCGGCATAGTTCATAAAACTATAAAACGAAGGCGTATCGGATGGTTTTGCACCAAGAAACAAAACTGGGAATTCCAGAATTTGAATCAATCGTTCATTTTTAAATTTCTTACGAACATCTTTACTGATGTTGCTGAAAAACTGCCCTACTTTTTTAGCCGTTTCAACGGTTATTAACTCCAGTGGAGAAACTCCCGGGCGGTATACTAAATCCTTTATGGCAATGTCATAATTACTTTTGGCCTCAGCCATAAAATCATTTAATATTTTTCCGCTACCTTTTTCAATCGCTTCAAAAGCAAATATTATATCGGTTAAATTATCCGCAATGGTAATAAAATCATCGATTCCGTAATATACACGATACGCGGGCGATAACTTTATTAACTCGTAATAATCAGAAGTTTTTTTATCAAAATCAGCAAAAAAACGATCGAACACATCTGGCATCCAGTACCAACTTGGCCCCATGTCAAACGTGAAACCCTCCATTTTTAATTGTCGTGCTCTTCCGCCAATTGTTGCATTTTTTTCATAAACGGTAACATCGTGCCCGCTTTGCGCTAAATAACAGGAAGCAGCAAGCGAAGAAAACCCAGAACCTATAATTGTAATTTTTTTTATCTCTCTCATTTGTTTAGCAAATATACAAAAAGTTTAAACAAAAAATCAAATTTCATTCACTAATTCAGAAATGGAATTGAAAATTGATATTTTATCTGAAAGCCCTTCTTTGTTGATAAACTCCACCAAACGTCCAGTATACCATAACTCAGTATTCTCATCTAATAATTCATCTGCCATTTTTTGGATGTATTCATCCAAAATATCTCTTTCAGGTTGCACCGTGAAATACGAAATAAAAATAATCGAGTCAAAATGCTTTTTCAAATCTTTCAAATTACTGATAGGCATACTTTCACCCAGATAGATGGTTTTGTAACCCAGTAACAGAATTTCATAATTTAAATACATCAACCCAAGTTCATGAATTTCATTCATTGGCAGCGAAAGCACAAAAACTTTATCGTTTTTAGTTTGCTTCAAAACTTGAAGTTTCTCCGTATTAATGAGTAGTTTTTGCTTGATTAAATAGCTGATAAAATGCTCGTGGGCTGGTGTTATCGTATCAGATTGCCATAATAATCCCAGTTCATTCATCAAAGGGATAAAGACTTGAAGAAATACTTCTTTGAATGATTTTTCAGCAATCAACCAATTGTATGTATTGAAAAATAACTCCTGGTCAAAATTCATCATTGCCATCTTAAACTCACTGATAGCATGACTTTTGGCCGTTTTGTTCGAAATTATTTCTCGTACAAGAGAGGGTATTTTTTCTTGTGGATAAGTCGCTATTTTTGAAATTTTATAGCCATAGTCATGTAGCAAAGTAATGTTTAATAGTTTTTGCAAACTAGCCAAATCGTACAATCGGATGTTAGTATCAGTACGCATCGGTTGAAGAATATCGTATCTTTTCTCCCAGATTCGTATAGTGTGTGCTTTGATTCCTGAAAGATTTTCAAGATCTTTTATACTAAACACACTTTTTATATTGTTTATCATTTGTCTAAATTTAATAAACAAATGTAAAATAAATTTTATTATAAATTTGAAATAATTTGAAAACTATTGCATTAGTCTAAAGTGACGCTGTAAAAAGCATTTAATTTGTCTAAATCAAGAACTGTTTTTGAATTATCAGTACTTCGAGTGTACATAGGTTCAAATTTTGCCCCATAAATAACTTCCTCAAAAGTATACGAAGTACGAATGGCAACCGTATTACTAAACATATCATCAAAGGTTTTTATAAAAACAAGGATTTCTCCATGAATACTATCAAAATCTTCTTTGGTTAAGTTATACAGCGGACTATTTTCGGTTATGGGATGAACCAAAGTCCAGCTTAAGGTTAATGCATTTATTCTTTCCAATTCTAAATCTAAAGAATAGAATTTATTTGTTTTTGCACCATTTTCTTCCACACTCATACCGAGTGTCATTTTGGCTTCAGCATCAGTAAAATTAGTATTTTTAAAAGGTGTAATTCTTATCATTAAACCCTTTATTTCCCCATAAGGAGCAATCAGGGCATTGTGAGAAAATTTCAAAAAAGCGGTGGGCTTGCTAAAACGTCCAAAAAATAAACCGGTAGCAATCGCAAAACTCAACAATCCTATCAAAGCCTCAGCAGCAGCTAATAAACTGGTCAAAAAACCGGAAGGACTAATGTGTCCATATCCCACGGTTGTAAAAGTTTGCGCACTAAAAAAATAAGCCTGTCCAAATTGAACCCAATTTGAACCTGAAGCATCAATCCCATTCAGATTTTCGATTCCAATGGCATAATACAGTAGCGCAAATAGAAAATTCATACCCACGTAGAACAACAAAAGAATCAACATGAATTTCCATCTTGGCAAATCAATCATGGTATGATACCAACTAATGCGATGCAAGAGATGCATGCCTCGTTTCTCTACATTAGCCGTTCCATTTTTATTCACAAAACGCCCACCATAGTTATTGGCATTTACTCCAAAACCAGTATTGGTATCTGCCTTAGCTTTTGAATTTATTTTCTTCATTGCAGTTATTGCTATTCATTTGTTGTGAGGTAAAAATAGCAAAAAAAACGCTTTATAAATAAGAAGTGCTTTTACCTTTCGAATATGCCATTCCTTAATCCAACTTGTTTTTATAACGCTATTTGTTCATTTGTACCCTACTTTTTTTATTTATCACTAATGTTTCTTTTCAAGAATATTTTTTTGCACAACTGCTATTTTTAATGCTAAAATATTTTTAAAACACAATTGTAATTAATTGAAAATCAATACCTTTATGTGTGATTTATTCTTTCACACAAAACTTTAAGCTATGTTTGACGAGATCTTAAAAGATAGAATTGAGGCGGGTTTATTGCTTTCTGAAAAACTAAAAAAGTACCAGAATAGCAACACCATAGTACTTGCCGTTCCCAGAGGCGGAGTACCTGTGGGATATGTAATTGCTAAAAATTTGCACCTTCCTTTAGATATCGTTCTTTCAAAAAAAATAGGACATCCCAATAATAAAGAATTTGCGATTGGTGCCGTCTCATCAGATTCTATGATTCTTGATGAACATCCAAATATCCCTAAAAAGTATATCGACAGTGAAATTATTCGGCTGCGGCAATTAATGAAACATAAATACGAGCTCTATATGGGCAATAGAAAACCGCTGGATGTAAAAGGTAAAAATATAATTTTAGTAGATGACGGCATCGCTACAGGAAATACTTTGCTTGCCAGCATAAATATGCTTCGGAAAAAAAATCCGGCAAAAATAATCGTGGCTACACCCGTAATACCTTATGAGAACGTGCCTGTATTTGAGAAAAATACTGATGAATTTATCTACCTGATAGCTTCGAAATATTTTACGGGTGTAGGCGGATTTTATGAAGTATTCAATCAAGTAGAAGATAATGAAGTGATAGAATTGTTGCGACTTCCTATTAGCACAGAATAATGTCATTTTTAAAATACAGTTTCATATTTAAAACTTGAAATGATGGAAAAATTAGATTTAGACATTCCTTTATCATCTGTCACATTGAAGGGAGATTTGATAATTCCTGAAAACGCAAGAGGAATCGTTATTTTTTCTCATGGAAGTGGCAGCAGTAGATTCAGTTCCCGAAACAGAATGGTAGCCGAGTTGATACAAAAACAAAACATCGGTACATTCCTTTTTGACTTACTCACCGAGGAAGAAGATGAACTGTATGAGAACCGGTTCAATATAGATTTATTAAGCGACCGATTAATCGAAACTACACAATGGTTGATGGATTATAAAAGCACTTCGGATTTACCAATTGGTTATTTTGGGGCCAGCACGGGAGCTGCATCGGCGTTGCGGGCAGCGGCTTATTTCAAGACAAAAATTAAAGCTGTCGTTTCTCGTGGCGGACGACCCGATTTAGCCATTACCGAATTGCCACAAGTAACCGCTCCCACTCTACTGATTGTAGGCGGTCTTGATGTTGCAGTTATCGGGATGAATAAAATGGCCTACGATCAATTAGAATCCGTAAAAGAAATGAAAATAATTCCCAGAGCCACCCATCTTTTTGAAGAACCCGGAAAATTACTTGAAGTAGCTGAATTAGCAATGGTTTGGTACAAAAGGTATTTAACAACAAAAGACGATTAATACCTATTATAAATTTGGAAAAAAATAAAGAAGCAAACAATCCTTTAAATAAAAAATATCATGGTAACAGTTAATACGTATATCACTTATAATGGGAATTGCGAAGAAGCATTCCTGTTTTACAAATCAGTTTTTGGTGGTGAATTTTCTTATTTTGGAAGATTCAAAGAAATGCCAATGTCAGAAGGCAAAACCTGCCCTCCCGGAGATGCTGAAAAAATAATGCATGTTTCTCTGCCCATTAGTGACGAAACAGCAATAATGGGAAGTGACAGTTTCGAATCTTTTGGGGCAAAAACTATTTACGGGAATAATTTTTCACTTTCTATCAATGCCGAAAGCAAAGACGAAGCCGATAAAGTGTTCCAAGCTCTTTCAGCCGGTGGAAAAGTCATCATGCCTATGGAAGATGCTTTTTGGGGTGGCTATTTTGGGACATTCACGGATAAATTTGGGGTAAACTGGATGATAAATTTTGAGAAAAATCAAGGGGAGTAAATCAATTCGTATACTGCAAGTAAAATTCCTTCATTGGGACTTTACTTGCTTTTTTTTCCTAAATTAGTTGAATCAAAATAAATGCTATGAAAAAACTAACCAAAGAAGATATCAGTCAGGAAGTATTTGACTTATACGATGATTACGCCCATAACAAAATTGAAAGAAGACAATTCGTCGAGAAACTATCCTTGTTTGCGGTAGGAACACTTACGCTACCGTCACTTCTGAGTTTTATGACACCCAATTATATTGATTCTATTTTGATAAAACCTGGTGACCCAAGGTTGAAATCAGAATTTATCACCTACGATTCTCCAAAAGGCGGAGGAAAAATCAAAGGACTTTTATCCCAACCCACAGGAACCAAAAAGAAACTACCGGGAATCATCGTCGTACATGAAAACCGTGGACTGAATCCGTATATTGAAGATGTAGGACGAAGAGCCGCTGTGGAAGGATTTATTACTTTGGCTCCTGATGCTTTATCGCCTTTGGGCGGTTATCCCGGAAATGATGATGCGGGAAGAGAATTACAAAAAAAACGTACGCGTGAGGAAATGCTCGAAGACTTCATTGCAGCCTACGAATACTTAAAATCACACAAAGATTGTAATGGCCGTATTGGCGTAGTAGGATTTTGTTTTGGTGGTTGGATTGCCAATATGATGGCGGTTAAAATCCCAGATTTGTGTGCCGCAGTTCCCTATTACGGAGGACAACCCACTGCTGCCGAAGCCGAAAAAATAAAAACACCTATCCTAGCGCAATATGCCAGTTTAGACACGCGTGTAAATGAAGGTTGGCCCGCTTTTGAAGCCATCCTTAAAAAGAACAAAGTAGAGCATACCGCTTATTTCTATGAAGGTGTCAATCATGGTTTTCATAACAATACGACTCCCAGATACGATGAAAAAGCCGCTACTTTATCGTGGACGAGAACTATAGATTTTTTTAAGGAGAAATTGAAGAAGAAATAATTTCAGAATTCAGATATCTAAAAGTCCCGTGATTGGGGCTTTTTTATTTATGAATAGCTATCATTTTTAAAGAAAACACTGCAAAAATGAAAAGCAAATAAGGAATTTGGTTATATTTGAAAATAAATAAAATCTGACGTTTATCAGATATAGAGACACAATTTAGTGATGACAAGTCAGATATCGTTAGACCTATATGCAAGTTAGGCGAGATATTACCAAAAAAAACGTAAACAAATAAAAATCATAGATATGGTTTTAACGAAAGTACTGTTGTAGATGGTGAATTAAACCTAAATTGGTCATTTAGTAATAAATTTTATGATAGTAACACAGGTTCAAGTTTTACTGATTATGCTACTACTTACAATTTTGGGGCAGGAATTGCTGGAAACTTATTAAAAGTAAATATGTCAAAAGCTGATTTTCTCATAGGTAGTTATAGTACTTTAAACGAAACAGGATTTTCTAAATTTAATGTCTATGAAAAAGGACATAGCGAATCCTTATCTCAAATAAAATAAATAAAGTTTCAAGTTTGCTAAAAGGTTCGGCTGATATTATAAGATATTATGATGGACTTCAGAAAGTGGCTAATGGGGATTTATATGGAGGAGCGGTTAGTAGTCTATCAAATTATACCGGAGGAGAGATCGGTTGGGCTTATGGTTGGGGAGCTGGTTTAGCATGGTCTGCAACGTGGAAAGTTATGGATAGGTATGTTAGCAAAACAGAAACTTATAACAGAATTCTCTTTGGTGTTCATTCATCCGCATTAAACAGAGTGAGAAATATTGGTGGAAAAGTAAAATATTAGATAATGATTAAAACTATCTTTGATTTCTGGCTTGATTATTCGGTTTCCAGGTATAATAGGCTTAAAAGGTATGAGAACGATCCCGAAGTAAGGATAATTCTTAATACTTCATTTATCCAATCACTTAATGTGAATACTATTTTATTAATATTATTAAAATTAATTAATTTTAATTTAGTTGACTTGAGGTATCTTATAATTACAGTGATTATTTTATTTATTCTAAATTATTTAGCATACAAAAGAATGAGTAAAGAAAAAAAAGAGATGATTAAAAAAAGAATACCAAAATATAAAAGATTATATTATGTAATATATTCATTGCTATCTGCTGTGTTACTAATTTTGGTTGTTTATCTAGTTAGTTGTAAAGAATAGATTATCATCTTGAGGAAGCAATTGCCGGGCAGAAACCCAGCTCTCCGTAGAGTTAGTCATTTTACGCTGGGCAAATGTCTCCGACTTTGACCCCGTAACTATAAGCAAATAAAACACTATCCCATAAAAAAAGCCCCAATCAAAATTGGGGCTTTTTCAATATATACATTCAAGTTTTATTTACTCAAATACATTTTTCTTCTGGAGTACAATTCGTAGAATTGATCGTCTTTCAAGTCATCAATAAACAAGATGCTTTCTCCTGTTGATTTCATTTCTGGTCCTAATGCTTTGTTTACATTTTGGAACTTGCTGAAAGAGAAAACTGGTTGCTTGATCGCATATCCTTTCAACTGTGGATTGAATTTGAAATCGGTTACTTTATTGTGACCTAACATTACTTTAGTAGCATAGTTCACATAAGGTTCTCCGTATGCTTTTGCAATAAATGGAACCGTACGGGATGCTCTAGGATTTGCCTCGATAATGTAAACAGTATCATCTTTTATAGCAAACTGAATGTTGATTAGACCTACAGTTTTTAACGCTTTAGCAATTTTAACGGTATGATCTTTTATTTGTTGCATCACAAATTCTCCTAAGTTAAAAGGAGGCAAAGTAGCATTACTATCTCCAGAGTGCACTCCGCAAGGTTCGATGTGCTCCATAATTCCTATGATGTACACATTACCATCCGCATCACAAATTGCATCGGCTTCCGCTTCGATTGCTCCGGCCAAATAATGATCTAACAGCAATTTATTTCCTGGAATTGTTTTCAATAAATTGATAACGTGCTCTTCCAACTCTTTCTTATTGATTACGATTTTCATTCCCTGACCACCTAACACATACGAAGGACGAATCAATAATGGGAAATCTAAAGTATCTGCTAAGGCAGAAGCTTCGTCAGCTGTTTCAGCAATCCCAAATTGTGGGAAAGGAATATTCAAGTCAGTTAACAATTCAGAGAAACGTCCTCTGTCTTCGGCTAAATCAAGTGCATCAAAGCTGGTTCCTATAATCTTTACTCCGTATTTAGACAGTTTTTCAGCCAATTTCAAGGCTGTTTGACCACCTAATTGAACTATTACACCTTCTGGTTTTTCATGCTGAATGATGTCGTAAATATGTTCCCAGAAAACGGGTTCGAAGTATAATTTATCAGCTGTATCAAAATCAGTCGAAACTGTTTCCGGATTACAGTTAATCATAATCGTTTCATAACCACATTCTTTTGCTGCCAAAACTCCGTGTACACAAGAATAATCAAACTCGATTCCTTGTCCAATTCTATTTGGGCCTGACCCAAGAACAATTATTTTCTTTTTATCAGTTACAATGCTTTCGTTATCTACATAACGTTCGCCATTTGCTTTTTCGATTTCAGCCTCAAAAGTAGAGTAGTAATATGGTGTTTTAGCTTTAAACTCAGCAGCACAAGTATCAACCAGTTTAAACACACGGTTGATGTTCTTATCCATACGCAACGTATGCACTTCACTTTCCAGACAGTTCATCATGTGAGCAATTTGTCTGTCAGCAAAACCTTTTTGTTTCGCTTCAAGCAACAATTCTTTTGGAAGATTCGAAACTTTATAGTTAGAAATTTCTTTCTCTAAAGTGTACAGTTCTTCGTATTGTTTCAAGAACCACATATCGATTTTAGTGATTTCATGAATACGGCTCAATGGAATTCCCATCGCGATAGCATCATAAATCACGAAAACACGGTCCCAACTTGCAAATGTCAGTTTCTCGATAATTTGTTCGTAGTTAGTGTATCCTTTTCCGTCGGCACCCAAACCATTTCTTTTGATTTCCAATGATTGAGTCGCTTTGTGCAAGGCTTCTTGGAACGAACGTCCAATACCCATTACTTCACCTACGGATTTCATTTGAAGTCCTAACGTTCTGTCTGCTCCTTCAAATTTATCAAAGTTCCAACGTGGAATTTTAACAATCACATAATCCAAAGTCGGTTCGAATAAAGCCGAAGTCGATTTGGTAATTTGGTTTTGCAATTCATCTAAATTGTAACCCAAAGCCAGTTTAGAAGCAATTTTTGCAATAGGATAACCTGTAGCTTTTGATGCCAAAGCTGAGGAACGAGATACACGAGGATTGATTTCAATCGCTACGATATCTTCTTTATCATCTGGTGAAACGGCAAACTGCACGTTACAACCTCCTGCAAAATTTCCGATGCTGCGCATCATCAAGATTGCCATATCACGCAACTTTTGGAAAGTCGTATCTGATAATGTCATTGCTGGTGCAACCGTGATGGAATCTCCGGTATGAATTCCCATTGGATCCATATTTTCAATCGAACAGATAATAACAACATTATCGTTTTTATCTCTCAATAATTCCAATTCGTATTCTTTCCAACCTATTAAAGCTTTATCAATTAAAACCTCATGAATAGGTGACATTTCTAATCCGTAGGTTAGTTTTTCGTCAAATTCTTCTTTGGTATGTACAAAAGCGGCTCCAGTTCCCCCAAGTGTAAACGAAGGACGAATTACTAACGGGAAACCAAACTCCTGTGCAATTTCTTTTCCTTCCAAGAAAGAAGTAGCTGTTTTTGCCGGTGCAGTTGGTACATTTATTTTTTGAAGCAATTGTTTAAACTGCTCTCTGTCTTCGGTAATATTAATGGCGTTTACATCAACCCCGATTAATCGTACTCCGAAATCTTCCCAAATTCCTTTTTCATCTGCTTCCAGACACAAGTTCAAAGCGGTTTGTCCACCCATTGTAGGTAAAACGGCATCGATTTGAGGATGTGCTTTAAGGATTTCAATAATTGACTTGGTCGTTAATGGCTTCAAATAAATATGATCGGCCATACTTGGGTCGGTCATAATCGTTGCCGGATTGGAGTTTATCAAAATAACTTCAATTCCTTCTTCACGAATAGAACGGGCAGATTGCGATCCCGCATAATCAAATTCGCACGCTTGACCAATAACAATAGGACCTGAACCTATTATTAAAACTGATTTTATAGATGTATCTTTTGGCATTGTATGGTATTATTGTGTTGTGTAGTTGTTGTCTTCAAAAGATTAAAGTTACTGAACTCAAACCCTTTAACTGTAAATCTTAAACTTTTTTTAACGAATAGGTATAAAAAAAGGCGATACTAAAAAAAGTAACGCCTTATTTATGTTTATAGAAACATTATTTTTTGTGTCTTGGTTCGCAAGAAACAGTCAATTTATGTCTTCCTTTAGCTCTTCTACGCGCAAGAACTTTTCTTCCATTTGCAGAAGCCATTCTGTCCATAAATCCGTGCTTATTTCTTCTTTTTCTTTTCGATGGTTGAAACGTTCTTTTGCTCATTGCTTTGTATCTTTAAAATCTTATTTATATGTCTTCCTATTTTTGAATAACTGTTATTCTAAAACCGAGTGCAAATATACAAAGACTTTTTTTTCTCACAAGCAGTTTTGTAAAAATATTTTCAATTCATTTTACTATATTTGTCATCTTAAAATAATCACACTATGTTTCACAGAAATATTAAACTTATTATCGCCGGACTAATTATCATTACTGGCATTTGGCAATTCACGGAAAGCAATATCGGTAATGGAATTTTCCTTATATTATTGAGTGCTATTCCTATTTTCCTTTACTTTAAAAACGAATTCATCTTATTAGCCTTCTTAAAATTAAGAAAACAAGATTTTGAAGGGGCCAAAAAATGGTTGGCTTACATCAAAAAACCGGAAACAGCTTTGGTAAGAAAACAACAAGGATACTTTAATTACTTACACGGAATCATGCTTTCGCAAACCAATATCAATCAAGCAGAGAAATTTTTCAAAAAAGCAATTGAACTGGGATTATCAATGGATATGGATTTGGCTGTAGCCAAATTAAACTTAGCCGGAGTTGCCATGACACGCAGAAGAAAATTAGAAGCTACTACGTTATTGAATGAAGCCAAAAAATTAGACAAACAAAACATGTTGAAAGATCAGATTGTCATGATGAAAGAACAAATGAAAAAAATATAATTTTTTTTATAATTATCGAAAAAGGGTCAAATGATACACATTTGACCCTTTTTTATTTGGTTATCTCCTAAATTTTTGGAAAACAAAACTACACCCCATTTTTTTATTAACCATATAAGAAATATAAGTTCAAATAAGTTTTTACGTGGGTAATATTTCCTTAAATGCTTTATATAGTTTAAGAATAGTTAATATCCTTTTAACGGAATTTCGATTTGGTATTTTTTACCGGTATCATTTATTAGTTTCGTTTCTCTAAGCCAAGGGTTGTGAATTTTTAAAATCTTATAGTTTATTCCTTGCTCTTTTGCAAAATCAGCCAAATCTGTAATCGTACTGTCAATTTCGATTTTCTTAGTTGGTAACGTTGCATATAAATCTTCGGAAGCAATTGTAAATCCATATTTTACGGGATTCTCCATGATTTCTTTCAAGGCTAAAATCCTAAAAACATAGCGAGACGTTTCTTCGGTAAGCAACAAATCATAGTAATTTGTCACTTTTTGAATGTCAATTTGTTTATTGACACCCGTCATTCCTCCGTTATAAGAAGCTGCCGCCAAAGTCCAGCTTCCAAATTTTCCTTTGGCACTCAAAAAATAACTGCAGGCCGCTTGCGTTGATTTTTCTAAATCATAGCGCTGATCCACATTTTCATTGACTTCCATTCCGCGTTCTTTGGCCGTATCCGGCATGAACTGCCAAATCCCTCTTGCTCCTGCTGGCGAAACCACATTAACCAAGCCACTTTCTATAACGGCCAGATATTTAAAATCATCCGGAATTCCGTTCTTTTTTAAAATAGGCTCAATTACAGGAAAAGCACGATTCGCTCTTTTTATAGCCAAAATAGTAGAAGCATGCAGATTTACATTTACCAGTAATTCCCTGTCCAAACGTTCTTTTACATCTGATATTTTCAAAGGTGTTTCCTCGCCTGCAAAATCTAATTTCACAGGAAAATCACCCGCAATTTCTTTTGCAACCTCTTTTTCTTCTGACGGGTTTTTAGCCGCAAAAATAAATACACTACTCGCAAAAATCACGGTAAGGATTATGGCAACTTTATTAATCAATTTCATCTTTTCTTTTTTAGACCTTTCATATAGCTATAAAAGTGCGTTTACTTCTTTTCTGTTCCCAATATAATGGTAGGCAAATTTTCATTCAACCATTTGTACTTATTCAAAATCATAATGTGCGTCCCTCCTTTTACAACGACACAATTCTTGATATATTTTATTGGAAACACATCATCCATATCTCCATGGATGTGGATTACATCCTCGTCAACAACCGTTCTATCCCATAAAATCACTTGTTCCACTGCCCAATTCAAATAACGAATATCCCGAACCGAGAGAAATTTCTCGTATAGCTTGAGCCTTTGATTTACTTTTTCGCCAAAGGAAAACTTAGCAAGACTTTCAATATTTGCTATCAGATTCATGGGAATTAATTTATAGGCTTTGGTGGTTTTAGCAATTTTCATTCTTCTGGGAAATTCCACATTACTTTTGACACTCGAAATAATAATTATTTTTCTGGCTTCGACATATTTAGCCATTTCCTGTACCAAAATACCTCCGAACGAAACCCCAATCAAAACCGGATTCGGATGCGTAATTTTATCTGCAATTCTCTTGGCATAATCCGTCAAAGACTCATTATTAAGAGGGATTTCCCACTCCAGCAAGACTATTTCAAACATTTCTTCGGGAAGTGCAATTCGCTCAAAAATGGTCGTACTTGCCGCTAATCCCGGCATTAAATAAACTGCGATTTTACTCATAATTGTTTTAACTATTTTATAACAAAATTCAGTCTTTTTATGGCGAATTTTGTATAAAAATAATTTTTTTATTCAAACCCTATTCACTTTTCACTTTATATTATCAATAATTTATGACTACACAACTATTTGAATCAAATACAAGAGGCAAGGCCGATTTCGGATGGCTTAAAGCCAATTTTTCTTTTTCTTTCGGAAATTATTTCAATCCAGAACGCGTACAATTCGGAATGTTACGCGTTTTAAATGACGATACTATTGCGGGCGGATCAGGTTTTGGCACTCATGGCCATGCCAATATGGAAATCATCACTATTCCGCTCGAAGGCGGGCTACAACATCGCGACAGCATGGGAAACGAAGGAGTAATTGGTTTTGGAGAAGTGCAGGTAATGAGCGCCGGATCTGGAGTAGAACATTCTGAAATGAATGCCAGCCAGAAAAACGAGGCAAAAACACTGCAATTATGGGTTTTTCCTGACACCGAAAACGTGGCTCCAAGATATGACCAAAAATCATTTGATATTGAAAATCAAATCAATACCTTTGTAAACATCGTTTCGCCAAAGGATAAAAATGACGGAAATGCACTTTGGGTTTACCAAAAAACCTTTTTCCATTTAGGCATTTTCGATAGCAATACCACCACTATATATGAGGTTAAAATCCCTAAAAATGGTGTCTATTTATTTTTGATTGAGGGCGAAATAGAAGTGAATAATCAAACTTTGAAGGCAAGAGATGCCATGGGAATAACCGATTTTGATCAATTCGAAATTAAAATCAGTACCAAATCAAAAATACTATTGGTAGAAGTACCAATGAATTAGCGTTAATTAGTATGAATACAGCAATCACTATGGAAATCAAAGACAATACTTTTTCAAGACAATTTGAAACTATAGTTGAAAAAGAATTAATCTCAGTTGAGTATTCTTTTCAGGAGAAAAAAATATTTCTGACAAAATTAAATGTACCGGAAACATTCAAAAACGAGGAATTCGTTTCTAATTTTCTAAAAAATATCATGGAAATTGCGATTGAACGAAAATTAAAAGTTGTTCCAATCCAACCTAAAATAGTGGCATTTTTCAAAAAAAATCCTGTCTACAAAGAGCTCTTACCACCCGGAATACGATTATAAAAAAAGGCTGTGTCATATAAAAACACAGCCTTTTTTATTTAATGAAAATTCAAAACCCGTATTAATTTCTATCCTTACCACGAGAAGGATTATTCGTTCTTGCCGGAGCCGATTTTTCCATAGGTCTTCTAGATGGAATAGAACGAGCTCCTTCGTTTTGTTGACGACTTGACGGCGCATTGGATCGAGATGGACGGGCAGTTGCAGGATTATCTTGTCGGCTTCTTGGAGCCGGTTGACGATTTGTTGGTGCTACAGGCCGAACAGGACGCGCTGATGAAGGGTTTTGTTGACGATTTTCTTCTACATTTTGACGTCTTGTAGGTCTCATGGACTGATCCGAACGGGAGGCTCGAGGATTTACAGAACGGTCTCCTCTTATTTGTTCTCGAGTTCTAGGAAGAACTGTTCCTTGTGGTCTTGTAAAACTTCTTCCTTGATAGGTATCTCTATAAACATTATTTACTCTGTTTCTCCTTACCACCGGAGAACTGTTCCTTCTGGAATAATAATAGGAATACGCAAGCGGATATCGTACATATCCCACTCTGCGATAAAAATCATTTCTATAATAATGACGGTGGTAATCCCAATAATTATAATAATAAATAGGAGTCCATGCACGCCAATAAGACGGATAATAACCCCAACGCCACGGAGATATATAAACTACAAATGACGGAGAAAATAAATTGATTATTATTGGCCAATTGTTAACATATAAAACTCCATTCCAATAATTACCCGTGTACGCTCTTTCATAACCTAAATAACCTGGATTTGGCGTATACCCATCTCCTGCTGAAGGTTCCAGAATATAATCTTCACCATACAATTCTTCATCGCCTATAATTTGAATAATAACCTTCCCGTATCTATTTTTACTGACTTCAATAACGGCCACATCCTGATATTCAATTCTATTTACCGCTACGCGAAGGACTATTGAATAAGAATCGCCTTCTTTATAACTAACTACCTGAATATAATCGACATAGCCATCATTATTCAAATCAAGATTATTAACATTGGTATCTTTATCATTAATTGCTCTTTCAAATTCTTCTAAAGTTTTTTCTTTTTGAAAAATATCTAATACAGCATAAAGATTAAGGTTATCACCCGGCATACCCAAAGCTACCGGTCTGTTGTCTATTTGTGAAAACAGAGGCACACTAAACAGCGCAGTAGCTAAAAAGACTAAGGATAAAATTAATTTTTTCATGACTAAAAAATTTTATACATTGAAATTAAATCACTACACAAGGTACGAAAAATTTAAAATTAAATACTTAATAACAAGCACTTTAACCTTTTATATATAAAAAATTACATTCAAAAATCACTATCGTTTTACTGCAGAAAAACTACTCAAAAATTGACTTAAATAAAAACGGCATGCGTTATCCGCATGCCGTTTCAGTATTTATAAACTGTTCTTACCAAAGACTATTTTTCTATCTCTCGCATACTGTCCATTTTTTTATTTGCCAAGAAACCGGTAATATCTTCAAAATGTTCTACTACTCTTTTGTTTCCAAATTCGAAAACTTTAGTCGCCAATCCATCTAAGAAATCCCTGTCGTGAGAAACCAAAATTAATGTTCCGTCAAAATCACGCAACGCATCTTTGATAATATCTTTGGTTTTCATGTCCAAGTGATTCGAAGGCTCATCCAGAATCAATAAATTCACTGGTTCCAACAATAATTTAATCATTGCCAAACGCGTTTTCTCGCCACCGGAAAGCACTTTCACTTTTTTAGTCACATCATCACCCTGAAACATGAAAGCCCCTAAAATATCTTTAATTTTAGTTCGAACATCACCCACGGCAATATCATCAATAGTTTCAAAAATAGTAGCATTTTCGTCTAATAAAGAGGCTTGATTCTGAGCAAAATAACCAATCTGTGCATTATGACCAATCTCTAAACTTCCGCCATTTATTTCGATTTCTTTCATAATGGCTTTGATCATCGTCGATTTTCCTTCCCCATTTTTCCCAACGAAAGCTACTTTTTCTCCTCTTTCGATAACCATATTTGCATTCGAAAAAACCACATGATCGCCATATGATTTTGACAAATCCTTTACAATTACCGGATATTGTCCGGAACGTGCAGCAGGCGGAAATTTTAGTTTCAAAGCCGAAGTATCCACCTCGTCAACCTGAACAATAACCAGCTTCTCTAACATCTTAACACGAGACTGAACGGCATCCGTTTTAGAAAACGTCCCTTTAAAACGATCGATAAAAGTCCTGTTATCAGCAATCATGCGTTGTTGCTCGTCATATGCTTTTTGCTGATGCACACGTCTGTCTTTTCTAAGTTCCAAATAATGAGAATATTTGGCTTTATAATCATAAATACGTCCCATTGTAACTTCGATGGTACGATTCGTAATATTATCTACAAAAGCCCTGTCGTGAGAAATTACCACAACAGCTTTGGCTGAATTAATCAAGAAATCCTCTAACCATTGAATACTTTCAATATCCATGTGGTTGGTAGGCTCATCCAGTAAAATTAAGTCTGGTTTTTGCAAAAGGATTTTGGCAAGTTCTATTCGCATTCTCCATCCTCCAGAAAACTCCGAAGTCTGACGGCTAAAATCTTCACGAACAAATCCCAAACCGATTAGAATTTTCTCTACTTCGGCTTCATAATTTATTTCTTCAATAGCATAAAATTTCTCGCTCAAGTCTGAAACTCTTTCGATTAATTTCATGTACGCATCACTTTCATAATCAGTACGAATGGTTAGTTGCTCATTGATTTCATCGATTTCTGCTTTCATTGCAAAAACTTCTCCAAACGCTTTAGAAGTTTCTTCCATCACCGTCGCACCATCTGTAGTCAATAAATGCTGAGGCAAATAGGCCACAACAGCATCTTTTGGTGCCGAAATATTACCGGTTGAAGGCTTGCTTTGACCTGCAATAATTTTAAGCAGCGTCGATTTTCCTGCTCCATTTTTACCCATAAGGGCAATTTTATCATTTTCATTTATAGCAAAAGAAACATCACTAAAAAGTGTCGTGCCACCAAACTGCACAGAAATATCGTTAACTGTAATCATTTAGATTTTTAGATTTTTAGACTGCTTAGATTATTAGACTTCTCAGCAAGTGTTTTTTAAAAGTGCAAAGATAGATTAATTCAGGAATTGGACAATTGAATAATTTATAACAATTTAAATTTTGAATAAAAGAAATATAAAATTTAAACAACGCACAATAATAGTATTTTTTTATAGTTTTGCATTTGATAATTAGACGTTTAACTACAAAAAAACATTTTCATTTGAAACAACATTAAATCTTAAAAACAACAAATCCCTAAATCATTATGAAAATAGTAATCCCTGTTTAAACAATGTAAAAACAGGAGAATGGTGTAGAAAATAAAACCGATGCGTAAACCGAAAACCTAACTTTTATAGGTTGAATGAAAATTTAAAAACTAGATCATGACAAAAACATTAACAATTATTCTCTTGTGCGCTTTCCAGTTTATTGCAGCCCAAAGCAATGAAGAAATTGTACAGAAAGCTTGCGAAGTACAAACAAAATGGGGCTTTAAAGCCAAAAATAAAAATATTATTACACTCATTGATTTTTCAAAATCAATCAACGAAGCAAGGCTCTACGTTATTGATTTAAAAAACAACAAAATACTTCTAACCAGTAATGTTGACCATGGTTCTGGCTCAGGAACAGGATTGACTCCAAGTTCCTTTAGCAATATTGAAGGAAGCAAAGCCACTTCATTAGGATGCTATCTTACATTACAGACCTATCAAGGGATGTGGGGATATTCTTTACGATTAGATGGGTTGGAAAATGATAAAAATTCGAATGCTTTGAAAAGAAATATCGTTGTCCATTCGTCAAAAAAGATGTTTAGTAAATTCAGTTGGGGATGTTTTTCAGTTCCGGACAACAATGCCAACACCCTAATTAACTTAATAAAAAATGGGTCACTTATTTATGCTTATCAATAAAAGGTTAACTTAAAATAAAAAAGCCTCTATCAAGAGGCTTTTTTTATATCTAAAATGAGAAATTATTCTTTTCTCCACTTTTTTGATTCTTCAAAAACATGTTCAAGAATAGCAGCTTCTCTTTCATCAAAATCTACGTTTCTGCGACTCATCACTAATCGAGCCGTTTCAAAAGCTTTTTTGGTCACATAAGTGGTAAAACCGGAAGCACCACCCCAAGAAAAGCTAGGCACAAAGTTGCGAGGAAATCCGCTGCCAAAGATATTAGCGCTTACGCCTACTACCGTTCCCGTATTGAACATGGTGTTAATGCCACATTTACTGTGGTCTCCCATCATCAATCCGCAAAACTGAAGTCCTGTTTTAGCAAAACCTTCCGTTTCATAACTCCACAATTTCACTTCTTCGTAATTATTCTTTAGATTAGAATTATTACTGTCGGCTCCAATATTACACCATTCGCCAAGAACAGAATCTCCTAAAAACCCATCATGCCCTTTATTTGAATATGCAAAAAGCACCACATTTTTTACTTCACCACCAATTCTGGAATAAGGTCCTACGGTTGTAGCACCATATACTTTTGAAGCCATTTTCACTTGTGCATTTTCGCACAAGGCAAAAGGCCCTCTGATTACGGAACCTTCCATGATTTCTGAATCTTTACCAATATAAATAGGACCTGCAGAAGCATTTAAAGTCACAAATTCTAACTTCGCCCCTTCTTCTATAAATATATTTTCAGGTGCAATGACATTGACACTTTTTGGTATTGGTTGTGATTTTCTATCCTCTGTCAGGTATTCAAAATCTTCTCGTATCGCTGCATCATTTTTAGAAAAAATATCCCAAGTATGCTCAATAGTCAAGCAATCATCAGTATATTCAATAATTTCATAGGTATCAAAATTTACTTCTTCCTGCTCATCATTCGTATAAAAAGCAATTACTTCGTCTCCTTTGAAAATAGCCTGATTGGGTTCCAGATTACTAACCATTTCTGCTAAAACATCATTAGGAAGAAAGGAAGCGTTTATCATTACATTCTCTTCTAATTCTACCATTGGGAATTTCTCAGACAAATATTCCTCTGTCAATGTAGTTGTAGTAGAACCCAAACGCATTTCCCATTTTTGACGAATGGTCATGATTCCAATAAGAATATCCGCAACCGGACGCGTAAAAGTAAAAGGCAATAAGCCGTTTCTGGAAGGTCCGTCAAAAAGTATGTAATTCATAAAAATTGTTTATTTGTTGATTCGGTTATTTGTTGATTCGAAAATTAATTTCATCAACCTGCCGTTTTAATAATATTGACACCAAAGTTACAAAGTTTTCAAATAGATAAAAATAAAAAAGCCTCCCAAAAAGGAAGGCTTAATTGTATTTGAAAACGAGTTAAAATTATTTAACGTGTTTAGCGTATTTAGTTTTGAATTTATCAATACGTCCTGCAGTATCAATAAGTTTAGATTTACCTGTGTAAAAAGGGTGAGAAGTTCTAGAGATCTCCATTTTCACAACTGGATATTCAACTCCGTCAACTGTTAATGTTTCTTTTGTATCTGCAGTAGATTTAGTGATAAAAACTTCGTCATTTGACATGTCTTTAAATGCAACTAATCTGTAATTTTCTGGGTGAATTCCTTTTTTCATCTTGTTAATCTTTTTTATTTGTTAATTATAATTAGTCTTGAAGCTTTTCTTCTAACAGAAAAGGTATAAACTCCTTATAACTTTTTGTTTTACACTATTATTTTGAGTTTGCAAATTTACAATTATTTTCCAATAAACAAATCTTTGTATCACTTTTTTTATATAATCGTAAAAAACGATTTTTAGCTACGAATATATTGGGAATTGTTATATTTGTGGATTAATTCTAAAACAACAACAATGATAAATGAAATTATTAAAAAGAATGGAATAACCTATGGAGTAACAATTGGAATTGTTTCTGCATTAATTACTTCAACAATTTACGCTATTGATTTAAATTTGTTTACTTCTTGGTGGATTGGAGTCTTAAGTATTTTGGTTTATCTTACATTGGGAATTATTTTACTTTCGAAAACAAAAAAAGAGCTCAACAATGTTTTTTCTTTCAAAGATGCTTTTACAACTTACTTCATTGCTACACTAATAGGTATTTTAATTTCAACACTTTTTAATGTTCTTTTATTCAATTTTATTGATCCTTCTGCTAAAGAGACTTTAAGTGAATTAATGATTAAATATACTGTCAACATGATGCAAAAATTTGGTACACCAGCATCAGCCATTAACGACGCTATAGCAAAAATGAAAGAAAACAATCCTTATTCTACATTGGAATTACTAAAAGGATCTATTTTTAGTATTGTTTTTAGTTCAATTTTCGGATTAATTTTGGCAGCATTCTTTAAAAGCAAATCTACACAAGAATAAAAATTAATGAATTTATCTATACTCATACCGCTTCTTAATGAAGAGGAATCACTTAATGAACTATACAACTGGATCATCAAAGTGATGCAATCTCATAATTATACGTACGAAATCATTTTTTTGGATGATGGAAGTACTGATAATTCATGGACTATTATTGAAGGATTTGCACAAGAAAACCCTCATATAAAAGGGGTTCGTTTCATGAAAAATTTTGGTAAATCGCAAGCGCTACATGCTGGTTTTGCAAAAGCACAAGGTGATGTAATTATTACTATGGATGCTGATTTGCAGGACAGTCCAGAGGAAATTCCGGGATTGTATGATATGATTACCAACGGTAAATATGATTTGGTTTCCGGATGGAAAAAGAAACGCTACGACTCCGTAGTGGCAAAAAACTTGCCTTCTAAATTATTCAACTGGGCTGCGAGAAAAACTTCGGGAGTTGAATTGAATGATTTCAATTGCGGATTGAAAGCATACAAAAATGTTGTTGTAAAAAACATTGAAGTTTCGGGCGAAATGCACCGATACATTCCGGTTTTGGCAAAAAATGCCGGTTTTGGAAAAATTGGCGAAAAAGTAGTACAGCATCAAGCCAGAAAATACGGTGAGACCAAGTTTGGTATGGAACGTTTCATCAATGGTTTCTTGGATTTAATTACCATTTGGTTTCTTTCCCGTTTTGGAAAAAGACCGATGCATTTATTTGGTGCCATGGGATCGTTAATGTTTATTATCGGGTTTATGCTTGCCGGATATATTGGTATTTCAAAACTATATCATATGTATAATGACATGCGCTATAGTCTGGTAACAAATAATCCTTGGTTTTACATCGCACTTACCACGATGATTTTGGGAACACAATTATTTTTGGCCGGATTTCTTGGCGAAATAATTTTGCGAACAAAAAATAATGAAGAGCGTTATAAAGTGTCGAGTGAAGTTAATTTTTTATAAATTTAACTAAAACTAAATTTAAAGATAATAGTTATCGTTTACACTATAACTAGCCCTGATAACAGCGGCATCCTTTTTCTTTTTTTTCTTTAAAAAAAGAAAAAGATACAGCGAATAGCAGGATATAGCTCCTAAAACAAAACAACTGTATTTAAATTTTAATTACGAATTTAGAAACTAAAAAACATATCGAATGGATATCAAACAAAACATTTTGGACGCAGTAAATGAGTGGCTTACGCCAACATTTGACACCGCTACGCAGGAAGCAATTAAAGAATTGATGACTACATCGCCTAAAGAACTGGAAGAGAGTTTTTATAAAAATCTTGAATTTGGAACTGGTGGAATGCGCGGAGTTATGGGTGTGGGAAACAATCGCATCAATAAATACACACTTGGAAAAAGCACGCAAGGACTTTCGGATTACCTACATACTGCATTTCCTAACCAGCCTTTGAAAGCGGTTATTGCTTACGATTGTCGTCATAATAGTGATACGTTGGCCAAATTAGTTGCGGATGTTTTCTCGGCTAACGGAATTGAAGTGTATTTGTTTTCGGAATTGAGACCTACTCCAGAATTGTCATTTGCAGTGAAACATTTAGGCTGTCAGTGCGGAATTGTTCTTACGGCATCACACAATCCACCGGAATATAATGGATACAAAGTGTACTGGCAAGATGGTGGACAAATTGTGCCGCCGGAAGATGAGGGAATCATCAATGTTATTGAGAATTTAAATTACAATCAAATCAAGTTTACTGCCAATGAAGATTTGATACACTATATTGATACAGAAGTTGATGAAGCTTTTATCAAATCGACTATCGAAAATGCGAGCTTTGGAACTTCGGCTGAAGCCAAAAAAAATCTGAATATTGTTTTCACTTCTTTGCACGGAACATCTATAAAATTAGTTCCTGATACTTTATCGCAAGCGGGTTATCCTAATGTGAATATTGTTGAAGAACAAAGAGTGCCGAATGGTGATTTCCCAACTGTTAAATCTCCAAATCCTGAAGAGCCGGAAGCATTGACAATGGCATTGGCATTGGCAGACAAGACAAATTCGGATATCGTTATTGGGACTGACCCTGACTGTGACCGTTTAGGAATTGCCGTTAGAAATAACGAAGGCAAAATGACGTTGCTTAATGGAAATCAAACCATGATTTTGATGACTGCATTTTTATTGGAACAATGGAAAAAAGCAGGTAAAATCAATGGCAAACAATTTGTGGGTTCTACAATCGTTTCTACTCCTATGATGATGGAATTAGCAACAAACTACGGTGTAGAATGCAAAGTTGGTTTGACTGGTTTCAAATGGATTGCCAAAATGATTAAGGATTTTCCTGAGTTGGAATTCATTGGAGGTGGCGAAGAAAGTTTTGGTTATATGGTAGGCGATGCCGTACGTGATAAAGATGCTGTTGCGGCTACTTTATTGATTTGCGAAGTTGCGGCTCAAGCCAAAGCAAAAGGAAGCACGGTTTACAAAGAACTACTACAACTGTATGTTGATAACGGTTTTTACAAAGAATATTTAGTTTCATTGACCAAAAAAGGAATGGATGGCTTACAGGAAATTAATCAGATGATGATTGATTTGCGTGAAAATCCATTGAAAGAAATCAACGGACAACGAGTTGTCATGGTAGAGGATTACCAATCTTCAATAGCTAAAAACTTGCTTACTGATGAGGAAACCAAAATGGAAATTCCAAAATCGAACGTATTGATTTATTATACCGAAGATGGTTCTAAAATTTGCGCCAGACCAAGTGGAACGGAGCCTAAAATAAAATTCTATATCAGTGTAAATACGGAATTGGATTCAGTAGCAGATTTCAACGAAGTAGAAAGCATTTTGGACAATAAAATAAAAAACATTATTACTTCAATGCAATTGAATTAATAAAAAAAAACAAAATTGATTTTTCAGACAGACCCGATAAGTAGAGAACTTATCGGGTCTTGATGATAAAAAAACAACTTAAATGGATTCAAATTTCAAAAAAATTATTCCTTTCACAAACCCGTACCGTTCTCATGTGGTTTGGAACGTAATATTCAATATTTTTTACGCACTCTTTAGCACCTTGTCTTTTATTGCATTAATCCCAATGATGGATGTGCTTTTTGGCACTACTGAAAAAGTTAATCAAAAACCTGTTTTAGAGTCTATTTTTGACATCATCAAATTTTCTAAAGAATACTTATATTACAACATCACACTACTAACCGAAAAGAATGGTCCTGAATTTGCCTTACTGTTAGTTATTGCCATAGTGAGTATAACTTTCCTATTCAAAAATCTATTTAATTACTTAGCATCTAATCATTTGATGCATCTTAAAAATGGTGTATTGAAGGATTTAAGAAATTCAATGTATCACAAAATCATCAACTTACCTGTTTCCTACTATTCTGAAAAAAGAAAAGGTGATATTATGGCTCGAATGTTAGGTGATGTAAATGAGGTTCAAAATTCTTTTTTTTCTGTCTTAGAATTGATTGTTAAGGAGCCTATGACCATCATATTCACCCTCGTTGGTATGATTGCAATCAGTTTCAAGCTCACCTTGTTTGTCTTTATTTTCATCCCTCTTTCAGGACTATTAATATCAAAAATTGGTAAATCACTGCGCAGCAAATCCGAAAGAGTACAGTATGAAAACGGTTATCTAATTTCGATTGTAGAAGAATCATTATCTGGACTAAAAGTTGTTAAAAGCTATAATGCCGAATCAAATTTTAAACAAAAATTTAATGATTCAGTTACACGAGTTTTAAAATTGTCTAACAGTATAGGTAAAAAAAATAACTTAGCTACACCTTTAAGTGAGTTCTTAGGGATAATTACTATTTGCATATTGCTTTGGTTTGGTGGAAAAATGGTACTTGTTGACAAATTACCTAATGGAAAAGCATTACTTGATGGAGCTAAATTTCTAGCTTACATGGGTCTTGCCTATAACATCTTAACTCCTGCCAAAGCCATTTCTAAAGCTTCCTATTCAGTAAAAAATGGACTAGCCGCAGCCCAACGTGTTTTTGAAGTTTTAGAAGTAAAAAATGAGATTACAGACAGCGAAAATGCGATTAAAAAATTAACTTTTGAAGACAGTATCGCAATTAAGAATATTAATTTCAGATATGAAGACGAGAACGTTTTAAAAGACTTTTCGCTTCAAGTTAAAAAAGGACAAACCGTTGCTCTTGTAGGACAATCTGGTAGTGGGAAAAGTACGATTGCCAATTTATTGACTCGTTTTTATGATGTAAATGAAGGTACAATCGCTATTGATGGAATTGATATCAAAGACATGAACCTGCATTCCCTTCGTGATTTAATGGGATTAGTAACGCAAGACAGTATTTTGTTTAATGATACTATAAAAGCTAATATTGCTTTGGGAAAACATGATGCCACTGATACAGAAATCATTGAAGCCCTAAAAATTGCAAATGCTTACGAATTTGTGAAAGACTTGCCACTGGGAATTCATACAAATATTGGCGACAGCGGAAACAAACTTTCCGGTGGACAAAAACAACGATTATCCATTGCCAGAGCGGTTTTGAAAAATCCTCCAATTATGATTTTGGATGAAGCTACATCAGCATTGGATACCGAAAGCGAAAAATTCGTTCAAGTAGCACTAGAAAACATGATGCAAAACAGAACTTCAATTGTTATTGCGCACCGTCTGTCTACCATTCAAAAAGCCGATTTGATTGTGGTAATGCAAAAAGGAAAAATAGTGGAGCAAGGAAAACACGAGGAACTTATTGCAATGAATGGGACATATAATAAATTAGTTACCATGCAGTCTTTCGAGTAAGTTACCATAAAATACACTTCAGACTGTTAAAATTACAGTTCAGTAAAAAATTTAAAAAAGGTTGAGTAACATCTAATATATTTACTCAACCTTTTTAATTTAATACTGAAAAATATGATTTTCAAAATTATCTTAACCATTCATATCATTTCTGGATTTACCGGATTACTGTTAGGAACGCTGCTTTTAATTCGCAAAAAAGGAGATGTCATTCATAAAAAACTTGGCAAAGTATTTACTTTAGCCATGGTTTCAACTGGTTTGTGCGCATTCTACCTTTCGTATGTACATCCTAACTTATTCCTTTTTATAGTAGGCGTGTTTACAATTTACCTGTCTATTTCAGGCTATCGAATGATCCATTTAAAAAAGGCTCATCTGGGTCAAAAACCTAAAATAGGCGATGCTTTTTTGACTATTCTAATGCTTATTTCCAGTATTATCTTCTTTTATATTGGGTTTAAATATATGTTAGCAAAACAAATTTTCGGAATAGTTTATATTTTGTTTGGAAGTATTAGTTTGCGATTATGTTCCGTTGAATACAAAGCTTACACCGGAAAAGTAACTGATAAATTATACGGATTAAAGAATCATATCGGTAGAATGACTGGAGCTTATATTGCAGCTTTTACGGCATTTCTTGTCATTAATAACACTTATTTACCCGCAGTTTTAGCGTGGAGTTTACCAGGAATTATTGGTGGTATCTTCATCGGTCGAACATTACGAAAACTAAAATCTCAAAAATCAAATCAATACCAATGAGAAAAAATCTACTACTCTCAGTGCTGTTTTTAATATCTTTTTTAAGCAAAGCTCAATCTGTCAAAATTGATACAATTCCCTTTACTACTTCATCATCATTATTAGTTTTCAAGGGACAAATAAATGGTGTCGAAACTGATTTTGTGTTAGATACAGGTGCAGCTATTGGAGTTATTACATCTGCGAAAGCAAGTGATACTAAAATACGAATTGCTGGGAAAAAGAATATTACTGACAGTAATGAAAATGTAAACTCAATGTCAGAAGCCATGATTGAAACAGTAACAATAGGCACTTTCGAAATTAAAAACATAAAAAGTGTCGTATATGACATGCCGTTTTTGGCTTGTAATAATTATTATTTATTGGGTGCAAATGCAATCAACAAGCTGAACTGGAAAATTGATTTTGAAAAAAAACTTTTATACGTCTCAAAATCAACTTTTGAATATTCAGACGAAATGCTTGAAATGCACATTAATTATAAAAATAACCGACATTTTACTACTTTTAATATCCATGAAACTGAATTCAAAAACTGTTTAGTAGACTTAGGATATAACGACTTTTTTGAAGTTTCTGAGAAAGAACCCTTTTTTAAAAAACTAAAACAAGAAAATCAAGATGCAATAATTTCTGGTTCGCGATTGACAATGAGTCTTTCAAATATGGAAATCAACAAGTACGAGACTTTAAGCTTTGATAATTTGATGATAGGCAACACACGATTTGATGATTTAAAAATTGAAATCAGGGCCAATATTGAAAATAAAATCGGGCTCAAATTCTTTTCTCAATTATCCTCAATTATGATACTAAACAATGACAATTCTAAATATTATTTAAAACTTTCAAACAAACCTATTTCTTTACAAATGAGTTTTGATGCCGATTGTTTTTTGAAAAATGGTAAGTTAATAATAGTCGGTAAAAACAACAATTCTGAAAGTTCAGCAAAAGAATTAGCTACAGAAGAAGAAATAAAATCAATAAATGGTTTAACGGCAATTGATTTTAAAGACGAGTGTGATTTTTTATTGTGGAGAATTGAAAATCTTAAAAAAGACAGCTATGAAATAGAAAAGCTGAATGGACAAAAAATCATTATAAAAAAACAAGTCCTTAAATCATAATTCTAAAATAAATTGGTGAACTTTACATGTCTTATTTACTTGTTGCCCCGACAATTTTTTAAATAATTTAAATGTACATCAATAATCAAAACATAAAACTACCTGAAGACCCAAACACTATTGTTTGGAAATATCTTGACTTATCTAAATTCTTAGATTTATTAATGTCCGAGAAGTTATTCATGTCGCGATCTGATAAATTTGAAGATCAATATGAAGGCACTTTTAGCGAACCCACTTTTGAGGAAATAAAAAAACTTTCCATTGACAATCCTGACTTTTTAAACTATTACAAAACACATCGGGAAAAAGTTGCGATTAGCAGCTGGCATATCAATGAATATGAATCGTTTGCTATGTGGCAAATTTTCACGCAAAATAGTGAAGGTTTGGCGATTCAATCAACCATTGGCAGATTACAGGAATCCCTTATTCCGGAAACTAATTTCAATCAATATATTGGGGAAGTAAATTACATCGATTACAAAAAAGAACACATTCCGTTTGATGATATGTTTTTTCCTTTTTTATTCAAGCGAAAAAGTTTTCAGTATGAAGGCGAAGTACGCATCATCACAGACATTGGTAAAAGTGACATCAAAATCAATGAGGGACTTAAAATCAATGTAGATATCAATCAATTGATTGAAAAAATATACATTCATCCCAAATCCGAAAACTGGTATAAAAACCTGGTTATTCAATTAGTAAAACAACTGGGATTTGATTTCACCATTGAAAAATCAGACTTGGAAAGTGATATTTTGATTTAAAATCGGTGCTTCTAAACTGGCTCGTAACCAATTATTTTCCATTCTTTTTTTGACAAATCGATATAGTAGTAATTCACCACATCCTTCTTATCAAACTCTCCGTTTTTGTTAGTATCTTCAACGGTTCTATAGTACAAACGATTTTTTGAACCTATCAATTTCCAATCTATTAATTCCTGAAAATCGGAAGATATTTTAGTGAATTTTTCGCCACTAATTTCGCTTAAATACAATGCTTTTATATCACTTGTATCTAATTTTCCGTCTTTATTCGTATCCATATCAACCATGGTGTACACCATAATTTGGTTATTGGTTTTGTCAGCAACCGATTTTAAATACGTAGCAGTTTGAATCAAAACAGGTTTGTCTGTCAATTTTCTGATGGAATCCGAATCAACTTTTTGAAATTTTAAATTCTGCAAAAAACCTGTGATTTCATATTCGCCATAATTAGATATAGTAAAACTCAAATCGTTCACACTGGAAGAACCATATCTCGATTTTATCCCTTTCTCGCGAATGCTTAAATCAGCTACGGGATGAATCAAATAATCCGTTCCTTCCATTTGAAGTGGCAAATCGGCAATTTGTATTTGTGTAGAATCCGCTTTGGCTAGTTCTTTAGCCCTACTCGCTCCATCGTAAGTAACTTTTGGTTTTTCAACCTCTTCTTTACAACTGGTTAAAAGCAGAATTGCGATTCCTAATATTGTGATATGTAGTTTTTTCATGTTGTTGTACTATTAAAATTCAAATGTAATCATTTTTAAAAATGGTAACGCCATTCAATACTTGATTTAACGAATTAAAATTGGGTTAAACTTTACCGCTTCTTAACGTTTATAACTTCGCAGTCAATTTTACATTAAAAACTCTGGTGGTCATATAATTAGGAATTGCATATTGATTTTTCGAATATACATCCCGAACCCAGGTATTCGTAATGGCATTTTGATTGTCAAAAAGATTAAAAATTTCTAATCCTATCGCCAACTCTTTAAAGTTTTTAAACCAACCCGTATTATTCTCTTTTCTTGTAGTGTTATCTATGAAAACTTTGGAGAAACCAACATCCACACGGCGGTAATCATTCAATCGATTTTGGTATAAGTAAGAATCAGCATATGATGGCGAACCTCCTGGCAATCCAGTATTGTAAACCAAATTCAAGTACAATTTTATACTTGGAATATTAGGCATATAATCTTGAAACAAAAGCCCAAATTTCAGTCGTTGATCCGTAGGTCTGGCAATATATCCTTTTTCATTGCTGTTTTCTTCTGTTTTCAAATAGCCAAAGCTAAACCAAGATTCTGTTCCGGGTACAAATTCCCCGTTCAAGCGAACATCTAATCCTTGCGCATAGGCTGTTGCATTATTATTGGCTGCGTAACGAATGCGAACGTTGTCAATCGTATACGTATTTACATCTGTCAGCGATTTATAATACAACTCTGAAACCAATTTAAAAGGACGATCCCACATCTTAAAACTATAATCATTCCCAAAAACAATATGCACCGATTGTTGCGCCTTAGTATTGGGTTGCACCATTCCATCCTCACCTCTCAATTCCCTGTAAAATGGCGGCTGATGGTATAATCCTCCTGAAAGTCTAAAAACCATATCTTTCTCCCAGTCTGGTTTTATGGCAAACTGTGCTCTGGGACTAAAAGTAATTTGGGACTTTCCAGTTATAGCAGTACCTATAACTTCCCAATTGTGCATGCGCACGCCAGCATTATACCAAACTTCACTCGAACCAATATTCGATTTCAAACTCCATTGACCATAACCCGAAAATCTATTGATGGAGTTAAAATTAGTCGCTCGAATATTTTGATACGGAACAAGCGGTCCGGTGTAAGGCGAATACGGCTGATCATTTTTAGGCAAATCAATAATTGGTGGATTCAATGAAAAACCAGCCGAATCAATTACCTCCCACTCTATTATTCTGTCACGAATGGATTCCCGTGTATATTTAATTCCCCATTCAAATTGATTTTCTTTCCAGTCGTGGAATCCTTTTATCTCGGTATTTACAATTAGTGCATCCAAATCATTTCTGGCATGACTCAGCTGCGAACCAATTCCTCTTGTAAAAGCAACTTCTCCAAAAGTTTCTGACCCAATACTGGAATCCACTTCACCTAAACGATATTGCGCGAAAATATCAAAATATTCTTGTTCTAAAGTATGAAAAACAGAACCGATGAATTTCAACGTAAAATTATCCGAAACATTGAATGTTGTTTTTAAAGCTCCAAAATACGTATCGTATTTATCCTTTTCCTGACCTTCATAAAAAACAGTAAGTGCCATAGGATTATCTATGGTTCCAAAAGTAGTCTGTCTCGTCAATGGCTGATATTGGTATTTATTTTGAGAAATATTCCCCAAAAAACTCCACTGCCATTTAGCCGAAGCCTGATAATTTATATTGGTTTGAATATCTGCAAATGACGGCGTAAAATTCGTCTGCGTCTCTTGGCTTTTTACCAAAAGGCTGTTGTTTCGATATCGAACTCCCGTTACCGCAGACCATTTTTTATCTTTAGAAACCGCATCAACAGAAAGGCTTCCGCCAAGAAAACTAGCTTCAAGGCTTGCGCCAAATTTAACCGGTTTTCGATATGTAATATCTAAAACAGATGATAGTTTATCCCCGAATTTAGCTTGAAAACCTCCCGCCGAGAAATCAACATTTTGTACCAAATCAGTATTAGTGAAACTCAAACCTTCTTGCTGTCCCGAACGAATCAGGAACGGGCGATAGACTTCAATTTCGTTTACATAAACCAAATTCTCATCATAATTCCCACCGCGTACGGCGTATTGTGTACTCAATTCGTTATTAGAGTTTACTCCAGGTAAGGTTTTTAAAATATTTTCGATACCGGCATTAGCTCCAGGAATTTTCCGAATAACCTCAGGCTCAATTGTAGAAATCCCTTGAATCAGCTTTCGGTTATTGGACGTCACAATCACTTCACCCATTTGTTCTTCCTGATCACTCATCACTGGGTTGAATTCCTTTTGCTCATTGGAATCCAAAGAAAAAGTTATTGTTATTTTTTTTAACGAAACATGCGTAAAAACAAGCGTTACTTTTTGGTTCGCAGGAACTTTTAGATCGTAAAATCCATTTTTATTGGATTGAGTGCCAATACTGGAATAAGAAACATTTACGTTACCTACGGGTTGATTGTTTTTGTCTAAAATAACTCCTTTTATTCTAGCCGTTTGAGCCAATAAAGATAGGCTTACGAAGAAGAAAAAGAAAACAAAAATTAATTTATTAGTACTCAAATTATTTGGTTTTTATTTTTTTTGGCTTCTAAAAAAACGAGTTTCAAAGGTAGTTGAATTTCCTACATTATCAATCACAACAACTTTTAAATCATTGGCACCTTCAGCAACAATTCCATCAGTAAAATAATGGGTTAGTTTTCTGGTTTTATTATCATATTCGAATAACACCCATTTTCCGTTTAAATAGCCGTTGTATGATTTTATGCCAGACACTTCATCGTATATAGAAAGCTGAATTGTTTTTTGCTCGCTAATCCATTTCCCTTCAACAGGAACCGCCATAGTAATTTTTGGTGCAATAGTATCTGCAACCAAAGCATATTTACCTAAAATTTTAACCTTTGTATTGAATATGCTGTCTTTTCTATAGGTTGGATTGTAATTTATTTTCTTTCCTTCTATTCTGCCAATGAACATTTTCTCTTTCTGTGCTTCAGTCGATTTTGTGTCTTCAATTGAAACCGTAAAATTAGTGTGGGCAGGAACTGTATCGTCGTGTAAAAACAACGTGTCATTTTTTACATCAAAATTCAAATCAAAATCTTCGTAAAAAGTTCCCGCAGGAAAGAAAACCGACATATTCGCTAAAGCAAAATTGCTGTCTTTATTCGCTTTAACAAAATAGTTCGATTGCACTGGCTCAGGACTGATAGTTGTAGACAATAAATCATATTGAATAGGAATGGCTATTGTTTTTTTATTTCCAAAAAAATCCGAAACTTCAATACGATATAAAGATGCTAAATTTGGAGTTACCTGTAAAACTCCTTTATTTTCATCGGCTTGTATAATGCTAAGATTGTACGGGTTTTTCATGAATAATTTCTGAACCCGTTGCTGCATTTTCTTATATCTAGAATAATCAATCAGCGCATTGATATAGCGCATTTCGTCAAATGAATAGGTATTGAATTCATAACCGAAATTTGGTTTTCCATTATAAAAAGACTGCACTTTATATACTCCGTTATTATTAAACGAAACATCATCAGTATCATAAGCCGAAATACCAAAACCTATTGTACCGTTTGCAACTACTTTATCAGCAAGGTAAGTTCCATCTTTTTGCAAAGAAACATTTAGCAACAAAGGTCGTTTCGAGTGATTAACCGTAGTTTTTGAATCCAAAGGATACACATAAACTCCGGAAACGACAGGTTTCTTTGTATCTTTTAAAAATTTATCGTACCCAAAAAGCATCGGATTGATTATAAACTCTGTTTTAGTATCTCGAAATTCAAAATGTAAATGTGGTCCTTCTGAAGCTCCTGTATTACCCGAAAAAGCAATGATTTCTCCTTTTTTTACCACCATTTCATCAGGTTTAAAAAACATTTCGATTTCAAATGATGCTTCTTTATAATGCGTTTTCTTGATGTAGTTTTCTATTTCGCCATTGGCCATTTTTAAATGCCCATAAACTGATGTGTACCCATTGGGATGGTTGATGTAAATTGTTTTTCCGTTTCCAAAAGTAGAAATCTTTATTCTTGACACATAACCATCGGCCACTGCGTATACTTTTAATCCTTCTTTTTGTTGCGTTCTTAAATCAAAACCTGCATGAAAATGGTTGGGTCTCAATTCTCCAAAATTTCCTGATAATTGCATCGGAATATCTAAAGGAGATCTAAAATAATCTTTTGGATAGTCAACTTGTGCAAAAACAGAAGTACAAAAAAATAAAAAAAATACAGGAAATCTCATCGTTTACATTTTTGCTAAGATAAAAAAAGTATTCAAAACAGCGATAAAAAAAATGGTTCGTAACCATTTGTACAACTGATATTTAATTAATTTAATGCAAAAAAAATAATAAAATATTGCAAAATTAAAAAGGAATACTAACTTTGTATGATTATGTAATGAATAAGATATATAATGAGTGCAATTGCAGAAATTATTGATACTCTTGAAAGTAAGATTGAAAAACTTTTCACAAAAATGAAAGGTTTGGAGAAAAATAATCAAGATTTGAAAAACGAATTAACAAAAACTGCATCCATAATACAAACTCAGTCACAAGAGATTGAAGCGCTAAAAACGCAGTATGAAACACTCAAAGTAGCAAATACATTACTAGGCAGTGACGATAATAAAAGAGATACGAAGCTTAAAATAAATTCATTAATTCGCGAAATTGATTACTGTATAGCACAGCTATCAGATTAATAAAAGATATGGACGAAAAGCTTAAAATTAAAATATCAATCGCAGACAGAGTCTACCCGTTAACGGTTGATTTCTCTCAGGAAGAAGGCCTTAGAAGCGCTTCAAAAAAAATTGATACGATGATCAAGCAATTTGAAGAAAATTATGCAGTTCGTGACAAGCAAGATGTATTAGCCATGTGTGCTTTACAATTTGCCTCACAAACGGAACAAAAACAAATTGATAATGCGATAGATGGAGAAGCAACCATCGAAAGAATTAAAAAAATCAATGCGATTTTAGATCAATATCTCGACAAATAAACGTTCTTTACAAAAACTAAGATACTGCCTACATTAGTTCATATTTGGTAAACTCAACACTAACAATTTAGAATGAGCAAATCATCGTTACTATAGCAAGCCAATTCAGTTTGGAAGCTTGAACAACGAGTTAGCTCAAAACTTGTCTTTTCGAGTTTATACAAGCAATCTAATGTAGGCTTTTTTATATATAAATTTTAACAAACATGGACAACATATTAACGATTATTATTTCAGGAATTATAGGTATTGCGGGAGGTTTTGGGATCGCCAAATTGATTGAAAAAAGCAATATTTCAAACTTAATTAAAAACGCAAAAAAAGAAGCAGCATCCATATTAAAAGATGCAAATCTGGAAGCTGAAAACATAAAAAAAGATAAAATTCTTCAAGCAAAAGAAAAGTTTATTGAATTAAAATCAGAGCACGAACAGGTTATTTTATCCCGTGATAAAAAAGTTGCAGAAATAGAAAAAAGAGTTCGTGACAAAGAATCTCAAGTTTCTAATGAATTATCAAAAGCTAAAAAAGTAAATGATGATTTCGAATCTAAAACTTTAGAATACACCACTAAAATTGAAAACCTAGATAAGAAACAATCTGAAGTTGACAAATTGCATAAAAGTCAATTGCAACAATTGGAAGTTATCTCTGGTTTATCTGCTGAAGAAGCTAAAGATCAATTAGTAGAAGGATTGAAAGCGGAAGCAAAAAGCAAAGCAATGTCTCATATTCAAGACACTATTGAAGAGGCAAAATTAACTGCACAACAAGAAGCTAAAAAAATCATCATCAATACTATTCAAAGAGTTGGTACAGAAGAAGCAGTAGAAAACTGTGTTTCGGTATTTAACATTGAATCTGACGACGTAAAAGGTAGAATCATTGGTCGTGAAGGTAGAAATATCCGTGCACTGGAAGCTGCGACTGGAGTAGAAATCATTGTAGATGATACACCAGAAGCAATTATCCTTTCTTGTTTTGATCCTGTACGTAGAGAAATTGCACGTTTGGCTTTACATAAATTAGTAACTGACGGAAGAATTCACCCGGCTCGTATTGAAGAAGTAGTTGCAAAAACTGCTAAACAAATTGACGATGAAATTATAGAAGTTGGTAAACGTACCGTTATCGATTTAGGAATTCATGGTTTACATCCTGAATTGATTAAAGTGGTAGGACGTATGAAATACCGTTCTTCTTACGGACAGAATTTATTACAACACTCCCGTGAAGTTTCTAAACTTTGTGGAATCATGGCTGCTGAACTTGGTCTAAACGTAAAATTGGCTAAAAGAGCTGGTTTATTACACGATATTGGTAAAGTACCAGATGCTGAAAGTGATTTACCACACGCATTATTAGGAATGCAATGGGCGGAGAAATATGGTGAAAAAGAAGAGGTTTGTAACGCTATTGGAGCACACCACGATGAGATAGAAATGAAATCATTATTATCGCCAATTATTCAGGTTTGTGATGCAATCTCAGGCGCAAGACCAGGAGCGAGAAGACAAGTATTGGATTCTTATATTCAACGTCTAAAAGATCTTGAAGAAGTAGCTTACGGATTCAGCGGTGTAAAAAACGCTTATGCAATTCAAGCTGGTAGAGAACTTCGTGTAATTGTGGAAAGCGAAAAAGTTTCTGATGAAAACGCAGCTAACTTATCTTTTGATATCTCTCAAAAAATCCAAACAGAAATGACGTATCCTGGACAAGTTAAAGTAACTGTAATTCGTGAAACAAGAGCCGTGAATATCGCTAAATAATTTATTTAAATTTTAATATAAAAAAACTTCTCATCGCTGAGAAGTTTTTTTTTTGCATACTATATAGTTACTTTAAAAGATACTTTGTTATTTATCAACCCAATTAACTAATCATTCAAACTGTCGTGAAAAACGATTTTAAAAGTAGTCCCTACTCCTACTTCACTTTCAACCGAAACAGTCCCTTTCATCGATTCTATTTGATTCTTCGTGATATGCAATCCTAATCCCCTAGCTTCTTCATGCTTGTGAAATGTTTTGTACATACCAAAAAGAGAATCTCCATATTTCTTCAAATCGATGCCTAATCCATTATCTGAAATCGATAAGGTCTTTTTACCATTTTCCAATGAGAACGAGTATTTTATCTCCACTGGTTTATTAGAATTCGAATATTTTATAGCATTTGTTGTAAAATTCAACAAAACACTTTCTAGGTATGCCGGATTAAAATCGACAAAAACACCTTCAGGAATCTCATTTATGATGGTAACTTGATTGTAATTTTTTAAATTCTTGATTAAATCTAAAGTCTTATTTAAATAAAAATTCAAGTCTAATGATTTAATAGGAATGTTCGAATTACTTTGTATGAGCACCAATTGAGTCAAATTAGCAATTGTTTCGTTTAAATCATTCGAAACAGTGCGCAAATGAGCCAACATTTCTTTGTTACTCTCTAAATTATCATCCTCATCTATAATGTCTAATAGTGATTTAATATTTCCTGCTTGTGTATTTAAATTATGGGATACAATATGTGAAAAATTCAATAGTCGGCTATTTTGCTGACTAAACAATTCCATTGTTCGCACTAATTCTAGCTCTTTTTCTTTTTGCGAAGAAATATCAGTATGCGTGCCAATAACTCGTAATGGCTTCCCATCTTCATCACGCTCAATTACTTTTCCTCTGTCTAAAATCCATTTGTATTTCCCGCTGGAGGTTAAAACACGGTGGTAATTTTCATAAAAAGGTATTTTATTATCAAAATGATCATGGATTTCAGAGTAATATTTTTCTAAATCATCCGGATGCACAATTTCGTCCCAACGTTCCGGATTATCAAAAATATCCAAAGACTCTTGCTCCAGGATTTTCATCGATTGTGAGGAATAAAAAACTTTATTGGTCGTTAAATCCCAATCCCATACTCCTGCTGTAGAAGCTTCAAGAGCAAATTTAAATCGTTCTTCAGAAATTTTAAGCTTGATTTCCTGTTCTTTTAAGTCAGTTACATCTGAAATTCTTCCATAAAAAGCAATATTCCCATCAGGATATAATTCTGGTTTTGATGAAACTTTAAGCCATCTCAATCCCTTTTCAGGTAATAAAACCCGAAACTCAAAATCCCATCTTGTAATATTCCTTTTTGCATTTACCAATGACTGAAAAAAAGACAATCGGTCAGCTTCAAATATCCTGTTATAGATCACATATTTGTCACTGTCAACAAAATGATTTGAAGACAGCTCAAAAAAATCGTTTACCGATTTACTCACTAAAGGAAACAAATAGGTATTGTCAGGAGCAATCACAAATTCAAAAATTAAATCTGGAATCTCATTAAATAATTTACTGTAAAAATCATTTACCTCTTGGCAATTTCCGTTTTGGGGAAAATCAAAAACCATATTCTTTTATAACATTTAATACGTGAACAATTTAGATTATATTTTTTATTTAACAGGCAAATTAACAATAAAATCCCACCAATTTGATGAGATTATAAACTGAATTTTCAGAAATTTAATTTTAGGCTTAATCCGTAAACCTTTTCTTTCTTAAACAATTCTAAATTTTAAATTATTAACAAAATGTTATTTTCTAGGATGAAATGAATTTAGAACTTGTGTCAGAAACGTTCTGTCAAGATGTACATATATTTCTGTCGTTGTTATCGATTCATGCCCAAGCATCAATTGTATAGAGCGCAAATCAGCCCCGTTTTCTAAAAGATGAGTAGCAAAAGAATGTCGTAAAGTATGCGGACTTATCGTTTTATTCAAATCTATTTTGACCGCTAAGTTTTTAATAATAGTAAAAATCATAGCCCTGGTTAACTGTTTCCCTCTTCTGTTTAAAAAGAGCGTATCCTCAAAACCTTTTTGAATAGTGATATGAGTTCTAATGGTATTCCTGTAAATTTGAATGTACTTCTGCGTCAAATCACTTATGGGCACAAAACGCTGTTTATTTCCTTTACCCGTTATTTTAACAAAACCTTCCTCAAAAAATAAATCCGAAATTTTCAAAGAAACTAATTCGGAAACCCGCAATCCACATCCATAAAGCGTTTCGAGCATGGCGCGATTGCGTTCACCTTCGTTAGTGGTTAAGTCAATCGCAAAAATAAGACTATCAATCTCATCCACGGATAAAGTGTCCGGGAGTTTCCTGCCAGTTTTAGGAGTTTCAATAAGTTCTAATGGATTATCTACCCGATAATCTTCAAATATCAAATAACTAAAAAAACTTTTAAGCCCTGAAATGATTCTGGCTTGTGAACGTGGATTGACTTCCTTAGCTACACTATAAATAAATTGCTGAACTGTTTCTTCTCCAATTTTAATCGGTGAAACAACAATTTCATTTTTAGTCAAAAAAAGACACAACCGTTCAATATCGAAAGAATAATTATCTATAGTATTCTTAGACAAACCGCGTTCGATTTTCAAGTATGACTGATAGCTTTTGATACAGGAAATCCAATTCATAGTTACAAAGTAAAGCTTTTTTGAGCATAAAAAAAGCCTCCCAAATTGAGAGGCCTAAAATTATATATTTTTTAAAATATTAAAATTTGTATCCTAATGAAATTGACAACACACTGTTATTCAGCTTAGAATCATCACCAGAATCTGTTTTTGCGATATTAGACAAACCTAAATTATATCTTAAGCCAGCTGAGATATTATCTGTAAAGTCATATCCTGCCCCAAAATTAAGTCCGAAATCTACCGATTCGAAACTATCTTTAACATCTTCTTCTCCCTCATTTCCATTTACCTCAGCTACTGTTTTTGCAGCTACTAAAAACCCAACTTGTGGTCCGATTTCTAGATTAAATTTTTCAGCAGCATAATATTTTAACATCAAAGGCACATTTATATAAGACAAATTAATCTTGGCTTCAGCTAAATAAACAGCATTATCTAATTCAAATTCAAACTCATCAATTTTTGTTCCTTGCATCGAATACAAAGCTTCTGGTTGAAATGTAAGTTTATCTGATAATTTAACCGCTACAAAAGCTCCAACATTAAATCCTGGCTTTAATTTTAGATCCAGACCATCAGTATCACCCGTAAATGTAGAAAGATTTAATCCTCCTTTAAGCCCAAATTTTGCTTCTTGTGCATTTGCGAATCCAAATGCAAATACTGCTACTGCAGTTAAAATAATTTTTTTCATTTGATTGTTTTTTTTAACAAACATAAGAAAAACCTCAGAATAAGTACTTTTTTTCTATAATAAAAAGTAAAAACTCATTGTAAGTTTATTTTGAGATATTTAATCAATTTTAATTAAATATATGAATTTCAATAATTTAATATCACTTCTCTAACGGAATTTAGTGAGTTTATTTTTTAAAACAATCCAATTAAATTTAACAATATAAAACTTATAAAAAAAAATAGATTGAAAGTTCATTTGAAGAAAATATCGATTTAATTACATAAAAAAACCTCCCAAATTGGGAGGCTTAGAATATAACTTTTTAAAAATATTAAAATTTGTAACCTACTGAAATTTGAAAAACAGAATTTTTAGATTCATCTTCTCCGGGGAAAATTTCATCCTGCAAACGTGTCAGGCCTAAACTATAACGCACACCAATCATAAAGTTTGGCGTAATATCATATCCTGCACCAAAATTCAAACTTACATCGGTTGATTTAAGCTCGTCCTTAACGTCCTCAGATTCTCCACCGGATTTAGCTTTGGCTGATACTAAAAATCCTATTTGAGGACCTAATTCAAGACTAAAAGCATCCGCTACATAATATTTAGCCATAACCGGAATAGTAATGTAATCTAATTTCAAATCTCCACTTATCCCCTCAAACTCTAATTCCGTTCCTTGCGCAGAGTACAAAACTTCAGGTTGAATAGCGAATTTATTACTAATCATAAATTCTCCAAAAAAACCAACATGAAATCCTACTAAAGATTTAGTATTTACTCCATCTACATCAGCATTAGTAATTGTGGAGATATTCAAACCTCCTTTAACCCCAAATGCCATATCTGCTTTTTCTTGAGCATTCACAAAACCAAAAGTGAACACCATAACTACCATTAAAATAATTTTTTTCATGATTCATCATTTAAAATTAATACTACCAAAGTTAAAAAAATCAAATAGGAGAAGGCTTATTTGAAAGAAAAACTCGTTGAGTATCAAATAAATCAGATTAAAAACAGTAAAAAATATAGTTTATAACTATCTGACTATCATTATTTTATATTTTTAATAAATTTAAAAACATAAAAAACAAGTAAAAATAGAGCACTTAAAATTGCTTTTGTAATTTATTGGACTAATTTTTGCAAGAATTGGTTTTAAGAAAAATTAGACAATAATACTTAAACAAAATAGTTTTAAGTAAAAGTCCCAATTCAATTATTAATATAAAAAAACAAATTATGAAGAGAATAATTTTAGTAGCAGTAGTACTTCTTGCCGCGTCTGTAGACATGCAAGCTCAATTGGTCAAGTTTGGAATTAAAGCTGGTTTAAACTATGCCAATCAAACTGGAAGCGAAGTGACAATCAATTCGACAAATTACAATTCAACAGATGCTATCACCAGTTATCATGCTGGACTAGTAGCCGAGATTAAGTTAACCGATGGTTTTTCAGTTCAACCCGAATTATTGTACTCTACTCAAGGTGCAACCTATAAGAATGCTGCTGAAGAATTCAAAAATGAATTAGGTTACCTGTCTATTCCTGTTTTAGCAAAATTTCATTTGAATAAAACAGTCAGTCTTGATCTTGGCCCACAAGCATCCTTTTTATTGAGCGAAAGAAATGATTTTGATATAGAAAACGCAGAAACTTTTGAGTTTGGTGTAGCAGGAGGATTAGGATTTAATATCACTAAAAACTTCTTTTTACAAGGTCGTTATGTACTAGGATTAACTGAAGCGTCAAAAGAGGCTGAAGTTAAAAACTCTGTGGTACAAATATCAGCTGGATTTACGTTCTAATTCCAATAAAAAAATTAAATTTATCAAAACCGTTCTTTAAATTAGAACGGTTTTTTTATTTTTACCAAAACTGGAATTATGAAAATTAGTATTATCAACGGACCAAATCTCAATCTTTTAGGAAAACGCGAACCAGAAGTTTATGGCAGCTTAACTTTTGAAGAATATTTTACGACTTTACAAATAAAATTTCCAACAATAGAATTCTCTTATTTTCAGAGTAATATTGAAGGGGAATTAATTGATAAAATTCAGGAATTTGGTTTCACCTACGATGGTATTATTCTAAATGCTGGCGCTTATACCCACACTTCCATTGGCATTGGTGACGCCATAAAAGCTATCACAACTCCAGTTGTTGAAGTCCATATTTCGAATACATTTTCACGTGAAAGTTTCAGACATCAGTCCTACATTTCTGGAAATGCAAAAGGAGTAATCTTAGGTTTTGGTTTAAAAAGTTATGAATTGGCTATCCAATCTTTCGTGTAAGTCACATTTTAGAATAAAAATATTCTTATAAATGTTTAACAAATAATTAATAGCCTCTTTTTAAACTTCTTATATTTTTGTGAAAGAAAAAACTTTCATGAGAAAATACTACCTACTTCTAATTTCATTGGTATCGCTTACGAACCATGCACAAATAAAAGGAACCGTTTCTGACGAAAAAGGGAATCCCCTGCCTTTTGTGACTATTTTTCAAGAAGAAACCTATAATGGGACTACCTCAAATGAAGTAGGAAAATATGAGCTGAATTTGAAGAAAGCGGAAAAGCAAACAGTAGTATTTCAATTTTTAGGTTTTAAAACGCAACGAATAACAATTCAGACGGATAAATTACCTTATTCTTTTGACGTTAAAATGATTGAAGAAAGTTATTCTTTGAACGAAGTGGTTATCAACACTAAAATCAATCCTGCAATTGCTATCATAAAAAATGCGATTGCCAGTAAAAAAGAAAATACTGAAAAAACAGCACGTTTCAATGCTGATTTTTACTCCAGAGGAATTTTCAAACTAAAAAATGCCCCTAAAAAAATATTTGGCCAAAAAATTGGTGATATGAATGGTTCTTTGGATTCTACAGGAACGGGAATTATTTCATTGTCTGAAACTTTTTCTAAAATTACTTTTGAGAAACCCAATAATTTAAGAGAAGTCGTAACTGCCTCCAAAGTAAGTGGAAGAGATAACGGCTACAGTTACAATACGGCCAGATCTTCGTTTTATGACTTCTATGATAATACAATTGACTTTGGGGTTAATATGATTTCTCCAATCTCAAATAATGCTTTCAATTATTATACATACAAATTAGAAAGTACTTTTTATGATGCCAATAATCAAATGATTAATAAAATAAAAGTTACTGCAAAACGTGACAGCGAACCTGTTTTTGAAGGTTACATTTATATTGTTGAAGATTCTTGGGCCATATATGCCGTTGACTTGGATATTAAAGGTTACCGAATGAAAGAAGAATTTGTAGATGTAATGACCTTAAAACAAAACTTCAGTTACAACAAAAGCAACAAAATATGGGCAAAAAATACCCAAAGTCTCGATATTACAGCCGGAGCCTTTGGAATAAAATTCGATGGGAAATATACCTATGTCTATAGTAATTATGAATTTGTGAACTCCTTTGCTAAAAAAACGTTTACAAATGAAATTACAAGTGTCGAAATAAATTCAAATAAAAAAGATTCTATTTTTTGGAATAGCAACAGACCCATTCCTTTAACCATTGAGGAAAGCAATGATTACATTCGAAAAGACAGTATTTATAAGGTTCGAAATTCTAAAAAATATTTAGATTCTATTGATGCAAAAGGAAACAAATTCAAACTGCTGAAAATCTTAACGGGTTATACTTATAGAAACAGTTCAGAGAAAAATGCCTTTAGTTATGAAGGATTACTAAATCTAGGTTCTCTAAGTTTCAATACCGTACAAGGGTATAATTTTGATTCGGGCTTTAGATACACTAACTGGAAAAATCAAGAAAAGAAAGGAATATATACTTCTATAAGTACTAAACTCAACTACGGTTTTGCTGAAGATCGTTTGCGTTTAACAGGACAATTTATCCATCGGTTCAACAATCAGAATTATGCCACTTTATACTTGACCGGAGGAAATACAGTGAAACAATTTAATGCAGAACAACCCATTAGTGCTACTATAAATTCGATAAGTTCATTAGCATTTAAGAACAATTATATGAAGCTGTATAACCTTGAATTTGCAACAATTGGCTATAGCCAAGATATTGCAAATGGAGTGAACCTAAATGGAAAAATAGAATACCAACAACGTAAACCATTATTCAACAATACTGATTTCTCATTTTTTAACAAAAATGATTTATACACTTCGAATAATCCTTTGGCACCGGATGATTTCACAACTCCAGCTTTTGAAAAACATCATTTGATGAAAGCGAATCTAAATGCGAGAATAAATTTTGGAAATAAATATTCTTCCCGTCCAGACGGAAAATATAATATTAGAAATGGAAAATATCCCACATTATTTTTAGGGTATGAAAAAGGCTTTGCTGCCAATGAAAAAAAATATGAATTTGACCACATAAATGCACGATTAACTTATGATTTAAAATTAGAAAATAAAGGAACTCTAGGAATGAATTTAAAAGCCGGGAAATTCCTGAATGCAGAAAATATCTCTTTTGTAGATTACAAACATTTCAATGGAAATCAAACACACATAGGTCAGACAGAGCGCTACTTGAATGTTTTTAACTTATTGCCTTATTATTCTAACAGTACAAATAACCGTTATTTTGAAGCACACGCAGAATACAATGACGAAGGATATTTTATGAATAAAATTCCGTTGTTGAATAAATTAAAATCAACATTAATTCTGGGTGCTCATACACTTTCTACACCAAATGTTAAGCCATACACTGAGTTCACGGTAGGCTTAGATAATTTAGGATTTGGAAAATTTAAGATGCTAAGAATTGACTATGTACGTTCCTACCAAAATGGATTTCAAGGTGACGGAGTAGTTTTTGGACTTAAATTTTTAAATATTTTAGAGTAAAACTTCCACAAGAAAAAAAGGCACAAGAAATAATCTTCTTGTGCCTTTTTTAGCTTTTATAAATTTCAAAATGAATTAAATTATAAAATTAATTCGGTTCTACATGAATTAAAACATGACCTAATTCAGGTATTTCCTCCCGCAACGTATCTTTCAGTTTATGTGCTAAGTCATGCCCTTCTTTTACCGTAATATTCGAATCTACAATTGCATGTAAATCTACGTGATATTGCATTCCTGCTTTTCTAATAAAACACTTTTCGGTATCTATTATTCCGTCTACTTGAAGTGAAACTATTCTAATTTGCTCTATCAAATCATCGTATAAATGTTCATCCATGATTTCGCCCAAAGCGGGTCTAAAAATAAGATAACTGTTATAAAGAATGAATCCCGATGCAAAAAGTGCTGCCCAATCATCGGCTGATTCGTATCCATTTCCTAAAATCAAAGCAATTGAAATCCCAAGAAATGCCGCTACAGATGTTATAGCATCGCTACGATGGTGCCAAGCATCAGCTCTTAATGAGGAACTATTTGTTTGAATACTCCTTTTCATCACTACTCTAAAGGAATACTCTTTCCAAATGATTATTGCCCCTAGAACGATTAATGTCCATGGTTTTGGCAATTCATGTGGCGTACCAATATTGATGATACTTTCATAAGCAATGATGGTGGCAGAAGTGATTAAGAAACCAACAACCAAAAAAGTGATTAAAGGCTCTGCCCTTCCATGTCCGTAAGGATGATTTTTATCTGCAGGTTTATTCGAATATTTTATTCCAAATAAAACTAAAAATGAAGCAAAAATATCCGTGGTAGATTCAATTGCGTCCGCTATTAAAGCATACGAATTTCCAAAAAAACCTGCCAGACCTTTAATAATGGCCAAAGATGTATTTCCAATAATACTAAAATAAGTGGCCTTTATCGCTGTTTGTTCCGTTGACATGCTCTTTTTCTAAAGATGAATTAAAATTAAAAACGTTTAAGTAAACCGTATTGAATGGTTAGATTCAAATCCTATTTGGTTTACTTAAACGATATTTTGTAATTATTTATTTGATTTATGCACGTACAATATTAGCTCCAATAGCTCTCAATCGTTCGTCAATGCGTTCGTACCCTCTGTCTATTTGTTCAATATTCTGAATTGTACTCGTTCCTTTTGCTGAAAGCGCAGCAATCAATAATGAGATTCCTGCACGAATATCTGGTGAAGACATTGTGGTGGCTTTCAATTGTGATTTGAAATCGTGTCCCATAACAACGGCACGGTGTGGATCACACAACATGATTTTAGCCCCCATATCGATTAATTTATCCACAAAGAACAATCTGCTTTCAAACATTTTTTGATGAATCAAAACATCACCTCTCGCTTGAGTGGCAACTACAAGAACAATACTCAATAAATCTGGAGTAAATCCAGGCCAAGGAGCATCTGCAATTGTTAAAATAGAACCGTCAATATCTGTTTTTACTTCATATCCATCTACGTGAGCAGGAATGTAAATATCATCTCCTTTACGCTCCAGGGTAATTCCAAGTTTTCTAAAAGTATTAGGAATTACTCCTAAGTTATCCCAACTTACATCTTTTATCGTAATTTCTGATTTTGTCATTGCAGCAAGACCTATCCAACTTCCTATTTCAATCATATCCGGAAGAATTCTATGCTCACAACCACCTAAACTTTCAACACCTTCAATAGTCAATAAGTTAGACCCAACGCCTGTAATTTTAGCTCCCATGGAGTTTAACATCTTACACAATTGTTGTAAATAAGGTTCACAAGCAGCATTATAAACTGTTGTTTTTCCTTTGGCCAAAACGGCAGCCATAACAATATTTGCTGTTCCGGTAACTGAAGCTTCGTCCAGTAACATATCGGCACCTTTCAATCCTTTAGGCGCTTCTACTCCATAAAAATGATCTTCTCTATTGTAACGGAATTTTGCTCCAAGATTTATAAATCCTTCAAAGTGAGTATCTAATCTTCTACGTCCAATTTTATCACCACCTGGTTTTGGAATATATCCTTTTCCAAATCGTGCCAAAAGTGGTCCAACAATCATAATCGATCCACGAAGAGAACCGCCTTCTTTCTTGAATGCTTCGGTTTCTAAATACTGAATATTTACTTCATCAGCTTGAAAAGTATACGAGCCAGATCCTGTTTTTTGGATTTTAACTCCTAAGTTTCCTAAAAGTGTAATTAGTTTATTGATGTCAATAATATCAGGAATATTATTAATAATCACTTTTTCAGGGGTTAAAAGAACAGCACATAAAATTTGTAATGCTTCATTTTTGGCTCCTTGTGGCGTGATTTCTCCTTTAAGACTAATGCCGCCTTCTATTTTAAAAATTCCCATATTTTTTTACAATTATGAATTATGAATGAATAAACTATGAATTGATAAACTACGGTTTTTTAAACTCATAACTTATAATTGATACCTTATAACTAAATTTTACAACGGTTTTCTATTTTGATTTTTGTGAATCGGATTTGGTTTTCCAGTTTTTGTATTCTTATTACTTTGAATTTTTGGAGGACCAGCCGGTGAGATTTTATTAGAAACTCGCTTATTGGTTCGCAATAAATCAGTGGTATTAAGAAGCTCTTCGGTACTTTGAAGCAAATTCAATTTACCGCCTGACAATTCATATAAATGTTCGAAAATAACATCATCCTTAACAGTGTCTTTGTTCCAACTCAAATAGGATTTTTTCATGTGATTAGCAATAACTTTCACTAAAGCACTTTTCATTTCACCATCTTCCCATTTATTGGCTACATCAATCATGTATTTTATGTTGTTGCCGTAGTATCTGTATTTTGGAAAATTCTGAGGATAACTTAATACATCCGGCTTCAATTGTAATACTTCACGGGATGGAATTGGATATGGAGAATCAGCCACTAATTTAAAATCAGACATAATAAAAATCTGATCCCACAACTTGTGCTGAAAATCAGGAACATCACGCAAATGTGGATTCAAACTTCCCATAACCTGAATAATGTATTTTGCCGCTTTGTTGCGTTCTACATCATCTTCAATTTTAGTTGCCTGATCAATCAGTTTTTGCAAATGGCGTCCATATTCTGGAATAATCAAATGCGATCTTTCCGCATTATATTCCAAATGATGCACCACATCGTTCGAGTTTTCTTTAATATATTTTGAATTCATATTCGAATGTATATTTTATAATCTTACATGCTCTTTTTCGAAGATTTGCAATCATTCGATTGTATATGCATCAAAATTTAGTTTTATATCTAAAGAGAAATAATTCCCTTAATGGTAGAAACTTCTAGGTATTTATCTACTATTTCTTGTGAATCTTTCATGGTTACGTCAACAGATATACTGGTAAACTTACCCGTCTTAGATTTTGTCGTTTTTATGACCGCTCCCATACAATCAAAAGCCAGTTGAACACGTTCGATATTGTCCTCTTCAGTTGGCACAATAAATTTAAACAAGTATTCTGCCGGCCATGTATTGCTCATGTCCAACTCTACTTTTAATCTATCATAAAATTCTTGAGTGTTCTTATCCATTTTTCATTTAAAAATAAAGGCAAATATACAGTTTCAAACGTAAATTATGAATTTTGAATTATGATTTTTTACCTAATATTATTTTAACCGCAATCATTTTTTCAAATCCCAATAAGTTTAAGTAAATTTGCCCCTTATTTTTTAAAGGTGCAGAAAGAAATCATAGTTATCATTGGCGGTCCAGGAACAGGTAAAACAACTATCATCGATGGATTGATAGCCAAAGGACATTGTTGTTATCCCGAAATTTCACGGGAAGTAACTTTGGAAGCAAAAAAACAAGGAATTGAGCAATTATTCCTCGAAAAACCACTCTTATTCAGTGAATTACTCCTTGAAGGAAGAAAAAAACAGTTTCATAATGCTTCCAAAGAGCCACATGAAATCGTTTTTATTGACCGAGGAATTCCAGATGTTTTAGCTTACATGCATTACATTGGCGATAGCTATCCTGCGTCTTTTGACATAGCTTGTCGCGAACATACGTACTCAAAAATCTTCATTCTTCCGCCTTGGGAAGAAATTTATATTAGCGATCACGAACGTTATGAAAACTTCGAACAAGCTAAACTTATCTATAATCACCTTACTGAAACGTATCAAAGTTACGGTTACGAACTCATAGAAGTTCCTAAAGATACTCTGGATAACAGAATTCTTTTTATCTTAGATGAAATTTCTAAATAATTTTCGAGTTTAGAAGTTACAATTTGGGATTTTTTCTACGAATTGAAATCTGTAATCTATGCAAGAAGCGTTAGCTATTCTTCAAAAATATTGGAAACACGACAAATTCAGGTCGCTGCAAAAGGAAATTATCGATTCCGTTTTAAGTGGTCAAGATACCTTTGCATTGATGCCAACCGGAGGAGGAAAATCTATATGTTTCCAGATTCCGGCAATGATGAACGAGGGAATTTGTCTGGTAATTTCGCCATTAGTAGCGCTGATGAAAGATCAAGTTGCTAATTTGCAAAAGCAAAATATCAAAGCCATTGCATTAACTGGTGGCATCAGATCCGAAGAAATGATTGATTTATTGGATAATTGCCAATTCGGTAATTATAAATTCCTCTATTTATCCCCGGAACGCTTACAATCTGACTGGATTTTGGACCGAATAAAAAGCCTTCCCATAAACTTAATTACCATTGATGAAGCGCATTGCGTATCACAATGGGGACACGATTTCCGACCTGCTTATTTGAAGATTTCGGCATTAAAAAAACATTTCCCAAAAGTACCTTTCCTTGCATTAACGGCTACTGCAACTCCAAAAGTCAAAGAAGATATCATCACTGAACTTGGATTGCATGATGTACACGTTTTTGAGAAATCATTTGCAAGAGAAAATATCGCCTACATGGTTTTTGAAGTAGAAGACAAACTTTTCAGAATAGAACAAATCCTGAAGAAAAATCCAGAATCATCTATCATTTATGTTCGAAACAGAAAATCCTGTCTGGACATTTCGGCACAACTGAATTCATTAGGATTTAAAGCAACATATTATCACGGCGGACTTTCGTCCAAAGAAAAAGATAAAAACATGCAATTATGGATGAATGAAGACGTTCAGGTTATTGTGGCCACCAACGCCTTCGGGATGGGAATTGACAAAGCCAATGTAAAAACCGTAATCCACATTCAACTACCGGAAAATTTAGAGAATTATTACCAAGAAGCGGGACGCGCAGGAAGAAATGGAGAAAAAGCCTATGCTGTTTTACTAACAAGCCCTTCGGATATAATTCAGGCTGAAAACCAATTTATAAATATTCTTCCAGATAAAAAGTTCTTGAATCTCATGTATGTCAAACTCTGCAATTATTTTCAGATAGCTTACGGAGAAGGAATCAACGAGCAGTTTACATTCAATTTGCATCATTTTTGTTTAAAATATGAATTCCCCACATTGAAAACATACAATGCAATGCAATTTCTGGACAGACAAGGAATTATCAATTTGTCTCAAGAGTTTTCTGAAAAAATTACATTACAATTTCTTATTCCTTCCAAAGAAGTGATTCGGTATATGAGTTTGAATCCGAATGACGAAGAAATTATTTTGGCAATATTGAGAACCTATCCCGGGATTTATGAAATGCAAACCGCTTTCAACTTACAATTGATTGCCAAAAAATCAAATCATAAAGAAGCTGAAATACAAGCGGTCTTACATAAACTGAAAGGAAAAGAAATTATTGAGTACCATTCGAAAAATAATGATTCCACACTAATTTTTAATGAAGTTCGGGAAGATGAAAGAACTATCAGTAGGGTTTCAAAATATTTAGAAAATCAAAATCAACTAAAGAAAGAACAACTTCAATCCGTTCTGAATTATATTACCGAAAAAAAGGTTTGCAAGAACAAGCTTATCTTGAATTATTTTGGAGAAAAAACGGATGTTGATTGTGGAATTTGTTCCTTTTGCATTACCAAGAAAAACAAGAAAAAAGACAACACGTCACTTTCTGCAGCAATCATTGCTTTATTACAGTCCGAAGATTTAAATTCGAGAGACATACAAAACAGAACTAAAAATAACCCTGACGAAGTTATCTTTGCACTTCAGAATTTATTAGAAAATAACACAATTTTGGTTAAACCAAATAATAAATATACTTTAAAATCATAATGGAAAAATTACGAATTGTTTTTATGGGAACGCCCGAATTTGCAGTGGGAATATTAGATACCATACTCAAAAACAACTACGAAGTTGTTGGTGTCATTACTGCCGCAGATAAACCTGCCGGTCGTGGACAAAAATTAAAATATTCAGCAGTAAAAGAATATGCGCTGGCTAACAATCTTACTTTATTACAGCCAGTAAATCTTAAAGACGAAACTTTTTTATCGGAATTGAAATCGTTGAATGCTAATTTACAAATCGTAGTTGCCTTTAGAATGTTACCAAAAGTAGTTTGGGAAATGCCAGCGTTAGGCACTTTCAATCTTCATGCCTCGCTCCTGCCGAATTATCGCGGAGCAGCGCCTATAAACTGGGCAATAATAAATGGAGAGACAAAAACGGGTGTGACTACTTTTTTTATTGATGACAAAATTGATACCGGTGCAATGATTTTAAGTGCCGAAACACCTATCAATGAAACCGAAAATGCAGGTCAATTGCATGACCGATTAATGGATCTTGGAAGCAAGACCGTTATTAATACTTTGGAGATGATTGAAAAAGGCAATGTATCCACAATTATTCAAAAAGACACTGCCGATATTAAAACGGCTTACAAACTTAATAAAGAGAATTGCAAAATTGACTGGACAAAACCAGCTTTAGAAATCAACAATTTAATTCGAGGTTTGAGTCCATATCCAGCAGCGTGGTGTTTCATTCAGGACAAGAATGAAGAATGGAATGTAAAAATATACGAAGCTAAAATTGTTTTAGAAGATCATAATTACAGCATTGGAAGTTTGATTTGTACCAAAAAAGAAATGAAGATTGCGGTAGAAAATGGATTTATTCAAGTGCTAAGTTTGCAGTTTCCAGGCAAAAAGAAGATGAATACGGCAGAATTACTTAATGGAATTGCATTTTCAGCTGAAGCAAAGGCTCATTAACATCAATAAAAACGGGCGTTTAATTGGCTTTAGTAAGAAATAACTTTCTAATTATTAACAAAAGAAATAAGTTATTAACAAAATAAACTAAAATCAAGCAAAACACTTGCAAGGAACGTATTTCCTACTAAATTTGTGTATTAACAATTTTTTTAACCAACAATTAATAACTAATTATTATGAACAAATCAGAATTAATCGATGCTATCGCTGCTGATGCAGGAATTACTAAAGCTGCAGCAAAATTGGCTTTAGAGTCGTTTTTAGGTAATGTAGGCGGAACTTTGAAAAAAGGTGGAAGAGTATCTTTAGTAGGTTTCGGATCATGGTCTGTTTCTGCTAGAGCTGCAAGAGACGGTAGAAATCCTCAAACAGGAAAAACTATTCAAATCGCTGCTAAAAATGTAGTAAAATTTAAAGCAGGTGCAGAATTAGAAGGTGCGGTAAACTAATTTTAGTTCCCCCAATATAATCAAAACCTTCCATCTGGAAGGTTTTTTTATGCGTTTCAACGATTTTATTTTGCATTATTATAATAAAAAACTTAAATTTAATAAAAAAAACACATTCCGATGATTACAGATAAACTAAAGAAAGGATATTTGCTTATAGCAGAGCCTACGATAATTGGGGATCTATCATTCAACAGATCGGTGATTTTATTAGCTGATTACAACGAAGAAGGATCAGTTGGTTTTATAATTAACAAACCCTTGAAATATACTATACATGATTTAATTCCGGATATAGACGCGCGATTTAAGATTTATAATGGCGGTCCGGTAGAACAAGACAACCTCTATTTTATACATAACATTCCAGAATTGATTCCCAATAGCATCGAAATCTCTAATGGAATTTACTGGGGAGGTGATTTTGAATCGACAAAGGAATTAATCAACAAAGGAGCCATTAACAACGATAACATCCGATTCTTTCTAGGTTATACAGGTTGGAATGAAAACCAACTAGAAAACGAAATGGAAAGTCATTCCTGGATTATTACCGCTAATAGCTACGAGAATAAAATAATTGGAAAATCAGCAACTCATTTCTGGAAAGAGCAAATCATGGAATTGGGAGGAGAATATATTATCTGGTCCAATGCCCCTGAAAATCCATACTTAAATTAAGTTGTACTGATCATTTCATTAAGTTTCGCTAACAATTCAACAGATACATTCGTACTGAATGCTTTTTTTCGGTATTGTGTTATCGGTTGAATTCCTTTTATGACATTTGTAATAAATAATTCATCTGCTTTTTGAAGGTCAAATGGTGAGATTACTTCCTCTACAACTTCTAAATTTCCTAGTTTTTTAGCCAAACTTAGAATTTGTTTTCTCATAACACCATTCAAGCATCCTTCAGAGACCGGAGGTGTAACTAATTTGTTTCCCAAGAGCATGAAGATATTACCCTGTAAAGCTTCTACAACATTTTTACTATCGTTCAACAGCAAACAATTATCTAGACCATTTTCATTTGCAAAAATGCTTCCTGTTATGTTTATAATTTTATTGGTTGTTTTAATAGACGAAAGCAATTGTTTTGTAATGTAAAAATCCTTGTATAAATCAACTTCATATTGCTTTTTTTCAATTGAATACAACGTATTTTCAAGCGCTATTGAATGAATTAGAAAAGATACCGAATTATTTTGCGGCAAATAATATCCACCGTCATTTCTATAAACGGTAATTCGAGCACGAGAAGAATTTAGCACTTGATTTTTTGCGACTAAAGAAAGTATTTGCTCTTCAAGGTATTCCATGGTAAAATTCATCGGAATTTCCATCCTAACAACACGCATTGAAGACATTAACCTAAAATAATGATCCTCGAAAAAAAGGATTTTATTGTTTATTATTTTAACCGTTTCAAAAACGGCATCGCCATATAAAAAAGCTCTATTTTGTGTCAATATATTAGCATCCTCAGATACAATAGTTCCATTAAAATTAATCATAAAAAAAGCCCTAAATTTTATTCAGGGCAAATATAAGTTATAAAATACTATTTTACTATACAGAACCAATTAGATGTTTAAGGTCTGAGATTTGATTTTCCCACAATAATGTAGCCTCGTCAACCTCATCTTTCTCTGCAAAATCAACTACCATCAAAGAAACGTCTTTGGTAAGTTCATCCACTAAAATATGCAACTCAAAAAAGTATTCCGTGTCTTTACTATTATCATCAACCCATTTGAATTTTACTTTTTCACCTGTTTTCTTTGAAGCAAGTCTAGCTTTCTCTTGGGAATCATTCCAAATGAAGGTAAAAAACTCACCACGAGAATTCACATTATCAGCAAACCATTCAGATAAACCTGACGGAGTCGATATATATTGATACAATAATTGAGGCGAAGAATTTATGGGAAACTCGATTTCGTAACGTACTTTTTGATCCATGAGCTACATTTATTTTTTTCGAAATATATAGAATATAACTCCGAAAAAAAAGCGTTTTTAAAAATATTTTTTTTTATTAAAAATATGCTTGCAAGCATTAATTTTATTTTTATATTTGCACCCGCATTCAGGGATGGTTATCCACCCGGAATCATGGCGAGATAGCTCAGTCGGTTAGAGCGCAGGATTCATAACCCTGAGGTCCCGAGTTCAAATCTCGGTCTCGCTACCAAAGCAAAAACCCTAACATCAATATGTTAGGGTTTTTTATTGAAATTATATTTATGAAATACCAACTGCAAATGGCTCAAGTGAGGAAAAGGAGTAAAGAATTCTAAGAATCGAGATAAAAAATCAATAAACATTAAACATTTTAATTTTCAAAGTCATTTTTCAATCATCGGGAATCTGGCAGATTGTTAGACTATTTGATTTTTGGATTGTTCAATTTTAAATCTTCAACATTTTTTTTAAATAAATCTGTTTCAAAAATTTTAAACCGCAGTCAATTTAAAGTAAAAATTACTTCCCAGTCCCAATTCACATTCAACTCCAATAGTTCCACTTTGTGCTTCAATAAATTCTTTACTTATTGCTAAACCTAAGCCCGTTCCAGATTTATTGCTTCCTGGAATTTGAAAATACTTATCAAAAACTTTGTCTTTATACCTTTTATCAATTCCTTTTCCACTATCTACAACTTGAAACACTACTTGACTGTTTTCTCTTTTGAGTTTGACAATTATTTTACTTTGATTTGAAGAGTAAGTTATAGCATTAGTTAGAAAGTTAATTAATACCCAGCCCGTTTTTTCACTGTCAGCTTTTACATCTGGCAATTCATCTTCTCCATCAATAATTAGTTCAATTTCCTTTTGATCGGCTCGAACTTTTACAGCATCTATAGCATATTTTACCATTTGATACGGGTTACTTTTTTCTATACTTAAATGGATATTTCCTGTTTCTAATTGCGCCATATCCAATAATTCACCTGTAATTTTTAAAAGTCTTTGGCTGTCCTCTTTTATGCTCTCGATTAACTGCTCTTGCTCTTCGTTTATTTTTCCGGTTTCCGGTTTTTCTAATAATTGTAAACTTAATTTTATGGATGCAATTGGTGTTTTTAATTCATGTGAGACTGTCGCAATAAAATTTGTTTTGGCAAAATCCAATTCTTTAAAAACGGTAATGTTTCTCAAAATAATCACATCACCAATAGTGGTAGTTTGGTCTTCACCTGTTGATTGTATCGTAATTGTTACTGTTTCTTTCTCGAAATAACTCTCTTTTCCATCTGCGAAAATTTTCATGGGAAGCGATTTTTGTCTTGGGTTTTTAATATCGCTTTCTAATTCTTTTATAATTAATGAGCGCATCAAATCATTTGTCAAAGCCAAAGAAGAAGCTAGTTTGCCAATCACATCTTCTGATTTCAATCCCATAATTTTCAAGGCTTCGTCATTCGCAAATAATACAAGACCATCATTATCCAATCCAATAATCGGGTCATGCATATTGTTAATCAGTGTTTCCAATCGTTTCTTTTCAAAGGATAACTTATGCAGATTACTATTACTGTATTCCTCTAGTTTTTGTGCCATTGTATTGAACGATTTGGCCAGATCACCATATTCATTATGATTCATAAAATGAACGCGTTCAGAATAGTTTTTATTCGCAATTTCTTTAATACTAGCGGTAAGCTCTTTTATTGGATTGGCAATATTATTAGGCAAATTCACTAATAAATTGAACGCAATCAAAAAACAAAGTGTTCCAGTAACGGCTATCCATAAATTAGCAGTTTCGGCAGTATGTTTAGCAATATCACTTTTCTCTTTTATCGCAATCATATTCAATTTCATGATTTTGAAAATATCCTGACGTATTTGGCTTTTTACATTCTCATCAGTTCTGTTTTTTTCTAAAAAATCAAAACTTTTTTGCAAATTATACGTCACTTTATCTTCCCCGATTTCTGTGATATTGGCAATTTGATTCTTCAGATTCGTTTCAAAAACAGCAATTGCCTTTCCTTTATCGACATTAATTTCATCTAATGAAAGAAGCATGTTCCGAGAATATTCTAAGGTATTATAATTCGCTTTCAGAATGTTTTCGGTATCTTTTTTTATCGAAAAAATATAAAACGAAGCTATTATTGACAAAATAATTATCATTAGAAAAAGCAACCCAACACCCAGGTTTAATTTAGTTTTAATTTTCATAGTGTCATTGCGAGAAATGAAGTAATCCCACCCTCTTTTATTTAATTAGTTTTTTATTTATCACTACTATTTACGGCTATAAATTTGTGAACTTGCGGCTACATTCTTTTATGACAAAATCACTAAATCAACTTTTGATAACGAAAGACTATTCAACAAGCGTCTGAAAATTGTTGTAGACAAAATTACTTTAAATAAATTGAAGTGTGGTTTTCCTATGCAAACCGTTGTAATGTTTTTTTGCTCCACAATTTTCAGCATTGCATTTGTAATATTAGGATTTTGAACTTTAATCACTTCTGCTCCAAGTTGTGTGGCTAATTTGAAATTATTTATCAAATGCCGTTGCTTATCCAATGCAATTTTATCGCTGCTTTCTTTTGGTGTTTCCACATACAAAACAGACCAATTACAATTGTAATAACTAGCCAAACGAGCTGCTTTTCTGATTACAATTTTAGCCGTTTTATCATTACTACTGATACAAGCCAGCAGTTTTTCATGTCTAAAAGCACTATTATTTGAAACTTCATTTTCTACTTTTCTAAGTACCTGACCTGCAACTTCCTTTAAAGCTAATTCTCGCAATTGCAAAATCTGATCTGATTTGAAGAAATTATTCAAGGCGGTCTGAATTTTATCCGCAGTATAAATCTTCCCCTCTTTCAATCGCACAATCAAATCCTCCGAGGTCAAATCAATATTCACCACTTCATCGGCCAATCGCAGTACATTATCCGGAATTCGCTCTTGAACATCAATATTGGTAATGCGTTTTACATCTTCGTTCAGACTTTCAATATGCTGAATATTCACTGCCGAAATTACATTAATTCCCGCTTCCAAAATCTCCAAAACATCCTGCCAGCGTTTCTCGTTTTTACTCCCCTCAATATTTGTATGCGCCAATTCATCAACAATAACCACTTCAGGACGTAAATTGATAATGGCTTGCACATCCATTTCCTCGAGTTGTTTGCCTTTATAGAAAAGTGTCCTTCTTGGAATTACAGGCAAACCTTCTAACAATTCATGGGTTTCTTTGCGAAAATGCGTTTCGATATACCCAATTTTTACGTCAATACCTTTTTTCAACAATGTATGCGTTTCCTGTAACATTCGAAACGTTTTACCCACACCGGCACTCATCCCAATGTAGACTTTAAACTTTCCTTTACGTGATTTTTGAATTAAATCCAGAAAGTGCTTAACGTTATGTTCTTTTTCTTGTTCCATTGTCTGATAGAATGAAAAGTAATAAGCAAAATGTGAAATGTTTGTGATTGACCGCATCTCTCCTTTACATTTCACTTCTCACATTTTACATTTTACACCTTCCTTTTTTTAAAACGAAATCGCTAATGAAGTCGTTAAAAATAAATTTTCATTACTAGGCAAATTATCTTTCAAAAATACCTCATCCTTACTATTCAAATTTCTGGCTTCTACTCTAAACATTACATTTTCGGTAACCAAATAATCAAAATTAGCGGAGAAACCATAGGTTTTAAATCCGTTTGGCGTTCCCGTTGCTATGATTACCTCTTTTTCGTCTTGGTAATATTCGCCTCTTGCTGCCAATTGAATTTTAGCGGTTGGTTTGTATTGCAAAATCAAAATTGGTGAAAACCATACATCATATTTGTCACTTTTATGGGCTGATTGTTGCGAACCAATATCAAAACCAGACACAACACTTGCTTTTTCAGACACTTTAAACAATGCGTAAAAATTATTAAAATAACGCCATTTCCTATCATTATCCGGTTGTTCGTTTCCAATGTAAGTACTCCAATTCAAAGTAATTAAAGACGATGGTTTGAACGTAATCTGAGTTCCAAAAGCCGGCGTTTGGTTTCCTTCTACTTTCTGAATGCGTTGCCAACCGTTCAAATACATCGCAGCCAAATACCATTTTTCTGATTTCGAAGTATAGCCAATTTTAACTCCCGCTTCATAATACGGAGAGTTATCCGCCAAAATACTTCTGGTAAGCGTCATGCAATCTTTACCAATGGCACTTTCAAAACCAATATGTGACGGCATAACTCCCGCATCAATCCATAAATTTTGATTTTTAGCAATTTTCACTCCCACATTGGCTTCATATACATTTTTCAATAGACCTTGTTCTGTTGCTAAATTGTATTCTCCATACGTTCCAGCCATTAGAGCAAAATTTCCGCGAACATTGTCTTGCGAATAATTCACTTTTGCCAATCCTAAATTCAAATTGACCTCATTATGTTTGTTATGACTGTAAAAAAATCCGGGTCTGACGTGATTGTCGGGTTCGCCAAAATCATAACTGTAATACGTTTCTATATAACCCGAAAACGTGAAAGGACTTTTATCTTTCCCACCTTCTTGAGCATTGATTGTTGTAAATCCGAAAGCTAATAAAGCAGAAACTATTAATTTTCTCATTGTTTTTTTGTCATTGTGAGGAATGAAGCAATCTCATCCTCATCATTATTTATATTAAGAGCTAATCCCGCTATCATTCCAAATCTTTTGTTTTTTAAGGAAAAAACAAAAGGATTTTCCCTTCTATCGGGGCTAAAAAATTTGTTCTATAATTTATTTTTTTATTTCAATTCATCCAAAGCTATATTCAACTCCAAAACATTTACAGTTGAAGTTCCCATAACAGTTGGCACATTGATTTTACTTTCTACCAAAGCTTTTACTTTTTCTTCTGATAATTTTCTTGCTACCGCCACTCGTTTCACTTGAATCAATGCTCCTTTAGGTGAAATATTCGGATCTAAACCACTACCGGAAGCCGTAACCATATCCGATGGAATTTCTTCTTTTTTCAAATAAGGATGAACGATTAAAAAAGTGTCAATCCTTTTTTGGACCAAAGCAAGATAATCTGCATTGCTGGGTCCTTTATTACTTCCGGCACTTCCGGCAGCATTATAATCCACTGCCGATGGTCTTCCCCAAAAATAATTTGATTTATCGAATTTCTGTCCAATTTTTTGATATCCTACCACTTTTCCGTTAACGGTAACCGTTTCTCCTTTTCCTTTATTTGGAGCCAATTGTGCTATCCCAAAAATCGCCATGGGATAAATAACAGCAAGCAATACCAGCATGAATAGTGTGAATTTGAGTATTGAAAATATATTTTTCATGTTTTTAATGTAAAATGTTAGTTGTAAGATATGAGATGTTAGTTGAACTGTAATTTTTACCTTTTCTTTTTACATCTCACATTTCACTAATTAAAGAAATAACGCCACAATTAAATCAATCAATTTAATCCCAATAAAAGGAACAATTAATCCACCAAGACCATAAATCAAAAGATTTCTTTTTAAAATGGCACTCGCGCCAATTGGTTTATAGTCGACCCCTTTTAAGGCTAGCGGTATCAATATTGGAATAATAATCGCATTGAAAATTACCGCCGATAAAATGGCACTTTCCGGGCTGTGCAAACGCATAATATTCAATCCTTCGAGTGCTGGTATAGCCGTAATGAAAAGTGCCGGAACAATGGCAAAATATTTGGCAACGTCATTTGCAATCGAGAACGTAGTAAGCGTTCCTCTAGTCATCAACAATTGTTTCCCGATTTCTATGATTTCAATTAACTTGGTAGGATCATTGTCTAAATCGACCATATTTCCAGCTTCTTTTGCAGCTTGAGTTCCGCTGTTCATGGCCACACCTACATCGGCTTGCGCCAAAGCGGGTGCGTCATTCGTTCCGTCGCCCATCATCGCTACCAGTTTTCCGTTTTGTTGCTCGTTTTTGATATAGTTCATTTTATCTTCCGGTTTGGCTTCGGCAATAAAATCATCAACACCTGCTTTTTCGGCAATGAATTTTGCTGTCAAAGGATTATCACCAGTAACCATTACAGTTTTTACTCCCATTTTTCGCAATCGATCAAAACGTTCTTTCATTCCCGTTTTGATAATGTCCTGCAATTCTATAACGCCCTGAACGATGTTATTTTTAACTACAACCAATGGCGTTCCTCCATTAGAGGATATTTCGATTACTTGTTGCGCTGTATCCTCCGGAAATGCATTTCCGGCTTGTTTTGCAATATTTTTTACTGCATCCTGCGCGCCTTTTCTAATATCTGTTCCGTCTTTTAAGACAACACCACTGGTTCTGGTTTCAGCAGTAAACTTGATAGTGTGTAAAATGTGAGAAGTGAGTTGTGAAATGTCGGACTCCATTTTACCGTTTACATCTAACATTTTACTGAGCTCAATGATGCTTTTCCCTTCCGGTGTATCATCGGCAAGCGAACTTAAAACTGCCGCCTTGATAAAATCCTCTTCCGAGATTCCTTTTGCAGGATAAAAACGGGTTGCTTTTCGGTTTCCAATAGTTATTGTTCCCGTTTTATCCAAAAGCAATACATCAATATCTCCGGCAGTTTCTACCGCTTTCCCTGATTTGGTAATTACATTGGCACGCAAGGCTCGATCCATTCCTGCAATTCCAATTGCGGAAAGCAAACCGCCAATTGTTGTTGGAATTAAACAAACAAAAAGGGAAATGAAAGCCGCAATGGTTATTGGTGCATTTGCATAATCAGCAAACGGTTTTAAGGTCACACAAACAATCACAAAGATTAAAGTAAAGGCTGCCAACAAAATCGTTAAGGCAATTTCGTTTGGTGTTTTCTGACGGCTTGCTCCTTCTACCAAAGCAATCATTTTATCCAGAAAACTCTCCCCTGGCTCATTGGTCACAATAACTTTAATTTTATCCGATAATACTTTTGTCCCTCCGGTAACTGATGATTTATCACCACCAGCTTCCCGAATTACAGGAGCACTTTCTCCCGTAATCGCACTTTCGTCAATTGTAGCTAAACCTTCGATGATTTCACCGTCAGTGGCAATTAAATCACCTGCTTCACAAACGAAAACATCTCCTTTTTTCAATTCAGAAGAACTGATGTTTTTGATTTCTCCATTAGCTAAAAGCTGTCTCGCCGGAGTTTCTTCCCTTGTTTTTCTTAAGCTGTCCGCTTGTGCTTTTCCTCGGGCTTCAGCTATCGCTTCGGCAAAATTGGCAAACAAAAGTGTTGCTAACAAAATTAAGAATACAATGAAATTATAAGTAAAACTGCCTTGGTCTTGTGCGCCAAATAATATGGCGATACACACAGCAAACATAATCGCTGTCCCTATTTCTACGGTAAACATTACCGGATTCTTGAACATTATTTTCGGGTTAAGCTTCACAAAAGATTGCACCAAGGCATCTTTTACCTGCTTCCCTTCGAATAATGAATTGGATTTATTTTTAGTCATTTTCTTATTAGTAAAATGTTAGATGATAAATGTGAAATGTCGTAAGATTGGATATATTTGATATTCATTTAAAATATTTAAAGTATGAAGCCACATAAAAATTTGAATTCTTGGATTAAAAGTTTTGAATTCGTCAAAGAAATTTATTTGGTTACAAATCAATTTCCCTCAGATGAAAAATTTGGATTAACTTCACAAATTAGAAGAGCTTCCGTTTCAGTTCCAGTAAATATTGCTGAAGGTGCTGCAAGAAAAGGCACAAAAGAATTCATCCATTTTCTGCATATTTCATTAGGTTCTTTATCTGAACTTGACACTTTGCTTTTATTGAGTAAAGAATTAAACTTTATCAATAAAAAAGAATGTGAACAACTGATTGGAAAATTAGACATCATAGGAAAACTCATTTATGGATTAATTAAAAACCTCGAAGACAGATTACAATAGTTGTAAGATGTGAGTTGTTTTTTTGTGAAATGTGAGTTTTGAATATTTTTACATTTTACATCTCACTTTTTACATTTTACATTGAAAAATATTCCGCCAATGGACCTAAAGCCAATGCAGGAAAGAACGATAAAGATGCAATGATGGCGATTACAGCAAAAACCATCACACCAAAAATGGTCGTATCAGTTTTTAAAGTTCCTGCACTTTCCGGAATGTATTTTTTATTGGCTAATAATCCTGCAATAGCCAATGGCCCGATTATAGGAATGAAACGACTCAATAACAAAACAATTCCTGTAGTGATATTCCAAAACGGATTGTTATCTCCCAAACCTTCAAAACCAGAACCATTATTCGCGGCACTTGATGTATATTCATATAGCATTTCCGAAAATCCATGATGCCCCGGATTGTTGAGCCAGCCAGTTGCATTTCCGCTAAACCAATAGCCCATCGCCGTATCATGCGCAGCAAAATAAGAAGCCAAAGCCGTTCCTGACAATATCAATAAAGGATGAAGAATGGCAATAAAAGCAGCGATTTTTACTTCTCTGGCTTCGATTTTTTTTCCCAGAAATTCAGGTGTTCTTCCCACCATTAAACCTGAAATAAAAACAGCGAGAATAATGAAAATATAAAAATTCAACCAGCCGACACCGCATCCGCCATAAAAGGCATTGACCATCATAGCTAATAATTCCATGGAACCTGAAACTGGCATCGAACTATCGTGCATACTATTGACCGATCCTGTAGAAATTACGGTCGTAGCAATACTCCAAAATCCAGAAATAGCGGGTCCAAAACGGACTTCCTTGCCTTCCATAGCTCCAGTAGTTTGTGAGATTCCCATTTTTTCAATAGCAGGGTTTCCGTTGCGTTCACTGATAACGGTTGGTATTACTAAAAGCAAAAAACCAATAGTCATAACTCCAAAAACGACATAGGACAATCTTCTTTTTTTGAGATAAAAACCCAGAGCAAAAATCATTGCAAACGGAATGATTAATTGTGCCCATAATTCGACCGCATTCGTAAAATAAGTAGGATTCTCTAATGGATGCGTTGAGTTGGCTCCAAAAAATCCACCACCGTTGGTACCAATATGTTTGATGGCAATAAATGCGGCGGCAGGACCACGAGAAACGGCTACTGAATCTCCTTGTAAAGTGGTAATCGTATCTTTTCCTTCAAAAGTCATTGGTGTTCCGCTGAATAACAAAGCGATAGCTACAATTGCAGAAAGCGGCAATAAAATACGAGTACAACTTTTGATAAAATAATTATAGAAATTACCTAATTTATCGGTAGTTCTTTCTTTCATTGCATTGAAAACCATGGCGGCTGCGGCCATTCCTACACCTGCAGAAACAAACTGCAAAAACATTAAAAACAGTTGCGACAAATAAGAAACGCCGCTTTCGCCTGAGTAATGCTGTAAATTACAATTTACAACAAACGAAATGGCTGTATTGAAAGCCAAATCAGGTGACATATTTGGGTTATTATCAGGATTTAAAAATAAAGATCCTTGAAACAATAAAATGAAAAAGCAAAGGAAAAACCAAACCATATTGACACTCAATAGTGCTTTTAAGTGTTGTTTCCAGTTCATTTCTTCGGCAGCATTGATACCGCTGATTTTGAAAATAAATTTTTCAATTGGATTGAAAATCGGGTCAAGGAATGTTTTATCTCCTATAAAAACTTTAGCAATATATTTTCCAACGGGAATAGCTAAAATTATTGAGAGAATAAAAATAGTGATGACACCAAATAATTCTGTGTTCATAATTTGTTGTTTTTTTGTGAAATGTAAATTGTAAAATGTGAGATGCGTAGTACTGTAGATTTTTCGTCTTCTTACTTTTTACAATTCAAATTTTATTTTTTACATGAATTAAAACTTTTCAGGTTTGATTAATACATAAACCAAATAGCCGAAAACAGCTATTGAAATAATAAATAGTGCAGTCATAGTTTAGATTTTTTCAAAAAATTCGACAGATTTAAAACAAATCGCAAACAACAAAACGGCTAATGCGAGTAATAGAATAGTGATTAACATAGATTTTAGATTATTGGATTATTAGAATTTTAGACAATCGATTTGCCTCATTATACTCCCGAAGCATTGATTTGTTTAATGTATTCTGCTTTCAACGATTTAGGAAAAAGATTTGAAATACTGCAATGGCGTAATTCCATAAAAGAAGAAACCGAAAAAAGATAAACATTGGAAATAGCGATTTTTGTTTCGTTGCTTCCTGTTATCAATAATTGTTCAGCAAGTGCTAAACATTTTTTTGCCCTGGAAATATTTCCCGTAATAATTGCAGTCTTGGTGATCTCGGCAAAGCGTTCTGCTTGTTTGTAAATCGTGCTGACTTGATTTTTCATAAGAATGATTTTTATGTTCTTCATCGCTTATGCCAAAATGTATTCCAAGAAAAATAAAACTTTGTAAGTGATTGTGATTTAAGGCTTGATGATTCCCAACTAAAAAAAGACATAAAAAAAGCCTATCAAAATGATAGGCTTTTCTCAAAACAATAGGTTTCTATTATATGTTATATTCGTCTAATTTTCTATAAAGCGTTGCAATTCCTATTTCTAGTAAACGTGCCGTTTCTGCTTTATTCCCTTTGGTGTAATTTATAACTTTCTGAATGTGGAGTTTTTCAATACTTTGCATCGAAAAAGCTGACATCGTCTTATTGGAATTATCTTGCTGATGCTGAATTTCATAAGGTAAAACATCTTGCGTGAGGCATAAATCATTAGCTAAGATAACGGCTCGTTCAATGACGTTTTTTAATTCTCGAATATTTCCCGGCCAATGATATGTTTGCAATTTATGAAGGAATTCTGGATCAATAGATAAGGTTTGCTTGTTCGTTTTAGCTGAAAACTGTTTTACAAAATACTGCGCCAATGGAGCAATATCCTTTATTCTTTCCCGTAAGGGCGGAATTACAATCTCGAAAATATTAAGTCTAAAATACAAATCAGAACGAAAATGATGCGCTTCACTTTCAGTTTTCAAATTTCGGTTTGTTGCTGCTATTAGCCTGAAGTTTGATTTTTTGGGAGTCGTATCTCCTATTTGAATGTATTCATTAGTTTCTAAAACCCGTAACAATTTAGCTTGCAATTCCAATGGCATTTCGCCAATTTCATCCAGAAATAAAGTTCCTCCATTGGCCTCTTCAATAAATCCTTTTTTATCTTTAACAGCTCCAGTAAAAGCACCTTGCTTATGACCGAATAATTCACTCTCAAGGATTTCCTTGCTGAAAGTGCTACAGTTTAGTGCTACAAATGATTTTCCGATGCGGTTACTGTTTTCATGAATTGCTTGCGCAAAAACTTCCTTTCCTGTTCCTGTTTCTCCTGTTAAAAGAACTGTTGAATCTGTTTTAGAAACTTTTTGGGCCAAATCAATTACTTGCTCCAATCCTTTAGATTTTCCAATAATGGTATCAAATGAATATTTATCTGAGATTCTTTTTTCGAGTTGTTTGACTTTTTTTTGCAATTGTACTTTTTCCAGTGCTTTGTACAAAAGCGGAATAATTTTATCATTATCATCCCCTTTGACGATATAATCAAAAGCTCCGTTTTTCATGGCTTGAATCCCATCGGAAATTTTCCCGAAAGCTGTCAATAAGATAACTTCTGTTAATGGAAAACTTGTTTTCATCTTATGAAGAAATTCAACACCATTGCCATCAGGTAGTTTGACATCGCAAAGAACGACATCAATATCTTTGCTTTCCATTTTTTTGAAACCCGATTTTAAATCCGATGCTTCAAAAACTTCAAAACCTTCAGATTTTATAATTCTAGCGAGAAGTCCACGAAGTTTTTCTTCGTCGTCGATGATAAGTATATTTTTCAAAACAGGCTCTAAATAAATTTAATAAACAAAATTACATCTTTGCCTCTTTAGAGAGGTCATATCTTCTAATAAATTTTTATTAATGCAGTCTTAAATTTTAATGTTAACCGTAAACAAATCTCGATCTCGCTACCAAAGCAAAAACCCTAACATCAATATGTTAGGGTTTTTATATTTAAAATTTGTAAAATTCTTCAGACCTCAACCCCAGTAGTAACGAAAATAGTTAGGTCAATATAATACCTTTCGAGTATCTCATGAGTTGAATGTGATGATAAAATATCTGTAAAGCGTTTTTTTAGACACTTGACAACCTGAAAAAGAAACTACCTTACTTTTTATAAGCTTGCTTTTACTTCACCGCAAGTCAACATGTTTTTGGGATAATACGGATTTTTGATTTCCATACTATCACTTAACCACATCGCACTGGTCATTGGACATACCTGCAGATGTAATGTGGTATCAGCAGCCTTGAATTTAGGTGCCATATTCCAAAATTTAACAGAAAGTAATTCGAAAATTTTACGCTGCTTATTGATGTTTTTAGTTGATGAAACTTCTGTTGCAAGTTCTATAATTTCCTTTCTTGTTTTCGTAGCCTCGTTCATTTGTTCAAGACTTAACTTTTTAAACTTGAAGTTTTTTAACGAATTCTGTAATGCAGTCGCATTTACAACAACTGCCAGACTATCTGAAATTAGCAAATTATTCTTTAAAGCCAGGTAATTGTTTGTGATTTCCTTTTTTTCTGCTTCGCGTTTTGCTACTAATTCGGGAGTAACTTCTTGCTTTGAAGTTAACTGGGCTTGCAACAAACTGCTAAAGCAAATTAATGCTATAACTAATATATTTTTCATATAGTTGTTTTATTTATTTTTGAAACTATTTTATCTATTTCTATCAAAATACCTTCCAAATGTTCTTTGTTTAGACCTGTTGTTACATTCATTAGCTTCGTAACATCAGTTCTTAATCTTAAAAGATGTTGCTTGCTGTATAACGCCACATCACTGCGTTGTGCTGCATTTAAAGCTTTACCTGGTTCTACTTCTTTAGGTAATAACAGCATATTTAGTTTATCAATATAGCTGCGTTGCAGACCTCGTCTGTAAAAATCCAATTTTTCGTTACCACTAAATTTTACCCATACGGTTTGTTGCAAATCGTTTAGAAACTCGGGAACAGTATAAGCTCCTTCAAATTGCATTGCTTTAAGACTAATATTGTAAAGCATACCAGAGCTTAACAACATATTTAGCACTTGATTTTGCTGATCTGATATTTCGTCTGCGGTTTTCAAAGAAATCAGCTGACTAATCTCTTGCGGATACATCCATAGAGGAGCTGCAAACAATTGTCTGCCAACGTAATCGACAGCCGCTTTTACTTTTGCTTTCGGAATAGGCTGGTAAACCAAACCTTTTTCATCAACAGTTCTTTTGGTTATGTAGTTATTACCAATATATTTCAGCACATGATACAAGTACACCCCATATTGTTTCACAACTGCTTTATGCATATCTGATAAATTATCATATCCATCGTTAGGCTGGTAAGTCCATTCAATAAGATTAGGCACTACACGCTTTAGATTTTTAATTCCATAATCACTGGCAAGTACCGCATCATCACCAAGATCTTCTGTTTGGCTGCGTGGATCTTCTTCTTTTCCTTCGCCCCCAAACCATAATTTAGGATTAGCGCCCAAGCTATCAGTTGTTAACTTGCTGAGCAATTTCTCTTCTTCAAACTCATCTTTAGCGTTTGGAAAATAGCCATAACCCCACTTAATCGCCCATTTGTCATACATACCAATACGAGGATAAATACCCTCTGGACTAATATTATCTTCTGGTTGTGCAACATAGTTAAGACGGGCATAATCCATTATAGAAACGGTATGACCATTTGCTTCCACCCATTTTTTATCCCTGAGTTTTTCTACCGGTGTGGCATTGCTGGCTCCCATGTTGTGGCGTAAACCAATGGTATGTCCAATTTCATGAGAAGAAACAAAGCGAATTAATTGCCCCATTAACTCATCATCTAAGTGCATTTTTCTGGCTCTGGGATCTAAAGGTCCTGCCTGAATCATATACCACTTTTGTACTAATTTCATCACGTTGTGATACCACCCCACGTGACTTTCGATGATTTCTCCACTTCTGGGATCGCTCACCCGTGGTCCATAAGCATTAGGCGTTTCCGAAGCATAATATCGTACTACAGAATACCGTGCATCTTCCAGACTCATCGTCTTATCATCTTCCGGCCATTCTTTACCAACAATAGCATTTTTAAAACCTGCGGCTTCAAAAGCTTTTTGCCAATCGTTAATCCCTGCAATTAAGTAAGGTCTCCATTTTTTAGGCGTTGCAGGATCAATGTAGTAGACAATTTGTTTTTTTGGTTCAACCAATTCGCCTCTTTCGTATTTTTTAATGTCTTTGTCTTTAGGTTCCAACCGATAACGCTGAACGATATACTTAGCTTGGGCACGCTGCTCATCATCATCAAACAGAACATATTTATTAGCGAAATAACCCACTCTTTCATCAGCAAAACGTTTGCGCATTGGCGTTTTTGGAAGCAGTACAATTGAGGTATTTAATCGCAGTGTTATGCTTCCGCTACTCGCCGTAGCATTTGTGTACGTTTTTGTAGTTTTGACCTCAATGTTAATAGGATAGACATCTATCGTCTCGATGAACGATTTATCATCTGCAAGAGTCGTTAGTTTTTTATCCGTTTTCTCTTGGCTCGCCAAAGAGAACATTGGATTATCTTTCTTGAAAGCATCTGTTACATCAATGACAATATTTTTCGTATCAGGATTGATTGCTTTTATTGGAAAGGCTGCAACAATTGGATTTTCGTTACTTCCAGCCAATGCTTTTGCTAACATCGAATCTGCGTTACGGACATCTTGCTTGTATTGCAATGACCTCAAGAAAACGGTATTGTTAGCTCCTTTCTCAAAGTAAATAGTCTGCTCGTTGGCTTTCTCACCACCAAAACGCCCCATGCCTTCAGGAGTAGAAAGATATCTGGTTACCACCAGCATATATCTATTAAACAAACTGTCCGGAATCTGAAAGAAAAACTTATTATCAACCTTACTAATAGTAAAGAGACCTAATTTACTTTTAGCGCTTTCATTGATTACCTTACTGTAGGGCTGTATCCCTTTTGGCTGGGTACTGGTACTATCCGCTTTTTTTTCTTGAGTTTGTGCAAAACCATGCTGCTGTCCTGCAACGAACATGATTATTAATATAAATAATTTCTTCATTCGAATTAAAATGGGAGTTTTTCGTCTGTGTTTAATGTAAGTTTTGGATTCTTTGATAGAGCAGACAAAGGAAACGGCACAATGTATAATCTGGAGTTGGGCTGTAAAGTATACGTTTTTTGTGGAACGGTCTTGTTAACGATTGGAAATACTCTTGTGATAGTCTTTGCGTATTCCGTTTCATTATTTAACCTTTTAAGGTCAAAAAAACGATGGAAACCCAATAGTAATTCTTTTCTGCGTTCGTTTATAACAAGCTCCATAGTTGCTGCTCTGGTAGCTGGAACAGCTAAATTTACAGTACCGGATAAAATACGTTTTGCTCTTAATGTATTTAAAACAGCTACAGCCTCACTAAATTTATCTTCTCTGGCATAACATTCGGCCAACATCAAATAGACCTCCGGCGTTTTCATTCCAACAGTAGGGTAAAAAAATCTCGTATATTGAGTTCCCCAATACGCTGTATTTGAACCTTGATCCAGATTTGTTGTGCTGGTAGAATTAAAAAACAAATTAAAACGTGCATCATTAGTGCCAAATAAAGTTCTCAACTCCGGGCTTATGACATAACTCTGTGCAAAATTCATCTCATTGTAACCTGTCATGTACATATAGCTAAGTACTTCTACATTATTTGCTGCAGGTACAGCAACTGCTGTTGGTCCTCCCTGTGCACTGTAAGCTTTCATATCAAATATTTGATTATTATAGCTTAGTGACTTTTCTGCAGCTGTAGCAGCACTGGCAATTTCACGCTTAAACAAATGAACTTTAGCTTTAAACGCATAAGCAAATGCTAATGACGGATGATAAACATCAAGTGGCTTTTCCTGAAGATACGGCAATGCATCCTCTATGTCCTTCTGAATAAATTCGTAAACTTGCGCCACAGTAGATTTTGATGGCTGCGCCTCTAAATCAAATTTATCCATGATACAAATACCTCCATCAGTGGTGGCAGTTTGTGGGTCATACCCTTTTGCATAGGTATTTATTAACAAAAAGTGATCGTATGCTCTATAGATTTTAGCTTCTGCTTTTGCTAGTTGTTTTATACTTTCATCTCCTTTACTAATATCAACTAATGAAATAATGGTGTTCCATCTGTTAATATAAGTATAAGCCTGATTATAAAAACTGGAACCTGTAAATAGAGAAACTCTATCTGTGCTTTCATCAAAAGTAAAATTAATAATATCGATGTTTGGTGTTCTTCCTATTACGTTTGCCTCTCGCATCCATTGATCGTCTGACAAATACTGAAAATTATTGATGGGATATCCTCTGTTTGGGAGCGATACCATTTCATGAAATTGTGCAGCTGTTTCAACAACTAAGGCTCCTTTTGGTGTAACATCAGTGTAATCTTCGCAAGATGCTACAGTTAACATGATCAGCGATAGCAATATAGTATGTATGTGTTTCATTTTTTTAAATTGTAAGATTAAAACCAAATAAGTACGTTTTAGGCGATGGTAAATTACGTGTACCAGCGTTAACAGAATAGACTTCTGGATCAATACGATTTCCAGCAGCACTCCAGTACCAAAGATTATTTACTTGAAAAGTAAATTTAGCCGATGACATTTTAATTTTATTTGCAAAAGATTTTGGTAAATTATAGCCTAATGAAATGTTTCTAAGCTTGATGTAATCACCATCTACAACATTTACATCTGAATTTCGCCATTGACTGCTAATAGTTCCAGCATAATTTCTAACACTTTCATCAAAATCTACATACAAACGAGTATTGCCATTTTGTTGCAAATCAGTGTAACGATCTGAAATACCTGAAAGATTTACTGCATCAGAACTCATATCAAGAACCTCTTTACGCATTACATTTCCACCTGAGAAAACAAACAACATATTCAAATCGAATTGTCTATAGGAAAATCGCTGTGATAATGAACCGGTATAAGTTGGTGTTAAACTCCCCATGTTTACTAAAGCATCAGGATTATTAACTGTTTTTATAGTATTTGATATTGGATTACCATTTGCATCAAAAGTGATTGACGGACTTCCATTTTCATCTAAAATATAAGGATACCCATTAATCGTTCCTCCATATTTATAAGCATACAAACTATTGTATATCTCATTTTCTAAAAAGTAATCTGATGGCGAACTAACATACACCGAAGCATTAGATTGCGCTCTGGTAATTTTTTTAACGGTCGTTTTATTAAAGCCCAAAACTACATTAGAACTAATATGGAAATTACCATTATTGTACCATTCAGAACCAATACTAAATTCGATTCCTTTGTTCAATAAAGCTCCGGCATTAATTCTTCTGGTCAATGCACCAACAGTAGGATCTAAATCGGTTGTCGCTAATAAATCAGAACTGTATTTACGATAAATATCGACACTACCTCTTAACTTACTTTGAAACAGGCTGTAATCTATACCTAAATTGGTACTTTGTGTTTTTTCCCATCTCAACAAAGGATTTGGTTGAGCCGTGATATTGATGTATTGTAAAGATTGATATAAGTTATCGTTTCTTCTTGTAGCGGTAACGTATGGAGTGGTAGTTTGATCAATATTTCCGTTCACACCATAAGTCGCTCTAAGTTTAAGTGAGCTTACCCATTGTATTTTTTTCATGAAATCCTCGTTGCTGGCATTCCATCCTAAACCTGCAGACCACAAAGGACGGTTTTTATACTTTGGATCTACTCCAAACAAATCTGCTCTATCAACCCTGTAACTTCCTGTTACGTTATATTTAGATAAAAAGGTGTACCCTAAAGTACTAAAAACCGAAAAATAACGATGTAAAATTTCCTGTTGGGTTCTTGACAAGGCTGCTAAAGTTCGGTTATTTCCATATATATAACTTGCAACTCCTGTTTGACTAAGAGCAAGATTATTGATTACCGCAGAGGTAAGTGTAACGGGGTCATAACCGTATCTTAACTGTTCAATAGTTCTGGGAACAAAAGTTTCTCGCATTTCAAAACCAGCTATAGCGCTAACTGAATGTTTACCTTCACTAAAATCTTGGCTATAATCTAATTGGTTTCTAAAAGAATAGTTGCTGGCCTGACTGCTAAATTGTTTGTATCGTCCTCCAGTAGAGAAGCCATCTACATAGGTATAAGCATTAGTAGTGGGATTATATCCCGTTAAAGAATTAATGGCATAACGCATCTTATAAGAATTGATGTCATTATATTGCTCATTATCGTTTCTTCTTGTTTCGTATTGAAATTGTGTGTTAAAACTTAAACCTTTCCATATCTTGGCACGCAAGTTTGCAAAAGCTCTTAAACTTAAAGATTTTTCATGTGTAATACCTTCCTGAAGCGCATTTAAAACATTAAAAGTTACTGGCTTAAAACCACTAAGACTAGCTATTTTTGAAGCTACTAATGGATTAATTACACCGCCTGACGTAAAACCATCGCTAATCCCTACAAATGGAGATATTACAAGATCTCCATTGTCATCGGTAATGCGCTCATATCTTTTTTGGATATCGTAATTACCAAAACTAGAATCCGTAACATCATCATTACTATATGTTCCATTTAATCCAATGGTAGCATTTAACCAGTTGTATACTTGAAAACTGCTTTTTGCATACAGATTAAATGCTCGGCTATCATTGTTTTTTATACGATTTTTTGACTCGTCATAATTAAATGACACATAGGTATTTTGCTTACTGGTACTACCTGAAAACGCAATATTGTAACGTTGCCTTAATTCATTTTGCCATACATTATCCCTATAATCTTTATTATAGTCGTTCTTTCTCCATTGGGTAATCGTGTTGTTGTAATCTAAATTGTTAATTTTTCCTTCTTCAAAATCTCTGTTGAGCTGGTAAAGAGGGCTATAATATTTCATACTGCTATTTCCAACATCTCCATAACTGCTGAACATAGTAGCCGTGTTGGCAAATCTCGCTCGTTCTCTATTATATACAGCCTGTTCAAAATCAATTAAGTCACTTGTAGAGGCATAATTCATATCCCTTAAATTGGGTTTTGTAGCTATAAAGAAATCAGAATTGATACTTACTTTTAAGCTACCATTTCCTTTTTTAGTAGTTAAAACAATAATACCGTTTGCTGCTCTTGAACCATAAATAGAAGCTGCTGCTGCATCTTTAAGGACATTTACACTTTCAATATCATAAGGGTTAATCTCTTCCAAAGTCAATTCAGTTGGCAAACCATCAATTACCAGTAGCGGAGTGTAGCCAACTCCTAAAGAAGAAAAGGTGCCTATACCTCGTAATATAGGTTTATCTGCTGCAGATCCAGAAGGATTTTTTTGAAACATCAAACCAGCCACACGACCTTCCAGTGCAGTTAATAAATTAGCATTGATATTTTCGTTTAAGGTTTTTTCATCAATTTTAGAAATTGCACCAGTGGAGTGACTTCTGGCAAGAGTCTGAAAACCAGTCACAACAACTTCTTTCATTATCGACACTTTCTCTTCAACTACAAGCGTCAATTCAGTGCGTCCATTAACAGAAAAAGATTTTTTCTCAATAGTTAATCCTGAGCTTTCAATTGTTGCATTTTCAGGTACATTATTTAAAACAAAACTACCGTCAGAATCTGTTATTGCTCCAATTTCGGCTCCCACAACCCGAACATTTACTCCGGGAAAAGGTACATTTTTAGCATTGATGACACGACCGCGAACATCGATAGAACCCGTTCCTTTATCCTCTTTTATAATAGCACTTATCACAATGGTTTGATTGGTGATGGAGTACTTTAATGGCTGAGCATCAAAGATTGAATTCAGAACACTTCTTAACGGAGTATTTTTTACAGCAATAGTGACAGGCTTAGCACTTTTTAGAAGCTTTTGGCTGTAAAAAACTTCATAGTTAGCCTGTTTAGCAATATTTTTCAGCACAGTCTCAAGAGGTGCATCTTTTACATTTATCGAAATATTCTGTGCTTCAGAAGTATAACTACATAGTAGAAATAGTGTACTGAATACCCATAAATAAGTTGATAAATTTAGCCTAGGAATTCTCTTCCCTGGTCTTTGGGGATTTTTTTTTGGTTGTAAATTAAATTTCATACATTTACATTTGGTTAGGGTTAAACAACGAGAACAATTTATATTGGTCATTAACCTTTATCACAACCAGAAGCATCGTAACTGCTTCTGGTTTTTTGGTTAATAGCCTTAATAATCGGGGAAACTTAACATCTAGGGATACACAATAATCGTTTTTCCTTCGACCTTAAATTTTATATTACTAAGCTCAAGTACTTTTAATACTTCAGACAAATTTTTATTCATAAACGTACCTCCATTAAACCTTACATCCGAAACATCGCCACGGTATTCTACTTTGATTCCGTACCAGCGCTCCAGTTGTTTCATTACTGTTTTCAGATTGGCATTATCAAATTTAAAACGGCCATTTTTCCAAGCAATAGCAGCTTCGGTATCCACTTCCCGAATTGCAATCTTATTAAAATTATCAGACACATTAGATTGTTGTCCCGGTTTTAAAATTGCTTTTTGATTTTTATAAGTAATCGCTACACTTCCTTCTAATAAAGTAGTTTTTACAACTGATTCATTGTTATAAGCATTTACGTTAAAATGAGTTCCAAGTACTTCAATAGCATGATTGCCGGATTTTACCCTAAAAGGTTTATTTTTATTTTTGGCCACTTCAAAATAAGCTTCTCCTTCTAACTCCACCATCCTTTGATCTCCATTAAACTGGGTTGGATATTTAATGGATGAAACTGAATTTAGATAAACTTTGGTTCCATCTGCCAAAACAATATTGTATTGTCCTCCTGTAGGTGTTGAAAGTGTATTGAATGAATTAGCATCATTTTTTGAAGCATCAGCATCTGGATTTACGATATACGTGATAACTCCATTTGCATTCATCTTAATTGTAACTTCTTCTTTTTCTCCTTCTTTGGCAATAGTATCTTTTGCCGAAATATCAGCCAGAACAATTTGCTTTCCGTTTGAAAGTGTCAAGATTCCCCTATTTCCTCCAGGAGCAATTTCCTGTGGTTTTTCAACAACCTGAATAACTTGCTCTTTTGGTTTTGTAAAATAAAATATTCCCGTACCCAATAATAAAGCTATTGATGCCGCAACCGCTACACGTGGCCAAAGACTAACTACTTTTGTTTCATACTTTAATGGCAATTTCGATTTTAGATATTCGTAACTATCTTGCAGTTCATACTCGCTAAGCTGCCCATTACTATTAGACGCTTTATGCAAATACCACGCATCTAGTTTATCCTTATCTTCATTAGATAAAGTACCTTTCTGGTATTTTTGTAGCAACGCTAAGATTTCAGTTTCATTCATAACTACAACACGAAATTTTGTCCTGTTTTAAGTAAGACAGTTAGAAATAACTTTTGTCATAGACTATGACAAAAAAAATTAAAAAAATATTATTATATCGTTAATAAATCCAGACCAATGTTATTTCTTTTTCATCAACAAGGATGTTCTGACTAGATTCTATCATAGAAATTAACAAAAAGCACTACTATAATTTACCAAACAAAAACGCTCATTAAAGACTTGAGTTTTCCTCGTAGTATCTTCAGCGAATTATACACTTGCTGCTTGGCCGTTTTATCTGTAATATTTAATTGAAGTGCAATTTCATCATAGGAGAGTTCTTCTACCTTTCTTAAAAGAAAAACTTCGCGCATTTTTTCTGGAAGTAAAGCAATTTCTCTTGCAATAATTGCCTCTAATTCTTTTTCTCTAAGATTAGAATCTGCTAAAACGTAACTGTTTTCGATAAAGTTTGAAATTGAATCTGCATAACGCGAAACCACTTTTTCATGGGCGATATGATTTAGTATTCTGTTTTTTGTGGCTTTGTATAAATAAGAAGAAAGAGATCCGGTAAGCGTTAATTCATAGCGTTTGTTCCAGATTGATAAGAATACTTCCTGAACAACATCATTTGCTTCATCCTGATTGCCCAGCATTTTATAAGCATGATTAACTAAAATTTTAGAATACCTTTCAAAAATTTCTGTAAACGCCAATTGATCATCTTCCCTAAGAAGATTTAATAAAATATGATCAGCATATTTGCTATAAACAGACATTATTTAAAAGAGGTGAGGATCGAAAAAAGCAATATTAAACATTTTTTATGTTAAAAACAAAAAGATGATTCAGTTAGAAAAAATGCACCTATTTATAACCATTATTTTCTTATATAATAGGTTTTTAACAAGCATAAAAGGTTACAATACAAAAGTGAGGAATTAGAGTGACGCACTAAATTCCAAAAAATTTGAATTTTCAATGCGTCCTCTTCAATTTCTATTTTTTCTAAATGGTTGAGTTAATATTACTGGAATTTGCACTTAACACTACCTTAAAGCTACAAGTTCAAATAATCTATGTCTTTATCCTAATTAGTTTTAGCAGTTTTAAATTTTAACCTATTTGGAGAAAGCTAAAATCAAAAAAATAAAACACATAAGAACTTATTATTTAGCACTTTAAGACACTTCCAGAATTTATCAAACACTCCATAAAAGGGCGTCAACCAATAACTTTACATTCCATTTTGTTTATTAATAAAAGAATACATTTTGTTAAAATTATCATAATACACCATAAACATCCTACAACTAAGTTTGTCCTCGAAAATCAAACTTTACAAAAAATGAAAATCTTAGGACAAAAATTATTGTTTTTTTTATTTGTTTTTTCTGTTCACTTAATTAATGGACAAACAAAAACAATTACGGGGAAAGTAACCGATCAATCGGGGCTTCCATTACCAGGCGCCAGTATTATGGTTAAGGAAACCAAACTGAGCTCCATATCAGATTTAGACGGAAACTATTCCATTAAAACTGAAAATGGAAAAACGTTAGTATTCTCTTTTATGGGTTTTAAAACCAAAGAGATTTTAACTTCCGAAGGGTCTAAAATAGATGTGGTATTGGATGATAATTCATTGACTTTGGGGGAAGTCGTAGTGACAGCTTTAGGTATCAAAAGAGACAAACGAGCTCTTGGATATGCTTCGCAAGAATTAAAATCAGATGACATCAATAGAGTCAACTCCACAAATTTTGTTTCTAATCTATCAGGAAAAGTTACCGGTGTTCAAATAACAGGCTCCGGAAATGGGATTACAAGCTCTTCTAGAGTGGTGATTCGTGGGGATAAATCTTTAAACATAAATAATAACAGCCCATTATTTGTTGTTGACGGAATACCAATAAACAACAATACGTATGGAGTTGGTGGTAACTCAACCAATCAACGTGATTTACCAACAGATTATGGGAATGGTGCATCCGAAATAAACCAAGAAGATGTAGAAAGTGTGAATGTATTAAAAGGTGCCGCAGCATCTGCCTTGTACGGATCAAGAGCCGCTAATGGGGTTATTGTTATTACCACAAAATCAGGTAAAAAAAATAAAGGACTTGGTGTTTCCATCTCTTCCTCATACATGACAAGTGAAGCGTTGAGATTGCCAGAAATACAAGGTGTTTACGGTGCAGGATCAAAACTAACCTATGATCCGGGAGCAGATACAAATTTAGGTCCCAGACTAGATGCAGGATTGTCTATTTTACAAAACGGAAGTCCAGGTTATTCTGTTGGTCAAGGAGTTGCATTACCTTTTCAATTCAGATATGATTTGAATGACTTTTTCAGAAAAGGCAGTTCGATTTCTAATTCGGTATCCATCACCGGTTCAGACGAGAAGACTAATTTCCGTTTGAGTTACGGAAAGACCACCAGTGAAGATATTGTACCAAATTCAAATTTAAAAAGAGATAATATCAGTTTGAACTTAAACTATAAAATTTCTGATAAATGGAAAGTAATAACAATAGCAACCTATACAAAAAGCGGTAGTGACAATACTCCAGTAACTGGATATGGAAGCCAAGGACTTATGTATAATCTATTGTGGAATCATACCAATGTTGATTTAGACTGGCTTAAGGATTACTGGATTACAAAAGATGTTCAACAAAACAGCATGTTCAGTTGGGGAGACAATCCGTTTAAAATTGCTTATGAAAACATCAATGCCTTCAAAAAAGGACGTTTATATGGAAACATAGCATCAACGTATGATTTCAATGAAAACCTTTCCTTGATGGTTCGAATGGGAATGGACAATTCTAATGATTTCCGTTGGTCACGAAGACCTATTGGTTCTTCCAGATATCCACAAGGAATGTACCGTGAACAAAGCATCGCTTTTACAGAGTACAATGCAGATGCTTTGCTTACTTACGACCGTACTTTTGGAGATTTCTCTACAAAATTATCTTTGGGTGCAAACCGAATGAATCAATACACTTCCGAAGGCAAAATTGAAGGACAGGGAATTAGTATTCCTGGAATTTACAACTTGCAAAACATTAATGTAATGCCTATACAATCCAGAAATATTTATAAGAAACGTATAAATAGTACTTATGGAATGGCGAATATTGGGTACAAAAACTATCTTTATTTAGACCTTACCGCCAGAAATGACTGGTCTTCTACACTTCCAGCAGATAATAATTCTTATTTCTATCCTTCGGCGTCGTTGAGTTTTATTCCTACTTCATTGTTTGAAATGAATAAAAACATTGATTTTTTAAAGTTTAGAGCAAATGCCGCATCGGTAGGAAATGACACTGATCCGTATCGTTTAGTAAAAACATATGAAAATGGAGCTTTGGCAGGTACATTGACAAATCCAAGTACTATTTTAAACAGCAATTTGAAACCTGAAATCGCAACATCGTATGAAGTAGGTGTTGAAGCTCAGTTTTTCAACAAAAGAGTAACATTAGATGCCAGTTATTATATTACAAACTCTAAAAATCAAATTGTAGGTTTAGATGTTTCACAAGCAACCGGATCTACATCAAACGTAATCAATGCAGGAAAAATTCAGAATAAAGGTATTGAAATTGGTTTAGGGATTACACCCGTTAAAAGTGAAAATCTAGAATGGTCGATTAATGCCAACTTTAGCCAAAACAGAGGAGTTGTAAAAGAACTAACGGAAGGAATCAGCAGTTATATTATTGCACAAGGACCTAATGGCGGAACTGTAGAAGCTCGTGTAGGAGAAAGAATGGGAGACATGTACGGCAGAGGATATCTTAGAAGTCCTGATGGTCAAATTGTTTTTGATAATACCGGTTCTCCAATTTTGGACACCCAAATTAAAAAAATCGGGAACTACAATCCGGACTGGATGTTGGGTCTTTCTACTAATTTAAGGTTTAAAAACGTAACCCTTAACGCCTTATTTGACGTTAGACACGGTGGAAAAATCTATTCAATGACTAATGCAATTGGAATGGAAAGTGGCATTTTGGCCGTTTCGTTACCAGGAAGAGAAACAGGAATTGTTGGCGATGGTGTTGTACAAAATTCCGATGGTTCGTACAGTCCAAATACAACAGTGATAAGTGCCGAAAACTGGTATTATTCAAATGCTTTCCGTCGTGATAATATTGAAGCCAATTCATTTGATGCTTCATATGTAAAATTGAGGGAAGTAAGTTTGAACTACAGATTTCCACAAAAATTAATCAAAGCTGCCAACGTGCAAAACATAAGCATTGGCTTAGTAGGAAACAACTTGGCTCTTTGGACAAAAGTACCTAATATCGATCCGGAAACTCAATCTTTAAGCGGTGGGACATTATTACCCGGATTTGAAGTACTGCAACTTCCATCCTCAAGAAGCTATGGTGTAAAACTAAATGTTTCATTCTAAAAAAAACAATCATGAAAAAATTTCTAATATTAGTTCTATTATTAAGTGTTTCGATTTCTTGTACCGATCAATTCGAAGAAATTAACACCAATAAAAATCAGCCAACAGCTGCCCAACCTAAAACGCTATTGCCAAATGTCATTTTTAATTTGGCAAATGAAAATGTGTCAAATGCTTTTGACTTTGGAGATATTGTGGCTCAATATGGTGGAAACTATGAGTACAATGAGCTTGATGTATATAACTGGGGAGCCAGTGGCCGTTTTTGGGATATGTACAAATGGCTTAATGACATCAATGACATTAAGAAGCAGGCAGCTGTCATAAATGACAAAAATTATGAGGCAGTTTCCCTAATTTTAGAATCCTACGTAATAAGTGTAATTACTGATACGTATGGTAATGTACCTTATTCAGAAGCATCAAGAGGAGAAGAAGGAATCTTGAAACCGGTGTATGATTCTCAAGAACAGATTTACACGAAAATATTTGAGAATTTAACTACCGCTAATTCCATTATTGAAACGAGTAAATCCATAGAAGGTGATTTATTGTTTAATGGTTCTATGTTGAAATGGAAAAAATTCTGTAATTCACTTCATGTACGATTGTTGATGCGTGTTTCTAATAAGACTGTTGTGAATGCAAAACTAAGTGAAATCATTTCGAAACCGGCAACCTATCCCCTATTTGAGTCCAACTCAGATAATGCAAATTATAAGTACACGGGTGTTTTTCCAAATATATCTCCTATGAGTGATGGAATAAACAGATTGTATGGATACAATATCGTTATGCCTACAACCCACATAGTAAACACATTAATCACTAACAATGATCCGCGTCTAGAGGAATGGATAGATCCAATTGCCGGAACCACGAATCACAAAGGAGTTCAACCGGGTCTTGCTTTGGATCAAATTGGGGAACCAACAAAATACTCCAGAAGAGCCGAAGATTATTTTTATAACAAGACTAAAATAACTTCGATATTCATGACTTATAGTGAGCTAAATTTCTTGTTAGCCGAAGCCCGTCAGCGAAATATAATTACTACCGGAACTGCTCAAGGATATTATAATACCGCAGTTGAAGCTTCATTTAATCAATGGAATGTTGTCATGCCAGCAAATTATTTAATCACAACTGCACCTTATAACGCTACAAATGATGTGCTGTACACACAAAAATGGCTGGCGTTATACCACACTGGTGCAGAAGCTTGGATAGACTGGAAAAGAACTGGAAAACCAAGCTTTATTCAAGCCGGACCTGGAGCTAAAAATGGCGGTAAAGTCCCTAGAAGAGTTATGTATCCAAGTATTGAGCAATCAGTGAATGCCGAAAACAATAGTGCTGCCGTAAAAGCAATTGGAGGAGATAACATTAATACTAAAGTTTGGTGGGATAACTTTTAAAGTTTTACCATTAAGAGATTAAATGGCATTAAGCTTAATAAACTTAATGCCTTAATGCTGATTATATTTACTCTTTATTTTATAAATTAGTTTTGTGGCAGAACCACTTTTAATAAAAAACAATGAAAAATTTCAATAGACTATTCACAATACTGCAATTGTTGCTATTAACAAACAGTATCTTTTGCACCGCTCAAAAAAATGAGACTCCAGCGACTCCGCTTAATGAAAGTTTCAAAATCGCATTTGGTTCTTGTGCCCATCAGGACAAAGAGCAGCCTATGCTTCAAAAAGCCGTAAAACTAAATCCTGATTTATTCATCTATCTAGGTGATAATATTTATGGTGATACACGAGACATGAATGTATTAAAGAATAAATATGAAAAATTAGCTTCCAAAGCTGAGTTTCAAGAACTGAAAAAAAGCACTAAAATTTTATCGGTTTGGGATGATCATGATTTTGGAGAAAATGACAAAGGAAGACACTACCCGTTTAAAAAAGAGTCTAAAGAAATTTTTATGAACTTTTGGGAAGTTCCCCAAAACTCTGAAAGAAGAACTCATGACGGTATTTATGGTTCCGAATATGTAAAACTAGGGGATAAAACGCTCCAGATAATAATGCTGGACACTAGAACCTTTAGAGATGATTTATTAAAAAACGAACCTAAAAATTCAGCCTATAAAAATGACTATGTTCCCTATACTAAAAAAGACAGTACGATACTTGGAAACAAGCAATGGAAATGGTTAGAAAATGAGTTGTCAAAAAAAGCAGACATCAGAATCATTGCCTCAAGTTTGCAATTTGGGCATGAGTATAATGGGTATGAATCCTGGACAAATATGCCTCATGAACAAGCAAAATTTGTTGATTTAATAGCAAAAACCAAAGCCAATGGTGTTGTATTTATTTCGGGAGATGTTCACTGGGGTGAAATTTCAAAAATGAAAACAAATAATTCGTATCCTTTGTATGATGTTACCTCAAGCGGAATAACCCAAACATGGACTAGCACTGAGTCGAATAAAAACAGGATTGGTGATGTGATTATACAGAACAATATTGGTTTAATAGAAATTTTCTACAAAGACAAAGAGCCGTTGATTAAGCTGAACTTATTTGACAAAAACGGCATCGTTAGTAATCATAATTTTCTATTATCGGAGATTTCATTTAACTAATAATGGTTATCTCTTTAGGAATCAATAATCAAAACATGCACAGATTGTTCTAACAAAAGTAATCTGCATTATAAAACTATAATAGCTAATGATGAAGCCTTTAAAAAGCCTATTCATTAGCTATTTTTATTCTATTTTAATCCTTCCTTATTCTATACTTAAAGGTTAATAACTATTTATTGTTAAATACTAACAACGAATTTCATTCTGAAGTAATTTTACAAAATGAGATTATGAAGCCTTAATTTGAGGAGAGTTATTGACTTTGTGGCAAGTACAATAAGACTGTCGTTTGTTTTGAATCCTAAGAGTGTCACTTTTGGGAATTTTTTGTCTCAATAAAATATTTGTTTGCATTATATCATCTACATAAACTAAATTCATGGATTCAGATACATTTATTTTCTGCCTCGAAGCCGTTCCCGATATAGAAACTGACACCGTTACTGAAGTAGTCAAAAACCTGGAGCAATTAGCCTTTGAACAAGGTATTACAAGTATTTATAAAACATGCGATACCATTGAAGGACTAGAAGAAAGCTTAAATACATTGCTTTATGACGACCATAATTTTACCAATTATGAAATAATCTACTTAGTGATGCAAGGCGAAGGAAACAATATTTGCCTCAATGAATATTACTACAGTTTAGAAGAAATAGCCGAGCTTTTTGAAGGAAAAATGAAAGGGAAAATTTTACATTTTGCCAATGCAAAAGTATTGGACTTGAGCCAGGAAGAAGCACAATATTTTTTAGATATTACAGGAGCACGTGCTGTTTCCGGTTATGGGGCAAAATTCAATGCATTAACCAGCAGTAATCTTGACAAAGCTTTCTTTAGTTTATTTGAAGAACTAGATGATGTTGTCGAAATTGTAGAAGAATTATATCAAAAACATTATGCGCTTTGTAAACTACTTGATTTCAGGTTGTATTATTAAAATGAATCGTTTCTAAAATATATACTTTTCTATACTATCTACTGTAGTTAAAACAAATTCAATACAATAGCTTATATTGCAATACTAATAAATTCTATTATGATGAAAGATTTAAAAAAATACAGTAATAAAACAAAAGCCGCTTTTGTTTTACTGATTGTTATGTTTATCATCTTATTGAGTAATTTCAATACACTGCAAAACTCTAAAAAAACGAATGAGGATATCAATACGATTTATAATGACCGATTAGTTGTGGCTCGTTATATTTTTCAGTATGCAAATGAGCTTTATTTTATAAAAGCTAGCGCAGTAGAAGCAAAACTAAATGATGCTCAAAAAAAGAATCAAATCACAGTCGCTTTAAAAAACATTCAAAACATAGATAAATTATACCTGAAAACTGTTTTAACTCCCAAAGAAAAAACATCTTTAGTTGCATTTCTGGCTTCTTGTTCTGCGATTAATAAAGAGGCTCAAAATAAAAACTGGAATCAAGTAAATTACTCCAGTAATCAAGCTTTACTAACACTGGAACTTTTGTCGCAAATTCAAAGTAAAGAGGGTAAGTCTAAATTGACACACTCAAATACCTTGCACAACGACAATAATCTTCTTGGTCAACTTCAAATTGCTTTATTGGTTATTTTAGGCGGAATCACATTATATTTATTGATGGCCAAGAAAAATAAGATAAATATCAAAATACCAGAACCACAAAGTATGAATTAACTATTAGGCGAAAGTATTTTGATGCTAATCTAAAAACTATAGGATGAGAAGTGCCATCCAGTCCTACTTCATCTTTATTACTATGACACCATTAGAACCTTGAGCTCCATAAATAGAAGCCGCAGCATCTTTTAATACACTTACACTTTTTACATTATTAGGAGAGATATAGTCTATACTTGATACAATAACACCATCAACTACAAATAATGGATCTTCAATATTCCGAATGGAACTCACTCCTCTAATCGTAATTCTATTATCCCTTGTTACAGTAACTCCAGCTAAACGCCCTCTTATAAGGTCATATATAGTATTATAAATACTTGAATTTTTATCGTTTTGAGCATCTAAACTTTGTGCTGTATTAACTTTGTACTGTTTATCCACATCAGAATATCCGATAGAAATATTATCTCCATTTTTAGCTCGATCTTTTATCGATTTTTGCGATTCCAAAAACATGAAATTCATTACATTTTCATTATTGAATTTAGAGGACAACAAACCATATTTATATGAGTACACGTTAATAACAGTAACTTTTTCAGGAAGTAAAACTTCAAAATCCCCTTTACTATTCGTAGTAACATTTGAATAAATGGAATCTAAATATATCCTGGCATTTGCCACTGGTTTATTCTTGTAATCCATAACCTTTCCGATCAGCTTATTTTGTGCATAACCAAAACCAACAAATACGAAGAATACAACTACCAATGTTCTAGAAATTTTCATAATTCAATACTTTATAAATTTTATTAAATGTACTAAAAAAGTAATCTCAAAATATTTTTTTACTAAAAATAGATATTTGCACGAGTCAGTAAGCCATTAATAACCAAGTAAAAAGAAATTATACTAAAATAAAACCCGGTTCAAATAATTAGTAAAAAGGCTTATTTAATAAATATTTTATCTAAAATCCTTATCTTTTAACAGAGTCAACACACTAAAATCGCACTTTATCGATAAATTAATGCACTTTATCGATTTTTAAATTGTTTTTGTTAAAATTTTATTTTAGTTTTGAAAACCTAAATTATTTTACCATGAAAAAAACTACTTTTATTTTTCTTTTGTTTTCTTTTATTTTCATCAAATCTTACGCTCAAACAAAATCTATTACTAGTAATTCTAGTCAAATTGAAGATACAGAGTTTAAGTATAGAAGAGTTCAGATTTCGAAAAATTCTCCCGATGTTATCAAAAAATTAATGGAAACTGGTGTAGATCTAGATTGCGGTGTAGTGAATACCGCTACCTATATTCAATTAGAACTTTCTGATTATGAATTAGGCAAAATCAAATCTGCCGGCTTGAAATATAAAGTAGTAATTGAAGATCTTACAAAATTATATTCGGAAAGAGCTCAAAAAGATATGCCTCAGGCTCAAAGCAATTTACTTAGAGAAAAAAAGAGCTCAAAAACAAACAAATCATTGAGCGTAAAAAATGTTATTATTGGTAATATTGGACAACAAAATGATTGTAGTGAAATCAACTTTGTAACACCTACTAATTTTACTATTCCGTCAACTTTTGGTGGATGTTTAACTAATAACGGAATGATTGCTGAATTAGATAAAATGCAGCAAATGTATCCAAATCTAATATCTGTTAAAGCAAATATTTCTCCATCAAATCAACTGACACACCAAGGAAGACCTATTTATTATGTGAAAATCTCTGATAACCCATCAGTGAATGAAACAGAACCAAATGTTCTTTATACTGGTATGACACATTCAAGAGAAGTTAGCAGTATGATGAATACTATATACTATATGTGGTATTTATTGGAAAACTACAACTCAGACCCTTTTATAAAAAGTATCGTTGATAACACCGAAATGTATTTTGTTCCTGTAGCAAATCCTGATGGATTGTCTTGGAATGAAACTATTGCGCCGTCCGGTGGAGGAATGCAACGTAAAAATTTAAGACCTGGAGTTTGTGATGCAGGAACTACAGCATCTAGTAACAATACAAGAGGAGTTGATTTGAATAGAAATTACGGTTACTATTATGGATTAGTTGGTTCTTCTACTGCTTTATGCGACAATACTTATAGAGGAACAGCTGCCTTTTCTGAGCCAGAAACTCAAATGATGAGAGATTTTGTTTTAACAAAAAATTTCAAAACAGCTTTAAATCATCATGCGTATTCAAATCTTCTTCCGCACCCAATAAATGGAAAATCAGGAGTTTTAACAGGTAGAGAAAATGAGTTTGCTAAATTCAGTCATGATATGACACAATACAACAGATATGTTTATGGACCAGCTCCAGGAATATTATATGCTGCGAGTGGCGATGCAAGCGACTGGATGACAGGCGGAGTTAATGACGGAACTGGTTCTACCGGATCTGGAAAAAACACTTTATCAGTATCCCCGGAAAATGGAAGTTTGGCAGAAGGTGGTTTTTGGCCTAGCCCAATAAATATTACCGCTATTGCAAAAAGAGCCTTGAGAATGAATCTTATCGCAGCTTACTATGCCGGAAAATATGCAAAGTTTCATGACCTTACACAAAGCAGCATCACTTCCTTAAATTCTAATTTAACTTTTGGAATTGAAAGACTTGGGCAAACTACTGCAAATTATACATTAACAGTTACACCTGTATCCAGCAATATCGTTTCTATTACATCTCCAACGGTACAAACCGGAATGACTGTATTAGAACAAAGAAATGTAACTGCTGCAATACAATTAGCTCCTGGAATTTTACCCAATCAAAAAATTGAATATAAAATTTCATTGAGTAACGGGGATTATATTTTATACGAAGCTAATTTTATAAAATATTACCAACCAACTGTATTATTCAGCGACAATCCAGACGCTAATTTACTGTCTAAATGGACACAAGCTGGTGGCACATGGGTAAATTCGACCAGTGCTTACTCAGGAACAAGATCAATTACTGATGCTTCAACTGTAGCGTATGCAAATAATCTTAACAAAACCCTTACTACAGCCACTACTTCAAATTTATCTGGAGCGACTAAAGTTTTAGTACAGTATTATGCAAAATGGGATTTAGAAAGAAATTTTGATTTAGTTCAAATGCAAGGTTCTACAAATGGAACAAACTGGACTCCATTGTGCGGTAATTACACCAAGCCTACATCAACAACCGAAACGAATCCCCATGCCACTAAATCATCTACTAATAATTTCCAGAATACTGCCGGTGCTGGTGGTGTTTTATATGATGGAAATCAAATGGGTAAATGGGTAATGGAAGAAATTGTAATTGATGCCAGTAACAATTCCTTTTTAGTTGGTGCTACAGCTGCCAGATTCAGATTGTATATGAGATCTGACAGTTCCAATAATACTGATGGTTATACGACTACCTTCGATGGTTTTTATATCGACGATTTTAAAGTCATCAAAATTTTAGACTTATCTGCAGCTCCTGTAGCTATTTGTAAAGACGCAACTTTGTCCTTAAACAGTAGCGGACAATTAACCGTATTGCCAACAGACATAAATAATGGATCTACAGATGACGTTGCCATTACCTCTATTTCGGTTTCTCCAAACACTTTCAATTGTACCCATAGAAACACTACTCAACAAGTGACTCTGACTGTTACTGATGCTGACGGACAAACTTCAAGCTGTACTTCTAGTGTAACTATTAAAGATACAACTGCGCCAGTAATTCCAACTTTGGCTACTGTAACGAGTCAAAATGCCGTAACGCTTACTGCTCCTACAACAACTGATGTATGTGCAGGAACAATAACAGGAACAACTGACACAACATTTCCTATAACTGCACAAGGAACAACTGTAGTAGTTTGGACTTTTGATGATGGAAGCGGACAATCTGTAGCAGCAAATCAAAATGTAATTATAGATAACACAGCTCCTACAGCTCCTACTGAATTAGTAGCTTCGGGAACCACTCAAACCTCAACCAATTTGTCATGGATAGCTTCCACTGATGATACTGCTGTAACTGGGTACGATGTATATCAGGGAACTACTTTAAGAGCAAGTGTTACAACTACTTCCTATGCAGTAACTGGATTAACAGCTTCAACTGCGTATACTTTTTCTGTAAAAGCAAAAGATGCTGTCGGAAACATCTCGGCTGAAAGCATTATGGTAAATGTTACCACACTAGACCCAATTGTTGACACAACTGCCCCTTCGGCTCCGGCTTCATTAGTCGCTTCAGGGACCACTCAAACCACAACTAATTTGTCTTGGACAGCTTCAGCAGATGATACTGCAGTAACTGGCTATGATGTGTACCAAGGAACTACTTTGAAGGCCAGTGTAACAACAACTTCTTATGCAGTAACTGGATTAACAGCTTCAACAGCCTACACATTTTCTATAAAAGCCAAAGATGCTGCGGGAAACATTTCAGTTTCAAGTAATGTTCTAAGCGTAACAACCTCAGCGCCTATTGCTACTTATTGCGCTTCTAAAGGAAATAGTGTTACAAAAGAGAAAATTGGCAAAGTTGTTTTTGGAACAATAAACAATACTACAACTGGTGGAACAGGTTATGAAAACTATACTGCTATTGCAACAAATGCCACAAGAGGAACTGCGTACACTATTACAATAACTCCTTCTTGGGCTTCAACAAAATACAAAGAAGGATATAGTGTTTGGATTGATTACAATGCAGATGGCGATTTTGTCGATGCAGGTGAGCAAGTTTTCACAAGAGCAGCTACAACAACAACGCCAGTTACTGGAAGCATCACCATTCCTGCTACAGCAAAAGTTGGAGCAACTAGAATGAGAGTTTCTATGAAATACAATGCAATTCCTACTTCATGCGAAACATTTGCTTCAGGACAAGTTGAAGATTATACGGTAAATATTACCGCTCCAGCTGCCCGAACAATTGAAACCAGCAAACAGAAAGAGATTACAAACGATATTGTAGTGTACCCAAATCCAACTACATCAATTCTAAATGTAAATTCAATTTCTGAGGATGCAACCTATAAAATTTACAATGTAATTGGTCAAACCATTATGAAAGGTAAATTATCAAATAATTCCATTAACGTTTCTTCTATAGCCGAAGGTAACTATTTGCTGGAAATAACTGATAAAGAAACCACTACAATAAAACGTTTTATAAAACAATAATAATTTGTTACATTGAAACTAAAAAAGCTATCCTAATACGATAGCTTTTTTTTTTGAATAAGGTGTTTCTTACTCCCTGATTAATTCTCGTTTTTTGATGGAAAATTATTAAAAATCATAAAACATTGAACTTAAACGCTAATAATTGCTTTTTGTCGTTAAAAAGACATTGTAATTAGAAATAAATATTTTACTTTTGACACGTTAAATTATTTTTTTAAAGTATTAATTAGCTGACAATTAAAACCAAATAAAGAATAAATACGTAAATACATTATACTCAAAAATTTTATTGCCCATAAATAAATACCACATCAAGATTATTATATGAATAGAACTATACTTTTTACAAAAAAAACCTGTTTTACTGTAGCCTTTTTATTTCTTGTTTTTTTAGGATATTCACAATCCAAAACCATTTATTACGAAAATTTTGATGCTAATAATGGCGGTTGGACTTCAAGCAATGCTGCACTGAGATTAGGATCTTGGTCCTATAACGCAAACCCTATAGTAGGAGAAGGCAGTTATTGGAGTTTGAATAGGTTTAATGATTATGAAAATAATTATCTTACAAGGTTAACGAGTCCCGTAATACCAACAGCAGGTTTTAACAATGTAACATTCTATATTGACATCCGTTATAAAACTGAGGTGAATAGGGATGGAATGAACATTGAATATACTACAGATCCCCTTGGGCTTTCTGGATGGACACCCCTAGGTAGTCAAGGCCAAGGTACTAATTGGTATAATGACAATGATGTTAATGGCATAGGCAATAATGTACATGGTTGGTCGGGGACTAATATTGAAGGTGCAGATAGCCCTTCAAAATTCATAGAAGCCTCTATATCAAGCAGCAATGTTACTGCATTAAACAATGCCACTTCGTTACGCTTTAGAATTAATTTTGGATCAGATAACGGTGGTAACGATGATGGTGTAGCGATTGACAATGTCATAATTAAAGGAGACTATATTACTCCACCACCAAATCCAACTAGAGGACCGGGAAATATAAATGGAAATCTTAAACTTTGGTTAAAAGCAAATGTAGGAACAAACTCTTCAATTGACAACAGTAACGTTACCTCATGGGGAGATCAAGCAGATGATAACAGCGCCAACGGCTATAGCACTTTTGCTCCAAAATACAGGAATGATGCGAGTAGAAACATCAATTTTAATCCTGTTGTCGATTTTAGCCGAAGCGGTAATAATGTCTTAAAAGGGAAAGGCGGTTATTGGTCTAAGGATTATTATGTTGTAGTAAAAACAAACAGTACAGTTGATAAAACAACCAGCAATTCACAAGAAGTAATTTCTGGAAAAATCAATATAAATAATTTTGGACAGGATGGTACTGGATTAGGTTTTGGAAGAATTTCTTCTCGATTTAATGGCAACAATTTAATCTCTCACATGATTGGAGATTATTTAAGTGTTGATGAGCCATGGAATCCATCTAAACTTAATTCCTATGGAAGATCGTATGCACCTCCAGCAACAAATACAACGGGTGGCAATGTAATGATATTAAATATCAAATCAAATACATCAGTGATTCCAAACGTTACCGAAATTTACTTGAATGGTAAAAAAATTGATAATCATACAGGCACAAGAGGCACAACAGGAACGGGAACTCCTTTAGTTCACTCTGACTTTAATAATTCTGTTTATCAATTAGGGGTAGGTAGATTTACTCTTAATGGTTTTCCGTTAAACACTTATCTAGATGGAAGAATAACAGAGGTAGCCAGTTATTCGACCGCAAGAACTGCAGTAGAGCAACAAAAAATACAATCCTATCTGGGAATTAAAAATGGAGTAACCTTACACGCAACTGGTAGTACAACAGCAGACAATCTAGGTGATGTAAACTACATCGATTCCAATGGAGATGTTATTTGGGATGTAGCAGCTAATACAGGTTTTAATTATGACATAGCCGGAATAGGAAAAGATGATAATACTTTACTAACACAAAAGCAATCTAAAAGTGAAAATCCCAATACTGTTTTAACTATTGGTCTTGGAGATATAACAACCACCAATAGTAATAATCCAAATAATTTTGGAGGAGATAGAAACTATCTGATGTGGGGTTCCAACAATGGCACAATGTCAAATTCTGGAGTAAATTTAAATATAGATTTAGGACCAACGACTATTACTACTATTACAGAGGTAGTCAATAGAAAATGGAAAGTAGTAGAGAAAACTGGCATCGATGTAGGAACTGTTCGTGTTAATATTCCTACCGCCTCTTTTCTGAGTGGCTTACCTGCTCTTGGTGCAACAGATGCTTACGTGATGGTTGTAGCTACCAATGCAACATTTACAACAGGATTAGAAACCGTATTTATGTCAACTTCTGGAGGAAATCAAACCTGTTTATATGATTTTGACGGAACTAAATACATTTCTTTTGGTGTGGCACATAGAGCTACAAATCCATTGCATATTACACTAGACGGTGTTGACGATTATGTAAGAATTGATAACAGTAACGAACTACCTACTGTATTTTCTGTTATGACTTGGATACGACCAAACGGCACCAATACTTTAGGAAATGAAAGAACTATTTTATCTAAAAAATCCGCAGCTGGAAACGGATATCAAATAGTTTTACAAAACGATAACAGAGTTAGGTTTGAATGGTATGACGGGTCTGCAGTTATAAGAACTGCGATAACAAATACCATTTTACCAAATGCAAAATGGCATAATATAGCATATACTTATACTACCAATACATTATCCATTTATATTGATGGTGTTTTGGAAAAAACAGTGACAATGGCTGGAAACCCAGGTGCATCAACAGGAATTTTTAGTATTGGAGGCCAGTACATAACAAAAAACGTCATTAATAATTTATTTAAAGGTGACATAGACGAACTTAGAATGTGGAATCGAGTACTTACCGCAACAGAGATTCAATTCATTATGAACCAAGAAATATTACAAAGTAGTACAGGAACAATTGGAACAATTATTCCTTCTACAATTACTAAAAACGATATTAATACCTTGCTTTGGATTAATTTATTTGCTTATTACTCTATGAACTCTTACATAGGAACTCACCTTGACGATGATTCAGTAAACGTGAATAGAGGAAGTTTAGTAATTCCTGATAAAATATCAATCAATGTACAAACTGCTCCAATGCCGTATATTAGCGCTGCTAATGGATTATGGCAAACTGCTGCAACATGGACAAATGGAGCAAATCAAGATTTACCATATAGTTTATCTATTATCAACGATAGTACTCCCATAGACTGGAACATTGTTAGAACAACACATAATGTTTTTTCTGAGGGAGATAAAACTGTTCTAGGGTTATTTGTGAACAGTAATACTTTGAGCGCGACTAACGATTCAAAAATTGAAGTTTCCCACTACTTGAAACTAAATGGTAAAATCGATTTGGTAGGAAGATCACAATTGGTACAAAAATTAGGCAGCGACTTAGACGCAACAAGTTCTGGTTCATTAGAAAGAGACCAACAAGGACAGGCTAACAAGTACAATTACAACTATTGGAGTTCTCCTGTAGGAACTATAAACAATACTACAAATAACAATAGCTTTACCGTAGCCGGAGTTTTAAGAGACGGAACAAATACAGCATTAGCTACACCAGCACTTATAAACTGGGTTGCTGGATATGATGGATCACCAACAACTCCAATAAGCTTAGCTCGCTATTGGATATATAAATTTGATAATTTAGGGAATAATTATGCTAATTGGACTCAAATATTTGAAACAGGACCATTAGAAGCCAGTAAAGGATTTACTTTAAAAGGAAGTGGAACTGCTACTGCTGATCAAAATCTAACCTTTTTAGGAAAACCTAATAACGGTGCTATAACAAATACTGTAGGAGCAGATCAATTGTTACTGATAGGAAATCCATATCCATCCGCATTAGATGCAAATAAATTTATAGATGACAACATTGGCTCCATACAAACAGCAACAACTACTCCAGCAATAGATGGCGCCTTGTATTTCTGGGAACACTTCCCTTCCAATGCTTCGCACAATTTAGGAGCATATAGAGGAGGTTATGCAATCTATAATAAAACTGGAGGACTTGCTCCAAGTTCAGTAGGTGTAGATTTCATAAGTGGATCTGGCACTGCAAGTAAGTTAATCCCTAACCAGTTTATTCCAGTAGGGCAAGGATTTTTTGTGATTGGAAAAGCTAGTACAGGAGGAACTGTAACTTTTAATAATAGCCAACGAGAATTTATTAAAGAGGGTAATGCAAGTTCACAAACAACATACAGAATCCCTACTACTCCAAAAACAGCTAATCATTGGACAGACAACAGTGATACTGTAATTGAGAATGACACCCATAAAAAAATACGATTAGGATTTAATGTTATCGACAAAACGTTTCACAGACAAGTGCTATTAGCCTTTATGGACGAGAAAGCAAATAGTGAGATGAATGATGGTTACGATGCTTTTAACATTGATGATTCTCCAAGTGATATGTATTTATTGAATGGCGAAAATGAATTAGCTATACAAGGAGAAGGTTATTTTGATGAAGATGCCTCCTTCCCTATTGCAGTTCGAACAGAAGCTACTGGAAAAGTATCATTTGGAATTGATGCCTTAGAAAACTTTGATCAAAGCCAAAATATTTTTATTTACGATAAAGAAACGGATACCTACAATAGCATAAAAAACAAGCTTTATGAAGTAGAACTTTCTGAAGGATACTTTAAGGATCGTTTCTCACTTCGCTTTACGGATAAAACACTTGGTGTAAAAGATGTGATTTATGAGAATAGTATTCAAGTAGCTTTTACACGTTCTAATAATGTTTTGAATATTACAAATGGAGCAAATGACAATACAGTTGTTGCTGTGTCGCTTTTCAATATTCAAGGAAAATTAATGTCTACTTGGGATGTTTCCGAAAAGGAACAAACTAGCATTAAAATCCCGATTCAAAACAAAACATCAGGAGTTTATATCGTAAAATTGAAAACTTCAAAAGGAAATATCAATAAAAAAATTATTATCAAATAATTTAAAATAATCCAACTTAAAAAAGACTTCCCATAACCGGGAAGTCTTTTTTTTTACACTAAAATCAGTTCAAAAAATTCTAACTCAAATCATAAACATGAAATTAAGAAATACTGTTATTCAGAATTGCATTTTTTGGAAAAGTAAATAATACTCAAAAAAACCTGAAACCAACTCCTAATTTCCTACAATAATATACTCATAAAATTCTTATAAAAAAATAATAATTTAATATTAATTAACTTACAATATTAAAATAAAGATGTATTTCATCGATTTTTTTTACTTTTTAACTGTTTAATTATAATAATAAATTTAAATTTATTGTAATAATAAAAAAACAAACCTAAACACATTCCTATTAAAAGATAAAAAACTGAACCTTAATTAAATACAGTAATTAGATTATGGAGAAAATTACTTTAATAAGCAAAAAAATAGTTTTTACGATTAGCCTTCTATTTATAACCGTTTTTGGAATTTCACAAACAAGTCAAGTTTATAGCACTTCAGGTACTTTTACAGTTCCTGCTGGAGTAACATCGATACAAGTGGAAGCTTGGGGTGCAGGTGGTGCAGGTGGTGGTGCAACAAAAAACTCATCTGGAGGTGGTGGTGGCGCTGGAGGTGGTTATGTCAGAAACACAGCTTTTACTGTTATACCGGGTACCGTTTACACCATAAATGTTGGAACTGGTGGAGTTGGTAGTACTAGCTCTGGTGGTGCAGGTGGTGCATCATGGTTTCAATCATCAACGACAATCAAAGCAATAGGCGGAAATGGAGGTAACAGTTCAGAAAGCAACAATAACACAGCAGCTGGAGCTAGTGCAAGTACAACAGGAAATATAGGTTGGTCCTCCTCCTTTTCATACTACGGTGGTGCCGGAGGTAGTGGAGGTCTATTGGGAATATCTGGTGGCGGTGGTGGTTCTAGTGCCGGTACTTTAACAAACGGAAATGCTCCGATACTTTTAATTGGTGGACTCGCGCCTATAGGTGGTGGAGCTGGAGCCAGCGGAAGTATTGCAGAAGCAAATGGTGCTTCAAGTACTACTTTTGGTGCGGGAGGTGCGGGAGGTCATTCTACATCCCCATCAAATCCAAGAGCAGGAGGAAATGGATCAGATGGTAAAGTTATTATTACATGGAATTGCCCTACTGCTTATAGTTTGAGTAGTACTACAATCGCAACATCAGTATGTACATCTAATAGTGCAACAATAGCTGTCACTGCTGCTGCTGCAAATTTACCCGTAGGAATTTATACCGTCACTTACAACTTATTAGGAGCCGATATAGCTATAGGAAATACAGCAACTATGACTGTTACAACTGCTGGTACAGGAACTTTTACAACAAGTATACTTTTAAACTCAGGCGTAACAGCATTAACAATAACTAATCTGTCAAGTGGAGGAACAGCTCCCTATAATTGTAGTTCACTAATCATTATTAATAACTTAGTAAACATAACTGTAAATGCAACTCCTATAATTTTAAGTACGACACCTGCTTCTAGAATAGGAACAGGTACAGTTGTACTTGAAGCTGTTGCTTCAGTGGGCACAATTTCTTGGTTTACAGCTCTAACTGGCGGAACTAATCTAGGTACGGGATTAACCTTCACTACTCCTATTCTTGCAACCACCACAACATATTATTTAGAAGTCACTAATGCTTCCTGTACTTCTTCACCAAGAATTCCGATAATAGCAACTATAAATACTCCCGAAATAAACATCCTTGGAAATGCGATTTCTATTGTTGATGGTGACACCACACCAAGTACCACAGATTGGACAAATTTTGGCTCAATGGAAACCAGTACTGGAATCATCACAAAAACGTTTACGATTCAAAATACGGGAATTGCACCCTTAGCTATAGGAGCTATCACTATTTCTGGAACTAATGCAAGTGATTTCACGGTTACTACTAGTCCGAGCGCATTAATTGCTTCAGGGGCTACCTCAACATTTTCTGTTAGTTTTAATCCTAATACTTTAGGTATAAAAACTGCTGAAATTTCAATTATAAATAATGACAGTAATGAAAACCCATATGATATTTCTATCCAAGGAACAGGAATCCAAACCTTTTATGATAGTGACGGGGATGGAGTATACGACAACTTTGACATAGATGATGATAACGACGGTATCTTAGATGGAACAGAAGAAGTAAATTGCAACAACGCAAATGGTCATAAAGTAGATTATAAATTCTTAAATGAAACCTTTGGAACAGGAGGGAAAACGTCAAGTTTTACCGCTGCTTATAATGCAACAACAACCTATTGTTATGAAGACGGAATCGTAGGGGCTAATACAACAGAATGTCCTAGTCAATCAACTTGGATACTGGACGATGGTGAGTACACTGTAGTCTCTAAAATAACCGGAACAATTGCTAGCGATCCTGATAACATTCATGGGGATTTAGCATGGTATAACGGCGAAGACCATACCACAGGAGATACTAATGGGAGGATGGCTGTTTTTAATGCTAGTTTTACACCAGGCACATTTTATGAAACAACTATTACAGGAATCTTGTCAAATCTACCTATAACCTATAGTTTCTGGGTATTAAACATTATGGCTCCCTCTACTTTCCCTGGTTCAATTTTACCCAATGTGACAGTAGAATTTTATGATTTATCAAACAATCTTCTTACAACTTTCAACACTGGAGATATAGGTAGATGCTCAGGAAGCATCACAGATAACAGTTGTACTCAAGGAGTCTGGAAACAGTTCACCACTAGTGTCAACCTAGGAAATGTAAATGCCTTTACCATTCGTTTTAAAAATAATGCTCCTGGTGGTGGTGGTAATGATCTTGCGTTGGATGACATTCTAATTTCACAAACTTTATGCGATTTAGACCATGATGGCGTTGCGGATATGTTTGATTTGGATGCCGATAATGACGGCATTGAAGATGTTATTGAAGCTGGTTTAGGAAACTTGAGTAATGCTAAAGGAAAAATTGATGTGAGTTGGGTCGATTCTAACGGAAATGGACTTCATGATAGTGGTGAATCAGTAGCAGCAATACCAGCATTAGATTCTGATGGTGATGGTGTTCCAAATTATATTGATTTAGACAGTGACAATGACAGTCTTTTTGATGTTGATGAGTCTGGAGCAGGAAATACAAATGCCGTTTCTGGATATCAAAATGGTGATGGTGATATCAATGGTGATGGTGTTGGTGATGGAATTGATTCAGAAACATTCAGAAGTAAAGACATCAATGGCGACGGAATAACAGAAGGTTTTGGCGACGGGATATTAGACATGTATGACTATGGTACCGGAGTGACATTTAATACACAATATGGAAATTCAGGACAAGGAATTGCAACTGCAAATCCTGCCACAACTTATTTAAAAGACACAGATGCAGATGGAATCCCTGATTATTTAGATCTCATGTCAAATGGAAGTACATTCGATATTGCTAACACATTATTAATCTATGATTACAAAACTTTAGACACTAATAATAATGGAATTATTGACGGTACAACGGATATTGATAAAGACGGAATACTAGACATTTTTGATACTAATACGGCTTCTTTTGGTTCACCAAGAGACATCCACACAAAACTATTTCTTGATTTTGACGGACGAAATGATTATGGTCAAAGTACAGCAATTCTTGGTGGTTTAGCCAATGCATCACTCATGGCATGGATTAATTTAAACCCTGCATTTTCATCGGAAGGAGTTATAGTGGGACAAAATAATTTCCAAATAAGAATTACAGCCAGCAAGAAATTAGAAGCTGTTATTAATGGAACATCAGTTCTTTTTAACACCACTTTAAATGTATCACAGTGGTACAATGTTGGCGTAATCTATGACGGATCAAATATTAAACTCTATTTAAATGGTGCTTTGGTGACAAGTCAAGCTAAAACAGGAAGTATTCCAGCTGATGCATCACTCTTTACTTTAGGAAAAGATCCTAGCAGTAATACAAAATATTTTAAAGGAAAAATAGATGAAGTAAGAGTATTTAATTTGGCTTTGACCGAATCTCAATTACAAAGAATGGTCTACCAAGAAATTCAAGATGTTAGTTCACAAATTAGAGGTATGATAGTTCCAAAAAACGTAGCCTCCTCTCCTATTTCTTTGCCTTTTACTAATTTGCTTCGCTATTACAGAATGGATAATTACAAAGATGATATCATTGATGACCTAACAACTCCTGCAATTGATATCATTGGAACAAAAATATACAACCATAAAAACATTCATGTTCAACAAGCACCAATGCCATTTTTAACGGAACGAAATGGAAGTTTTGCAACAGCGGTAAACAGCCCTACAAAAGAAATAAGAGGTGAAGATATAATGGAACAAGACTGGTCGATTGTTCATGTAAAACACGACATAACAGAAACGGCTAACAATATTGATTTAGGAATGCTGGTAGATGCAGGGAAAAATATCATAATGAACAATGATACCAAAATACAAAATGATTGGTACTTAAAATTAGATGGGAAAATTGATCTAGTTGGGATGTCACAATTGGTGCAAACTGTAGAAAGTGATTTAGACGTTACAAGCTCTGGACATATCGAAAGAGATCAAAAAGGGCAATCTAATGTATACAATTATAATTATTGGAGCTCTCCGGTAAGTCCAATAAATACGACAACAAATAACACTAACTATACCGTTTCCGGCAGCTTGAAAGACGGAACAAATCCTCTGGCACCAATAGCAATAAACTGGGTTGGCGGCTATGACGGAGCTCCTACATTTCCTGTAAGCTTAGCTAGATATTGGCTTTATAAATTTGATGATTATACCAATGCTTATGCTAATTGGGTACAAATAACTGAAAATGATCCGATACGAGTAGGGCAAGGATTCACTTTAAAAGGAAGTGGTGGTGCATTAGGAACTCAAAACTATACTTTCATTGGAAAACCAAATAATGGATCAATAACAACAAATACTGTTGGTGATGATCAATTGTTATTAACCGGTAATCCTTATCCATCAGCGCTGGATGCCGAAGCTTTCATAACAGCCAATATAAATTCAAATCCCTCCACAGATGGAACATTATATTTCTGGGAACATTATGACAGCAACAACACCCACACTTTACGTGATTACCAAGGAGGTTATGCCGTTAGAAATTTAACAGGAGGATTAGCACCATCAGCGGCTGGTGTTGATTTTATCAGCCAGTCAGGAACTCCGTCAAGAGGTATTCCTAACCGCTATATTCCGGTTGGGCAAGGCTTTTTTGTAAATGGAAAAATTGGTTCTGGAGGAACGGTTATTTTCAACAATAGTCAAAGGGGTTTTCATAAAGAAAATGACGCTTTGAACTCAAATGTGATGTACAAAACTACATCCAGTAAAGAGAAAGCCTGGAATAACAATGATAATGATGTAGTAATAAATGATACTTATAAAAAAATTCGATTGGGATTCAATTCCCATAATGACCATCACAGACAGGTATTGTTAGGATTTATGAATGAAAAAGCGACCAGTGAAATGGATCACGGTTATGACGGTTTAAATATCGATGACTTTCCAAATGATATGTATTTTTTGAATGGGGAAAATCAACTGGTAATTCAAGGCGAAGGATTTTTTGACCTAGATGCTTCCTACCCTATCGGTGTAAAAACGGATGCTGCGGGGAAAGTAAAATTCATGATTGATGCTTTAGAAAACTTTGATGCAAACCAGCGTATTTTTCTATACGATGATGAGACTAAAATATACCATAATATCCGAAATGAAGCTTTTGAAATCAATCTTGCAAATGGCGAGCACCATTCTCGTTTTTCATTACGATTCAAAGACAAAACATTAGGTCTTAATGATGGAACTAGTATTGATGATGAAATAAAAATAGCCCATTCACAAAGTAAAAACACCATAATAATAAGTAATAAAGCAATAGACACAACTGTAGAAGAAGTTACTTTATTCAATATTGTTGGACAATCAATCACCACTTGGAAAATTGAAAATCAAGGGCAGTATGACATACAGCTTCCAATCAAAAAAATAAGCTCAGGAGTGTATATTGTAAAACTAAAAACTTCCAAAGGAACGCTTAGCAAAAAAATAATTATCAAATAATTTCTAGTTTAATACACTTCAAAAAGAGAAAACTGTCTGCAAAGGCAGTTTTTTTTATATCTAAATCAATCCTGAAAATAAGAAAAAAAGTAAACCTCAGAAATTATTTTTTTAAAACAAGTAGTTTATCGGGAGATAAAATCCTTTTATCGAAAAAAGGATTCTTTTCGACAAAAGACCATTATAAATACTTAATTTTAAGATTATTAAGTATCGGAAACCAAAAAAAACAATATATATAATCCGAATAAAATCATAGCTGTTGTCATTTTTGAATATCAATTCTAAAATAAAACATAGAGAATAACAACAGCTTGATTCATTTTTTCATTGCAAATAATACCACTACAATAAACTTTATTTAACTTCTGTAAACGTCATAGATAATTTTCTGTATCCGATTTACAAAATCATTAATTGTTTGATTAAAAAGTGTGCCTATTATGAAAAAAAACTACTCTCAATTACATATAAATTCATTTCTTGTATTAATAAATTCGAAAACTTCTCTTTTGTTTTTTCTGATTGCTTTTCTGTTCTGTATTGATAGTTCTGCCCAATCCATATCGAGTTTTAATCCAATTAACGCCTGTAATAATTCTGGCGATTCAGTTATCATAACTGGAAATAATTTTACCGGAGCGACTTCGGTCACCTTTAATGGTGTGGCTGCGACTTCTTTTACTGTCGATAATGACTCCCAAATAACTGCAATACTGAGCGCAAGTACCTCAACTGGATTTATTTCAGTAGTTACCCTTTTAGGAACTGCTACGAGTACCGGTATTTTTACAGTAGATTCACCACCAACTGCAGCTGCCGGAGGAACACAAACCATTTGTTCGAATGCAACGGCAACGATAAGTGGGGCTTCTGCTACAAACGGAACAATCCTATGGACTGAAAACGGAGCAGGAAATATAACCGCAGGAGCTACAACACTAACGCCTACTTATACACCAACTGCTGCCGATGCAGGAACTTCTGTTACTTTGACAATGACCGTAACCAGCAACAATGCCTGCGCACCACAAACTCAAACGGCAACATACACAGTAATTGTGAATCCTTTGCCAATAGCAATTGCCGGAGGATCACAAACTATTTGCTCGAATGCAACGGCAACCGTAAGTGGGGCTTCTGTTACAAACGGAACAATCCTATGGACTGAAAACGGAGCAGGAACTATTACCGCAGGCGCTACAACACTAACGCCCACTTATACACCAACTGCTGCCGATGCGGGAACCTCTGTTACTTTGACAATGACGGTAACCAGCAACAATACCTGCGCGCCACAAACTCAAACGGCAATATACACAGTAATTGTAAATCCGTTACCAACTGCAACTGCTGGTGGAACACAAACCATTTGTTCGAATGCAACGGCAACCGTAAGTGGTGCTTCTGCTACAAACGGAACAATCGTATGGACTGAAAACGGGGCAGGAACAATTACCGCAGGAGCTACAACACTAACGCCAACTTATACACCAACTGCTGCCGATGCAGGAAATTCTGTTACTTTGACAATGACGGTAACCAGCAACAATACCTGCGCACCACAAACTCAAACGGCAATATACACAGTAATTGTAAATCCGTTACCAACTGCAACTGCTGGTGGAACACAAACCATTTGTTCGAATGCAACGGCAACCGTAAGTGGTGCTTCTGCTACAAACGGAACAATCGTATGGACTGAAAACGGGGCAGGAACAATTACCGCAGGAGCTACAACACTAACGCCAACTTATACACCAACTGCTGCCGATGCAGGAAATTCTGTTACTTTGACAATGACGGTAACCAGCAACAATACCTGCGCACCACAAACTCAAACGGCAACATATACAGTAATTGTAAATCCGTTACCAACTGCAACTGCTGGTGGAACACAAACTATTTGTTCGAATGCAACGGCAACGGTAAGTGGTGCTTCTGCTACAAACGGAACAATCCTATGGACTGAAAACGGAGCAGGAACTATTACCGCAGGCGCTACAACACTAACGCCAACTTATACACCAACTGCTGCCGATGCGGGAACCTCTGTTACTTTGACAATGACTGTAACCAGCAACAATGCCTGCGCGCCACAAACTCAAACGGCAACATACACAATACTTGTAAATCCGTTACCAATAGCAATTGCCGGAGGATCACAAACCATTTGTTCGAATGCAACGGCAACCATAAGTGGTGCTTCAGCTACAAACGGAACAATCCTATGGACTGAAAACGGGGCAGGAACTATAACTGCAGGAGCTACAACACTAACGCCAACTTATACACCAACTGCTGCCGATGCAGGAAATTCTGTTACTTTGACAATGACGGTAACCAGCAACAATACCTGCTCACCACAAACTCAAACGGCAACATATACAGTAATTGTAAATCCGTTACCAACTGCAACTGCTGGTGGAACACAAACTATTTGTTCGAATGCAACGGCAACCGTAAGTGGTGCTTCTGCTACAAACGGAACAATCCTATGGACTGAAAACGGGGCAGGAACAATTACCGCAGGAGCTACAACACTAACGCCCACTTATACACCAACTGCTACCGATGCAGGAACTTCTGTTACTTTGACAATGACGGTAACTAGTAATAATGCCTGCGCACCACAAACTCAAACAGCAACATACACCGTAATTGTGAATCCGTTACCAACTGTATCAATTGCAGTAAATCCAGGAAATAACATCTGCGCAGGAATCTCAGTTACTTTTACAGCTACTCCTGTTAATGGTGGAGCTACTCCTTCTTATCAATGGAAAGTAAATGGTATAAACGTTGGAACCAATATTCCAACATTTACTTCTACATCTCTTATGAATACCGATAAAGTAACCGTTGTGCTAACTTCAAGTACTGCTTGCACTTCTCCAGTTACCAGTAATTTAATTACAATGACTGTAAATGATGTTGTTGTACCATCTGTTAGCATATCAGCTTCCGCTACAACAATTTGCCCAGGCAACTCAGTAACTTTTTCTGCTTTGGCAACAAATGGAGGTACAACTCCTTCTTATCAATGGATGATTAATGGTATTAATACTGGCACAAATAGTCCTAGTTTTTCTACTTCATTACTTGCTGATGGTGATATAGTAACTGTTAGACTAACATCAAATGCTATTTGCGTATCGCCAATAACTGATATAAGCAACAGTATTCCAATTACAGTTAATCCCGCTACACCAGCAACTCCTGGAGTAATCTCAGGAACATCAACGGTGTGTCCTGGCATTTCAGGATTAACGTATAGCGTTGTTGCAGTAACCAACGCAACAAGTTATACTTGGTCAATTCCGACTGGATGGTCAATAACTGCAGGCGTAGGAACAAATTCTGTTACTGTAACATCTGGAAGCGCAGGACAGAATGGAAACATAAGTGTTACCGCTGGAAATAGTTGCGGTACAAGTGCTTCTGCCTCTTTAGCAGTTACTGTAAGTCCAGCAACGCCAACAACTCCAGGAGCAATAACGGGAACTGTTACACAATGTCCCGCATTAACAGGACAAATATATAGTATAACAGCAGTTCCTAATACTACAACTTATACTTGGACAGTTCCAACAGGATGGTCAATTACTGCAGGTACAGGAACAAATTCTATTACTGTAACATCTGGTAATACAGGTCAAAACGGAAACATTAGCGTCACTGCAACAAATAGCTGTGGAACAAGTTCAGCAAGAACTTTGGCTGTAACTGTAAGTCCAGCAACTCCAGCAACACCAGGAGTAATAACCGGAACTGGAGCACAATGTCCGGCATTAACAGGGCAAACTTATAGTATTGCTGCTGTAGCAAATGCTACAACGTATAACTGGATAGTACCAACTGGATGGTCTATAACTACAGGTACAGGAACTAATTCTATTACTGTAACATCAGGTAGTACAGGCCAAAATGGAACTATTAGTGTTACTGCAACAAATAGTTGTGGAACGAGTTCAGCTAGTTCTCTTGGAGTAACCGTAAGTCCGGCAACACCAGTAACACCAGGATTAATTGCTGGAACACCGACTGTATGTCCGGCAATTATTGGATTAACATATAGTATAACAGCAGTTACTAATGCCACAAGTTATACTTGGACAGTTCCAACTGGATGGTCAATTACTGCAGGCACAGGAACAAATTCTATCACTGTAACATCAGGTAGTACAGGCCAGAATGGAACTATCAGCGTTACTGCAACAAATAGCTGTGGAACAAGTTCAGCAAGAACTTTGGCTGTAACCGTAAGTCCAGCAACACCAGCAACACCAGGAGCAATATCAGGAACTGTTACACAATGTCCTGCATTAACAGGACAAACATATAGTATTGCTGCTGTTGCAAATGCTTCATCGTATACTTGGACAGTACCAACTGGATGGACAATAACCGGAGGTACAGGAACAAATTCTATTACTGTAACATCTGGTACTGCGGGTCAAAATGGAACTATTAGTGTCACAGCAACAAATAGCTGCGGAACGAGTTTAGCTAATACTCTTGGAGTAACCGTAAGTCCGGCAACACCAGTAACACCAGGATTAATTGCTGGAATATCGACTGTATGTCCGGCAATTATTGGATTAACGTATAGTATAACAGCCGTTCCTAATGCGACGACTTATACTTGGACAGTTCCAACTGGATGGTCAATAACTGCAGGTGCTGGAACAAATTCAATAACTGTAACATCAGGTAGTACAGGCCAAAATGGAACTATTAGTGTTACTGCAACAAATAGCTGCGGAACGAGTTTAGCAAGAACTTTGGCTGTAACCGTAAGTCCAGCTGCACCAGCAATGCCGGGAGCAATAAGTGGCTCTATAGAACAATGTATAAGCAGAACAGGGCTTGTTTATAGTATATCCGCTGTTGCAAATGCTTCATCGTATACATGGACTTTACCGTCAGGTTGGAATATTACATCAGGTACAAATACAAATACAATTACTGTTTCAACATCAGGAACTGCAGTTGCTGGAAATATTACTGTAACTGCTAATAATTCATGTGGAACAAGTGGTGCTCAAACTTTTGCAGTTTCTGTAAATACTGCAATCCCAGCTACACCAGGACTTATTAATGGAGTAACCGTAATCTGTCCAACTAAAACACTAACATACTCAATAGCTGCCGTTTCTAATGCCAACAGTTATGTTTGGACTGTACCAACAAACTGGAGCATAACAAGTGGTCAAGGAACGACTTCAATAATAGTACAAGTACCTAATAATGCATCAAGTGGTTTTGTCTCAGTAATTGCTACCAATGTTTGCGGAAATAGCTCTCCAAGTATCTTGCAAGTAGATGTCAATACTAATGGAGGAGTATCTGCAGGAATTGACCGAATAGTTTGTTCAGGAACACCTCCAATAACTTTAGAAGGTTTAATTAGTGGTGTAATTAATAACCAAAATGAATGGGATTGGGTAGTTACTACCGGTACTATTAATTCGCCTAACTCATTGTCAAGCACTTACACTCTTCCTCCAGGTTTCACCTCTGGAAACATTACAATAAGAATTGTTAGTAATCAAACAACTGTTGATTGCCCGGTAGTATCAGATGAAATGATTATCACAGTTCTTCCTACTCCTACAGCCAACATTAGTGTAACTGGAGCAAATCCAATCTGTAATGGATCTACATCTAATATAACATTCAATGCAACTCCTAATACAACTCTAAATTATACCGTTTCGGGTGTTGCCGGTTCATCAACAATAAATATTGGAGCAAGTGGAACAGCTACATTGACAACAGCGGCATTGACTTCAAACACAATCTATACATTAACAAGTGTTTCCTATTCTTCAACTCCAACATGTATCCAAACTGTTTCAGGAACTGCAACTGTCACTGTAAATACAGCTCCAACCGTAAATGCTGGTGGGACTAATGTGGTTTGTCAATCACCTTCTCCTTCACCCATTACATTATCCGGAGCAACCCTTGGCGGAGGAGCCACAACTGGAGCATGGTCTATAACCTCAGGTGGCGGATTATTAAGTAGTACAGCACAAACTGCAACTCCAGCAACCGTTACCTATACTCCTGCTGCAAATTTCAGCGGAACAGTTATCTTGACTCTTACTACAAATGCACCAACAGCATGTTCTCCAGTAAGCGCAACAAGAACTATTACCGTGAATGCAACTCCAACGGTAAATGCTGGAGGAGCTGATATTGTTTGTCAATCAGCTTCACCATCAGCAATTACATTAACTGGAGCAACTATTGGTGGCGGAGCTACAACCGGGGCATGGTCTATTACTTCAGGAGGTGGATCATTAAGTAGTACCCTCCAAACCGCAACTCCTGCAACAGTTACCTATACACCTGCCGCGAATTTCAGTGGGGTGGTAACATTGACCCTTACCACAAATGCACCAACTGCATGTTCTCCAGTAAGTACAACTAGAACCATCACTATAAATGCTGCGTCAACGGTAAATGCTGGAGGCTCTGATATTGTTTGTCAATCTTCAACACCATCTGCAATTACATTAACTGGTGCAACTGTTGGCGGAGGTGCCACAACTGGAGCATGGTCTATTACTTCTGGTGGAGGAACTTTAAGCAGTACCCTTCAAACTGCGACTCCTGCAACTGTTACCTATACTCCTGCTGCAAATTTTAGCGGAACCGTTACCTTGACTCTTACTACAAATGCACTTACTGCATGTTCAGCTATAAGTACAACTAGAACTATAACTGTCAATGCTACGCCAACTGTGAACGCTGGAGGTCCTAATACTGTTTGCCAATCGGGAACACCATCAGCAATTACACTAATTGGTGCAACCGTTGGTGGTGGAGCTACAACCGGAGCATGGTCTATCACTTCGGGAGGTGGATTATTAAGTAGTACAGCCCAAACTGCGACTCCTGCGACTGTTACTTACACTCCTGCTGCAAATTTCAGCGGTACAGTCACGTTGACTCTTACTACAAATGCTCCAACTGGGTGTTCTGTAATAAGTGCAACCAGAACCATCACTATAAATACCGCTCCAACGGTAAATGCTGGAAGTCCTGATATTGTTTGTCAATCTCCAACACCGTCTGCGATTACATTATCGGGTGCAAGTATTGGTGGCGGAGCTACAACTGGAGCATGGTCTATTACTTCGGGAGGTGGGTCATTGAGCGATACAGCCCAAACTACTACTCCTTCGACTGTTACTTATACTCCCGCGGCAAATTTCAGTGGAACTGTCACTCTTACTCTTACTACAAATGCTCTAAGTGGCTGTTCAGTCATAAGTGCTATAAAAACCATTACTATAAATGCTACTCCAACTGTAAATGCTGGAGGAACTGTAACTGTTTGTCAATCAGCAATACCGTCTGCGATTACACTTTCTGGTGCAAGTATAGGTGGTGGAGCTACAACCGGAGCATGGTCAATCACTTCCGGAGGAGGGACTTTAAGCAGTACAGCTCAAACGGTAAATCCTGCGGCCATTACTTATACTCCTGCTGCTAATTTCAGTGGAACTGTTACGCTGACTCTTACCACAAATGCATTAACCTCCTGTACAACCGTAAGTGCTACTAGAACGATTACTGTGAATGAAGCTTCAACCGTAAGTGCTGGAATAAATCAAACTATCTGCTCAAATACTACAGCTACGATGGCGGGTTCATTTGGAGGTGGTGCTTCTTCGGCTACTTGGAGTACAAGCGGAACTGGTACATTTAATAACAATACACCAACTGCAATTTATAGCCCAAGTGCAACTGATATTAATTCAGGCACAGTTACTTTAACATATTCTACTAATGACCCGGCTGGTCCATGTACAGCGATAACCGCAAATATCATTTTAACTATTAAAAAAGTAGTTGCAATTACAAATCAACCTTCGAATACAAGTATATGTGCCAGTTTTCCTGCAAGTCTAAGTGTAGTTGCAATTGGTGATGGCTTAACGTATCAATGGTATAAAGGTACTGCTCCTACTGGTACAGCAATAGTTAATTCAGCTAATATCTCGGGTGCGCAATCTGCTAATCTTAATTTCAACCAAGCAAGTTTAAGCGATGATGGTAGTTATTATGTAGTTATTAACGGAGCATCACCTTGTGCTGCAGTTACTTCTGCACAAAGAACATTGAATGTAGATCAAGCGATTATAGTATCTTCTCAACCTGTTTCACAATCACTATGCAATGGTTCTAATGTTACATTTACCGTAGTTGCTGATGCAAACGGAGATCCTTTATCGTATCAATGGAGAAAAAATGGTTCAAATATTATTGGACAAACAGCTTCAACTTTAACAATCAATTCTATTGCATCAGGAGATGCTGCAAACTACGATGTAGTAATTTCAGGGCCAGCTGGTTATACATGCTCCTCTGTACAATCAGCAATAGCAACATTAATGGTAACACAAATTCCGACAGTATCAATTAGTTATACAGGAAATCCATTTTGTAAAAATAATACCGTTGCTCAACCTGTAACAAGAACAGGAACAAATGCCTTCACTGGAGGCACTTACTCCTACTCAGTTGTTTCTGGGGGACCAACATTAAGTTTAGATACCTCAACTGGAGCAATAACTCCTAGTACAAGTAGCGCAGGTACTTATACTATAACATACACAACCCCCGTTACTGGAATTTGTGCGCCTGTAACGGCGACAACAACAGTTATGATAACTCCAATTCCAACGGCAACTATCAGTTATACCGGAACTCCTTTTTGTAATTCATCAAGTAGTGCTCAAGCGGTAAATTTAAGTGGCACAAATGCCTATACAGGAGGAACCTATTCTGCTCCAAGTGGATTATCAATTAACGCAACTACTGGAGCAATTATACCTAGTACAAGCACAGCAGGGACATATACAATAACTTACACTGGTCCTGCCACTGGAGGCTGTGCGCCTGCTTCAGCAACTACAAGTGTGACGATTACTCCAATTCCAACTGCAACTATCAGTTATACAGGAACTCCTTTTTGTAATTCATTAAGTAGTGCTCAAGCAGTAAATTTAACTGGAACAAATGCCTATACTGGGGGAACTTATTCTGCTCCAAGTGGATTATCGATTAATACAACTACTGGAGCAATAACTCCTAGTACAAGTTCGGCTGGAACTTATACTGTAACTTACACCGGCCCTACTATTGGAGGTTGTGCTCCAGTTTCAACAACTACAAGTGTTACGATAACTCCAATTCCAACAGCATCTATCAGCTATGCAGGAACTCCTTTTTGCAATTCGATAAATAGCGCACAAGCAGTAAATTTAACGGGAACAAATGCCTATACCGGAGGAACCTATTCTGCTCCAAGTGGACTAACAATTAATGCGACTACAGGAGCAATAACACCTAGTACTAGTACTCCAGGCACTTATACTGTAACCTATCGAATTCCAGCTTCTGGAGGTTGTGCTATCATAGCAGTAACAACATCGGTTACTATTAATCCGCTTCCTGTTGCTACGTTCAATTATGGTTCTGCAACTTTTTGCAAGAGTGCTACGAATCCATTGTTAACTTATACGGGAGGTGGAGTTGCAGGAGTATTTAGCGCGACACCTGCAGGATTGTCTATTAATTCCTCAACAGGAGCAATCAATTTGGCAGCGAGTACCGCAGGGACATATACAGTTACCAATACTATTGCAGCATCTGGTGGTTGTGTAGCGGTAACACATTCTCAAGTAATAACAATTAATCCGGTAACGATTGGTGGTTCAATAACTGGTTATTTTAGTGCTACTCCCACAATAATAAGCAATTTAATTACTGCCTGCCACTTAGGTAGTGGTACACTTACTTTAAGTGGTTTTGTTGGGAATATAGTACGATGGGAATACACTACTAATGGAGGCGTAACATGGGTGCCTATTGCAAACATAAGTGCTACAAATAATTTTACAAATATCAGCCAAACAACATTGTACAGAGCAGTACTTGATAGTGGAGCTTGTGGCTTGGCATATTCAGCTATAGCATATGTAAATGTCATTCCGCCAAATATCAAACCAGATCCTGTATCGGCATCACCTTCAACTTTATGCTTGGGAAGTTCTTCTTTATTTACATCCCAAAGTAGTTATGGTACAGGCCAATTTTTGCAAGGCGGTGATTTTCAAACAGGACAATTAAATACGCAAGACCCGAGAGGTTGGCTAGTAGATGGTTCTCCTGGAGGTTACACCGCATCTGCCAATAACACGAATTCTAACCATTGGTCAGGTACAAACCCACATCCTTTTCCAGGCGGAATAATTTATGATTCTGGTGATCCAAAATTCGCAATTGCGAATGGTCCGTTAACCACAACCTTACAAACACCTATATTTAATTCATTAGGTTTAACAACCTTTTCATTTGGATTTGACCAGGCCTATAAATTATTGGCTGGAGACCGCATACTCATTGAACTTTCACTTAACGGTGGTGCAAGTTACACTGTTACATTACAAGATATTACCGGACCGGCTCAATCGGCCCTCTTTAATACCTTTGCGAATGACAATACTTCTTTCGATTTACAAAATTATATAGGCCAAACACAATTGAGAGTAAAATTCACTTTTATAGGCGCCAATACAAATAGTGCTTGGGCTTTAGATAATTTTAAATTTCCGGATGCACCACCAAATCAAACAATTGAATGGACTGATGAAGAAGGAAATATAATTTCAACAATAAATACGGTGAATATAACACCTGTTTCACCAGGGGTTCAAGTTTACGGTGTCACAACTTTAATTAATGGATGTAGAAGTTCAGGAATAGACGGAACTGAATTTGTAACCGTTAATGTAAACTTTTCTTATGCTGGGAAAGATCTTGCAATTCCAGCTACAGATTGTGGTAATAATACGGTAACTCTTAATGCTTATGACAATAGGCTTACTGCTGCGCAAAATATAGCAAAAGGAGCTTGGGACAATAATTATGTAACCGATACTGCTATAGGTACTGGTGCCACTGGAAAATGGACCATTAAATCCAGTACTGCAATAAGCCCTTGTAATATAGCAACCTTTTTTCCAAATGATACCGACCCTAATGCTACGTTTACCGGTGATGCTGGAACTTATGTATTAACTTGGACAGCTGCCGGGTGTTCAGATGATGTTACCGTTGTTTTAACTGATTGTTCTACAATCAATTTCGACGGTACAAATGACAATATAACCTTCAAAGATAATTATGATTTCACAGCTCCATTTAGTATCGAGGTTTGGGTAAAACCCAATTCAGTAACGGGGACACAAACCATCTTTTCTAAACGCGATTCTAATAATCTGGCTACAGGTTATGATTTGAAATTGATAGGAGACAAAATTTCATTTAATTGGAATGGAACAGGAACCGTTGCCTCTAATTATGGCATTAGTACAAGCAGATGGTATCATATTGCAGTTACTTTGAGTGGTACAACGTATCGATTATATATTGATGGTGTTGAAGTGAAAAATGCATCAGGATCATTACCAGCAACTAATGACTTTGATTGTATTTTAGGAGCGATGAATAAATCTGGAAGCCAACCTATAAGCTATTTTAATGGATGGATGGATGAACTCCGAATTTGGAATAAAGCATTAACTCCAGAACAATTGCATCAAATTATGAATCAGGAAATTAAAAGCAACGGAGCTACCGTTGCAGGAGTAATCGTTCCTGTAGATGTAAACGGATTATCATGGACAGCCGATTTATTAGGCTATTACCAAATGAGCTCCATTAGTTGTGGTTATCTCAATCCAACAAAAGGAACTGCCATAGGTAAGTTAAGAAATATTACCAGCATACAAGATCAAACCGCTCCAATACCATATACTTCAAGAGTTAATGGTCAAGATTGGAGTACAGATACTACTTGGACACACTTTAATGTTTGGGATGCACCAAATAGCTTAGGAGTTGATAATAGTACTCCAATTGATTGGAATATTGTACAAATATCACATAACATTAATTCTGGAAATAAAGACATTACAGTATTAGGTTTACTTTCAACTGCCGGAAAATTAACAATGGCTGATCCTGTTGTAACTAATCCAATTGAAAATAATGACGGTCAAGGTTTATGGATTACCCTTTATTTATTATTGAATGGCAATATTGATCTTGTAGGCCAATCACAACTGGTACAAAAGAGATATTCAGCATCTCAATACGATGACAGTATTTTAGATGAAGCTAGTTCAGGATATATTGAACGAGATCAACAAGGTCAAAAAAACAGTTTCAATTACAACTATTGGTCATCACCGGTAAGTATTCAAGGAGGTTTAAATAATTCACTATATGCAATTGCAAATATTCTAAAAGATGGAACGGATTCTTTAATTCCGAATAGTATCAATTTTGATGACGGTGCATTTTTTGCAGATGTAGTTTCAAGTCCTATAAAAATTAGTAACCGCTGGTTATGGTCTTACAATTCACAAACACTAAATTCGAATACAGATTTAAATGATTATCATCAATGGAAATATGTTGGCAGTACCGGTCTGATAAAAACTGGAGAAGCGTATACTATGAAAGGAACCGGTGGTATTGCTCCAATCACAGCACTACAAAACTATGTCTTTGTAGGAAAACCTAATTCAGGGACTATTACATTATCTTTACCTTATGACCAAACGTACTTAGTAGGAAATCCTTACCCATCAGCGCTTGACGCCGACGAATTCATAAGAGACAACTTAGCTGCTAGAAATGCACTAGGCAAAAATGTTTTTAATGGCGCACTTTATTTTTGGGATCATTTTGGTTTATCCAATAATCACTATTTAGCTGAATATGAAGGTGGTTATGCTACCTATACCTTAATGGGAGGAGTTGCCGGTATTGCTGACAGTTCTTTGACTGGAACTGGAGCTGGTACAAAAGTACCGGAACGATACATTCCCGTAGCACAAGGATTTTTTGTTGATGCCTATTTAGACTCTGACCTATCAGGAACGATGATTCCAACAACAGTTGATGGTGGCAATTTAATTTTTAAAAATAGCCAACGAGTATTTGTCAAAGAAAGTGCAGGAAACTCGCTCTTTATGAAAACGATTGGAACAACAAAATCAAGTGCAAAAGGTTCAGATGTTGAAACTGAAACGAGATCAAAAATCAGACTCGGTTTTGACTCTTCAATTGGTGCGCACCGACAACTATTACTTGGAGCCGATAGTAACACAACCGCAATGTTCGACATCGGTTATGATGCTCCAATGTTTGATTTGAGTGTAAATGATATGTTTTGGGAAATTAATAATATTGAATATGTGATTCAAGCAGTTACTGATTTTAATGAAAATCAAGTAATCCCTTTAGGACTTACTGTAGGAACCGAAGGCAAAATCAAAATAAAAATTGATGCTCTTGAAAACATATCTGGTACAACTCAAATTTACATCCATGATAACATAACGGGCATTTATCATGACATTCGTACTAGTGATTTTACAATTTCATTAGCCGTTGGCGAGTATAGAAACCGTTTCTCGCTTCGATTTACAAACAAAACACTTGATGTTGATGAGAATAATTTAAATGACGGACTTATAGTTTTATATTCCAATAATTATAAAGTCTTAATTATTCAAAATAAAGCTCTTGATTCAAACGTGAACGAGGTGCGTCTCTTTAATATATTAGGACAAGCTGTGGCAAATTGGGATGTGAAAAATGAAAATCAAACCAGAATTCAAATTCCAATCAAAAATTTAAGTTCAGGTATATACATCGTAAAACTGAAAACTTCAAAAGGAGATTACAGTAAAAAAATCATAATCAAATAAAATGTATGTTCCCAGTACCAGAATCCTATTCAATTAAGTGAATATTAATCTCAATTTTAATAAATTGGTTTAAATTATTATTTATATTTGAATTATAATTTTGGATTTACATCCAAATAAAAAATGAAAACCATTTAAATTTATACAAATGAAAAAGATAATAGCATGTATAGCAATCGCATTTCTAACTGTGAATCTTAGTGCGCAAGAAAGTAAAACCGCTACAAAAGAAAAAGCAAAAAAAGAATCCTGTTGTGCTAAAAAAGATTCTAAATCAAAAGCGATGAGTGCTGATGAAATAGAAAAATGCCAAGCAAAATGTAAGGCTGAAGGAAAAAAGTGTGATGCATCAGCAAAAGCAAGTGGCAAAAAATGCTAGTCTAAACAATATAAATTTTAATTTCCTATAAAAAAACGCCTCTAAATTTAGAGGCGTTTTTCTATTTTTAGAAACAAACTACGTGTTTTTATTTGGCTCTTACACTCCATTCAAAATCCATTTCAGACACTTGAACTCCTTTTTCATCTGTTCCAACAGACTTCATCCAGAAGGTTTGTCCTTCTCCGGTTGCAATTGTTTTTTCAATTGCTTCTTCAATTAAATGACCATCGGTACAGGTAAAAGTGATTCTACCAGTTGCCTTTTTGGTAAAATTTCCTTTATTGTTTGCAACAAGCATTGATATTTTTCTACCGCTTTTTTGGATTTGAAACATCACCAAAGCTCCTGTAGAAAGCTCAGCAGCCATTGCTTGCACTGCAAAATACATGGAATTAAACGGATTTTGATTAATCCAGCGGTGTTTTACTGATACCACACATTTGTTTTCATCAATCTCTTTTACACGTACACCACACATAAATGCCGACGGTAATTTAAATAAGAGAAATTTATTAAGTTTTGACGCTGTAAGTTTCATATATAGCTAGGTTTTTTGCTAAAATACAAAAAAATACTATGCATACATATTAAATTGATTTGTTAATTTTATGTTAATATTTGGTACTATGCAAAACAAGATACTGTCTTTTAGACATATATTTGCATAAGAAATTACTATATACTTTTAATCATGGAAACAACTACCGAAAAAAACACCGCAACATTTACTCATTTGAGTGCATTAACTCAATATTTTATTCCTTTTGGAAATTATATTTTTCCAATAATACTTTGGACTTCAAAAAAGGAAAGTTCAGAATTTGTGGATCACCACGGAAAACAAGTACTTAATTTTCAGTTAAGTTTATTATTGTATTCTTTAGTGCTGATACTAATTGCAGTTCCAACATTTTTAATTACACTGTTTAAAAATGTTCCTTTCGAAGCTGTAGTAAATGATCACGATTTTGTTTTTAGAAATTTTAACTTTGAAGGAAACATCGGAATGTTAACAGTAGGTTTAGTTGCTGTTTTAATTTTTGGACTTTTAAAAGTGGTTGAATTCTTTTTAATCATTTATGCTTCCATCAAAACATCAAATGGTGAAAAATACAAATATCCAATAACGATTCCGTTTATTAAGTAGGAGAAATAAAATGGATTAAAAGCGAACAAACGTAATAAATAAAGCGAACCAAACAGCAAGAAACAATTGCTTTATTCCTCGCAAAAACAAATCAATCATCAATCAAAAAATGAACCGTTTAATCAACACAAAATCAAAAAAAAGAAATTATGAACATTGAAAACACAAAAGCCCAGATGCGTAAAGGTGTTCTCGAGTTTTGCATCTTATCCGTATTAAAAGAAAAAGATGCATACACATCGGAAATATTGGACACATTAAAAAACGCAAAATTATTAGTTGTAGAGGGAACTATTTACCCGCTGCTAACCCGATTGAAAAATGATGGATTGCTCAACTATCGTTGGGAAGAATCCACATCAGGACCACCAAGAAAATATTATGGTCTAACAGAAATAGGACAAACATTTTTAAAAGAACTTAGTGGCACATGGACTGAATTATCCGATGCCGTAAACCTTATAACCAACCAAAAACAATAGTCATGAACAAAACTGTAAATATAAATCTAGGCGGAATGTTCTTTCATATAGATGAAGATGCATACCAAAAATTAACTCGATATTTTGATGCCATAAAACGTTCTTTATCTAATTCATCTGGACATGATGAAATCATAAAAGATATCGAAATGCGTGTTTCAGAATTATTGAATGAGAAACAAATAAGCGACAAACATGTTGTGGGTTTAAAAGATGTAGATGAGGTTATTGCCGTAATGGGACAACCGGAAGATTACATCATTGAAGACGAGTTGAAAGGTTCTCAAACTTTTAGTGACAGTTCAAACAGAAGAACAAAAAAATTATACCGTGATAAAGAAAAAGGTATGATTGGAGGCGTTGCAGCTGGATTAGGTCATTATTTTGGAATTGATGCAGTATGGATCAGAATCGTCCTAATCCTATTAGTTTTTGCTGGATTTGGAACTGGAATTTTGGCTTATATCATTCTTTGGATTGTAACCCCTGAAGCGGTAACCACATCAGAAAAACTGGAAATGACCGGGGAACCGGTAAATATTTCGAATATCGAAAAAAAAGTACGTGAAGAGTTTGAAAGCGTTTCTGGCAAAATAAAAAATGTGGATTACGACAAATATGGCAATCAAATAAAAACGGGTGCCGGGAAAATAGGAAGCTCTTTTGGTGATTTTATCATGACTGTTTTCAAGATTTTCGCAAAGTTTTTAGGAGTAATTTTAATCATCACGGGAATTGCAACATTAGTTTCTTTACTAATTGCTGTTTTCACTTTAGGTTCTTCAGATTTTATTGATGTGCCATGGCAGAGTTTCATTGAAGCAGGAAATTTCACGGATTACCCAATATGGTCTTTTGGATTGTTAATGTTCTTTGCAGTTGGAATTCCGTTCTTTTTCTTGACACTTTTAGGTTTCAAATTATTGTCACCAAGCATGAAATCAATTGGAAATATTGCTAAATATACATTATTGGCACTTTGGATTATTGCCATAGCGATATTAATTTCAATAGGAATAAAACAAGCGTCAGAAGTGGCTTACGAAGGGAAAACAGTTCAGAAAGAAACGATTAATGTATTACCAAATGATACTTTGTTTGTAAAATTCAGATACAATGAGTATTACACTAAAGACATTGATGACAGAGAAAGCTTCAAGTTTGTTCAGGATTCAGCTAACACTCAATTGATTTATTCCAATAATGTAAGTTTAGAAATTTTACGTACAGACGAGAAATTACCTTTCATCCAAATTGAAAAAATAGCTAGAGGTAAATCATTTCAAGATGCAAAACAAAGAGCTGAGAAAATAAAATACGCTATCAAAATTGAAGGAAATCAGTTGATTCTGGATAATTATTTATTGACAGAAGTAGCTAATAAATTCCGTGACCAGGAAGTGGAAATATTTTTATACGTACCAGAAGGAATTCTATTGAAACCAGATACTTCAGTACAAAATTTTGACAGATCTGACGATTCATTCTTCAACTTGCACTACAGTTCAGACAATTACATTTACAAAGTAGAAAATTCTCAAATAAAATGTTTAAATTGTCCTGCTGATGAAAATGAATATAATGATGTTGAAGTAAATGAAAATGGTGATAATGTAGAAGTAAACATTACTGGAAAAGTAACCGAAAATGACAGTATTACAACTACTACTGTAAAAGTAAACGGAGAAACGGTTACAGTAAATGAAGCTGGAACCAAAAAAGGCTTATCAGTAAGCAAAAACGGTGTAATCATTAAAAATTAAAGCTATGTTAAAAATCATCACATTAATTACAAAATTTATTCTGGTTGCCTTAACTGCATTACTATTCGCATCGTGTAACCATTCCATTAATTTGAATTCAATTGAAGGAAGCGGAAATGTCACCACCGAAAGAAGAAATGTGGAAGGTGATTTCAAAAGCATAGAAGTTAGTAATGCCATCGATCTTGTCATTGAACAATCAGACGTAACCGAAATAGTAGTTGAGGCTGATGATAATTTGCAGAAGCACATCTTTACCAAAGTTGAAAATGGCACACTCGTTATTTATTGCGATAAAAATTCTTTCATCAATACGAAATCTAAAAAAGTAACTGTAAAAATGCCAGTTATTGAGCAATTAGAAGCCAATAGCAGTGCCTCAATCACAAGTACAAACACTATAAAAGGAGAAAATATTACACTAAACACATCTAGTGCCGGAACTATTGACCTGAATATAGAAGCAGATGATATTACTTGTGATTCAAGCAGCGGAAGCAGCATCACCATTAATGGAATGGGATTAAAAATGAAAGCAAATGCATCAAGTGGAAGCGGAATTGACGCCAAAAACTTATTAGCAAATGAAGTTAATGCTGAAGCTTCCAGTGGAGCTACCATCAACATTCATCCAATTGTCAGTTTAGACGCCGAAGCCTCTAGCGGAGGAAGTATAAGCTATAATAAAGTTCCGAAATCAATTCGAAAAGAAACCAATTCCGGAGGAAGTGTTCATCAAGAACAATAAAATCATTTTACTAAAAATCAAAAAATCATCCATCACAAGTGGATGATTTTTTTATATTTGTGTAGACTCTAATCCAAATGACTATGAAAAAACATACTGCTATACTCCTGCTCCTTTTATCAACTACATTGTTATTTGCACAGAAAAAAGAAAAAATAAAAGGCTCAAAAACAGTAACTGTGGAACAAAGGAAAGTTGGGGATTTTGAGTCGCTTACTGTTGAAGACAATCTCGAAGTATACTTAGAAAGAGGCGAGCGAACAGAACTGAAAATTGAAGCCGACGAAAATTTACACGATATTATTTCTTTGGATTTAAGTGATAATCTATTGCGCATTTATACCACAAAACAAGCCACCAATTATAAGAAACTGATTGTCAGAGTAACCTATACCAATGATTTGAATATGGTTACGTCAAAAAATGAAACGACTGTAAATGCAATTCAAGAAATTTTAGTGAATGACCTCACACTTAAAGCACACGATGCATCCAAACTATTTTTGAATGTGAATGCCAAAAACTTCGTATTACAATCTGATGATAAATCAAAAACAGAACTCAATTTAAAATCAGAAAATACTACGATCGAATTAAGTAAAAACGCCTCTCTAAAAGCCTTAGTCACCACTACAGATTTAAAAGTGGATATGTATCAAAAATCAGATGCTACTATCGAAGGGGACGCAGCGAATGCCATCATTCGGTTGGATAATAACTCGAGCTTGACAGGAAATAAATTAACTATAAAAAATGTTGACGTAACCACAGAAAGTTATTCCAACTGTAGTGTTAATGCGGTAACAACCGTTATTATAGACGCTGCTAATAAATCAGAAATCCAACTTGTGGGTGCTCCAAAAATCGAAATCAGAAAATTTGCTGATGAAGCTAAATTGATAAAAAAGTTGAAATAGAAATCCTCTAACCAACAAAAAGTCCCACTTGCTAAGGCAAATGGGACTTTTTTTATGTTGAAATTTTATTACTGGTATTATTCTTTAGAAGCCAAATATCTTTCGGCATCAAGAGCGGCCATACAACCAGTTCCAGCTGCAGTTATCGCTTGACGATACACATGATCCGCAGCATCACCCGCTACAAAAACGCCTTCGACATTTGTTTTTGAAGTTCCAGGAGTATTGATAATATATCCCGTTTCGTCTAATGTGATATAATCTTTGAAAATATCAGTATTTGGTTTGTGACCAATAGCTACGAAGAAACCAGTTGCAGGAATATCAAAAACTTCATTTGTTGTTTTATTCAAAGCCTTCACCCCAGTAACAACTTGCTCATCTCCTAATACTTCAACAGTATCGTGATTCATTAATATGGTAATGTTCTCTGTTTTACGAACGCGTTCTTCCATGATTTTAGAAGCTCTGAATTTTTCGCTACGCACTAACATGGTTACTTTTTTACAAAGTTTTGACAAATAGTGTGCTTCTTCACAAGCTGAATCTCCTGCTCCTACAATTACTACTTCTTGATTTCTATAGAAAAAACCGTCACAAACAGCACAAGCCGAAACTCCGCCACCCATTTTCAAATAGTGTTGTTCTGATGGCATCCCTAAATATTTAGCTGATGCTCCAGTAGAAATAATTACTGTTTCGCAATGCAATTCTATAGTATCATTGATCCAAACTTTATGAACATCTCCTGAGAAATCAACTTTAGTTGCCCAACCATCACGCACATCAGTACCAAAACGTTGTGCTTGTGCTTGCAATCCTACCATCATTTCGGGACCTGTAATTCCTTCAGGATTACCAGGCCAATTTTCTACTTCATTAGTAGTTGTCAGTTGACCACCAGGTTGCATTCCTTGGTATAAAACAGGGTTCATATTTGCTCTGGCGGCATATATTGCTGCAGTATAACCTGCTGGACCAGAACCTATAATAAGACATTTAATTTTTTCGATTGTATCAGACATAGTAAGGTATATTATAATTTTTTAACAGCACAAAAATAAGTCATAATTACTGTATTATCGAACCTGAATAATCAGTTTTTGTTATTATACAATAAAAAAATCCCTTCTGTAGAGACAGAAAGGATTTTTAGTCGGGGTGGCAGGATTCGAACCTGCGGCCTCCTGCTCCCAAAGCAGGCGCGATAACCGAGCTACGCTACACCCCGAAAGCGGGTGCAAATATAGTACTATTTTTGGCTTATGCAAAACTATTTCAGAAATAAGGACTAAATTTATTTGGTTCGAAAATTAGTCTGAAAATCTAAAATAAATTTGTTTTTCCACAGCATTATTCAACCACAACTGCCCTAGCCCAGATGGCAGTGAAAAGCTTCGACGAGCTGCTCTTGATTTTTTCTTGACAGAAAAGAGCGACCAAAGGAAGCTCCTTTTATGGCTTTAGAAAAAACCGGGAGAAGCTCAAGTCCCGAACTATCGGGATTGAAGCGCACAGCAGGAATAACTCCTGTAAAATGAAATCTGTTTTGAAAATGGGAATTGTCAAATAGCGACTAATCAAGCTTTAACAAATGTTAACAAAATAGATTTTTAGAAACCATAAATAATTGTATTTTTACGGTTCAAAATTTAGAAAAATAAATGGGCAAAATCATCGCGATTGCTAATCAAAAAGGTGGAGTTGGAAAGACGACAACGTCAGTTAATCTTGCTGCTTCACTGGGTGTTTTAGAAAAAAAAGTGTTACTTATTGATGCTGATCCACAGGCAAATGCCTCTTCAGGATTAGGAATTGATGTTGAATCTGTTGAGATAGGTACGTATCAAATTCTGGAACATAGTCATACGCCAAAAGAGGCCATTATAAAATGTTCTGCTCCAAATGTGGACGTAATTCCATCTCATATTGACCTTGTTGCTATTGAAATCGAATTAGTCGATAAAGAAAACAGGGAATATATGCTTAAAAAAGCATTGGAAAGCATCAAGGACGAGTACGATTATATCATCATCGATTGTGCGCCATCTCTTGGTTTGCTTACGTTGAATGCTTTGACTGCTGCTGACTCTGTGATTATTCCTATTCAATGTGAGTATTTTGCACTGGAAGGTTTAGGAAAATTATTGAATACGATAAAAAGCATCCAAAAAATTCACAATCCGGATTTAGACATCGAAGGGTTATTATTGACCATGTTTGACTCGAGATTGCGTTTATCAAACCAAGTGGTTGAAGAGGTTCAAAAACATTTCAACGACATGGTTTTTGACACCATTATTCAAAGAAATGTAAAACTGAGCGAAGCGCCAAGCTTTGGAGAAAGTATAATAAACTACGATGCAACAAGCAAAGGAGCTACCAATTACTTACATCTTGCTCAAGAAGTTATAAAGAAAAACAGTAAATAGTTTTATGGCAAAAGCAATAAAAAAACAAGCATTAGGAAGAGGATTATCTGCGTTATTGAAAGATCCGGAAAACGATATAAAATCCGTTGACGATAAAAATGCCGATAAAGTTGTAGGAAATATTATTGAGCTTGAAATTGAAGCAATTGAAATAAATCCGTTTCAGCCCAGAAGTAATTTCAATGAGGAATCATTGAGAGAATTAGCGACTTCTATTAAAGAATTAGGTGTTATTCAACCTATTACCGTACGTAAATTAGACTTCAATAAATACCAGTTGATTTCGGGTGAGCGTCGTCTTCGTGCGTCGACTCTTGTGGGATTGAAAACAGTTCCTGCTTACATTCGTATTGCAAATGACAATGAATCATTAGTTATGGCATTGGTGGAAAACATCCAGCGTCATGATTTAGATCCAATTGAGATTGCACTTTCGTACCAACGTTTGATTGACGAAATTCAATTGACTCAGGAACAAATGAGTGAGCGTGTAGGAAAAAAACGTTCTACTATCGCTAATTATTTGAGACTTTTAAAACTGGATCCGATTATCCAAACCGGAATTCGTGATGGTTTTATCAGTATGGGTCATGGTCGTGCAATAATCAATATTGAAGACCAAGACATTCAAGCCGATATTTATCAAAAAATCGTGAGCCAAAATTTATCGGTTCGTGATACAGAAACTTTGGTAAAAAACTATCAGGAAAGTTTAAAACCAAAACCTGCTGGTAAACCAAAAGCAGCCTCATTTGAAATTGCAGATGCCCACAAAAGCGCTTTTACAAATTATTTTGGAACCAAAGTCGATGTGAAAGTAGCCGGAAACGGCAAAGGAAAAATCACTATTCCATTTCATTCTGAAGAAGACTTCAACAGAATCATTAAACTAATAAACGAGTAGTGCATAAAATCATTTTCATAGGTCTATTCCTTTTTATTGCAGGAAACACTACTGTTTTTGCCCAAACGAAAACAGAAGCAGTGCTTGTCGCAAAAGATACTTTGAAATCAAATGACATCGATCCGTTGACTCCTGCAAAAGCAGCTTTCTTTTCAGCAATTTTACCGGGTTTAGGTCAGGCTTACAATAAAAAATACTGGAAAATACCGCTCGTTTACGGAGCTTTAGGAACCAGTGTTTACTTTTATATTGATAACAACAGGAAATACCATCAATACAGAGATGCTTACAAAAGCAGATTAGAAGGATACACTACAGATGATTTGGCTTTCTTAGATAACAATCGATTGATTGCCGGACAAAAATTTTATCAACGAAATCGAGATTTATCAGCTTTGGTAACTTTGGCATTCTATGCATTAAACATCATAGATGCTAATGTCGATGCCGCTTTAATACAATTCAATGTGGATGAAAACTTATCAGTAAGACCCGTTCTTTATCCAAATGATGTAACATTAAAGACTAATGTAGGACTAACATTTAATTATAATTTTTAGATCGAAAACAGATTGCTCGATTCATCTTTAAATTTTAATTTATAAATATAAAAAACAAATGAAAATTGCGCTTTTAGGATACGGAAAAATGGGTCAGGTAATTGAAAGAATTGCACTGGAAAGAGGACATGAAATCGTTTTGAAAAAAGATGAAAACAATACTTTTGATGGTCTTTCAAATGCTGATGTGGCTATAGACTTCAGTGTTCCAACAGCAGCAGTCAGTAATATCTCCAGTTGCTTCCATGCTAATGTCCCTGTAATTTCAGGAACAACAGGCTGGTTAGAACATTATGATGAAATGGCGGCACTTTGCACAGCAAAAAACGGTGGTTTTATCTCCAGTTCTAACTTTAGTTTAGGTGTAAATATTTTCTTTGAACTCAATGAATATTTGGCAAAAATCATGTCAAAATTTGACAGTTACTCGGTTGACATGGAAGAAATTCATCATACCCAGAAACTAGATGCGCCAAGTGGCACAGCGATTTCATTAGCCAAAGGAGTAATTGAAAACAGTTCATATACCAATTGGACAATGGAAAAACCAGAAGCCAATCAAATTCATATCGAAGCAAAAAGAATAGGAACTGTTCCGGGAACCCACACGGTGACTTACAATTCTGTTGTTGATGCTATCGAAATAAAACACACGGCACACAATCGTGAAGGTTTTGCTCTAGGTGCTGTAATTGCTGCAGAATGGATTGTGGGGAAACAAGGAATTTTCACAATGAAAGATGTTTTAAATTTAAAATAAATGTTATCCAGTTTATGATTACTAATTTGACAATCATAAACTTTAATCCTTAAACAAAAAATTATGTCAGTATATCAATGGTTTATATTTTTTCTGCTTGTACAAATAGTTCACTTTTTAGGAACCTGGAAATTATATGAAAGTGCAGGAAGGAAACGTTGGGAAGCCGCTATTCCAGTATATAATGCTATTGTCTTGATGAAAATAATAGGCCGCCCTACCTGGTGGACTATTTTACTTTTCATTCCAATTATCAATTTGATTATGTTTCCTGTAATCTGGGTAGAAACATTGAGAAGTTTTGGAAAGCGATCTGGATTAGATACTTTTTTAGGAATTGTAACTCTTGGTTTTTACATCTATTATGTCAATTATACCCAAAAATTAAATTACATAGCTGACAGAAGTTTAAGTCCCGAAAACAAAGCAGCTGATACCGTTAGCTCATTGCTTTTTGCAGTTATTGTAGCTACTTTGGTTCACACCTATTTAATTCAACCGTACACGATTCCTACCTCTTCATTGGAAAAATCCTTATTGGTAGGTGACTTTTTATTTGTGAGCAAAATGAATTATGGCGCTAGAATCCCAATGACAACTGTAGCGTTGCCAATGGTTCACGATTCGATACCTTTACTTCAAAAAAAATCATACTTAACTTGGCCACAATTACCTTATTTAAGATTGCCGGGAATTCAAAACATAAACAGAACGGACATCGTTGTATTTAACTGGCCGGTTGATACCGTTTACAGGTTTTTTGACACTTCAAATAGACGTGCTTTAAAACCGATAGACAAGAAATCGAATTACGTTAAAAGATGTGTTGGAATCCCTGGAGATAACTTGTCTATAAAAGACGGCATGATTTACATTGATGGCAAACTATTGGAATTGCCCGAAAGAGCAAAACCACAATTCTCCTATAAAGTAGCATTAGACGGAAAAACACCAATCGATTTTGAGCATTTACTTAAAGAGATGGACGTAACTGACCCTGTAATGGTTACTGATGAAACACGAAGAGACACATTAATCTTTAGTGCCTTGACAGCTGCCGGAGCAGAAAGATTGAAAAACGTACCTGGTGTAACTGCTGTAATCAGACAAATATCTAGAGATGTTGATCAAGCAAATAATGGAAAAGGTGTTTTCCCGCACATTAATAAATGGAACAGTGATAATTACGGTCCAATCTATGTTCCAGAAAAAGGAAAAACTGTCGCTTTAACAACCGAATCATTGCCATTTTATAAAACCATAATTACTGATTATGAAACAAATGAAAATGGAGATAAAAACGATCTTAAAGTGACAGGAAACGAAATAAGACTAAACGGAAAAGTAGTTAAAGATTATACTTTTCAACAAAATTATTACTGGATGATGGGTGATAACCGTCACAACTCAGAAGACAGTCGTTACTGGGGATTTGTTCCTGAAAATCATATTGTAGGGAAACCTATTTTTATTTGGTTAAGTTGGGATACTAACGGGAAAGGTTTGAATAAAATACGTTGGGACAGGGTTTTTACAACTGTTAGCGGTGAAGGTCAACCTCAATCTTATTTTAAATATTTCCTAATTGCTTTAGCCGCATTTTTTATTGGAGATTATTTTTGGAAGAAAAGAAAAGAGGCGAAAAATTAGTCAAAAGTTTCAAGGTCTAAAGTCATAAAGTTGCTATTTAATCTAGCTTTATGACTTTCGACTTTATGACTTTAAAAACTTTAGACAATATGAACATTCTCATCCATCCTACCTATTTTCCATCGATTAGCCATTTTGCAGCGATGGTACAATCGGAAAATATTACCTTTGAAGTAGAAGATAATTTTCAGAAACAAACCAATCGCAATCGCGCTTATATTTATAGTCCAAACGGAATTCAGCTATTAAACATCCCAGTAAAACATTCGAAAGAAAGCCATCAAAAAACAAAAGACATCAAAATTGAAACCGATTTTGATTGGCAAAAACAACATTTCAAATCATTAGAAGCTGGATACCGAAGTTCTCCTTTTTTTGAATTTTTCGAAGATGATATCAGACCGATTTTCGAGAAAAAATACACCTTTTTATTGGATCTAAATTTTGAGGTTTTTGACATTCTATCAAAATGTTTTCGTCTGAAACTGGATTACACGACCACAACAGAATACTTTCACGAAGTTGAACCAACTACAATTACAGATTTCAGGGGTTTGGTAAACGGAAAAAAAGACCTTTCTGTATTCGAAAGTTACACGCAGGTTTTTGATGACAAACATGGTTTTATCAACAATCTTAGCGTACTGGATTTGCTGTTTAATGAAGGGAAATATGCCATGGATTATTTAAAAAAACAAGAACTGATTCTAAAATAAAATTCCTAATTAGATTTTATTCAAAAGACAATCTTGCCATAATAGGAAAGTGATCTGAGTTAATAAATTTTGGGAAATTCTCAAATTTCTTTACTTTCATTTTTTCGTCAGCAAAAATATAATCAATTCTGGCGGGATAATACCTGAATTTATAGGTCTCTCCAAAACCTTTTCCTACTTCTTCAAAGCTATCTTTCAATTTTCCTTTAATGCTTCGGTACACATAAGAAAAAGCGCTATTATTCATGTCTCCGCAAATGATAATTGGATACGTACATTTCATTTTATGCTCCTTAAAAATCTCCGCTTGCTGTTGTTGTTGCTTGAATGCTTTACTGATTCTAATAAATAACATTTGTGATTTCTGCTGATTAATCGCATCTATATTTTCATCAATTTCATTGACATCAGGAGAAATTTTGATAGACTGTATGTGCATATTGTAAACCCTGATAATGTCTTTTCCTTTTTTTACATCCGCAAAAACTACGTTATTACTGGAATTTGGAAAAATAATATTTCCTTGGTCAATAATCGGGAATTTAGAAAAAATCGCCTGGCCGGTTTTAATTTGGTTTCCATCAGTGAAAATATATCGGTGCGGATACACTTTCAAATCTATGTTAGCAGAAGATGAGTATTCCTGAAGACACAATATATCTGGGTTTTTATCATTAATGAAGGCAAGAATATCCGAAGGAACATCGTCTCTATCAATCCATTTAAAGACATTAAACAGACGAACATTATAACTCATTACGGTAAAATCTTTTTCTTCTATTGGAAACTCAGGAGAAGAGAATTTATAAAATTTATTTATAAAAGTAATCCCTATCAATAAAACCAAACCCGAAACTATCAATTGCTTTTTGAGTTGCAAGGCCCAATACACAAAAAACAAGCCATTCAAGATAAAAAAAAGCGGCATAAAAAGTGTCAAAACAGACAGAAGAGGGAAAGATTTTGGCGCCAAAAAGGGCAAAACATAGGCTATAAAAGTCACAATAGTAAGGACTATATTCAAAAAAAACATTCCTTTATTAAACCATGAAAGATTTTTCATTTTCTATATTTTTTATTAAAACAATAGCTAAAATCTCATTGATACTTATTTCCCAACTTTGAATAAGAATTCTTTTTCTTCTTTTGTCAGACTATCATAACCTGACTGACTGATTTTGTCTAAAATTTCATCTATCTGCTGTTGCGATTTATCTTTAGTAACTATTTTTGAAATACTTTTTTCCAAAGGCTTACTGTAATTTTTATGCACTTTCTTGAATGGTGTTGCCGTATTTTTTTTGAACAAATTTGCAAAAAAATCTATCACACGAGTAACAACAGTACTTAAATCAGTTCCATTTTGAAGCAATTTAATAAAAATAAAACCAAAAAAAGCTCCAGAAAGATGAGAAATATGCCCACCCATATTTTCTGAACGCAATTGCATTAAATCAACAATAACAATTACGGCGGTTATATGCCACAACTTGACATTCCCAATGATCAATAAACGAAGATCCATCAAAGGATGATACGTAGTCGTAGCAACCAAAATAGCCATAATAGCAGCAGAAGCACCTACAATTGGAGCATTAATATTTAAAACGTAGAATACCAAAATATAACTAATTCCAGCAAAAATGGCACTCAATACATACAAACCCAATAATTGCTTAGACGTAAAATACGTCATAAATAGTCTGCCAGCAAAGTTCAAAACAATCATATTAAAAATAATATGCATGATTCCGCTGTGAAAAAAAGCATACGAAAGCAACGACCAAGGTTTCCAAAGCAAATGTGCCGGATTAGAAGATAAACTCACATAATGAATATAATCAATATTGACACCCAACAAAGATAAAAGTGCAAAAAGCAACCACGGAAGAACAAACAAAGCGGCATTCCAAAAAATTAGCCTAGTCACTATTCCTCCCATCTTGTATTGTAATTTCAGGTCGTCAATAATATTCATAATTTAATTGGGATTTAAGATCTGATATTTAGGTCGTACTACTTTTAAAGGGTTGTGTTTTTAATTCCAACGGTTTTTATTGAACTGATTTTTCTTCCAATACCACATAATAATAAAACCGAACAAAGCACCACCAACGTGTGCAAAATGAGCAATTCCACCACCACCAAAAATTGATTTTCCAGAAATACCTAAATACAAGTCAACCAATACCAAACCTGGTACAAAATATTTTGCTTTTATTGGCACAGGAATAAACATCAAAGCCAATTCAGCGTTAGGAAACATAAAAGCAAACGCCACTATCGTTCCGTAAATAGCTCCAGATGCTCCTACTGCAGTACCAATATAAGCACCTGTGAAATTTTGAAAATCAGAAACAGATATAAATTGTTGCCATCTAGTATCTATTTTGCCTTCATTTAAAAGTTGTAAAATCTCTTGTTTAGGAAATCCATTAGCAATCAAAGTATTTAAACTATCTTGGAAATAGTAATAATTAACTCCAGTATGCAACAACGCAGCGCCTAAGCCACAGGAAATATAGAAAAATAAGAATTTCTTGCTTCCCCACATTTGCTCTAAAGCAGACCCAAAAGAATACAAAGCAAACATATTGAAAAAAATATGCATAAAGCCACCGTGCATAAACATGTGTGTCAACGGTTGCCACAATTGAAAATCAGGATTTTCCGGAAAATATAAGGCTAATATTCTATACGCTGGATTTGTGGGATTAAAATCCCCTAAAGCAAGTGTACCTACAAAAAACAATATATTTATAATAATTAATTGTTTTACTGTCTCAGTTACGTTTCTCATAATGCAAATTTTTTATCTAAATCTTCCACACGCATCGTGATGAAAGTGGGTTTATGAAATGGGGAAACATTGGGGTCTTTACAGGCAAAAAGTCCGTTGACCAAATTTTCCTGCTCTTTTTCTGTAAGGTGCGTTCCTGTTTTTACCGCTAAACTTTTGGCCATTGATTTGGCAATCGTATCATTCTGACTGAAACTACTTTCAGGAATTCCGTCCTGCAAATCACTCAATAATTGTTCTAAAACCAATGAAACTTCGCTCTCCGTTACATTTACCGGTATTCCCGAAATAACAATATGATCGGTGTTATTTTCTTCGAAAACAAATCCGGTATTCATCAACGAAAGTTGTAACTCAGCGATAAGATTCATTTCGCTTGACGAAAAAAACAAGTTCAAAGGAAATAATAACTGCTGGCTTGATGCCTGGTTCACTGTCATATTTACTAAAAACTGCTCATACAAAACACGTTGATGCGCACGTTGCTGGTCGACAATTACCATTCCTGATTTGATTGACGAAACAATGTATTTTTTATGAATTTGATAGGTTTTATGAACAGAATGCTCTACTTCTTCATCATTAAATAAAGAAGAAGTCACTTCTTCATTTTCGAAAGTCATCTGCCCTATTTCATCCGTATCTTGTTTTAAACCTACGTATAAACTTTCCCAATTAGCCGTTGGTTCCGGTTTTCTATAACTGGAAAATTGCTTGCTGGGTTTTTCTTCGGAGAAAGGATTAAAGTTGCCATCAACCTGAATCGTCGGCGTAGCACCTTCTAAATCTTTATAATGATACGGCGTATCTAAATTAGAATCTCGGTCAAAATCTAAAACTGGGGCTACATTAAATTGTCCCAAACTATGTTTTATGGAAGCTCTTAAAATAGCATATAAAGCATGTTCGTCATCAAACTTAATCTCCGTTTTAGTAGGATGAATATTGATATCAATAGTATTTGGCGGCACCGATAAATATAAAAAATAACTCGGTTGCGCACCATCTTTCAAGATTCCGTCATAGGCGGCCATAACCGCATGATGCAAATAACCGCTTTTTATAAAACGATCATTGACAAAGAAAAACTGTTCTCCACGATTTTTTTTGGCAAACTCAGGTTTACTAACAAATCCTTGAATCGTCACTATTTCTGTTTCTTCCTGAACAGGAACTAATTTTTCATTGGTTTTACCTGAAAAAACATTGACAATTCGTTGTCGCAAAGTAGATGGCGGCAAATTAAACATTTCGCTACCATTGTGATAAAAGGTAAAATGTATTTTTGGGTGAGCCAAAGCCACACGTTGAAATTCATCAATAATATGGCGGTATTCCACCGTATCCGATTTCAGAAAATTACGTCGCGCCGGTATATTAAAAAATAAATTTTTGACAGCAAATGAAGTTCCTTTTGGCAAAACAGCAACATCTTGTGACACAAACTTACTGCCTTCAATAACAATGTGCGTTCCAAGTTCTTCTTGATCTTGCCTGGTTTTCATTTCCATATGGGCAATCGCCGCAATAGATGCTAGTGCTTCCCCACGAAATCCTTTGGTATGCAAAGAAAACAAATCTTCGGCCTGACGAATTTTGGAAGTGGCGTGACGTTCAAAACACAAACGTGCATCGGTAACGCTCATTCCTAAACCATTATCAATCACTTGTACTAATGCCTTCCCTGCATCTTTAAGAATTAATTTTATATCTGTTGCTCTGGCATCAACTGCGTTTTCAAGCAACTCTTTGACAACTGAAGCTGGTCTTTGAACGACTTCTCCAGCAGCAATTTGATTGGCAACATGATCAGGAAGTAATTGAATTATACTCGACATTAAAAAAATGTTGTTTAAAGTTTAAGGTTTAAATTTTTTAAAACCAAGATGTACAAATTTAATGAATTTCTATTGGGAATGGTAGCTTATTTAATCATAAAAAAAACAAAAAACCTATACTATTTATGAGACAGTATAGGTTTAATAATTAGTGTTTTTTATTATTTATTCCTTCAACTCTAAAGGTGTCCCTTCTTCTAATTGAATAGCGCCGGCTGACAATAAATGTTGGTTATCGATTTGATGTGATAACGAAGCCTGTTGACGAATATAGGCCATTTTGATAGCCGCAATAGCAGCTTCAGTACCTTTGTTACCGTGAATTCCTCCACTTCTATCAATAGATTGTTGCATGGTATTATCAGTCAAAACACAAAAAATAACCGGAATATCCGTTTGAACATTCAGGTCTTTAATTCCTTGAGTTACTCCTTCACACACAAAATCAAAATGCTTGGTTTGGCCTTGAATTACACATCCAATAGCTATGACAGCATCAACATTTTGTGTTTGCAACATTTTCTTTGAACCATATATAAGTTCAAAGCTTCCAGGAACATTCCAGCGAATAATATGCTGAGCTGGAACTTGGTTTTCTAAAAGGGCTTCAATAGCACCTCTATAAAGTCCTTCAGTTATAGCATCATTCCATTCTGAAACAACAATCCCAAAGCGAAAATCTTTCGCGTTTGGGATTGAATTTTTATCGTACTCGGATAAGTTTTTATTTACGGTAGCCATTTGATTTTAGAATTTTGATTTTAAAATTTTGATTTCAGATATTAAAGATAGCATTTTGAAATCAAAATTCTACAATCTTAAATCACCAATCTTAATATCATTTTTTACTATTGTGCTAATCCTATCAAAACGTCAACTGAAGCAGCCTCTGGAGTTCCTTCAAAATTGTCTTTAATATCTGTAAAATATTTCAAAGCATCTGCTTTATTTCCTAATGCCAAAGCTGTTTTCCCAGCTTTCAATAAGAAACGTGGTGTAGTGAAATCATTTTTATTTGATTCAGCAGCTTTTATGTAATTTTCTAAAGCTTCTTTCGGTTGGTTTTTTTGAGAATAAGCATCTCCAATTGCTCCTTTTGCCAAAGCTCCTAAAACAATATCATCTGATTTAAATTTACTTAAATAATCAATCGCCTCAGTATATTTTCCTGTGTTCAAATACGCAATTCCAGCATAATAATTAGCTAAATTTCCTGCATCAGTTCCAGAATATTCATCAGCAATTTTTAAGAATCCAAATTTACCTTCTGAACCATTCAAAGACAATTTATATAATGAGTCACTTGCTACTCCATCAGTTGCTTTTTGAAAATTTTGTTGTGCTACAAACATTTCATTTGCTGCTTCCTCTTGTTGTGGTGCAGCAACGAATCTTTGGTATCCTAAATAACCAATTGTAAAAATAGCGGCAGCGGCAACTAAACCAATAATAACTTTTTGGTTTTTAGCTACCCAATCCTCAGTTTTTGAAGCTGTTTCGTCTAATGTTGAAAAAACACCAGCTGTTGTGCTGTCTTTTTCATCAATTTGTACTGCTTCAACCGCGTCATTTACTTCTTTTTCTTTTGGTGCTTTATATCCTCTTTTACTGTAAGTAGCCATTTATTTTTAATTTAGTGAGTCGCAAAAATAAAATTTTTATTCAAATCTAAAAGCCATTTTTATCGATATTTTTCAATAATTTGCACCCACTTTGAAAAACCCGTTTAAAAACATCAAAGTTCTCAATACCAGCAAGCCTTACAGATGTATTTAAAAAAGATTTCATTATTCAATTATAAGAATTTTTCGGAAGCAAATTTCGATTTTGACAGCAAAATAAATTGTTTTGTAGGCAAGAATGGTATTGGAAAGACAAATGTGCTTGATGCAATCTACCATTTATCGTACGGAAAAAGCTATTTCAATCCATTAGCGGTTCAGAATATTAAACACGGAGAAGAATTCTTTGTGATTGATGCTGAATTTGAAAAAAACGAAAGAAATGAACAAATTCTTTGCAGCCTAAAAAAAGGGCAAAAAAAAATATTGAAACGCAACGGAAAAGCCTACGACAAATTCTCGGATCACATTGGTTTTATTCCTTTGGTAATCATTTCGCCTGCCGACAGGGATTTAATTGTGGAAGGCAGCGAAACCAGAAGAAAATTCATGGACAGCGTGATTTCGCAACTGGATTCCCATTATTTACAACAACTCATTCAATATCAAAAAGTAATGAGTCAGCGCAATGCCTTGTTGAAATATTTTGCATTGAACCATGTTTTTGACAATGATACGCTCTCTATATATAATGAGCAACTTAATGGTTTTGGAGATTATATTTTCAAAAAAAGAAAAGAATTTATAAGTGAGTTCATTCCTATTTTCAACACACATCATCAAGCCATAACCGGTTCACAAGAAACGGTTCAACTGGTATATGAAAGTCATTTATTCGAAAAAGACTTATTGACTTTATTACAGGAAAACATCAACAAAGACAGAGCTTTACATTATACAAGTGTAGGAATTCACAAAGACGATTTAGCATTTGAAATAGACCAACATCCAATTAAGAAATTTGGCTCTCAAGGGCAGCAAAAATCATTTCTAATCGCTTTAAAACTAGCTCAATTTGAGTTTCTAAAAAAGCAAAGCGGTGTGAAACCCATTTTACTTTTTGATGATATCTTTGATAAATTAGACGAAAGTCGCGTTTCCAAAATCATAGAAATGGTCAACAGTGATACTTTTGGTCAACTTTTTATTTCAGATACACATCCGGAACGTACTGAAGCTATTGTAAAATCGACACATCAGACGTATAAAATTTTCAACTTATAACTTTTATTTAGTAATTTATACGGTTCGAAAATTGAAAAATTACCTATTTTAGCGTATTCAATTTTAAACTCGATTACAATGAAATTTCATTCAATATTCTTGGCAATAATATGCTTTGTTGTTTTATCCTGCAACGGGCAAAATTCTAAAGAAATCAAAACTATTGATTCAAAAGCTTTTGCCGAAAAGATAGCTACAACTCAAAATCCACAAATTTTGGATGTACGAACTCCTGAAGAATTCACTTCTGACCATATTGACAATGCTAAAAATATAAACTGGCTTGGAACTACTTTTGTTGCCAATGTAGAAAAACTAGACAAATCACAACCCGTTTTTGTGTATTGCAAAAGTGGCGGGAGAAGTCAGAAAGCGGCTGAAAAACTAAATGAATTAGGTTTTAAAACTATTTATCAACTAGACGGAGGAATGTTAAAATGGGATGCTGCCGGTCTTTCAAAACCAAGTGCTAAAATTATAGGTCTATCCGTTCAGGAATACAACAAACTATTGAATTCAGATAAAAAAGTACTGATTAATTTTTATGCTGAATGGTGTGCTCCCTGCAAAAAAATGACTCCTTATGTTTTGCAAATGCAAAAAGATTTAGCAGACAAAGTGACTATCATTCGATTGGATGCCGATAAAAATAAAACCTTAATTTCTGAAATGAAAATCAGCGAACTTCCTACTTTATTATTGTATGACAAGGCAGCAGTAAAATGGAAACATTCTGGTTTTATAAGTGAGGACGATTTAAAAAAACAACTACAATAGCTACAAGATGCTTTCAAAAGATACACTACAATTTCTGGATGATTTAAAAGCCAACAATAATAGAGATTGGTTTTTAGAAAATAAAAAACGCTACGAAGCAGTCAAGAAAGATTACCAACAATTAGTTGGAGATTTTCTGGATGCCATGAAACCGCTCGATCCATCGCTGGAAATGCTTGAAGTAAAAAATTGTACTTTTAGAATCAATCGTGACATTCGATTTTCTAAGGATAAAACTCCTTATAAATCACATTTAGGCGTTTGGCTTTCTTCGGGAGCAAAAGGTATGAATCGATCTGGTTATTACCTTCATTTAGAAAAAGGAGCCAGTTTTATTGCCGGTGGATTGTATTGCCCCGAAGCGCCAGATTTGAAAAAAATGCGTAAAGAAATTGCCTATTTCCATGATGATTTAGAAGCTATTCTTAACGAAAAAGATTTTAAAAGGGAATTTAAAGATTTTGATAGAAATGAAAAAGATACGCTAAAGAATCCACCACGAGGATACGAAAAAGAACATCCTGCTATTGAATTTTTAAAATTGAAAAGTTTCGAATGTTCTCAAAGAATTGATATCTCCGAAGTAACAAAAAAGGATTTTGTTGCTACAATGAGTAAAAAATTGATTGCGCTTAAACCATTGAACGATTTTATAAATCGAGCTTTAACTTCTGAGTAATTATAATTTTCACTGATGAAAAAAAAGAAAATACTTTTTCTGGGAGAATCCTACAGAGCCGATGCCATCACTTGGATGAACGGTCTGAAGGAATTTGGTGATTTTGAAATCATTACATGGGAATTAAAAACACCCAGCAATTGTATTCATAACCGAATTTTAAGGATTTTCGAATTCGAATTGGCTATTTTTAAAATCAAGAAAATAATAAAAACCCAACAACCGGATATGGTAATTGCGGAAAGAACCACCAGTTATGGCTTTCTTGCTGCATTGTCCGGCGTAAAACCTGTTGCAATTGCACAACAAGGCAAAACCGATTTATGGCCTGAAAAATCGATTTCATTACCCTTAAAAAGACTCATTCAGAATTACGCTTTCAAAAAAGCAGATTTAATTCATGCTTGGGGACCCGTGATGACTATTTCTATGCTGGAAGCCAATGTAGATATGAATAAAGTTTTGGTTTTACCAAAAGGAATTGATCTGACTAAATTTGGGAATCAAAACAACGCCAATCCAGAAAAAATTTGTGCCATAGTCACTCGTTCTTTATTACCGGAATACCGTCATGATATTATTTTAAAATCGTTTGCAATTTTAAACCAAAAGGGAATAGATTTCGTACTTACCATTATAGGGGACGGATCCCAACTTTCGAAATTAAAAGATCTAGCAAAAGATTTAGGTATTGAAGACAAAGTCAACTTTACCGGAAGAATCCCAAATACTGAATTACCAAAATTATTGCAACAATCTAATATTTACATTAGTATGCCAATAACAGAAGGTGTTTCGGCGTCATTATTTGAAGCTATGGCTACAAATTGTTATCCAATTGTAACAGATATTGCAGGAAATCAGAGTTGGATTAAACACCGCGAAAACGGACAATTAGTTACCATTGATGATTACAAAATGCTGGCAGAAGAATTAATCTGGGCATTTAAAAACAATAAACATCGAAACGAAGCCGTTTTAAAAAATAGAATATTTTTAGAAAAGAATGCAGATTACAACATAAATATGAAAATTATTGCCAATAAATACCACGAATTAATTAACACAAATAGCCCCAATTAACTATGTGTGGAATTAATGGAATCTTGCATTTACAATCGCAAAAAAAAATTGACGAACGCGTTCTTGTAAAAATGCGCGATTCGCTGGAACATCGCGGTCCAGATGATAAAGGATTGTTCATAGAAAACAATATTGGTTTAGGACACCGAAGACTTTCAATTCTAGATGTTTCACTTGCCGGACACCAACCTTTCCTATCAGAAGACGGAAGATATGTACTGGTTTATAATGGCGAAATCTACAATTTCAGAGAATTTTATCCCGAGTTAAAAAGCAATGGATTTGACATCAGAACCACTTCGGATACTGAAGTTTTAATGAAATTATTTCAATTATATGGTTTAAAAATGCTCAACCGCCTCAACGGTATGTTTGCGTTTGCTATTTGGGATAAATTAGAGAAAAAACTAACTGTTGTTCGTGATAGAATGGGTGTTAAACCTTTATATTATTCTTTTTATAACGAAACTTTTTATTTTGCATCCGAACAAAAAGCGCTTTTCACAGCTGGAGTTCCTCTCAAGATGGCACAAGACGGGCTGGAAGAATATATTTTTAACCGATTTGTTGCTGGTGAAAACACCTTATATCAAAACGTAAAAAAAGTTTTGCCCGGACACATCATGATCATTCATGAAGGCGGAAAAACCACTAACAATACCTGGTGGAATTTAAAAAACGAGATTCAAAACCAACCCGAAATAAAAAATCCCGTAGAATGGTTTCGAGAAACGTTTGATGATTCTGTAAAAATGCGAATGGTCAGCGACGTTCCTGTGGGCGTAATGCTAAGTGGCGGCCTGGATTCATCATCTATTTTAGCTTCACTGCACCATCAAAAATACAAAGACATACAAACTTTTAATATTGGTTTTAAAGAGAAAGAACATAACGAAGCACATCTAGCTAAAATGATGGCAGAGAAGTTCGATTATGGATTTCAAACCATGCAATTAGAGGATAAAAATCTTTACGATCAGTTAATCAGTTCTACTTATTTTCAGGACGAACCGATTATGCATTTAAGCGAACCGCACCTTTTAGCGGTTTCACAAATGGCTAAACCTTCTGTAAAAGTGTTACTTTCCGGTGAAGGCGCTGATGAGTTGATGGGTGGTTATGTGCGCTATAAAGCCTTACAATATCCATCTTTATTAAATTCCATCGCTTCCATAGGAAATCTGGATGTTTTTACAAAACAACCACGGTACGAAAAATTAACACGTTACGCCCAAATCAATAAAAAATCTGATTTAGTCATCTATAATGGCTCCAATATTTTTCCAAATGATATTGCGGAGACTTTTGGAATTAACACACCTCCAAACAACGAATACAGAAAAAAAATCTATAAAGAAGCAAAGTCTTTGTATCCTGATAATTTACGCCGACAAGCACTTTATTTTGACCAACACACCTATTTATGCTCGCTTCTAGACAGAAATGACCGTTGCACAATGGGCGCATCCATAGAATGCAGGGAACCCTTTTTGGACCCGAGATTAATTGTTGGATTAGGATCATTAGAAGACAAATGGCTTTTTACAGGAAAAAAATGGAAATTCATTCTAAAAAAAGCAATGGAAGAACGTTTGCCAGATGAAATTCTAAAATTCAGAAAAGTAGGTTTAAGCGCACCTTGGGGAGATTACATCACAAAAAGTCCCGCTTTTAAAGACGAATTAGAATCTTTCTCAAAAAGTGATTTATTTCAAATACCTTATTTTGAACACATAAACATTCAAAAACTTGTTCAGAATTTACAAAAAGGGGAAACTACCATGACTCCTTACATTATGCCATTGTTTATGATGCATATCTGGATGAAAACGTATGCAACTAAATTTTAATCGTTACTTTTGGTGCGGAATAAAACAATTCAAAAAGCACTTTCTTTTATGGAAATAGTATCTAATTTCTCTTTAAAAAAATACAATACTTTTGGCATTGAAGCCAAAGCAAAACAGTTTGTTGCCGTTCATTCTGTGCCGGATTTAAAAACTATTTTACAAGAAAATAAATCACAGAAAAAATTTATTTTAGGCGGCGGAAGCAATATGCTTTTAACAAAAGATATTGATGCACTTGTCATTCACATCGATTTAAAAGGCAAAAAAATCATTGAAGAAAATGATGATTTTGTATGGGTCGAAAGTCAAGCTGGTGAAAGCTGGCATGAATTTGTGCTTTGGACCATCGACCAAAATTTTGGTGGCTTGGAAAACATGTCACTGATTCCTGGAAACGTTGGAACTACGCCAGTCCAAAACATTGGAGCCTATGGTACAGAAATTAAAGACACTTTTGTTTCCTGTGAAGCGATGACCATAGAAAATCAGGAAATGAAAACGTTCACAAAGGATGAATGTCATTTTGGATACCGAGAAAGCGTTTTTAAAAATGAAGTTAAAAATCAATATATTATTACATCCGTTGTTTTTAAACTGACAAAAACGAATCATAAAATCAATACTTCTTACGGAGATATTTCATCAGAATTAGCCAAAAACAACATCACAAATCCTACTTTGAAGGACGTAAGCAATGCTGTAATTGCCATTCGACAAAGCAAGTTACCCGACCCAAAAGAATTGGGAAATAGCGGTAGCTTCTTTAAAAATCCAATTTTATTGAAATCGGATTTTGAGAAAATTCATCAGCAATTTCCTGAAATGAAATATTTCGATATTTCAGAAACCGAAGTAAAAGTTCCTGCAGGTTGGCTAATTGAACAAGCCGGTTTCAAAGGAAAACGTTTTGGTGATGCCGGAATCCATAAAAATCAAGCTTTGGTTTTAGTGAATTATGGCAATGCAACCGGACAGGAAATTTTGAATGTTTCAAAAAATATTCAGGAGACTATTTTTAAAACGTTTGGCATTCACATTGAAGCCGAAGTGAATGTGATTTAACAAAAAAGACTGTTAGACTCCTTAGATTATTAGAAAAAAATTAATTCATATCTTTTAATTTTGTGTTTAATTCTAACATCAAAAACCTAAGTTATCAAATATGTATACACCCGATATTTACAAAAATGAAAATCAAGAAGAGATCAAAAAATTTCTTCAAGAGAATAGCTTTGGTATTTTAATCAATCAAACCAATGGGAAATTATGCGCCACACATATTCCTTTGGAACTGGACACTAATAAAGAAGGCAAGGATGTTTTATACGGGCACATTTCCAAAGAAAACCCACAATGGAATGGTTTCATAGACAATGACCAAATTTTAGCAGTATTTTCAGGACCTCACAGTTATATTTCTTCCTCTTGGTACGATCATCAAAATGTACCAACATGGAACTACATTGCCGTTCATGTGTATGGAAAAATCAAAATTATCGAAGGAGAAGCCGTCATCGAATCCTTAAAAAAGCTAGTCGATAAGTACGAACAAAGTTCTGAAAACCCGGTTCGCGTAGAAGATTTATCTAAGAAAACCATGATGCAAACTCGTGGCATTGTAGCATTTGAAATTGAAATCACTGAAATCCAAGCTACGAAAAAACTATCTCAAAACAGGGACGAAAAAAATTATCGAAACATCATTTCTGAGTTAGAAAAAGCGAACACAAATCAGTCCGTCGCTATTGCGAATGAGATGAAGAAATGTCCAATATAAATTCTTTCGAAATTCACAGATTGTATTTAACAATTCACAATTCTATTCATACCTTTGCACTCGATTTAAAAACTCATTAAACTCAGATGCTTATACTAATTCTTTACTTTTTTATTTTTATTGTTGTTGTTCAAATTTCGTACTATCTAGGTGTTTTTGGAAAATTTGCTTTCGCCAAAGCGCAGAAAACAACCCCAAAAAGAATCCCGATTTCGGTGATTGTCTGTGCCAAAAATGAAGAAGAAAATGTAGCTAATTTTATTCCTCTGCTTGCGGAACAAAACTATCCTGATTTCGAAATTGTTCTGATTGACGATGCTTCAAGTGACGCTACTTTGGATATATTTGAAGATTTTGAAAAGCAATATCCTAATGTTCGCTTGGTAAAAGTGGAGAACAACGAAGCCTTTTGGGGAAACAAAAAATACGCATTGACTCTAGGAATAAAAGCCGCCAAAAAAGAGTATTTATTATTCACAGATGCTGATTGTTACCCAACTTCAAGAGAATGGATAACAGCAATGAGCTCTCAATTTACCATGCAAAAGACAATTGTTTTGGGTTATGGTAAGTATGAAAAAATTCCTAATTCATTGCTGAATAAAATAATTCGTTTTGAAACTTTATTGACGGCTATTCAGTATTTTTCATGGGCAAAAATTGGACATCCTTATATGGGCGTGGGTAGAAATTTAGCCTATAAAAAAGAGGAATTTTTCAATGTAAATGGATTCATCGAACACATGCAGATTCGTTCTGGTGATGATGATTTATTTATAAACCAAGCCGCAAAAGCTAAAAACACAACTATTGCCTACACACCGGAAAGTTTTACACTTTCTAAACCAAAAACCACCTACAAAGACTGGTTGACCCAAAAAAGAAGGCATATTGCTACGGCAAATTATTATAAACCTCTTGACAAACTACAGTTAGGAGCATTCTATTGTTCACAATTACTATTTATTATATTACCAATCATATTGTTAGCCTTCCAGTTTCAATGGATATTAGTTTTAAGCTTAATCGCGTTACGTTATCTTGTGGCATGGATTGTGGTAGGATTTTCGGCAGGTAAACTTAAAGAAAATGATATTAAATTCTGGTTTCCTATTGTTGAAATAGTACTTATCTTAACACAAATCAATATCTTTATAACAAATATATTCTCAAAACCAGTACATTGGAAATAAACAAACAAATAGAAAAAGCAAAACAAGGTGATCAGGTTGCCTTCACTTTTCTATTGGATTATTATTGGAATGAAGTGTATGGTTTTATGCTCAAACGCACCGAAAATGAAACTAATGCCGAGGACATTACCATTGAAACATTCTCTAAAGCGTTCGATAAAATAGCCACATACAACTCGGAATTCCAGTTTAATACTTGGCTTATCGCCATTGCAAAAAACGTACACATCGATTTATTACGAAAAAAGAAATCGAGTCTTTTTGTCGAAATTACCGATGAACAAGATCAGCAAGCCTACAATATTGCTGACACTACTCCATCAGCAGAAGATGAATTGATTACCGAGCAAAATCTTTCTCAGTTATTGCAATTCATCAAAGAATTGAAACCACATTATCAAGAAGTGATTCAGTTGCGCTATTTTCAGGAAATGAGTTACCAGGAAATTGCCAATAAAATCGATGAACCTTTGAGTAATGTGAAGATTAAATTGCTTCGCGCCAAAAAACTTCTGGCAGAAATTATTCAGAATAAAAGGTAGTTTTTATTTTAAACAACATAACAAATCCCTTAGAAGTCAATCATTATATGCTTTAGGCACACCAGCATCAGGAAATCCATTTCAAATACAAATTGGATTTAAATATGCTTTTTAAACCCTACTAACAGAATTATTTAATACAAGAACAAAGCGCATTCATTGATTTGGATGCGCTTTTTTTTATGAATTACTCCAACTTTAAGGACTAACCAAACAAATTAATCAACGTTATCGTTAAATAAATAAACATAAAACTAAATAAATCAAAAATAATTATTAAATTTATATACTAAAATTCTTATTTTACACGTTATAAAAATAAAACACCTCTGCTTATGATTTAATTATTACTTAACCACTAAATCCATAAATTATGTCAAAACTAAGCATTTACGAGACCGGTTGGATTAACCTTGTTTTCCAAGACCGAAACAAAGAATATGGAGCGTATCAATTACGTCAGGAAAGTACTAAAACATCATTAACGGCACTTTTTATGGGTGTATTATTTTTATCGGGGGCTTTAAGTATTCCCGTAATCATTTCCTATCTGAATCCCAATAAAGGAATCACGATAGGTATTCCTGAACTTACAAATACTGTCGTCCAACTTACTGACATAATTCCCAATCAGCTAGAAGAAAAAAAGACTCTTCCTGAGATAAAAACCAAAGCTGTTGAAGTGCCCGTTACAAGCGAAAAACTTGTTAATCCTGAAATTGTTCAGGCTTCACAAGCAAATCAGGACATTGCAAAAAACACCGACAATACTAGCGTAACAAATACAAGCGCTGAAGGAACTGGAACTGTGGGTATAAACCCAACTTCTTCCTCGGGAACTGGAACTGAAAGCGTAACGCCCGTTGATTTGGGAAATACTATTGTAAACAGCGTTGCTTTGGATAAACTTCCTGAGTTCCCAGGTGGAATTAATAAGTTCTACACTTATGTGGGTAATAATTTTGCAAAACAAGAAATAGACGGTAGCGGTTCGATTCGAGTATATGTTTCTTTTGTAATTGAAAGAGATGGAAGCATGACTGACATTCAGGTAAAAAGAGATCCTGGTTATGGCTTGGGAAAAGAAGCCGTTCGTGTGTTGAAATCCTTGAAAACAAAATGGTCACCTGGAATGATTGATGGAAAAGCAGTACGAACTGCCTATAACCTTCCCATTACGGTACAGATGAATTAAATATAAAAAGAAAAGCTTCAATTAATTTTGAAGCTTTTCTTTTTAATACCTTTTTATTCTTTTTACATTTTATCCTAAAACAACAAAAAATTCTAATGTATCCCTGATTACTTCACAAAACCTTTATTTAATTTAGGAGTTTAGTGAATTACATTTGCAGTGGTATCACATGCTCATTGCGAGAAACGCAGCGATTAGTGTGAATATAACGAAAAGCAGGACGACTATTTCCTAAAAACAAGCAAATAGTATGCTCCTAAAACATCCATTTCTCTTTCTTCAAATAAACAAATAAAGGAATCCACAAATAAACTACATTCCTTATCTTTGTGCTCTGAAAATTGATATATGGAAACTGTTTTAGAAAATACTTTACCTGTGGGAAAACCGAAATGGTTGAAGGTAAAACTCCCAATAGGCCAAAAATATACAGAGCTTCGCGGCTTAGTTGATAAATATAGTTTAAACACGATTTGTACTTCGGGAAGCTGCCCAAATATGGGTGAATGCTGGGGCGAAGGAACGGCTACATTTATGATTTTAGGAAATGTATGTACGCGTTCTTGTGGTTTTTGTGGTGTAAAAACCGGAAGACCAGAAACGGTGGACTGGGATGAACCTGAAAAAGTGGCGCGTTCTATAAAAATCATGAATATTAAACATGCCGTAATTACCAGCGTTGACAGAGATGACTTGAAAGATGGAGGCTCCATTATTTGGATTGAAACCGTGAAAGCCATCCGAAGAATGAACCCAAACACAACACTGGAAACTCTGATTCCGGATTTTCAAGGTATCGAAAGAAATATTGATAGAATCGTAGAAGCGAATCCTGAAGTGGTTTCTCATAATGTGGAAACGGTTCGCAGATTGACGCGTGAAGTGCGCATTCAGGCCAAATACGACCGAAGTCTGGAAGTGTTGCGCTACTTGAAAGAAAAAGGAATCAACAGAACAAAGTCTGGAATTATGTTGGGTCTTGGCGAACAAGAAGAGGAAGTTTATCAAACGATGCGAGATTTACGTGAAGCCAATGTTGATATTGTAACGATAGGCCAATACTTGCAACCGAGTAAAAAACACTTACCGGTAAAGGAATTTATAACACCGGAACAATTTGCAAAATACGAGCAATTTGGTTTGGAATTAGGTTTCCGCCATGTAGAAAGCGGACCGTTAGTTCGTTCATCTTACAAAGCACAAAAACATATTTTATAAATAGTTTATTCGTTTATTTGTTTAATCGGTTAACCAAATAAACGAATAAACGAATAAACGAATAAACGAATCCATTTGAAAACAAGAATTGCCATAAATGGTTTTGGAAGAATCGGCAGGAATTTATTCCGATTACTTTTAAACCATACTTCTATAGAAGTTGTTGCCATAAATGATATTGCCGATAAAAAGACAATGGCGCATTTAGTAAAATATGACAGTATTCACGGTGTTTTACCATTTGCGGTCAGCGATGATGAAAAAGGAATTCTGGTCGATGGAAATCATTTTTTGTTTTTTCACGAAAAAAGCATTTCAAACCTGGATTGGAAAAGTTTAGATATTGATTACGTAGTTGAATCTACCGGTAAATACAAAACTTTTGAAGAACTTAATTCCCATATTATTGCTGGTGCCAAAAAAGTGATTCTTTCTGCACCTTCGGAAGTAGACACTATAAAAACGGTAGTGCTGGGTGTAAATGATTTTATTCTTGACGGAACTGAAACTATCATTTCGAATGCCAGTTGCACCACGAATAATGCAGCACCGATGATTAAAGTGATCAATGAGCTTTGCGGTATAGAACAAGCGTACATCACTACCATACATTCCTACACGACAGACCAGAGTTTGCACGATCAACCTCATAAAGATTTACGTCGCGCTCGCGGTGCAAGTCAGTCCATCGTACCCACAACAACTGGAGCGGCAAAAGCATTGACAAAAATTTTCCCTGAGTTTGAAGGTAAAATTGGCGGTTGCGGTATACGAGTACCCGTTCCCGATGGTTCTTTGACTGATATTACTTTCAATGTAAAACGAGCGGTGACTATAAATGAGATTAACAACGCGTTCAAAATTGCCGCACAAACAAATTTAAAAGGGATATTGGATTATACTGAAGACCCGATTGTTTCTGTTGATGTGATTGGCAATAAAAATTCATGTATATTTGATGCACAACTAACTTCTGTTATTGATAAAATGGTAAAAGTTGTTGGGTGGTATGATAATGAAATAGGTTATTCGTCCAGGATTATTGATTTAATTCTTTTAACAAAAAAATAAAATAACCCCAAGAAAAAATTCAGTTGTTAATGAAGTATTTTTTTGCTTTTATTGTTTTTTTTTACTCTTCATTGTATTCTCAGCCCAATGAGGAAAGAGACAGCACAGCATATTACAGCAGTTTAAGCAATTCTAATATTCAGACAAATAATTATAAAGAGGCGTTATTGCATACTCAAAAAGCAATAGATTACGCTGAAAAAAACAAGAATATTAAAGACCAAGCGCAGCAAACTTGTAATCTTGGAAAAATTTATTTTGATTTAAAAAAATACGATGATGCAATAGAAACGTTACTGAAAAGTGCTGCATTATTTTCGAATTTTGAGCCCAGTTTAGAGCGTTCTGCAACCTACTATCATATTGGTTTGTGCTACATGCAAAAGCAAAATTATGACAGAGCTTCAATATATTTTGAGAGGGCAAAATCTATCAATGATAAATTACGAATTCCTGATACTGCTGAATTATTTAACCTTCAAAAAGGGCTCATTTACAAATCAAAGAATAAATTAGATTTAGCATTATCTTCTTTTAAAGTTATAATTGCAAAGCCTGACAATGCAGCTTTGACAAACACTAAAGCAGAAGCCACTTATCAAATAGGAAAAATTGAAGCCAGCAGAAATAGGAACAACTTAGCTTTAAACTATCTGAATAAAGCATTAGAATTAAACAGTAAATCTGAAAACCTAGAACAGAAATCAAATATTTTGCTTGCCTTGAGTGATGTTTATGAAAAAACGTTAGATAAAAATAACGCCTATTTCTATTTAAAACAACATCTCAATTTAAAAGAAAATATAACAATTCTGAACAATGAAAGACTAGGTATAGATGATTACCAAAAGTTCAAAGAAACAGAAAAATTAAAAGAAATTGCACAATCCAATTATGAAAATAAAGAACAGGAAAAGGCTAATAAATTTTCTAAACTAATCAGTATTTTCGCCATTGCCTTAATTTCAATTTTATCTTTATTAAGTCTATCCTTGTACAAAAATAACATCATTAGAAATCAGTCAAATTTATTGTTGCAAGAAAAAAATAAAGAATTAGAAATTGCTAAAGACAAAGCAGAAAAAGCATCCAAAGCGAGATCTGAATTTCTATCAACTGTAAGCCATGAACTTCGAACTCCATTGAATGCCATCAATGGTATCACTCACTTATTATTGGAAGAAAACCCAAAAAAAAATCAATTGGACTACTTATCTTCCTTAAAATTTTCAGGAGATTATTTGACAAAATTCATCAATGAAATTTTAGAAATTAATAAAATTGATTCTCACAAATCAGAAATTGAATACACCAGTTTTAATCTGAAAAAATTATTGGAAGACATCAAACATTCTTTGAAAGAGTTGGCTGTGGTGAACAACAACGATTTTAAACTTGAAGTTGATGCTGCTATTCCGGATTATTTAATTGGTGATCCAACAAAATTATCACAGATAATAATGAACTTGATCAACAATGCCCTAAAGTTCACAAAAAACGGAAACGTTACCGTTATCACCAATCTTGAAAGATTGGAGGATAAAAAAGCAACTTTATATTTTGAAATAACTGATACCGGAATAGGAATACCAGAAGACAAATTAAGTAGTGTTTTTGATAGTTTTTCGCAAGGCTCCATAGAAGTGAATCGCAAATATGGCGGAACCGGTTTAGGATTGACTATCGTAAAAAAATTAATCAAAATCCTTGGCGGACATATCAAACTTAAAAGTGTGGTAGGCGAAGGTTCTACATTTTCATTTAACTTAGAATTTCAAATAAGTCCGCAACAGGAATCTCAAATTGAGAAAAAACCAATGATAAAATACGATGCCGCTAAATTAGTAAACAAGAAAATTCTGTTGGTTGAGGATAATAAAATCAACCAAATGATTACCCAGAAAATGTTGGATAATAAAGGAATTATCTGCGAAATAATTGACAACGGTGAGGAAGCAATCGATTTATTAAAAACTAATACATTCGATTTAGTTCTTATGGATGTTCACTTACCTGGCATAAACGGAACAATTGCAACGGAAACAATACGAACATTTGACAAGGTTACTCCTATCATTGCTCTTACTGCAATCTCATTACATGAAAACCGCGAAATGCTTTTATCGTTCGGAATGAATGAAGTAATCACTAAACCATTTGTGCCAGAGGAATTTTACAGTGTAATCGCTGAATATATTTAGATTTCTAATAGTTTAAAATCAATTCTTTAATAAGACTTCTTACTTTTGGCTCTGCCTTTTTTGCTGCTTCCAATACTTCGTCATGTGAAATAGTCCCAATACTTTCTTCATTTCCCATATCAGTAATTACTGAAATACCAAATGTTTCCAAATCCATATGTCGCGCCACAATCACTTCGGGAACAGTAGACATTCCTACACAATCTGCACCAAGAATTTTTACCATTTTATATTCAGCCAAGGTTTCAAAAGTTGGCCCTTGTAAACCCAGATAAATTCCTTCATGAACTTCGATGTTCAATACTTTAGCCAGTTCAGTAGCTTTAGCAATCATTTTTCTCGAATACGGTTCACTCATGTTTACAAAACGAGGTCCAAAACGTTCGTCATTTTTTCCACGCAAAGGATGTTCCGGTGTCATATTGATATGATCTGTAATCATGACAATAGAACCCACTTTGTAACTTGGATTTACACCACCCGAAGCATTTGAAACTATTAATTTCTCAACTCCTAAAAATTTCATCACTCGCACCGGAAAAGTAACTTCAGTCATAGAATATCCTTCATAGAAATGAAATCGTCCTTGCATAGCAACAACTTTTTTATCTCCTATTGTTCCAAAAACCAATGCCCCTTTATGACCTTGCACTGTCGAAACAGGAAAGTTTAGAATTTCATGATAAGGCAACGTATACTCTACTTTCATTTCATCTGTAAAACTCCCCAAACCTGAACCTAAAATCACACCATATTCTGGTGTGAAATTGATTTTCCCTTTAATCTGACTTACCGTTTCTTGTACTTGTTCCCACATAATCTATAATTGTTTTATCAAAATTATCTCTCCGTTCCGACACTTCGGAATCGGGACCCGAAACGAAAGAACTTTGTATTGGTAAATAAAAAAGTTGTTCGCTTGGCAAACTTCCTTTTAATCGTACATAATCTTTTTCGGTAGTGATAATAATATTGTTTTGAGCTAAATTTTTAATTTCCAAAATGTCTTTATCGGTAAAATTATGATGGTCCGGAAAAGACAAACAGACATCATTGGTATCTTGCAAATAGGCAAAAAACGGTTCCGGTTTTGCAATTCCTGCCACCAGTAATTTAGCCGCCGATTGAATTTCATTTACATTTATCTTCCTATTCTCTGCATAAATAAAATCTTCGTATGCAATAAAAGTAAAGTACAATTCCTGATCTTCAGAAACTTTTAATCTGTTCTTAATATCATCCTGTTGTTCGAGCGAAAGATTAAAAGGACATTTGGTTACAATAATAACGTTCGCTCTTTTTGCTCCGCTTCGGCTTTCTCGTAAATTTCCAGTTGGCAACATAAAATCATCCGAATACAAATCACCGTAAGAAGTGAGCAAAATATAAAAACCTGCTTTTACTTTTCGATGTTGAAAAGCGTCATCAAGCAGAATCACTTCTGGTTTTTCTTGTTGCGAAAGCAATTGTTCTATTCCATTTTTCCTATCAGCATCAACTGCAACTTGTATTGAAGGAAATTTTTGAAAAAACTGAAAAGGTTCATCGCCAAGAATAGCTGCATTTGTATTGGCTTCCGCCAAAATGAAACCCTTAGATTGCCTTTTATACCCGCGGCTTAACGTAGCAATTTTATATTTATTCGAAAGCAAGCGAATCAAATATTCAATTTGAGGTGTTTTTCCGGTTCCGCCAACACTAAGATTTCCAACAGCAATAACGGGCAAATCAAAAGAATACGATTTTAAAATCCCTTTATCGAAAAGAAAATTCCGAATACTCGTTATCAAACCATACAAAATGGCAAACGGAAACAGTAATTTTCGCAGTAAATTCATTATACGAAAGTAGAATATTTTATTTTAAAGTTGATTTGTTTATTCGTTAATTTGTTTATTCGAAATTCCAGAATTAAACAATCAAGAATCTGATGTTATGAAATCGAAGATTATTGCATCCGTTAGCCTTTTAGGCTCGGGTCACAAATACTAAAAAACTAAACGATGAGTAAAATCAAAGAAATAATTTCCGTACTCGAAGAAATGGCACCACTCGCCTATGCTGAAGATTTTGACAATGTGGGATTATTGGTTGGAGACCAAGAATCTGAAGCAACTGGAATTCTGGTTTGCCATGATGCTTTAGAAAATATAATTGAAGAAGCGATTGCAAAAAATTGCAATATGGTGGTTTGTTTTCATCCCATATTATTTTCGGGTTTAAAAAAAATAACGGGAAAAAACTACGTAGAACGAGCCGTAATTAAAGCCATAAAAAATGACATTGCCATTTATGCCGTTCACACCGCTTTAGACAATCATCAAGAAGGCGTGAATAAAATATTCAGTGAAGCATTAGGATTGATAAATACTAAAATCCTAATTCCGAAGGAAAATTTCATTCGGAAATTAGTGACATATACAATTCCTGAAAATGCAGAAGAGGTGCGAAATGCATTATTTGATGCCGGAGCCGGAACGATTGGAAATTATGAAAATTGCAGTTTCAATTCGAAAGGAGTTGGAACCTACATGGGAAACGAACACAGCAATCCACAAGTTGGAGAACGGTTTGAGTTTGTACAAGGCGACGAAATTAAAATCGAAGTCACTTTCGAAAAACATTTGGAAAACAAAATCCTGAAAGCATTATTCAAAAGTCATGCGTATGAAGAAGTCGCGTATGAGATTTATGAATTGCTAAACAAGCATCAAAATATTGGTTTGGGAATGATTGGCGAATTAAAAAATCCCATGAGTGAAAAAGAGTTTCTCCTTTTTACGAAAGAAAAAATGGAATGCGGTGGCATTCGACATTCTAACTTCACAGGAAAAGAAATAAAAAAAGTAGCCGTTCTTGGCGGAGCAGGAAGTTTTGCGATAAAAAATGCGATTCAGGCTGGAGCAGATGCGTATTTGACTGCCGATTTAAAATATCATCAGTTTTATGAAGCCGAAAATCAACTACTATTAGCTGATATTGGACATTTTGAAAGCGAACGCTATACAAAAAATTATATTGTTGAGTATCTTCGGAAAAAAATCCTTAATTTTGCAGTTATTTTATCAGAAGAAAATTCAAATCCAGTTAAGTACTTATAGAATATGGCGAATACGAAAGAATTAAGTGTTGAGGACAAGTTAAGAGCAATTTACGATTTACAACTTATTGACTCTAGAATTGACGAAATCAGAAACGTAAGAGGAGAACTTCCTTTAGAAGTGGAAGATTTAGAAGATGAAGTGGCTGGTTTAAGCACACGTTCAGAAAAATTGAAAAGTGAACTTGAAGTTATCGAAGATCTTATCAAGGTAAAAAAGAATGCAATTGATGAGCACAAAGAGGCTATCAAAAAATATACGAAACAACAAGAAACGGTTCGTAACAACAGAGAATTTAATTCGTTGACTAAAGAAGTTGAATTTCAAGAATTAGAAATTCAATTGTCTGAAAAACAAATTAAAGAAATGAAAGCTTCTATCGAACACAAGAAAGAAGTAATTTCAAATTCAAAAGAAAGATTAGAAGCAAAATCTAATCACTTGAAGCATAAAAAATCAGAATTAGATGCTATCATGGCTGAAACTGCTAAAGAAGAAGCATTCTTATCTGAAAAATCAGCTGAATACCAAGGATTAATCGAAGAAAGATTATTAGCTGCTTACACTAGAATCAGAACTAGCGTTCGTAATGGTTTAGCAGTAGTTTCTATTGAAAGAGGTGCATCTGCAGGATCATTCTTTACTATTCCTCCACAGACACAAGTAGAAATTGCTTCAAGAAAGAAAATCATTACTGATGAACATTCAGGAAGAATATTAGTAGACAGCGTATTAGCTGACGAAGAAAAAGAGAAAATGGAACAGTTGTTTTCTAAATTCTAATTACATTTAAGTCCCGATACACATCGGGACTTTTTTTTATGAAAAAAATATTATTTTTTATATTCACTAAATCTATTGGGATATACATTAACCTTTTGAGTTTTGTATTTCCAAAAAAAGCTTCGCAACTTGCGTATGCCTTTTTTAGTGAACCTCGAGAAGGCAAGTTATCAAAAACCAGTCTTCCGGAAATTCTACAAGAAGCACAATCTGAAACGTTTCAAAATGAAGAACATTCCTTTCACACTTATACCTGGAAAGGGAATGACACCGTAATACTTTTAGTTCACGGCTGGGAAAGCAATGCTTCTCGATGGGGAAACTTACTTCCGTATCTAAAAAAATCAGGAAGTACCATTATTGCAATTGACGGTCCTGCTCATGGATTATCCAGCGGAAAAGAATTTAGCATTCCTAAATATGCGGAATTTATTCATATTGCTGTCGAAAAATTCAAACCTCAATATCTTATCGGTCATTCTATTGGCGGAAAAACCTGTTTGTATTACCAATCTGTTTATCAAAATGACTCCCTAAAAAAAATGGTGATTCTAGGATCTCCGAGTGACTTCAATATCATATTAAACAATTACATTGCGTTATTGAGTTTAAATGCTAAAATTTCAAAATCCTTAGAAGATCATTATCTAAATAATTTCAAACTCAGTCTGGAACAATTTTCAGGTAAATTATTTGCTTCTAAAATAAGTATAAAAGGACTAATTGCTCATGATATTGACGACACGGTAGTTTTATTCGAAGAAGGAAAAAAAATTGCTGGAGCATGGGAAAATGCAGTTTTTATTGAAACCAAAGGCTTAGGACACAGTATGCATGACGCCGAATTGTATCAAAAAGTATCTGATTTTTTATTTGAATCGGATAACTAAATAAAACATCTGCGAAATTTTTTACATATTTCCTGTTTTTTCAAATAAACAAATAACCGCATAAACGATTAAACAATTTAGTACTACTTTTGCAGTATGGAAGAAAATTTAAAACGCCTCAATAAATTCATAGGAGAAACTGGGTATTGTTCCCGTCGCGAAGCTGATAAAATCATTGAAGAAGGTCGTGTGACCATCAATGGAGTCGTTCCCGAATTAGGCACAAAAGTTTCCCCAAATGACGAAGTGCGTATTGACGGTAAACTAATCCGTGAGAAAAATGAGAAACCCGTTTATCTTGCTTTCTATAAACCTGTAGGAATCGAGTGTACCACAAACCTTGATGTTCGTAATAATATTGTGGATTACATCAATTATCCCAAACGTATTTTTCCTATCGGAAGATTAGACAAAGCCAGTGAAGGCTTGATTTTCATGACCAATGACGGTGATATCGTTAATAAAATATTACGCGCGCGAAACAATCACGAAAAAGAATATACGGTAACTGTAAACAAACCCATCACCGATCGTTTTATCGAAAGAATGGGAAATGGAGTTCCTATTTTGGATACCGTTACGAGAAAATGTAAAGTGGAACAAATTAGTAAATTCACTTTCAAAATTATCTTAACACAAGGTTTAAACCGTCAAATTCGTAGAATGACAGAATATTTAGGATATGATGTTACGGCTCTAAAACGCATCCGAATTATCAATATTTCACTTGATGTTCCTGTGGGACGTTACCGTGATTTGACCGATGCTGAAATCAAAGAATTAAACGAATTGATTGAACCTTCAAGCAAAACAGAAGAAGCCAGTTTACCTAAAACAGAAGCGCCAAAAAGAAGGACTGAATTCATAAAGAGAGATGATCCCAGATTTAAAAAAAGAGGCGATTATTAAAAATATAAAAATCCCATCCGCCGCCGCTGATGGGATTTTTTTTTTATTTATTAGTTTTTAAAAACTCAAAATAGAGCGATCTCGACAAAATCGTTTCATTTTGAACACGCTTTACATAACCCTCTTTATAGTAGTATTTGTCTTCCACCTCTTCCGGGTGAAGTTTAAAATAATCATAATAGGCTTTATCATTAAAGTTTAAACTTCTCAGAAAACGTTGTTCAACACCTTTGTTTACCGAAATATTATAATTGGTAATCAGATTTCCCCAGTTGACAAAACTGCATAGTAGGATTGTCCCGTAGAAATACCAAATCATTTGATTGAAAAGAAAAGCATTTGTTTTTTGCTTGGTGATTTTTATAAAAGAAATAACCAATCCAATTATGGCTAGAATCAAGAAAGCATAAACACCCAATCTTTTATAAGTCAATCCGAAAAACGAAACGTATTCTGTATTTTTGATGATAGTACATATTATTAAAATTCCGTTTAAAAGAATCCAAATCTTAGCTAATTTTTTAAGATTTTTAGCTTTTTCATCAAAATTAAATCCTCCTTTAAAATAGAATAAAATAACACCAACTGCCATTATGATTGAGAGAATAACGGCATTTACTCTTTCGTGTGTATCAGAACTTAAGTTAGATTTTTTGACCACTTCAAAAAACTGTTCGTAATTATAAGTTGCAATGAAAATCAAAAGCAACGCATTTAAAAGAAATAACGTAATCTCGCCACTTCTTCTTTCAAAATCAATATCCAGAAACGAAAATGAATTTTGATTTTGCGTTTTGGCTTCTTCCTTAAAATCATTGTCCAGTAAATCATTCTTTTCATAACAAAGCTCAGGAATCCAATAATTCCAGAAAGTGAATGAAATAAAAAATCCTAAAACGGTAAGTACAAATGCTTGCCACGCATCAATATCTAAATAATAACCGGTAAACAAAGACGAAAAATGATCGCTTCCAAAAGAATACACGATTAAAAACAATCCAAGAAATAGGATTGGAATAACAAAATAAGCAATCAGTTTTTTAGCAAAACCGTTATTGACTTTTCGCTTAGGAAGATATTGACTGAACATCAATATGCGACCTAACGAAGCGATTCCGTTGATAAACACCAAAGGAATAGCCTGTAACAATTTAAGTTTTGGTTCCTGGGTTTTGAATTGTAAAAAGATAATCGACAAAGCCATAGCTAAAAACGACGGAAAATCTCCATACCAGGCAAACGCAAAACAAGACAGAACCGATGTAACCACTAAAACCAAATGCAACCTACTGGTAAATTTCTCTTGGAAGAAATAACATATTAAGGCGGTTTGCATCATCCCGAAAATGGCCCAATTAAGACCCAAATCTTCGTTGTAAAAAAGCAGTGTAAAAACCAAACTGCTGGCTAAAATAAAGTGTAGTTTTTTCATAGTAAAAAATTTAAAAGTACTTTGCATTTCAAAGTATTAAGTTAAAAAAAGGGTTATTTCGATTTGATTAATTTTTCTAGACTATTTAAGTGGGAAACAAAAGCTGCTCTACCCATATTGGTAACACGATACGAGGTTTTTGGTTTTTTACCTACAAACTCCTTTTTTACTTCTATATATCCTGATTTTTCCAATGCAGAAGAATGACTTGCTAAATTACCATCGGTAATATTCAATAAAGATTTCATTTCAGTAAAATCAATCCAATCGTTAACCATCAAAACAGACATAATGCCTAATCTGACTCGACTTTCGAAATCTTTATTTAATTTATCAATGATACTCATTTCTATTTGTATTTTTTGAACACAATTATTCCGTAAAGGATATGCAAAATTCCAAATCCTATTGCCCAAAAAACAAGTCCAAACCCAAGATAAAAAAGGGAAATACAACCTAAAACAATCTCACATGCACCTAAATATCTAATGTCCGAAAAAGTATATTTACCAGCATTAATAAGTGCTAAACCATAAAACAATAAAGTGACAGGAGCAATAAGAGCAAATAACTGGTGGTACAAAAGTGCCATGCAAAACACGCCTCCAACCAATAAAGGAATCGCTAGATTCAGTAACATTTTTTTAGTAGTATTAGTCCAAACCGGTAAATCAAACTTTTTACTTTTTCTCAAAGTAAAAAATATACCCGATCCTAATGCTAAGACCAAAATTGCCAAAGCAATGAATGCCAGTTCGATTATTAAATCATAACTGTAGCTTTTTTGCTTACCATCAAAATATTCAATGCCATTATACTTAAACAGCTGATAGGCATAAATTGACCCAGCCAAAGCAAATAAACCGGCAAATACTCCTGAAAGGCCACTTAACGAAATAAATCTTGAAGAGCGCTCCATCATGGAACGAATATGTGATAAATCTTCTTGAAGCTTTTGACTCATAAATAAAGTACTTTGAATTACAAAGTTATTTATTATTTTTAGATTTCAAAATAGAAATCGATTTAATTTTAATAAATTTTATAAAATGTATGTTTATACAATGGAAATACCCTCTATTTAAAGGAAAAGTTATTGTAAAGATTTCTTTTTCTCAAAATCTATTTTGAGCCTACAGAATCCCAACCTCTTTTAAAAGAACCAATAGTAGAATCCCAATCGTAGATTGACTCTATGATAAAAAGCGTAGCAAATCCTAAGAAAAATATTTTTATGTCTCTGTTTGAAACTTTCATTTTTATAATATTTAATTATTTGTCTAAATATATAAAAACTATTTCATGAAATGTCAAAAAAAGTAAGATTATAAATGTTAATTATAAGATCAAAACCATCTTTTTCTTTTGAACAAAAACACACCAAAAGCAGATAACAAAATAGATACAGAAATGACAATCCATATTCCATAGCGGTTATCTTCTAAATCATTAGGGACATTCATTCCATACAAACTGGCAATCAATGTTGGAATCATCAGAATTATCGAGATTGAAGTCATCTGCTTCATAATCGTATTCATATTATTAGAAATCACAGAAGCATATGCATCCATAGTTCCGGTCAAGATGTCGCTGTAAATATTAGTGGTTTCTTGCGCCTGACGCAATTCAATTTCAACATCTTCCAATAAATCCAAATCAAAATGTTCCTTTTGAGATTTTATATTCTTGATTCGATGCAACAAAATATCATTACCTTTCAACGAAGTCATGAAAAATACCAAACATTTTTCTATTTGTAGTAAAGCCTGTAATTCTTCATTCTTAATTGACTTTTCTAGATTGTCCTCGGCTAATTTTATTTTTTGGTTGACTTGCTTTAAGTATTTCAAAAACCAAACACTGGAAGAAAGCAATAACTTCAACACTAAATCGAAGTTGTCTTTAATGTTGATATTCTTGCGTTTGGTATAAGTAACAAAATCCGTAAGCATTTCCGTTTTATGAAAACTAATAGTCATACAAACTTCTCCTTTAAAAACAACTCCGACAGGAATTGTATGAAAAGGTAATTTTACATCATTACTCTTCACAGGAATTCGCATGATTATCAAAGTCCAACCATTTTCAATTTCTATCCTTGGTCTTTCGTCAATATCTTCAATATCGTTATAAAATGCTTCGGGAATTTGTAAGTCTTCGAGTAAATATTTTTTTTCTGCTTCGGTAGGACATTCAATATTTATCCAGCAGTTTGGAGTCCATTCTGTAGTGGCAATTAATCCGTTATTGTTTTTGTAAAAAGTTCTCATTTCAAAATTCTATAGGTTTATTTACAGCATCTTGAAAATAGTTCAAGAGCTATATTAGTTCAACATTTCCGAATAATAATCGTCCATTTTAAAGGTCTTTTTTTTAAGTGGTGCAAAAGTATTCTTTAAATTCCGTTTTAACATCAATTATCAGAATTTTATACATTTTAAAATAAAAAAAGCCTTAAACGTATGTTTAAGGCTATCAATTAAAAACTATTTTTTTATTTATTTCTTTTCATTTCCCTTGCCAAAAGCGTGTTTTTCAACAACATTGCAATGGTCATAGGCCCTACTCCACCTGGAACTGGAGTGATAAAAGATGATTTTTTACTTACATTTTCAAAATCAACATCACCCGTGATTACATATCCTTTTGGGTGTGAGGCATCTTCTACTCTGGTAATACCAACGTCAATTACTACCACTCCCTCTTTTACCATATCGGCTTTCAAATAATTCGGAACACCAAGAGCGGTGATAATAATATCAGCATTTTTGGTGTATTCTTCAATATTTTTGGTTCTACTATGCGTAAGTGTTACCGTTGAATCACCAGGATATCCTTTGCGACTCATCAAGATACTCATGGGACGACCCACAATATGACTTCGTCCAATAACTACGGTATGTTTACCAGCAGTTTCTACTTTGTAACGCTCTAACAATTCCATTATTCCATAAGGAGTTGCGGGCAAAAAGGTTTCCATTTCCAAAGCCATTTTTCCGAAATTGGCAGGATGAAAACCATCCACATCTTTATCAGGATCTATAGCCATCAGGATTTTCTGCTCGTCAATGTGTTTGGGCAACGGCAATTGAACAATATAACCATCTAAATCACTATCTTCATTTAGTTCTTTTATTTTTGAAAGCAACTCTGTTTCAGTAATCGTTTCTGGCAATGCCACTAAAGTAGATTCAAAACCAATTTGCTGACAAGACCGCACTTTACTGCCAACATAAGTTAAGCTGGCTCCATTAGTACCAACAATAACGGCTGCTAAATGAGGTACTTTATCCCCATTGTCTTTCATTTTTTGTACTTCTGCAGCGATTTCAGTCTTAATATCTTCCGCTGTTTTTTTTCCGTCTAGTAGTTGCATTTTAATTTAGTTTATAGTTTTAAAGCCGAAAGTCTTAAAGTCATTACAACCTTAAGACTTTCGACTTTTGACTCATTTTTATCTCATTCCTGGCATTCCACCTTTCATGCCACCCATCATCTTCATGAGGTTTTTTCCTCCTGGGCCTTGCATCATTTTCATCATCTTGCTCATTTGTTCGAACTGCTTCATCAATTGATTTACCTGCTCAATTTTGGTTCCTGAACCTTTAGCAATTCGAGCTTTTCTTTTTACATCAATCAAAGCCGGCTTGCTTCTTTCAATTGGAGTCATCGAATGAATGATAGCTTCAATATGTTTGAAAGCATCGTCTTCAATCTCAACATCTTTCATGGCTTTTGAAGCACCTGGTATCATTCCAACCAAGTCTTTCATATTACCCATTTTCTTTACTTGTTGAATTTGAGAAAGGAAATCATCAAAACCGAATTCGTTTTTAGCAATTTTCTTTTGGATTTTTCTTGCTTCTTCTTCGTCAAATTGCTCTTGGGCTCTTTCTACCAAAGACACAACGTCTCCCATCCCCAATATTCTTTCGGCCATACGAATTGGATAGAACACATCAATTGCATCCATCTTTTCCCCAGTACCTACAAACTTGATTGGTTTATTAACAACCGATTTAATCGAAATTGCTGCTCCACCGCGCGTATCACCATCTAATTTGGTTAAAATAACACCATCAAAATTTAATCTTTCATTGAAGGCTTTTGCCGTATTTACTGCATCTTGACCTGTCATTGCATCAACAACAAACAAAGTTTCATTAGGTTGAATCGCTTTATGAACGCGTTCAATTTCGTTCATCATTTCCTCATCGACTGCTAAACGACCCGCAGTATCAACAATCACTACATTGAATCCATTTGCTTTAGCATGCTTGATTGCATTTTGAGCAATTTCTACTGGATTTTTATTTTCTGGTTCTGAATAAACCTCTACTCCTATTGAATCTCCAACAACATATAATTGTTGAATCGCCGCAGGACGGTAAATATCACACGCAACCAATAATGGTTTTTTATTCTTTTTTGTTAAAAGATAATTTGCCAATTTTCCTGAGAAAGTAGTTTTCCCTGAACCTTGCAAACCTGACATTAAAATAATCGATGGATTCCCTGAAAGATTGATTCCGGCAACATCACCACCCATTAATTCTGTCAATTCATCTTTTACTAACTTAACCAATAATTGTCCTGGTTGAAGGGTAGTCAATACATCCTGACCTATTGCTTTTTCTTTTACTTTAGTGGTAAAATCTTTGGCAATTTTAAAATTGACATCGGCGTCAAGCAAGGCACGACGAACTTCTTTTAGCGTTTCGGCTACATTTACTTCGGTGATTTTTCCATGACCTTTAAGTATATGAAAGGCTTTATCTAGTTTATCGCTTAAATTATCGAACATAGTATTAATTTATTTTGAGATGCAAATTTAAGCATTTGATTTTGAAGTTGTATTCATAATATTATAAAAAAAACAGCCTTTTTTGAGACTGTTTCTAAAGTTTTACTAAATCGTTAAACGATATAAATTTATTTTTTTTCGAAAGTCAAATAATTGATTCCATCAACATTGCCAGATTTACTTTTTAACCGAACCTTAGTTTCCGTAATTTCAGTAACATCCCAATGCTGCGTTAACTCAATTAATTTATCCGGACTTGAAAACGAAATGGCAAAATCCAAATCATTATCTGGATTATCATCAATACTATTCGATTTTACAACGGACCAATTTCCAGTAAAAATATTTTCACCATTGCTGGAAGTCAAAATTTCATTCGTTCCAAAAGTGAAATTATATCCTAAATATTCATTGGTCATATTACTATTTTTATCAAGAAAATAGCTCACTTTCCAATTTCCTTGACTTAGTATACTGTTTACCTGTGCCAGATTATTCTTTTCAACAGATACTACTTCGGGATCATCAGCACAGCATGTTCCGGCTACATTCAGCAAAAACAGACCAAACAAAAGCGGGTAAAAAAATATCTTTTTCATGATAAAAATATTTATTTGATACTAAATGCACCAAAAAAATATTATTTTCACAATGAATGCCTTAAAAAAATATTACATTCTCTCCGGAACGTTAATTCCTAACAATCTAAATGAAGCTGCAATAGTATCTGCTACTTTTTTAGATAATTGAACTCTGAAAATTTTCTTCTCTAAATCCTCTTCTCCAAGAATAGGAACAGCTTGATAGAACGAATTGTATTCACGAACTAAATCATAAGTGAAATTTGCAAGCAAAGCAGGACTGTGATGCTGCGCTGCATTTTGAATAACTTCAGGGAACAATTCTAACTGTTTTACTAGTTCTTTTTCTTTTTCATGAAGCACAGTCATTTTTGATTTATTCGAAAAGTCAAAATTTGCTTTACGAATAATCGATTGAATTCTGGCGTACGTATATTGAATAAACGGCCCAGTATTTCCAGCAAAATCTACCGATTCTTCCGGATTAAAAAGGATTCGTTTTTTAGGATCCACTTTTAAAATATAATACTTCAAAGCGCCTAAACCAATCGTGTTGTATAATTTTGCTTTTTCTTCTGGAGAATAGGAGTCTAATTTCCCTAAATCTTCTGCAATTTTTTGTGCTGTATCTGCCATTTCCTGCATCAAATCATCGGCATCAACAACAGTTCCTTCACGACTTTTCATTTTCCCCGAAGGCAAATCTACCATTCCGTAAGACAAATGGAATAAATTTTTAGACCAGTCAAAACCTAATTTTTTCAAGATAAGAAACAACACTTTAAAGTGATAATCCTGCTCATTTCCTACCGTATACACCATTCCGCCAACATCTGGATAATCTTTCACACGCTGAATCGCCGTTCCAATATCCTGCGTCATGTAAACCGCAGTACCATCTGAACGCAAAACAATTTTACGGTCTAAACCTTCGTCCGTTAAATCAATCCAAACAGAACCGTCAGGATCTTTTTCGAAAACGCCTCTGTCCAAACCAATCTGAACGACATCTTTCCCTAATAAATACGTGTTACTTTCGTAGTAAAAACAATCGAAATCAACACCAAGATTTTTATAGGTTTTTGCAAAACCATCGTAAACCCATTGATTCATAGTTTTCCAAAGCGTGATAACTGCATCATCTCCAGCTTCCCATTTCAACAACATTTCTTGTGCTTCCAGAATGATTGGCGCTTGTTTCTTGGCTTCTTCTTCCGTTTTGCCTGCGCTCATTAATTGCGCTATTTCTTCTTTGTATGCTTTATCAAAAGCTACGTAATAATTTCCAACTAATTTATCTCCTTTTAAACCTGTACTTTCCGGCGTTTGTCCGTTTCCGAATTTTTGCCAAGCCAACATCGATTTACAAATATGGATTCCTCTATCATTAATGATTTGAGTTTTATACACTTTTTTACCCGAAGCTTTGATAATTTCCGCTACTGAATATCCCAAAAGATTATTACGTACGTGACCTAAATGCAAGGGTTTATTAGTGTTTGGCGAAGAATATTCCACCATTACCGCTTTGTCTTCTGTCCCGAAGCTTCGGGATGGAGTAACGAAACCAAATTTAACATCATCTTTTATTTCTCCGAAGAAATCCAAATAGTAGTCATCTGAAATAACAATATTCAAAAATCCGGAAACCACATTAAAACGACTTACCTCAGCTAAATTTTCAACTAAATAGTTTCCTATTTTATTTCCCAATTCTACTGGATTGCTTTTAACAACTTTCAACAATGGAAAAATAACCATTGTAATATCCCCTTCAAATTCCTTGCGTGTAGTTTGAAATTCAACTTTATCAATCGTAACGTCGAACAAGACTTTTACAGCTTTTTCAATAGAGGGCGTAAGAATTTGTGGTAATGTCATTTCGTGTATTGGTTTTAAGGCTGCAAAGATAGTCATATTGCAGTAATTTGAAAATTGGAAAACAAGATAATTTACACCTAAAAATGAAGTGTTTAACCTTGTTTAAGGTATAAATCCATATTTTTTTCAAAAATCGATGTAACAAAATCCATGTTCAGAAGTCTATTAAGTAAATTTTAATATTTCGTATTTGTTAAAAAATGTTAAATATTACTAAAAAAGGTATTATGTTTAACATAGTATTATATAAAAGAATATATTTGCATCATCAATCAATTAAATCAAACTCAATCATGAAACTTAAATTACTTTTAATCTGCTTTTTCGGAACGTTGTTTTCGATGCAGGCTCAAACTTCGGTCAAACCGACAATTCTGGAAAACTCTGGAATTATCTCTGGAAAAATCACTGACAAAAAGACTAACGAACCATTACCGTATGTAAATATTGTGGTTAAGGAAAATGATAAAGTCATTACTGGTGGCATCACATCTGACAAGGGGACTTTTCAAATAAAAAATTTAGCTTTAAAAGATTACACCGTTGAAATCCAATTTATAGGTTACAAAACAATCTCAAAATCGGCAAAACTATCAGAAGACAATAGCATCAATTTTAATACAATTGCACTAGAAGAAGATGCCGTACAACTAAAAGGTGTAGAAATAGTAGCGGAACGTTCTACTATTGAACAAAAAATTGACAGAAAAGTAATCAATGTTGGAAAAGACTTGACTACCGCTGGTGCAACCGCATCCGAAATCATGAATAATATTCCTTCTGTAAATGTAGATCAGGACGGAAAATTATCCTTACGCGGCAACGAAAACGTACGTGTTTTAGTAGATGGTCGTCCGAGCAATATTGAAGCTTCGCAATTATTGAAACAAATTCCATCCACTTCTATTAAAAAAATTGAATTAATCACTAATCCAAGTGCCAAATACAATCCTGAAGGAATGTCTGGAATTATCAATATCGTTTTACATAAAAATGCAAATGACGGATTTAATGCCAGCGTTAATACGGGTCTAACTTTTGCACAAACACCAAAGATTAGCAACTCGATTAACATGAATTATAGAACCGGTAAAGTGAACTTTTTCTCCACTTATGGGAATAATTTTGGCAAACGATTCAATGAAGGACAAATCTCAAGACTTGACGACAAATCTAATCAAATGTTTGATATTGTAAATGATAACAAATCTCATTTGTTCAAAATTGGAATGGATTATTATATCAATGACAAAAACACTATTTCTGCCTATACAAATCAAAACATATTTGTTGGAGATGGTATTGTGGATGTGAACATTGTAAATCCTGATGCCTCACAAAATTTGCTACTGAATTCTAAATACTTTTCAGATAATACGGACGGTACTTATAATTTAGTTTACAAACATCTAACCAAAAAAGAGGGAGAAACACTGGATTTAGAAATAAACCACAGTATCTATTCTGAAAATCAAAATGCTGACTTTAGAACTACTTTTAATAATCCAAGTATTCCTACTAGCTCTTATACCGATAATCTTGACGAAAAAAGAAGAAATTCTACTATCAATTTAGATTATGTAAATCCGCTAAATGACAAGACTAAGCTAGAATTAGGTGCCGAAAGTAGAATTGTAAGAACCGAAAACAATTACATCACCAACAACAGTTCTTTATCAAATTCTGATTACACCTATGATTTAGATATTTATTCGGCTTATGCTACCTTTGGACAGAAATTCAAAAAAATAGGATACCAATTGGGTGCTCGTTTTGAAAGTTACAAGGTAAGTGCAATGTTAAACGGCGCTACTGCTTACAAGGATGATTACTTCACTGTATATCCTTCGGCTTCGATGACTTATTCTCCAACCGACAAAAATCAGTTTCAAATCAGTTTCAGCCGCCGTGTAGACAGACCTAGTTTAGACCAAACTAAACCCATCAGAGAATTCAGCACACCAAGAGTAACCTCAATAGGAAATCCTGAATTAGATCCACAATTTACCAATTCGATTGAATTAAATTATACTAAAACAATTACTAAAGGATCATTCACCACAGGTCTTTTTGTGCGAAGCATCAATAACGAAATCAACAGAATTCTCTATCCAGATCCACAAAATCAGGACCAACAAATTATGAGTTTTGATAACTTCGACAACAACACAGCCTATGGTTTTGAAGTTTCTTTAAACTACAAAATCAATAGTTGGTGGGACATCCAACCGGCAATAGATTTTTCTAGTATCAACCAAAAAGGATTGGTTTCAGTATTTAATTCAACAAGCAATTCATTTGATTTGGTTTCCAAAGAAGTTACTGCATCAGCTTTCAATGCCCGTTTCAACAGTAATTTCAAAGCAACTAAAAGCCTTCGTTTCCTTTTATTCGGATTCTACAGATCTGGGGTTGACGGTGTGCAATTTAACGGTAAAGAAATGTATAAAATTGATGCTGGCGGACGTTATTCATTCCTAAAAGACAAAGCCACGTTAAGTTTTCGTTTCAATGATGTTTTCGACACTATGAAAGCTGGTTTTGATGGACAAAACCCTTATCCGCAAGTAGGTCAATTTACTTGGGAAAGCCAATCGGTTTATGTTGGTTTCAACTACATCTTTGGTGCAGGAAAAAACAAAAGTTTACAACGCAAACAAAGAGACAACAACACCAAACAAGACGGTGGAGGATTGTTTTAAACGAGAAACATAATGCTTATAAAAATTAGTTTTAATATTTTGTTGTAGCAAGAAAAACCCGGAGTATGCCAACTCCGGGTTTTTCGATTTAAAGAATTACTCTTTTACAATTATTACAAATTAGCTTTCAACGCTTTTACTTCATTACCATTTGCTATTTCACTTGAGTCCGTTATAGCAGAGGAATGATAAAAAACAGCTTTCGTTTTTTCTTTTAATACTCCAATATTCGTGGAACGCAAACCACCACCCGGCATGATGGTAATCCTATCTTTTGCCTTTTCTGCTAATGTGGCCAATGCATCAATACCTTCTACTACATTTGTTTCTACTCCAGAAGTCAAAATGGTTATAAAACCACATTCAATTAGAGATTCAAGAGTTTGAAATTTATTTTTAATTCCATCAAAAGCACGATGAAACGTACACGGAAGTGGATTTGCCAACGCTACTAATTCCGCATTTTGTTCTTTATTAAGACTACCGTCTTCTTTTAAAATTCCAAAAACAAAACCATCAACTTTTAGTTTTTTGAACTGCTCAATTTCAATTTTCATTTGTTCAAATTCAAAATCAGAATAAACAAAATTTCCACCACGAGGTCGAATCATTACATTCAAATCGATAAACAGAATATCACGGACAGCTTTAGTTATTTCAAAATCTGGCGTTGTCCCGCCTTCTTTCATATTGTCACACAATTCTACTCTATCGGCACCATTTTCTTGAGCTATCCTAGCCGATTCAAGATTAAAACACGCTATCTCCAGTCTCCCTTTTTTCATTTATTTCAAAAAATAATCGGCATCAATTAATCGGTTTCCCGTTGCATCATTAACGGCGTAGTTAAAACCTCCTTGAATGCAATAGGAACCATATTCCCCTTTTTTATTCAAGGCGATGAAACCAACTTGAATGTCTTTTAGTTCTTTATTTCTATTCTTTGTTAATTTTACAATTCTGGCAACCGCTTCTTCACAGGCTTTTTGTGGCGATTTCCCCTGACGCATCAATTCGACAACCAAGTGACAACCTGAAATACGTATCACTTCTTCACCATGACCAGTGGCAGTGGCAGCGCCAATTTCATTATCAACATACAAACCAGCTCCTATAATTGGTGAATCTCCTAAACGTCCATGCATCTTAAAAGCCATTCCACTTGTAGTACACGCACCGGAAAGATTTCCTTTAGCATCCAAAGCAATCATCCCGATAGTATCGTGATTTTCTATATTGGCAATCGGTTTATATTGACTAGTTTTCAACCATTCCTTCCATTCTTTTTCAGAATCTTCAACTAATAAATTTTCTTTTACAAAACCTTGAGAAAGTGCAAACTGTAGCGCTCCATCACCCACTAACATTACGTGCGGCGTTTTTTCCATCACCGCTCGAGCCACAGCGATAGGATGTTTTATAAATTCTAAACACCCAACTGATCCAATATTTGCATTTTCATCCATAATACAAGCATCAAGTGTAACACGACCATCTCTATCCGGTCTTCCGCCATATCCTACACTTCGTTCTTTTGGATCACCTTCGGGAACTTTAACTCCTGCTTCTACAGCATCTAAAGCTCTTCCATTATTTTTTAAAACTTCCCAAGCAGCTGCATTGGCTTGTATTCCAAAATTCCATGTAGAAAGTACAATGGGTTTACTCCCCTTTTTTGATGAAAAATCATTTTCTTCTTCTGGTTTCCCTTTAAATGAATTTAACGCAACAGCTGCAGAAGCAATCGCCGCTGTTCGTATAAAATTTCTACGGTTTGTCATATTTTCGATTTTATATTAGTTCTTTCTACTTTAATTTGGTTCCTCAAATCTAAAACATCGTATTCAAATAAAAAAGTCTGCACAATGGATTGTGCAGACTTTGAATATTTTTATAAGAACAGTACTATTGAAATACTATTTTGTCACCGTTATTTACCATTTAATAATAGCGCTTCCCCATGTAAAACCACTTCCAAATGCTGCCAAAACAACAGTATCACCTGATTTTATTTTTCCTTTTTCCCAAGCTTCGGTTAAAGCAATTGGAATAGAAGCTGCAGTCGTATTTCCGTATTTTTGAATATTATTATACACTTGGTCGTCTGTCAAGTTAAATTTCTTTTGGATAAACTGTGAAATTCTCAAATTTGCCTGATGCGGAATTAACATATCAATATCCGAAACCTCTAAATTATTCGCTTGCAATCCCTCATTAATAACTTCACTGAAACGAACTACTGCATTTTTAAATACAAATTGCCCATTCATATATGGAAAATAACTTTCGTCATCCTGATTATTGTCTGCCAAAATATCAGTCACCCAACGCCCTCCCATTCCTGGAGCTTTTACAATTAATTCTTCGGCATGTTGCCCTTCAGAATGTAAATGCGTAGATAAAATTCCCTTTGTCAAATCTTCTTCTCTACTCAAAACAGCTGCTCCTGCCCCATCTCCAAAAATTACCGAAACACCACGTCCACGAGTCGTCATATCCAATCCTGTAGAATGAACCTCAGACCCAATAACCAATATGTTTTTATACATTCCGGTCTTGATATATTGATCTGCAACAGATAAAGCATAAATAAATCCAGAACATTGATTTCTTACGTCTAATGCGCCAACGGTTCTTAAACCTAAATCACGTTGTACTAAAACTCCTGGCCCTGGGAAATAAAAATCAGGACTTAATGTTGCAAAAACTACAAAATCAATATCCGCCGCAGCAACACCTGAACGCTCAATCGCAATTTTAGCCGCTTTCACGCCCATAGAAGTTGTTGTATCTTCTCCTTTTATAATGTGTCTACGCTCTTGAATTCCTGTTCGCTCCTGAATCCATTCGTCATTGGTGTCAATGATTTTCGATAAATCATCATTAGTCACCACGTTTTCGGGAACATAATAACCTAATCCTGCTATTTTTGAATGATACATACTATTGTTATTTTATTAAAATAAAGTTGCAAATTTAAACATACTAAAAAATATGAGCCCACAAATTACTACTTTTTTGTCAATTTACAAGTTTTACAATGTTAACAGCTGTTTCAAGCTATTCATTAGAAATAAAACTAATCATAAAGTACCCTTTTCAACATTATAAGGAAGCAGAAAAGAGTTTTCGTAAAAATTTTGGCCAGTCAGAAACGTTAAAAAGTAATTTTTGTTTTCAATTGTAACAACATTCAATTAATTTAGACCAACAATTAAACATATTTAAACTAACCCAAAATATTTCTATCCATGAAATTAAAAGTCACACTATTTGTGTTTCTATGTATCGGTTTCAATGCCTTTGCCCAAGAAAATTTAAACTATCAAAAACCTTCCAAATCAATCGCTGATTTAGCTGATTATGAAAGAGCGCCTTCGGTATCAATGGACACCAAAAAAGAATACATGCTGCTTACGTATAGAAACACGTATAAATCACTGGACGATTTAAACCAAGATGAATTGCGTTTAGGAGGATTGAGAATTAATCCAGTCACTAATATTTCGAGTACCGTTACGTATATCAACAACCTTAAATTACGTAAAATAAAAGAAAAAGAAGAAGTACAGGTTGCAGGATTGCCAACAAATCCTCGTATCAGTAATATCTCTTGGTCGCCAAATGATAAAAAAATCTTGTTTTCACACACTACAGCTACTGGAGTTGAGCTTTGGTTTATCGACGTAGTTTCAGCGAAAGCTACCAAATTAACAGCCGCTACTGTAAATGCTAATCTTGGCAATCCATTCAGTTGGATGAATGACAACGAAACTATTTTGGTAAAAATGTTACCAAAAAACAGAGCAGCACTTTTGGATGCCAAAAAAGATTTGCCAACCGGTCCGATAATTTCGAATGCCGATGGTGCTAAATCTCAAAACAGAACGTATCCTGATATGTTGAAAAACAAGAATGACGAAATCAATTTTGAGAATATCATCACGTCTGAATTGTATAAAATAAACCTGAACGGAACGGCAACTTTATTCAAAAATGCAGATATGTATGCCGGAGAAAGCTTCTCTCCTGATGGAAATTACATCATGCTGACTACCATTCAAAAACCATTTTCATACATCGTTCCATTGAACCGTTTTCCTTCAAAATCAGTAGTCTATGACAAAGCTGGAAACGAAGTAAAAGTTGTGAATGAAGTGCCGCTGACTGAAATTATCCCTAAAGGTTTCATGGCTGTTCGTAAAGGAAAAAGAAACATGAGCTGGAGAGCAGACAAACCGGCAACATTAGTTTACGCTGAAGCTTTAGATGCTGGAGATCCTGCAAATAAAGTAGAATTCAGAGATGAAGTTTTTCTTTGGAACGCTCCATTTGATGCAGCAGCAACTTCATTGGTGAAAACTCCGCAACGCTACAGCCGAATGATTTGGGGGAACGACAACGTTGCGATTGTTTCAGATGAATGGTATGATACACGTAATACTAAAACGTATTTAATCAATCCATCAAATCCAAGTCAGGCTCCAAAAGTAATTTCCGACAGAAACTCACAGGATGTATATTCCGATCCAGGAAATTTTGAAACCAGAAAAAACCAATACAACAGATATGTTTTGGCTATCGAAAATGACAATGCGTATCTTATTGGGGATGGATTTACTAAAAACGGACAATTTCCTTTTATCAGTGAATTTAATTTGAAAACTTTACAGTCAAATCGTCTGTACACATCGACTTACACCGATAAAAAAGAAGATTTATTAGAGATTGAAGACTTCAAAAAAGGAACTGTTTTAGTACAAATCCAGTCTAAAAACGAGTACCCAAATTATTACCTTAGAAACATCAAACAAAAAAACAAGCTAACGCCAATCACAGCATTCAAAAATCCATTTGAAAGTATCAAAAACGTGAGTAAAGAAGTGATTAAATACAAACGTAAAGATGGTGTTGAATTATCTGGAACGTTGTATTTACCGGTTGGTTACGACAAGGCTAAAAAAGAAAAAATGCCATTGTTGATTTGGGCGTATCCAGCAGAATACAAAGACAAAAATTCAGCGGGACAAAGCACACAAAACCCGAATGAATTCACATTTCCTAGTTATGGTTCTTTCGTATACTGGGTAACCAAAGGATATGTAGTACTTGATGACGCTGCTTTTCCTATTATTGGTGAAGGAACAACAGAACCAAATGATAATTTCATGACGCAATTAGTTGACAATGCAGAAGCTGCAATTAATGCGGTAGATGCTTTGGGATACATCAACAGAAAAAAAGTAGCCGTTGGCGGTCACTCGTATGGTGCTTTTATGACGGCTAATTTATTGACACATTCTAATCTTTTTGCTTGCGGAATTGCTCGAAGCGGTGCATACAACAGAACGTTGACTCCGTTTGGTTTCCAAACTGAACAACGTAACTACTGGGAAACTCCTGAAGTATACAACACAATGTCTCCATTCATGAATGCTGATAAAATGAAAACACCAATGCTTTTAGTACACGGTGAAGCCGATAATAATCCAGGAACGTTCACATTGCAAACCGAACGTTATTTTCAAGCTCTGAAAGGCTTAGGTGCTCCGGCAAGAATGGTTATTCTTCCAAAAGAAGCACACAGTTATGTAGCCAAAGAGAATATTTTGCATTTGCTTTGGGAACAAGATCAGTTCTTAGAAAAGTATTTGAAGAATTAACTTCGAAAGTAGTGATCCGTGATCAGCTATAAGTGATACGAAAGCAGAACATAGCACAAAACCCCGAAACCATATTGGTTTCGGGGTTTTGTTTTTTTACGACAATACTGTTATAAAAGTTGAAAACGGCTTCGAATTCAGATAGTTTTCAGAACTGAAAATCACTGAATATTGAGCACTGATTACTGAACGCTTTTTCTCAGGATAACATCAAGTACACTTCCTGATTGAATTCTAATTCCGAATCATGTTCGAAGAAAATAGCTCGTCTCTCAAAAGCTGCTTTGACTAAATAATGGCTTCCTTTGAAATAGCATTGTTTCACAACTGCTTTCATGATTGCGTTGTCCACCACTTTTAATTGATGCGGATATAATAAAAGTGCTGCGTCTTCGTCATTCTCAAGGTCTATTAATTGAGATAATTTCAACTCATTTACTTCTCCAAAAAGAGAAGCTATGTATTTATTAGCGGGGTTTTCATACAAGGCTTTTGAGTCGCCTTTTGCCACTACTTTTCCGTTTTGAACCACAATCGTTTCATCAGAGAAAGACAAAGCATCGGTACTGTCATGCGTGGCAATAATACAGGTAACACTTTTGTCTTTTAAGTAACGGAATAAATTGCGACGCAAAGAATTCTTCCGGAAAGAATCAATTTGGCTGAACGGTTCATCCAGCAAGATAATTTCAGGTTCCAAAGCCAAAACTCTTGCCAAAGCCACTCGTTGTTGCTGTCCGCCACTTAGGAATTTCGCTTTTACTTTTGCGAAAGCGGTCATTTCGACCATATCCAATAACTCTTGAACGCGGGCTTTCTTCTCCTCAGGATACATATTCGACAGGAACTTGCCTACATTTTCTTCGACAGTTATGTAGGGCATCAAATCGAAATCCTGCGCTAAATATTTAATGTAATCTTCCCCTGGAACAAGATTGTATTTAGGACCCAAAATAGGTCTTTCATTATAGGTTATTGCTCCGCTATCCAAATCATATAATCCGTATATGAGTTTTAACAACGTACTTTTACCGCAACCGCTTTCGCCAATAATAGCGGTGTTTTGACCTTTGGCAATAGTAAAACTTACATTTTCAATAACGGGTTTGTCAATGTAAGTGAAGGAAATATCTTTTATCTCGAGCATCATCTGTATTTAAGAGTGCAAATTTACAATGTTTAATTCAAATTTAGGCACAAAAAAAGGCTGCTTCTTGACGAAACAGCCTTTGTTTATATAGTATTTTTTGCTTAGTTTTTCACTTCAGCTTCGGCATCTTTAATCATTTTCTCATTTGCTGTAATAGCAAATTCAACACGACGGTTTTGGCTTCTACCCTCAACTGTTTCATTTGAAGCAATTGGATCAGCAATTCCTAAACCAGTAACTTGAAATCTACTAGAAGACACCCCTTTACTAGCTAAATAATTTTTAACTGACGCTGCTCTTTCTCCTGAAAGTTTTAAATTATAATCAGCTGGACCAGTACTGTCTGTATATCCGTAAATCGTAATGTTAGTATCTGGATATTCTCCAAAAACAGGAACCAATTTATCTAAATTTGCTTTTGCAGTAGATGTCAAAGATGATTTATTAGTATCAAAACGCACAGCATTTTCATTCAAAACTAATTTAATACCTTCTCCTACACGAACTACTTCGGCTCCTGGAAGTGCAGCATCAATTTCTCTTGCTTGTTTGTCCATTTTGTTACCAATAACTCCACCGGCAACTCCACCTACAACTCCACCTAATACAGCTCCTAGTGCGCCGTTACCACCTTTACCAAGATTGTTCCCAAGAACACCTCCAAGAACAGCTCCCGCAACAGCACCTATTCCTGCTCCTCTTTGTGTTTTATTCGTATTTTTTACTGCTTCACAGCTTGTAAACATTGAACCTATAATCATTATTGTTGCCATTGCAACTATTGAAATCTTTTTCATATCTAAATTTTTTATTAATTAACTTTTTGAAATTGGTACACTACATTCGTCATTTTCCCTCCAACATCGATTTTATCAATCAATTGAAAAGAAGATTCTGTTTGATTCGCTACATATAAAATATAACCATCTCTCACTTTTCTTGCTTTTTCACCTGCATCAAGAATTTTTAAGATAAACTGACCATCATTATTAACAAACCAAGTAATTGGTGAGCTAAATGATACACAATTTGCTTTTGTCAAAGCCATATTTCCTTTATTGTTATTGGAAACAAATTTCCATGTACTTCCTACAAAACATTCCGAATCCGCAAGTTGAAAACTATTCACTTTAATATATTGTGAACCTGGATATGTTACAGAGCTGATTGTCCAATTTCCTTTCATAGCAACTTGAGCCTTTCTATCTGTATTCGTACTTGTCACTGATGTTGACTTACATGCGAACATCAAAACAGCTAACGTGCATACTAAAATTATTTTTCTCATTTTTTTAAAATTTAATGAATTAATACTTACACAAAGATACGATGCAAGAAAAAGAAAATTGTTTCAAAATTAAAGTATTTTGTATCATAATTAACGCTTACGACAATTTGTCACTTCAATTGTAATTGGTATTCTATTTGAAAGAATCATATTCATTAAAATAAACTTAAAATTCAAAATATGACAACAGGTAAAATTAATGTTTCGGTAGAGAACATCTTTCCCTTAATCAAGAAATTCCTATACAGTGATCACGAAATTTTCTTGCGTGAATTAATTTCTAATGGAACGGATGCAACACTTAAATTAAAACATTTAACAAGCATTGGCGAAGCCAAAGTAGAATACGGAAACCCAATTATCGAAGTAAAAATTGATAAGGAAGGTAAAAAATTACACATCATTGACCAAGGTCTTGGAATGACTGCCGATGAAGTGGAGAAATACATCAACCAAGTGGCATTTTCTGGAGCTGAGGAGTTTTTGGACAAATACAAAGATTCTGCCAAAGATTCTGGAATTATTGGACATTTTGGTCTTGGATTTTATTCTGCTTTTATGGTTGCCGAAAAAGTGGAAATCATCACTAAATCTTTCAAAGATGAACCAGCTGCACACTGGACTTGCGACGGAAGCCCGGAATTCACACTAGAACCAGCTGACAAAACTTCTCGTGGAACAGAAATCATTTTGCATATCGCCGAAGATTCTTTGGAATTCTTGGAAGAATACAAAATCAAGGAACTCTTGAACAAGTACAATAAATTCATGCCTATTCCAATTAAATTTGGAACCAAAACAGAAAAAATAGAGCAAAAAAAGGGTGAAGAAGTTGCTGAAGAAGATAAAGACAAAACTTTCACGGAAGTTGAAGTAGACAACATCATCAACAACCCAAATCCGGCTTGGACGAAACAACCAACTGAATTATCAGCGGAGGATTACAAGAATTTCTACCATGAATTGTATCCAATGCAGTTTGAAGAACCGTTATTCCACATTCATTTAAATGTAGATTATCCGTTCAACTTAACCGGTATTTTGTATTTCCCCAAATTAGGTTCCGATTTACAGATTCAGAAAGATAAAATCCAATTGTACCAAAATCAAGTGTACGTAACGGATAATGTGGAAGGAATTGTTCCTGAATTTTTAATGATGCTAAAAGGTGTTGTTGATTCTCCGGACATTCCGTTGAACGTTTCTCGTTCTGGATTACAAGCGGATGCTGCGGTGAAGAAAATCTCCAATTATATCACGCGTAAAGTAGCCGATAAATTAAAATCGTTATTCACTGAAAACCGTGAAGATTTTGAACAAAAATGGAACGACATCAAAATCGTTTTGGAGTACGGAATGCTTTCTGAAGATAAATTCTACGAAAAAGCAGGTGCGTTTGTTTTGTATCCAACAGTTGATGGTAAATTTTACACGTTAGAAGAATTAAAAGAAAATCTTGCTGCGAACCAAACCGATAAAGACGGAAAATTAGTGGTTTTATATGCCGGAAATAAAGAAGCACAACACTCTTATATCGAAATTGCCAAAGACAAAGGATATGAAGTATTATTGCTTGATTCACCAATTATCTCGCATTTAATTCAAAAAATTGAAGGCGATAACAGCAACATGACTTTTGTACGTGTCGATTCAGATCATATTGATAATTTAATCAAGAAAGAGGAAACTACCATTTCTAAATTATCAGAAGAAGAACAAACGAACTTAAAAACCGTTCTGGAAGCTATTGTTCCTAAACAAACCTATTCAGTACAACTGGAAGCTTTAGACAGTAATGCTTCACCATTTATCATCACACAACCGGAATTTATGCGTAGAATGAAAGAAATGAGTCAGTCTGGCGGTGGTGGAATGTTCGGGATGGGAAATATGCCGGAAATGTACAATTTAGTGGTAAATACTAACTCTGAATTAGCAACAAGCATCCTAAACAACAAAGACAAAGACGCTCAGGAAAGTTTGGTAAAACAAGCCTTAGACTTAGCTAAATTATCACAAAACCTATTAAAAGGAGAAGCATTAACGGCTTTCGTGAAAAGAAGTTTTGAGATGATTAAATAAGCAGGGAACCCATTTTATGAAGTAAAATGGTGTGAATCGCTTATTCCGAAGTTGCTTCGGAATATTCAATACACTAAAGCTGTCCAATCTTGGGCAGCTTTTTTTTTGGAGCAGAACGATTGTTTTTCAGAATCACTTACGTCCCGCTATGCGCAGCAATCTTTGCTTTTGACTCCTTTCAAAGCAAAGGATTTTCACTCCTATCGGGGCTATGGAAAGATCCTAATTACTATAAACCTATTTTAAAAATGTGAATAAAAAAGGTTATACACACAAAAAAGCAGTAATCGAATACAGACATTGCAAAGATAAGTAAGATAATCATTATATTTGACAATAAACATGTTCCTCAATAGCTAAAATCTCCATAATTTTGACTAACTAAGTATTAGTTTGTAGCGATTTATAAAAGTTTATAATATTAAAAACAGAATGTAATTGTATCATAAAAAATGCTAAAAATATTAAAAAAAATATTTTACTATCGTAGAAATTTAGCCCGTTATTATTCTTTAAAAAAGATAAATCATCATGATTTTTCACTAATATCAGATAACTGTTGGGGACGGGAACTTTATACATTTCTTGAATTACCATACGCCACACCAACAGTTGGCATTGGCATCGGAGAAGATTTCTTAGATTTTATTGAGAATTTAAATAAAGAATATGCTTATGATGTTAAGGAATTAGATAAAAAACATTGTGACCCTGCACTTAAATTAATTTATCCTGTAGGAACTACACCTTATGCTAAAATTCACTTTTTACATTATGAAAAATTTGATGTGGCTCAGAGGTTATTTCGGATGCGGTATAAAAAAATTAACCCAAACAGAATTTTTTACAAAATTGATTTTGACTTTTTTAATAAGCACACTGCTGAAGATATTAAACGTTGGAATAAAATGAAATTACCTAATAGTGTAGCTTTTTATTCCGATGATACAACGAAATTTTATTCAGGAAAAATACACAACGGTGTTTATATTAAAAAAAAGCACTTTACTGATAACAATTATATCTTTGGTTATACCCAAAAATATTTTGATTATATTTTTTGGTTAAATACAGGCATTCCACATCGAAGCTTTAATTATCGTATACTTAATTTTATTTTACTAGATGATGGAATTAATTTAGAAGTCTTTCATTTTTTTAAATCAATCATAAGTCATTTAAATATAATCCCATCAAGAAAATTACTTGATTAATTTTAATAAAAAAATAATTCAACTGGTCATTTTTACCCTTTCTCTAACACCTTTCTACTGTGATTGCCTCCTTAAATTTAAAGACAAATAGTTGCTTTTACAACTCTCTTACGGAAATGATTAATGAACTTTATTTGTAACGGATAGTGAGTACAATCTCTTAAGAAAATTATTCTACATTCATTGAAATACAAATTTACATTCACAGTTTCTTTTTAGAAAAAACTCTTTAACAAGTTAAGAATCCCGACTTTTAAGGCACAAAAAAACATAATTCTAAATTCTAAAAACATGATTTTACAAATAGAAACTCCGGCATTACTTTTTAGCGCAACTTCGTTGATTTTATTGGCATATACGAATCGATTTTTGACTATTGCCACTATCGTAAGAGGATTAAAAAAAACCTACAAGGAAAAGCAAAACGATATGATTTTATTGGAAATCAAAAACCTGAACTTGCGTTTGACACTGATTCGCAATATGCAAATGGCTGGCGTAATGAGTCTGTTTTTATCCGTTTTCGCCATGCTTTTATTATTCTTAGAACAGCAAACCGCAGGAATTTATCTTTTTGGGCTGAGTTTATTAGGATTATTGATTTCACTAGGATTATCGTTTTGGGAAATCAGTATTTCAGTAAATGCGTTGCGATTGCATTTGAGCGATTTAGTCGACAAAGAAGTGAAATAAAATTAACTTTCAATTGAACGATTCTTTAGATTTATCTATAATTCCCTCATTGCGAAGCAAAATCAAACCAGAATAACAGCCTCAAATATTAAGTCCTAATTTATACCTCATAACTAGGAACTAAACCCTATCTTTGCCCGCTTTTTAAAATTGAAAAAATGATAAAGAATAGTGTATTAAAAGGAGTTTTCCTGGTAGGTCTTGGCGCAACAAGTTATGGAATGTTGGCTACTTTTGTAAAAATAGCCTACGGCGAAGGGTTCACCACACCTGAAGTTACCATTGCTCAATTTGTATATGGAATCACGGGAATGCTGCTGATTAATCTGTTTCAAAAAGCTAAAAAAGGAAATGACGTTGTAAAAGCATCTAAGAAAAACATCACTCAATTAATGCTTGCCGGAACTTCTCTGGGAATGACGAGTATTTTTTATTACTTGGCAGTAAAATATATTCCTGTTTCTATTGCTATCGTTTTATTGATGCAAACCGTTTGGATGGGCGTTTTATTCGAAATGATTTTAGAAAAGAAAAGACCTTCTAATCAAAAAATAGTTTCGGTAGTTATTGTACTAATTGGTACGGCACTTGCCACAAATCTTATTCAAAGCAAAGTAGAATTAGACTGGCGCGGTATCGTTTTAGGGCTTTTATCTGCTGCTTCCTTTACCACAACTATGTTTACCGCTAATCGTGTGGCAACACATGTTTCTTCGGCGCAACGAAGTCTGTTTATGTTACTTGGTGGTGCAATAATCGTATTTGGATTTGCAATTGCGACACAAACAACCCCTTTTAATTTTGAGATTTTCATGAAATGGGGAATCATACTGGCTCTTTTTGGAACTATAATTCCGCCATTATTGTTCAATGCCGGTTTTCCACTTACAGGAATTGGGTTAGGAAGTATTGTATCTGCGCTGGAACTTCCCGTATCCGTACTGATGGCTTACTTTCTTTTGAATGAAAACGTGAATCTAATCCAATGGATTGGAATTATTTTAATCATCCTGGCAATTGTGATTATGAATGTCAACTTCAAGAAAAGGACTTAATTTCTATTTAAAAACATTTGTACTCATTTCATTAAAATTTTTATAAATTCGTGATAAATAACTTTATTATGAATTTACCTTGGCATTTATATGTGATGGCTTTTGTTTACTTTATCGCAGGATTAAACCATTTCAGAAACCCGAGACTGTACCTGAAAATCATCCCTCCTTATTTTCCGAATCCAAAATTATTAAACCACATCAGCGGTTTAGCAGAAATATTTCTGGGAATTGCGCTCTGTATTCCGCTACTTTCAAACTATGCTGCTTGGGGAGTTATTGCTTTATTGATGGCTATTTTCCCAACGCATCTCTATATGTATTTCGATGAAAAAGCAAGAATGGGTTTGCCAAAATGGGTTTTGCTTTTGCGAATGCCATTACAATTAGTTCTCATTTTCTGGGCTTACCAATACACCTAATCCATTGAAATCACTGTTTCAATCTATATCCGACCCCATATTTCTTGACTTGCCAGACGCTGAAATCATCTATTATCCTCAGTTTTTCGACAAAGAGCAAGCCGATATTATTTTTGCAGAATTGGTAAAAGAAATTCCTTGGCAACAAGATGATATTCGGGTGTACGGAAAAACTCATCCGCAACCTCGCCTGACCGCTTTATTTGGAAACGAAGGAAAACCCTATTCGTATTCGAATATAACCATGCAACCACATCCTTGGAATTTGCTTTTGCAAAAGCTAAAAACGGAAATCGAAAATATTGCTGATGTAAATTTCACAACCGTTTTACTCAATCAGTATCGCGACGGAAAAGACAGCAACGGCTGGCACGCCGATAACGAAAAAGAATTAGGAATAAATCCTGTAATTGCTTCAGTGAGTTTTGGTGCGGAGCGTACGTTTCAACTGAAACATAATTTAGACAAAGACCTAAAAAAAAGTATCGTTCTGCAACACGGAAGTTTATTAATAATGAAAGGAACAACGCAGCACTATTGGAAACATCAAATTCCAAAAACGGCAAAACCCATTGGTCCCAGAATAAATGGTACCTTTCGGGTAATCAAATAATTATTTTCAATAAAAATTATTAAATTTGAAATAAATACTCCAATTATGAATGATATTATTGCCTATTTTTCTACCATTCCATCATCACACCGAAGCTTAATTCTTGTGGGTGGAATCACTTTTTTTTGGTTAATAGAAAATGCTTTTCCACTTTTTAACTTCACGTATAAAAAATGGCATCATGCGGGTATTAATATCTTTATGACGTTTACCACAATAGTAGTCAACTTTTGTTTGGCGTTTATTTTATTAAAATCAGCCGATTGGACAATTGCCAATAATTTTGGAATTTTACAATGGCTGCCAGAAATGCCTTTGTGGCTTTATGCATTAGTTGGATTGCTTTTGTTGGATTTAATTGGCGCTTATCTGGTGCATTTAGTAGAGCATAAAACCAAATTTTTATGGCGTTTCCATTTGATACATCACACCGATACTTGGATTGATACCACAACTGCAAACAGACATCATCCGGGAGAAAGTGTAATTCGATTTACATTTACGGCAATGGGCGTTTTAATTATTGGAAGTCCTATGTGGATGGTTTTCCTGTACCAAACGTTATCCGTTGTGGCTACGCAATTCAATCATGCTAATATTTCGCTTCCAAAAAGAGTAGACACCATATTGAGTTATTTTATCGTTTCTCCGGATATGCATAAAGTACACCATCACTATGTTTTGCCGTATACGGATAGTAATTATGGAAATATATTTTCAATTTGGGACAGGCTTTTCGGAACCTTCATGACGCTTCCAAAAGAAGAAATCATTTATGGAATCGACACGCATCCGAAGCCTGAAGAGCACAATGAATTAAAAAATTTATTAAAAATACCCTTTCAAAAACAACCTTTGAAGGAAAATAGTTAAAAAGTATAAAAAAAATGGCCTTTTGAGAAAAAGTAATTATTTTTTTTCTTAATATTGGATGTAATTAAAAATGCAATTTATTAATCATTAACAACTTATTTGAATTAATTTTCACGTGATGAAAAAGAGTAACCGTAAAGAATTGAACTGGGAGCAAACAGAAAAACTTGTTACATTGGCTTTAGAAGAAAAAAATCCTTTTGAAATCATCAAAAAAGAATTTGGTTTAGCCGAAAAAGAGGTTCTTGAAATCATGAAAAAGAAAATGCCCGCAGAAAAATTTGAAATGTGGAAAAAGAAAGCGACTGCAAACAAACCAAAACCAAAACCCGTTAAGATTGATGATTTTGATGAAGATTTGGATGGAAAATATTATATAAAAAATAAATTAGACTAAAAACAAAACTCCTGATATTCGGGAGTTTTTGTTTTTATATCAATTAACTTTCACAAACTCAGCAATGGTTTCAGTAACATCAAACGAAAACGAATTTATTTTTGACATTCTCCGAAGTCATAAATTTTGGGCTTTTGAAAATAAAATTAAAGTACCCAAAGATAAAATAATCCGAGCGTATCAAAGCAACGATGAATTTACCTTTTGGATTGGTTGGAAAATGCCAGGCACCCAATTGCCATGGGTTATCACTGCTGGAACTTACATAAAAAAAGGGAAACGCAATTTTTGGGATGTTTGCAATAAAAAAAATGCAATTATTGTCGAACTCAAAGATTCCTATTACAATAAACTAATTATCGAAGTTGAAAATCCGGAAGTAGTAATGAAAGAATTAAACGCAAAATAAAATTTCTTTTATTCTCAAATCAGTTTTAAAAAATAAAAAATTTAAAAGTAGTTTCTAGTCCTTATAAATTGTAACAATTCTACAATTTGAAAGACTAACACTTAAAATAAAATAACACAATAATGAAAAGAATATTTTTTACACTAGCATTTGCATCGGTTCTTTTGAGCTGTAAAACTGCCAGTACTGCTACAAATGACTCAAAATCCGTTACTGATATAGTAAAAGTTGCAATTAATTTGAATGATGTAAAAGAGGACAAAGTACTTGTCACGATTACTTCCCCAAAAATCAGTACAGATGAAGTAACCTACAGCATTCCTAAAATTGTTCCCGGAACCTATTCTGTAGATGATTATGGAAAATATATTGAGGATTTTAAAGCATTTGACAGTAAAGGAAGTGTATTGCCTGTTACTAAAACAGATGACAACACTTGGAATATTAAAAATGCAAAAACGTTAGTAAAAATAACTTATTTGGTAAACGACACATTTGACACCGAAAAAGGCGGTGGTTTTGGTCAAAATGATATTTTTTCTCCAGCAGGAACAAACATTGATGCAGGAAAAAACTTTATGCTGAACATGCACGGTTTTGCAGGTTATTTTCAAGATAAAAAAGACCTTCCGTACACTGTAAGCATTTCGCATCCGGAAATGCTTTGGGGAGCAACCTCAATGACAGATCAAGATGCAAGCACTACTAATGATATATTTACAACTCCTCGTTATGCTGAATTAGTTGAAAATCCTATCATGTATGCTAAACCGGACTATACTACTTTTACGGTTGACGGAATGGAAATACTGATTGGCGTATATTCCCCTACAGGAAAAGTGACTGCAGAAAGCATCACTCCGGAGATGAAAACGATGATGACCGCTCAAAAAACATTTTTAGGAAAAATCAATGCTACAAAAAAATACAGCGTTTTATTGTATTTATCAAGTATGACACCTACTGATGCTAAAGGATTTGGAGCATTAGAACACCCTACCGCAACAACTGTTGTTTTACCAGAAATGATGCCAAAAGAAGAATTGGTTAAATCAATGAAAGATGTGGTTTCGCATGAATTCTTTCATATTGTAACACCGCTTACGATTCATTCTAAAGAGATTCACTATTTTGATTACAACACGCCTAAAATGTCAGAACATTTATGGATGTACGAAGGGGTGACGGAATATTTCGCCAATCTTTTTCAGATCAATCAAGGGTTAATTTCAGAAGAAGAGTTTTATACGCGTATGTCAGAAAAAATTGAACATGCAAATGCTATGAATGACACAATGCCTTTCACTACTATGAGTGCTAATGTATTGACAGAACCATACAAAGCACAATACTTGAACGTATATGAAAAAGGAGCGCTTATTGGAATGTGTTTGGATATTATAATAAGAGAAAAAAGTAATGGCGAAAGAGGAATTCTTGATTTGATGCAAAAATTATCCAATGAATATGGTGCATCAAAACCATTTAATGACAATGAACTTTTTGCCAAAATAACTTCATTTACCTATCCTGAAGTGGGAACTTTTTTAAGCACATACGTATCTGGACCAGCTCCAATTCCTTACGAAACTTATTTGGCTAAAGTTGGCGTTACTAAATCCATAGAAAAAGTAGCAGGAAATGTCTTCATAAAAGGACAATCACCGTACATCACCGTGAATCAGCAAACTAAAGAAATCATTGTGATTCCAAACATGGAATTGAATGTTTTTTATACAAATTTAGGACTTAAAGGAGGAGATATTTTGGTGTCTATCAATGAAAAACCATATTCATTGGATAACATTTATGAGATGATTACCGAAAGTGACAACTGGAAAGAAAACGATGCTATTACCGTAAAAATAAAACGTGACGGTAAGGAACAAATAATAAAAGGAAAGGTGAAATTCCCTTATGAAGACAAAGAAGGTCTTAAGGCTACAGATGCAACCAAAACTGCTTTGAAAGAAGCTTGGTTGAAATCATAATTTCAAAAATAATTCAGAAAATCCCAATTTAGAAATAGATTGGGATTTTTTTTGTGAAATTTGAATGCGTTAACAAAATCATTCCAACAATTTTCTTTATTTTGCGCCAAAATATAAACATCGATGAAATCGCCATGATTCAATCCTGATCCCGAAGTTTCGAGACGGGAGAAATCATAAAAATGACGATACCATGTTCCAAAAAAACAAATTTTAACTTCACATGAAAAAATCAATTATTGCATTCGTTACGCTTATCCTATTGGCATCTTGTAACAAGAATGAGTCAAAAACTAATTTACACATTACCGGAAATATCAAAGGATTAAAAAAAGGAACTTTGTATATCCAAAGAGTTGTTGACACTACACTAGTGGCTATTGACACTATCAACATCGATGGAAGCTCTTCATTTGAAAGTAATTTGGACCTAAAGTCTCCTGAAATGCTTTATTTATTCTTAGACAGAGGCGTGAGCAATTCTTTAGACAATAATTTACCATTCTTTGCTGAGCCAGGAAACATAACTATTGAAACGAGTTTAGATCGTTATTTGTCTGACGCCAAAATTAAAGGATCAAAAAATCAGGAAATATTTGAAGAATATAAAAAAATCAACACCCGTTTCACAGATGAAAATCTTTCTTTGATTGAGCAAAAATTTAATGCAATCAAAAGTCAAAACACACAAAAAGTAGATAGTTTAAGTGCTAGACAGGATTCTAACATCAAAAGAAAGTACTTATTTGCTACTAATTTTGCACTAAACAACAGAAAATTTGAGGTGGCGCCTTATATAGCACTATCAGAAATCTATGACATCAATATCAAATATTTAGATACAATTCAAAAATCAATGTCTCCTAAAGTTGCACAATCGCTTTATGGTAAAAAATTGACAGAATATATTACCAGCATCAAGAACCAAAAATAAACAGTTCTAAAAGCTACATTTTATTCCATAATTAGAATAAAAAAAATCATCTTGTTATAAAACAAGATGATTTTTTTTTTATAAAGTGTCTAGCTCTGAAGCCTAACTGAACGAAACCTCATCGTTATCTGATATAAAAGCTATTTAAGCATTATTAAAAGCCATTCCGCCAACAATCATTCCTACAAACATTAACAGATACAGAGAGAAAATAACTAGAGTCATAATCCCAATAAATTTGTAATGTGATTTCAGATATCTTAAAGAAGTAGTTAAAGTTTCAGAATCGTTGTTATTGAACGCTGCTTTGGCATTAGACGCAAATTTATTCAAGTAATACACCGGAAAGAAATAAAGTGCCGCAATAAGCAAATAAACGACTGCAATCACTATTCCAAAAGAAGAACCCATCATTCCCATTGCTGGATTCATTTTCCCCATAGTAGAGAATAATGTACCGGCAAATAAAGCTGCAAAAACGATAAAACCAATTCCTATGTAACCAAGAATTGATAAAAAATAAGCCCATTTTGCCGCTTCTTTCAAAAAGTCTTTTGCAGACTCATTTAGTTTCATCTCAAAATTTTCAATAACTGAATGCTCTTCCATAATTTAATGTTTAGGTTAGATACCAAATTTAACAAAAAAATTATTACGTACCATTAAAACGGAATTCAATTCACATTTTTACCAAAAACAAAAAACCACTTAACAAAAGTTAAGTGGTTTTATTAAAGAGCCGGCGGAGGGACTCGAACCCACGACCTGCTGATTACAAATCAGCTGCTCTAGCCAACTGAGCTACGCTGGCGACTCATTACGGGTGCAAATATAAGTCTGAATTTCTATTTTCCAAAACAAATTCAAACTTTTTTCGCTTTTTTTTTGACTACAATTCGTTGATTTTAGCAATCAATTGATTTGCAGTTTGTTCCAATTCAACATTGATTTGTTTGAAGTGTGCTTTTTTATTTTCTACTTTTTTTGCATTCACTTTAGTGATTAAAGCGTCAAAAGCAGCGATAGCTTCATCAATTAAATCATTAGTTTCAGTTGTTGGTTTTCCTGTTGTAGAAATTTCGAACAAGTAAACTGCTTCAATAATATCTCCTAAAACGTAGTTGATGTCTTTTTTTAAATTCTTAACGTTTGCCATTTTTATTTTTTTAAAATTTGAATTTTAATTTGCGTCTGCAAAAGTACACATAATCTTTCTATTACCGACTATGAAATGTAAATTTCTAAAATTGAAGCTTTTCCATTGAGAATGAATGCATTCAAAGCGGCAGGAATCAAAACAGTATCTCCTTTTTTATATTGCAATTTTGAATTATTGTATTCCAGTTCAAATGTTCCCTCTGTACACATATATACAGTAAATGTTTTTCCTGATTTAGAAACCGAAATTTCTCCGTCTAACGGAATAAAATTAGTCGTAAAATAAGGACAGTCAACAATTTCGTTTGAATCGTTTATGTTCTTTGTATACTCTTTTTTAGTTTCTACTTTATTATAATTAATGGCGTCCAAAGCTAAATCAACATGCAATTCTCTTGTGTTACCATTGGCATCTACCCTATCAAAATCATAGAGACGATACGTAATATCCGAAGTTTGTTGAATTTCAGCAACTACCAATCCGGCACCAATTGCGTGAACCGTTCCAGTTTCTAAAAAGAAAACATCCCCTGATTTTACTTTTACATCATCCAGAATAGAAAGCAAGGTTTTGTTTTTTAGATTTTCTAAATACTCACTGGCATTCGATTTTTCTTTGAAACCTACAATAATTCTGGCATCATCATCTGCTTGCATGATGTACCACATTTCGGTTTTACCAAAAGAATTATGGCGTTTTTTAGCCAACTCATCATTTGGATGTACTTGTATGGACAAATCTTCACGAGCATCTAAATACTTGAAAAGCAACGGAAATTGTTTTCCGAATCTGGCATGAACTTCCGTTCCTAATATTTCATCCGGAGAATCATTGATAATATCAGTCAATGATTTCCCTTTCCATTCTCCGTTAGCAACAACACTTATATCTCCTTCAACTGTAGACAACTCCCAACTTTCCCCTGTAATTGTTGACGTAATTGGTTTGTTAAGTAATGTTTTAAGTTTTTCACCTCCCCAAATTCTTTCTTTTAAAATGGGTTCAAATTGTAATGGATAAAATTTCATTTAAGTGTGTGTTTTTGAATTACAGATGTATAAAATCAATATTTTTTTTGCCAAACTACGCTACTGTTTAATCCTTTGAGAAGATTTATGACCGTGAAATAGCAACTAAATGCAAATTAAGATAAAACAAATGTATAATACAAAATCTATGATACTAATTTCTTGATGGCTTGAAGGGCTTTCGGAATGTGTTTGGTAGCTAACACACTATCAAATATCATTTGAATGACTCCATTTTTATCCGTTACATACGTAACTCGTCCAGGAAGTAATCCAAACAATCCAGAAGGAACTCCAAAAAGGGTTTTGATTTTTTTATCGTTGTCTGACAAAAGAATAAAAGGCAGTTTATACTGTTCACTGAACTGTTGATGTGAACTGACGCTATCACTACTGATTCCTATTACCTCAGCGCCTAAATCTTTGAAATCTTCATATTGATCTCTAAAACTGCATGCCTCAGCAGTGCAGCCTGGAGTATTATCTTTTGGATAAAAATAAATAACGAGAGGTTTTTTCCCCACAATGTTCTGACTGTCAAAATCATTGCCGTTTGCATCTTTTGCTTTGAAATTGGGGATGACATCACCTACTTTTAGTCCCATTATTGACCTTTATACGTTACAAAATTTCGTGGTGTTTCATAAAGAACAACTTCCAATTCAAATTCTGGCTTGATTCTTTTTCTGATTTTATTCCAAATTACTACAACAATATTTTCGGCTGTTGGATTCAAATCCTGAAATTCAGGCACGTCAATATTTAGGTTTTTATGATCAAATTGATCCTCAACATCCTCTTTAATAATATCACTCAAGAATTTCACATCCATTACATAACCCGTTTCCGGATCAATTTCGCCGGTTACACTCACTATCAATTCATAGTTATGGCCGTGAAAATTAGGATTATTGCACTTGCCGAAAATAGCATCGTTTTGCTCGAAAGTCCAATCTTTCCTGTATAATCTGTGTGCCGCATTAAAATGGGCTTTTCGTGAAATGGTAACTTTCATAATTTCAGATTTTAGTCCCGAAGCTTCGGGATCAGATTTCTCAAAGTGACGAAATCTAAAGTCTTTTAATGTTACTATATTTTTGAACTGTTTTTTACAATTCTATATTTTGTGTTCCTCTAGAAAATGATAAAACTCGTCAAAAATAATCTTGAACCAAACGGTATATAACTCTGGATGCACTTCCATATCTTCTTTAACAGCGTCAATTTTCATCCACTTCCAGTCTTCTACTTCTTCCAAGTTGATTTTCGGCGCATCATTATAATAACCAATCATGACATGATCCAGCTCGTGCTCAGTCAAACCATTATCAAAAGGAGCCTTGTATATAAAATGAAAAAGTTCTTTGAGCTCTGTTTTGAAACCCATTTCTTCAAATAACCTGCGGCTTCCTGCTTGAATATTTGTTTCGCCCTCGCGCTGATGACTACAACAGGTATTGGTCCAAAGCAAAGGAGAATGGTATTTTTGATGTGCCCGCTGCTGCAACATGATTTCATTTTTACTGTTTAAAACAAAAACTGAAAAAGCACGGTGCAAAACCGCTTTTTCATGTGCTTCAAGCTTAGGCATCAATCCTATTTGCTCATCATTTTGGTTAACTAATATTACATTTTCTTCTAACATATAAATCTATTACTGGTCAAAAATACAAAAAAGATAATTAGGGACGGGGGCTTTAACGTTCTGTTTCGATTTGTTGAAGCGGAATTATTTTAAGGCTGTCCAAATAAAATTGACGCCTTCCTTTTAAAGATTCTTTTGTATTTTTATGACAAATTATAAATAACAAAATGCAAACTATAACCATCCGAAAAGCTCATCCAAACGATTTAGAAAAACTCCTTGAATTCGAACAGGGAATTATTACTGCCGAACGTCCATTTGACCCTACTTTAAAAGCAGAAAAAACACATTATTATGATATTGAAAAAATGATTTCAGCACCACATATAGAAGTATTGGTTGCCGAAATTGATTCGGAGCTTATAGGTTCCGGATATGCGCGAATAGAGACTGCAAAGCCTTATTTGAATCACCTGAACTACGCCTATTTAGGTTTCATGTACACTGATGCTAATCACAGAGGAAAAGGAGTAAACGCTAAAATTATTGAAGCGCTCAAAAACTGGTGTAATCTTCAGGACGTATTCGAAATCAGGCTGGATGTATACAATGACAATGCTTCCGCGATTAAGGCGTATGAGAAAGCAGGCTTCAAAAAACACCTTATCAACATGCGAATGATTTCATAATAATAAGGTTTTGTTAATTCTAAATCCAGAACTGTCTTTTACCCGTAAATAACGATAGTTAAATAACTATTAATTTGCAATGTAGACGACATTTTTTGATTCAAAAGCGCTTTACATTTGTAGTATAAAAAGAAAATTATGAGAACAACAAGCCGTATTTTAAGCATATTATTTTTGCTCCCTTTATTTATGTTCACTGCCTGTGGACAAACGACAAACAAAAAAGACAGCACAAAAAAATCTATAGCAATGGGCAATTTTATCAACAAACCCGGAAATCCGTATTATTCCAATACAGACACGACAAAACTTAATGTTAGTGATGCCGAATGGAAAAAGGTTTTACCGGAAGACGTCTATGAAGTAACCCGTAATGCTGACACGGAGAGACCTTTTACAGGGAAGTATTGGGACACGGATGAAAAAGGAACTTATTATTGTGCCGCCTGTGGCAATAAATTATTTCGTTCTGGCGCCAAATTTTCAAGCAACTGTGGTTGGCCAAGCTTTTTTGAACAAGACAACAAGAGCAGTGTTATTTACAAAACCGACAATTCTCTTGGAATGGAAAGAATTGAAGCCCTTTGCGGAAGATGCAGCGGTCATTTAGGACATCTTTTTGACGATGGACCTGCTCCAACGGGAAAAAGATACTGTATGAATTCTATCGCACTTGACTTTATTCCTGATACTAAATAAAAATAAATCTAATCTACATATGAAAAATATATTTTTAATAGTGCTATTGACTTCATTTGGCATGTTTGGACAAAACAGCACAATTGATAAAACCAAAAAACAATCCAATTTTGAAACCATTACATTAGCCGGCGGTTGTTACTGGTGTGTTGAAGCCGTTTATGAGAATCTAATAGGAGTAAAATCGGCGGTATCAGGATACGCAGGCGGGAAAATCGCAAATCCTACTTATGAGGATGTTTCTACCGGAAGATCCGGTTATGCCGAAGTAGTTCAGATTACCTATGATAAAAAAGTAACAAATCTGGATGAAATTTTCAAAGTTTTCTTTACAGTTCATGACCCAACCACATTAAACCGACAAGGTGCCGATGTAGGAACACAGTATCGTTCGTCGATTTTTTATAAAAATGAAGCACAGAAAAAAGCAGCGCAAACAATCATCGCTGCAATGAAAAAAGCTGGAATTTATGACAGTCCGATAGTTACAACATTGGAACCGTTGACTAAATTTTACAAAGCGGAAGACTACCATCAGAATTATTATGCAAACAATAAAAGCCAACCGTATTGTCAAATGGTAATTCAACCCAAAATGGAAAAATTTGAAAAGCTTTTTAAAAGCCGATTAAAGAAGAAAAAATAAATTATCAAACTATCGCCTTGTTAGCAGTAACAATGCGATTTTTTTTTACATCTTACTTAAAGCAAGATACTTTGCACACTATTTTAAAATTACTGCAAGGCAAAATATTTTTGCTATATTTGTTTTGACTGACCGTATTTACCTCTAAAATAGCTTGAATTTCATTTGAAACAATTGCTATTATGAAACCAAACCTTACAACACTACTAATGAAAAAAATCATTCTTTTTACAGGATTACTCACTTTTTCCATTTTTGCTTCTGCGCAAAATGCAGCACTAAAAGCTAAGATTGCTCAAAAGGCAGCTTCTTTAGAATCCAAAGTTATTACTTGGCGAAGAGACTTTCACCAAAACCCAGAATTAGGAAACAGAGAATTTAAAACTGCCGAAAAAATAGCGGTACACCTGCGTTCTCTTGGGATTGAGGTACAAACCGGAGTAGGAAAAACTGGAGTTGTTGGTATTCTAAAAGGAGGAAAACCAGGTCCGGTTGTTGCCCTAAGAGCAGATATTGATGCACTACCTGTAAAAGAACGAGTAGACATTCCTTTTGCTTCCAAAGCAGAAGGGGAATACAATGGCAAAGTAGTTCCTATCATGCACGCTTGTGGGCACGATACACATATTGCAATTTTAATGGGAACAGCCGAAATTTTAGCATCTATAAAAAGCGACTTAAAAGGAACCGTTAAATTCATTTTTCAACCTGCCGAAGAAGGACCTCCTGAAGGCGAAGAAGGAGGAGCAGAATTGATGATAAAAGAAGGCGTTCTTACTAATCCCAAAGTAGATGTTATTTTCGGATTACATATTAATGCCCAGACAGAAGTTGGTACAATAAAGTACCGTCCAAGAGGTACAATGGCAGCATCCGATTGGTTTAAAATAAAAATAATGGGTAAACAAACGCATGGTGCTTATCCGTGGCTTGGTATTGACCCAATTGTTACCGCTTCTCAGATTATAATGGGATTGCAAACCATTGTTAGCCGAAATGTAAACATAACAGAATCAGCTGCAGTTGTAAGTGTTGGACAAATAAATGCAGGGGTACGAAGTAATGTGATTCCGGAGGAACTTACAATGAATGGCACCATTCGTTCTTTGGACAGCAAAGTACAGCAAATGGTTCATTCCAGAATAAAACAAATTGCAACGGCAATAGCCGAAAGTGCCGGAGCCACTGCCGATGTGAGTATAACCAACAAAACTGCTATTACCTACAACGACCCATCATTGACCGAAAAAATGGTCCCAACATTAGAAGCTGTTGCTGGTAAAGAGAATGTTCTACTGACTCCTGCGGTTACAGGTGCCGAAGATTTTTCATTTTATCAGGAAAAAATACCGGGTCTATACTTCTTTTTGGGAGGTGCTCCTAAAGGCATGCCAACATCAGAAACTGCTCCACATCATACTCCTGATTTTTATATTGATGAAAGCGGTTTTGTATTAGGAATGAAAGCAATGTCTGACTTGACTATAGATTATATGGAAATGAACACTAAAAAAAAATAAGTAATTATATCAGTAAATGCATTAACGAAGTAATACCAATTGATTATCAATAACAAAATAAGAAAAGTACAAAAACGCCTCACTATAATGAGGCGTTTTTTTAATGGAATTACTTGAATTACCGGGCTGAAATTCATATATTTATATTGATTTTCAACAACTTAAAAACAACACCATGTATAACGGACATCATTTCGGTGGAATGCATTTTTTCTGGTGGATTTTTTGGATCATCATCCTCATTTGGGTATTTGCATCTCCTTATAACTTTCTTGGTCAGCGAACAAAAAAGGAAACTTCATTGGATATTCTGAAAAAAAGATTTGCCAAAGGAGAAATTACAAAAGAAGAGTTTGAAGAAAAAAAGAAATTTCTTGAAGATAATTAAAACAAAAAACAAACTTCTTTATGCCTTTTAAAACACATCCATTGTTGCAAGTATCATCCCTTTTTATTCTAAAATAATATTTTATAAAAAATGAAAGCACTTAAAACATATTTTAATAAACGAAAAAGTGCCATAAACCTTATTTTAGAAAAATCTCCAAAATCCTATATTCCGGAGACCTTCCATAGCCTTCGAGTAGAAATCAAGAAAATGAATGCTTTATTTGATTTATTAAACTATTGCTCTAAAAAATTTAAACGCAAAAAAAACTACTCCTTCTTTAAACTTATTTTTAAACAGGCTGGAAAAATCAGAGAACTTCAAATAGAACAATCCTTACTTGCTGAACAGCCTAATTCTCATTTGCTGCAAGCTTACTACAAGCATTTAAAAAAACTCGAAACTAAAGAACTGAAACGTTTCTTCGCAATTGCGAATAAGAGCTTCGTTGTTAAATTTAGAAAAAAGTACCGCAAAATAATTCCCTTACTTACACAAGCAAGCAAAAAAAAGGTTAACCGCTATATGGATAAAAAGAGAAGGAAAATTAAAAAATTAATGTGTAAAACCAAGTTTAAAAAAACGCAAATGCACACTTTTCGCAAACGATTAAAAAGATACCAATACAATGAAAAAATCCTAAGCTGCGAATCACAAAACCAATCGTTGCAAAACAAAAATATTTTATCGGATTTACTTGGAGAATGGCACGATTACGAAGTGGTCATCAATCATTTAAAAAAAGGCATTAAGTCAAATGAGACAATTTCAAGCGAAACGAAACAACTTCAAGTAACTAAAGTACTATTAACTTCAAAAAGAGAATTGTTATTCGATAAAATAAATGCAACTTTACCCTATCAGACTCTTTTATAAATAATTGAAATCAATAAAAACTAAAAACCATACTTAATAACTGTAGGAATCGTGCGTTCCTCCTAAACTATTTTGAACATTATGAAACAAACCATTACGTTATTATTCTTATTTATTCTAATAGGTTGCGGCAGTAATTCCACATATAAATCCGAAACAAAAAGCAAGGATTGGGCGATGCTCAACTTTGTAAAAGTAGACAGCCTTAACCCTATTTTAGAACCTCAATTAAATCAAGTTTTTCAATCTCCAATAAGTAATAAAGAAGTACACTGGGAAGAACGAAATGTTCTTAATCCATCAGCGATTGTCAAAGACGGAAAAGTATATCTCATCTACAGAGCACAGGACAAAGACATGACGTCTAGATTAGGCCTGGCTATCAGCGAAGACGGATTGCACTTTAAAAAACAACCTGCACCTATATTCTATCCGGACAACGATACGATGAAACAGTATGAATGGAAAGGTGGAGTTGAAGATCCAAGAATCATAGAAAGTGAGAATGGAACTTATATCATGACTTATACCTCCTATGATGGTAAAACAGCTAGACTTTGTTTAGCCAGCTCAAAAGATTTAAAAACGTGGACAAAACACGGTTTAGTTTTAAATGAAGATAAACACAAAGATTTGTGGTCAAAATCTGGAGCTATAGTTTGTAAATTAGCCGGCGATAAAATCATAGCTACAAAAATCAAAGGCAAATACTGGATGTATTTTGGGGACACTGATTTGTATCTGGCAACTTCTGAAGATCTTATCCATTGGAAAGTAGCCGAAAATGAAGAAAGCAAAAAAATGATTACCGTTTTACATCCTCGAATGGGATATTTTGATAGTCGTTTAGTAGAACCCGGTCCTTTTGCTTTACTCCAAAAAGAAGGTATTCTACTGATTTACAACGGAAGTAATGCGGCTAATTATAATGATTCGAGTTTACCTAAATTCACTTACGCAGCAAGTCAAGCGCTATTTGATAAAGAAAAGCCCTATAAATTAATAGACCGAATGGAAGATTATTTTATTCATCCGGACAAACCTTATGAAAAAACCGGTGAGGTAAATGAAGTTTGCTTTGTAGAAGGATTGGTTTATTTTAAAAAACAATGGTTTCTGTATTATGGAACTGCCGATTCAAAAATTGCTGTAGCAGTTAAAAAATAAAGATAAAATAAGCATTTGATATTCCAAAACCAATTAGAAACCTACCGACTCAAAATAAATTCTTATGAAACAAAACAGATTCAAATTTCATTTCTTTTTAAATCTAATTCTTGCTTTAGTTTTTTTCAATACTGCAACTGCTCAAGAAAAAAAAGTAGCATCAACATCCGCAGCACTATATAAGGAAATCGAACAAATGGACGAGATTATGTTCGAAGCGTTCAACAAAAAAGATTTCGAAAAATTCAAATCTTTATTTACTGAGGATTTAGAATGGTTTCAAGACAATGGCGGATTGCTTTCGCATGAAACCGTTTTTAAAAATTTTTCGAATATGTTTAAAAATGAAAATAAACTAACCCGAAAACTAGTCAAAGGAACGCTGGAAGTCCATCCTATCAAAGACTATGGAGCAATTGAAATTGGTGTACACGAATTCAGACATATGGAAAACGGAAAAGAAGAAATTGGAACGTTTAAATTTCTTATGATTTGGAAGAAAAAAGACAATCAATGGAAAATATCCAGAGTAATCAGTTACGACCATTAAGTCCAAATCATGAATTTTGTTTTCTTTCTTTGTAATAAAAACCGACGCGATTCCTGTTGCATTAGGAACAAAATAAAAAAATAACACTTCGCTTTAATACCTATAGAAAATCCGTTTTTAAAAATTTAAAAACGGATTTTTTTGTTTTCTTTAGAAGCATAAATATTTAATTTTCAGCGATTTAAATTAAAATAAAAACCCCCAATTCAATATTTTATCTGTTTATTTTGTAAATTAGTGGTTCCCCAAAAGCCATTTATCGCGCTTCGATAGTTCAAATGAATTGCTAAGCAAGAGTTTGCACCATCCTGAAAAATTGACATTACTTTTTTAATCGAAATGCATAGAAAATAAATTAAAAAAACATTAATTAAAGTGTCGCCAAATTCCTTATTTCTAATTAAAAATGGTGTGTTAGCAGAAGTCTATATGCATCCAGAATGAAGCTGAAATATTTTTTTTAATGGACAACAAAATAGTGTCCAACTTAGTCTAATCAATAAAAAATGAAATAAAATGAAAGCAATTAAAATGATTTCGATGTCTTTACTCATTGGATTATTCCTAATAATGAGTTCAAGTGTGTATGCACAAGACCCAATGAAAGCAGGTCCAAAAGTATATAAAAAAATCCTCCTTGAGAATGATAAAGTGAGGGTCATGTCTGCAGAATTTACCCCAGGCGCAACAATGCCGTGGCATAGCCATCCACATCACACCGTGTATGCTTTGACCGGTGGTAAAATTAAAATAACAGAAAAAGGTAAACCTGCAACTAATGCAGATATCAAAGCAGGAGACGTATTATATTTCCCTCCCGTAACCCACATGGCAAAAAACACTGGAACTACCACATTCAAGATTGTGGTGACAGAAATAAAACCTGCAAAGAAAAAATAATGCAATCTTATTAAAAACATTAAAAAGCAGCCCTAATAAGGCTGCTTTTTTTTAAAATAAAATTATATCACTTAAAAAATTAATTTCCTATAGACTCTTTTATCATCAATGCACATTTCTCACCATCAATAGCAGCAGATATAATTCCGCCGGCATAACCTGCGCCTTCTCCACAAGGATACAACCCTTTTATTTGAACATGCTCATAAGTCAAAGGATCTCTGGGAATACGCACTGGCGAAGACGTTCTTGATTCTGGTGCATGAAGTATGGCTTCATTTGTTAAATATCCACGCATCGATTTTCCAAATTCAGTGAATCCTTCTCGCAATATTTGCGTTAAAAATCCGGGAAAAACCTGTCCCATTTCAACTGAAGTTGTTCCGGGAACATAAGACGTTTTAGGAATATCCGATGAAACTCTGTTTTGTGTAAAATCAATCATACGCTGTGCAGGAACTTTTTGACTTTCTCCTGCCAAGTGCCAGGCGCGTTGCTCGATGCTTTTTTGGAATTCCATTCCGGCCAAAGCACCAAATTTAGCAAAAGGCTTAAAATCTTCCAGTTGCAATTCAATTACAATTCCGGAATTGGCGGTAGCCTGATCCCTTTTGGATGGCGACCAACCATTGGTAACCACTTCGCCGGGACTTGTGGCACAAGGTGCAATCACGCCACCGGGACACATACAAAAGGAATACATTCCCCTTCCTCCTACTTGCTTCACAATAGAATATGGAGCTGGAGGCAAAAATTCTCCACGATAATCACAACTGTATTGAATACTGTCAATCAAAGATTGAGGATGCTCTGCCCTTACGCCCAAGGCAAAAGGTTTGGCTTCGATAAAAATCTTTTTTCTATCCAATAATTCAAAAATATCACGAGCCGAATGTCCTGTGGCTAAAATAAGTTTATTGGCAAGAATTGTATCCCCTTTTTGAGTAACGATACCCTGCACTTCATTGTTTTTTATTAAAATATCAGTCAGTCTGGTTTCAAACAAAACTTGTCCGCCACATTCGATGATTTTTTCTCGAATGTCCTGAATGATTTGAGGTAATTTATTGGTACCAATATGTGGATGCGCCTCAATAAGAATATCGGCTGAAGCTCCAAAAGCAACAAACAATTCCAAAACGCGTGTTACATCACCTCTTTTTTTAGAACGCGTGTATAACTTCCCATCTGAATAGGTTCCTGCACCACCTTCTCCAAAACAATAATTAGAATCTTCATTTACAAAATGATCCACATTAATGGCTTTCAAATCTCTTCTTCTGCCTCTTACGTCTTTTCCACGCTCAATAACTATAGGCTTTAAACCCAATTCTATCAATTGCAAGGCAGCAAAAAGTCCCGCAGGTCCAGCACCAACAACGATTACTTCTTGAGCTGTAGCCACATTACCATAATCCGGAAGTTGTATTTTTTGCTCCTGAAAAGGCTCTACTTTTAAATAGATTAAAACCTTAAGATTGATTTTTATAGCTTTTTGACGGGCATCAATAGATCTTTTTAGGATAGAAACGTGCTGAATTTCATTTACGGAAATCTTAATTTGTTTCGATAAATGATTTTTCAACAACAAATCATTTGCTGCAATTTCTGGAGATACTTGTAATAAGAGTTCTTGAGGCATTTTTTTAGATTATCGATTTTTAGATTATTTGACTTTTAAAAATGTCTAAAATAATCCAGGTACAAAAGTAGTATTTTGTATTGACTTCTTGTTATTGAAAGGAAAATGCATTTTTCAAATTTTCAAATTGCCTAATTTTCGAATTAGACTTTGTAACTTTGCAATTCAAAAATAGTAAAACGATAACTCCTCAACCGATTAAACAATTAAGAATAAAATTAATATTTGATTTTCGAGGAACACTGATTACTGAACACTGATTACTGAACTTTTGTACCTCATAAAAAATGTCTAGACAAATAAAACTGATATGGGATTTTCGTGGTCCGGCAGCTGCAAAAACAGCGGAACATCACGAAATTCATTTAAAAGAATACATCACAATTGAAAAATTACCATTGAATATAACCGGTTTTGAAATTCAAGGTGAAATGCAAGCCATTGCTTTTATGGTAGTAACGGATGAAAACATGATTCAGGTTCGAGATGCTTTGAAACCGCATCGTGGGGAGCTTTTTTAGTTTGCAGTAATCAGTATTCAGATTGCAGAACACTGACCACTGACCACTTTTCTTAATTAGCAACCTCGCTGATGAATTTAATTCGCATCAAGCGCAATTCATCAATATCATAATCCCCATCAAATTCTTTGAGTGCATTTTCTATATTATCGGATTCAGATTCCATAAAATATTCATGAATTTCTTCCTGCTGATCATCGTCAAGCATATCATCAATCCAATATTTTATATTCAATTTAGTTCCTGAATACACAATTTGCTCCATTTCTTTAATCAATGCATCCATATTGATGCCTTTGGCGGAAGCTATATCATCAAGGGATAGTTTCCTGTCGATATTTTGGATAATATAAAGTTTGTTTACGGAGTTTACTCCTGTAGATTTCACCACTAAATCTTCTGGACGGATGATGTCGTTATCTTGTACATATCGACTGATTAATTCTAAGAATTCCTTTCCGTATTTTTTAGCTTTTCCTTCTCCAACACCATGAATATTAATCAATTCCTCTTGAGAAACAGGATATTTCAAAGCCATATCTTCCAATGATGGATCTTGGAAAACCACAAATGGAGGAACGCCTAATTTCTTAGCCACTTTTTTACGCAAATCACGCAACATACCCATCAATAATTCATCGGCAGTTCCAGTAGATTTAGAAGCAGTTACAATTGCTTCATCTTCAGATTCGTTGTATTCATGATCTTCAGACATCATAAAGGATTCCCGGTTTTTAATAAAATCTAATCCTTTCTTAGTGATTTTTACAATGCCATAGGTTTCAATATCTTTCGATAAAAATCCTGCAACAAGAACTTGTCGCAACAAGGCCATCCAGTATTTTTCATCATGATCTGAACCACATCCAAAAAAGGACTGTGTATCTGTTCTATGTGCTTTGATGACAGCATTGACGCGGCCAATCAAGGTAAAAACAACTTCTTTTGATTTGTATAAATGCTTCGTATCTCGAACCACTTCCAACAGTTTCACAACTTGATCTATGGCTTCGACTTTTGTTTTTGGATTTCGAACATTGTCATCCATATCAGCGCCTTCCCCATTAACATCATCAAATTCTTCACCGAAATAATGAAGCAGAAATCTTCTTCTGGACATAGACGTTTCGGCGTAAGCCACAACTTCCTGCAACAAAGCAAATCCAATTTCTTGTTCTGCCACTGGTTTACCAGACATGAATTTTTCTAACTTCTCTACATCTTTATAGGAGTAATAGGCCAGACAATGGCCTTCTCCACCGTCACGACCTGCGCGACCGGTTTCCTGATAGTAACTTTCCAGTGATTTTGGAATATCGTGATGAATCACAAAACGCACATCCGGTTTGTCAATTCCCATCCCAAAAGCGATGGTTGCCACCACCACATCTACATCTTCCATAAGGAACATATCTTGGTGTTTGGCACGGGTTTTAGCATCTAATCCCGCATGATAAGGCACGGCACTTATTCCGTTTACTTGCAAAACTTCGGCAATAGCCTCTACTTTTTTTCGGCTTAAACAGTAAATAATTCCTGATTTGCCTTTATGTTGTTTTATAAAACGAATAATATCCGATTCTATATTTTTAGTTTTAGTACGTACTTCGTAATACAGATTGGGTCTGTTAAATGATGCTTTAAAAGTGGTAGCATCAGACATATCTAAGTTTTTCAGAATATCTTCCTGTACTTTTGGCGTAGCTGTTGCAGTAAGCCCAATAATAGGAACATCGCCTAATTGCTTGATGATGTGCTTTAAATTCCTGTATTCCGGTCTAAAATCATGTCCCCACTCCGAAATACAATGCGCTTCATCGATAGCTACAAAAGATATGGTAACATTTTTCAGAAAGCTCACATATTCTTCCTTTGTTAAAGATTCAGGTGCAACATATAATAACTTCGTCAATCCTGAAGTAATATCTTTTTTTACCTGAGTAATTTCGGTTTTAGTAAGAGAGGAATTTAAAACATGGGCAACGCCATTTTCAGAAGATAAACTTCTGATGGCATCCACTTGATTTTTCATTAAAGCAATAAGGGGCGAGACTACGATAGCAGTTCCCTCTTGAATCAAAGCAGGTAATTGATAACAAAGTGATTTTCCTCCTCCTGTGGGCATTATCACAAATGTATTCTGTTGGTTTAGGATACTTTTTATGACTTGTTCCTGCAACCCCTTAAATTGGCTGAAGCCAAAATATTTCTTTAATTCTTTGTGTATGTCAATTTCGTTTGAATTCATTCTTTATTATGTGGTATTTTGTATAAATTTGCAACACCTAAAGGTACAAATTTCTTTTACACATACAAATTTTAATTATTCTGTTTTGATATCTAAAGAAAATATATTGGCTAGCGCCAAAAAAACTATTTTATCGGAAAGCCAATCTATTGCTAAACTAACTGATTTTCTTGATGAAAACTTCATTGAAGCGACACAAAATATCTATAATTCCAAAGGAAGACTAGTGGTTACAGGGATAGGAAAAAGTGCTATTATTGCCCAAAAAATGGTAGCCACTTTTAATTCTACCGGAACGCCATCGCTATTTCTTCATGCCTCAGAGGCTATTCACGGTGATTTAGGAATGATACAAAATGACGATAGTATCATTTGCATTTCTAAAAGTGGCAACAGTCCTGAGATAAAGGTTTTAGTGCCACTCCTAAAACGTTTTGGAAATACATTGATTGCAATAACTGGAAATACTGCTTCTTTTCTTGCTAAAGGTTCTGATTTTGTTTTGAACACCACTGTAGATGCCGAAGCTTGTCCTAATAACCTTGCTCCAACTAACAGTACTACCGCTCAATTAGTAATGGGCGATGCCCTTGCCATTTGTCTTATGGAAATGCGTGATTTCAAACCGGAAGATTTTGCTGTTTATCATCCCGGAGGCGCATTGGGCAAGAAATTGCTATTGCGTGTAAAAGACATGCTAGAACACACCTTAAAACCTATGGTATCGCCTGATGCATCTATAAAAAAAGTGATTTTCGAGATTTCTGAAAAACGTCTTGGTGTAACTGCGGTTGTCGATGAAGATAAAGTTATCGGTATTATTACTGATGGTGATATTCGAAGAATGTTAAACGACAGAGATTCTTTCGTTGATTTGACTGCCAGAGACATTATGACAAAAAACCCCAAATTAATACCATCTACCGCTATGGTTGTAGATGCATTGAACATCTTGGAAGACTTCTCCATCACACAATTAGTTGTGGTTGACAATGGAGAATACAAAGGAGTATTACATTTACACGATATTTTAAAAGAAGGAATAATATAATGGCGAAAAAAAACTTAAACGAAATGTCGTTTTTAGATCATCTTGAAGAATTAAGATGGTTATTGGTTCGAAGCACAATTGCAATATTAATTTTGGCTACCATCACTTTTTTCATCAGTGATTATATTTTTGATGTCATCATTTTTGGCCCCACAAATGCTAATTTTATAACCTATCGCTTTTTTTGCGACCTCTCAAATCAATTGGGCTTTGCCGAAAGTATTTGCGTAACCGAAATGCCTTTCATCATCCAAAACACAAACATGGAAGGACAAATCAACGTTTTGATTTGGACCTGTATAACTGCCGGATTTATTCTTGGTTTTCCATTCATATTATGGGAAGTATGGAAATTCATCAGTCCAGCATTATATGATACTGAGAAAAAACATGCGAGACTTTTTATCGTGTCATCCTCATTACTTTTCTTTCTGGGAGTATTGTTTGGCTACTTTGTAATTGTACCCATGTCAGTAAACTTTTTTGCCACTTTCACCATCAGTGAAGTAGTAAAAAACCAGTTTAGCATTGATTCATATATTGGCTTGGTAAAAACGAGTGTTATTGCTTGTGGATTGTTTTTTGAATTGCCTATAATCATTTATTTCCTAACCAAATTAGGTTTGGTTACACCAGTTTTCTTGAGAAAATATTGGAAATATGCCGTAATCATCATTCTTATTGTCGCAGCAATTGTAACCCCTCCAGATGTGGTGAGTCAAATAATTGTAACCATTCCGATGTTGTTAATCTATGAAGCGAGTATCTTAATTTCAAAAATAGTAGTAAAAAATCAAAAAAAATTAAATGGCTGATATAATCGAAGAATTCAACGAGTACCGTTCTAAAATGAACGAAAAATTATTGGCAGACAATAATAAAATTGTAAAACGAATTTTCAATCTAGACACCAATGCGTATGCGGCGGGAGCATTAGACGTAAAAACTAAAGAGCTTCTGGGATTGGTAGCTTCGGCAGTTTTACGTTGTGATGATTGTGTAAAATACCATTTGGAAACCAGCCATAAAGAAGGTGTAACCAAAGAGGAAATGATGGAAGCGATGGGAATTGCAACGCTTGTTGGCGGAACTATCGTGGTACCTCACTTAAGGAGAGCATACGAATTCTGGGAAGCACTGGAAGAAACTGCTGTGAAATAATTGTTAAGAAGCAAAATCGTTTAATTGTTTATTCGTTTATTTGAACGATTAAACAGTTAAACAATCCAACGATTAAACTAAAAAAATGAAATTAAGAGCCGAAAATCTAATCAAAACCTATAAAGGACGAAGTGTTGTAAAAGGCATATCGGTAGAAGTAAATCAAGGCGAAATCGTAGGGCTTTTGGGACCTAATGGTGCCGGAAAAACTACGTCTTTTTATATGATTGTAGGATTGGTTAAACCAAATTCGGGCAATATATTCCTTGATGATTTGAATATTACTGATTATCCAATGTACAAAAGAGCACAACAGGGAATTGGTTATTTAGCTCAGGAAGCTTCTGTTTTTAGAAAATTGAGCATTGAAGATAATATATTAAGCGTACTGCAACTGACAAAACTATCCAAGGCGGAACAAGAGGCTAAGATGGAAAGTTTAATCGAAGAATTTAGCTTAGAACACATTCGTACGAATCGTGGCGACTTACTTTCCGGTGGGGAACGCCGTCGTACCGAAATTGCACGTTGTCTTGCCACAGATCCAAAATTCATTTTATTAGATGAGCCATTTGCGGGTGTCGATCCTGTTGCCGTTGAAGACATTCAGAGAATTGTAGCGCAGTTAAAAAATAAAAATATCGGTATTCTTATTACGGACCACAACGTACAGGAAACCTTAGCTATTACGGACAAAACCTATCTTATGTTTGAAGGTGGAATCCTAAAAGCGGGAATGCCAGAAGAATTAGTAGAAGATGAAATGGTACGTCGCGTGTATCTTGGTCAAAATTTCGAATTAAGAAAGAAAAAATTGGAATTTTAGAAAAAATGAAATCCATTCGCAAAACGAATGGATTTTTTATATAAATTAAGATGACTGATCACTAAATACTGAACACTGATCACTGATTACTGATTACTAAAAAACTACTCCACTGTAATATACCGCAACTGCTGTAAATCTCCATTGTATATATTTATGTCTACATTACCTTTAATGCCAGGAACTGATGCCTTTTCGGTGAATTGCCAAAACAACCAATCTTCGGCTATTTCTTCTCTGTAAAAGTTATAATTAGCAATCCAAAAAAGATAATCACTGAATTCTTCTTTTAAAAAATCATCATAGTAGCGCTCTCCGGTATAAATAATAGGTTTTACTCCGTAATGTGACTCTACAGCATTTAACCATCTTTTCAAACCTAACTTAAGATTTTCAATCGACTGATTTTTAGGCAGTTTTTCAATGTCTAAAACGGGTGGTAAATCTCCTTTTTGAAGGGTTACTGTTTTTATAAAAAGTTCGGCTTGCTCCATTGAATTTTCGTTGGGACGATAATAATGATAAGCACCGCGAATCATTTTATTTTCTTTGGCGCCAAGCCAATTCTTATTAAACTGGCGGTCTTTTCTATCTTTTCCAACTGTAGCACGGATAAACACAAAATGCAGCGGATATTTTTGTTCTAAAGTATCTACATAAGTCCATCGGATTTTTCCTTGATATTCTGAAACATCCAAACCAATACTTTTTCCTTCGTGTTTTTCTAAAACCTGATAATTGCGAACGTCAGAAATGCGCTTGGCTTCTGATTCTTCTCTTAGAATTTTATCTGATTTAAAACTAAAATAGTAGGCTAAACCATCTCTATAATGATAGCCAACAGCAACAATCAGCAAAACAAAAAAAGCAACAATAGAATAACGCAAAACCTTCCCGGAGAAAACAGTTGCTTTCTTTTTGGGTTTACGAACTACCGTAGTTTTTCTTCTGACCGTTTTTCTTTTCATCCAAAAAAACTACTTTTTCAGCATTTTATTATTTATTACTGACAACAAAACATAGAAAAGAATGACCAAAGGAATTCCTAAATATTGGAGAAAAATTAACAACAAAAGGGAGCAAATCAAAAACACAATTTGAAGCGCATTATCCTTGAAATTGAACTTCTTGATTTTTAAGGAGAACAAAGGAATTTCAGCGTTCAAGATATAAGCACTCAATACCGTTATTGCTAGTAAAACCCATTGATTTGTCAATATTTCGATAACAAATAAAGAGTCGGTGTATTTTAAAACCAAAGGCAGACTTAAAACAAACAGCGCATTGGCAGGAGTTGGCAAACCAATAAAAGAATCAGTTTGACGGGTATCAATATTAAAATTTGCCAATCGGTAACAAGATCCTAAGGCAATCAAAAACCCTAAATAAGGGAAAATTTGCAAATGATCAACCGCCGCAGTTGACGAATTGTCGATCATCATTTGAGACATCACTAAACCCGGCACAACTCCACTGGTAACCATATCTGCCAAAGAATCCAACTGCAAACCAAGCGGGCTCGATACTTTGAATAATCGGGCAAAAAAACCATCAAAAAAGTCTAGGAATATACCCAAGCAAACAAAATAAAATGCCATTTCAAAATCTTGGTTAAAAGCAAAAACCAAAGCGATACAACCGCAAAAAAGATTTAGTAAAGTAATAATATTGGGGATATGCTTTTTAATAGTCATAGTTATAAAATTTAGTGAACCACAGTTGGCAAATTTAGTATAATAAGTCAAGGAGAAGTACGTTTTTTAATAGAGTTTTTTCAACAGTGATTTCTTGTTTAGATATATTTACCCAAAGGAAGAAATAAGCTCAGTAAAAAATTATATTTTTGATAAAAATTAAACAGACTTTTAGTTTGTAAAAATGACCCCATTGAAAAAAAGCTTCCTATTAGCAGCGGTTTTGGTTAGTACGCTAAATTACAGTCAAGCCGTCAGAAAATACTCGAATGAGTTTATGAATATCGGCGTGGATGCGGCTGCATTAGGCATGTCTAATACTGTTGTGGCTACTACGAGTGATGTTAATTCGGGGTATTGGAATCCTGCAGGACTGATTCATCTGGAAGACCATCAGGTATCCTTAATGCATGCTAATTATTTTGCCAATATAGCCCAATACGATTACTTGGCTTACGCAAGTCCTATAGATGACCGGAGCGCTTGGGGAATTTCATTAATTCGTTTTGGTGTCGATGATATTTTAAACACTACTGAACTCATTGACAGCCAAGGAAATATTAACTACAACAGAATCAGTCTTTTCTCAACGGCCGATTATGGTTTCACTTTTTCTTATGCCCGAAAACTCCCTGTTCCCGGATTTCAATATGGCGTAAACGCAAAAGTTATCCGACGAATCATCGGCAAATTTGCCAATTCTTGGGGCTTTGGTTTTGATGTCGGATTACAATTCGAAAAGAACAACTGGCAATTTGGATTAATGCTTCGGGATATAACCACCACGTATAACGTATGGAATATTGATGAAGATGAATATCAGAAAATTGCCAATTCCATTCCCGGAGAAAACCAGGAATTACCGGAGAGTACTGAGATTACAGCTCCAAAAGCACAATTAGGAATCGCTAAAAAGTTCATCATTCGATACGATTATAGCATTTTGGCTGCTGCCAATATGAATATGCGATTTGCAAAAACGAATGATCTTATCTCCACCGATTTTGTCAGTATCGATCCAGCTTTAGGTCTTGAATTTGGCTATACTGATTTGGTTTTTGTACGTGCAGGTGTGGGTAATTTTCAGAATGTACAACAACTGGACAACTCCGAAAAAGTGGGTTTTCAGCCTAATATCGGCTTGGGGTTCAAATACAAAGGCATCCAGATTGATTATGCGTTGACTGATTTAGGCGATCAAAGTACAGCTTTGTATTCCAATATTTTTTCAGTTAAAGTAGATTTGGGAATGTTTAGAAATTAATTTAAAAACAACAATACCACAACAAATGGATATAGCTTCTTTAAAAAAAATAGTTCTTTTCATACTCTTGTTTTCAATTGCAAACTATAGTTTCGGACAAAGCATCCAATTATCAAAAAACACACAAGTCAGCGTACTTACTTGTGGAACGGGGAACGAATCCTATTCTCTTTTTGGACACACTGCAATTCGAGTACACGATACGGTCAACGGAATTGATGTGGTATACAATTATGGGGCATTTGATTTTAACACCCCTAATTTCGTCATGAAATTCATAAAAGGCGACTTACAATATTTTGCCGTAGCGGACTCCTACCCTGATTTTATCAATCAATATCAATATGAAAAAAGGGCTGTTTATGAGCAGGAATTAAACATTCCTTCATACTTGAAACAAAAACTATTTGACAATCTGAACACTTCATTGGCCTCAGGCGAAAGTCATTACACATACAAGTTTATTGATAAAAACTGTACATCGATGGTTGTTGACATCATCAATAAAACATTAGATACGACCGCAATTGTAAAAAACGAAGATACCGACATCACTTACAGAACGATACTTTATCCGTATTTTGACAATCACTTTTACGAAAAATTAGGGACAAGCATCATCTTTGGTAAAAAAGTAGATGGTTTGGGAACGCAACTATTTTTACCTTTTGAACTGCAAAAAAGCCTGAAGAAAGTTACTTTTCAGAATCATCCGCTGGTGCAGGAAAACAAGACACTACTAGAATTCGAGGATGAAGCTCCTGGCTCTTGGTGGAATAACATCTATACCTACATACTTTTTCTTGGGTTTATAGTACTGATAAATAAGAAAAGTATTGATTTATTTTACCTCATCCTGATAGCGGTAATGGGCATGTTTTTTACGTTTGTCGGATTTTATTCGTCGCATCTGGAATTAGGATATAACTATAATATTTTACTTTTCAATCCAACTTTAGTAGGGTTGCTTTATTTTTATTGGACAAAAAACAAAAAAGGAATTTACAATCTGGCATTATTTAATATCCTGTCGTTAGGAATCTATTTCTTTGTAGTAATCAACAAAGCTCATTTTTTACTGGTATTACCATTAATAATTACCAACGGAATTATTTTGGTCAGAATGGCAATGCAGAATAAAAAACGGATTCCAATTATCATTTAATTTTTTTAAATAATAATAATAATAATAATAATACTATTGCCCCCTATAAAACAAAACGGTGGTAATTGTTTTAAAAGCAATGTTTAAATCCAGAAAAATACTTCTGTGTTTGATATAATACAAGTCGTATTGAAGCTTTATCAAACTGTCATCAATTGTTGCTCCATAAGCATAGTTTACTTGAGCCCATCCAGTAAGACCCGGCTTTATAATATGTCTTGTCTCATAGAAAGGCATTACTTCAGCGATTTCCTTTACAAAAAAAGGACGTTCTGGACGAGGACCAATAACGGCCATGTCCCCTTTTAGAATATTTATAAATTGCGGAAATTCATCAATCCTGGTTTTTCGTAGAAATTTACCAAATACAGTCACTCGAGAATCATTTGTAGTGGTAAAAACAGCCCCGTTAGATTCGGCATTACTGACCATGGTCCTGAATTTTAAAATTTCAAATACCACGCCATCTTTACCAACACGTTCTTGGGTATAAAACAACTTTCCTCTGTTTCCTATTGCATTTCCTATCAATATAAATGGAAATAGCACAAGTCCAATGGATAATCCAAGTACCGAAGCACTAATTTCAAAAATTCGGGCTCCAATCAAATATAATTTATTGTGATTGCTTCTGCTAAAAGGAAAAAAGCGATAAAAATCTCTGGACATATAATGCACTGGAATACGCTGTGTTTTACTTTCATATACCTGCGTATATTCTCGAATTATAGCTCCGGACTCCAGCAAATGAAGTAATTGCTGATACAACTCAGCCGTAATTCCATCTGTTTTTTGGGAAGCAATTACAATCTCGGATATAGAGTTTTGTTTTACAAAAGAAAATAACGAATCTCGCTTTATATTTTTAACATAGGGGTATTCGACTAGTTCATCTTCGGCAGCATCGGCATTCACAAATGCAATTATTTTATAATGGGGATCGATATGCTCTAATCCGGATATCAACTCTTCTACCTGCTCTTTATCACAGATTAAAACTGCGTTTTGCAAAAATCGAGTAGAGGCTAAAAACGAAACATAAAACATTCGCCATAAAAACAAAGCCAAAAACACAACGAGATAAAACAATACAATCTGAATTCTTTTCGAAGGAAGCTCCGGAGAATAAATCGGCGTTAACAAGTACACTAAAACGGTCGTTGAAACGGTTAGAATAGAACTCTTTAGTACCTGAAATTGATTACTGGCAACCTGAAGATTATACATTTCAAAAATAGTTCCGAAAAGATTGATATAAATACCCAGAATTAGCATCCAATATGAATTCTTGGTTGACAAAATAAAATAATCAAAATCAAATATATTCCCAATAAAAAATAAAGAACTAAAAATAAAAAATACATCAAAAACACGAAGAATCATCTTTCGCTCTGATATTTCAAAATGTATTTTATCGACTGAGAACATGAATGATATTTACGTTTAGGACTGCAATTTAATGCTTTTGCTTCGAAGTAAATTTAAGAAATGTTAATTTTTTTAACAAAATTTTAATAGAGAGTAAGTTAATACAAGACTATTTCAAATAAGGCTCATAAATAAAGCGACAGAAGTGTTTTTCAAGTACTAAAATGGATTAGGGCTATACTTCAATTAATAATAATAATAATAATAATAATAATAATAACTCAACGACCACCGAACACTGATCACTAAAATCTGACCACTGTTTACTGACCACTAAAAAACTAATCATTCTTCTTCATTCTTAACCCTCCTAGGACTCCCCAACTGCACATTCAGTAGAGACAAAGAGTACACAAAGGCAGGAACTGCTGTTCGCATAGCCGCATGATTAATCGTTAAAAACCAAAAAGCAACGAAACACAACAAAAACATATTAAACTTATTTTCTAAATACAAAACCAAAGGTGTAAAAAATAGAATTAACAATGCTAAGATACCAAGCGAACCATGTTCAGCTAACATTCTGGTAATCTCATCATGGGACAATACCTTAAGTCCTGTTTCATCTTCTCGAATCTCTGCTCCTTTCCCGACACCAACGCCAAAAATGGGATTTTTAAAAAAAGTATCAATTTCATTTTGAGCCACATCCTCCCTCCCTGTAAATTGACTTTCTTTAACCCTTCCTTTGGCATCTCGATTGGAATATCTTTTCTCAATAAGCCCGCCTGTTTGAAACGATGTATAAGACCAAGTGGCAAACATAGCAAGTGTCAATAATACAATAATATAATTCAATTTTACCCGCCCGCCAAAATTCGATTTAAAATACAAAAACGCCAATAACAAAACAATCATCAAAAATCCGGTAATCATCCCACCACGAGAAAAAGTAATCATCCCCCTGTACGTAATATTTAAGGCAATTATAATGTTGATTAAAATTTGGAATTTTGTTTTAGAATCCAATATGATTCTGGAAAAAAAAATAAACATACCCAAGCCAAGAATAGTGGCTACTTGATTAGGGCCGTAACCACCAGAAGTTTGAAAATTAGATTCAGTTCCGGTAATCACCTCCTGAACATTTGGTGTGTAAAGGGTTAAATATACCATGCAGCTGATAATAGGTAATCCCAAACTCAACAAAATACTGTTTGTTTCTTCTAATGAAATCTTACGCCTAAACGTATACAAGGAAGCAATACCCAGACAAACCGGACCAGATATATTAAAAGCAATCGCTTTACGGATATCTGTATCAAAATTCAAAGCAAAAGTTGAAATAACAACACTGGGTACCAATAAAAGTAAGAAAGTCCAATATGGTGCCGCTCCTTTAGAAAAACCACTGTAATACATTCCTAACAGAATAAAAACCATTACGCCATACTTCGAAATTTCGTACAGAGGATTTCCGCCAGTCATCCTTAAAAAAACTTCGCTCCCTACAACATAAGCAGCAACAACAAGAGCTTCATTATTTCTATTTTGAGTTTTAATAATGTAATAAACCCCAAAAATAAAAATAGAATACCCATAAATTTTAGAAGTAAAGGGGAGAATGTATCCCAATGCACCGATAAAAACATGGAAAAGAATTAAATAGAGATAGTATTGATCCTCTTTTTTCATTTGTGACTATTTTGCAACCAATTTAAATACTGTGCTATAACAGCTTTTTTTGAATAAGTGTCAATTATTATTTTGTAAAGAGCATTGCCAAACTCCTGTTGCAGAGCTTCGTTCTTTATTAATGCAACCAACGCTTCATAAAACAAATGTTCCTGTTGAGCGATGACAAGAAAACCGTTTTTACCATTGGCTACCAAAGAAGACATTTCACCTACATCCGTTACAACAACAGGTTTTTTTAACCATCCATATTCTAACAGCGCTAGGGGTAAACCCTCTGATTGAGACGTTAAAACGCCAATGGTAGATTGTTGCAAAATATTTTCAATATCTTGTTTCGTGCCGTAAAGAAACACATTTTTTTCTAAAGCAAAAGCAACTATTAAATCCTTAATTTTTTGGGCATAGTTATCATTAAAATCTTTTCCTACCAAATGAAAAGTCCATTCTGGATGAGATACTTTTAGTTTACACGCTACTTTCAATAATAAAAAGTGATCTTTCTGTACTCTCAGATTAGCTAAACATACAATCCGCTTTCCTTCTATTCCTTTCAATACAGTATTGACCGTGCTATCATTCCCTTCAGAAGGAAAATTAGGTAAATAAACGGTATTCTTGAAATTCATTTTTTGTTCAGCCCAAACTTTCAATTTTTGGTTTACGGATATAATTCCACTAAAAAAAGGCAAAGCCATTTTTAAAGCACGGATGGGCCTTTTGGGTAAAAACTCACTGTCTCCGTAATGGTCATGCCAGATTAATTGTAAATACGGGCAACTTAGTTTTAATAAAAAAGCTATAAAAAAAGAGGTACTATGAGCATGAACTACAGTTACCTTATGCTGCTTTACGTAATTCCTTAACTTGTACAGTGCTTTTAAATCAACTGCTTTTTTTCTGTTCAAAAACAAATACGATACTCCTTCACCAACCTGACTTAAAAGTGCCCCTTCTTTACGGCTTACCACCAATCCGGAAAACTCAATTGTTTGGGCAAGCGCATTAGCATAACTCACCGCCATACGCTCGGCACCACCAGCCTCAAGGGAATCTATAATTTGTATGATTCTTATTTTATGATTGTCATGTTGCATGTTGCATCTTTCTTCTTGCCTCTTCTTCTTGATACTTTCTTCTTGATTCTTGTTTCCTTAATCTGGCTATTGCAGTTTACCGCTCCCATCGCTCCCAATTCCAACCCTTCAAACCTTAAACTTCAAACCCCTAAACAATTAACTCCTGTATCGCGTCCTCAAAAACATCCAGTGTAAACCTTCTGGACCATTCTGCAGCTTTATCTCGTTTAGCCTCATAATCGGTTTGATCATGCAAAACAACCGCTATTTGGGCACTATCTTTTTCTAAATCCTGCTGCAATAGAATCCCTCTATTCCCATAATCCAACATATAAGGCACACAAGAAACGGAAGTAGCAATCGGGACACAACCCCAAAACATACCTTCGGCAATTACTTTGGGCCAACCTTCACTGTCTGAAGGCAAAACCACAAAATGACTGTCCTGATAAGCTTTTTTTACAACATCCTGTGTCTGGTTCCCTTGTAATGAAACAATATTTTCTAACGCATGGGTTGCAATATAATCCTCTAGCATTTCCCGCTCCACACCTTCACCATAGACTCTCAAACGTACTGAATATCCTTTAAGATGCAAATTTGCCACTAATTGTATAGCATATAACGGATGCTTCCCTTTCACTAAAGCACCTACAAAAATAAAATCAACAATTTCACTCAATTTTTTTTGAACAACAGGTACTATCTCGTTTAATGCATAAGAAGCAGTAAAAAAAGGTTTAATATTTGGGGTCATGCCTTCCCACTCTCCATAAACTAAAACCTGTATGTTTCGGGTTAAAAAAGTATTCTTCAAAATCCATTGTTGTAATTTATAAGTTAAAGGTTGCTTCGATTTCGGGTCCCAATTACCGGCATATTTAGCCGACTTTGGTGTAAAAGGAAAGAGCATCTGAATAAAACAAGCTAACAACCCTATATTTCCGGGGCAACGCAAATGGATGTGATCAGCATTTTTCATCGCTTTAAAAAGAATCCTAATTAAGCTGGGAAGTTTCAATAAAGTGATCAAAATAGATTTAATAGACAAAACATCGAAACTTGGAACAGAGATAAATTGTATATTTTGATGACTGTAAGAACTCTCTATTAGTGTTTTATTGCCTAAGAACAAGGGTGCAACAACTATTAACTCATTGACATTTTTTCCCCAAATATTCATTTCTTTCACATAGGGAGCATAAGCATAATACTGATTATTCTCTTTAATATGCGGAACATGGGTAAATACAACAAACTTCATAAAATGGCTTGATAAAATGTATTACAGTAGGTATCCATACTAAATTTATCTAAATAAGTAGCCCTTGCATCAAAACTCATTTGTTCATAAAGATTGAAGTTATTTTCAATTTTATCAAACAATGATACTATTGAATCTAAATTGGGCTCAAATTTAAAACATTCTTTACCGTCTGTCAAATAATCAGCTAAACCGGTCGTATTTGAAATCAACAGAGGCGTCTGATTCATCATTGATTCTAAACCAACAGTAGGTAAATTATCAAATTTTGATGGAATTATAGTAAAATTACTCCCACTCAAATAATCATCGATAGCATCATATTGTAAAGTGCCTAAATACTCTATCCCCGGATTATTTTTAACCAATTTCTGAATTTTTACTACTTGACTTCCGGTTCCTGCAACTCTCAAAGTAATTTTTGAATTCACAACCCTCTCTTTGTATACTTTATAAGCTTCGATTAAATCAATAATTCCTTTTGAAGGGTCTAATCGACCTAAATAAGATACAATAATTGAATCTTTAATCAAGACTTTTCTATCTATAAACCGGTCCATCATAGGATTTAACAAAACAACCCCCTTTTCATTCCCATAAAAAGACTCTAAATCTTTCTTTGCTAATTCAGAAGGACACACAATAATATCGCAATATAGTTTATAGAATATCTTTTTTCTTAAAAACAATAGTTTTTGCCTCAACGTTACTCTTTTCATATCTATAAAAAGTTGACTTCTCAAGGTGTGATAATATTCAAAGGTTTTTACTCTACCAAAGGAAAGTAATTTTGAAGCTAAAATAGTAATATTACTCCCTACAAAATGGCCTATTACGACCTCCGGTTTGTATTTCAGATATATTTTACAATACCACAAAAAATCACTTAGTGAAGTTGGTCTTTTAGTAGTTGGCCAAGAACAGACGATAATTTTTCCATTATCTTTATGAATAAATTGTTCTTTTATAAAATACGGTTGATGAGAAATAAAAACCACCTGATAGCCTAAACTAGCCAAATGATTAGCTAAACTATAGCTCATTGCCGAAAAAGAAACTTCAGTATAATTATGGGCTATAAGAATTGTTTTCATTAATTAGTTGTTAATCTTATTTTATTCAATACTTCCTTAAATCCGAATGTACTAAAATTTATATTTGACTATTTAATAGACATATAAAGTGCTTTTATGTATAAAGTTTAATATATCTAATATTTTATTTGTCCCTATCAAATAATTCTCATAAACTTATGAAGAATACTATAAATCCCTAAAAAAGAAAAACAAATAAAGACTAAATAATTAGCAATAATAAAATTAGGATTAATCCTTTTATCGACTTGATATTGATTATAAAATACAATCGCACTTATAAAAACGGCAATATACCATCTGGGTTCAATATAAGAAATTATAATAAGTGAAAAAACACAAAGTGTTACTATCAATGAATATGGGATAAACATTTCTGGATTTAAAATATTCTTCTTTTTTAAATTTGTTAATATAAAATAAAAAGGAAATAGCAGTATAAATCCTAATTGTCTTAATCCAAAAAACATGGAATAATAGAAATCTTTAAAAAATTCTTTTACAGTTAAGGAGTAATCAAAAGTCAAACCCTCTACTATTCCGTTAGGCAAAGAGTTTAGTCCATTCTTTTTTAAATACTCTTGTGTTTGTTCCCAACTTGGATGACTAAAATTCTGAAGCTCTCCTTTATTCACAAGTAATTGTGCTAAATATTGACGCTGTGACCAACTTACTTTAATCTCGCTGGATGGCGTTTTATCATCATAGGACAACTTATGATTCAACTTCAGACTGGGAGCATTTAGTCCCATAAAAAAGAAGAATATCAAAATCGAAAATATCCTTTTTTTATTAAAAAAAGAAAAACCATTTTTATAAAGAAAATAAAGTCCTAACAGCACAACTGGCAAGTAAACCAAGAACATTTCTCTGGTAAAAAATGAGATAATCAATCCTGAAAAAGCAAGCCCTTGATTATTAATTTTCTTGTTTGCAATGAAATAAAACACCTCTGTCATAAATATAACTAGTCCCGTAAAGAAAAGAGCGTCATTAGTCCCTGCAAAAAAATATTTGGATGTGGCTAGGAAAAAAAATAAATAAAAATAAAATGGAGATGCTTTTATTTTTGCAATTTTAAAAAAATACAGCAGTAATAAGAGTAGCAAAAAAATATTAGCTGTTTTTAAAGCCAGGTATTCTTTCAAAAAAAATGAAAATGGATAGACCAACATCATATAAGGTATTGAAATACTTTTTTCAATTGCTGCAATCCAACCATTTGTTTTAATAAAAACTAAGTCATTCAAAAATAAAGTCTCATCTCCACTAATCTCAGCAATAATAAAAAAATAATAAAATGACAACAGGAAATAAGCCGAGACCAACACCTTAAAAGTCACTTCTATTTTTAAATTATATTTGGAATATAAGTCTTTCATAATACTTTTATTACTTCTTGAACATCTAATTCATAAAACATAGGTAATCGAAGCAAACAATCCGAATATCGATTAGATTCTGATAAATCTAGACCATTGTAACTGCTTTTATAGAAAGGGCTCCCATGAAGGCTAATATAATGAAAGACCGAAAGTATATTCTCTCTTTTTAATTTTTCAATAATGGTTTGCCGCTGTTCCATCGACTTACATACAATATAAAACATATGCCCGTTATTAGTGGCAAATGATGGTAGTATTGGTAATTGGATTTTATTTTCCTGTGCCCAATTTTGCAATTTACTATTGTAATTTCCCCAATGTGACTTACGAACCTGTTGAATATCAGCAATGTTTTCTAGTTGAGCCCATAAAAAAGCGGCAATAATCTCGGAAGGCAAAAAACTGGAACCGACATCTACCCATCCGTATTTATCTACTTCTCCTCTAAAAAAAGCAGAGCGGTTCGTTCCTTTTTCCCAAAGAATTTCAGCTCTTTCTGAAAATTGCGAATCATTAATGGCAAGCATTCCCCCTTCGCCAGATATAATATTTTTAGTCTCATGAAATGAAAAAGCTGCCAAATGGCCAATAGAACCTAAGGCTCTTTTAACGCCATCTTTACCAGTATAAAAACTGTCAATGGCTTGGGCAGCATCTTCTATGACATAAAGATTGTATTTATCGGCCAAAGCCATAATCTTATCCATATCACAGGCAACACCGGCATAATGTACCGGAACAATGGCTTTAGTTCTTTTAGTGATCAATGCTTCAATAAGGTCTTCATCTATCCCCGGATGATCGGTTCTACTATCTGTAAAAATTATGGTAGCACCACGAAGTACAAAAGCATTGGCAGTAGAGACGAAAGTATAAGAAGGCATTATGACCTCGTCTCCCTCTTTTATATCAATTAATAGTGCTGCCATCTCTAGTGCATCGGTACAGGAAGTGGTCAACAAACATTTGTGAAACCCATAGTTACGTTCAAAAAAATCATGACACAATTGAGTATAATAGCCATTGCCGGAAATCTTGCCTTTTTTGACAGCATCTTCAATATAAAGTAACTCTCTACCTGTGAGATAAGGCTTATTGAATGGAATCATTTATTTAAATCTAGTTCTAAAATTTTTTAAAGGTAAAATACTATTTTTTGAATTTTTAAAAATAGCTTCTTCAATTTTTAACAAACCTTTTCCACAAACAATAACAGGCTTATTTTGTTGAATAAAAATAACTTTACCTACATCTCTATTTTCGATTATTAAATCATCAATAACTGATGCACTTTGAATTAAAACTATCTCATCATTAATAAAACATTTAGCCCCTTGGTATGGAAAGCCTACAGCATCAATAAATCTTTTTATTTTAGAAGAAGAATTATTCCAATTTATAAAATAATCTTCTGAATCTCGCCAAAGACTATAAGTTGCATCAACTTCATTTTGATAAAACGATTCTATCTGAATATTTAAACTTAATTTTTTGAAAATATCAACAACAATCTCTGAATATAAAATACTCACTTTAGCTATTGCTTCATCAATCTTAATAGGATAAATAATTGAGCTCTGCCTTTGAAGAATTACTGCCCCTTTATCATACTCATCTGATGCAAACAAAGCTGTTACACCAATAGTTTGTTCTTTATTGATTAAAGAATTTACTAATGGGGCAAACCCTCTATATTTAGGTAATAACGAATCATGAAGAATAATTAATTTTAAATTTTCAATATTAATAATCCATCTCCATGAAATAGCTAAAGCATAGGATGAGTTAATTTGAAAAATTTGATTCGAAAGAAAAAAAGGAATTTGATTCAACTTACATATTTCAATTATTTCATTGCTGTAATCATTAATCACATCATTATCAATACCAACTATAATTTTATCGACAAAATCAACAAGGTTATTTTTAATTAAAGCATTTAACACTTCACAACCTTTATTAGTCATTAAAAACAATGATATTTTCATTACTTACTAATTTAAGAATTAAGAGCTTCATCAATAATAAATGTTGGTCTACCTTTAGTTTGATCAAAAATTTTACCAACATAAATCCCAGTTACACCAATAGTAGTAATTATGGCTCCTGATAAAAACCAAATGGAAACAATAATTGAGCTATACCCCAAAACTTCTATTTGATTTGTTACCGTTAAATAAATATTGTAAAGCCCAAATAGAAATGAAATCAAAGAAATAATTAATCCAAACTTAACAAACAGTTTCAAAGGTTTATTAGAAAACGAGATAATTGAATTAAAAGCCAAGCTTATTAATTTTGAAAAACTATAACTCGAATTTCCTTCTTCTCTTAGTCCATGTTCAACAATAATTGAAGTAGAGTTATAACCTACAAACTTAACAAATAATGGAAAAAATTTAATAGCATCCGAAATTTCTAAAATAGAAGCAATTACTTTAGAATGATAAATTCCAAAATTAGCTACTTCATTATCATATTTTGTATCTGTAAAAAAACTATAAATTTTTGAAAAGATTAAAGAGGTCATTTTTTTGAAAAAACTATCCTGTCTATTTCTTCTTTTTGCCAAAACAACATCAAATCCCTCTTTAGCCTTATTATATAAATTTAACACCTCTTTTGGTTGATCCTGTAAATCGCAATCTAAGACCACAATCCACTCTCCTTTTGCTAATGTTAAACCAGCCATAATTGCAGGATGTTGCCCGAAATTCCGACTCAATCGAACACTCTTCACTTCCAGAAATCTATGGGATATTATTTTCATTACATCCCAGCTTTTATCCGGGCTTCTGTCATCAATCAGAATAATTTCATATGGCATATCGAGAACCAACATGGTCTTTTGAATTTCATCAACCAATTTATCAAGTATTTTTTCCGCTTTATAAACTGGGCTAACAAATGAAATAATAGGATTTAAATCTTGCATTATTTTTAATATTTAACAGTCACAATAATTCCTAAAAGTATCAATAATAATCCAATTACTTTGCCCATTGTAAAAGTTTCTCCTAAAAAAAGGACTCCAATAATAAACACTAAAGCTGGAGACAAACTCATAAAGGGATAAGCTTTTGTAATTTCAAAATGGGTCATGGTTGCCATCCAGCAAAGAGACGCAGCAAAAGCAGCAACAAATCCAGAGAAAATAAAAGGATCCAAAAGTGCCTTTATCAGAAACAGTAATTTATCCTTCACTCCTTCAGGCAAACTCCCCAACTGATTCAATCGCCATTTTAAGACAATTTGTCCATAAACAGTAAATAATAAGGTTCCGAAAATATAAAAATAGGGATTCATATAATTGATTTTTGTCATAACGGTTTAAAAAATACGCTTTGAAATTAGTTTAAATTTCAAAGCGTATTAATAGCTATCGCTTTTCTCTTTTGGCTTACTCAACCATAAACTCCACCATCCTACAGTCCTACCTAATGCTTCAGTAAAGGCTTCCCTTTTTTTGGTACTGGTTAAAGCATTACTGTATCTTATAATGGTCAAAAGTATCGTAATGGAATGCCACCTCCATTTTGCGTCAAGAAGTGGTTTTGGATTTTTTGTTCGCCACACATACCAGCCATTTCTGACTACCATTTTACCATATTGATATTGATTGGGTCTTCCTGAGACATCATGATAATGATTTAATTTCGCTGAAGTATTCAAATACAACTTTCCCATTTTGGCTACTCGCAACGTAAAATCAGCATCTTCATACAAGCCATATCCCTCAAAATAAGTAGAGAACTGCAACGTTTCGAATACTTTTTTTCTAAAAGAAGAAACACCCCCCATAAGCATTTCGACTTCATAGATTTTGCCGTTGGGAGGCAAAAAACCAACGCTTCGACCATGCGAAAATAAGGATGAAAAACCAGGTGGACAATCACTATCCAATCCTAATCTTTTTCTCAAAACAAATCGGCTCCCGTCCATTCGTTTCCAGCCATCAAAAAAATACTCCTCAATTTTAGGTACATAATTATAACCCACAAATTCACATTCAGATTCATTGATGATATAACCTCCAACGCCTAAAGCTTCTGGATAAATTTGGTAGGTTTTTACTATTTGCTCAAAATAATCATTGTCTAAAACGGTATCATCATCTAGAAAACAAACTATTTCCATCTCGTCCTCTACACGCTCTATCCCATAATTCCGTTGTTTAGTCAGTCCACGATGCTCAGGCGGTACTGAAAAATACTTTAAAGATTCAAATCGATTTTCATTTAAAACAATTTCTGTTTCTTTATTTATTGACCCATCTATGACTAAAATTTCATTCGGGTATAGAGTTTGTTCCTTAACCGATTGCAACAATTTAATTAAAGGTCTTGGGCGCTTGTAGGTGCATATAATTAGGGAAAACTTCATGATACCTCTTTTAATTGATTAGCCCAAAATACACTTCGATTCCATTGTTTTTGAAACATTTTAAAATAACGGTATGGATTTTTAATATTCTGATATTTATAATATTTCATAAATAATATTGTTTTATACCCCTTGAGCTGCTCTTTGGAATTATGTAAAATAATATACAACAAAACTGTTGGTGATGGCTTAGGTTGAATACAGTCTTTGTGCCAAATCAATTCTGGTTTTGTTCTGAATCCCCCTATAGGTGATTTTAAATGCAGTATTTCAGGCTCAGGGAAATACAGCACATCATGACCTTGATTTCGCAATTGCATTCCAAAATCAGCATCTTCTCCATAACCAAACTCCAGCGCAATATTAAATCTAATTTTATTTAAAACATCTCTGCTCGCTAAACTATTTCCAGCTCCGAACGTTTGCCATTGTATTATTTTTTTATGCAACTTAGATTCGTTTTTTTGAGGATAGGAGGTAGTTACTACTTCAGTTCCATATTTTTTAATATTCTGAAAAATTTCTTGAATTAAATTAGGTCCAAAACGATTATCATCATCAGCCAAAAATACCCACTCACTTTCCACTTGATCTAAAGCAAGATTTCGGGCGTTACAGGCACCTGCTTGGTGTATAAAAAAATGTTCTATTTTAAAAGGCCATTTTTCAATTTCAATATAATCCAATTCACTTTGGCTATCCTCTTCTGGATTTTGCTCTACAATAATAATCTTGTTTGGCAGAAGTGTTTGTTCTGAAAAATCTTTTAATACATCATACAAATAATCGCTTCTTCCAATAGTTGGAATAATTACATCGACAGTAATTGTATCAATTACTTTTCTTGACGACTGAACGATTATGCTATCTAAGTTTATGGTACTATTTTTTCTACCCTTAAAAAAAAGTGATGAAAATAAAGGAAATATAGGAAATTTCCTTTCATATAAAACTAAATTCAACAACAAAAGAAACACCCATTGTATCTTATAATGCTGTTTAACAAATCTGAAAAGAGTATAAATACTCGCTTTCGATTGGGGTATGTTTTTTAATAGTTCTGACTTTAAAAGTTTCGGTTCAGAATAACAAAGTAAACCTAAAGGCATTCCTATTTTTGCTATCGAACTCAAATAATAATCAAAATCAGCATCACAAGCTATTCTATTCTTTAGTAGATTTAAAACAGAAGCATGAATAACACCTACTTCACTACTCATTTGCCAAGTTGGATAGGATACCTTTTTATTAACATTAATAAATAAAGATTCCTCAACATAACCTATTTTACTATCAAAAAAAGTATCTTGCTGTGAGGAAAAAGACAACATCATTTTATCATGGTGAAACAGCGTTTTTATTGCTTCTAAATCCAAGTGTTCTTTAATAGCTGAATGACACCAAAGTATTTTTTCTTCTGGAAATTGTTTGGCGATCTCCTGTAAACTACTTGCAATAGTTCCTTTATAATCAAATTCAATTTTTTGATTATCTAAAGTCGTCACCGCTGTAATTTTAGTATTTATGTGGCAAACAATAATCAAAACTTATACTATTAAAGATTTATAAAATGACAAACTTTTTTGTGCAACAATTGTTATACTAAATTTCTCTGTTACCTGTTTTCTCGCTTCAGTGCCAAACTCTTTTTGCAACTTGTCATTTTCCAGTAGCTGTATAATTTTATTTGCATACAGCAAGTGATGAGTTGGATGCACTAAAAAACCATTTATTCCGTCATCCATAACTTCCGTTGCCCAACCAATATTAGAAGCGACAATTGCTTTTTGCATGGCCATAGCTTCTATCCATGAAACAGGCAAAGCTTCTGCAAATGTGGGAAATACACAAACAGTTGCGTCATTGATATACTTTTTTATATCCTGATAAGGGACTACACCTAAATAATCTACATTAATCAATGCTTGTTCCGTAAACAGTTTCTGCATCATCTGCCAAGTTGAACCATTTCCTGAGGTAATATCAGGAACATCTTTTCCAACTAAAATCAATCTTGCTTTAGGATTTTTTGTTACAACTTCATTAAAAATAAGAGGCAATTCCAACAAACCTTTTTTACGTATTAAGCTACCAAAATATAGAATAGTATTGTTATTTTCATTGCTTTCATCATTCGGGCTAAACGCATCAAGATCAATTGAGTTAGGAATAATGGTAAATTCCTTATCTAAACTAAATACCTGATTCGTTTTATCAGCTGTAAATTGGCTTACTGAAAGTAATGCATCAGCATTTTTTAAAGCTCTTTTTTCATGAAATTTATTCTTCCATTTTACAGGACGTCTATCTAAATGACAAAAATAAGTATCAGAACCGTTCAATCGAATCACTATTGGGCATTTTTCAGGATTTATAAAAGACGTAATTCCGGTCCAATCCGGTGCTTCTACCACATCAATTTCTTTGCAATCATACAAACCATTAATTATTTTTTGAAGTTTTTTTCGGGTGAGATACCATGACAATCCTTTCAACTTCACATTTCGTATTTGCTGAACTACAATCCCATTATCGTCAAAAACAGCCTCTTCTTTTTGACCATATACCAAAACCCGAACGGAGCACCCTTCTGCCAATAAACCTATTGCCAAATTTTTTATACTGGTGCCAATACCACCGGAACTACCCGTATTGAGGTGTGGATATTCAGGAGTCAAAAAAGCTATTTTCATATTTTATTAATTAAAAAAGTGGCTGATAAGTATTGAGGTAAACTTCCTTGCTCCAGTATCATTCATATGTCCACAAGAGGAAAAATACTGATCTCCTTCTACCGCACTTTCATAATTATGAATTTCGGGATAAATTTGATGCACTTTTTCAAAATAATCCAATCCTTTTGTATTGGTGCACATGGGGGTCATCACTGCTATTAAATTGATTTTATTAGCGGCACAAATTTGCTTAATTTCTTCATAATACTTGTTTTTAAGCGGCTTCAAACCACGTATGTCATTTTTCATATTTCCCTTTTTCTTCCCTAAAGGATAATATCCTAAATGTGCTAAATAAGCAGTAGGTTCTTTTGTTATTGTTTTATACAATTCCCTAAATCCTATCTTGGAGTCAAAGGCAACATACCTGTAAAAAGGTACATAATACAATGATTTAAAATCTTCTTCACCGGAAAAATGATTTTTTATTATTTTAGAATCATGAAGAAATGGAAGAAAATGCGACGAAACTCCATTGTCTCGCTTCTCATTAGACAAATTCAAATCCGTCTCTAAAATTAGATTTTTTATACTATACTTGCGTTCAACCATCAATTTTAACAGCAATGAAGATTCAAATAAATGCGAACCACTCATCCCAAAATTAAAAGTCTTCAATCCTTTATCTTCAAACATCGGAGCTACGAAATGATTGTTGGCTCTGGAAGAGCCCAAAATCACAACGTCGTAATTCCTGGCCTTTGAATTGTAAACATACTCAATTTTCCCCCTATTGGAGGACTGTAAGTAGGTAGCCGTATAAAGAAAGTCTAAAACTACAGCAATCAATGCCGTAAGGAATAGTATTTTGAAAGTCAAAAGTAAAAACTGCTTCATGGTAGGTTTACCCACTTTTATATTTATAAATTCATTCTAATTATTATTTATACTCAAGATTTCTTTTTGCTTCTACAATCCTAAAGAAAAAAAAGAAATACACCACTATCGCATTTCATAATATTTTAAATTGTAAGCTTTTTATAGCCGAGGAAAATTAAAACTTATACCAAACTCCTAATTAAAATTGAAAATAAATAAATTCTTTATAATCCGAATACGTTCCTAAAGCAACGATAGCTGCAATACATAATGCTAATTTAAGACTACTGTATCTTCCAGAAATGGGTTCCACCTGCATTCGGCTGTTCCACTCAACTACTACAAAAATGCCAGTCAACAATGCAATTTCATAATTATAGCGCTCATTTTCTAAATACTGCGGTAAAAAACGCTGATCAGTAAAAATACGACCAATATAGTCAAAAGCATCACCTATCGATTTTGCCCTAAAAAAAACCCAGGCCAAACAGGTTAATGAAAAGGTACTAATGATACTTAAAACTACTTTAAAAGAGTTCCAATTCCAATGCAATGAAACCGGTTCCATATTAGACCGGTTCTTTTTTAAAAGTAACAACGGTAAAAAATACAGCGCATTAATAAATCCCCAGGCAATAAAAGTCCAATTCGCACCATGCCAAAACCCACTAACCAAAAAAATCACAAAGGTATTTCGAATTTTCATCGCCATACCACCACTGCTGCCTCCCAAAGGAATATATAAATAATCCCGAAACCAAGACGATAAAGAAATGTGCCATCGACGCCAAAACTCAGCAATATCACGAGAAAAATAGGGGTAATTAAAATTACGCAACAAATCGATTCCAAATAATTTTGACATTCCCAAAGCCATATCCGAATAACCCGAAAAATCACCATATATCTGAAACGCAAAATAAACGGTTCCCAATAACAATGACAGAGAATTCATGGATTCGTAATTATCAAAAATAGCATTAGCATACGTAGCACAGGTATCCGCAATGACAACTTTTTTGACCAATCCCCAAACGAATTGATTTGCTCCTTCTTTGGCTTTTTGATAGTTAAAGTTACGTTTTATTTTTACTTGTGGTAATAAATGTGTGGCTCTCTCTATGGGGCCGGCAACCAGCAATGGAAAATAACTGACAAACAAGGAATAATCCACGAAATTATATTCGGCTTTGATTCTTTTTAAATAGATATCAATAACGTATGATAATCCGTGAAAGGTATAAAACGAAATACCCACAGGTAAAACTACATTCAGCAATAAAGGACTCGTTTGCAATCCAAATCCATTCAATAACTCAGAAAAAGAATCAGCAAAAAAATTATAGTATTTAAAAACACCCAGAAAACCAAGATTGATGCTTATACTCAACCAAAACCAAAATTTACGGCCAGCCTCAGTTTTCGCTTTTTCAATTCGAATACCGGTGTAATAATCCAAAAACGTAGAAAAAACCAACAGAAATAAAAAACGCCAATCCCAACAGGAATAAAAATAATAACTCGCTACTATCAATACTGCATTTTGAGTGCTTTTAGTTTTGTTAAAAACAAACCAATACAACACAAACACAATAGGCAGGAAAACGGCAAAGGATAAAGAATTAAAAAACATACTATTTTCAGCTATTATGAATGTAGAAAGAGGATAAATCCTTATTGATTATTGTGGTTTTAGAACTCACTACTGTATGATAATCCGGTACATCTTCCGTTACAACTGCATTTGCAGCTATGGTAACATGATTCCCAATTGTTATTGCACCGAAAACACAGGCACCTGGTCCAATAAATACACTATTTCCAATTTTTGGGACTCCAATATGAGCTCCTGAATTGCTAACTCCAAAAGTTATTCCTTGAGAAATATTACAATTATCTCCTATTACGGTATCCCCATGAATAACCACATTTCCAAAATGTCCAATATAAAAACCTTTCCCAATTTGAGTTCTGTAGGAGATATCAAATCCGTACTTAACTTTTAAGTTCCGCAACCACAGAAAGAAAAAATAAAACAAAGGCCTGTTCCTGCTTCTAAAAAATTGAGTTAAGCGAAAAATAGTCATGAATTTCAACCCAGGGACAGGCATAATTATAAAAGTCTTGACGAGTACCCAAAAGCTAATTTTAGTAATACCATATCGTTTATAATCCGATAAAATAGTTTGTTTTAACATGTTTCCTTTTTACAAATTTTGGAAATGCTTTCCCAAATACGTTGAGAAGCATCTTCTGCTGGATGCTGGTTAATTTTTTCAAACCATTCTTGAGCATTAGCAACCACTTTTTGAGCTTCATCACTCAACATCATTTCTATTTTAGAGGCAATTTCATCCGGTGAATTCAACCAAACTACTGCATCTGTAGGCATAGAACGAAAATGAACATACTTATAACATTGATGTAAATCCCAATTCTTATTGGATCGATCTTTTTGATTATAATTAAAATAAGCGCATGGTTTACTATGGCTAGCATAATCAAAAACCATAGAGGAACCCAAATTAACTACCAATTCAGAATATGTAATAGTATTTGATAATAGAATCACATCCTCTTTAGTTGGCAAAATTGTATTCCATGAATTATTGATATTTTCCCATTTTGGAGCAATTTCTACAATTAAATCTTTGTAATTCGAAATTATTACATCATATCTACTCGAAATATCAACAGGACATCTTCTAAAAATAATTCCAAGATTATTGCCTTTCTTATTTAACAGGATTATTGCTTTTACAAAATCTTCTAAATATGATGGATCATCTGGAGAAGTAGTAATATCATCGCCAGAAAAACAAAGATATTTTTTGTCCAAATCTAAATTATTCTGTTTAAAAAAACTCGCCTTAGCTTCTATAGAGTTCTTATCATAATGATTTTCAAACTGAGGTGTTCCTGCAATAACAATTTGATTATCATTTATGTAAGGATAATAATAAAGAAGCTCTTCTTTCATGAGTTTACTCCATACAAAATAATAGTCAGTTTCTACGACCATTGTCCCTTTTGGCAGGTTATCCCATGAGAAAATAAACGTTGCTGTAGGAATTTTTAAATCATGAGCTGCCAATAAAGGCGATATTGCAAAACTAATTCTTTGATTGGTACAAAAAACCATTGTTGGTTTCTCTTGTAGTAATGTGGTTAAACAATTTTGATAATAATCGGTTTTACGTTCATTTGTTAAAATTAACTGTCTAACTTTTCTTAAACCCTTTTTTGATGAAAAAAAAATAGTTATCGTATGAATAGCTAGATTTTTTAAAGTTGACTTGAAAGTTTTATAAGAATTTGGAAATCGATATGAATCGTAAACAGAATCTTTTGTTTTTTTTATATTTAAATTTAACTCAATTTGCTTTCTCGCATTTTTTAAAATATCCGTAAATGGATGAATTTTCGCATTGGTTATTGTAATTTCCTCAAATCCTAAATTACTCAAAGGGAATAGTGTGTTATTCCAATAAAGAATATCAAATCCTTCTTTTTTTCCGATATCATAAAATTTGGAATAGGCAAAATTTCGCAATCCAATTCCGTCGGGTAATAAAACTAAAATTTTTCTTTTATTCATTTTATATTGTTACAAACTTCCTATTCTTCCATGATCAGAAAAATTTCTTTTAACTACAAATTCATTATCTAAAGGCTTTTCAGATAAAAATGTAATGTCACAAAAATAGTTTTCTTCAACTGGATTCAATCTCCAAGGAACTACGTTCTTATAATCTAAGGTCCAATTATTTTTATCCAAATCTTTTGTCTTTAAATCGTTCCAAGAGGTAATATAATCCACCCAATTATAACCTAATTCCCAAGCTTGATTTTCTAATTCTAGCAAATTTTCAATTTCTAAAACTCGTAAACCTCCAACATTCTCTTGACTTACAGCTCTTGATCCATCATTAAGTTGAATACCTTTAATATTTGGTTGTTGAAAATAATGAGTGTCCTTTTTTATAAAACTCTCAATATTAACTGAAACATTTTTACATACTGAAACAAACGATTTATCTGAAATCGAAGGATTTATTTTTACATATCTTACTAAATCATAATAACGAATCCAACGCATATTTTTATACAACCCCAAGCCAGCTTCATTTGCAGCAGTGGCAGCCAATGGATAATAATCTCTGGCTAAACTATATAATTTACTTAAAATACCTTTACCCCTGCACTCGTCATTTAAATATACATTAATAATCCAAGCTACCCCATCTTGAAAATTAGCTCCAACATGTCCTACAATTTCTCCTTTTACATTTAAACAAATAAAGGAACGACCATATTGTGAATCGCCATATTGCCATTGCCAAAATTCTTGATTGTGTAATGGGTGATTTTCTCTATAAATTATTTTAAAAAATTGTAATAATTTTCCCCAATCCTTTACTGTTGCTTCTCTCGTAATCATATTCTATAATTTTTCCCGCCAACTAAATCATTACAATCGTAACGATTTAATAATAATTTATTTTCGTTTCCTTTATTCACACCTCTATCAGTAGTAAATCCTATCTTGTAGCCTACTTTTTTTGCAATTTCAGCAACTTCATTAGTACAAGATTCCTTATTTCCATAAGGATATGCAACGGTATTTATAGTTGTATTAGTTAGTTTTTCAAAATATATTTTAGAATTTTGTAATTCTAAAATAATGTCTTTACTTTCTAATAACCCTAACGGGTAATGGCTATGAGTATGGCTTCCTAAAAAACCAATTGAAGCTAATTCTCTTATATTCAATTCATTGAAATACAAACTATTCAAAACTGCTGATTCATCATAATAAGCTAAAAATAAGCTATCTATTATTTTTTCTTGTTCTGAAAATGTTAATCTAAAATTTAAAATATACTTTAAAACAGCACTTTTTTCATCATCGTAAATATAAATCTCTTTAGCTTTAAAAGTATTTATATTATTGATTTTTGTTGTGTCAATTTTTGAAATACTTTTTAAAAAATCATCTGAAGAAATAATAGAGCGTAATAAATGAATTTTATGAACTGTACTGACTTTTTTTTGATCATAATTAATCGAATTAGCAAAAAATAACGCGGGTATATTCAAAGAATTCAATATTGATAAACCAAAATCATACTGTTCTTTTAATCCATCATCAAAGGTTATTAAAATAAAATTCTCTTTAGAATTGATGATTATATCTGCATTATTAGTCAAATCATTCGCAGAAATAAAATCCCCTTGATTTTTTAAAAGTAAAAGTTGTTCTTTAAATTGACATGGTGTTACCCCAAAAACACTTGGATAATTAGTTTTATAATTTTCTCTTATGTAATGATAATTACTAACGGTTAGCACAAATTATTTATTTTTAAGAATTATCTCTAAACTGTTTTTGATGATTTATTTTCCAAATATCGCCATTTTGAATGGAGTTCAAAAATAAAGCAGTACTATTTCCTTGTCCAAAATCTGTTGTTGTAATTTGTACTTTGTGGGAATCTATAGACTGTAAAGCTTTATCGATACTTTCAACAGTATAATCAATATTTATTATATCAGCATGCACAACTCTATTTTGCTGTCTAGACCCAATATTAATGATAGGAATTCCATAATAGGGAGCTTCCCTGATTCCGGCGCTACTATTACCAATGATGAATTGGGAATTCTTTAAAAAAGTTAAAAAATATTCAAAACGCAGGGAAGGAAAAACTCTGAAACGATTATTATCTCTTACCCTTTCGTATTCTTTTATTATACATTGACTCCCTAAATCATTATTAGGATAAATTACTATATAATTATGGGAATCTTTTAATAAACTGTTGATAAAATCCGTTGCATATTTTTGCATTTCTACAACTTCTGTTGTCACAGGGTGAAACATTACAATGGCAAATTCATCAAAATTGATTTCATAATAGTGTTTTACAATTGCTAAACTAGGGAGCGAATCCGAAAACATAATATCAATATCTGGCGAACCTATAGTAAAAATAGAAGTCGCAATTTCTCCCATTTGAAGCAAGCGTTTTGCTGCATCATCATTAGAAACAAAATGAATATGACTTAACTTACTGACACTATGCCGAATTAATTCGTCAACAGTACCTGAAAGCTCGCCTCCTTCAATGTGTGCTACTAGAATATTATTCAAAGAACCTACAATAGCTCCAGCCAAAGTTTCAACTCGATCCCCATGAACGACAATCAAATCCGGATTCACTTTTTTGCAGTAACTTGACAAGCCTTCTATCGTTTTGGCTAATGTTAAGTCCATTGTAGTTTCATGCGTATGATTTTCAAACGTATGTACATTTTTAAAATTACAACGTTCAATTTCTAAAAGCGTGTATCCATATTCTTCTTGCAAATGCATTCCTGTTACAAAAACAAAAACTTCAAAATCTTGATGATCATCAAGAACAGAAATTAGTGATTTTATTTTACCAAAATCTGCTCGCGTTCCGGTAAGAAAAAGGATTTTTTTCATTAAAAATGATGTTGTATTAAATTTACTCTGTAGAACATGAGCTAGCCTTTAAAATTTTTCAGGCTTATTATTTATAAATTTTAAAAGAAAAAAGAATCTTTTAAAAGAATAATAAATACTGCTGATAAAAACTCTAAAAGCACTTATTTTGGAGCCTACCAACATTTTTAAAGCGGTAATAAAATTATGTTCCGTATGCCATAATTGATATCCTCCAATAACTTCATTTTTATATCTAAAAAAAAGTTCTTTATTACTTCGCTTTATGTCGTAGCAAAAAATAGATGGAGTAAATTCAATAGCGTATCCTTTATCCAAAACTCTTTTAGTCCATTCCTTATCTTCCATGGTTTGAATGTCTTCTTTAAACTTCAACTCTCTCCACACATTTTTATTAAAAGCTGATCCACAAAAAATCACACCTGCCCCATTTGGATTTTCATTAGCCGTTACGCCATTTATATAGAGCGCATAATCATTCTTGTTATGCAGACATCTTAGGCCGGCCAATTTACTGTTATTTTGAAAACTTAATTGTATCAACTTAAAGAAATCGTGGCTTACAGGATATGCATGCGCACTAAAAATAACCACAATATCATTGGAGGCACTTTCTGCTGCTAAATTTGCACTCCCACCATAAGAAAATTTATCAATAGAGACTTTTTTTACAGCGTGTTTTTGTATTACAGATGAACTATTGTCGGTAGATAAATTATCCAACACTATAATTTCATCAATATCTTCAAAATATCTTTTTTTCAGATTATTAAGTAAGAAATCTAAAGACTCAGCTTGATTTTTATTCCGGATGACTACCGATATTTTTTCATTCATAGTCATTATACTTTAATTGTTCATCGTCACAAATATCTCTTGTTGCAATCTTACCAATGATAGAGTCATATTTATCAGCTAATAGAGCTCCTGTCCCAGGTCGTTTCACCCAAATATTCTCTTTAGTAAATAGTTCCCCTTTTTGTATGGATTGAATAGAACAAACAGTTGCAAAAGCGAAATCGATGGTAACTTGTTCCTCTAAAGCAGGTTTTTTTGTTCCACCTCGCATTTGCCACATTTCATCGGAAGAAACAATAAGTTCTGTACAAGCTTGTTCGTCCATACTACACACAATATCTGGGCCCGTGCGATACATATGATCCGTAAAATGGCGTTCCAAAATACTGGCACCCAAAGCAACAGCACCAAGACAGGCATTATTATTTAAAGTATGGTCTGACAATCCAAAAACATTATCACGAAAAGCGTTATGCATTTCCATCATAGCTCCAAAACGCACTAAATGAATGGGTGTTGGATACAAATTCGTAGTATGCAATAAGGCTACTGGAACTTTATGTTTATCGAATATTGCTACAGCTTTGGTGATACTGTCAATGGTATTCATTCCGGTACTTAAAATGACGGGCTTTCCAAAAGAAGCTATGTGTTCTAATAATGGATAATTATTACATTCCCCGGAACCGATTTTATAAGCTGGTACATCAAATTTTTCCAAACGATCTGCAGCGGCACGAGAAAAAGGGGTAGAAATAAAGATCATCCCTTTGCTTTCAACATAATTTTTCAACTCCAACTCATCGGCTTCGTTCAAAGAACACCGCTCCATGATCTCATAAATAGAAACATCAGCATTACCAGGAATTACTTTCTTAGCCGCACCACTCATTTCGTCAGCAACTATATGTGTTTGATGTTTGACTACCTCAACACCAGCCCTACCCGCAGCATCAACCATTTCTTTTGCTATTTGTAAAGAGCCTTCATGATTAATCCCTATTTCTGCGATTACTAATGGTAGATAATCGGGTCCTATTTTTCTTCCTGCTATTTCTATGTATGGGTTCATAAAATATGTTATGAATTATGAATTATGATTTTTTGATACAAATACTCCGCATAATCAAAATCATCTTGAGTATCGATATCAATACTGGCAAAAATATGATTTACTTCATAAGGTATGCTATTTTGAGAAAATATTTTGCCTTCTTTTATCAATTTTGCTTTACTTATATACAACAGTCCATTTTCAAAATAAAGCGGTTCTAAATCTTGACTGCGTTGGCCTATGGTATAATTATAAGGTTCAAAGCAATGGTTTGAAATTTTACCTAATTTTTGATGGTTTCTGGTAACAGTGAATAAGCTGTCAGAATCGCTGATACTATAATATTCAAAAGCTTCACGTAATAAATTTTCAGGTCGCAATGGATTAGTTGCTTGCAATAAAACCACTGTGTCAACAGCGTACGGAATAACATCTAAAGCGTGTTGAACAGCTGTTATTGTAGGTTCTAAATCTCCTGACAAATATGCTGGACGGTCAATCACCTGAGCTCCATAATCTAGTGCTATTTTTTTTATTACCTCATCATCTGTCGATACGTAAATTTCGTCTACAATATCCTTATGTTGCTGAGCAAACAAAATACTGTGAGCAATAAGTGGAATACCTCCAAACAAAAGACTATTTTTATCAGGCAGCCGTTTAGAGCCTCCACGCGCTGGAATTATTGCTATATTTTTCATTTAAAAAAATCTGAACTAATAACGTTATCTTTAGGCTGCCAATATATCCTGGCAGCAGGAAGCTTTTCATAACTATTAAATTCGTTTTCAGTCAATCGATTACTATTTTGTATTATTTTGGGTATTGCAAAAAATAAATCAAATAGCGCCAAACAGAGTACCTGTAAGACTTTTACATCTCCTTTAAACACTTTTAATTGCAATTGCTTCCAAATCGAATATACCATTTTTCGCGGAATAATACGTTTGGGATAAAACAAAAAACACAAAAACCATCCAGAACGTAAAGAACTTCGTAAACGAATATAGTAATCGGAATTGTTCTTTCGTGATTTCAAATCTACTCTATGATTGACTAATATTTCAGGAAAATAGTGTACTCCCAAATTCTGCTTAAACAACTGAAATGCTCCAAAATCCTCCTCTCCATAAAAAACAAACCATTCCGGGTAATTGGGTATATTGTGCCAAGCTTTCATTCTCCAAACATGAGCACAGCCCACAAAACTTTGTACACGTTGAGGAAATTCAAATGAAACTGTATTTAGTGGTTCGGTACGCCCCCAAAATATTCGAAAGGCAATCAAACCACAATGCGGATTGGATTCAAAATAATTTTGGATTGGTTCCAAAGGATTATTTGTTAAAAAATGAGCGTCATCATCAAGAGAAATAGCATACATTGCTTTTGTTTGGCTAAGCATTTTGTTTCTACAATATAAATATCCTTTTGACACTTCATTTCTTTTGAGTAAGATAGTAGGATAATTATTCTGAATATAATTAAACGTTCCATCATTCGAACCATCATCATAGATAATACATTCAACATCGTTCCGAATTAACAAATACTCTAATTTTCTTAATGTAAGAATCAAATCATTACATCTGTTCTTGGTACTTATGAGAATCGAAAATATTTTTTCCTCATTTTTCAACTTCAAATATTTTTTAAAAAAAATTTATTGTTTTTATTATAATTTAACGCTTAGATCGAAGCAAAAAAATATTTTGTAAAGATAGTTACTAAACGATTTATAAAAATGCGGTGAAATCAAGAAAATCAAATTAGTAATTTATATGGGGCTAAAAATAAATTTCTCTTCAATTCTCAATCATACTTTGTGTCACCATAACTATAATAAAACTATATTTTAAATTATAAAAATACTAAACTAGTCTATTAAATGCCGATTACAAAAAGTATAAAAGTCTAATTTATTTGATGAAAAATTAATACGTTATATATTTTTTTAATTTCAAAATTGGTTTTTCTATGATAATCCAGGATAAGTAACTTAAAAAAATTAGAAATAAAGTTTGTAAAACAAATTCAATATACGAAAATTGACCCAAAGAGCTCGGGGTTACTACATTAATCTTTTGAAGCCCCCAAGACCAATATTTAGGAAGAATGTTGTGATAGAGATAAATCCCATAACTAATTAAACCAACAAATTCTATAATTCTATTTTCGAGAATTTTTTGGACCATGAAATGATTACCATTAAATCGACAAAACGAGATCAAAGTTACTGATAGTATTGAAACAGCTAATCTTTCAGAAAAAAAAGGAATTTCAAACATTAAGTTATTCGTAAATACTAAAACTAATATAGGAACAAAAAGCCATTTCAAACTCAAATTAAAAAATAAAATCCGATTGGGTTTCATAATTTCAAAATAAGCTAATAAGGCTCCAATTCCAAAAGCATTCACAGAACTTAATGTTAGTATTTCAACCTTACCTTCAAAAAAGAACGGATACAAAGTACCCAACAAAATAACAAAACAAATAAAGCTAAAAAGACTTCTTTTAAAAATAAAAAGTAAGCATAATGGCCAAAAAAGATAAAACTGTTCCTCTACTGAAAGCGACCAAAAATGAGCCAAACTACCATACCATTTATTCGTTGTATAATTTAGATAATTGGCTCCATAAAAAAAATACCATGAAAAATTTTCTCGGAAACGATTCCCTATAATCCCATCAGTAAAATACATAAAAAAAAGCAACAAATAGTAAATAGGGAAAATACGTAAACTTCTTCTCAAAATAAATTTTTTTAGAATAACAAAATCCGAAGTCTTTGAAATCACTTGATTTTGAATTTGAAAAAATAGTAATCTTGAAATTAAAAAACCACTCAAAACAAAAAACAAGGTGACACCGTAATCCCCAATTGAAAATTTTTTAAGGAAATGGTTCACTGGCAATCGATGAGACAGTATAACTAAAAAAACTGCAATAGCTCTAAGACCATTCAATCCAAAAATATAATTCTTCATAAATCACCTCTATCGGTTAGATTTTTTATTAAACTTGAATAGAGGAAAGCATAATCGTTCATCAACTACCCCTTGACATACAAAATCATACCTCATACATCTCAAAGAAAACCATAAGTCACCAACCACATATATTAATTTTTAAAAACTTAACATATCGAAATGGACCCTTATTTTACGATTGGCGCAATTGTAGAATAATTTTTAATCATTGTTTTAGGTAATTTTTTCCATCGGTAAAAAAACCTAGAAACAAACTCACTACCTAAAACCTTAGAAAATATTTTACTTTTTAATCCAACTATAGAATCCTTAGCACGTTTATGTAGTTTAAACCCCGAATCGATTTCAGTACTGTTGTTTTTATTATGTTCGATTTCAGACATCCAATCTTCGAAAACATTTCCCATATGATAGGCGTAATTATCATAAGTGGTTACTCTCCAATAATCATATTTCAAAGGTAAAGTGTCTAAGTAATTTTCTGAATCTCCTCCTAATTTATAATTGAAATACGATTTCATTTCTTGGAACATTTGTTTTTTATAGGTCGCTACAAAATGTCCTGAACCTACAAATACCTTAACACCATCATGTTCTAAGCCTAAACCGTATTTTAGATAATCTTTATTATAACTTCTATCCCAACCGATACTGTCATAAAAACGAATAAATCCTTCTGAGGATTGTATTGGAATAAATTTTAATTTTTTACTAAAAAGAGTGTCAAAAAGAATATTTCCACACTTATTTTTATACATGCAAAATTGAGGTACAACACCCACTACACCTGCTTTTGGAAATGTTCTAAATACTTTTGTTGAGGCTTCTTGCCAATTCTCTAAAAATAATACATCGGCATCAGTTATGGTAACTAACTCTATATTATTCCCGGCAAGACCTTTTAGCACTGCATTCAATTTTCCTATATTCTCCGTATGAATGAGTTCTTGTATATGACCCTCATGATAGATCTGATCTAAATATTCGATTACCATTTCACAACTTCCATTATTAACAACAGTAATACAGGTTTTACTATGAACCGTTTTCAAGAGCGATTGCATACATAATTGAAAAATCCTTAGACTGTCTTTAAAGTATCCTTCTTGATGAGGAATATATACAGGAATAACTACCTGATGAAGGTAGTCTGATTGAAGTATGGCTTTATCTTTATGTGGGTTATTACCTATTCGCACGAATATTATTTATTTTTAAATAAATGAATTTATAGCATGATTACCTTTTAAAAATATATAATCGCCACTACTATCAAAATTAAATACTTCAATTAATTTTTTGTTGTTTTCAATTTTAAAGACTTTATCAAAATTAAAGTGTTTTAAAAAACTAAATATTTTATTGCAAGTTTGTGTTGAATTAATTTCTGTCACTAGTTCAATAATAATAACAATATTTTCAACTTGATTTAAAAGCAATTTAGCACCATCTAAAACTTCTTTCTCAAACCCTTCAACATCAATTTTCAGAAGTAAATATTGTGAATCAACATAATTCCTGAAAGAATCTAGTTGTATTATCGGAATAGAAACCTTTTTATTACTACCCGAAAAATTTATTTTCATTGAATGCTTTCCTTTATTCCACCCTTCATTTATATTTAAAAGAACATTATTTACTGTACTCCCAACCCCCATTCTAAAAGGCATTATATTATCAAATTCATTTAAAATAATATTTTTTAAAAAAGAATTGTAATTATTAACTTCTGGCTCAAAAGAATATACAGCAATTTTCGAATTAGTCGCTGCTGCTGTTAAAGAATGAATACCAATATTTGCGCCAACATCAAAAAAAGTATAATTCATAGAGGAATATTTTTCTATAAGTTTTAAAACTTCAGCTTCATTGTAAGTATCAAAAAATACATTAGATTCAATTGCCGATTTTACACCAACATTAATTTTAAATTTATTATAAAGGATTACTACTTTCCTAACTCCTAATAAATATTTGATGCGATTCCTTATAAAATTACTTTTAATAAAATATTTATAAATAAAAAGCAATTGCTTTATTAATGTTTCTCTCATTATTATTTTTTAAAATTTTGTAATTAAAATAAATAATTTAAAAACTCTTTTGAAATAAAACTTCATTTAATTTCTTTTTAAAATGTTCATCACTAAAGTAATCCCCAAAACAATAGACGGGTTCATTAGAAACCAATCTTTTCTCAATAAGCACTTCTAATTTTACTTTAACATCTCCAATATCACCTCCATTTGCAATCAATTGGGAGTCTTTGATAATTTGTCTTAATTCACTCCGCTCTGGTGAGATACAAAATACAGGTTTATGTATTGAAGCTAAAAAAGGCGCTTTCCCAACTAAAATATTACAGTACAATGGTCCATTCTCTAATATAACATTAATATCAGCAATATAAGCTTGCTCATAAGCCGAATTAGAAAAATTTAAAGTGGGTAATATTACAATATTGCTACATTCCTTATAGTTATCCTGCAAAGCATTTACATCTCCTCCTCCTAAACGCAATACAAATTCCGTTTCTTCTTTGATTGTTGCATTCTCATTTACTAATGCTGCATAGGCATCCAATAGGGTATTAATTTTTCGCCCAAACTGTATAGAGCCATGATACGCAATCGTAAGCTTTTTTTGCTTAAGCTGGACCTGTTGAATATCTGACAAATCAAAAACAGACGGTGAAAACTGATGTGGTATAGTGTAGAATTTTTTACGGGAACCATATAAAAATTCTAAATCATTAGACATTAATTGTGCAGTACTGATGCAACCTTTAGCCTGCTGAATTACTTTATACATCGTTTTGAGTCGAAATAATTCTACACCAGACAGCTCATGATGAGAGCCTTGGTACCAAAAAAAAGGATAGGGATCATGAAAATTAATAATTGCTTTTTTAAGAATAGGTAAATCTCTGCCGCCCAATAGCGTTTCGTGATTCAAGCCTGAACTCCTGATAAAAATATGATTGTACTGCTCGTGGTCTATTTTTGAAATATAAGAACCATACGATTTATGCACAAACCGATCGTACAAAGAAATATGAAAAAGACGCCAAGAAATCCGATTCAACCATTTGATGACAAAGGGAGGTTTTAAATTAATAACATGGGATTGAATGGAATCAACCGGCAATAAATGCAATTGATCTTCGCTATAATGATTTTTCAAATACAACACATCAATAATAGACTCCGGATAAGCCATTCGCAACTTAGCCAGAAAAGAACGGGAAACAATCCCTTCACTTGCCCCTGAGACTTTTAAATTTTGTGCGATTACCAAAAATTTCATTTAATTGATATTACTTATTTTTTAATCTTCTTCCAAATTACATAAAAATACAACCGTAATGGCAAATGAGCATAAAACAATCTCCATTTTAGTTCTTGTCTTTTTGGTAAATCTAAGGTATTTATAATTCTTTCAAACAAGTTGAATTTTTTATATTGCAAAGAAACTTGAATAAAATAACGAATTATTTCACTAGACAACATTTTTTTATTTTTTAAATTTGCAATTACTAACTGGATGGCGTCTGTGTAAGAGGACAAACTATTTAAATTTCTATTACCAAAGTCCCCCGTGATAGACACATTGTGTTTTCTGCCATAATAAAGGGTTTTGTTAATCGATATACCTTTATTTACTGAAGTTATGATTCGTGCATAGACCTCCCATTCTTCTGCGTACTTTAAATGCTCTGTGTATCTATGATTTATATAACATTCTTTTGTCCACATGACTGCACAAGAATTAAATTGCAATTCATTTCTCAATACTTTGTTGATATCGCTACTGTCAATATAAAAAGAGGTATACTCTTTTGAGTAATCAAAATTATAAACAAAATCTCCTCTGAAAACATCCCTGATGTACCTACAAAAAGAGAGCTGCTTATCGGATAATTCGAATACGCATAATTCTAAGTTTTGGGGATGTGCAATATCATCATCATCAAAAAATATAATATAATCACCTTTTGCCACGTCTAAACCGTAATTCCTACTTCCAGGTAATCCTTTTTGATAATTTGGGGTACGTACTAAATATTGAAATCTAATATCATGCTTTAATACAGGTGATAAAATTTCCAGAGTATTATCGGTTCCTCCATCATCAATAATAATGCATTCCCAATCTTGATAGGTTTGAGCCAAAATCGATTGTATAGATTCTAATATATATTCCGACCTGTTATAAGTCGCCATTATTATGGACACTTTTGGCATCTCTATTTCTTAAAAAATGAATATTTGATTAACGTTTTGATTGCTTTTTTATCCAAAAAAAAACCGTATTTTTTTACAATATAAAAAGATTTGGATAGATTAGTTTTCGTACCCTGATCTAGAACCATTAAATGAACTATTTTATTTAAAAATACTTTTTCAATTGTATTTTTATTTTGGAAATTAATATTATGGGACAACTGTTGTTTGAATTCGTTAATAACACTTTCATTGTCTATAATCCATTTAAAAGTTATTTTTTGATAGGTTAAAGATTTGCTTAAAAATTCCCTAATAATTAAATAATCCTTTTCTAACAATGTTTTTGAGAAACTGTCATACATTTTAATTACACTCTCATTAAAAATTTGTTTCTTTTCATTATCAACTGCAATTTGATGGGTTAAACTTGAATCGTGTTTTCTATAACGGTACAGTTTTTTTCTGAGCTGGTAAAAACGACTATGTGCAATTGCCCTCAACCAAAAATCATAGTCTTCTACTAAAAAACAATTTTCATCATACCCCTTGTTTCTCTCAAAAACTTCTTTTTTGTAGAGAAAACAGTTACCAATATAATTGCGGAATATTATATTTTCTAAATCAAGAAAAACAAAGTCCCTAACTTTTTCACCATTATGATCAATTATTACCATATCGCAATACACTACATCAATATCATTTTCACAAAGTTTTTTTGACATCTCTTCAATCGCAATTGTTTCAAATATATTATCATCGCTTGTCCAAGTGACAAAATCGCCTTTTGCAACATAATGACCAATATTTAGACCAGCTGGTAAATTCTTTTTTTCGACATTATTAATGATTTTAATTCTACTGTCTTTGTTAGCATGGGACCTGATTATTTCCAAAGAATTATCAGTAGAAGAATCATAAACAATGATTAATTCCAAATTTTGATAGGTTTGATTCAGGCAGCTTTCGATAGATCTTGCTAGGAATTTTTCCCCATTATACACAGGAAGAATAATTGAAACTAGAGGTTTCCTCTTTAATTTATTTTCGTGCATATTTCATAATATTATATCCTTTTTTAAAATAGATACCCAGAAAAATCGCTAATAAAAAGGCAACACCTCTTTTAATAGAATGATATTTACAAATCAACTTAAAAGACTCTTTTTTATAAGGTAATCCCGTTCTTGTAAGAGCTAAATCAAAGGAAATGCGCATGTAGCCCGATAAAAACCACCTTATTAATGTATTATTCTTATAGATAACCAAATCATTTGCTGTCTGATATTTTAACGTAGCTAATATTGACATATAATTAATATCATTTTGTCTATTTTTTAAAGAAATAGAATCAATATGTATTCTTCTATGTGTTAACGTTTGACTTATAAATGCTCCTTTGACTTCATTTTGTAATACTTTTATAAAAAAATTATACTCGTCACCGTCAATAATATTTTCATTAAATTTCACAGAATCAACAATTTTTCGGGTACCCAAAAAATCATCCGTAATCCAGCCAATCCGTACGTAAGCAAAATTTTCAGCATTGATACTTTCTTGAGTTCGATCAAAAGAATATGGTTTATCCAAAAGTGCGGCAGTATCGTGATCAAAATTTATAGTATCCGTAACTACAAAATCCAACTCTTTTTCAATTAATGTTTGATAAGCGATGTTTAAATGATCGGAAAGCATTAAATCGTCGCTATCAAACCATTTTATCAATGGTGCTATCGATTTTGTATATCCAAAATTACGGCACGCATTAGCCCCTTTTTTTAGTTCATTTGGTCTTTTGTAGACTTTAAAACGAGAGTCTTTTTTCTGGTACAAATCCATAACTTCAAAAGAGGTATCAGAACTATGATCATCTACAAGTATACATTCCCAATCCGTAAATGATTGCCCAATAATACTGTCTAAAGTATAGGTTAGCAAATGCTCCCGATTATACACTGGAATAATAATAGAAATTTTAGGAACTTTGAGCATGCTTATTTAAATGGATTAAAAGTCGTCTTGCAAACTTTATAGATTGTATAAAATATAAATTGATAAATAAGAGTGTAAAAACGCAAATAAAAAAACTAAAATTTGCTTTATTGATTTTGTAAATAAATTGTTCATAGACATGTAACAGTTCTTTACGTTGAAGCCGTTTAAATTTTAAAATATGCTTAAATATAACAAAATGATAAAATGCTAAAGTAGCTTGATTTTTTTCTTCTATCCTAAAGTCACTTCTAGAAATATTTTCCTTGCTTAACCTAAAACACACAGATGCTGAATTAATAGAATAAATATATTTAAATTGCGAAAATTCAAGCCAAGCCCTATCATCAGAATGCCAAGCCAAACGATAATCAAAAAAACCGTAGCGCAAATACATACTTTTTCTAAAAATATATTCCGATAAAGAACTACGGGTGGAGTTAGTCATCCGTCTGTACATAAAATCAGTTGCTTTTTCAAGTACCGGGTGCTCGTACAACTCAGAGATTTTTCGTAGCTCCATTTGTTTTACTCGTGTTGCAAAACGAACTACATTACATTCATTTTCATTAATTTCTGGTAAACTTTTATAAAAATCAGCAATACAGTTCTCACTGAGTGTATCATCATCACAAAGCAACATCATCCAATCCTCATTTCCTGACAGAGCAATGCAACGGTCCCACTGTTTTACAAGTGAAATAGCTCCCAAATTATCTTCAAATCTATGATAATTAAAATCAAATCTTTCTTTGTATTTATCTAACAAAAATTGAGGATCTTCTGGACTGGCATCATTACCAATATACACTTTAAACCGTTTATCAGTTTGATGGGCAAGTGAAATAAGCGTATCCTCAAAAAAAGTCAATTTATAATATGGAATTACTATAGCAAGCATTTACACTAATTTTAATTTTACTAAAAATCTCTTTTTATGCTTTTTATATCCTATATTGTACCTTAGAATGTATCTCCATAATTTTCTAACAAATAGATTTTCATGGTTTTCTATAATTTTGATTAATATCCGAAGTACCTCTTGATGTTCTTCCTCATGAGATAGTTTATCCAAACTAAAAGTGGGTTGCATTATGATATCGATAGCCAATTCTTCATTTTGGTCTATTTTCAACATTTCATCAATCAAGTCTTTTTCGGACTTAAATTTATTATAGTCGATAAATCTTTTAGCATTAAAATCTTTATCAATTAATCTATTTCCCCAATATATTGGAATACAATCTTTAAAAATTGGCTCCATTATTTTTTCAGTTGTATAACCGTCTTGTTCCTTGTTTTCAAAAGAAATTACAAACTTGTAATCTTTAATAAAATCAAATTTATCTGCAACTCTGCCTCCAACATTATTTAAAACTGCTCCGCCGGAATCAATGAGTTTTACTTTTGAAAGATTTTTGAAAAATTCTATTCTTTCTATACAATTTGGGTTTGAAATTACCATACAACAAAACTTAGACTTAGTGCGCCAAATTCTTCTGGCTTCTTCTCTATTGACAATAGTTTGCAATTGATCCAGCATATCACAATGATCAATATACAAAGAATATAATGGCAACCTAAAATGATTTTTTCTGTTATTGTAATCAAATGAAAAAGCGTAATCACAGACTGAAAAGTCAGGCCTTCTATTTTCTCCAGTATAGAATATTCTAAAACAATCAAATTTTAAATATTCTTCTCCAAAACAAGAATAAAATAAGAAATCAGGTTTTTCATCAATTAACACAATGTATTTTTTGACCAACAAATTATAAAAATAATTATTAGTTTTATTGAATGATGGCCAAAAATCAACAAAATTTATTTTAATTTCCTTCATAAAAAACTTTTATATCTTCGACTAATATTTCAACTAATACTTCAAAAAATCCACTTTAAAAAAGAAGGAACAGTATTGGCAAACATTAAGTGTTTTTGCATCAGATCTTTTTACAGTGTTAATTTTAACTTTTATTTATTTTAATTCAGGAAACTGCTACATTAGTTTTCAAAATTTATAATTTCATTAACAATAATTTATTGTTTTTTACTTTAGATATTTTCAAGAATAGTATATAATTCAGCACCCATAATTTCAGCAGTAAATCTTGAAAAATTTACTTTATTCATTTCTCCATCTCTCAATCTTAAATCAACATCGTTATAATACATAATAATTTTTTCTGCCATCACAACTACATCAAGGTATGGAACTATAAAGCCACCGCCATTGACTAAAATTTCTGCAGTTCCCGTTGCTTTTTCAAAACAAATAATGGGAATCCCCATTTTTCCAACTTCGATACAAACTAAGGGAAAAGGATCTTCTCTTGAGGTCATTAAAAAAATATCAAAATTTTTAAAATAGTTTTCTGGATCGCTTTGTTCTCCAACAAAAAAAACGGTCTCTTTTAGATTTGCTTTCTCTATATCAGCTTCAATAAGGTTTCTTTGCCTGTTGTAAATTTGTCCCACCCAAGTAAATTTAATTTTAATTTCCGGATATCGTATTTTTATGTAATTAGCAACTTGTATAAATAAATCATCTCCTTTTCTCGAACTCACCATCCCAGAAGCACCTACCTCGAAAACCTTCTCGTTCTCTTCTTGCTTTCTAGCTACTTTGCCAGAAAACTCATAAACAAGATAATTCTTTAATGGATCAATACCCCAATCTAAATTTAAATGTTGCATTACCATATTAGAAACAGATATAAACAAATCGATATGGGGAATATGCTCCTTAAAATTAGGCAAATAAGCCTTAATTGTTGTATTTAATTCATGGATATGGGCAACCAATTTGGGTTGATTACTACAATTCTTTTTTAAAAGTGTAGCAATTGAAACTGAGGCAATGGTATTCGCATAAATGATGTCATATTGCTGACTAGCAATTTTTTTTATATACCGATTTTTTCTAGTATTAGTTTTGTTAGTTTTTCTGAGTAAATAGAAATACAACCTGTTTCCAAAAGATTTCCTAATTAAAATATCACTGTAGTTGTAACATACATTAGCCACTTGCTTAAATTCATCTAGTAAATCACCCCCTTCTAAGAAAAGAACATCAATTTCAATATTTTTATTTTCTTTTTTCAACCATTTTAAAAACAATAGTAAAACATAAGGCGCTCCAGTTCTTGTTGCATTATTTGATATAAATATAATTTTTTTCATCATTATGAAAACTTATATGGTGTTTTTAGAAAACATTTTATTGATTCGTAACTCAATATTTTTTTTGAATTTATATTTTCTAATAAACGTTCTAAATATTGAAATTAAGAGTGAAAATCCTTTAATTTTTTCTTGATTTCTAACAAAATAAAATGCTCTTTCATATTTTAAGTCATTACTGATTTGTTTATTAATTTTTAAAATAGTTGGCAAATTATTCGGTTTTTTACCCAATAAAAAAGCTTTCATTTTTTTCCTGACATTAATATCAATTCCATTATAGGATGCAAATTTTCCGCTTTTGTGAGCCATAGTAATGACACTTGTAGGATGATATCGATAAGAATTTAAAGTGGTGCTTTTAAATGCTACTTTATTGTTTGTAATTAATTTCATGTAAAACAACCAATCACCATAATACCTTAAAAAAGAATCTGTTTCTAATTCCCCTAAACTAACAGCATTTCTTTTTCTAAACACAACACCACTGGCATTAGGAATGACATTTCTATAAATCAAGAAACGTTCAATAAAATCATTTCCATTTAAAATAAAATTTTTCAAAAAGAATGTTTTGTCAAGACTAGCCGTATGGTTTAACCAATCTCCTGTATGAATACTAAATTCATCTACCCTCTTTGATTGACAGTACGACAATACTATTTCCTCATCTTTAATTAATGGCTGAATCAATTCCTCCAGAAAATTTAGTTCACAAAAATCATCTGATTCCGCAATCCAAATATAATCCCCTTTTGCCAAAACCAATCCTTTATTCCATTGAATAAATGTATTTCCAGAATTTGTTTCATTAAAAATACAATGACTTACTTTTGGATCCTCAGCATACTCTAAAAGGATTCCTTGACTTTTGTCAGTACTGCAATCATCCAATAAAATTAATTCAAAATTAGAATACGTCTGATTGAAAATACTTTCTAAACGTTCTTTTAAATAGTTGTAGTGATTATAATTGGGAACAATTATAGAAACTAAAGGAGTTATTTGTTCCATAAACGTTTTTTTATTCTAAACAAAATTATAAATAATAAATCTTTACTCGTTTTAACTAAAACCGATTCACTATTTAATTTATCTATATCTAAATTTCTAAAAAAAGCTTTAGTATATTGCTCATGATATTGCCTGCTATATTTTTTAACAATATAGTCTTGGTTTTGCACAATAATTTTATCAGTAAATAACTGACTCATAGTGTTTTTCGAAACAAAATATTTAAAAGCAATTTTATTTAAGTGATAAAACACAATGTTTAAATTTCCTAAAGCTATCCAAAACTCCCAATCTTCATGACCTTGATAAGGCATGTTTTCATCATAACCTCCTACTTCTTCCCAAAACTTCTTTTTGTAAATTGCACAGGCGTCAATATAATTATGAACCAACATTTTCTCCAATTTATAATCATCTACTTCCCAAAAACCATTCTTTTTACCAAAATATTGCGCGTGACCGTACACAACTCCAATATTAGAATTAGCCTCAAAAATAGAAATAGCATCTTGAACAAAACTCTCTTCAACTTGATTATCGGAATCAAGCGGTAGTATAAAAATTCCACACGATTTGTTGATTGCAAAATTTCGAGTTTTACCCAAACCTTCATTCTGCTTTGTAAAATATTTAAATCTATCGTCTTTATTAATCCAATGCAAAGCAATTTCCTCGGTCCCATCTGTTGACCCATCGTTTACAATTATGGCTTCCCAATTTTGATATTTTTGATTCAATACAGATTCCAACGTAGTATCCAAAGTAGCTTCAGAATTAAAACAAGGAATAATTATTGATAAAATTGGTTTCATTTATTATTTTTTTCTTGCTACAACAACATAATTCATTGTGTTTATGGCATTTAAATCTTTCGCATCTAAATAACTAAACACTCTATTAACCAAGATCTGTAATCTCAGCTTACGAAATAAATATTTGATTCCTCTAGCTACCTTATGGGCATTCGGATTTCTAAATTCAAAAGTATGATTTATGACTTGTCCAAGAGTTGCCCATGCACCTCCATTAGAAACAATTTCACATACTTCAAAGCCTGCTTTTTCTAAAATATATCTAAACCCGTGTTTTGTAAATCTAAAAAAATCATAGGGCTCTTCATGTAAATTCCAGTACATCGGACCAGATAAAATGAAATACCCATCTTTTTTTAACAATCGGTAAGCTTCATTTACTAAGCCCTGATGATCTTCTACATGTTCTATAACTTGAGTCGATAAAACAGTATGGAAACTAGTACTTTCAAGAGATATATTATTTGCTTCACACAAAACATCTACTTTATTAGAACTCGATTGTATTATATCACATCCTATGTATTCCGAGACTCTCCCTTTAGTCCATGATTCATAGGGCTTATTGCCACAGCCAATATCTAATAATTTACCTGTAGCATAAGTTTCAATTGCCTTATATAAATCACGATGGAATGACAGATACACGAGATAATTTGTATTAGAAATATTTATTTCCTCAACATCCTCAAGTCTTGCAAGATTTTCTGCTCTTTCCATTTAATATAATTTTTTATCTCTTAGATAATATTTAAAAATCTCTAACGGATTATTTAATATTTTTTCTAATCTATCAGCTTTTTGACATTTGTATTCTAATAAATCAGGATGAACGTATGAATTAAAATTATTCATTTTCTCACTAGTTATTAAATCAAATTTAGAATTATCAATTTCTGTTTTTTTTATAAATATCAAAATATTTTGTCTGTACCACCAACTAATTTTATGATTATTCCAAATTTTGTGTCTTAAAAAATCAACACACTGATAACCATTTTGAGAAAAAAGATCAATCCAATACTCATTATATTGTTCGTTATAATGCATTGTACCTTCTTGACCAGGAACTGCTGCCGAGAACAATATTATATCGCTATGCAAACACATAGAATCAATAAAAATTTTAGCATTTTCAGGAAAAATATGTTCTGCAACTTCAAGTGAGATTGCTAAATCAAATTTCTTTTCTAAATTGTAAGAAGTATTTAAATCATAAGCTTTAAATTTATTTTGGTCAATAACTAAATCTTTTGGTTTTACATAATCGCCATCTATTCCAAAAACTTCACATTGATTTTGCTCAAATATAGATAACCAAGTTCCAAGTCCACAGCCAATATCTAAAACAGTTTTAGGTTTAAAATAGGACAAAAACAGAGGCACAATCTCATTCGCAGAATCTATCGAGTTTTGAAAGTGCACTTTATGAAAATTATCATTATAATCTACGGGTGTCATCTTTTATATTTTTTTGTTCAATTTATCAGGGTTATTAATAATTTAAAGAAACTAATGATTTTAGTTTCTTTTATTAAAAAGCAATCCATTTTCCATTATCAATATATTGACAAACATTTTTTTGCCAACCCCATTCTGGTTCCTTCATACCTATCATATCTACTTCAAATGAGCAACAATTAAATTCTTGAAATTTTGTTTTTGTTTTTGTTTCGGCTAAATGAACGATAATACTATAATTCCCTTTATATAGTGCTAATTTGTGATACGTAAAAGAAAAACGATTCAATCCTTTTGACCTACAAATTTCAGTGTGAATATCAAAAATATAATCATACAAGATTGGAACCTGTAAATGATTCAAAATCTGAAAAGATAATGCCATATTTTCTACCTCCTTATCAGGCATTGTAACTTCAAAGTCAATAGTAAAAGATTTATTACTCCCTTGCAAAGTTCCTCCTTCAGAAGTTAAAATTACAACTTTAGTTACAGTTGGCTTATCTAATAACGATTCTTGTGTAAAAACATTTCCGGAATTTTGCATGGAGGAATAGATTGTAATTGCTTTATTGGTTTCTTCAAAAGCAGCTATTTTACCATTCGACAGGATAATTGTTTTATTAGTAAGAGTACTTATTGCACTCAAGTCGTGACTTACAAACAAAATCGTCCTTCCTCCATTTTGCGAAATATCCTGCATCTTACCAATGGCTTTCTTTTGGAATTCGGCATCACCCACAGCCAAAACCTCATCAACAATCAAAATATCCGGTTCTAGAAATGCAGCTACAGCAAAAGCCAAACGCACATACATCCCGCTACTATAGCGCTTTACAGGTGTATCAATATAACGCTCACAACCGGAGAAATCAATAATTTCATCAATCTTAGAGGCTGTTTCTTTTTTAGTCATTCCTAAAATAGCCCCATTTAAGTAAATGTTTTCCCTGCCCGTCATTTCGCCGTTAAATCCGGTTCCCACTTCGAGTAAAGAAGCTACACGACCCCCAAACTTAATACTGCCCGTGGTAGGAGCAGTAACTCGGGACAGTATTTTAAGTAAAGTGGATTTTCCTGCTCCATTCTTCCCTATAATGCCTAAAATTTCACCACGCTCCACTTCAAAATTAATATCCTGTAAAGCCCACACATAGTCACTGGTCCCTTTAGTACTTCGATCATTAGTATCCCCTATTTTCAAATACGGATTCTCCTTCCCGCGCACATGATGCCACCAACGATTCAAATCATGCGTCAACGTTCCCGTACCCACTTGACCCAAGCGATATTGCTTGGAAATATTCTCGACTTTTAATATAATATCTTTCAATGGAGGTATAATTGGTTAACTGCTTATTCGGTTAATCTTGTAATCGATAATAATAATAATAATAATAATAAATTTAAACTGTATCTATAAAACTCTTTTCGGTTCTATTAAATATGAGCACTCCTACAAAAAAGACTACTACGGTAACCAAAAACGTATAGCCTAATCCCCAAATAGAAATGTGTCCTACATTCAATAACATATAACGAGCAGTTTCTATTGTATAGGCTAAAGGATTATATTGAACCAACCAGCCATAAGCAGGTAATTTTTCTTTGATTAATGCCATAGGATACATCACCGCCGACAAATACATTAGCAATTGTACGCCGAAACCAATTAAATTACTGAAATCCCGATATTTAGTAACCAAAGATGAAATGAACATTCCCAATCCCAATCCTAAAACCCCCATCAGTACAATTAGAAAAGGGAAGAATACCACCGAACCATTTAGTCCAATTGTAGCGCCTTTTAGATAATAGAAAATATAAAATGCTATAAATATCAGAAACTGAATTCCAAATTTAATCAAATTAGAAATCACTATGGAGATAGGTACAATTATCCTTGGAAAATACACTTTCCCAAAAATACCAGCATTGGCGCCAAAGGTATTTGAGGTCCCTGTTAGACAAGCCGTGAAATAATTCCAAACCGTGATTCCTGCCAAATTGAACAAAAATGGAGGTACCGTTCCGGTATCAATTCCTGCTACATTATTAAAAATAATGGTAAAGGTTACAGAAGTAAACAAAGGCTGAATCAAATACCATAGTGGTCCTAAAACCGTTTGTTTATAAACCGTCACTACATCTCTTTTTACAAAAAGCAGCAGCAAATCACGGTATTGCCAAACTTCCTTGAGATTAAGTGAAAAGAATTTGTTTTTGGGCGTTATTTCAAACAGCCATGTGGTATTTGTATCTTCGGTGTGGTTCATGGATTGATGTTAAAACACTGATGTTAATTTGATCATCTCGAACATATCATTTAGAGGACAGTTGAAAAACTAGACACTTTTCTTTATATTAACTAAACAGTATCATTTCGAAGCAAATATAAATAATTTGTATTAGGTATTTCCTTAAAAAAAGGAGTCCTTTCGTATTTATTTTGAGGCAATATCTTGTTTTAATTAATGAACAAAATGATAATCTTCAAAAAAACGGAATTTCCGGATACGCTTCGCTGTTCTTACTAACAGTATTGCCGGCAAAGCTAAGCTGTTAATAAGAGTTATTTTTCAGCGAATATACTATTCATTTACAAATAACCACAGCAATTAATAATCTATCGACAATATTGATAGATTAGTAACGGGATTCATACTATTTTTACCTTAATACATACATAGCCTGACCTGAGTCTTTATCAAACTATCATTCTAGTGATTTTATAAAAGAATAATGGTAAATTTTCGACTCCCGCTTTAGTAGATTAGAGTAAAACTAAAATTATAAAATAGTATCGTACTACCCGCAACTCGCACTTATATTTTTTAAACAAAATCACGCTAAGAATTTAAGCGTTGGTCGAAGGGAGTGAGCCCAGAGCTGAATGAATAGCACAAAAGACTGGTGTAGCTATAGAAAAATTTGTTCGATGATTTTTGGTGTAAAAATATTCAGGTTTGAAATCAAAGATTGATGAATATTTTTTGCTTCCTTTTTAACAAGGAATTGCAAAGATATCTTCAACAGAACGTGCTTATTAAATACTAACTAAGATAAAGTTTAAAGATTAAACTCCACTTCAATTTTTGTTCCTTCTCCAATTTTTGAAGTAATGCTAAATTGACCTTTTAAAGAATTCGCTCTTTCTTTCATATTATTTAATCCAATACCACCTTTTATATTTTTAACATCAAATCCTTGTCCGTCATCAGTAATACTCAGTTGTAAAATATCGTTTCCTTTTTTCTGAATTTCAACTATACATTTTTTTGCATTAGCATATTTATTGACATTTAGAATAGCCTCCTGAATAATACGGTATAAATTGATCTTGTATATATTTTGAACAGTATCCCATTCAAATATTTCATTATTTACATATTTAAAATGGGTACTGCTAAACTCTTTTTGATTCTCGACCAAACTTGTCAACAACACATTAAAATCATTCCCATCAAAAAAAGAGCCCCGACTTAAGTCATGCGATATCGTCCTGAGCTCACCCTCAATATTTTGCAATTCAGATATATATATTTTTCTTTTCTCAATTGTTTCCTCGTCTGTTAAAGAATTAAAAAAACCTAAATTCATTCGGACACCATAAATTTTATTCATGATACCATCATGCAATTCCCTTGCTATTCTAGACTTCTCATTAAATTTTGCAATATCAATTTTTTTATTTTGTTCGGTTAACAGTTCGTATATTTCTTCATTAGCACTTTGCTGTTTCTTAAAAAACTGTAACTCTTTATTTCTATATTTTAAATACCGTAAAACAATAATTACAATCAGTATTAAAACCAGCACAAATGAAATAATTAAAATGTAAAAATTATTCTTAGTCAAAACTTTATTTTCATCCTCGATCCTGGATGTTTCATATTCAATTCTGGCATACTTATTATGTGCATTTTTTTGAACCAGATTAATACTGTCACTTACTTTAATATATTCATTTGCATAAAACAATTGGTTTTTCTTATCTAATTGAGATAACAATTTCAGTGAAGCTAAAATTTCGTTACTATTCTTAATTTTAATGGCTAATTGTTTCGCTTCTTTTAAATTTTGAATTGATTTGCTGGTATCTTTCTGAGTTAAAAAATACTCCCCTAAATGTATTTTTTTATACAAAATATCCGAAGTAAGTCCTATACTATCGACAATACGTAAGGATTCAAAAAGCATGGATTCAACATTTTCATAATCCCCATTTTTCATCTTAGAGTAAGCCAAATTGCTTAAAGCATTCGCATACAATCTGGGTGATTTCTTTTTTAAATCTTCGAAACGCAAACTTTGTAATTTTTCTATAGATTTGGAAAATTCCCCTTTTAAATCATACAAATTACAGATATTAATAACAGAAATTAAGTTGTAATTATGTATTAGATCTTTGTCTTCACCACTACTTCTCAATTTCTCTAAATCCAGTAAGGCTAAATTATGATAGCGTAAGGCTTCATCATAATTAACAAATTTCTCTAAACAATTACCCATTAACGTATGACAAGAATAAATCAAACGGTGATTGGTAGAATTTTTCAAATACTGTAATGCTTTAGAAATTTCAACTTCACATTCTACATAATTTCCGTCATAAAATAAAACATAGGCTTTATTGAATAGCATTCGCGCTATACCATCATAATCATTCATTTTATGGTATAATTTTTCTGCTTGTAAATAGTAAAAGTAAGCGCTGTCACTTTTTGAGTTTTGATAACAATCGCCCACATAATATAATGCCTTCGAAATTCTGACACTATCGTTAGCCTGCTTGGATAGTTGTAAAGCCTTTAGACTAAAAGATAAAGATTTTTCTAAATTATTGATGTAGTAATATTCCGTTGCGACTTTTAAGTGGGTCTCTCTAACAATGGAATCATTTTCTTTGGACTCTAATAAATCACCTATTGAGTCTAAGTATGGCTCTTTTTTATTTTTTTCTAAAGCGTCAAAAAAACTTTTGTTAAATAAAATAGTATTGTTTTTTGCATAGGCATCTGAATCATTCTTTTGGCATGAAAAAAAAAAGAATAGTGGAAGCAAACAGATTATTTTAGTAAGAGTACTCAAAATGCAATTATTATTTTATAACGTCAAATATACTATATTTTAAAACAAGAAAACCATATAGCTTATTTAAACCATATGGTATTCTTATTACAATTAAGCATGTCTTAAACTATCTTGGCCTTGGAGGTATCGGATTAATTGGATCACCATCTAACTCCGTGGAGCCCAATTTTACTGTAGTGGAATCAATGTTTTTTATCGGCAAGTCGGTTTTCAAAACAGACTGGGGAATCGTTTTAAAATCTCTGGCTTGAACCTCTAAACGCTCCTCATCATTTGAACAGGAATAAGTTAGTAAAGAAATCAAAACAAGTCCGGTGATGCATAATTTTTTCATATAAACGTAGGTTAAGTTAAACAATCATTGAATACAAATAAACATCTTTGCTTTCTTTAAATATTACGGTTATACCGTAATATTTAATTAATTTTACAATAAATTCGATGAAATGAAGACGCCCCTTACTATTTTAATCGTTGATGATCACCCGATGACAGTTGACGGCTATAGTAATATTTTGTCTGTTAGTAACTTCCAAGAAAGAACACCTAATTTCATAAGGAGTTATAATTGTGAAGATGCGTATAACAAAATATTTTTTTATCTAAATCAAAATACAACTATTGATTTGGCATTATTAGATATAAGCCTTCCTCCTTATATAAAGTTTAATATTGAAAATGGTGTAGACCTCGCTTCACTAATCAGGAAAAAATTCCCAAATTGTAAAATCGTCTTGCTTACCATGCATGGTGAACCCTTGGCTGTCGATAAAATAATAAAAGACATAAACCCGGAAGGTTTCGTTTCTAAAAATGATATTAATTTTGAATTATTTCCTATTATTTGTAAAAAAATTATAAATGGGGAAATATACAAAAGCCGTACTATTATAGAATCGCAGAAAGAACTGTTGGATAGAAATATTAATTGGGACAAACATGATAGCCAGATTTTAATACTAATTTCAAAAGGTATTAAAACGGTGAATCTTCCCAACTATATTCCGCTTTCCATGAGTGCCATAGAAAAAAGAAAAGCAAATATAAAAGGACAGCTATTAATGGGAAAAGGCAGCGACAGCGACCTAATAAGTATAGCTAAAAAATTAGGATTAATATAAATGCAACACAAGCAAACAACTCCTTGAACATGCTATGAAACGCATTATCAGGAAAGATTTATTTGGAAAATCAAGGGCAAAATCGAAAATTCAAAACAGAAGACAATATTAGGTTGATCAAAACTAAAAATCGTAGAAGCAATTATTCCAAAATATGATATCCTATTGTTTCTTGAATTCATAGCTTACTAATTCCATGATTCATTCTCTTCACAACTAATTTACCGGCAAAATATGCCATAGGAATATAAGCTCCTACTAGATCAACAACAGTAAACCAATTGGGCGAAGGAAGCATAAAAACACTGGCAATACCTCCCAGCAGGAAAAAGATTCCAACGCTGAATGCAAATTTCATTTTATGGGTTGCTGCAATCAGAGCAGCCAGAAATGCACCTGCAAAAGTCCCAACTGCATGAGCTAAAAACGGAAAAATAAAATGCTTGGGTTGAAATAAATACATGGACGCTTTTAGACCTTCAGTAGTGGTAACATCAGCGCCGTTAGGTGGTGCAATAATTGAACCACTAATCATGATAATTCCCATGTTTACTGAACTCCCAATGACAATTCCAACTAGGACTGCCAAAATGTTTTTAATGATTGGATTCATGCTCGTTTTTTTTTAGTTATTAAATTGGCTTGAAAACTAAGCTAAAAATAACTTTCTGTTATCATTTAACTTCCAAAATACAAAACCATTCTCCTGTATATCGTCAATTATGATAATCACGTATTACAACTATTACTCTAATTATCACCCAATAATAGCTTCCCTTGAAGTCTTTGTTTTTAAAGAATAAAATTACAATACATAATAAAAGTACCTAATTTTTCAGGATTTCCAATATCAATCGGTAAAAGTATCACTTTACGAAAATTCATAACATAAAACTAAAGATTGAACACTCAAAACGGAACACTAATTTCTAAAAATTCGAACACTTTTTATTAACTTTGCAGTATGTTAACATTCTTCAGGTCAAAACCCATACTTAAAGATTTAATTCCAGCGCATCATATCGATATACACTCTCATTTGTTACCGGGTATAGATGATGGCGCAAGAACTTTTGGAGATACGCTAAGACTAACTCAAGCACTTCAAGACATTGGAATTTCAGAGTTTATTACAACACCGCACATTATTCAACATGTTTGGGACAACACTCATGAACAAATTTTAAATAAAAAAACCACTACAGTTTTAGAACTGGAAAAGAACAACATTACAGTTCCATTTAAAGCGGCTGCCGAATATCTTATGGACGATCAGTTTGTACAACTGTTCCAATCAAATAATTTATTGACTTTAAAAGATAACTACGTTCTGGTAGAAATGTCATACATCAACCCTCCAATTCAGCTGTATTCTATACTATTTGATTTACAAGTAGCGGGTTACATTCCAGTATTGGCACATCCGGAACGGTACTTATTTTATCATAATAATTTTAATGAATACCAGAAACTAAAAAGAGCGGGCTGTTTATTCCAGCTAAATTTATTATCCGTGGTTGGGTATTATGGTACTGCAATTACTAAAATTGCAGATCAATTATTGCAAAAAGGCATGTATACCTATGTAGGTTCTGATGTACATCATGACAATCATATTGCCGCTTTCAAACAAAAAGTAAATCTTAAAGATTTAACACCACTTAAAGAAGCAATAGATAATAATCAGTTCTTTAAATTAGATTAAATCTGATTGTTTTATAAAGAAAGAGCCCAAAGTAGTTTACTTTGGGCTCTTTCTTTATAATCTATTAAATCTTTTGCTACCTGTCTAACAATTCAAAAGCGGAATTCATACTTTTAAACTCAGGCACAATTTGCTTCATTTTCAGAACAATTTCATCGTTATCAAAATGATTTGCAATATTTATAAGCTCCTCAACATCAGCACTCAAAGCCTCAAAATCATCTAGAATTTCTTCAGATATCATAATTTTTTCATGATACGTTGGAAGTGTTTTTGAGGTATCATTCAGTAATTCTTCATATAATTTCTCACCGGGCCTCAATCCTACAATTTGTATTTTGATATCCTTTTCTGGTATAAAACCGGCTAACTTAATCATCTTTCTAGCCAAATCGATAATTTTAACTGGCTTACCCATGTCAAAAATATAAATCTCTCCTCCATTACCCATGGCTCCTGCCTCTAAAACTAATTGACAGGCCTCAGGTATGGTCATAAAATACCTGATAATATCGGGATGTGTAATGGTAATAGGCCCACCATTTGCAATTTGCTTGGTAAATAATGGAACAACAGAACCATTAGAACCTAATACATTTCCAAAGCGAGTGGTAATGAATTTTGTAGCATTTTTTTCACCATTATGCTTATTCTTCAATTGTAAAGACTGCACATACTTTTCAGCAATTCTTTTGCTGGCTCCCATTACATTGCTTGGATTTACTGCTTTGTCAGTAGATACCATTACAAATTTTTTGACTTTGTAAAAGCACGACAAATCAGCAAGAATTTTTGTGCCTTCTATATTGGTAAGAATCGCTTGGGAAGGATTTTCTTCCATCAACGGAACATGCTTATAAGCTGCGGCATGAAAAACAACTTGTGGCTCATATTTTTTAAAGACACTATTCATCGCTTCTTTATTCCTTACATCAGCAATAACAGTATGCATTTTTGAACTGGAATTTAAACCACTCATCTCCAAACTCATGTGATGCAATGGTGTTTCAGCCTGGTCCAAAATAACAACTACTTTAGGACTAAAACCTAACACTTGGCGAACAATTTCGCTGCCTATGGATCCTGCCGCACCGGTAATTAAAACGGTCTTATCTTTTAATTGTTTGGATATCGATTTGTTATCTAATACTATAGGCTTTCTTTCCAGTAAATCTTCAATTTGAATATTCTTTACTTTTTGGGAAATTTCTTTTTGATTCTCCCAATCGGAAATTAATGGCACCGTAAACACATTGTAATTAAATTCTAAACATTGGTCAACAATAATTAATTGCTCTTCTTTTGACAAACTTTTATCAGCAATGATAACCGCTTGAGCATTTACGGAACGCATTAATGGTGGTAATTTTTTCTTTTTAATCAAAATTGGCAAATCCAGCATACGCTTTGTTGCATTTTGATTATTTTTATCGACAAACCCAACAATTTTAAATCGGGAGGGTGTTTCAAATTTTAATGCATTAGCTACTGATATGGCATTGGCATCAGTACCGTAAATTATGGTTCTTATTAATTTATTTGTCCCTTGTTCTGAAAAATAGATCTCAAAAGTTTGTTTGATTATTACTCGATATAAAAATAATCCACAAAAGGAAAGTACTATATTTATAAAGAAAGCAGTATTTAAAAATGCTTTCTCTCCATGCAACAACTCGTAGGCAAAATTAAAAAAGAGAAATAACACTAAAACTGCCATTTGTGAAAACAAAAGCTTAACGGCATCAATATAAGAAGAATGCCTGATGATTCCGGAATAGGTTCTAAACAGCCAAAAAAAGAAAATATTTACACCAAACAAGGCACCTATAAATCTGAAGCTATGTGGAGTAATAACATAGTCTAAACCAGTTCCCTTAAAAATAAGAATGGTAAAAAAAAACGATAATACCAAAACCGAAAAATCCATCATAACAATAATCCATCTGGGTAGATAGCGCAAATTATGAATGCTGAATTTCAAGTTTTCTCTTGAAAAAAAATTAGGGTTTACTGATGATGAACCCTGGCTTTTAGTAGTACTCAAAATAGATATATTTTTAACATTACTTGTTTTACTGAAGCAAAAATAACGATTAATAAATGGATAAAAGCAAACAAATAAATTGAATTTTTAAATTAATTAGTCAAAAATAGGCAAACTACATCGTAATAGTACTGTTTACAAACTAGTTACTTTCTCTTTCTAAATAGTTTCAAAATAACATTCTTTATTCTATCGCAATCTGCTTTTGTCAGATTACACCCTGAGGGTAAACAAAGTCCGTTATCAAAAAGAGTAGCTGCAATACTGCCACCATAATAAGGATAATTGCAAAAAACAGGTTGCAGGTGCATGGGTTTCCACAAAGGTCGGGATTCAATATTTTCTTCTTCTAGTGCCAATCTTACTATCTCACGGGTAATTCCATTAGTTTCTTTTGGATGTATTAAAATAGTGCTCAACCAATAATTAGCTTCATAATTTGTATTCGGCACTTCAAAAACGGCAACACCTTTTATATCCTTGAATAATTCCGCATAAAAATCATGCATCGCTCTTTTTAAACCGATATGCTGACCTAACACTTCCATTTGCCCGCGTCCAATACCGGCACAAATAGTACTCATCCTGTAATTATATCCTATTTCACTATGCTGATAATGAGGCGCATCATCTTTGGCTTGTGTCGCTAAAAAAACAGCTCTTTCCTTTAGAGCTGCAGAATTAGTTATAATGGCACCACCACCTGAAGTAGTTATAATTTTACTTCCATTAAAAGAGAAAACAGCTACATCGCCAAAAGTACCACACTTTTGACCTTTATAACTGCTTCCCAAAGCCTCAGCACTGTCTTCAAGAATGGGAATAGCGTATTTGTTTGCAACTGCCCTTATGGCTTCTATTTTATACGGAGTACCATATAAATGTACTGCAATAATTACTTTTGGCCTAACACCTTTAGAAATACTGTCTATAATCGCTTCTTCTAATGCGATGGGACACAAATTCCATGTTTCTGATTCACTATCAATAAACACTGGAGTTGCTCCCAAGTATAAAATAGGATTAGCAGAAGCTGAAAAAGTCATACTCTGGCAAATTACGACATCTCCCGCCTGAACCCCTAAAAGAATTAATCCCAGATGAATGGCGGCAGTTCCTGAATTTAAAACGGCAACATGATGCGATCCTAGATACGTTTCCAAATCATGCTCAAAATAATCTAGGTTGGGTCCGAGTGGAGCTATCCAATTCGAATCAAATGCTTCTTGGATGTATTTTTGTTCGTTACCTCCCATACGGGGAGCCAAAAGCCAAATTTTGTTTGTTTGCATCTTCTAGAAAATAAAATCTATAGAAATTAATCTTGCTAAAGTAATAAAAAACTGCTCCATAAATCTGACTGAAATACTATATTCTTTTTACTATCGATTGTGCTATTTTTTAAAAAAAGTAAACCAAACAGTTTTCAAAATAATTAGTATATCTCCACCAAAACTTTGATTGTAGTAATACGCTAGATTCAGCCGTACTTTATCCGGAAAAATAACACTATCATTATAAACTAAAGGCAACTCCTGCTGCTGCAACAAAAGCTCCTCTTTATTATATTTTATGGAAGCCAAACTGGTTAATCCAGGCTTTAATTCTAATATTTTGCGGTTTACACCTTCTAACAAATCATAATAACCCGGTACATCTGGTCTTGGACCCACCACGCTCATGTCTCCTTTTAAAATATTAAAGAGTTGCGGCAATTCGTCTAATTTATAATTTCGAAGCAGCTGACCTATTTTGGAAATAAGAGCCTCTTCTGGAGGTGATGAAATTGGAATGGTACGGAGTTTATATATTTTAAATTTCTTACCATATTGACCAATACGCTCTTGGATGAAGATTCCATTCGTCCGCGTATCGATAACAGCCAGCAGCCAAGAAATCAATACAACCCAAAAAAATAAGAAAAGTGTGAAGAGGGAAAAAATAATATCAAAAAGACGTTTTATCATACCTGTAAAGTACTTTATTCTTGATAAGAATACAAGTGAAAAACGGATTAAGAATTCCCTAGAATCATTTTACGAGTAACGAAATTTCGAACAAGTAAATAAATAAAGGTCAGTAGCAGTAAAAATCCAACCATAAAAAACAGGGTTAGGTACCCATTGGTATCCATATAAATAACCAATCCATTTATTCCTAATTGGAACCCAGCATAAATAAAGGCTACTAAAATATGGGAATAGCCCATTTCATTAGCCAAATATTGGTACAAATGGGAGCGGTGTGGCTGAAATATATTTTCTTTTTTAAACAATCTGGTGATAATGGTAATAATTGCATCAATTCCATAAACTGAAAAGAAAAGAATATATCCAAATTGTCCTGAATCTATAATAGTTTTTATCATAAAATACCCTAAAAAAAGTGCCATACTGATACTGCCAACATCACCTGCAAAGGTTTTTGCTTTTTTTCGAACATTAAATAATCCAAAAGCCAAACAAGATAATCCCACAGTAATCAGTAATGGTAAACTAGCTTCGTTGATTGATAAAAAAGAAAAACTAGCTATAGCTGTCAAGGCATACAAAACAGTTATTCCATTAATACCATCCATAAAATTAAAAGCGTTTATCCAACCTATCAACAATACAAATACAATGGGAAGTAGCCATAAAGACTCGTAAAATAAATGCAACTCATAAAAAACCAACCCAACAGCAATCACATGTGATACAAATCGCGGTAATTGTGCTAATGGCTTGATATCGTCAATAAAACTAACTACAGCAACCAACACTACGGCAAGTGTTATTGGCCAAGAAATGTATCCCAATAAAAAAGCAATACTTATAGCTATTGGAAAAATAATTCCACCACCTCTCAAAGTAATGGAAGTATGTGACGATCTGGAATTGGGCTTATCGATAATATTGTATTTATCCGCTATTTTAAAATAAAAAAGCTCAATACCAACAAATAAAAACAATAATGCAATGTAAACCATATTTTTTAACGCTATGTAATAATCTTAAACTGAACACTGATTACTGAACACTTACAACTTATGCTTCAACAATCCTAAAAGATACTCACCATAACCTGACTTTTTCAAAGGCTCAGCTAATTCTTTAAGTTGTTGTTCCGAAATAAAACCTTGTCTCCAGGCGATTTCTTCGATGCAACCTACTTTCAGCCCTTGACGCTCTTCAATAACCTGTACAAATTGCCCAGCCTGCATTAAACTATTAAAAGTCCCGGTATCCAACCAAGCTGTTCCTCTGCTTAAAATACCCACTTTCAAAGCTCCTTTTTCCAAGTACACTTTATTAACATCGGTAATTTCATATTCGCCACGAGCACTTGGCTTGATATTTTTGGCAATTTCGACTACTGAATTATCATAAAAATACAATCCGGGTACCGCGTAATTTGATTTGGGTTCCAAAGGTTTTTCTTCGATCGAAAGTGCTTTAAAATTAGAATCAAACTCAACTACACCATAGCGCTCCGGGTCAGAGACGTGATACGCAAATACTACCCCACCGTCCGGATTGGTATTGGATTGCAACAACTCATCCATATTAGAACCAAAGAAAATATTATCCCCTAAGACTAAAGCTACACTATCATTTCCTATAAATTCTTCCCCAATAACAAAAGCTTGAGCTAATCCGTTTGGGATAGCCTGCTCTGCATAACTGAATTGACAACCTATTGCAGAGCCATCTCCTAATAACTTCTTGAAATTAGGTAAATCATGAGGCGTAGAAATAATTAATATTTCATGAATCCCAGCCATCATCAAAGTAGACAACGGATAATAAATCATGGGCTTGTCATAAACAGGCATCATTTGTTTGCTCATCGCTAAAGTTAATGGGTGCAAACGGGTTCCTGAGCCTCCTGCTAATATAATTCCTTTCATCTTTTTTTTGACTTTTCGTCTTTCGACTTTAAACTTTTGACTAATTATACTGTTTTTCGTAATAAGTGGCATACTCCCCGGAAGTGATATTATTCAACCAGGTTTGATTTTCCAAATACCAATTTACGGTTTTTTCTAACCCTTGTTCAAAAGTAACCGACGGATTCCATCCGAGCTCTTTGTTTATCTTAGAGGCATCAATGGCATAGCGCAAATCATGCCCGGGACGGTCTTTTACATAAGCGATCAATTGCTCAGAGGTACCGGAAGGTCTTCCTAATTTTTCATCCATTATTTTGCAAAGCAACTTCACTAAATCAATGTTTTGCCATTCATTAAAACCGCCAATATTATAGGTGTCATGGTTGACACCTTCATGAAACACTAAATCAATCGCTACGGCATGATCTTCAACAAAAAGCCAATCACGCGTGTATTTCCCATCACCATAAACGGGTAATGGTTTGTTTTGAATGATATTATTGATAAACAAAGGAATTAATTTTTCCGGAAAATGGTAAGGCCCATAATTATTGGAACAATTCGTCAATACATAAGGCAAGCCATAGGTCTCTCCATACGCTCTTACAAAATGATCCGAACTCGCTTTAGAAGCAGAGTAAGGAGAATTAGGATCATAAGCTGTAGTTTCAGTGAATAATCCTTCAGCACCCAAACTTCCATAAACCTCATCGGTACTGATATGGTAAAAACGTTTTCCTTCATAATTACCTTGCCAAATAGTTTTAGCAGCGTTTAACAGATTCATCGTTCCTATAACATTTGTTTTCACAAAAGATAACGGATCAGTTATAGAACGATCAACATGAGATTCGGCAGCTAAATGCAAAACCCCATCAAATTGATGCTCAGCAAATAATTGATCTATAAATGTAGCATCAACGATATCTCCTTTTATGAAAGTATAATTAGGCTCTTTTTCTATATCAACAATATTTTCCAGATTCCCGGCATAGGTAAGTGCATCCAAATTAAAAATTTGATATTGAGGATATTTCTTCACAAAAAGCCGCACCACATGCGACCCAATAAAACCGGCTCCACCGGTAATTAGTATTTTTTTCATTATTATTTCTATATTTTAATATTCGTCAGTTCTAGTGATTTTATAAAACAGTTATGGCAGTTATATAAAATTGTATAGAGAACTATTGAAATATTTTAAACGTTAAACATTTTTTCTAAACTTTCTTTATACTTTGGCACTACAACTTCAAAAGTATCTTTTATTTTAGTTTTGTCCAATAAAGAATATTGAGGGCGTTTTGCTGGTGTTGGATATGCGGAGGAAGAAATTCCGCTGATTTCACAATCAAAACCTCCAATTTCTTTTATTGCCAATGCAAATTCATACCAACTGATCTCTCCTTCATTGGAAAAATTATAAATACCTGCTTGCCAATTATCATGTGTTAATATTATCATGATAGCTTGAGCCAAATCTGCGGCATAAGTAGGACTTCCTATCTGATCATTTACAACATTTAAGCTATCCCTTTCTTGCATCAATCGGGACATCGTTTTTACAAAATTATTTCCAAAACTGGAATACACCCAAGAAGTCCTAATAATAATTGTAGTTGGATTTTCTTGCAAAGAGGCCTTTTCCCCTGCCAGCTTAGTCAAACCATAAACATTAATAGGATTCGTCAGAGCAGTTTCAGTCAAAGCTGTAGCTGCAGTGCCATCAAAAACATAATCGGTAGAAACATGTATCAATTTACAGCCATTGGCCTGACTCCATTTTGCAATTACAGCAACTGCTTGGTGGTTTAAAACATCTGATAGTTCTCGCTCAGACTCTGCTCTATCCACAGCAGTATGGGCAGCACAATTAATGATAAATTGTGGATTAATTGTGGTTAATTTAGTTTCTAAAGCTACTAAATCACACAAATCCAGTTCTTCTCTATCTGTAAAAACCCATTCAAACTGAGTATAGTTTTTTGACAATACAGCCAATTCAGAACCCAATTGTCCTTTGGCTCCGGTAACTAAAATTTTTTCTTTATGAATCAAAACTCCAATCTATTTCGTTAAAACTAGGTAAAATTAAATCCTTTTCTGAAACAATAACTTCATTTGGCTCTAATTGCCAATCAATAGCCAAAGTAGGATCATCGTAACGAATCCCTCTTTCACTTTCCTTATGATACAATTGATCTACTTTATACATAACTGAAGCTGTTTCGCTCAAAACCGAAAAACCATGAGCAAAGCCATGAGGAACCATCAATTGTTTTTTATTATCCGCACTCAAAACAATACTAAAATGCTGCCCATAAGTAGGGGAATTTTTTCGTAAATCTACTGCGACATCAAGAATTTCTCCTTGTAATACCCGCACTAATTTAGCTTGAGCAAAAGGATTAATTTGTAAATGCAATCCACGAATCACCCCGCGTCTAGAGAAAGACTGATTGTCTTGTATAAAGGGATATTCAATTCCATTCTCATTAAATTGAGCTTGATTGTAAGCTTCAAAAAAATATCCTCGGGAATCCTCGAATACAGTTGGACTAATAACTACTAAATCTTGTATAGTTGTTTTTTCAATTGTCATAGTGTAATTTTATTAAAAACTATTCTTAATATATAAATTGGATTTTTATTAATGTTTTAATTTTATTTTTTCAAAAAGAAATAGCTCTTAAAAAGTGGCTTACTTCTAGCAAAAAAATTATTTATTTCTTTTAGCGAACTCAATATCTTTGATTGTTTTTTTATTAATAAAAGTCCTTTTTTTATCAAAAACCCATCCCCACTTATTATAATAGTAGAAAGCGGAAGTAAAGTACATTTTTAAATTTGCCAAAGTTAAAAATGATTTAAATAAATGATCATGATAAACTATTTGATTTGGATAAAATAAAGTCTTAAAACCCGCATCATAACATCTTCTAGTGATATCTAAATCTTCCATATGCATAAAAATTTTTTCATCAAATCCATCTATTCGCTCTAAAACCGCGGTTCTAAAAACCATAAAACAACCGGATAGATAAGGGACTTCCATAATAGTATCATATCCGCTAAACCGCAATTCAAATCGATCTGAAATGTTTTTTTTCAGGTTCTGTAGTGGCAGAAAACGTCTCGCAAAAAAAACGAAGGGACTTGGAATTAATTTTGCCAGATATTGAATTTTACCATCTGGATATAGAACTTTGGGCATTACTAAACCAATATTATCATCACCATCCATAAAAGAGATAATATCTTCTATAACACCTTTCCCATAATATATATCTGGATTTAAAATCAAATGATACTTTGTTTTATCAGAATACTTTCTGATAGCAATATTATGTGTAGAACCATAACCGGGATTAGAAGGGTTATGAATATATTCTACTCTGGAATCTTTTTTAATATCGTTTAAATCATTACTGGGGGAATTATCAATTAATACTAATCTTACTTGTAGACTGGTATTAAGGAAACTATCAATAGCATCTAAAAGCTGCTTCCTGTCATTTTTATAAATTACTAAACTGCAAACTATATCGTACATATTTTATTTTAGAATCATTTTTTTAAATTAAAAATCTTACAAAAAGATAATACACAGTAATAATTCTAAATGATACTTTTTTTAAAAAAGAATATTTACTAATACCCGAACTAGTATGCGAGGCGTTTTTAGAATGCTTTCTATAATTAATAAGTTTATTTTTATTATAATTAACAGAAAAATATAATTCAGCATTGATGCCAATCCAACTGTCATGCATAGGAATATGTTTTGGAAAAGGTAAAATCTTATTTTTAAGTTCCTTTTTGAAGGCCATACAACATCCTATATAACTATTATTGATTAAATTATTTATAATTCCTTTTTTAGAATTATTAAATTTGAAAAAAGAATTATAAATAGTTTCTTTTGTATCAGAATCAAAAATCAAACAATCAGAAAGAACTAAATCATATCCTTCTTGAAAATCTGCAACACAAAGTTCAATCTTATTATTGACCCAAATATCATCTTGATCGCATAAAAAAATGTAATCTCCTGAAGCTTTTGTTAAAGCATTTTCAAAATTACTGATTAGTCCTTTTCCATTACCCTTAAAAATTTTTATCCTATCATCTTTAAACTCTTTTATTATTTTGAGAGTATGATCTAAAGAATTATCATCAGATATAATAATTTCATCATTACTTCTTAATTGTAATAGTACAGATTCTATTTGCTCTTTAATAAATTTTTCGCCATTGTATGTGGCTATACAAACAGAAATCATAATTCTAGTTTTTTATTTTGAAAACCACTAATAAGAATTTTATTAAAAAGCAATCCTAACCAAATAAACATAGTGTTAAAATAATTCACAAACATCCCCATTAAAATGCAAAATAGAATTATACTAAATTTAATGATTGCTTCAGGATATTTTTCTTTAAACTGGCTAAAATATCTCGAAGCTAAATAACCATATAATGAAATTATAACAAAAACTCCCATTAACCCATAATCTAAATAAGGGTCAATTAAAAATGTCCCTACTCTTCTTTCAGAATCCAATTCTGGAATCCTTTGAATAACGTTTAACTTCTCCATGAAAAACAAGGATGTAAGTGGCCTAAAAGTATAAGTACCAAAGCCTAAATAACCCATTTTATTACTAAAATTGACCATCTCATCTAATACTGAAAATCTTTTAGAACTATATTCAACAAATACAGCCTCAAAAAGAGAGACGTTATCATTTTTTATTCCTGAAACAGCTCTAAAATATTCAGCTGCAGAAATTGACATTTCTGAATCTAATCTCAAATATCCAATAAAAAAAAATAATATAACGATTGCAATTATTGACTTGAACAAAAACATCAAATTCAATTTATTATAAAAAGAATAAGACATAAAAAAAGACAGTCCCAACAACAAAAAAGTTTGTTTACTTAGATAATTAAATAATATTAATAACGATATAAAAACAAAAAATCTATATTCACGTTTAGAAATAACTGTTTCCTTCAAATATATATATGCCCATGCAGGGATAAATCCCATCAAAGTTATAAAATAATGAAGAAAGGGTATTAATTTAGCATTAGTTTCATTATAAACATCCAATCCGGAAAAATTCAAAATTGGAATATAACCAAAAATTAAACATTCTGCTACAAATGTTAAAAAAGCCATGATACAAATAAAATAAAAAAAAATCCTTTTCAAATTATTGTCTAAAATAAATAATTTAACGGGTTTGTAAGAATAACTAAGTGAAGCAAATAATATATATATTACTATAGAAATATTAATAACTAAAAATGTATTTATTGAATAAGTCACTTGCTCATCTGAAAGTTGTATAAAGCTATAGGATAATAAAAATAAAAAAGGCACAAAAAGAGAAATAGGATTAATCGGACTTTTAAACCTAATACGTGACAAAAAAAAAGCAAAAGTTGCTATGCTGTAATACGATGAAAAATATAAAACTTGTGTATGATCAACACCAAGATTAATATACCTATACGTTAAAAGTAAACCTACTAATAAACATATCCCTATTTCTCTAAACAAACTCGAACTGATGTTCATATAGTATAAATATATAATGAATACAAAAAATTAATTTTTATTTTATCTAGAATGAATTCAATAGTTTTTTTTATAAAAAACATTTTATTAGAAAAATTAATTATAAAAAACTTGTTTTAAAGTAAATCTATAGTAATCACTATTCTTATATTTAAGCTGTTTTAAAACTCTAAAAATTAATCGAAATTTAAAAATCAACAAACTTAATACACCTTCTTCTTTAATAAAAAGAGATTCTGACTTCAGCATTTGTTGATATCTAATAAAAGAAACGTTTTCTTCAAAATTTCCAAAAATAGATAAATCTTGATTTATAAAACTATCTAATACATAAACACTTTTACCATCATTAAATATTTTTCTAAAATACCAATGATCTAGCATGTCTAAAGTATATTTTTCAGAGAAGCCATTTATAGAATTCATATAAGCAGTACTTAAAATAGTTCCCGAATTTATCCCGCTTATTGGAATATTAACGACACCACTTGACAACTTTATCGGCCTACATATTCCTCCTAATAATATTTTTGCAGGAGCAATTATACTTTTTCCAACCAGCGAAACCACTCTCGGTATTATTGCAACCACAGAACTTGAAATGTCACTAAAATCTAAACTTTTAATTGCCTTTATGTATTGCAGAGTAAAAGTAGTATCTTGATCCAGCAACAGCAACCATGAATAATTAGTATTTATAGCTAAATCAAGTGCATAATTGTAGGCTACACTTAAACCCGGATTAGTTTCATCATGATAATAGCAAACTTTAAATGATCTAAAATCAAAATTATCACTTTTATATTGTCTAATGGGACTATTATCAAAAACAAATAAATTAACTCTTTCTCCAATTATATTTTCTAAAGAATTTACTGTTTTCGAATCTTCAAGACTCGTTTTATAGAGAACGATAACTAGAAATATTTCTTTTAAATTCATGTTAAATAACTGTTTATAAACTAGAATAATCCTATTTAAAAATTATTTTTTCTTTCAAAAAAACAATCCAAAATTTAACTTTTCTGATAGGGTTCATAACAATTTGACCTATTTTATATTCAACTGAGTTAGCAAAACGTTTGTATTCAAAATTAGTAGTTGGATCTACAAAATATTTCGAAAAAAGTTCTTTATGATTTTCCCATATTTGCATTCGTAATCTTCTTTCTTTCTCCCTTGAAATTTGATTATTTCTAGATGTATTAAGCAATCGATAATAAAAAGTAGCCTTGGTAGCACATGCTACAATCCCATTTGTTTTAAGAATGGAAATCCAAAAATCCCAATCTTCAAAACCTTCCTTCATATTTAAATTAAATCCTCCAACTTTATCAAAATCGGATCTACGAAATAAAGAAGTAATCACCAATTGATTTTCCGCTAACAAAACTCCTAAATCATAGGAAACTACATTTAGAATCCCGCTACTTCTACCAAAGAACTTAACAACTGATGAAGCAACCGTTAAATCGTCATTTGAATCTAATAACTTTACCGTTTCCTCAAGAAAGTTTTCAGAGATTAAATCATTAGCGTCTAAGCATAAAACATACTCCCCTACAGAAGTCTTAATAGCATTATTTCTAGCAATACAAACTCCCTTATTTTCCTGATAAATATATTTTAATCTGTTATCCTTATTAATTATTTGAAGAATAACATGCTCTGTTTGATCACTTGAACCATCATTAATAATAATACATTCCCAACAAGTAAAAGTCTGTGAGATGACACAATTTATAGTCTTTAATAAATACTTCTGATCATTATAGCAAGGAATAATAATTGAAACAGAGGGTTTACTATTCATTTTTGATTTTTTTATTTTATTTTATTTTAGAATTAGATTATTCTATTTTTAAAGATCAATAGAGTAATAAAAACTTTCCAATAAAAATATTTAAACGCACTAATAACACCAAATCGTTTTTTGATTAATAACTCTTCTGAAGCACCAAAAAGCGAATCTGATATCCCACCTCTTCTAAAATTTGTTAAAAGCTCGGGTATTAATAAAAATTTGGCTTCTGATCTTCGAGCCCGTAACATCCATTCATAATCAGAGGCCGAATTATACGTTATATTAAAAAAACCCACTTTATCATATAAGCTTTTCTTAATAAAACATGTCGGATGCTCAATCATTCCTTTATCCAAAAAAGAGCTATAATGTCCAGTTATTAAATCTGGTTTATTATTAACAGCTATAAATCGAAGTAATCCATGAATTATATCGACTTCAGGATTTAACTGATAATAACTAATTACTTTTTCTATAGTATTAATTTCATACCAATCATCACTGTTCAAAATACTTATGATACTTCCTTTAGCTAACATTAAAGCTTTATTCATTGCATAATAAATACCTTCATCCTTCTCACTAATCCAATATTTAATATGACTGTCATATTTACTTATTACATCTAAAGATCCATCAGTAGATCCTCCATCAATAACAATATATTCTATATTTTGATACGATTGATTTATGACGGATTTTATCGTCTGTTCCAATGTCTTTACACCATTATAAACTACCGTTATTACAGTCACTAAAGGTTCTTTAATATGCTGATTCATTTATTATATTTAAAAGTATTTTTTCTGACCTGACATCCCATGTATGAAATTTCTGGATTTCTTTGTAATTTCTTTCTATTAAAGGGATATACGATTCATAATTCGCAAGAATATCTAAAATTTGAGATGATGCGTTATCCAAATCTATCTCTACAAGTGGCATATAATCAAATAACATTTTCATCTCTTCTGGTAAAATCCCAACTATTAGGCATTTTGATGCCATGGATTGAAGGTATCTAAGTGTCATAGATGAAATACCTTCAGCTCTTTCAGGATGTGTAATATTCGATGGTATACAAATCGAGATCTTACTTTGTGATAAACCATTAATAAACTCTAATCTTGATCTAAAAACTACTTCTCCTTTATTCTTTTCAAAAAAATGAGAATAATTATTCATTTTCAGTGCAGATAAAATTTTATTATGATAAATTTCATATTTTCTACCAAACTCAATAACATCAATTTTCTTTGATATAAATGGCTCATAATGATATTCCTCAATATTTATGCCTTCAGGAACCCATATCCCTTTTATTCCAGAATTCATTTCATTAAAAAGGTTTGTAGCTTTATAGGAAGAAAAAAATATCATTTTAATATTTAATATTTTTGCAGTTTTTGCTATTGTTTTGTGATATCTGGGCCATGCATCATACATGTACACAAAATTTTTACTGAAAAAGAAAACATAAGGTATTAAACTTCCAAAAGATGCTCCCATAAGTATTGAAAAACTTATCTTATTGTTTTTAAATTTCATGAGATTGATGAAATTGATGAAATTTAAAAACAATAAGATAACATTTTTAAAACTAGAGTCTTTTGAAGGAATGATTTTAATGTTATATCCGTCTTTTTTTTTTATACACGTCTCAATTTCATCAAAACAATCCAAATAAGCATCATCACCTATCTTCCTGATTAAGTTTATCTTAAAAATCATTTTTTATTTTTAATAGTTACAAAGTATAGTGATATGTTTGAGTTTGTGATGTACCACATCCAGAACAAGCTTAGAAAAAAACCAGTAAAACCATCTTTATACCCTTTGGTAATAAAAAAACATCTAAAAAACTGATAAAAAAAATTATATACAATTCCGATTATAGATATACGCTCTCCAGTAACATATCTATCTTGTCCTTCATCTTTTAAATATTTTCGGTGTTTAGATATGAAACTTTGTAAATCATCCATCCAAAAATGATTTAATAAATTGGCTCCATTATTAGATAAATAAAAACTTTTATACCCTTTTTTTAGTTTTCTTCCATAATGAGTAATAGGAAGTATTTCATATCTATTTTTATTAACTATTATTCCTTTTGACTTATTATATCCCCAAACAGTTCCTTTTAATTTTTTTTTTCCAAAATAGAATTGCCATGGGACATAAACGTCTCCAACTTGGGGATCTAATGAAATTGATGGTAATTTTTCGAGAATATCAAACTTTAATTGTTCTGTAATTACTTCATCAGGATCTAATAAAATTACCCACTCATTTTCAACCAATCTAATAAGTTCTGCCTGTGTATATTCACAAGATGGACCAAATTTCTTATAATTAAATACTTGACAACCAAAACTCATGGCAACTTCTACAGAATTATCCCTTGAATCTAAATCCGCATATAATACTTCTTCACAAAAGGATAAAGAATTTAAACATTCTTTTAATTTGTGACTTTCATTTCTTCCTACAACTATTGCTGAAATTTTCATGTAATATTAAAATATATTTATTTAATTTTAAGTGTATCTTTTACGAAATCCTCCATTCTAGAAATAATTGCATCATTAAAGACAAACTTCTGAATAATATAATAGGACAATATGCATAATACTGCTGAAAGTATAAGCTTTAAACCTATGTTAACACTAAAGAGTTCAACTAAAAATATAATTGGTATAAAAACTAAAGAAGATAAAAGAGGATTTATAAACATTTTAAAATTAATTTTAATATTAAAATGTTTTTTTGCAAAATAGATACTAATTAAAAAAACTGAAAATTCAGTAATTGTGGTAGTAATTGCAGCTCCTAGATGCTGTATTTTAGGTATTAAAATTAAATTGAGAACAATACTGATAATTGCACTCATCGCTAAAATAATTATCATAGAAACCTCTTTATTTCCAGGAGTAAACAATTGAAAGAAGAAAATACCATTCAATGCAATTAAAATGATAATAGGTGACAAGTAACGTACAAGTTCTATTGAAGGCTCAAATTCAGTACCGGAGATAATTAAAACAGTCCATTTTGCAGTCAATGCAATCCCAAGACATAAAGGGACTCCAAATGTGAGAACAAATTGTACCGAACTGTCAATATAATATTTTATTGATTTTAAATCATTATTAGAAAAAGATTCAGAAAGTCTCGGAATTAAAACTATTCCTAAAGAACTTATTAAAGAAATTGGAATTTTTGTTATTTTTATCGCAGAAGAATAAAACCCAACTGACTCTGTTGTACTTAAGATTCCTAAAATAACATTGTCCAACAAGACATATACACTTCCAATAACCGAGCATGACACAAGCAGAAATAAAGGCTTGATATGCTTATTTAAATTTAAATTTAAAAAATCTAGTTTAATTTCTGACTTTAAAACAAAATAAAAGTTAACTCCAGCATTCAAAACATTTAAAAGTAAAAAAAGTAAATAATATTTTACAAAATCAGCTTTATCATTAACTATAAAAAACAACAATATAATAAACATAAATCTAAGAATAATCGTTCTTTTAGTTATGAAGCCAAACTTTTCTTGAGATTGGTAATACCATTCCACTATAAATACATTACTTAAAAGGATACCGCAGCCAATAAAAAACAAATTTATATTTATTCCTTTATAACTCAATAAATAAATCAGCGCTAAATAAACAATCAATAATAGAAATGTGCTAATTAAATGTAACAATATTAGCTCCGTAAAAAGCTTGCTAGATTCTTGAACTTTATTTCTTATTTTAGATAATTCACGAACACCATACAATGGAATACCTAATGCAGAAAACAAAATGAAATATTGCGTAAAACTATCTACAAAACTAACCTGCCCGACACCATTAGGCCCTAATACTCTTGAAACATAAGGAAATGTGACTAAAGGAAAAAGAATTTGTGATAATGAAAGTAAAGTATTGTAAAAAATATTTTTTCTAAGAATTGTCATCTATGAATTCATATTATTAAAACTGTTTTATTATTTATTGTAGCAATAGAAAATTACTTCTTATAGAACAATACAACTAACGTTTACTATTATTTTTTGTAATTATGCTTTTAAGTATCAAAAAATGCATTTCTGTATGAATAAAACAATTAAATAAAAATTAATCCTGAATTATTTTCTTTAAAAATTTCATCGTCATGAACAATTCATCGTTAAACTAAACTTTTAGTTTTCAATTATGAAATTTCTGCATACCTAAAGTTAGCAAGATTGAAACTATTTAAGCACATATAAAAAGGTATAAAATTATATTAGAATTAGAGTCAGTCAATTTATTTGATTATATTAAAAACTCTCCTTACAAATAAAACAATAACTACTATGAATCCTGCTAAAAAACCTCCCAATACAATACCTTTTCCTTTACTAAACTTTTCTTTTCTTAATGGCAAAATAGGCCGATCAATTACTTGAATCAATGGAGTTTCCTTGCGCAAGGTTACTTTAGCTAATTCAGATTGTTTGACCAATTCAGTCAAGATAGCCGTATTCGCCTGCACATCCACCTGTCTTCTCGCGGAAGGTGCACGGCGAACATTCATAGCGGGATTCAAACCAAAAGTATTATCATTTGCAACAGCTACACCCGTAATCGCTCCATTTAGTTCATCACGTATAGAATCCGTTTGTCGTTCCAGAATATCCATATTCATTCGTGCCTTCTTACTTTTGGTCATAACATAAAAATCAGACACTTCTTTAACTAGGGCCTCCGTAAAATACATGGCAAACAATTCATCAGTAGAATTAACATCTATACTTATTATGGCTATTTTTTTATCTTTTTGTCCTACAACCAAGCCAGTTTTCGACAAATCTTGATATATTAATCCCAAGATACTATCATGTACCCTAGTAAAATACTTGCGTTTAGTATTGGGTAAAAACTGTAAAAACTTAAATTTGGGTTTATCGTTCCATTGTTCTCTCCATCCCTTCTTCTGAATGTACATCTCCGCCAATGAAATAATTTTACCATCAACAACAACTGATCTTAACATAGTTTGCTCTACCATAGCACGGGACTTAAACAATTCTGTCAAATTAGATCCTGTAAAAATACTGCCACCACCACCGCCAAGATCAATTCCAAACGAACTCGCCAAACCTAAAGCACCTCCCAATCCACCGCCACTTTTTTCATCTTCAAGTGCAAAGGATAGTGTTGCAGTATATACTGGTTTTTTATTAAAAGAATAAGCCAAGCCTAAACCTGCACCAATGATTCCTGCCAGAAGTATAATTTTCCATTGAGAAAGTAAATAAGCATACCATTCTCTTCCTTTTTCAAGTAATTCTTTTAAAGATATTTCGTCGCTAGCTGTATTTTGTTTATTCATTATATCAAGATTTTACGCTTGTTTATTTTATTATTAGAGTATCCTTTTAAAAATTTTATTACTAATAACCTACTGACTCTTTTTAAAAAACCCTAAATAGCTACTGAACACAGAGTAATAAAAATACTGATTATATTAAACACTACTACCTGATTAAAGCAATTACAATTCCTGCCAAACTAGCCAAGACTCCTGCTATACTTACAAACTCACCGGTACTCATCTTCTTTGTTTCTGGTTTTTCAGGAACTATAATTTGAGATCCAGGAGTTACCTTAGGATAGGATCTTATAAACAAAAAAGAATGAGCCACTGCCGCTTTTCCATTTGGATAGATAATATAGGTTTTCTTTTTCCATCCTTTATTGTCTAACCCCCCAACAGCACTCAAGTAATAACCAAATCCTTTTCCTTTTGTGTAGGGAATTTCAGAAGTCAACAAAACATTTCCCGTAACTTTGACCCCTTCATTAAAGGCTGCAACTTCAATTTCATCTCCAGGAAACAAAGTGACATTGGTATTACTTTTAGGATCCTTAACAATAGACTCCCAATCTACTGGTATGGTAGCATACTTTAAATCTTCTTTTAATTTTTTAGTTAATTTTTTTTGAACACTATCTTTTTTACCCAAATTTAAATTAACACTTTCTACCTCTTCGATTTGCTTGGCCTGTATAGGTCGTTTAATTTTTACGCCATCCATATTAGCTAATGAAGTAAGACCGCCTGCTCGTTGAACAACATCATAAACCCTGTCTTTTTTATTTGCTAAAACATATTTTCCGGCATAATTCACTGCACCTTTAATCGTTACAGTTTCTGGTTTTTCATACACAGCCATTTTACGGATATTCACTACATCAAAGGGCATCAAAGTAAAGTTTTTTAACTGTTCATTATTATTGGAAGTGATTTCAATATTAAACAGTTCTACTTTACTCGGATTGGCATCATCTATCTCTTCTCCTTTAATCATTCGGGCAACCTCAACTCGTTTAGACGCTGAACCGGTTAATCCTCCTGCTTGAACCAATAAATCATTTAAAGTTAGATTTTCATGATAATCATAAACACCAGGTTTTTTTATTTCGCCATCAATTGTTATTTTATATTCTTCAACAAAATCTAAAATAGAATACACAGTCACGATATCTTCTTTTTTCAATGCAACATCCGCTTCAAGATTTCCTTCCAAAGCTTTCGTCAAATTCACAGTAACAATTTCGGTAGTCAAATCTGATTGTTGTCGAATAATTCTGGCTCTATCGCCATAAGCATCTTCTTTTAAGCCATCAGCCTTTGTAATCAAGTCCGAAATTCGCATGCCTTCGTAAAAAGAATAGGTGTCTGGTCTAAAAACAGCGCCTTCAATTTTAATACGATTCTCAAATCGATTTAATATCTTAGTTATTCTAAACACATCTCCAGAAAGCGGTTTATAACTATTAAATTCTGATACAGTAATGTCTTTAACTTTAAATTCTTTACCCGTTTTTTGTAATACATTTACAGAAGCTGTGTAAGCAAATTCATTAAAACCAGAAGCAAAAGATATCAAATCAGAGAACGACTCCCCTTTTTTCATTTCAAAAATTCCGGGACGTTTTACCTGGCCTTCAACAGTAACTCTTTGATTGTATGCAGGAATTCTAATAACGTCATTATCTTTCAAACCAACATTATCAGATTGATTTCCATTTACCAAAAAACGATAGATATCTATATTTCTGTAAACTTTATTATCTCTCAACAATTCGATATTCCTATAACTCCCGTTTTTACCAGGCCCACCTCCAAGGAATAAAGCATTATAAACGGTTGCCAAAGAAGAAACAGAATAGTTTCCGGGTTGTCTGCTCCCAATGATGGTAACTCTAATCGTTCTGATACGACTCAAACTGACCCCAACTTGAGATTGACCAGATGCAACTGTACTATACACTTTGGCTATAGCACCTTTTATTTTTTGCGTAGCAGCCTCAATAGTCATCCCTGAAACTGGTATTTGGCCTACATATTGAATAGTCACTTTACCTTCTATTGATACTGGAACACTGGCATTAAATTCTTGCACACCATAAATACTCACTTGTAATTCATCACCAGGTCCTAATACATAATTTACAGGAGTAGCCAATTTTAAATTAGGTTCAAAATTCAAAGTTGGATTATCAAATAATTCCGAACCAAAAATTAAAGCATTTATAGAATCTTTTACTTTTGTATTGATGATTTTTTCTTGTTTTCTTCCAAAATTGTCTTTCTGATCAATCTCCTCTTGCTCCTCTTCTTTAGTCCCTTTCTTAAGCTCTCCTTTTTGCAAACTAGGCATCGCCAATCGCTCTTTCAACTTAGTAAACTCGCTTGCAGGCATTCCTTTAGCTAAGGCCATTGGCTCCACTTGATCAAGTGTCATATTATTAGTTTGCAACTGTGCTTTTATTTTTGCAATATCACTATCTGACATATAATCTACTTTCAAGGTACTTAAATCAGTACTTTTAAGCAAATCTTGCGCCATCAGGGTTGAGGATTGAAATAGAGCTACAAACAATACAACAGCAATAATTATTTTTTTCATATCTACTATAAAATTTAATTTTTATCAAATTTACAATCTATTTAACTACTTCTAATTTTAAATCACGATTATACAATTATTTAGTATCAAAATTAGGTACAGCTTCGCAACAGTAAGCCACATAATAGACTTACTTCTTTTTTTAAATTTCCACAAAGCTAGAGTAAAATTATAGGAAAATCTATAGTTTCAGTAGGAAATATAAATCAAAAAAGCCATATGTTTGATTCATACGAATATACCGACGACAAATTTTGCTGTTATTTTTGCGAAAGTAAGAACAATTGTTTTCAAATAAGAAAAAACAGTGAATTCCATAAGAAATAACAGCATTAAATAAAAAAAAGTTTACAAAATAAAATACCCTGTAAACTTTTAAACTTATTTTATTTAAAACTAGTGGTACTAAATTTTCAAGATTTTTTTATACCAAGATTTTTTTTCAATTTTTACCCCATAACCATAACCATAACCATAACCTTTTGTTGAATCTGTATCATTCAAAAGCATACACAGATTAGGTAACTTTTTCTCTTTGTAAAAAGTATTGGCTATATTCAACATCCTTTTTTCCAAAAAGTTGGCACGGACAACATAGATAAAAGAATCTGCATATTTTGCAATCAATAAAGTATCTGTTACTAAACTTACTGGAGCTGTATCTACTATAATATAGTCGTATTGTGTTTTTAATACTGCAAAAAGTACATCTACATTTTTACCCATCAATAATTCAGCAGGATTAGGAGGTATAATACCTGCCGGAAGTATATGAAAATTTTCAAATCCTTCATATTTAACAATCAAATCTTCCAGTTTTAAGTCTTTAGAGGATAAATAATTGGTCACCCCTCTTTCTGGTAATGTTAAATATTCATCTAATTTTGGATTCCTGATATCCATCCCTATTAACAACACCTTTTTACCTGACAATGCAAAAGTAGCTGCCAAATTAACCGAAACAAATGTTTTGCCTTCTTTAGGGAAAGTAGAGGTTAAAAATATCGTTTTGGCTATTCCATCTGGAACCTTAGTCAACATAAATTCCATATTGGTTCGGATAATACGCAAAGCTTCTGCTGAACTTGTTCTACTTCCAGATCCTATGATTTGCGATGGAGAATCTGAGGTGGGTACATCTCCTATAAACGGAATATTTGTTTTACCCTCAAGGTCTAATCGGCTTTTTATTTTAGTATCTAATAAATCCACAATGTATATAAACCCAAACGGAATTAATAATCCTAAAAGTAAACTAGACAAATAAATCATGTTTTTCTTTGGTGCAATAGGAAATTTATTTCCTCTGGCAGCATCTACTACACGCGCATTAGGCTCTGTTGCAGACAGGGAAATAGCACTTTCTTCTCTTTTCTGCAACAAATATAAATATAATTCCTCTTTTACTTTTTGCTGCCTAGCGATAACTCTAAATTGACGTTCCTGTACAGGAATTTTACCAATTTTAGCATTCAAAACACCTTCATTTCTGTTTAAATCTCTTTTTTGAATGTTTAAACTAGACTGCATACGCATTAAACTAGATTTAACAGTACTCTTTAAAGAAGCTATCTGCTGATCCATTTTAACAATAGTAGGATTCTCTAAAGTAGCTGATTTAAGAATTCTATTGCGATCTAAAATTAATTGATTATAAGAACTAATTAATCCTGAAGTATCTCCTTCTCCTGCAATAACATTACCAGGTAACAATTCAATATTTTTACTTTTATTCATAAAATCCAATAGAGATGCTATTACATTCAATTGAATCTCTATTTCAATTCCTTTCTTATCGTATTCATTAGATCCTTCTATAAAAAGCTTTGCTTCGGATTCAATATCAGTTACGTTATTGGACCTTTTAAAACTCTCCACATCCTGTTCCACTCCATCCAATTCCTGGGTAATCAATTTTAGTCTGTTGGCTATAAATATAGAAGTGTTTTCTGAGATAAAGTTTTTATCCGTAGCAGCTTCAGCATTGTAAACTTGAACTAAATTATTTAAGAAATCTTCCGATTTTTTTATTACTGGACCTGTAATTGACAAAGCAACAACACTACTCATTTTATTAACAGGGTCGACTTTTAGTGCATTCTTGTAATTTTCAACAACATTTTCAAGAGGACTTACAGCAATAGTAATGGGTTTTGAATTGGGACTAAATGGATTTGCTATAGAACCCGACTTACTTATAACCAAAACACCGTATTTAGTAGCAATTTGTTCTCCAAAAGAAAATTCACTTTTTGATGATAAAATAACTTTTGAATTAGTAGTTGCTAATTCATCCTCCAATTTAAATTTCTTTGAATTTAAACCCGTGAATGCCAAATTAATAGTTTGTTTGTAAAAATCGTTCGTTTTATCAACAAAATTGACAGCTATAGGAGCATCTTCATAAATTTCTATATCAGATATTTTACCTTTAGCAATAATACTTATATTTAAATTTAATTTTTTCACAGTACTCTCTGTTAAAAATCTGGATTTTAAAATTTCAAGTTCATTATCTAAATTATTCTTCATACCACTACCGATACCCATATCTGCAAAAGCAGAAAGTTCCGAAAGCATACCTCCTTTTTGTTCATCCTTAACCAATATGGTAGTTGTAGCTGTATATTGAGGGATAGTATATCGTAATTTAAAAAAGGCTCCTAAAAGACTTATTATTACAGCCAATAAAAACCAATGCCAGTGTATTAAATACTTTTTTAAAACAGTCTTTAAATCAATACTACTATCGAAATCATTCTCAAAGTTATTATTTCCCATTCAAATATTATATTTAAAAACTTATAATTAATGTAATTACTCCAATCAGAAGTGAGGTTACTGAAAAAATCAAACCTGTACTCGGCCCTACTGCAGACGCACTTATTTTGCTTTTATTAGGCTCAACATATATAACATCATTTTGAGCCAAATAGTAAAAAGGAGAATTAATAAAATCCGATTTGGTGATGTCTACACGATTAAAGGACTTAACTCCGTCTATTTCTCGTATAATTAATATATTATTTCTTTTTCCAAAAATAGTCAAATCTCCGGCCTTACTTAATGCTTCTATCAACGTAACTCTATCAGAAGCAACGGAATAAGTTCCTGGGGCATTTACTTCCCCTTGAACAGATACTTTAAAATTCGTAATTCGGAGATTAATTATTGCATTTTTAATATATACCGTTATTCTGTCTTGTAACATTTTAAGCATTTCTGAACGAGTTAAACCACTTACCTTCAAATTACCTAATATCGGAAAGTCAATTGTTCCATTGGAATCTACCAAATACAACTGAATCGTTTGAGACGCTCCACTAGTGCCTGAAGTCGCACCCAAATTAAAAGGTATTGCTACTTCAGGATCTTCCGCAGAAACAGTGATACTCAACAAATCATCTGGTTGTATCTTAATTTCATACGAATTAGACTTTTCTTGAGATGCCATACTATCAATATCCTGATAGTAAACAACATCCTTTCTGGAAGCACAGGAAAAAAATAGTATCCCAAAAAACAAGAAGGCTATTTTTTTTAATAAAAAAGGATATTTCATATAATTTAAATTTTGAAAAGCAACAAATATAGACATTTAACTTGTATTAATGATTTAAAAAGGAGCACGGCCAGGGAATTTACTTTTAAAGAATAGAGCTGTAAAAATCTATATTGGTGATTTAAGTAACTCTATTTTAATTTTTTATCGAAGAGTCCGTTCGATTATTCTTTCTGCGATTCTACAATAATAAATAGTGTTTTAAAATAAAAAACTACTTATTTAATTTATAACCACAGTATATTCATGTAAAAAAGTCGAAAAACAATTAACCGATTAAACCATACCCATTTAATACGCATTTTTCTCTCCTTGAAATACATTAAGAACCGTTTTATAAATAATTTTCAAATCCAGCAACAAGCTCCAGTTTTCAATATACCAAATATCATAATCTACTCGATCTTTCATATCGATAAGTTCTTTGGTTTCACCTCGAAAACCATTTACCTGCGCCCAACCCGTTATTCCTGGCTTAGCATAATGCCGTACAAGATAATTATTAATCAATTCCGAATATTGCTCCGTATGCATCAGCATATGTGGTCGTGGACCGACCACTGACATATTACCCCAAAAAACATTTAAAAACTGCGGTAATTCGTCTATATTAGTTCTTCGCATAAAAGCCCCTATTTTAGTTACTCGCTTATCTCCCAGCGTTGCCTGCAGCTTATCTGCTGCAGCATTTACCCGCATAGTTCTAAATTTCAAGCATCCAAACGCCCGATTGTCTCTTCCGGAACGCTCTTGTTTGAAAAAAACTGGTCCCGGAGAATCCATTTTTATTAAAATCATTAAAATTGGAAACAGCCAAGGGAAAATCAATACAATAACAAAGAAGGCGAAACAAACATCAAATGCTTTTTTTGTAAGAAGATTTAATGTAATTTCCAATGGCTCCTTCCGCAGCATCAATACTGGGGTATTTTCATAAAAACTAATCTCAACCTTACGAGACTTCGTATATAACTGAAAATCAGGTATGAATTTAATTCGTACCATGTAACGCTCACAGAGTTCAGTTAGGTAATTGATTATTTTTATATTGTCAATATGGAGTGCAATGTACATTTCATCCACATTTTCATTGATTATATAATTTGGAATAGCATCAAATCCTCCCAATAATGGAGAAGAAATAAAGGCAAAAGGATCTAATTTATCATCAAAAAAACCCAAAACACGATAGCCATAGGTAAGATCTTTTGAAAGAATCTTGCGCATATGTTCTCCGGTATCATTAGCCCCTATGATAATTACATTCTTAAAATTATAGCCTTGGGATCGAATGTATTTTAAAAGTTTCATAAAAAGCACTCGGGAAACAAACAGAAATAGAAAAAAAATCAAATAGAAATACACCAAACGCAATCGAGAAATTTCAGAATATTTTAAAAGAACTATAAATCCAACAATCAAAGCACCATGTATTAGTATCATTCGAATGGTTCGCATTAAAATAGTTTCAATTCGCTCCACTCGGACTATTCTATAAGAATCTTTGTAAAGCAATAAACCAATCCAAAATAGGTTAGACAATAAAGAAATAGTTCTGACCTCTTTCAAATCCAGTCCATCCAAACCGTCAGATATACATAAAAAGGAGAGAATAATCGCCACATTCAATAACACGATGTCCCACATAAGAAAACAAAGTTTGAAATAACGCGAAAACCGATAAGCAGCAAGTTCTTTTAAAATTGACATAAAAAATAACTAATTTGTTAAAGTAATAATTCGGATTAAATTTAAAAACCCATGAAATTTGTTTAAAATGATTACTAGATAACACAAAAAAATGAGGTGAAATGACCTTTATTTTTTTACATACTGTAGTAATGCTTTTAATTTTTTAAGAAAAACAGCGCGTACTGCTGAAATATTATGGTACTTATAAATTTTATAATCTTCATGTAATACCTCAAAGGCTCTTTTATAACTGGTACTCAAACCTCCCATACGCATTTTGACAACATATTCATTGAGGTAAATCAACTTAATTTTATGTTGAAATAAATAGCGCAATAAGAACTCCGTATCGGAAGCAATCTTAAAATCTAAATTATAGGAGCCATATTTTTCAATAAGCGATTTTTTAAGATAAACAGTCGGATGTAAAGGCAACCAACCTGATTTTAATTTTTCAAAATCATATTCACCACCAATTCTGTTTCGGACTATTCGTTCTTCGGCATCATTGGTGATATATATACCATTCCCATAAATAGCATCGGTATGAGGTGCATTTTTAAAAGCTGCAACAATTTTGGAGACCACGAAACAATCATAAAACACATCATCCGAATGCATTAACCCAACAACCTCACCTGTTGCAATGGATAAACCCTTATTAATAGCATCATACATCCCTTTATCCGATTCTGAAATATATTTACTTATCTTTTCTGAATAAGACTCAATGATTTTCTGAGTACTATCTGTCGAATTACCATCGATGATGATATACTCAATGTTGGGATAATCCTGTTCTAAAACACTTTCTATGGATTTTGCTATAGTGGCTTCTCGGTTATAACAAACTGTAATTAAGGAAACACGCATAAATTATTGACTTAATTTAAAAACAACAAAAAGAAAATTTTCAATTTTGGATTAGTATGGTACTAGTTTCCTCAATCATTACCTTTTATTTTAGTTTAAAATAAAAGGTAATGAGATACTAAATGAATTGTTATTTAGCATTCAATAAAAGGGAATCAAAATACGCTATGGTAGTTTGAAGTCCTTCTCGTAATTGCACTTTTGGTTCCCATCCTTGCAGTTTTTCCTTAGCCAAAGAAATATCTGGTTGTCTTTGTTTAGGATCATCTTGCGGCAAAGGAAGGTGAATAATCTTAGACTTGGAACCTGTCAACGCAATAACAGCTTCAGCTAATTCTAACATCGTAAACTCGTTAGGATTACCAATATTTACCGGGCCCAAAAACGAATTATCACTACCCATCATGCGGATCATACCTTCAACTAAATCATCCACATACTGAAAAGAGCGTGTTTGCAATCCATCCCCAAAAATAGTAATATTTTCACCCTTTAAAGCTTGCACAATAAAGTTAGAAACCACTCTGCCATCAGCAGGATTCATATTGGGTCCATAGGTATTAAATATTCTAATAATTTTTATGGCAACATCATTTTGATTGTGATAGTCCATAAATAAAGTTTCGGCACAACGTTTCCCCTCATCATAACAAGAGCGGATCCCTATAGGGTTTACATTCCCCCAGTAACTTTCTTTTTGTGGGTGCACATGCGGATCCCCATATACTTCACTCGTACTGGCTTGTAAAATCTTTGCTTTCACCCGTTTCGCTAAACCTAAGGTATTGATAGCCCCCATTACAGAAGTCTTTATCGTTTTGATGGGATTATACTGGTAATGGATAGGTGATGCAGGACAGGCTAAATTATAGATTTCGTCGACCTCAGCATAATAAGGCTCGGTAATATCGTGGCGTACCATCTCAAAATGCGGATTATCCAACAATTTGATGATGTTATTTTTATTTCCTGTAAAATAGTTATCCAGACAAATAATTTCATTTCCTTCTCTTAATAGTCTTTCGCACAAATGTGACCCTACGAAACCGGCACCTCCGGTGATTAGAATTTTTTTCATTTTTTATTGTTATCAGTAATATTTTTATTGTTAAACGTTTAGAATTATTTATAAATTTAAATTATCAAGGCTTTTGAGAGATTAAAGTCTTTATGCTTGGATAATGAAATAAAGAAAAATAATTTAATGATTTAAAAAGCTGTATTAAAATTTATTATTTGGGTTAACAATTCACAAATTATGAATAAATAACCTATATATATTTTAAGTTCGAAAACATTCCATTCATTATTTTGTAAAGATTTAGGAAGAGTACATTCAAAGAAATTATTCTCCAAGTAACACTCTTTTTAAAATCGAAACTTTTTTTACTAAAAAAACAAAAAGTATAGAAGATACTAAAACACAAATAGAGAAAATCAATTTAGTCCAAAAATCATAAAATAGGTTGATTCTAAAATGATTCAAAATAAATTCAAATGCCTCTAAAAATAAAATATGAGACAAATAAATACCATAACTAAACCCAAAAATTATTTCTATCCTTTTTGGGAAATTAAGAGATGGTAAAGTGAATGCTAATAGCGTAAGACTTAAACCCCCAATAATACTCATTAAACCATTAGTATTAAAAAGCAGGCCGTTATTATTGTCAAAATGTAAATATTTAAATAAAAACAATGATAGTAACAGCAAAAAACCTAAAATTATAAAAATATTTTTGTGCTCATTATGTTCATATATTTTTGATATAGCAAATGCTAAAACTAGGTATAAAGCGGTCATTGCAAAATCAGCTTCGCTAAAACTAAAACACTTGTTTTTAATACCTAAAAGTAACCATGCAGATGAAAATAAAAAAAGTATTGCCCCGGTATATCTTCTTTTATTATTTTGATTTAAAAGCAATACAACCGATAGTGCAATACCTTCCATTATAAGCATTTTTGGAATGTAATATAATTGAACTGCACTTTCTCCAAAAAACAAAATTTTCCACCAATCGTTTGAATAACTCTCATTTTTAGCAAGATGCTTCATTACAATAAGTAAAAAATAAATCGCAGTCCAAAAAAAATAAGGAATAATAATTCTTGTCGAAATTTTATTTGCTAAGGAATATAAGTCTGGTTTTTTCAATCCAACTATAAAAAAAACTAAGGCACTCAGTAAAAAAAAAGGCACACATAAAGGTAAAAAAAATTCAACTATTAAGGCTGCATTGGCAGTACTGGAATTAGTGTGAATACAAATTACTCCAAAGGCACAAATAAATTTTACTAAGTCTATGTTTGAATTTCTTTCTTTTATAGCTATTCTTGACATCTATTATTTTTATTATTTAAGAGGAGTAAAAAAAATTACAAACTCATATTGATTGAACGACTTATAGTTGGCGCCTATTTTATATAAAGCTCTTTTACTTTACAATATACCTGCGTAAAGTAAGAAGCTTTTAAAATAGAAAAAGCCAATCCTCTTCCACCATCTCTAAATCCTGCCAATAAAAAATAACTGCCAACAAAATATATTGGTCCAATCAATGGAGACAGCATCAATTTGTATTTTATTTTTTGTTTCCAAGTCCAGTTTTTCGTAACAGCTGGATTGTTGCCTGTTTTCACTAGGCGTTCTGCTTCCCAGCTGGCATATTCATTATGTTTAATGACATAATGCGAAATACCTCTAAAATCAAGATGATCAATTTCACTTTTGATAACACCCGTTTTACCCTCTAGAATGGGGTGTTCGTGAATTTCCATATCCAATGTACTCCAATTATTTTCTTCTATGCGTTCGTACGCTCCTGAACCAACCTGAAACAGAGCCAACTTGCGCAAAGGGTAGCCTCCCTTCATTTGCTTACCTAAGAAATAACGGGTATAGGTCAACCAAAAACCCACTTTGTTTTCATCAACAATAGCGTTTCTAATTTCATTTTTGAAGCCCTCTGTCAAATATTCGTCTGCATCTAAGAACAGTACCCACTTTGTTTTTGGAGTGTAGTTTTGTAAAAACCAGTTTCTTTTTTTGGGAAATTGGCCATTCCATTTAAAATCCAATACCTCAACACTATTTCTTTGCGCTATTTTCAAGGAATCATCAGTGCTTCCGGAATCAATGATCACAATTTTCTCAACAAAGTCTTTCCCAATAGCATCAAGACAACCTTGTAAAAGAAGTGCTTCATTTTTAATTGGGATGGCTATGGTGATATTGAGTAGTTGTTTCATTATTTGTTTTTAAAGTTATTCCTAGATTTTATAAATTTTGCAGGATTACCTGCATATACAGACCAAGGTTCCAGGTTTTTGGAAGCAACTGCGGCTGCACCTAAAACAGCCCCTTCACCACAACGTACTCCTGGCAGAACAGTCGCTTTGGCACAGATCCAAGAATACGCTTCGATAACAATCTCTTTTTTGATATAGGTGAAATTTTCGTTGTTAAAATCATGTGTAGCACCGCACAAATAGGCATTCTGAGAAACAATAGCATACCGTCCAATGGTGCATCCACCTGGATTGTAAACGGCAACTCCCGGACCGATGCAACTAAAGTCTTCCATTACAAGCAGCCAAGGCGCCCATATTTCACAAGTGGGATAAATATGGACATGCTTCCCTATAATACCTCCAAACAAACGTATTATAAAATTACGCCAAAGATAGAAAGGAGCAGGCGTCCAGCTGCAACAAACAGTCCATACCATTTGCCAAAGTAGTCTTTTTACTTTATTACCTCTTGAGAATACAGAAACAACATAATGATTGCTAATTGGATAATCTTGATCCTTCATAATCTTTTATTTTGAGGCAGCCATTACGCTAAAGTATTTTTTGGCAGCATTCGCTATGTTGAAATGCTTTTCATAAACTAGGCGTGAATTTAATTCCATTTTTTCTTTCTCCAGACTTGATAATGAGAGCCAATCCAGTATACTTTTAGTAGTTCCTGCTAGTGTGTCTTGATTTATAATACCCCCTAGCCCTGATTCAATTTCACGATAAATATTAACTTTATCAGTGATTAAGACCGGTTTGGAACAAGCCAATGCTTCGGCCACTGCAATTCCAAAATTCTCTTGGTGACTTGGTAATATAAAGGCTTCACAACCATGAATAGCACCCCATTTTAAATTACCTGATAAATGCCCTACAAACTGAACTTTATCTCGTAAAACAAGATTGGCATCCAAATACTTAAGTAATTCCTGACCATAATCTGTTTCGATACCAGGTCCCGCAATAATTAAATTTGGTAATTCTTCAGGCTGATCACTTTCAATTATTATTTGACAATAGGCTTTCAATAATAAATCAACGCCTTTTTTGGGATGAATCCGACTTAAAAACAACAAGTATTTTCCTTTTGAAATAGGAAATTGACGGTAAAATTCATCTAACATAACTTTGGTACAAATGGGAGGCTCAACAATACCAAAACCAATATTAAGTTCCTGTTTTGGCTTGTAGCCGCTAAAGGTTGTTCTTGCCAATATTAATTCTTCTTCACAGGTAAACAACAAGCCATCTACAGCATTAAGCACCTTCTTTTCTATCAAATGCCAATAAAAAAAATTTCGTATTGCTTTTATTCTACGCGATTTATCTCTTTGAAACCAAGGATCTAACATACCGTGCGGCATTAAAAAGACAGCAGGCAATTTTGCAGATAAATTTTCTTTTTTCAAAGTTTCAACCACTTTTAGAGTAGCATAAGTATGGTAGGACCACAAGCCATCCAATACAACATGGTCATAATTATGGATGTTATTTTTCAACCAAGGAATTAATTTCTCGTTGTATTGCCAACCCGTTTTTGACGTACCCAGACCAATGACTTTTAGCGATACAGGAAACTGCCATTCCAGAATATCTGATGGAGTCTCGAAACAAAGTAAATCTCTTTGTATTCCTAAGAGATGCAAAGCCTCTTCATAGTTTCGAATACCTTGAATCAACCCCCCACTTTCGGGGTTAGCACTTGCTATAATATGTAAAATTTTCAAATTTTTGTTTTTTGACTGAAATTAATTGGTATCATTGTTCCATTTTGCCCAATGAAGTATTGGCCTCAAATCTTTTTATGGTATTGAATCCCACATTTAAACAAACTTTCTGTCTTTCTATAGACAGTTGGATAATTTTTCCCAATTAGTAATTAATAACTAATCTAACGGTCTCCTAGTAATTAAAAAACTTTCCTCACGACGGCTGTAATTGGTGCTGCATCTGTTTTAACAATATTTTTTAACTATTGGTAAATAATTTACTGTATTAACTTATAAATATCTAAATATGATTGAGCAATTTTCTCTGCATTAAATCGATTTCTATTATTTTTCCCATTATTGATTAGTAAATCTCTGAAAGCTTCATCTTGAATAACTTTTAAAAAACCATTTTTGATTGATTTTATATCAAAAGGATCCACTAAACATGCAGCATCTGATGCGACTTCTGGCATTGAAGATGTATTACTGGTAATAACGACTCTTTCTATACAGTTTGCTTCCACTATAGGCATTCCAAAACCTTCAAAAGTAGAGATAAATGAAACAATATCACATAATTTATATTGCATTAATAATTCATCATCAGATAAACCTACATAATTTGAATATTCAATATTATTGTGTTTTATTGCTTCTGAAATAGCATCGTTCAACTTACCGACAATAACTAAGTGGCAATTAATATCTTTCAAAGCTTCTATTAATCGAATAACATTTTTATTTGGTCCTGTTCCAATTTGTAAAACGATTGGTTTTTCTGCATTGAATTTTTTCGGGTATGATTTGTACTGTTCGCTGACAGCCACTGGTATAACGATTATATTTTGTTCTAAACAATTAGTATACGACAATATTTCTTTCTTTACAGTTTCGGAAATTGTAATGACAACAGCTGCTTTTTTAATTGGTAGCACTAAATATAAATATCTTACAAATTCCTTAGCTAAACCTTTTTTTCTAAACATGGGACCACAATCTAAAATTGTAAGCACAACCCTCTTCTTATTCATTAACAAATTAAGAAAATGCGTTTCTCCTGTTATGTGATTTATATACTTTGATTGTCTAAAGGCGGCTTCAAAAATATTAGCAATTTTGGTAAAAATCCCATTATTTCCATAGCTTGATATCCTTATATCAGCATCTATAGAATTATTTAACCTTTTTCTAATATCATCAAATATAAATTCTAAGCTAAAATTAAAACCAGGTTTTGGTTTACGCTGAAAATACATTACTTTTAATTTATTCATACTTTAGGTATATATTACAAGCTTTTTTTATAATCCTCTATCATAAACTTCACTACGTCATTGACATCATATTTTGCCTTCCATTTTAGTTCTAAATTTGCTTTTTGCGGGTTGGCATAATTCCCCATTATGTCCGTGGGGCGTAATAAATTAGTATCGATTTCAACATGATTTTTCCAATCTAAACCTAAATATTTAAATACCATTTCTATAAAATATTTCAATTTAACCGTTTTTCCTGTCGCTATAATATAATCTTCAGCGTGATCCATTTGTAACATCATCCACATTGCCTCAACATATTCAGGAGCCCAACCCCAATCCCGAGCAATTTCTATATTTCCCAGTAATAATTTTTCAGTACTTCCATTTGCAATTCGACATGCTGTAGATACTATTTTTTGAGTAACATATCTTTCAGGCCGTAAGGGAGATTCATGGTTAAACAATATTCCTGTACAAGCAAAAATACCGTAAGCTTCTCGGTAATTAGCTACTTGCCAAAAAGCAGATGCTTTCGCTACAGCATAAGGGCTACTTGGTTTAAACTGTGTGTTTTCATGAGCAATTTTCCCACCTGTATCACCAAATGACTCACTAGAACCTGCATTATAAAATTTAATAGCTTGACCGCTAAATCGAATCGCTTCTAATAAATTTAGTGTGCCCAACGAGATGCTTTCTATTGCCTCAACAGGCTGCTCAAAGGATAATCCAACAGAACTTTGGCCAGCTAAATTATATATTTCAGATGGCTTAATATTTTGAATTGATTGTAATACACTTCTAAAATCGCTAATATTTACTGAAATTTTATGAACCTTTTCGTAAACACCCATTTTTTTTAAATTAGAAAAGGATGACATTTGAGCATCTCTTGATGCACCATAAACCGTGTACCCTTTTTCTAATAATAACTTAGCTAAGTATCCCCCGTCCTGACCTGATACTCCACAAATTAATACTGTCTTCATTTATTTTATTTAAAATTATTATTTTTTAAAACCATCTGTCAATTTTCGGACTAGGTATTGAAGATTATTATTTTTACGAAACATTCCATTTAATTAATATTTTATTTTTTGCAGCTCGGTTTTTTTCAGAGAAGCCAGAATCAACCCTCCGATCAACACATAAAACCCTAAATTGGTAGGTTGTGCCCATTGAGCCTGCAATAAATTTATAAATCCAAAACTCAACAACATCCAAGGCAAAGCATCACCCCTCCTAAGGAATTTAAACGATTGGATACTTATAGTGGCCGTCATACTGATTCTTACTAAAATAATAAGGGTCCCAAATAGCATTCCGCTTTCTCCAATAAGTCTTCCCCATTCTCCCTCTGAAATTAAAAAAGCAGTTTTTCCTGAAAGCAATTGCGCGCCTACATTGGTACCCATTCCGATGCCTTGACCAAAAAAAGCATGACTATCATCAATATGTATAAAGGCCCCCACTAATCCACCTAAAAAACGATCTATTAGTACCCCGTCTAAACCTCCTTCTATTTCATTCGCAGAAGTAAATCGAGCAGTAAATGCCTCTATCTGCGTATTGAACTTATCGGTACTTAAAACCACAATAATCAATACCAAAAAACCCAAGAGCAATTGCACCATATTTTTTAAAAAACCGGGCTGACTGGACTTAGCCACAAGAAAAAAAAGTAAGGATATTACTGTTCCAAAAAACAAGGAACGACTGATAGAAGTAGGTATCGCTACCAGTAGTGCCAAAGTTGCACTAATTAAAACTAATTTATTTATATATTTGGGTTGCAACCAAAAATAGAAAACAAAACAGGCTACCAAACCAAAAAAAGAAGCCGTTCCTGAAATAAAGGAAAAAGTGCCTGGTGGCCTAAAATACCCATTAGCTCCTGAAAATCCTGCTCCTCCCAGCTCATCGCCAACCCCTCGATTCACCCACGCACTCTGCGGGCTATAAAACTGCAAGGAAATCAAAATGGCCATGGGAATGGAGAGCCATAAAATGACCTTTCCCATCTCTATTACATCCGAGCGATCAAAAATACAAGCTATTAGACATAACATCGGGAATTGTATCAATAAAATACGCGCACCAAATAAAGCAACAAATACATTGCCGTGGCCAAAAAAGAGGGCCGTAAAAATACTTATAATTCCAATCCAAAACAGAAGGGGAAGGAATCTGTATTTCGGAAAAAAATTAAAACGGTAGGCTGTAAATAATAAATACGCGGCTAAAGGATCTCGTATAATAAGTAAAGGAGTCGCCAAACTAGGCAAAAACCAACGACGCAATCCACCTTCCATAATCAAAAGGATAAAATAGACCCAAATTCCTTTTTTAAGAAATTGTAAATTAGTATTCTTCATTATAATCATTTAGTACTAAAAAACAATTCGGTTAACTCGTTCTTTACATTTTTTGTTCCCAACACTATATTTTTTTTTATAAAAAATCAGCAATTCCATTTACAATAGTTTCAGCATACTTATCCCAAGTATATTGGGCAGCATGCACTTGTGCTTTCTTTCCCATTTCGGGAATATCAGCTCTGTTTTCCAGAAACCAATTCAGTTTACTGGCTATAGCTTCTGGAGAACGGATGGGTACCAAAAATCCTGTTTCTCCTTCTATAATTAAATCTTTCCCACCCGTATTGGCCGTAATAACTAATGGCAATCCTTGACTCATGGCTTCCTGCATTACTAATGCTCTTCCTTCTACTATGGAAGGCAAACAAAATACATCACAAGAACGCATTAAAGCCAATACTTCTTCATGAGGTCGTCCTTTCTCATACCTAAAATCAGCAAATTCATTTTTATAAAAATCAAGAGGGGCTATTAAAGAGCCCAAAACAACCAGTTCTATTTTTGAAGTATTCAATAAACGCATAGCAGCAAATAAATCTGCCAACCCCTTTCGCTGTCCCATCGATCCAACAAAAAGAACCCTTAAAGGTGCATTAGCTTCCTTTTTTACAACCGATTTATACTTATTGTCATCACAATAAATTGGAGAACCAAAAGGGGAAACGATTACTTTTTCTCTATTTACCCAGGTCGGTAACGAATCAAGTACAAAATAGCTGGGAACCACTACAAAATCAGCTAACTGTAACTCCTTAATCTTACGATTTAATTTATTTTGGCTATCTGTAGCTCCACCTATCATAGTATCAGCCCATTTTGGATAACGCAGCACTTCTTCTTTTAAAAGTTCCCTCCCAGTTTCCCAATAGGCTATTGGCAAATCATAAATACATTTTAAACCTAATTCTTTGGCTTTTAAAAAACTTTCCAATGCTCCATCTTCATAGGCATAAACTGAAGTAAGCGTTTTATCTTTTATTGTAGACAAGTTCTTGGCTACCCACCGATCATGACTCTGATACACCTTATCTGTACAAAAAATTCCTGTTTCGTGATTTGTCAACCTTTTCAGTTTTAATTTAGGAGTTATTAAACGACCAATTTCTAAAATAGGATTAGAACTCGTGTACTTTTTAAAACTTTGATCAAAGGAACGTCTGTTGATATCTTTTAACATTCCTATTTTTCCAAATTTATAAAGTAACTGATTTGGAAAAATTGCAATAGCTGTAAAAAAGCGTAATAATATTTTCCTTTCAATTAAATTTGCAACCAAAGCTCTTGAAAATTGGTTGGAGGATGGGTGAGATACAATGATTTTCATTTTAACTTTGTTGAGTACTATGATTTTTATTAAAAAAAAATTTTACTTTATCCTGAATTGGGGCTTCAAAATACAGTAGTATACAATGAGATGTCAATAATGTCAGTACCAGATACAGGAAGGCATACGGAATTCTATTTGTAAAACTTAAGTTTTCAATGTAATAATTATATGGGATAATAAGTACCCAATGGCATAAATAAATAGCATAGGATAAATTTCCGTAGTACCTATCCCTTTGATTACTTTTAACTTTTAAATTAAAACTTATAAAGGGAACTATTAGCAAGGGTAATAATAAATTTATTTGTTCAAAATAATCAACATCATTTTTTCCAATGACTTTTAATCTTAAAGCAGGTACTACGTAGTGAATTATAACAATACTAACTAGCATAAACATTCCTGAAACTACCTGTTTTTTTGAAAAAATGTTTGGGATTAAATACAACACAATCCCTAAAGCAAAATAAAAAAGATAGGGCAGTACAGTGGGTTTAATGTTGATACCAGTATCAATTAAATGAAACGAAAAATTTAACCAAATTAAACCTGATAGCAACACCAGTAAAATAATTCCAAATTTTTCAATCTTTAAAAGTAGGATCCATAAAAGGGGTATTAAAATATAAAATTGCATTTCTATATCTAATGACCATGCCGGAGGAATCACCCAAGGCCCTGTATTATACCCAATTAATCCGAAGATAGTGATCCAATTAATAGGGCTGTACGCTTTAATTATATCCAAATAATCTGATTTAAAAATCAAATTCATCAGGATGGCTGAAAGAGTCGTTAATAAATAAAGTGGATAGAGTCTAATAATTCGTGAAGCATAAAATTCTAATATAGGCTGTTTTAATTTACTATATTTCTCAGTATACATTTTTACCACCCAATAACCACTGAGAATAAAAAAACAATAGACTGCAAAGCCTCCTAGATAAATATATTTTGATAGATGATATAGTACTACAAGTAATGCCAAAAACAACCTAAATAAGCCTGGCTTGATGGAAAAAATAAAATTCATTTTAGTGCTTAATTAATTTATTTTTGATGTAACTTTTAAAATTAAATTTCAATAAATCAAAATAAATCAAAAGTTTTGATAACCTAGATGTATATAAAAAAACATACATTTTGACTAAAAAATGATCAGACAATTTAAGTATGGCAGCTTCTATCTCTTTTTTTTCTTGCTTATTAAAATAGGTAACTGACAAAGATTTAGATTGCTCTGCAGCCTTTGCCAATTTTGCTTTTCTTATACTAAGTAAATTCCAATTCCTTTTTATAAAAGCGGGAATCAGTACCTCGTCAAATACTGCTCTGTAGCCGTTAATTTCTTCTAATTTTCTTTTTTGTCGCACTTGACCACTATCTGACCAAACCCTATAGGAACTTAAAACTTTATTGCTAAAAACATTTCCATAACCAACATCTGCAATTTGACACAGCATATACCAGTCTTCACAGAAATTTACAGTACAATTAAAATAATCAATTTTTATAAGTGCTTCTTTTTTATAAAGAATAATATTTGCCGCAACTCTCATACCACTTAATTGGCGCTTTAAATCTTTATCTGGCTCAATATATTCCTCTTTTCTGAAAAGGTTTCTCAACCTAGTTTTATTATCATTTTCGTCTATTTCTTGTACATTCCCATGAGCATAGCCCGCTTCTGGGTATTTTTCAAGAAGTTGAATCAAAGTTTCCGCATAATTGGGTTCCAGTTTATCGTCTGAATCCAAGAGAATAATGTAATCACCCATACAAGCTTTCAAACAAGCTTCTTTATTAATTGCAATTCCTTTGTTTTGGTCTTGTCGAACAACTTTTAGCTCTTTTATCTCTAGACTAAGTTCTTCTAAAACCTGAGTTGTATTATCAGTACTGCAATCATCAAACACAACTATCTCAGTAGGCCGACAAGACTGATGATATGCGCTTAAAACCGAAATTCTTAAATATTGGGCTTGATTGTAGGTAGGGATTCCCACTGATAAATTACTATTCATATTTTATTAATTCAGACTTTTTAAAAATTCTTGACAAATTTTCGAAAGTCTACTAACTGGTTTTTGTTTTTTAGACTTTATTAATAAACCCATATCGGTTTCATTACTGTAATAGACATATGATAAATCACTTTTAATTCCTAATGGTTTTTGGTCTTCTCTTGCGCTCAGTATTGACAATCCATGTTCGACCATAGACGCTGCTGAACCACTTTTTGTAATAAATTCAATAGGGTTTGTAGTTACCCCATAATCAGATTCTAATAAAATTTTAGAAATTTCAACATCTGACTTCATTCCTAATACATTGGTTATAATTCCCAAACTATTAGCGGTGTTTATCCAATTTTCAATTTTGGAACCTGTATTACCCACAAAATTTATTTGAAAAGAAATTGATTTAGATTTAAAAAAAATAGATAATTTATTTAAGAAAACTACTTCATTGGCTTCAGGATGCAATGACCCAAAATGAATGAATTTAATAAACTTTTTTACTTCAATTTTTTTGTAATTATTGACGATTGGAATATTTCCAAACAGCTCTAATAAAAGGCTATCAACATTTATTTTCGATAAATTATTTTGATAAACATCAGTGCTCGTATGTACGCTTTTAAACGTAATAGTATTACAAAGCCTGTAAATTATATTTTTCTGAAAAAAACCATAAACTTTTTCTTTGTAACTAGCATTATGTTTAATTCCCAGCCACAACTCATGAAACATCACGTGCCAATTGTGATTTCCTTCAAGTTTTTTTAAAAATCTAGGCAACCACAATGGTAAACCTTTAGAATGAAAACTATATGGCACATATTGTAATGAAATCCAGTCTGGTGATTCTTCCTTCAATATGCCTAGCGTCCAAACCAATCGTTGCTTATAAGTACTCATTATCGGTATACGTCTTACTAAAACAGGGGTCTCTTCGACCACTTGGATCTCTTCAACAAAACTAGTTGACTGCTTATCACATAAAGACAAAATTTGAGCTTGATGCCCTTGACGAATCAATTCTCCTGCCAAGCGTCTAGTATAATCACCTACACCATCTTTACCAGGTTCAGCAGATCCACAGAGAAAGATGGTTTTCATATTTATATTCGTTGGCTAATTTTTTTGGCTGGTACCCCACCCCAAATTTCATACGATTGTATTGATTTATTTACCACAGCTCCAGCCGCCACGATAGCCCCTTTGCCTATAGTTACACCTTTTAAAACAATGACATTGGCACCTAACCAAACATCGTTTTCTAAAACAATTTTACTTTTTGGTGCAGTTTGTGTACTCATCAATTCTCCCAACTCCATACCATGATTATGATCTATGAATTTGCAGCCCGAAGCTATTAAACAGTCGTCACCAATAACAATTTTTTTTGTGATGTTAAATTCACATCCAAAACCAAGAAAAACATTATTGCCAATAATTATGGAGGGACCAGTTTTATAAATCCCATCATAATGAAAATATATGTCATGCTCTAAGCGGCATTGCTTGCCCATTTTTACTTGATGAGGCCATGTAACTCGAGTACCTTTGAGTAATGTTTTTGGCCCTATTTGCATGCCTAGAATTTTCCAATAGCATGTACTTATGATTCTGGAAAAATTCATTTTAAAGCGGATTCTAAATATTATTCTTGCTAATAAGCTCATAAATTACTGAAATACATCGTTTATAATTTATTTTTTAATGGTCATATACCATATCCTATTCTATCTTTTCCGGGTTAGGAGGCTGCGCCGCATATAAAGAGGATGTTCATTTTCATATTTCTTATCCTTTTTTTTGTGAAGGCCAAACTAAGATAACCCTTATTAACATTTTAATATCAAAAAATTTAATCCTATGAATAGTAATTAAATTATAGTAAACCATTTTCAAAAATGCCTTGAATGCCTTTGATCTTGAACCCAACTCCAAATGCATTTCTGTTTTATTGTAATACCCTTGTGCTTTCAAAAATTTTGCTGTTTTTATTACTTTTGATGATTTAATACTTAGCGCATCTGCAATGTTATCAGATTCTTTAATTAGTTGATTATACAGATTAAATGTCATCTTATATAAATAATTTTGCCACTTTCCTGCAATAGTTCTATTGGTCATATTTGAACCATGTATTCTATAATTTGTATAAGAGGTCTCCAAAAAAATACCAAATCCAAGTTTTTTTAAAGTATGAAACCACAATTCATTTTCTACAGGGCAAAGTACCAATGCTTTCTCTCGATTAACAGCTACTGTGGAAGTACAACCAGGTGGAAAATAACTTGAATAAAATCCACCTTTGTTATCAAAAGGTTTTGGGCAATCAGCTACATAATAATTTGTCTTCATTTTTAACAAAGGTAGTATCACATTGATTTTATCCAACTCAAAATAATCATCTGCATCCATAAAAAAAACATAATAACCATTTGCCTCTGTTAAAGCACGCGTTAAGGCTGCTGCAAAACCACGATTTTCAGTTTTGGAACTTCTAAATTTCGGATGTGATTGATAACTTGCTATAATCTCGTCCGAATTATCTGTCGAACCATCATCTATTACCAACACTTCATAATCCACATCAGTTGTTTGATTCAAAGCGCTCTCTATAGCCTGTTTTAAATATTGACCGTAATTGTAATTTATAATAGATATAGTAATTTCCATTGGCTTAAAATTAACGTTTAAATGTTTTGTATTTGTGAATAAAAAGAGTTAATTGACCAAGAGCAAAAACCAAACTGGTCATTAATGTAATTAGAAAAACTGATTTTGCTATTATCATTAATTAGCGACCATACAACACTAATATAGAGGTTAAAATAATTAAACACAAAAAGTGCCATTAGAGCGGGGATTGATTTACGAGTAACTCTTTTTAAATAAAACTCACTCTTATTCATTTGACAATCAAAACCCATTATGTTTTTATAATACCATAAACACAGGCTGTGGCTGGGTCGATTTATTATACTATGATTACAAATGTAGGGGCTTCGTTCTGATAAAAATTTCATTTAATAAATTGTTAATTGGGTTTAGTTACTCCTTTATTTTTTTTTAAAATTATTTATAGAACCTTGTCCAGTTTTCGGTATTATTTAAACTCTCGTCTAGTACTATTTTTTTGTATTTATTTTCTACTATATGCGCTTTAATGAAATCAAATACCCCTCGACCTCTAAAGGGTATAAGGTTAAACAACACCTGTTTTATATAAAAACGCAATTCATTTTTTAAATGCACAAAAAGACTTGAAGGTTTAAAAAGTTGCGGATGTTTATTATATAAATAATTAACCATAACAGATTTTTGCTTTACTATTTCAACAGGATGTTTTTGCAAACGCCAAGGATGAATCACAAAGGCGTCTTTTAAAAATAGCATGGGTTGCCCATCAAGTTTGATACGCTCCCGAATATCCAGATCCTCTCCATACATATAGAATTTTTCATCAAAGCCTTTCAAGGTGTTTTCAAAATAGGCTTTGTTTACCATCACATTACAGGTCCAAAATAATCCACCTTTTTCATTGATAGGAGCCTCTTCCAAAAAATGGCGTCTTTTACGATCAGCACTAATTCTACCTTCAAAAACTAAAATTTCAGGATTATCTTCAATAGCTTTAATATAAGTATTAATCAAATTTTCAGAAGGGATACAATCATTATCAATAAATACAATCCAGTCTCCTTTGGTGTATTTCACGCCATTATTACGATTGGCAGCCACACCCTTATGTGGCCCCTCAACCCATATTGCCCAGGGATACTTTTCATCTAACATTTTTTTAGCTTCCGAAGGAACTTTATCATCCGAAACTATGACTTCATAGCTACAAGAAGGATTTTGTATAGAAGGGTCCAAAGCCTTTATACAATCTTCTAATAAATTATAGGTGGGTATTACGACGGAAATAAACATAATATTATTTAATTATTTTAGTATTTAATTTTTCAAACCAAAACGTGTTTGTTAAATATCTCGGAAGTTTTTTTTCAAGACTCACAATTATTTTTTCAATAAAAAGAGGTGCTATAACTCCTACGGCACTATACAATAACCACCACCAACGATACTCTTTAATAGTAGGATAATCAAGTATTCTTTCAATTGGTAAATCAAATAGTAATACAATAACTAAATTTATTGTTACAAATGAAAGAAAATGAAATATCATGATTGACAGAGACTTTTGCCCAATATATTCCAAAATATAATTCTGCTTTATTTTTTCTGAAACAAATAATATTACATAAGTACCACAAATGGAACTTAAAATAAACAATGAAAAATAGGTATAGGTATTATAGGCTAAATCTACTGTATTAATATACGATGAACCTATTACAAAAGCTATAGCTGGAATTAATAAAAACCCATTCAAATTAATGTACTTTTGGTTTTTAGCATATAAATTCCCCATATAATAAAAAAATAAAGCAATAAATGAAGAACTTATTGAATATGGAAACTGCGTTTTATAACCAATAATCAAAAATATAAAAACGGACATAAAGACAATACAATTTTTTAAACTGGTATTCTCAATTTTATTACTGAATAAAATTATAAATAAATAAAGAAATCTTACCATAAATAAAGCTCTAAGAAACCAAAAAGCACCTCCACCAAATTGTGGACTATTTAAACCTAAAATTATCAGGAGAATATATTTAAGTCCTCCTAAGAATGAAAATCCAGTAGATCCCAAAATCAAATAGGTCATCAGTAAACCAATAAAAAACAATCTCAATCCATTAATAACAAAGGGTGCGTATAATCTTTTTAGACTAACTAATAAAAAAACTAGAGGTGCTTTAATATAATTATCTTGATAAAAAAATCCAGATAAAATAAAAAAAAGTGGCATATGAAATTGATAAATAACTTTTTCAATCCCTAAGTGTGTAGAGGTATGCCCTATTACAACTAGGATTATAGCAATCCCTTTAGCAATATCTATTGAATTTAAGCGTTTTACATTCATTATTTTCGACTTATCGAATGATTTGTTTTCACTACCACATAAGAAAAGAAACACAAACATTCGTTATATTAAATCGCTTGCTTTTTTTAAAGCAGAAGCAATTACTTGATGCATGTCATAGTATTTGTACTCGGCCAACCGTCCTCCAAAAATAACATTCGATTCGTTCTTTGATAACTCTTTGTATTTATCAAATAAATCATTGTTATCTTTATCATTCACAGGGTAATATGGCTCCTTACCTTCTTCCCACTCTTGCGGGTATTCTTTAGTCACAACAGTCTTTTTTTGATTTCCAAACTCAAAATGTTTGTGTTCCAGTATTCGAGTATATGGCGTTTCAAAATCCGTATAATTCACTACTGCATTTCCTTGAAAATTATCAGTAGCAAGAATTTCAGTTTCGAACTTTAAACTTCTATAATTTAATTTTCCATATTTAAATCCAAAATACTCGTCAATTCTACCTGTAAATACAACTTTGTCAGCTTTAGCGTTCCAATCCTCTCTATTTTCAAAATAATCTACATCGGTAAGAGTTTCAATTCCGTCCAATAATGCATCTATCAATTTGTTATAACCCCCAATAGGTATTCCCTGATAGTTATCATTAAAATAGTTATTATCATACGTAAATCGAACAGGGAGTCTTTTAATTATGAATGCTGGCAGGTCCGTAGCTTTACGGCCCCACTGTTTTTCTGTATATCCTTTAATCAACTTAAAATAAACATCCTTACCTACTAAAGACAATGCTTGTTCTTCTAAATTACTGGGGTTAGTAATATTTAAATCTTGAATTTGTTCTTGAATTTTATTTTTAGCCTCTTCGGGGGTTTTTACCCCCCATAATTGGTAAAAGGTATTCATATTAAAGGGTAAATTGTAAAGTTTACCTTTGTAATTTGCAACAGGACTATTAGTATAGCGGTTAAATTCAACTAAACTATTAACATAATCCCATATTTTTTTATCATTGGTATGAAAAATATGGGCACCATATTTATGTACATTAATATCTTCAATTTTTTCACAATAAACATTACCTCCTAAGTGATTTCGTTTATCTATCACCAAACACGTTTTTCCTTTCTTTTTTGCTTCATGTGCAAAAACAGAACCGAATAAACCGGAACCTACAATTAAATAATCAAATTTTTTATTCATAAATATTTTTTTATACTCATTAGATATAATATGCCTTTATTTATATGGACGTTTATTTTTAATAGCATTTTACTTTTAGAACCTAATTGAATTTTGTTATTTAATCTGTAAGTGTTATTTTATATTTCCCTACATGATCACTATTTGCTTTATATTTGAGTATTCCAAGGTATTTAAAGTTTTCTTCAATCCTTTCTTGTCCAACATAAATAGTTTTATTTACAATTGGGAAAGAATATCCTAAAAAAATTGTCTTTCGATATTTAAAACTATTTTTAAAAATAGCATCTTCCATTTCAAAACCTAAAACTTTAGAGTTGTAAACCCCTTGACGCGAGTAATCCGTGTTTTTAGCACTCATTATAAGCGTTTTATTCTTAATTAAACTTTCTTTAGAATAAAACCCAATATTCATACTAATAAACGTACCTATAGAATATGCATGCTGTTTTTTTACAGGGTATTTATAAAACACATTCGTGAATTTTTTGGAATTAATTACAGTAGTGTCATGTATGTAAAAGAAGTAATCAACGCTATTAGTCAATTCAAGATCTAAAACACCTATAAAAGCAGTGAAATCAATCGTATTATTATCTAAAAAATAAGATTCAACACCATGGTAATAAAACTTTTCTATCTTAGAAAACCCTCCAACCATCAAAATAATATCGTCCTTTTTAACACCATACTTAACTAATGAATCAATTAAAGCAATACAAGTCTTCTCATAGTAATTAACATTAGAGTTAATAATTACTTTTTTGTAGTTTTTGGTATTATTGCTAAATTTACAATATAAAGAATGAAATAAGAATCCATTAAACGAATTTATAAAAATTCTCATTTTAGTAAAAAATCCTCTAATTTTAGATCTGAAATTATTTTGTACTTCCATTGGTTCATTTAATTTATTTTATGCTTACGATTTACTTGTTGAATCTATTTTCAGTATATTATAATATCCAAAAAAAACATCTGTAAACACTGCGGTGATTGAAAATAAAATATTTAAATACAAAGCTCCTCCTAAAGTTGATAAATCAAAAACAAAACTAGCAACCAGAATAACTAAAATCGTTTTTAAAATTGTATACAAAGGAGGTAAAATCCATCCTTTTGATGAGTAAAGACCAAAAGCTACTCCAGAAATTACGTTTAAACAAGCGCTAATCATTATAAGAAACAATTCAAAATTAAGTGAACTATAGTTTTTACCTAATATCCATAAAATTCTATCTGCAAAAACATAGATACCTCCTGCAAAAACAATCATCAACACAGTACATATAAGAAGCACTTGAGTATATCGCAATAATAATTTGGAAATATTATTTTCTAATCTCGAAAAACGAGGAACTACCAATGTGCCTATAAGCACACTAAATAAGTTTAATAAAATTGCAATACGTCCCAATGCACCTAATTGTGCAATAGAAGTAACATTACCAAATACTGAAACAATCCAAATTGTAATTTGTCCAGAAAAACTATAAAATATTAGGGTTGGTAAACTTTTTTTTACAACTTTTAAAATATTATCTCTAACTATTGGATCGGGTTTTTGAGCCGTATCAATAAAACCTTCTGATATTTTTTTTAATTTTATATTTCCATAAATACGCGGTAAGCCGCTTGCCAAAATTGCCATAAAAGTCCAAGGAAAAACAAAAAGACTTACAGCAGAAAGAACTAATCTCCCAATACTCACTACAATCTGGTTTTTTTGAAGCGGTACGATACACTGGTGTAATTTAGGAACAATCTCAAGCAAAGAATCTGAAAGTGCTGCATAAAAAGCAGGTATTAATGACAATGAAATCATTATTGACATTAGTAAACTGGCATCATTGTGTAGTAATAAATAAAACAAAATAGGCAGGGAAACGATTAAACTAACAATAGCAAATTTTTTACGTAAATCCATGCCTGTTGCCACTACAGATCCCAATTTTTCTTGATTCTGCCATATTTTACCTCCTTGTGCCATAACCCCTGTCGATATTCCAGCATCGGATAATATTGTCATAGTACCTAACATTGTATTTGCTAGGGTGTAAAGCGCATACTCCTGAGTAGACAAAAGCCTAATAACCAAAATACCACTTACAAAACCTACAGCTTGCAATATAATTTGAGCACTACCTGTAATAGAGATCAGCTTCCCCCAATTGATTACTGTATCGTACTTGGGGTGTTGTTTGAGCGTATTAAATTTCGATTTCAAATTATATTATTTTTACTCTTTCCAAATACCTTTGACCTGAAAACCAATGGATGTTAATTTAAAATATTTAATGTTTATTTTAGAGTTTAATGTTAATATTTGTTTTAGAAACAAAGTCAGTAATAGAAATCAGCTATGTAAAAACATTTTTTACAAACTATTTAATTAATTTAAACCTGGTTTTTAAATTATTTATAGGTTTTTCAATAAAGTGATATGAAATAATTGCTACCACAAAACACATTACTAAATTAATTGGAAACCTGTTTATAGGCAAATTGATTAAATCAGTTAGGAATAATTGTTGCCATATATAGAGAGAATATGAAATTAATCCAATTTTGACAAGTAATTTTTTATTTAGAAAAGTAGAGACCAATGAAGTTACGTAAATACAATAAAAAATAAGAAACATTATAATAGCACTGTTAAGACTATTACCAAAAAGAATTGAATAACCTCCGCCAAACTTATTACTCAAAAATGGATTAATAATAAAAACAAATAGGAAGCCTAAAAAAACCAACGCCTTATTATTTAACAAACTTATTAATTTCTTTTTAAAATCAATTTCTTTTTCAAGTATAGCTCCTAAACACCCCATAAATATGGTACCAGACCCAGTTGGTAGCATCATTCCTATTTGCCCCCTACTATTTGGCAAAATAAAATAAGTAATTAATCCTAGAAAAGGAGAAATTAAAATAATTCCAATAGTTACTTTTTTTAAATTGTTAATATTAAACCTACTAAAAAGAAACGGCCAGATTAGATAAAATTGTTCTTCTAAAGACAATGACCAAGTATGACCAAAAAACCAATTCCCATTAGTCTCAGGAATTTGAAAAAAATGTTTATAATTCCATAAATACAAGCCCGCAAAAAGAACTGTTGAATAGTCCGTAAAAATAGAATGATAACCTATATTTTTTAAAATGAGTATGGTAATTATATATAAATAGAAAATTGGAAAAATTCTAAAAATCCTACGTATATAAAAATTCTTAATACTTATTTTTCCATGTACTTCTTTTTCTTTAAGAAGTAAACTTGTTATTAGATATCCACTAATCACAAAAAAAATCATTACACCCAAACTACTATTAGAAATTACATTAAATATAAAATTATCAGTATATTTTGGATCAATTGTTTCTTTTCCATGACCTAGTAAAACCATTACAATTGAAACTGCTCTTATGCCGTCTAAACTTTTAATTCTAACCATTACCCTTTCCTATTCAAAATAATTCAAAGTGGCATATCCACCATCTTTCAAGTACTGATCTTTTTGCATCAATTTTAAGTCAGATTGCATCATGTCTTTTACCAATGCTGGTAAATCATATTTACATTCCCAACCTAATTTAGTTTTCGCTTTTGTAGGATCGCCAATCAATAAATCTACTTCTGTTGGTCTGAAATATTTGGGATCAACCGCTAATACTTCTTTTCCTATTTCTAGTTGGAATTCTGGATTAGTACAAGCTTTAACGTACCCCTTTTCATCAACACCTTCTCCTTTAAACTCTAATTCAATCCCTACTTCAGCAAAACTCATACGTACAAAATCCCGTACTGGAGTCGTTTTACCTGTCGCAATCACCCAGTCCTCTGCCTCATCAGCCTGCAAAATCATCCACATCATACGCACATAATCTTTGGCATGCCCCCAGTCACGTCTGGCATCAAGATTACCTAGATACAATTTATCTTGTAATCCAAGAGCAATTTTAGAAGTCGCCCTCGTAATTTTACGCGTTACAAAAGTTTCACCACGTATAGGGGATTCATGATTAAATAAAATACCATTGCAAGCATACATTCCATAAGCTTCTCTATAGTTTACCGTAATCCAAAAAGCATACATTTTAGCCACAGCATAAGGGGAACGTGGATAAAAAGGAGTCGTTTCTGATTGTGGCACTTCCTGTACTTTACCATACAATTCAGAAGTCGATGCTTGATAAATACGGGTCTTTTTTTCTAACCCCAATAAACGAACCGCATCCAAAATACGCAAAGTCCCTAATCCATCAGCATTTCCGGTATATTCAGGTGTTTCAAAAGAAACCGCAACATGGCTCATCGCTGCCAAATTATAAATTTCGTCCGGTTGAATTTCTTGTATCAAACGAATTAAGTTTGTTCCATCCGTCATATCGCCATAATGCAAAAAGAAATTACGATGGTCTACATGTGGGTCTTGATACAAATGATCGATTCTATCGGTATTAAATAACGAAGAACGTCTTTTTAATCCGTGTACAATATATCCTTTTTTCAGTAAAAATTCACTTAGGTATGCCCCATCTTGTCCTGTTACTCCTGTTATAAAGGCTGTTTTTTGTGTTGTACTCATAGTATTGTCGTAATTTTATTGTAATTTTTTATTGTAATTTTTTGTTCTTGATTCTTAATTTAAAGAAAAACGTTCGACGTTCCGATTTACATTTTTACTTCTTTAATTTCATTTATATGCTCTAAAAACCAATCGTAGGTTTTTTGGATTCCCTCCTCAAGGTTTACCTGATGTTTCCATCCTAAATCGTGCATTTTGGTTATATCCATTAATTTTCTTGGCGTACCATTCGGCTTGGTTGCATCCCAAATAATTTCACCTTGATGTCCCGTGATTTTTTGAATGGTTTCTGCCAAATGTTTTATAGTCAAATCTTCACCGGTTCCTACGTTGTATAAATAGTCTGGCAATTTGTTCTCTAAAGCAAATACTACAGATTGAGCCATATCATCTACAAACAGAAATTCTCTCATAGGAGTTCCGCTTCCCCATAAAGTAACTGGAGCATGATTATTTTCCTTTGCCTCATGAAATTTACGCATCATCGCAGGTAAAACATGTGACGTATTCAAATCAAAATTATCATGTGTACCATATAAATTAGTTGGCATAAGACTAACATAGTCCTTTCCAAATTGCTTTCGGATAGCTTCACAGGCTTTCACCCCGGTAATTTTTGCAATAGCGTACCATTCATTAGTGGGTTCCAAAGTATCGGTAAGCAGGTACTCTTCTTTCAAGGGTTGAGGCGCTAGTTTAGGATAAATACAAGAACTTCCAAGAAAAATAAACTTCTCTACACCGGATTGCAGTGCAGAATCGATTAGATTATTCTGGATTTGCATGTTCTCCATAATAAATTGATAAGGATAATTATTATTAGCTAATATCCCTCCTACTCGCGCTGCAGCATCAATAATAACCTCCGGATTTTCGATAGCTATGAAATCGGTAACAGCTTGTTGATTTCTCAAATCTAATTCGCTGCTTGAAGCTCCCAATAAATTAGTATATCCATTAGCAGACAAGGTTCTCCAGATAGCACTACCTACCATACCATTGTGCCCTGCTATATAAATTTTAGTATCTTTATTCATATCCTTTTCTAATTTAACAAATCTGGATTTTCTCTTTCCAACTGATTATATATATTCTTGACATCTTGAGAACTATCTTTTTGTAAAATTAAATTAGCCGTTTCCGTGTAAACAAAAATAGTATTTTTCAATCCCACAAAAGCGGTATAATTATCAGTCCCAATAACCATATTTCCATTTTTATCAACAGAATGCCCCGTAGAAACCAGATAGTCATAAACGGATTCAAAAGAACCTAAATCAGACCAAATAAATGTGGAGGGAACTACTTTTATTTTTTTACTTCTTTCCATAACTGCATAATCAATACTGATAGAAGGAATTTCAAGAGACAATTGTAAATCTAAAGTGCCATTTTTATTACTATCCCATGCAATTTTAGACATTTCATATACATCTGGTTGAAAGGATTGTAGTTCATCTAAAAACACACCCGCTTTAAAACAAAACATGCCACTGTTCCATAAAAAATTCCCTTTGGCAATAAAATCCTTTGCAGTTACTTGGTTTGGTTTTTCTCGAAAAGAAATCACGTCATCTCCTTTTCTTTCAATATAACCATATCCTATTTCTGGCTTAGTGGGTACAATTCCGAAAGTTACAATATAGCCTTTGGAAGCTTTTTCTACCGCTTCATTAATTGCTGCTTCATAATTTTCCATGGCATCAATAATATGATCCGAAGGGGTTACAATTAAAATATCTTCCGGATCCGAGGCAAAAGCGGCAAAAGCTATTGCGGCAGCCGTATTTCTTGGAGTGGATTCAACGATATCTAAATAGGGAGTATTTGATTTCTCCATTACTTTCCTGCTCAGGTGGCAATTATCAATATTGCCCACAACCATAATTTTATTGGCAACATTACGATTACGCTCCACAGTCATTTCAAATAATGATTTACCATCAAACAAATCTAAATATTGTTTAGGTTGACTTTTACGGGATAAAGGCCATAATCTGCTGCCTACTCCGCCAGTAAGAATGACATGTGTAATTGAAGGCTTATTTTCCATGCTGAACTTTTATTGCTATTTTAATTCTATACATTTTTTATTAATGGTATTCTATAACCGCCCATCAACAGCGTCACCCAAAACCCCTTTTACATCATACAACAAACTAGTGTCATTTTGTAAAATGGATAAGTCTAAATCTAAAAATTGATGGTGAGCAACTCCTAAAATTACGGCATCAAATTTTCGAGTTGGGATTAAATTTGTCGTAACCAAGTTATATTCTTTTTTTACTTCTAATGGATTAGCAAGAGGATCATACGTCGTTACTGTAATTCCGTAATCCGTTAAAGCAGCTATTACATCCACAATTTTTGTATTACGAACATCCGGACAGTTCTCTTTGAAGGTAATTCCTAGCATTAAAACTGTAGCTCCATTAACCGAAATTCCTTTTTTAATCATCAACTTCACTACTTGAGAAGCTACATATTCGCCCATACTGTCATTCAATCGCCTTCCGGCTAAAATAATTTCAGGGTGATAACCAAATTCTTGTGCTCGTTGAGCCAAGTAATAAGGATCTACCCCAATGCAATGACCTCCAACTAAGCCGGGTTTAAAAGGCAGAAAATTCCATTTGGTTCTCGCTGCTTCTAAAACGGCTTGCGTATCTATATTCATCAAATTGAATATTTTAGCTAACTCGTTTACAAAAGCAATATTGATGTCTCGCTGAGAGTTTTCGATTACTTTGGCAGCTTCGGCAACCTTAATAGATGGTGCCAAGTGTGTACCCGCAGTAATAACAGACTTATATAATTCATTTACTTTTTGGCCAATCTCGAAAGTTGAACCTGAAGTGATTTTTAAAATTTTCTCAACTGTATGTTCTTTATCTCCCGGATTAATTCTTTCAGGAGAATAACCCGCGAAAAAATCTACATTAAATTTCAATCCAGAAATACGCTCTAAAACAGGTACACATTCTTCCTCAGTTACCCCAGGATAAACGGTAGATTCATAAATAACGACATCTCCTTTTTTTAAAACTGAACCAACAGTTTCGCTGGATTTATATAATGGAGTTAAATCTGGGCGGTTATTCTTATCAACCGGAGTAGGCACCGTAACAATATAATAATTACAATCTGCAATATCATTAACATCAGTAGTACAGTACAAACCAATAGCATCACTTGGCTGCTCCAATAACACTTTTTGCAAGGTAACGTCATCTACTTCAAATGTAGTATCAGTACCTGATTTTAATGAACTAACCCTAGATAGATTGATATCAAATCCAACAACAGCATGTTTGGTTGCAAACAATCTTGCCAATGGTAAACCTACATAACCCAAACCAATTACAGCTATTTTTGTCTTAGAATGCATTTTTTAAACAATTATAAGTAACTATCGTTAACTTTATTACACTGCTTCGCAAATCATACTCACAGAAATGAGCTGAAAACAGAATAATTTAAGAGGGCAAATATAGGTACATTATGCCGATTTTTCATCTATTATTTACCCCTCGAAATAAGACTATACTTTCACAAAAACCAAACAAAAACATAAACAACTAAAAACCAGTAAGAAGCATTTTTAAAACCAATGAAAGTACTCCAAAAAATCACCTAAATTGGTGATAAAAAACACACAAAAGAGATTTTAAACTAACCCTTATAAAATCGAAACTAATAGTGACATTTATAAGACTGAAAGTGCAATAAATTATTTAAATATAAAAATTACTGCTAATTCCGAATCCATGTCTATTTTAAAAATGCGAAAGCCTAGCTCAATTGAGCTAGGCTTTCGCATTTTTAAAATTTTTTAAGCACACTACAGAAGGCATCTAATATAAATTACCCTAAAAAATGTGATAATAGCTATTATTTATACTTCATCTTTAAGACACAACCCAACGATTCCAAAACCAATACATAATGGGTATTAGTAACCTCTTGAACAATTGCTTTTTGATTAGAAAATGGTCCGGAATCCAATTGTATAGCATCTCCAATTTGAAAAGAAAGTATTGAAACATCGTTTCCTTCAGAAGGATTCAACCATTTCTTTATAATACTAATCTCTTCGTCACGAACTATAGCTGGTTTTCCTAACCAAAACAAATAACGCACCACGCCAACAGATTGAAATACTGCGTTTCTTTCAGAATCTGGCAGTTGAACAAAAACATAGGAATTAAAAAGTGGGACTTCTACTTTTTTCTTTCTATCTGACCATTGCCTAACTTGTGTGATCAAAGGACAATAGCACTCTATTCCTTTATTTCTTAATTGTTCTGCAACTTTTTTCTCCCATTTGGGCTTTGTATAAACTACATACCAATTCATCTTATATTTTGTATTACACTAATAGTTTTAGTGTCATTGATCGAAATAAACTTCTACGAGAGACAATACATCTCTACTTGATTCATAATAACACTCTAATCTTGTCTCTTAGTTATTTTTACATGTTAATAATCTATTTTTTTTACGAACCTATAGCCTGATATACAAAACCAATAGCTCTTAATTCTGATGCATTCAACAAGTTTCTTCCATCAAAAACAAAAGCAGGTTTTTGCATGGAATCATATATCTTTTGCCAATCATAATTAATAAATTCATCCCATTCGGTAAGTACCGCTATTGCATGAGCATTATGGCATGCCTCATATGGATTATCAAAAGAACTAACACTATTCGTATTTAACTCAGCGCTTCTGGTTTCTAAATAATTTAAATCGTTAATGATCTTTTTATTAGATACCTTAGGGTCGTAAATAGCAATTTTTGCATGTTCATTTATTAAATCATCTGCAACATAAATAGCCGCAGATTCTCTAGTGTCATTCGTATCTTTTTTGAAAGCCCAACCAAGAAAGGTTATTTTTTTATCAGAAACGGTATTGTAAAGTGTTTGAATTATATTGTTCGAAAAACGCCTTTTCTGATGATCATTCATTATAATTACCTGCTCCCAATAATCAGCAACTTCATTTAGTCCGTACGATTTAGCGATATAAACCAAATTTAATATATCTTTTTGAAAACAAGAACCTCCAAAACCAACCGAAGCTTTCAGGAATTTTGATCCTATTCTGCTATCCATTCCTATAGCTTTTGCCACTTCATTTACATCTGCCCCAGTTTTTTCACAAAGCTCAGACATTGCATTAATCGACGAAATTCTTTGTGCCAAAAATGCATTCGCTGTCAGTTTTGACAACTCTGATGACCATAAATTAGTTGTCAATATTTGAGCTGAAGAAACCCAATTTGAATACACGTCAACAAGTGCCTGTATCGCTTTTTGTCCTTCTTCCGAAGGATCTCCTCCAATTAAAATTCTATCCGGATTCAATAAATCCTGAACAGCAGTACCTTCAGCCAAAAACTCCGGGTTAGAAAGAATTTGAAACTGAACGCCATTTCCGGTATTGTCTAAAATACTTTTTATTGCTTCAGCTGTTCTAACAGGAAGTGTCGATTTTTCAACTACAATTTTGTTGTCTTTAGCTACTCTGGCAATTTGTCTCGCACACAATTCAATATATTTCAAATCAGCTGCCATCCCTTTCCCTTTCCCATAGGTTTTTGTAGGCGTATTTACTGATATAAAAATAATCTGTGCTTCGTCGATTGCTTTGTCCACTTCAGTTGAGAAAAATAGATTTCTACCTCTTGCCTCACCAACAATTTCATCTAATCCAGGCTCATAAATGGGAATATTATCGGTATTCTCATCGTTCCAAGCTGCTATACGTTCTTCATTTAAGTCAACTACTGTAACTTGTATTTGTGGGCATTTTTGAGCTATAACTGCCATCGTTGGGCCACCTACATATCCAGCTCCAATGCAACAAATTTTTGTGATTTTCATTTATTTAAATTTTAATTTGCAAATATATTTTAATTTATTGTGTTCTTTTTCTTAAAAAACATTTTTACCTAAGATTATTCCAATACCATTCAACTGCTTCTTTCAATCCTTCTTGCATCGAATATTTTGGATTATAACCCAATAATAATTTAGCCTTCTCAATACTTGCCAAAGAATGAGGAATATCACCGACTCTATTAGGCCCATATTCTATATCTATAGCAGCAATTCTTTCATCGTAAACACTTAAGAATTCCTTTAAATAATCAACTAAATTATTCAACGTATTCCTGTCACCATAGGCAGTATTGTAAACTGTATTTATAGCTGCAGGATTTTTCACTAACATGGCCAATTCATTCATTTGAATAACATTATCGATGTAGGTAAAATCACGGGAATAGTCCCCATCTCCATTTATTTTTGGGCTTTCTAATTGCATCAATTGCATTACAAATTTAGGAATGACCGCTGCATATGCTCCATTTGGATCTTGCTTTCGACCAAAAACATTAAAATAACGCAACCCGATTGTCTCTAAACCATAGGTTCTGCTAAAAATTTCAGCATATAGTTCATTTACATATTTTGTAATTGCATAAGGAGAAAGTGGCTTTCCAATTACCGCTTCAACTTTAGGCAAAGCTTCTGAGTCGCCGTAGGTAGAAGAACTTGCTGCATAAATAAATCGTTTAACTTTTGCATCCCTTGACGCTACTATCATGTTCAAAAAACCGGAGACATTTACATCATTTGTAGTAATGGGATCATTAATAGATCTTGGCACAGAACCTAAAGCTGCCTGATGCAAAACATAATCTACACCTTGTACTGCATTTTGACATTCAATAGCATTACGAATATCACCTTCTATCAAACGAAAATTCGGATGATTTATAAAGTCTTTTAAATTATGTCTATATCCAGTTGCAAAATTATCAAAACAAACAACCTCATACTCTTTAGACAAAAAATATTCACAAAGATTAGAACCGATAAATCCTGCCCCACCCGTAATTAAAACGGAACTTTTTGTTTCTACTTGCATCTGTTGGTTTTTAAACAATCAATTACTTCGTATGTTTTTTCAAAATCTTCTGTGCTATTCTTTGATAAATACTTTTAGTTTTACCCTCTTCATAGTATCCATTTGCATAGGTACCATAACCATAGCCGTATCCATAACCGTATCCATAACCCGTACCATACTTTGCTTTATTCTCTAAACCATTCAAAATGATACTGGTATTATTCAACTCTCCGCGTTTCACTCTGTTGTTTAACAGCGTAATCATATCTTTTTTAGTAAAATTCTGTCTTACTATATATAAGGTAACATCACAATATTGAGCTAACTCCAAAGCATCAGACACCAAGCCGACTGGAGGCGTATCCAAAATAATATAATCGTATTTTTTCTTTAACTCTCCTATCAATTCTCCCATTCCTTCACTCATTATCATTTCAGCAGGATTTGGAGGAATTGGCCCTGACAAAATAACATCTAGAAAAGGTATGTGTGTATGATTTATGATTTCGTCAATCGTTTTTTGCTTTATCAGATAATTGACTACCCCAACTTCATTCGACAAATTAAATTCAGTAGAGAGTTTTGGCTTTCTTAAATCCAAACCAATAACCACTGTTTTTTTCTCGCTAAGTGCAAATACCGTAGCGATATTTATAGAACAAAATGTTTTTCCCTCACCACTCACCGAAGAGGTGATCATTAGTGTCTTTGCACCATCTAAATTTTGTTGCTTATAGAGAAACTGAAGAGAAGAACGAATGGCTCTAAAGGATTCAGATAAAGCTGATTTTGGCTTATCATAAACAGCTAAATTGGTATTCTCTTTATTGACTCCAACAACACCTATTAAAGGAATTTTTGTCATCTTACTGATATCCTCAGCATTCTGAATCGAATTATTGATAAAGAAAACTGCAAATACAAAAACCAATGGAAAAAGTATCCCCAGAAATAAAGCCAATACATAATTAACTGATGTTTTTGGCCCTATAAGTCCTCCGCCAACATCCTTAGCGGGATCTATAAAATGAACATCTGATAAATTTGCCGCCTTAACAATGTCTGCTTCGCTTCTTTTTTGAAGAAAGGTGCTGTAAATATTATCACTTAAATCATATTTTCTTTTAATTTTAATAAGCTCCTGTTGATCCTCAGGAAGCTGCTTTATAGTACTTTCAGTCTCATTTATTTTGCTGCTCACCATAGCTAAATCATACTGAAGAGAAGCTTTTGCTGTTGCTATATTTTCTAATAAAACATTTTTGACAGCCTCCATTTGATTGTCAAAATCCTTAAATATTTTATCACTCTTTACAGCATAAGCCATTTCAGATCTTTGTGTAGACAATGCAATTAATTTTGAAACATTTACTACAATATTAGGATCTTCTATTCCTGCAACCGAAGGTGCGGGAAGTTTAGCATAGTTTACGCTGTTTTTCAAATATGCTTTCAAAGAATTATAATATGCCATTTTGCGATTAACCTCGTCTTTTTTGACATCAAATTCCAAAATCTTTTCAGAAAATTTAGCTCCGCCTTCTTCTATATCGTATATATTTTTACCTTTTCTGAAGCTTTTTAGCTCATTCCCAGTTTCCTTAAGTTGGGATTCCATCGTTACTAATGTGCTATCTATAAAGGCAATAGTATTGGTTGCAAACTGGTTTTTACTATCTAACTGCCTTTTGATAAGCATTTTAACAGTTGCATTCAAATACTCAACCATTCTCGCTTTATTAGTTCCCTGCATGCCTAAGGTAATTATAGAACCGCCTTTATCATCTGACCTTACGCTTATTCCTTTATACCCTGATACTGTTCCGTTAAAATCATTAAACTGCACAAAGTATTCATTTCCTTTATAGAAACCTGGATTTTCATTTATTTGCAACTTCCAATTTAAAAAGGGCAAAGAAACTTTTTCGCCAACCTTATACCTTTTTACAAAATCTCCTGTTGCTACTGCTGTATTACTATATGAATTATCAGAATACGTAATTATAGAAACATTTTGGCTCTGAAACGGAATTCTAATTTCATACGTATCTTCACTTATAAACTTAATTCCTATTAAGGTTCCAGCTAGTTGCCCTTTTGACTTATCAATATTAACATAAAAAGGAACTGATCCATAAGCATCTACCAAATTATATTCACCTTGAACTAAGTAATTAATATAATATTGTAATTTATCAACAACCAGCTCATTGTGAGATCTGGACTGCAAAGTCGTTGATATGGTCTGAACCTGATCTGAAGTTCCTCCCCAATTAAAAACCAAGCTGGTATTTGAGGTAAAAAGCGGATTGCTTTCTTCTTTTACAGAAATAAGTGTTTCCATACCGTAAATTTTTTCTTTACGAATATTCACCTGATACGCAATTGTGAAGGTGATTAATAAACTTATTAAAAACCACTTCCAATAACTTCCGATTTTTATTAAGAAACCCTTGAAGTCAAAGCTTACTTGGTTTTCAAAAATCGAAAAATCTTTTATATCTAACATTTTTTGAGCGCTGTTTTAATTTTTTAATAGTAAAAAAGTGGTTGTAGCTAAAGACAACAATGTAATGATTGTCCCCAAAGATTCTATCCCTGTCTTTCCGGTTCCCCAAGTTTTTTGCTTCAATGGTTTTACATAAATATAATCATTTGGCTGTAAATAAAAATAAGGTGATTGCATCACATTTATATCGGTAAGATCTAAATCATGCATTTGAACTCCAGTTGGTGTTTTTCGCATAATTGTAACTGCCTTTCTATCTCCAGTAATAGTAATATCTCCAGAATTAGCAATAGCTTCCATAATGGTTACCTGCTCTTGAAACAAAGTTTTAGTTCCTGTACTCCCAATTTCTCCATTAATAACATATCTAAAACCTGCTAATTTAACCGTTACAAAAATATTAGCCTCCTTATTAAAATACTCTGCTAATAATTGCTTTTCAACTCTAACCCTAATTTCATCCAGCGTATAACCGATGACATTTAGTTCTCCCAAAACAGGAATTCTTATATTTCCATGATCATCCACTGTAAAACCGTCAAAATACAATCCTGATTCAGATTTACCTGCTGCAGCTCCTTCACTGGAAGGACTAAAAATAGCGACTAATTTAGGATCTATTGCTTTTATAGTAATACTCAAAACGTCATTAGTTTGCAATCGGTATGGTTTTGACTCAACAGCCGCAATCATAGTTTCACCATCTGAATTGTTCTTTTTCTGAAGGTAAATTAAATCTTGAGTTGGAATACAAGAAGAAAACAACACACTAATAAACAACAACAAATAGAGTACGGACTTGCTCATTTTCAATATTTTTAACGACAAATATAGCTTTTCATTTACTATTTAAAAAGCATCGCTATTCATTAAATGGATTAATTATTTTTAAAAGACTTTTCAAAAGGTACTCTTTGCAAAATACTCCTTCCCAAGGTAACTTCATCAGCATATTCCAGCTCATCTCCTACCGAAATTCCTCTTGCAATTGTTGACATGATTATTTCACAATCAGCGATTTGTTTATAGATATAAAAATTGGTGGTATCGCCCTCCATTGTAGAGCTTAACGCAAAAATTATTTCGTTGACACTACCTGATTTTACTTTATCGACCAATGTAGTAATGTTCAACTGACTGGGACCAACACCATCAATAGGGGAAATTTTACCTCCCAAAACATGATAAATACCTCTAAACTGACCTGTATTTTCAATTGCCATAACATCCCGAATATCCTCAACAATACAAATGATTTGGTGATTTCTACTCTGATTAGCACAAATTTCACACAGTATACTATCCGAAATATTATGACAGCTATTACAATATTTAATATCCTCACGCATAGCAACTAGGGCTTGAGATAAAAAACCTGTTTGCTCTTTTGGCTGTTTTAGCAAATGTAATACCAATCGCAGCGCCGTTCGTTTACCAATTCCCGGCAACTGAGACATTTCGTTAACTGCTTTTTCTATAAGTTTTGAAGAAAATTCCATAACAGCAAAAGTAGTTAATTTGTCCCGAACGTTCGGGATAGATAATTTGAAAATTTGAAGATTATTTATGTAATTTGGTCCAAACAATATTTATACAAAATGACTCCCAGCACCATTCTAATACTTATAATCGTTTATTTTGGAATTTTATTTTACATCTCTCATGCTGTAAGCAAAAAAGACAGCGGAAACGATGCTTTTTTTAAAGCCAATAAAAACTCCAAATGGTACTTAGTTGCTTTTGGAATGATTGGAACGGCACTTTCCGGAGTGACTTTTATTTCAGTTCCGGGAGAAGTTGGCTCTCCAAATGGGGAACAATTCAAGTATTTTCAATTTGTACTAGGCAATGCTATTGGTTTCGTCATTATTGCAAAAGTACTGCTACCACTATATTATCGGATGAATCTAACTTCGATTTATGGTTATATAGAACATAGACTAGGGATTTACTCCTATAAAACTGCCGCAACTATTTTCCTGATTAGCCGAACCATCGGATCTGCATTCAGATTGTATCTTGTTGTGATTGTTTTGCAACGTTTTGTTTTTGACTTTTACGGAGTTCCATTTGCAGTTACGGTTTTAATTTCGCTGGCTTTGATATTTGCTTATACCTATCGTGGTGGATTGAAAACCATTATTATTACTGACACTTTGCAAACTTTTTTCTTGGTCACTTCGGTTTTCTTGACAATTTTCTTTATTTGCAGAAGTTTAAACCTGAATATTTTTGAAGCTTTTGAAGAAGTAAAAAATAGTAATTATTCCAAAGTATTTTTCTTTGAAGATTTCATATCGAGTAAGTTTCATTTTGTAAAACAAATTCTGGGAGGAATTTTTGTTACTATTGCCATGGTAGGTTTGGATCAGGATTTAATGCAGAAAAACCTGAGTTGCAAGAACATTGGCGAAGCACAAAAAAATATGTTTACGTTCACTGGAATATTTGTACTTATCAATATTTTTTTCCTCAGTGTGGGAGCTTTACTTTATATCTATGCCACTAAAAACGGAATTGAAGTTCCAACTGATTTAGTTACCGGAAAACCCAGAACCGATTTGCTATTTCCCGAAATTGCCTTTAACCATTTAACACTAATTCCATCCGTTATTTTCTTGTTAGGATTAACGGCCGCAACTTTTGCCACAACGGATTCCGCGTTAACAGCGCTAACAACTTCGTTTTGTGTGGATTTTTTAGGAATGGATAAAGTAGAAAATCTAGGGAAACCAAATGTAGTACGAACCAGACATTTTGTTCATATTGCCTTTTCGTTCCTAATGTTTCTGGTGATTATTTTCTTTAATGCTATTAATGACAGTTCTGTTGTAGGAATGATTTTTAGGGTTGCATCCTATACGTATGGCCCACTTTTGGGGTTGTATTGTTTTGGATTGTTTGTAAAATCAAAAACAGTCAAAGACAAATTTGTTCCTATTATATGTTTATTATCTCCGGCTGTGACTTACTTTATCAGTGAAAATTCTAAAGCATTATTTTTCGGATATGTTTTCGATAACGAATTGATTATCGTAAACGGGCTAATCACTTTTCTTGGATTGTTAATGATTAGCAAGAAAGCAACTTCTGGAACACGATTTTAGTTTTAGCCCAGATAGAAGTGAAAATCCTTTTATAAAGCTGGAAGCCTTTTGAAAGCTTCCGGCTTTACAAAAGATTGTAACGGATAGCTGGAATAGCTCCAAAAAAACTAATATTGATTTGTTGCCAACATAACCAGCGTACACCCTATCTCGACTTTGATGTCATTTAATTTCAACAATTGATAGAACTCAGGATTTTCAGTTCCTGGATTAAAAATAACACGTTTTGGTTGTGCCTCAACGATATAATTATAGTAATCACGCTGACGCAAAGGATTTAGGTAAAGCGTAACCGTATCGATATTTTTTAGTGGAATAGCTTTGGTCTGGATTTTTATTCCGGCTACTTCACCAGCGTTTTGACCGATAGCAAGAACTGAATGTCCTTTATCAACCAGTTTTTCAATCGCTATGAAAGAATATCTAGCAGGTTTTGTTGAAGCTCCAAGAACTAGCGTTTTTTTATTTTTTATCATTTTCTGTAATTATATTTTGCAAAAGTAATGAAAAAAGACCCATGAGTTTAGCAATTATTAGGTTTAGTTATAAAAGTAAGAAAAAACATTACGCTAACATTAAAAAGTAAAAAAAGAGTACTTTTACACTATTAAAAAACAAAATATGGATCTATTTATTTATCTGTTTGTCGCACTTTTTTCGGTATTAAATCCTATTGGAACCGTTCCTATCTTTGTAGGACTTACCCAAAATGACACTAAAAAGGAGCGTTCCAGAATTTCTTTATGGACGGCGATAAATGTATTTATCATCCTTATCGTCTCTTTTTTTATTGGACAATATGTATTACTTTTTTTTGGAATCAGTATTGACGCACTAAGAATTGCTGGAGGAATTATTATTGTGAGTTCTGGATTTTCCTTGCTTTCAGGAAAGTTTAATAAAAAGAGAGGTATTAATAAAAAAGCAGAAACTGATGCACAAAAAAGGAATGATATTGCCTTGACTCCGCTTGCAATCCCTATGCTTGCCGGTCCTGGTTCTATTTCTTTACTTATCGCATTTTATCAGGAACACAATACAAGTATGGAGATCATTATTTCTTCAATTGCTATTCTTGCCATTGCAGTTGCTATTTTTATCATCCTAAAAAGCGCCCATTATTTAGCAAAAATACTGGGAGCATCCGGAATTGTTGCGATATCAAGAATTGTAGGTTTCATTGTAATTGCGATAGGAATACAATATATCGTGAGTGCAATTATCAATATTATAAAAGGGAATCTCTCCTAAATTAAAAACAAGAAAAAAAACCGGATAAGATTCTGAATCTTATCCGGTTTTTTTTAATTTCTAGGCAAGAAAATTTCTGCCATCATACATCTGGCGCTTCCTCCGCCACAAGCTTCAATTGTATCTAAACTTGAACTCAAAATTTCAGCATGTTTTTCTAATTGTTCCTTTTGTTTTGGAGTCAAACTTTGATGTGCAGCTGCACTCATAACCAAATATCTTTTATCATTTGCTCCACGAACTTCAAGCATATTACCCGCAAAATTATTCATTTGGGCCTCAGTAATCAAAATGATTTCTTTTCCGTTTTCTTTTAGATTATCCAAAACCATTTTGCGCTCTTTTTTATCATCGATACAATCCGCGCAAATTACTGCAAAAGTTTCTCCTAAACACATCATCACATTGGTATGATAAATCAATTTTCGTTCTGAATCAACAGTTTGAAAAGCTTCAAAAATTACTGGTGCATAATCAAAATCTTCACAGAATTCGATAAATAATTCTTCATCAGCTCTAGGAGATAATGCGCAGTATGCTTTTGCGTTGGCTCTGTCCAAAAGCAAACTTCCTGTTCCCTCCAAGAAAAAGCCATCTTCCTCAGCCGATGTATAATCTACAATATTGTTAATCACGAAACCTTTATCTTCCAAGATATCCAGAATATCTTCGCGACGTTCCTGCCTTCTATTTTCTGCAAACATTGGATATAAAGCCACATCACCATTCTCATGAAAAGAAATCCAGTTGTTCGGAAAAATACTGTCTGGCGTATCTGGATTCAATGTATCATCAACAACAGTAACATCAACACCTGCTGCTGTAAGTTTTTCGACAAAAGCATCAAATTCTTGTTGCGCTTTAGCATTTACAGTTGCAGGCAAAAGTCCGTCTAATACTTTTTGATAATAATTATTAACTGCCGTTTGTTCGTTCATTCTAAACGCAACTGGGCGAATCATCAATATGGAATTTGTTGTTTGTTTCATATCATTTTTAGTTTAATGTTTAATCGTTTAATGTTTAATGTTGGGTAACGTTAAACTTTAAACCCTAAACAAATATTTAATCTCTAATTAAAGGTAAGGTAGAACACCGTAATAATCCTTCTTGTTTTGCAATTTCTGCGTATGGAATCTCTTCGACCACAAAACCGTTTGCACGCAACCAATTATTAAGCCTGGTAAAATTCCTTTCTGAAACGACAACATTTGTATCAATAGAAAAAACATTGGAATTCATATTGTACATTTCTTCTCTAGTAATATGAAATAGGTTTTCTTTTCCAAAAAGATTCACCAAAAACAAATAATCTGCTTCTTCACGGAATCCATTTTTGTAGATAATCCCTTTATCGTTCCCTACAGGTTGAAAACAACAATCTAAATGCAATGCATTGTCGCGGGCTTCAATTTTAGATTTTACCAAATCAAATTCTTTAACAATTTTATTTGGGAACAAATCCTTAATATATTGCACTCCTTGCACATTCGTTCGTGCAGTAATATAATCTTTGTAATCACTGCCTTTATAGGTTCCAATAAAAATATAATCGTTCCACAACATCACATCACCACCTTCTATGTGAACTTCCTCTGGAGGGCGCACCACTTTTTTAGGATCAACTTGGTCAATTATATATTGAATAGCATCTAATTCTCGCTCTCTATCCGGCAAAATATTTGATTTCACAAAAACATCATCAATTACAAAACCAATATCTCTTGTAAATATCTGATTGTAATTTTCAATCATTTCCGGACGATAAACGGTCACATTATATTTTTTCAGCACAGTATTGAATGCTTCCATTTCGTTTACCATGTCTTTCTCCTGCGGATAAGTGCCTGCTAAAATATGCTCTAGTGATTTTGGATCATAGGCATCTTCAACCTTTGGCGTAGGTCCATTATTGACTGCTGAACCCAGAACTACAGCTCTTAGTCTTGAAGTTTCATTCTTTATATTTAACTCTAACATGTATTTTAGCTTTTGGCAAATATAAAAAAAGCTTCACTAATTAGTGAAGCTTTTTAAACTGATTTTATCTTTTATCTGTTGGTACAAAATCCCTCAAAGGGTGACCCGTATAAACTTGCCTTGGCCTTCCGATAGGCTCTTTATTTTCACGCATTTCTTTCCATTGTGCGATCCAACCCGGTAAACGACCTATTGCAAACATTACAGTAAACATATCGGTAGGAATTCCTAATGCTCTGTAAATAATTCCAGAATAGAAATCTACATTAGGATATAAATTTCTTGACTTGAAGTATTCATCTTCTAAAGCTGATTCTTCTAGTTTCTTAGCAATTGCAAGAATTGGATCTTCAACTCCTAAAGTTTCTAAAACTTCGTTAGCTGCTTTTTTGATGATTTTTGCTCTTGGATCAAAATTTTTGTAGACTCTATGACCAAAACCCATCAATCTGAAAGGGTCATTTTTGTCTTTGGCTTTAGCCATATATTTATCAGCATCTCCACCATTCCTATGGATTTCTTCTAACATTTCAAGAACTGCTTGATTTGCTCCTCCGTGTAATGGACCCCAAAGTGCAGAAACTCCAGCAGATATTGAAGCAAATAATCCTGCATGAGAAGAACCAACCATTCTAACTGTAGATGTAGAACAGTTTTGTTCATGATCTCCGTGAAGAATAAATAATTTATCTAATGCATCAATTACTACAGGATTTGCAGTGTAAGGTTCTGTAGGCAATTCAAACATTAAACGCATGAAGTTTTCTACATAACCTTTAGTATTATCGTAATAATTCAAAGGATAGCCCATGCTTTTTCTATACGTCCAAGTTGCTATAACCAGGAATTTACCCATAGTTTTACACACAGCCTCATACATTTCTTTTTCATTCTCAACATTTACCGACTTAGGGTTGAATGCTGTTAATGCACTTGTCAACGCAGCTAAAACACCCATTGGATGAGCTGTTTTAGGAAAACCATCAATGATGTTTTTCATTTCTTCATTGACCAAAGTGTATTTTCTAATATCAGTTTCAAATTGTGCTAACTGATCAACAGTAGGCAACTCCCCGAAAATTAAAAGGTATGATACTTCTAGAAAATCTGCTTTTTCAGCTAAATCCTCAATTGAATATCCTCTATAACGAAGGATTCCAAGCTCTCCATCTAAAAAAGTAATATCACTTTTACAAGAACCTGAATTTTTATAACCTGGATCAAGTGTAATTACACCTGATAAATCACGTAATTTGTTAATATCAATGGCAACTTCATTTTCACTTCCTACAATGATCGGCAGTTCAAATTTTTTACCATCAATTTCTAATGTTGCTATTTTTGACATAATATAATTGAAAATAAACTTTTAAAATAATAATTTATCAAATCTAGGGAATTAAACACTAATTAAAAAGAGAATAACACAATGAAATTGTTAAATATTATAAAAAAAAGCCACTCACAAAACGTGAATGGCTTTAAATAAAAATATCGTAAGAAATTATTTGATTTTGAAAGCATTTTTACCAGGAAAATAAGCTGTATTTCCTAATTCTTCCTCAATTCTTAATAATTGATTGTATTTTGCCATACGATCAGAACGAGATGCTGAACCTGTTTTTATTTGACCACAGTTCAAAGCTACTGCTAAATCTGCAATTGTATTATCTTCTGTCTCTCCTGAACGGTGTGACATTACTGAAGTGTAACCTGCATTTTTAGCCATATTGACAGCTGCAATAGTTTCAGTCAAAGTTCCAATTTGGTTTACTTTAATAAGAATTGAATTAGCGATTCCTTTTTCGATACCAGTAGACAAACGTGTTACATTAGTAACAAATAAATCATCACCTACTAATTGTACTTTATCTCCAATTTTCTCTGTAAGTAATTTCCATCCATCCCAGTCATTTTCATCCATTCCATCTTCAATAGAAATGATAGGATATTTAGCTACTAATTCAGCTAAATATTCTACTTGTTCAGCAGAAGATCTCACTTTACCAGTTTCTCCTTCAAATTTAGAATAATCGTATTTTCCATTTACGTAAAACTCAGCAGAAGCACAATCCAAAGCAATCATGATTTCATCTCCAAAAGTATATCCTGCAGTTTCAACAGCTTTTTTGATAGTATCTAAAGCGTCTTCAGTTCCTCCAGCTAGATTTGGTGCAAAACCACCTTCATCACCTACTGCTGTAGAAAGTCCTCTATCATGTAACACTTTTTTCAAGCTATGAAAAATTTCAGTCCCCATTTGCATTGCATGTGAAAAAGAAGTTGCTTTTACAGGGAAAATCATGAATTCTTGAAACGCGATTGGCGCATCAGAATGTGATCCTCCATTGATGATATTCATCATTGGTACCGGCAACGTGTTTGCAGAAACACCACCTACATATCTGTATAAAGGCAATCCTAATTCATTAGCAGCAGCCTTTGCTACAGCTAGTGAAACACCTAAAATTGCATTTGCTCCTAAGTTTGATTTATTTGGAGTACCATCTAAATCGATCATCATTTGATCAATTAGATTTTGTTCGAAAACTGAAACACCAACAAGTTCTTCAGAAATAATGGTATTCACATTTTTCACAGCATTCAAAACTCCTTTTCCAAGAAATGCTTTTCCTCCATCACGTAACTCAACTGCTTCATGCTCTCCTGTTGAAGCTCCAGATGGTACTGCTGCTCTTCCTAAAACACCATTGTCTGTAATTACATCTACTTCTATTGTAGGATTTCCTCTTGAATCGAAAATTTGTCTTGCGTGAATTTTGATAATAATACTCATATACTAAAATTTTAAATTTTAAAATACAAATATATTCTATCTTTTTGAATGATTTTATGAAAATAATGAATGTTATTAACGAAAACGTTATAATTTTTTGGCAAACAAAACATTTAAGCTATTTTAAGAATTTATTTTTACATTATCTGTTATTTTTTTCAATTCCTTTAAAATCTAATTCAGGAAATGCGTGCTACATTAACTAAAAATTAATGACACTTACTTAAGCATAAAATCAATTGATTTCAGCAAACAAATCAATACAAATAGCCTCATTATCAATTATATACATTAAATTTATACAGCTTTTTTAAAACCAAAAAATCCACGTACTATTACAGCATTCCAGATTAGCAATTTTTATAATTCAATTTCTAAATTAAAAAATAAATATGTGATGGAAGCTTTAAAAAACCTTAACAATTTAATGAATTCTAGTGAAATTGTAGCATTATTGAATAAAACGGCTTCTTCATTGGAAAATTCAACAGATTTAGACCCACTAATAGACTATATAGGAGATGCAAAATATGTCCTTTTAGGTGAAGCGTCACATGGCACACATGAATATTATACATGGAGAGCTAAAATAACACAACGACTCATTCAGGAGAAAGGATTTTCATTTGTAGGAGTTGAAGGAGATTGGCCGGATTGCTATCGTTTAAATCGGTATGCAAAAGGATATTTAGATTCCGGGAAAGATATTTTTAGCGTTATGAATGAGTTTAAAAGATGGCCTACTTGGATGTGGGCAAATTGGGAAACAGCAGCATTCATAGATTGGCTCAAGGTATATAACGAAAGCTTTTCTGCTGATAAAAGAATAGGATTTTACGGATTGGATGTATACAGCTTTAGGGAATCTATGAATTCGATTATTCAATATTTAGAAAAAAATGATCCAAAAGCACTTGCAGTTGCAAAAACAGCCATGAAATGTTTTGAGCCCTACAATAAAGACGAAGGGCAATCTTATGCCAGAGCCTCTTCCTATGTTCCAGAATTATGCGAGAAAGAAATCCTGCACATGCTTACGGAAATCATAAAAAATGTACCCAATTACAACCACGATGCAGAAAATGTTTTAAGCACAGAACAAAATGCATTTATTGCCAGAAATGCCGAAAAATATTATCGCGCCATGATAAAAAGAGGTTCTGCCTCTTGGAACATTAGAGATGAACACATGGTCGCCACCATACAACGACTTATGAAATTTCATGGAAAAGATGCTAAAATTATTGTTTGGGAACACAACACTCACATCGGTGATGCCCGTGCTACAGAAATGGCTTCCGAAGGAATGGTAAATGTAGGACAGCTAATAAGAGAACAACATTTGAATGATGGAGTTGTCCCGGTAGGATTTGGCTCCTATAAAGGAAGTGTGGTTGCTGGTAGAGAATGGGGTGATTCGATGCGAAAAATAAAAGTTCCCGAAGCAGTTATGGGCAGTTGGGAACATGCTTTTCATCTTGCTGGCAATGGCAAAAACAAATTATTATTAATGAATAAAGTAAAGGATGAAAAATGTCTTTCAACTTATATAGGACAACGTGCAATAGGAGTTGTCTACAATCCTGAACACGAAAGATTCGGAAATTATGTTCCCACAATATTACCAAAAAGATACGATGCTTTTATTTTTCTAGACGAAACAAGTGCATTACATCCCATACACATACAGCCAGACGGAAACCAAATTCCGGAAACATATCCTTTTGGAATGTAATTGTAATTAAAAAAGGGTTTGACTTAATTAAAAGTCAAACCCTTTTCAATATCTAATTTAGGAAGTTATCCTAATTTATCCTTTTATGTTCTCTATAAATTGATCAAACAAATAAGAAGAATCATGTGGTCCTGGACTTGCTTCCGGATGGTATTGAACTGAGAAACAATTTTTGTTTTTAATTCGCATACCTGCAACCGTTCCATCATTTAGATGAAGATGAGTAATCTCTAAATCAGGATGATTATCCAGTTCTTCCTTATTAACAGCAAAACCATGATTTTGAGAAGTTATTTCTCCTTTTCCGGAAATGATGTTTTTTACAGGATGATTAATTCCCCTGTGACCATTAAACATTTTATAAGTCGAAATTCCGTTTGCTAAACCAATAACTTGATGTCCTAAACAAATTCCGAATAAAGGCTTGTCATTTTCAAGGATTTCTTTAGCAACTTGAATAGCTCCAGAAAGCGGTTCCGGATCACCAGGTCCATTAGATAAAAAGTATCCATCTGGATTAAATGCTGCTAAATCTTGATACGAAGAATCAAAAGGAAATACTTTGATGTAGCAATCTCTTTTGGCAAGATTACGAAGGATATTCGTTTTAATTCCTAAATCAAGTGCCGCAATTTTATAGGTTGCATTTTCATCTCCAAAAAAGTAAGGTTCCGTGGTAGAAACTTTAGAAGCTAATTCTAAACCTTTCATATCTGGCACTTTTGCCAATGCAATTTTTAGTTCTTCTATTGAAGTTTCATCAGTGCAAATGACTGCATTCATAGCGCCATTGTCACGAATATAACTTACTAGCGCACGTGTGTCTACATCTGAGATACAGATTAGGTTTTGCTTGATAAAATAGTCTTCTAAACTCCCTGAAGCATCTTCACGAGAATAATTGAAGCTAAAGTTTTTACAAACCAATCCAGCTATTTTAATACTTTCAGATTCAACTTCTGAATCATTTACCCCATAATTTCCAATATGGGCATTGGTGGCTACCATTAATTGACCAAAATAAGATGGGTCAGTGAAAATTTCTTGGTAACCTGTCATTCCTGTGTTAAAACAAACTTCTCCAAAAGTGGTTCCGCTTATCCCAATAGATTTTCCATGGAATATGGTTCCGTCACTTAATAAAAGAATTGCTTTTTGTCGTGTTGTATATTTCATTCTTTGATTTCTATTATTTTTTTAATAGTCTCATGGAACTCGCAAAGCTAGTTTCATCTGTAGTTAAATATTGTGCAAATTTAATCCTTTAAAGCAATGGATGCAAGTTTTTGAAATTTATTGTAAAATAAAAACATTCTAATCTAGCCCTGATGGGAACGGCATCCTTTTGCTTTTCTTTAAAAGCAAAAGATACAGTGGACAGCAGGAGGATGCGCAATTAAATCCCAAGGTTTTTGCTCCAAAAAAAACAAAAAAAAAGGATAAACTAGTACTAGCTTATCCTTGATTTTTATTGAATGATTATTTTCATAATTACTCAGCAGTGTCTGTAGTTGTTTCAGTTTCAGCAGCTGGAGCTTCAGTAGCTTCATCTTTCTTAGCTTTTCCACCACGACGGCTTTTTGCTTTTTTAACTTCTTTTTTACCACCATTGTAAAGTTCATTGAAATCTACTAATTCGATCATTGCCATATCAGCATTATCTCCTAAACGATTTCCAACTTTAATGATACGAGTGTATCCACCTGGACGGTCTCCTACTTTAGCAGCTACGTCTCTGAACAAGTCAGTTACGGCATATTTGCTACGTAAGTAAGCAAAAACGATACGACGATTGTGAGTCGTATCAGCTTTAGATTTTGTTATAAGCGGCTCAACGAATTGTTTAAGCGCTTTTGCTTTAGCGACAGTAGTGTTAATACGTTTGTGCTCGATAAGAGAACAAGCCATATTAGCTAACATAGATTTTCTATGTGCAGTCTGTCTGCTTAAGTGATTGAATTTTTTTCCGTGTCTCATTGCTATGTAAATTTAAACCTTGCGGCTTAGATTATTCTTTATCTAGTTTGTATTTTGCTAAATCCATACCGAAGTTCAAATTTTTAACTGCAACAAGTTCATCAAGCTCAGTTAAAGATTTTTTACCGAAATTACGGAATTTCATTAGGTCATTTTTATTGAACGATACTAAATCACCAAGTGTATCAACTTCAGCCGCTTTCAAACAATTTAGTGCTCTTACAGAAAGATCCATATCAACAAGCTTAGTTTTAAGCAATTGTCTCATATGTAATGATTCTTCATCATATGATTCTGTTTGTGCAATTTCGTCAGCCTCGAGTGTAATTCTTTCGTCAGAGAACAACATGAAATGGTGAATTAAAACTTTTGCAGCTTCAGTAAGGGCATCTTTTGGATTGATAGAACCATCAGTTTTTATTTCAAAAACTAATTTTTCGTAATCTGTTTTTTGCTCTACACGGAAGTTTTCAATGGCATATTTTACATTTTTTACCGGAGTAAAAATTGAATCTGTAAAAATAGTTCCAATTGCAGCATTCTGTTTTTTGTTCTCTTCAGCAGGAACATATCCTCTACCTTTTTCGATCGTTAAATCAAAATTAAGTTTGATTTTACTGTCTAAATTACAGATAACTAGTTCTGGATTCAAAACTTGGAAACCTGAAATAAATTTTTGAAAATCACCAGCTGTTAATTGGTCTTTACCTGAAACAGAAATAGTAACTGATTCATTATCGATATCTTCAATTTGACGTTTGAAACGTACTTGTTTAAGATTAAGGATAATTTCGGTAACGTCTTCAACAACTCCTGAAATAGTAGAAAACTCATGATCTACACCTTCAATGCGAACAGATGTAATTGCATAACCTTCTAATGCTGAAAGCAAAACTCTTCTAAGTGCATTACCAACGGTCAATCCGTAACCTGGTTCTAAAGGTCTAAATTCAAATTTACCTTCAAAATCGGTTGAATCGATCATGATAACTTTATCGGGCTTCTGAAAATTAAATATTGCCATAAATTTCGACTAAGTCAATTATTATTTGTTGTACAACTCTACGATTAATTGTTCTTTAATGTTTTCTGGGATTTGAAGTCTCGCAGGTACAGAAACGAAAGTACCTTCTTTGATATCATTATTCCAAGTAATCCATTCATAAACATGACTTGAATTAGATAAAGAACGTTCGATAGCTTCTAATGATTTAGACTTTTCACGAACAGCAACTTTATCACCAGGCTTAAGGTGGTAAGAAGGAATATTAACCACTTCACCATTTACAGTAACGTGTCTGTGAGAAACGATTTGACGAGCACCTCTTCTAGAAGGAGCAATACCCATTCTAAAAACAACGTTATCTAATCTTGCTTCACACAATTGTAATAAAACTTCACCAGTAACTCCTTTAGTAGCTGATGCTTTTTCGAATAAATTTCTGAATTGTTTTTCTAATATTCCGTAAGAATATTTAGCTTTTTGCTTTTCCATTAACTGGACAGCATATTCAGATTTTTTTCCTCTTTTTTTAGCCATCCCGTGTTGTCCGGGTGGGTAATTTCTTTTTTCGAAAGCTTTATCGTCTCCGAAAATTGCCTCGCCAAATTTACGAGCAATTCTTGTACTTGGACCAGTATATCTTGCCATTTTAAATTGTTTAAGGTAGAGATTATGAATTCAGGTCTTATCCTTCGATAATCTATATTCTACCTAGGTTATACTATAAATATTTTGAGTACTAAACTCTACGTCTTTTAGGAGGACGACATCCATTGTGAGGCATTGGAGTAACATCGATAATCTCTGTAACTTCAATTCCACCGTTATGCAAAGAACGGATAGCAGACTCACGTCCGTTTCCTGGTCCTTTTACATAAACTTTTACTTTTTTAAGTCCAGCTTCAAGAGCTACTTTACTACAATCTTCTGCTGCCATTTGGGCTGCGTATGGAGTGTTCTTTTTAGAACCTCTAAAACCCATTTTACCAGCTGAAGACCAAGAAATAACTTCACCTTTTTTGTTTGTCAAAGAAATGATGATATTGTTAAAAGTAGCAGAAATATGAGCTTCTCCCGTTGATTCAACGATAACTTTACGTTTTTTTGCAGTTGCTTTAGCCATATTACTTATTATTTAGTTGCTTTTTTCTTGTTGGCAACAGTTTTTCTCTTACCTTTTCTTGTTCTAGAGTTGTTTTTAGTTCTTTGTCCTCTTAATGGAAGACCAGTTCTATGACGGATACCTCTATAACATCCAATATCCATTAAACGTTTGATGTTTAAAGAAACTTCAGAACGTAATTCTCCTTCAATTTTAAAAGTTGATACCGCCTCACGAATTGCTCCGATCTCGTCATCATTCCAATCTTGAACTTTTTTATCTTGGCTAACTTGAGCTTTTTCTAAAATCTCAACAGCTCTACTTTTTCCTAATCCGAAGATATAGGTAAGTGCTATAACACCTCTCTTATTTTTTGGGATATCTACCCCTGCTATTCTTGCCATAACTATCCTTGTCTTTGTTTAAATCTAGGATTCTTTTTGTTTATTACGTACAATCTCCCTTTTCTTCGCACAATTTTGCACTCGGGACTTCTCTTTTTTACTGAAGCTCTAACTTTCATTTTGAATATCCTTTAATATCTATAAGTAATTCTTGCTTTTGACAAATCGTAAGGGCTCATTTCTAGTTTCACTTTATCACCAGGTAATAATTTGATGTAATGCATACGCATTTTTCCAGATATATGTGCGATTACAATATGTCCATTTTCTAACTCTACACGGAACATTGCATTTGACAATGCCTCAATGATTGATCCGTCTTGTTCTATTGCTGATTGTTTTGCCATAAGTTAAGCTACTGCTTTTCTATTTTTACCACTTTTCATCAAACCATCATAATGTTTATTCAACAAGTATGAATTAATTTGCTGCATTGTGTCTATGGCAACTCCAACCATAATTATTAATGAAGTACCTCCAAAAAACATTGCCCAAGATTGTTGAACATCCATAAGACTCACAACAATTGCTGGGAACACAGCTATCAAAGCAAGAAATAAAGATCCTGGAAAAGTTATCAAGGACATCACTTTGTCAAGATAATCAGAAGTTTCAACTCCTGGTCTGATACCTGGAATAAAACCACCACTTCTCTTTAAATCATCAGACATTTTATTAGTAGGAACTGTGATTGCAGTATAAAAGAAAGTAAATACAATTATTAAAGTTGCAAATACAAAGTTATACCAAAATCCAAACATATTACTAAAAGCGCCAACGATTGATTGTGATGCATCTGATTTAGACAAACCTGCTAAGGCTGCTGGAATAAACATAATTGCTTGCGCAAAAATTATTGGCATAACCCCAGAAGCATTAAGCTTCAAAGGAATCCATTGTCTGTTTCCACCCAACATGTCTTGTTCAAAATCACCTGATGTTGTACGACGTGCATATTGAACAGGAATCTTCCTGATCGCCATAACCAATAACACACAACAAATGATAACTAATAACCAAATGATAATTTCAATAACTAACAACATTGGTCCACCATTATTATTGGTAACTCTTGTTGTAAACTCTTGAATAAAAGCCTGAGGTAATCTAGCCAAAATTCCAACCATGATTAACAAAGAAATACCATTTCCAATTCCTTTATCAGTAATTTTTTCTCCTAACCACATGGCAAAAATTGTACCTGTAACTAAAATAACTACTGAAGAAAATAAGAATTCAAATGAATTGAATCCCAATAAAAATGCATTACTAGGTAATGTTCTATATAAATTATAGATATAAGTTGGACCTTGAACTAAAGTAATTCCTATTGTCAACCAACGAGTAATTTGATTAATCTTTTTTCTACCGCTTTCTCCGTCACTTTGAAGTTTTTGCAAATAAGGAATCGCAATTCCCATTAACTGAACAACAATTGAAGCAGAAATATAAGGCATAATCCCCAAAGCAAAAACAGAAGCTTGAGAGAATGCACCTCCAGTAAACATGTCAAGAATTGAACCAATTCCTTCTTTAGTTTGCCCAGCTAAATTACCTAACTGTGTAGCATCAATACCTGGCAGGGTTACTTGAGCCCCAAAACGATAAACTAAAAGCAAACCCAATGTTATTAGGATTCTATTTTTCAGTTCTTCGATTTTCCAAACATTACTTATTGATTCAATAAATTTCTTCATATTAATTGAAAAATTACATTGTTACAGCTTCTCCACCAGCAGCTTCAATAGCAGCTTTTGCAGTAGCAGTAAATTTGTGAGCGGTTACTTTTAATTTTGCTGTCAATTCACCTCTACCTAAAATCTTAACGATTTCATTTTTAGTAGCTAAACGATTAGCAACATAAACTGTCATATCAACAGTATCTTTAATAACACCATTGTCAACCAAAAGTTGAAGTGTATCAAGATTTACACCTTCGTAATCTTTACGATTGATGTTTGTAAAACCAAACTTAGGCACACGTCTTTGAAGTGGCATTTGCCCACCTTCAAAACCAATCTTTTTAGAATAACCAGAACGAGATTTTGCTCCTTTGTGACCTCTTGCAGAAGTACCACCTTTTCCAGAACCTTCTCCTCTACCTAATCTTTTATTTTGATTGTGTGTAGAACCTTCAGCAGGTTGTAAGTTACTTAAATTCATAACAGTATTTGTTATTTAGTTTCTTCAACAGAAACTAAGTGTTTAACTTTATTTATCATCCCAAGGATTGTAGGGTTTGAATCATGCTCTACAACTTGTCCCATTTTACGTAGACCTAAAGCTTCTAATCCTCTTTTTTGAGTAAGAGGACAGTTGATTTTGCTTCTAACTTGTTTTACTAATAATTTAGCCATAATTTCCTTGAATTAACCTTTAAAAACTTTTTCTAAAGAAACACCTCTTTGTTTTGCAACAGTATAAGCGCTTCTCATTTGTAATAAAGCATCAAAAGTTGCTTTTACTACGTTGTGAGGATTTGAAGATCCTTGAGATTTAGATAATACATCATGAATTCCTACTGATTCAAGAACTGAACGAACAGCTCCACCAGCAATAACTCCAGTACCATGAGAGGCAGGAATTAAGAATACACGTGCACCACCAAATTTACCTTTTTGTTCGTGAGGAACTGATTGACCATTCAAAGGAATTTTTACTAAATTTTTCTTAGCATCTTCTACTGCTTTCGCAATTGCTTCAGAAACGTCTTTAGATTTTCCTAATCCGTGTCCAACCACTCCATTTTCATCACCTACAACTACAATAGCAGAAAAACCAAAAGCTCTACCTCCCTTTGTAACCTTAGTAACACGATTTACACTTACCAAACGATCTTTTAATTCAAGACCACTTGGTTTTACTAACTCTACATTCTTGTATTTACTATTAGACATACTATATTAGAATTTAAGTCCAGCCGCTCTTGCGCCTTCCGCTAATGATTTAATACGACCGTGATATAAATAACCTCCTCTATCGAAAGTCACTACGTCTATCCCAGCTTTTAAAGCTTTTTCAGCAACTAGTTTTCCAACTGCTGTAGCAACTTCAATGTTCGTACCGTTACCTATTTCTTTTTCTCTTGAAGAAGCTGCCAATAAAGTAACTCCGTTTACGTCATCAATAAGTTGAGCGTAAATTTCTTTGTTACTTCTAAATACAGATAGTCTTGGATTAGTAGCAGTACCACTAATTGTTTTTCTAATTCTGAATCTAATTCGTTGTCTTCTTTCAGGTTTTGTTAATGACATAATCTTATTTTTTAAGCTGATTTACCTGCTTTTCTTCTTAATACTTCACCTACAAATTTAACACCTTTTCCTTTGTACGGCTCAGGCTTACGGAAACCTCTGATTTTCGCAGCTACTTGACCTAAAAGTTGTTTGTCAAATGATGTTAATTTAACAATTGGATTTTTACCTTTTTCAGATATTGTTTCTAAAGTTACTTCTGGAGCAATTTCTAAAACAATATTATGAGAATATCCAAGAGCTAAATCTAACTTTTGTCCTTGATTTGAAGCTCTATAACCAACTCCTACCAACTCTAAAGATTTAGTAAAACCTTCGTTTACACCAATAATCATGTTATTGATTAAAGATCTATATAAACCGTGTTTTGCTCTTTGGTCTTTGTGATCAGACGATCTATCAACTTGAACTTGACCGTCTTCAACCGTTACAGTAACGTCCGAGAACTCCTGTGTAAGTTGACCATTTTTTCCTTTTACTGTAATAATACCATTTGCAACTTCAACAGTTACACCAGCAGGGATTACAACCGGATTTTTACCTATTCTTGACATCTTCTACTATTTTAATGATTAGTAAACGTAACAAATTACTTCACCACCAACATTTAACTGTTTGGCTTGTTTTCCTGTCATCAAACCTTTTGATGTAGAAACAATAGCAATTCCTAATCCGTTAAGGATTCTAGGAATTGATGAAGAACCTGAATACTTACGTAAACCTGGTTTACTAATTCTTTGGATATCTTTAATTACAGACTCTTTAGTATCTTTATCATACTTCAAAGCGATTTTGATTGAACCCTGAACAGCGTTGTCCTCAAATTTGTAACTCAAGATATAACCTTGATCAAACAAGATCTTAGTTATTTCTTTTTTTAGATTAGATGCAGGAATTTCAACAACTTTGTGGTTTGCAGCCACAGCGTTACGAACTCTTGTCAAATAATCTGCAATAGGATCTGTATACATGTGTATTAATTTGCGGTTATGGTTTTCATAGGATACTCATCCTATGAACCTTTAACCAATTTATAAATGTGTTTGTATTGACGTAACTGAGTTACAGTCTACCAAGATGCTTTTTTAACACCTGGGATTAATCCGTTATTTGCCATTTCACGAAATGTTACACGTGAAATACCAAATTGACGCATATATCCTCTTGGTCTACCTGTCAATTTGCAACGATTGTGCAAACGAACTGGAGAAGCATTTTTCGGTAATTTTTGCAAACCTACGAAATCTCCAGCTTCTAACAAAGCTTTTCTTTTCTCAGCATACTTTGCTACAGTTTTTTCTCTCTTAACCTCACGGGCTTTCATTGATTCTTTAGCCATATCTTAATTCTTTTTAAAAGGTAAACCTAATTCAGCCAATAGTGATTTTGCTTCTTTATCAGTTTTTGCAGAAGTAACAAAAGATATATCCATTCCTGATATTTTGTTTACTTTGTCAATATCAATTTCTGGGAAAATGATTTGCTCCAAAACACCAAGGTTGTAATTACCTCTTCCGTCAAAACCAGTAGCTTTAATTCCGCTAAAATCTCTAACACGTGGTAAAGCAGAAGTGATAAGTCTATCTAAAAACTCATACATTCTTTCTCCACGCAAAGTAACTTTTGCTCCAATAGGCATCCCTTTTCTCAATTTGAATGACGCAACGTCTTTCTTTGAGATTGTAGATACTGCTTTCTGTCCAGTGATCTTTGTTAACTCATCAACTGCATAGTCAATTAGTTTTTTATCAGATACAGCTGCACCAACTCCTTTACTTAAAACGATTTTTTCCAATTTTGGAACTTGCATTACGTTTACGTATCCGAATTCCTCTTTAAGAGCAGCAATTACTCTGCTCTTATATTCTTCTTTTAGTCTAGGTATATACGCCATTACTATAGTACTTGATTAGATTTTTTTGAAAATCTTACTTTCTTATCTCCTTCTACTCTAATACCAACTCTAGTTGTTTCCTTAGTTTTAGGATCAATTAAAGATATATTAGATATTTGTATAGAAGCTTCTTTCTTTACGATACCACCTTGAGGGCTTTTCGCGCTTGGTTTCGTATGTTTTGAAACCATGTTTACACCTTCAACTATCGCTTTGTTTTTCTCACGGTAAACACGTAAAACTTTACCTTCAGCACCTTTATGGTCTCCAGCAATTACTCTTACGATGTCACCTGATTTTATTTTTAGCTTTATCATCTTAAAAACGAATTAAAGCACTTCTGGTGCTAATGATACAATTTTCATGAATTGTTTTTCACGAAGTTCTCTTGCTACCGGACCAAAAACACGAGTTCCTCTCATTTCACCAGCAGCATTTAATAACACACATGCGTTGTCATCAAATCTAATGTATGAACCATCGGCTCTTCTTACTTCTTTTTTGGTACGTACAACAACTGCAGTTGAAACAGCTCCTTTTTTAACGCTTCCGTTAGGAGCAGTATCTTTGATAGAAACTACAATCTTGTCACCAACAGAGGCATACCTTCTTTTGGTACCTCCTAAAACACGGATAGTTAAAACTTCCTTTGCTCCAGTGTTATCTGCTACTTTTAGTCTTGATTCTTGTTGTACCATAATTATTTAGCTCTTTCTAGGATTTCAACTAACCTCCAACATTTTGTTTTACTCATAGGACGCGTTTCGCTAATCCTTACAGTATCTCCAATGTTACAGTCGTTCTTTTCGTCGTGTGCGTGATACTTTTTAGTTTTCAACACGAACTTACCGTATAATGGGTGTTTTACTTTACGTACTTCAGCAACAACAATAGACTTGTCCATTTTGTCTGAAGTTACAACACCAACTCTTTCTTTTCTTAAATTTCTTTTTTCTTCCATCTTTCAGCAGATTACAATTATTGCAACTCTCTTTTAGTAAGTTCCGTAGCTAATCTTGCAACTGTTCTTCTTACACTTCTAATTTGAAGTGGGTTCTCAATTGGAGAAATAGCGTGAGCCATTTTTAGGTCGGCATATGCCTTCTTAGTCTGGCTAAGTTTTTCTTGCAACTCCGCTGCAGAAAGATCTTTTATTTCTGATTGTTTCATAATATAATATAGATTATGCTTCGAAATCTCTAGCAACGACGAATTTAGTTTTTACTGGAAGCTTTTGAGCTGCAAGACGTAACGCCTCTTTTGCAACTGACAAAGGTACTCCACCAACTTCAAACATAATTCTTCCGGGTTTAACAACAGCTGCCCAATATTCAACGGCACCTTTACCTTTACCCATACGTACCTCAAGAGGTTTCTTAGTGATAGGTTTGTCTGGAAATATTTTGATCCATAATTGTCCTTCTCTTTTCATAAAACGAGTTGCAGCAATACGTGCAGCTTCGATTTGACGAGAGGTTAAGAACATTCCATCTTCATGTACAGATTTAATACCAAACATTCCATTAGAAAGTTCATGTCCTCTTTGAGAGTTCCCTTTCATTTTACCTTTTTGTACCTTACGGTATTTTGTTCTTTTAGGCTGTAACATTTTTCTTTAGTTTAAAAATTTACTTTCGTTTACGAGCGTCTGGTTTTCCACCTTTATTAAAAGGTTTTCTGTCTCCTCTAGGAGAATCACCACCTTTACCACCAGCACCAGATTGTTTTTTGTCCATTCCGGCAAGTGGAGAAAGATCTCTCTTTCCATAAACTTCACCTTTCATGATCCATACTTTGATACCCATTCTACCATAAGTAGTATGAGCTTCAGCCAAAGCATAATCAATATCAGCTCTGAAAGTTGATAGAGGAATTCTACCTTCTTTGAAACCTTCTGAACGTGCCATCTCTGCACCATTCAAACGACCAGAAATCAAAACTTTGATACCTTCTGCGTTCATACGCATGGAAGCAGCAATAGCCATTTTGATTGCACGTCTGTAAGAAATTCTGCTTTCGATTTGACGACAGATGCTTGTAGCAACTAGATACGCGTCAAGTTCAGGTCTTTTAATTTCAAAGATGTTGATTTGAACCTCTTTGTCAGTAATTTTCTTAAGTTCCTCTTTCAACTTGTCTACCTCTTGTCCACCTTTCCCAATAATAATACCAGGTCTTGCAGTAGTGATAGTAACGGTTACAAGTTTCAAAGTTCTCTCAATGATTACTTTTGATACACTAGCTTTTGATAAACGAGCGTGGATATACTTTCTGATTTTGTGATCTTCGGCAAGTTTATCACCGTAATCATTTCCACCATACCAGTTTGAGTCCCACCCTCTGATGATACCAAGTCTATTTCCAATTGGATTTGTCTTTTGTCCCATGCTGCTTAAGAATTGCTTTGTGTGTTATTGATAGCTCCAAGCACGATTGTTACGTGATTAGAACGTTTTCTTATTCTGTGTGCTCTTCCTTGTGGTGCTGGACGAAGTCTTTTCAACATCATTCCACCATCAACACGGATCTCCTTAACAAATAAACCAGCTTCTTCCATATTAGCTTCAGGGTTTTTAGCTTGCCAGTTGGCAATTACTGATAAAACCAATTTTTCTAATTTTCTTGAAGCTTCTTTAGAACTGAATCTTAAGATGTTAAGTGCTCTTTCTACCTTCTGACCTCTTACTAGATCTGCTACTAAGCGCATTTTTCTAGGTGAAGTAGGGCAGTTATTTAACTTTGCAAAAGCCAATGACTTGTTAGCCTCTTTTCTTGCATCTGCTGTTTCTCTTTTACGAACTCCCATTGCTTCTTATTTTTTACCTTTATTTTTTGCTCCAGCATGACCTCTAAAAGATCTAGTTGGTGAAAATTCTCCTAATTTGTGACCTACCATGTTTTCTGTTACGTAAACTGGTACAAATTGACGACCGTTATGAACTGCGATAGTTTGTCCAACAAAGTCTGGAGTAATCATAGAAGCTCTAGACCATGTCTTAACCACTCCTTTATTTCCGCCTGCGATGTTTTCTTGAACTTTCTTGTCTAACTTATAATGAACGAAAGGTCCTTTTTTTAATGAACGTGCCATATCTTATTATTTCTTTCTACGTTCTACGATATACTTGTTACTCGGGTTTTTCTTAGAACGAGTTCTATAACCTTTAGCTGGTATTCCATTTCTTGAACGTGGATGTCCACCAGAAGAACGTCCTTCACCACCACCCATTGGGTGATCGACAGGGTTCATTGCAACAGGTCTTGTTCTAGGTCTTCTTCCTAACCATCTTGTTCTACCTGCTTTACCAGATACAACTAATTGGTGGTCTGAATTAGAAACCGCTCCAATTGTAGCCGAACAAGTCAACAAGATTAATCTTGTTTCCCCAGAAGGCATTTTAATTGTAGCATATTTTCCATCTCTTGCCATTAATTGAGCAAATGTTCCAGCAGAACGAGCAATTACAGCTCCTTGTCCCGGTCTCAATTCGATACAAGAAATAACAGTTCCAAGTGGAACTCTACTTAAAGGTAAAGTATTACCAATTTCAGGTTGAGATTCTGGACCAGAAACTAATTTCTGACCAACTTTCAATCCGTTTTGAGCAATAACATACGTTTTCTCTCCATCAGCATAAGCTAACAAAGCGATAAATGCAGTACGATTTGGATCATATTCAATTGATTTAACCGTAGCAGGAATTCCTTCTTTAGTACGTTTAAAATCAATGATACGATATCTCTGCTTGTGACCACCACCCGTATAACGCATGGTCATCTTTCCTTGACTATTTCTACCACCAGAGTTTTTTATCGGCGCTATCAAAGAGCGTTCCGGCTTATCAGTTGTAATGGCGTCATAACCATTCACAACTCTAAATCGCTGACCTGGGGTAATAGGTTTTAATTTTCTTACTGACATTTTATCTTAGATATTGTTGTAAAAATCAATTGTTTCTCCTTCTTGTACTTGAACAATTGCTTTTTTAATTGCATTCGTCTTTCCACTAATTAAACCACTTTTAGTGTATTTAGTAGTTCTATCCGGTCTTACGTTCATCGTGTTAACACTCAAAATAGTTACTCCATAAGCAGCTTCAACAGCTTTCTTAATTTGCACTTTGTTTGCTTTTTTGTCAACAACGAATCCGAAGCGGTTTAAAACTTCACTTTCTTTGGTTACTTTTTCCGTTACTATAGGCTTAATTATGATGCTCATATCCTATTATTTACTTAAATTTTCTTCAATTATCTCCAAAGAACTCTCTAAAAGCACTAAATTATTAGCGTTTAATATAGCGTAAGTACTTAATTCTAAGCTACTTACTACGCTAGAGCCTTTTAAATTGCGTGACGACAAATATACATTTTTATTTGTATCACCCAACACAAACAGGGATTTTTTATTCTCTAACTCTAAAGCTTTCAAAACGTTGATGAAATTTTTAGTGTTTGGAGTTTCAAAATTAAAGTCTTCAAGAACGATAATGTTCGACTCTTTTGCTTTAATTGAGAAAGCAGATTTTCTAGCCAAACGTTTCAAGCTTTTATTCAATTTGAATGAATAACTTCTTGGTCTTGGTCCAAAAACTGTTCCACCACCTTTAAACAATGGATTCTTTGCACTACCCGCACGAGCAGTACCAGTTCCTTTTTGTTTTTTAATCTTACGAGTACTTCCCGCTACTTCAGCTCTTTCTTTAGCTTTGTGCGTTCCTTGTCTTTGATTAGCAAGATATTGCTTAACATCAAGGTATACTGCGTGATTGTTTGGTTCTATACCAAATACTGAATCAGAAAGTTGAACTTTTCTTCCAGTATCTTTTCCGTTGAAATCTAATACTTTTGCTTCCATTACTTCTGAATGATTACATAAGAGTTGTTATGACCAGGAACACATCCTTTAATAACAAGTAGGTTCTTATCAGCCACTACTTTTAAAACTCTAAGGTTTTGAACTTTTACATTGTCTCCTCCCATTCTTCCAGCCATACGCATTCCTTTGAATACTCTAGATGGATAAGAAGAAGCTCCTACAGAACCTGGCGCTCTTAAACGGTTGTGTTGACCGTGAGTTGCTTGACCAACACCACCAAAACCGTGACGTTTTACAACCCCTTGAAAACCTTTACCTTTAGATACACCTTGTACATCTACAAATTCTCCTTCAGAAAAAATAGAAACATCAATAAGATCTCCTAATTTTTGCTCTGTTGCGAAATCTTGGAATTCAACGACTTTTTTCTTAGCTACAGTTCCCGCTTTTTTAAAGTGACCTAAAGCCGCTTTTGTGGAATGTTTCTCGTTTTTGTCATCGAAACCAAGTTGCAACGCTTCGTACCCGTCAACACCTTTGGTTCTGACTTGGGTAACAACACATGGTCCAGCTTCGATTACTGTACAAGGAATATTCTTCCCGTTCTCGTCGAAAATGCTAGTCATGCCGATTTTTCTACCAATTAACCCAGACATAAATATTAATTATTAATTATTAAATATAAATATAGAACGCAGCTTTTAACCGAATCCTATTTTTTTAAGTGGGTGCAAATGTATAACTTATTTACACACAAACCAAAAAAATATTTTTCGCTTAAAAACAGCGTTCCTTTCTTACTAGTAAGCTATTTAAACTTTGATCTCTACTTCAACACCGCTAGGCAATTCAAGTTTCATCAAAGCATCAATAGTTTTTGATGAAGATGAATAAATGTCAATTAATCTCTTGTATGACATTACTTCAAATTGCTCTCTCGCTTTTTTGTTAACGTGTGGAGAACGTAGTACTGTAAAAAGTTTTTTGTGTGTTGGTAATGGAATTGGTCCTGTAACAACTGCACCGGTACTTTTTACCGTTTTTACAATCTTCTCAGCAGACTTGTCTACCAACATGTGATCGTAAGATTTTAATTTTATTCTGATTTTTTGACTCATTTTCTTAAAGATTATGCGTTTCCTTTTGCTTTTTTGATAACTGCTTCTGAAATATTAGAAGGCGTTTCAGAGTAGTGTGAAAATTCCATAGTAGATGTTGCTCTACCTGAAGAAAGCGTTCTTAACGTAGTAACGTATCCAAACATTTCAGATAATGGCACATCTGCCTTAATAGTTTTAGCACCAGCTCTATCACCCATATCATTCACCTGACCTCTACGACGGTTGATATCACCTACGATATCTCCCATGTTTTCTTCTGGTGTAATCACTTCCATTTTCATGATTGGCTCTAATATAACAGCACCAGCTGCTTTAGCTACCTCTCTATAACCCATTCTTGCTGCAAGCTCAAAAGAAAGTGCATCAGAATCCACAGGGTGGAAAGATCCGTCTAATAAAGTTACTTTCAAACTATCTACTTGGTATCCTGCTAAAGGACCTGTTTTCATAGCTTCTCTAAAACCTTTTTCAACTGATGGAATATATTCTTTAGGAACGTTACCACCTTTTACTGCATTTACAAACTGCAATCCAACCGGAGCTTTACCGTCAACTTCATCTGCTGGCTCAAGTATAAATACGATATCACCGAATTTACCACGACCTCCAGATTGTTTTTTGTATGTTTCTCTATGTTGTGCTTTCTTAGTAAAAGCTTCTTTGTATTCAACTTGAGGCTCACCTTGGTTCACTTCAACTTTGAATTCACGTCTCATTCTATCCACTAAGATATCTAAGTGAAGCTCACCCATACCAGAGATAATAGTTTGACCCGAAGCTTCATCTGTTCTAACTGTAAAAGTAGGATCTTCTTCAGCTAATTTAGCCAAAGCCATACCCATTTTATCTACGTCAGCTTTAGTTTTAGGCTCAATTGCAATACCAATTACCGGCGCAGGGAATTTCATACTTTCTAAGATAATTGGGTTCTTTTCATCACACAATGTATCTCCAGTTTTAATATCTTTAAATCCAACTGCTGCTCCAATATCACCTGCTTCGATATATTCGATTGGGTTTTGCTTGTTAGCATGCATTTGATAGATACGAGAAATTCTTTCTTTATTTCCTGAACGAGTATTCAAAACATAAGAACCAGCATCCAAACGTCCTGAATAAGCACGGAAGAAAGCTAAACGACCTACGAATGGGTCAGTAGCAATTTTAAAAGCTAAAGCAGCGAATGGCTCTTTAACATCTGGCTTACGCAAAATTTTAGCTTGATCTTCTTCTAATAAATCAGCATCATCAGGATGAATTCCTTCGATACCATCTTTATCCATTGGAGAAGGTAAGTATTTACATACTGCATCTAACATGAATTGAACTCCTTTATTTTTGAAAGAAGAACCAGCAATCATAGGAATGATAGCCATATCCATTACAGCTGCTCTTAATGCAATGTTGATTTCTTCCTCTGTAATAGAGTTTTCATCTTCCATGAATTTTTCAAGCAAAGTCTCATCATAATCAGCTACTGCTTCAATAAGAATCGATCTGTATTCTTTAACTTCTTCAAGCATATCTTCAGGAATAGGCACAATATCATAAGTTGCTCCTAAACCTTCCTCATGCCATACTATAGCTTGGTTTTTAACTAAATCCACAACACCTTTGAAATCATTTTCTTCACCAATTGGCAAAGTGATCGCAACTGCATTTGATTTCAACATATCTCTTACTTGTTGACATACCATCAAAAAGTTAGATCCTTGTCTATCCATTTTATTAACGAATCCAATACGTGGAACTCTGTATTGATCTGCTAATCTCCAGTTAGTTTCTGATTGTGGCTCAACACCATCAACAGCACTAAATAAGAAAACCAAACCATCAAGTACACGCAAAGAACGGTTTACTTCAACTGTAAAGTCAACGTGTCCCGGGGTATCGATAATATTGAAGTGATAAGGTAATGTTTCAGGTAAAATTTTACCTTGTGTAGTTGGAAAATTCCATTCACAAGTTGTAGCAGCAGAAGTAATTGTAATACCTCTTTCTTGCTCTTGTGCCATCCAGTCCATTGTTGCAGCACCATCGTGTACTTCACCAATTTTGTGTGATTTTCCAGTATAGAACAATATACGCTCCGTTGTTGTTGTTTTACCAGCATCAATGTGAGCAGCAATTCCTATGTTTCTTGTATATTTAAGATCTCTAGCCATTTCTTAAGAATTAAAATCTAAAGTGAGAGAATGCTTTGTTAGCTTCTGCCATTTTGTGAGTATCCATTCTTTTCTTAACTGCAGCTCCTTCTTCTTTAGCCGCAGCTAAACATTCTGAAGCCAATCTCTGAGCCATTGATTTTTCGTTTCTTCTTCTTGAATAAAGAATTAACCATTTCATTGCCATAGAAATTTTTCTGTCTGGTCTAATTTGCATTGGAATTTGAAATGTAGCTCCACCAACTCTACGACTACGTACTTCTACGTGAGGCATAACATTAGTTAGCGCATCTTTCCAAATTTCTAATGACGGTTTCTCTGCATCTTGTTTTTTAGACTCAATGATGTCAATTGCATCATAAAATACTTTAAACGCTGTCGATTTTTTTCCATCCCACATTAAGTTGTTCACAAAACGTGTTACCAGTTGGTCATTAAACCTTGGATCTGGTAAAAGTGGTCTTTTCTTTGCCGCTCTTTTTCTCATGTCTTTTTTTTAATAAAATGTCATACCCATACAGTTGTGACGAATCACCTCTCTACAAGAAATAACTTTTTAAATTACTTTTTTGCTTCTTTTGGGCGTTTTGCTCCGTACTTAGATCTTCTTTGCGTTCTTCCTGCTACTCCTGACGTATCAAGCGCACCACGAACGATGTGATATCTAACTCCTGGTAAATCTTTTACCCTTCCACCCCTAACTAATACTATCGAGTGCTCTTGTAAATTGTGTCCTTCACCAGGGATGTAAGCATTCACTTCATTACCATTTGTCAAACGTACACGCGCTACTTTACGCATTGCAGAGTTTGGTTTTTTTGGTGTTGTAGTGTAAACACGCGTACAAACCCCTCTTCTTTGAGGACAAGAATCTAAAGCAACCGATTTACTCTTCTTAGTTATCTGAGTTCTTCCTGTTCTTACTAATTGTTGAATTGTTGGCATAATTAATACTAAAAATTTCTTATTATATTAAATTCCCGCTTTTTACGGGGTTGCAAATGTAGAAAATATTTTTTACTCTACAAACGTTAATTCATTAATTTTCAATAAGATTATTTTATCATTTGATTTTTATCACAAACAATAGATATTTGCGTTACTTTTATTAAAAATACATACTCATTTGAAATCCACCTTTATTTTACTTTTCTTTCTGAATTTTTGCCTTAATTCTTCTGCGCAAAATTTTCGATTATTGATAACCGGAAGTAATTCATTAGAAACAAAAACTATAGATTCACTCAAATACAACACAGAACACAAAAACACGAAATCCATTAGCGAAGAAATACAAAAACTTTCAGAAAAACTATCCGAAATAGGCTTTATCGACAACACTACTTTAGAACTTACTAAAAAAGAAGACTCTAGTTACGTTGCGAATTTTGAGTTAGGAAAAAAAATAAAATTTATACATATATATATAGGTACAAATAATCTACTCAACAACTTGTCAGATCTAAGCAAAAAAGACACGCTAACGCTACCCTACACAAAAATTAATTCTTTTCTAAAAGAAGCTGTTCAAAAACTAGAGCTAAACGGATTTGCATTAGCAAAATTAAAACTGATTAATATTAAAAGAATCGATACCGAAATTTACGCTGATTTAAAACTAGATTCAGACCAAAAAAGAACACTAAACTCCATAATAATAAATTATACAGAAAATAACCGATCAAATAAATTCCCAAGTGGACATTTAGCACAAATCAACAAAAAATACAAGAACAGTATTTTTAATCAAAAAATAGTAGACCAAATTTATAATGATTTTGAAAAATTCGGATTTACCAGCCAAGTAAAATATCCCGAAATTTTATTCACAAAAGACACGACAAAAGTTTTCGTATATCTTGAGAAAAAAAAATCCAATACTTTTGATGGTTTTATTGGATTTTCAAATAACGAAAATAAAAAAACAACTCTAAATGGTTATTTAGACGTAAAGCTAGAAAATATTTTAGGCTCTGGCGAACAATTATCCGTTTATTGGAAAAGCGATGGGAACGACCAAAAAACATTTAATGCCAATATCGAACTACCTTATTTATTTAAAACTCCGATAGGATTAAAAGCACAAATTCAATTATTCAGACAAGACAGCACTTTCCAAAACACAAAAACAGCAATTGACTTAAGCTACTTTACAAACTACAATACACGTTTCTATATAGGATACCAAGCTACAGAGTCAAGCGACATTCAAAACTCAGTCGACACTTCGATAAGCGATTTCAATAATTCCTTTTTAACATCCAGCTTTAATTACACAAAATTAGATTTAACCAATTTTACCCTCCCTATAAAATCAAATTTTTCAATAACTGCCGGAATCGGAAAACGACAAATCAACAATAAACCAGAAAACACCAACAAAAGCAATCAATTTTTTTTAAATATTCAAGCGACACATAACTTTAGCTTAAACAAAAAGAATATAATAAATATAAATAGCCAGAATTATTATTTACAAAGCAATCGTTATCTTGCAAATGAACTTTTCCGTTTTGGAGGATTCAACAGCATAAGAGGCTTTACAGAAAACAGTCTACAAGCATATTTCGCAACCTCAATTCTTACAGAATACAGATACTTACTCTCTACCAATCTATATGTACATTCAATACTAGATTACAGCATCTACAAGAACAAATCAGACATTAAACAAACAGACAACACCGAAAAACTACTAGGAATAGGACTTGGATTTGGACTACAAACAAAAAATGGGTTGTTAAAATTTGCTGTAGCAAATGGCAGCACACAAGACCAACAATTAGAAATTTATAACACTATTATCCATATCTGTTATAATGTTAAATTTTAATTACAATAAAAAATAGAGATTTATATATTAGGAAAGTTAACAAATTATTAAGAAGTTTGCGAGACTAATTCAAAATATTAAAAAATGAAACTAAAGTTCAATGGAATCTTAGTACTATTAGTAGTACTTATGGCGCAACTAACTTTTGCGCAAGAAAGATCTGTTTCAGGTGTTGTTTCTGATAATGCAGGATTGCCGATACCAGGCGTGAGTGTATTAGTAAAGGGAACAAATTCAGGAACACAAACTGATTTTGATGGAAAATACTCTATCAAAGCTTCTCCAAGCCAAGTCTTGGTATTTAGCTACATTGGGATGAAAACCCAAGAAGTTACAGCTAGCTCTGCTTCAGTAAATGTAAAACTGGCGACAGATTCACAAGAATTAAGCGAAGTAGTAGTAACCGCTTTAGGTATCAAAAGAGACAAAAAAGCGCTAGGTTATGCAACACAAGAGGTTAAAGGCGACGCCGTATCTAAGGTAAAAAGCTCAAACTTTGTAAACTCATTATCTGGTAAAGTTGCAGGTTTAGAAATTAAAACCTCAGGTAATTTAGGTGGTTCTACACAAGTAGTTATTAGAGGGAACAACTCAATTGCTGGTAACAACCAAGCTCTATTTGTAATTGATGGTGTACCAATAGACAATAGCAACTCAAATTCAGGGGATCAAAAAGCTGGTAGAGGTGGTTATGACTACGGTAATGCTGCATCAGATATCAATCCTGATGACATTGAATCTATCAACGTTTTAAAAGGAGCTGCTGCAACTGCACTTTATGGTTCTCGTGCTTCTAATGGTGTAGTAATGATCACTACCAAAAAAGGGAAAAGTCAAAAAGGAATTGGAATCACAATTAGCTCAAGTTTAACTTTAGGAACTGCTGACAAAGAAACTTTACCTAGATATCAAAATAAATATGGAGCAGGTTACGGCCCTTTCTATGGCCCTAATGAAGATTCATATTTCAATGAAGCTGATGTAAACGGAGATGGTGTGCCTGATTTAACAACACCTTTTACTGAAGACGCTTCTTATGGAGCTGCATTTGACCCATCTTTATTGATTTACCAATGGAATTCCATTTATCCTCAATTAACTGAAACTTACGGAAAAGCGACTCCTTGGGTAGCTGGTAAAGCAAATCCAAACTCTGTTTGGGGCACTGGAAGTACTGCTGTAAACTCTGTATCATTAGATGGTGGAGATGACAAAAGTTCTTTTAGATTAGGTTTTACCAACTTATTACAAGAAGGTAGCTTACCAAACAGTAGCATTAAAAGAAATACTATATCTTTTTCAGGATCACATAATTTAACTGAAAAATTAAAAGCTTCTGCAAGTTTCAATTTTGTCAAAACTGATGGAAAAGGTAGAAACGGAACAGGTTATTCTTCTGGTAACGTAATGCAACAGTTTAGACAATGGAATCAAATGAACGTTGATTTTGATGAGCAAAAAGCTGCGTATTTTCTTACAAGAGATAATATTACATGGAATCCAAATTCCACTACTAATTTAAAACCAATTTACTCTGACAATCCATATTGGACATTTTATGAAAACTATCAAACAGATACAAGATCAAGATATTTTGGTAATGTAGCATTAGAAGACAAGCTAACTGACTGGTTGAGCATCCTAGGTAGATTTTCTTTTGACACTTATGCTGAATTACAAGAGGAAAGAATAAATGTAGGAAGTGCAGATGTTTCTAAATATTCAAGATACAACAACAATGTTTCTGAATATAATTATGATTTAATGTTAAATTTCAATAAAGATTTAACTGAAAAATTAAATTTAGAAGGAAACATTGGTTACAATGTACGAAACAATCTTAGAAACAGTATTTTCGCTGCTACTAACGGAGGTTTAAACAAATCAAGACTTTTTTCACTTTCAAATAGTTTCGCTCCGATTCTTGCTCCACAAGAATATGAAGCAAGTAGCATGGTTGATGGTGCATACATAAGAGCAAGTTTAGGTTATGATGACTTTGCTTACTTAGAGGGAACCTACAGAACTGACCGTTCTTCTAATTTACCGAAAGCAAACAATAGATATGGTTACTACTCAGTTTCTGGAAGTTTAGTTTTCTCTAAATATATTAATGCAGAATGGTTATCCTTTGGTAAATTAAGAGCTAATTATGCTGAAGTTGGTAACGATACGACTCCATACAGAGTTTTTAATACCTATGAAATTGGAACTCCATTCGATGGAACAGGTGTTGCTTCAAATAATGGCACACTTGCTAACCCGAACCTTTTACCAGAGAGACAAAAAAGTTATGAATTTGGTTTAGAAATGGCCTTTTTTAAGAGACGTCTTGGATTTGATGTATCATATTACCGTGATTTAAATGTTAATCAAATTACAAGTATTCCATTATCAACAGGTACTGGATATGATTCAGCCGTTTTAAATGCGGGAACAATCGAAAATAAAGGATTTGAAGTTCAAATTAATGCAACACCATTAAAAACGGATTCTTTCAAATGGGATCTTAATCTAAACTGGTCTAAAAACAAGAGTTTAGTTGTTGAATTATTGAACGGTATTGAAAACTTACAATTAGCTTCATTGCAAGGTGGTGTTTCTATCAATGCAACACCTGGGCAACCATACGGAACTATTAGAGGTAGTGATTTTATTTATGCTGAAAACGGTCAACCAATTGTTAACCAAACAGGAAGTGCAACTAGAATTGGTACTTATCAAAGAACTAGTGCAAGTAACGTAGTAATTGGAGATATTAACGCTGATTGGAAAGCGGGACTTAATAACAGTTTCACTTATAAAAATTTCAATTTAAGTTTCTTAATTGACATGCAAAAAGGTGGAGATGTATTCTCACTTGATACATGGTATGGTTATGCAACTGGTATGTATGACTTCTCAGCTGCTGATAATGAATTAGGAAACCCAGTTAGAAATCCAATAGTTGGAACGCCAGGTAACTATGGAGCAAACAGTGGTGGATTTATTTTACCAGGTGTTGCTCCTGATGGAACACCAAATCAGGTTAGAGCCGCTGGTGATATATATACAACTGCTTGGGGTTATGCAAGAGCTCCTAATAAACTTCACGTTTATGACGCTGGTTATGTTAAGTTGCGTGAAGCTAGTTTAACTTACAATTTTAATACTAAAACATTAGAAAAAACACCATTCACTAACATTGTTGTATCTTTAATTGGAAGAAATCTATGGATTATCGATAAAAACACTCCATATGCAGATCCAGAAGCTGGTCTAAGTTCTGGAAATGTTCAAGGATACCAATCGGGAGCTTATCCATCTATAAGAGAAATCGGAGCAAGTCTTAAACTACAGTTTTAATACATTAAATTATGAAAAAAATAATAATAACAGCTTTATCTATCATTACTTTAATATCGTGTCAGTCTGATGACCAATATGAAGATAAAAATATAGATCCGAAAAATCCTACTGAGGTAAGCTCAGAGTTTTTATTCAATGCTGCAACCAAGAGTCTATTTGATCAAATGACAAGCACCAATGTTAACACCAACATCTTTAGGATGTTAGGTCAACATTGGACAGAAACAACATACGTAGATGAGGCAAATTACGATTTTAACACTCGTAATATCCCACAAAACCATTGGCGTGAAATGTATACCGATGTTTTATTTGACTTAGCAGATGCGAAAACAAATAATGATAATGATACAAATCCTTTATTATCTGCGGAGACTAGAAAAACAAAAAATGCCCAAATTGAGATTTTAAGTATTTATGCTTGGGCACAAATGGTTGAAACATTTGGAAATATTCCTTATACGCAAGCGATGAATCCAGATCAGTATGTACTACCTGTATATGATGATGCAGCAACCGTTTATGGTGATTTACTTGCTCGTTTAGCTGTTGCCATTCCTAACGTAACTAATAGTGGTTTTGGATCGGCAGACAAAATTTACGGTGGAGATGCTGCAAAATGGAAAAAATTCGGAAATTCATTAATGTTAAGAATGGGATTACGAGTTGCAGATGTTCCAGCTTTGGCTGCAAAATCAACTGCTGCTATTCAAGCAGCTGTTGCTGGAGGTGTATTCACTTCAAATGCTGATAATGCTGCTTTTGCATATTCCAATGCAACACCTAATACCAATCCTGTTTGGGTTGATTTAGTTCAATCTGGAAGATCAGATTTTGTTGTCGCTAATACATTAGTAGATAAAATGAATGCTCTTAATGACCCTAGAAGACCTTTTTACTTTGATCAAAATAAAGGGACAAATGTTTACGAAGGTGGGCCTTATGGTGATAATAATGCTTTTTCATCTTACACTCATGTAAGCGCAAGAGTTATAGACCCAACTAATCCAGCATCCTTAATGGATTATTCAGAAGTGTGTTTCTATTTAGCAGATGCAGCGGAACGTTCAATTTCAGGAACTCCAGCCTTAGCTGCTGGATTCTACAATGCGGGTATTACAGCATCTTTCGACTATTGGGGAGCCCCTAATGTAGCTACTTATTTACTAAATCCTAATGTAAATTATGCAACAGCTCCAGGTACTTGGAAAGTAAAAATCGGAAATCAGCTTTGGTTAGCTATGTATAACAGAGGTTACGAAGCATGGACTGCTTGGAGAACTTATGATATCCCTGGCTTTAACTTGCCAGCTATCTCTGAAGATCCAGTTCCAACAAGATATACTTATCCTATTAATGAGCAAAACTTAAACAAAGTCAATTACACAGCTGCTGCTGCTGCAATTGGTGGCGATACTCAAACAACAAAAATATTCTGGGATAAATTCTAATTATCACTTAATTCTATTATTAAAACCATCCCATTTTTTGGGGTGGTTTTTTTTTATATCTTTGCGCCATGGAAAAAGAACATCAAATATTTGGGATTAGAGCAATAATTGAAGCTATACAAGCGGGTGCAACTGTAGACAAAGTCTATATTCAAAAGGAAGCGAGCAGTGAACTGATGAAAGACCTGATGAAAGTTATGAAGCGTGGTAATATTAATTTTTCTTATGTACCAGTTGAAAAACTAAATAGATTGACACCAAATAACCATCAAGGTGCGGTGGCTACCATCTCCCCTATATCATTCTTTGACTTAGAATCTTTGATAGAAACAGTAATCGAAAACGGAAAAAAACCTTTGTTTTTGATTTTAGATCAAATATCTGATGCACGTAATTTTGGTGCTATAATCAGAACTGCTGAGTGTACTGGAGTGAACGGAATCATTGTTCAAAAAGCAGGTTCGGCACCTGTAAATGGCGATACTGTAAAAACATCAGCCGGAGCAGTATTTAATATTCCAATTTGTAAAGTAGAACACATTAAGGATGCTATCTTTCTTTTGCAAGCAAGTGGTATAAAAACTGTTGCAGCTACTGAGAAAACAGATCAAAATATTTATGACATTTCATTAAACGAACCTGTAGCAATCATTATGGGATCGGAAGATAGAGGTGTAAACCCATCAGTACTTAAAATTGTTGATGAGAAAGCAAAACTTCCTATGTTTGGAACTATTGGCTCACTGAATGTATCAGTAGCTTGTGGAGCTTTTTTATATGAAGCAGTAAGACAGCGATCTTAGATTGTTGGACTTCTTAGATTTTTAGAATACTATATTCTCTAAACTATTTACTAAAATGAATTAAGACTCCGGTTTTGATTCATTTTTTTCATTTGTGACAATCTCATAAACTACTGGAAAACTGGGAATATAAAATGTTGACAATTCCTCTTGCTCTTCGTTTTCTTCAATTTTTGGGATATTTACAAAATTTCCATCAGCATCGAAACGCTGCATAAATTTATCTTCTGAAGGATCAAAATCTGGGCGTTCCCAATCATATTTAATGACTTTTTTATATTCAGGAGTTTTATAAACTAACGAAAGAAAAAAACCTGTGAGCAATCCTCCCAAATGACCTTCCCAAGAAATAGATTTATTTCCTGTAATTTCAGGACTTGGAAAGACATACCAAACCAAACCTCCATACACAACTATCACAGCAAGTGACAAAGCTACCAATCGATTGTATTTAGTTTGTATGCCTTTAAAAAAAACAAAACTAAAGAGAACATAAATCAATCCACTTGCCCCTATGTGGTAATTATCTCTGCCAATAACCCAAGTTATACATCCTGAAACTAAAATCCCATACCCAATAACTTTTATCGATTGATCTGCATAAAAAAATTGTAAAGCAGCCAATAAAATTAGTAACGGAATCGAATTATTATAAAGATGTTCCATATCAGCATGAATAAACGGACTAAACAAAACACCTTGTAAACCTGAAAAAGTTCTTGGGTAAATACCGTTTTGCACAAAATCAAAATCAAATCGGACTTCGAGCCAAAAAACAAACCACAGGAATACCACAAAAAAAAGTGGTAACCCAATAACTGAATTGGTAAATTTAAAATGCTTTTCCATGAATAGCGAGAAGTTTTATATTCTGGTTTTAATTCAAAAACTTATCCAAAAGCAATTTAATGCTATTTTGTCATATTTAAACTGAAAACCATTTTTTAATGCTACTACCTAGCCCAGATGGAAACGACATCCTTTTATATCTCGTTTTTTCAACGAGATGTAAAAGATATAGTGTACAGCTGGAAATAGCTCCTAACGAAACAAATTTTGACAATCCAAGACAAGTTCAGATTAAAAAAAACAGTAATTTTACGTTATGGAAGCACCACTTGCAGAACGCATACGACCACAAAAATTAGAAGACTACATCAGTCAATCCCACCTTGTAGGACCAAATGGTTCATTGACGCAACAAATCGCAAAAGGAATCATCCCTTCATTAATATTTTGGGGACCACCGGGAACTGGAAAAACTACATTAGCACAAATTATTGCGCAAGAATCGAAACGACCATTTTATATTTTGAGCGCCATCAATTCTGGTGTAAAAGATATTCGTGATGTGATTGAAAAAGCGAAGCAAAGCGGTGGTTTGTTTACCGCTAAAAATCCTATTTTATTTATTGATGAGATTCACCGTTTTAGCAAATCACAACAAGATTCTTTGCTGGCAGCAGTAGAAAAAGGTTGGATAACACTAATTGGCGCCACTACAGAAAACCCGAGTTTTGAAGTGATTCCTGCATTACTTTCCCGTTGTCAGGTTTATATTTTGAATGCTTTTACCAAAAAAGATTTAGAGTCTTTGCTGGAACGCGCCATGAAAACAGATGCTTATTTATCTACAAAAAATATTGTTTTAAGCGAAACAGAAGCGCTATTGAGACTTTCCGGTGGTGATGGACGAAAGCTATTAAATATATTTGAACTTGTCGTAAATGCGTCCAATGAAGACGAAATTGTAATCACAAATGATCGTGTTTTTGCCTTGGTGCAACAAAATACCGTTTTGTATGACAAAACCGGCGAACAACATTATGACATAGTTTCTGCTTTTATAAAATCCATTCGAGGTAGTGATCCTAATGGAGCAGTATATTGGCTTGCCCGAATGATTGAAGGCGGAGAAGATGTAAAGTTTATAGCACGAAGAATGCTAATTCTAAGTAGTGAAGATATAGGTAATGCTAATCCAACGGCTTTTATTATGGCAAATAATACTTTTCAGGCAGTTGCTACAATTGGATATCCTGAAAGTAGAATTATTTTGAGCCAATGCGCCGTTTATTTAGCGACCTCACCTAAAAGTAATGCTTCCTATTTAGCCATCGGAACGGCACAACAACTTGTAAAACAAACTGGAGATTTACCCGTTCCTATTCATTTACGCAATGCTCCAACAAAACTAATGAAAGAATTAGGCTATGGTGAAGAATACAAATACTCGCACGATTACACCAATAATTTTGCTGAACAGGAATTTTTACCCGAAGCATTAAGCAAAACACCTATATATATTCCTGGGAACAATTCCAGAGAAAATAGTATTAGGGAATTTCTGAAAAACCGTTGGAAAGATAAATACGGATATTAAATTTCATAAAAAAGGTCTTGATTTCTCAAGACCTTTTTTTATGAAACTATTTTAGATAACAGCTTTCTGAAGTTTAAAACTTAACAACTACTTTTTCAGAAATTAATTTATCGTTTTGATAATATTCAAAATACCACTGATTGTCTTTTAGAATTAATGACCCTTGAACGGTGTCTTTCATTGCAATAAAGGAATTCGGTTGAGAGGTTTTGAATAACTTCATAACAACCTTTGGTGTGCTATCTATCAATTGAAAACCTGTAGCCGTAGGCTGTGCATACAATAAATTAGAATCTCCAACTACAGTATTGACCACAACTGGCTCACTCACTACATTTTTAACCACAGCAACAGGAGATGCCATAGGCTTAACAACTTCTGTTTGTATCGCAGGTTCGACTTTAGCAGCCACACTTCCATTGTATTTATATTGCAAAGCGTAAACAGATTTAAATGCTTCGTTTAAAGCTTCTGTATAAGCAACCTTATATTCTTTCTCTTTACTTTTTCCAATTATCGATTGGAATATTATTTTTCCATAACAATCTTTCAGCGTTATAAAAAGTTTTGTCGTTAAAAAGCCGTTATCTTTAACCACATCAACATATAACAAACTGCATCTTTCATTGTACTCGGCCGGTATAGTTTCACTGGCATAAAATGAAACGAAACCTGCTTTATTTAAATTAAACTTGGTTAATGTATTCAACCGGAATTGGTTTTCGCCATTGAGAAAATCGTATTTCAAAGGAACAATTACAGCTTTGTAATCGTTCACAGATTGAGAATAGGAATAACTAACGACCAATAATAACAATAATAAAAATTGCTTTTTCATATTTATAAATATTTTTTAAGTTCTAATAAATGATTAATTTGTTTAATTTGCTGCTCAACTTGTATTTTACTTTCATTAAAAAAAATAGCATCTAATCCCGCGTCAAGAGCACCTTGCACATCTGCATCTAAGCTATCCCCTATCATAATACTATTTTCTTTTTTGGCTTTGGCCAAATCTAAGGCATAATCAAAAATAATTGGATTTGGTTTTTTTACGCCTGCCATTTCAGAATTTGTGACGGTTTGAAAATAACTCCCAATATTAGAATTATGTATCTTTTTGTGTTGAACCTCAGCAAATCCATTTGTAATTATATGAAGATTATATTTTTGATTTAAATAGTCTAAAACTTCAAAAGTGCCATCAAAAAGATGATTGTTTTCGGGTAAAAAACGAATATAATCATTTGCTATGGCATCAATTTCTTCGTCAGAAATCGAATAATCAAGAGCATCAAAAGAATACTTCAGTCGATTATAACGCAACTCTTCATGCGTAATTTTATCATATTGATATAGCTTCCAACATTCTTGGTTTATTGGCACATATTTTTCAATAAAAACTTTGGTTTCAATTGTGGGATGATTTTTATTAAAAATAGTCTCAAATGTCAACTCTGAATTTTTATCAAAATCCCAAAGCGTATGATCTAAATCAAAGAAAACATCAGTTATTATAGTATGTTTCATTTTATGTTTTAAAATATTCCTTCATCAGCAAAACTAAAATAGTTTTTTTCAGTAACAATCAAATGATCTAGTACTTTTATTTCTAAACTATCGCCTGCCAATTTTAATTTTCTTGTAATCTGTTTGTCTGCATCACTTGGAATCAGAGTTCCCGATGGATGATTGTGGCACAATATTAATCCGGTTGCACCCATCTCTAGCGCTGTTTTAAAAACGATGCGAACATCTACTAATGTTCCGGTAATACCGCCTTTACTCAACTGGGATTTCGAAATAACCTTATTCGAGTTATTCAAATAAATGATCCAAAATTCCTCGTGTGGCAATTCACCAATAATAGGCTGCATGATTTCGAAAATGATTTTACTGGAAGTCACTTTCTTTAATTCTACCGAATCTTCCGCCCTCCTTCTTCTTCCTAATTCTAAAGCAGCTATAATTGAAATGGCTTTCGCTTCACCAATTCCTTTGAAATTCATTAATTGCGAAATGGATAATTTACCTAATGCATTCAAATTATTGTCTACACTTGCTAAAATCCTTTTACTCAAATCAACAGCCGATTCGTTTCTACTTCCTGATCCAATCAAAATGGCAATCAATTCTGCGTCACTTAAAACACTTTTGCCTTTCAGCATTAGTTTTTCTCGTGGCTTATCATCTTCGGACCAATTCGTTATAGGAAAAAAGGAATTTTCAGCCATTCATTTGTTATTTAAATTTGTTTCCGCATGCAAATACTATTTTCTAAACCCACATATGGCTCATAATTATCAACTATGCTATATCCTGTTTTTTGATATAAAGCGATAGCTTCCTTTTGTTTGTATAATGTTTCCAAAACAGAAAATGAATATCCTAAATCATGAGCCCAAAGTTCTAGCTCACGTAAAATATTTTGAGCTAAACCCATTCCTCTTGCTTCAGGAGAAACAAACATACGCTTTATTTCAATTGTATCCTTATCGTATTTCTTAAAACAACCACACGCTACAGGATTGTTTTCCAAATAAATAACAACAACATTTGGATTTAATTCAATAATATTATTACCCCAATAATCTGTTTTCAATTCCGGATAACGCTCCCACAAACTTTTATCTAATGCGCCAATGAGATTTATAAAATCCGGATTTTCACTTGTAGTTTTAGAAATTCTTATAGTATCACTCATATCACTTTTACTTTACCAATTCCTTTACCTCATCAAAGTTTAATCCGCCATAATTACCGGAACTCATCAACAACAAAGCAGAATTTTCAAGATTTAAATTAAATAAATAGTCTTTGAAATCTTTTGGATTCGTATAAATAATTAAATCTTCACGATTAAAAGATTTAGCAATTTGGTCGTATGTAACTTCTTCAAGCTGTTTGATTTTTACAGCGTCAGGGGAATAGAAAACTACTGCTTTATCCGCATATTCTAATGCACCTTCATATTCTTTTAGAAACTCCGCATTCAAACTGCTGTACGTATGCAATTCTAGACAAGCCACCAAAGTTCTGTTTGGATATTGCTCTTTAACCGCTTTAGTAGTTGCGGCAACTTTACTTGGTGAATGCGCAAAATCCTTATAGGCAACTTTTGTTTTGCTTTCTGCAATTTTTTCCAATCGTTTTGATGCGCCTTTAAAACTGGCAATGGCTTCATAAAAATCAGCTTCATCGACTCCCATGTTTTGGCAAATCCATTTGGCTCCAGCCAAATTATTAAGATTATGTGCTCCAAAAACTTCAATTGGCATATCGCCTTCTGGTGTTTCTAGAAGTGTCACACCATCATTAACAGAATATTTTGGAGTATGATACGCTAGTTTACGGATTGGGTTCGTAGCAGCTTCGGACACACGTTTTACTTCAGCATCATCTTCATTGTAAACTAAAATTCCGCCATTGGTAATTTTGCCAATAAAAATTTCAAACTGTTCTACATAGTTCTCATACGTTGGAAAAACATTAATATGATCCCAAGCAATTCCTGAAATTAGGGCGATGTTTGGCTGATACAAATGAAATTTGGGTCTTCTATCAATTGGCGAAGACAAATATTCATCTCCTTCCAAAACGATAAAGTCATTCTCCTCCGTAAGATGTACCATCGTATCGAAACCTTCCAATTGTGCGCCAACCATATAATCTACTGCTATATCATGGTAATGCATCACATGTAAAATCATTGAAGTTATGGTAGTTTTTCCATGCGAACCGCCAATGACTACACGTGTTTTATTTTTTGATTGTTCGTACAAGAACTCCGGATAAGAATATATTTTAAGTCCTAATTCTTGAGCTTTTAGTAATTCAGGATTATCAGCTTTTGCATGCATGCCAAGAATAACTGCTTCAATATCTGATGTTATTTTTTCTGGAAACCAGCCCAATTCTGGAGGCAAAATTCCTTTTTTATCTAATCTTGATTTTGATGGTTCAAAAATAGCATCGTCACTTCCCGTAACTTGATACCCTTTGTTGTGTAATGCTAAAGCCAGATTGTGCATGGCGCTTCCTCCGATAGCTATAAAATGTGTACGCATTCTAATTTTTGGTTTATGGTTGTTGAATTCCAGAGAGATTAAAATCTATCTTGAACTTTTTTTATTATAGGTTTCTAATACTAATTTTGCTTTTTCTGGCTCTCTCATTTTGTTCTTGTATAAGTTAGCTAGCTTTTGATAACTTATTTTTGAACCTCCAATAAGTATCGCTTTTTTATACTGTTGCTCTGCAACTTTATATCTTTTAAAATATTCCTCAATATGACCTCTGGACAAATAACCATCAACAGGTGATAATCGCAACAATTCATTTGAATATTTTATAGCTTTGGATTCACTACCTCCTACAATTCCCGGCAACTGAATATATAATTCGATCAAAGCCCAACGTGATTCAATGTGTTTTGGATTAAGACTTATCGCTTTTTCAAAAGAACCTTTGACTTCATCAATCATACCAAGCGCCTTGAATTTACTTGTTTCTTTGGCTTTCATCCCTAAAGCTCCACCATATTTATAATAATAATCGGCTTCTGAAGGTTTTAAAATTTTTAGTTTTTTGTAATAAACAATCGCTTTATCCCATGATTTATAATAACCTGCGATATCTCCTAAATATTCGATTGTTTTCAAATCTGAAGAATTGGACTTCAAAACAGATTCAAACAGGGATTGTGCCTGTTCGTACTTTTCCTCTTTAAACAGTTTTTCTGCTTTATCAAAATTGGATTGAGACCACGCTATAACCGGTAAAAATAAAAATAAATAAAGAATCTGTTTCATTGTCCAAAAATAGGGAAATATGAGAAGTAAGATTTGTTTTTAAGTAAAAATTAGTAATTTAGTAGGAAATATTTTCTAATCTCACTTTAACCTCTATTGAGAATATTTTTCACTATTTTAAAACCACCCTATGAAACATATTTTTTTAGTATTTATATTTATTAGCACTTCTCTATGGGCGCAAAATTATGACAAAAACTGGGAAAAAGTAATTGAATATGAAAACGAAGGAAAAATAAAATCAGCCAATGAAATAGTTTCAAAAATTCATCAAAAAGCATCTCGAGATAAAAACGAAGTGCAAATGATCAAATGTTTTTTCTATGAATCCAAATATTTGCAAGTTTTGGATGAAGATGCGCAAACCAAAATTATAAACAATTTAAAAACTGAAATAAATAACGCTTCAGTTCCATCGAAAGCGATTTTGAATTTAGTTTATGCTAAATGTTTGATCGATTATCAAAAGCAAAACTACTATTTACTGTTCAACAGAACGAATACTGTAAGTTTTGATGATCAATTTTTAACTTGGACTTCAAAAGACATTTCGGAACAAATTAATCGTGCTTTAGAAAAAACACTTCTGGACGAGGCCATATTAAAACATACTTCCTTGAGTAATTACCTTCTTGTTTTTGATTATAATGATGAAGATAAAACGAAAAAAGACAATCTGTTTAACTATTTGTTAAAAGAAAACATTGCGTTACTTACTCCGCAGATTCCGCATTGGGAAGTTCAAAAAAAGGAATTCTTATCGTTTGAAAAAGAACTTTTAGGAAATTCAGCATCTTTTTTACAACTAAATTTTGATTTTGTCAAAAATGAAAAACTAAAAAAAGTACTTGAATTGTATCAAAAACAAGAGAGAAACGTTCCTGATTTAGAAAACCAATTCGACAGAATTCAATTTTGCACGCGCGTTTTATTAGATTCTGATGAAACATTTATGAAATCCTTGAATGCAATTCAAAGAGAATCTAAAGACCTAATTCTGACTCAAAAAATTCAGTTAGAAAAAGCCGTTATTCTCAACAATTTAGCATCTAAAGAAATACATCCGGATTATAACATTAAAGCCGTTGCAACTCTTGACAGCATTATTAGCATTAATAATCGTTCAAATGCACACAAACTGGCGCTACAAAAGAAACAAAATATTAGTTCTAAATCACTGAATATTCAACTTCAAAAATTCAGTTATACTGATGAAAACACCAGAGCATTTATTAGGTATAAAAATCTAAATCGCCTTTCGGTTTCTTTCTTTAAAATAGACCAAAACATGACTAAAGACTTCCGAAACTCCCCTCACAACAAAGACAGTTTAGTAGCTGCAATAATTAAAGACAAAAAACCAATTACATCTAAAAACTATGAACTTGAAAAAAAGAATAATTATTTCGAATACAGCACTGAAGTACTTTTACCGCCATTAAAAACAGGCAGTTATTTGGTATATTTTGAAAGTGATTCAGACATCAAGAATACTAAAGCATTTGCTTATGAAACTATTACAGTTTCAAATATTGCAGTATTAACTTCGGAAAATGATAAGAAAGAAAATTATCAGGTGTTAGACAGAAAAACTGGAAAACCTTTAGAAAATGTTTCTATAAAACTATTAAATCAAACTATTATAACCGACAAAAATGGCGCAGCAACCTATCTCAAAGAAAACAACAACCGTAATTATAGCCTTATTGAATTTACAACTGAAAACGATTCTCTATTACTGAGCAGTCGTTACTCGAATTACTATTATAATGATTACGCTTCTGTAAAAAACCAGAAAGCAAAAGGCAAAGTCGAATTTTATTTGGACCGCGCCATTTATCGTCCCGGACAAACGGTTTATTATAAGGGAATTGCTTTTCGAAAAGAACTAGACAAAACGAGTATTGTTGCAAAAACTACTTTCAAAATTACAATTAAAGACCCAAACAGCACTGTTTTTAAAGAATTCAATGTGACTACAAATGAATACGGATCTTTCTCCGGAGAATTTTTATTGCCTAAAAATGGACTGACAGGAAATTTCAGAATGATAGCTAACAAACCGGATAAAAATGATACAAATTTTATTTTTGTTAAAACAAAAGACGAACATCCTTTTTGGGATACTGTAAATTATGACAATTCTGAAATATATTTCAAAGTTGAAGAATACAAACGTCCTAAATTTGAAGTGACTTTCGAGCCTTTTAAAAATGCATATCAAGTCAATCAAAAAGTAAGGGTAAATGGACTTGCCAAAGCTTTTGCAGGAAGCAACATTTCCGATGCAAAAGTAACCTACAAGGTCACACTTATTCCGTACACCTTAAACAACGGTTACTATCACAACCAAAACGGCAAATCAGAAAGTATTCTAGTTGGCGAAACTAAAACAGATACTACAGGAAAATTCGAAATAAATTTCATTGCCAAACCATTTGAAAATACCTCCAAAGAACAATTACCCATTTTTGAATACTACATATCTGCATCCGTTACGGATAGTAATGGCGAAACCCACCAAACCCAAACAAATGTTAGGATTGGCTATCATTCTTTGATGCTTACTGCAACTATCCCAAACCGAATTGAAACCAAAAATGAAAATGAAATTGAACTAAAGAGCACCAATCTCAATGGAGAATTTTTAGCTTCAAAAGGCGAAATAAAACTCTATTATGTGAGTCCTTTTTCGACTAAATTTAAATCCAGCGTTTTTCCGCGACCAGAAATTGAAACTATCTCAAAAGAAGATTTTGAGCGCTACTTCCCGTACGAATACAATAATCAACCAAACGCTGTAAAACCCACAGAAATTCTTGTCTTTTCTAAAAAAATTGACACTGAAAAAGACAAGAAATTAGTTTTGGATTTCATTTCAAATTACAAATCCGGGAATTACAAAGTGATTTTTTCTGCTAAAGATGCTTTTGAGAATCCAATAGAAACCATTTCTAATTTCAAATTGGCACAAAGCAAAGACGAAATTGATTCAAGTAAATTATTTGTCGCTGAACAAATTAACACTGATGCTAAAAAAGATGGTTTTGTTTTAGTAAAATTAACTTCGGTTATCCCTGAACTTTATATCACGGCTTCCGGAAATTACCAAAGTTCCCTTTATTTTGAAAATACTTTCCACTTGCAAAACAATGAAACTATTATCAAAATTCCACTAAAAAAAGAATTTGAAAAAAGTGTGAAGATCGGTTTTGAAAGTATTTTTGAAAATCAAACTTTCTACGACCAAATAGAAGTAATTCTCAAAGAAGAAGAAGAAGAAGAAGAAGAAGAACCCAAATTAGAATTTACTGTAGAAAGTTTTAGAAACAAAATACAACCCGGAAGCACTGAAAATTGGTCATTTCAATTAAAAACATCTAACACTACTAAAGAAGCTGAAGTTTTAGCCTCAATGTATGACAGTTCTTTAGATCAGTTTGCCAAAAGAGATTGGAATGGTTTGAAATTCAATGACTATAACTACAACTCTGCTAACTTTAAAACGGGTTTAGGATTTGATAAGACATCGAGTTACATTCGGAATCTGAATCCTATTTTAAATCGCATAGACCTGAATTACGAAACTACCAAATTAATGTGGTTTGGATTCAACATCAACGATTCTTTCACAACAATGCAACTAAAAGAATATCAAAAACAGCTAAATAATAAAAGTAAAAAACCACTAAATGCAAAAATGATTTCAGGAATTGTTTTCTATGGAGAAGAGCCATTTGCTGGCGTAATAGTTACTGTAAATGGAATTCAACGTAGTACTCAAACTGACTTTGATGGTTATTATCAAATCGAAGCTGCTCTGGGAGAAGAATTAAGTTTCTCTCATATTGGATCGCTAACCAAAAAAATTACCGTTAACTCTACAACCATAGATGTTCAGTTAGAGAAATCCGGTAATAGTTTAGAAGAAGTTGTGGTTGTTGGGTATGGTAGTGTAAAAAAGAAATCTTTAACTGCGGCTGCAGCAGTAGTTCTTGAAGAAGCAGACAATCAAATTTACAACTTCGCAGGAAATGAAATGAAATTAGAGGGGAAAGTAAATGGCATTACAATAAGAGGAAACTCAAGTATTTCAGGTAACTACAAAAATGCTTTGTATATCGTTGATGGCGAAGCAATAACTGAAGAACAATTCAGATTAATTTCTCCGACCGATATTATTGCTATTGATGTTCTAAAAAGCGAAAAAGCCACTGCATTATACGGTCCCAAAGGAGCTAACGGCGTCATTATTATCACTACCAAAAAAGCATTAGAATCCTTGACTCAAGTCAAAGCCAGAAAAAACCTCTCGGAAACTGCTTTCTTTTATCCGAATCTAAAAACAGATTCGAAAGGAAAAGTAAGTTTCAATTTTACTTCGCCTGAAGCTTTGACCACTTGGAAACTCCGATTGTTAGCGCATAACAAAGAGGCGGTTTCAGGTTATTTAGAGAAAAGTGTCATTACTCAAAAAGAACTAATGGTCACTCCTAATTTTCCTCGCTTTTTTAGAGAAAAAGACAGTATCGTAATCACTGCAAAGATTGCCAATATCACCAATGAAACCAAAACTGGAATTGCTCTTTTGCAACTCTTTGATGCGACGACAATGCAAACTATTGATGTCAAAATGGCAAATAGCAATGCTGTCAAAAACATCAAAATCGCTCCGTTTGGTAATACGAGTGTCAGTTGGAAAATCTATATTCCAGAAGGTTTGCAAGGCGTTCAGTATAAAGTTTTGGCAAAAGCAGGCAATTTTTCGGATGGTGAAGAAAATATACTTCCAGTTTTAACCAACAATATGTTAGTTACTGAAAGTATTCCGATTTGGGTTCGAGAAAACTCCAAGAAAGAATACTTCTTCGAGAATTTAAAAACCAATACTTCGATCACTTTAAGAAATCATCAATTTACATTGGAATACACATCTAACCCATCTTGGATTGCCATTCAATCATTACCGTATTTGATGGAATACGAAAACGAAAGTACAGAACAAACCTTCGCCAGATATTATGCGAATGCTCTGGCTTCTGAAATTATTTCCGGCAATCCAAAAATCGATAATCTATTCGAAACTTGGAGAAAGAACGGAAGATTGAGTTCAAAACTGGAAGAAAACGAAGAATTAAAAGCAATGATTCTTGCTGAAACTCCTTGGTTAAATGACGCTAAAAGCGAAGAAGAGAAAAAGAAAAATCTTGCTTTACTTTTCGATTTAGAAAAAATGAAAAATGCACAAGAAACAACTTTTGATAAGCTGAAACAAAAACAAAATTCGTCTGGAGGTTTCGCATGGTTTGAAGGAAGTACCGAAAATGAATACATAACCAGACATATTTTAGCAGGTTTAGGACATCTTTCGAAACTAAGTAATAATGAAAATACCACCTCCAAAATCAAAAAAATTGCTGTAACCGGAATTCCGTTTTTAGACCAAAAGTTTTTGCAATACCATAAAACCAGAACGGAAAAATTAAAAACAACCGAAAAATTGATTTGGTTCAATCCGCATTCCGATTTACATTATTTATATACCCGAAGTTTCTACCTTGAAAATTATCCGCTTTCGGATACGTTAAAGAAAGCGACTAAATTGTATCTCGAAACCGCTAAAAAAGATTGGTTGACCTATTCATTATACGAAAAAGGATTGGCTGCTTTGACTTTAAATCGCTTTGGCGAAAAAGAAACTGCCAAAAAAATTCTAGAAAGTTTAAAAGAAACCGCTTCTAACAACGAAGATTGGGGAATGTATTGGATTGCCAACAAATCAGGCTGGTATTGGTATCAGGCCCCGATAGAAACCCAAGCACTCTTGATTGAGGCCTTCGCTGAAATTAGTAATGACACCAAATCGGTGGATGCCATGAAGGCTTGGTTATTAAAAAACAAGCAAAGCAAAAACTGGCCCTCCACAAAATCCACCACCGAAGCAATTTATGCTTTATTGATGCAAGGAACCGATTGGTTGAGCGTAAAAGACAATACAATTTTTAAAATTGGGACGGAAAAGATTCTAAGCAAAAAATTAGCTGAAAACGAAAAAGAAGCAGAAACAGGCTACGTAAAACTCAATTGGAAAGCAGAAGAAATCAAAAAAGAAATGGCAACTATTTCCATCGAAAACAAATCGAAAGTTCCAGGTTTTGGAGGTGTTTACTGGCAATACTTTGAAGAATTAGATAAAATAAAAACCACTTCTGGCACTGCATTATCAGTTTCTAAAGAATTGTATGTAAAGAAAAATACCGACAAAGGAGAAATATTGGAACGAATCAATTCAAATAATCCATTAAAAATTGGAGATTTAGTTACAGTTAGATTAGTAATTTCTGCCAAAGAAGATATGGAATTTGTGCATTTAAAAGACATGCGTGCTTCTTGTTTTGAACCCGTAGATGTACTTTCGGCTTACCATTACAAAGGTGGATTGGGTTTTTATAAAAGTACCAAAGATGCCGCAACTCATTTCTTTTTTGACCAAATAAACAAAGGAACTTATGTTCTGGAATACGATGTTCGGGTAAACAACAGTGGTGATTTCTCAAATGGAATTACAACTATTCAAAATATGTATGCGCCTGAATTTAGCAGTCACACCAAAGGAATCAGAATAAAAACTAGTGAGAAATAACAATAAAAAAGCCGTCTCATATATCATAAGAGACGGCTTTTATAATTTATTTAAAAAATCAAGAATTAGTCATTCAACATTTTCCATAATTTATCTTTCAATTCTGTTAGTCCTTGTTGAGCAACAGAAGAAATAAACATGTATGGTACATCCTTGAAAGCAACGTCTAATTCTGTTTTTAATTCTGCTTTCAACTCATCATCAAGCATATCGCATTTAGAAATCACCAACAAACGCTCTTTATCAAGCATTTCAGGATTGTATTTTGTCAATTCGTTAACTAAAATATCATATTCAGCTTTGATGTCCGGCGTATCAACAGGAACCAGAAAAAGTAACGTTGAATTACGTTCAATGTGACGCAAGAAATAATGCCCTAATCCTTTTCCTTCGGCAGCTCCTTCTATAATTCCGGGAATATCCGCAATTACAAAAGATTGAAAATCTCTGTACGCAACAATTCCAAGATTTGGTTTTAAGGTTGTAAAAGGGTAATCTGCAATTTTTGGTTTAGCAGAAGTCAATACAGACAATAAAGTTGATTTTCCTGCATTAGGAAAACCTACCAAACCTACATCAGCAAGTACTTTTAGTTCTAGAATCACGTCCATTTCAACACCAGGCAAACCTGGTTGTGAATATCTAGGTGTTTGATTGGTAGAACTTCTAAAGTGCCAGTTTCCTAAACCACCTTTTCCACCACGAGAAAGTATTTGCTTTTCACCATCTTCGGTAATTTCAAATAATATTTCTCCGGTTTCCTTATCTTTTACTACCGTTCCTAATGGAACTTCAATGAATTTATCATCTCCATCTGCACCTGTACTTCTGTCTCCACTTCCATCTCCACCATTACCGGCTTTAATATGACGCGCAAATTTAAGGTGAAATAATGTCCAAAGACCTTTGTTTCCTACAAGATAAACATGCCCTCCACGACCTCCATCTCCTCCATCTGGCCCACCTTTTTCAATAAATTTTTCTCTATGCAAATGCGTAGATCCTTTTCCTCCTTTTCCGGAAGAAACATATATTTTAACGTAATCTACAAAATTCCCTTCAGTCATTTTTTCTAATATTCAATGTTCAGCTTTAGCATTTAGTACTCATTTTGAGCAATTTAATCCTAAGCTATTTAATTTTTTAATGCTTTCACCATCACTTTATCAATCTTCACGCCATCCATATCAATGACTTCTAACTCAAATTTTTGCCAAATCAATTTTTCTCCTTGTTTAGGAATATGAGAGAGCTCCGTCATTATTAATCCACTCACTGTGGTTACTTCATAATCATTGATTAATTCATCTAATTCAAAGTAAGTCAAGAAATCATGCAACGAATAGTGTCCGTCAACCAACCAGCTTCCGTCTTCTCTTTCAATCAACTGAAAATCATCTTTATAAAAATCAGAAGCATCACCAACCAATGCTTCCAAAATATCATTCAAAGTAATTACTCCTTGAAAAACACCATATTCATCTGAGACAAATGCATAATGTATCCCTGTTTTTTTAAAGTTTTCTAAGGCTATATATGCGGTGGTTTGCTCCATCATAAAAGGAGCTTCGGTCATTATATCCGCCAAATTGAAGTTTTCATTTTCAAAATGGGCGAAAATATTTTTCAGGTTAACGACTCCAACAATATCATCATAATTTTCACCGTAAACCGGATAAATAGAATGCAATTCTTTCAGCATAAATTCCTTAACCTGTTCTTTATCAGAATGCAAAGGTAAAAAAACCACTGACTTCCTGTGTGTCATCAATGAATTTATTTTTCTGTCTCCAATATGGAAAACGCGCTCCACAATATCTTGTTCAATTTCTTGAACTTCTCCTCCTTCGGTTCCTTCTTTGATTATCGCTTTTATTTCCTCTTCGGTTACTTTACCGTCAGCGGTAGGCTTTATTTGTAAAATATCCAATAAAAAATCTGTAGAATGTGTTAACAACCAAATAAATGGTGCCGTTACAATTGAAACGATTTTCATGGGTAATGCCACTGCTTTGGCAATGGATTCCGGATGATTCAAACCGATTCTTTTAGGTAATAATTCTCCTAGAACTAAAGAGAAAAAGGTCAAAACTACTACAACAATCCCCACCGCAACTGATGGTGCGTATAGTTTTAAAAATTCAAATCCGCTTACAAAAGTCTCTACATCCATTGTGATTTTATCACCACTATAAATACCGGTAAGAATTCCTATTAGCGTTATTCCTATTTGTACGGTTGATAAAAATTTGTTTGGTGAGTTCGCCAAATCCAATGCGATTTTAGCACTTTTATTCCCTTTTTTTGCCGCGGTCTCTAATCTGTTTTTTCTTGCTGAAATCAATGCGATTTCTGACATAGAGAAAACCCCATTTAATAGTATTAGAAAAAATATTATTAGTATTTCCAATTTTTTAGTTGATTCGTTTTTTATTTAAAATCTGATTTCTGAATTTGATTTTCTGAAATCTCCAGTCTGGATTTTAGCCCAGATGGGAATGAAAAGCCCAGAGTTAAAAAAGCTAATTTTTCTTGTCAAAAAAGAGCGACCAAAGGAAGCTCCTTTTATGGCTTAGAAAAATAGATTTTTTAACGAGGACTTGTAATGTACAGCTGGAATTGCTCCTATAAATTATCAATCACGTTGCTTACTCTTTCTGTAATTTCAGCGATTGTACCTATTCCGTTTACTGCATAAAATTTACCTTGCTCCTCATAATAACTCATTAAAGGCGCTGTTTTTTCATTGTATTCCTGGTAGCGATTTCTGATTTTTTCTTCATCTTGATCATCAATTCTACCACTTGTTTTCCCTCTTTCCAAGAGACGTTTTACCAGAATCTCATCATCGGCTTCGAGTGCAATTGTCGCTGCAACTTTAGAACCTATTGACGTTAGAAATGCGTCTAAAGCTTCGGCTTGTGAAATTGTTCTTGGATATCCGTCAAACAATATTCCATTAGTATCCGGGTGTTTATTTACCTCATCAATCAGCATTTTTGTAGTCAATTCATCTGGAACTAAATCTCCAGCATCCATAAATACTCTTGCTTGTTTGCCAAGTTCTGTATCGTTTTTTAAATTAAAACGAAATACATCGCCCGTTGATATATGTGTTAATTTGTATTTTTCTTTCAAAAACTCCGCTTGAGTTCCTTTACCAGCTCCTGGCTTTCCAAATAAAACAATGTTAGTCATGTTGTTGTGTCGTTATTCTTTTAGTTTATATACTTCGGGTAAATTTCTTCCTAATCCATCGTAGTCTAAGCCAAAACCCACAATAAATTTATTTGGAATTCTAATCCCAATGTAATCTATTTTGATGTCTTTTGTGTATGCTTCAGGTTTAAAAAAAAGTGTTGCTATTTTAAAATGTTTTACATTTTGCTTTTTGAATAATTCTTTCAGTTCAACCAATGTATTTCCGGTGTCAACTATATCTTCGATTATGACAACAGAACGTCCAGTTAAATCCTGATTTATACCTATTAATTGTTTCACTTCGTTTGTGGTAGAAGTTCCTTCGTATGATGCCATTTTAATGAAAGATACTTCACATGGTTTTTTATATTGTTTCATAAAATCAGAAACAACCATAAAAGCTCCATTCAATACTCCCACAAATACCGGCGTTTCATCAGCAAAATCAGCTTCTACTTGCGAAACCATTTTAGCGATGGCAAAATCAATTTCTTTGGCAGAAATAAACGGAACAAATTGTTTATCGTGAAGTTGTATCATTATTTTCGTGTTTAAAATAATGCGCAAAGATACAGAATTCGGATTTGACAATTGATAAATGGGCATTAATTTCTAATTTTAAGTAAATTCCACAAAAAAACGAGTCAAAATGTATTAAAAGCAACAAATGATACAATAGAAATTATGAAGAAAATAAAATAGCATTTTCGGATTCAATCATTATAAAGTATCTTTGCATAAACATACAACTACACAATGAATTATTTTTCTTCTGATTTTAAATTGGGAATTCTCGGCGGAGGACAACTTGGTAAAATGCTGTTGTTTGACACCCGAAAATTCGACATACAAACTTATATTCTTGATCCAAGTGATGAAGCACCATGCAAGATAGCCTGTAATAAATTCTTTAAAGGTGATTTAATGGATTTTGAAACGGTGTATAACTTTGGTAAAAAAGTTGATGTTTTAACTTTCGAAATTGAATTGGTAAATCTTGAAGCTTTAGTAAAACTAGAGGAAGAGGGAGTAAAAGTATTTCCTTCACCAAAAACGTTGAAATTGATTCAAAACAAAGGAATTCAGAAAGATTTCTACACGCAACACACAATTCCAACAGCAAATTACAAACGATTTGAGAATCTAAAAAGTCTAATTGTTGATATTTTGGATTCTAAAACAAAACTACCTTTTGTATGGAAATGTACGGAATTTGGTTATGATGGAAATGGTGTAAAAGTGATTCGACAAATCTCGGATTTAGACAATTTAGCCAATGTAGAATGTATTGCTGAAGAAATGGTTCCGTTCAAAAATGAACTAGCCGTTATCGTTTGTCGCAATCCATCAGGCGAAATAAAAACTTATCCAGTGGTAGAAATGGAATTTCATCCAGAAGCCAATCAAGTGGAATATGTCATTTGTCCGGCTCGTATTGATGATAAAGTAGCCGAAAAAGCAAGAGCAATCGCATTGAATGTTTCCGAAAAGTTCAATCATGTTGGTTTATTAGCAGTTGAAATGTTTCAAACTGAAGACGATGAAATCCTTGTAAACGAAGTTGCTCCTCGCCCACACAATTCAGGTCATTATTCCATTGAAGCCAGTTATACTTCACAATTTGAAAATCATTTGCGAGCAATTCTTAATTTGCCTTTGGGAAATACCGACAGTAAAGTTGCTGGAATTATGGTAAATCTTTCAGGTGAAGAAGGCTATTCCGGTGATGTGGTGTATGAAAATATTGAAAAAATATTAGGTTGGAACGGTGTTACGCCACATATTTACGGAAAGAAACAAACACGCCCCTTTAGAAAAATGGGACATGTAACGATAGTAAATCCAGACATCAATGAAGCTCGAAGAATAGCTGAAAATGTAAAAAACACGATAAGAGTAATAAGTTAGTTGAAAGATTGAAAAAAATAAAAGATTGAAAAATTCAGAATACCAACTAAATTGAGTTTTTCAAAAAATCTTTAAATACTTAAATCTTTAAATCTTTAAATAAAAAATAATGAAAGTAGCCGTAATCATGGGAAGCATTTCTGATATGCCCGTAATGCAAGAAGCAATAGACATTTTAAAAGCATTCGATATAGAAATAGAAGTCGATATTGTATCGGCACACAGAACTCCCGAAAAATTATTTGATTTCAGCAACAATGCACACACTCGTGGAATTTCGGTAGTAATAGCAGGTGCTGGCGGAGCAGCGCATTTGCCAGGAATGGTAGCTTCTATGTCGCCACTTCCAGTAATTGGCGTACCTATAAAATCAAGCAATTCAATCGATGGTTGGGATAGTGTGTTATCTATTCTACAAATGCCAGGCGGAGTTCCCGTAGCAACTGTAGCATTAAACGGTGCAAAAAATGCAGGAATTCTTGCCGCTCAAATTATAGGAAGCCACAATAAAAATGTGATGGAAAAAATAATTAAATACAAAACAGGATTGAAAGAAGCGGTTAACATAGCTGCTGAAAGTCTAAAAAAATAAAAAAAGCTCCGTAATGGAGCTTTTTTATTTAAATCTTGAATCACTTATTCAACATCTACTGCTATTTCTAAAACCCCTTCAAATTCCGAAGCAATTATATCTTCTTTATTCAGCCAATACTCAGAGGTGGTAATGGTATAATTCAGATTATCCACAGTTGTTAAATCCCACAAAACATCCTCAGCTTCCGGAAAAGGAGCATTTTCATTCATCGCGTGATCAAACAATCGTTTGATAAGATTACTGTCAGACAATCCTTTGCTCAATAATTTAAGTACATTCTCTTTGGTCAATTGCATCTCATTTTCACTTTCTAATGGCGCAATTGTAACCGTTATAATTGTTGCTTTTGCATTGGGAAATTTACCGTTATACGCTTTAAAAAGCAATTGATTAATATGAAATAGAGTTGAATGTAATCCTATTTCAGGATATTCTTCACACACTTTATCCAAAAACATATCATTAGAAATTTGGTGAATTTGCCCTTCGTTTAAATGCTCTGATAATTTATATTCTAATACGATTACGGCAGCCTCTTTGGGTTCAAAATCAGAAATTGCCATAAATAATAGTTCTCTTAAACTGGAAGCATCCGCATCTGAAGCATCCGGATAATCGAATTTTTCAAGCAGTTTAATATAATCATCATTTGTCCAATAGGTTTCAATTTCGTCTACAGTATTTGCGCTATTTATTGTAATTTGATAGTTCATATTTTCTTTGAATATTTATTTCTTGTTTTGATTTGTCTCTTCAGAAACGCATCTTTTTTTACAATTTAGGGCTTTATCACTGCGAAACGAAATAAATAACATTTAAATAACACAATCAGCAATGGCATTTTGAAATAAATCAATTGCTTTATCAACTTCATTTTTTTCATTAAATCCGTACATTTGTTATCTTTAAACATCGAATTATTTTTATTAAAAAATACAAATGAGCATCTTAACCCACCATTTCAATACAAAGTATAATACTGCGCCTTTTTCGAAAATTAAAAACGAAGATTTTCTTCCTGCTTTTCAAAAAGGAATCGAATTGGCAAAAGCCGAAATCGATGCTATTGTTAGAAATCCCATACAGCCTACTTTCGAAAACACCATTGAAGCACTAGCTTTCAGCGGAGATGTTTTGGATAGAATTTCAAGTATCTTTTTCAACTTAAATTCAGCAGAAACCAATGATGAGATTCAAAAAATCGCTCAGGAAGTTTCTCCGTTATTATCTGAATTTGGAAATGACGTTCGCCTTAACCCTGATTTATTCGCCCGAGTAAAAACGGTTTATGAGCAACGAGAAAAACTGAATCTAAATCCAGAACAAACCACTCTTTTGGATAAAAAATACAAAAGCTTTTCCAGAAACGGAGCGAATTTGCCAGAAGACAAAAAGAATCAATTGCGAGAAATAGACAAAGAATTATCGAAATTGAGTTTGCAGTTTGGCGAAAATGTTTTGGCCGAAACACAAGCGTATCAATTGCATATTACAAATGAATCTGATTTAGCCGGTTTACCGGAAGGAACTATCGAAGCCGCTCATTCTTTGGCTAAAAGCCAAGAAAAAGAAGGCTGGATTTTCACGCTGGATTACCCAAGTTATGTTCCGTTTGTGACCTATGCTGATAATCGTGAATTGCGCAAGAAAATGGCAATCGCTTTTGGCGCGAAAGGTTTTCAAAACAATGAATTTGACAATCAGGAAATTGTACTTAAAATTGCAAAATTGCGTTTTGACCGAGCTCAGGTTTTAGGTTATGCCACTCATGCTCATTTTGTACTTGAAGAACGAATGGCAGAAAGTCCGGAGAAAGTGAAAACATTTTCGAATGATTTATTGGAAAAAGCGAAACCGGCAGCTTTGAAAGAATTTGCACAATTAACCGCTTTCGCAAAAGAACTTCACGGAATCGAACAACTAGAGAAATGGGATGGCGCGTATTATTCGGAGAAATTGAAGCAACAATTATTCAATTTAGATGATGAAATATTAAAACCTTATTTTCAATTAGAGAAAGTTCTGGACGGTGCTTTTGCAGTAGCGCAAAAATTATACGGAATCACTTTCGAAGAAATTTTCGAAGTAGATAAATACCATGAGGAAGTAAAAACATACGAAGTAAAAGACGAGGAAGACCAACTGGTTGCTGTTTTTTATGCTGATTTCTTTCCAAGAAAAGGCAAAAGAAACGGTGCTTGGATGACGTCTTTTAAATCGCAATACATCAAAAAGGAAATCAACGAAAGACCGCATATTTCAATTGTGTGCAATTTCACGAAACCTACCGAAACAAAACCATCATTATTAACTTTTAACGAAGTAACGACTTTGTTTCATGAATTTGGTCATGCATTGCACGGAATGTTGGCAAACACGACATACCCAAGTTTATCCGGAACAAGTGTATATTGGGATTTTGTAGAATTACCAAGTCAGATTTTAGAAAACTGGTGTTACGAACCGGAAGCTTTGGCTTTGTTTGCTTATCATTATCAAACTGGCGAAATGATTCCGATGGAATTAGTACATAAAATTAAAGAAAGCGCCAGTTTCCAAGAAGGAATTGCAACGATGCGTCAATTGAGTTTTGGATTATTGGATATGGGGTGGCATGCGCAAGATCCTTCCAATATCAAAGACATCAAAGCTTTTGAAACCGAACAATTTGCAGCCACACAATTGTATCCTGAAGTAAAAGAAAATGCGATGAGCACCTCTTTCTCCCATATTTTTCAAGGCGGTTATTCTTCTGGTTATTACAGCTACAAATGGGCCGAAGTTCTGGATGCTGATGCTTTTGAATATTTTCAGGAAAAAGGTATTTTCAATAAAGAAGTAGCCACAAAATTTAAAGAAAACGTGCTGTCTAAAGGCGGAACAGAACATCCGATGATTTTGTACAAACGCTTTAGAGGACAAGAACCAAAACCGGAAGCATTATTGAGAAGAGCAGGATTGGTATAAGTATAAATATTTGAAACCCGAAGTATAATGCTTCGGGTTTTTTAATACACTTTTAGCACAGAAAGCTAAAAACAACAATTTATTCTTGAATTACTTTAAATGTATTATTAAAAACAAAAAACATTTGATATGATAACAACTATTAAGGTTTTAACTAAAATAAATGCCCCAATACAAACTGTTTTTGATCTATCCAGAGATATTGACACACACCAAGAATCTGTCAATTTCACTAAAGAAACTGCAATTGACGGAATCACTTCCGGGTTAATTAATTACAACGAAACCGTTACTTGGCGAGGCAAACATTTTGGTGTTTATTTGACTCATAAAAGCCGAATCACAGCCATGAATTTATACGACTATTTTGTTGATGAAATGGAAGAAGGAAAATTCAAATCATTCCGACATGAACATATATTTAATGAAAAAGACGGAGTTACTATAATGAAGGATAAATTACATTATGAAGTTCCCTATGGATTTTTTGGAGAATTATTTGATTTATTGTTTTTAAAAAATCACATGATTAATTTTATCATCGAAAGAAATAAAACATTGAAAGCTTTATCAGAAAATGAGAAGCAATAACCACCAAACAATCGGGACACTTTCTACCCAAAAGGAAGTGTAATATTTAGACCGTTTTTCATTTGCAAAAAGCATAAATAATGAAATGATTATCACTAAAATCAGGTTGATAATCAATTGATTTTTGTCAAAATTACTTTTAAAAAATTCTAAAAAATAAAACGGAAGTAAAAGCAACAACCCTAATATTTTAGTGCGCTTCACCCCTATTTGCTGCGGTACTGTTTTTAAATGCGGATCGTCTTTTGCCAAATCAATAATTTCAAAAATAAGTACCAATACAAAAATCAAGATAAAGCGTTGCATACATTTTAAATAAAAATCGGAAGTAATTGGAACATCAGCATTCAAAACTGGCAAAGCCAGTGTCACTCCAACCCAACACAATGCTACAATATAAATTTTAACACCTGCCCAATTCCTGGCATTTTTCTTATTTGGAAAAAAGGAAAGTGTGTACAATAATGTAACACTCAAGAAAACTACTGCGACTATTTGGGTTATCCTTTGCAGCAGAAAAAAATAATATCCGACTAAAAAAAGAGCAAAAAAGCTAAATAAAGCAATCGTTTTTAACTGCTTACGCATTTGTAATCTTTGAACTCTAGCCAGTGCATCATATTTTACAAAATTATATCCTACAATTGTTCCAAAAAAAGCAAAGTTAGCAACTGGCTCATCTACTGGAATGTGGAACATGTGTTGCGTCATTCTAACCAAGGCATAACAAGACAAACCCACGTGAATGCTACTATTAATGTAAAAATCGAATATTAGTTTCAAAAACCTCATTAGACAAAATTAATCAAAGTGTTAACAAGAATGGCTTTTAGTTGAAAAATTCACAGAAAATCAAGTTAAAAAAGTCTTTTAATAGCAGATTAATATTTATTTTTACAGCCTTTTAAAACAAGAAACACACAACCCATTTTATATATAATGAAAACAGACGCTTTTGCATTAAGACACATTGGCCCAAGAGAAAATGATCTAGAACATATGTTGAAGACAATTGGGGCAGCAACACTTGACCAATTGATCCATGAAACTATCCCAAGTGATATTCGTTTAAAATCTGATTTGGACTTAGAGCCTGCAATGACTGAATATGAGTTTGCAAATCACATTCAAAAATTAGGGAATAAAAATAAAGTTTTTCAATCGTACATTGGTTTAGGATACAATGCAGCCATTATCCCTGCGGTAATCCAAAGAAATGTATTTGAAAATCCAGGATGGTATACTGCTTATACGCCGTATCAAGCTGAAATCGCACAAGGTCGTTTAGAAGCGATTTTGAATTTTCAAACGATGGTTATCGAATTAACCGGAATGGAAATCGCTAATGCCTCTTTATTAGACGAAGGAACTGCTGCTGCTGAAGCAATGGCGTTACTTTTTGACGTTCGTTCTCGCGACCAAAAGAAAAACAACATCAATAAATTTTTCGTTTCTGAGGAAATATTACCACAAACTTTATCGGTTTTGCAAACACGTTCTACGCCAATCGGGGTTGAATTAGTGATTGGAAACCATGAATCATTCGATTTTTCATCGGAATATTTTGGAGCAATCCTTCAATATCCAGGGAAATTTGGACAAGTTCATGATTATACCGCATTTATCGCTAAAGCGGCTGCAAGCGAAATAAAAGTAGCCGTTGCTGCTGATATTTTAAGTTTGGCAAAACTGACTCCTCCGGGAGAAATGGGCGCTGCAGTAGTTCTTGGAACTACGCAACGTTTCGGAATTCCGTTAGGTTACGGTGGTCCACACGCTGCTTATTTTGCCACAAAAGAAGAATACAAAAGAAGCATGCCAGGAAGAATCATCGGTGTAACTGTTGATACGGATGGAAATCGTGCTTTGCGTATGGCATTACAAACACGTGAGCAACACATTAAACGTGATAAAGCCACTTCAAATATTTGTACAGCACAAGTTCTATTGTCAGTTATGGCAGGAATGTATGCTGTTTATCATGGCCCAAAAGGCTTGCAATACATTGCTAATAAAGTACATGCTTCGGCAGCAACATTGGCAAATGCATTAGAAAAATTAGGCTTACAACAAACCAATACTGCTTTCTTTGACACAATTGTTATCAAGGCTGATGCCCAAAAAGTAAAAGCGATTGCTGAACAAAACGAAATCAACTTTTATTACATCGACGAAAATACAGTTTCAATTTCTTTGAACGAAACTACAAGCATTGCTGATTTAAATAAAATTATTGCTGTTTTCGCTTCCGCAAAAGGTACTCAGGCAACTACAATTGACAGTTTATCAGAAACCAATCATTTCCCAGAAAATGTAAACAGAACATCAACGTTCTTGCAACACGATGTCTTCAATAAACACCATTCAGAAACCGCTTTGATGCGTTACATCAAAATGCTGGAACGAAAAGATTTGGCATTGAATCACTCCATGATTTCATTGGGATCTTGTACCATGAAACTGAATGCCGCTTCAGAAATGTTGCCTTTAAGCATGGCACAATGGAATAACATTCACCCGTTTGCTCCATTAGACCAAGCGCAAGGATACCAAGAAATGCTGGCTAAATTAGAACAACAATTAAATGTTATTACTGGTTTTGCAGGAACAACATTACAACCTAATTCAGGTGCTCAAGGGGAATATGCCGGATTAATGGTTATTCGTGCGTACCACCAATCTAGAGGAGATCACCATAGAAACATTGCTTTAATTCCATCATCGGCTCACGGAACAAATCCAGCTTCGGCAGCTATGGCAGGAATGAAAGTTGTGGTTACTAAAACATTGGAAAATGGAAATATTGATGTAGAAGATTTACGTGAAAAAGCAATTCTTCACAAAGACAATCTTTCTTGCTTGATGGTAACGTATCCATCAACTCACGGTGTTTTTGAAAGCGCAATCAAAGAAATCACACAATTGATCCACGATAACGGTGGACAAGTATATATGGATGGTGCCAACATGAATGCTCAAGTTGGATTAACAAATCCTGCAACTATTGGGGCTGATGTTTGTCACTTGAACTTACACAAAACATTCGCTATTCCTCACGGTGGCGGAGGACCTGGTGTAGGACCAATATGTGTTGCACCACAACTTGTGCCATTTTTACCTACAAATCCAGTAATTCCAACAGGTGGAGAAAACGCTATTACAGCTATTTCTGCCGCACCTTGGGGTTCTGCTTTGGTTTGTTTGATATCGTATGGTTACATCTGCATGCTTGGTGCTGAAGGTGTGAAAAAATCTACTGAATATGCAATTTTAAATGCAAACTATATTAAAGAGAAATTAAACGGTCACTATGATACGTTGTATTCTGGAGAAATGGGTCGTGCGGCACACGAAATGATTTTGGAATGCCGTCCATTTAAAGAAAAAGGAATTGAAGTAACTGATATTGCTAAACGTTTGATGGATTATGGTTTTCATGCTCCAACCGTTTCGTTCCCAGTTGCCGGAACTTTAATGATTGAACCTACTGAAAGTGAAAACTTAGAAGAGTTAGATCGTTTTTGTGATGCCATGATTGCTATCAGAAAAGAAATTGAAGCCGCTACTTTAGACAATCCAAATAATGTGTTGAAAAATGCGCCACATACTTTAATGATGGTTACTACTGATACTTGGAATTTCCCTTACACTCGTGAAGCTGCTGCATTTCCATTAGAATACATTGCCGAAAATAAATTCTGGCCTACCGTTCGTAGAGCAGATGAAGCGTACGGTGATAGAAATTTAGTTTGTTCTTGCGCACCAATTGAAGCGTACATGGAAAACTAATTTTTGAATTAATTTTAAAAAAAACAAAAATGCCTCGAATATCGAGGCATTTTTTTATAAGAACATTCTAAATCTAGTATTTATATCCTAAACCAGTTTTTATAGCTTGTGTTCCACCAAATTGATTAGAATTTGCTCCAACTGTAGTTTTATCAGAAATCATCAATACAAAAGGACAACCCAATATTGCAGCGGACATTTTAAGCTTTTTCTCTGCTTTTTTGTCACCTGTATTACCTGTTTGAAGATTAATCATCCCTGTTTTTCCTCTAACTTCGCCTACTTTTTTCAAACCAGCGATGTATGATTTTTCTTCAAGAATAATCACTTTTTCCCAATCAGCTTCACCAGCAACAACTATTTTTTCAGTAACCTCTTCTACTCTACCACTTTTACCATAAACAATTTTTTCAATTGCATATTTCCCGATAGAATTTTCAGCATCTTCACCATCATATTTAAAAACAACCGTGTATTCATCTACACGCATAACTTTTCCATTTACGATTTCACCACTGTGTTTTGTGATAACATCAACTTGAGCACTTGCTAAAGTTGCAGTTAAAATCATAGAAAACAATAAAATAATTTTTTTCATTTTTTTTTATTTTTTTATTAATTAGTTATTTATAATTATCAAAAATATAAAAAAACTTACAAAACCAATAACATTTAATAAAGAAATTATAATCCTACAAAATTAAGATTACAGCTAAAAAAACTGCGATAAATAACTTAACATAGACTTCATAGTAAATAAACATGAAATCCTAATCCTCAAAATATCAATTTTATCAATTGCAACAATTAGGAAATAAATATCGCATCGTTTTTTGCAATTCGTAATAAAATAATCAATATTTTTGCCAATAAATTATTATTTCACAATTATATGCATGCATAGTAAATTTTGTGAGTGTACTAATTTATTTATCATTAAATTAGCCTGAATTTTTGGAAAAACAACCCGATGAAAATAAAAATAACTGGAATAGGAAGTTATATTCCTGAGAAAAAAGTAAGCAATACTGACTTTAGTGAACATGTTTTTTTGAATGAAGACGGAACAGCTTTTGGATACCCTAATGAAGTAGTCATTAATAAATTTAAAGGAATTACCGGTATAGAACACAGACGTTATGCCGAAGACCAATACACTTCTTCTGATTTAGCTTTTTTTGCTTCTCAAAAAGCAATAGAAAATGCAGGAATTGATCCGGAAACGATTGACTATATCATCTTTGCTCATAATTTTGGTGATGTAAAATCTGGAACAACTCAATCCGATATGATTCCGAGTTTAGCCACACGTGTTAAAAATAAATTACAAATTAAAAACCCAAAATGCGTTGCTTACGATATCCTTTTTGGATGCCCAGGCTGGATTGAAGGCGTACTTCAAGCCAATGCATTTATAAAATCCGGCATGGCAAAACGCTGTTTGGTAATTGGTGCTGAAACCCTTTCCAGAGTAGTTGATGCGCATGACAGAGACTCCATGATTTATTCTGATGGCGCCGGTGCTTCTATCATTGAAGCTTCTGATAATGAAACCGGAATGTTAGCTTACGAAAGTGCTACTTACGCAAATGATGAAGCTAATTACTTGTTCTTTGGCAAATCATACAACCCAGATTTAGATCCAGACATTCGTTACATAAAAATGTACGGACGTAAAATCTACGAATTTGCATTAAGCCAAGTTCCTGCTGCAATGAAAAGTTGTTTGGACAAAAGTGGATTAGGTATTGATGACGTAAAAAAAATCCTTATCCATCAAGCCAATGAAAAAATGGATGAAGCTATAATTCAACGTTTTTACAAATTATACGACAGACCCGTTCCAAAAGATATCATGCCCATGAGCATTCATGAACTAGGAAATAGCAGTGTAGCCACCGTTCCTACTCTTTTCGACTTGTTAATTCGCGGAGAAATAGAAAACCAATCCATACAAAAAGGCGATGTTCTAATCTTTGCATCCGTAGGAGCAGGAATGAACATCAACGCATTTGTTTACAGATATTAAAATTGTGAGGAACACAACAATCAGGAGCTAATCCGGCTGTACACTACAATTCCTCACTACAAAACTTGTTTTTCTAAGGTGCAAGAAAGCTTCATTCTGTCGCTTTTTGCACCTTGAAAAACTACATTTTGAAGCTCCGGGATTTTCATTCCCATCCGGGCTAAAAAACAATGCCCAAAAACACATTTATTACTATATTTGTGCCTTCGTGCCCTAGCGGCAAAATCAAAAAAACATGTACGAAAAAACGTTTCCCAATAAAAGATTCAAACATACTTTAGAATTTCTAAAAAAACACGTCTCAACTTCAGAAACCATATTAGATTTAGGCGTAGAAAATCCTTTTTCTAAAATCATGAAATCCGAAGGATTTGCAGTTACAAATACAACAGGAGAAGACTTAGACAAAGACCAATCCGTATTTTCAACAGAAAAAAAAGATGTGGTAACCGCTTTCGAAATCTTTGAACATTTACTAAACCCTTACACGATTTTAAGCGAAATAAAATCAGATAAACTTTTTATATCTATCCCAATGCGCTTGTGGTTTTCACCAGCTTATCGAAGCAAAACCGATATGTGGGACAGACATTACCATGAATTTGAAGATTGGCAATTGGACTGGCTTTTGGAAAAAACAGGTTGGAAAATAATCGACCGCGAAAAATGGACCAATCCCGTAAAGAAATTTGGTCTTCGTCCCTTATTGAGAAAGTTCACCAATAGATATTATATCGTTTACGCTGAAAGGGCTAAGATTTAAGATTGTTGATTAACGAATGTCGATTTATGATTGTGATAATGGATGTAAAAATCTGAAATCAAGAATCGTTAATCTTCATTCAAAAATATTTTAAATGAATTATTATATTGTTATTCCGGCTCATAACGAAGAAGCTTTCATCGCTTTAACTTTAGATTCTTTGATTTCTCAAACTGTTTTACCAAAAAAAGTAGTGATTGTCAATGATAATTCTACTGATAAAACAGCTGAAATCGTAACCGCTTACGCCAAAGAAAATCCGTTTATCTCTTTAGTAAACAAAACTTCCAGCGCAATACATTTACCGGGAAGTAAAGTTATTCAGGCTTTTCATAAAGGATTCGAAACATTGGACGAAGAGTATGATGTTATCGTAAAACTGGATGCTGATTTAATTCTACCCAACAATTATTTCGAGACTATTTTAAATATTTTCGAAAAAGATGCAACAATAGGAATGGCTGGCGGATTTGCCTACATTGAAAAAAATGGCGAATGGATTCTGGAAAATCTAACCGATAAAGATCATATTCGTGGTGCGTTTAAAGCCTATAGAAAAGCATGTTTCCAACAAATAGGAAATTTAAAACCAGCTATGGGTTGGGATACTGTTGATGAATTATTGTCAAAATTTTACGGATGGAAAGTAGTTACTGATTCCTCATTAATCGTAAAACACCTAAAACCAACTGGAGCTAATTATAACAAAACAGCCCGTTACAAACAAGGAGAAGCGTTTTATACTTTAGGCTACGGATTTTTAATCACTTCGATAGCTTCTGCTAAACTGGCGATGATGAAAAAGAAACCATTACTTTTTTTAGATTACATCAAAGGTTTTTGGAAAGCAAAAGCAGCTAAAACACCATTATTGGTAACCGCAGAACAAGCTAAATTTATTCGCAAGTATCGTTTGAAGAAAATGAAAGAAAAAATTTTCTAACGAAAACTACGAACGCATAACTTATAACTCATAACTATTTTTGTAATTTAGCCCATATTCACAAAACTATGATGCTCATTCGATATATAACGCAGATAGGAAGATACTTCTTAATGCTAAAAGAAATTTTCAATAAACAGACAAAATGGTCTGTGATGAGAAATCTAATTTTTAAGGAAATAGATGATTTAATTATTGGTTCCCTTGGTATTGTAGCATTCATTTCTTTCTTTGTTGGAGGTGTTGTTGCCATACAAACTGCATTGAACTTGACCAATCCATTAATTCCAAAATACCTTATTGGTTTTGCCACAAGACAATCTGTAATATTAGAATTTGCACCTACTTTTATCTCAGTGATTATGGCTGGAAAAATGGGTTCTTTTATCACATCAAGTATTGGAACCATGAGAGTAACCGAACAAATTGACGCTCTAGAAGTGATGGGAGTTAACTCCTTAAACTATTTGGTTTTCCCAAAAATAATAGCTTTACTACTTTATCCTTTCGTTATTGGAATCAGTATGTTTCTGGGTGTTTTGGGTGGCTGGATGGCTGGTGTTTATGGCGGATTTACTTCAAGTGACGAGTTTATAAATGGGGCTCAATTGGATTTTATTCCATTCCACATCGTTTATGCTTTCCTTAAAACATTGATTTTTGCCATGTTATTAGCAACTATCCCTTCTTTTCACGGGTATTATATGAAAGGTGGCGCACTCGAAGTAGGACGCGCAAGTACCGTATCCTTTGTTTGGACCTCAGTTACCATAATTACTTTTAATTACATATTAACTCAATTGTTACTTGGCTCATGATAGAAGTAAAAAACATAGAAAAATCATTTGGCGGTATCAAAATCCTTAAAGGCGTTTCCACGATTTTTGAAACAGGAAAAACGAATTTAATTATTGGACAAAGTGGCTCTGGTAAAACCGTCTTGCTTAAAAGTCTTCTAGGAATTCACACTCCTGAATCTGGAACAATTTCATTTGACGGGAGAATTTATTCTGAATTAAATCCAGATGAGAAACGTGATTTACGAACTGAAATAGGAATGGTATTTCAAGGAAGTGCCTTGTTTGATTCTATGACAGTTGCAGAGAACGTAGGTTTTCCGTTGAAAATGTTCACCAAAGATAATAATTCAAAAATTCAGGAGCGCGTAGACTTTGTATTAAAAAGGGTCAACTTAACAGACGCCCATAAAAAACTACCTTCGGAAATTTCGGGAGGAATGCAAAAAAGAGTTGCGATTGCACGCGCGATTGTAAACAATCCAAAATACCTGTTTTGTGATGAACCAAACTCTGGTTTAGATCCAAATACGGCTATTTTGATTGATAATCTTATCAAAGAAATCACCGAAGAATACAATATCACAACGGTTATAAATACGCACGATATGAACTCTGTGATGGAAATAGGAGAGAAAATTCTATTCTTAAAAGATGGTTTAAAAGCTTGGGAAGGAACCAAAGAAGAAATTTTCAGAACCGATAACGAAGCTGTCGTTGCCTTTGTTTATTCTTCTAATTTATTCAAAAAAGTACGAGAAGCATATTTGAAAGAGTAAATCTAGCTTGATTTCAACAATTCTACCTCAGCATTAGGATTGAATAAATAAGTCTTTCCGGAACTCATTTCCAAGCATTCAAAACGCTTGGTTCTTATGGCTATTTTCTTGAAAATCTTTCCGTTTTGGATTCGGAAAACACTTCCATAAGGAATTTCAAACACATAATTTTTATCATTTTGCTGATCAAATTGTTTCAGTGCCAAAGCCAAAGTAGCATCCGTATCGCTACTGGCTGTCGGGTTTTTGAAATGCCTCGCCAATAAAGGCAATAAGTGATTCGGGAAAATTTCTGGTCGTATATAAGGAATCATCAAGCGTTGAAAAGAATATTTCCACTCGTTACCATGAGGTTTTATATTTCTACCAAATTTTTCGAAAGCCACCAAATGCGAGATTTCATGAATCAACGTAATCAAAAACTTGTATTTATTCAGATTTGAATTTACCGTGATTTCATGCTTTCCATTTAACCCTTTTCGATAATCCCCATGACGCGTCTGACGCTCGTTTACAATCTTAAGATGCACTTGATTGGCAACAATAAGTTCGAAAACGGGTTTTACCGCATGCTCTGGAATGTATCTGGCTAAAGTTTCGCTCAAAACAATTTGGGAATTATGAGTTATGGATTTGTAGAAGAAACTTGCAACACTTTGCCGTTGAAATATTTATTTCCGGTCAAGGTGAAATCATAAATATAATTTGCCATTTCACCCGCTGTTATTGGAGCTTGATAGCCTGGAAAAGCTTCTGCCAGCATTTCTGTTTGCACAGAACCCAAAGCTAAAACATTGAAAGAAATTCCACGCTCTTTGTATTCTTCTGCTAGTAATTCTGATAGCGTAATAACAGCTCCTTTACTTGAACTATAGGCTGCCAATCCGGCAAATTTTAAACTTCCCTGAATCCCACCCATAGAACTTATAGTCACTACGTGGCTTCCTTTTTGTAAATAAGGCAGGCAAATTCGAGTCAAATTAGCAACTCCAAAAACATTGACTTTATAGATATTTTCAAAATCATCTTGAGTTGTTTCTGAAAAAGGTTTTAGCAATAAACTTCCTGCGTTATGAATGACTGCGTCTATTTGTTTCCAAGATTTGGATAAAAAATCGTTTACTTTCACTAATTCAGACTCAGTAGCTAAATCAACCGAAAGACAAGTAATATTTTCGTTGCCCAATAAAGCTTGAGGAATTTTTCTGGAAATGGCTAATACTTGGTGTCCAGCATTGGCAAATTGCAATGCCAACTCAAATCCTATTCCCCTACTTGTTCCTGTGATGATAATATTTTTCATAGAGCAAAAATAAACAAAAACGATAAAAAACTAATGCTTTACGCAAAGGATTCTTGCTGTAATAAAAATTAAAGATTCCTATAATTTTACTTATTTTTGACAAACCAAATTAACATCTGAATTTTCATAAAATGACAGAAAGCATACAATTCGAAACTGCAAAAATAAGTGATATTGATGGCGTATTGGCATTACAGGAATTGTATCTTGTAGCTAATCTATCCGAAGAAGAAAAAGCTTCCGGGTTTGTTACCACGCCATTTACCATTGAACAACTAACCGAAGTCATCAATGAAAACAACTTATTTATTGCCAAAGACAATAACAAAATCATTGCTTACATTTTTGCAGGAAGTTGGGATTTTTTCAAACAATGGCCCATTTTCAAGTATATGAGTTCCTTGTTTAAGGAGCTGACCTTTTTGGATTTTGAAATCACCACAAACAATAGTTTTCAATATGGCCCCATTTGCATTCACAAAGAATATCGCGGCAAGGGATTGATAACGCCGCTGTTTGAATTCATGAGAACACACATGCTTCATAAATACCCATTGGCCTTAACTTTCATCAACAAAATCAACATTCCGTCTACGAAAGCGCATACCGAAAAACTAAAATGGACTATTATTGGAGATTTTCAATTCAACAATAACGAGTACTTTATTTTGGCGTATGATATGAGTCAGGCAGTTTCTTAAACTATTTAATCATTATGATTTCTTGTGTCGGAGTGTTTACCATTTGCGTTACAGCAGGCAATAATTCCTGAATAAAGGAAGTCATGTGCGGAATATCCATTGCTTTGAAATCATCTGAAACATGATGGTAAAAATCAAAATTTTCAAAATCAAATGTACTCACAGATTGGCAAGGCACTTTGAAAACATCATAAAAAGAGAAGTTATCTGACCTGTAGAATAATTTATATTCGGCTTCTTTTGGAAGAAAACCAATCGTATTTTTCCCAGTATATTCATTGATTTTTCCTGCCATATTAGATTTATCAAAACCTGTAATATAAGCTAGATAATCTCTTTTCATTGGTACACCAATCATTTCAATATTGAACTGAGCATACAATTTAAAATCCTGTGCTTTCAGTTTTTTGGCTAAATGTTTAGACCCTAGCAACCCTTTTTCTTCTCCTGCAAAAAACACAAAAAGAATGCTTCGTTTATTATTTTTGGCAATACTGAAGTATTTTGCCATTTCAGCAACTGCAGTTGTTCCTGATGCATCATCATTGGCTCCATTATTTATAAAATCACCATTTATGCCTTTTTTATCCAAGCCTATATGATCGTAATGAGCACTTAAAATTATAAATTGATTTTTAAGAACCGGGTCGCTTCCTTCAATAAAACCTACAATATTGAAAGCCGGTTCTTTAAAAGTAGACAAGGTATCGCGATACGATTTAAAATACGGTTTCACATTGTTATTTTTGAAGAACTGCTCCAAATAATCAGCGGCTTTTACCATTCCTGCTTTTCCGGTTTCCCTTCCTTCCAATTCATCCGAAGCTAAATATTTTAATGTCTCGGCAACGTCATTTTCTGTTACTTTATATTCAGCCTCAACAATTTTTAATTGCGCATCACTCGCGGTTTGAGCAATTACTGACGAAGCTGACAAACAACCAAAGAAAATAAAAGAAAGAGACAGGAATGCTTTTTTCATAATATTGAGATTTATTTTTTTATAATGTGACTTTATTTCCATAATATTTCTTGTAGACTTTTACCATTTGAACAATAGCTAAAACTACAAAAAATGACGGAATCACCACTGGCATTACATATTTAGAAAAGCCAGTTGTGTTTTGAGACAAGGTATTTAATATCAAGACCAAAGTCATCATTCCAAAAAATGTACCTATTAAAGTCCCTGAAACATAATATAATTTTAGCTTATTTACAATGGAGATATAATTCCCATTCATTAAATAAAGGTTCCAACCGGTCCAAAATGGCAATTGAAGAAAATTGATACAGTTCAAAAATACACCAATCAGGAAAGGAGAATACATTGCATATTTCTCTAGAATACCTGGCTCTTCCATTGATTGATTGAAATTAGCATAAAAAGAATACCCTAAAATCAACAGAAAGAAAATGGCAAAAAAATCAATAATCTTCATTAATTTTTTATTGTTGACCAATTGTTTTGCGAAAATTAAAGTGAAATAAATCACAAACATCTCCACAAAAATCACTCCCAATAAAAAGAGAATCAAACTGTTCATTCCCAGCTTTGAATAGATTTCAAAACCTACTACATTCAAATATCCCAAGGGTATCGAACCGATAAAGCTCACTAAAAAACCAACAAAAATGTTTTTTAATGCCTTCATAATTTTAGAAATTTACAATTTTATTGCTTTGTTCCAGATGCATTCTGTATTCTTTCATCCCGTCTTTATGCAGTAAATACGGAGCGCCATTTTTATGGTTTGCCACGCTTATTTCATACATATAGGTAATGTGACGGGCGAGTTCTTTCCATGCAAAAAGCAAAGAATGCTTTGGATCATAAATGTGTGTGGGCTCACTTGCAGCGCCATTAAGCTCCACGACAGAAAAGTTCAATCCTTGTTCTAATTCTTCAATTGTATTGTACATCACATCCAATCTACCAAAGTAGAAACCCGGAATTTGCAGACACATTTCGTTTATTGTTTCCGTCAATTTTGGTGTTATCCAATGACTTCCATCAATGAATTTTGCACCTCGTGCATGATTCCCATAAGGTACCAAATTCAATTTTTCACCTTTTGGTAGAATATCGAGTAGTTTTTTTCCGTATTCCTGTTTCAAAACCTTTAATTGCAGTTCGTATCGAGAATTTTCTTTGATTAATTCTTCTACGGTAGAGAATCCGTTTCCGGTAATAATTAGAAATTCTTTGGAAACTATTCCGGTAATTCTGCCGGCTTTTTCATGAGGATAACGCACATAAAAAATCCCAACTTCGTTCTCGTATGGAATTAAATCCTGCACTACGTAATCGAAATTTGCTTTTTCAGCATATTCTTTTAAATCATCAATGGTATTAATTTTTTTGACCCCAGATCCTCGCAGTCCAATATCTGGCTTAGCAATCAAAGGATATTTTATTTTTGCTTCTTCAATAGTATTAACAATTTTTTCAAGAGCAATTCCTTCTTTTATTAATTCCGTTTTTGGGTAATATTGTTGTGGAATCAAATTGTAGATTTCTTTTTTGGATTCCATCATAAAACCTCCATTTTTTATGGTTGGATTAGAAGCATTAAAGAAAAAAATAGATTTTGCCTTGATAGAATAATAGGACCAAAGAAAATAAATTGGAATGTAAACAATCTGGAAAGGCCAATATTCCCAATGTGTAATTTTATGAAAAAATAGTTTCAAATTAAGTTCTTTAAACGGTGATAAATGAGGTCGAAAAATCCTGTTGTGCAATCAAATCGTAATGCAATATAGCTACTTTATTTTTTTCAATAACCGATTGTGTGATGCTCAACGTTTTCATCTCTTCATTTCTATTGATGACTAAACCGTTTTCATCATTTCCTTCTTCGGTATAGCGATGAAAATAGTGCATTTTTGATTCCGAAATTTGAAAATTGTCATGCATAAAAGTATGAAACCAATTGGCTCGTTTTTCACGAATCGCTGATGGATACAAAGTCGATGAAGACCAAATGTGATTTTGATGAATGTCCAAAGATGTCGTTTCTTTCTCTTTTCCGTTCCAGCGCAATTGAAAAAGAGCATTGTTTTGAAATAAAACTAATGTAAAAGGCTCTATGTTTTCCAAATCAATTTCTGTCCAGAAATCCTTTGGAGAAATACTGCTGATCATCTCTAAAACTATCAAACCACGGCTTTTTCGATATGGAAGTTGTACTTCATGTTTTTCGTCGGCGCCATTTAACAGCACCAAAATTGTTCCGTCTGCATTAGCCACAAACCAAGTTCCTCCTGCTTTTGGATCTTTTGGGAAAATAAGATTTTTCCCGTTTACGGTATAACTTCTTGGAGGTATTGCACTCGGTCTTACTGTTTTTTCATCCCGATTTGAAGTAATGATAATTTTATCATTCGTTGCTACAAAACTTACTGTGCACATTGATTTCTATATTCTATTGTAGAACGGGCAACTCCAAAATTAGCGTCAATTATAACTGTTTCACATTGTAAAATAGCAACTTTAATAAGCGCCTGATGATGAATGCAATGTTCTAAATTATACAGTAATTCTCTGAAATAGTTGCTTTCAATTCGAATTTCCTCTCCATCAATAATTTGCAGCAACTCGATGTTTTTATTTTTTTTATCTAAATTTTGTTGAATCAACACAATATTTTCAATAGCAAAAGCAGTATCCGTTTGAATACGGGTATTTCGTTCTCTTTTATCATAATTCACAATGCCTAAATCATATTGATTTTCTAAGCATTGAAACATTTCAATAATATGCCTTGTATGCTCCCCAATAGTTGCATTACTTAATTCCGTACAAGAATTTGAATATTCTTTTTGAGACAATTGATTCAGCAAATCAATTAGTTCGTTTAAACTATTATTAATAGAAGGTATTAGCATATTTAAGTTTTAATTCAACAAATTCATCACTTTAGTCCTATCCTTAAAAACTAAAGTAACACAACAAAGAAAGGTAATTAGTGCCAAAATAAAAAGTGTACCACCATCATTTTTCACTTCAATCCCAAGCACGAACAGATGAGCAAAAATCGCACCAACCATAACGCCGCAACCCATTATAGCACCAAATAACGAAGTTCTTGGTATTAAAATCAAAATTACCGTAATCAACTCGGCTATTCCAGTGCCAATTCTTCCATACGGTTCTATTCCCAGAGCAGAAAAAATATAAACTGATTCTTCACTCGCTGTAAATTTGAAGTACAAAGTTTGCACTAAAATCACCGCCACGGCGAGTCGCATTATCCAGAAAAATACACCTGATTTCATAATTCCTGTTTTTTTACTTAATCCTTTTACTCCAATTCGCATCCGCTTTCATCATCAATCCGGTTTCCTCTTTATTCCAGCTTTTCAATGTATTATTAAAGAAAGCATTGTAAAACAAATACAACTTTCCATTACTAATCTTGAAAGTCTCTGGATTTATAGACACTTTTTCATTGGAATCGCCCATTGCATAGGCACACCAACCTCCGTATTGAGGTTCAAATTTTGAAGGATTTTTCAAAAAATATTCTTTATTTACCGGCATCGAAAAATAATAAACCACACCTTCATACGATGCTGTTATTTCTTTTTTCCCCTTTACTGCTTTTCCTTGTTTAAAATAAGCCACTGGATCATATCCTTGAATAGCCACATTTTTTTCAAGATTAAAAAGAGTCACTCGTTTGTTGTCCTTTTGCGAAAAGCCAGAAAAAGTACACAATACGGTTAGAATAAATAGTAGCTTTTTCATGATTATTTATTTAAAGATTTTGCAACGGCAATCAACAAATCATTTGAAATTCTGTTTTTGAAATTAGGTGTGATGTATTCAAACTCAATTTCACCATTTACATTTAAAATAAACACCGTAGGAACAGGTAAAAAAGAACTATTCACACCTTCGGAACCTTTAGTTATCGTAGTCTTATAATTTTCTGGAGCTTGAAAAGCAATTCCAACAGCTTTAGACAATTCACCTGTACTGTCCGATAATAATAAATAATTTAATTTTTCTTTGTCATCCGTTACCTTCAAGCTTTTTGGAGCATCAGGACTTATCGCGATAATTTGATATCCTAAATCCAGTAATTGTTTTTCGGCTTCTCCCAATGCCGCTAAATGTGCATTACAATACGGGCACCAACCACCACGATAAAATACTAAAACGGTCCTTTTCTTACTGATTAATTCTGTTAAATTAACATTTGTATTTTCTACTGATTTTAAATTGAAATTAGGAATTTTTTCTCCAATAAGTAGTGGAGCAATTTCCGTAGCCAATTTTGGCAAATCATTTTGAGCCTGAACGGATAATCCAATTACAAATAAAGCCAGACAAATTATTTTTTTCATAGTGTTACTTTTTGATGTTGTAAAACTACTGTGCAATTTCGAATAGATTTGTCGGCTAGATTACAGTTCCACTAAAATAATTATAATTTACGGATATCCGTTATAATGATTTCTTTCCTACTATAAATGATGGTACCATTCGTTTCCATTTCATTAAGCAATTGAGTTGCTGTTTGCCTTGAAGTACAAATAATTTGCGCAATATCATTTTGGGTCAGATAATTTTCAATTACCACTTTATCTTCTATTTTTTTACCTTCTTTTTCAGCCCAATCTTTTAGAAACTGAAACAATCTGGTTTTTGCGTCTTTAGAAATCAAATTAGAATAACTGTTCTTAATCCGTTTCATTTTTAGCCCTACGAACTTTGTGTAGGACAAAGCCAGACTTGGATTTCGCAACAATAAATCTTCAAAATCCGACATTAGAAAACTACAAATAGCCACATCATCCGAAAGTACTTTTGCATATTCATTGGACTGGCTGTCAGCTTCCAAAGTCAGTTCTCCAAATAAATCACCTTTTTGAATAATATCTTTAATTGTTTCGTTTCCGTCTTCATCAACTGCCACAATCTTTATGTTTCCCTTTTTCAGCAGAAAAATTCTTGGTAAATCTGACGAAGAAAAATATATAATTTCGCCTTTCTGAGCTTTTTTAAAACCAGTAATAATACACAATTGTCTAATTTGTCCAAAACTCAATGTTCGAAACAATTTGTGATCGCGCAAATACCAATATTTTAAATCCTCATACATAAAAAAATTCTTTCAGTAAATGTATTAAAAAAACGATTTAAAAAACAAAACCCTTTCCAGCCGAAATTGGAAAGGGTTTTGATGAACTATTTTACATCCTTTAAGAAACTAATCCTCTTGAAATTACAATTCGTTGTATTTCAGAAGTTCCTTCATAAATTTGAGTAATTTTAGAGTCACGCATCATACGTTCCACATGATATTCAGCAACATAACCGTTTCCTCCATGAATTTGAACCGCTTCATTTGCTACTTCTAAAGCTATTTCTGACGCGTATAACTTTGCCATAGCACCAGAATGTGCGATATCTTTACCTTCATCTTTTTCACAAGCCGCTTTCATTACCAATAATTTTGCAGCAGTTACTTTTACATACATATCAGCCAGTTTGAAAGCAATAGCCTGATGATTGAAAATTTCTTTTCCAAATGCTTTTCTCTCGTGAGAATATTTTAAAGCAATTTCGTACGCTCCAGTTGCAATTCCTAACGCTTGAGATGCAATCCCTATTCTTCCGCCATTTAAGACATTCATTGCAAAAGCAAATCCAAATCCGTCAACACCAATTCTATTTTCTTTAGGAACTTTTACATCCGAAAACATTAATGAATGCGTATCACTTCCGCGAATTCCCATTTTCTTTTCTTTCGGTCCAATATCAAATCCAGCCCAACCTTTTTCAACAATAAAAGCATTGATTCCTTTGTGTCCTTTTTCAATATCCGTTTGAGCAATAACTAAATATGTTGATGCAGTTGACCCGTTAGTAATCCAGTTTTTAGTACCATTTAATAAGTAATAATCTCCTTTATCTATCGCAGTCGTTTTTTGCGAAGTCGCATCACTTCCAGCTTCAGGCTCTGATAAACAAAAAGCTCCAATAACTTCCCCTTTTGCAAGCGGAACCAAATATTTCATTTTTTGCTCTTCGTTGCAATATTTTTCAAGACCAGCGCAAACTAAAGAATTATTAACTGACATGATTACAGCTGCTGAAGCATCCACTTTTGCGATTTCTGTCATTGCCAAAACATACGAAATACTGTCTAAACCAGACCCACCGTATTTAGGATCGACCATCATTCCCATAAAACCTAAATCGGCCATCATTTTCACTTGCTCAGTAGGAAATTTTGAATGTTCATCACGTTCAATAACACCAGGTAATAATTCTGCTACAGCAAAATCTTTAGCGGCTTGTTGAATCATTAAATGCTCTTCGGTTAGATTAAAATCCATATTTTTATTGTAAATTAAATGTTCTTAAATTTGTCGTCAAAAGTAATTATTAAATATCAAATTTCAAACGATTTCGTAAATTTAGCCAATGTTTAAAGAAAAGTATACTATTATAGGTGTTATGTCCGGAACCTCACTGGACGGAGTCGATTTGGCGCATATTGTCTTTACTGTCAAAAACAACAAATGGGACTTTCAAATCCTGGAATCTGAAACCGTTTCGTATAGCATTGATTGGTTAAACAAATTGAAAATAGCTGTTGGTTTTTCTGAAGCTGCTCTCGAAAAATTAAATCAAGACTACACGCAACTTCTGGCTGTTATTATTTCAGATTTTATCGAAAAATACGAAATAAAAAACCTCGATGCTGTTTGTTCCCACGGACATACTATTTTGCACCAACCACAAAACGGATTCACACTTCAAATTGGTAATTTACCCGAAATAGCTACTTTAATTAACCAAACTGTCGTTTGTGATTTCAGAGTTCAAGACGTACAACTTGGCGGTCAAGGCGCACCTTTGGTTCCTATTGGCGACCGAATTTTATTTTCTGAATATGAGTATTGCATGAATTTAGGTGGTTTTTCGAATGTTTCTTTTGAACAGAATAACAAAAGAATCGCCTTTGATATTTCGCCTGTAAACACCGTTTTAAATTTTTATGCGAATCAATTAGGATTGAATTATGATGACAAAGGCAGTATTTCAAGAACCGGAATTTGCAACAAAGAGTTATTAAATGAACTAAATGCGTTGGATTTCTATCAAAAGAAACACCCTAAATCATTGGGTTTTGAGTTTGTAAAAGAAACTGTTTTACCCATTATCGAAAAATATTCCATTCCCATTGAAGACAAGTTACATACTTTCACCGAACATGTGGCGTTGCAAATTGCTTTGGCTTTGCCCAATAAAAACGGAAGTCTTTTTATAACTGGCGGCGGTGCTTACAATGATTTTCTTATAGAGAGAGTTCAGTATCATTTACCTAAAATGAAGCTCATTATTCCGTCAGCTAAAATATTGGAATTCAAAGAAGCACTGATTTTTGCATTACTCGGTGTTTTAAAATTACGCGGAGAAATCAATGTTTTGAGCAGCGTTACAGGTGCAAAAACAGATCACAGTTCTGGAGTTATTTATAACAATTGAATATTTTAACTAAACTATATTCCCTCATCGCTTAAAAGACTAATTTTAGCAAAAATTTAACCTACACAACTCATGAAAAAACTCTTATTACCCCTATTTACACTGTTTTTACTTATTCAATCCAACATCGTTACAGCGCAAAGCCAATTTGATGTCAATGGTGTTATTATTCCAAGAGAAATAAAATTCCAAAATAAAACGCTTCAGCTTAACGGGTTTGGAACCAGATCAAAAATGATGATTGAAGTATATGTTCAAGCATTATATTTAACAATACTTTCCCAAGATGCAAAAGATATTATTGACAGTAATACTGAAATGGCTATCAGAATACAAATCACCTCTTCAATGGTTTCATCAGCTAAGTTAACCCGGAATTTAAATAAAGGTTTCGAACAGTCTTCTAAAGATGTTCTTCCTACTTTAGTGCCAAGAATGGAACAACTTAAAGGTATGCTAAGCGATGAAATTGTAGAGAATGACATTTTTAATTTGATTTATAATCCTAATGATACTTCTCTTTGGGTTTACAAAAACGACAAATTAAAAGGTAAAATAGCAGGATTTGATTTCAAAAAAGCATTCTTTGGAATTTGGCTTTCGGATAATCCTGTGGGTGAAAACCTTAAAAAGAATTTATTAGGTCAATAAAAATTATTGTTTAAAATTATTCAAAAAAATAAATAATTCACATTATTCTATTTTTTATATTTGCCTAAATTAAACATATCGCAACAAATGAAAGATTTATTAAAGAAATTCGAAAATAAAGAACCTGAAATAGTTTTCCATTGGAAAGATGCTGAAACAGAAGCCGAAGGATGGACAGTCATCAATTCGCTTCGTGGTGGTGCTGCCGGTGGTGGAACTCGTATGAGAAAAGGGTTGGATATGAATGAAGTTTTGTCTTTGGCAAAAACCATGGAAGTAAAATTTTCGGTTTCCGGGCCTGCTATTGGCGGTGCTAAATCTGGAATTAATTTTGACCCGAATGACTCAAGAAAAAAAGGCGTTTTACAACGTTGGTATAAAGCCGTTTCTCCTTTATTGAAAAGTTACTACGGAACGGGTGGAGATTTAAATGTAGATGAAATTCACGAAGTAATTCCTATGACGGAAGAATGTGGTGTTTGGCATCCGCAAGAAGGTGTTTTTAATGGTCATTTCAAACCGACCGAAGCAGACAAAATCAACAGAATTGGACAATTGCGTCAAGGTGTAGTAAAAGTGATTGAAAATCCAAAATTCTCACCAGATGTTTCCAGAAAATATACTATTGCTGATATGATTACCGGTTATGGCGTTGCCGAAGCCGTTCGTAATTATTATACAATCTATGGCGGAGATGTAAAAGGAAAGAAAGCAATCGTACAAGGTTTTGGAAATGTAGGTTCTGCTGCCGCTTTTTACTTAGCCGAAATGGGTGCTAAAGTAATTGGTATTATCGACAGAGACGGAGGATTAATCAACGAGGAAGGATTCTCTTTCGAAGAAATAAGAGCTTTATTTCTTGCAAAAGACGGGAACAAACTGGTTGCTGAAAACATGATTCCTTTTGAAGAAATCAATCAAAAAATATGGACTATTGGTGCTGAAATATTCACTCCATGTGCCGCTTCCAGATTAGTAACTCAATCTCAAATTGATAGCTTGATTGCGAATGGTCTTGAAGTAATTTCGTGTGGTGCGAATGTTCCTTTTGCCGACACAGCAATCTTTTTTGGTCCAATTATGGAAGATGTAGATCATAAAGTGAGTTTAATTCCTGACTTTATTTCTAATTGTGGTATGGCGCGTGTTTTTGCTTACTTCATGGAAAAGAAAGTACAAATGACTGATGAAGCAATCTTCCAAGACACTTCGGAAATCATCAAAAAAGCAATTGAAAAAGCACATGCTTTGAATCCAAGTAAAACAAATATTAGTGCAACTGCTTTTGAAATCGCATTGAAGCAGCTTACTTAAAATAAAATAGTTTTTTTACTATTTATCGGAAACTGGGATTAAGCAGATTTTAAAATCTATTTAATCCCTTTTCTTATTTCTAGTTTTAAGCGAAAGCAATATTATTTATATTCTGGCAGTCGCTTTTTACTCTTGACAATTTTTAGTACTTTTCAACGTTTTTTAGTAATACACTTTTTAAAATTTAAAATACAAATGAGTTCCACCATTTCATCAGATCAAAAGAAATCGTTAGCACTATCCATTCTTTTGTATGCGACAATGTTGTTAATTTTATTTTTCATCCGCTTTTGGCCTCCCGCAAACATGGATGAACTTGCTGGTGGCGGCGGTGGCGGTGGCGTTACAGTAAATTTTGGCGACAGCGATTTAGGTTCTGGAGCAAATTATAAAAGCGAAGTTTTGGAAGTAAAAAATCAAACCAGACAAACGCCTGCAAAATCAACTCCTGACGAAGCTATTTTATCTCAGGAAAACAGCACCGAAGAAACGGTTGTCATTCCGACGAAAGAAAAAACTAAAAAACCAACAGTCGTTGTAAAAGAAGAAACAAAACCAGTAGTTGTAAAACCTAAAGTTTCTAACAATACAAATGATGCTTTATCCAGCATTCTAAAAGGTTCGAATAAAGGTGGCGATGGCGATGACAAAGCAGCCGGAAACAAAGGAAAAGCCAACGGAAGCTTGAGTTCTAACGGTTATTATGGAACGGGTGGTTCCGGTGGAGGAACAGGCGGAGGAAATGGTACCGGAACCGGAATAGGAACTGGCAGTGGCTATGGCTCAGGAAGCGGAGGAGGAACCGGAAGTGGTTCTGGCGGAGGAGTTGGATACTCCTTAGGAAACCGAAAAGCATTATCTAAACCCGCACCAAAATACACGTGTAATGAACAAGGGAAAGTTGTTGTAGAAGTTTCTGTAGACAGAACCGGAAGGACTGTAAATGCAGTTGCCGGTGTAAAAGGAACTACGAATACCGCAAAATGTTTATTAGATCAAGCCCGAATTGCTGCGATGAACACGAGATGGGACGCCAGCAGCGATGCCCCCGAGAAGCAAGTAGGTAAGATTGTTTACAATTTCAATTTGAATTAAAATCATATAAAGCTACATAAAAAATGCCTCGAAATATCGAGGCATTTTTTTTATTTTAAAATCAGCTTAACTAATAAGATTACTTTGTAAAACGTTTAATAAAAATTACTTAGGACTGGTGGCAATCACAAACTTCAGATTGTTCTTCACTCCTATTTGCAGTACGTCAACTAAGTCTTGTACTTGTAAATTGAATGGAATTCTCACGACAACCGTCTGATCCTTTGTCGCATCCATTTTAGACATCAAGGTCGTTTCCAGTTCTTCAAATAAAACAGGCTGTTTGTCGATGTAGAATTTTTTATCTTCTGTGACAGATAAACTAATGTATTGCTTGTTTGTTTTCTCGTTAGATTGTGCTTTTGGCAGCGTCATCTTGATAACATTAGGATTTGCCAACGTTGATATAATCAAGAAAAACAACAACAGGAAAAACATAATATCACTTAATGAAGAAGTCGCGACCTCGGCATGAAATCTTCTTTTTCTTTTTATAGACATATTATGATCTTTGAATAATATTTACAAATTCTAATATTTGTTTTTGAATTTTTAAAGCAAAATTATCAATCTTACCGTTTAATAAATGGTATCCGCTATACGCAATAATACCTACAATTAATCCAGCACCACTACTGATCATTTTCTCGTACAATCCTCCAGAAATATTACCAATACTAATGTTTTCAGTTACCGAAATACTGTAAAATATTTTAATAACTCCAGAAATAGTTCCAATAAATCCTAATGTAGGTGCAATACCGGCAATAAGTCCCAAATGACCTAAATGCTTTTCCATTCCTCCTATTTCGATATCTGCAGCACGATCCATATTGGATTCAATCTCAATAATAGGTCTCCCAATAACCAGAATACCTTCTTTTACAATATTACCAGAAGCGGTATTATTTCTTTCTGCAATGGATCTAGCCAAATCAAGATTTCCTGAATTTAGATTATCCCGAACATCGCGCATCAAAAGCGCATCAATTTTTGATGCTTTACTGATGTACAAATAGCGTTCAATAATCAGATAGAAAGTGTAAAATAATAGAATCCCGATTGGGATAAGCCACACACCACCTTTTAAAAGGAATCCCAAAGTGGATATTTCGGTATTTGGAGCAATTTTTTCGATAACTACGTTTGAAGCAGCGTTGGTAATGGTGTCGGCCTGTAATTGTATAAAACTAAACATATAATATTATTGTATTTTAATCATTAATTCTAAAAATTATTTCAATTTTGCACTAAAGATACTTTTCGATGTACTATTAAACTAAAAAAATCGAAAAATATTTTAAACAACTACTATTTTATTACAAAAATGAACTATCAGGAAACCATAAATTGGATGTTTAATCAACTCCCGATGTACCAACTTCAGGGCGCTTCGGCCTATAAAAAAGATTTAACCAACACACATTTACTCATAGCTCATCTTCATAATCCACAAGAAAAACTAAAGTGCATTCATGTTGCGGGAACTAACGGAAAAGGCTCGACATCACACATGTTGGCATCCATACTTCAAGAGGCTGGTTATAAAGTTGGATTGTACACTTCACCACATTTAAAGGATTTCCGGGAACGCATAAAAATTAACGGAAAGGATATATCTGAAGAATTTGTCACTGATTTCATCAATGAGCACAAAAGTTTTTTTGAATCCAATGACATGAGTTTTTTCGAAATGACCGTTGGATTAGCCTTCGATTATTTTACCAAAGAAAAAGTAGACATCGCCGTTGTTGAAGTGGGAATGGGCGGAAGATTAGATGCTACCAATATCATCACTCCATTAGTTTCGGTGATTACCAATATAGGATTGGATCACACACAATTTTTAGGAAATACATTAGAAGCCGTTGCTTTCGAAAAAGCGGGGATTATCAAACCCAACATTCCTGTAATAATAGGAGAATACACTCCTGAAACCAAACCTGTTTTTTTGGCTAAAGCCAAAGAATGCAATTCGGAAATTTATTTTGCTGCTGATTTAATTTCAGAAACCTATCCTTCTGATTTAATTGGCGATTATCAAATACACAATAAAAAGACGGTATTGCAAACCGTTTCTATTTTAAATAGTCAAAACGAATTTAAAATCACTCTCGAAAATACAAAATCTGGTTTGTTGAACGTGGTAAAAAACACCGGACTTCAAGGAAGATGGCAACAATTGAATCAGTTTCCTAAAGTTATTTGCGACACGGCACACAATAAAAACGGACTGGAAATTGTATTGAATCAAATACAAAAAGAAGATTTTGATACTTTACATATTGTTTTGGGAGTTGTAAATGACAAAGATTTAGATGAAATCTTACCATTATTCCCTAAAAAAGCAATCTATTATTTCTGTAAACCTAATATTCCTCGCGGGCTGGATGTTCTAATTTTAAAACAAAAAGCAGCAACTTTCGAACTGAAAGGCGAAGTATATAATTCTGTTTCAGAAGCTTATAAAAGAGCAATTGAAAACGCAGCGAAATCTGATTTTATATACATTGGTGGAAGCACCTTTGTAGTAGCAGAAATTTTATAATTTTTTTGGTTTTTACTTGCAAATCTAGAAAAGTGGCGTATATTTGCACACGCAATAACGGAAACGAAAGTAACCAAATTGTTTAGGGCGATTAGCTCAGCTGGTTCAGAGCACCTCGTTTACACCGAGGGGGTCGGGGGTTCGAACCCCTCATCGCCCACAAAAAACTCCATTAGAAATAATGGAGTTTTTTTTATGTCTAATAGTTTATGGAACACATTACCTACATCCTTTTTAGCGGAATTAAAAATAGATATTATATTGGTTTCACTTCTAATTTAGAAGAACGTATTATTCGACACAATCAAAAAAGCAAAGGTTTTACCGGCAACGTAAATGATTGGAAAGTTGTTTATATCGAAAAACACGAAACAAAAGAATTAGCTCAACAAAGAGAATTACAAATCAAATCTTGGAAAAGCAGAATTAAAATTCAGGAACTAATTTCAAAAAAATATTAGTTCAGCTGGTTCAGAGCATTCCGATCCTATCGGAAGTGGTCGGGGGTTCGAACCCCTCATCGCCCACAAAAAACTCCATTAGAAATAATGGAGTTTTTTTTATGTCTAATAGTTTATGGAACACATTACCTACATCCTTTTTAGCGGAATTAAAAATAGATATTATATTGGTTTCACTTCTAATTTAGAAGAACGTATTATTCGACACAATCAAAAAAGCAAAGGTTTTACCGGCAACGTAAATGATTGGAAAGTTGTTTATATCGAAAAACACGAAACAAAAGAATTAGCTCAACAAAGAGAATTACAAATCAAATCTTGGAAAAGCAGGATTAAAATTCAGGAACTAATTTCAAAAAAAGATTAGTTCAGCTGGTTCAGAGCATTCCGATTCTATCGGAAGTGGTCGGGGGTTCGAACCCCTCATCGCCCACAAAAAACTCCATTAGAAATAATGGAGTTTTTTTTATGCCTAATAGTTTATGGAACACATTACCTACATCCTTTTTAGCGGAATTAAAAATAGATATTATATTGGTTTCACTTCTAATTTAGAAGAACGTATTATTCGACACAATCAAAAAAGCAAAGGTTTTACCGGCAACGTAAATGATTGGAAAGTTGTTTATATCGAAAAACACGAAACAAAAGAATTAGCTCAACAAAGAGAATTACAAATCAAATCTTGGAAAAGCAGGATTAAAATTCAGGAACTAATTTCAAAAAAAGATTAGTTTAGCTGCTTCAGAGCATTCCGATTCTATCGGAAGTGGTCGGGGGTTCGAACCCCTCATCGCCCACAAGAAACTCCATTAGAAATAATGGAGTTTTTTTTATGTCTAATATTTTCCCTCCTGTAATAGGATCAAGTTCAAAAGTTGGAGGTCATACAAAAAGATTAGATAACCTCAACAAAAAAAATAGCGATACACAAAAAAACTCCATTATTTCTAATGGAGTTTTTTATGTTTATTTTTAAGATTACCAACCCTGCGTCAATCCGTTCTTAACGACTTCTTCGTATTTTTCTTTATCGAAACTATATAAATTTGGAGCTTTGTGCGCTACATTACTCTTCTTCTCGTCCAACTTTGTCAAGATTCCGATTGCCATTATCTTTCGCAGAAAATTTCTACGGTCGAGTTTTCGGCCCAATATGGTTTCATATAATTTTTGTAATTCCGGAATAGTAAATTTTTCGGGAAGTAAATTATATCCTACCGGCATCAAATTCAATTCCATGCGAAGGGTTTCCAATGCTGTATCCAGAATTTGTCTGTGATCCAAAATCAATTCCGGTACCGCATTATGGTCAATCCACTCCACAATTTCATTTTTGCCTTCAGGCTGCGGAACCGTTTGTAAAAAATCGACTAAGGCATAATACCCAACCGTTACAAAACGACTAGCATACCATTTTCCTTCGTCTAAAGGGATTCCGTAAAAATCCAGAACAGCATTACTAACATCAACACTACACCTTCTAGCTGCTCCGAAGGTAGAAAACTGCCTCAAAAAAATTCCTTTCAATCCTGTTCTGCCATGTAACACAGTTACAGCAGCCTCATCAATATCTTCATTTACAGGTACAAAACCGCCAGGCAAAGCCCATTTATCGCTGTACTTTGTTTTTATCAATAACACTTTGAGTTGATTGTCATGAAATCCGAAAATCACACAATCTATTGATAAACCCGGCTGATATTCTTCCTTGTTATCTAAAATGGTTTTTAACATGTGATTTATTCTAGTAATTAATATACCCTTTGAAAGACGCAATTTAGTTTATTTTTTTTAAGAAAATAAAAGTGCGCCCAATTTTGAAAACTCGTTATTCTTGCTTTTTGATTTAAACCAAAAAAATATTTCGGCAAAGAAACAAATCCATTCAACAAGAAAACATATTTACTCAAAAAAATAGTAAAAAAAAATCATTTACAAAAAAAATTGTGAAATTTTATAGTGAATGCATTGTGAATCAAAAAAAGATGTACATTGCGTCAAAATAACACATAAGATTATTGTTTAAAATAGTTACCAAAAAACAACCAAATTAAAGACTATGAAAAAAATCATTTTACTACTTATTGGACTTACATTGTCGTCACAATCGTATGCCCAAGCAGTAGATTATCGCGCTAAAGCAAAAAAATTAGTTTCTCAAATGACCTTAGAAGAAAAAGCTTCTTTGTGTTCCGGTGAAACAGCTTGGTCCACAAAAGCCATAACCAGACTAGGAATTCCTTCTATTTTTATGACTGACGGGCCACATGGTTTACGTAAAGCGGAAGGTTTTGACTTTACCAACAGCGTTCCTTCTACGTGTTTCCCAACTGCATCTGCACTTGCTTCCTCATGGAATCCTGCTTTGGCACAAAAAATGGGAGAAGCTTTAGGAATCGAATCTCAAGCTAACGATGTTCAAATATTATTAGGACCAGGAGTAAATATGAAGCGTTCCCCTCTTGGTGGAAGAAACTTTGAATATTTTTCTGAAGATCCAGTTCTAGCCGGAAAAATTGCTATCGGTTTTATAAATGGAGTTCAAAGTCAAGGTGTGGGAACTTCCATGAAGCACTTTGCAGCAAACAGTCAGGAAGCTGAACGTATGTCTAATAGTTCTAATGTTGACGAACGTACCTTGAACGAAATCTATTTTCCAGCCTTTGAAATGGCAGTAAAAGAAGCACAACCTTGGACGGTAATGTGTTCATACAATAAACTTAATGGAACATACGCATCTGAAAACTCCTATTTATTGAATCAAATGCTAAAAGAAAAATGGGGTTTACAAGGTTTTGTAGTTTCTGATTGGGGCGCAGTAAACGAAAGAGCTCTAGGAGTTGGTGCCGGATTGCATTTAGAAATGCCTGCAAGCGGAGGTTTCAATGATAAAAAAATTGTTGAAGCGGTAAAAAAAGGAACTTTGGCGGAAGCCAGATTGGATGAAATTGTAACTGATTTACTTGCCATTACTCTAAAAGCAAAAGACAGCCACAAAAAAGGAATCGTTGTGGACAAAGTAAAACACAATGAATTAGCCAGACAAGTAAGTGGCGAATGTATTGTTTTATTGAAAAACGACAATGCGATTTTACCACTAAAATCAGCTTTAAAAAAGATAGCTATTGTTGGTGATTTTGCGAAAAATCCTCGTTATCAAGGAGCAGGAAGCTCACAAGTGAGACCTACACAAATTGTAAATGCACTGAATGAATTACAAAAAATGGCAAAAGGAACTCAATTTTCCTTTTCAACAGGGTATAATACTGCCGGAGAAACAGATGATGCTAAAATTGCTGAAGCAGTTCAAAATGCACAAAATTCAGAATTAGTGATTGTTTTTGCTGGTTTACCGGACAGTTATGAATCAGAAGGTTTTGACAGAAACAACATGGACTTGCCTGCAGGTCACAACAAATTGATTTCAGAAGTAGCAAAAGTTAACAAAAACATTGTAGTGGTATTGATGAATGGCGCTGCGGTTTCTATGCCATGGAAAAACGACGTTGCTGCAATTGTCGAAGCGTATCTTGGTGGTCAAGCCGGTGGTGGTGCAATTGCTGACGTATTAACTGGAAAAGTAAACCCTTCCGGAAAATTATCTGAAACCTTTCCTGCACGCTTGGAAGACACTCCAACTGCAATGGATTTCCCTTCAAAAGATGGAAATGCAAATTATGGTGAAGGGATTTTTATTGGATACCGTTATTATGACAAAAAGAAAATCGAACCTAATTTTCCTTTCGGTTATGGTTTGAGTTATACCTCTTTTTCGTATTCTGATATTAAAGCCAATACTACAGTAGCTAAAGATTCTGATGCAATCACCATATCAGTAAAAGTAAAAAACACAGGTAAAATTGCAGGTAAAGAAGTAGTTCAACTCTATGTTCATGAACAAGAAAGCGAAGTGGCAAGACCCGAAAACGAACTGAAACACTTTGAAAAAGTAGCATTGCTAGCCGGAGAAGAAAAAACAGTTACATTTCAATTGACTTCACGTGACTTTGCTTATTTCAATTCAAAATCTCATGATTGGGCTATAAAATCAGGAAAATTTGACATCCTTATTGGAAGTTCCTCTCGTGATTTGCCTTTAAAACAAACCATCACTATTGAATCTACAAAAGCTGCAAAAATAGTGCTGACACGTGAATCATTATTTAAGGAATTCAAAAAATCTCCAAACAGTCAAGCGATATACGAACAACTGGTTCAAAGTTTCACTGGTGCCAATAAAAAACCAGAAACGGAAGATGAGAAAAAAGCAGCTTCATTTTTAGAAGCAATGTTAGCTGATATGCCAATCAATAAATTTCTTTTATTATCAGGAGGAAAATTCACAGAAGAAAATCTGGATGGTATTTTGAAAGCTGTCAACCAAAATTAAAAATTGTTATTAATTGTTGTTAAAAAAGTATTGAAAAAGAATTTAATTGGATATCGTCTATAGAGCACATCTAAATTAAATTCCCTCTCATCAAGTCTATTTCCCTAATTAAATACCATAACTACAAGTTCGTTAGGCAATAGATGTAGAGTCAATACTTTTTTTTATTTTAGAACTCAATCGACAGTATTTCTAAGAATACTGTCGATTGAGTTTTTTTATTTTATTAATTCAAAAGTCGTTTTCAAACGAATATCTGAAGAAGAAGAACCAATCATCAAATCAAAATCTCCCGGCTCAGCAATCCATTGTAGTGCAGTATTGTAAAAAGATAACTTTTCTTTGTCAATGATAAATTTGATGGTTTTTGTTTCACCCGCATTCAGTTTTATCTTTTGAAAATCTTTCAGTTCAATTATTGGTCTGACAACTGATCCTACTTTGTCTCTCAAATACAACTGAACTACTTCTTCACCAGCTACTTTTCCAGAATTTTTCACGTTTAATGAAACCTCGATTTTTTCAGTATTTTTAATTTTATTTTTGGATAATTTCAAATCTGAATATTCGAAAGTGGTATAACTCAATCCAAAGCCAAAAGGAAATCTGGGGCTATTTTTTAAATCAGTATATGCAGAAACATAATTGAAAGCCGTTTCATTTGGAGCTGGTCTTCCTGTATTAAAATGATTGTAATAAATAGGAATTTGCCCTTCTTCCCTTGGAAAAGACATTGGCAATTTCCCCGAAGGATTGTAATCGCCAAACAAAACATCAGCAATAGCATTACCTGCTTCGCTTCCTAACCACCAGGTGTAAGCAATTGCTGGGACATTATCTGCAGTCCAATTAAAAACAAGCGGTCTTCCCGCGTTAATCAAAACCACGACAGGTTTTCCCGTTGCTTGAATCGCTTTTACCAGTTCTTCCTGAACTCCAGGCAAATGAATATTACTGCGACTTTTAGCTTCACCACTCATATCTGCTCTTTCACCAATACTCAAAATCACAACATCGGCTTGATTGGCAACAGCAATTGCTTCCGCAAAACCATCTTTGTTATCCCCTTCAATTTCACACCCTTTGGCGTAAAGCAATTTAGTTGAACTACTTACTTTATTTTGAACACCTTCCCATTGCGAAACAACTTGTTTGTCATAATCTAGTTCTGGCAATTCTACAGCCCAAAAACCCATATTTTGTTTGTGTTCTTTAACTAAAGGTCCAATAAAAGCGATTGTTTTTGTGTCTTTGGAAAGTGGTAAAATATTTTTCTCATTCTTCAACAACACGATACTTTTTGCCGCAATATCCCTTGCTGCTTTTCTGTGCTCCGGATTGTTCAATGCAGTTTGTTCCCTTTCCGGATTCGAGTATTTATAAGGATTATCAAAAAGTCCTAATTCAAATTTCTTACGTAAAATTCTTTTTACGGCATCATCAATCAAGGCAATTGGCACTTTATTTTCTTTAACCAACTCCGCTAAATGGTATCGATACGCATTGCTTTCCATATCCATATCACTTCCTGCAGTTATTGCTTGTAATGCAGCTTCTTTATTGTCTTTTGAAAATCCGTGATTGACCATTTCTCCTATCGAACCCCAATCAGAAACTACAAAACCTTGAAAGTTCCATTTTCCTTTAAGAATGTCTCTTTGCAGGTATTTATTTGCTGTAGCCGGAATTCCGTTAATGTCATTAAACGAATTCATAAATGTTGCGGCACCCGCATCAAGCGCTGCTTTAAAAGGAGGCAAATACGTTTCCCAAAGCATTCTTTCGCTCATATCAACCGAGTTGTAATCTCTCCCACCAACAGCGGCTCCATAGGCAGCAAAATGTTTCACGCAAGCCATTACCGAATTGACATCACCTAAATTACCCTGAAAACCTTTGACTCTGGCGTAAGCAATTCTCGAACCTAAATAAGTATCTTCTCCAGCACCTTCCATCACTCGTCCCCAACGCGGATCACGAGAAATATCAACCATGGGCGCAAATGTCCAATGAATCCCACTTGCCGATGCTTCTACAGCAGCAATTCTTGCTGAAAGTTCCATCGCTTCTAAATCCCAACTTGCAGCTTCTGCTAAAGGAAGTGGAAAAGTAGTTTTGTATCCATGCACCACATCCTGGCCAAATAACAATGGGATTTTTAATCGAGATTGCATCGCTAATTCTTGATACTGTCGCGTATATTTAGTTCCTAAAACATTCAACATCGAACCAATTAAACCTTTTTTAATTTCGGTTTCCTTATTTGGATTTATGGTTATAGGTCCAGTCGCTTGATTGTTTCCCGTATATTGATTAAGTTGTCCAATTTTCTCTTCGAGTGTCATTTGCTTTAGCAAAGCATTCACTTTTTGGTCAATTGTTTTTTGTTGGGAAAACCCGATAAAACAAACCAATAAAAGAATTGTAGTTCCTATTTTTTTCATTTCAAATTTCTTTGTTGTTTCACTAGCTATTTAGAATAGTATGAAACGAGTTTATAGTCTTGTATGCTTTTATTTTTTTGCCTTTTTAAATTCCAAAAAGTTCAAATTGAAATTTCCTTTTTCGAAATGTACTTTGACTTTATTCGTCCCTTGTTTTAAAAGTACATTTTTTAAAATCACCGTTTTCCAATTGTCTTTTCCGCCTGAAGATGGAATTGTTATTGTTTCAGAGATTTTTCCATTTTCATCTTCTAAATAAAGTTTTCCACCTGAAGCCTCACTCGCATAACGAATAGCAACATCAAAAGTAGTTTTAGCTTTCACCTCAACCGTGTATTGCAACCATTCACCATCTTCAATAAAGGCAACCTGAAATCCGTTTGTCATTGTATCATTGCAAGACTCAATATCAACGCCATCATTTCGCATCATTCCGCCTTTGTTCCATTTAGTAAACTTTGTCCCGTCATAATTAGCGACATCTTTATCCAAATAAGCATATCCGTTTTGTCCTAAATCATATTCAGTTGCGAATACTTTCCCTGGCAAAGAATGTTTTTTGTATTTCTTAGTATCGGTTGTTTGAACTTGTCTGAACATGGCATCAATCACATCATATCTGATGGTCAGATTTTTCATTTTGAAGTTTTCAGCGATATCCATTACTCCTTTTTTGGCGAAATCTACAGTAGGCTTAGCTCTTTCATTATTCCAATATTTCAACAATTGATCGTATTCCGGAGTTTTTGTAACCGAAGTAACTCCAGCTAAATTTTCAATTTTTTTCATTGGCCAAAAAGCCCAACCAATATTATTTGCCTCCACTAAAGAAATAGCTTCCTTGAACCAAACATTAGAATTTTCTCCACTTTCTCCCAACCAAATTGGCACATTGTATTGGGTTCTGTAATCCAACATTTTTTGTATCGAAGCTGTGTCATTTTGATTCCAATATTTATGAAAACTCAACGCCATATTTTCATCCCAAAGCGGAAACATTCCGTTGTAATTATTCCCCCAGCAATTCCCTTCAATGAAAATCAAATGATTTTTATCGATGGCTCGAATGGCATTTGTGACTCTAACCTGCAAAGCTCTTAAAGGCGCATTCGATGTTTCATCGCAACCATTTTGATTTGTTCCCGTAAAATTCCAATTGGGTTCATTGATAATATCATAAGCTCCTATCCAAGGATTGTCTTTGTAACGCTCTGCTAATTTTTCCCAAAGCGCGACCATTTTATCCTGATTGGCCGTACTTTCCCAAAGTGATGGTTTTGCAGAATCATAATCAGAGATATTAGCGTCTTTTCCTTGTCCACCCGGAGCTGCATGCAAATCCAAAATCAGATATATTTTATTGGCAGCACACCAGTTTAATAAATCATCGGTCATTTTGAAACCTTCCTCCAGCCAAGTATTCTGACCAGAAACCGCTTCTTGTTCAAGAGGCAAGGTGTATAAATTGTAATGCATTGGCAAACGAACAGAGTTGAAACCCCAAGCCGCCAATGAATCAATATCTCTCTTTGTTATTCCATTTGCTTTATAGGCATCATAAAATTCTTTGGTGTTTTTGGCACCAATTAAATCCGTTATTTTTTGCTTAATTATATGTTGAGGACCAGCAAATGAACCGGTTTGAAGCATATATCCTTCCTGAACCATCCATCCGCCCAATCCCAAACCGCGCAACACAATATTTTTCCCGTTTCCATCGACAATTTCTTGTCCATTTCTATGCAAAAATCCCTGTCCAAACGAGGCAATTGAAAAAGAAATAAAGACCATTAAAACTATTTTCTTCATAAAGTAGGTTTTAGAATAAGACCGTTTAAAATTTAATACACTAATGTTTGAATCCCATGAGCAGGAATTACAACAACCGTTTTCTCAGTAGCAATAATTAAATTATACGTAACACTTTTATCGCTATGATTCATTACTACAGTAACCATTTTTCCATCTTTATTTAGGAATGAAGTACTTATCAAACTGCTTCGGCTTACTGCTGTACTGACTCTTTTAGCATCTGGCCGAATGAATTTTGAAAAATGTCCGATGTAATAATACGAAGGTGTGTAAATTAATTCTCCTGAATTAGTATCTGCATGAATGGGTGCAAAACAAAAATTCCCTACGTGATTTGGTCCACCATTTTGGTCCAAAAGAATATTCCAATCCGTCCAACCGACAGTTCCATTATTAAAATCATTAATCATAGAAGTTCCATATCGTTCTCCGTTTGCCCAAAATTGGTATTTCTTAGCATCAAATTTTTCGACGCAACCTTCGGTAAACATTAAATTTTTAGATGGATAGGCTTCGTGTACTTTTCGAACATTATCAAACATTGGCTCTCCTCCTGCCCAAGTTTCGTACCAATGAAATCCCATTCCCCAAGCATATTTTGAAGCTTCCGGATCAGAAAAAATAACATTGGCTCTCTGGTTCATCAAATCACGGTTGTGATCCCAAACCACAATTTTTTTACTTCCTAAACCTTCTTTTTTCATTGTTGGCCCAAGGAAATTCTTCAAGAAATCTCTTTCGGCTTCTGCAGAATACACACATGATTCCCAAGTTTGGGTTGCCATAGGTTCGTTTTGAACGGTCAATCCCCAAATTGGCATTCCCTCTTTCTCATACGCTTTTATAAATTTTGTGTAATAATTTGCCCAAGATTGATAGTATTCCGGAAGTAACGTTCCTCCTTTTAGCATGTTGCCATTGCTTTTCATAAAAGCGGGAGGACTCCATGGCGAAACATAAAGCAATAATTTTCCACCAGCCGTTTTTATGGCTTCTTTAAGCATTGGAATGCGATATTGTCTGTCGTGATCAATATTGAACGTTTTTAAATCCTTGTCTCCATCTTTGATATACGTATAGCTTCCGCTCGAAAAATCAGAACTATGAATGGTGGTTCTCAATAACGAATACCCAATACCTTTTTCTTTATCATAGTAGGCATTCAAAAGTTCTTGCTGTTTCTCTTTGCTCAATTTTGCAAAAACCTCTGCACTGGCATCCGTGATTGCTCCACCGATTCCCATGAAGTTTTGGAATGTTTTAGTTGATTCCACAAAAACAGAAATCTCTGTTTCTAAAGGTTGTTTGGAACTGCTAAAACTCAATTTATCGGTTTGTGTTAATCGCAACTTTGTATTTTCTGCTGTAGTATAAACGGTAATCGTTTTGTCTTTTGTAGAAAAAGATTTGAGTTTAGCTTGGCTTTTTTGCTGAGAAAAAGCAAAAAAAGATGTTGCCAAAAGTACTGCTGTCGTTATTCTTTTCATGATATTATTATCTATTTTATTTACCAGATATATGTTCCTACCGAACCTGCTTCGAGGGAAGTTTTTACCCAGTTTCCATTGTATTTGATATTGAAAATTTCGAAAGTGTTTCCATCATTTTCAACAATTAAAACTTTTTTCCCACTAGGCGTTTTAAAAGCCACATTGTTTAAATTTCCACTAAAGTTACTCGAAATTCTCACTGAACCGGCAGGAACAAATTTAGAAGCATGGGCAATGATATAATATCCTACATTTCTTGTAAAACTATCACTGCTGTTAATCGTCAAGGCGCCTTTACAAGTGGTACAACCGCCCGGAGTATTTGGTCCAAAAGAAGCATTATTTGCTAAGTTCCATTCTAATGCTGTTTTACTCCAATTACGCATCGAGCCGATAATTACATTTTTCACATGCCATTTCAAATCCCCTTCAAAACTTCCTGTAGAAGACGTGTATTGCTCAGTGAAATAGATGTTTTTATTTGGAAAAGCACTGTGAACTGTAGACAAAGCACTTATATCTCCTTCGTACAAATGAAATGCAGAACCATCAACATAAGGATTTGCTCCTGGATCATTCAGCACTGCAATAGGATATTCCGGTTTGTTGCAATTATGGTCGTATGCCACAATTTTAGTCGATAAGTTTGCAGTTTTGAAAGCAGGACCTAAATGATTTTTTATAAAATCAGCCTGATGCAATGCAATCATCAACATACTTGGATTATTACCCGGATGCAAGGGTTCGTTTTGAGGCGTAACAGCATCAATAGCAATTCCTTCGGCTTTCATTGTTTGAATGTATTTTACAAAATATTTTGCATAAACCGCATAATATTCCGGCTTCAAGCTTCCGCCAACAAAACCATTGTTGTCTTTCATCCAAACTGGAGGCGACCACGGAGTTGCCATTATTTTAATATTTGGATTGATTGCCACAATTTCTTTCAGCATTGGAATCAAATCCGTTTTATCTGGTGCCAAACTAAAATTGTCCAGATTCATATCCGTTTGTCCGCTTGGTAAATCATCATACGTAAATGGCGCGGCATTCAAATCGGATGCACCAATGCTAATTCTTAAATAGCTTATTGCAATAGAATTGTCATTGGTTCCAAATAATTCTTTTAATAATTCTTGTCTCTTTTGGGTATTTAATTGATTAATAACCTGAGCGCTTCCTCCAGTTAAGGTATATCCAAAACCATCGATTGTTTGAAACACTTTAGAATCGTCAACCTCAATATTAGCATAGGTATTATAGGCTGTGCCAAATGCTAAAACTGATGTTTGTTTTTGAAGCACCGCACTTTGATTGCCTTTTGTCAACCAAAAATCCATTTCATTTGTGACTGCCACTGGCGGAGTTGGCGTAGGTGCTGGAGCCGGATCAACAGTATCTCCAGACGGAGAACACTTTGACATAAGCAACGTAAGGGTTAATACAGCTAAAAATTTCATAGTATTTTTTATAGTGTTCATATTTTATTTAAAGTTTACTTCAACATAAACCGGCAAATGATCTGATGGATATTTCAAGTCTTTTGAATCGCTCAAAACGGCATATTTTTTTACTTTCAAAATGCTATTCTTCGAAATAAAAATATAATCAATCAATTTAGTTACGGGTTCGTTGTGTTTAAAATTATTAAATGTTCCATAAGGCCCGAAAGGTTTCTCTTGCGAAACTTCTCTTGCGTCATCCATTGCTTTTTTAAGCAGTATTATTCTGTCCTCTTTAGGCTCTGAATTTAAATCACCCATAAGAATTACAGGATAATTTTTTGTGTTTAGTTCCTTAATTTTAGAAAGAATTAATTGGATTCCTTTGGTTCTGGCTTCTTCGCCAATGTGATCCAAATGTGTGTTAAAAACCCAAAAGAATTGTTTTGTTTTCAAATCTTTGAACAATGCATACGTACAAACTCTATTGTAGGCAGCGTCCCAACCTTTAGAAATTGTGTTGGGTGTTTCAGAAAGCCAGAACGTATTGCTTTCTTTAACTGTAAATCTTTCTTTTTTATAAAAAATATTGGACGATTCTCCTTGCCCAATTCCGTCTCTTCCAATACCTACATTATTATATTCCGGAAGTGAATTTGCAATATCAACAACCTGATTGGGTCTTGCTTCTTGGACTCCAAAAATATCAGGATTGTAAAATTGAATTTGAGAAATAAAATAATCTTTACGAAGACTCCAAGCATTCTCTCCGTCACTGGCGACATCTAAGCGAATATTATACGTCATCACTTTCAATGTTTGCCCATTAGAAAAAATTCCCATTAGCAAAAAAACTCCCGAAACAATTATTTTTTTTACCTGATTCATGTATACTATTTTTTGATGAATTAATATTTGATACCAAATATAACACTTCATTAGAGCTTCTATCCAACTTACAAATAGAAGCTCCCAATGAAGACCTAACTAAACAAAAATATAATTAATTGTAAACCCTAATGTAATCGACCTCAAAAGTGGAAGCGGTAAAATTAGGATCTATTGCTCCGCCAAAATTCCCTCCCATTGCACAATTTATGATTAAGAAAAAATTCTGATTAAAAGGAAGACTCGCCGAATTTGCAAACGTATAAAACAATTGATTGTCAACGTAAAACTTAATTGATGTTGCTGACCAATCTATAGAATAAATGTGAAACTCTGTTGAAGCATTAGGAACCATAACCGTGCTTGTATCAGGAGTATTTCCTGAACGTCCAGGAGAATGCAAAGACCCATGAACCCTGTTTTGGCTGTTGGCAACATGTTCCATAATATCAACTTCTCCACATGCGGGCCAAGCAGTTGTGCTTATATTGCTTCCTAACATCCATAAAGCAGACCAAGTTCCAGCACCCAAAGCCAGTTTTGCCTTAATTTCCACTCTTCCGTATTTGAACGAAAATTTATCTTTTGAAAGAATTCGAGCCGAAGTATAATTGCTTCCGCTAAAACTTTCTTTCAGCGTTTTAATTTTTAACAAACCATCCTGAACAATTACATTTTCCGGTCTGTTCGTGTAATATTGGGATTCATTGTTTCCCCAGCCACCAGCACCTAAATCATAACCCCATTTTGAACTATCGGGAGCGCCATTGACATTAAACTCATCTGACCAAACTAAAGCAGAACCCACAAAAACCGTTACTGAAATAGTGGAAGAAACAAACTTTCCTGAATTATATGCTGACACATATATAACATAGGTATTTGTACCCGCTGTTGTATAGGTATAAGTAAAACTTCCATTTGTTAGCTCTTTAGTTTCTCCATTACCAAGTAAAATTTTATAAGAAGTCGCATTAGTTGCACTGATGTTAAAATTTACTGTTCCGCTTCCATCGCCGTTTGGATTTTGTGCAGTTGCACCAGCTACTGTTGCTGAAACCGAAAGGTTTGAAGGCGCAGTTACCGTTTCTTCTTCGGTATTATTACTACCACTGCATGATAACAACATGAAAAAATTAGCCAAAGCCAATAAAAACATATAATTCTTATTTTTCGAAAATTGAAGTACCATATTATTTCCCATCCTTTAAAAGCTTTTTATGATTAAAATAAAGCTCAGAATTTTTGACAATTCTGAGCTTACATTTTATAATTTATTAAAGTGCTGGTTTCAATTTTAGATACCAAGCATTTCCAGTTTCGGTTCCTTGTACTCTAAGATACATGTAAGTTGATGTAATAACCAAGATTTCATATTCTTTTTGAACTGCACCATATCCTATGAAAGTATCTACACCTGACAATAAAATACTCGTTTGGGTAGACGTTGAATTATCAGCATTAGTAACGACTACCGGCGCACCTGATGATGCGGGTACAAAACTAAAAGCAGAAGTTCCGCCTCCGTAATTATAACATCCTTCATCTCCTGAACCCGGAATACCCGGAAGAGTTGTTAGTGAACCTGTTTTTGTAAATGCACCGTCCGGAGTAGTAACTTGCAAGGAGTATGTTCCCGAAGCTGCAACTTTAGCAAAAGTAAAAGTGGCTGTGTAAAAACAATTTGCAGAAGCTACTTTTTCATTAACACCACCGGCCCACCATTCTGGTCTGATAGAGGCTACATTCCAAGGACCAACGCCAAGATGACCTGCTACACTTTTATCTACTACCCACCTTTTTGAAGCATTATTCGTTAATGCAGTAACAATTTCCGGAGCAACAGTAAAATCACTTCTTACAGTAACGTCTTTAGTAACATTAGTAGAAGATCCTCCTTTGCCATAAGCTACAACAGTTATTCTATAAGTGTTTACCCCAACAGAAGTGTATTTCTTAGTAGCCTTACCCGTTGGTAAATAAACTAAATCCAATGGAGTACTTGCATCATAATCGATTTTATACGAAAGAGCATTGTCTCCTGTTACCGATATTTTTACACTTCCAGAACCATCACCGTTTGGATGCGTTGCATCTACTCCGACAACCTCAGCATTTATGACAACATTTGCTGGTGCCGATAATTCGCCCAAACTATACTCTTCTTCGTTGCAGCTAATAAATGTTAGTGCTACTATGAAAAGCCCTAAAATGTATTTGATATTTGTTTTCATATTTTTTTTAATTAGTTAATCTAATATTGTCTATATAAATTACTTCTCCTGATCCTTTTGCTGAATCATCGTATCTAAATACAAGTTGAGTAAATTTGGCATTAGCCGGAATTGCTGCAATTGTACTGAAATCAAATACTAATTCTTGCCAAGAATTGGCAACAGTATTGGCTACTTTTAAAACTGCAACACCATTTGCAGGAGTTCCGCCTACAGCCCATTCTAATTCTACATTTAGATTTTTACCCACTTCTGTTGCATACATCAATAATTTGATTTTATTTCCAGTTGCAAAATCTATTGGAGAATCCAAAGGAGTATAAGTTCCACTCCAAGTTTCTGCTCCTGTTGATTTTGTATATTTCCAAACTGTAGCACTAGTGTTCAATCCTGTTGGAAAAGGATTTGCTATTACTGCAGTTGAAATTCCACCAAAAGTTCCACCAACTCCATAATTTTGAGTTGTTAATTCATAGGTAATTGGTAACCCGTACGCATTGTAAATAATAGTTGGTGTCGTTTTTTCCGTTTTGGCAGCGCCACCGCTTAACGCAACAACTTTTACATTATACGTTCCGGCAACTGCATAATCATGAGCAACTTCTCCATCAGTAGCTAATGGCGTTCCAACTTCATTAGGAACATCTCCAAAATAAACTAAATACGATTTTGCATAATCCGCTTTGGCTTTTACTTTTAAATTGTGAATGTTTTTATTTAAAGTAACCGCTAAGTTTTCTGGCGCTCTATACACAACATCTAACGGGAATGTTTGCTCAGTTGTCGCTCCAGAAATTGATGTCGCAGTAATTTTTACCGTATATTTCCCTTCTGGATAAACATGGGTTGTACTTGCTCCGGGAGCTACTTTAACTGACGATACTGTTCCATGTCCGTATTCTACTTTGAAAGAAACAGCACCATCTGCAGTAGGAGTTATTGTTACTTTTCCTGAATTATCAGTGCTGATATCAAATATCTTATTGAGATTAGCCGATGATTCCGCACCTAAAAGAGCAGTATCTTCGTTGATTCCCTCCACAGTACAACTTATAGCTACAAGCAGTACTAGTATAAAGCTGAAAATTAATTTTATCTTTTTCATAATTTTATCTTTTATTAATTATAGCCAGGGTTTTGTTTCAATTTAGTTCCTTGAAGTTCTCTTACTGGTATAGGAAAAATTTCATCTTTACCGGCAACGAAACCTCTGTTTGATAATTTAGACGCTGCATCACCCCATCGAACAAGATCGAAAAATCTATGTCCTTCACCTGCAAGTTCCATTCTTCTTTCATTTTTAATGGCTGCAAGTGTAACCGGAACAGAAGGCAAACCAACTCTTAATCTAACTGCATCAAGTAAAGCTTGAGCTCTTGCTCCAGAACCTAATGCTTCGGCTTCCATCAAATAAGTATCTGCTAATCTAATGATATAAGAATTTTGTCTGTAATTCAATTCTGCTGCTCCACCACCAGTTCTTACATCTTCTTTTCTAGGAAGGAATTTGTTTAAGAAATATCCTGTATCTTGATATCCACCAATATAATCAGCTTTACCAGCTGCTTTTAAAGCTTTTAAATCTAATATTGTAGGACCAAATCTTGGGTCTAACTTAATGGCGTCATATAAATCTTGAGTGATAACATTAAAACTCCATCCTGATGGTAAATCAGGTGCTGTTGAACCTGATGGTCTTGAATAACTTCTAGGGCCTACCATAACATTCAATGAATTCCCTTCGTCTCTACCTGAACCCCAGAATCCCCAGTCAGAATTACCGGCACTAGTGTGAGAAACTTCAATAAGTGACTCCGTATTAAACTTATTAGAAACTACCCATAAATCACTAAAATTGGTCAACAATTTATTTCCATATTGATTTGTTCCACCCGGCGTACCATTTACTAAGGCAAGAATAGCTGCTGCTTCGGATTTTTTACCTTCTTGTAAATACACTTTTCCAAGCAATGCCTGTGCAGCACCTTTTGTAAGACGTCCAGATTCTGTATCAGCAGGAACAGTTGTTGGTAAAGTGGCTATTGCCTCAATCAAATCTTTCTCGATTTGAGCATAAACTGCTTCTGATGTCGCTTGCTCCACTTCATACATATTAGTAGCGGTTAAAGGCTCCAATAATAATGGAACATTCTTGAACAATCTAACCAAGTTGAAGTAATACATGGCTCTCAATGCTTTTGATTCTCCTGCAAATCGCGCTTTCACATCATCTGGCATAGCAACACCCGGTAATTTCAATAATAAAGTGTTTGCTCTAAAAATTCCTTGGTAATGATCATTCCAAAAACTTCCCGGAACAATTGTCCCTGTAAGTGTATGCGTAGAAAAACCCTGAATTCCAGCTCCATCTGTAGAACCACCTCCACCTGCGTAGAAGTCATCAGAACCAGCATTCATCATACCTACCATGTTTTCAAAACCACCCGTGTTTTTTCTAATCGCATCATAAACTCCTACCAAAGCTGCTGTAGCTTGGTCTTGATTCGCATAATAGTTATCCGAAAGAAATGACCCCTTTGGCGTTATATCTACAAATTCTTCCGTACAGGAACCGAATGAAACCACAGCTGCTGCAATAAATAAATATTTAAATTTTATCGTTTTCATAATTCTTGATTGTATTAAAATTGTAAATTAGCTCCAAGCATAAATGTTCTTGCTTGTGGATAAATTCCTTTGTCTATCCCGAATACACCTCCACCAATTTCTGGATCATAACCTGTGTATTTAGTAATAGTCAATAAGTTCTCGGCAGTTAAATAAAAACGTACTTTATTCGCTCCAATTTTACTCACCACACTACTAGGCAATGAATATCCAAGTTGAACTAGTTTCAGTCTAAGATAATCTCCTTTTTCTAAATAAAAATCTGACATCTTTCCAAAATTTCCATTGGTATCATCATTAGTTAGTCTAGGATAATCATTTGAAGTTCCTTCACCTGTCCACCTGCTTAAAGCAATCGTTTGATAGTTTGCATTTCCTACATCCAGTCTTCGCAAGCCCTGGAAAATTTTATTTCCTGCTGCTCCTTGAGCAAATGCCATCAAATCGAAGTTTTTATAATCTAAATTTAAGGTCAGACCAAAAGTGTATTTTGGAATATTACTTCCTAAAAATTGTTTGTCATCATCTCCAATTGAACCATTACCGTCTGTATCTACCCAACGGAAATCTCCCGGACGGGCAGCTGGCTGAATCAAACCTCCAGATGAATTTGTATAAGCATCAATTTCTGCTTGATTTTGAAAAATACCTGCTGTTTTAAATCCGTAAAATGAATTATACGATTGCCCTACTTGTGTTCTTGTTACTGCTCCCATAGATTGAAAAGAAGCATCACCCACTAAATAATTAGAATCTGCTGCCACATAAGTAACTTTGTTTTCTAAGTAAGCAACGTTCCCATTAGCAGAGAAATTAAAATCACCAAAAGTCTTTTTATATCCTAATTCAACCTCTATTCCTTTATTGTCCATATCGGCAACATTACCTATTGGACTTGCAGTCACACCTACATAACCCGGAATATTTATTGGACGTAAAATCCCTTTGGTTGATTTTTTGTACAAGTCTACAGTAAGACTTATGTCATTAAAAAGTTTGGATTCAAAACCAACATTTGCCTGAGAAGTTTCCTCCCATCTCAAATCTGGGTTATCAAGTGTAAGGTTAGCATAACCAGTCGTAATTGCTCCTGCGTTTCCAAAAGAATAATTATAACCACCTTCAACTAGAGAAAGGTATCTAAAATCTGGTATGGCATCGTTTCCAACGACTCCGTATCCACCTCTTATTTTAAAAGTATTAAGTACTTTACTTTCTTTCCAAAAATCTTCTTTGGTTAAAACCCACCCTAAATTAAACGATGGAAATACACCGAATTTATTGTTACCACCGAAACGTGTAGAACCATCACGACGAATAATCCCTGTAACTAAATATTTCTCTTTGTAATCGTAATTCACACGTGAAAATAAAGAGTTCAATTTATGATGCGTAGAATCGTACGTATAACTGCTTCTGTCAGATTGTGGTATATCAAAGTTAAAAGAGGCATCTTTATAATTGGTCACAGGCAATCCAAACAATGTAGCACCAAGACCTCCACCAATATTATCAACATAAGATCCCTGACCCAATAAAACCGTTAAGTTATGATCCCCAAATTGATTTGTATACGTCAATATGTTTTCAACATTCCACGCAAAACTTTTGTTTTCATATTTACTGTAGTTATTTTTTAGCACATTTGAAGTTGCACTTAAATAGAAAACAGGTGTAAATCCTTGACCTCCCCATGTTGCTAATTTTGCTCCAAAAGTTGATCTCACTTTTATATGACTTGTTATAGCCGCTTCAATATATGCGTTACCAACGATGTCATCTGAAGTACCATAACTTCCTAATCTTGTTTTGGCATAAGCCAAAGGATTCGTCATTTCTTGACCAACCAAACTTGAAATTCCATAAGGATTTCCGTTTGCATCACGAATTACAGGATTAGTAGCATAAGGTGCATCATTCGCTTTTACAGGATCTGTTTCTACCAAAGGAGTAGTTGGATCTAAGTTGATTGCTGAACTTAACGGCCCACCAAACTCACTGTTTGTATTTCCAATACCAATTGTTTTTTGTCTCGAAAAACCTAATGTTTGTCCGAAAGTAAAAACTTTAGATATTTTATGTGTTGAGTTTAAACGGAAATTCTTTTTACTATAATTTGATATTTCTGTTGAAACAATTCCTTCTTGTTCTTGAAGTCCAAAAGAAGCATAAAAATTAGAAACATCAGATCCTCCGCTGATACTCAATTCATGTGAATAACGGAAAGCGCTTGTATTAAAAATCGCTTTTTGCCAATCTGTACCAACTCCTAAAGCAGATAAATTAGGAAATATTGCTGGACCGCCGGCGGCAACTGATTTTTCATTTAACAAAGCACCATATTGTGTGGCGTTCAGTAAATTTAAAGTTTTTTCTGGAGATGAAATTCCTGAAAAACCATTGTAGTTCACAGAAATTTTTCCTGATTTTCCTTTTTTGGTTGTTACCAAAATTACTCCTGTTGCAGCACGAGTACCATAAATCGCAGCAGAAGCAGCATCCTTAAGTACTTCAATCGACTCAATATCAGATTGATTAAGGAATCCTATTCCACCACCATCTACAACAACTCCGTCTACAACCCAAAGTGGATTATTACCACCATCGCCAAAAGTAGTTACCCCTCTGACACGGATTGTTGATCCAGAACCTGGTTGCCCAGAACTGGCAGCAATAGTAACACCGGAAACTCTACCTTGTAAAGCTTGCTCGATACGACCATTTGGTACTTTCTCAAGATCTTTTGCTTTTACGCTCGATATTGCTCCAGTAACAACACTTTTCTTTTGAGTTCCGTAACCTACAACGACAACTTCCTGCAAGTTTTCTGTTGAAGATTTAAGTTTAACATCAACTCGACTTCTTCCATTGATGGCTTCCTTTGAAGTAATATAGCCTACATAGCTAAACTCTAAAGTGGCTTTTGAATCGGCCTTAATTTGATAGTTCCCATCAAAATCCGTAGCCGCAGCTTTGGAAGTTCCTTTAATTAAAACGCTTACTCCTGGGATGGGCAGCCCGTTTTCGTCATATACTTTTCCGTTTACAGTAACATCTTGTGCTTGTGCATAAACTGAGAATAGAATAGATAAAAGACAAAAAATGAACAGTTTTGTAAATTTCATATTTCTAAAAATTTTGGTTAATTAATTAGTAATTTGAAGCAATATTATCACTATTTTTTCTATATTCATTTTAATTATTTACTACAAAAACACATCAAATACATTTTTAATACTTAACAAAAACACATCAAAAAATTTATAAATAATTGTTTTTAAATAGATTAAATATTTTTTTGCTTTGTTATTTAAATGTTAATTTAAATAAAAACCACTACATTTATGAAATAAAGAGAAATTGCGTTTTATTTATTGAATTCATTGAAAAACCATCGTTTTACAAACAATAATAATTGCCCTTTTTTAATAACAATCAACTCATTACACCTAGACTTCAATCATGAGATTTACCAAACTCCATATTCTAATTTTTTTTATTTTATCATCCTTTACAACAATCTATGGACAAGTAAAAAATATTGGCTTGCCGGAAATTAGAAACTATAAAAGAACCGACTATAAAGGTGGTACTCAAAACTGGAACATAGATCAAGATAAAAACGGCAATTTATATTTTGCGAATAATAATGGTCTTTTCCAATTTGACGGATCATCATGGAAAAAATACAGTTTGCCAAATTTATCTGCCATCAGGTGTTTGAAGATTGATGACTCCGGGAGAATTTTTGTTGGAGGCTATGATGAATTTGGATATTTCGAAGCTAATTCTAAAGGAAAACTGGTTTATTTTTCAGTTTCAAAACTAATAAACAAAGACAACATCAAAGCGATTGACTTCATCTGGAAAATTCATATCCATAAAGGAGAAGTACTATTTCAATCGTTTACAAGAGCCTATATTTTCAAAAACCAGAAGCTTAAATTACTGGAATCCCCAAACAGATTTCAATTTTCATTTCAGGTAAAAAACCAACTTTATTTTCAGGATATTTCTGCAGGAATATTGGAATATAAAAACGGAAAATTGTTTCCGTTAAAAGGAACTACCGTTTTGAACACTACAGAAATCTGGGGAATGTTCCCAATGCCAGATAATAAAATACTTATTACAACTTTAGACAAAGGGCTTTTTATATATGACAATGAAAAAATCACTTCATGGAATACCGAAGCAAATTATTTTATCAAAAAAAACAGTTCCCTTGGCGGGGTAACTATAAAAGATAAGTTCATCATTCTGAATTCCGTATTAGACGGCATGATTATTTGCGACTTAAACGGAAATATAATTCAGCACATCAATCATAAAAAGGGATTGCAAAACAATACCGTACTGACTTCATTTATTGACAGTAAAAACAATCTTTGGCTGGGACTAGACAATGGAATTGCCTTTATTAATGAAAATTCTCCATTTACCTATTTTGGTTTCAGTTATGATTTAAGTACCGTTTATGCTTCTGCTGCTTATAAAGGAAACCTTTACGTAGCCACTAATCAAGGTCTTTTTTACCATTCTTGGAGCAACAGCATTAAAGAAGACACTTTTAAACTTGTTGAAGGAACCACAGGTCAGGCTTGGAATATTCAAGTGATAGACGACCAGCTAATCTGTGCTCATAATAGAGGCGCATTGTTGGTTTCGGGAGGAAAAGTTATTAAAACATTAGACAACAAAGGGCATTTTGGCTTTAAGCCAATTCCTAACCGCCCTAATTACTTAATTGGGTCAACCTACTACGGATTTACCATATTTGAAAAAACATCGGGCGGATGGAGCTATAAAAATCAAGTAGAAGGATTTGACCTATCGGCCAATACATTTGAAATAGATGAGCTTAATTTGTGGTTAAAAAAAGACAATTTACTTTACCAGCTAACCCTATCGGATGGTTTAAACAAATTTAAATCTATAAAAACACATAAAAATCTATCCAACTCAGTTAAAGGAATAGGGAGTTTACAACGAATGAAAAACAACGTATACTTTCAAACAGATAATCGTTTTTATAAGTATTCACAAGAACAAGATTTGTTTTTTGAAGATAAAAAAATTAGCGTGGTATTTAAAGATGTCCCAAAAATATATTCTTTAACTGAAGATAGTTATGGCAATATCTGGTATATTTTCAGCGAATCATTAGGCGTTTTAATGAAACAGAAAAATGGCACTTATAAAAACTCTATTGCGCCTTTTTCCAGTTTAACAGGCAATCTCGTAAACAACTACATATCCGTAAACACGATTAATCCTGAAAATATATTAATTGGTTTAACCGATGGTTTAGCCCATTATAATCCGAAACTACAGAATTATTCCGTGTCAAAACCAATAGCATTTATTCGAAGTTTTTCTTATCCTGGAGATACAATAATCTTAGGAAACGGGCAAAATAAGATTGACATGCTCAAAATACCTTATTCAGCAAATCGCGTAAAATTCACATTCTCGTCTCCTACTTATGAAAATCTGGAGAATGTAGAATTCTCTTACCAACTGGAAGGTTTTGATGATCGATGGAGCGCTTGGTCTTCCATTTCAATTAAAGAATACACTAACTTAAGAGAAGGTGATTACAAAATGAAATTAAAAGTGAGAAACAGTCATGGGATTCAATCGCAAGAAGCAATTGCTACTTTTACTGTTTCCCCTCCTTGGTACAGGCATTTTTTGGCATATTTATTTTATCTTTTACTAATAGTTGCTTCTGTATTTTTCATTCGCAACAGAGTAAAAATGAAGATACGAAAAAACAAATATTACGAAACAATAGAGCAGCGAAGACTATATTTAGAGAAAGAATCTAAAATAAGACAGGAACAATACGAACTGGAAAAAGAAATTGAAAAATTAAAAAGTGACAAGTTACAAATTAAGATTTTAGCTAAGGATAAAGAATTAGTCAATAATTCGCTACAAGTAGTTAAGAAAAACAAAATCCTAAATGGCATCATTTACAAATTAAAAGATATCAATGTCGAATCTTTTGATGATTCTACTAAGTTTCAATTTACAAAATTGAATAAAAGCATCACCAAAGAAGTTAACGCAGACAAAAGCTGGAAAGACTTAGAAAAACACATTAAGAATGTACATTTTGATTTCCTGAAAAGATTAAAGGAAAAATATCCTACAATATCTCCCCGAGAATTGGACTTATCAACCTATCTATTAATGAATATGTCAACGAAAGAGATTGCCGAAATCATGAATATCTCAAACGGAGGAGTAGAACTGGCACGTTACCGATTGAGAAAAAAACTAGGACTCAATAAAAAAGAAAATCTGATTGGATTTCTAATGAGCATTTAATAAAAACCAAAATGCCATCATAAATTACTATGATGGCAGTTCTATGATAAAAACAGCTGTTCTTTATGTCAAGAAATTTAAAGTTCGCTCCAATGCCATTCCCCTGGATCCTTTTATCAAAATAGTACAATTGTTGAATTCAGTCATTGGCAAATCATTTGAAAATTCTTCAAATGTATTGTAAAACCAAAAGTTACTTTTTTCAAATTTATTGGCATAAAATGCTGAACCGATAAAATAACATTTCACGTTATCTTCATTTGAAAGCAAGTCAACTATTGCTTTATGCTCTTCCTGACTTTCCTTTCCTAACTCAAACATGTCTCCCAAAATCATTGCTTTATTTGAACTCTCTAACTGCAGAAAATTCTCAATAGCTACAGCCATACTGCTCGGGTTTGCATTATAGGCATCCAGAATAATTTGGTTAGTTCCTTTTGTCAATAACTGCGATCTGTTATTCTCAGGCACATAGCTTTCTAAAGCTTCTTTTATTGCGATATCATCAATTTTAAAATACTTTCCTATAGTTAGCGCCGCATTGATGTTATTGGCATTATACAAGCCTATTAAATGTGTTGAAATAGTTAGATCAGAATAGTTTATTGCCACAAATGGATTTGCTTTGACTGAGGTAATATTTACATCTGCGTTTGTTTTATTAATGCCAAAAGAATAGGCCTTTAACGACATTGACTTTTCAACTTGAATAGGATCTTCCAGATTTATAAAAGCAAGTTTATCATTTACAGAAAGGTACTGATACATTTCGCTTTTTCCTTCAATCACTCCTTCAACACCACCAAAACCTTCTAAATGCGCTTTTCCAAAATTAGTGATGTAGCCATAATCCGGTTTTGCTAATTCACATAGAAATTCAATTTCTTTTTTGTGGTTCGCCCCCATTTCAACAATTCCAATTTCTGTTTCTGAATTAAACGAAAGCAATGTCAACGGAACACCAATGTGATTGTTAAGGTTTCCAACGGTAGCTTTAGTATTGATTTTTTTAGAAAGAACAACATGAATCAGTTCTTTGGTCGTAGTTTTTCCATTACTTCCGGTAAGGGCAATTATAGGGAGTTTCAAATATTCACGGTGAAACTTAGCCAGTTCCTGTAAGGCTATTAAACTGTCATCAACTAAGATTGTTCTTTGGTCAATAAAATAAGATTCATCGTCAATTATTACATAAGAAGCACCTTTATCTAATGCTTCTTTCGCAAATGTATTAGCATCAAAACGCTCCCCTTTTATGGCGACAAATAAGGAGTTGAACTCAATCTTACGGGTATCAATCGAAACCGATTTACATTTTAAAAATAAACTATGAATGTAACTAATATCCATTTGAAATGATTTAAAAAAATAAAAGCCCTAATCAAAGGGCTTTTATTTTTATTTTATAAAAAAAATTAATTTCTAGCTGTTTTTTTCTTGTCTGCTTTAGGCCCTACTCTAGACATAGCACATCTAAAACCGATGTAATCTGTAGCCATATCTTGTGGAAAATACCTTCTTTGTGCAGGATCTAACCAATAAGCTCTATCTCTCCAAGAACCACCTTTATAAACTCTAACTTCATCATTTATTAAAGTTGTTCTCTTGCTTGATTTATCATATTTTCTAACCATTTTACCTAAACTGTCTGTAGTAACATTGTGTTTAGGTGAGTTATACATGATTTTCTCATCTTTTTGTTTTTCAGTATCCGCTTCAGAAGATCCAAAGTTATAATATCTGGTAGATTGTTTATCACCATCTCTGTAATTAGTATTATCACTTTTGTCGAAATTCTGTCTCAAATACGTCTCTTTTTCATCAACAGGAACTTGAGCTATTTGACCCGGGAATTTTCTGGCAACTATTCTACCGTTACTTAAAGTATCAAATTTCATATTCTCTTTAGTAACAATTTCAACCTTACCGTCTGCTCCGATTTTATTTTTAGTGTATTGATTTCCTCTAAAATAATTGAAGTCATTCGCTTCATTGTCAATTATAGGTCTGTAAACATCTTGTACCCATTCAGCAACATTTCCAGCCATATCATACAATCCAAAATCATTTGCAGGGTATTTTTTAACTTCATTGGTAATATCTGCACCATCATCAGACCAACCTGCAATTCCACCGTAATCTCCATTACCTTGTTTGAAATTGGCTAACTGATCTCCTTTACTTTGTCTTTTACCTGAACGAGTATAACCGCCTGACCAAGGGTATTTTTTTTGACCTTTATAGATATTGTATTCTCTTTGTCCTACATCGGCAGCAGCTGCATATTCCCATTCTGCTTCAGTTGGTAGTCTGTATTCAGGAAGAAGTATTCCAGAAGAGCGTTGTGCATAAACATTTTTAGGCTCAATAACTTTACCGTCTTTTCCAGCTTTAGGAGCTTTTTTACCTCCATTTTTTCCTTTTAATACAATTTCTTCATTTCCTCCGTATGCCAAAGTAGGTGAATTCAAATACGTTTCTGTATCAAAATTACTGTCAGCCGTTACATCTAAAGTCTTTGCATTCTTTTTAAGATATCCGTTTTTTTCCAAAAGCGCTTCATTTACACGTTGCGTTCTCCAGTTACTGAATTCAACTGCTTGAATCCAATTTACTCCAACAACAGGATATTCTGCATAAGAAGGATGTCTTAAATAATTATTAGTCATCGTTTCATTGTAACCCAATCTATTTCTCCAAACTAACGTATCAGGTGAGGCTCCTTCGTATATGTTTTTATAATTTTCTTCAGTGGGTGGGTAAACACTTTTCAACCAATCTAAGTAATCTAAATACATAGAGTTTGTAACTTCAGTCTCATCCATATAAAAAGACTGAACGTGCTGTTGTGTTGGCGTATTATTCCAATCATGCATAACATCATCCTCTACTTTTCCCATAGTAAATGTACCACCTTCCACAAAAACCAAACCTGGCCCTGCTTGTTGTTTTTTACTTGAACCTGCTTTTTTGCTGTCCATATTCCAACCGGTTGCTCTTGAGGTGTTTTTGGAGCTGGACTTTTTACTGCAACTGGAAAAACCAATTACTAACAGGATTGATATCAACAATCGTAAGCCCATAATTTTGTTTGCTTTCATACTCTTTAGTAGGTAATAATAGTAGGTAATAATTTAAGTGCCGCAATATAATAATTAACCATTAATCAACATCATACTTTTAAATAATTTTCGCCGATGTAATTTTAACAATAAATTATATATCAAAACGCAAATTTATAATATTTATTATTTAAATCACACGAAATGGTTTATTTTTACTGATAAATAATAACTCACTATTAATCACGTTAAAAAAACGATGAGAAAAATACTTTTGGCTTATTTATGCCTGATTCCTTTTGTTTCTTTTGCTCAAATTAAAGGTGACGCAGTCATTGAATGGACAGATAAAAAAGAAATGTCCTATGGTGATTTCAAAGTCATTATCCCTCAATTTACAGGAAATAATTTTCATTATGATGCTTCCCAAAAGGCATTGCTTTATACCTTAAAAATAAAAGAGCCAATCTCTTTTAACGAAGCGAAAGTCACAATCACAAATGTAACTTACGAAACAATCACAACTTCACAACTTGGCGATTTGGCTTCCGAAAACATTCCTAAAACAATAAATGCATCTCTAAATGTAAGCATTTCAAGAGACATCAGAGACGCTTTTATCAATCTTTCACCTATAATTAAGGACGATTTCGGTTTTAAACGCATAAAGTCTTTTTCCTATGAAGTAGACGCCAATACTGCCAGAATATCACAATCCAGCAAAAGCGCAAGCACAAATAGCATCATCAATTCTGTTTTAGCAAAAGGCAACTGGTATCAATTTTATGTTGAAAAATCCGGCGTATATAAAATCACTAAAACTTTTTTACAACAATTAGGGTTAGACCCAAATACATTAGACCCGCGAAAAATAAAAATTTATGGTAATGGCGGACGAATGCTTCCGCTATCAAACAGTATTTTTTATCCAAACGACTTATCCGAAAACGCAATTCAAATCAATGGTGAAGCCGACGGAATTTTCAACAACGACGATTATATACTTTTTTATGCCGAAGGAGTTGACACTTGGAACCAGGAAAGCTTGACTTTTACTAATCTGTACGATACAAAGTCCTATTATTACATTACTATTCAAGGTGCCGATGGAAAAAGAATCGCTCCTATGGCTCAACCTTCCGGAAGCAGCACTTTAAACATCACTTCTTTTGACAATCAACAATACCACGAGGTAGACCTTATTAATGTAGCGCGATTGGGTCGCCAATGGTTTGGTGAATCATTTGAAGTCAAAGACGAACAGGAATTCGATTTTAATTTCCCTAATTTTGATCCTTCAACTCCTGTAAAAGTGTTATTAACAGCTGCTTCAGCTGCATTTACCCCAACTACTTTGAATGTGACTGCAAATGGAACTGCAGTTGGCACCATTTCTTTTCCTGCTTTAAACAATAATTCCGGAACTGAGTTTTATTTAGGTTCTTTACCAAACAACACCAGCTTTAATGGTGCCGAAAACATAAAAATAAAATTGAAATACAATAATAATGGTGTTCCGGGTTCCAAAGGTTTTCTGGACAACATAAGGCTTATCGCCAAGCGAAAACTGCAAGGCTACGGAAAACAGTTTCATTTTCAATACGATCAATCCAATTCAAGTTTTGGAATTGTGAATTACAGCCTTTCAAACACAACAGATATTCCACAAATTTGGGATGTCACCGATATTTATAATGTAACCACAATCGAAAACTCAAATCAAAGCACAATAAATTTTAAAGCAAACTTGGGAGAACTCAGAAAATATATTGCTTTAGATGCTTCGGATTATTATACTCCTTTAAAAGATACCAAATCAAAAGTCACTAATCAAAACCTAAAAGGAACAGTATTAAAAAACGGACAAGGTCAATTCCAAGACATCGATTACGTGATTATCACGCCCACTTTTTTAGCCACACAAGCAGAAAAATTAGCCGCTTTTCATCGCACCCAATCCAATTTAAATGTAAAAGTAATTCCATTGGAGTCCATCTATCAAGAATTTTCTTCGGGAAAGCAAGATGTTGCAGCAATCCGAAATTGCATTAAGTACATCTATGAAAATGCTTCGGCACCGGAGAAAAGAGTAAAGTTTGTCAATCTTTTTGGAGATGCCTCTTATGATTTTAAAAATAGAATCACAAACAACACTAATGTCGTGCCCATTTACCACGCCTTAAACAGTAGCACAACGGGTGAATCCTCTTTTGCCTCAGATGATTTTTTTGGATTAATGGATGCTACAGAAGGAAATGTTGTTTCGTATTTTGGAGGAATTGATATTGCTGTGGGCAGAATGCTGGTGAATGATACCAAACAAGCTGACGAAATGGTAAGTAAAGTCATCGAATATCACGACTTGAAATCCTACGGAAGCTGGAGAAATAACTTCGCATTGGTTTCTGATGATTCAGATATAGCATCTGATGCCAGTTTACAAAACAGACAAAATAGCCTTGCAAATACAATTGCTTCTGAAAAACCATTTCTAAATGTGACTAAAATTCTTTTAGATTCTTATGTCCAAGAAGCATCCGCAGGAGGTTCCAGATATCCAAAAGCAAGAACGGACTTCTTCAATGCTTTCGAAAAAGGGGCTTTGGTGTTTAATTATTTAGGACACGGTGGCGAAGATGGTTTATCAGGCGAACGCATTTGGGAAAAATCAGATGGACAGAACTTGAGCAATCAATACAAGTATCCTTTATTTATAACTATCACTTGTGAATTTTCCCGTTTTGACAATCCTTTGAGACCAACCGCTGGAGAATATACCTATTGGAATCCTAAAGGCGGAGCAATAGCAATGATTACAACCATTCGATCCATTGGACAATTCAGTGCAGAAAATTTCAACGACGCTCTGACAAAAAATTTATTGTCGTACAATTCGAACCAATATACTTCAATTGCAGAGGCGCTGCGAATTTCAAAAAACAGCAATCCAAATTCAGCGACCAATGTTGTTTTTTATATTGGTGATCCAGCATTGATGCTAGCTATTCCAAGGCCAAAAATTAGATTAACTAAAGTAAATGACATTCCGGTTACCCAAACCATTGACGACTTCAAATCATTGGCAAAAATGAAACTGACAGGAGAAGTTACAGATGAAAACAATAACTTGTTGACGAATTATAACGGAGAAGTTTCTACAACTATTTTTGACAAAACAGTTTCAAGAACAACATATAACAATGACGGTAATAGTCCGCCTATTAATTTCAATGTTTTAGGCGAAACAATATTCAGAGGAAACGCATCGGTCACTAATGGCCAGTTTGAGTTTAGTTTTGTTGTACCAAGAGACATTAGAGTTCCATTGGCCAACGGAAGGATTAGTTTTTATTCCAAAAAAAATCAGTTATTACAGAACGAAACCGGATACGATTCAACAATAAAAATAGGCGGAATAAATGAAAATGCAACCGCAGACAATATTAGTCCAAGAGTTAAGTTATATATGAATGACGAGACTTTTGTTTCTGGCGGAACAACTAATGAATCCCCATTTCTTGTTGCACTGCTTGAAGATGAAAACGGAATAAATACGGCAAGCGGAATAGGCCATGATATTGTTGCTATTCTTGATGGAGATGTAAGCAATCCCTTTGTACTGAATGATTATTATCAAACAACATTAGACGATTTTACAAGTGGAACTCTCCGGTTTCCGTTGCGCAATTTAGCTCCGGGATTACACACTATAACATTCAAAGCGTGGGATGTATACAACAACCCGATAACCGCTGAGATTCAGTTTATTGTTGTAGGTGATGAAACGATAACATTGACACATGTGTTGAATTATCCAAATCCGTTCGTTAATTATACTGAGTTTTGGTTTACACACAACAGACCATTTGAACCATTGGACGTTCAAGTTCAAGTAATGACAATAACAGGAAAAGTGGTTTGGACAAAAAATCAAATTATCACAACTGAAGGATTTTTATCAAAAGAAATCACTTGGGATGGCAAAGATGATTTTGGAGATAAAATAGGGAAAGGCGTTTATGTCTACAAACTAACCGTAAAATCAAGTCTAACAAATAAGAAAACTGAAAAATTTGAAAAACTTGTTATACTTTAATAAAATACTATATTTGTTTAATAAAACTTCCTACAATAATGAAAAAAATAACATTACTTTTTATCTTTTTATTTGTAATTTCTTTTACAAAAGCACAAGATAGAGTTATAAACCCGGGGGTTCCCTTTTTATTAGTTGCAGCCGACGCTAGAGCTGCAGGTATGGCAGACGTAGGAGTTGCAACATCAGCTGATGCTTTTTCACAACAATGGAATCCGGCTAAATATGCTTTTGCAACGGACCAAAAAGGATTTTCTATAAGCTACACACCTTACCTTACTGACCTGGTTAATGATATATCATTAGGGCAATTGACCTATTATCAAAAATTAAATGAAAGAAGTGCCTTTGCAGGAAGCCTTCGTTACTTTGGTTTAGGTGAAATTGAATTACGCGAAACAGGCGATCCTAACGAAACGCCTAGAATAGTTTCTCCAAACGAGTTTGCCATCGATGGTTCTTATTCCTTAAAGCTAAGCGAGAAATTCTCTATGGCTATTGCAGGAAGGTTTATCAATTCAAATCTAAAAGTGGCTTCAGATAATAACGATGCATCATCTGCAAGTACATTTGCTGTTGATGTAGCCGGTTTTTACCAATCCGAAGAAATAGCGTACAACGAATTCAACGGAAGATGGAGAGCAGGATTTAATATTCAAAATTTAGGTCCAAAAATCAGTTATGACAACGATGACTTTAACAACAACTTCATACCTGCCAATTTAAAAATAGGAACTGGTTTTGATTTTATTTTAGACGACTATAACAAGGTTGCTGTCAATGTTGAATTTAACAAACTATTAGTTCCTACACCACAAGATCCTGATTTAAACGGTGACGGAACCGTAACAACTGAAGAACGCAATCAAAACAACCAGAATTACCGCGCTATTGGTTGGACTTCCGGTGTTTTCGAATCATTTGGTGATGCTCCTGATGGATTTAGCGAGGAATTAAAAGAAGTTACTTATGCTGTAGGCGCCGAATATTTGTACCAAGATTCCTTTGCGATGCGTTTGGGATATTTTCACGAAAGTCCTTTAAAAGGAGCTCGTCAATTTTTCTCGCTTGGAGCAGGTTTCAAATACAATGTTGTCAAAGTAGATGTTTCGTATTTATTCTCGGCATCAAAAGTAAAAAACCCTTTAGAGAACACGCTTCGTTTTTCTCTTACCTTCAATTTTGGAGACAAATATGACGAATATTAAACATAAATAAAATCCACAAATAACAATCCAAATTTCAACACTATGAAGTTTGGATTTTTTTTCCTTAAAAAAGTATGAAAGAAATAACAATTACCACTCAATTCAAAGTATTCGATTCTATTCAAGATTTACCAAATGACATTCAGGAATTAATGACGCAAGCCGTTGAAGTCCGAAAAAATGCTTATGCTCCCTATTCAAAATTCAGAGTTGGAGTTGCAATTGTTTTAGACAACGGTAAAATTGTAGTAGGCTCCAACCAAGAAAACGCAGCCTATCCTTCGGGACTGTGCGCGGAACGTGTCGCTATTTTTTATGCCGGAGCAGTGTATCCGGAAGCCAAAATTTTAAAAATGGCAATTACAGCTGCTTCTGACTCGAATCAAACTACAGCTCCGATTCCACCTTGCGGATCTTGCAGACAATCTATCGCCGAATACGAAATCAAACAAGAGACCCCTATCGAAATCTATTTTATGGGAGAAATTGGCGCAATTTACAAATCAGAATCCCTGAAAAACTTGCTTCCATTTATGTTCGATAAAAAATTCTTGTAAAAATTCCAAAAATTGCCTATTAAATTTTAGTTCTTACTTGGAATGTCTTATTTTTGCATTTCGCAAATTTGTGGGAGGAAACTATTTTGCGTTATAGGTACAAATTGATAATACAATAACACTTTAGCAAAAGAAAAATTCAGATGAAAGAAGTTACAAAAGAAGTATATTTAAAGTGGTATGAAGATATGCTGCTTTGGAGAAAGTTTGAGGACAAACTTGCAGCATTATACATCCAACAAAAAGTTAGAGGATTTCTACATTTATACAATGGTCAAGAGGCCGTATTAGCTGGTGCATTGCACGCAATGGACTTGACAAAAGACAAAATGATTACTGCTTACAGAAATCACGTTCAGCCAATAGGTATGGGAGTTGATCCTAGACGAGTAATGGCAGAACTTTTAGGAAAAGTTACCGGAACTTCAAAAGGTATGGGTGGTTCTATGCACATCTTTTCAAAAGAGCACCGTTTTTATGGTGGTCACGGAATTGTAGGAGGACAAATTCCTGTAGGTGCAGGATTAGCTTTTGCAGACAAATATTTTGAAACTGGCGGTGTTACTATGACTTATTTTGGTGATGGAGCAGCACGTCAAGGATCTTTACACGAAGCTTTTAACATGGCTATGTTATGGAAACTTCCAGTGGTTTTCATTGTTGAAAACAATGGTTACGCTATGGGAACTTCTGTAGAAAGAACAGCCAATCATACTGATATCTGGAAATTAGGTTTAGGATACGAAATGCCTTGTGGACCAGTTGACGGAATGAACCCTGTAAAAGTTGCTGAAGCAATGACTGAAGCAATTGACAGAGCACGTCGTGGAGACGGACCAACTTTCTTAGAAATGAAAACATACCGTTATAGAGGACACTCTATGTCGGATGCACAATTATACCGTTCGAAAGAAGAAGTAGAAGAGTATAAAAAAATTGATCCAATTACTCAAGTTTTAGATGTAATTAAAGATCAAAAATATGCTACAGAAGAAGAAATCGAAGCAATTGATCAAAGAGTAAAAGATTTAGTGGAAGAATGTGTAACATTTGCCGAAGAATCTGAATACCCGCCTATTGAACAGCTATACGATGTAGTATACGAACAAGAGAACTATCCATTTTTACCTCATAAACTATAAATCAATTATGGCAACAATAATTACAATGCCTCGTTTGAGCGATACGATGACGGAAGGAACGGTAGCGACTTGGCTAAAAAAAGTAGGTGATAAAGTAAGCGAAGGTGATATCCTTGCAGAAATTGAAACTGACAAAGCAACAATGGAATTTGAGTCTTTCAACGAAGGAACACTTTTACACATAGGAATCCCTGCTGGTGAAACTGCACCGGTTGACTCTTTATTAGCAATTATAGGAAAAGAAGGCGAGGATATTTCGGCATTATTAGCAGGAAAACCAGCTGATGCAGCTCCAGCTAAAGAAGAAACAAAAGTTACTGAAGAAACAGCAACTACTCCAGAAGTTACTAAAGCTGCAGCACCTGCTACAGCTTCATTACCAAAAGGAGTTGTAGTTATCACGATGCCTCGTTTAAGCGACACCATGACAGAAGGAACAGTAGCTACCTGGTTGAAAAAAGTAGGTGATAAAGTAAGCGAAGGAGACATTCTTGCTGAAATCGAAACCGACAAAGCAACAATGGAATTCGAATCTTTCAACGAAGGAACTTTATTATACGTAGGAATCGAAGAAGGAAATACTGCACCAGTTGATAGTCTTTTGGCAATCATTGGACCTGCAGGAACTGATATCAGCGGAATTGCTGAAAATTATAAAACTGGCGGAGCGCCACAAGCAGCTCCTGCCGTAGCAGAAGAAAAAGAAGTTGCTTCAACAGAAAAAGCTTCGGAACCAATCGTTCAAGAGTCATCAACTGACGGTCAACGAATTTTAGCATCACCATTGGCAAAGAAAATTGCTAGTGACAAAGGAATTCAATTGACTCAAGTGAAAGGTTCTGGTGAAAACGGACGTATTGTAAAAAGCGATATCGAAAACTTCACACCACAAACTAGCGCTGCTCCAGCACCGACAAGTGCTGCTCCAGCCAAAGCAGAAACTGTAGCTGCTGCAAAACCATTTGTACCTGCAGGAGAAGTTTTCACAGAAGAAATCAAGAATTCGCAAATGCGAAAAATCATTGCAAAACGTTTAGCAGAGTCTTTATTCACTGCGCCACATTACAACTTAGTGATTGAGGTAACTATGGACGAAGCAATGAAATCAAGAGCTATCATTAACAGCGTTCCTGATACAAAAGTATCATTCAACGATATGGTGATAAAAGCGTGTGCATTAGCATTGAAAAAACATCCAAAAATAAATTCTCAATGGAGAGAAGATGCTATCATCATCAACCATCACGTGAATATTGGAGTTGCTGTAGCTGTTGAAGACGGATTAGTAGTTCCTGTATTACGTTTTACAGATGCTATGAGTTTATCTCAAATTGGCGGAAGCGTAAGAGATCTTGCAGGAAGAGCTAAAAACAAAAAATTATTGCCTACAGAAATGGAAGGAAGTACTTTTACAGTTTCTAATCTTGGAATGTTTGGTATTACAGAATTCAACTCTATCATCAATCAACCTAATTCTGCTATCCTATCTGTAGGAGCTATTGTAGAAAAACCGGTTGTGAAAAATGGTCAGATTGTTGTAGGAAACACAATGATGTTATCTTTAGCTTGCGACCACAGAACAATTGATGGTGCAACTGGAGCTCAATTTTTACAAACATTGAAACAATTTATAGAAAACCCAGTTACGATGCTTGCGTAATAACTCGGTTCTTAAAATACAAATCCCGTCAAGTTTTAAAAACAAGACGGGATTTTTTATTTATTCTTCTCCTCAATCCATCGAGACATATATTTGGTACTTTTTAAAGTATGATGCTGCAACATAGCCCCCATAAAATTGCTCAACCGATGTTGCTCAAAATTAGATCGTAAAAATTCTATTTTAGTACTAAAGTCCGTTTCGAACAAACCTTTAGAATATCTTTGATTGACAATCTCAATTCCGTTTTTTTGGGCTTTAACCCAAATTGTTTTGTCTAGATACAATTGTACTGCTGCATCGACAAAATCAGCTACATCATCCGTAATAAAGCCATTCCAAGGCAAATCCCCGTGCATGGATTCAGAACCAATAGTAGTCGTTACGCTTGGTGTTCCACATTGCATCGCTTCCAATAACTTCCCTTTAATACCGGCTCCAAAACGCAAAGGAGCCAAAACAACTCGCGCTTCCTTAACTACGTCTTGAGCGTTGCTAGCTCGTCCCATAATTAAAAAACTATCTCTGACATTATTCAATTGTATTACTTTTTGTGAAGGATAAGCACCATAAACATTCAAAACAGCTTCTGGCACTTGCTTTTTTATTAAAGGCCAAATCGTTTCTTTTAAATACTGAACGGCATTCCAATTGGGCTCATGAAGAAAATTTCCGATAAAAATAAAGTCTTTTCGATTTTCGAAAGAAGGCAGTTCCTCTATTTCAGAACTGATGATTGGTTCCAATAAAAAAGGCAAATAATACAATAATGCTTTATCTATTTTGAATGTAGATTCTAATAATTCCATTTCAAATTCGGAAATCATTAAAGACAAATCACAACGTAAAATACTGGCAATTTCACGTTTCGCAACCTCTTCTACAAATAAATCAGTTGTACTAAAAGAACGATTTTCCTTAAACGCTTTCTGGCGAGCCAATCGCAAACAATGTAAATCTTCAGTATCTAATATTCGCAACGCATCCGGGCAATTTTCAGCTACACGCCAACCAAATTGCTCCTCCATCATAAAACGATCAAACAAAACTACAGCAGGATTCAGTTCTTTTACAAAAATATCAAAACTGGAATTGTTCAGTTCAATTGATTTTTTATCCACTTCATATTCGCCTAAATCAACCATGAAATCGCTGTTTTGCGCAGGACTGGTAAACGTAACACTAAAACCTTGTGCTTTAAAAAGTGAAATCAGCTGCATCATCCTTCCTCCTGCTGCGGACGAATTTGGCTCCGGCCAAACAAAACCAATAATTAAAAGCTTTTGAACCTGATTCATATTATTATAAATTTCAATTGCAAAATAATGCTATTTTGTGTTCAATCCCGTCATTTGGACAAAAAATAGATTAGAAAACACTAATTTTGTTCTAAATAAATTTCAGTATCATGTTAGGATTAAAATTAGCCACAGACCCTCGTTGGGTAAATATAGTTGAATCGAATATAGAAGAAATCTTGACGGATCATGCTTGGTGTGAACAAAAGGCAGCATCAAATGCGATAAGTCTGGTTACTTATAACTCCGAATTGGAAGAATTAGTAACCGAGATGCTGATTATTGCAAAAGAAGAATTAGATCACTTGCAATTAGTTCATAATTTAATCAAAAGCAAAGGACTGACTTTAGGCAGAGAAAGGAAAGATCATTATGTAAATGAACTTTTTAAATTTATGAAAAAAGATGGCAGCCGAAAAGATGCTCTTTGTGATCGATTGTTATTTTCGGCTATGATTGAAGCCAGAAGTTGTGAGCGGTTTAAAGTTTTATCAGAAAACATAAAAGATGTCGAATTAGCCACTTTTTACAGAGACCTCATGATTTCCGAAGCAGGACACTATACCACTTTCTTGGGTTTCGCTCGAAAATATGCTGACAACATTGATGTAGACAAACGCTGGAAGGAATGGATTGAATTTGAAACTTCGATAATCACGAATTATGGTAAACAAGAAACGATTCACGGTTAATTAAAAAACAACCAAAATAATATTAAACGAAAAACAGGATGCTCAACGGCATCCTGTTTTTTAATTTTTACTATTATAAGTAGCTTATTTCACAATCATAAACTCAGAACGTCTGTTTAAGGCATGTTCTTCTTCGGTACAATTTTCCTGACAATCCACTTTAAATTCTGATTCGCCAAAACCTTTTCCAGTTATTTTATCAACACTAATTCCTTTTGAAATAATGTATGCTACAGTAGCATTTGCTCTTCTCTCAGAAAGATCTAAGTTAAATTCATCAGTACCTCTGGAATCAGTATGTGCCTTAACATAAATTTTCAATTTATCATTTTGAGACATTACATAAACCAATTTATCAAGTTCTGCAGCACCATTCTTAGTTATATTGCTTTTGTTGTATTCGAAATAAATAGGATTTAAAATAATTTCGGTTTCAGTAACTATAACTTCAATTGGATCAATTACTGCATCAACGGTAACTTTTCCTTCACTAATTTTAGCTACAGGAAAAGATTTTGAAACATAACCATCTTTAAAAACTTCTATAGTATATGGCTTTTGACATTCTACGTCATAAAGAACTTCTCCATTCATATTAGACATTTGAGTATCTAAAACTGTATTAGTCGCATCTAAAATAACAACTTTAGAATTAGCTAATAACTCCCCAGTTTTGGCATTTTTTACCACACTAAGAATCTGCCCTTTACATACTGGAATAGAACTATAGATATGGTCTACGCCACTACGATTACTGGATAAATAACCAATATTTTTTTCTTTATTAAATGTAAAAGCAAAATCATCTTTCTCCGTATTTACAGGTTTTCCAATGTTATATGGTTCCTCATCTTTATTTAAATCAACAGAAAAAACATCTAAGCTTCCAAAACCAGTCAAGCCGTTTGAAGAAAAATATAAAATAGCATCATCTGTTACAAAAGGAAAATTCTCGTCACCAGCTGTGTTAATTTTATTTCCTAAATTTTCTGGCGCGCCATATGTTCCATCATTATTCACTGTTACTTTCCAAATATCAGTTCCTCCTACAGAACCAGGCATATTAGAAGCAAAATAAAGAACCTTTCCATCTGCATCTATAGATGGGTTCCCCATAGAATAACTTTTACTATTGAATGGCAGTGAAGTAATAGATCCCCATTTACCGTTTTCTTTAACAGCTTTGTAAAGATTCACTTGACCAAATTTCAGCTTGTGTGTTTTATCTTTCTCGAATAATTTATCTTTGAAACTTTCGCTTGAAAAGTAAACAACATTACCGTCTTTGGTCATTGTAACAGGACCTTCATGAAACCTACTGTTTAATTCATCTACAGGAATTGGCTCTGAATAGCTTCCATCAGCATTATAAGTAGACTGATAAATGTCTAAATAAGGTTCGTTATTCCAACCGTATATTTTATTACTTTCATTTCTTGCACTTGCAAAATAAAGTATATCTCCATAAAGACTTGCTCCAAAATCTGATCTTTGAGAATTAACTGAAATTTTATCTACAACAAAAAGCTTCTCTTTATTCAATACCGAAAGGTAATTTGGATTCTTATTGAATTGTTTAGCTCTCTGATCGTCTGGTGCTAAAGCTGAAAATGTTTTCATTTGAGCATTAGACTCCGTGTATTTACCGTTAGATTTCAACATTTGAGCGTATCTATAATACGTTTCTGCATCTTGTTTTGTTTGTACAGCTTTGGCGTACCATTTTTCGGCTTCTACGGTATTGTGCATATAATAATAACTATCACCAAGTTGTTTAGTCACATAAGCATCTGTATTTCCTTTTTCAACTAAAGCTAAATATCCTTCAGCAGCTTCAACATAATCGTAGCTTTCAAATAATTTATCTGCATTTTTAGTCTCTTTATTTTGTGCGCAAAGTGAGAAACCTGCCAGCACAAAAAACAGTAAAAGTGTATTTTTTTTCATTAATTATAAAAATTAAATTTTAGAAAAATCTAGGAGAACGTGAAACTTTTTTCGATTCAAATAAATCATATAACAATATGAATTCATGTGATGATGGAGAAGTTACTTTCAAATCTGAAATAATATGATCGTAAGCATACCCAATTCTTAATTCAGGTGTGATAGCAAAATTGACCATTCCGCCAAAACTGTCTTCCAATCTATAAGTTGCCCCAATCTCAAATTTCTCTTGATATAAAAAATTGGCGGAAACATCTAAAGACGGAGATACATTAAACGCCGATTTTAACATTAACGAAGGCTTGAATTTCAATTCGTAATTAAGATCAAAAACATAACCTGCGGTTAAAAAATAGTGAGACACATCTGAACCATATTCACGTCCATTATAATCTAAGTGCGCTGATTTAATCATATTTGGAATCGAAAAAGACACATAATATTTATCTGTGTAATAAAATAACCCTGATCCTAAATTAAATGATGTATCGTTGATGTCTTCTCCAAAAATACCTTCATTAGGGTCTGGCAAACTGGATTGAATATCCCTGAGTCCTACTTTGTGAAAAGAGACTCCAGCTTTTAAACCAAATGCCAATCTTTGTGTGTCTCCTAATTTCAAAGTATAAGAGAAGTCTCCAAATACATTTTGCTCTGTTACTGGTCCAATCTTATCTGATATAAATGATAGACCAACACCTACATTCTTTCCCGCTGGAGTATGACCTGCGAAAGTAAATGAAGCTGGTGAATCTTCAATGTTTACCCATTGTTTTCTATATAAAAGACCAAAAGAAATACTCTCATTAGAACCTGCATAGGCTGGATTAATAACATTCATATTATACATGTACTGAGTATAATGTGGGTCTTGTTGCGCTTTTACATCCATATAGGCAATAAGAATTAAAAGAGACATCAATATTTTTTTGTTCATATCTATTTATTTTTCGGTTTATTGGTCTATTTAAAAATTTACAGACAAATAAATTTATTAATTACTGTTTTTCTCTGATTAAATAAATCCAACCTGTTTTTGGTTCTCCGCTATTGAATTCTATCACATAATAATAGGTAGCACTTGGAAGATCTTCTCCTTTGTTTGACTGACCTTTCCATTGGTCTGTATAATTCGCCTGATTGTAAACCTTGATACCATATCTATTAAATATTTCCAGTTTTTTAACATCCATCAATCTTAAATCAAAGAAGTCATTTGAACCGTTACCATCAGGAGAAATTCCTTTTTGGATATTACAATAAACAGACTCTATAACTACATTATTTGATGTTTCACAACCCGTATTCGTAGAAGTTACAGTAAGGGTATATGTTACAGGAAACACTACTTGTCCGCTTGGAGTTGATGCTATCACATCAGTTACGTTTAACACATTTGAATTAGTTCCAATAGGAGCTCCAGTATTATCCTTCCATTGATAAGACACATTGTTTGGATCATATGAGCCTAATAGTGGATTTGCTGTTATAACATATTCTTTATTTTCGCAATCACCTATTGTTTCAAATTGAATTTGTGGAGGAATCGCGTTTATAGTTATTTCAGCACCTATAGTTATACAGGCAATACTATTTGTAAATCGCACACTCATTGTATATTTCCCTGGCGCCAAATTATTAAACACATTGCTGTTTTGATAACCATTACCTAAACTGTACTGAACGTTTGCTTGAGTACTAATTGTAATGCTTCCTGATGGTACTAAACATGTTGGTTGTACAACTTGAACCAAAATTGGAGTTGACGGCAATAAAGGAAGTGGATTAATAGTTACACTTGTCAGACTTTGAACTGAACATGTATTATCAGCAATATTTCTAACATATAATATATAATTGTTTGGAGCTAATCCCGTAAATGTATTTGAAGCTTGATAAGTTGTACCATTCAAACTATATTCTACTCCAGATTGAGTTGCTATCACAATAGTCCCAGATGTAACGGAACATGTTGGCTGAACAACGCTAGAAGTTGTTGGAACTACTGGAGGAGTTGGAATTGCATTAATCGTTACCGCAGATGTTGATGTATTTAAACAGCTAATATCAGCTGTGTTTCTTACATACAAGGTATAATTACCCGGAGCCAATCCTGCAAATGTATTTGAAGCCTGATACGTTATACCGTTTAAACTATACGCTACTCCAGGTTGTGTTGTTATTACAATAGTTCCTGATTGCACAGCACATGTTGGTTGTACCACGCTAACTGCTGTTGGCACTAGCACTATTTGTATAGTATTAATTGTTGTTGTTAATGCCGAAGAAGTGACACAAGTAGTATCAGAAAGATTTCTTACATACAAAGTATAAGTAGTTCCTGGAGCCAATCCTGTGAAGAGATTTGAAGCTTGATACGTTGTACCATTCAAACTATATTCTACTCCTGTTTGTGCAGTTATAGTTATGCTTCCTAAAGGCATTCCACACGTAGGTTGAGTTACACTCGCCGTTGTTGGAACTACTGGTGGAGTTGGAATTGCATTAATTGTTGTTACAGATCCAGATGAAGTTACACAAGTGTTATCGGCTGTATTTCTAACATATAATGTATAAGTTCCTGGAACTAATCCCGTGAACGTATTTGAAGCTTGATATGTTGTACCATTCAAACTGTACTCTACTCCTGTTTGTGTTGTTATTGTAATGCTTCCTGAAGGTGTTCCACAAGTAGGTTGAACAACACTTGCTGTTGTTGGAACTACTGGAGGAGTTGGAATTGCATTAATCGTTATTGGAGATCCAGATGGAGTTATACAAGTATTGTCAGCAATATTTCTAACATACAAAATATAAGCACCCGGAGCCAATCCGCTAAAAGCATTTGAAGCTTGATACGTTGTACCATTCAAACTATATTCTACACCTGTTTGTGTTGTTATGCTAATACTCCCTGATGGTGTTCCACACGTTGGTTGAGTAACACTTGCCGTAGTTGGAACTACTGGAGGAATTGGAATTGCATTAATTGTTGTTGCTGAAGACGATGAAGTTACACAAGTAGTATCAGCAGTATTTCTAACATACAAAGTGTAATTACCCGGAGCTAATCCTGTGAAAGTATTTGAAGCTTGGTAGGTTATACCATCTAAACTATACGCTACCCCAGATTGTGCTGTTATGGTAATACTTCCCGATGGCATACCACATGTTGGCTGAGTAACGCTTGCCGATGTAGGAACTGCTGGTGGGTTTGGAATTGCATTAATTGTTGTTACTGACCCGGAAGAAGTTATACAAGTATTGTCCGCTGTATTTCTAACGTATAATGTATAAGTAGTACTTGGAGCTAATCCTGAGAAAACATTAGAAGCCTGATACGTTATACCATTCAAACTGTACTCTACTCCTGTTTGTGTTGTTATGGTAATACTTCCTGTTGGTGTTCCACAGGTAGGTTGAACAACGCTTGCTGTTGTTGGAACTACCGGTGGAGTTGGAATCGCATTGATGGTTATTGAAGACCCAGATGGAGTCACACAGGTATTATCAGCTGTATTTCTAACATATAAAGTGTAATTACCCGGAGCTAATCCGCTGAAATCATTTGAAGCTTGATACATTGTGCCGTCCAAACTATACATTACTCCTGTTTGTGTTGTTATGCTAATACTTCCTGATGGAGTGCCACACGTAGGTTGAGTAATACTCGCCGTTGTTGGAACTACCGGTGCAGTTGGAATTGCATTAATTGTTGTTGATGACCCAGACGAAGTTACGCAAGTATTGTCCGCTATATTTCTAACATACAAAGTGTAATTACCCGGAGCTAATCCGCTGAAAGCATTTGAAGCTTGATAGGTTATACCATCTAAACTATACGCTACCCCAGATTGTGCTGTTATAGTAATACTTCCTGACGGTGTACCACAGGTTGGCTGAGTAACGCTAGCCGATGTAGGAACTGCTGGAGGGTTTGGAATTGCATTAATTGTTGTTACTGACCCGGAAGAAGTTACACAAGTATTGTCTGCTGTATTTCTAACATAAAGAGTATAAGTAGTACTTGGAGCTAATCCTGAGAAAACATTCGAAGCTTGATATGTTACACCATCCAAACTATACTCTACCCCAGATTGTGTTGTTATGGTAATGCTTCCTGTTGGTGTTCCACAAGTAGGCTGAACAACGCTCGCTGTTGTTGGAACTACAGGAGGAATAGGAACTGTATTAATTGTTATTGCTGCCCCAGATGGAGTCACACAGGTATTATCAGCTGTATTCCTAACATACAAAGTATAATTACCAGAAGCTAATCCATTGAAAGTATTTGAAGCTTGATACGTTGTGCCGTCCAAACTATACATTACTCCTGCTTGTGTCGTTATTACGATACTTCCAGATGGTGTTCCACACGTTGGTTGTGTAACACTTACTGTAGTAGGAACTACAGGAGGAGTTGGAACTGCGTCAATTGTTGTTGCTGAAGCTGATGAAGTTACGCAAGTAGTATCCGCTGTATTTCTAACATACAAAGTATAAGACCCCGGAGCTAGTCCATTGAAAGTATTTGAAGCTTGATAGGTTATCCCATCCAAACTATACTCTACTCCTGCTTGTGCCGTTATTACGATACTTCCAGATGGTGTAGCACACGTAGGTTGAGTAACACTCATCGTTGTTGGAACTGCTGGTGGAGTAGGAACTGCATTAATTGTTGATACTGATCCAGATGAAGCGGCACATGTATTATCTGCTATATTTCTAACATATAATGTATAACCTCCTGGAACTAATCCCGTAAAAGTATTTGAAGATTGGTAGGTCGTACCATCCAAACTATACTCTACTCCAGTTTGCGTTGTTATAACTAAACTTCCAGATGGCGTAGCACACGTAGGTTGAATAACGTTTGCCGCTGTTGGAACCACTGGAGGAGTTGGAATTGCATTAACAACTGCAGGAGTAGCTGATGAAAGCACACAAGAATTATCTAATTTATTTCTAACATATAAGGTGTAATCCCCAGGTACTAATCCCGAAAATGTATTAGAATCTTGATAAACAGTACCATTTATACTATACTCAACCCCAGGTTGTGTTGCAATTACAATAGTTCCGGTTTGCAAAGCACATGTTGGTTGTGTAATGCTGGCCGTTGTAGGGATTGAAACAAAATTCATCGTAATATTTGCCTCTGAATAACAAGGTGTTAATGCAGCTGAAGCAACAACTACAGGATTTGGATCTCTAAGATTATAATCTATGGCAGCAATCCCATAATCTAAATTACTAGTTCTTTCCGGACTCAAAAATGAATTAGTAACAGACTGACTACCATCTTCTTTATCATTCATTGTCAATGCAAAAAACTTAATATCTCCTGTTGTATAACCAATAAGAGATTTTAAAACTTCTACTTCAAAACCAAGATTATAATCATTAATCCCACTATTATTTTTATTAACACCCATTACTGCTGAAGGAAAACCTGTAGCAGCACTTCCTAAATAAGTTTTAACAGATGCACCTGTTCTTAACTCAATAACATTAGCATAATAATTCGTTTCGGCTGCATCTGTAGAAATAACTAAACAATAATCAGCCTGAAAATAAGAATCGAAAGTACTAGGATTATTATTAAAAATATTAAAGGCTCTAACTAATGGATCAGAACCTGCTTCATCACCATAATTTGAAATATTGAATCCTCCATTTTTGGTGTCAAGAAATAATAAAATACTTCTATTATTTAAAACTTTACCTGCAATCCCTAAAACTACCTTATCTTCTAAAGCACTTATTTTTAAAGAATTTAAATATCCTGTTGAAGCATTAGTTGACAATGGTGCAGAAAGAAAATTATCCTCTAAAGCTCCCGTTCCCCATGATGTCTCAGTAATAGATCCATCCATAGTAACTGCATATCTAGTCCTTACTTTAACAACTTGACCATCAGTTAAAGCATTAGTTGTAAACATTCTATTTGTTGACATACCTTGCATAACAACACCATCAACAGAAAACTCGAATAAATCTGCTCCACCTGAAGCAGTGAAAGTAACAGGTGTTCCTAAACATAAAGGACTAGTTGTATTATTTGGTGGAGAAGCTGTCAAAGTAACCCCTGAAGGCGCTACATAAATTGATGCTACAACCGGTACACGTGTACTAATATCACTTCCTGACCTACTACGCACATAATATGTTCTAGTTGAACTAATACTTGGACTGTAAATAGTTCCAGTGTAAATAGGGGTTGTTGATGTTTGAGAAGTAAACCATTCAATAGTTTCTGTACCATTAGCTCCAAATGCATAAACATTAACCTGCATTAAACTAACACCATCGCCACAAGAACTACCTGCAGTAGTTGAAGGTGGTGGTAAAACAGCTTTGGTTTTTGAAATCCTTAATGATTTTTTATTTTTTTTTATTGTATCTGTAGAAATCAATTTTGAAGAAACATCAAAATTCACATCATGTAATTTCACAAGATCCTTTAAATTTTTCGAACTTAATGTAAACCCAAATAATAAATGAAATAGTAAAAATAAAAGTAATTTTTTCTTCATAAACTGATTTTTGTAGTTAATATATAACAGTATAATATTTTTAATCTCTAAAAGTATTCTTTTATTTCCAATGAACAAATCAAATTTTAATAAAAATTTAACTATTTAAAAATAAAGAGATTAAATAGCTGTAATCTTCATTCCTATTTGAATAGTTTATAAAAACCCAACCTTATCAAACGCAAAAAATCCTGATCAAAACAATAATTAGGATTTAAAAGAATCAAAAACAAGTTCAGATTAAAGAAAGGCGTCGAGTCGAGGCGTTAGCCGAACACGTCTCACCGCTGTAAAACAAAAAATCCTCATCAAATAAATGATGAGGATTCTTCAAAGAAAGGCGACGACATACTCTCCCACATAACTGCAGTACCATCTGCGCAGGCGGGCTTAACTACTCTGTTCGGGATGGGAAGAGGTGAGCCCCGCCGCAATAACCACCTTAAGAGGTTATAATTGCTTTGGGCAATTATTGTAACAATTAACAATTTATCATTGATAATTAATCACATAATATCTTAACATACTGAGATAAAGAAAAAGTATTGAAGTTCCTGAAATAAATTCAGGATAAAAGAAAGTTTCTTCTCCCGTCCCGAAAGACGGGAGAAAAGCGTACATAAGCTTACGGGTTATTAGTACTACTCGACTATGACATTACTGCCTTTACATCTATAGCCTATCAACGTGGTCATCTCCCACGACCCTTAAAAGAAATCTCATCTTGTGGTGGGTTTCGCGCTTATATGCTTTCAGCGCTTATCCCTTCCAAACGTAGCTACTCTGCGATGCCACTGGCGTGACAACAGATACACTAGAGGTTTGTCCAATTCGGTCCTCTCGTACTAGAATCAGATCCACTCAAATTTCTTGCGCCCACAGTAGATAGAGACCGAACTGTCTCACGACGTTCTGAACCCAGCTCGCGTGCCACTTTAATGGGCGAACAGCCCAACCCTTGGGACCTTCTCCAGCCCCAGGATGTGACGAGCCGACATCGAGGTGCCAAACCCCCCCGTCGATATGAGCTCTTGGGGGAGATCAGCCTGTTATCCCCGGCGTACCTTTTATCCTTTGAGCGATGGCCCTTCCATGCGGAACCACCGGATCACTATGCTCTACTTTCGTACCTGATCGACCTGTATGTCTCTCAGTCAAGCTCCCTTATGCCATTGCACTCTACGCACGGTTACCAAGCGTACTGAGGGAACCTTTAGAAGCCTCCGTTACTCTTTTGGAGGCGACCACCCCAGTCAAACTACCCACCAAGCAATGTCCCCCGCATAACGGGGTTAGGCCTCAGATAAACAAAGGGTTGTATTTCAACAATGACTCCACAACGCCTAGCGACGCCACTTCACAGTCTCCAACCTATCCTACACATCATTTATCCAAGGTCAATACTAAGCTATAGTAAAGGTGCACAGGGTCTTTTCGTCCCACTGCGGGTAAGCGGCATCTTCACCGCTACTACAATTTCACCGAGCTCATGGCTGAGACAGTGTCCAGATCGTTACACCATTCGTGCAGGTCGGAACTTACCCGACAAGGAATTTCGCTACCTTAGGACCGTTATAGTTACGGCCGCCGTTTACTGGGGCTTCAATTCAATGCTTCTCCGAAGATAACATCTCCTCTTAACCTTCCAGCACCGGGCAGGTGTCAGGCCCTATACTTCATCTTACGATTTTGCAGAGCCCTGTGTTTTTGATAAACAGTCGCCTGGACCTCTTCACTGCGGCCAGCATTGCTGCTGGCGACCCTTCTCCCGAAGTTACGGGTCTATTTTGCCTAATTCCTTAGCCATGAATCTCTCGAGCACCTTAGGATTCTCTCCTCGACTACCTGTGTCGGTTTGCGGTACGGGTACTTATTACCTGAAGTTTAGAGGTTTTTCTTGGAAGCCCTTAGGCGCACTATCTCTTTGTCCGAAGACTCCGAGTACTATCGTATTTCCCCAAGCCGCGTGGATTTGCCTGCGCAGCTTATAGGTAGGTACTTCAACGAACTATTCCGTCAGTTCGCGGCGCTTTCATCACTCCGTCACCCCATCACAGTAATAACTAGTACGGGAATATTAACCCGTTGTCCATCGACTGTCCCTTTCGGGTTCGCCTTAGGTCCCGACTAACCCACAGCTGATTAGCATAGCTGTGGAAACCTTAGTCTTTCGGTGTGCGGGTTTCTCGCCCGCATTATCGTTACTTATGCCTACATTTTCTTTTCTAACCAGTCCAGCATGCCTTACGACACACCTTCTACCCTGTTAGAATGCTCCCCTACCACTTGTAATAAATTACAAATCCATAGCTTCGGTAATATGTTTATGCCCGATTATTATCCATGCTCGTCCGCTCGACTAGTGAGCTGTTACGCACTCTTTAAATGAATGGCTGCTTCCAAGCCAACATCCTAGCTGTCTGGGCAGACAAACCTCGTTCTTTCAACTTAACATATATTTGGGGACCTTAGCTGATGGTCTGGGTTCTTTCCCTCTCGGACTTGGACCTTAGCACCCAAGCCCTCACTGTTATGAAACATTATATAGCATTCGGAGTTTGTCAGGAATTGGTAGGCGGTGAAGCCCCCGCATCCAATCAGTAGCTCTACCTCTATATAACTTTACGCATAACGCTGCACCTAAATGCATTTCGGGGAGTACGAGCTATTTCCGAGTTTGATTGGCCTTTCACCCCTACCCACAGGTCATCCGAAGACTTTTCAACGTCAACCGGTTCGGACCTCCACACTGTGTTACCAGCGCTTCATCCTGCCCATGGGTAGATCACACGGTTTCGCGTCTAACACTACTGACTAAAGCGCCCTATTCAGACTCGCTTTCGCTACGGATCCGTGGCTTAACCACTTATCCTTGCCAGCAACGTTAACTCGTAGGCTCATTATGCAAAAGGCACGCCGTCACCCCACGAAAGGGCTCCGACCGCTTGTAAGCGTATGGTTTCAGGATCTATTTCACTCCGTTATTCACGGTTCTTTTCACCTTTCCCTCACGGTACTGGTTCACTATCGGTCTCTCAGGAGTATTTAGCCTTAGCGGATGGTCCCGCCAAATTCAGACAGGGTTTCACGTGCCCCGCCCTACTCAGGATACCACTATCGTTATCTTCTATTACTTATACAGGGCTATCACCTTCTTTGGCTCTACTTTCCAGTAGATTCTAATTCTATCCGCAACAAATAACGTGGTCCTACAACCCCAACATTGCCGTAACAACATTGGTTTGGGCTAATCCGCGTTCGCTCGCCACTACTTACGGAATCACTTTTGTTTTCTTCTCCTCCGCCTACTTAGATGTTTCAGTTCAGCGGGTTTGCCCACCTATCGGTGTACTATGTCTTCAACATAGTGGGTTGCCCCATTCAGGTATTTACGGATCGTATCGTGTGTGCCAATCCCCGTAACTTTTCGCAGCTTATCACGCCTTTCATCGCCTCTGAGAGCCAAGGCATCCCCCATACGCCCTTATTTTGCTTATTGTACCAATCTCGTTAATTAAAACGAGACCGTTTCTTTTACTTGTCTAATGATAAACAAGTAAAAAATGCTTTCTACTTTTTATTATTTTCTTATCTCAATATGTCAATGAACTTTTTTCTAGTGATTAGCCCTTAGTAATTAGTGATTAGTTTTTGACTAATTACTTTTTACTCTTTACTACTCACTCGAATAGTGGAGAATAACGGAGTCGAACCGTTGACCTCCTGCGTGCAAGGCAGGCGCTCTAGCCAGCTGAGCTAATCCCCCAATCTAATTATGAATTGTGAATTATGAATTATGAATTTATATTTCATAACTCCTCAACTCTAGAATTTCTTCTTTTATTTAAGCTTTAAATAGTTGTCTCGGACAGACTCGAACTGTCGACCCCTACATTATCAGTGTAGTACTCTAACCAGCTGAGCTACGAGACACTCTTATTCTTAAATGGTATTATTTGAACTAACAGCAAGAGTAATAAAACGTTGGGATTTGTTTCCAACTTGAACTTTCGTCTTCTTTCTTTAGCGTGCATATAGCTAACACTAAAGCTCTAGAAAGGAGGTGTTCCAGCCGCACCTTCCGGTACGGCTACCTTGTTACGACTTAGCCCTAGTTACCAGTTTTACCCTAGGCAGCTCCTTGCGGTCACCGACTTCAGGCACCCCCAGCTTCCATGGCTTGACGGGCGGTGTGTACAAGGCCCGGGAACGTATTCACCGGATCATGGCTGATATCCGATTACTAGCGATTCCAGCTTCACGGAGTCGAGTTGCAGACTCCGATCCGAACTGTGACCGGTTTTATAGATTCGCTCCTGGTCACCCAGTGGCTGCTCTCTGTACCGGCCATTGTAGCACGTGTGTAGCCCAAGGCGTAAGGGCCGTGATGATTTGACGTCATCCCCACCTTCCTCTCAGTTTGCACTGGCAGTCTCGTTAGAGTTCCCGACATGACTCGCTGGCAACTAACAACAGGGGTTGCGCTCGTTATAGGACTTAACCTGACACCTCACGGCACGAGCTGACGACAACCATGCAGCACCTTGTAAATTGTCTTGCGAAAAGTCTGTTTCCAAACCGGTCAATCTACATTTAAGCCTTGGTAAGGTTCCTCGCGTATCATCGAATTAAACCACATGCTCCACCGCTTGTGCGGGCCCCCGTCAATTCCTTTGAGTTTCATTCTTGCGAACGTACTCCCCAGGTGGGATACTTATCACTTTCGCTTAGCCACTGAAATTGCTTCCAACAGCTAGTATCCATCGTTTACGGCGTGGACTACCAGGGTATCTAATCCTGTTCGCTACCCACGCTTTCGTCCATCAGCGTCAATCCATTAGTAGTAACCTGCCTTCGCAATTGGTATTCCATGTAATCTCTAAGCATTTCACCGCTACACTACATATTCTAGTTACTTCCTAATAATTCAAGTTTAGCAGTATCAATGGCCGTTCCACCGTTGAGCGATGGGCTTTCACCACTGACTTACTAAACCGCCTACGGACCCTTTAAACCCAATGATTCCGGATAACGCTTGGATCCTCCGTATTACCGCGGCTGCTGGCACGGAGTTAGCCGATCCTTATTCTTACAGTACCGTCAAGCTGGTTCACGAACCAGTGTTTCTTCCTGTACAAAAGCAGTTTACAATCCATAGGACCGTCATCCTGCACGCGGCATGGCTGGATCAGGCTTGCGCCCATTGTCCAATATTCCTCACTGCTGCCTCCCGTAGGAGTCTGGTCCGTGTCTCAGTACCAGTGTGGGGGATCTCCCTCTCAGGACCCCTACCCATCGTTGCCTTGGTAAGCCGTTACCTTACCAACTAGCTAATGGGACGCATGCTCATCTTTCACCGTTGTGACTTTAATTATAAAGTGATGCCACTCTATAATACTATGAGGTATTAATCCAAATTTCTCTGGGCTATCCCTCTGTGAAAGGTAGATTGCATACGCGTTACGCACCCGTGCGCCGGTCTCTAGTTCCGAAGAACTATACCCCTCGACTTGCATGTGTTAAGCCTGCCGCTAGCGTTCATCCTGAGCCAGGATCAAACTCTTCATCGTATATTGTGTGAGATCAGATAAATCTTCTCTCTTTGTTTATTCGACTAAATTCTAGTGGTTTTTTCAAATCTCTCGATTCTATTACTCTCATTCTTTTGTTTTGAAATCTCTTTCAAAACGGCTGTCAATTCAATATGTCTAGGAACGTGTTCTTCTTTGTTTTTCCCTTCGTTAACACTACTTAAAGTGTTTCTCGAAGCGGGTGCAAAAGTACAACTTCTTTTTTAACTGGCAAGAAAATTTTGAAGTTTTTTTTGGAAATTTTTATCTCCGTTTTACTACCGTTTTCTTATCAGCTTGTCAAGGAACTTTGCGCGTTTTGCGGGGTGCAAATGTAATAAACTCTTTCTAATCTCACAAGCTTTTCTGAATCTTTTTTTGAAAATAAATTCCCTCTCTCAATCCAGTTTACTTGTCAGTATTCTAAAGAACGTCTGCGTCATTGCGGGTGCAAAAGTAGCACCTTTATTCGCTTTTACAAGCTTTTTTAAACCTTTTTTTTCATGTTTTCTTAACCTATCCTTTAACTCGCTGAAAACATGATTCTTGAATAGTAAAGTTTTTTATGATAAACTGCCTTTTAACTCCCGATGAATGGGATTTCAAATCAAAACCTCCTATTCCAATAAAGATGGGCAACTTTCAACTGCCTCTCCCTTCTTTATAAAATCTTGGGAAATTCTAGCTTTATTGCCTTTTATACGGCTGACAGCTTCAATTTGTGCACTAAAAAACAGCTCCACTTGCCAGAATACCTACAAAAGAACACAACAGGTTAAATATTTTGTCTCTTACCTTATATAGTAACAAACTTCTCTTTCCCATTCTATCCTATATATAAGGTCCCAAAATACACATCAAAACGACAAAAAGCTCTACTTAACCAAAGTTCGCGTTAGGGATAGCAGCGAAAAGCCCACAGTCTCGCCTTTTTTGGCGGGACGAGGACTTGTAGCACATAGCCCGACTCCTTAATATAAAGAAAGGCGACTCTCCACTAAGAGAATCGCCTTTCTTTATATTAAGGTGGAACGCCAAAAAGAATTTCCTAATCGAAACGTATGGCTTTCACTGGTGATATTTTGGTTATTATATAGGAAGGAATTAATAATACCAGGAAACAAACGGTCACCGTAAGCAGATTTAATAAAAGTATGTATCCCCAATTTAAGTATACTGGCGCTTGATTGACGTAATAATTCTCAGGAGGAAGTTGAATTATCCCAAATTGTTGTTGGATTAACAATAATGAAATACCTATTAGATTCCCCCAGAAGAGTCCTCTTACTATAAGGTAGAAGGCGTTGTAGAGAAATATTTTTCGGACTGACCAATTATTGGCCCCTAATGCTTTTAGGATTCCTATCATTTGCGTTCGCTCGAGAATAAGCACTAATAACGCTACTACCATATTGATTGTAGCAACAAGAATCATGACTACTAATATAACGATGATGTTGAAATCAAATAGTTGAAGCCATTCGAATATGTAGCTGTACTTCTCGATTATAGTTTTACTGTCTAATGTTGATGATGTTTGCGCATATACTTGTTCTCCCGTAGCTTCTATAGTATCAAAATCGTCAACAAAGACTTCGAAAGCACCTATTTGATCTGGCGCCCATTTATTGATACGCTGCATGTGACGAATATCTCCAATTATATAGGTAGCGTCGAATTCTTGAAAACCAGAATTAAAAATCCCAACAACATCAAAATTCCTCAAGTTATACCCATTCTCTTTCATAAAAAAAGTATTAAATGCATCACCTACTTTCAAATTCAATCTATTTGCTATAAACTCAGAAATCACAACTTCTTCATTTAAATTACCATTGACATTTGGAATTTTACCTTGAACAATGTATTCCTTTATATTATCCCATTTATAATCATTTCCTACTCCTTTGAAAATAATTCCCTCGAAAGCAGTTTCGGTTCTAATAATTCCGGCTTTACTGGCAATAGCCTGAATATGCTCAACTCCTGGAACAGATGTAAACTTTGGATAAAAATCTTGTTTTTTAGAAATGGGTGTGAGCGTAACTTCGGATTGATTGTTGTCGTAATTCGAAATAATGATATGTCCATTGAAAGCCGAAACTTTCTCTCGAATTTTTTGCTGTAGTCCAATTCCAGTTGCTACTGAAACAATCATCATAATCATACCAATGGCAATTGCCGAGATTGCAATTTTTATAATTGGCGCAGATATGCTACTTTTATAATCTTTAGCGGTTATAAGTCGTTTGGCGATGAAATATTCTAAATTCAATTTAATTGCTTTTCTAATTTGGATTTGCTTCGCCAGTTTGCGTTGCTAAAGCCAAAAATACAGCTAAAACACGAATTACACTAATTGGCATTAATTTTATTTGAACCACTATATGATTCCATTTTTAAGAATATCGGTTAGTTTTGTATTTTTAACAATCATTTCAACTTCCTGTTCTGCAAGGAAAACAAATGACAGCGAAAATATAAAACCAACTTTAGAAAAAACTAAAAACAACCTAACTATCGAAATAAAGACTGGAGCTGATAATTACAACCATTATTTACCATTATTAAAGGATAAGAAAATTGGTGTTGTCACTAATCAAACCGGAATTCTATCCAATAAAACACATTTAGTAGATTATCTATTAGAAAAAAACATTGCTATCCAAAAAATATTTGCACCAGAACATGGTTTTCGTGGAACTGCAGATGCAGGCGAACATGTGGTTGATGGGAAAGATTCTAAAACTGGACTTTCAATTATTTCGCTTTATGGCGATAACAAAAAACCGAAACCAGAACAACTAGCCGGAATTGACATTATGGTTTTTGATTTGCAAGATGTAGGCGCGCGATTTTATACTTATATTTCTTCGTTACATTATATCATGGAAGCCTGTGCCGAAAATAATATCCCGCTTTTAATTCTAGACCGACCAAATCCTAACGTAAGTATTGTAGACGGGCCAATTCTTGAAACTGCATATACCAGTTTTGTGGGAATGCATCCAATCCCTTTGCTTCACGGAATGACAATTGGCGAATATGCGCAAATGATAAACGGTGAAAAATGGTTAAAGAATGAAGTGCAATGCAAATTGACCGTTATTCCTTGTATTAATTACAATAGAAAAATGAATTATAGTTTACCTGTAAAACCTTCACCGAATCTTCCCAACGATCAAGCCGTAAATCTTTATGCGAGTTTGTGTCTTTTTGAAGGTACAAATGTGAGTGTGGGAAGGGGAACTGAAAAACAATTTCAGATTTATGGCTCTCCTTATTTACCTAAAAGTGACTTTAATTTTATTCCTAAACCAAATTTTGGCGCACAAAAACCAGTTTACAATGGTATCGAATGTTACGGAGAAGATTTATCTACAGCTAAAAAAGTAAATCGACTGGAATTAAAATGGTTGATTAAAGCCTATCAAACTACAACGGACAAATCTAAATTCTTCAATCCCTTTTTTACCAAACTCGCAGGAACTAAAAAATTACAAGAACAAATAGAAGCTGGGACTTCGGAAGATAAAATCAGAGAAAGCTGGAAAAAAGGGCTAATCGATTTTAAAGAAATGAGATTGAAATATTTGATATATTAAAAAGAAATAAAGAAACAAGAAGCAAGACTTGCTAATACTTAGTTACAAGGGCAATTTCTTCTTCATTTCCTCTACAATATTAAAAGCTGCCGGACAAATAGCTACGTTTTTCAACGTTAAATCCGTGATTTGTTGAAACTTTTTTCTATCCGTATGTGGAAATTCTCTACATGCTTTTGGACGAACATCATAAATCATACATGCATTTTCATTATCCAGAAAAGTACACGGCACACTTTGTAACACATAATCTCTGTCTTCGTCAATACGAAGATATTGCTCGATAAACTGTTGTGGTTTTTGTCTAAGATATTTTGAAACACGCTCAATATCCGCATCCGTAAATAATGGTCCAGTCGTTTTACAACAATTAGCACACGTTAAACAATCCGTTTTCTTGAATTCAGCATCATGCAAATCTTGCATCACGTAATCCAAATTCTTTGGTGTCTTCTTTTTCAGCTTATCGAAATACTTTTTGTTTTCGATATGCTTATCTTTGGCTTCTTTAGGAAGATTGTTTAAAATAGTGTTCATTCGTAGATTTGTTTTTTCGGTTATTCGATAAAACATTCCGCGAAATTACTTAAAACAAACCAACAAATCATCAAATTAACACATCAACTACAATGAAAGACCTTTTTGGCAAAGCCATACTCGATTTTCAAACTAATAATTTCCCGGAAGATTTAATAACGGAAACCTCCATTTCCGAAGAAGATGAAATGAGTGTTGAATATCTATTTCGTTCCTATGACGAAATGCCAAAACTAGAGCAGAAAGCTTTACAACTTGCGAAGGGAAGAGTTTTGGATGTTGGTTGTGGCGCCGGAAGTCATAGTTTGTATCTACAAAACGAAAGAAATCTTGACGTTCACTCGATTGATATTTCTAAAAATGCAATTGAAGCCTGTAAATTACGCGGTTTGAAAAATGTTCAAGTTCAAAATATTCTTGAAATGGACCCTAACAATCCTGAAAATAAATTTGACACCATTTTATTATTAATGAATGGTACCGGCATTTTTGGAACACTAAAAGAAACCACTACATTTTTACAGAAACTAAGAAGTTTGCTAAACCCAAACGGACAAATTCTAATTGATTCTTCGGATATAATTTATATGTTTGATAATGACGAAGATGGCGGAAAATGGATTCCAAGTAATGGATATTATGGCGAATTGACTTTTACAATACGTTATAAAAACGAAAAAGAAGACGAATTCCCTTGGCTTTATTTAGATTATAACACTTTGCAAAATGCGGCTTTCGCCAATGGATTACAAAGCGAGTTAATTCTTGAAGGGGAACATTATGATTATTTAGCCAAACTTTCAATTTAAAAGAACACATTTTAGCATGGAAAATACAGCATTAGAAAAATTACGTTATCCTATTGGGAAATTTATAGTCCCTGAAAGCTATTCCAGCGAATATCTAACTAATAAAATAGCAGAAATCGCCAGTTTCCCTGAACGATTGAAAAAAGAAGTGATTCATTTAACCGAGGAGCAACTAGAAACACCGTATCGAAAAGATGGCTGGACTATTCGTCAAGTAATTCATCATTGTGCCGATAGTCACTTAAATTGTTTTATTAGAATCAAATGGACGCTGACCGAGGATAATCCAACAATAAAATTCTATCATGAAGACCGTTGGGCTGAATTACATGATAATTTGACAATGCCTATACAGCCTACACTTTCATTTCTGGAAGGTTTACACTTTCGTTTGGCATATTTAATGAATAGCCTATCAGAATCCGATTTAGAAAAATCCTTTATTCATCCTGAGCATAACGCAGCATTTCAATTGAAGGAAATAATTGCAACTTATGCCTGGCATGGAAATCACCACTTAGCACATATCACAGCATTAAAAGAAAAAAAAGGTTGGTAATTGAACGTTAAAACCATTTTTACCATTGATAAAAAATCCCAAATACAGTTTGCATTTGGGATTTTTAAATTTTAAGGAATATTCAAATATTTATGGGTCTGTAAAGAAACACGCCATTTTGGATTGTTCATCACATAATCTACAATCAGCGGAGTCATTTCTTCTTTTTTACTCCATTCAGGTTGTAAAAACAGAATGGCATTACTATTCACTTTTTCAGCTTGCTCTTCAGCAAAAATAAAATCGTGTTTATTATAAATGATAACTTTCAACTCATGTGCATTATCATAAACCGTTTGTGTTGGTAATTTATTTTTCTTTGGAGACAGACAAATCCAATCCCAATTTCCAGTAAGCGGATATGCTCCTGAAGTTTCAATATGAACTTTTCTATTATTTTCTTTTAGCTTTTGCGTCAGCAAAGTCATATCCCACATCAAAGGCTCACCACCAGTAACAACAACAGTCTCTGAGTATTTACTTGCATTAGTAACTATTAAATCTACACCTGTTGGAGGATGTAATTCTGCATTCCAGCTTTCCTTAACATCACACCAATGGCAACCCACATCACATCCGCCAATTCTAATAAAGTATGCAGCTGTCCCAGTATGAAATCCTTCTCCTTGTATAGTATAGAATTCTTCCATTAACGGAAGCATGGCACCTTTATTAACTTCTAATTGTATTTCTTTTGATAACATTATTTTATTTTAAAGTGCAAAGATAGTTAATTTGAAAATGAGTTAATTTGAAAACAGAAACTAAAACAATAAACTTTAAAAACAGAAATTTACGGTTCATAATGATTCTAAAAAAATTCAATACAATTGATAAAATTAAAATTTCAAAATACAATTAAAAAAAAAACCGATAGTTAAAAAACTATCGGTTTATTAAGTAAGAAACAAGCATCTTATTTCAATGTTTTCAATGATTCAGTTGCATAAGCATTAGCCGGATCAAGCGCTAATGTTTTTCTGAAATATTCGATCGCTTTAGCTTTATCTGTATTAGCATAATTAGCAGCGATGTTATTGTATGACTCAATAATTTTAGCTTTTACAGCAGGTTTTGCTGTTTCTTCAGCACCTAAAGCAGTAACTTTAGCTACATAATCCTCATAATTTTTAGTCATAACATCATCTTTATCAAGCAATCTATTCGTTCTTGCTCTGTAAAGATAAGCTTCATGATATGTTGGCGATGCCACTAATACTCTTTCGAAAGCAGCATCTGCTTTTTGTAAAGCAATAACATCTGGTTTTACATCTTTACTATTATTAGCATAATAATTTGATAAACCATAATAAACATTATCATCAAGATACGTTTTAGAATCTGCAATATTAGCACCAAATTCAAAAATTGAAGCTGCTTCTTTATATAGTTTTTGCGTAAATAATTTTTTACCAACTTCACTTAAATCTTGAACTGCCAAAGGCTCCATTTCAACTGCCTTTTTAATATCTACTAATCCAGCATTAAAAGCTGTTGCGTCAATTGCTAATCCATCAGCGCTAGTTCCTTTTTTAATTTTGGTTAAACCTAAATATAAATAATCTAGAGCGATAGCTTTATTTCCTGGAGCTGCTATAAAGCTTTCCAAAGATTTGATAGCTACATCAACATTTCCGTTTTTATAAGCAGCATATCCTAAATAACGATAGATTCTTGGATTAACTTTATCTAATTCAATCATCTTATTAGCTTCTACTTCAAGAGCAGCATAATCCTCTACCAAGATAAGGAAATCAGCACGACGCATTCTTGAGTGAATAGAATAATCCGTTAATGACATATATTTATCATAATATCCTATCGCTGTTTTATAGTTTGCAGCAGCTTGAGAAGGTTTGTTACGTGCTATTTTATAATATGTTTCAGCTAATTCTCTATAAACTGGTCCATAATTAGGATTTATAGCAATAACTTCATTATAAGCTTTCAAAGCTTCGTCGTAAGATTTAGCACCTTTCAACAAAACACCCAATTGCATTTTAGCTCTCAGCAAAGTATTATCTGCTTGAAAAGCACTTCTATAAGCAACATAAGCTTCATTTTGTTTGCCATCACCATAATAAGCGTCTCCTAATGCTAGTTGTAATTGCGCATCTTGTGGATTGTTTATCACAGCACGGTTCAAAATTGCAATTGCACTTTTATAATCCGGTTTAGCAACATTCATGTAAGCTCTTGCTATATAAACATACTCTTGTACGTCTTTCTTTTTGATGTCTTTTGTAGCCAAAGCAAATTTAGCTTGTGCTCCAGTCACATCATTTTTATCTAAATCCATTTGACCTAAACCAATATAATTCAATTTAGCTCCTTCAGATGTATTTAATCCATTTTGAAAATAAATTTTAGCAGAATCCTCTACACTTTGAGTAAGATATACATTCCCTAAAGTAAAGAAAGCTGCACCATTACTTGGTTTTGCTTTGATAATCGATTTTAATATCGATTTAGCACTTTCAAATTGCTCTGCATCGATAGCCTTTTTTGCCTGATTAATATCTTGTGCTTGACTCGCAAAAGCGGAAGCCAACAATGCAACACTAAAAAATTTTAATTTATTCATTTTAATTGTAGTTAATTTATTTTTTATCATTTTGGTCTTTACCAATTATCGTAAACTTCCTTGTGGGAATACGAACCGGCAACAATCCAGATTTTAAAATTATTCTTTGTCCGACATCTCCAGCAACAAATGAGGCGAAGCCCATTCCTAATCCAGAAAAACCTTGACAATTGATTATATACAAATCACGTGCCAAAGGATATTTCCCTTCTGCTATATTATTTTGTGACGGGATATAATAGTTATCACCTTTAAGACCTTTAACACCTAAAGTAGTAACATTATCAACATATTTTTGCATTGCTGGTAATGGTTGTGAAAGCCAATTAACTCCCACTACACCAATCATACCCTCATTTTCTGAAACATATTTTATAACTTCATCATTAGATTTAAATGAGAAGACACCTTTTTCAGGTATGGCTTTTATACCAGCCAAAGAATTCATGTAACGTACTGTACTTGAGTTAAGGTTATCAAAAACTAATCCTTTGATTGATGCTACAGGCTTGCCTTGCATAAAACTAATAACATCATTTAACGCTACAAGAGTATCTTTATTGCTTTTATTAGAGATAAAAGCTACAGCATCGGTAGCGAAAATAGTTATTTTAGGATTAATTTTTCTTTGTTTAAAAATCTTCTCTTCTTCAGTTGTCAAACTTCTGGATAAAATAGCTATAGCAGCTTTTTCATTAAATAAAGAATTAACCGTTTCAGATTCAGATTTGGAAACAAGTTTTATTTTAGCTTTATATTCATTTTCAAATACGGCTACTTGATCTTCAATAATAGGAGCTAAAGTTTCATCTACATAAATTGTGGTTGAACCTTTCAGTATTGTTTCTTTGTCTTTTTTATTAGTAGCTTGATTACACGCAAACACCAATATCACTATTGAAAACAATATAAAATACGGAAGTTTAGAATAATTTTTCATGATCTAGTTATTATTATCATTAATAATTCGAAAGAATCTAAAAGAAGCATATACAATAAGTAAAGCCCCAAAAGCAACTCTATAAGTAGGCTCCATTGCTAGGGGGAAATTCTTCATAAAGATAATAAATAAACCTAAAACAAGGTAAACTAGAAAAAACAAAATTCCTAAAACAAGAAGAAATCGCTCTTTAAGCGATTTCTTCTTAATATTATTAAGTATGTTATTTAACATTATTCTGCAGATTGAATAGTAATTGGAAGAGAATAAAGTACTCTTACTTTTTTACCATTTTGCTCACCCGGTGTCCATTTAGGACATTTTTTCAAAACACGGATGGCTTCTTTTCCTGTTCCATAACCGATATCTCTAATTACTTTAATATCAGTCAAAGAACCGTCTTTTTCAACAACAAAAGTAACGTAAACTTTACCTTTTAATCCTTCTTCTTCTGGAGTTTGATAGTTATTACCAACAAATTTGTAAAATTTATCGATTCCTCCTGGGAAATCAGGCTTAACCTCAATACCAGCAGTGTTATAAATTTGGTTATCAACCTCTTCAACTACAGCTGCAGTTCCAGTACCAACCGGCTCAACTGTTAAAACAGCATCTGGATCTCCTTTTATAGTTTCATCACCTAATTTTTTGTCTTTAATTTCGACAGTTTTAGGTGGTTCTTCTGTCACTTCTTCCGCTTTTGCAACCACTGGTTTAACAAATTTTACTTGATCCACTTTTGGTGGCGGTGGTGGCGGTGGTGGAACATCTTTTTTTACTTCTTCCTTGGGTGGCAATTTGATACTAACAATTTTAGTATCTAAAGTATCATCACCTTCCGAAGAATCTGGTAGTAAGCTTAAAATAAGTGGCATACTAACAGCTAGAGCAAAAACAATTGCACCAAAGATAAGTGCTCTAACAGTAGTCTTGTTATTTGTTTTTCTTAGTTCGTAAGCTCCATAAGCTTTATTACGACCTTCGAATACAATATCAAGCCATTGGTTTGTGAATATATCTAATTTCATTTTTCTTAATTATTAGGTTATAGAGTAAATGCTAAAATCTTATTTACCTTCTAACAATTTTAGTTCTTCTGGAGAAAAATCATTTACAATTGCATTTGAAGGTACGCCTACAATAGCCATCTCATCTAGTATGTCTACTAAATTACGGTAATTTGATTTTTTACTTGGTTTGATAATTACTATTAAACCTTTGTCTTTGTTCCCAGTGTATTCAACTACTGATTGTTTTCTTTTCAATAATTCTTTACGAATACCCTCTTTACCATAAGAAATATCTTTAGGACCAGCAATTGGAGTTGCTAATAAACCCATGTAATAAACCATCTTATCATTGTCTCCTAATAAAACCGTTAATGTACGATTTTCATCAACCTTGATTGGTTTATCAGTAGGATCATCTTCTTTATCAGGCAAACCCAAAGGCATCGATTGTGGTTTAGACAACGTAGTCGTAAGCATAAAGAACGTAATCAATAAGAATGCCAAATCCACCATAGCAGTTAAATCTACTTTTGAGTTAGCTTTTTTACTTCTTACTTTTCCACCTTTTTTGCCATCTCCGTCGCCGGTATTTAATTCAGCCATTTTAGTGTATTTTTTTAGTTATTTTTCTGTTGCTCTCAAACCAGTAACAAGGTTGAAGTTATTGATTTTCTGATCTTGTAAAATATCCATAACGCGTTTAATCGCTGGATACTCTTCTTTTGCATCACCTTTTATAGCAATTTGCAATTCTTTATCATTAACATCAATATTTGCAATACGAGAATTGTAAATCCATTCATGTAATTGATTATTCAATGAATCTTTAGGAACACCTGGCTGTAAACCTGGCTTACTTCTATCCCCTGTTTTCATTGCAATCAATTGCTTCAGACTAGTAATTGGAACTCCAATACCTTCCATTAAAGCAAACTTAGCAGATTCTTCTTCCGTAAATTCAACACCGTATTTTTGTCCCATTAACTCAAGTGCCTTTTTTCTAACTTCTCTACCCTTTAAGTCAAAGAAAACTTTTCCTTTTCCTACAGTTATAGTAGCTAAATTATCATCTGGCAACTTAGATTGAACTTGCGATGCAGGCGTATCAACTGGCAATGCCTCAGGTATCTTAGCTGTTGCTGTCATTACAAAGAAAGACAACAATAGAAAGGCCACATCACACATAGCAGTCATGTCCGTAGACCCTGCTTTTTTCTTCATTTTTATAGCCATTAATATATTTTTTTATACTTACAAGAAAATAGAATCTGTTTTTCAGATTACTATTTCCTTGCAAATTAAATTATTAATTATTTTTTTGTACTTCTGTAGTGTCTGTAAGTATTTACAATTGTATTACCTGCCTCATCAATAGAGTAAGTCAAAGTATCAATTTTAGAAGTAAAAAAGTTGTAAGCAATAATTGCTAAAGCTGAAGTAGAAATTCCTGTAGCAGTATTAATCAATGCCTCAGAAATACCATTTGCAAGAGCAGCTTGATCCGGAGTACCTGCAGCAGATAAAGCACTAAATGCTTTAATCATACCTGTAACTGTTCCTAACAAACCAGCAAGTGTACCTAATGATACCATTGTAGAAAGAATAGTCATATGTTTTTCTAACATTGGCATTTCTAATGAAGTAACCTCTTCTATTTCTTTGTGAATAGTTTCAGCTGCAGCTTCGCTATCTAAACCTTCGTTTTTAACTTCTTGGTATTTCAATAAAGCTGATTTTATTGGATTTGCAACAGAACCTTTTTGTTTGTCACATGAAGCAATAGCTCCTTCAATATTACCATCTTTAATATCTTTTTGTACACTTGACATGAATTTATCAAGATTTCCTGTACCAGCTGCTTTAGAGATTACAGCATAACGCTCAAATGAGAAAACAACCACCATCAAAAGACATCCTAACAAAATTGGTACAATAGGTCCTCCTTTGTATACCATTGCCAACATATTTCCTGGTAATGGGTGACCTGTATTAACACCGCCTTCGAAATTAGCGCCATTACCCATTATAAAATTCCAAATTAACCATCCAACAAAAACACATGCTACAATAATGATTCCTGAAATCATTCCTCCTCCGTTTGCACCTTTTTCTTTTTTAACGTTTGCCATTTTTTTTTAATTTTAATAGTTTTAAATAAATTATCTTAGTTATATTAAACTTGTAGTAGAGCAAATTTATATTTTTAGTTTAAATAAAAAAACTTTTTTTAATTTTATTATAATTAAATTTATTTCAAAAACACATTTGCAATTTACTACTTTGCATTTATATCAAAATACTCAAACAAATCTACTCTTTTACAAAAAATAACGTATTTTTTTATGATATATTAACACAATATTTTAATATCTAACTCCCTTCAGTCAAAACTAATATTTTATATTATTAACAATAAAAAAGCAGGAAAACTGCAGTATACACTAAAATTTCAGGTTTTGTAAAAAAAATAATACCTTGCAAATGATTTAAATCTAAACTTATTATGAGCAAAAAAGAAGATTTCATACAACAAATTACAGACGGATATAGTTCTAAAGGAGAAAGTATTACTCTTGGCGGCGCCATATTAGACGGAGAAGCTTTACCCAATGCACATGTAAAAATACCGCTAAAAACATTAAACCGTCATGGATTAATTGCAGGGGCTACCGGAACCGGAAAAACCAAAACCATACAAGTACTGTCAGAACAATTATCATCCTTTGGAATCCCTGTATTGATGATGGATATAAAAGGTGATTTTAGTGGTATTGCAAAAGAAGGAGAAGAGAAAGCATTTATTACCGAACGACATGCTAAAATAAACATCCCTTATAATACGGCAAGTTTTCCTGTTGAATTATTGAGTTTATCAGAACAAAATGGTGTTCGTCTTCGCGCAACTATCTCTGAGTTTGGACCGGTTTTATTTTCTCGAATCCTAAATTTAAATGATACCCAAGCCGGAGTCGTTTCTGTTATTTTCAAATATTGTGATGACAATAAAATGCCTTTATTGGATTTAAAAGACATCAAAAAAGTAATCAATTATATTACCGAAGAAGGAAAAGACGAAATTGAGGAAAGCTATGGCAAAATTTCCACTTCAACAACAGGCACCATCCTCAGAAAGATAATAGAATTAGAACAACAAGGTGCTGAACTATTTTTTGGAGAAATGTCTTTTGACGTTGACGATTTGATGCGCATTGATGAAAACGGAAAAGGATACATCAACATTTTGAGACTGACTGACATTCAAGACAAACCAAAATTATTTTCAACATTCATGCTAAGTTTATTGGCTGAAATCTATCAGCAAATGCCTGAAAAAGGAGATTCGGACCAACCAGAATTAGTGATTTTTATTGATGAAGCTCATTTAATTTTCAATGAAGCCAGCAAAGCATTATTAGAACAAATAGAGACTATTGTAAAGCTTATTCGCTCCAAGGGAATCGGGATTTACTTCATCACTCAAAACCCAATGGACATTCCAAGTGGTGTTTTGGCACAATTGGGTTTAAAAATTCAACATGCTTTAAGGGCTTTTACTGCCAATGATCGAAAAGCCATCAAACAAACCGCTGATAATTATCCAACATCTGAATTTTATAAAACGGATGAAATTTTAACTAGCTTAGGAATTGGAGAGGCACTCGTTACTGCTCTGAATGAAAAGGGAATTCCAACACCACTTGCAGCAACAATGATGCGTGCTCCTATGAGCAGAATGGATATTTTAACTGAGAGTGAAATTCAAGAAATCAATAACAGATCTAAACTGGTAAAAAAATACAGCGAACTCATTGACAGAGAAAGCGCTTATGAAATGCTAAATAAAAAAATTACCGTTATTGAAGAAGCAGCTGCAGAACAAGAACAGGAAAAAACATCTGAAAAAGAAGAAGCTAAAGGTCCTAGTACAGCAAGTGTAGTAGGGAAATCCGTTTTAAAAGTATTGACAAGTGCTACTTTTATTAGAGGTGCTTTTGGTGTTTTGACAAAAATGTTTAAAAAATAAAATTCTCCAATACCCTTTTAGAATTAAAACTCTAAAAGGGTATTTTAAAAAGTAACATTAAAAATGAAAAAATATTTTATTCAAAAAGCTCCTTTTATAGTTCCAACAACTGACGGTAAACTAATCGAAGAGCATCACGGAATTGCTACCACAAACAATCCCGAAATTTCGATTGCACACATGATTGCACCTCCTAAATGGAGCGAACCCTTTCAAACACCTGAATTTGAAGAATACACTTATATCATAAAAGGAAAAAAGCAATTCATCATTGAAAATGAAATTGTAATTCTTGAAGCAGGCCAATCTATAAAAATCGAGAAAAACACTCGAGTGCAATATTCCAATCCTTTTGATGAGCCTTGTGAATATATTGCCATTTGCAAACCTGCATTCGATTTTACTAAAGTACATCGTGAGGAATAAATAGTGCCGATGGAAGTAAAAATCTATCGCAACTATATCGAAGCAAACAACTCGAAAAAATTATTGCAGTAATTCCAAGATTTTATTCTCTACCGTTTCAGTATCCCAAATATTCTCGATGTTTTCCATTTTCAAAACCTCCTCCATAATCGCATTTTGATAATCCCCAATAGCCAAAGCTTCGGCATAAGGACGATCACTAAAAGTTACTCTGCTATAAAGCGGAATCCATTTCTCGGGATATTTATCTGAGAATGATTTTTCGATTTTCTTTTGCAACAAGAATTTCTCATCAGCTGTTTTAGAACTCATTTCCATAAAATTACGATAGGAAAGTTCCGCAATTGCATCAGCGTTGGGTTTACGGGATTTTTGATATTCCGAGAAAATCGTTTTCCAATCATCTCCGTATTCTTCAATCATTTCATAAAGAATTGAAATGTCCTCAAAGCCCGCATTCATTCCTTGCCCGTAAAATGGAACAATTGCATGACAAGCGTCACCAATTAGTGCAATTTTATCTTCATAAGTCCATGGAAAACATTTCATCGTCACCAATGTACTTGTTGGATTTTTAAAGAAATCCTCAGTCAGTTTAGGAATTACATCAATGGTATCCGGAAGGTTTTTCTCAAAAAAAGTTTCTACCTCTTTTTGGTTTTTCAAAGAAGCAAAAGAATTTTCTCCTTCAAAAGGCATAAATAAAGTACATGTAAAACTACCATCTAAATTAGGCAATGCAATCAACATATATTCTCCACGAGGCCAAATATGAAATGAATTCTTGTCTAGTTTATGGGTTGCATCCGAGTTTGCAGGAATATTTAATTCTTTATATCCAATAGGTAAAAATTCTTGTGAATAATCAAACATACTTTGGCGCTGCATGCGATGACGGATTCTGGAAAAAGCTCCATCGGCACCAAAAACCATATCATATTTCTTTTCTTCCCAAGCACCTCTTTCGGTTTCACCGATGTGCAAAGTAGCATCATCTAAGGTTACATCCCAGATTTTATGTTCGAAAAAGAATTCTGCTCCTGCGGCTTCCGCCAAATCGATCATTTTTCTATTCAAAGTTCCTCTGGAAATCGAGTAAATAGATTCTCCTTCTTGTCCGTAATTTTGAAAATTAAGTTTATCAACAAGATGAATAGCGCGTTTATCCATTGGGATGGCAATTTCTCGTACGGCATCTCCCACTCCTACGCCATCAAGCGCTTTCCAACCTCGGTTAGACATAGCTAAATTAATAGAACGACCTGAAAACTGAATTTGTCTGATATCTGGGCTTCTATCAAAAACATGAACCGTATGACCAGCTTTGCGAAGGTAAATAGCTAATAAAGATCCAACTAATCCAGAACCTACAACCGCTATTTTTTTGGGAATTTGCATTAATTTTTTATAAAAAGTTAAGCAAAATTACTGATTTTATTAGACTAAGAACTTTAAAACTATTAATTTTTACGTGGAATAAAAACCAATTTTGTTGAAGTCCTAACAATCTCCTCCTTATTCAGCATCATTCTTCTAAATTTTCCAGTATTATAAAGCTCCGCTTGATCACTGTAATGCGCACTTAATGGGTTTCCTGATTGCCCTGTTGGAAGGATGCTCCAGCTGTTTTCGATATCCGAAAAATCAATAATCCTTCTTGTTGAGGGACCTCCTTTTACGATATAATTTCCATCATCGGTAAAATCAAAAAACAAATTATTAATGACTTCTGTAGCACCCGAAACCTCAAAAGGCCCTACATTGAAAATCCTTCTTAGCGCAGCCACTTTACCCAATGGATGCTGATGTTCTACCGTATGAACTTTATTCCAAGTCCAATCAGCAACCGAAGTTCCCAATTGTTCTTCTAAAGCTACAATTGATTCTTTAAACGATTGTGATATAATTTTACTTCGGGTTTCTTTTTCATTTTTAGTACTTATATTATCCCACCAAGGCGACGCTGTATTCACAATTTGTTTTGCAATGATTTGCTTCATAATATGTGTTCCTAAAAATTGCTTGAAATGGGCTGCACCAAGTTCATCTTCGAAAGTATTTTTTAAATAATTAAAAATCCATTTATTGTAAATTGTTGGTGCAACATCACTAAGGTTATTCGAGCCTTTCCAACTTTTTAAAATAACCAAAGCTTCTTTCTCGTTTTCAGAAAGTGTTTTCTGATCAACATTTGAGATTAACTGCTTAACCACTTCTGGAGCAACTGATGACGTATTATCAAAAATCATTTCCCCTACTGCAGTTTTATCCCAATTTGATTTTGGTTCTAATAATTGTGTAATTCTTTTTGCTCTGTCCTCGGGAAGATAATAACCTGGATATAAAAATCCATCTATGGGTTCCGGTTGATTGTTCGCAGAGTACACATAATTCCATTTTGGATTTACCGCCGATGGATTTTTGGAGAAATCCAAATATTCTTTAATATCATCTTTGCCACTGGCACCATCTAAAATAAAATTAGGATTTACGCCCGCATTATGCTTGTATAATTTCCCTGTTGCCCACCAAGCCACATTTCCTTTGGCATCGCCATACATCACATTCAAACCTGGTGCCGCTATTAAACTGACTCCTTTTTGAAAATCAGCTTTACTTTTAGCATGCGAAAGTTGATAAACAGCATCAAGAATTTGTATGGGTTGTTGTGTATAAATCCAGGACATTGCAACAGGTTTGTCTTGCTGCAAACCATCAATCAAGTCATTTACGACCGGGCCGTGGCGAGTCACTTTAATATTCAAAACCACATCTGCAGAATCTTTAACTTTTATAATTTTTTTTCGAATTTCATACGCGCTAAAACCATTTGGTGTCTTATAAGCATTTGCATCATTTGGATTATTCTCCTCTTGATACAAATCGATATCATCATTTTCAAACATCGTCAAACCATAAGCATAGTCCCGATTATGTCCCAATAAAGGATATGGGGTTCCTGCCAAATAACAGCCGTACAATTCAAAATCTGGCGTTACTACATGAGCTTCATACCAAGTTCCGGGCTGTGAAAACCCAATGTGTGGATCATTAGCAAAAATAACTTTCCCGTTTTTCGTTTTCTTTGGTGCAATAACCCAACTGTTACTTCCTATAAAAGGAGAAATTGGGGACTGCTCTAAAATCGAAGCTACCGACTTTGAAATAGCAATATATTCTTGAGATGATTCTTTGGCATTTTTAATTCGGGTGGTATTAAACGAACCATCAATCCCAAAATCCTTGAGATACTCCATTCCGTATTTATTTCGAATATCAGTCAATAACGGATCTGATTTTTGAGCCATTGCAAAACTAAAAGACATATAACCAAAAATATTGTAAACATCTTTAATCGTAAACTTCTCTTTTTTAACCCCCACCAAACTGAACTCTATTGGCGTTGTTCCTTCTTCTAAATATTGATTAATTCCATCCAAATATGCCATGGTCAATTGATAACTTGGACTGTTTTTATCCAAAGCTGCAATTGCTTTTGCTGAAGCTTCTTCAATTCCAAGTCCTGCAAAGAATTTATCATTTTTTAGTGCCACTGAGCCAAAAATCTCCGATAATCTTCCCGGTGCAATACGACGCATCAATTCCATTTGCCACAATCGATCTTGGGCATGAACATAACCCAAAGCCATCATTGCATCCTTTGAATTTGTCGCATAAATATGTGGAACGCCAAACTCATCAAAATAAACTGTCGTTTCTTTTTGAATATTTTTCAGTGGCAATTTGCCTTCATATTTTGGCTTTAGATGAAATCCATAAATAATTAAAGCTACAACTAAAACTGCCACTACCGAAAGTAAAACGAGAAGAACTATTTTAAGTTTTTTCATATTTAAATAAATTGATAAACAAATATATACGATTTGAAAGTTATTTAAAATAATTTATTTAAACGAGTGTGATTCTGGTAAAATCGATTAAATACCATTATTTGTTTAATTTATTTTAAAATTAATTAAACAAAAAGTATATTTGTTCCAAATTAAAAAGATATGAAACACATTTCTAGAGATGATATTTCTCAAATGGAGAAAGTCGAAAGATTGAATTTAATTAATTCTTGCACCGGTTATAAATCAGCTAATCTTCTGGCTACAAAATCCCTTGATGGAAAATCTAATGTAGCAATTTTTAGCAGCGTGACCCATTTAGGAAGCAATCCGGCACTGATAGGATTTATCATGAGACCAACAACCGTTCCCAGAGATACATATAAAAACATAAGAGAAAATGGTTATTTTACCGTAAATCATATTACTGTAGATATGATTGAAGATGCGCACCATACATCAGCAAATTATGAATTAGGCATTTCTGAATTTGATAAAACTAATTTAGAAGAAGAGTACAAACCTAATATTGAAATCCCTTTTGTGAAAGGAAGCCCAGTTCAATTGTATTGCAAATATGTGAATGAATATTACATCAAGGAAAATGATACGATTCATATAATTGCCTCTATTGAAAATTTATTTTTTGAAGAAGAATTAGAACATAAAGATGGCTGGTTACAAATTGACAAAGGAAATGTTATAGCACTAAATGGTCTTGATGGATATTGTTTACCTAAATTAATAGACCGCTTTCAATACGCAAGAAAAGAACTTCCAACCACTTCCTTTTTTAAAAAATAAAAAATGACAAAACTACGGCTAATCCTTGGTGATCAGTTGAATTTAGAACATTCTTGGTTTCAGGAAAATGATGACAATACTATTTATGTCCTTGCCGAAATGCGTCAGGAAACCGACTATGTAAAACATCATATCCAAAAAGTGGTGGCATTTTTTCTTTCGATGAGAAATTTTCACACCGCAATACAAGCACTCGGACACCAAGCAGTCTATTTTAAAATTACGGATGCCGATAATCCGCAGGATTTAGAAAAAATCATTGCCGTTTGTATCGAAAAATACAAAATCGAAAAATTTGAATACCAATTACCCGACGAATATCGGCTGGATCAACAACTAAAAACGATTTGTTCCAATCTAAAAATCGAATCAGAAGCTTTTGACTCCGAACATTTTTACACCACGCGTCACGAACTTTCTGATTTTTTTGAAGGAAAGAAATTATTGTTAATGGAGAATTTTTATCGCAACATGCGAAAAAAACACCACGTTTTAATGAATGGTTCAACTCCTGTGGGAAACCAATGGAATTTTGATGCCGATAATCGTAAAAAATATAAAGGTGAAGTTCCTGTGCCATCAGAAAAAAACTTTCACATAAACGTTTCTAAGATTATAAACCAAATCAAAGAAGCCGGCATAGTTACTTTTGGAAACATCGATGAACATAATTTCAGCTGGCCTACTTCCCGTCAGCAATCTTTAGAGGTTTTAGATTATTTCTGCATTAATCTGCTGAAACATTTTGGGGATTATGAAGATGCGATGCATACCGATGAAAAATTCCTTTTCCATTCTCGTTTGTCTTTTGCTATGAACAGTAAAATGCTTTCGCCAAAAGAGGTAATCGAAACTGTCATTGCTTTTTATCATGCCAAGGAAACTGAAATAACCCTTTCGCAAGTAGAAGGATTTGTGCGACAAATTCTGGGTTGGCGTGAATATATTCGAGGAATTTATTGGAAAGAAATGCCCCATTACGCCCAAATGAATGTCTTGAAAAACGACAACAAATTACCGAATTTTTTCTGGACGGGTAAAACCAAAATGAATTGCATGAATCACGCTATCAATCAAAGTTTAGACGAAGCTTATGCACATCATATTCAACGGCTCATGGTAATAGGAAATTTTACACTACTCACACAAATTAATCCTGACGAAGTAGATGCTTGGTATCTGGGCATTTACATAGATGCTATTGAATGGGTCGAAATGCCTAACACCCGCGGTATGTCACAATATGCAGATGGCGGAATTATTGCTACAAAACCTTATGTTTCCTCAGGAAGTTACATCAATAAAATGAGTACTAATTGTGCCAAATGCCATTACAATGTCAAAGAAAAATTTGGAGAAAAAGCGTGTCCTTTCAATACGCTATATTGGAATTTTCTAGATGAGAAAAAAGAGTATTTTAAAGGAAATCAACGCATGGGAATGATGCTGAATTTATTGAATAAAATAAATCCCGAAGAATTATACAAAATCAAAGTTAAAGCCAATTCCATTATCCAAAATATGGATTCTTATTAAACTGAACATCCGTAAATAAAAAGAGTGTATAAATTCGATACGAACTTATACACTCTTTTTTATTAAAAGAATAAATCTATTCCTTTTTACTTCCGTCTATAATAGCTCCTGTTCCCGCACCAATACCAGCACCAGCAACACCACCAATTATAGCTCCTTGAACTTTTTTCTTACTTATAATTGCTCCTGTTGCCGCTCCAACTCCAGCTCCAATTACGGCACCTTTAGCAGTACTGCTCCAACCTTTCTTTTGTGTGGTTGTTGTAGTGGTAGTGGTAGCCGATGGTTTATTAACAACGACAACTTCTTTTTGGGTTTCAATTTTGGTTTCCTCAATTTTAGCCATTTCAACCTGCATGGAATCAATAACTCTTTGTTTCTCAATTTCAACTTTCATCGAATCTACAGTCGCTAGTTTTGCTTTTTCAATTTCCATTTTCCCTTGATTTTGACAAGAAACAACAACTGCAGCTATTAGTATAAAATATAATACTTTCATAATTTTAAGTTTTACGATTAATAATAATACAAAGAAACATTCAAACCTGTTAATATGCTTTATACAATTTAAACTATTTTTTATATAATTCTGCGTCTAAACTATTTTAAAATCCCGGATTTCAATATTTGTCCAAAGTGATACATGTCTTCAAAAGAACAATACAATGGAACCGGTGCTAATCGAATAACATTAGGTTCGCGCCAATCCGTAATCACACCATTTTTCATAAGATAATCAAATAAACTACGTCCTTCCCCATGAAGTAACACTGATAATTGCGACGCTCTTTCTGATGGATTTGACGGTGTAATTATTTCGAAAGTACTATCGACTTCTTTGTCAATTTCATGCAGAATGAATTCTAAATAGGAAGTAATTGCATCTCTTTTTTCAATTAAAGCGTCCATCCCAATTTCATCAAACATTTCTACAGATGCTAAATATGGCGCCAGAGAAAGTACCGGTAAATTGCTTATTTGCCAACCATCGGCTCCATGAATTGGGTCAAAAGTGGGTTCCATTTTGAAACGACGCTCTTTATTATGTCCCCACCAACCCGCGAATCTTGGCAACTCCGAATTGTTGTGGTGTTTTTCGTGAATGAAACATCCCGAAGCATTCCCAGGACCTGAATTCATGTATTTGTAACTGCACCAAGCTGCGAAATCCACATCCCAATCGTGCAATTCCAATTTTATATTTCCTGCGGCATGCGCTAAATCCCAACCTACATAAGCGCCCTCTTTATGACCAGCAGCAGTAATGGTTTTCATGTCAAAAACTTGTCCTGTGTAATAATTGACACCGCCTATTAAGACCAAAGCCAACTCCTCACCTACTTCTTCAATTTTAGCCAAAACATCTTCTAAACGAATGTTGTGTTCCCCTTCACGACGTTTGATTTCAACAATCGTATCTTCCGGTTTGTATCCATGAAAATGAACCTGACTTTGAAACATATATTGATCCGAAGGAAATGCTTTTTCTTCGCAAATAATTTTATATCTGGTTTTTGTAGGTCGGTAAAAAGAAACCATTAACAAATGAAGATTTACCGTTAGGGTATTCATCACCGTAACTTCACTCGGTAAAGCACCCACAATTTTACTCAACGGATTTGCAAATCGTTCGTGGTAATCCCACCACGGTTTTTCACTGTAAAAATGACCTTCAACAGCTAAACTTGCCCAATCATTCATCACCTCATCTACATAGTTTTTAGTACGTTTGGGTTGCAATCCCAATGAATTTCCCGTAAAATAAATTACTTTTTTTCCATTTACCTGCGGAAAAATAAATTCATCTTGGTATTTATGTAATTGATCTTGCGAATCGAGTTGTTTTGCAAATTCAAGAGTATTTTCGAATGCCATATTTTGTATTTTGTTTGTAAAAGTAGTAAAAAAAGACTGATGCATAAAAGACTTATCGCCGATTGACGACACATAAAATAGTTAAAATTATGAATGAGAAAAAATAGTTCCTGAATACTATACGGAAATAAAAAACAACTCGTTATTTAACTATATTTGATTGAATTTAAAACCCTTAACCTATGCTTAAAAACAGTTTGAACGTTATTATTATTGCTATCGCCGTGGTAATTTCCTCCTATTTATTTTCGAATGCTTTTCAGAATCGAAATAAAAGTAACGATACCATAAGTGTAACTGGCTCCGGGAAAAAGGATTTCGTATCGGATTTGATTGTTTGGAACGGTTCTTTTTCTAAAAAAAGTGTGACTCTGAAAGAAGCGTACGCAGCATTGGATTCTGACAGAGAGAAAATAAAAAGCTATTTATCAGGCAAAGGAATTGCTCCGAATGAAATGGTTTTTTCTGCGGTGAATTTTAATAAAGATTTTGAAACGACTTATAACGAAAACGGAACGACAAGACAGCAAATTTTCACTGGATTTACCTTAACCCAAAGCGTGAGTATACAATCTAAGGAGGTAAATAAAATTGAAGAATTATCCAGACAATCGAGTGAGTTAATCAATTCTGGTGTGGAATTTTATTCTTCTCCTCCTGAATATTACTATACAAAACTTGCCGAATTAAAAATAAAAATGATTGCCGAAGCTACAAAAGACGCGAGTATCAGAGCTAAAAGTATTGCTGAAAATGCAGATGCGAGTTTAGGAAATCTAAAAAAATCAGATATGGGTGTTTTTCAAATTACGGGTCAAAACTCATCGGAAGATTTTTCTTATGGTGGTTCCTTTAATACGCAATCCAAAAACAAAACGGCTAATATTACGGTACGACTGGTGTATCAAGTGAATTAGGAATACAAATCATAAATCATCCCGAAATTGTTTTGTGTGAGGGATGGAAGCGGCATCCTTTATTTTCTTCCTTTAAGAAAATAAAGATACAGCGTACAGCCCGACCCTTGGGGCACACCAAAAAAAAATCTCGCCATTACTGACGAGATTTTGTTATTTAGAATATGATTATCCCGAAGTTTCGGGACAGATTAGATGATTAACATCGCATCACCGTAAGAATAGAATTTATATCCTTCTTTGATTGCTTCGGCATAGGCTTTTTTCATTAAATCATGTCCGCAGAATGCTGAAACCATCATTAATAAAGTTGATTTTGGCGTATGGAAATTAGTTATCATACACGTTGGAATCGTGAAATCATGAGGAGGAAAAACGAATTTATTTGTCCATCCATCAAAAGGATTCAGGGTGTTTTGTGACGAAACTGAGCTTTCAACGGCACGCATAGAAGTAGTTCCTACGGTACAAATACGTTTCTTTTTAGCTTTTGCTTCATTCACAATATCACACGCTTCTTGTGTAATTTTTAATTCCTCAGAATCCATTTTGTGTTTTGATAAATCTTCAACCTCAACTGGATTAAAAGTTCCCAAACCTACGTGAAGCGTTACTTCGGCAAATTTAATTCCTTTGATTTCCAGTTTTTTCAATAAATGTTTCGAGAAGTGCAATCCTGCAGTTGGCGCTGCAACAGCTCCTTCTTCTTTAGCATAAATGGTTTGGTAACGTTCCGCATCTTCCGGAGTTACGTCTCTTGAAATGTATTTTGGGATTGGAGTTTCTCCAAGTTCCGTTAATTTATTTCTGAATTCTTCATAAGAACCGTCGTAAAGAAAACGCAATGTTCTTCCACGAGAAGTCGTATTGTCGATAACCTCAGCTACTAACGAATCGTCATCTCCAAAATATAATTTGTTACCAATTCTGATTTTACGTGCCGGATCTACCAAAACATCCCAAAGTCTTTGCTCAGAATTTAATTCTCTAAGTAAAAAAACTTCGATTCTTGCTCCTGTTTTTTCTTTGTTTCCATACAAACGCGCTGGAAAAACCTTAGTATTATTCAGAATTAAAACATCTCCGTCATCAAAATAATCGATAACATCTTTGAACATTTTATGCTCTATAGTTCCCTTTTTACGATCAATAACCATTAGACGAGCTTCGTCTCTGTTTTCAGCTGGATATTCGGCAAGAAGTTCTTTAGGTAAATCGAATTGAAAATGTGATAATTTCATTTGATAAAGTTATGAGTTATAGATTATGAAGTATGAGTTTTGAAGTCATACTTCTAAATCGTGTGCAAATATACGATTGTGAGATAGGCGTTGTCAAGTGTTTTGCTGTTTAATTTAGTTTCGAACTTGCAAAGCAACAAAGCGACAAAGGTTTAGGCCCGTAAACATTGAGAATTAAGAAGCGATTTCAGTCACATTAAAATCTAATTTTTTCATGTCTTCCCAAAAATCAGGGTATGATTTAGAAACTACTTCCGCATTTTCGATGATTATTGGCACTTTTAAAGCCAAAGGTGCAAATGCCATCGCCATTCTGTGATCGTTATACGTAGCTATTTTAATATTATGATTGATTTCATTTGAAGCCACAAGCGTCAAGCTATCATTTGTAACTGATATATTTGCTCCAAGTTTTGTCAGTTCAATTCGTAGTGCTTCCAGTCTATCGGTTTCTTTAATTTTCAAGGTGTGAAGTCCTGTAAGATGACAACCAATTCCTAAACCAAGGCAAGTAACTACAATGGTTTGAGCAATATCTGGCGTATTATTTAATTCTAAGTTTAAAGTTTCAGGCTTAAAATTAGACTGTTTAACCAAAGTCATTTTGTTTCCATCAAAATGCGTTTCAACACCCATTTGTTTGTAGATTTCAACCAAAGCCGAATCGCCTTGCAAACTAGTTTCTTTATAACTGGTCAATGAAATAGTTGCATTTTCTGCCAAAGCTGCTAAACTAAAAAAGTAAGAAGCAGAACTCCAATCGGATTCTACGGTCATTACTTTAGATTCCACTTCTTGTTTTGGATAAACGGTAATTACATTTCCTTCAAAACTAGTTTTAATATACAAATCATTCAACAAAGCCAAGGTCATTTTGATATATGGTACAGAAGTGATTTCACCTACTAAAGTTATTTCAATACCGTTTTCCAGTTTTGGCGCCACTAACAACAATGCCGATATGTATTGACTGCTCACATTTGCAGGAATAGTAACTTTAGAAGCTGTGATTTTTTGTCCTTTGATTCGAATAGGCGGATAACCTGCTTCTTTCTCGTAGGATATTTTTGCACCTAATTGTTCCAAAGCTTCCACCAAAACTTTTATTGGACGCTCCGTCATTCTCTGAGAACCAGTCAAAACTACTTCTCGACCTTCGTTTACAGCAAAATAAGCCGTTAGAAATCGCATCGCCGTTCCAGCATGATGAATGTCAACTATTTCCTCGTTTCCTTTCAATGCTTTTTGCATGACTTCACTGTCATCAGAGTTGGAAGTATTAGCCAAAGTAATATTTGGAAAAAGTGCTTGTAACAATAATAGTCGGTTGGTTTCGCTTTTTGAACCGGTAACTGCAATTTGAGCTTGTAAATTAGAATGGGAAGTTTGTAACAGTAAATTCATGTTTTTAATTATAAGTTATGAGTTATAGCTTAAGCTTTCGACTCAAATAATTTAAGGACGCAATTTACCACTACTCATTCACAATTCATAATTTACAATTCACAAATTATTTGAGTTTTTCGTTGTTTTTGTGACGGTCTTTGTCACGAATAGACTTCAAATCCATCTTTTTATCGAAAGCAGCCTGCAAATCGATTCCTGTTTGATTTGCTAAACACAATACTACGAAAACCACATCGGCTAATTCTTCACCTAGATCTTTATTTTTGTCGCTTTCTTTTTCAGATTGTTCTCCATAACGGCGAGCGATGATTCGGGCTACCTCGCCTACTTCTTCTGTAAGTTGTGCCATGTTAGTCAGTTCGTTAAAGTAACGAACGCCATGTTCTTTTATCCAAGTATCAACGTCTAGTTGGGAATTTTTTAAGTTCATTTTAATCTCTATTTTTACTATCAATTACTATCGTTACTGGACCGTCATTCAACAAAAGTACTTTCATATCCGCACCAAAGATTCCGGTTTGTACTTTCTTTCCCAATTCCATTTCTATTTTTTTTACAAATTTCTCGTACAATGGGATAGCAACTTCTGGTTTTGAAGCTTTTATATAGGAAGGACGATTGCCTTTTTTAGTAGAAGCATGTAATGTAAATTGGCTTACCACAATAATATCTCCGTCAATGTCTTTAACGGATAAATTCATGACATCGTTTTCATCGCCAAAAATGCGGATGTTAGTTATCTTATTAACCAGCCAATCTATATCTTCTTGAGTATCGGCATCTTCAATACCAACTAAAACCAACAGTCCTTTTTGGATATCGGCTACAATTTTATTATCGATAGTTACGGAAGCAGAGGAAACTCTTTGAAGGACTATTTTCATTTTTAAAATTGAAATTGATTTTTGATATTGTTATTCCCTCGTTTTATCACTGATTATTCTATCTTCATTATGAATATCAGTACGATAATGTTCATCGTCTCCTTCCAGAATTTTAAGATAACTCCTATAACGAGACCAAGCAATTTCGTCTTTTTCCAATGCGGCTTTAATAGCGCAATGCGGTTCATCTTTATGCAAACAATTATTGAATTTACACTGGTCTTTCAATTTGAAAAATTCAGGGAAATAACCGCTCACTTCCTCTTTTTCCATGTCTACAATTCCAAAACCTTTGATACCTGGTGTGTCGATGATTCTGGCATTAAAGGACAAATCATACATTTCAGCGAAAGTAGTTGTATGCTGTCCTTGTTTACTTGCTTCAGAAATCGTTTTTGTTTTTAAATGCAAAGAAGGTTCCATTGCATTTACCAAAGTGGATTTTCCAACACCGGAATGCCCGGAGAACATACTCACTTTGCCAATCATCATTTCTTTCAACTCCTCAATTCCTTTCATTTCAGTCGAAGAAACGCGCAAACATTTGTACCCTATTTCCTGATACACATGCTGCATGTACAATTGTTCGTCAAGTGTGGCATCATCAAAAGTGTCTATTTTATTAAAAACCAGTATCGTTTCAATTCCATATGCTTCGGCTGTAACCAGAAAACGATCAATAAAATTAAAAGTCGTTGGCGGATTATTAATCGTAACTAACAAGAAAACCCGATCAATATTAGACGCAATAATATGCATCTGATGTGATAAATTCACTGATTTACGTACGATATAATTTTTCCTGTCGTGAATTTTATGAATAGTTCCCGTAACCGTGTCTGATGTTTCTTCGAGTTCATAATCCACAACATCGCCCACAGCAATAGGATTGGTACTTTTGATTCCTTTAATTCGGAATTTACCTTTCATACGGCATTCGATAAAATCACCTTGTTCGGATTTTACGGTGTACCAACTTCCTGTAGATTTGTATACGAGTCCTGTCATTTAGGATTTTTGATTGAAAATTAACGATTTTAGATTTCTGATTTAAAACCTAAGACTTTGCAAAGATAAAGGATTTTTGATTGAAGACTAACGATTTTAGATTTCAGATTTAAAATCTAAGACTCTGCAAAGATAAAGGATTTTCGATTTTTGACATTAGAAGACTCTAAAAACAAAAAAATCCCAAAACATAACGTCTTGGGACTTCATAAAATTTAAATTCTCATCACCGAAATCTAAAATCAGAAATCGTTAATCTACACTCCTAAATCATTTTAAGCGTTCAATACTTTTTCTTGGTGACCAATACTTTCTTGGTGAATCGCTTTGAACATTTTCAGTACAAACTCTTCAGTCAATCCTTTTTTCTCACCCTCTAAAATCATTTTTCCTAGAATTTCGTTCCAACGATTGTTTTGCAATACAGCAACGTTAGCATCTTTTTTCACCTGACCTATTTCGTCTGCTACTTTCATACGTTTCCCTAATAAATCCAATAAAGTAGCATCTAAAACATCTATATTAGCTCTTAACTTAGCCATTTTTTGAGTAAACTCATCCGATACATCATTTACTTTTCTAACTTTCAAATCAATAAAGATTTGTTTCAAAGCGTCTGGCGTAACTTGTTGTGCAGCATCACTCCAAGCATTGTCCGGATCGTAATGTGTTTCGATAATCATACCATCATAATTCAAATCCAAAGCTTCTTGAGTTACTTCAAGAATCATTTTACGATCTCCTGTAATATGAGATGGGTCAATGATTAAAGGCAAATCAGGGAATTTATTTTGTAATTCGATAGCAATCTGCCATTCTGGAATATTTCTGTATTTTGTTTTTTCGTAAGTAGAAAAACCTCTATGAATTACTCCTAATTTTTCAATTCCTGCCATGTATAAACGCTCAACACCACCCAACCATAAAGACAAATCTGGATTTACCGGATTCTTAACCAATACGATTTTTTTAGTTCCTACTAAAGCATCTGCAATTTCCTGCATTGCAAATGGATTTACGGTAGTTCTTGCACCAATCCACAATACATCAATATCATACTCCAAAGCTAATTTTACGTGAGCAGCATTTGCTACCTCTGTTCCCATTAACAATCCCGTTTGTTCTTTGGCTTTTTTCAACCATTTCAATCCTATTTCCCCAACACCTTCAAATCCTCCCGGACGCGTTCTTGGTTTCCAAATTCCTGCTCTAAAAACACTTACATCCGAATCTTTCAATTCATGTGCAATTTTCAATACTTGTTCTTCTGTTTCAGCACTACAAGGTCCTGCGATTACAAATGGATGAGTCAAATTGAATTCATTCAACCAATTTCTCATTTCTTTCTTGTTTTCCATCTTTTTTAATTTTTATTTTTTTATTGTGTTGTTCTTCTTCTTGAAACTGTTTTCTGAGACTGCGCCTGCCCCAAAAAACGGTCTATTTTTTTACATTAATTCCGTTTAATATTTCCTTTATTTTATTGACACTTTGCATTTCATTATAAATCGCATCGTAATCTTCCTTTTCTAATAATTCTTTAAATTTTGATAAATTCGAAATGTATTCATCCAATGTCTTTACAACCTGCTTCCTGTTTTGTTTAAAAATTGGCGTCCACATTGCTGGCGAACTTTTGGCTAAACGAACCGTACTTTCAAAACCGGAACCGGCCATATCAAAAATATCCTGTTCGTCTTTCTCTTTGTTAATTACCGTTTTTCCGAGCATAAACGCACTGATATGTGACAAATGCGATACATATGCAATGTGTTTATCATGTGATTTCGGGTCCATATAACGGATTCTCATTCCCATCGCCGTAAAAAGCTCCAACGCCTTTTCCTGTAATTTGAAAGTTGTTTTCTCTACTTCGCAAATGATATTCGTTTTCCCTTGAAACAATCCTTTTATCGCCGCCGAAGGTCCTGAAAACTCCGTTCCTGCAATAGGATGCGTAGCAATAAAATTTCTCCTTTTAGGATGATGGGCAACCGCTTCACAAATAGGAGTTTTTGTTGAACCTACTTCAAAAACAATCGTATTGTCCCCAACAACATCCAATACTTTTGGCAAAACAATCAATGCTACATCAACAGGAACCGAAACGATTACAAAGTCAGCATCAACTAAATCATCAAATGTTGCCGCTCCATCAACAACTCCTAAAGCTAAGGCTTCCGCCAAATGACTTTCGTTGTTATCAATTCCATAAATTTTGGCTTCAGGATGCAGCGTTTTAATGTCCAATACCATCGAACCGCCAATTAATCCTATTCCTATTACAAATACTTTCATCGTTTTATTTTTATACCTACAATGTTTTAAAAACCTTGAAGGAAAATCTGAAATCTAGAATCGTTAATCAACAATCTAAAATCTATTTATAGCTTCTTGTATTTTTTCTTCTTTTACACAAAGTGCAAATCGAATATATCCTTCTCCATTAGAACCAAAAATGGTCCCCGGTGTAATAAAAATAGATTTGTCATATAAAATTTCATCAATAAATTTCTCTGCCGATGTAATTCCGTCTGGCAACTTTGCCCAAACAAATAATCCAACTCCTTCTTTGTACACTTTACAACCTAATTTCTCAGCTAGTTGTTCGGTAAGAATTCTGCGTTTTCTATAAATCGCATTCATCGATTCAAACCAAGTCTTGTCACTTTTTAAAGCTTCAATTGCTCCTTTTTGAATCCCGTAAAACATTCCGCTATCCATGTTGCTTTTTACTTTTAGAACAGCATCAATACAAGCTGCATTTCCTAAAACCATTCCAACTCTCCAACCTGCCATGTTAAAAGTCTTACTCAAAGAATTCAATTCTAAAGCCACATCTTTGGCGCCTTCCACTTGTAACAAACTCATCGGATTGTCATTCAAAACAAAACTATACGGATTGTCATTGACTAACAAAATGTTATGTTTTTTAGCAAAAGCCACTAATTTTGAAAACAACTCCAAACTTCCTCTTGCTCCTGTTGGCATATGCGGATAACCAATCCACATGATTTTCACTTTAGATAAATTCAGTTTTTCCAAAGCTTCTAAATCAGGTTCCCAATTATTTACTTCTTTTAAGTCATAATAAACCGGAACTGCCCCTACTAAATTCGTCACCGAAGTATACGTTGGATAACCTGGATTTGGAATCAGTACCTGATCTCCTTCATTCAAGAAAGCCAGTGAAATATGCATGATTCCTTCTTTGGAACCCATCAAAGGCAAAATTTCGTTAGCTGGATTCAACGCCACTTGAAAGTTATTCTGATAAAAATCAGCCATACCTTGTCGTAATTCCGGCAATCCTTGATAACTCTGGTATTGATGTGCATTTTCATCTTGCATTGCCATAACAACTGCATCAACAACCGCTTGTGATGGCTGTAAATCCGGACTTCCAATTCCCATATTAATAATTGGTTTCCCCTCAGAAGCCAATTGTCTTACTTCTCGCAGTTTTGAGGAGAAATAGTATTCTTCAATTATATCCAGACGTTTCGCTGTTGCAATCATTTTTATATTTTAAAATTCTTTTGACTTTTTGACTTTCAACTTTATGACTAATTAGGGCTTTGTATTTTTATATTCGCCTAAAACCTTAAAGTATTCCGCCATAATGGTCAGTAATGCTTTTGCTTTAGTATAATCTTCGTATTTTTCGAAAGTAACATCCACAAAAAAGGAATATTTCCAAGGCGTTTCTATTTTTGGCAATGATTGTATTTTGGTTAAATTCAATTTACAATCACTCATCACATTTAAAACTGCTGCTAAACTGCCGCGTTTGTGATCCAATTCAAATTTGATGGAAGCTCTGTTTATTTCGTTTTCATCAACAAATGAGTTCTCCTTTTTAATAATAACAAATCGTGTCATGTTATTATTTATCGTCTGAATTTCCGGAGCCAAAATCTCTAAATCATACATTTCAGAAGCCGTTTTACTCGCAATTGCAGCAATTCCTTTCAACTGATGCTGATGTATTCTTCGAGCCGTTTCGGCAGTATCTTTATCTTCAACTAATTTTATGTCCGGATACTTTTTCAAAAACTCCATACATTGCAATAACGCCATTGGATGTGAATGCACTTCTAAAATATCCTCAATTTGTTGCCCTTTTAGCGCCATTAAATTTTGATGAATATCTAAATAATGCTCTCCTATAATGTGTAAATTGTTTTTATCAATCAAGGCATAATTCGGAATAATTGGTCCTGCGATAGAGTTTTCTATAGCCATAACCGCCTGATCTGATTTTCCTGAAAGCAAACTATCCACTAACTCTTCAAAAGACAAACACTCATCTACCTCAACATTTTGATAGTAATAATCCTGTGCCACCTGATGATGGAAAGAGCCTTTTATACCTTGTATTGCAATCTTAGTTCTCATTCTAAGTTATTATTTGTTTCTATTTGAAAATGAAATTTTGATTCGTATTCTATCAATTTTCATTTATCTTATTTCAGTTATATTCAAAAAAAAATCCTGATTTTCATCAGGATTGTATATTAGTTTTATTTGTTTGTTTGTTTTCAAATAACCATAGCACAATCCCTTACTTCCTAAAGAAGAAATAATAAGTGTTGCTAAAATAAAAACGGTTATTAGACATTGTATGTTGTGTGTTATATTTAATATTTACACTGCAAATGTAGGGCTTATTTCAAACCGACCAAAAAAAAATTATTGTTTTATGTAACAAAAAAAGAATTCTTTGTGAAAGCTGCTTATTATTGCAAAATACCTAAAAAAGAGACTTCTAACCTATCTCTTATTACTGATTTCTAAATGCTTTTTTCAACTAATTCAAACCAAAAAAGCGTTTAAGCTGCTAAATTAGCCGAAAGCCATTTTTTTCCCTCCGCAATTCGGGTAACTACCATCGCTGAAACCAAATCTCCATTTGCATTCAACAGGGTCGCCATAGGATCTACTAAGGTTCCCACAATCATAGCTGCCGGCAGAGCTTGCTCCATAGGAAATCCATAAACGGTTATCGCCAGGATTTCTCCAATATAACCTCCATTTGGAATTCCGCCCTCGACTACTGAAACAATTACTGTAATTCCCAATGCCACTAGTAAATTATAAGGATCTGTGAAATCTTTACCAAACATGGCAAAAATAACCGCGATTTTTATAATGGACGACATACTCGAACCGTCTTTGTGTAACGGTGCCCCAAGTGGAATAACTACATTCCTGATATGACTCGGGATATTCATTTTTTCGGCACCTTCCAGATTCGCCGGAATTGTCGCAATACTGCTACAGGTTCCCAATGCGGTTAATGAAGGCGTAATATTGTTTTTCCAAAATACTTTAAATCCTAATTTCCCTCCGGCGATAAAAGCATACAAACTAAAAAATACGACAAAGTAAAAAGCACAAACTGCATAATAAAGCCCTAAAGGTTTTGCGTAAGCACCAAATAATTGCGGTCCAAAAATCCCAACCTGATACGCAAAATAAGCACCCAAACCTATTGGAGCCGTTTTCATAATCATGTGTAACAATTGCTTCATCACTTCATTTCCTGAATTTAGGAAACGACTGAAATCTTTCCCTTTTTCTCCCGAATGCAAACTGGCAAATCCTATTAAAAAAGAAAATATAATGAGCGCCAACATATTTTTTCGAGATAAAAGTTCAAAAAAGTCACTTGCAGTAAGCAACTGGGTAATTTGTGAACCCGTAGAACTTTCCTGAATTGTTTCCAATGGAATTTTGGAAATGATAATATCTTGCTGAACAGGGAATAACAATACGCCAACAATCATCAAAATGGCCGAAATCAATACTGTGCTTAAAAATACGCCAATAACGATTACAAACAACTTCCCCAATTTCTCTGATTTTTCTAAATTGGCAATCGAAGATGCAATCGTAAAAAAAATCAAAGGGATAATTGCTGTGAACAATAAATTCAGAAATATATCGCCCAAAGGCTTAATCACTTCTACTCCTTTTCCAAAAACTAACCCCAATATACTTCCTGCCAGAATCCCGCCAAGTAGCAATAAAATACTTTTGTAGTTTTTCAGAAAACTGCTCGATTGTGTATTTTTCAAATTCATATCTATATAGTTTATGGTAAATATATAAATCTAAAATAGAATATCATCTCGCTTTGTAAAACTTTGATAAAGGACTTTTTAGCTATTGGGCTACAAAAAACAATAAATCAATACTTTTTCTGTTTACTTTTGCAACAAATAAAATTCCATGTCAATAGAAGTTACTAATATATCCAAAAGCTACGGTGCCCAAAAAGCACTGGATAACATTTCATTTTCCATTAATAAAGGGGAAATCGTTGGTTTTTTAGGTCCAAATGGAGCCGGAAAATCGACTTTAATGAAAATATTGACAACGTATATCAATGCCGATGAAGGTACAGCTATCGTAAATGGAAACGATGTAAACACACAGCAAAAAGCCGTTCAGCTTTCCATTGGTTATTTACCGGAACACAATCCGTTGTATTTGGATTTGTATGTGAGAGAATATTTGGCTTTTAACGCAGATGTGTACAAAGTAGCCAAATCCCGCATTGAAGAAGTAATTCAATTGACAGGTTTAAGTACCGAAAGTCATAAAAAAATAGGACAATTATCCAAAGGATACCGTCAGCGTGTAGGCCTTGCCAATGCTTTATTACACAATCCGGATGTTTTGATTCTTGACGAACCAACAACGGGTTTAGACCCAAATCAATTAATGGAAATTCGTAATGTGATTAAAAACGTAGGGAAAGACAAAACCGTTTTCCTTTCTACGCACATTATGCAGGAAGTTGAAGCCATTTGTGACCGCGTTATTATCATCAATAACGGCAAAATTGTTACCGATAAAAAACTGGACCACTTAATTTCCGAAGACAAGGAGCAAGTTATCGAAGTAGAATTTGATTATAAAATAGAGGAACAAGCTATTGCCAAAATCGAAAATCTTGTTTCTTACAAGAATACACACGACATGATTTGGGAATTGACTTTCAAAGCGGATAAAGACATGCGACCGGCTGTTTTTGATTTTGCTAATGCCAATGGTTTGAAAACACTTCAACTGAATCAAAAAAATAAAAATCTGGAGGCAGTATTTAGAGAGATTACGAAGTAGTTTACAACTAAAAAAGCTCGTTTAAAATTGATTTTAAACGAGCTTTTTTTATAAAATACGATTAGGGAATTAAAAAACCTTACTCGCAATTTGTCTAATATTCTCTGATTTCCCCATAGAATAATAATGCAATACCGGAACTCCAGCAGCTTTCAATTCTAAAGATTGTTGAATTGCCCATTCGATTCCTACTTGTCTGATATCCGCATTATTTTTACATTGGTCAACCGCATGAATTAAATCTTCCGGCAAATCGATTCTGAAAATTTGTGGTAAGACTTGCAAATGTCTTTTTACGGCAATTGGTTTAATACCTGGAATAATAGGTACAGTAATTCCCATTTCTCTAGCTTTGGCAACAAACTCAAAGTATTTAGCATTATCAAAGAACATTTGTGTCACCACATAATCCGCACCGGCATCCACTTTTTCTTTCAACCTTTTTAAATCAGATTGTAAGGATGGAGACTCCAAATGCTTCTCCGGATATCCAGCAACTCCAATACAAAAATTGGCTTTATTATCAATATCCATTACATCGTGCAAATATTTCCCGCAATTCAATTGGTTTATTTGTTTCACTAAATCAACAGCAAAATCATTTCCTCCTTGTTTCGGAATAAAATATTGCTCGTCTTTCATCGCATCGCCACGTAACGCCATCACATTATCAATTCCCAGATAATGACAATCGACCAATAAATACTCGGTTTCTTCTTTGGTAAAACCACCGCAAAGCACGTGAGGAACCGTATCTACGTTGTATTTATGCTTTATCGAAGCACAAATTCCAAGCGTTCCCGGACGCATTCTGGTCAGTTTCTTATCTAATAAACCATTGCCTTTATCCACGTAAATATATTCTTCGCGAGAAGTAGTTACATCTATAAATGGTGGTTTAAACTCCATCAACGGATCAATATTATCGTATAATTCCTGAATGCTTTTGCCTTTTTGAGGCGGAATAATTTCGAAAGAGAATAAAGTTTCTCCTTTTGCGTCTTCTATATGTTGTGTTACTTTCATTTTCTTTAGTTTGAAGTTTAAGGTTTAAGGTTTAAGGTTCTCTCGAACAACTTTAAACTTTAAACTTTAAACAAAATTTCAACTTTAAACTATTTTCTAATCCGCTATATTTGGGTTCAGCCATTTCATGGCAACTTCTGTCGATACGCTTCTTCGTTTGGCATAATCAATAACTTGGTCTTCTTTTATTTTTCCAAGTCCAAAATACCTACTTTCCGGATTTCCAAAATAATATCCTGAAACCGATGAAGCCGGCCACATCGCCATACTTTCTGTTAAAGTCACTCCAATTTCTTGTTCTACATTTAGTAATTTCCAAATCGTTGGTTTTTCTAAATGGTCGGGACAAGCCGGATAACCCGGTGCTGGACGAATTCCTTTATAAACCTCTTCAATCATAGCCTCGGTAGATAAATTTTCATCAGCAGCGTAACCCCAAATCTCTTTACGGATTTTTTCGTGCAAATATTCTGCGAAAGCTTCTGCAAAACGATCCGCCAATGCTTTCACCATAATCGAATTATAATCGTCTAAATCTCTTTCGAATTCAGCCGCCCATTCGTCCACACCAAAACCGGTTGTTACACAAAATGCCCCCATATAATCCGTTTTACCGCTGTCTTTTGGAGCAATAAAATCAGATAAAGCGATATTTGGAGCACCTTTCGTTTTTTGTGATTGCTGACGCAGAGTCAAGAATTTCTCTAATACTTTTCCACTTTCATCACTCAATTCAATATCATCATCATTCACTTGATTTGCTGGAAAAATTCCATAGATTCCTTTGGCTGTCAGTTTCTTTTCTTTCAAAATAACGTCCAACATTTCTTTGGCATCCGCAAAAACCGAAGTAGCTTGTTCTCCAACAACAGTATCTGTTAAAATCGCTGGATATTTCCCAAACAATTCCCATGTTCTAAAAAAGGGTGTCCAGTCAATATACGGAACCAAAACATCCAAATCGACTTCGATTGTTTTTGTTCCAATAAAATTAGGCTTCATTGGGTTGTAATTTTCCCAGTCCAATTTCAGTTTATTGACACGAGCTTGCTCAATAGTCAAGAAATTTTTGTCACGCGAACGATTCAAAAAAGTCTCTCTAAAAGCATCATATTCTGCTCTGATGTCACTTGCATATATTTTTTTCTCACTGTTCAATAAATTTCCGGCAACCGTTACGGCTCTCGAAGCATCATTTACGTGAATAACCGTTTCTCTATACTGTGGTGCAATTTTCACGGCAGTATGCGCGCGCGAAGTCGTTGCTCCACCAATCATCACTGGAATTTTTATATTTCTTTTGTCTAATTCTTTAGCCAAATACACCATTTCATCCAATGAAGGTGTTATCAATCCGCTTAGACCAATGATATCAACATTGTGTTCTATAGCTGCAGCGATAATTTTCTCAGGCGCAACCATTACACCTAAATCAATAATCTCATAATTGTTACAAGCCAAAACAACTGAAACAATATTTTTTCCAATATCGTGTACGTCGCCTTTTACAGTTGCCATTAATATACGACCTGCAAAACTCGAAACACCATCTTTTTCGGCTTCAATGAATGGCAATAAATAAGCTACCGCTTTCTTCATTACACGCGCTGATTTCACCACTTGTGGTAAAAACATTTTACCTGACCCAAATAAATCTCCAACGACATTCATTCCTGCCATTAAGTTGATTTCGATTACTTCGATAGGTTTTGTTGCTGCAAGTCTGGCTTCTTCTACGTCAATTTCTATAAATTCATCAACTCCTTTTACTAGCGAATGCGTCAATCGTTCCTGAATAGTTCCCGAACGCCATTCTTGAACTGTTTTTTCATTACTCTTTACATCTCCTTTTACATTCTCGGCAAAGTCCAATAATCTTTCCGTGGCATCATCGCGTCTGTTCAAGATTACATCTTCAACGTGTTCTAATAAATCTTTTGGAATTTCATCGTAAATAGAAAGCATTTCTGGATTCACGATTCCCATCGTCATACCATTTTGAATCGCATGATATAAAAATACCGAGTGCATCGCTTCACGAACCGTGTCATTTCCTCTAAACGAGAAAGAAACATTACTCACACCACCACTAATATGGGCATGTGGAAGATTCTCTCTAACCCATTTTGTTCCTCTAAAGAAATCCAATGCGTTCAAGCGGTGTTCTTCCATTCCTGTTGCAACAGGAAATATATTCAAATCGAAAATGATGTCTTGTGCAGGAAATCCAACTTTGTTTACCAAAATATCATACGAGCGTTGGCAAATTTCAACTCTTCTCTCGTAATTATCTGCTTGACCCACCTCATCAAAAGCCATAATAATTGCTGCAGCGCCGTAGCGCTTGATCAATTTGGCATGATGAATGAATTGTTCTTCCCCTTCTTTTAAAGAAATAGAATTCACAACACTCTTTCCTTGCACTACTTTTAAACCCGCTTCGATAATGTCCCATTTCGAGCTGTCAATCATGATTGGAACTCTGGAAATATCTGGTTCGGCAGCGATAAGATTTAGGAATTTTGTCATAGCATATTCGCCATCGAGCATTCCTTCATCCATATTAATATCGATAATTTGTGCGCCACCTTCTACTTGTTCTTTTGCAATGCTAAGTGCTTCTTCGTATTTTTCTTCCTTGATTAATCGAAGGAATTTTCTAGAACCTGTAACATTCGTACGTTCACCAATATTCACAAATACGCTGTCTGGCGTGATGATTAAAGGCTCTAATCCCGATAATACAAGGTTTTTTCTAGTTTCTGCTTGTGCCATTTTTTATTTTTTTTTGCCCTAAAATCAATAATTACAAAGAATTCCTGGCTATAATTCAGACGCGATACATCGCGTCTCTACGTTACATTGTCGCTGTTGATACTCTAGGTTTATACTCCTTTGCGATATCAGCAATCAACTTGATGTGCTCTGGCGTTGTTCCGCAACAACCGCCTATGATATTTACTAAATTGTCATCTAAATATTCTTTGATGAAAGCTTGCATCTGTTCTGGCGTTTCATCGTACTCACCAAATGCATTTGGTAATCCTGCATTAGGATGTGCCGAAACATTGAATGACGTATTATGCGCCAAAGTCTGTAGATATGGTTTCAGTAAATCAGCTCCCAAAGCACAATTGAAACCTACGCTCAATAATGGAATGTGCGAAACCGAAACCAAAAAAGCTTCTACGGTTTGACCCGAAAGTGTTCTCCCTGATGCATCCGTAATCGTTCCTGAAACCATGATTGGAATATCGATATTGCGTTCGTCTTTGACTTCTTCAATAGCGAAAAGTGCTGCTTTTGCATTTAAAGTGTCGAAAATAGTTTCTACCAAAAGCAAATCACTTCCTCCATCAATCAACGCTTCTACTTGTTGTTTGTAAGCAATACGTAAATCATCGAACGTTACAGCTCTATATCCAGGATCATTTACATCTGGTGACATGCTGGCCGTTCTGTTTGTTGGTCCTATTGAACCGGCTACAAAACGAGGTTTATCCGGATTTTTGGCTATGAATTCATCGGCTACTTCACGGGCAATTCTTGCTGATTCATAGTTGAGTTCGTATACCAAATCTTCCAGATGATAATCGGCCATTCCGATAGTAGTTCCAGAAAAAGTATTGGTTTCAACAATATCCGCTCCTGCTTCAAAATAAGCTGCGTGAACGGCACGAATCGCTTGTGGTTGCGTTAATGACAATAAATCGTTGTTCCCTTTTAAGGAATGTGGAAAATCTTTGAAACGTTCTCCTCGAAAATCTTCTTCGGAAAAATTGTAGCGTTGCAACATGGTTCCCATAGCTCCATCGAGTATGAGTATGTTTTTTTTAATAGCTTCTTGAATTGTTGACATCTTTTGTTTTATTCTCGCAAAACATTATAGTATTAAGCGCTTATTATTAATTCCAAAAGTTCAATATATTAGCTCTTTAGCCCCGATTACCTCACTTAATTACTATTTTCATAGGAGTTCGATGAACTACGTTTGCAGTGAAAATCCTTTCTCGTCCTGAACTTGTTTCAGGGTGAGAAAGATTGCAACGAAAAGCGGGAACGGTATTAACAAAAAAACGCCAATTGTTCGCTCCTGATACTGAAATAAATTCAGTAAGCTAAATATCGATATGTTGTCAAGAAAGGGTTTGAGAAATACTAAGTGAGTATTCGTGTGTTATCTATCTTAAATACTGAAACTGGTTCTGTATAAAGTAGAATGTAGCACCTTCTTTAAAGATAAAGGGTTGCTAAGGTTTCATTGGGTCTTTCCCTCCGCCTTTCGTGATAACTTTCAATAAATATATGAACAGTGCAAAGTAAAGACATAGCGCTAATACTTGCAAGTATTAGCGCTATATTTTTTAACTAGTTTGTATTATGTTGTTAAACTATGGCTTTCACCACGGCTTTTGGAGCTTCTTTACGGGTTCCGTCAAATCCGTCAACACCAGAAACTGTAGTGTATTTCAATACATATTTCTTACCTGGATTGATGATTTGGTAGGCTGCCTGACACATTAATGTGGCTTCGTGGAAACCACAAAGAATCAATTTCAGTTTTCCCGGATAGGTATTTACGTCACCAATGGCAAAAATCCCTGGAATGTTCGTTTGGTAATCCAAAGCATTATTTACTTTGATGGCATTTTTTTCAATGTCCAATCCCCAGTCTCCGATAGGACCTAATTTTGGTGTTAATCCAAAAAGTGGAATAAAATAATCCGTCGCAATGGTTCTATGTGCGCCATTTTCCTCAATATCAATTGACTCTAAATGTTCCGCTCCGTTTAAACCAACTACTTCTGCAGGCGTAATCATTTTTATTTTCCCTGAGTTCTTCAATTCCTGTACTTTTTCTACAGAATCTAAAGCCCCTCTGAATTCGTTTCTACGGTGAATCAAAGTTACCTCAGAAGCAACATTCGACAAGAAAATACTCCAGTCCAAAGCAGAATCTCCTCCTCCGGCTATTACTACTCTTTTGTCTCTGAATTTTTCCGGATTTTTGATAAAGTATTTAATTCCTTTATCCTCGTAAAATTCGATGTCTTCAATCAATGGTTTTCTTGGTTCAAAACTTCCTAAACCACCTGCAATTGCTACCACAGGGGCATGGAATTTTTTTCCTTTATTTGAAGTCACAATAAAACTTCCGTCTTCTTGTTTTTCAATGGTTTCTGCACGTTCTCCCAGTGTGAATCCTGGTTCGAATTGCTTGATTTGTTCCATTAAATTATCTACTAAATCTCCGGCTAATACTTCCGGAAAACCTGGAATATCATAAATAGGTTTTTTTGGATATAATTCAGATAATTGTCCGCCTGCTTGTGGCAAAGCATCTAAAATATGACATTTCAGTTTTAACAATCCTGCTTCAAAAACTGCAAATAAACCCGTAGGTCCGGCTCCTATTATAAGTATGTCTGTTTTAATCATTTTTTTATTCTTTATGTAATGTAATTGTGCTAAACTATTTAATTGCAAATTAACGATTGATTTTTACTACTTTCAATGATAAATATCATTCGCTATTTTGTGCTGTTTTTATTCTTTATTTTTTAATGCTTCGGTGATTTCGTTCATCTTTTGTACTTTTTCTTCGAAATTTCCTTTTAGTGTCTTGCGATATTCATTCAGGTTTTCGACCATTTTATTAATATCGTCTGGAATTATTTCTTCGAAAAACTCCCGTAATCTTTTGGCAGTTGTCGGTGATTTTCCATTAGTTGAAATAGCGATTTTTACATTTCCTTTGGTTACAATTCCGCCCAAATAATAATCACACAAATCTGGTGTATCAGCAATGTTGCAAATCAAATATCTTTTTCGAGACAAATCAAATACTCGTTTATTGACTTTTAAATCATCGGTACAAGCAATTACCATGTGGCGTTTTTTCAATATTTTTTTCTTGAACTTGGCTTTAGTCAATTTCACCGAAGGATGTCTTTCGACCAATTCTTCCAGTTCCGGCAAAAACCTTGGTGCAACTACCTCAACATTCGCATTCGGACTTGATTTCAACATGAAAGATAATTTTTCTAAACCCACGTTTCCTCCACCTACAATCAACACGTTCAGGTTTTGTAGTTTTAAAAAAACAGGATATAATTCATTTCTTTCCATTATAATCGTATTTCGTTTGATAGAAATTCTTCGTAAAATCCTTTCAACTTATTACTTTCTTTAACCACTTCGCCAATGACAATTATTGCTGGCGAACTTAATTTATTCTCAGCTACAACTACTTGAATTGTGTCAATCGTTCCAACTCCAATTTTTTCTTGTGGAGTAGTTCCATTTTGAATAATTGCAACGGGAGTTTCTCCTTTGGATTCTTTTTGGAACAAAGAAACAATATGTGATAATTTGCTCATTCCCATCAAAATAACAACTGTTGCTGACGATTGCGCTGCTAATGCAACATCATTAGACAAATTCCTATCAGAAGTTGTACCAGTAATTACCCAAAAACTTTCTGAAACACCTCTTTTTGTCAAAGAAATTCCTTGGTAAGCGGGAACTGCAATCGAAGATGAAATTCCGGGCACTACAAATGTAGGGATTCCAAAACTTTCTGCGAATTCTATTTCTTCGCTTCCACGTCCAAAAATAAATGGATCTCCACCTTTTAATCTAACGACATTTCCGTACGTAAGCGCATTATCAACAATCAACTGATTGATTTGGTCTTGCGTATATTCATGGCAACCTTTTCGTTTACCCACAAATATTTTGATGGCACTTTTTGGCGCATGAATCATTATTTCATCATTGGCCAGCGCATCATACAAAACCACATTCGCTTCAGCAAGTGCTTTTACTCCTTTCAGAGTAAGCAAATCCGGATCGCCAGGACCAGCGCCTACTAAAGTTATTTTTGGTTGTATTGTATTATGCATTAGCTAAATCTTTTGCTCTGTATTTTTCTATGTTTTCAAAAAAGGCAACTCCTTCTTGAATGTATTTTTGCGCAAATTCCGCAGAAGGCTCATTCGCTCTGATTTGGTATACTAAATCTTTGAACGTTGAATTCAACTCAATTTTATTGCTTTCGATAAAAACGGTGTCAAACAAATCGATAATTCCTGCATGGTGATTTGTTTTTTGGTTTTCAGCAAGCAATAATGCTTTAGCTCCATTTACAAATCCTGCGTATGCTAAATAAATTGCATCAGCCCATTTTCCTTCATCAAAAGCTTCTTGTGCGAAAGTCATTTTGTCTTTGGCTTCTAATATTAAAGTAGCTACTAAATCAATTACTACACCAGCACATTCTCCTACTCCAACTGCTTTCACGTAGTTATCAGCATTACCCCAATCTACAAAATCAGCTTCGGTAAGATTAGTCAAATCGGCTAATGGTTTCAAAAATTCGTAGAAATATTTTTCGCCTTTTGTATCATAATAATTCAAGAATGATTGTCCGTTTCCGTTCGCTTCAAAATCATTTAAGATGAAACGCAACGCATCAGGTCCTCTTCTACTTGGAATTTTGATTACTTTATCCGAAAATCTTCCGTTTCCGTTTCCTAAATTTCCTCCGCCTAATAAAACTTGAAGAGCTGGCGCCACTAATTTTCCTGAATTGATAGACATTCCCTGGAAACCAATTTCGGCCATATTGTGTTGTCCACAAGCATTCATACAACCACTGATTTTAATCGTGATTTCTTGATTGTTGCTGTATTGTGGATATTCAGTTTCTAAAACTCTTTCTAATTCTACTGCGATTCCGGTACTGCTTGCAATTCCTAAATTACACGTATCTGTTCCCGGACAAGCCGTAATATCTGAAATGGTATTGTAACCCAAAGCCACAAAATCTAATTTGGCTAATTCTTGGTAGAAAAAAGGCAAATTTTCTTCTTTTACGTTTCGAATTAAAATGTCTTGTCTCAACGTAAAACGCAACTCATTAGCCGCATAATTTTTAATCAAATCTGCTAATAATCTTGCTTTATCGGTATAAAAATCCCCCAATAAAACTTTGATTCCAATCGCTACATAACCCGCTTGTTTTTGCGCGATTACATTTGATTTTTTCCAAGCTTCGAAAGCTGCTGTGTCTTCGATTACTACTTTTGGAACTTCCAATAAAGGAGCTGGAATTGCACCATCAAAAGCAGTTGTATCGATTTCAACTGTTTGGTAAGACAAGGCTTTTTTCTCTTCTTCCACCAATCGTAAAAACTCGTCTCTTCCCAAATCTTTGATTAGGAATTTCATACGTGCTTTTAAACGTTTTGCTCTTTCGCCATAGCGGTCAAAAATTCTCAAAACGCCTTCAGTTGTTGGAATAATTTGGTTTACCGGAATAAATTCAGAAAGCAATTCGGCATGACTTGGTTGAGAACCTAATCCTCCACCTAACATTACTTTGAAGCCTCTTTCGCCGTTTACAATTTTTGGAATAAATCCTAAATCATGCAAATAACTTAATCCTGTATCTTTATCTGAAGACGAAAATGACATTTTGAATTTACGTCCCATCTCTTGACAAACCGGGTTTCTCAAGAAAAACTGAAACAACGCATGCGCATAAGGCGACACATCAAAAGGTTCTTCTCCATCGATTCCTGCCGTTTCACTAGCCGTAATATTTCTCACGGTGTTTCCACAAGCTTCACGAAGTGTAACATCATCTTTCTCTAATTCTGCCCAAAGTTGTGGCGTTCTGTCCAAACTTACATAGTGAATCTGGATATCCTGACGCGTTGTAATGTGCAAACGTCCGGTTGAATATTCATCAGAAACTTTAGTAATTCGCAACAATTGTTCGCTGGTCACTTTACCAAAAGGCAATTTGATACGAATCATTTGTACACCTTCCTGACGCTGACCATAAACTCCTCTCGCCAAGCGAAGGCTACGGAAACGTTCGTCATCAATTTTTCCGTCACGGAATAAAGCAATTTTTCTTTCTAAATCGATAATGTCTTTTTGGACAATCGGATTTTCTATTTCGGTTCTAAAACTTTCCATCTGTGTGTTGTTTTTGGCAAAAGTTAGATTTAGTTTATAAATCCAACTCCAGCAGTTGTGTTGGTTGCAGCATCAATTAAAATAAAAGCGCCGTTTGATTTGTTGTCATTATAGGCATCAAAATACAAAGCTTTGCTTAATTTAATATTTACTTCGCCTATTTCATTTATAGCCAATTGAGTCGCTGGTGTAACTCCAGAATAATCTGTAGCGATTACGTTTTTCACGCTTTCAATTTTTGCCAAAACTCTGTTGGTATTGTGTTGTACCAAATATTTTGTTCCTGGAACTAACTTTTTGCTGTCCATCCAACAAATCGTTGTATTGATATCTTTTTCGATTTTAGGCAACTCATCCGATTTTACAATCATGTCTCCTCTTGTAACATTGATATCATTTTCCAATTCTAAAGTAATCGAAGAACCTGCTGTCGCTTCATCAAATTGCTGATCGAAAAAGTGAATATTAGTCACTTTAGATTCTGTCAAAGAAGGAAGAACCGTTACCGCATCACCCACTTTAATATTGTTCCCGTATAATTTTCCGGCATATCCTCTAAAATCATGATACTCTTCCGTTTTTGGTCTGATAACCGTTTGAACTGGGAAACGTGCTTTTCCTGTTTCAAAAATATCTTCTGGCTCTAAAGCTTCTAAATGTTCCAAAACCGTTTGTCCTGTGTACCAAGGCATGTTCTCTGATTTATCCGCAACGTTTCCTCCGTTAATAGCACTCAACGGAATGTAACTTACGTTTTGCTCTTTGAATGAACTTTTGCTGTTCAATGCCTGAAAATCAGCTTTGATTTTGTTGTATACTTCTTCCGAATAATCAACCAAATCCATTTTGTTTACCGCAACAATCACTTCTTTTACTCTCAATAAATTATTGATAAAAAAGTGTCTGTACGTTTGCTCAATAACTCCTTTACGAGCATCAATCAAAATGATAGAAACTTGCGAAGTTGAAGCTCCCGTAACCATGTTACGAGTATATTCTACGTGACCCGGAGTATCGGCAATAATGTAACTTTTCTTAGCTGTCGAAAAATAAATATGAGCTACATCAATCGTGATTCCTTGTTCTCTCTCAGCAACCAAACCATCAGTAGCTAATGAAAAATCAAGATAATCATATCCTTTTTGTTTGCTGCTTTTTTCTATTGCTTCAATCTTATCTGTAGTCAACGATTTTGTATCGTATAATAATCTCCCGATTAAGGTACTCTTTCCGTCATCTACACTTCCTGCTGTTGCTATTTTTAAAACTTCCATTCCTTGTTTTTTGTTTGAAGTTTAAAAGTTTAAGGTTTTCAAAACACCTTATGTAAACTTCTAAATTTGATTTTTTTATTTTAAATGTTGAATTATAAATTTTAAATGTCTCGGAACAATTCATAATTTATAATTCATACCTTATAATTGTTTTCTAAAAGTATCCTTGTTGTTTTCTTTTTTCCATCGCGGCTTCAGAACGTTTGTCATCAATTCTGGCTCCTCTTTCTGAAATAGTTGAAGATCTGATTTCGCCTACTACTTCTTGAATTGTTGCTGCGTAAGAATCAACAGCTGCCGTACAACTCATGTCTCCAACAGTTCTAAAACGAACAATTCTTTCTTCAATTTCTTCATCTTCTTCTTGGTATACAAATGGAGAATGTGACCAAATCATACCATCTCTCAAGAATACTTTACGTTTATGTGAAAAGTAAATCGATGGAATTTCGATTTGCTCTTGCTCAATATAACTCCACACATCTAGTTCAGTCCAGTTCGAAATTGGGAAAACACGAACGTTTTGACCATTTTCAATTTTTCCGTTCAAAATATCAAACAATTCCGGACGTTGGTTTTTCTCATCCCATTGACCAAAATCATCACGAACAGAGAAAATACGTTCTTTAGCTCTAGCTTTTTCTTCATCACGACGCGCACCACCAATACAAGCATCAAATTTAAATTCTTCGATTGCATCCAAAAGTGTAGTCGTTTGCAAACTGTTTCTGCTGGAATATTTTCCAGATTCTTCCACCACTTTACCTTCGTCAATAGCATCCTGAACATTACGAACGATTAATTCCAATCCTAATTCAGCAACTAATTTGTCTCTAAATTCAATTGTTTCCGGAAAATTGTGTCCAGTATCAACGTGCAACAATGGAAAAGGGATTTTTGCAGGAAAAAATGCTTTTTGCGCTAAACGCACCAATGTAATCGAATCTTTTCCTCCAGAGAAAAGTAAAACCGGCTTGTCAAATTGAGAAATTACTTCTCTAAATATGTATATCGCTTCGCTTTCTAAAGCGTTTGTTTTTAATATGGTACTCATTATTATTTGGTAATTTGTTTATTTGTTTATTCGGTTAAACGACCAAACAGATAAACGATTAAACTTTTTATTTTTGGTGTAAACCACATTCTTTATGACTTGATTCCCATGACCATCTTCCTGCTCTGATATCTTCGCCTTCGGCTATAGCTCTTGTACAAGGCGCACAACCAATGCTTACAAACCCTTTTTTATGTAAAGCGTTTTGTGGCACATTATTTTTTTCTAAATAATCCTCCACTTCTTTCAAAGTCCATTTTAATAATGGATTGAATTTTATGATATTGAAATGAGCATCGTATTCAAAGGCTGCCAAATCATTTCTGTTTTCTGATTGCTCGGCTCTCAAACCGGTGATCCAAATTTCATTTCCTTTTAAAGCTTTAGTCAACGGTGCTACTTTTCGAATGAAACAACATTCTTTTCTGTTTTCCACCGATTCGTAAAAGCTATTTGGTCCTTTTTGATTTAACAAATTTTCAACTTCAGAAGCTTCCGGAAAATAAACTTTAATTTCCTTTTTATACTTTTTCAATGTCTTATGAAAAACGTCATACGTCTCTTGAAATAATCTCCCTGTGTCCAATGTAAAAATGGTAATTGGTAAATCATTTTGACCAATCAAAGCCGTAATCACCTGATCTTCCTGCCCAAAAGAAGTAGAGAAAACCACTTTATCTTTGAATTCATTAGCTAAAAACGAAAGTGTTTCTTCAAGTGAAAAATCCTTTGTTTTATCTAATAAAGTATTGGTTATTGCTATGCTCATAATTTCGTTTCTATTTATAATAATTTAGACAGTGTTTTTAAACTCAAAACAATAATTAAAATCCCTACCAAAATCATCATAGGTTTTCTCTTTATTTTATTGACTAAAATAGCGGCAATTGGAGCGGCAATCACACCACCTAAAATCAACCCTATAATCACTTGCCATCCTTGTATTCCTCCAAAAAGCATAAATGTTACACCACTGGCAAAAGCTACTGCAAACTCGGCTGCATTTACAGAACCTATAGTATATCTGGGATTTCTGCCGTTTCCAAGTAAAGTTGAAGTCACAATTGGTCCCCATCCGCCACCACCGACAGCATCCATAAAACCTCCAAAAGAAGCCAAAACACCTAATTTTTTAGTTTTCTTTTTAATGATATTCTTTTTCAATGCTTTTCTAATAATTATAATGGCCAGCGCAATCATATACACGGCTATAAATGGCTTAATTGCATCTCCGTCAATCACATCCGACAGTAAATAAGCACCGGCAATAGAACCTAAAACACCCGGAATTAACAAATGTCTCACTAGCTTTTTATTGATATTCCCAAATCGATGATGAGAAATCGCTGAAGCTCCTGTAGTGAACATTTCAGCAACGTGAACTCCTGTACTGCTTATTGCGGGCGGAATTCCATACGCCAATAAAAAAGAAGTAGAAGTTGCTCCATAACCCATTCCTAAAGTTCCATCCACTAATTGCGCAAATATCCCAATACAGAAAAAGATTAAAAATTCCTGATTAAAACCAGCCAAAAAACCATTCCAAGAAAACTCAGCATAATGATTGTACACTAATGTCGAAAACAACCCTATCAGCAAAACAACAGGAATTACAACCCATAAACGCTCCGCGAAAGTATTTCCCGATTTTACATTGACATTAACCTGTTTCAATTCTTTGTTCATGCTTTTATAATTCAACTGTTTTTTATTATTTAAATCCATTACCCTATCGGAATAGTAGATTACTGTGCAAAAGTAAAACTTTTAACTTAACTACAAAAATTTTTTTGTGATTTATTGTCTAAAATGCAATATCAGCCAGTGTATTGTTTTCCAATATCATAAGCGTATTGTCGCGAACTTCTGTCATTAGTTTACGAACTGCACAAGTGGCCTCATCCGTACAGTCGTCACATGGCTCATAAAAATTGTGGCTGGCACAAGGAAGTAATGCAATTGGCCCTTCGAGAATTCGATAGACATGGGCCATATTTATTTCCTTAGGGTCTTTTATCAGATAATAGCCTCCGCCCTTTCCTTTTTTGGCTCCTAAAAAACCAGAATGGCGTAACAGTAGTAAAATACTTTCCAAAAACTTAATCGAAATATGTTCACTCTTCGCTATTTCAGCAATTTGTATCGGTGTTTGATCTTTCTGGCGTGCCAAAAAAGTCAATGCTTTGATTCCGTATTTTGTTTTTTTTGAAAGCATTTTAAAAGATATAAGATTGAAAATTAACGATTTTTGATTTTAGATTTCAAAGTAATCTGAAATCTACATGTCTTTTATTGCAACAAAAATATACTTTTTGATTTAAGAAATACGGAATAGAAATTAACGATTTTTAAAATGCACAAAATGCGTCTTCAAAAACCGTTAATCTACTCCCGAAACTTCGGGACTAAAACTTTTACGAAAGCGCCTGCTCTAAATCGGCAATAACATCTTTCACCGTTTCCAATCCTACTGAAATACGTACCAAACCATCTGTAATACTCACCGCCAAACGTTCTTCAACTGATAATTTACTATGTGTTGTTGATGCCGGATGCGTTACAATCGTTCTCGTATCACCTAAATTTGGAGACAACGAACATAATTTTATTTTATCCAAAAACGCTCTTCCAGCTTCTATTCCGCCTTTTATTTCAAATGCAACGATGTTACCGCCTAATTTCATTTGCTTTTTGGCAATTTCGTATTGCGGATGCGATTTCAAGAAAGGATACTTCACTTTATTAACCTGGGGATGGCCTTCCAAAAACTCAGCCACTTTCAAGGCATTTTCACAATGTCTATCTAAACGAATCGCCAAAGTTTCTAAACTTTTTGATAATACCCAAGCATTAAATGGAGATAAGGAAGGACCGGTAAGTCGAGAAAACAAATAGATTTTTTGAATCAATTCAGCATCTCCAACGGTAATTCCACCCAAAACTCTACCTTGACCATCTATTAATTTTGTAGCTGAATGCACTACCAAATTTGCACCCCATTTTATCGGTTGCTGTAAATAAGGTGTCGCAAAACAGTTGTCAATAATCAAAATCAAATCATGCTTTTTGGCAATAGCACCTAACAGTTCTAAATCGATAATATCTACCGCTGGATTGGTTGGAGATTCTGCAAAAAGTATCTTTGTATTAGGTTTTATGAAACTTTCAATGGTTTCAGGCTTATCGATGTCAAAATACGATGTTTCAATTCCCCATTTTGGAAAATAATTAATAAACAATGAATGTGTCGCTCCAAAAACACTACTTGCCGAAACAATATGGTCTCCGGAGTTCAACAAAGCAGCCAAAGTTGAATACACAGCCGCCATTCCTGAGGCAAAAGCAAATCCCGATTCAGCACCTTCCATTTTACAAATTTTCTCTATAAATTCGTTGGTATTTGGATTGCTGTATCGGCTATAAATATTTCGATCTTTCTCCTCAGCAAAAGAAGCTCTCATATCTTCGGCATCTTCAAATACAAAACTAGAAGTTAAGTATAAAGGCACAGAATGTTCTTGAAATTGTGTTCTTTCTAATTGGGTACGTATGGCTTGGGTTTCAAAACCAAATTCTTGTTCGTTCATTTTATTTTTTAATTTAAAGTTTAAAGTTGTTTGGATATTCAAATCCAATCTTTAATTAAACTATAATGGTTTATTATTCAAAACTACTTTGTAATGTATCGTTGCGGTTGGCTCTAATGTCTTAGAAACCGAGCAGTATTTTTCAAAAGAAAGTTGTGCGGCTCTCGCTGCTTTTTCTTCATTAATAGGACCTTCCAAAAAGAATACTACTGTAATATCCTTGAATGGTTTCGCTTCTCCTACTTGTACACGTTCCCCTTCAACCTCGGCTTTGAAAGAAGTGATTTCCTGACGTTGTTTTTTCAAAATCGAAATCATATCAATGGCACTGCATCCCGCAACGCCCATTAATACCAATTCCATTGGACTTGCGCCCATATCGTTTCCGCCAAATTCTGGTCGGCTATCTACATTTACTATGTGACCACGTTCGTTTTTTAATTCAAAGTGGAAATTGTCGTTTACTCTATTTAGTGTTATTTTCATATTAATCCCCTCCCCAACCCTTTCGCCACGGCGAAAAGGGAGCCAAGACTGGAGGCTGTCCCTTTTTTAATTAATTATATTTATTCAGACGCGGATAAAACGGATTTGCTATCGCAAAAACTCGGATTTTTGTTTTTTACATCTGAAATCAAAAATCGTTAATCCACAATCTTAAATCTTTACCCTTTATCTGATAATCTCAAAATATCTCCAAAAACGCCTCTTGCCGTTACTGCTGATCCTGCACCTGCGCCTTGAATTACAATTGGTCTGTCTCCATACGATTCTGTATAAATTTCGAAGAAAGAATCCGAACCTTTCAATCCGCCTAAAGCCGTCTCTGAGGGTACAGAAACTAATTTTACTTCCAGATTTCCTTTGTCATTTTGCAAATCACCTGACAATTCACCTATGTATCGCAATACGTGATTTGGTTTTTGTTCGGCTTTTATTTTAGCATAAATTGGATCAAATTCCGTCAATTTATTTAAAAAACTAGAAACATCACCTTCACGTAGATGTTCTGGAATTAAATTTTGAATATCAATTTCTTCAAACTCATTTTGTAAGTCTAATTCTCTTGCCAAAATCAATAACTTTCGACCTACATCATTCCCGCACAAATCTTCTCTTGGGTCTGGCTCAGTATATCCATTATCAATAGCTTCTTTCAATATTTCGCTAAACGGAACGTCTTTCGCAGAAAAATTATTAAACAAATAACTCAATGTTCCTGAGAAAACACCTTTAATCTTCGTGATGTTTTCACCAGAAAGATGCAATAATTTAATTGTATCAATCAACGGTAATCCCGCACCAACATTGGTTTCATAAAGATAACTCTTTTGATTATCCGCTAATACTTTTCGCAATTTTTTATAAAAACTATAACTCAACGTATTGGCCACTTTATTAGAAGAAATCAAATCGAAACTGTTCTCTGCCAAAGGAATGTAATTCTCAACAAATGTGGCACTTGCGGTGTTATCAATCGCAATCAAATTCTCCAAATGATGCTCATTTGCGTAAGCAATTACATCGTCAATAGTATAAGAAAAGCCATTGTTTTGAATCTCGTTTTTCCAATTTGGAGTAACGCCATTTTTATTTAAAAGTACATTACTTGAATTGGCAATAGCAAAAACATTCAGTTTGATGTCTTTCCTTTTTTCGATGGTTGCTGCCGATTCCAATATTTGGTTAATCAACGTTCCACCTACTAATCCATGTCCGAAAATAGCGATATTGATTTTCTTTGAAACTCCAAAAATCTCTCCATGAATTACGTTTAAGGCTTTGTTCAGTTGCGATTTTTTCACAACCAAACTCACGTTTTTACCGGTAACGGTATTATTGAAAAGAATCGGGACAATTTTATTTTTTATCAAAGCCGTATATGGCTTGTGAAACGTGCTCAAATCCTGTCCAATGATAGAAATTACCGAAACATTATCGGTTACCGTAATTTTATTCACATCTTTTGAATAGAAATCATTTTCGAATTCTTTTTCTAATTCAATCATTGCTTTAGTCGCTTTATCAGCGGCAACGACCAAACCAATTCCTCTTTCTGAAGAACCTTGAGAAATGATGCTTACGCTGATATCATTGTCTCCCATCACTCTAAAAATACGGGCATCAACGCCAGTTTTTCCCAGCAATCCTCTTCCTTCCAGATTAACTAATGATACATTTTCAAGTACCGAAAGTGTTTTAATTCCTTCTTTATTAGAATTGGATGTGATTAATGTTCCTTTATTTTCGTGGTTGAATGTGTTCAAAATACGAAGTGGAATGTTTTTTTCCAACAAAGGAATAATGGTTTTTGCATGAAGAATTGTTGCTCCAAAATTAGCCAACTCATTCGCCTCGTTAAAAGTCAAATGGTCGATTTTCTTAGCATCAAGCACCAATTCAGGATTTGCGGTATAAATTCCGTCAACGTGTGTATAATTCTGTAATTCGTCAGCATTTAAGTAATTCGCAATCAGTGAAGCAGTGTAATTACTACCGTTTCTTCCTAAAGTGGTCGTGTCATTATTATTATTAGAACCAATGAAACCGGTAACAATATTCACGGTAGTTCCGTTATTTTGTTTGAAATAGTTGATGACATTTTTCTTCGAAATTTGTTCCAAAGGTTGTGCATCACCAAATTTCGAATCTGTTTTTATCAATTCGCGAGTATCCGCAAAACGAGCATTTATTCCATTTTCAACTAAAATAGCCGTCAGTAATTTTGCAGAAAGCAGCTCCCCTTTTGATAAAATCTGGTCTTTAATTTTATTGCTGTAATCACCAATTAAGCTTACGCCTTCGAATAATTTTTCTAAGACATTGAATTCCTCAGATAAATCTACCTCTTGGTAATCGTCTTGTTGGTATTTTTTAAAGTCCTCAAAAAAGGGTTTGTAATCTCCGTTTTTAGAAGCAATACCTAAAATTTCTTCTAATTCATCTGTAGCATTTCCACGTGCCGATACTACAATTGCAATTTCTTCTCCTTGATTTACTTTATCGGTAATAATTGCAACTACTTTATTTATTCCGTCGCCATTCGATAAAGATTTACCTCCAAATTTTAATATTTTCATTGTGTTGTGTTTTTTTGGCTTAGAATATATCCTGAAGCAAATTGTGTAATTGTTTGTATTCTATCAAAAAAGCGTCGTGTCCGTGAATGGAAACGATTTCCTGATAGGTGACATTATTTTTATATTTTTTTAATTCCTCGTAAGTCGCTTTATTTTCATTTGCCGTAAAAAACAAGTCAGAATTGATTCCGATGATATGAATATCAGCTTCAATTTTTGACGTTATTTCTTCAAATGAATTGCTGTTTCTGGTAATATCTATCGTTTTCAACAATTGATTCATCATTTTATAAGACGAAATTTGAAACCGTTTTTGAAGTTTTTTACCGTGATGATCCAGCCAACTTTCAACATTGAAAATGGCTAATTCCTCATTAGTGGTTCTCTGAAATTTTGCAGTAAAAGATTCTGGAGTTCGGTAGCAAAGCATGGCATGAATTCGAGCGTCTTCAATAGGTTTTGAAGAATTCTTTAGAATTTGCTCCTGCAAAAAGCAATTGGCAATTAACCAGTCTGTCGATTTCCAATCGGTTGCGATAGGAATTAAATGTTGCGTGATTTTTGGTTCTAAAGCAACCAATTCCCAAGCAATTCCTCCGCCAACAGAACCGCCAATAATAGCATAAAGCTGTTTGATTTTAAGAAAATGAATGCCTTCAATAAAAATTCTGGCAATATCTCTGGTAGTAAAATCCGAATAATTTTCAATAACGGCATCATCAAAGCCATTTCCCGGAACATTAAAAGCCAGTATTGTATATGTATTGGTATCGATAGTTTTGTGCGCACCAATTAAATCATTCCACCAACCTTTTTCTCCCACAACTTGGGAATTTCCAGTCAATGCATGATTTACCAAAACGATTGGAGCGGTATGTAAAGCCGGTCCAAAAACTTGAAAACTTAAGTTTAAGGTAGGATAAAAAGCCCCACTTTCGGTGGTGAAATTTTGTACGGTAATAGATGTTGGTTTATTTTCCAATTTCAAATCTTTTATGATTTTTGATTTGTGTCTGGAAATATTAGAAAGAAAGCTAGAAGTGAACTAGAAGAATTCTTTGTGTTATCTTTCCTTTAGATTCTGAAATATCCCGAGGATTCGGGACAGAATAAAGGTAGAATGCAGCACCTTCTTCGATAAATCGAAGGGTTGCTAAGGCTTCATCGGGTCTAATCCCTCTGCCTTTCTTTATAACATTTCAATACGTTTTTGAACTTAAAGGCACAAATTAACTACTATTTTTTTAAACAACCAAATTTTTATCAAATTGGTTCTAATTGATTTATTGCAAATTGACTTGAAAAAATCGCACGCATAATTATTATCCCGACGAAAGAGAAAACACCATATTAGGGTTTTATCTTTCGTCGAAATCATAATTTGAGATTTACCATCAAAGATTCAAAAGCTAAAACAACCATCACTTTTTTAAATAAAAAGTTCTTCATTTTCTTTTGAATACATTTGGAACAGCAATGAACTCGGCACTATTTTTTGTGCCAAAGGATCATTTTTTGAAATTTCAAATCTTGGATTAGTCAATTCATTTTTTGAATCGATTTCCTTTTTAGTTTTGGTTCTAAAACTAAAGCTTTTTAGTAACCGAAATGCCTTTGGGAAATGTTTTGATGTGCTCATAATCTTTTAATTTATGATGTTAGTTTTGTTTTAAATTATTTTTGAATTCTGAAATTCTCTATGCTTATTAACTAATCTGAATAAAAAAACCCTTTTAGATGCGTATCCAAAAGGGTTTTTTAAGTTGTGTTATAACTTATACTTTTGGAATCAACAGACACGAACGCACATAATGGCATTGGCGCAAATCATATTTTTGACTTTAAAATTATTTGTATTCTGGATTTTCAGGTTATTCATTCTATGATTAATATTGTTTTATTTTCAGCTAAATAGAGTTCAAAAAAAAAGCCTCCCATTTTTTTGGGAGGCTTTTGCTATATAAATTTGAATTTAAATTTAAGCAATACACGACCCACAGGACTTTTCCTGAATGGCTTTTGACATATTACACACATTAAATTTCATGTTTCTTTTTTTGTTGTAACAAATATGCTAACTATTTCTGAATTTTCCAAATAAGTTTTAAAAAAAATACAAAGAAAAACGAACCCAAGATTCCGTTTTGTATTTATATAAGTAGATGAAAAGATTTATGAGCAAAAAAAAGTTAAGATTAATTTGCAATTCAAAATGGTTTCATACATTTGCACCCGAATACAAGAGGAAAAATTTGAACTGATTGCAACCTCTTCATAATGAAATCAATTCATTATGGATACTGAAAATTTTTCAGTAGAAAAAATGCTAAAGCAGAAACTCTTCTTTAGTCCTTTTCAGCAATTATTTTTTCTCGCTTAATTTTAAAATAATAATTATTATGGCCTATTTATTTACGTCAGAATCTGTAAGCGAAGGACATCCAGACAAAATTGCAGATCAAATTTCGGATGCATTAATTGATAATTTTTTGGCATTTGATGCTGACTCAAAAGTAGCTTGCGAAACTTTAGTAACTACTGGCCAGGTAATTTTGGCTGGTGAAGTAAAATCAAATACATATTTAGACGTGCAACAAATCGCTCGTGATGTAATCAAGAAAATTGGTTACACAAAAAGCGAATACATGTTTGAAGCTAATTCTTGTGGAATTCTTTCTGCTATTCACGAACAATCTGCTGACATCAATCAAGGTGTTGACAGAAAAAATCCAGAAGAGCAAGGCGCTGGTGACCAAGGAATGATGTTTGGTTATGCTACTAATGAAACGGAAAATTATATGCCATTGGCACTTGATTTATCTCATAAATTATTGCAGGAATTGGCTATTTTAAGACGTGAAAATAACGAAATTACGTATTTGCGTCCGGATGCTAAATCTCAAGTAACTTTAGAATACAGCGATGACAATAAGCCAACTCGTATTGATGCTATTGTAATCTCAACACAACATGATGATTTTGACGAAGAAGCTACAATGCTTGCAAAAATCAAAAAAGACATCGTTGAAATATTGATTCCAAGGATTATTGCAAAAAATCCAACACATGCACATTTATTCAATGATGCAATCCAATACCATATTAATCCAACCGGGAAATTCGTAATTGGAGGACCACACGGAGATACTGGATTGACAGGAAGAAAAATCATTGTGGATACCTACGGTGGAAAAGGTGCTCACGGTGGTGGTGCATTCTCTGGAAAAGACCCAAGTAAAGTAGACAGAAGTGCCGCTTATGCTACGCGTCATATCGCTAAAAACTTAGTTGCAGCGGGTGTTGCTGACGAGATTTTAGTACAGGTTTCTTACGCAATTGGGGTTGCTAAACCAATGGGTATTTTTATTGACACTTACGGAACATCAAAAGTGAATTTGACCAATGGTGAAATTGCCAAAAAAGTAGAAGCCATTTTTGATATGCGTCCGTACTTTATTGAGCAACGTTTAAAATTAAGAAACCCAATCTATAGCGAAACTGCTGCTTACGGGCACATGGGACGTACTCCAGAAACAGTTACTAAAACTTTTTCTGCTCCAGGTGGAAACGAAAAAACAGTTACTGTTGAATTGTTTACTTGGGAAAAACTAGATTTTGTTGACCAAGTTAAAACTGCTTTTGGATTGTAATCATCTAAAAAAATTATATCTAAAACCCGCAATTCAATTGGATTGCGGGTTTTTTTTTAGCCCTTCCCGAAGTCTCGGGAGGAAATAGAAATCCTTTGCTGAAGAAAGATTGAAATGTACAGCAGGAATAGCTCCTACAAGTTATACTTTAAAGAGAAAATTACATAGCGTGGCTGAACGGTATATTGCGAAGTTCTGGTGGCAAACTGGCTGAAATTATCATCATTTAATGAGGTTGTGTTCAACAAATTAGTTCCACTTACTTTATATTCTAACTTGCTGCCTTTCTTTTGATAAATCAAACTGGCGCTCAAGAAATCATATTCATTATTGACCGTTTTCGTGTTGTTATAATAATGATAAAACTCATATTCAGCAACGAAAGAGAAACTCTTTAAAAAGAAATAATCCAGTCTCGCAAAAGGTTTTTCGGTGTAAAAAGTAGTATTATTATAATCGTTGGTTACAATATTATATCCCAACTCTAAATTAGGCATATTCTTGTAATTTGTTGACGCTTTCAAGGTATAGCTTTGGGTAAAACTCTCGTTTGTTGATAACACATTATTCTGAATGTTATTGAATTTTGACCAATTCAAATTAGCTCCTAAAGATGCTTTGTAATTCTTTAAAAAAGAACGACCGTACGAACCATTTCCGGATAAAGTTTCATCGGCAAAATCAGAATTAAAAGGAGATGACGTTTGATTGACTCCGTTGAATACAGCACGGGTTTTTATAGCATCCACTCTTTTTGAATAACTTGCAAAAGCAGTAATATTCTCAAAATTAAACATGTTGTATTTAAAGTAGCGCAAGGAATGCACTTGTGCGGTAGCGTTTTCCAAAAGTCGGTTTCCTTTAGTCAAACTGTTGTAATTAGAGAAAACAAATCCTTCAGCAAGTTGATTTATGTCCGTAAAATTATTGGTATACGAAAAATTATAGGTTAATGTTTCCGCTTTTTTGATTTGATAAATAGCCAAGAAATCAGGTAATGCTCTGAAGAAATTTTGACTGTTACTGGTTCCTAATTGCTCATTTGTCATGTTGTAACTATGCAGACTTACTCCTGGTGTAAAGGTAAATTTGCCACTCAAAATCTTATAATGCAATCCTAAAAACGTATCATTGAAATTGTAATTTACATCATTTGTATTGGCAATATCATCTAAATTATTGACAGTTTCGTTATCCAATATCTGAAAAATACTGGAGTTGAAATTTTGATGGGAATACGTATTTCCTAACGTAACATTGATGTTGCTTTTTGGGGTAACCATGTAATAATAATCCAATTTAGCGTCAATCTTACTGGTTTTTACAAAACGACTTTGGTTGATGTTATTTCTGTTTTGCCCAGCAATATAATCGGCTAAATTAAACGGTTGCGATTGTAAATTAGCATTGTAAAAAGGATCTTCCTCTTGGTACAAATGTTGCATTTCGAAAGCAAAAATATTCTTGTCACTTTGCGTAAAATACAAACTCAGGTTTTGATTTACCGAAATCGGGTCTTGTTTTTTTAACGTATTAATGTTTTCTGTATTCGAATTACTGTTGACAACAGATTCTCTTAACAGTGAATTATTCTCGTCTTGCTTTGATAATTTGGTTAAAACATCGTAATCAAATTGAAACCTCGCACTGGGTTTATAACTGGAACTCAATTTGAATAATCCCAAATTATTTTTTTGATTTGCCGTTTCCTGACGATTCTCTGTAGAAAGAATTTCAGAAGAATTAGGCAGTAAAATATTCGTTTGTGACTTTGTTTCTAAATCTGTTTCAGAAGAAGAAAGAATCCCAAAACCGCTTAACGTCCACGCTTTATTTACACTGTATGAAAAATTTGTAGCTCCAAATTTAGTCTCAATTTCCTTGGCGCGATTATTCCTTAAAAGTGAAATTCCTAGATCATTCGAGGACACATTAAAACTGGAACCACCTTTTTGCATCATGCCTCTAAAACCACCCGTGAATTTAAAATAATCCTGAACTGTCAACGGCAATTCCCCAATATTATTGAAATTCGTGATTAAGTTGATGCTGTATTTTGGACTGTAATAAAACAACTTTGGGTTGATCAAATAGCGACTTTCCTCGTGTGCAACTCCTATTCCTGCGGTCATATCTCCAAACCAGAAATTTTTCTTTCCTGATTTAAGTTTGATATTCATCGCAACATTATCCTGATTGTTCTCCACTCCTTTTAGTGCGCCAATTTCGCTGTAGTTGCGCAACACTTGGATTTTATCAATGGCATCAGCTGGAATATTTTTGACCCCTAACTTCGTATCACCATCAAAAAAATCTTTTCCTTCCACCATTAATTTGGACACTTTTTTCCCTTCGACTTCAATTTCGCCATCAGCGTTGACCTCAACTCCGGGTAATTTTTTGAGAATATCTTCCAGTTTTCGTTCTGTTCCGGATTTAAAAGAATCCGCATTATAAACAATGGTATCTCCTTTTATCGAAACCGGCATTTCACGGACAATTTCGACTCCATCCAATTCGATTCCGCCTTCTTCAAGGGCAATATTTTTAATGCTATTTTCTGAAGTTGTGGTAATTTCCAACTCTTTATTCTGCATTCCCAAATAACTGATTTTTAAGCTATATGCAGTATTTGGTTTTAGATTAAGAAGAAATTTTCCTTTATCATTTGTTATGGCGTAAGAATCCATTGCTTTTGTGGCTTTATTTACTGCCATTACATTGGCCATTTCAAGTCCAACTGTTTTTGAATCGGTTATGAGGCCTTCTAATTTAACGGATTGCGCAAAGGAAATTGTTGAAAATAAAATTAGCAAAAGAAAACACTTTTTTTTCATTGATTGGTTTTATGGAATGGATAAAAAATACATTTTTTTAATGACTTGTTTGAAAAATGACATTTCCATCTTTGTCTTTCATACTGTCTAATTTTGCTTTTTCGATGGCATCAAATTCAGTCTGAGTAACTTTTTTACCAGTATTCGGAACTTTAATTTTAGCGACTTCTTTGTTACTCAAAGTTACTTTAGAACAAAGAATAATCACATCATCTTCATTGATTTCTAAAATCAATCCTGGTAAACCCCAGTAGTTCAGAGGACCAAGACTCACTGGTATTTCAGGAGCATACCATGCTGTTATTACTTTGTCTTTGGGTTCTTCCATAGGAAAAAGACTTATTTTCTTCTCTTGTTTTTTTAGAAAATCTTGATATTCCTGCTTTTGTTTTTCAGTAACAGGAACAGTAACTTCTGCTTTATAACAAGAATAATCACCAATTTTTTTGGTTTCATTTACTAATATCCAATTTAACTTTTCAAGCGTATCAACGATTAGAAATTCTTTACCAAAAATCTCATCCTCTACAACTTTTGATTTGTCCTTGAGGTTTATGTATTTTTTTCCAACGCCTGAAAAAGTAACCTTAATAGACATTGTCGCATTCCCAATCTCAGGTTTTTCTAATTCTTCCATTTGTTCATATAGCCCTTCTTGTTTATTAAAAATAAATAAGTATTTTTTTTCAGAAGATTTTTTTAAAGCTTCCTGAATCATCTTATCAAATTCAACATCTTTTTCAATCTTACTATCGGAGTTTTTAACTTTTTGCTTTATGATTGTTTTCGAAAAATACTCCGCTTTACCCTGGAATTCTTGTGCGCTTACACCAAGTACTGCCAATAAACAAAACAAAACAATTGTAGATTTTTTCATGATTTTTATTTAAACGTTTATTACCCTCCAATTCTCATTCGCATTCCGCCATTTCCGCCACGTCCTTGATTCATCTCTCTGAACTCTTCCATTTTTTTCAATACGGTTTCGTCAAATTCTTTCTGAGTAGTAACTTTTCCTTTCGTTGACGCTTTTATTTCGGTTTTAACTTTAGGATTCAAAACTACTTTCGAACATAAAATAACCGTTTTACCGTCATTTACTTCCAATATCAAACCTGGTAATCCCCAATAGTTCTCCGGCCCTTGATTCACTGGGATTTCCGGCGTATACCAAGCTGTAATTATAGTTTCTTTCGGCATGTCCAACTCATCCATAAGATTAGTTTTCTTAGTAGCATCCGCTGGTTTTGTTGTTGCGGCATCTTCTTTTTTGGGTCTGAAATTTCTAAAATCGGTTTTACTTGCAGGACGCACAGCAGTTGCCTTGAAGCAATTGTAACCACCAATAACACGGGTTTCACCTTCCATTTTCCATTTTAAATTAGGCAACGAATCTTTTACAAGAAACTCTTTTCCCATGAACTCTTTATCAACAGTATATGATTTCTCTTTTACGTTCTTATAATACGTTCCGCCACCTCCGGTCATAGACATCATCATTCTCATTCCGCCACCACCTTGACCAGGAGTATCTAATTTTTCTTCTTCTTTATATATCGATGCCGATTTATCAAAATTAAGAATAAACGTCTTTTCGAACATTTTCTTCATTCTTTCCTCTATCATTTTTTGCATATCCGGAGTCATCTCCTTATTGCCTTCCATTCGCGTTTTAAAATCGGAAGTACTCGTTTTCGATTCGTAAACTGCCATTCCTTGAAATTCCTGAGCGTGAAGTCCCATAAATGATGCGACTGCTAATACTAATGTGAAAATTACTTTATACATACTTTTGGATTTTAATAAATAAGACTGAAAAATACTATTTTTGTTACAAGTATTCTGTTAAAATAATAATAAGACAATCATAATTGTATATGGTTTAATCGTAATTTCGCTTTCATGAAGAAATTAGTATTTTTACTCTTTATCGCCTCTTTTTCAGTAGTATCGAGTCAGAACCAAAAATTGACTCCAACTAAAATTGACTTCATTCGTTTTGATGGAGATGCGTTTTTAGGATACGATTCGTTTGGTTTTTATTACACCATCAAAAACAATGTTTTTTCTAAAATCAGCAAACGAGATACTTTAGAATATAAAAATATTTCTTTGGGTAAAATCACTACAGTTGACTTGCAAAATCTACTTAAAATCGTATTGTTTTACGAAAATTTCAACAGTGTTATTGTATTGGACAATCAATTGAATGAAACTCAAAAAATCAATTTTTCAGACCATACGATTCCTATTGTAGCTTCAGCAATTGGAATAGCTTCTCAAAATCAATTGTGGGTTTACAATACTATGAATCAGCAACTGGGACTTTATGATTATTTAAGCAATAACTACAAAACCATTTCGGTTCCTTTTACAGAAAATATCAAAAATTATTCTTCGGATTTCAATGTCTTTCATTGGATTGATAATAAAAACAACTGGTACGTATGTGATATTTTTGGAAAAATAATAAGTAAGGGAATAATTCCTGATTATGATTCTGTTACTATTATTAACGAAAACCAGTTTCTCTATTCCAAGAACTCCATTTTGATTTTAGAAGATGTAGAAAAAGGTAAAAAAACTGAAATTGAAATTTCAGAAAAAACGTTTAAAAAATTCTGTTACAAGGACCAAATTTTATCTATTTTTACATCAGCAGGAATTACAAATTATAAAATCACAATACCGTAATGCACATAGCAATAGCAGGAAATATAGGTTCCGGAAAAACAACTTTAACTCGATTATTAGCGAAACATTTTAAGTGGGAACCGCATTTTGAAGATGTAGTTGACAATCCATACTTGGATGATTTTTACCATCAAATGGAACGTTGGTCATTTAATTTACAAATTTATTTCTTGAATAGCCGTTTCCGTCAGGTGATGCAAATTCGAGAAAGCGGTAAAAAAATCATTCAGGACCGAACTATTTATGAAGATGCTCATATTTTTGCTCCTAACCTTTATGCAATGGGCTTGATGACCAATCGCGATTTCCAGAATTATTCTTCTCTTTTTGAATTAATGGAATCTACGGTTAAAGCACCTGATTTATTGATCTATTTAAGAAGTTCTATCCCTAATTTAGTGGGACAAATACACAAACGTGGTCGTGAATACGAAAACTCAATTTCTATTGACTATTTGAGTCGCTTGAACGAACGTTATGAAGGTTGGATTCAAACCTACGACAAAGGAAAATTATTAATTATTGACGTTGACAACATAAATTTTGTTGACAATCCTGAAGATTTAGGAAATATTTTTAACCGTATCGATGCCGAATTGAACGGATTATTCTAAAACCATTCCATCCTACAAACAAAAATGCCTCACAATTGCGAGGCATTTTTTATTTTTATATCTTTATGTATCAATTTGTTAGCTTAAATAAAAGTCAAGCTAATTTACTTTTACCGCCCTTAGTTTACCACACAAGACATTAATCAACTGTTTTTTCTGATTATTAATTAAAATCTAAAAATCATGAAATGCAAAAGTTTAAAAACCAAAACCGTTTGTTTTTTATTAGTTATAGCGCTTATTTTTCAAAGTTGTGGTGTTTATAAAAAAACGCCGGTAACTTTAGAGCAAGCTGTAACTGCTGACAGTAAAGTTTTAGTAGTAAATGCAGACAATAAAATATTCAAATTTATCAGAATTGAACAAATTGACGGAATATACTATGGATACTTAAAAACCAAAGGTAAAATTGAAAAAATACCGCTTACCGAGAGCGATTTGAAAACCATACGTGTTCTTAATAAAACAGCGACAAACATAGGGAATATTGCAATTGTCGTTGGCTCTCTGGGAGTTGTTTTTTTAGTTATCGCAGCTATTGAACTTTCTAGTTGGTATGATGATTGGGGAGATTGGGACTATTAAATATTTAGAAAGGTCTCAAGTATGTAAAATTAAAAATGCCCCGCAATCGCGAGGCATTTAGTATTTATAGTTTTTAGCTGATTATTTTAAAGAGTCTATTTGAGTTTGCACTTCTTCGTCAGTTCCTTCAAATTTTTGAATAGTAACTTTCCCGTTGATACTTGTTTTAATAGTAGCTTTTACTTTTCCATCAACATTTGTTTTTTCGATAGAAACTTCTTTAGAAACCATTTCGGTTGCTACTCCGGAAGCACTCATAAATTTACAAGTTTTGCTGTCACATCCTTTTGCAAGACATTCTTCTTTAGACATTGAAGCACACATTTCAGTCGAAGCGCAACACGCTGCTTTATCAGAAATTGTATGACTTCCATTTCCTAAAATTGGGGCAATCACCAAACCTATCAAACACGTCAATTTAATCAAAATATTCATTGATGGTCCAGATGTATCTTTGAACGGATCACCAACAGTATCTCCGGTAACGGCCGCTTTGTGCGCATCAGAACCTTTATAGGTCATTTCACCATTAATCATAACTCCTGCTTCAAAAGATTTTTTGGCATTGTCCCAAGCACCACCGGCATTGTTTTGAAAAACAGCCCAAAGTACACCGGAAACGGTAACTCCAGCCATGTAACCTCCAAGCATTTCTGCAATTAATTGGTTGTTATCCGCATAAACTAATTTCCCTAGTAAAACAATCGCAATTGGGAAACCAATAGTCAAAATTCCCGGTAACATCATTTCGCGCAAAGCGGCTTTAGTAGAAATATCGACACATTTAGCATATTCCGGTTTTCCGGTTCCTTCCATAATTCCTGGAATTTCCCTGAACTGACGACGCACTTCATACACCATATCCATAGCAGCTTTTCCAACAGAATTCATTGCCAAAGCAGAGAAAACTACCGGTATCATTCCGCCCACAAATAACATGGCTAAAACAGGCGCTTTGAAAATATTGATTCCGTCAATTCCCGTAAACGTTACATAAGCAGCGAATAAAGCTAGTGACGTTAATGCCGCCGAAGCAATTGCAAATCCTTTCCCGGTTGCTGCAGTTGTATTTCCTACTGAATCCAAAATATCGGTTCTGGTACGTACTTCTTTTGGCAATTCGCTCATTTCAGCAATTCCACCAGCATTATCCGATATTGGTCCGAAAGCGTCAATTGCTAATTGCATTGCTGTTGTTGCCATCATCGCCGAAGCAGCCAAAGCCACGCCATAGAATCCTGCAAAAGCATATGATGTCCAAATCGCAGCTGCAAATAATAGAACGGTTGGAAATGTAGAAATCATTCCTGTTGCCAGTCCTGCAATTACATTTGTTCCTGCTCCAGTTGACGATTTTTGTACAATTGCCATAACTGGTTTTGTCCCCAATCCTGTGTAATATTCCGTAACAGATGAGATAACTGCTCCAACCACTAATCCGACGATTGTAGCATAGAAAACGCGCATTGACGAAATTTCTTTAGTCCCTTCTCCGAAAAAATCCATTTTCATGGTTTCTGGCAACATATATTGTACTAAAAAGAAACAAGCAATAGCTGTTAAAATAATTGAAACCCAGTTTCCTATATTCAATGCTTTTTGAACTTGTGCTTCTTTGGCATTATCATCTGTAATTTTTACTAACATCGTTCCGATAATAGAAAATAAAATTCCAAAACCAGCGATTGCCATTGGTAATAAAATAGGTCCTATTCCGCCAAAAGCATCTTGAATATTTCCGCCCATGTCTTTGATTACATAATTCCCAAGAACCATAGCCGCTAAAACTGTCGCAACATAAGAACCAAATAAATCGGCACCCATTCCGGCAACATCTCCCACATTATCCCCTACGTTATCTGCAATTGTAGCCGGATTACGAGGATCATCTTCGGGGATTCCAGCTTCTACTTTACCTACTAAATCAGCACCAACATCGGCAGCTTTGGTATAAATTCCACCACCAACTCTGGCAAACAAAGCGATAGATTCTGCTCCAAGAGAAAATCCGGCCAATGTTTCCAAAACAATAGTCATATCTTCAGTAGAAGTCCAAATTCCATTCATAAAAAAGTGAAAGAAGAAAATAAAGAAAGTGGTCAACCCTAAAACGGCTAAGCCTGCAACTCCTAATCCCATTACGGTTCCACCGCCAAAAGAAACTTTTAATGCTTGTGGTAAACTTGTACGGGCAGCCTGCGTGGTTCTAACATTTGTTTTTGTTGCTATTTTCATTCCCATATTCCCCGCTAAAGCAGAGAAGAAAGCTCCAAAAATAAAAGCAACTACTATTAATATATGTGTAGTAGGAACGATAAATGAAATTCCGGCCAAAACAACACTTGCTCCAATTACAAAGAAAGTCAATAACCTATATTCTGCTTTAAGAAAAGCCAAGGCTCCTTCGTAAATGTAATCTGAAATCTCTTTCATCTTACCGTCACCCGGATCTTGTTTTAAAACCCATGCTCGTTTTGTAAACATAAATGCCAGTCCAATAAATGCCATGGCTATTGGCAAATAAATCATTATTGTATTCATAATTTTGGTTTGGTTTTTGGTTAATATTAATACTGTAACAAAACGAAAATAAACAAAAAAGCAATACTCTTAACAGAGTATTGCTTTTTTTATAAAAATTATGGTAATTATTTATTTAATACTGAATAATCCTTCTGGTTTATTCTCAATTTGATTAAAACGCTCCGTACATTCTTTAATAATCGCGTACGCTTCGTTTACATCTCCCCAACCTTCAACATCAACTTGTTTGTTTTCAAGATCTTTGTACACTTGAAAGAAATGTTCAATCTCTTTTAATAAGTGTGGATTAATATCTGAAAGGTTTTCCAATGAATTCCAGATTGGATCTGAAACTGGTACACAGATTACTTTTTCATCTGGTCCTTTATCATCTGCCATGTGGAAAACACCGATAGGTTTTACTTCCATTACACATCCAGGAAAAGTTGGTTCGTTTACTAAAACCAAAACATCTAATGGATCTCCGTCCAATGCTAATGTCTCAGGAATAAATCCGTAATCAGCCGGGTACATCATCGAAGAGAATAACATTCTATCAAAACGCATTCTTTTTATTTCGAAATCATATTCGTATTTATTTCTACTTCCTCTTGGTATTTCGATTAAGACATCGAAAGTTGTTAATTTGTCTGCAGTCATTTTAGTTTTTCTTTTCTATATTTATGGGTGCAAAAGTAAGGAAAGTATCCCTTTTTACAATAAAAAATTTATGTTATCTCTTGATTAAATTTTAACAGTGAGTACTTTAGTAAACCACTTTCCTATTTCGTTTCTTTAAATAATGATGCCACAAAAGATAGGTTGCATAAGAACGATACGGACTCCATTGTATTGCATGAATTTCCATGGCATCTTTATCATGAATATCAAGTAATTCCTTTATGGTATTTACGACCGCAATATCTCCTAAAGGCAATAAATCCGGAGATTGCAGACAAAACATTAAGTAAATATCGATGGTCCAGTTTCCTATTCCTTTGATTTTGATAAGTTCTTCACGTACTTGCTGAGCCGTTTTGGCTGGCAAACTTTCTAAATCTAGCTCTTTATTCAATATAGCTGTTGCCAAAGCTTTTATATACGATGTTTTTTGTCGGCTTACGCCAAGATTCCTAAATTCCTCGTCCGATATGTGAAGAAGAATTTCCGGTGCTATGGCTTTTTGACTGGCTTTTATTTTTAAAAAAGTAGCTTTGGCGGAATCTATAGATACTTGTTGTTCCAAAATTAACAATACCAAAGTCTCAAAACCTTGCGGTCTTTTGGGAATAGTTGGCATTCCGTATTGTTCAATAATTGACTTAAAAATGGTGTCTTTTTCTAAAAGGTAGTCGATGGCTTCTTGCATAGTCTGATGCTTTTTTAGCCCAGATGGAAACGACATCCTTTTTATAAGGCGATTTTTCTTCGCCTTATAAAAAGATATAGTGTACAGCTGGAATAGCTCCTAAAAATTAAACCCGAACGATCCTTTTACAGTAAAACGATTCGTATCCGGCGTGTTGAGATAATTGCCTCGCCAAGCGAAATCGATGCGAAATACTTTGAAGATATTCCCAATTCCGGCGCTATATTCCCAATACACTTTTTCAGGTGCATTGTATATTAAACCCGAAGCATTAATCGCTCTGTTTTCATCAGAAATGGTTCCATAAACCCCTTTTACGGATACAATTTCTCTCCAATTGAGTTTACGCATAAACGGAATTCTGGAAAAAATTCGACCATTGAAATTGTGATTCCACTGCAAAGTAGCATACTGGTCTGACACAAATTCATAGAAATTTAGGTTGCTGAATGTGTTTTCTATGGTGAAATAAGTTTGATTTCCGGGAATAACACTCAGTAATCCTAACGGCACTTTCCCGAAGGTTTTCCCCACTTCCATAATAATATTGGTTCTTCCTAAAGGTCCTATAATTATGGGTTGTTTGTAATACAATTGTAATTTATCATATTTGAAATCACTGTTTAAAAGCCCTTTGAATCCATGACTGTAATTCACAAAAAAGCGACTGAACGGACTGTCAACATTGCTTCTTTCAACTCCAAAACCGATGGTTTTTCTCTTTGGCGAATATTCAACCTGGAAATTAACTTCGGATTGTTTTACTTCGCTTTCTGTAATCGAATTTGCTATATCCGTATAATAATCTAAGCTAAACGTAGTAGAAGCGGACTCTAGTGTACGATACGAAAATCCCGTTTGAAACGTTAAATTTTTAATGGGTTCTATTTCTATCGCAACGTTAGTCAAATTGATGTTAGTCAATTTCCCGTTGCTACCAGACGAAAATACGGAGGACGAAGCAAAACTTCTGCCCAAAACATCGTTTGTGGTGGTTAAACTGGCGCCTATTTGTTCAATGTCGCGCCTATTTCCTCCGGACAAAATGATTCGGTTTTTCTTGTCGATCATCCATTTCCCCGAAAGTCCATATTTGAATTTATCATCATCAAATCCATACGCTGTGTAGGCTTGAATACGCCAAGGATCGTTAGGTCCAAAATAAGTTCTTCCTCCTACTCGCAATCGCACTCCTTCAACTTCATTGTATCCAAATGTGGAAAAAACAGGACCGTAATCGAAGTTTTTAAATTCTACATAACCGCTTCCAAGTATCGAAACCAAACTATACAATCGCTTAAACTTATCTACGGTTTGCAACGTGTCGAGCATTTTATAAACGCCCAATTCATCCTTGCTTAGGTTTTCAAAACGGTTTTCATTCCAGTATTCATCAGATTTATTGTAGACTTCGTCATCCATATAATTGACCTCATCTTTATAAAAAGCTACTGGTTGCTCCTTATTAAATTGATGATTTCTATAAAAACTGGTTCGTTTCCCGTAAACTCCTTTAGAATTTTCTTTTTTGTTTAAAGCAAAGTCAGACATTAGATAATCCTTAGTCAATAAGAAAACAGAATCACTGACCACTTCAAATTCTTGTTCTAAATAAATATCTTTTACCCAGTTAATATTGGCGCTTTTGGTAACTGCCATATTGATTTTCTTTATGGCAAATGTCGAATCATTCACCCAAAAATCCCCTTTGAAAGTCAATTCATTTTTACGCCTTGGATAGAAAACAATATTATAACACCACTTATTGTCAATATATGCACTGTCTTTCAATACATAATTATAGACATCAATTCCTGTTTTAGACAATGGGCTGGTAAAGCTTTTGTCAAAAAAAGTCAAGTAATTGTTGTAAATATTATAATCTGAATACAAGTCTTTCACAAAGGATAAAATCTGTTGATTCCCATTAAACCCGGACGTTTTATTGGCCTTTATTTTCTCTTTTACTTTCTTTAATTTATTATCTCCATAAACATCATTGAGCGATTCATTTATAAAAATAGGCAAATAGGTTTTCCCGGTTACTCTGGAAGTGTCCATTTGATTAAAAATAAACTCCATCCCTTTAAAAAGTTTGTTTTTCATAAAAGCACTATCAATAGAATTCATGTCAAATTCTATTTTTTCATACTTTTCCATCTGGTATTGGTCAAACTGATACAATCCGTTTTTACGTTTTCTTTCCCAAATTTTTCTAAGAATATCTAGCGCAGGATTATTTTTTTTGGACGTTTTTCCGGCAAAAACAACAACTTCGCTCAAACTTTCGGCTTCACTTAGCTGAATTTTGAAATTGTAATTTACAAGTTTGTCTAAAACAATTTCCTTCTCAGAAAAACCTACTGAAGATATCAGCAAAATGGAATATGATTTTTGGGATTCAAGGTAAAACTTCCCATCTTCATTAGTCACAATCCCTTCACTGGAGCCTTTAAAAACCACATTTGCAAAAGGTATAGGCTGATTTGATTTGTCTACCACAATACCGCTCACTTTAGTTTGTGCAAAAACTGCGCTTGCAGAAACCAATAGAAAAAACAAGAGAAATAAGAGATTCTTTTTCATAATCATTCAAAAAAAAAACTTCATCAAATAAATAATTGATGAAGTTTCAAATATAGGTATTTAGACATCTAGATTATTTGAAATTTAGACCGTCGACTGTTAAAGTTTATCTAAAAATCAAATTCTAAAAAAATCTATTTTTTATACATTACTTTTTTAACCGCTTTTACCACATCACCTGCATTTGGCAACCATTCTTTCAGTAATACTGGAGAGTAAGGCGCTGGAGTATCTGCAGTTGTGATACGTTGAATAGGCGCATCCAAGAAATCAAAAGCGCGTTCTTGAACAATATAGGTAATTTCAGAAGCAACACTTGCAAAAGGCCAAGCTTCTTCAAGAACCACTAATCTGTTTGTTTTTTTAACCGATGTTAAAATCGTCTCATAATCCATAGGACGTACGGTTCTCAAATCGATAATTTCACATGAAATTCCTTCTTTGGCTAATTCGTCAGCAGCAATATGGGCTTCTTTGATGATTTTTCCAAAAGAAACGATAGTCACATCAGTACCTTCACGTTTGATATCAGCAACTCCAAGTGGAATAGTGTATTCACCATCTGGCACTTCTCCTTTATCACCATACATTTGTTCTGATTCCATGAAAATCACAGGATCATTATCACGAATAGCCGCTTTCAACAATCCTTTTGCATCATAAACAGTAGATGGAACTACCACTTTAAGACCCGGAGTATTCGCAAACCAGTTTTCTAATGCTTGTGAGTGAGTCGCTCCTAATTGTCCTGCCGAAGCTGTTGGGCCACGAAAAACGATAGGCACATTAAATTGTCCACCGGTCATCTGACGCATTTTGGCAGCATTGTTTATAATCTGGTCAATCCCTACTAAACAGAAATTGAAAGTCATGTATTCTACAATCGGTCTACATCCGTTCATTGCTGATCCTACTGCAATACCAGTAAAACCAAGTTCAGCAATAGGAGTATCAATTACTCTTTTCTCACCAAATTCAGCAAGCATTCCTTTAGATGCTTTGTACGCACCATTGTATTCTGCAACTTCTTCACCCATTAAGTATATGGACTCATCGTGACGCATTTCTTCACTCATCGCTTCGCAAATGGCCTCTCTAAATTGTATCGTTCTCATATTATATGTTGTATGTGTCTAATTTTCGAAAAGCAAAAATAAATATTTTATATCACTTAAAAGCATAAATTACTTTAAATTAATCATGATTTATAGTGATAATTTTCAGGAGCTATTTCCGGCTATCCGCTGTATCTTCCTGTGGCTAAAGGAGCCACAGGAAGGATGCCGCTCCTATCCGGGCTACGAAATCGTAATAGTATTGAAAAATATTATGCATGCATAGTATATTATTCGAATTATTATTTTAAATTTGTCAAAGCTTTTTAGAAAAATCAAAATATATACTTATGAAAATATTAGTTTGCATCAGTCACGTTCCTGATACTACTTCAAAAATTAACTTTGTCAACGGTGATTCTGAATTTGACACCAATGGAGTACAATATGTAATCAATCCAAATGACGAATTTGGTTTAACGCGTGCTATTTGGTTTCAAGAGCAACAAGGCGCAACTGTAACTGTTGTAAATGTTGGAGGACCAGAAACCGAACCAACTTTAAGAAAAGCATTAGCAATAGGCGCTAACGAAGCCATTCGTGTAAACGCAAATCCTACTGACGGATTTTTCGTTGCCAAACAACTTGCTGAAGTAATTAAAAACGGAAGTTACGATGTAATTATCGCTGGAAAAGAATCTTTAGACTATAATGGCGGAATGGTTCCTGGAATGATCGCCGGAATTTTAGGATACAACTTCCTAAACTCTTGTACAAACCTTACTGTTGACGGAACAAATGTAAAAGCTGTTCGTGAAATTGACGGAGGAAAAGAAACCGTTGCTACTACTTTACCATTAATCATTGGTGGACAAAAAGGATTGGTTGAAGAAAAAGACTTACGCATTCCAAACATGAGAGGAATTATGACAGCAAGAACCAAAGCCTTGACAATTCTGGAGCCTGTGGATGCAACTGTAAACACAAAAGCAGTGAAATTTGAAAAACCAGCTCCTAAATCAGCAGTGAAATTAATTTCTCCTGACAATTTAGATGAATTAATCAATTTATTACACAACGAAGCGAAAGTGATTTAATGTTTTGATTGCTGATTGAAGATTTACGATTTTTGATTGCTGTCCCGAAGTTTCGGGAGCATAAAAATCGAGAATCATTAGTCTAATTTCTAAAATCAAAATTCTAAAATCGTTAATCTAAAATCTAAAATTATTATGTCAATATTAATATATGCGGAATACGCAGAAGGAAAATTTAAAAAAGTAGCATTCGAATTAGCTTCTTACGCAAAAAAAGTAGCAGAAACTTTAGGAACTACCGTTACGGCTGTAACAGTAAATGCAGGAGATGTTTCAGAATTATCAAAATACGGAGTAGACAAAGTATTGAAAGTAAACAACGATAAATTATCCGGATTTACAGCAAAAGCATACGCCGATGTTATCAAACAAGCTGCTCAAAAAGAAAACGTAAAATTAGTTTTACTTTCATCAACTACAGATAGTATTTATCTTTCGTCACTTGTTGCAGTAGCTTTAGAAGCTGGTTATGCGTCAAATGTTGTAGGATTACCAGTTTCAACTTCGCCTTTTCAAGTAAAAAGAAATGCTTTTTCAAACAAAGCTTTTAACATCACTGAAATTGCAACAGACGTAAAAGTTCTTGGCCTTGCTAAAAACTCTTATGGTGTTTTTGAAAATGCATCTACATTAACTCAAGAAGATTTTAACCCAACTATTGGAGACAATGATTTTGGTGTAAAAGTAGAATCAGTAGAGAAAGGTTCTGGAAAAGTTTCCATTGCTGATGCTGATATTGTAGTTTCTGCTGGTCGTGGATTAAAAGGTCCTGAAAACTGGGGAATGGTAGAGGAATTAGCTACAGTTCTTGGAGCTGCAACTGCTTGTTCAAAACCAGTTTCTGACTTAGGATGGAGACCTCACGGAGAACACGTAGGACAAACTGGAAAACCGGTGGCTACTAACTTATATATAGCGATTGGAATTTCGGGAGCAATACAACATATTGCGGGAATCAACTCTTCTAAAGTTAAAGTTGTAATCAACAGCGATCCAGAAGCACCATTTTTCAAAGTAGCTGACTACGGAGTTGTTGGAGATGCTTTTGAAATTGTTCCTAAATTAATTGAGAAATTTAAAGCTTTCAAAGCTCAGAATTCCTAAACAACAGGAAATCATTAAATCGATTTAAATGCTACTTAAAAACAAGATATTTGTATCTTTGCTTTTAAGTAGCATTTTTTTTAACAAAAAATGAAACTTGATTTTCATCAAAAATAAGTACGCTGTACTTACCCATTTAAGAATTATGAGCTTAGTTAAATTATCCATAAAAGGAATTTCATACAGTCAAACTCAAAACGGAGCCTATGCTTTGATATTGAACGAGGTTGATGGCGAAAGAAAATTACCCATTGTCATTGGTGCTTTTGAAGCACAATCAATTGCTATTGCATTAGAAAAAGAAATAAAACCACCACGTCCTCTGACTCATGATTTATTTAAAAATTTTGCAGAACGTTTTGATATTGTGGTAAAACAAGTCATTATTCATAAGCTAGTTGATGGTGTTTTTTATTCGAGTATCATTTGCGAAAGAGATAAAATAGAGGAAATTATCGATGCCAGAACATCCGATGCAATTGCGTTAGCGTTGCGTTTTAATGCTCCTATTTTTACCTACAAAAACATCTTGGACAAAGCAGGAATATACTTGAAAGCAAATCCGTTGGAAGCCAATAAAGACTCTCAAGAAATTGACGATGTGTTGTCTAATCCAGAGACTTTTGGTCATGAAGAGGAAAGCAATCAATCTGGAGAAACCTATTCTAAACACAGTTTACAAGAATTAAATGAACTATTAGACCAAGCGGTTTCACATGAAGATTACGAAAAAGCAGCAAAAATTAGAGACGAAATCTCGAAAAGATAACTTTATCTTGATTTTCATTATTGCATTATTTGATACATAAACGATTAACCTCGTAAAAAATGCAGCTGTATTTAATGCTGCACTTTTTTATATATTTTTATTGACATCTGTTATAAAACTAATCTATGAAAACAAAATTTGTCCTTATTGCCGTAACCTTATTTATTTCTACAGTCGTATTTTCTCAAGATTATTATTTACACTGCGGAAAAATTCTAAACACTCAATCTGGCCAAGAGTTATCGAACCAAACCATAGTTGTTTCTAAAAACAAAATCATAAAAATACAAGATGGGTTTGTATCTAAATCCAAACCCGAAGACATTGAAATCGACCTAAAAAACAAATATGTATTGCCTGGTCTTATCGATTTACACGTGCATATTGAAGGAGAGCACGACACTAAAAGTTACATGTCAAAATATTTAGACAACGAGGCTGACGTTGCATTTCAAGCAGTTCGTTGTGCCGAAATCACCCTTCTGGCCGGATTCACAACCGTACGTGATTTAGGAGGGACCGGCGTTAATATCTCCATAAGAAATGCTATTAACAAAGGAATCGTAAAAGGTCCAAGAATATATACTGCAGGAAAATCGATTGCCACAACAGGCGGACATGCTGACCCAACAAACGGAAGCAATAGAAAACTTGTAGGCGATCCAGGACCGCATGAAGGTGTAATCAATTCTCCGGAAGAAGCAGTAAAAGCAGTAAGAGAACGCTATAAAGAAGGAGCCGATGTTATTAAAATCACAGCTACAGGCGGTGTTTTAAGCGTAGCAAAAAGTGGTAAAAATCCTCAGTTTACTTTAGAAGAAATCAAAGCTATCACTACAACTGCCAAGGATTATAATATGCTTACTGCCGCTCATGCACACGGTGATGAAGGCATGCAACGAGCCATATTAGGCGGTATAAAAACCATTGAGCACGGTACCTTTATGAGTGAAGAGACAATGGAATTGATGAAAAAATACGATACTTATTTAGTTCCTACTTTAACGGCTGGAAAAGAAGTCGAAAAAAATGCAGAGATTACTGGTTTTTATCCTGACATAGTAGTTCCGAAGGCCAGAGAAGTTGGCCCACAGCTGAAAGCTACTTTTGCCAAAGCATATAAAAAAGGAGTCAAAATTGCTTTTGGAACCGACGCTGGAGTTTTTGCTCATGGCACAAATGCAAAGGAATTTGGTTATATGGTTGAAGCCGGAATGCCCGCATTAGCCGCTATACAATCAGCAACAACAACAAATGCCATGTTATTAGGCATTGGAAATGAAGTAGGACAAATCAAAGAAAACTTTTTGGCAGACATTATCGCCGTTGATGAAAATCCTTTGAATACTATCAAAACGCTGGAAAAAGTAGTATTTGTAATGAAAGACGGAAAAATATATAAAAACTAAACTTGCTTACCGCAAAATAGAATAAAGTACAATGAAGCAATATTTAGACTTAGTACAACACGTAATGGAAAACGGTTGTCAAAAAGGAGATCGTACCGGAACTGGAACGAAAAGTGTATTTGGTTACCAAATGCGTTTTGATCTGAATGAAGGTTTCCCAATGGTTACCACTAAAAAACTCCACCTAAAATCTATTATCTATGAATTGCTTTGGTTTTTAAAAGGAGATACAAACATCAACTACCTTCAAGAAAACGGAGTTAAAATTTGGGATGCTTGGGCTGATGCCAATGGAGATTTAGGACCTGTTTATGGACACCAATGGCGCAACTGGAATAGCGAAGAAATTGACCAAATCTCAGAACTTATTAAGGAATTAAAAACCAATCCTAATAGTCGCAGAATGTTGGTTTCGGCATGGAATCCTTCCGTGCTTCCAGACACAACAAAATCATTTGATGAAAATGTAGCCAACAATAAAGCTGCTTTGCCTCCTTGTCACGCTTTCTTTCAGTTTTATGTTTCTGACGGTAAGTTATCGTGTCAATTATACCAGCGAAGTGCTGATATTTTCCTAGGTGTTCCTTTTAATATTGCTTCTTATGCATTACTCACAATGATGATCGCACAGGTTTGCGACTTGCAGCCAGGGGAATTCATTCACACTTTTGGCGACGCTCACATTTACAACAATCATTTTGAACAACTTGAATTGCAATTGTCCCGTGAGCCAAAACCATTACCAAAAATGATTTTGAATCCTAAAATAAAAGACATCTTTGCATTCGATTTTGATGATTTCACTCTCGAAGGATACGAACCACATGCCTTGATAAAAGGCAGTGTTGCGGTCTAATCCAATAAAAAAACGGTGTTTTAGTTAAACTACTAAAACACCGTTTTCATTTCCTGCAAACTCATTCCATTTAAAAGAATCTGCTTCTGGCTCATTTACAAATGTGCCGTCTATAACGTATTTGAATTCATAAGCTGCATCTTTGTTTACATCAAATACACCTTTGAAAGTACCATTTTTTAATTTGCTCAAAGCTCCTTCAGCAACACTCCAATTATTGAAATCTCCAACAACGGAAGCTTGACTTGCTTCTTTTGCAGCTACCGAAAAAGTAACTTTGCAAACTGGTTTTGTTTTAACGAATTGTTTCTTGATTGCCATAACTATTTCATTTATAGATTTATAAGACAAAGGAAATAAAAGAATTTGAACTTTCAACAGAAACCCAAAGATTTAATAGAATAGCCCAAACTATGTTAATTTATGAATAATTCAATAATTATAGGCAGGCTAAATTTACTATTCAAAAATCAGAAAACGTTTTCATTCTAAATAATCTACAGGCAAAATAGTGACTTTCCAAAATAAATTTTACCTTTATAAACAAAATTTTGATCAATGGAAAAAGAACTACACGAACAGTACGAGTATGCAAGGAGAAGAATTAAACAAAAAAAAAGACTGTATTTTCATTTTGTTCTTTTCGTTTTAGGGAGTTTGCTTTTATTTATTGCTAATAAATTTTTCGAAATTGCCGTAGATTCTCACTGGTCAATTTGGGTAATTACTATATGGTTGTTCCTTTTTATTTTACATTTTATAAAAATTTTCATCACGGATCGTTTTATGAATAAAAATTGGGAAAGAGAACAAATAGACCGACTTGTAGCTTTACAACAAAAAAAACTAGATCAATTACAAACACAGGTTAACAACGACGACCTTAAATAACAGTAAATCAATTATGATAATAATGATTGCGGCCGTTGCCGAAAATAATGCTCTAGGTAAGGACAACGAACTGGTTTGGCATTTGCCAAATGATTTCAAAAGATTTAAATCTCTTACCTCCGGACATCATATTATAATGGGAAGAAAGACATTTGAAAGTTTTCCGAAACCATTACCAAACAGAACCCACGTTATAATTACCAGACAGAAAGAATATCAAGCCGAAGGTTGTATCATAGTTGACAGTATTGACAAAGCATTAGCAATTTGTCCTAAAGACGAAGACACATTCATAATTGGCGGTGGTGAAATTTATACATTAGGACTTCCTTTTACCGACAAAATAGAAATAACGCGTGTTCATCACAACTTTGAAGGCGATGCTCATTTCCCTGAAATTAATGATGATGAATGGGAAATAATAACATCAGAATTTAATGAGAAGGATGAAAAACATCTCTATGATTATTCGTACCAGACATTCATTAGAAAATAAAACAAAAAAACATCCTTTTTACGGGATGTTTTTTTTAACCATTGATCAAAGAGATGACCTACTCTTGAAAGAGTATTTGATAACATAAAATAAAAATTACAAATATTAGTAATACTCCAGAAATGAAGATTATAACATTTGAAGTTTTCTGAGAATACATCTCAAAAAAGCCTTTAATACCAAATACCACGAAGGTACTAAAGACGAAAAAAATTAAAATTTCCAAAAACAAATTTAATCCTAAGAACGTATGTTGCGCTTTAACTACAACACTGCTTTGTAAAACAGTGTTTTCAAAACAGCTAACAAGAACAAATGAGATAAAAAACGCTAAAATTATCCACTTGATTTGGTTGATCGGTTCTCTTTTAATCATTTAATATGGTTATTTTCCTGAATAACAAATTTGTACAATTAAATCTTTAGTTACAATACCCACTTTTAGTGATATTTCAAATAAAGTGAATTGTGGATTTTAAGCTATTTTAAAAACTAAAAATAAAACTTGTTTCTAATTTTTGAAACCCATTTTAAGTTCGTCAAGTTTGTATTATATTTGTACAAATTAAAAAAATGTCAGAAAAAATAACACCCTATAAAGATTCAGCTCTAGGTAAAAAAGAACAAGTTGCTAAAATGTTTGACACCATTTCTGGAAATTATGACAATCTGAATCGTGTCATTTCTTTCGGTATTGATATAAAATGGCGTAAAAAAGTATTGCAAATAGTTTCAAAGTCAAACCCGAAGGTTATTCTGGATATTGCAACCGGAACAGGTGATTTGGCAATTTTGATGGCGCAAACAAATGCCGAAAAAATCATTGGACTAGATATCTCTGCAGGAATGCTGGAAGTAGGCGTAAAGAAAATTGCTTCAAAAAATCTTTCTAATACTATTGAAATGATTTTAGCAGACTCCGAAAACATGCCTTTTGATGACAACTATTTTGATGCGATAACCGTTGCTTTTGGAGTACGTAATTTTGAAAACTTAGAAAAAGGCTTAGCTGAAATTTTAAGAGTCTTAAAACCTAACGGAGTATTTGTGATTTTAGAAACTTCGGTTCCAGACAAAACACCTTACAAACAAGGATATAATTTTTACACTAAAAACATTCTTCCATTAATAGGCAAAGTTTTCTCTAAAGATGATGTTGCTTATGGATATTTATCTGAATCTGCTGCTGCATTTCCTTATGGAGAAGCATTAAACAATATTTTAAGAAAAATTGGGTTTATAGATGTTGTAGCCTTACCACAAACTTTTGGTGTAGCTACCATTTACTCAGCTTCTAAAAAATAATACTGAAGATTTCAGCATAAACATGAGAAAAATAATTGTCTTACTATTTTTTGCTTTTATTATAAAAGGATACGCTCAAAAGTCTAAAAACATATTTAGCAGAGACCCTATTATTAATTTGGAAAATTTTCAAAAAAAGAGAATGTACTACGGGTTTTATCTGGGATTCAACTCGTATGATTTCAAAATAGACTATAAAACGGTAGGACCTGATATTCTTATAAAAAGAACTACCGGATTTAATGTAGGAATCGTCGCTGATTTGAAACTTCAGGAATATATTGACTTGCGATTTGAGCCAGGTCTTTATTATACCAAAAGAGACTTATATTATCCAAATTTCACAAACAGTGGAGATGCGCTTAGGGAAGTGAATAGTACTTACATCCATTTTCCGTTATTAGTGAAATTCTCCTCACTTAGAACAGGGAATATTCGTCCTTATTTAGTGGGAGGTGTATCTGCAACGTTAAACTTGTCCAGCAATTCTAAATTAATTGATGACAATTTAGAACAACGCTTTAGAGTAAAAGCGTGGACAACTAATTATGAATTGGGTTTCGGAATTGATCTTTTTTCAGAATATTTTATATTTTCTCCTTCCATAAGAGGTGTTTTTGGGATGAATGACGAATTAATCCGAGACAAAGACCCAAACAGTCCATGGACAAGCAATATAGAATCCTTGAAAACCAGAGCAGTCTTCATTAATTTTACTTTCCATTAAAGACTTACCCTCTACAAAACTCGCTTAATACTATAGCGGTAGCGGTGGCAACATTAAGGCTTTCTGTTTTTTGAAGATCTCCAAAACGAGGAATTGTTAGTCTGTTTTTGACTAATTTTTCAAGTGCTGCAGAAACTCCATTAGCTTCATTACCCATAATAATTATTCCTTCTTTGGGCAAAACCGATTTATAAATATTCTCTCCGTCCATAAAAGTACCAAAAACGGGTAGTTTTGTTTGTACAATAAAAGCATTAAGATCAATATAATTTACGTTAACTCTGGCGATAGAACCCATAGTTGCCTGAACAACTTTTGGATTATAAATATCAACCGTTTCCTTGGAACACAACAACTGTTTAACACCAAACCAATCACACAGACGCAATATAGTCCCTAAATTCCCCGGATCACGAATAGCATCAAGCGCTACTATTAAACCGGTTTCAATAATTGGTTTTTCCAATGGCATTTTAAAAACTCCCAAACAAGTATTTGGAGTTGCTAATGCACTTATTTTTTTTAAATCATTTTCTTGAATAATCGTTTTTTTAGCTGCTGGAACTTCTTCAAAATCATTTTGGGTGGTATACAAATGTTCCAATTCAAAATTAGACTCCAATAGTTCATGAATCCCTTTTACGCCTTCGGCAAAAAATAATTTATTGGCAATTCTATATTTTTTTTGCTGCAAACTCGTTATAAGCTTTATTTGGTTTTTACTAATCATAAAATAATGTACTTTTGAATTAAATATTTTAGAACACTTGAAAAAAACTTCCACAAAAATAACTGCATTTATTCTAATTGCAATACTAATTTGCGCTTGTAACGCTGTAAAAAGAGTTCCGGATGGAAAACTTCTGCTTACAAAAAACGAAATTACTGTAAATGACAAAACAATTAAGGATGAAAATGTTTTTAATCAACTGTATCAAAAACCAAACAGTACCTTACTTGGATACCGTTTAAGATTGAATCTTTACAATCTTGCCAACCTAAATCCAGATTCAACCTATCAAGCCAAGTTTACAAATAATCCGGAAAAATTTAGAAGAAAATCAAAATGGCTCTCTGAAAAACAAGTTAATCGACTTGGAAAATCGTTCTGGTATCACGGGATCCATGATTTCTTAAAAAAAACTGGAGAACCTCCCGTAATTATCGATAAAGACAGAGCGGACAAATCTTTGTTGCGTTTGAAATACTACTACTTCAACAATGGTTTTTTTAATGTCAATGCCAATTACAAAATAGACACTTTGAGTATCAAAAAGGGCAAGATAAAATACGCCATTACTCCTGGAAATGCTTATTTTTTAGATTCCTTGAGAACTACTATTTTAACTCCGGCTTTAGATTCTTTATATGAGAGCAACAAGTCAAACACATTTATCAAATCCGGAAATCAATATAAAACAGAAGATTTTGAGAATGAAAAAAACAGAATCACCACTCATTTCAGGAACAACGGAGTATATTATTTTCAACCTAATTATGTAACTTTTGACATAGACACCATTAAAAAAGTTAATCAGGCAAATATAAACCTGATGATTAATAATTATTCATATCAAAATGGTGATTCAACCCGAACAGAACCTTTTAAAATATACAAAATAAGTGATGTAAATATTTACACTGATTATTCCCCAAGCAATAACAGTATAAAAATTACAGACAGCACTACTTACAAGAACTTTAATCTATACAGTCAGAACAAATTAAGATACAAGCCACGAGCAATTACCAATGCTATCTTCATTACAAAAGGAGGATTATTTGCCGATTATAAAACCGTCTTGACAACTCGGTATTTAAACAATCTTAAAATTTTCAACTATCCCTCAATACAATATGAAGTTGACCCAAGAGATTCCACTGCACAATCATTGATTGCAAAAGTGTATTTGACCCCCCGAAAAAAATATAGTTTTGGGACAACATTAGATGTTACTCATTCTAACATACAGGATTTTGGTGTGGGCTTAAGTGTTTCTGAAACAATTCGAAATGTTTTCAACGGAGCCGAAACACTGGAATTAGCTGTGCGTGGCAATATTGGATCTTCAAAGGATTTAGCGAATCCAAAGAATAATTTCTTCAATGTATCTGAATATGGTTTGGATTTAAAGCTTAACATTCCAAGGATTTTCATGCCTTTCAGCACTGAAAAAATCATTCCTAAAAGCATGATTCCATCTACACTAATCACAATGGGTTTTGCAAAACAACAAAATATTGGTCTAGACAAAGAGAATTTTACAGGAGCATTATCCTATAATTGGACTCCAAAAAGAAACAATACCGCCAGATTTGATTTGTTCAACACTCAGTTTGTGCGAAACCTAAATCAACAGAATTACTTTAATGTTTACGGTTCTTCTTACAATGCTTTGAATGAAATCAGCAAAGAATACAACACAAATCCATCCTATTATAACAATGACATTGATAAAGATTTGCTTATTGAAGAAGGAACCGCTGGCTTTACTAATGATGTGCTCACGGGCAACGCCAACTTTTTGAAGCCACTAGAAGCCGAAGATTTTCAGTCTGTAAAAAGCATTGAAGAGCGAAGACTTAGGCTTACGGAAAATGACTTTATTTTGGCAACCAGTTTCACTTTCTCAAAAACAACCAAAAAAGATTTAACAGACAATACTTTTTATCTTTTTAAAACAAAAATAGAATCGGCAGGAACCATTTTATCTGCTTTTGCAGCAACAACAAATCAAAAGAAAAACTCAACTGGCAACTATGAAATATTCAATTTAGAATATTCAGAATACATAAAAACAGAATTTGATTACATAAAACATTGGGATCTATCCAAAGAAAAAATATTTGCATTCCGATCGTTTTTCGGGATAGCCATTCCATTTGGAAATTCAGACTACATTCCTTTTTCAAGAAGTTATTTTTCAGGAGGATCAAATGACAACAGAGCATGGCAACCGTATGGTTTAGGACCGGGCAGCAGTGGCGCATTAGACGATTTTAATGAGGCAAATATGAAAATTGCCATTAGCGGAGAGTATCGCTTTAAGATATTAGGCAGTTTAAAAGGAGCACTTTTTGCCGATGCAGGAAATATTTGGAACGTATTGGACAATGTAGAGGATGAGAAATCGACATTTACACAATTTAAGGACTTAAAAGATATCGCATTAGGCACTGGATTTGGGCTTAGATACGACCTGAGTTTTTTTGTAATTCGTTTTGATTTAGGATTTAAAACCTACAATCCAGCCAATGAAACCAACAAAAGATGGTTTAGAGAATACAATTTTGCTAACTCCGTTTTAAATTTTGGAATAAATTATCCGTTCTAATGCTAATTAATTCTTATTTTTGCAAACTAAAAACTAAATAAAATAACTAAAAAAATTACAATGGCACACAACATAAAACCAGGCGTAGCTACAGGAGATCAGGTTCAGGAAATTTTTAATTATGCTAAAGAAAAAGGATTTGCACTTCCGGCAGTAAATGTTACGGGATCAAATACGATCAATGGTGTACTTGAAACTGCAGCAAAACTTAATGCTCCGGTTATCATTCAATTCTCTAATGGAGGAGCACAATTTAATGCAGGAAAAGGACTTTCTAATGCAGGTGAAAAAGCAGCAATCGCTGGTGGAATTGCTGGTGCATTACACATTCATACTTTGGCGGAAGCTTACGGAGCAACCGTAATTTTACATACTGACCACTGTGCAAAAAAATTATTGCCTTGGATTGACGGTTTATTAGATGCTTCAGAAAAACATTTTGCTGAAACTGGAAAACCATTATTTTCTTCTCACATGATTGACTTATCTGAGGAGCCTATCGAAGAAAACATCGAAATTTGCAAAGGATATTTAGAAAGAATGAGCAAAATGGGAATGACACTTGAAATCGAACTTGGAATTACAGGTGGTGAAGAAGATGGTGTTGACAACTCTGATGTTGATAGTTCTAAATTATACACACAACCTGAAGAAGTTGCTTACGCATACGAAGAACTTTCTAAAGTGAGCCCTAAATTTACAATTGCAGCTGCTTTTGGAAACGTACATGGAGTTTACAAACCAGGAAATGTAAAATTGACTCCAAAAATCTTAAAAAATTCTCAAGATTTTGTTCAAAATAAATTCAATACAGGACACAACCCGGTAGACTTCGTTTTCCACGGTGGTTCAGGTTCTACATTAGAAGAAATCAGAGAAGGAATAAGCTACGGAGTAATAAAAATGAATATCGATACTGATTTACAATTTGCTTTTACGGAAGGTATTCGTGATTACATGGTAAAAAACATCGATTATTTGAAAACTCAAATTGGAAACCCAGAAGGTTCTGATGCTCCAAACAAAAAATATTACGATCCAAGAAAATGGTTGCGTGAAAGTGAAGTTACTTTCAACGCAAGACTTGAGCAAGCATTTGCTGACTTGAACAACGTAAATACACTATAATAGATTAAGTTTAATTCCAAATCCCGATGTAACTATCGGGATTTGAAATCTAAACCATAAATTACAGGAACTGATTACTGAACACTGAATACTAGAAAAATGGCTTGGTTTAAAAGAAAAGAAAAAGGGATTACTACTGCTACCGAAGACAAAATGGACATTCCAAAAGGACTTTGGTACAAATCTCCAACTGGAAAAATTATTGATGCCGATGAACTAGCTCGTAACTTATTTGTAAGTCCCGAAGATGGTTTTCACGTTAGAATTGGAAGTACAGAATATTTTCAAATTTTATTTGACAACAATGAATTTGTTGAATTAGATAAAAACATGACTTCTAAAGATCCTTTGCATTTTGTTGACACAAAAAAATATGCAGATCGTTTGAAAGATGTTATGGAAAAAACCAAACTTAAAGATGCAGTGCGTACCGGAGTTGGTAAATCAAAAGGAAAAGATGTTGTTATCTGCTGTATGGATTTTGCCTTTATCGGAGGTTCTATGGGAGCTGTAGTGGGAGAAAAAATCGCAAGAGGAATCGATCACGCCATCAAAAACAAACTGCCTTTTGTAATGATTTCAAAATCAGGTGGAGCAAGAATGATGGAAGCTGCATATTCATTAATGCAATTAGCAAAAACATCAGTAAAACTGGCTCAACTTGCCGAAGCAAAATTGCCTTACATTTCGTTATGTACGGATCCAACAACTGGAGGAACAACTGCTTCTTACGCCATGTTGGGAGATATTAATATTTCTGAACCAGGCGCATTAATTGGCTTTGCCGGACCAAGAGTTGTAAGAGACACAACAGGTAAAGATTTACCGGAAGGTTTCCAGACTGCTGAGTTCTTACTTGAACATGGCTTCTTAGACTTTATTACACCTAGAAAAGAATTGAAAGACAAGATCAACTTGTATATCGATTTGATTCAAAACAATACTATTAGATAAATGAAAATCCCGAGCAATCGGGATTTTTTATTTTTTAACTATTTCACTACAAATAAAAACAGCTTTCAAAATTATCTGAAAGCTGTTTTTTTTATTTCTTTAATAAAGTTCATATAATTTACATTCCTGTTCTAATCGCTTCCACAGGATCTAGTTTCGAAGCAGAAATGGCAGGAAGTATTCCGGATATCAATCCAATTACAGCAGCTAATCCAGTTCCCAGCATAATATTACCAGCGCTTAAAACAAATTCGAAATCTAATGCTTTTGTCAAGATTACAGAAATTATCCAAACCAGAAAAAGTCCAATCATTCCGCCAATCACTGAAAGTATTATGGCTTCAAACAAAAACTGAAATAGTATAAATCTGTTTTTGGCTCCTAATGATTTCTGAATTCCAATCAAATTAGTTCGTTCTTTCACTGAAACAAACATAATATTGGCAATCCCAAAACCTCCTACCAGTAACGAAAAACCACTAATTATCCAGCCTACAACATTCATTTGTCCTAAAATCCCATCTATAAGATCCGTAAAACCAGAAAATACATTAATAAAAAAATTGTCAATTTCACCTGCTTTCAAACCTCTAAAACTTCTTAGTTTTTGAGATATTTCGCTTTTATAGGCATCCATATCCACGCCTTTTTCTGGTTTAAAAATAATAACATTAGTCAAGGAAGTATTGTTGTCTCCATACAACTGACGAACAAAATTTACTGGAATATACGCTGATGTATCATTACTGTCTCCAAACAAACCTGAACCTTCTTTTTTGATGACACCAATAACCGTAAAACGCTTGCCATACAAACGAACATTTTTCCCGATAGGCTCAGACTCTTCAAATAAGGATTTTGCAATTTCATTTCCCAAAACAATAACTGTTGCACCAGAATTAGCTTCAGATTCATTATAAAACCTCCCTTTATCAAATTCAAGGCCTTGAATATCTATAAATTCATGTGAAACAGGAACAATATTGATGTCACTTACTGTTTTCGATTCATATTTAATAGTCTCTCTTCGAGTAAATATTTGATATGCCATCTGGTCCGTATTAGTCATAGCCCCTTTCATGAAATTGTACTCGTCGTACTTCACATTAGGAAATTGCTCTCTTTTCCATTGTGGAATCTCTGAAGGTCCAAAAGAAAATTTCATTAGATAAATCGTATTTTTATCTAAACTACTCAAGTCTTTTGTAATTTTTCTGTCCAAAGAGTCAACAGCAGCAAGCACGGCTATAATCGAAAAAATTCCAATAGTAACTCCTAACAAAGAAAGCAATGTTCTTAACTTGTTGTTTCGCAATGCATTCATTGCAAATCCCAAACTCTCTTTTAATAATCGAAGGTAAACTAGCATAAAATCTTTTTTGTATTAAAGTAAAATTCCATAAATATTAATCAAAAACCTAATGAAAAATGCATTCGTTGCCGTGTGAATCAATTATTTTACCTTTGCCAATGAAATAGGAGTAAAAATTACACATTATCTCATTTTCAAATGGCTTAATTTTCACATTAAAAAACTATTTTTGCACTTTATAACTATAACTACATAATGAACACAACAAAAACAATTCAATCTGCATTAATCTCTGTCTTTTCAAAAGAAGGATTAGAACCTATAGTAAGACAACTAAACAGTCAAAATGTTACACTTTATTCTACTGGAGGGACTGAGGATTTTATAAAAAATTTAGGAATACCTGTAATTCCTGTTGAAGATGTTACTTCCTACCCTTCTATTTTGGGTGGCAGAGTAAAAACATTACACCCAAAAGTTTTTGGAGGAATCTTAAACCGACAAGACAACGAGAGTGATGTACAACAAATGATAGAGTTCAACATTCCACAAATAGATTTAGTAATTGTTGACTTATATCCTTTTGAAAAAACAGTAGCTTCCGGAGCTAGTGAATCAGATATTATTGAAAAAATAGATATTGGTGGTATTTCTTTGATACGTGCTGCCGCAAAAAACTTCAAGGATACAGTAATTGTGGCTTCGGTTGATCAATACAGTTTACTTTTGGATTTAATAACAGAACAAAACGGTGCGACTACATTAGAAGACAGAAAATTATTGGCTACAAAAGCATTTCATGTTTCATCTCATTATGACACTGCAATTTTCAATTATTTCAACACTGACGAAACAATATACAAACAAAGCATTGCTAACGGTCAAGTTTTAAGATACGGTGAAAACCCACATCAAAAAGGATTTTTCTTCGGGGATTTTGACGCAATGTTCAACAAAGTTCACGGAAAAGAATTGTCTTACAATAATTTATTAGATGTAGATGCTGCCGTAAATTTGATTAATGAATTCAAAAATGACGGCCCTACATTTGCTATATTAAAACACAATAATGCCTGTGGTTTAGCGTCAAGAACTACCATTAGTGAAGCGTATCTTGCGGCTTTGGCCTGCGATCCTACTTCAGCTTTTGGGGGTGTTTTAATTTCGAATACAAAAATTGATGTTGCTACTGCTTCAGAAATAAACAAATTGTTTTGCGAAGTTGTAATTGCTCCAGAATATGATACTGAAGCCATTGCAATTTTACAAGAAAAGAAAAACCGAATTATATTAATCCAAAACGAAGTAGAATTACCACAAAAACAAGTTCGTACTTGCTTAAACGGAATTTTAGTTCAGGAAAGAAACAACATAACCGACAATAAAGAAGACTTAAGAACCGTTACTATAACTGAACCTACTGAACAAGAAATTCAGGATTTAATTTTTGCTTCTAAAATTTGTAAAAACACAAAATCAAACACAATTGTTTTTGCAAAAAACGGTACACTTATTGCGTCAGGTACAGGACAGACATCAAGAGTTGATGCCTTGCAACAAGCAATAGAAAAAGCGAATAATTTTCACTTTGATTTGCATGGTGCAGTAATGGCAAGCGACGCGTTTTTCCCTTTTCCAGATTGTGTAGAAATCGCTAAAGAAGCCGGAATAACTGCTGTAATTCAGCCAGGAGGATCTATAAAAGACGAATTGAGTATTAATTATTGTAATGAAAATAAAGTTGCAATGGTATTTACAGGAACTCGTCATTTTAAACATTAATTTGTTTAACTTTGCCCGTCACAAATTTATAACTTTTAACCCTTAAAAAACTTATGGGATTTTTTGATTTCATGACCGAGGATATTGCGATAGACCTTGGTACCGCCAACACTTTAATCATCCATAATGATAAAGTTGTCATAGACAGCCCTTCGATAGTTGCTCGTGATAGAGTTTCAGGCAAAATCATCGCTGTTGGTAAAGAAGCCAACATGATGCAGGGAAAAACACATGAAAACATTAAAACGATAAGACCTTTGAAAGATGGTGTAATTGCTGATTTTGATGCTTCAGAAAAAATGATCAGTATGTTTATAAAAAGCATACCGGCATTGAAAAAAAGAATGTTTACTCCCGCATTAAGAATGGTTGTTTGTATTCCTTCAGGAATTACTGAAGTGGAAATGAGAGCCGTAAAAGAATCATGCGAAAGAGTAAATGGTAAAGAAGTTTATTTGATACATGAACCTATGGCAGCAGCAATAGGTATTGGAATAGACATCATGCAACCAAAAGGAAACATGATTGTTGATATAGGTGGTGGAACAACTGAAATTGCAGTTATTGCATTAGGCGGAATTGTATGTGATAAATCAGTAAAAATTGCTGGTGATGTATTTACAAATGACATCGTTTATTACATGCGTACACAACACAATCTTTTTGTTGGAGAAAGTACCGCTGAAAAAATCAAAATTCAAATTGGTGCCGCTATCGAAGATTTAGAAACTCCTCCAGAAGACATGTCTGTTCAAGGTAGAGATTTACTTACCGGTAAACCAAAACAAGTAGAAGTTTCTTATAGAGAAATTGCGAAAGCATTAGACAAATCAATCCAACGAATTGAAGATGCAGTAATGGAAACTTTATCACAAACACCTCCTGAATTAGCAGCCGATATTTACAACACAGGAATTTATCTTGCAGGTGGAGGATCTATGTTAAGAGGGCTTGATAAAAGGATTTCGCAAAAAACGGATTTACCTGTTTACATTGCAGAAGACCCATTAAGAGCAGTTGTTAGAGGAACTGGTATGGCACTTAAAAACATTACAAAATTTAAAAGCATTTTGATTAAGTAATTCGTTTTTGTTACACTTGCAAGCCTTCAAGCACAAGTCAATTTACAACAATTAGATTACAAAAAAAGACATACAGTTATTTACATTATACCGTTAAGAAATGCAGCAAATATTTAATTTTATTTTTAAAAACAGTAATAGATTACTGTTTTTGCTGCTTTTGGGTATCTCGTTATCGCTAACTATCCAATCCCATTCTTTCCACAGAAGCAAAATAATTAGTTCCGCAAACTTTTTAAGTGGCGGAGTGTACGAAAAAGTGAATAACCTTAACGAATACTTGAATTTAAAAACTCAAAATGATGCACTTGCTCTTGAAAATGCAAAGCTAAGAAGCCTTCTATTCAATCGTAAAGATACTACTGCAATAAAAAAACTAGACAGTATTAAAGGGGTAAAACCAGACGACATTGTTGTTTCCAAAGTAATACACAACTCCTATAATGTCCATGAAAATTACTTAACCTTGAATTCAGGAGAATTGCAAGGTGTAAAACCAGATATGGGGGTAATTAACAGTTTAGGAATTGTTGGAATCATAGAGAATACATCGCCAAAATATTCTACAGTCATCAGTATTCTGAATAAAAAATCTCAAATCAATGCCAAAATCAAAAAGTCAAATCACTTTGGATCACTTGTTTGGGACGGAAAAAGTACTGGATTTGTTCAATTGGTAGATGTTCCTAGATTAGCAGCGATAAGAAAAGGCGATACAATCGTAACTGGCGGACAATCTGTAATTTTTCCAGAAAATATAGGAATAGGTACTATTGAAAATATCTATACTGAAGAAGAAACTAATTATTATAAAATAAACGTCAGACTATTCAACGACATGACAAACTTAGGTCATGTCTATATCATAAAAAGGAAAGATCGTGAAGAAATCATTAATTTAGAAAAAAGAGAAAAGGATGAATAGCGCATTGTTAGTCAATATTTTTCGATTTATTCTGTTATTGGCAGTTCAAATTATCATATTCAACAATATGAATTTTTTGGGTTATATAAGCCCTTTCCCTTATATATTGTTCATAATACTTTACCCTGTAAACGGAAACAAATCTGGCCTTGTAGTGGCGAGTTTCTTACTTGGACTTATTATGGATATGTTTAGCAATTCAGGCGGAATACATGCCACTGCATGTTTAGTTCTAGCCTATTTTAGACCCGCTATTTTTAAATTTGCTTTTGGTCTAAGTTATGAATATCAAACTGTAAAATTAAATGACGTTTTGACACCTGAAAGGTTCTCTTTCATATTACTTTCTGTTGTTATACACCATTTTACGTTATTTTTACTGGAAGCATTCCAGTTTAGCTTTATTTTTGATATACTAATTAGAACATTATTAAGTACTGTATTCACAATCATTATTTGCATTATCATAATATATCTTATTAAGCCGAACAAAAGATGAGAAAAGTCTTGTTGCCTTCTTTAATCATTATAGCTACATCTTTGCTTGTAATGCGTATCTTTTATTTGCAGATTGTTGACGACACTTTAAAACTAAAGTCTGAAAACAATGCCATTAAAAAAAAGTATGAATATCCTGAAAGAGGATATATGTATGATAGAAAAGGAAAGTTATTAGTTGCTAACCAAGCATCTTATGACATCATGGTGATTCCTAGAGAAGTCAAAAATACTGATACTTTAGAATTTTGTCAATTATTGAATATTACAAAAGAAGATTTCATTAAAAAAATTGAAAAAGCTACAGTATACAGTCCGCGCTTGCCATCTGTTTTTTTATCTCAATTGAACAAAAGTGAATTTGCTGCGTTTCAAGAAAAAATAAGAAAATATGAAGGTTTTTATTTTCAAAAACGTTCCCTTCGTGATTATGAAGTAGATTTTGGAGCCAATATTTTTGGATTCATCACTCAGGTAAATGAAAAACTAGTTGCCAAAAATCCGTATTATAATAGCGGTGACTTAATTGGAAAACAAGGAGTTGAAGAAAGCTACGAAGATCTTTTACGCGGAGTGAAAGGTGTAAAATACATTCAAAAAGACAAATACAACAGGGAAATAGGTTCTTATAAAGATGGGAAATACGACACTATCGCTGTTCAAGGAGAAGACATAAATCTGACCATAGATGCTGAAATTCAAAAATATGGAGAGGAATTAATGATTAATAAACGAGGTGGAATTGTAGCAATTGAACCTAGTACCGGTGAAATATTGGCGCTTGTAACTGCTCCATCGTATGACCCCGGAATATTAGTAGGAAGACAACGATCTAAGAATTATACTGAATTATATCGCGATTCAATAGCAAAACCACTTTATGACAGAGGTTTACTGGCTGAATATCCACCAGGATCTCCATTCAAGATTTTAACTGGACTTGTAGCATTACAAGAAGGAGTAATTGATGACAATACTACTGTTTTTTGCAATCGAGGTTTTAGCTATGCAAGAGGACGTTTTATGGGATGTCACTGTCATGGAGGCGCACTTCAATTACACCGAGGTATCTTTGAATCTTGCAACTCCTATTTTGCAACGGCTTACATGAAGACCATAAATAAATATTCAAAACCTGCACAAGCGGTTGATATTTGGAGCAAACACGTGAAAAGTTTTGGTCTTGGACAATTCATGGGATATGATTTACCAACCGGTAAAAAAGGAAACGTACCCGATTCAAAAACATACAAACGCATTTATCCTAACGGTGGTTGGAGAAGTACCACTATTGTTTCTAATTCAATTGGACAAGGTGAAGTTCTAATGACTCCTATTCAGCTGGCGAATATGATGGCAACAATAGCTAACGAAGGTCATTATTATACGCCTCATATCATCAAGAAAATTGAAGGTCACAAAATTGACGAAAAATTCACTACCAAACATGTAACCACAATTGATAAAAAACATTTCAAACCAATTATCAGCGGTTTATTTGATGTTTACAACTTAGGAACAGCAAGATCCCTACGAGTGGAAGGAATTGATATTTGTGGTAAGACTGGAACAGCAGAAAATTTTGCTAAAATTGGAGGAGTACGCGTAAAAATGGAAGACCATTCAATATTTGTAGCTTTTGCACCAAAAGACAATCCCAAAATTGCAATTGCAGTTATGGTTGAAAATGGTGGATATGGAGCAACTATAGCTGGACCAATTGCCAGTTTGATGATAGAAAAATATTTAAGACAAAAAATCACCAGAGTAGACCTGGAAAAAAGAATTCTTGCAACAAGTTTACAAAGTCGATATGCTAAATTAGGAGGACTGTCAGAAGCCGTAAAATTACAATTAAGAATTAACGATTCTCTTCTAAAAAAGAAAACAACTATTCCAACAGTGAAAGCAAAAACAGATACCACAAAATCGAATAAACAAGCTATTTAATTCAGATGAAAAACCAAAGCATAACAAATAACATTGACTGGATAAGCATAATAATCTATGTTTCATTAGTTATTTTGGGTTGGCTAAATATCTATTCGTCTTCGCTCTCATCAATGGAGGACACTCATGAGAAACAGCTTATATTCATTATATTGACTATCCCGTTAATTTTCATTGTGCTTTCTGTTGACGGTAAGTTTTATGAAAAATATGCAAGTATCATTTTTGGAATTTCCTTACTTACATTAGCCGGATTGTTTTTATTTGGTAAAACAATAGCGGGTCAACGTTGTTGGTATGCAATAGGCAGTTTCACGATTCAACCTTCTGAATTTGCAAAAGCGGCTACGGCTTTAGCATTAGCCAAATATTTAAGTGACACCCAGATCAATTTAAAAGAAGTCAATAGGCAGGTACAAGCTCTTGCAATAATTCTTTTGCCCGTCATCCTGATACTTCCGCAACCTGATCCCGGAAGTGCTTTAATATACAGCATATTCATCATAGTTTTATACCGCGAAGGGCTACCGTCATGGTATGTTTGGACAGGATTTATTACCATCCTATTATTTGTGCTAACACTGATATTAGAGCCACAATATGTAATTCTTATAGCATTAGTTACATTAATATTAGTTCATTTAAAATCAAGATTAGCCGATAGAAATATTGTTCTGAGCAGCATCCTTTTAGTGGTTATTTCTGGATTTGTACTGTCTGTAAACTATGTTTTTGAAAATGTATTTAAACAACATCACAGGGATCGTTTTAACATACTTTTAGGCAAAACAGTCGATCTGAAAGGAATCGGTTATAACACCAATCAATCCGAAATAGCCATTGGTTCTGGAGGTTGGTTTGGAAAAGGGTTTCTTGAAGGAACACAAACCAAAGGCGGATTTGTTCCTGAGCAACATACAGATTATATATTCACAACAGTGGGTGAAGAATGGGGATTTGTTGGTTCCTTAGTAGTTATCGCTCTTTTTGCAGGTTTATTTCTTAGAATAATATACTTGGCAGAAAGACAAAAAACAAAATTCAGCAGGGTATATGGATATTGCGTTGCAGGGGTTTTATTTACACATTTCTTTGTAAATATAGCGATGGTAGTTGGTATTTTCCCAACAATCGGGGTTCCGCTTCCTTTCTTTTCTTACGGAGGTTCGGGACTTTGGGGCTTTACAATATTGTTGTTTATATTTATAAAAATGGATGCCAATAAAGTAAACGAGTGGTAATTAAATAGGCCTTAATTATCAAGATTTCATTCTTGTATATAGTTTTATTTCAATTATTTATACGCTTACCTCTTTGCAAAAACAAAAACTTTAAAAATTCTTATTCCCAGTAGAGTTAATTAAAACTCCAATTTTTATAATCTGTCCTTTTTTCCAATTGATTCTCAATGTTGTCATTCAATTTTGGAAAGAAGTTAATTCCGGTCATTTTTTCGATATAATCAACCGAAACCACAAAACTATATAGTGGTTTATCACTTTCTGAATTGGGAATTAGGAAACCAATCATTTTCATGTTCCCACCAGAATTATCCAATAAAATTTTATAAAAAAACTTAGGAACCGAAACCTTCTCTTTACCTATTGTCATTAATGAAGATTCTAAAACTCCACCCGTAATTACATAAATTCCATCATATTTTACAGCCCAATAACGTACTTTTTGTTCTAATCTATTCCAGACACCGTTATTAAAATTACGCACTTGAGGAGAAATATTTGAAGTTAAAAAAGTTTCGTTATAAGCATCTAAAGCAAACTCCATATCACCAGCAGGACAAAGATGCCCTTTATCATATATTGACTTTTTATAATTTCTCCAATCAGCAGAACCCGTTTTTACTTTGGCATCCTCAATAAAAAAAGGACGCTTAAAGTTATTATTCTTAATATAGTTTTTCTTTAGCTCATAAGCCACCCATTCTGCCTGTTCATGAGCTTCATTATAAGACAGAGTGTAATACTTATGCTGCACAACTTGATTGGTTGTAGATGAGGGTAAAAAATCAAAATTCACCACTGAACTTACACCACTATTTTCAGCACTGACAACCTGAATTAAGTCTCCTTCCTTTCTTACATTAGATGCATCCAGATTACCTGCATCCAAATCCTTTTTACAGGAAGAAAAAAGGATTCCGTAAAGAATAATAAATATCAACGCGAATAATTTTCTATTTTTCATTGCTAACTATGTATAAGGATTCTCCCAACTCTTCTATTTTTAAAATCAAAACAAGCAGTCTAAATTGACTAAAAAAGTCATCTGAAAGCTATTTTAAATATCAATAATTTACTCAAACTAAAAACGCTCCAAAAATTCTCATTGAATTTCTGGAGCGTAATAGTTACTAATACTTGTATGTTTTATGAACTAACAAATTCTTTATTAAGATTTCGCTAGTTTATTTTTTTTCATTTTAACAGGAATATCTTTTTTCGAAATTGATTTAGGCTGTAAATCGTCCAAAACATTAATTGCCTCTTCTACATAAATATCTTTAGCTAAAGATTCATGCCAGATTTCTCTTTTTTCTTTTAAAGAAGCATCTTTACTCATCACTTCAGCTTCATAAGGTAAAGAAGTAAATGTCAATGTGTTTTTGTAATTTACGATTGGCTTATATTTTTTAGCTTTCTCTTCAATTTCGGCTTGAGCAATCTTAAATTTGTCAATATTCAAGCTATAAACATTCTCTTCACTCCTACTGTCAATCCATTTTGCATTTTCCTCAATTAATTGGAACTGTGGATTTTTACTAATTCTGTTTTTACTATTGGCAATTGCTTGATTAAAGTTGGCATTATTATTCCAAACACTATAATCTGCCTGATCAATTTTATCCCAAGGCATTGCATTGTCAATGTCACGTTCGCCCATTTTTAAATAAGCATATCTATCTGGCATAACAATATCACTTTGCACACCTTCTAGTTGAGTAGACCCACCATTTATTCTATAAAATTTTTGTGTAGTGGTCTTTATTGCACCCAAATCCCCTACTGCACTATTGCGCACAAAAGTATTCAAGTCATATACATTTTGAACTGTTCCTTTACCGTAGGTTTGCTTACTTCCAATGATGATTCCTCTTTTATAATCCTGAATTGCTGCAGCCAGAATCTCTGAAGCCGAAGCCGAGAAACTATTTACCATAATTACTAAAGGACCATCCCATTCAATTTTTTTATCTCTGTCATAAAGAACTTCTTTTTGTCTTCCTGCTGATTTAATCTGTACAATTGGACCTTGTTCAATAAACAATCCCGCGATGTCAACAACAGTAGACAAAGACCCACCACCATCATCACGAACATCAAGAATAATCCCGTTTACACCAGATTTTTTTAATCGGTCAACTTCCAAGGCAATGTCTTTTCCTGCATCTCTTCCGTCTTTATTTTCAAAATCAATGTAGAATTTTGGTAAATAAATCACTCCGTATTTCAGTCCATTTTTATTTACAATACTGGATTTTGCATACGTTTCTTCTATTTCAACAATATCTCTGATGATAGAAATAATCTTAATGGTTCCGTCCACTTTTTTCACAGTAAGACGAACTTCTGAACCTTTAGGCCCTTTAATTTTCTTCACAACATCATCCAAACGCATCCCTACAACATCAACCGCTTCACCATTACCTTGAGCCACTTTCATGATCAAGTCTCCCGCTTCTAACTGTTTTCCTCTCCAAGCTGGACCACCAGAAATAAGTTCAGAAATCTCGGTAAGATCATTTTTCTTTTGCAAACGAGCTCCAATTCCTTCTAATTTACCGCTGATACTTTGATCAAAACGTTCTTTATCCTCTGCTGCTAAATAATTAGTATGCGGATCAAAACGCGCTGTTATAGAATTTACATACACTGAAAACCAGTCATTTCTATCTAAATCTTTAATGAAACCAAAATACTCATCTAATGATTTTGCAGAACTTTCTCTAGTTTCTTTTTCTAAAGCATCAAAAGATTTAACTTGATAAGTGGCATCATTTTTCTTTTTATCTTCTTCTAACTTTTGTTTGTCAACAAGAGATGAAAGGGTAGATAATTTGATTTGTTTACGCCATTTGTCACTAAGTTCAGCAACATTTTTAGAATAAGGTGCTTTTTCATAATCAATATTGAAACTTTCTTCAACTGAATAATCAAAAGGCTTACTCAAAACATCTTTATAAATCTTTTTACTTTCTTCCATACGCTTAATTAAACGCTCGTATGTCAAATTGAAAAAAGTCAAATCCTTATTCAATAGCTGATCGTCTAATTGCGTTTCAAATTTTGAAAATTCATCAATATCTGATTGCAAAAAGAATCGCTTAGAGGGATCTAACGCTTCAATATAATCTTTATATATACCTTTAGAGAACGTATCATCAATTGTGGCTGGGCTATAATGCCCTTTCTCAATAACAAACGTCAATAACTCTAAAAGCAATTTATCTTTTTCGGGATCGGATGATTGTTTCGCATTCATTTTGAACGCAAATAATGTCACCGAAAGGCATACAACTACAAGAAGTATTTTATAATTTCTTTTCATAAAGTTAATAATAGTATTCATGAATCTTTTAATGTAAGTTACGGTAAAAACTATGCCAACAGTGGCTAGGCCTCCATAAATTTTTGTTAAAGATATAAAAATGTTCTTTTGTTTTAAGTTAAATGAATCAACATAACATATTTTTATCTTTTGTTTACACATTCCATTCTGTGTTATTACATTTGTCTTCAAAATTATCAATAATCAATCCCTTTTTGAAATATAAAACAATGAAAAAAGACAGACCTTTAATTTTAATAACCAATGATGACGGTATTTCGGCTCCGGGACTTAGAGCATTAATTGCCGTTATGGCAGAAATAGGCGAAATCGTTGTGGTAGCGCCTGACAATCCTCAAAGCGCCATGGGTCATGCCATTACCATAAACAGCACTTTATATTTGAATGAAATTTCTAAAGAAAATGACCCATTTAAAGAATACAGCTGCTCTGGAACACCTGTAGATTGTGTGAAATTTGCAGTAAATGAAATTTTGAAGCGAAAACCGGATTTATGTGTTTCCGGTGTCAATCACGGATCAAATTCTTCCATAAATGTGATTTATTCCGGGACAATGAGTGCTGCAATTGAAGCAGGTATTGAAGGAATTCCTGCCATTGGTTTCTCTTTATTGGATTATGATTGGAATGCCAATTTTGACAATATAAAATCTTTTATTCGAAAAATATCCTTAGAAGTTTTAGAAAACGGACTGCCGGAAGGAGTTGTTTTGAATGTGAACTTTCCAAAATTAGAAGAGAAAGAGATTAAAGGAATCCGAATTTGTCGTCAAGCGAAAGCGCTTTGGGTAGAGAAATTTGACAAAAGAAAAACACCTCAAGGAAGGGATTATTACTGGCTTGCCGGAGAATTTGTAAACCAAGACAAAGGCGAAGACACTGATGAATGGGCTTTACAAAACGGATACATATCCGTTGTTCCTGTTCAATTTGATTTGACGGCGCATCATGCGATACAACAACTTAACACCTGGAAATGGAATGAATAAAACAGACTTGTTTATCGGATTTTTAATTGGATTTGCCACAACCCTGCTTGGGAGTTATATTTTTATAACTTTTTTTACGGAATTTAATTTCATTGCTGGAATTCAAATTATGCAATCACAGGGGAATTTAGGCAAAATCGTAACATTGGGTTCTATTCTTACACTAGTAGCATTTGGTGTTTTACTCAAAATAAACAAAGAAACAATGGCTCGCGGAGTGGTTTTAGCCGTGATAATTATGGCAATTCTCACTATGTTTATTTAAGAAATGTTATTAGTTTATCTTTGCAAATTAAAAAAAAAGATTATTAAAAATAAATATGATTTTATACGTTTGAAATCCAAATTTATAAACTCCTAATCAAGAAAGCATGAAATATTATATTATAGCGGGTGAAGCTTCAGGCGATTTGCATGGTTCAAATTTGATGAAAGAACTGTATAAAAAAGATCCAAATGCTGACATCCGATTTTGGGGTGGTGATTTGATGAAAAATGTTGGCGGTACTTTAGTGAAACACTATCGGGAATTAGCGTTTATGGGTTTCATCGAAGTGATTTTTAACTTAAAAACTATTTTGAATAACATCAAAATATGCAAAAAAGACATTCTTGAGTTTCAACCCGACGTTCTTATTTTCATAGATTATCCAGGTTTTAATTTGCGTATTGCAAAATGGGCCAAATCGTTGGGTATGAAAACACATTATTATATTTCTCCTCAAATCTGGGCTTGGAAAGAAAGTAGAATTACCGACATCAAACACGATATTGATAAAATGTATGTGATTTTACCTTTCGAAAAACAATTCTACGAGGACAAACATCATTTCCCTGTCGAGTTTGTTGGGCATCCGCTGATTGATGCTATTCACAACCAACCCGCAGTTGACCCTGTCCTTTTTAGAAAAGAAAATCAATTAGACGAAAAACCAATTATCGCTATTTTACCAGGAAGCAGAAAACAGGAAATCACTAAAATGCTATCTGTAATGTTGAGTGTTGTCAATGATTTTCCCGACTATCAATTTGTAATTGCCGGCGCTCCAAGTCAGGAATTCTCTTTTTATAAAAATTTCATTTCTCATGAAAACATAAAATTCATCTCCAATAAAACATACGATTTATTGCGAAATTCAACTGCCGCATTAGTGACTTCAGGAACTGCAACTCTGGAAACGGCACTTTTTAAAGTTCCGGAAGTGGTGTGTTACAAAGGCAGCTGGGCTTCCTACCAAATTGCGAAACGAATCATCACGCTCAAATACATTTCATTGGTAAACTTGATAATGGATGAAGAAGTAGTAACCGAATTAATACAGGAGGAATGTACCACAAAACGCATTCGTGAAGAACTGAAAAAAATCCTGGAATCCAATCATCGCAATACGCTTTTAGAAAAATATGCGTTATTAGAAGACAAATTAGGAGGCATTGGCGCCAGTGAAAAAACCGCTAAATTCATTGTTTCTGATTTACAATAGTTTACAACTAATTTATTACTATTTAAATTCATCAAAAATACATTCTTTTGAAACATTTCGCATTTCTATTATTGATTCTTATTTTTTTTACGGCTTGTAAATCGACTTCCCCAATAGTTACTTCTAAAAAATCAGACACCAAAAAAGAGAAATTAACGAAATCCGATAAAAGAAAAACGAATCGTTTGGCAGAAGAATTGATTGATGCAGCAGCTGAAAATCTTGGCGTAAAATACAAATATGCAGGTACAACAAAAGCTGGTTTTGATTGTTCCGGCTTGATGTACACCATTTTTAGTTCACATAACATAACCCTTCCCCGCAACTCTTATCAACAGTCAAAAATAGGTGAGGTTATCAATACAGAACGCGAAGAGGCGCAAAAAGGAGACTTAATATTTTTTAAAACCAACAAAAATTCACAGATAAATCACGTAGGAATCGTCATTGAAGTCAATGATGATGAGATAAAATTCATTCATTCTTCTACTTCAAAAGGAGTAATTATTTCCTCTACAAAAGAACCCTATTATAAAAAAACCTTTGTACAATTAAATCGGGTGTTATAGTCAAGCTAAAAAGCTATATAACTTTTAAAAACAAAGTTTTTTCTTGCTAAAAATGCGTACTTTAGATACATGAAAGTACTCCATTTTCCTTTAGCGAGAATAACAATTGGATTTATTTCAGGAATCCTTTTCGCCTACTACTTTCATCTACCGCTATCATTACTGTTTATCTTACTTTCAATATCCATTGGTGTTTTTGGAGTGTTGTATTTTTTATTCAAAAACAAAAGCAAGAAGATCTTCTATTTTGGTTTGACAACATATCTTCTGTCTTTTCTTATCGGAATTTCGACTCAAGTAATTCACATTGATTATTTTCAGAAAAGCAATTATATTCACAATACGACTATTTTTGAAAAACCGCATTCCATTTCCATAATCATCCGCGAAAAGCTAAAAAGCTCTCCGTTTAGTGATCGCTACATTGCCATTATAAACCGTGTAGATGAGAAAAAACAAACAGGAAGAATCATCCTAAACATTCAAAAGGATAGTTTGCATCATGAATTTAAGATTGGGACACCTTTACTTATTAAAGGGATTTTATCAAAAAACAAACCTCCTAATAATCCCAATCAATTTGACTACAGTAAATACCTCGAAAACAAACAAATCTATGCGCAACTGTATGCTGATGTTGATGAAATCAAAATTGGAACGAAAATCGAGAAAAACATCTGGTATTATTCTTCTAAATTAAGAACCCGAATTATTCATAATTTAGAAAAAAACAACTTCAACAAAACTGAATTAAATGTTGCCATAGCATTAATAATGGGACAACAGCAGGATATTTCACCGGAAATCATTCGGGATTATCAATATGCCGGAGCGGTACATATATTATCGGTATCAGGACTGCACATTGGATTCATTTTAATTTTTGTCACTTTCATTCTAAAGCCTATTCCTAATACTAAACGGGGTTCATTTATAAAACTACTCATCATTCTCATCTCTTTATTCAGTTTCGGAATCATCGCGGGATTAGCGCCTTCGGTGGTGCGTTCCGTAACCATGTTTTCGTTTGTTGCCATTGGAAATCACTTACGAAGAAGCGTGAATATTTACCACACTTTATTAGTTTCCGTATTACTGATTTTGCTTTTTGAACCATCTTTTCTATTTGATGTTGGTTTTCAGCTAAGCTATTTAGCGTTGTTTTTCATTATTTGGCTGCAACCGCTTTTAGCCTCAATTTGGATACCAAAAACTAAAGTCTTAAAATACATTTGGGATATTCTCACGGTTTCGTTTGCTGCACAATTAGGAACTTTACCATTGAGTATTTACTATTTCCATCAGTTTCCGGGTTTATTTTTTGTGACCAATTTAATTATCATTCCGGTATTGAGCATCATAATGGTTTTAGGCGTTTTAGTCTTGCTTTTAGCGGCACTTAACAGCATTCCAATATTCCTTTCACAACTACTAGAATGGAGCATTTATTACTTGAATAAAATCATTAATACAATTGCATCTTTAGAACAATTTATAATTCAAGACATTCCATTGCATTTTTATTTGTTACTTAGTAGTTATTTGGTAGTTGTAACGGCAATTATTTGGCTCAAGAAACCAAATTTCAACAAATTAGTATTGGTATTGATTTCAATCATCATTGTACAAATTTCGTATTTGAGTATTCAATGGAATATTCAAAACGAACAGGAATGGATTGTTTTCAATATCAAAAGAAACACATTACTGGCAGAACGAAATGGGGAAAGTATTACGGTCTATGCCAATGACAGTATTTTGAAATCTGCTCAAAAAAACAATATATTAAAGTCCTATCGAATAGGGAATTTAAGCAGTCTTAGAGAGAAAAAAGTACTGCAAAACCTTTTTTATTTTAATGGAAAAAAGATTTTCATTTTAGACAGTTCGGGTATTTTTCCAAAAAACATACATCCGGATATCATTGTACTTACACAATCTCCCAAAATAAACTTTGAACGCTTGTTGCAGGCTTTAAAACCAAAGATGGTCGTAGCAGATGCCTCTAATTATAAAACCATTCAAAAACAATGGAAGGCAACTTGTATCAAACAAAAAATCCCTTTTCACGCTACGAGTGAAAAGGGATATTATAAATTGAATGACTAATTATTTCTTCTGAAGAAATCCATTTGCAACAGCTAACCATGCAGATGGTCCGCCAGCAACATATCCCGTACTTCCCAGACCTTGAAAATTCACTTTGCCATCTACAGTTGTAACATTAGCAAAATGTACTGTAGGGAATCCTTGAATAGCAAAAACTTGCTGCAATTCGTCATTTTGTTTTTTAATCTCAGGAGTCTGTGGTGCTTTTCTAGGATAATCTAATTCTACCAGAACCACATTTTCTTTGGCCCAAGCAGCAAATTCAGGAGTTTTCAAAACCTCTTTTTGTAACCTGATACACCAACCACACCAATCGCTACCGGTAAAAAACAATAACATTGGTTTTTTTGTTTTATTAGAAACGTCCATAGCCTTAATGACATTGGTTTCCCAAACTAATTCTTGTGCTTCAGCGGCAAATGATCCCGCAAACAATAACAAAGCAACTATTATTTTCTTCATATTTATAATTTTTAATTATTGACAAATCAAAAACAATGCCTAAAATTTATCGAACACCATGCATTAATTTCTTAATTACCGGCCCCATCAAAATTGAGAACAAAGCCACTACAATAGATATTATTGCTAACATCCAGAAGAAATAACTCAATCCGTGTTCATTGGCAATTTTATCAATATTTTCTCCAAACATACCAGCTCCTTTCATTCCTATTGCAACTGCAAGATACCAAACTCCAAACATAAATGCAATCATTCTTGCTGGAACTAATTTACTCACATAAGACAATCCTACCGGAGAGATACACAATTCAGCCATAGTATGGAAAAGATATACCAAAATCAACCAAATCATACTTACAGAAGCTGTTTTTGCACCCGCTTCGATTCCGCTTGCGCCAAAAGCTACACAAGCCATACCAAGCGCTAATAATCCCATTCCGATTCCGTATTTCAAATTAGCCGCAGGATTGTATTTACTTTCCCACCATTTTGAAAACAATGGTGCTAATGAAATAATAAACAAGGAGTTTAAGGTAGAAAACCAAGTTGCTGGAACTTCGGTTAATGCAGTAGTTACTTTATCAATTTTCAACGCCTGTAAGGTTTCATCAGACAATGATAAATATCCTGCAGTGTAATAATCTTTAGCCAACATCCATATTGCTATTGCCCAAATAATTATAAAACTAACACTTAAAATAATATTTGCAATAGCATACAACTTGAATGTTTGTTTGAACAACAGAATCAATACCCAAGTAATAATTACTAATGGTAATATAGTAATCAATGAATTCATCACTAAGAATACTACACTCCAATTACCTGTTAAAACTCTATCCGTATAATCATTAGCAAAAATGGTTAAACTGTTTGGAGATTGTTCGAAAATTGCCCAAAAGAAAATAGTCAGGAATGCAAAGAATGTAACTGCTATTAATTTTTCTTTAGTGATTTTAGAATATTGGGTAAATCTGTATATCAATAATATAATAAACACAACCAGTGCTGAAACTATAGCAATCGAATTACCATTTGGTCCTAAGAAAGAAAAAACATTTACTTTTCCTCCGGATATTTTGGAAGCAGGATCATTTAAAAGCCACAATAAAGCTAATAATGATGAAAATGCAATAGCCGCTAATTGTATTGGTGAAAAAGGATTTCTTTTATCCGTATCCAAAGCTTCTGCTTTCGCTTTGCTTTCTTTGTTTGGTTTTAAACCAATGTCTCCAAAGATATTTTGTGACAACCAAAACTGTAACATTCCAAAGAACATAAAAATTCCGGCAAGACCAAAACCATACGTCCAACCTACTTTTTCTCCTAAATAACCACAAAGTAAAATACCAAAGAAAGCCCCGGCATTTACACCCATGTAGAACAATGTATAAGCACCATCCTTCTTCTCAGGACGGTCTTTGTACATTTCAGATACGATTGATGTCATGTTTGGCTTGAAAAAACCATTTCCAAAAACTAACAATACTAATCCTAAATAAATAGAAAATTCTGTTTCAACAGCCATAGAAGCGTGTCCTAAAGTCATCAAACTGGCACCTACAACAACTGCCCATCTAAAACCTATCACTTTATCGGCAAAATAACCACCTAACATCGTGGATAAATAAACCAATCCAACGTAGGATCCAAATAATGCAGAAGCATTTTCACGAGTCCATTCCCAACCACCATCTGTAAAAGAAGCGGTTAAAAATAATATCAATAAAGAACGCATTCCGTAGAATGAAAATCGCTCCCACATCTCTGTGAAGAATAAAACGAATAATCCCGCTGGATGTCCTAGAACGGTACTTTTAAAAAATTGATCTGTAGTATTTTCACTCATGTTATTAATTGTTTAATTCTTTGTCTACTCCGTGCATTAATTTTTTGATTACTGGCGATAGTACCAATAACAGTAATCCGAAACCAAGTCCTGTATAAAATAAATATTCAAAAAGTACTAAGTAACTCTGTTTTGCTAAATTTAAATCCGGTGCTGTACCATTTGAAGTATCTACAGAAGCGATATTAGCTAAGATAGAAGCGATAAATTCTGAACTGGCTGTTGCTAAAAACCAAACACCCATCATGAATCCCACGATTTTTGCTGGAGATAATTTAGTCACTGCAGAAAGTCCTACCGGTGACAAACTCAATTCTCCGCATGTATGCAAAAGGTACGCTAATATTAGCCAAATTGCCGCTACTTTTCCTGTACCAGAAAGATTTATTCCCATAACTAATGCTCCAAAACCTAAACCGACTAAAGCTAATGCTAAAGCAAATTTTACGGCTGTATTAGGATTGTATTTTCCTAAATTTGGCCATATCCAAGCAAAAACTGGAGCTAGCAAAATTATAAATAAGGCATTAAAACTTAAGAACTGTCCGGCAGAAATTTCATAACCAAATATAGTTCGGTCTAAAATCCTGTCAGCAAATAAATTCATCGAGGTATATGCCTGTTCAAACAATGCCCAAAATACAATTGTAAATACAATCAGAATGGTCAAAGCGATTAATTGGTGACGTGCTTTTCCATCTAACTTTGTAACGGCATAATAAACAATATAAATAAAGGAAATACCACCTGCAATTTTTAAAGCCCATGAAACCGCATTATGATTTTGAACCATCTGCCAAAACAACAATGTCGACAATACGCTTCCAATATAAATTAGCCATTCATTTTTAAGTCCAAACGATTTTTTTTCTAATAAAGAAGCATTGTTTGATTCGCCTTTTCCCATCAATAGTTTTCTACCGGAAATGAAAGTCAACAATCCAAAAAACATTCCGACTCCAGCTGCACCAAAACCATAACTCCAACCATACGTTTCTCCAAGCCAAACACATATTAGCGTAGCCATAAAGGAACCTAAGTTGATTCCCATGTAAAACAAAGTGAATCCAGAATCTCTTCTTTTATCGCCTGTTTCATATAATTCCCCCACTAATGAAGAGATATTGGCTTTTAGAAAACCAACTCCGACAATTATTAAGGATAATGAAAAGTAAAATATTTGTAAGGCGGTTTCGTCCCGTGTAATTTCGCCAGTAATAGATTCAGTTGCGGCATTCCCTTCATAAGCCATTCCTATATGACCTAACACCAGCATAATACCTCCAAAAACAATCGCTTTTCTAAATCCGAGATAGCGATCCGCTATAAAACCACCTAAAACCGGAACAGCATATACCAGAGCAGCATAGCTTCCAATGAGTAAATTTCCAGAAGTATCCGAAAACAAATGGTACTTTGTCAGATAAAAAATCAACAAGGCTTTCATACCGTAGAACGAAAACCGTTCCCACATTTCGGTAAAAAACAATATAAAAAGCGCTTTTGGATGTCCAAAAAATTCTTCCTTATTCAATGAGTCGTTTGTCATAAAGCGCTGTTATAAGTTTTCTTTGATAAAATTAGTCATTTTTGTATACAATTGAATTCTGGTTTTTCCACCATAAATCCCATGATTATTGTCTGGGTAAATTTGGGAATCAAATTGTTTATTAGCCTGAATCAAAGCTTCCATCATTTGCATGGAGTTTTGAACATGAACGTTATCATCTCCTGAACCGTGAATCAAAAGAAATTTTCCTTTCAATTTATCTACATGGTTTATTGGTGAATTATCATCATATCCGCTCGCATTTTCCCGTGGTGTCGTCATGTAACGTTCCGTGTACACACTGTCGTAGAATCTCCAGTTTGTAACCGGAGCTACAGCAATTGCCATTTTGAAAACATCGTTTCCTTTCATGATACAATTAGACGCCATAAAACCACCATACGACCAGCCAAATATACCAATTCTAGATTTATCAACAAATGCGTAATTTCCTATTACTTTAGCAGCATCAATTTGATCTTCCACTTCGTATTTTCCTAATTGCAATTGAGTCACTTTTTTGAAATCAGCGCCTTTAAAACCAGTTCCGCGTCCATCAACACAAGCTACAATATACCCTTGTTGTGACAACATCATAAACCAATAATCATCCGTACTGTTCCACTCATTATTTACCTGTTGCGAACCCGGACCAGAATATTGGTACATAAAAACAGGATATTTTTTTGTTGGATCAAAATCTTTAGGTTTAATCATCCAAGCATTTAGCTCATTACCTTTTGCTGTTTTTAAAACAAAAAACTCTTTAGCAGGTAAATTATAGCTTTTTAGTTTCGAAGCCAATGATTCATTGTTCTCAATAACCTGAACTTGTTTTCCAACTTTAGCTTCGTTCAAAGTATACGTCGTAGGTTGTGACGCACTAGAAAATGTGTTGATGTAGTATTGAAAATTCGGGCTGAATGTCGCTGCATTCGTTCCTGTATTTTGTGACAAACGCACTTTGTTTTTTCCGTCAAGACCTATTCTGTAAACATCTCTATTAATAGATCCATTTTCTACAGACTGATAGAAAACCGTATTTGTCTTTTCGTCTAAACCATAATAATTAGTCACTTCCCATTTTCCTTTGGTCAGTTGGTTTTTCAATTTTCCGTTTTTATCATATAAATAAATATGATTAAAACCGTCTTTTTCGCTGGTCCAAATAAAACTGTTGTCTTTCAAGAAAGTCAAGTTATCCGTAACATCAACATAGGCTTTGTCTTTTTCGTTCAAAACTACTTTTGAAGTTCCTGAATTACCGTCGATAAACAACAAATCCAAATTATTTTGATGACGATTCAATACCTGTGCACATAATGTATTCGCATCATTCGTCCATTTCATTCTGGCGATATAAAAATCAGTGTAATTACCAAGGTTTACATTTTTTACCCCATTCGAATTTACATCATAAATATGTAAAGAAACTAGAGCATTCTTTTCACCGGCCTTTGGATATTTAAACGTTTGCATCATTGGATACAATTCTTTTCCAAACATAGACATCGAAAATTCCGGAACCTGACTTTCGTCAAAACGAATGTAAGCCACTTTTTTGCTGTCAGCACTCCAATCGAAAGCTTTTACGAAAGCAAATTCTTCCTCGTAAACCCAATCCGTAATACCGTTAATAATGCTGTTTTTTTGTCCGTCTGTAGTAATTGGAGTCGATTTATTAGAAGCTAAATCATATACATACAGATTATTTTCTTTGGCGTATGCTATCTTTTTTCCATCAGGTGAAAAAGTAGGTTCCTGAACCTGAAAATCAAATAGCTTTTTTAATTTTTTACTGGCTATATCGTACAAATAATAATCAGCAGTAAAGGAGTGACGGAAGATTTGATTCGTATTGCACGCCAATAAAATCATTTTTTCTGAAGCATCAAACGTATAACTGTCAATCCCGTTTGAAAGTTCTTTGCGGGATTTTGTATCTATAAGTGTAGCTACTTTTTTTAAAGTTGCAAAATCATACAAATCGATTTGCATACTTCTGGACTGGTTGTCTAAATTCAATACAGTGTATTGATTTGTATTTTTCATGGACTGTAATTCATCCATTCCTTGAGCACGAAAAGTGCCGTTGTAAATTTCATCAATTGTGATTTTTTGTTGGCCAACAACAGTAAAACACAGGAATAAAAATAATGCAATAATTTTTTTCGAATACATGATATTTCTTTAAATATAAAAACCGTCAATTTTAGTGAAAAATTTACAATAATTTCACATTCGATGTGTTAAATGTTAAAAACAATATTCTAAACACCCATTTATTGAGGATATTATCATAGTAAACAAAACAGCTAAAAGCGTATCTTTGCAGGTATACATATTATAATCTATTGAGAATGAATAAGGCCATTAGCGGATTTTCTAAATTATCCAAAGAAGAAAAAATTAAATGGATTGCCAATCAATATTTTTCAACACCTTCAGAAGCCATTTCCTTGCTGAAAAACTACTGGAATTCTGATGAAAAAATACAGAAATTACACGATGAATTCATCGAAAACACGATAACCAATTTCTACATTCCGCTCGGAGTTGCTCCTAATTTCCTGATTAATGGAAAATACAGCACGATTCCTATGGCAATTGAAGAAAGTTCTGTGGTTGCCGCTGCCGCAAAAGCTGCTAAGTTTTGGTCCACGCGCGGCGGATTTAAAACAAGCGTAATCAACACCGAAAAAATTGGCCAGGTTCATTTTATCTATAAAGGAGATGTTTCAAAATTGAACTTGTTTTTTGCCCAAAACAAAAGCAAATTTTTCGCAGAAACAGAATCGATTACAACAAATATGCAAAAACGCGGTGGCGGAATTTTAGACATCATCTTAAAAGACAAAACCGATTTATTGCCCAATTATTTTCAGCTGCATGCCACTTTTGAAACCAAAGACAGCATGGGAGCTAATTTCATCAATTCGTGTCTGGAACAATTTTCCAAAACATTAAAAGAAGAAGCACATAATTATGACTTGTTCACGGAAACGGAGAAAGACATTGAAGTTGTGATGAGCATCCTTTCGAATTATGTTCCAAATTGCATCGTAAGAGCCGAAGTTTCTTGCCCGATTGCTGATTTAGAAGAAAAACACATTCCTAATCCTCTAGAATTTGCAGAGAAATTTGTCCAAGCCGTTCAAATAGCTGAAGTCGAACCATACCGTGCCGTAACGCATAACAAAGGAATCATGAACGGAGTGGATGCCGTAGTTCTGGCAACAGGAAATGATTTCCGTGCTGTTGAAGCCGGAATTCACGCCTATGCTTCCCGAAACGGAAAATACTCCAGTCTTTCCCATGCCAAAATAGAAAATGGCATTTTTACTTTTTGGTTGGAAATCCCTTTAGCATTAGGAACTGTTGGTGGTTTAACTTCCTTACATCCATTGGTAAAATTGTCCTTGGAAATGTTAGAAAAACCATCTGCCAAGGAATTAATGCAGTTTGTAGCCGTAGCCGGTTTGGCCCAAAACTTTGCCGCTTTGCGCTCTTTGACCACAACAGGAATTCAGGAAGGACACATGAAAATGCATTTGAACAATATTATCAACCAGTTTGAAGCCAATGATGAAGAACGTGTTTTAATCCTAAAATATTTCAAAAAGAATACTGTTTCACATAGCGCTGTGGTTACTTATATTGAAAGTTTAAGAAAATAATTTTATCTTGAAGCAACAAAAAAACAAGGTAGCTTCGTTCCTCACAAAGACAATGAAAAAAACATTTTACAGTAACGGAAAACTTTTAATCACAGGAGAATACCTGGTTCTTGATGGCGCAAAAGCATTTGCATTACCCACAAAAATGGGGCAAAACCTCAATATAGAAGAGGGAAACAACAAGGAAATAATCTGGAAAAGTTATGATGCGGACGGAAGCATTTGGTTTGAAGACACTATTTTATTTTCTGATATTTCAAAGGGAGTTAATCCTGAAAATGAATCGGTAAAAACAACACTTACGACTATTTTGCACGAAGCTTTTAAGTTAAATCCTGATTTCATTTTAAATTCAAACGGATACCGTATAACTACTGAACTTGGATTTCCTAAAAGCTGGGGTCTGGGAACGTCATCGACTTTGATAAACAATATTGCCCAATGGCTGCAAATCGACGCCTTTATACTACTTAAAAACAGTTTTGGAGGCAGTGGTTATGATATTGCCTGCGCACAGAACAACACTCCTATCCTATATCATCTGGAACAAGGGAATCCCATTGTTGAAAAAGTAACCTTTAATCCAGAATTTACACAAAACCTATACTTTGTATACCTTAACAAAAAGCAAAGCAGCAAAACCGCAATAGCGGCATACAACATAAATAAAAAAAACAATCTGGCAAAAACCATTGCTTTAAATGACAGTATAACTTCAGAAGTTTTGAATGCCACTACGATTCAATCTTTTGCTACAGCAATACAAAAACACGAAGTACAAATGAGTATTATTCTGGAAACACATACCATAAAAGAATCTTTATTTCCTGATTTTAATGGCGTGATAAAAAGTCTTGGCGCTTGGGGAGGTGATTTTGTTATGGCGATTGCAACTGAAAATCCAACTGACTATTTTGTTTCAAAAGGATATAAAACTATCGTTCCGTATAATGAAATGATATTGTCTTAATGTTTCATAATTAATCCACGCTTACAAATAAAACTTCATTAAAATAAAAATTCCGATACATTCAATATGTATCGGGATTTTTTATTTTGATTAATTACTTTTTCAAAAATTAGTAATTGAAATCTATTCTGTTGTCTTCAATTTTAGCGTTAGCTTTCAATGCAGGAATTACTCTACTTGCATCTGAAGCGCTTTGTGCTTTTAATTTAGTCACATAAGCTGCGTGGCTTTTTAAAGCTGGTGCTTTTACTGTGCTTGTGTTTTTCACTACATAAACTCCAGTATTTCCTTCAATTGGAGCAGATAATTTATTAGCCGCTAATGCGAATGCATTTCCAACTACTTTTGGCTCTTGACCAACACCTGGCAACATGGTGTTTTCCATAGTAAGACCAGTTGCTTGTTGTACCGTTCCTCCTACTGCTTTTGCAATTGCTTCAAGAGAAGAACCTGACATTTTAGCTTTGATAAGTTCCGCTTTTTTCTTGTTTTTAAGAATTGGCTCCACATAAGGTCTAACTACTGAAACGGCTACTAAACCAGAATCGTCAATACTTTTCAATTTTGCAATTACGTGACCTACATTAGCTACTTCAAATCTTTTTACAGATCCTACTTTAACTCCATCTTCAAAAGCCCATCTTACGATTGTTCTTTGATTGCCTAATGTTCCAAAGTTCTCATCCATTCCTTTTACAGAAACAGCTGGAGTAACTTTAAGTCCCATATCTTTTGCAACTTTATTAAAATCTTTATCAGCAGCATCCATTTCTAATTTAGTTGCTTGAGTAAATATCTTATCAGAAGTTGCTTCTGAAGCTTCGATTTTTTGAGCTACAGTAGCCAAACGAATTCCGTCTTGCTTGTCCGTTATTTTAACAATATGAAAACCAAAATCAGTTTCTACTAAACCAACTTTACCGATACCATTATTAAAAACAAAATCATTAAATGGTTTTGGCAATTGGTTTGGACCAAAATAACCTAAATCACCACCTTGTTGAGCTGACTGATCTTCAGAATTTGTGAAAGCCAACATCATGAAGCTATCCGGATTTGCATTAACCTGAGCTAAAATAGACTCAGCTTTAGCTTTAGCTTGTTCTTTTGTTCTTTTCTCTTTTTGATTTTGAGCTTGAGAACCTTCATAACCTATAACAATATGACTTGCTTTAGTATTAACTCCTGATTTCATTCCCATAGATTTTGAAATACAGTAGTATTTTCCAAACATGTATGGCCCATAAACTGCACCTGGAGCCAGGTTGAATAATTTATCAGCATCTACAGCCGGTAAATCTTTTTTAGCAATGTAAGTTGAATCATAAGGAACATCTGAATTTGAATTCACAAAGTCAATTGTGTTCGTAGTAGTTCTAAATCCTGGCAATGTATCGTTTTTACCAGTAGCTTGGTTGTAAACCACACTTCCTGTCAACAATGAATTTATTTTTGTTTTTACTTCAGATTCGTCCTCAGCAGAAGCTTTGTCTTCGATCAAAACATATTCTACTTCACGAGACTCGTCAGCTTTGTATTTTTTTTCATTTTTCTTCATGAATTCAACAATCTCAGCATCAGTAATTTTTACTTCACTGTCTTTAATTGTAGAATACAAACCTGCAACGTAAGCAAAGTTTACTTTGTTTGCTTCCATTTCATATTTCAACTTTCCTTCGCTTTCAGTTGTATAAACTGCTGCTTTAATCAAAGTATTATACATTTGGTATTTAGCATTCAAATCAGCATCTTTCTCTCTATCTTTCAAGAATTGAGCTTGTTCAGGATTTGCTTTGAAGTATTCTTTGAATTTTACAACATCAAAAACACCGGCAGCATTCAAGAACAAAGGATTTCCACCAATATTTTGATCAGCTTTCAAAACTTCCAATAAGTGTTTTTCACCAACTCTAAGTCCTAATTTATCAAATTCAGAAGTTAATAAAGCTATAGAAACTTCTTGTTCCCAAACTCTGTTTGCTGCTTCAGTTGACGTAATCCCTTGACCACTTTTTTCAACATTACTTACTTTAACTCTAAAATCTTCGAATGAAATATCTTTTCCATCAATGCTTCCTACATCTTTTGATGTACTGCTGAAACCACCGCTATTGAATATATCACCTATGATAAATGCTAATAAACAAAACCCGATAACGAGTATCAGAAGAAGTGAACGTTGTCTAATTTTTTGTAAAACTGCCATTTTATTGTTGTTAATTTTTATATTCAGTTTGCGAAAATACAATTATCTAATTAATAATTATACTAGTAGCGTTTTATTTTGCAAGAAATTTTATTTTCCTAAAAAAAATCAGTCTTGTACGGTCATTTTTACTAATTCTATTTTCTTATTTGTGGCTTCTTCAATTATAAAATGATAGCTGCCTATGGAAATCGTATCGCCTTTTTGCGGAATTTCTTTTGTAAAATCTACTATAAAACCGCCAAGTGTTCCGTAAGAATCACTTTCAGGAATGTCTAACTTATAAGTGTCATTCAAATATTGGACATCAAATCGAGTTGAAAAAATAAAGACTCCTTCTCCTAATTCTTTTTCTATCAATTCTTCGTCTGAATCGTGTTCATCTTCAATTTCGCCAAAAAGCTCTTCTACAATATCTTCTATGGTAATAATTCCTGAAGTTCCTCCGTATTCATCTAATACAACGGCGACGCTTTTTCGCTTTTTAGTAAGCAAATTCATGGCGTCTTTTATGAATATAGTTTCAGGAACAAACTCAACCGAAATTACAATTTCCTTGATATTATTTGGTTTTTTAAACAAATCAAACGAATGAACATAACCAATGATATCATCAAGAGAATTTTGATACACCACAATCTTAGAATACCCAGTTTCTATAAATAATTCTTTGAGATTTTCAATTGAATCAAATACTTCAACCGCAATAATTTCCGTTCGGGGGCTCATTACATCTCTGGCTTTCACACCGGAAAACTCTAATGCATTTTGAAACATTAATATTTCAGAATCCACCATTTCATTATCCTCAACACTACTCATTTGTTCGGTAATGTAATTCCCAAGTTCTATTTTACTGAAATACAACTGAATATTATCCCCTTCCGTTTTGAAGAATTTCTTCAAAATAAAATCAGAAATTCCAATAAAAAAGGTAGAAATAAAATAGAAAAACTTATAAAAAACATACGCCGGAACTGCAAAAATCTTAATTAACGAGTTGGCGTAAATTTGAAAAAAAACTTTAGGAAGAAACTCAGCCGTTATCAATATGACTAGTGTCGAAATCAGAATCTGAAGCACTAAACTTAGCCCATCTGAAAAATGATATCCAAAAACAGCAAACCAACGCATCACTAATTCGCCCATAAAAAAACCATACACCACCATCGCTATAGTATTCCCAATAAGCATGGTAACTATAAAGTTAGTTGGTTTTTCAGTAAGCTTTGTAAGTATTTTTGAAACGAAATTATCTTGCTTTTTTTCAATTTCAAGATAAATTTTATTTGAAGAGACAAAGGCTATCTCCATTCCTGAAAAAAAAGCACTTAGTATTAGACACAATATGATAATACTAACTTCCATTAATTAGGATTTTTTGTTTCGGTCATCAAATTTTTTGGCAAATTTTCTCCTGAAGAAAAACATAAAAATAGCCAATCCTGCAATCATAAAACTCAACCAAAACGTTCCTTCGGGATCATTTAATTTAGTGACACCGTCATAAATAAAATAAGCGCCAAAAACTAGATAAACGTATTGTGTGTATTTTAGGTAATTCATAATGTATTGTATTAATCGGCAGATTCTATTTCGCCAGTTATTTTTTGAGAATTAATCACTTTGAAATCTTTGCTAAAATCGATTCCTTGTCCATTTGAAGTTCCTTTTGGATCCGATAATTTAAACTTTCTTTCCGTAAAGAACCATTCGTTTTTTTGATCAAAATACAATTGCTCCGTTTCTAAGGTCTGACCATCTTCGGTGAAAATTTTCACTTTCCCTTGCAAATCAATAATATTAGTGCCTTTATACGAAATAGCATAATTAGACTTGATAAAGGTTTTCTTCGCTTTTTTATCGAATAAAGTAACATCGATTCCTTTTGGAAATTCCGTAAAAGGAAAGTCAACACTGGAGTAATCCAACATTTTAGTACTTACAAGAATTGCCGTAATTCGCCCGGAATCAGTGTATTTCAAATTTACCATATCTGCGTCACTATTTGGGATAAATTCTGAAAAATTAATCTTCTGAATTTCCTTAAAATTACTTTCGCAACCAAAAAACAGTGTCACAGCAAAAACTGTGACAACTGATTTAATATACTTTTTTTTGACTACAGTCATACGCTGAACTTGGCGAAGAAATTTGGCAATACTACCAATTCTTGTTTTTAGTTGAATTTTCGTTTTTCAAACCATTTGTCATTAAGTGAAAAACTCACACTTAAGTTTGCATAGTTCTCCTGAACAAGATTTGCTTTTGTAGTTCCTTTTTTTCCTAATTCGAAACCAAAGTTCACATTTGAGAAACTACCCGTTATCGGAAGTCCCAAACCAAAAGTCACACCCATATCATTTATCGATTCAGAGTTGATTACCAATCCTGTTTTTTCATATTTAATACCGGCTCTGTATACAATTCTTTTTGTATAACTAGAAAACGAATTATAATTAGGAATGTAATATCCTCCTAAACTAACGCTTCCATATTTTCCATACCCTACATTAGCTTCATCATTATATTCATTTGCCTGACCCGAAGTTTTACCGTAAGAAACATTACCGCCAACAAGCCATTTCTTAGCCTCACCAATACCTCCACTTAATGATATTTTACTAGGCATTGTTATACTTGCTTCAGTTTTAACATCACCAAGAACATCAACAACAGCCAAATCAAAATTTGAATTATAGATTACTGTCGAAATATTTCTAGTGTTTTTAGACGTTAAAGAACTTTCCAATGAATACGTTAAACTACTAAAAAGAGTGATTTTTTTATAGATTTTGGTTTGATACATCATTCCAAGATTAAAATTTACTCCAGATAAATCTGCTGAATTCAATTCGCGCGTCCCAATTGGAACTTCCTGAATAAACTCAAGACTATTGGTTTCAATTTTTCCAAAATTATAATTCACATCGGCACCAATGTTAAAATTAGGGGCAATTTTATATGCTACACCCAAAAAAGCTTTATTCAAACCTCCTGTCCCATTAAAACGCTTGTTGTTTTCTGTTCCAGTTTCTGAAATAGATTCAATTTTATACCCAACAGAAGAATACGGAATCAATCCAAAACCTAATCCAAACTTACCCAAAGGCAAACCAACTGCTAGGTAATCCAAAGTAGTTCTTCTGGCATTAGCTGATTCAGTACTATTTTTTAAAGTTGTAGTCCCGTAAGTTCCTCCTAAAGTAAAAGTTGTCAGTTTAAGATTTGCGTAACTGGCTGGGTTTTGTAAGTTTATGTGAATACTATCCTGTTCAACAGCTACACCTGCCATAGAGCGGTTTTCAAGCGTTCCTTTGAATCTTACGTCCCCAATTCCGTAGAAAGAATATGGAGAAGATGTTCCTTCTTGAGCAAAAGACACTAATGATAAAAGCAAACAGGCGCTTATTATAATTTTTTTAATCATTTTTGATTTTATATTGAAATGTTTGATTCAAACTTTCCAGAAGAAAATTTGAATTGGCAAATATGGTATTTTTTAATCGTTTAGCCAAAAAATCTGTGTCGCCACCCGTTAAAATTATTATAAAATTTGAATACCTTGCTTTATATTCATCGATAAAACCGTCAATCTCATAGACGAAACCGTTCACCACGCCAGAATGAATCGATTCAGAAGTGGAAGTTCCAATGAAATCTTTGGGACTTTCTAATGATAACAAAGGAAGTTTGGCCGTAAAATTATGTAACGCTTCGTAGCGCAATCGCAATCCTGGCGCAATGGCTCCGCCCAAATAATTATTCTCTTCATCAATAAAATCGTACGTAACACACGTTCCGGCATCAATAACCAACCGATTCTGATTTGGAAACTGAAGCGTGGCTCCTGCTGCAAGAACCATTCGGTCAATTCCCAAAGTTTTAGGAGTCGCATAACGATTCAGGAACGGAAAAGGATCTTCATGGGATAGAAAATGCACATTCAATACATTGTTATAGGCTAAAAAAGACTGTTTTTCGACATCTCCAACAGACGAAACGATCAAATCAGTTATTTTTTCGAATTTTTTTAAAATATTTTCAATATTTTTTTGAAGTTCTATTTTAGAAAAAACAAAAATTTCAAAAAGGGTAGCATCCTCAAAGACAGCCGCTTTAATTCTGGTATTTCCAACATCGACAACTAAAATCATAATTTGGTTTTTGATGTTGCGAAGGTACGAATTGATTTTTTTTAAAAAATGTTTTGGATAAACTAAAAATCATTCTATATTTGCACCCGCAATAGCGAGGTACCTTAGCTCAGATGGTAGAGCAATGGACTGAAAATCCATGTGTCCCTGGTTCGATCCCTGGAGGTACCACAAAACCCGAATAGAAATATTCGGGTTTTTTGTTTTTAGACAATTCCCAACCAGGCACTCCTTTTAGCTACCAGCATTAAACATCTCCAACTCATTTCCCACAAAATATAACGCTTTTAAAATTCTGCCAAAAGCTGAAACCATTCCTAATGTTCTAATTATTTAAAAGAATAAATAAGACAAAAACTCCCTCAATCTCCTTTTTTAAAATTACTTAGAATAAAAAAATTTAAATTAAGTATTTAAATATAAGTATTAATACTTATATTTGCATAATAATACTTAATTAATTAGATTATGATTAAAGTAATAGTAGTCGGAAACGGCATGGTAGGTTACAAATTTTGCGAAAAATTCATTGCAAAATCAGGACATGAAGAATACCAAATCACCGTATTTGGAGAAGAGCCAAGACGCGCATACGACAGAGTTCACCTAAGTGAATACTTTGCAGGAAAAAGCGCTGACGACTTATCATTATCAACATCAAATTGGTATGAAGAGAATAACATTACCCTAAACACCTCCGAATTAATTACTGATATTAATAGAGAGCAAAAAACAATACATACTCATTTAGAGAAAACACATACTTACGACTACTTAGTTTTAGCAACAGGTTCAGCCGCTTTTGTACCACCTATAGAAGGAGTTGACAAAGAAGGTGTTTTTGTGTACAGAACCATTGAAGATCTGGATGCAATTATGGCTTACGCCAAAAAAATAAAACGAAATGACGCTACCGAAGCTGCCGTTCTGGGTGGTGGATTATTAGGACTTGAAGCCGCAAAAGCAGTATATGATTTAGGACTGAATCCTCATGTAGTCGAATTTGCTCCTCGATTGATGCCAAGACAATTGGACAAAGGCGCCAGTGACATGCTGCAATCAAAAATCGAAGAACTTAATATTAGCATTCACCTTAACAAATCAACACAATATATTGCTGGAGAGCATGCTATTACAGGAATGATGTTTGAAGGAGACGATTTACTTAAAGTAGATATGTTGGTAATTTCCGCAGGAATAAAACCACGTGATGAACTGGGAAGAGTTTCAGGGCTGGAAGTGGGCGTACGAGGAGGAATTGTAGTAAACAATCAGATGCAATCTTCGGATCCTTTTATCTATGCGATAGGCGAAGTGGCACTTTACAACCATATGATTTATGGTCTTGTGGCTCCCGGATATGAAATGGCCGATGTTGCCGCTGAACAAATCCTGAAAGGAGCTAAAACAATGAGAGACACCATCGACATGTCGACACAATTAAAATTAATTGGCGTTGAAGTGGCGAGTTTTGGGGATCCATTTATAGAAAATGAAGAAGTTACCGCTATTGTTTACGAAAATAAATTAAGCGGAATTTATAAAAGAATCAACGTTACTAAAGATTCCAAAACCTTATTGGGCGGGATTTTAGTTGGTGATTCAAGTGATTACAATGCATTGTTCCAAATTTACAGCAATGCCATGCCGTTACCCAAAAACCCAGAAGATTTGATTCTTGGTTCGAGAGGTGGCGAAGCATCTTCTTTTGGAAGTGCAATGGATTTACCGGATACTGCCGTAATCTGCTCTTGTGAAAATGTAACCAAAGGCGCTATTTGCTGTTCTATCGTTGATGAAACTTGTACTACTTTTGGAGATGTTGTAAAACACACTAAAGCAACAACGGGCTGCGGCGGATGCAAACCGATGGTTGTTGACCTTGTAAAAGAAACTCAAAAATCATTAGGAAAAGAAGTCAAAGATGTTATTTGCGAGCACTTTGCATACAACAGACAAGAATTATACGACATCGTAAAAATCAATAAATTCACGAACCACGATGAAGTGTTAGGAGTTGTAGGAAAAGGAGATGGATGTGAGGTTTGCAAACCTATTTTATCTTCAATATTTTCCAGTATTTACAATGATACTGCCAATAAACACATCACAGCACAGGATTCTAATGACAGATTCCTCGCGAATATTCAACGTAACGGAACCTACTCTGTAGTACCAAGAATTGCCGGTGGAGAAATAACTGCCGACAAACTTATCGTTATCGGTGAAGTGGCCAAAGAATACAATTTGTACACTAAAATTACCGGAGGGCAACGCATCGATTTATTTGGGGCGCAACTAAATGATTTACCTAAAATTTGGAAAACTCTAATTGACAATGGTTTCGAAAGCGGTCATGCGTATGGAAAATCACTACGTACTGTAAAAAGCTGTGTGGGTAACGCTTGGTGTCGCTACGGAATGGACGAAAGTGCCGGTTTTGCTATCGAATTAGAAAACAGATACAAAGGACTTCGTTCGCCTCATAAAATAAAAGGTGGCGTTTCTGCTTGTATACGCGAATGCGCCGAAGCCAGAGGAAAAGATTTCGGATTAATCGCAGTTGAAGGTGGCTGGAACTTATACATCTGCGGTAACGGTGGTGCAAATCCTAAACATGCCGTATTATTGGCCGAACAAATTGACAGAGAGACCTGCATCAAATACTTAGATCGTTTCTTGATGTTTTACATCCGTACTGCGGGTCCATTAGTGCGAACTTCTACTTGGTTGGAAAAACTGGAAGGCGGATTAGATTACCTAAAAGAAGTAGTTATCGATGACAGCCTGGGAATTGTAGAAGCATTAGAAACAGAAATGCAAGGCTTGGTAGATACTTTCGAATGCGAATGGAAACAAGCGATTGAAGATCCTGAAATGATGAAACGTTTTAGCCATTTCACTAATTCTGACGAAGCCGATGACAACATTGTTTTTGTACCGTTAAGAGATCAAAAAATGCCTAAATCTTGGTAATCAGTCATTTTAAAACAAAAACAACTACTACATAATACACAACTAATTAACTGTTTTTAGCCTTTGATTCCTCTCCTTTGGAGAGGGCTGGGGTGAGGAAAATTAAAAGATTATTCAAATGGAAAACATTCTAAGTCAATACGAAACCGTAAATTTAAACGAAGTAAAAGTATGGTTCAAGGCAGGAAAAACTGCTGATTTTCCCAGCAATGGTGGTGGCTGCATCAAATACAAAAACAAACAAATCGCCATTATAAAATTTGACCGAAGAAACGAATGGTACGCTTGCCAAAACTTATGTCCTCACAAAATGGAAATGGTACTTTCCAGAGGAATGATTGGTTCCGCTGATGATATTCCTAAAATTGCCTGTCCAATGCACAAGAAAACATTCTCTCTTGTTGACGGATCAAATTTGAATGGAGATGATTTAAAAATTGCCACCTATCCGGTAAAAATTGTTGAAAATGAGGTCTTCGTAGGCTTTTTGGAATAATTATGTATCTTTGATTTTTAACTTTTCAAATGACAGCAACTCCATTTCAAAACGCCAGCGCATGGATTGATGCAGAAAATGCACAAGATCCAAATCACGAAATCTACCAATCCGTTTCTCATCCAAAGGAACTATTGTATTCTAACAGAATGTACGAAAGGCTTATGGATTTTTATCCAAATGCATCCGAGGCTGTTCAGATTGCTTCCAAAGCACAACACATCTGCCGATGGAAAGTAGCCCGGGAATCCTATCCAATGGACCGTGTGGGATATTTGAAATGGCGCGAAGATTTGAAAAAATTCCATGCTAAAACTACGGCTGCAATTTTAGAAAAAGCAGGTTATTCCGAAGAATTTATTGCACGGGTTTCTTTTTTAATCGAAAAAAAATTACTCAAAAAAGATGCTGAAACACAACTACTCGAGGATGTAATTTGTCTTGTATTTCTAGAATATTATTTAGACCCTTTTGTACACAAACACGATAGAGAAAAACTGAAAAATATCATTCTGAAAACTTGGAATAAAATGTCCGAAAAAGGACATCAGGAAGCACTAAAAATCAACTTTAGCACAACAAACTTTCAATTGATAAAAGAGGCTCTTGGATTGTAATTCGATTTCTTTATGAAAAACAAAGTGGCAACATCCATAGATACCATTTCATTCAAAAACTTAAGGCGATTGTATTTATTCGCCTTATTGACGATTGCAATAACGGTATTATTGAGCCAGCTTTTGATACAATACAACCTAAACAGTCAGCGAAGCGATTCGCGAATAATCAACATTTCCGGAAAACAAAGAATGTTAAGCCAGAAATTGACAAAGGAGATTTTGATTCTGAATTTCGTGACGGACACTTCCAAAAGCCAGCAGGAAATCATCCGAATCAATGAAATAATCTCACTTTGGAAATTCAACCATAATGCGTTGGAAAAAGGAAATGACAGCCTTGGTTTCCCAAAAGAAAAAAGCCCCGCACTCACTAAATTATTTGTAGCTATCAAACCCAATTTTGATACTATACTTAATGCTGCAACCCGACTTTTAGAAAACAAAAAATCACATACAAAAGAACAGGAGAATCAAAAATTAGTTCAAAATATTCTTGAAAACGAAAGTATTTTCCTTTCGAAAATGAATGAAATTGTTGGTGAATATGATAAAGAAGCCCTCGAAAAAGTAACGTTGCAAAGCAAAACGGAATATGCAATTTTACTGTTTACTCTCTTGGTTTTGCTATTGGAATTCATTTTTATTTTCAAACCAACCAACAAAAAAGTAGAGACACTTATTTTTAAACTTTTGTTCTCCGAAAAAAAGGCTTTGAAACTCGCCCACGATACCGAAATCATAAGCGAAATAAAAGAAAACTCCGTCAAAGAATTGAAATCACTCAATTATGCGATGGAAAACACCTTGCTCTATTGTCGCGTTTCACCCGATGGAAAACTGATACACATTGGAGAAAAATTCTCTAAACTACTGCAATACAATCCCTTTATTTCTGATAAAACCTTCTCACAAGTCGTAACTCCAATAGAGAAAGAACAAATCGGTATTGACCGGATTATTGCTGAAAAACAGCGAAGTGGCTGGCAAGGGGAAATCAACATTACCAATAGAAACGGGGAATCGATTTGGCTGGACTTATCAATGGTTCCGGTAACCATAAAAAAAGAAGAATCCGAATTATTGATTATCTGTTTTGATATTACTGAGCGTAAAAAAGCAGAACAGGAAGTCGAGCGATTGAACACTGAAAATGTAACCGATAAAATCAATCAGCAGAAGGTTATTTCGAGTAAAATTGTCGAAAATCAGGAAAATGAACAAAATAGAATTGCACGAGAAATCCACGACGGAATTGGACAAATGCTCACCGGATTAAAATTCAGTTTGGAAAGCATTAATCTGGACGACAAAGAAAAAGCAGCCCAGAAAATTGAATACCTCAAAAAACTGTCTTTAGATATTATAAAAGGTGTTCGCACCGCCACATTCAACTTAATGCCACCGGAATTAAGCGACCACGGAATAAACTCCGCACTTGCAAAACTTACTCAAGAATTATCAAAACTGACCGGAAAGAATATTCTTTTTTACAACAAAACTAATTTTGATAAACGCCTGGATTCTTTAATTGAAATAAATATTTACAGACTTACGCAGGAAGCCATAAACAATGCAATTAAGTATGCCGATTCTTCTCATATTATTGTACAACTTTCGCATAGTAATTCTATTTTGAGCATTACAATAGACGACAACGGAAAAGGTTTTGACATTGAAACGGCAGAAAAAAAGCGAAACAGCGAGTCTGGAATGGGATTGCTGTTCATGAAAGAAAGAATACAATATATTAATGGTCGTGTTTTCTTTAACTCCATTGTGGGTGAAGGAACCCGAATCACCTTCAATATTCCTATATAAAAGATAAATATTAGAATTTGGACTTTATTTTTAAGAATTACGTATCTTAGCCTACTTTTTAGGTTTTTATACGTAAAAATTAGATTTTAAAATTAAGTAAATTATGAGTAATACTATTCGAGTTGTATTGGCAGATGACCATGTATTTGTGAGAGACGGAATCAAATCATTGTTGGAAAACGAAGCAAATATAGAAGTTGTCGGCGAAGCGACCGACGGTCTCGAAGCATTAAAAATAGTAGAAAGCTGCAAACCTGATTTATTAATTTTAGACATTCGTATGCCTAATATGACAGGAATTGAAGTTGTCGAAAAACTACGAAGTCAAAACAATTTGGTTAAAATTGTTATGCTGTCCATGCATGAATCTGAGGAATACGTATTAAAATCAATCAAAGCCGGAGCCGATGGATACTTACTAAAAGGATCCAGTAAAGAAGAATTCCTTAAGGCATTACAGACTATTGCTAATGGAGGAAAATATTTCAGCGGCGATATTTCATCCATATTAATTGGACAACTGAACAACTCCACTTCTATTCAGGAACCAAAACCAATGCAGGACGAAGAGCAGTTGATTACCAAAAGAGAACGAGAAATTCTTAAACTTTTATTGTCAGGCAAAGGAAACAAAGAAATTGCCGAAGCTTTAGATATCAGCAAAAGAACTGCCGAAGTGCATCGTTTTAATTTGATGAAAAAATTAAAAGTCAAAAACTTAATGGAACTTTCCAATAAAGCCAACGAGTATTCCTTGATATAAGTACAATTCTAAAAACACTTATTTTTCAAGAATACGTATGCTGTTTTCTTTATTTGTTGTTTAAAACAATCCAAACTCCATATTTAAAAACTATTTCTGAGGCAATCTAAACTGTTTTTAACCCTAAAAAGAACGACTTTTTTGAAGATTTTACAATATATAGATTCAATTATGGCTATTTAGAAATAAATACATCGAATTTTAAAATATTCACATAAATACGTATTTTTACGTATAATTTACTTAAATTAAGTAATAGTACTTATATTTGTAAAAAATATAGGTACGATGAAAACTTCAAACTCTTTATCCCAATCGCATAAAATTTTGTTTTTAAATACACTGGCATTCACAATATGTTTTGCTTGTTGGACTTTAAATGGTGTTTTGGTCACTTTCTTGGTAGACAACGGTATTTTCAAGTGGAGCGTTGTACAAGTGGGATGGCTTCTGGGAATTCCGATTCTTACAGGTTCCATTATGCGATTACCAATTGGTATTTTGACTGATAAATTTGGCGGAAAATACGTTTTCTCCATACTACTCCTTCTCTGCTCTATTCCCTTATTTCTACTGCCATTAGCGGATAGTTTTTTTATGTTTGCCCTTTTAAGCTTTTTGTTTGGTATGGTAGGAACAAGCTTTGCCGTTGGTATTGGCTATACTTCTATTTGGTATCCAAAAGAATGGCAAGGTAGAGCATTGGGGATTTTCGGAATAGGAAATGCAGGAGCTGCCATAACTACTTTTTTGGCACCTTCGTTATTAAATCATTTTTCAATTGAAGATCCGCAAAATGGTTGGAAATTATTGCCTGTTATATATGGTTTTGCTTTAGTCGTTATTGGGATATTTTTCTTAATTTTTGCTAAAAACAAAAAAATAGAGAACCACACCAAAACCGTTTCTCAAATGCTGCAATCCTTAAAAAGTGTACGTGTTTGGCGATTTGGAGCCTATTACTTCTTGGTTTTTGGATGTTTCGTTGCCTATTCACAATGGTTGTTGCCTAACTTCATGAATGTATACCAAACGAGTCTTGTCATGGGTGGATTATTCGCCACCATGTTCAGCTTGCCGTCTGGGGTGATTCGCGCTTTTGGAGGCTATTTATCAGATAAATTTGGTGCTCGAAAAGTGATGTATTGGGTATTGGGTTCCTCAGTAATCCTCAGCGCGTTGTTGATGATTCCAAAAATGGATATTACCACAACGGGACCCGGAGTTTTGGCCACCAAAAAAGGAACAATCACAATGATTTCTGATTCAAATGTGAAAATTGGCGATACTGACTTTGCCATTGCTCAAAAGACAATACAACCGCAGCAAAGTTCTATTTTTCCGGTTCGAACATCGTGGCAACAAGTTGTTGTGAGTCAGAATCAAGATGTCAAGAAAAAGGAATTGATTGCTAAAGGAATTACCCACATTCGTTTTGATGCCAATATGTGGGTGTACTTAGTTTTGGTGATTCTGATTGGTATTTCTTGGGGAATTGGCAAAGCTGCCGTTTACAAACACATTCCGGAATATTTCCCGACAGAAGTTGGCGTTGTAGGTGGAATGGTAGGAATGATTGGTGGATTAGGCGGTTTCTTTGGACCAATTATCTTCAGCTATTTATTAACAGCCACCGGCATTTGGTCCAGCTCATGGATATTCATCTTGCTTTTTTCAGCTATTTGTTTGATTTGGATGCACTATACTGTAACGAAAATCATGAACGAAAAACAACCTACGCTATCCCGAGAAATGGAACGTAAAAAATAAAAATATACTTTTTTGAATGGGTTATTTGGGTTAAAGAAATTGTTATTCATACACTAATCCCCTATTATACAGTAGAGACACACTGCAGTGCGTCTCTACATTTCGATTCCTCTAGAAAGTTTTTACTTCATACACAGATATAAGACTAATTTTCCTATTACGGTTTTATGTCTTGTGTAGAAGCTAAAAAAAGTATTCAACCGCAAATTCACAGATTTTATGTTTGTGATTTGCGGTTTTTGTTTCTAATTAAATGTGCCAAATCAACCACGACTTGGCGAATTAACGATCATTGATTTAATTGCATTTACAAGACATTTTAAATTTAAGTGTATATTTGAGATTGATGATAAATACTACGATCTAAAAACCCAATTAACCTGTTTATCGTATCGTAGAGACGCACTGCAGTGCGTCTCTACGTGCGTCTCTACAATGCGGTTATGTCGTACGTCTTACAATGTCCCCTATTTAAATATATATCCAACAAAAATCCCCGTAACGTTTTAACATTACAGGGATTTTTCACTCAAAAAAATTAAATAAAACTAACTTTTATACACCATTCCCATATCTTCAATGGAGAATTTATCGGTTAAGAGATGTAATAATTTATCTCTTAGTTCAATATATTCGGGCATTTTTACGATTTCGATTTTGTTTCTGGGTCTTGGCAAATGTACTTCTACAATTTCCCTGATAGTGGAAGCCGGACCGTTATTCAACACCACAATTCTATCGGATAGGAATAAGGCTTCTTCGATATCGTGCGTAATCATCACGATGGTTTTTTCACGGTTGTTTAAATTCCATAATTTCAACACTTCCAGTTGCATCGAACCTTTGGTTAAGGCGTCCAAAGCGCCAAAAGGCTCATCCAGCAACAACACTCCCGGATTAATAGCAAAGGCTCTGGCAATAGCAACTCTTTGTTTCATTCCACCCGATAATTGTCCCGGTAACTTATCTTTATGTTCGTATAAATTGACCATTTTTAGGTTTTTTTCTACGATTTCCAGTTTCTCTTTTTTGGAGCAATCCATAACGGAATCTACGGCTTGAAAAATGTTTTGTTCAACAGTCATCCAAGGCAAAAGCGAATAATTTTGAAAAACGATTCCGCGATCCGGTCCCGGTCCTTTTATTTTTTTATTGTCTAATGCTACTGTTCCTCCTGTTGGCGTAAGCATTCCTCCTATCGCATTCATAATGGTTGATTTTCCACAACCGGAATGTCCAATGATGGAGATAATTTCCCCTTTTTTGATGGACAGATTGATATCTCTTACGGCAATATATTTTCCTTTTGGTGTTGGAAATGAAATTTCTAAATCTTTGATTTCTAAATAACTCATGATTTCTTTATTTAATGATTTGAAGATTGGCTCTAAAAATCGATGTTATTTTTATAGTGAATTCTTTATGTATCGGGTTTGCGTGAGTGATGGCAGTGGAGCTCTTTTTTGAGCCGATTTTTTTCGGCTTAAAAAAAGCGGGAACATACAGCACGACCCAAAGTTGCGAGGCGACAGACGAAGCAATCTGAAGGGGCACGCCCAAAAGAAAAACTTCCTGATTTTAAAACTACGCTTTGTAAGCTACTTTATTTTCGATAAAAGTGAAGATTCTGTCAAAAAGCAATCCTACAATCCCGATGATGATAATGGCCGAAATTACTTTTTCGAGACTTAGCGCATTCCAGCTGTCCCATACAAAAAACCCGATTCCTGCACCACCGGACAACATTTCGCCCGCTACAATTACCAACCAAGCAACGCTGATACTCAATCGCAATCCGGTAATGATGTGTGGCAAACTGTACGGAATTAAGATTTTGGTGAGGTATCTCATCTTGGAAAAACCAAAAGCTTTTGCCACATTTTTATGATCTTGCGGAATCGACGCCACTCCAAAAGAAGTGTTTATCAGCGTGGACCATAATGAGGTGATGAATACGATAAATATGGTTGCCATTCCGGTATCTTTGAAAACTACCAAGCCAATTGGGAACCAAGCCAGCGGCGAAACGGGTTTGAGTAATTGTACGATTGGATAAAAAATTTGTTTGCAAATAGTGCTGGCTCCCATTAAAATCCCGATTGGAATGGCAATTAAAGAACCCAGCAAAAATCCAGAAAGTACCGTTTTGATAGAGCTGAACAATTGCAATCCAATTCCTTTGTCATTTGGCCCGTAATCATAAAACGGATCGCTTAACATTTCTTTTAAAACGGTCAAAGTAGCCACTGGTCCCGGAAGCGCATCTTGAGTAAAATAACTCAATAGGCTCCAAAAACCTCCAAAAATCACCAAACCAATCCCGGCAAAAAAGCCTGATTTAGATTTTTCAAGTAGTGCATTTACGGCTAATTTGAGTTTATAATTTTCTGCTGCGACACTTTTTTTGCTTTCTGTCGCCACATTGATGGATGAATCTAATCCATCAATAGTTAGTGTGTTTTTATCAGACATGGTTCTAAAATTTAGTTTAATAATTCATTTATCTTTTTACAACTTTCAAATAAGCCGCAGGATTTGCAGGGTCAAAAACCGTTTTGTCCATTGTAAGTGCAAATGGTTTCATATCGTCATTTGGCACTTTAATTTTCATGCTCGCCGCTACTTCTTTATACAAATCATCCAAAATCAATTTATCAGCAATGGCAGCATAATTTGGCGCTTCTTTCAAATATCCGAATCTAACAAACTGTGCCATCGCCCATATTGCGTGTGATTTACGAGGAAAGTTCACCATTCCGCCTTTGTGAAACAACATATAATCTTTGGCATATACTTGTGTTCCTTGGTTGCAACCCAAATCATAATTTCCCATCAATCTGTTCTCGATTACATCAGCCGGAGCGTTCACGTAAGGTGCTCTACCGATAATCGCCGCTGCTTTTTTACGATTTACAGGATTGTCTAACCAAATGCAGGCTTCCATAACGGCTTTCATTACTTTCACTAAATCGGCTTTGCGTTTGGCACTGAAATCCTTGTTTACCACCAAAGCTTTTTCTGGGTGATCTTTCCAAATATCCTGGGAAGCCACTTGTGTAAATCCAATTCCTTGTTTTACTGCAACGCCGCCCCAAGGTTCACCTACACAAAATCCGTCCATATTACCCACTTTCATGTTGGCAACCATTTGAGGTGGTGGAATTGTAATGATTTTTACTGCTTTTTGATTCAAACCTGCAATTGACATCCAGTTGCGTAACCATAAATCGTGTGTTCCTCCAGGAAATGTCATTGCAAAAGTCACTTCTTTTTCGGCTTTTAGTTTAGCCGCAACAACCGGAGTCACTTTATTCATTTGTTTGAATCCTACTTTTCCACAAAAATCTTTTGAAAGCGTAATCGCTTGTCCGTTTACATTCAACATCATTGCAATTTTCATTTCGGAACCTGCTTTTCCACCTACTCCAGTGTATACTGAAAAGGGCATGGAATACAAACAATGTGCTCCGTCTAATTCTCCTGTCAGGATTTTGTCACGAACATTCGCCCAAGACGATTCTTTGGTTACCACAACCTCAACACCGTACTTCTTGAACAAACCCAATTCTTTTGCCATAACTATTGGCGAGCAATCCGTAAGTGGAATAAATCCTAATCGCACCGGATCATTTTGGGCGGTTATTGTTGTAAAAGCGGAGCTGAATACTACTAAAACCATCAATAGTATGGTTTGGAAAGTCCTTCTTATTTGTTGATTTGATTTTTTCATTTTAAAAAGATTTAAAAGTTATTTTTTTATTTTTTAGCTAAAAAATTAGGCTTAACATTGACCATTACATACGCAAATTGCGGACTTAAATCTGGAGTTGTTACATTCTTAACCGCTGCCGAAGCCATAGAGTTCGTCGCTTTCATGATAGAATAACCTGCTTCAATATTGATCATTTTGGTTAAATTGTATTTCACTAACAAGTCCACTTCGGTTCCTAAATAAGAACTTAATTCTCCTCCGGCTCCGTTAGATAATTTATCCGCAGCTTGAAAACCATGAACATCTAAAAAGAGACTCAAATTGTCTTTTACATTGTATTTCACTTTGAAGAAATAGTTCAGTAATCCTTGTTTTCCAAAGCCATTCGCCGCATAGAAATAATCCATGCTTCCCCAAAATTTATGTGGTGTTCCGTAAAGTGGATCAAAACGATTATTATCAGAAGTTGCCGTTACAGTTTTTGTACCGTCATCACCCGATAAATAATCGATTCCGGGACCTACAAATAATTTTCTTCCCACTTGTAAGGTTGAAGTAATCGAAGCCAGATTGGCACTTATAGAGCGACCGTCTTTGTCCTTTCCGCCTTGATGGTAAAGACTTCCCGTAAGATTCAGTTTTCTGGTAATGGCGGAATTAAAATAAAATCCAGTTGTATTACGACTCCAAACTCCTTCTCCATATACTTTGGTCGTTACCGCCGGAGTTCCTGAAGTTACATTGGTGTATTTATTGAAATCATCTTTAAAGAACAAAAAAGACACGTCACCAAAGAAGAATTTCCGACCTAAATACGCATACTGAAAGGATTTATACATCGTTCCAATTCCGTTTGTACCGGCACCATAAGCAGGATTTGTCCCGTTATAAATGGTGCTTGTGTTTAGTTCTTTATTTTGGTTAAAAGCAGCTCCAACATCGGCAATCCAACCTTTATTTGCAAACTTAAAAACAACAGCATCGTGTCTTCTTCCTTGTTGCAACCAGTCTAAACCGCCCAATACTTTTTGGTCATCATACGAGATTTCCTGGCGTCCAAACTTAACAGATAGATTTTGAATTTTACTAATCGTATCATTCAACATAATCTCTCCCCAAGCTTCATGCAATAAAATTCCGTTATTCGCTTCAGTAGTTGTTCTGTTTATAGTTGAAGCATCTTGACCCCAAACGCGTACGTCTTGCAAAGCCATAAACACTTTAAAACGATACCCAGTATAACCTATATTTAATCGCGCTCTTTGAGAAGTAAACAAACCTGCTTTATCATCTTCTTTCTGCAACGTTCCTTGTCCTGCTCTAAGTTCTGTTCTTTCTCTTACTTGTCCTGTTGCTGTTAATTGCGCTTTGGTTTCGTTATAACTTAAAAATGTTAAAGCAATGCCTAAGAAAATAGATTTCGAAAGAGTTCTACTTGACATTTTTTCTTTGCTTAATCCTTGAATACGTAATGATGTGGTTTTAATCTTTTGCATAATCATCTGTTTTAATTAGTATGAAGCAAATTTACGTAAGTATAAATACTTACGTATAATATAAAAAACAGCTGTAAATAGCTTTTTAATACCAGAAAAAAAGTAGTTATGTCAGTTTAATTTCTGCCTTTTAGCAGTAAATAGCAACAAACGCAGCAATAGCTTGAGGTTAGCTGAATTGAATACGTAGAAAAGGAAGTAGAAACTTCTGGGATTTTCTGGAAAGGCGTTTTGATAATTGACTTTTAAAGACTTTCGATGTCAATTAAATGGGAAATGAGTGGTGGATCTAATCTGAAATTGAACACTAAAGGTATTTGTGTTCTTTTATTTCAGATTTTAATTTGTCTGTATTTACTAATCCTATTTTCTTACCGATAGTTGTAATAAGGACTTCTTTCTTTAAACTTGAAATCACTCTAATTACCTGCTCATCAGTAGTTCCTGCAAAATCGGCAATTTCTTTTCTGGATAAATCCAAATCAATAACACCGTTCAACTGACCGAATTTTTTATGAATATACAATAAGGTATCAATGACTCTTTCCCTTACGTTCATTTGGGCAATTTTTCGAATGTTATTCTCGCTTTTATTCAATTCTTCTGCGTAAAACAACATTAAATCAAAGGTAAATTCGGGAACATTATGAAGTATTTCCAGCATGTCTTCATTACTGAAATTACACAACATCGTATCTTCTAAAGCATACGCACCAATGTGGTAGCGCTTGCTCGTACCGAAGCCTCTAAAACCAACTGTATCGCCATCTTTGGTCAAACGCACAATTTGTTCTCTGCCGTGAATGCCTGTTTTTACAGTCTTTACTTTTCCTTTGTAAATAAAATACAAACCTTGAATAGGCGCCCCTTCAATTATAAATTGTTGCGATTTTTTACAAGTGAAACTTCGATTTTTATCAATGTACTTTTTCATTTGTTCTAAATGAAGGTGCTTTTTTATAAAACAATTTTCATTTACGCAACTGGTACAAGTGGCTAATTCTTCTTTCATACGTAGCTAAAATTTAAAAATCGTTTACAAAATGATGGGATGCATTCATTTATTTTAACCAAAAATATAAAATAATATTGATTTAATACGTATTAATACGTAAAAATACTTATTTTTACATTTCAATATCTTAGTTAGCACTCAAATGCAGGCTTTCATTATTAATAAAGAAATTCGATAATGCAAAATTCAGAAATCAAAACTACGTGTTCCTATTGTGGAGTAGGATGCGGAATTATAGTAACCAATGATTCTAAAAATGGAGTATCGGTAACTGGCGACAAAAACCATCCTGTAAATAAAGGAATGTTATGTTCCAAAGGGATGAACCTGCATTATGTAGTCAATGATACTTCTGACCGAATCCTATATCCGGAAATGCGATGGAGTAAATCACATCCTATGGAACGTGTGAGCTGGGATACTGCATTGGAACGTGCAGCGGCAGTTTTTACCTCCATCATAAAAAAACACGGTCCTGACAGCGTTGGATTTTATATTTCTGGACAATGTCTTACTGAAGAATATTATTTGGTAAACAAGCTCGTAAAAGGATTTCTGAAAACCAATAATATCGATACCAATTCTCGCTTGTGCATGAGCTCGGCGGTGGTGGGTTACAAAAAAACATTTGGTGAAGACGCCGTTCCCATCGCTTACGACGATATTGAACTCGCCGATACCTTTTTGATAACTGGAGCGAATCCTGCTTGGTGTCACCCAATTCTTTTTAGACGTATCGAACAACACAAAGAAAAGAATCCAAAAGTAAAAATCATTGTAATTGATCCCCGAAAAACAGACTCGGCCTTAAACGCCGATTTGCATTTACAAATCATTCCGGGGACTGATATTATTTTATACCATGCTTTGGCCAAAAGGCTAATCGAACAAGGATATGCTGATACTGATTTCATTAAAAACCACACTGAAAATTTCAAACTATATAAAGATTTAGTTCTTGCAAGCTCGCTAGAGAAAGCATCAAAACTCTGTGGAATACCCGTAAACGATATCAAATTAGCCGCTGATATCATTGGTAAAGCCAAAGGATTTCTTTCGCTTTGGGCGATGGGACTCAACCAAAGTGCTATTGGCGTAGACAAAAACACCGCTTTACTCAACCTTTCTTTACTCACCGGACAAGTAGGAAAACCGGGCTCTGGGCCTTTTTCATTGACGGGTCAACCCAATGCTATGGGAGGTCGTGAAGTGGGCGGAATGGCAAATTTACTCGCTGTTCATAAAGAATTGAACAATCCTGTTCACCGAAAAGAAGTTGCTGATTTTTGGGGAGTCGAAGACATCTCCGAAAAACCGGGATTAACGGCAACAGAAATGTTTGACGCCTTAGAATCTGGAAAAATGAAGGCGATTTGGGTTATTTGCACCAATCCGTTAGTGAGTTTACCCGATTCCAGAAGAGTCGAAAAAGCATTGGCTAATGCAAAATTTGTCGTGGTTCAAGAGATTTCTCATAATGCAGATACCTCAAAATTTGCCGATTTATTATTACCCGCTGCGGGTTGGTTAGAAAAAGAAGGTACGATGACGAATTCGGAAAGACGAATTTCGTATTTACCAAAAGGCATCAATGCTCCGGGAGAAGCACTTCCCGATGTGGAAATCCTGACTCGTTTTGCTAAAAAAATGAATTTTAGCGGGTTTAATTTCAACACCACCGAAGACATTTACAAGGAATATTGCCTGATGACAAAAAACACCAGTATTGATATTTCCTTTTTAAATTACAATCGATTAAAAAATGAAGGCACTTTTCAATGGCCGGTTCCAGATTATGGACATCCCGGAACGCCTCGTTTATTTACGGATAAAAAATTCTATACGCCTTCGCAAAAAGCAATTTTTAATCTGCCGACAGCGATTGAAAATACCTCGGAACAACCCAGCAATCAGTTTCCGTTTATTTTAACAACGGGACGCATTCGAGACCAATGGCATACGATGACCAAAACGGGAAAAGTATCCCGATTGATGACGCATATCCCAAGTCCGATGCTGGAAATAAATCCTATCGATGCCTACAAAGCAGCCATAAAAAGCGGCGATATTGTAGTAGTGACGAGCAAAAACGGGACTGTTCGCGTAAAAGCAAAAGTATCTGATTCTATTAGGGAAGGCGTTCTTTTCTTGCCGATGCACTGGGGAAAACAATTGGAAAATGATTTGAACAGAACCAATAATTTGACCAACACCGTTGTAGATCCAACATCTAAAGAACCCGATTTTAAGTTCACCACCGTTTCCGTTGCCAAATATGTGAAACCTTTTGAGAAAATCGCAGTTGTGGGCGCTGGAGCAGCCGCTTTTCGATTCATTCAGAACTATAGAGAAATCAATACTTCGGATGAAATTATTGTGTTTTCGAATGAAGAAAATCCTTTCTATAACCGCGTTTTATTACCGGAATATGTAACAGCTGAACTTTCGTGGGAGCAACTTTTGAAAATAAAAGACGAAGCCCTGAGCAAGCTAAATATCACGATGAAATCAAATGTTTCAATTGATACCATCAACACTAAAGAAAATACAATTCTGGACAGTGACGGCATCGTTCATACTTTTGATTCCTTGATATTGGCTACCGGAAGCCGACCTTTTATTCCTGAAAATGCGCAATTGCATTTGCCCGGACGCTTCACCATCAGAAAAAAAGAAGATGCTGACCGATTGAAAAACTATCTAGATGACACTAATTTACCTCCCGAAGAGCAACATGTTGTTATTGTAGGCGGTGGATTATTAGGATTGGAATTGGCGGCAGCCTTAAAACATAAAAAAGTAAAAATCACGATAATTCAAAGGGCTTCCCGATTAATGGAACGTCAATTAGACCGAATCTCCAGTAAATTACTGGCCGAAGAAGTACAGCTTCGGGACATACAAATATATTTTGATAATGAAGTCAGCACGGTATTCGAAACCGAAAATCCTAATGAAATAGAAATTGCCCTAAAAAGTGGTCGAATTATTACGGCAAACGCAATCGTGTACACCATTGGAACCATCCCAAATATAGAATTAGCCAAAGAATCAGGGATTTCCTGCGGACGTGGCGTAAAAGTAAATCAGTATTTACAATCGTCGAATCCAAATATTTTTGCCATTGGCGAAATAGCCGAATTCAACAATCAGTTATTCGGAATCACCTCAGCGGCTGAAGAACAAGCGGATGTTTTGGCAAATTTTATGGCCGGCGACATCAGCAGTTTTTATAAAGGTTCCGTTTTAATGAACATCCTGAAACTCGAAGACATCAACCTATGCAGCATTGGAGAAATTGAAATTCCAGAGAATGATGATTCTTACGAAGAAATTGTGTTTTCTGATTTGGGAAAAAGATACTATAAAAAGTGTATCGTCAAAAACGACTTACTAGTTGGAGCAATTTTGATGGGCGATAAAAATGAGTTTGCCGAATTCAAAACCATGATTGAAAGCAAAATTGAATTATCCGACAAAAGAAATACGTTGCTAAGAGGAAGTTCGAATGCGAAACCCGTTTTAGGAAAACTCGTTTGTTCTTGCAGCCAAGTGGGAAGCGGCAATATTGAAGAAGCCATAAAAAGCGGCGTGACTAATTTTACCGAATTATGCAAAACCACCGGCGCCGGACTGGGCTGTGGAAGTTGTAAAACCGAAGTAAAAGAAATTTTAGCAAAAAATAAATAATAGTGGTCAGTGATCGGTGGTCAGTTTACAGTCAGTAACTGAACACTAATTACTGAATACTGAACACTAAATAAACATGGAATTGACAAGACTAATAGTAAAAGGAGGCGTGATTTCACCAGGTGAATTGCGAGAAATTGTAAATATGGGTTTAGAACAAGGGCTGGATTCCATCTCCTTTGGTTCTCGGCAAGACATTATATTTCCAAAAGATTTTACGGCGGTAGACAAGGAAAAAGTAGGTAAAAATCTTTTTGTACATCCCAATGAAAAAAGCGGAAATAACATTGTTTCGTCCTATGTTTCCACCGATATTTTTAGAAACACACCTTGGCTTACGGGAAATAAATTTTTATATATTTTAGAACAATTCAAGCAACATCCTAAGCTAAAAGTTAATATCACCGACCCAAAACAACAGTTGGTTCCTTTGTTTACGGGACACATCAACTTCATTGCTTCGGATCACGAGGACTACTGGTTTTTATACGTTCGTTTGCCAAAATGGGACAAAATGGAAATGTATCCCGTACTGATTTACAGCTGGAATATTGCTGAAATATATTATGAAATAGAAAAGAAACTTATTGAAGAACCGGATTCTGTTGAGATGATTTTTCAATTGGTCAGCGATGCTTTGGACACCAATAACAGAACCATAGACAAGCCCTTGAACATTCCTTTTTACCCATTTCCGTATTACGAAGGCATGAACCGATTGGGAATTGACCAATATTGGCTGGGTTTGTATTGGAGAAATAACCTCTATGATTTAGACTTTTTGAAAGAAATGTGCGATTTGTGTTTTGATTGTAAAATCGGAAAAATATGCATCACGCCTTGGAAATCATTTATCATAAAAGGGATTCCAAAAGACAGAAAATTAGACTGGGAAAAATTCCTGGGCAAAAAAGGAATTAACGTGCGTCACTCCTTATTGGAACTCAACTGGCACTTACCCGTTGCGATGGAATGGGCGTTGAATCTCAAAACTTTTCTGGTTCGAACGCTGGATCAGTTTGACATCAGTACGTACGGACTTACTTTTGGAATATCAGAATACAACCGAGACGGACATTATTTCACTTCGATTGTAGTAGAAAAAAATGAGTTGCCAAAAGACTTGGAATCCATCAAAATTAGAGACACGTATAATGTTTTGTATGCTAAAAATTTTGACCCAAATACCAAAGAATACATTGTTCATGCGCAAGATGTTGACAAACTGGAATTGCCAACCATTTTGATTGAATTGAGCAGGAAATATTTTGATGAATTAGGAAATCAAATTGCTGAAGTCCCTGCAAAAGCAACTAAAAAAGAGACAACAACACAAGATATTCATCAATGTCCAGAGTGCTTGACTTTATACAATTCAGAATACGGCGATGTTATTCAAGGCATTGAAAAAGGAGTTTTATTCAAAGATTTACCGGAGGACTACTGCTGTTCTTTATGTGAATCTCCAAAAATAAACTTTGTCGTATTAGCCGGAGAAAAACTGGGTACTTTATAAAAGCCATTTGTAAAAATAAATAACGCATCAAATGAACACTACTTTCAAAACGGTAAGTTCCTCACATATCACCATTTCAGAATTAATGCTGCCTTCGCACACTAATTTTAGTGGTAAAATTCACGGAGGTTACATTTTATCCTTACTCGATCAAATTGCTTTTGCCTGCGCTTCCAGATTTTCAGGGAATTATTGCGTAACGGCTTCTGTAGATACGGTGAATTTCTTGAAACCTATTGAAGTGGGCGAATTGGTGACCATGAAAGCCAGCGTAAATTACGTGGGAACGAGTTCTATGATTATTGGCATTCGAGTAGAAGCCGAGAATATTCAAACTGGAGTCGTAAAACATTGTAATTCGTCTTATTTTACGATGGTTTCCAAAGACAAAGAAGGAAAAAATGCTCCTGTTCCAGGATTAATTTTAACCAATCTAAAAGAAGTGAGTCGGTTTCAAAACTGCGTGAAACAAATCGCTTTGAAAAAAGAAAGAGAATACCAAAGAAGCATTGCCACTTTTGGATCTATAGAAACTATTTTGAGTTTAAATCAGTATAATGTCAAGGTGGAATTGCAGTAATAATTAATGATTATTAAAATAAAACTGCAACTTCCCTCAATGTTGTATGGTATCGTTATCCTATACAATTTATAAATAATCCTGTCGGATGGGTGTAAAAACATCAACTACCTGACCAGCTTCAATAATTTCAATAGAATGTTCCACATTGGCAGGAATCGAATAAGTATCTCCTTCAGATAATAAAAATTCTTCTCCAGAGAATTTCAATTTGTATTTCCCGGAAATAACATAACCGCTCTGTTCGTTAGGATGTTTATGAAAAGGAACAAAATCAGTTGACTTATACAGCATTTTTGTAACCATGGAGTCTTTACCAATGGAAAGAACGACAAAATCAACTCCCAAAAATTGTTTTGGGGTAGCATTTTCTTTTTTTACTATATTTTTCATATTCTCTACAATTGATTGTTTAAATTTAATTCCATTTGGATATTACATCGTTTGTAAGGTGTGGCTAGCCCAGCTACTTTCTGGAAGCCTAACTTATGATATAGATTTATTGCGGGTTTCAGAATGGTATTACTTTCCAAATATAATTTGGAAGCACCCAATTTCTTCGCAGCATCAACAACAGCTTGACCAAGCAATCCTCCGATGTTTTTGCCTTGTGCATTTGGTGAAACTGCCATTTTTGCCATTTCAAAATCATAGTTGGCATCATTCATTTTAATGAGTGCGCAAACTCCAACGGGTTCATTATTGTATAACGCAACGAAAATCTTCCCGCCTTTGTCCAGAATATATTCTTTTGGATTATCCAAAGCTTTATAATCGGCTTCTTCCATTTCAAAGTATGTGGAAATCCATTCTTCGTTCAGCGATTTAAAAGCGGACTGATATTGAGGAGTGTATTCCACAATCTGGACGTCTTTACTTTCACGCAGTTTTTTTTGCTCCTGTACTCGTCTGAACAACGACTTTTGTTCCAACAAAAATTCCCATTCTTCAATCGCTTCCCAAAGGTTGTGTGTGGCTTCCGTTATAATGCCTTCAATTGCGGCATCTACATCAGTACATTGCACCTTGATTTTTTCCGAAAGCACTGTTCCTTTTTGGGTTAACCCCACGAGAGTCCTGCGTTTATCCTTTGATTTTAGATTTTCCTGAACCAATCCGGAAACCGTCATTTCTTGAATGATTTTAGTAACCGATGGTTGAGAATGTCCTATTTCATTAGCGATTTCGGTAATGGTCTTTTCGCCCTCTTCTGAAAGGACAAAGAACACGGGAAACCATTTTGGAGAAAACTCCACTTGGTATAATTCATAAATTTGGGCTGCGTTTTCGGTTACTGTAGCGGTCAGTAAACGTAACCGACTACCCAAAGCCATTTTTCCTGTTTTTTCGAATATTTTCATGTTGTATAATTAATTACATAACTAGTTATGCAAATATAAAAAATAATCTTTATTCTCAAAATTTATTTTTAAATTCTTGATAAACACAAAAATGGGTAATTATTTCACAATCTGATTGTAAAATAATTACCCATTACTACTATATAGACTTTACTTATCAAGAAAGAAAGCCGAAGAACTATGCTACTTTCTACTCAAAGCACTGCTGTCCACTCTTGATGGCGTATCTTTTCCGTTTACGATAGTAGCAGAACTGATGGCAATGGCCTTAATGATTTGTGTCATATTCACCATATCAAGAGTTTCTATTTCATCACTTACTTTGTGATAATTAGGTTCGCTGTCCATTTTAGACGTCGATATCGTATGTGCAGGAACGCCTAGTTTTGCCAGAGTCGCATTATCGGAACGATAGAATAATTGTTGTTCCGGATAAGGATCCGGATAAAACTTAAACGCTGATCCTTGTAAGTTTTTCTGAAGAATTTCTCCCATACTAGATTTTTCAAAACCAGTAATGTAAGCCGAATTTTTACCCCATTTTGATTCCGTTCCAATCATTTCCAAGTTAAACATAGCCATTACTTGATCCGGATTTAATTGTTTCGAAAAATATTGTGCGCCATAACCGCCTATTTCTTCCGCTACAAATGTGGTAAACAATATCGTACGCTCATTATTGTTTAGTTTCTTGAAATACTTAGCCAGCATGATTACGGCTGTAGTACCGGCGGCATCATCATTGGCACCATTATAAATAGAATCGGTAGCATCGTGCTCCACTCCTTCTGCAGGGGAACCCACACCTAAATGGTCATAATGTCCTGAAAAAACAACATATTCATTGGGTTTGCTTTTGCCTTTCAAAACGCCCACTACGTTATTTAATGTATTTTTGGTGATTGTATTGGTGCCTTCTATTGAAAATTGAGTCGCATCAGTTGCACCAAAAACAAACACCACCGAATTTCCTCCAGGACTAGCAGTCATTTGTGGAATGTGTCTCATATTTGGGATTCGGGGTTTAAAAGAAGCATCCACAAGAACCAAAAGATTTTTTTCGCTCTGGTAATATTCGTAAAATTTCGGGCCAAATTTATCTCCGGCATTTATTTTCACAACCTGAACATCGCTTTTTTCAGTCATAGCAAGTTGCGGTTGGTAGGAAAAAGAAACTACATCCGCTTTATCTATCGCTTTACCATCAATCAGCACCTTTAAGGATACATTTTTAGACTCCGTCATAGAAAATTCCTGCTTGAAATCTTTCGCTCCGTTAAATGTTTGCAGTCCTATTTTCTTAAATTCAGATTCAATATAAGAGGAAGCCTTATAGATACCCGGAGTAAACGCTCTTCGGCCTTGCATATCATCCGCCGAAAGCACTTTCTCTATCTTGGTAACGTCTTTTGTATTGATAATTTTATTGATGTTCTGGGCCTGCAACATACAGGTTGAACAAAGTACAACGGCACTTAAAACAATTTTTTTCATAAAGTATAGCTTTTAATAACAATAGGTTCTACAGTAAGAGTGCAGTATTGAAATTGTGTTACAGTAAAACTACTAAAAAGGTTCGGACCTATTTATAATTTGGAGCAGAATGATTGCCTTTTCAAGAACGAAACCTCCTGCTGTACGCTGTATCTCGTAGTCCCGATGCTTCGGGATTACGAGGATGCCGCTACCATCAGGGCTAGGAATAATGAACTTTTTTCATAATACCATTTCATAGAAACCACCCCCGCTACCGCACGAATCCTTTCGTGTGGTTCGTTATCATTAAATAGTAAACATTCTAAAAACAACTACATCGTCAATTAATCCTTTTTGACCTGAATAATCAATAGCACTACTGTATACATAATCTTCCGCTTTATAAACTAAGCCTCCTTCTACAGGGTTATTGTGTACATAATCTATCTTTTGTTGAATAACTTTATTGCTCCACAACTCAATAGGTTGATTATCATGACGCCAAAATTGATAGTGTTTTACATTTGAACTTTTTTCAGCTTCTTTTTTAAAAAAATCCAACAAGAATTCTTTTCTGCTCTCTCTTGGATTTTCTTGTATACTTTTTACAATTGATTGACTGGTAAACCGTTTTAAATCACCAATCAATAATTCAGGCTTCTGATCCTTTATACTTCTAAAAACTAAATGCACATGATTACTCATAATGCACCAAGCATGAATTTCTAATCCTTTGTTTTTTTGACAAAATGCTACACTTTCAAGAAATAAATCTTTGTACTCATTACGAGTAAATACATCTAACCAACCTACCACTGCAAAACTTATAAAGTACAAACCCTCTGGATTATGAAATTTATAATTTCTGCTCATAGTTACTGTTTTTAAGATTAAGTTTAGTTTTAATTTACACGAACCACACGAAAGGATTCGTGCGGTAGCGGGGGTAACGAGACCTCTTATTAATCATCACCTGATTTTAAATATCTGTTCGCTACGTAATTGCAATTTCCTGAGCCTAGCTGATGACCGTTTTCATGTAGAAATTCCTGTAATGATAAGAAGCCGTGATACTTAATGAAAGACTCCAAATTGATTTGTTTTAAAAATCTATTTACAAGAGGAATAAATTGTTTAAGAACGTCTTTATAGTTTTCTAAATCCTTTTCAAATTGTGGTAAAAATGGATTATCAAAACAAAGGCTGTATAATTCTACTTTTTTACCTATCAACCTACCGTCCTCTTTAGTCATCTCGTTAATAATTCCGAGAAGATGACAACACAATTGTTTTAATCCTTCGCCATAGATTGGTTTATCGAGAAAATGTATTTGAACACTTTGGATAAACGATATAAATGGCGCTACAATTTGCTTGTTCCATTTATAATTATCAGGATTAAAATATTTTTGTTGCTCGGGTTTATTAAAAATTTTATTTTTTCCTCTGGAATTTACAATCTCGAACATCTTTACTTCGTACATTTTTACTACGCCACAATCTTCAATCGCTACATCAATACAGGCTTTGTGTTGTGAAAATGTATCAAGTGCCCACATATCATATTCAAATATTGCATGATCTATTCCAGAAAAAATATTATAAGCAAGAGCTTGAGAGCTTTTTAAGCTGCCTGCCCATCGGTGAAATTTCAAATCAGGACGACGGCCAAAAAAGTTTTCGTGTGTATTTTTCAACACATGCTTATGAGTGCCATTAAGGATTAAAGGCTTTCCTGTTTGTTCAAATCCTCTAATTGAGAATTTAATTATTTCATCGTTATAACCCATAGATGTTAGTTTACATTTTTTAATTTTTCAGAGATATGCAATAGAGTATCATATAACGTTCTTCTCCTTACAGCGGGTTTACGAAAGCATCCCAAAATACAAAACCAACTTTCCATTAAGCCAATTACCCAAAGCTGTTGTAGTTGCTCATATCTTTGTTTCCTATTCAAATATAATAAAAATACCTTTGATTAATAACTAACAATAAACAAAGCAAAGTTGCCAAATTGTGACGTGGCTAGATACGTTTTCAAGACGATATTGACTAACAGGTAAATCAACTTTGTTTTATTACATTCAAGTCACAATAAGTACTTAAGCGCTTGATTTCGGATTAAGACGCTGTATAAAAATGAGCTAAGACCAATGTGATATTTGTTTATTAAAAAATAAATAAATTATGACCATAAAGTATTCCATCGGGCTTGATATTTCAAGTAAAAAAGTAAACGGAAGTATTAGTTTAATTAATGAGAGTCAAAAAGTTACTGTAAAGTCAAGTATTGTATTTAACAATACTATAAAAGGATTTTCGGAGTTATTACTTTGGATTAAAAAGTGGCATATAGAACCCGAAATTCCACTGGTGATTTGCATGGAAGCCACAGGAGTTTATCACGAGAACTACGCTCTTTTCCTGTTTGAAAAAGGGTATAATGTTTCGATAATTCTCCCCAACAAAGCCAAGCATTATTTAATTTCAATGGGGTTGAAGTCCAAAAACGATTCTATAGATGCAAAAGGATTGTCAAAAATGGGAGCTGAGCAATGCCTTGATTTATGGCAACCCGCTGGTAAATATTTTTATGAACTCCGCCAATATACCCGCCAACACCAGAACTTACAAGAACAAAAAACAGTCATTAACAATCAATTACACGCCTTAGAATTTGGTATGTATGACATCAAACCCGTTGTAAAACAACTCAAGAAGGTAGTCCAACTCTTTAACAAACAAATCAAAGAGCTAGAAAAGATTATAAAAAACCATCTGGAAAGCGATCAAATCGTTAAACAAAAAGTGGATAACATTTGCCAAATAAAAGGAATTGGAATCCTAACGTTAGCCACTATTTTAGCAGAAACTAATGGCTTTGAATTGTTCAAGAATTACAAACAATTGGTTAGTTATTCTGGTTTTGATGTAGTAGAGAGCGAGTCTGGAAGTAGCGTTACGGGTAAAACCAGGATTTCCAAAAAAGGGAATTCACACATTCGTCGGGCACTATTTATGCCAGCATTTACGGCAGTGAAGTACCAAGAGCCAGCGTTTTTTGAACTTTATGAACGAACCTATGCTAAACACGCCATCAAAATGAAAAGCTATGTAGCGGTTCAAAAAAAACTTCTCACGACCATTTATCATCTATGGAAAAAAAACGAAAAATATAATCCCAACTACATTCTTACTATCCAAGAAAAGGATCAGGAGCTTTCTTCTTTACTCGGCTTTGAAAAAGCCGCATCAATACAAAAAAATAGCCCCAATCAAGTTGAGGCTATACAAGGTAAACATCCAGTGAAAATCACAGTAGGCTTCCTCTTTACTAATACAAATTTAGAAAAATATAGTCAAGTAAAATTTGTTTTTTAAGATAGTACCTGTTAGCGGTAATGATAATTTTTTTAGTGCATCAAAAATGTTATTATTATTACTGGTGGTAAAACAATTAAAAGATGATAAATAAAAGCAGTTCGTATGTAATATATGAATTTAATCTTTAAAACTGAAAATATTGATAGTTCATGATATTTAGCCGTTTTAGATCTGAAACGATCATTGTCAATTTGTTGATGGTTTTCATGTTTTTCTAACACTCTTTGATAGGCGTTTGAAATTTCTTTAGCAAATTTTTCTTTGCCTTGTAGTGTTTGATTTTCAGTTAATGTTTTATAAATTCTGAGTTCATTATATATATTTGACAATTCTAAACCACAGTTATGAAATTCTTTTGCTTTCATTGTAAAATCTTTAGCGTTTTCAATTTGTCCAAATACTAAAGTTAAAATAGAAAGATAAGTTATAGAATAAGCTATCAAATTTTCATTTATGGTGTTGAAACTTAAATTATAGACTGAAAGTAATCCAACTGCAGTTAGATAAATAGAAAGCATGCTAATTGACAAATTTGAAAGTCGTGATGTTTTTATCAGTCTTGAACTAGCATTAAATCTACTTCCTTTTGTAGACCAAATTTTATAATTTAATTCTTCTAAGAAAGTTTTTGTGAGATAGTCTTTATGAGTTTTTTCCACAATGAATATATATAATGATTTATGTTTTGACTGGCATTACCGCTAACTAGTATATACTACTGCGTTATAGACTTATCACCCCTAAATTGAGTAGATAGGTCTCGTAATTTTCAGACAATTATTTATTTCAAATGTAGTATTTAATCACCGAAAAATCTGATAAATCAATTTTGATAATTATCTTATTTTCAAAAATAATTCCTTCTTACTTGTAAACTTTACAGGAAACCGCATTCACTTTCTTTTTTGCACAAAAGCTCCTGCCAGCGCCAAGAAAAAGGGTTTAAGATCAAATGGGTTGCAACGAATAACGAGGTTAGCTCCTGATAATAATAATGAAGTATTAACCCCCAATAGCAATCATGCTGCGGTTGTCTTGATTCAAAGCGGGATTATTTACATCCTCGATAGTAGTCATTCCTGCGCGTACTTTCTTTTTGTTTTTAATGGCAAAAGCAATCAGGTCTTCTATCGCTTCGCCATTTCTGAAAGGCGTCAGTAAGTCTGTTTCGGAGTTGGAGAACAGACAGTTTTTAATTTTCCCATTGGCCGTAAGGCGAATTCTGTTGCAACCGTCACAAAAAGGATTGGTTATCGAACTGATAATCCCAAAACTTCCCAAGTAGTTTTTTATTTTGAATTCTCTGGCGGTGAAGTTTTTATCGTCTTCTAATTTCTCTACATCCGATTCTGGGAAATGATGTTGCACCTGATCCAGAATCTCCTTTTGAGAAACCATTTTGCTCTTGTCCCACTCATTTCCTGCAAAAGGCATGAATTCTATAAACCGAATCGAAATGGGTAAAAATTGGGTGAGTTTTATAAAATCAATGATTTCATCGTCATTGAATCCTTTAATTAAAACCACATTTACCTTGATTTTGAAATCATTGTTCAGCAACAAGTGCAGATTATCAATTACACTCTGAAACTGGTTTCTAAGCGTAATCGAATGGAATTTTGAAGCCACCAAAGTATCTAAACTCAAGTTGATTTTCTTGACGTTAAACTGCTTTAGAACATCTATATGTTTGTCAATCAGAATTCCGTTTGTAGTAATGGAAATCTCGGTTTTGAGCGACCCCAGTTTGGCGATTATTTCAGGAAAATCTTTTCTTAATAGCGGTTCTCCGCCGGTAAGCCTTATTTTATCAACACCATTATTGACGAATGTTTGGGCGATGGCGTGAATTTCGTCAGCCGTCATCAAGCTCGCTTTTGGACTTAATACAATTCCATCGGCTGGCATGCAATAGGTACAACGCAAATTGCATTTCTCAATTAGAGAAATACGCAAATAGTTGTGTTTACGTCCAAAATCATCCGTTAAAACAGCATTATTTGGTGTCATGATTATTGCCTTTTAAAATATGAAAAACATGCAGCACATAAGGAAATATGGCGTCCATAGATTCCTTTGCGCCATTAGTTGAACCCGGTAAAGCCAGTACCAACGAATTGCCTAAAGTTCCCGCAACGGTTCTGGAAAGCATGGAATACGGCATGCGCTGTTGTCCATAATTGCGTATGGCTTCCTCGATTCCCGGAATTCTGGTTTCTAATAACGGTTCCAATGCTTGCGGTGTAACATCTCTTGGCGAAAGCCCGGTTCCTCCTGTAAAAATGATCAATTGATTTTCTTTTGCGAAAGCTTTAGTTCGCTCTTGAATCACATCCATTTCATCTGGTATGATTTCGTAATGTGTCGTTTCCACGCCGCTAATTTCCAGTTTTTCGACAATTATTTTACCGGAACGATCTTGTTTATCTCCCGCAAAAATAGAATCGGAACAAACAAAAACCGCCGCTGTAATGGCGGATGGAAATCTATTTTTGAAAGATGATTTTCCGCCTTCCTTACTAATTAGTTTAATGGTCGAAATCTCGATGTTCTTATCAATTGGTTTCAGCATATCATACATCGTAAGCGCCACAATCGAAGCACCGTGCATCGCCTCGACCTCAACTCCGGTTTTATAAACCGTTTTCACATTGAAAATAATATCAATGCTCAATTCGTTGATTTCATATGCTACCGACGTAAATTCAATTGGAATAGGATGACAATCCGGAATCGATAAATGCGTGTTTTTCACCGCAAATAACCCGGCAGTTTTTGCCATTTCCAGCACGTTCCCTTTTGGCACCAGATTATTCACAACGGCGTCAATAGTTTCTTGCTTGCTGACTATAACTGTTGCTTGAGCTGTTGCGGTGCGGAGCGTACTTATTTTATGCGTGATATCAACCATTTTTTTTAAAATGTTTAAAGTTTAAAGTTTCAGGTTAAATCTGATAACGACTAATTATAGAAACTACGAACTACTTTTTAATTTTTTTGTACTTTAAAATGTTTAAGCCAATCATTAAAGACAATCGCTATCTACAACGGAAATTATGACTTTCGCCCTTAAGACCTTCGACTCCGTTACTTTATGACTTTTATTACTACAAACTATTTTTCTTCCAGGTAAAAGTACTATTTTCAAATATTTCTTTACCAAAAATAGGCACATCAGTTTTTATCCAATTCACAATTGTTTCCGTAGCTTCATACACTTGCTTTCTTCTCGTTGCCGAAACAAACACAAACAAACAGATTTCTCCGGCTTTCACCGTACCCAAACTATGATAAATGTGCATGCAAATCAAATCGAATTGCGCGAAAGCTTTCTCTCTAATCACACTGAGTGCTTCGTCTGCCATTTCCTCGTAAGCAGTATAATCAATTGCTGCTACGGTTTGACTGTCAATAACATCGGCTCTGACTTGACCCAAAAAAATATTATGTGCTCCAATAGTGGTTTTCGATTGGTGTTTGGCAATCGACTGCCCTATAAATTCCGAAGAAATGGGTCCTTGAATGAAAACAGTTTTCTTACTCATGATTTTATTTTATTTATACTTACAAAGTCTCCAAAACCTTGTAAGCGTCTATTTTATCTAATGCTTTAGCGCCACCGGCAATACTTTTGGCATTCATGAAATTATTATTTCTAAGAATCTCCACTGCTTTTTTACTTCTAATTCCGGATTGGCAAAAAACAAGTAATGTCGCTTTCGGTTCCAGTTGATGCAATTCAGATTCTAAACGGTCTAACGGTATTTGAATCCCATTTTTGATTGTTATTTTTGGGTATTCATCAGCATTTCGAACATCCAGAAAAATAACTTCCGGATGATGTATTTGTTCCAATGCAAGTGCAGCACTAATTTCAATAGTTGCAGTTTCTACTGAGCTATATTTATTTTCGAAAGCTAGTAAATCAATAATATGCATCGCTTTTTTTGAAAACTCAAACTTCTGTTGTTCGTTATTCAACATATTATAAACCAGTAATTTTCCAGACAACAAATCCCCTATTCCCAAAACCATTTTCAATACTTCATTTGCTTGAAACATGCCGATGATTCCCACCGATATTCCCATAACTCCCGCATCATTACAGTTCTTAACCTCATTGGATTCATCCGGAAATAAACAGCGGTATGTAGGTCCGTTTTCATAATTAAAAACAGAAACCTGCCCTTCAAATTTATAAACAGAGCCGTAAACAAAAGGTTTGTTGGTTACACCACACGCGTCATTAATCAAATATTTAGTATCCAGATTGTCCGTCGCATCGACTATAATATCATAGTGTTCGAATAACAAAATTGCATTTTTCGAATCTAATTTTTCAGTGATTGCCTTTATTTTTATCGAAGGATTGAGTTCCAAAGCCATAGCTTTTGCCTCGAGAACTTTACTTTTTCCCACGGAACTGCTTTTGTAAATCACTTGGCGTTGCAAGTTGGTCACTTCGATTCTATCATCGTCAATAATACCAATTTCCCCTATTCCGGCTGCAGCCAAATACGGTAAAACAGCCACACCCAATCCACCTGCGCCAACAATTAAGACTTTGGCTTGCTGCAGTTTTTGTTGCCCATCAATTCCTACTTCAGGAAGTATAATTTGTCGGTTGTATCGTGCTGTTTCCATAATCTTAGTCTTTTATAATTCACCTTTAGGGGTTAGGGGTACTATCCTCCGGCAAATGGCGGTAATAAAGCTACAATATCGTTACTTTTTAGAATATAACTGGAAGTATCTTGCATTATTTTTTGATTAATGGCGATGCTAAATGAAAGTAAATCCAATTCGTATTTATATTTCAATACAGACAACAAATCCTTCAAAGGCATATTCGAAAAAGAAAATTCTTCTCCTTGACTTTTTGTTTTCTCGGCTATGGCGCCAAAATATTTAACCGCTATCATGACATTACATTTAAATTTTGAAAAATAAACTCATCTTCTAAATTCTCCTCTTGAAAATAAGCCGTTAATTTTGAAGCATTTCGCACCACTTCACCTATGACGATAATTGCAGGAGAGGAAAGTTGGTGCTCTTCGACTAATTTCGCAATCGAACTTATGGTTCCTACCACTTTTTTCTCCGTGTCTTTTGTTCCGTTTTGAATGATGGCAACTGGTAAATCATCGGTCCTGTTGTTTTGATAAATCAAAATAATTTCGTCCAATTTATTCATACCCATCAATATCACCACCGTTGCTGAGGATTGCGATGCCAAAGCCACGTCTTTAGACAACTTATGATCAGAAGTAGTTCCGGTAATTACCCAGAAACTTTCGGCAATTTTTCTTTGTGTCAAACTGATTCCATTAGATGCAGGAACGCCTAAAGCCGATGAAATTCCGGGAACAATTGCTGTTTCCAAATCAAATTTTTCAGCATATTCAATCTCTTCGCTTCCTCTTCCAAAAACAAATGGATCGCCGCCTTTCAATCGAACAACATGACCAAAACGTTTTGCCATCGAAACAATCAATTCATTAATTTGATCCTGACTGTACGCATGACACCCAAAACGTTTCCCCACAAAAATGATTTCTGCCTGCGTAGCATATTGCAATAACTCTTCATTTACAAGGGCGTCATACAAAACAACATCAGCACTTTCCAGCGCTTTGATGGCTTTTAAAGTAATCAACTCCACATCTCCGGGGCCCGCCCCGACGATTGTCAATTTTGGTGTATTTGAATTTTTCATTTTAACTGGGATAAATTGGTATTCAATTCGTTCAACTCGGCAACAGAATTTATATTTTTAAACAAGTGTCTTTTGGCATCCGTAATCGGAATCAATTGATGTTTTACATTTGAAATGAAGCGCATCATTTTCAAATCATTTACATCAATTGCCTCTTTTAAAACAGGTAGTATTCTTTTTGAATATATTCCTATCAAAGGATGAATCCGATTTGTATCTTCAAAAACAGAAACATCAAAATTTGTACCATGCTTTTCAATCAACTCCAATAGTATTTCGCTAGAAATCAACGGAATATCACAACTCAATATCAAATTCATCTCCGTTTCTGAATGAACCAACGCGGTAAATATTCCGCCCAAAGGTCCTTTATCAACTACTATATCTTTTATTTTCTTGTATGCTAAATAATCATAATCGTTTGTATTCGTAATCAATTGAATGTTACTCGATATTGGCAAAACCGCTTCAATAATATGCTCGATAAAAGGTTTGTTTTGATACAATACCAATCCTTTCTCCGACTGCATTCGGCTACTTTTCCCTCCACAAAGAATTGATACTTGCATTTTTTTTTATTTTTAAAGAGATGAAAAAACTTAGAAACAAGAAGCATGATTATGATGCTGCTTTTAATACTAAATCATCAATCTTAATTTATTTCTATCTTCTCTCTTGTTTCTTGCTTCAAACTATATTCTTATTAACCTAATCAATCAACTTTACACTCCTTACTAGGATTATTATTTTCTATCAATAAAGCGGTATAACCTGTACTTCCTGATCTTTTGCAATATCTACCACATCATAAGGCAAATAAATTAAAGCATTTGCTGTTGCAAAAGTGTTTAACATCGCTGAACTTTGACTCTCCAGAATAGTAACTTTTTCATCGTCATACAACCCTTTCAAGAACAGTGATTTTCCGGATGTATTTTCAAACGGAACCGTAATTTTTCGTTTAATTTTTGGCAAATAAATAGCTTCAAAACCCATACTTATTTTTAGCGCCGGATGAACGTAAATATAAAAACCGGTCAATGTTGACGCTGGATTTCCTGGCAATGCAAAAACTATCGTTTTGTCTTTTTTTCCAAAAAACAAAGGTTTTCCCGGTTTCTGATTGATTTTATAAAACAACTCTTCTACTCCATTTGACAAAAGTGCCTCTTTTACAAAATCATAATCCCCAACCGAAATTCCGCCAGAAACCAAGATCACATCAAACGCAGAAAGACAGCTTTTCAACACTCTTTTTGTCGCTTTCAGATTATCCTTCACACGGAATATTTCTATTTTCTTAATCCCAATTCCCTGCAAAGCGGATTGCAGCATAATCGAATTACTTTCGTAAATCTTTCCTTGAGCTAATTTTCTTCCGGCTTTCACCAATTCGTTTCCCGTGACTACAATGGCAACTTTTGGTTTGGCATAAACTGTAATTTCCGTGATTCCCAAACAAGCTAAAAAACCAATAGTAGCAGGAGTAATCAAAGTATTCTTTTCTAATACGAGTTCGTTTTCTTTGATTTGCTCGCCTTTGTTTCTGACATTGGCAAAACGAACAGGCATTTTAGTTATTTCAACCGTTTTATTTTTAACCGCAGTATGTTCCTGCATGACAACCGTATCCAAATCATCAGGAACGTAAGCCCCTGTAAATATTCGAATCGCCTGATTTTCCTTTATTTTTTTATTCGAAAAGTCACCCGCCTGCGAAGTGCTTACTACATCCAATTGCTGCAATTCACTATGTATAAAAGCGTAACCGTCCATCGCTGATTGCCTGAAAGGCGGCATATCCATTGGCGAATAAATTGTTTCTGCCAAGATAAAACCAAGTGATTTTGCCACTTTAATTTTTCTAATGGGCATCTTGCAACTATTCTTTGCAATTATCGATAAGGCTTCTTCGACTTGTACCATAACACTTTTTAAAAAATAAGTATAAATACTTATTACAAATATAAGTACTTTTATCTAGTTAGACTGTTTTTTATGAAAAAATTTTACAGCAAAAATTTCATGCCATCGAGTTACTGAATACAAAACAAAAGATACTATTGCAAACAAAGCGATTTCAAAACACATTTGGGATTCTAAACAATTGCTTTATTTTAAAAAGGATAAAATTTATCAAACACACACATTTTTTTCAATAAAAATGCGCCTTTAATAAATTTAAAACGATTTTATTATATAATTCTCTTTTACATAGTTGCTAAATTACTATATTTATGCAAAATTTATATATATGGAACTTTTAACGTGTCCGAAATGCCAAAGCAACCACATTATAAAAAGTGGCATAATCAACAGTAAACAAAGGTATTTATGTAAAAAATGCAACTATTTTTTTACGGTAAATAAAATAGGCAAAAAGATTGATGATTACTATGTAACCAAAGCATTACAGCTCTATCTCGAAGGCTTGAGTTTTCGTGAAATCGAGCGAATTATTGGGGTTTCCCACGTCACGGTAAGCAACTGGGTAAAGACATTTAACATAAAAAAACCGTCTCACGCCAACTACCATCCTACTTATAAGATTTTTAGCCACTTAGAACTAATCGAATATTTAAAAAACAAACAATTACTTTCCGGTGCAGGTATGATTATAACGGAACTTGGAGATAAGTTTATGCTTATAAAATGGGAAAGATTCAAAGATTAACTATATACCTTTACACATAAATATATCTAAATTTTTTTTCAGAATAAAATAATAGAATTTGGTACTTTATTAACCAACCATTTAACAACCAAAATTTTATTTATGAAAAAAATATTTTTTATAGCGGCAGTACTCTTATTGTCCCTAAAAGGTTTTTCACAAGGCTCAGTTGATTACGGCAGCGGAATGAAATTCAATTTGAACGAGGATGGTTCAAAATACATGCGATTTATTGCATGGAACCAAATATGGTTTCGTTCCAGCCAAATGAACCCCGGAACAATGATTGGAAATGAAGCGGCAACAACCGGAACCGACATTGGAAACAGACGTTTGCGTTTTCTTGCCTACTCTCAATTATCTAAAAGATACATGATTGTAACGCACTTTGGAATCAACAATCAAACCTTTACTAATGGTGGTGCAGCGGGAACTTCAGGAACTGGAGGATACGGTGCCGGAAAAAAACCAGGCATATTTTTTCACGATGCTTGGAATGAATACGCATTAGTTTTACCTGAAAAAGACAAAAAATTCAGCTTATCTCTTGGTGGAGGATTGCATTATTACATGGGATTATCCAGAGCAACAATGGCTTCTACATTGAACTTTTTAACCATTGACGCGCCTATCTTCAACTGGCCATTAATTGAAAATTCAGATCAGTTTGCCAGACAAATGGGTTTGTTCGCCAAAGGTAAATATGGTAAATTAGAATACCGTTTGAGCTACAACAAACCTTACGCTACAAACTTAGCTCCTACTAATGTAACCACTGCAAGTGATGCCGTAGCCGTTGAAAACAGCGGAAATACAAAATGGTCTAAAGCAGGTTATTTCGAATATCAATTTTTAGATCAAGAAGCTAATTTACTGCCTTATAAAGTAGGAAGTTATTTAGGGACTAAAAAAGTATTCAATATTGGTGCTGGTTTTTACACTGCTCCAGATGCTACCAGAACTTCCGTAAACAACACTATTGAAAAACACAATATCAATCTTTTTGCTGCAGATGTTTTCCTTGATTTACCTATTGGAAAAAAAGAAAACAAAATGGCCGTTACCGGATACAGTGTTTTCTATGATTACGATTTTGGACCAAACTATTTACGTAATGTAGCCATTATGAATATTGGTTCTGTTGATCCAAACTTCACAGGAAACAGAGCATTGGCCGGACCAGGAAATGCACAAGCTACTATTGGATCTGGAAATATCTGGTACACACAAGCCGGAATTTTATTGCCAAGCAAAGTAGACAAACCTAAAGTTCGTGTACAACCTTTTGGAGCATTTACGTATAAAAGCTTTGACGCTTTAGACAAGTCCAGTACCCAATTTGATCTTGGAACTAACTTTTTCTTGGATGGACAACATGCCAAAATCACTGCACAATATTCAACAAGACCCGTTTACACGACTCCATCTACTATCTCAGGATCAAAAGGGGAATTCGTAGTGCAACTTCAAATCTATCTATAAACTAATTTAAAAATATAATTTATGAGTACTAAATCAACAAAAGGAATTTGGAAAGTCATTTCCGCATCCTCAATGGGTACAATGATCGAATGGTATGATTTCTACATCTTTGGAAGTTTAGCCGTTGTAATTTCAACTAAGTTTTTCCCTTCAGATAATCCTACAGCTGCCTTCTTATCTACCTTGGCAACATTTGCAGCCGGATTCGTAGTGCGTCCTTTTGGAGCGCTCTTCTTCGGAAGATTAGGAGATTTAATTGGAAGAAAATATACTTTCATGGTTACGTTGTTATTGATGGGCGGAGCCACATTCTTGATTGGGTGTATCCCGAGTTATGAAACTATTGGATTCATGGCGCCTTTATTAGTATTAATTCTTCGTTTGCTTCAAGGTCTTGCTTTGGGTGGTGAATATGGCGGAGCCGCAACCTATGTGGCCGAGCATGCTCCCGTCGGGCAAAGAGGATACTGGACTTCTTGGATTCAGACTACAGCAACGGTTGGATTATTCATCTCTTTGATGGTGATTTTAGCGACCAGAAATATCCTTACACCGGAACAATTTGACGAATGGGGATGGAGAGTTCCGTTTTGGGTTTCTATCATCATGGTAGGAGTTTCGTATTTGATTCGAAAAAACATGGATGAATCTCCAGTTTTTGCTAAAGCGAAAAGCGAAGGAAAAACCAGTACCAATCCATTGAAAGAAAGTTTTGGAAATCGTTACAACTTGAAATTTGTATTGTTGGCTTTATTTGGGGCAACCATGGGGCAAGGAGTTGTTTGGTACACCGGTCAATTTTACGCGATGAGTTTCTTAAAAACGGTAATGGCGATAGACTCTTCTCAAGTAGATACATTACTGGGAATTGCATTAATCCTGGGTACACCATTTTTCATCTTCTTTGGTTGGTTAAGTGATAAAGTAGGTAGAAAATACATTATGATGGGCGGAATGTTATTGGCTATTGTCTTGTACAGACCAATCTACAAACAAATGTACGAAACCACATCGGTAAAAAATAAAACCGAAATTGTGGCAAACACTAAAGTTGTTGCTGAATTAAAGGAGAACAAGAAACAAACTATGGATTCTATCTATACAACCAACAAAGAGTATGCAGATGGAACGACATTAGTAGAAGTAAAAACGGTATCTTTAGAAAACGGTACGGCTAAAGTTGTAGACGGAAAACCAAAAATAGAAACCAAAACAACTATTAAAATTAACTCCAGCGACAATTGGGCTTTGATATTTTTAGTATTTGTACAAGTAATATTTGTAACTATGGTTTATGGTCCTATTGCAGCATTCTTGGTAGAAATGTTCCCGGTAAAAATCAGATATACTTCGATGTCATTGCCATACCACGTAGGAAATGGAATTTTTGGAGGATTACTTCCTGCTATTTCAACCTATTTTGTAACCAATGCAAAAGACTTAGGTCATCCGGAGTTTTACCTTGAAGGACTTTGGTATCCAATTGTTATTGCTGCAGTCAGCTTTGTAATTGGAATGATTTACATCAAAAATAAAGATAAAAACGCTCACGTATAAAAAACACAGCTATGAATCAAATAAAAAGAATATTAGGATTAGTTTGGATTGCATTTGCTGCTGCTGCAGCGTATTTTTGCATCTTTACTTTTGGATTACCAAAATTTATGTCAGGAAAACAAGAGGATTTAGTATTCGGAATTATTATCCTTTTTATACTCACCCCATTAATCGTTTTAGGATTAGGAACTTTTGGGTATTATTCCTTAATGGGTGATTATGACGAAAAAGACAACTAACTGAATTCCATAATAGACAGTCTCTGCATGCACTTGCAGAGATTGTCTATTTTTAAAATAAAACCCCAGATTCGAAAACAGAATCTTTAAAAAGCGAAAGCAAACACCGCTGCAAAGCAAACCGTATCTTCTTATGAAAAAGAGACATGAACAAAAGTTGGTTATCCTTTCAATGCTAATGCTATTAGCTTTGAACGTGCCACTCTTGCTGTTATTTGACAGTTCAAAACCACTTTTTGGATTCCCAATCATATACATTTATATCTTCTCGGCATGGCTGTTTTCAATTGCTATATCGTACTTAATCATAAAAAGATATTATGAATAGCATTGGACTCTTATTAATATTAATGCTTTATTTGTCGATTCTTTTTTACATTGCCTATTGGTCCGAAAAAAGAAGCCATTCTAAATGGACAAATAATCCTTACATCTATTCCTTTTCGTTAGCCGTATATTGTACAGCCTGGACCTATTACGGCAGTATTGGCGTTGCTGCAGAATCCGGTTTAGGTTATTTACCCATTTATTTAGGTCCCATATTAATTATTCCCACATGGATGATTATCCTCAAGAGAATTATCCGAATTTCGAGAGTAAATAAAATTTCCAGTATTGCGGATTTTATTTCTTTACGATACGGAAACAGTAGATTTCTGGGAGCACTGGTAACCATAATTTGTATTTTCGGAATCTTACCATACATTTCCTTACAGCTAAAATCAATTTCGGACACTTTTCATATTGTTACCAAAACGCAGGCGAGTTCCAATATTTTTACAGATACTACAACCTATGTTTGTATGGCGCTGGCCTTATTTGCTTCTTATTACGGAACAAAATATGTAGATGCTTCCGAGAAAAGACGCGGTATTGTAACTGCCGTGGCCATGGAGTCCATTTTGAAATTAGTTTTCTTCTTAATCGTTGGTATTTATGTTACCTATTTTGTTTTTGACGGATTTGATGACATTTATCAAAAAGCTGCTGTCCTTAAAGATTTTGATAAAAAAAACACCATAGGCGGCATTACAAACGGAATCAACTGGTTCTTTCTTTGTGTTTTATCCATGTTTGCTATATTCCTATTGCCAAGACAATTCCATACTGCTATTGTCGAAAACAATAAAGAAACACACATTCGAACAGCGATTTGGCTTTTTCCGTTGTACCTGTTACTTTTCAACCTTTTTGTATTTCCAATTGCTTGGGGAGGCAACATCCTTTTTGAAGGAAAAGGTCATAATTCAGACACCTATTCCTTACTGATACCTCAGCTTTTTGACAATAACGTACTGACTGTTTTAGTGTTTCTGGGTGGGTTTTCGGCAGCCATTTCGATGATTATTGTATCTTCCATCGCTCTCGCCACCATGTTGAGCAACAACTTATTGATTCCGTATGGTTTCATTGGTTCACTGGAAAACTCTTCACAAAAAAAGAACAGTAAACGTATTGTAAACAGTCGAAAAATAGGAATTTTTTCTCTTATTATTTTGGCGTATGCCATCTATAGAATTTTCATTTTGGATTATTCCTTAGTGTCCATCGGACTGGTTTCATTTGTTGTTATAGCACAACTGGCTCCCTCTTTTTTTGGTGCCATATTCTGGAAAAGAGGTTCTAAAAACGGCGCTGTAACAGGAATTATCCTTGGGTTTTTAACCTGTTTCTACACGCTGTTAATTCCGTATGCCATAGGAATCACAAAATCAACCAGCCTTTTTATTCAGGAAGGGCCTTGGGGAATTGAATTGCTAAAGCCTTTTCAACTTTTTGGTTTGGATTATTTAGAACCCATACCACATGCTGTTTTTTGGAGCTTGCTCATTAATATCATGAGTTATGCTGCGGTATCGGTGAGTTTCAAAGGGAATTACAGAGAGCGTAATTATGCCGAAATGTTTGTGGATATTGACAAATACATCACCAATCACGAAAATGCTTTTGTGTGGAAAGGAACCGCTTACATATCTGACATTCAAAAAGTGCTACAGCGATTTCTTGGTGAAGACCGAACAAAACGAGCGCTGACTATTTTCAATTTAAAATACAACATCGATAAAAATATCACAACTGCCGATGCGCGATTTATAAAGTTTGCCGAGAATTTATTGACGGGACACATTGGTACGGCTTCCGCCAAAATATTAATATCGAGTGTGGTCAAAGAAGACAAAATCAGTTTGCCGGAAGTCTTGCGCATTTTGGAGGAATCCAAAGAAAATATCATTATCAATAAAAAGTTGACAGACACTTCGAATGAATTAAAAAAAATATCAGAACAATTAAAAAATGCGAATCAGGAATTAGTCAATAAAGACATTCAAAAAGATGAATTTCTGGATACGGTTACCCATGAATTGAGAACGCCAATTACCGCCATTCGAGCAGCCAGCGAAATTCTTCATGACGATGATGACATTCCGGAAGAATTGAGAAAACAGTTTTTACAAAACATCATTTCGGAGTCCGATCGTTTGAATCGTTTGATTGATAAAATTCTGGATTTAGAAAAATTTGAAACCGGGAAACAAAAGATTTATTTGTCTAAAAACAACATCACAAAAACGATTAAAAAAACTTTAGACTCCTTGAATCAATTAATTAAAAACAAAAACATAACTGTTGAATTCAAGGATTCCAACAAAGAAATAAGAGCTTTCTATGACGAAGAACGAATTGTTCAGGTGATTCATAATTTATTATCGAATGCCATAAAATTTTGTTCGGAAACAAATGGGAAAATAGTGCTTTCGATTCTTGAAAATGAAACCAATATAGAAGTCAAAATTCACAATAACGGGAAAATAATTAAAGAAGAAGATGCTGAAGCCATTTTTGATAAATTCTATCAATCGAGAAACCAGAATATTAAAAAACCAATAGGAAGCGGTTTAGGTTTAGCCATTTGTAAACAAATTATAGAACACCATAAAGGAAGTATTTGGAGTGAAAATAATGTAACTGACGGAGCCACTTTCATCTTTACGTTACCCAATTATAACACAACAGAAAATAGTTAAAAATGAAAAAGATTTTAATTGTAGATGACGAGCCAAACATTGTAATGGCACTGGAATATACTTTCAAGAAGAACAATTTTGAAGTTTTTATAGCACGTGACGGACAAGAGGCTTTGGATATTTTAGAAGTACAACTTCCCGATGTGATTATTCTGGACGTGATGATGCCCATGGTTGATGGTTTTGCCACATTGGAACAAATAAAAAAAGACGAGCGATTGCGGCATTGCAAAGTCATTTTCCTTTCGGCAAAAAATAAAGAAAAAGACATTGAAAAAGGACTTTCATTAGGTGCCAATTTATATGTGGTCAAACCTTTCTCAGTCAAAAAATTAATAGAACAAGTACAGGATTTAATTCAATAAGAAACAAATTCAACACCATGAAATACGAAGAAATTTATGCCCGAAGCATCGACCAACCGGAAGCATTTTGGGCAGCGCAGGCAGATGAAATTGAGTGGTACAGTAAACCGGAAACAATTTTGTCGAAAGACGAGAACGGCTATCCGCTTTGGTACAAGGATGGCGAGTTGAACATTTGTTATCTCGCATTAGACAAGCATATTCAAGACGGATATGGCGACCAAACCGCCTTTATTTATGATTCTCCGGTAACACAAACCGTAAAAAAATACACCTATTCAGAAGTAAAAACCGAAGTGGCAAAACTCGCAGGAGGCATGCAATCACTAGGATTAAAAAAAGGAGATACTGCCATAATTTACATGCCAATGATTCCTCAAACTGCATTTGCTATGTTGGCTTGTGCGAGAATTGGAGTGATTCATTCGGTTGTTTTTGGAGGTTTTGCACCGCATGAATTAGCGATTAGAATCGATGATTGCAAACCCAGAGCAATCATAACGGCATCATCCGGAATAGAGATTGACCGATTAATTGCGTACAAACCTTTAGTAGATGAAGCTATTGAACTTGCTTCTCACCGACCAAAAAAAGTAATTGTTTTCAACAGGAAATTAGGCGCCAGAATTCCGTTTAAGAAGTACGATGTGGATTACGACGCCTTGGTTTACGGCTCCGAAGAAACACCTTGTATTCCTTTACATTCCAATCATCCGCTGTATATTTTATACACTTCCGGCACTACAGGAAAACCCAAAGGAATCGTAAGAGATACCGGTGGCTATGCCGTGGCATTGAAATTTTCCATGAAATATATCTATAATATAAACCAAGACGAAACTTTTTGGGCGGCTTCGGATATGGGTTGGGCAGTTGGCCACAGCTACATTCTTTACGGACCGTTATTGAATCGGAACACCACCATAATTTTTGAAGGAAAACCTATCAAAACTCCAGATGCGAGTACGTTTTGGAGAATAATTTCAGAGCATAAAGTGGGCACCATGTTTACGGCTCCAACTGCCATCAGAGCCATCAAGAAAGAAGATCCTGATGGAGAATTCATCAAACAATATGATTTAAGCCATCTTAAAAATCAATTTCTGGCGGGAGAGCGTTGTGATAATGCCACATTAGAATGGTACCAACAGCACATTCCTATTCCTGTAATTGACCATTGGTGGCAAACAGAATCTGGCTGGCCAATGATTGCTAATTCTCTTGGAATTGAAAAAATGCCAGTGAAATCGGGTTCCGCAACAAAAGCAGTTTGTGGATATGACATTCGGATTTTTAATGAAAACGGCGAAGAATTAAAAGCGAATGAAGAAGGATTGGTTGTCGTAAAACTACCTTTACCTCCAGGAAATATGTTGGGAATTTGGGAGAACGAAGCCCGTTTTAAAGCCAGTTATTTCAGTAAATTTGACGGATATTATCTATCAGGCGACGGTGGTTACAAAGATGAAGACGGTTATATCTTCATTACCGGAAGAACGGATGATGTCATTAATGTGGCTGGACATCGTTTATCAACCGCGGAAATGGAAGAAGTTGTTGCTTCCCACCAATCCGTTGCTGAATGCGCTGTTATTGGAATTCTGGATGAGTTAAAAGGGCAAATTCCTTTGGCTTTGGTGGTAACCAAATTAGGCGCCGAAATTGAGCATTATCAATTGGAACAAGAAATCATTAAACTGGTTCGCCAGCAAATTGGTGCTGTAGCTTCGCTACGAAATGTAGTCATTGTACAGCGATTACCAAAAACGCGCTCGGGGAAAATCCTCCGAAAACTAATGCGCAGTATTACAGATGGCGAGTCATTTCAAATTCCGTCAACTATTGATGACGAATCGATTGTGGACGAAATCATTGCAACATTAAAAAAATATAAAATAGGGGTTTATAATTTATAAAATTTATCAATAATCATGAGTTACTATAAAATTAATACTTTAGAAGAATACTTCAAACACTACAAAAAATCAATTCGCGAGCCAAGAAAATTTTGGGATAAAATTGCTTCCGAAAATTTCACTTGGTACCAACAATGGGATAAAGTAGTCGATTTTAATATGGCTGAAGCCGAAATAAAATGGTTTACAGAAGCTAAAGTAAACATTACAAAAAACTGTATCGACAGACATCTTGCTAAAAAAGGAGACAAAACGGCTATCATTTTTGAACCGAATGATCCAAATGAAGCAGCATTGCATATTTCGTATAATGAATTGTACGAGCGCGTTTGTAAAATGGCGAACGTATTGAAAGAACAAGGTATCCAAAAAGGAGATCGCGTCTGTATTTATTTACCAATGATTCCAGAATTAGCCATTACCACTTTGGCTTGCGCCAGAATTGGAGCCATTCACTCTGTTGTTTTTGCAGGATTTTCTGCTTCGGCAGTAGCTGCAAGAATAAATGACAGCGAATGTAAAATGGTCATCACTTCTGATGGTGGCTATCGCGGAAACAAAACCATTGATTTAAAAAGTATCGTTGATGAAGCTTTATTGAATTGCCCTTGTGTGGAGAACGTTTTGGTTGCCAAAAGAATCAACTCAACTATCAATATGAAAGAAGGTCGTGACCAATGGCTACAACCACTTTTAGACAAAGCTTCTGACAATAATGTAGCCGAAATAATGGATGCCGAAGACCCTTTATTCATCCTTTACACATCCGGTTCAACCGGAAAACCAAAAGGAATGGTGCATACCACAGCCGGTTATATGGTGTATACCGCGTATACTTTTAAAAATGTTTTTAGTTACGAAGAAAATGACATTTTCTGGTGTACTGCTGATATTGGTTGGATTACAGGACATTCCTATATTCTTTATGGACCGTTATTGAATGGAGCCACAACTGTAATTTTCGAAGGGGTTCCGTCCTATCCTGATTTCAGTCGTTTTTGGCAAACCATCGAAAAGCATAAAGTCACTCAGTTCTATACTGCTCCAACAGCCATTAGAGCTTTGGCAAAAGAAAGCATCGAATACGTACAACGCTATCAATTGACTTCTTTGAAAGTAATTGGATCTGTAGGAGAACCCATCAACGAGGAAGCTTGGCACTGGTACAACAACCACGTAGGAGATAAAAAATGTCCTGTAGTGGATACGTGGTGGCAAACAGAAACCGGAGGAATTATGATTTCGCCAATTGCTTTTGTAACCCCAACAAAACCTACGTATGCTTCGTTACCATTACCGGGAATTCAACCTGTTTTGATGGACGAAAAGCGCAACGAAATTGAAGGCAATCAAGTAACCGGAAGTTTGTGTATTAAATTCCCTTGGCCGGGAATTGCCAGAACCATTTGGGGCGATCACCAGCGTTATAAAGACACCTATTTTTCTACCTTCCCAGGCAAATATTTCACTGGAGACGGTGCATTGCGTGATGAAGTTGGGTATTATAGAATTACGGGTCGTGTAGATGATGTAGTTATTGTTTCCGGACATAATCTGGGCACTGCACCTATTGAAGATGCCATCAATGAACATCCTGCAGTTGCAGAAAGTGCTATTGTAGGTTTCCCTCATGACATCAAAGGAAATGCTTTGTATGGTTTTGTAATTCTAAAAGAAACGGGAGAATATCGCGACAGAGAAAATCTTAGTAAAGAGATTAATCAACACATATCAGACCATATTGGACCGATAGCAAAATTAGACAAAATTCAGTTTGTTTCCGGTTTACCAAAAACACGTTCCGGAAAAATCATGCGCAGAATTTTGCGTAAGATTGCCGAAGGAGACTACTCTAATTTTGGTGATATTTCAACGTTATTGAATCCTGAAATTGTAGAAGAAATCAAAGACGGAAAAATTTAGATTTTAGTTTTAATTGTTGTTAAAAACTGCTTCCTAAACGAAGCAGTTTTTTTATATAAAAAAGGCTGTCTTTGTAGAGACAGCCTTTCAAACATTTAAAACAAACAAACCGTACTATTCCTTAATGAACTTCAATACCTGAACTCCATTATTCTCATCATACGCTTTTACTATATAAAAACCTTGATTCAAATCACTAATTATATATTGATTCCCTTCAGATTGATTTGCATCAAACGATTTTACCAATTGTCCTGTTATAGAAAAAATTTGAACTTTGGAAGTTGCAGCATTTAAAGTAAAATAACTCGAAGCCGGATTTGGATACAACAAAACAGTTGGTGTTTTTTCATAATCGACTATTGCCAAAGAGGCCGTTTTGTTTCCATAGATTCGGTATTCACCAGCCGGAATTGTTATCGGATCATTTACATTAGTCACCGTGATTGTTGTATTGTCCATCAAATTGTACCACTCACCGGTATAAGGAAATCCAGTTGCTACATTTTGTGTGGTTACATTAAAATTAGCCAAGATCAAAACATCTTTAAGTTGGCTTGAAGCCAAAACGCTATTGGTAATTTTGATATTTGGATACAAGGAACTAGTATTCGATATGGTTGCAGTTCCTGAAAAAACAGGCTCTACAGTTTTCATCGTAATCATTTTGGACCAATCGTTATAAATTTTACTTCTATTGGTATCTCCAAGCCAATTAGTAACCCATTGCGGTTGCTGTTTGGTATCTAATTTACAATCCCCAGAAGTAGCATCGGACGAAGTATTTACCGTTCCATTGTTACAGGCAAAAATAGAATTTTCCCAACCTAGTTCCCCAAAATGCCAAATCATCTTTGGTCCTGGAACCAATAAAGAAACAGCTCCAATTGCTGACATTCTAGACAAAGCTACATTTAATGTTTTTACATTATGGGCAGCATTAATACTATTCCCGAATTGTAAATTTTTATACATTAATCGTTCTTCATCATGACTTTCGGCATAACCCATCAATCTATTTGTGGTAAAACCTCTGCTCGTACTGTTCATACGAGAAATATTTCCGGCAAACCCCATAGACAATTCATTGTATTGACCGGTCATTATTCCCCACATCATAATTCCTTTACTTGGCGTTTCATTAATTCTGTAATTTGCCCAAAGTTGCTCTTCATCATCATTACCCAAGTGCTCAAAAATAGTATAATGTGTTGGGTCTAAACTCCAAGAATAATCCGCATATTTTCGCAATACATCTACTCTATCTTGTTGTTTAACTCCGGTACAAGCTTCTTGACCACCAGTAACATTAGCAGGGCAGTTCTGAGTAAATCCTTTGGTTAAATCCCAACGAAATCCGTCAATTTTATATTCTTCTACCCATTGTTTAATGACACGCTGCACATAGTTTTGCGTTCTGGGTTGTTGATGGTTAAAATCCTCACCCACACTATAACTGTGCATTGCCGTTGTATTAAAATAAGGGTTTTCAGTTGAAGGAGAACCCCAACCATCTCCGTCAGGATCATTCATCCACATACGAAGCATTGGATTTCTTCCAAAAGCATGATTCAATGCTACATCAAGAATTACCGCAATTCCGTTTTGATGGCATAAGTCCACAAACTCTTTCAACTTATCAGAAGTTCCATAGAATTTGTCCAAAGCCATGTGAAAAGAGGTATTATAACCCCAACTTTCATTGCCTTCAAATTCCATTACAGGCATTAATTCAATCGCATTTATTTTCAAATTTTTGAAATAATCGATTTTATTAATCAAGTCTTGATAGCTTCTATTGGCATCAAAATCACGAACCAACAATTCATAAACAACCAGTTTTTCTTTAGCAGGTTTAACAAAATTAGTTGTAGCGCTACTCCAAGCGTAAGGCGTTTTTCCTGTTTGCAATACCGTTACTTCTCTGTCTTGACCTACTGGATAAACCGGAAGATTTGGATAAGTAGAAGCTGGAATAAAAGGATCATCATTAGGAGACAAAACTAGAGTCGAATACGGATCGGCAGTTTTCACTAAAGAAGGCGTGCCTGCAATAGGTGTAGCATCAACGACCCAATACTGATACGTATAATTTGTTCCTGAAACTAATCCAGTTAATTCTAACCAAAACTTACCAGAAACAGGATCTTTTTTCATAGCATAAGAAGCCGTAGGCTGCCAGCTGTTGAAACTTCCTGCTACATAAACAAAATCTTTGAACGGAGCGTCTAAAACCAAAGTTGCTTTTGTGGCATCAGCAGCATTATAATTGATTCCATCTAATAAACCTGCTGGCATTGACTCACTAACCGTACCCGGATTGACTACAGCACCGAACTTTTTAGTGATTACGGTTGTTCCCTGAGTAACCTGCAGCTCGTAATTTTGGTTCCCTGTAATATTCGTATGATTATAGGAATAACTGGAAGTGGCAGCATTTGTATTTAAATTTGTGCCATTTGCTTTCAATACATAACTGGCATTTCCACCGGTATTAGTAGCTGAAATAGTCAAACTTCCGCCTGAAGCAATAATTGTGGAACTATTTTCAGCCGGAGCAGTTAGTGTCACTTGGTAGGCACCAACTTCAACAAAATTATCTTGCGATTTTTTATCTCCTGTTCCATCCTTAGCTTTAATAAGAAAACCTATTTTACCTATTCCATTTCTATTGTAAAAGGTATTTGGAGTAAATGTTTTAGTATAGGTATTCGTAACGGAGTTGTAAGCAAACCTATTCGCTTCGTTGGACGCAGTCCATGTACCGTTAGTAGGACAATCAATACTGTTTGCATCATTGATGTCAAAAGACCAAGTCCACATGTATAATGCGTTTCCGGTAACTCCCCAAGTTGCTTCATTTACATTATTCCCATTGATGGTAATGGTAATAGATGTCGTTTCTTCAAAAGTAGCTGGGCTTATGGTATAAGCGATTGTTTGTTGCTGAGCTGAAGCGACAATTGAAAGGAAAAACAATAAAAAAAGTATAGTTTTTTTCATGGTTTAGTGTTAATTAAATTAGATAGAAAAAGGCTACCTATGAGATAGCCTTTAAATATTTTGAAATAAATTATTCTTGATTTGGCAACATCAAATAACTACCATCTAAATCATTGAAATAAATTTTGTATTTTGATTTTGCAACTGGAATATCTCCTCCACTAGCACCATTACCAGTAAACCCTGAAAATTCCGTATCTCCTCCCCAATTAGTATCCCAAGCATTGTTTGCTCTAAATTTCCCTTTACCGTCAAATAGAGAAATACTTAGTGTCCAAACATGAGGACTAAATGCTGACACAGTCATTTCTGAATCATCTCCAGACCAACCTACATCAGAACCAGTTCTTGATGAACCTAAGAAACCTATTCTTGAATAAACTGATGCCGCAGAAGCGTTATAAGGAACTAAAGTGTAAGCTAACGTTTCAACATTAAATGTAAAAGTGTAGTATCCTGAAGCTGAAATTGTAAATTCACCTGCATTATCTTTAATTTCAATTGTATTATTTCCTGCATTCCCTAATTGAGAAGCCCAACTCCCTTTTTCAGAAATTAGCTTAAAATTTCCTTGAGTAAAGTACCCTGTAAATTTATAAATACTTGGATTCGTTCCACCTCTAAACATAGGTTGGTGTTTCGTATCAACATTATTATCCCAACCACCTTCAACAGCTGCGCCAATTAAATACCAATCTGTAAATGCGTATGGCACTAATCCTGTATACGCATTAACTAAAATAGTCAATGGTGTTTCAGACATCATTTTTTCAACTCCTGCAAGGCTTGACATTACTTTTATATCATAAGATCCTAATTGATCAGGTATACCACCTAACTCAATTACTGCTTGATTTAAGGTTTTTACAGTAACTTCGAGTTGAGTTGCACCAGAAGTTCCTCCTAATTCAATTGCTTTTGTAAAATCGCCCCCTTTAACATCGATTAAAAGTTTGTATCCTATCTCAACATCGCCACCATAAGTTGCTTTGGTCCAAACAAAACGCTCTGCAACATCATCAGCATTTTCTTCAAGTAATACATATGATTTATCATTTTCAGGCGCAACTAATTCAGGAGTATCAACTCCTTGAATTACTGGTCTATCTTCTACATCTTCAACGCTACAAGACAAGGCAAGTATCGCGAATAAAGCAATTACTGATTTAGTTATATTTTTCATTTTTCTATTTATTTTAAATATTATTAATATCCAGGGTTTTGTTGTAATTTACTGTTTGATGATAATGCAGTAGCAGGAATAGGAAATAAATTTCTAAACGCTTGAGTTGGTGCTCCACCAGCTACATTTCCTTTCCAAGGCCATATATAACTACCGCCTGAAAATTTACCAAAACGAATTAAATCCGTTCTTCTGTGACCTTCCCAGTGAAGTTCTTTTGCTCTTTCGTCAAGAACTAAGTTTGCACCCGTAGCATCAGCAGTAAGAGTAGCTATCGTTGAAGCATTTGCTCTGGTTCTCAAAGCATTTAGATATCCTCTAGCAGTTCCAAGATCACCCACTTTACCAACTACCGCACACTCAGCGTACATTAAATAAGCATCTGCCAAACGGAACATTGGAAAATCAGAATCAGAAAAATTCCCTGCCTTATCTGAACCAGAAACACCATTAACATCTACATTTCTAAATTTTTGAATAGCATACCCATCAGTAAATGAACTAATATCAACGATTTCTTTCGTTTGTCCATCCGTATAGAATTGCCCTCTTGTGTCAGTAGTATTGGCACTAAACTTATCTACAAATGCCGATGTTGTTCTGACTCCAGCCCAACCACCATTGATTCCAAATTCAGAAGCTTTCATAGTACCACCAACTGGTGCATGCGTCAAGAAAGTAGTTCCACCATAAGTTTGAGTTTTAAGACCATCAAAAGCAATTGCAAAAATGAATTCGTTTTGAGCTCCATTTCTATCATTGTCAGCAAAAAACAATTGGTTGTAATTAGTATGCAAAGCATAACCTGACCCTATCACTTTAGTAATTAATGGCAATGCTCCTGCGTAGTTATCAGTACCAATATATACTTTCGCATTCATATACAATTTAGCTTGTAACATCCAAGCTGCTGCTTGGTCTACACGATACGCTTCATTGGTTTTTGCAGCTTTCAATTCAGGTGTAATTGCTGTTAATTCCTCATCAACAAACTTGTATAATTCAGCTCTTGTAGCATACTCTGGGTAAAAGAATGTACTTGGAGAATTTTCAGTCACCAAAGATCCACCACCAAACATATCGATTAAGTGCCAATATGTCAATGCTCTTAAGAAACGTGCTTCTGCTCTGTACGTTTTAATTTCTGCTATTAAAGCAGCATCAAGACCTCTAGATGCTAATTTCTCATCTGTAGTTTGTCTTAAAAACTCATTGCAGTTTACAATTTGAAAAGAGAAACGAGCAAATGTAGCCGTGATAAAACGGTCTAAAGAAGTCCATGTCTGATTGTGAAGATCTTTTATTGTTCCGTCATTCCAACCGATAACAGCCTCGTCTGTAGTTAATTCTTGCATTAACCAATACCCTCTGATATATTGACTTTCTCCTTCATCAATTCCAGAGATATCAGGAGAACCAGCTGCAGTTTGACCTGAAGTAGCAAATCCTGCGTATAACTTAGCCAGATATTGTTTGTACGACTCTGGCGTGCTAAAAAATTCTTCACCTGGAATTGCATTTGCGCTATCCGGGACTTGGTTCAAATCATCTGTACACGATGGGAATAACATCACCAACAGTAACAAAGAAATACCCAATAATTTTATTTGTGTCTTTTTCATTTTTCTTGTTATTTGTATTAGAAATTAACGTTTAAACCTAACGTGAAAGTAATTGGTCGTGGGTATAAATTTCCATCAATACCTCCAGAAATTTCTGGATCTAATCCTTCATATTTAGTAATTACCAAAACATTTTGAGCTGATAATGTCAATTTAACTAATGAAGTAGAATTCTCTTTTTGATTGAAAGTATATCCAACACTTACGTTATCCAATCTAATAAAAGAAGCATCTTGAATGTAGTAATCAGATTCGAAACGTTTTGTGTCATTTGATCTAAATCCTGTTTCCAAAAGGTTTTCAACACCGTTTGATAAATCTGTATTTCTGATCAAAATGTTATTGAAAGAACCTTTGCTTGAATCTACGTTGTTGTAATTATAGTTACCCCAAGATCCTCTCCAGTTCATTCCCATATCAAAGTTTTTGTAGGTTACACTTGTATTGAAACCGTAAAAAACATCAGCTGCAGGTTTGTGAAAACGGTATTTATCTTGTTGTGTAATCAATCCGTCTTTATTTCTGTCGATATACACACCATCTAAAGGTTTTCCATCTACACCATACGCTTGCTCATATACATAAAATGAACTTGGCGCATATCCTACTTGGTGATTTTGAATCGTGTTTCCTGTAGCACCTTCATACCCTCCAATATTAATACCCGGAGTATTAGGTTGTGTAGTCGTCAACTTAGTAATTTTAGAATCTTGGAATGTTATGTTTCCACCAATTCTCCATTCAAAATCGTCATTACGAACAGGAATAACTTCTGCAGCAATTTCAATTCCCTTATTTTCGATTGTACCTACGTTGTAATTATCATAATTAGAGAATCCAAAGAATGATGGGTTTTGAGTGTACAATAATAAATCTTCAGTAGTTCTTTCGTATAAATCAACACTACCTGTAATTCTATTGTTCACAAATCCAAAATCTAAACCTGCATTTACAGTAGTAGTTTGTTCCCATTTCAAGTTACTGTTATACGGTTGTGGTCTGTATGTAGTATAAAAATCACTTCCAAACTGGTATTGAGCAGCTGTATTAGATGCTAAATACAATGGAATAGATGGGTAACTAACTCCAATATCCTGTTGTCCGGTAATACCCCAACCTCCACGGATTTTTAATGTAGATATAGCAGACACATCTTTCAAAAAGTTTTCTTCATTCAATTTCCAAGCTAAAGCAACAGCAGGGAAATTTGCCCAACGATTAGTTTCTGTAAATCTTGAAGTTCCATCACGTCTGTAAGACAATGTCAATAAATACTTGTCAGCGATAGTAATATTTGTTCTTGCAAAGAAAGATTGCAAGTTAATACGTGATGGAAAAGATGGTGGTGAAGTTGTGTTTTTAGTCTGAAATTCAAAATTTGAAGAATTATAAAACTCTCTAAAATCTTGATACGAATATCCTCCAGTCACATCAAAAACAGTATTAATAGCTTCTACTTTTTTATTGTAATTTAAAAATAAATCCATCAACTTATTCGAACGAGATTGTGTTCTTTCATAGCTATTGTTATATCCAGAACCTGACAAACCATTTAAGTAATTAGCGTCGGTATTACCGAAAGATCTACCACTTAATTCATCATAACCAAAGTTAGCAACCGCTTTCAACTCTGGTAAAAAATGCATTTTATATTCCGTTTGGATGTTTCCAATACTTCTGTATGAAGTACCATAATTATTTTGTTGTTCAATCAAAGACAATGGATTTCTTCCAGCCAATTGATTGATTTCAGTAGCAGAAGTATACCATTGAAAAAAGGTACCGTCAGGATTTCTTACAACCTGAGTTGGGTCAAAACGAATAGCGGATCCAATAGCACCTCGGTCACTATAATTACTGTTTATAACTGACGTATTATTGTTCAATTCGATTTTTAAATGATTGTCCAAGAAATTACCTGTTACACCAACACCTAATGTTGTTCTCTCCATGTTATCTCTTTTCAAAATACCATTTAAATTAGCATACCCTACAGAAGCTCTGTATACTATATTATCAGAACCACCACTTAATGAAATATTATGATCTGTACCGATAGCCGTTCTGTAAATCTCATCTTGCCAATCTGTATCAGCAGCACCCATCAAAGCTATTTGTGCAGCATTACCATTAGCCGTTACGAAATCTCTAAATTGAGTACTTGACAAAGCATCCACTTTATTTGTGATTTCAGATACTTGAAAATTTCCGTTATAATTTACTTGTAAATCACCTGCTTTTCCTTTTTTGGTAGTAATGATAATTACCCCATTAGAAGCACGAGAACCATAAATTGCAGTCGCCGAAGCATCTTTCAAAACAGATATAGATTCGATGTTATTTTGGTTGATTGTAGACAATGGATTTCTACTTCCTTCTACTCCACCAGCAGCAACTGGCACACCATCAATTACATATAAAGGATCGTTATTTGCAGATAAAGAAGACCCACTTCTAATTCTAATTGTAGCACCTTCACCTGGAGAACCTCCTCCATTGATAATTTGCAAACCAGCAACTTTACCTTGAATCATTTGATCCGCAGAAGTTACAGGTCCTTTATTAAAATCTTTAGTTGTCAATACCGTTACAGCTCCTGTAGCATCTTTCTTCTTAACTGTTCCGTATCCTACTTGGATTACAACTTCTTTTAATTGATTCGCATCTTCTTCTAAAGAAACGTTTAATGATTTTTGGGCAACATAATCCACTACAGTATTTTTATATCCGATATAAGAAAATACTACTTTATCACCTTTCTTAACATTAGATAACAGATATTTACCATCAAAATCAGTAGAAACACCATTAGCGGCACCTTGTACATTTACATTTACCCCCGGAATTGGCTGTCCTGACACTTTATCAAGAACAGTTCCGCCAACAGTATTCTGAGCCAGAATACTAAAAGGGAGTAGCAGTAATAAAATTAACAACTTTTTATAAATTGTTTTCATACTTTTTGTTTAAATTAATTTAATTTTTTGTTGAGTTTTCAACCTTAACTATTACTTCGAATGTTAAATTTATGTAAATTTAGTCACGCTCGACAAGGCCCCTTTTTATTTGACTTACGAAAACGTAATAGTGTTGAAAACTTTCTGATTTACATAAATTTTTATCAGTTTAATTACCATTTATAAAATTTAATTTTATCTTTATTAAGAAATAATTTTTTACCATATCTTCACCATGAAAAGGAAAATAACGCTTAAACAAATTGCAAAAGAATTAGATGTATCCATTTCTACCGTTTCAAAATCTTTGAGAAATAGCCTCGAAATAGGTGAAGAAACTAGACTAAAAGTTCAAGCATTTGCTAAATTTTACCACTACAAGCCAAACAATATTGCACTTAGTTTAAAAAACAGAAAAACCAAAACCATTGGAATCATTATTCCAGAAATAGTCCACCATTTCTTTTCAACAGTTATTAACGGAATCGAACAGGTTGCAAATGAAAATGGATATAGCGTTATCATCTGTCTGTCAGACGATTCCTTTGACAAAGAAGTCTTAAATATGGAAATGCTGGCTAATGGCAGCATTGATGGTTTTATCATGTCGCTTTCAAAAGAAACCCAATTCAGAGGCGATTTCCATCATATTACCGAAGTCATCAATCAAGGAATGCCCGTTGTGATGTTTGACAGAGTTACCAATGATATCCTTTGCGACAAAGTAATTATAGACGATAAATATGCGGCTTATGAAGCTGTTCAAAGCTTGATTGATAAAGGACGAAAAAAAATCGCCCTGGTTACCACCGTTGATTATGTAAGCGTAGGAAAACTAAGGACTGATGGCTACACTAAAGCACTTCTGGATAACGGAATACCTTTTAATGAAGACCTAATCATCAAAATTGAAGACATTGATACCTGCGAAATCACCATTGGAAAACTATTGGAAGACAAAGCTATTGATGCCGTTTTTGCTGTAAATGAACTTTTTGCAGTTACTATAATCAAAACAGCTAATAAAATAGGACTGAATGTGCCAAATGATTTAGCGGTTATTGCTTTTACAGATGGTATAATTTCCAAATATTCTACACCTACTATTACTACCGTAAGCCAGAGTGGAATAAAAATGGGAAATAAAGCCGCAAAAATGCTAATTGAAAGACTCGAATCTGAAGAAGACGAAGAGGACGAAAACTATAAAACTGAAGTAATTGAAACCCATTTGATAGAAAGAGAATCAACTAATTAATTTTTATTTGTTAGTTTATTCATTACTACAACCTTGTAGTTGAAAATGTTTCCTTTAATTTTTTTATGAGAAACAAATGTTTGAAATATATTTTTATATTTACCCATTCAAAGCTTCAACTTTTACTTCGAAAATAAGATAAGTTTTGATAAGCATAGCGCTTATCGTATTAATTTTTTTAAATTACGATAATGGAAAAGCGTAAATTAAGTTTCTGGCAAATTTGGAACATGAGTTTCGGTTTTCTAGGAATACAATTTGGTTTTGCACTGCAAAACGCAAACACTTCAAGAATTTTTGAAACATTAGGTGCAAAGGTTGATGAAATCCCTATTTTATGGATTGCTGCTCCTGTTACCGGTTTAATTATCCAACCTATAATTGGTTATTTTAGCGATAGAACTTGGACCAGATTAGGCCGACGCAGACCTTATTTTCTGATAGGTGCCATTTTATCATCAATAGCCTTGTTTATAATGCCCAATTCACCTTCGTTGTGGATTGCCGCTGGAACATTATGGATGATGGATGCCTCAATCAACATTTCGATGGAACCTTTCCGCGCCTTTGTTGGGGATAATCTACCCGAAAAGCAGCGAACTTTAGGTTTTGCGATGCAAAGTTTTTTCATTGGATTGGGAGCCGTTGTCGGTTCCTTACTGCCTTACATTTTCACAAATGTTTTTGGCGTAAGCAATACTGCAGCTGAAGGAATCATCCCAGATTCTGTAAAATGGTCCTTCTATATAGGAGGAGTTGTTTTTCTGTTAGCGGTTTTGTGGACTGTTTTTAAATCTACTGAATATTCTCCTGAAGAATTAGAAGCTTTTGAACAAAAAGACAAAGACACTAAAGAAATAGCTCCAATTGAAACTGAATTTGAAAGCAAAGCGAATATCAAAAGACAATTCAATCTAGGACTTGTAATGACTTTGTTAGGAAGCATCATTTCGTTTATTATTTACGAAAACCAACTTACTAAAGAACTCTACATTTTATTTATCGGATTAATTGTGATTGGAATCTTATTCATGGTAACCTCCAGACTTAGGGTTGTCCAAATAAAAAATGGTTTCACGATCATCATGACCGATTTATTGAACATGCCCACCACAATGAAAAAACTGGCTTGGGTTCAATTCTTTTCTTGGTTTGCACTTTTTTCCATGTGGATTTACACGACACAAGCCGTTACACAACATATTTTTGGAACAACGGATACGACTTCAAAAGTATACAATGATGCTGCTGACTGGGTATCAGTTCTTTTCACAGTTTACAATGGAGTAGCTGCTGCAGTTGCTTTTTTATTGCCTGTAATAGCAAAAAAAGTAGGGGTTCGATCCACACATTTACTGGCATTGTGCTCTGGTGGTGTAGGATTACTTTCTATTTATTTTATTGGAGACAAATATTTATTATTAATTCCAATGTTAGGCGTTGGTATTGCATGGGCCAGCATTTTATCAATGCCTTATGCGATGTTATCTGGCGCTTTACCAGCAGCAAAAATGGGGTATTACATGGGAGTTTTCAACTTTTTCGTAGTTATTCCTCAAATTGTTGCCGCAACAATCTTAGGTTTTATTGTCAAACAATTTTTTCAAAACGAACCTATTTACGCATTATTAATTGGCGGAGTATCGATGATATTTGCCGGTTTACTTACCCTTAGAGTAAACAACAGAACAAAAATTGAAATTCATGAATAATAGAAAAGCATTCATATTTGACCTGGACGGAGTAATTGTTGACACAGCAAAATACCATTATTTAGCGTGGCAAAAAATCGCAAATGAGTTAAATATTGAATTTACACTGGAACATAATGAATTATTAAAAGGAGTAAGCCGTGTGCGCTCTTTGGATATTATATTAGAATTAGGAAAAGTGGAAGCTTCGCAAGAAGATAAAGACCGATGGTTACTTCAAAAAAATGAAGAGTATTTATCCTATTTAGTTGACATGGACGAAAGCGAGATTCTTCCTGGAGTATATCCAATTTTAAAATTTCTAAAAGAAAAAAATCAACCGATAGCATTGGGTTCTGCAAGTAAAAATGCCAGACCCATTCTGGAGAAAACAGGAATACTATCTTATTTTGATGTTATTGTCGATGGAAATGATGTGACCAATGCAAAACCTGATCCTGAAGTTTTCCTGATTGCAGCTAAATTATTAGAAACAAAACCGGAAGATGCTTTTGTTTTTGAAGATTCAGTGGCGGGAGTTCAAGCGGCCAATATTGGAAACATGACTAGTATAGGAATCGGTGAAGCTGGTATTTTGCATGAAGCAAAATACATCTTTAAAGATTTCACGGCAATTGATACTAACTTCATAGAAGACTTAATAAAAAGATAGAATAAAAAACAAGAGGTTCCATAAACTGTGGTAAAACTATAAAATCGAACCTTTAAACCATACATTTTTCAAACTTTAAACAACAAGGAAAGAATGAATCAAGATTATATAAAACCAGATAATTGGTCAATCATAGAAGAAGGATTTGATGTAGAGAGCGTAAAATCATCTGAAAGTTTGTTCAGCATTGGGAACGGTGCAATGGGACAACGTGCTAATTTTGAAGAAAATTATACTGGAGAAACATTCCAGGGAAGTTACATCGCAGGAATATATTACCCGGACAAAACTAAAGTGGGCTGGTGGAAAAACGGTTATCCGGAATATTTTGCAAAAGTTTTAAATGCTCCCAATTGGATTGGAATCGACATCGAAATCAACGGAGAAAAATTCGATTTGAATACCTGTACCGAAGTCAAAAATTTTCGTCGTGAGTTGAACATGAAAGAAGGTTGGTACAATCGCTCTTTTGAAGCCACATTGAAAAACGGAACTCAAATAGCAGTTACTATTCGTCGTTTTCTTTCTATTGTTTTGGATGAAGTTGGGGTTATTAATTACGAAATTACACCTTTGAACAAAGATTCAAAAATAGTGTACAAACCTTATATTGATGCTGGCGTAACCAATGAAGATGCCAACTGGGAAGAAAAATTCTGGGAACCACTTGAGGTGAAAAAATCAGTAAATGAAGCTTTTGTAACGGCACAAACGTTCAAAACACATTTCAAAGTAACCACTTTCATGCAAAATAGCATTTTGTCTAATGGTGAAAAAACGGCTATTTCTCCCTCTAATATTGATGCAACTTCTGATAAAATTCAATTTAGTTATGATGTAATTGTGGCTCAAGGCCAAAAATCATCTATCCAAAAAATTGGTGGTTACACAGTTTCTTTAAACCATGAAAACACCGTTACTGCAGCGGAGAAAGTGATTCAATCCGCATTAGCGTTAGGATACGAGAAAATGTTGCAGGACCAGATTGATGCTTGGGCAAAAATTTGGGAGATGTCAGATATTACAATTGATGGCGATGTAAAAGCACAACAAGGAATTCGTTTCAATATTTTTCAGTTGAACCAAACCTATTTAGGAAAGGATTCTCGTTTGAACATTGGACCAAAAGGTTTCACGGGAGAAAAATACGGCGGATCGACTTATTGGGATACCGAAGCGTATTGCATTCCGTTTTACATGGCGACCAAAGATCAGGAAGTAGCTCGAAATTTATTGACCTACCGCTACAATCAATTGGATAAAGCCATTGAAAACGCTGCTAAATTAGGATTTACTAATGGTGCTGCTTTGTATCCGATGGTAACTATGAATGGGGAAGAATGTCATAACGAATGGGAAATTACTTTTGAAGAAATTCATAGAAACGGAGCCATTGCATTTGCCATTTATAACTTTTACAGATACACTGGCGACTATAGTTATATCCCTGAAAAAGGACTGGAAGTATTAATAGGAATTGCCCGTTTTTGGCATCAAAGAGCCAACTTTTCGACTCATTTAAACCAATATGTAATTCTTGGAGTTACGGGTCCAAATGAATATGAGAACAACGTAAACAATAATTTCTACACCAATTATATTGCAAAATGGTGTCTGGAATATACCTACGAACAAATTCAAAAGGTATCTCTGGAATATCCTTCAGATCACAAAAGAATTACGGAAAAAGTAAAAATCTCGGATTCCGAATTACAATCTTGGAAAAAAGTTTCGGATAATATGTACTTCCCTTTTTCGGAAGAACATAACGTGTATTTGCAACAAGACGGTTTCTTGGACAAAGAATTAGTTCGCGTAGCTGATTTGGATAAAAGCCAAAGACCAATCAATCAAAAATGGTCTTGGGACCGAATTTTACGTTCGCCGTACATCAAACAAGCCGATGTTTTGCAGTGCTTCTATTTCTTTGAAGATCATTTTTCGAAAGAAGAACTGAAAAACAATTTTGAATTTTACGAATCATTTACCGTTCATGAAAGTTCACTTTCGCCTTGCGTGCATTCGATTCAAGCAGCTTTATTGGACAAAATGGATATGGCGTACACATTCTATTTGAGAACTTCACGTCTGGATTTAGATGATTACAATAAAGAAGTGGAAGAAGGCTGTCATATTACCTCAATGGCCGGAACTTGGATGAGTATCGTGGAAGGATTTGGCGGAATGAGAATTAAAGAAGATACGCTTCATTTTTCTCCAAAAATTCCAAAAGAATGGGAAGGTTACTCGTTTAAAATTAATTTCAGAAATCAAATTTTGAAAGTAGCAATTAACCATAAGGAAACAACTTTTTCAATTGATGGCGACAAAGAATTGAAAATCATAGTAAATGGTCAGTCTGTAGTCGTTAAGTCTGAGAATTTAGTTACGGTATAATAAACAATTGCTAGAACTTGTAGTTAATTCTATCACTTGATCCCAAGCCTCGCTAGGCTTACTAACAATCCCAATAACATTGGGATTGTTTAATTGATAACTGTTCTTAATTCAAATTTGAGGATTCCAATTTTTATAAAATCGACTGACTATTTTAAAGTAAAAGACTTTATTTTAAGTTAGCGAAAAATCTAAATGTCAATAAAATATATTTCACAATGCATAAAACAGGTACGTTTCCGTTCATAAATAGGAGCTTTCTAAAAAAAATAACCTTATTCCTTTTTTTTATGTCTTTAACTTTAAACGCTCAAATCGACAAAATTGAACCGCCTTTTTGGTACGCAGGAATGCAAAATCCAGAACTGCAAATTCTTTTTTATGGCAAAGACATTTCTCAATACCAAGTCACGGTTTCTAATGGCATAAAAATAACTAACGTTAAAAGAACGGAAAACTCCAACTACATTTTTGTCACCATTGACACCAAAAAAGTGGCAGCTTCTGATTTTGTTTTTACTTTTAAAAACAATAACAAAGAAACGTTTACACAAAAATACAGCTTGCGCCAAAGAAGAGAAAATTCAGCGCAACGCAAAAGCTTTGATTCTTCGGATATGATGTATTTATTGATGCCGGATCGCTTTGCCAATGGAAACAGAAACAACGACAGTGAAATTGCTACCCAAGAAAAATACAATAGAGAATTACCGGGCGGAAGACACGGTGGCGATATTGAAGGAATCATAAAAAACTTGGATTATATAGCAGAACTTGGCGCAACGACCATTTGGAGTACGCCTCTTTGTGAAGATAACGATGCCAAACATTCCTATCATACCTACGGTCAATCTGATGTGTATAAAATAGATCCACGTTTTGGGACCAATGCTGATTATGTACGATTAGCTGCCGAAATGCACAAAAGAGACATGAAACTGGTAATGGATTATGTGACGAATCACTGGGGAATTGAACATTGGATGATGAAAGATTTACCTACGAAAGAATGGATTAATCAATTTGAAACCTACACGCAAACCAATCATAAAAGAACGGTTATCCACGACACTAATGCTTCAAAATTTGATAAAAAAATCGCGATAGACGGTTGGTTTGTTCCATCGATGCCCGATTTAAATTTGACGAATCCTCTGACTTTAAAATACCTGATTCAAAATGCGATTTGGTGGATTGAATATGCCGATTTGGATGGATTTAGAGTAGATACTTATAATTATTCAGACCCAAAAGGAATTGCAAAATGGACAAAATCCATCACCGATGAATATCCCAATTTTAATATTGTAGGGGAAGTTTGGATGCAAAGTCAAGCGCAAATGGCGTATTGGCAAAAAGACAGTAAAATCGCTGAAATACAAAATTACAACTCGTATTTACCAAGTGTAATGGATTTTACATTATATGAGGCAACCAGTAAAGCGTTCAGTGAAGACGAAGGAACTTGGGACAAAGGAGTGGTAAAAATGTATGACAATTTTACAAATGATTTTCTATATCCAAACATCAATAATATGTTGATTTTTGTCGAAAATCACGACACGAATCGTTTCAATCAAACCTACGGAAACGACATCAGAAAATACAAGATGGCAATGACTTTGATGGCTACCGTTCGTGGAATTCCTCAATTGTATTATGGAAGCGAAATAGGTATGGCCGGTGATAAAAACAAAGGCGATGCTGATATTCGTCAAGATTTCCCTGGCGGTTGGGAAGGCGATCAAAACAATGCTTTCATCAAAGAAGGAAGAACTCCGGGACAAAGCGATTATTTTAATTTTACTTCTAAATTATTCAATTGGAGAAAAACAAAAGCGGCGGTTCATTTTGGAAAAATGACACACTACATTCCGGAGAATAACATCTACGTTTATTTTAGATACAACAAAGATGAAACGGTGATGATTTTAATGAACAACAGTAATGAGACCAAAACTGTCAATACACATCGTTTCAAAGAAAACATCAAAGACTTTAAAACTGGAAAAGATGTAATTTCTGAACTTACATTTGACGTTACAAACGAAATTATAATAGAACCTAAGTCAGTTTTGATTTTAGAACTTAAGTAATTTGAACCTTGTAAAGCATTTAAGCGATTTGATAATTCCTTATATGTTTCAAAAAAAATAATCATTTAATGCTATAAAAATGAAAAAATATTCAATCCCACTTTTACTATTAACCATGACAATAATAAGTAGTTGCTCCAGTACACAAACAATTGCTGAGAGTAACAAAACACCTTTCGTTTGGGAAGGAGCGAATGTTTATTTCTTAATGACAGACCGTTTTAATAATGGCGACACTTCAAATGATATAAACTTCAACAGAACCAAAACTACGGGAAAACTTCGTGGTTTTGAAGGTGGCGATATCAAAGGGATTTCTCAAAAAATTGACGAAGGTTATTTTGATAAATTAGGAATCAATGCCATTTGGTTTACACCAATAGTGGAGCAAATCCACGATGGTGTTGACGAAGGAACCGGTTTAAGTTATGGCTTTCATGGCTATTGGGCAAAAGACTGGACAAACTTAGATCCTAACTTTGGAACAAAAGAAGATTTGGCTGCATTAGTTCAAAAAGCACACGCACACGGAATCAGAATCATTCTTGATGGCGTAATCAATCATACCGGTCCCGTAACTCCCGAAGATACGGTTTGGCCAAATGACTGGGTGCGAACAGGACCCAATTGCGATTACAAATCGTTTGAAAATACAACTGCGTGTACGCTGGTTTCTAATCTTCCGGATATAAAAACAGAAAACAATCAAGCGGTAGCGTTACCTCCTTTTTTAATCGAAAAATGGAAAAAAGAAGGACGTTACGAACAAGAAATGAAAGAACTTGATGCGTTTTTTGCTCGTACGGGATATCCAAGAGCACCAAAATATTACATCATCAAATGGCTGACGGATTATATTGCTGATTATGGAATTGACGGTTATCGTGGCGACACGGTAAAACATACCGATGAAACGGTTTGGGCTGATTTCAAGATCCAATGTGATTATGCTTTTGCAACTTGGAAGAAAAACAATCCTACAAAAGTTTTAGACAACAATCCTTTTTACACCATTGCTGAAGTGTACAATTATGGTATCAGCGGCGGACAAGATTTTGATTTTGGAGACAAAAAAATAAACTATTTTAAAAATGGTTTCAACAACATGATCAATTTCGAATTCAAATGGGATGCACAAAAAGACTATGAATTTATATTCTCCAAATATTCAAACAAGCTAAACAATGACTTGAAAGGATATAGTGTTTTGAACTATTTGTCTTCGCATGATGACGGCGGACCATTTGATGCAAATCGTACCAAAACTATAGAAAGCGGAACAAAATTATTACTGAGTCCTGGACTTTCTCAAGTATATTATGGTGATGAAAGCGCTCGTTCTTTAGTTATCGAAGGAACAAAAGGCGATGCTACCTTGCGTTCGTTTATGAATTGGGAAGCTATCAAATCAAATCCTGAAACTCAAAAAACATTGTTGCATTGGCAAAAATTAGGTCAATTTAGAAGAAACCATCCTTCGATTGGAGCAGGAATTCACAAACAAATTTCGGGTCAACCGTATGTTTTTAGCAGAACTTTCTCTAAAGGAGATTTTACAGATAAAGTAGTTGTTGGATTGGATTTGGTAATTGGTACAAAAGAACTTGCTGTAGATTCAACTTTCGCAGACGGCACATCATTAAAAGATGCCTATTCCGGAAAAGAAGCAATCGTTTCCAATGGAATAGTGACAATCAATACTGAATTTGATATTGTTTTATTGGAATTGAAAAAATAATTTTTAAAATAATTTAATCCAAACGCCTTTAGAAATGAAGGCGTTTTTTTTATGTTTACCTTTACCAAAAAATAAAAGAAAATGCTCAAAATTGGACATCGTGGCGCAAAAGGACATGAACCCGAGAATACCTTTATTTCGTTCCAAAAAGCATTAGACATGCAGGTGGACGGCATTGAACTCGACGTGCATTTGAGTGCTGATGGCGAAATAATTGTTATTCATGACGAATCTATTGACCGAACGACCAACGGAAAAGGTTTTGTAAATGCATTATCTTTGCGCGAATTGAAAGCCTTTAGAATAAATGGAGAGCAGCAAATCCCAACTCTGAAGGAGGTTTTTGATTTGGTAAACCAAGATTGTTTTATCAATATTGAGCTCAAAAGTCATGAGGCAACCGATAAAGTAGTTTCGCTTATTGAAAAATACGTCACTAAAAAAGGATGGAAATACGACCGGTTTTTAATTTCCAGTTTTGATTGGAATGCACTGCAACAAGTGGCGTTTTTAAATGATAAAATTCCAATTGGCGTTTTAACGGAAACCGATTTAGACTTGGCTTTGGCTTTCGCCAAATTCATTCAGGCAAAATCCATTCATCCGCATTTTCATTTATTGACAAAAGAAAACACGGCAAAAATACAGGAAAAAGGATTACAGGTTTTCCCGTGGACCATCAATGAATTAGAAGACATTCAAAAAATAAAAACATTCAACGTAAACGGAATCATCACTGATTTCCCAAATAGAATATGAACCAGAATTTCGATATAATAATAGTAGGCGGCGGCGCAGCAGGTTTTTTTACAGCGATTAATATTGTGGAGAAAAATCCAAAATTAAAAGTTGCAATTCTGGAACGCGGAGCTGAAGTATTGCAAAAAGTTAGAATTTCCGGTGGCGGAAGATGCAACGTAACGCACGCTTGTTTTGAACCGAATGAATTGGTAAAGTTTTATCCGCGTGGCGAAAAAGAATTACGCGGTCCTTTTCATCAGTTTTGTTCTGGAGATACCATTGAATGGTTCGAGAAGCATGGCGTAGAACTCAAAATTGAAGCGGACGGACGTATGTTTCCCGTTTCGAATTCGTCTCAAACAATTATTGATTGTTTTCTAAAAGCAACACAAAAACTAGGAATTGCAGTGCTTACGGGACAAAGTGTACAATCTATTTTCAATCCCGAAGTTTCGGGAGAAAATTTTTGGAAAATTGAAACCCAAACTGAAAATTATCTTGCCGAAAAGCTAATTTTAGCCACAGGGAGCAATCCTAAAGTCTGGGAAATGTTACAGAATTTTGGTCACGCAGTTGTCAGCCCCGTTCCTTCCCTATTCACATTCAACATCAAAGATTCCAGAATAAAAGAATTGCCCGGAGTTGCGGCACAAGTAACCGTAAAAGTAAAAGACACCAAACTTACTTCAACAGGACCGTTGTTAATTACCCATTGGGGAATGAGCGGACCCGCAATATTGAAACTCTCGGCTTGGGGCGCCCGAATCTTGCATGACAAAAATTATCAGTTTACTATTTTCGTGAATTGGTTGAATGATGAAGACACTTCCGATGTCGAGAAAAAGCTAAAAGAATTAAAACAGGAACACGCTAAAAAATCAGTTTCAAAGAAATCTCCTTTCGAATTAACCAATAGATTATGGGAAAGTTTAGTACTCGCTTCCGGAATTGAAATGGAGACAAAATGGGCCGATTTATCTAAAATACAATTGCAAAATCTAGCCAATCAATTGACGAATGGGAATTTTCAGGTCAACGGAAAAAGCACGTTTAAGGAAGAATTTGTAACTGCCGGCGGAATTGATTTAAAAGAAATTAACTTCAAAACAATGGAAAGCAAATTACATGAAAACCTTTATTTTGCTGGTGAAATTGTCAATATTGATGCCATTACAGGCGGATTCAATTTTCAGAATGCATGGACGAGCGGATTTATTGTGGCTAATGCAATTTAAATTTAATTAACAAGAGTTTAAAACTTCAGTAAGTTTTATTTAAGAAGATTCTGATAACTTTACTATCGTATTATCAGAAACTTATGAAAACAAAACTACTCGCCTCCTTTTTTATTTTATTTCTTCACCATAGTGGTCTAGCACAAGTTAGCAATCGCATTCAGGGACAAGTATTATTTGATAAAACCGCTGCAACCAAAGTTGAAGTAATCAATTCAACCTCCAAAACCGTTATTTTGACCGATACTGATGGAAAGTTTGCAATTAACATTGAAATTAATGATGTATTAGTTTTTGTTGCTAAAAATCATAAAATTAAAGAAATAAAAATTTCAGTAGCAATCTTAAACCAAGGTGCTCTTAAAGTAACTTTATCTTCTAAAGTAGAAGAGCTTAAAGAAGTGGTTGTTCAAAGCATGCCGTCCATAAAGCTTGGTAAAGATGCTAATTGGGAACAAGCCAAACTAGATCAATACGCTCTTGAAAAAAATGCTAAATCATTAAAAAATCCTGGCATTTATACTGGTACCATTGAAAACGGCATGAATTTAATGAGAATTGGCGGAATGATAGCTAAGTTGTTCCAGAAAAAGAATACTGATACAGAGGTAAAAGGTCCTGTTCTGCCTTTTGTAGAGGCTGCAAAAACCCAAATCGAACCAGAATTTTATACCGACACATTACAACTTCAACCCGAGGAAATTGGAAAATTTCTAGATTTCTGCAACAAAGACCCAAAGTCAAAAATAATTGCTGAACAACAAAATGTACTTTCGCTTCAGGAATTTATGAGTCTCAAAATATTACATTTCAAAAGCAAATAAACTTTTAAAATATCATTGCAACCCAGACAAAAGTAAGTTTCTGAAATACGAGATCTTATCTATTCAACCACCAAATACTTCCATTTAAAACGGCGGCAAAACTTACCCAAGCCAAATACGGAAGTAATAAATAGCCTGCAATTTTATTGATTTTGGCAAATTGAACGTAAGTTTCAAAAATCATCAACCACAATACAATAATTTCTAATCCAGCTAACATTGGATTGTGTAAACCAAAGAACAAATACGACCACAAAGCATTTAGTGCCAATTGTATTGCAAAGAAAATTAACGCTTTTTTTACAACTTCTTTTTCTGATTCAATTCTATCCCAAACTAATCCTGCGGCAACGCCCATCATCACATACAACATACTCCAAACTGGTGCAAAAACCCAATTAGGCGGATTAAAACTTGGTTTTACTAAAGTTGGATACCAAGTAGTGATAGCAGAACGGGTGACAATTCCAGAGAAATATCCAATGGCAAGGCACGTAACAACAACAGCTAATATTCGGGTAATTTTATTCATTTTTATATTTTTCTAATGTGAGCCAAATTTAATCAAAAGATTAGTACAATTCGACAAATAAACAAATCTGCTTGTAAATCAAAAAAAGTATCTTTGCGTAAATTTATACATTCATGATTTCAGCAAACGATTTTATTCCATCAAAATATACACATTCGATTGAAAGTGGAAATTTTCAATGGAGCGCGCCCAGTAACATTGCTCTTGTAAAATATTGGGGAAAAAAGGACAATCAAATTCCAGCCAATCCTTCGGTGAGTTTTACCTTGAATAATTGCAAAACGATAACGAAATTGGCTTTCGCCAAAAAAGAAAACGACGGTACATTTTCCTTTGATTTACTTTTTGAAGGGAAACCAAAAGAAGATTTCAAGCCAAAAATTCAAAAATTTCTGGAGCGAATAGAAATTTATTTGCCGTTTTTAAAAGACTTCCATTTTACAATTGATACAGAGAATACCTTTCCTCACAGTTCCGGAATTGCTTCGTCAGCATCTGGAATGGCCGCTTTGGCGATGAACTTGATGAGTTTAGAAAAAGCGTTAAACCCTGAGATTACCGAGGAATATTTCTATCAAAAAGCGTCATTATTAGCGCGATTGGGTTCAGGAAGCGCTTGCAGAAGTGTAAAAGGCCAAGTAGTGGTTTGGGGTAATCATGCAAATATCTCCGGAAGTTCTGATTTATTTGGGCTAGAATTTCCAAATGCGATTCATACTAATTTCAAGAATTTTCAAGATACTATTTTACTGGTTGACAAAGGTGAAAAGCAGGTTTCAAGTACCATTGGGCATGATTTAATGCACAACCATCCTTTTGCCGAAAGACGATTTGCACAAGCACATGAAAACTTGGACCAACTGATTACCATTTTTGAAAGTGGGAATTTAGAGGAATTTATCAAAATTGTAGAAAGCGAAGCCTTGACGTTGCATGCTATGATGATGACCTCAATGCCTTATTTTATACTAATGAAACCAAACACTTTGGAGATTATAAATGCGATTTGGAGATTTAGAAATGAGACTAAAATTCCGGTTTGTTTCACGCTGGATGCCGGTGCAAATGTGCATGTTTTATATCCTGAAAATGTGGCCGAAACAGTTTTACAATTTATTAAGAACGAATTAGTTGGCTATTGTCAAAATGGTCAGTACATTTGTGACGAAATTGGAAATGGAGCTTCGTTGATTTAATCTGTTTTTTTCCTATCTTTATTTTTTAAAGAGCTGAAATCATGGATATTCAATCAGAGAAATTAGAATTGATAAAAATGTTATTAGAAACTGATGACAAAACGATAATCGAGGCTATAAAAAACATTTTCAAAGCACAAAAAAAAGATGTCTGGAAAGAACTATCTCCTGAACAAAAAGAAGAAATTGATCTTGAAATTCTAGAGGCTAATCGCGGAGATCAAGTTGATTTATAAAAACTATTTGTTACAACATATAATTATCAAGCTTAAATTGTTAATTTACAACCCAATATGAAAGGACCTTTATTTTATTCAAAAATATTACTCTTTGGAGAATACGGAATTATTCGTGACTCAAAAGGGCTTTCAATCCCATATAATTTTTACAATGGTGCACTTAAGAGAGATGAAAATCCAACTGAAGAAGCCATCAAATCTAATGGTCACTTAAGACGTTTTGTAACGTATTTAGAAACTTTACAAAACGAACAATCTGACTTAGTTACTTTTGACCTGACTACATTGAAAAACGATGTGGAAACCGGAATGTATTTTGATTCCAGTATCCCACAAGGATATGGCGTAGGCAGCAGCGGTGCACTTGTAGCAGCGATTTATGATAAATATGCACAAAATAAAATCACGGTTCTAGAGAATTTGACCCGTGAAAAATTATTGCAATTAAAAAATATATTTTCTCAAATGGAGAGTTTTTTCCACGGAAAAAGTTCTGGTTTAGATCCTTTAAACAGTTATTTGAGTATCCCGATTCTGATTAATTCTAAAGACAATATTGAAGCAACCGGAATTCCTACACAAAGTTTTGACGGAAAAGGCGCTGTGTTTTTATTAGATTCAGGAATTGTGGGCGAAACCGCTCCGATGGTAAATATTTTCATGGAAAGTCTGAAAGACAAAGGTTTCCGTGCGATGTTGAAAAATCAATTTGTGAAATATACGGATGCTTGTGTGGAAAATTTCCTTGGCGGAGACATGAAATCATTGTTCATGAATACCAAGAAATTATCAAAAGTAGTTTTGAATAACTTCAAACCAATGATTCCGGAACAATTTCACGGAATTTGGCAACAAGGAATTGACAGCAATGATTATTATTTAAAATTATGCGGTTCCGGTGGTGGCGGTTACATCTTAGGTTTCACTGAAGATTTAGAAAAAGCCAAAGCTTCTTTGAAAGATTACAAACTTGAAGTAGTATATCAGTTTTAAAAAATTTCATACTCACACAAATTTATGCTGATAGCACAATTTTGTGGAAAACAACCAATTTCAAATTAGAAAAACACGAATTTACTGGGTCAAAAAACCTTGTAAAATCGTGTTTTTTTTATGCTTTTGTGGCAATTCGTTTATTGAAAAAAAATATGTTTTTTTGGCAAAACCTTAAAAAACAAAAATTAAATTATTCAATACAAATAAATTTAAACCAAATCTTACATTTTCAATAAAAAACATCTTATCTTTAAGCATCTAATTTTTTTTGCCCCACTACCTACAAAAAAAACTATATGACTGAAAATAAAATTCTTGAAAATTTTAAGCGAAGCAATATTTTCATTCCTCTGATTATAGTAATTATATCCTGCTCCTCGTTGACTATCATCAACTACCTAACCATTAAAATCTTGTCGGCATCCAGAGCGTATGTAAATGGAGAATCTCATTATTCCAAAGGACAAAAAGATGCAACACGCCACCTCATCACCTATTTATTTACTAATGACACCAGTCAATGGAAATTATTTAACGACGAGTTAAGTGTTCCAATAGGAGATAAAACTGCGCGCATTGGCTTAGTTAACAATAGCGATATTGAAATAATCAAAGATGGATTTAGAGCTGGCCGAAATGACGAAAGAGATCTTGATGATTTAGTTTGGTTATTTCAACATTTTCACTCCGTTCCTTTTTTAGCAAAAGCGATTAATGAATGGGAAAAAGGAGATCAATTAATTGACCAATTGGCATTGATTGGAAATGAGGCCCATAAAAAAATAAGTACCAATACTTTAAGCCCAAACGAAAAAGAAAAAATTTTCCAACAGATAAATAGCATTACCTACAAACTAACTATAAATGAGCGTAATTTCTCTGATGCACTAGGAGAAGGCACTCGCTTAATTAAAACCTACCTTCTTTTTACCAATATCTTTTTTACGTTAATAATCATTGGAAGTGTCAGTATTTATTATTCTGTAATGATTAATAAGCTAAGACGCTCAAAACGAGAAACAGAAGATAAAAACAGGAATTTAATAATAGCCAATAAAGAGCTTGATAAGTTTGTATACAGTGCCTCTCATGATTTAAGGTCACCCATCTCTTCTTTGAAAGGATTAATAGAGATTGTAAAATTAGAAGATGATTTGGATGAAATTAGAGATTATTTAGACTTAATGCATCAAAGTCTTGATAAGCAAGACCAATTTATTAGAGATATTATTGATTATTCCAGAAATAAACGAAAAAAAGTAACTACAGCTTCTGTTAGTATAAATGAAATTATAGATGAAATTATTTCTCAACATTTTTATATTAAGGGAACGAATGAAATTAACATCAAAAAAAACTTATCCGTTGATGAAGTTCAAAGCGATGGTTTGCGATTAAAGATTATCTTGAATAACTTACTATCAAATGCTATCAAATATTCTGACGAGAAAAAAGAGAAGCGTTATATTGCTATTAAAACGTATACCAAAGGGGAATTTTACAAAATAGAAATTGAAGACAATGGCATTGGAATTAATAAAGAATACCAAGTCAAAATTTTTGAAATGTTTTTTGTAACCAATAACAGCAAGAGGGGTTCGGGTTTAGGTCTTTACTTAGTAAAAGAAGCTGTTGAAAATCTCAATGGAAACATAACCGTAGATTCAAAAATGAATATAGGAAGTAAATTTACAGTAACGATACCCATACAACATGAGGGCCAATTATAAAGTTTTGATAATTGACGACAATATAATTGATCAAATTGTCACGAAACAATTACTAAGAAAAACACTGGGTATAACTGAAATAAGCACTGCCAATAATGGTAAAGAAGGAATTCAATGGCTTACTAATTACAAAATCAGTGCTGAAGAATCTCTGATAATTCTGTTAGACATTAAAATGCCCGAAATGGATGGATTCGAGTTCCTTTTAAAATACGAAATGCTCTCGGAAGAATGAAAAAGGAAACTCAAATTTTCATGCTTTCCTCAACGTTAGACCCTAACGATATTACGCGGGCAAAAAACAATACATACGTCAAAACACTTTTGAGTAAACCTTTACCAATTAAAAAATTTGGTGAAATGATTTATCCTGATTCTTCCCTTTAATAAGCAATTAATTTTCAATCAAATGAAATCAGATTTATCTCTATAGAATTATCCGAAATAAAGGGAGTAATTCACAATATCCTCTTAAAAGAATTCCAGTTTATGAGTTTTTGTAAAGAAATCAAGTTGATTTTAAAAACAAAATCCTAAATTTGAGCATAAATAGGCAAGTTTGCTATACCGATGTAAAAACTTGACAAAAAACTACTAATAAAAAATGTTAAGCAGGCAACAGAAGCTTTTAGTGATGAAAATTGTCAGTTTGTTCTCTGTCGTTAGAGGCTATAACATTCCGGTAATAATTTTGGCACAATACCTTTCGTCTATATTTATTTTGGCTCCCGAAAAAAGAGCGTTGGATATTCTACTCGATTTCAATTTATTTATATTGGTTTTTGCTTCTTCGCTGACAATTGCTTCCGGATATATCATCAACAATTTTTATGACAGTCGAAAAGATTTAATCAATCGTCCCAATAAGTCGATGCTGGATCGATTAGTGAGTCAAAAAACAAAACTGAACGTCTATTTTACACTCAATTTTATAGTGGCTTTAATGGCTATGTTTGTTTCGTGGCGCGTATTTTTATTCTTTTCAGGATACATATTTTTCATCTGGTTTTATTCCCACAAAATAAAAAAATACCCAATAATAGGAAACTTGACAGCTGCTTTGCTGGCTGTTTTACCTTTTTTTGCCATACTGTTGTATTTTTATACTCGGATTCCATATGAAGAGATTGAAAATTATAAAAGACAGCTTGGCGTTATTTTTTCGCATGCCACTTTTTTGTTTTTGCTACTGTTGATTCGAGAAATGATTAAGGATTTAGAAAACCTAAAAGGTGATTTAGCCAATGATTACAAAACGATTCCTATTGTTTACGGCGAAGAAATATCGAAAAAAATCATTACTGCTTTGACAATTCTGACTGTTGTTCCTGTTTATGTTTTAATCGAAATTTACGATGTGGGTTACATGGATGTTTATTTTTATTCTTGTCTGATTGTACTAATTTTTTTCTTGGTTTACTTGTGGAAATCAAGCACAAAAGCACAATTTTTATTGCTTCACAACACTTTGAAATTCCTTATTGTTGCGGGTGTTTTTTGTATTGTATTGATTAATCCGAGTGTTTTATGGCACGGAAAAAAATTGTTGATGACGGTTTAGGTTATTTAAGCTTTGGGATTATAAAGGTTGAAAACCATTTTCTCAAAAATTCCAAACACCTCCATTTGGTTAGCCCCGATAGTCCCGAAGCTTCGGGAGAAATCCTTTTATTTTTTACTGCCAAAAAATAAAAGATTGTAATGAATAGCGGGAATAGCTCCAAAAAACGAAACTAAAACGTATTAATTAGCTTATAAACTAGATAGTTAGCGTTTTTATAATTGGCTGTTATTGATTGTCAAGTATATAAATAGTATCTTTGCACAAATTATTGGAATATTATGAATAACAAGGAAGGCAATAATAAGAAAAGTGGTCCAAGAGCAACTAGCTCAAGACCAAGTTCGAATAAGCCAAAACCTGCCATGCAGAAGCGCGCTCAAGGGCCGAAAAAAGTTAAAGTAAATACTAAAGTTGCCGATATCGCTACTGATAAAGTAGAGAAAAAACCAAATCAAGCACCAAAGAGACCGAAAGTAAAAGACGAAATTCGTTTGAATAAATACATTGCAAATTCTGGTGCGTGCTCGCGTCGTGATGCTGATATTTACATTCAATCCGGGACTGTAAAAGTAAACGGGATTCCTGTTACCGAAATGGGATACATGGTTAAACCTGGAGATGTTGTGAATTTTGATGGTGCTACTTTGACACCGGAGAAAAAAGTATATATCTTACTAAACAAACCAAAAAATTTTACGACTGCCATGGACGAAGGTCAGGAATATCGTAATGTATTGGAACTGGTAAAAGGTTCTACGACTGCAAAAATTGGTGCAGTGGGAAGAATGGACAAGAATACAACTGGATTGTTATTGTTCACGAATGACACGGACATGATTCGTAAATTTACGTTACCAAGTCAAAAATCATCTAAAATTTACCAAGTTTCATTAGACAAAAACTTGAAATTTGAGGATTTAGAAAAAATAAACAAAGGGTTGACTCTTGACGGACACCGCGTTTTTGTGGAAGATGTAAGTTACATTGACGGAGAAGCTAAAAGTGAAATTGGTTTGCAATTAAGATCCGCTAACGTGAAAGTAGTTCGTTCTATTTTTGAACACTTTAGTTATGATGTATTGCGTATTGACAGAGTTTCTTTTGCAGGTTTGACCAAAAAGAATTTGCCAAGAGGAAACTGGAGATTGCTTACTGAACAAGAAATTATCAATTTGAAGAACGTTTAATATTTCTTTGAAATTATAAAAATGAAATCCCTTCCGTTTACACGGAATGGGATTTTTTTAATTAAAAATTCAATCCTAAATTAGTATGACACCAGAAAAACTACAATCAATTGCTTTTAAATGGTTTGAAACTTTCAACAATAAAGAATTAGAAAAATTATTGTCTTTATACGATGAAGATGCTGTGCATTTTAGTCCAAAACTTAAAATGTACAAACCGGAAAGCGACGGTTTTGTTACCGGCAAAGAAGCATTACGAGAATGGTGGAAAGATGCTTTTGAGCGTTTGCCCAGCTTGAATTATAAGGTGAAATCGCTAACTGCAAATGGAGACCGCGTTTTCATGGAATACATAAGAACAGTTACCGGCGAAGAGGATTTACTGGTGGCGGAAGTATTAGATATCAGAGAAGATAAAATAATTGCTTCCCGAGTGTATCACGGATAAAAACATATTTTTTTAAAATCTGTTTTTTTTTAAAGATATAGAAAAATAGAAACCTAAGATCCCATTCGTTTTAAAGCGGATGGGATTTTTTTTGCGAATAAGAACTAAAAACAGAAAAAGTCCATGTTAAAGCATTACAAATAGAAACATATTTGGGAAATAATTAATTTTTTTTGAATAAATTAGCTACAATTATTTAACTATCATCCATTATGAGAAAAATAACCGCACTTTTCATCACATTGACAACCTCTATATTGCTGGTCAACTGTAAATCTGAAGACAAAAAAGAAGACTTTGGTAGTCTGACAGAAAATTATTTTGACGATAAAAACGCTATGAGTCCATTGGACGCAACGCAAAATGGTCAAAACGAGTATAACGATCAGCTGCAATTTGAAATGACGGACAGCTATAGAAAGTCGCAAGAAGCTTTTTTTGACAAATATCAAACTGCCTTAAAAGCTATCGATAAAGAAAGCCTATCTGAAGAAGAAAAAAACAGTTATGAAATCATAAAATGGGAAGTTGAGATTGGCAAAGATTTATTGAAACAACCTACTAACCTACTTCCTGTACATCAATTTTGGGGGACACACCTAACGATGGGGCAGTTTGCGGGAGGAACCAGCGCGCAACCTTTTAAAACCGAAAAAGACTATACTAATTTCCTAAAAAGGATGGACAAATATTCCATTTGGATAGATTCGGCTATGGTGTATATGAAAAAAGGAATGGCTAAAGGAGTTGTGCTGCCAAAATCATTAACAACAAAATTAATTCCACAATTTGCTGAAATGGCCACGCCAAAAATCGAAGATAATTTATTTTACTCGTCGATAAAATTGATGCCCGCTACTTTTTCTGATGCAATAAAAAAAGACTTAACCACAAAATATACGGCTACTATCAATGATAAATTGATTCCACAATATAAAAAAATGGCTGATTTCCTGACCAATGAATACCTCCCTGCATCAAGAGCAACCAGTGGAATAGGAAGTTTCCCTTTCGGAAAGGATTTGTATGCTACATATGTAAAACAATGGACTACAACCGAAATGACTCCGGAGGAAATTCATGAATTGGGATTAAAAGAAGTAGCTCGGTTGAATGCCGAAATGGAAAAAGTAAAAGCTCAAGTAGGTTTCAAGGGTACTTTATTAGCATTCTTTGAGGAAGTTAGAAACAAAAAGGAATTAAAACCCTTTAAAAAACCCGAAGAAGTGATTGCTAATTTCCAAAGTATCTATACCCGAATCAAACCGAATGTAGACAAATTATTCGCATTACAACCTAAAACAAAATTTGAAATCAGAAGAACGGAAGCCTTTAGAGAAAAAACAGCAAGTGCCGAATATATGCAAGGAACAGCTGATGGTTCCCGTCCCGGTATTTTTTATGTTCCAATACCGGATGTAGCAAATTATAACCTTTATGGAGACGAAGACTTGTTTTTACACGAAGCCATTCCTGGACATCACTTTCAAATTTCGTTGCAACAAGAAAATGCCAATCTTCCTGATTTTAGAAAATTCAATTGGTTTGGCGCATACGGCGAAGGTTGGGCTTTGTACACCGAAAGCTTAGGTAAAGAACTTGGATTGTATCAAGATCCGTATCAATATTTTGGAATGTTAGGCAATGAAATGCACCGAGCAATCCGATTAGTAGTAGATACTGGATTACACTCTAAAGGTTGGACCAGAGAACAAGCTATAAAATATTCATTAGAAAATGAGGCTGAAAGTGAAGCAAGCATTATTCCGGAAATAGAGCGTTATATGGCAATTCCGGGACAAGCATTGTCTTATAAAATAGGGCAGTTAAAAATTATAGAGCTTCGTAAAAAAGCCGAAGCTAAAATGGGTACAAAATTTGATATTAAAAAATTTCACGAGAAAGTATTGGAATCTGGAGTGATGCCTTTAGCATTATTAGAGATGAAAGTAAATACGTGGATAAATGAAGCTAAACAATAAAAACTAACAAATCATGAAAAAACTATTGCTAAACACATCATTGCTGTTTTTTACCGTATTAAGCATTAATGCACAACGACTTATGGACACCATGGATCCTACCTCTTCAGGGGCTTTATTTAGAAACGATGTTTTGAATAAAAAAGAAATGACAAAAATAGAAGGGTCTGAATACTTAGTTGACGAATTTAGGTTAGCTGAGGTTTCTGGGATTCCTCAGCAGATTATGGTCCGCTATAATGCGATGACGGATATGATAGAAGTTCAAAATGAAAAAAAGGAAGTTTTTTCATTAATGAAAAAGGAGCCTTTTAATATCATAACTATTATTCCATTCACGGATAAGATCAAGCTTTTAAATTATAAAACTAAAGACGGAGAAGTAAATGGATATTTAGTTGAATTATTTAATAAGAATGACGTTGCTTTATACAGAAGAGATAAAATTGCCATTCAAAAAGGAAAAGAAGCTATCAACTCATATTCTCCTGCCACATCCGCAAGATATGTTAAAACAAATGACGAGTATTATTTGAGTCTAAAAAATGAGACGGCTGTTATGATGCCAAAAAACAAGAAAGAACTTCAAGATCTTTTCCCATCGAAAAAAGAAGAGATTGCAACGTATCTAAAAAAGAATAATTTTTCTTTGAAAGAGGAAAAGAGTATCATTGAAATGGTAAAATTCATATCTAATTTCTAATACATACAAAAAAAGCTTCTCGATTGAGAAGCTTTTTTTTTGTGCGGATAATAGGACTCGAACCTACACGCCTTGCGGCACCAGATCCTAAGTCTGGCATGTCTACCAATTTCACCATATCCGCGCAATTGTGGGTGCAAAGATAAACATAACTTCCAATTTTCAAAGTAAATTTCACAAAAAATATTCATACTCTTTTTTGTACTTTTGAAATATAAACAAAATTCAAATAATGGAAAATATTAAAGCATACGTTCAAGAACACAAAGATCGCTTTATCAACGAGTTAGTCGAATTATTAAAAATTCCATCCGTAAGTGCCGACACTGCTTATTCGCATGATGTTTTTGAAACAGCAGATGCCGTAAAAGCAAGTTTAGAAAAAGCAGGTTGTGATTTTGTTGAAATTTGTGATACTCCAGGTTATCCAATCGTTTATGGGGAGAAAATCATAGACAAATCATTACCAACCGTTTTAGTATACGGCCATTATGATGTTCAACCACCAGACCCAATGGAATTATGGACTTCTCCTCCCTTTGAGCCTGTAATCAAGAAAACAGAAATTCATCCCGAAGGCGCTATTTTTGCCCGTGGATCTTGTGATGACAAAGGCCAAATGTACATGCACGTAAAAGCATTGGAATATATGGTTCAGTCAAACACTTTGCCTTGTAATGTAAAATTCATGATTGAAGGCGAAGAGGAAATTGGCTCCAAAAGTTTGAGTTGGTTCGTAGAACGCAATCAGGAAAAACTAAAAAACGATGTGATTTTAATTTCGGATACCGGAATGATTTCAAATCAACAACCGTCAATCACAACCGGATTACGTGGGTTAAGTTATGTAGAAGTAGAAGTTACGGGACCAAACCGTGATTTGCATTCTGGTCTTTATGGTGGTGCTGTTGCCAATCCAATCAATGTTTTGGCTAAAATGATTGCGTCACTTCATGATGAAAACAATCACATTACCATTCCTGGTTTCTATGATAATGTAGCAGAATTATCACTTGAAGAAAGAGCTGAAATGGCCAAAGCGCCTTTCAATTTAGATAATTATAAAAAAGCATTAGATCTTAATGACGTTTATGGCGAAAGCGGTTATGTAACTAACGAAAGAAATTCCATACGCCCTACACTGGATGTTAACGGAATCTGGGGTGGTTACACAGGAGAAGGTGCTAAAACAGTGATTGCCAGCAAAGCTTTCGCTAAAATCTCGATGCGTTTGGTTCCAAATCAAGATTGGGAGGAAATCACCGAACTTTTCACAAAACACTTCACAAGCCTTGCTCCTGCTGGCGTTACCGTAAAAGTAAAACCACATCATGGCGGACAAGGTTATGTAACCCCGATAGACAGCATTGGCTATAAAGCCGCAAATATGGCATACACCGAAACCTTTGGCGTTCCCGCAATTCCGGTGCGTTCAGGAGGAAGTATTCCTATCGTAGCGTTATTCGAAAAAGAACTGAAAAGCAAGACTATTCTAATGGGATTTGGTCTGGACAGTGATGCGATTCACTCGCCAAACGAACATTTCGGAATCTTCAATTACCTAAAAGGAATTGAAACCATTCCGTTGTTTTACAAATATTTCGTGGAGTTGTCAAAATAAATTCCTTTCATTAAATACTATATCCGCTCTACACAGAGCGGATTTTTTTTGGGCGTTCCCACGCTTCCACTATCGTTCCAGCGTGGTCAGGCTGTCCATTCTCAATCTTTTTATTTTTTGAAACAAAAAAAATGAAAAGGATTTCCACTCCCATCCTTAACGCAAATCCCTGAATATCAAAATATTTTTATTTAAAATTTGTTTATTTCATTTTATATTCTACATTTGTAGAGCAATGTTTTAATCTGTAGAATATGAAAATCCAAAATCAATATAAAATTGTCTTTCTTCTAATAGTTCTAAGCCTGACTAGCTGCAAAATTAATCAAACCAAAAACGGATTAAAAACAGGGAAATGGATCCAAACTGAGAAATTCATGAATATCGAATCCAACGCAACAGGAAAGTACAAAAAAGGAGAAAAAATTGGAACTTGGAAAGAGTTCATCAGTGATAGATTAACTTCTAAAGAAAAGTATAAAAAAAATAGTTGCCACATCATCAAATATCACAATACTGGAAAAATTCAACAAATAGGTGTTTCAAATAAAGCCATTATAAATTCAAAAATAGAATGGCTGCCCACAGGCGAATGGACATTTTATGACTCTGAAGGGGTTTTACTGGGAACCAAAATCTATGAAAAAGGAATACCTGTTCAAGAAATTTACACCAAATAAAAAAATAAACATGCAACAACTAACAAACGCAGAAGAACAAGTAATGGAGCACCTTTGGAAACTCGAGAAAGCCTTCATGAAAGACTTGCTTGAAGCCTATCCAAAACCAAAACCCGCAACCACAACCATCGCTACTTTATTAAAAAGAATGATTGACAAGCAATTTGTCGCCTACAATGAATTTGGGAACTCTCGGGAATATTATCCATTGGTAAAGAAAACCGATTATTTCTCGAAACACGTCAACGGATTGATTAGTAATTTTTTCAACAATTCCGCATCGCAATTTGCTTCTTTCTTTACCACCGAAACGAATTTGTCTCAAACGGAGCTGGAAGAACTTAAGAAAATAATAGACAGTGAAATTCAAAAAAAGAAAAAATGAGCGACTTTCTAATCAAATCGACAATTACTTTATGCGTATTACTGGCAGTGTATTATCTATTTTTGGAAAAAGAAAAAACACACGTTTTCAATAGGTTTTACTTGTTGTTCAGCCTTGTTTTTTCGATGATACTTCCATTTATAACCATTGAAGTGATTCAGGAAATAACACAACCTACAGTCAATCCGGGAAATATCCAGATACTGCAAGGAAGCGCAGTAATACTAGAGGAAACAAACTATCTGTCTATAGGATTATGGAGTTTGTATGGTTTAGTAACACTTATTTTGGCAATACGTTTTATCAGCAATATCAATAAGATTTCGTCTAAAATGAAGTCGACTACACCTATTGACTATAAGAATGCCAAATTGATTTTGGTTCCCGAAAAAACGTTGCCACACACTTTCCTGAATACGATTTTCATCAACGAAACGGAATACAATAACCGTGAAATTGAAGCTGAATTGTACACGCACGAACTCACACATGTGACTCAAAAACACACTTTGGATATTTTATTCATCGAACTATTGAAAACCGTATTTTGGTTCAATCCTGTTTTTATTTTTTACAAAAAAGCAATACAACTCAACCACGAATTTCTTGCTGACGAGAAAGTAGTGACCTCCTATAACAATGTTCCGTTTTACCAATCTTTATTACTATCGAAAGCAAACGAGAACCAAACTTTTTACTTGGCCAGTAATTTGAATTATTTAATAACTAAAAAACGATTACTCATGATGACAAAAACCACATCAAAAACAGAAGCTTTATTAAAAAAAGTAATGCTAATTCCTGTAGTAACTGCCTTATTGTTTTTATTGTGTACAAAAGTCGTTGCGCAAGAAACCAATGTAAAAAAAGAAACTACTCCTAAAAAATCTGAAAATTTAATTAAAACGTATTACTACAAAACTACTTTTAAAATCAAAGATGAAAAAGGAAAGGTTGCCAGCGAAAAAAAATACAATGAACTAACTCCTATAGAAAAGAGAGCTATACCTTCTATCCTATCCAAGCAAAAAGAATTGCCTACAAACGAGGAACTTCTGGGGATTTTAAGTAAAGGAGCTCCTGAAGTAATTGAAATTGATGCGTACGATTCTGAAAATCAGTTTGTCCAAAAAGGGGAAAATGAAGTCTACAATACTGCTGGAATAACGGAAAAACCAGATTTCCCAGGGGGAATGATGAAATTCTATCAATTTGTCGCCAATAATTTTAAAACTCCAGAACAACCTAATTTAAAAGGAAAAGTATACATCACCTTTATAATAGAAAAAGACGGCAGTTTAAGCGATATAAAAAACATAAGAGATATTGGTTTTGGAACCGGTGAAGAAGCCATACGTGTTTTAAAATTATGCCCGAACTGGATTCCCGGAAAAATGAACGGTGTCCCTGTCAGAGTAATGTATAGCTTACCAATAACTTTACAATCAAAAGTATAATAGTAAAAAAACAAATCCGCTTCAAAAGGAGCGGATTTATCAAACTAAAAATCTAAAAAAAACTACTAACTAAACTCTTTATCCGGATTGTATCCTAAATACGACATGGATTGTTCTTTGAAAACAACACCATATTCTTCTAATTCTTTCAAAATAGGCACATAGACTTCTTTACGAATAGGCAATTGAACTCCCGGAGTCGTGATTTTACCATTCAATATTAATAAAGTCGCCATTGCAACGGGTAAACCCACTGTTTTTGCCATAGCCGTATACGTTTGATCGTCGCCAATACAAACCATTTTTGAATCTATTTGTTCTTTCTTGCCATTTAATTCGTATCCAAATTTATGATACATGACAATCATATCTTTATCTTTAGGTTGAAGTGTCCAACTGTCACTGAGTATTTTCTCTAAAATTTGAGCCGGAGTAGCATTCTTCAATCCTACTTTTTTATCCCGATTGAACAAATCTAATTCTAACAATTTATCCCACATGATGTCATCTTGGTCAATTTTTAGAATCAAACGCGTTTTAATTTCTACAGAATCTGTTGGATGATATGGTAAAAAAGAATTTACAAATTCTCTATAACTCATGTTTTCAGAATCTTCCATGATGTAACTATCATCAGTCATTCCTAACTGAACAAACATATTCCAAGCTTTAGAGAAACCAACTCTGCGAATCGTTCCTCTATATAAAGTAAGCACATTATCTAAACCATACACACTTCGATATTTCAAGGAATCCCGATTCGAATACGCTTCAAACCGACCATAACCTTCAACATCCAGAAACTCAGTTCTACGGAATAAATTACAATACGGAATGTATTTATAAGTACCCTCCTGAATAAACTTGGCAGCGCCACCTTGACCTGCAAGAACTACATTACGTGGTGCCCAGGTAAATTTGTAATTCCAAAGATTCGTATCAGATTCTGGAGCTACAAGACCGCCACAAAAAGATTCAAAAAGAAGCATTTCTCCGCCTTTTTCTTTAATCTCATCAATCACTTTCATTGCGCTCATGTGGTCAATTCCAGGATCAAGCCCGATTTCATTCATGAAAATCAGATTATTCTCTTTGGCTGCAGCATCTAATTCCTGCATAGCATCACTCACGTAGGAAGCGGTAACCAAATGCTTTTTGTAAACAATACAATCCTTAGCTACCTCAATATGCAAATGAGCCGGCAACATTGAAATAACAATATTGGCTTTCTGAATCGCTTCTTTTCTTTGATTTTCATCAAAAATATCTAAGGCAATCGCCGTTGCATTGGGATGATTATTTGTCTTTTTTTCAGCTAATGCCAATGACAAATCACCAATTATAAGATGCAAGTTCTCTTTTTCTGATTTACTTAAAAGATAATGTATCAAAGATGAAGCTGATCTTCCTGCCCCGATGATTAAAATTGTTTTCATTTTTTATAATTATAACACAAACATACAAAATTGTTGTATTTATAACAAATAGTGTTGCAAAAAAAATTATGTGAGTTGTAAAACCTGATTTATGATCAATCAACAACTAAAAAAGTATCTTATAAAACGTTTTTAATTTAAAGAGATATGAGATACTTTTGCAATAAAAACAACACTAACATGGACAAAAGGATACTTTCAACAGGAGCTATTTTAGGAATGATTGCTATAATTCTTGGTGCTTTTGGCGCACATGCCCTAAAAAAAGTACTGTCTATTGAACAATTATCTACTTTTGAAACCGGAGTACGCTATCAAATGTACCATGCGCTATTTTTATTGTTTTTTGGACTAATGAAAGGTATCCCTCAAAAAACAAAAAAAGCAATCTATTTTTTAGTTCTTTTTGGTGTAATTTTATTCTCTGGGTCTATTTATCTATTAGCGACAAACGACCTTACTTCTTTTGATTTTAAAATTATAGGATTCGTCACTCCTATTGGCGGACTCCTATTAATACTGGGCTGGGGCGTTTTATTGATGAATATTATGAATAAAAAATCACAAAATTAGAAGAATCAAAGGCTATCTAAAATATAATTTCTACTTTTGCAGTCTATAAAAAAGAAACTACACAACAATAAATTTATGGACAATAACACGCTTTTCTCGCAATCGATTTCGTTAAAAGAATTAGGAATTGAAAATGCAAAAATTCATTACCAGTTATCCCCTGAAGAATTACACGACATAACAATAAAATTAGGTCAAGGAATTGAAAGCTCAACCGGTGCATTAGCAGTAAATACAGGCGAATATACTGGCCGTTCTCCTCAAGACCGATATATAGTAAAAGACAGCATCAGTGAAAATCAAGTTTGGTGGGGAAAAGTAAATATCCCTTTTGAATCAGATGCTTTTGAAGCACTTTATAATAAAGTAACCTCCTATTTGTCCAACAAAGAGGTTTATGTAAGAGATTCATACGTATGTTCTGATCCAAATTACAGATTAAATATTCGCGTAATCACAGAAACTCCTTGGGCAAATTTATTTTGTTACAATATGTTTTTGAGACCAGAAATGGATGAATTAGCAAACTTCGACCCAGAATGGAATTTACTTTGCGTACCTAGCTTTATGGCAGATCCTGCTATAGACGGAACTCGTCAAAGCAATTTTGCAATTCTTGACTTTACAAGAAAAGTAGTTTTGATAGGCGGAACCGGTTACACAGGTGAAATGAAAAAAGGGATTTTCTCTGCATTGAATTTCATTTTACCAGTTTTCAAAAATACATTACCAATGCACTGTAGTGCCAATGTTGGAAAAGACGGAGATACTGCAATTTTCTTTGGATTATCAGGAACTGGAAAAACAACTTTATCTGCGGATCCAAACAGAAAATTAATTGGTGATGACGAACATGGATGGACTAATGAAAATACAGTTTTCAACTTTGAAGGCGGTTGTTATGCAAAAGTCATCAACCTTTCTGAAGAAAACGAACCAGATATTTTTAGAGCTATAAAAAAAGGAGCAATCCTAGAAAATGTAGTCCTAAATAAAGACACCAATGAAGTTGATTTTGAAGATATTTCAATCACACAAAACACCAGAGTAAGCTATCCTATTTACCATATTGATAACATTCAACCTGGCTCTATTGGAAAAAATCCGAAAAATATATTTTTCTTAACTGCCGATTCATTCGGAATATTGCCTCCAATCTCTAAACTTACTCCGGGGCAGGCTGCATACCACTTTATTTCTGGTTACACAGCAAAAGTTGCAGGAACAGAAGCTGGAATTACAGAGCCTCAGCCTAATTTTTCGGCTTGTTTTGGCGCACCATTTATGCCTTTGCACCCAACAAAATATGCTGAAATGTTGAGTAAAAAAATGAAAGATGCCAATGTAAAAGTTTGGTTAATCAATACGGGTTGGACAGGCGGTCCTTACGGAATAGGAAGCAGAATGAAATTAAAATACACACGTGCTATGATTACCGCTGCATTAAACGGAGAATTAGACGATGTGGCTTACGAAAATCACAAAGTATTTGGAATTGCAAAACCGCAAACCTGTCCAAATGTTCCTAGTGAAATATTAAATCCAAGAAATACCTGGGAAGATCCTGAACTATACGATAAAAAAGCGGTGGAATTAGCTCAAAAGTTCAAAGCTAACTTCGCCAAATTCGAAGAATTTGCCAACGCCGAAATTATGGCAGGAGCACCATTAGCTTAAGTTAATATTAATTCAAAACCAATAGAGCCGTTCGTAAAGAGCGGCTCTATTTTTATATATAAAATCGTTAATTAAAAACATATCAACTATTTATACCAATATTGATTTTTTGGCGTTAAATTTGTAATCATCAATCAATCAAAAAAAATCAATCATGTTAAAACAATTTTTCATCCTTTGTTCCGGAGCTGACAAAGACCTTCTTGAAGGCTGTTCCGAAGGCGAACAAACCAAATACGTCGGTATTGGCGCCACTGTTTTCTTCACCGCTGTCATGGCTTTTCTTGCCAGTTCTTACGCACTATTTACCGTTTTTGACAGTATATATCCCGCAATCGCTTTTGGTATCGTTTGGAGTTTACTTATTTTTAATTTGGACCGTTTTATTGTTTCCACTATTCGAAAAAGAGACCAATTTGGAAGTGAATTTCTGCAGGCAACTCCCCGAATTATTTTAGCGGTAATCATTGCAATAGTGATCTCAAAACCATTGGAAATTAAAATTTTCGAAAAGGAAATCAATACCGTTTTATTGAAAGAGAAAAATGCCATGGCTTTGAATAACAAAAAGGAAGTGGCGAATTATTTCAAGTCCGATTTAGACAAAAACAAAGCTGAAATAGCAGGTTTGAAATCGGAAATTACCAAGAAAGAAAAAGAAGTTAATACACTTTATGAAACGTACATCACAGAGGCCGAAGGAACTGCAGGAACCAAAAAATTAGGTAAAGGGCCGGTTTTTAAAGAAAAAATTGCCAAACATGATTTGGCCAAAAAAGAACTGGACACCTTACAAAAGACCAACTTGGCTAAAATTGTTGAAATGGAGAAAAACACTAAAACTCTCCAAACCGATTTAGACAAGAAAGTTACCGAAACACAGCCTATTATTGATGGATTTGATGGTTTAATGGCACGAATCAACGCCTTGGATAAATTACCTTGGCTTCCTTCGTTTTTTATTATGCTCTTGTTTTTAGCCATTGAAACTTCTCCTATTATTGCAAAATTACTTTCTCCAAAAGGTGAATACGATTATAAATTAGAAGATTTAGAAACAGCGTTAAAAGCAACAATCGAACAAGACAAATACCAACGCACGTTGTTAGTAAAAACAAGTGCAACGATGCACGATAAAGTCTACGGAGATATTGCTGATGATAAGAAATTATATGATTTGCAACGAAAAAATGCTACTGATTTATTAGAATTACAATCCAATAATTTTGTGGAAAAGCAGAAAAGAACTTTATAATAAAAACAACAAAACCCGACACTTAAGAGTTGTCGGGTTTTTTATTATTCATTCTTTGATTCTTTTCTAAACTACATATAACTTAAAATTTCCTTTTTGAAAGCATCATATTCGCCTTGTAAAATCAATCCGTTATCCAATAATTTTTTATAATTCTGTAGTTTTTCAAAAAGTTCGTCTTGTGATAAATCATTTAAAGATTTGTCTTTTGGACTTGTTGAAACGGCTTCGAATTCCTGATTTTCAGCAGAGAAATTTGGTTGTGAAATCGGCATTATTTCAGCAAAACTAGTCACCTCTTCCGTTTCCATTTCTTCGATAATCTCCACTTCTTCCATTGGAGCAGCCAGAACTTCATCCATCATGGTTGCGTTTAATACAGAACCAACTTTCAGTATATCCAATTGTTCTTTGGCATACGTAAAAATCTTTCTAGCTTGGATTTTAGGAATATAATCAATCGAAACTTCCATATTTGTTCTGGTTGTAAAAGAAAACTCTGAACCTAGGATATTTTCTTTCACAAAAGTGCCTTCAATCTCATCCCAAGTGTAATCAATAAAATTCATTGAAAGTCCCAGATTTTTGGGCTGACAAATGATAATTCTTTTATTGGTCATCACAATACTATCCGGCAAAACGGTAATCGCTGGTTTTTTTTGAACAGCAATATATCCGATTTCTTCATTTTTCATCAATAAATCACTCAATTTTGAAGCGATTTTTTCAATAGCTTTTGGGTCTTGTTCTTCGTTTAAAAACTTCTTAAATTGTTCTTTCATATGATATGCTGAATTTATTTCAGTATGTGTTTGTAATTTTTATTCTGAATTCTTTCGCAAAAGTAATGCCTAATTTTCTAATTCTTGAATTTCGCTCTGCAATTTCTTTGTTAAACTTTTGAAAACCAATCCATAGGAATGATCAATCAACTCCTTGACAAGCACATCTTGAACTGACGCATTTATCGCAATTGTATTCCAATGGGTTTTACTCATATGAAAACCCGGCTGAATGTCATCGTATTCAGCGCGTAATTCCTGGGCGTGCTCCGGATCACATTTCAAATTGACTGACGGTTGTCCTTTTTCCCATTGACTTAAAGATGATAATGCAAACATTTTTCCACCCACTTTAAATACCAATGTATCTTCGTCAAAAGGAAAATGTTCCTTCACTCCTTTTTTAGACAAGCAATATTCGTAATATTTTTCTAAGTTCATTTATGAAATTATTTTTTCATCATTTAAAATAGCATACAAAACCGGTTTACTGGGACTCGCATCATTCTCGAAAGATGCGATTTGTAAATTCAGCAAATAATTGCCGTCTTTCACTTCGTCAGATACAAAAATCATTTCGGTAATCGTACAATCCAATCGTGCATCTGCATTTAGATTGTTAACATCTTTTACATTCCAAAACGCTTTGTGTGCCAATAATTTTCCATCATCTTTTTCTTTATCGACACTTGGCAAATCAATCAATAAATGTTGAATTCCGCTTTCGCGAATGAAACGCGCAGCTTCTTCCTCCAGAAAAGGCGGGTTCGTATTGGAATATTTTAAAGATTTTTTTATTTTAAAATTCGGAAGCGTTCTAATAATTATGGCTTCCGGAGTTTTCCCGCTCAAACTGTTTTCAATCTGATTTTTTGTTATTACCAAATCTTCTCCTTGTATTTCCGGCACAACCGAAATCAATTCTGCCAAAAAGAAAAACTGTTTCAACGACTGATTAATACTGTAAAATTCTCGTGTAATGTGCCCCAGACATTCGGTGTGCGTTCCATGTCCGTGTGGATTGAAGAAAATATTATTAAAATTAGTAGAAGATTTTCCCTCAGAAACTTTCCCTATCCAATCTCCAAAAACCACGGGTTCAATTACTGGCTTGTCGATATACCAAGCAATTGGATTCTCGTCTGTATTTGTCAACGGAATCGAAATATCAATGGGTTTTGATAGGTTGACTTCGAAATTGTTGATTTTTGCTTTCATAGTTTTTTTACCGCAAAGGTCGCAAAGGTTTACGCAAGGCTCGCAAAGTCAAATTTAAAGATTAATTTCCACGCCTTTTGACAAATAGACGACGAAATTATTGATTTTTACTTTCATATTTTTTTTACTGCAAATGGCGCAAAGATTTGCGTAAGGCTCACTAAGTGATGATTAAAGATTATTTACAATTCGTTTTATTCCATCTTTTATCAAAACAACATTAAAATTTATAAGTAAACCTAGCTTACAATCAGTCAATTTCAGATACGTTAATAATTGAGCAAAATGAATATCATTTAAAGCATCCACCGATTTTATTTCTAAAATCAATTTATCCTCAACAATAATGTCAATTCGGTAACCAATCTCTAATTTTACTTCTTCATATACCAAAGGCAAGGATTTTTGTTTTACAACATTCAAACCCAATTTCTTTAGTTCATAATATAGACATTCTTCATAGGCGCTCTCTAATAATCCCGGTCCAAGTCCCTTATGGACTCTCAAAGCACAATCAAATACAATTCTTGATAATTCATTTTCAGTCATACTAATAAATCTTTGTGAACTTTGCGTAAACCTTTGCGAACCTTGCGGTTAAATAATTATTCCAAATTTAAATAAAATAAATCTGATGCAATTCCATCTGTCAAAAACTTTCCTTTCCGTGTTGGTTTCAAGATATTGTTTTCGATAAAAACTAAATCATCATTAAGAAACTTCTGTACTTGTTTATTTAGATAGTCCAAATATTCATCCCCAAATTCCGTTTTTATTCTATCCAAAGAAACGCCCCAAATCGTTCGCAAACCTGTCATAACATATTCGTTATATCGGTCAGCTGTCGAAAGAATTTCTATTTCATTGGGCAATTTGTCTTCTTGAATAGATTTTAAATAAAGAGAATTATTCGATACATTCCAACTTCTTGAAACACCATCATAACTATGCGCCGAAGGACCAATTCCAATGTATTTTTTCCCCAACCAATACGCCGAATTGTTCTTAGAAAAATAATTGGCCTTTCCAAAATTCGACAATTCATAATGTATAAAATTATTTGCTTCAAGCGTTTCTACCAAAATAGCAAAATGCTCTTGGGCAACTTCGTCTTTAGGAGCCGCAATTTTTCCGGTTTGTATCAGTTTATTTAAAGCGGTTTTTGGTTCTACCGTCAAAGCGTAACTCGAAATATGCGGAATCCCAAAAGACAATGCTGTTTCAATATTTTGTTTCCATTTATCGTTACTCATTCTCGGAATTCCATAAATCAAATCAAGGGAAATATTGTCAAAATATTTGGTAGCTTCTTCCAAACATTTTTTGGCTTCCGCCGAATTATGAGCGCGGTTCATTAATTGTAAATCTTCTTCAAAGAAAGACTGAATCCCAATGCTTAATCGGTTAATTTTACTTTTAGACAATTCAATTATTCGTTCGCTTGACAAATCATCAGGATTGGCTTCCAGTGTGATTTCGGGATTTTCAATCACAGAATAATTGCTATAAACTGCAGCAATCAAAAAATTAATTTCTTCAGAACTTAAAACACTTGGCGTACCTCCACCAAAATAAATGGTTTCGACATCTTCATTCTCAAACTCACTTTTACGCATTTGAATTTCTTTGGCAATAGCCAAAACCATTTCTTCTTTCTTCTTCATCGAAGTCGAAAAATGGAAATCGCAGTAATGACACGCCTGCTTGCAAAAAGGGATATGAATATAGATTCCTGACATAATTAGTGGTCAGTAATCAGTGATGAGCGGTCAGTTCTACAAACTGAATACTGATAACCGACTACTATTTTTTAACTCGTTCTTCGTTTTGTTTTACAAAAGCATCCCAACCCGTATAGCTTTTAGCGCCAACCACTTTTCCGGAATTGAAAAAATGACAAACTGCAGCTGCCAATCCATCGGTACTGTCAAGATTTTTAGGCAATTCTTTCAGTCCTAAAAGTTGTTGAAGCATTTTGGCAACTTGCTCTTTACTGGCGTTTCCGTTTCCGGTAATCGCCATTTTTATTTTCTTGGGTTCATATTCAGTTATAGGAATATCTCTCGAAAGTCCCGCAGCCATTGCCACACCTTGTGCGCGTCCCAACTTCAACATTGATTGCACATTTTTACCAAAGAAAGGCGCTTCAATTGCAATTTCATCTGGATTGTGTGTATCAATCAACTCAATCGTACGTTCAAAAATGATTTTCAGCTTTTGATAATGATTGTCGTATTTGGACAATTGCAGTTCATTTAATTGCAAAAACTCCATTTTTTTATTGACAATTTTTATCAATCCAAAACCCATAATCGTCGTTCCCGGGTCAATTCCTAATATGATGCGTTCGTTTGCCAATTTTAATTTGTTATTTTGCAGTAATGATTACAATTCCACACAAAACTAAGCAATTCCTCGTACTTCTAATCAAACTTTTGATTGTGGGCGGTGCGTTTTATTTTATTTACAATCAATTGGCCAATAACAACAAACTGGATTGGCAAAAATTCATTGTTTTATTCCAGAAAAACCAGTCCATTGGCGGAATCGCGTTTATTTTATTATTGAGTGTTTTGAATCGGTTTTTTGAAATCTTGAAATGGCAAAACTTAGTCGAGTTTATCCATAAAATATCTTTGGGCGAAGCAACAAAACAAGTTCTTGGTGCATTAACCGCGGGACTTTTTACGCCAAACGGCGTAGGAGAATATGCCGGAAAAGCATTGTTTTTTGATAAATCAAACACTAAAAAAGTGATTTTCTTGAATCTGATTTGCAACGGAATCCAAATGATATTGACTGTTATTTTTGGAATTTTCGGGTTGTTGTATTTCAATGCACAGTACAATGTGATTACTACAAAAACCGTTATGATTCTGTTTGGCATTTGTTTTTTGACATTTGGAATCTTGTTTTCTTTGAAAAAAATAAATATTAAAGGCTATTCTATCGAAAAACTGATTCATAAGATTAACGAAATCCCAAAAACCATTCATCAAAAAAATATCTTTTTAGGCATTTGTCGTTTTCTGGTTTTTTCGCACCAATATTACTTTTTGTTCCTGGCTTTTGATGTTGACTTACCATATTTAATAGCCATTGCCACGATTACAAGCGTTTATTTCCTAGCTTCCTCTTTGCCTACTTTTCAGTTTTTGGACTTTGCTGTAAAAGGAAGTGTAGCCGTTTATTTCTTCGGGATTCTTGGCGTAAACGAATGGATAGTAATTTTTATAACCACACTTATGTGGTTTCTGAATGTAGTTCTGCCGGTAATAATTGGCAGTTATTATGTTTTGAATTTTAAACCTAAAAATCCAATATGATTTTTGTTTTGTACTTCGTTATAATCCTGTATTGCGTTGCGATTGCCTTCTTGATTTATGGTTTCACCAAAGTAAATGCTATTGATTATATTGGCTTAACGCCAAAAACAAAATTCTCGATTATTGTTCCTTTCCGGAATGAAGCCGAAAATCTACCCATTCTATTGGAGAGTTTGTCGAAATTGAATTATCCTATGGAATTGTTCGAAGTGATTTTGGTCGATGATTTTTCTGAAGAAGCGTTTAAAATTCCAAGTTTAAAGTTTAAAGTTTCGGTTATAAATAACGTCAGAGTTACGAATTCGCCCAAGAAAGATGCGATTGTAACCGCAATGCAAATTGTAAATACGGACTGGATTATCACCACCGATGCCGATTGTACAGTAAATACAAACTGGTTATTGACCTTGGACAATTACATTCAGCTTCATGATGTTGCTATGATTGCCGGAGCAGTAACGTATGATTGTGGCAATTCATTTTCGCATCATTTCCAGCAGTTGGATTTGTCGAGTTTACAAGGAGCAACAATTGGAAGTTTTGGAATCAACAAAGGGTTTATGTGTAATGGCGCCAACTTTGCTTATACCAAATCGTTTTTTAAAAAGCTGAACGGTTTTGAAGGAAACGATGGAATTGCCAGCGGTGATGATGTTTTCTTGTTGCAAAAAGCGACTGCCCAGTTTCCTGAAAAAGTTCATTATCTAAAATCTCAAAATACAATTATCACTACAAAACCATTAAACGATTGGAAGTCGTTGTTTTATCAGCGTGTACGTTGGGCATCCAAAACAAGTTCGTATCAAAGTACTTTCGGAAAAGGATTGGGGCTGTTAGTATTTGCGGGAAATCTGAGTTGGCTTTTTGTTCTTGGTTTTTGGGTCTTGGGTTTAACTGCTTTTCAGAATGTCTTTTTATTATATACTTTGAAGTTTTCAGTTGATACCGTTTTGATTTACAAAGCCAATGAATTTTTAACCAAAACCAAAATAAAGTATTTGATTTTGAGCAGTTTACTCTATCCTTTTTTTAGTGTGAGCGTAGCTTTGTATTCTTTGTTTGGAAAATACGAATGGAAAGGGAGAAGCTTTACTAAATAGTTTTTTTATTTCTAAAAATCAATCCTGTCAGAGTAATTGCGAGTATCGTGGGAGAAATAATACTCACAATAGTATTTCCTATTTTCTCCAACTCTGTTCCAAAATAAAATCGGATAGCAATAAAAACTACTGCAAAAACAATGGACAAAGACCAATAATAGAAATTAATTATTTTGGTAATTTCATTTTTTTCTGGTAGTTTATAAATATAAAATAAAATCCACAACAAGCCAATTATTGAACTTGCATGCTGTGCAATTTTATAAAACGGTATTGAAAAAAATTCTAGATTAAAAAAAGGAAATTGTTGTACTATATAACCATCCCAATGTGTCATTGAATCCCACAAAATATGTGAAACAGTTCCTAAAAAAAAGGAAATCAAAACAGTGAATACAGCACTTCTAAAATAAGATACCCAATCGAACTCCATTAATTCTTGTAATCTATTTTGAAGAAATACTGGCAAATTTTCTATGAGAGGACGTTTTATAATTTCATGAAAGGCAAACATAACTATAAAACCCAAAGGGAAATCAATTAGAAATATCCCTAAAAGCGTATGACTGATCTCGCTTTGCATTTTCATTCTGAAAAAATATTCAAAATCAGGAGACATGGAGCCAACAATCAAAGCAGTAGCTGACAATTTATTATTTTTTAAAAATGGCAAAAGTATTGCTGGGTGTGAAAATGTAAATGGCATTACTTACTCTACTTTTAAAATTACAGGGAGTATAAACTGTGTTTTAACTGGAATTCCCCGTTTAATGGCTGGGTTGATTTTTGGAAAATCAACCAAACGTGCTCTAAGAATACTGTCAATTTTGATTTTGTCGTAAGCAACCGAATCTTTTGGGAATTGAGGCTCGAATTGGATGGTCGCATTTGGGAAAACAGTAACCTTTACTTCAATCGTATCCAGTTCAGGATAGAGAATCGAGAGGGTGTCAACGCTCAATTTCTCTTGAATCAGCAACGTTAAAACTTCGAAAAAACACTGTTGGCGTTGTTTTTTATCTTCTATTTTTTCGCAATCCACTACCGATGGGTATTCATCGACTTCTTTCCAGTTGATTGATTTCAGTTCCTTTTGCAACAATTCCTTTTCCGAAGGAATTTGCTTGTCAAAGTATTGACAGGAATTAAAAAATATAAATACTAAAAAGAGGTAATACTGCTTCAAGGTTTTGTTTTTGAATTGGACTAATATTCTATAAAAATACAATTATTTTTTTGGAGAGGCCTTCGAAAGCAAATAATCTTCATAGTTTTCAGCAAACCATTTCTTTTTGTTTTCGGCGGCGACTTCTTTTTGATCCGGATACAAAGCTGCCAATCTATCTGAAAAAATAGCAATCTGAATGGTGTATTTATAGAATTCCTCTTTTGTCAATACTAAATTTGGATTTGATTTTTTATCGGAAAACTCAAAAAAAAGCCTGTCAAACTCTTTCATCGAAAAATTTAATACTTTTACTCTGTTCTCGTTGTAAATAGCCTCCTTTAAAATCATATCGTTGCTTTTTACAGTTTTTTCCTGAGCATTTACGGCACAAAAAGAAAAAGTAAAAAAGAAGATAATCGAAAATGAAACTATTAATTTAATATCTTTCATAAGCTGGCCAGGTGTTACTTTTGTGTTTTCAAAATTACTAAAAATAAATTTATGGATGTACTGCTTTTGGTTCTTGGTTTCATGTGTGTTATTTTGGGCATTTTTGGTAGTTTTTTACCGGTTTTACCCGGACCCAGCATTAGTTGGGTTGGGTTGGCATTACTTTATTTTACGAATGCTGTTCCAGCAAATTATTGGATTTTAGGAATTGCATTGTTAGTCACTGTTATCATATCGGTTTTAGATTACGTGATTCCGGCTAAAGGAACCAAGAGATTTGGCGGAAGTTCTTATGGCGTCTGGGGAACTAACCTCGGTCTGATTATTGGGATTCTTGCTCCTATCCCTTTTGGGTTCATTATCGGTCCTTTTGTTGGCGCGCTAATAGGAGAACTTATTTATGATTTTAAAGACCATAATCGGGCTTTGAAAGCAGCCGCAGGTTCCTTTATAGGTTTTCTGGCTTCCAGCTTTATGAAATTTGTGGTTTGCGTAATGTATTTGGGATTGTTTGTATGGACTGTTTGGCACTATAAATCGGAATTGTTCTAATGTACCATTAGTTTTAAGAATTCTTTTTAAAAGAAAAAGCTTTTCTATTACGAAAGGCTTTCCGCTATAGTAGTCTCGTTTTTGGAACGAGAGGACTCAAACCCGTCTCGTCCCAAAAGACGAGATGACAGGCATGTGCTCTATTCAACTTGAAAACTCCTTATTAATCTTTCTATCGAAGCAACATTAAGCTTTTTCAATCGTAATTCTTCTTTTAATGCTTCTGTTTTTGTTTCAAATTCTTTGAAATAAACCAAAACCCACGGACTTTTTCCAGAAGTGTATCGGCTTAAATCATTATTGTGTTCTAAAATACGCTTACCAAGATCTTGTGTAAATCCTTTGTAAAATAATCCTTGATGATTTTTTATGATGTAAACAAAATACATATCGATTGCTATTTGAATTTTACAAAAACAAAAAAAGCTTTTCTATTACGAAAAGCTTTTTTATTACTGGCGGTCTGGACGGGACTCGAACCCGTCTCGTCCCAAAAGACGAGATGACAGGCATGCGTTCTATTCAACTTGAAAACTCGTTAATAATCTTTCTATCGAAGCAACATTAAGCTTTTTCAATCGCAATTCTTCTTTTAATGCTTCTGTTTTTGTTTCAAATTCTTTGAAATAAACCAAAACCCACGGACTTTTTCCAGAAGTGTATCGGCTTAAATCATTATTGTGTTCTAAAATACGCTTACCAAGATCTTGTGTAAATCCTTTGTAAAATAATCCTTGATGATTTTTTATGATGTAAACAAAATACATATCGATTGCTATTTGAATTTTACAAAAACAAAAAAAGCTTTTCTATTACGAAAAGCTTTTTTATTACTGGCGGTCTGGACGGGACTCGAACCCGCGACCCCATGCGTGACAGGCATGTATTCTAACCAACTGAACTACCAAACCAGTATTTTAATCTATAACATTCTAATTCTTAAACACAGTTCTTGAATCGAACCCGTCTCGTCCTAAAGACGAGATGACAGGCATGTATTCTAACCAACTGAACTACCAAACCAGTATTTTAATCTATACCATTCTAATTCTTAAACACAGTTCTTGAATCGAACCCGTCTCGTCCCAAAAGACGAGATGACAGGCATGTATTCTAACCAACTGAACTACCAAACCAGCTTCATTTTAAATCAAAAAAGCTATCCACAAAAGTGGAAAGCTTTTCATTGGTCTAACTACTAAACCCGCTACGAGTTACAAATTCGTAGCAAACAACACAACTAACTTTAGATACTTTATAGGGGCAAAAAAGCCTTTCTGTTACGAAAGGCTTTCCCCAATATTGCGGTCTGGACGGGACTCGAACCCGCGACCCCATGCGTGACAGGCATGTATTCTAACCAACTGAACTACCAAACCTCTGCGTTATTGCGGTGGCAAAGATACAATAGATTTCCGTTTACACAAGCGTTTTTTGAAAAAATAATTGATAAATTTTAACCTTATTATCCAAAGTTTTGTTTTTCAACCAAGTATGTCATTAAAATTTTTTCAAAACTTTCTCCAACACTTACCGGAATGTACTTTATTCGGTTTTGTGAGCAGGTCAAAGCGAGTTTCTTAAAGTAACTTTCTGTCTGTTTTTCGTATTCTTCTTTGACATTATCCGCAAAAACTGCTACTTCTTCTCCTGTTTCTACATCAATAAACTTCCTTGGAGCATTATCAAAGTCAAAATTTAACTCTGTTTTGTTATCGACAACGTGAAACAAGACCACTTTATGCTTGTTGTGTTTCAAATGCTGCAAGGCATTAAACAGCGCTTCCTCATTTCCGGACTGAAACATATCCGTAAACAAGACAATCATCGAACGACGGTGAATCTTCTCGGCTATTTGATGTAAAAATGTAATTGTATCAGTACTTTTTTTAGTCGCAGGTTTCTCTAAAAGCCCTTCAAGTGTATTTAAGATCATTCTATGATGGCGATCACTGCCTTTTTCAGGAGCATAGTACTCATATGTATCCGAAAACACACTTAGTCCCACAGCATCGCGTTGCTTCTTTAAAAGATTCATTAAAACCGCCGAGGCCAAAACAGAAAAGCCAATCTTATTCTCAAAAAATTGCTGACCGCCTTTTAGTTTCGGATAATGCATTGAAGAGGAATTATCGATAATAAGATGACACCGCAAATTAGTTTCTTCCTCAAATCGTTTGGTGTACAAACGATCCGTTTTGGCAAACAATTTCCAATCAATGTGCTTGGTACTTTCGCCAACATTATAGACTTTATGCTCAGCAAATTCTGCCGAAAATCCATGAAACGGACTTTTATGCATTCCTGAAATAAAACCTTCCACAACCTGATTAGCCAGCAATTCAAGATGCTGAAAACTGGAAATTTTCTCTATTTGCGATTCGATTTTCATATTCCAAATATATTAAAAGATTGAAAGATTTAAAAATTTAAAGATTGAAAAGAAAATATAACCACCTTTGATTCTCTGATTTCAAAATCTTTTTTTAATCTGTTAATCTGCATTGTTTTTTATATGCCTGATTGAACGCTGTAAATCCCACAAAAAAAGGCTTGACTTTCGCCAAACCTTTTTTTTGAATCTTTTCAGATTCTATATAAATCATAATCTACCGATTACAACAAAGCGTCTAAACTATCAGCGTAAGTTTGTTTAGGAGCAACTCCTACTTGTTTCCCTACTACTTCTCCGTTATGAAAAACCAATACTGTTGGAATATTTCTCACTCCGTATTTTGCAGCAAATTCTTGGTTTGCATCAACGTCTACTTTACCTACGACTACTTTACCATCGTATTCAGCACTTAATTCGTCAATGATTGGCCCTACCATTCTACAAGGTCCACACCATGCTGCCCAAAAATCCACCATTACCGGTTTGTCTGATTTCAAAACTACTTCTTCAAAAGTAGCATCTGTTATTGCTAATGCCATATTTATTTTTATTTAAGTTTATCGTTTGAATATTTTAAGTCTCAAACTCGAGTACAAATTTAGAAATTAAAAACTAATCAAACGCCATTCATAAATTAGTTTTGACTATTAATATATCGTCAATTCTTATCACTCCATTTCAACCCATTTAGGATTGCAATAATCAGGAGCTACTTCCCGCTGTACGCTGTATCTTTCCTTGCCTAAAGAAAACAAGGAAAGGATGCCGCTTCCATCAGGGCTAAGGCATTCTGCTCTAATTCAACTTAAAGTTAATCTGCATTTTTTCCAGTTCCACTAACAATTCATTCGAAATCTTGATTTTTAGTTTTCTGCTGGCCATGGTTAGTTTGGTCACCACTTTTATTTCTTCGACTTCTTCTATTTTTTCTTCAGTACTTGTTTCCGGAATTTCGAGAGTTTCCATTTCAGAATCTTCATTTTCATCGACAAAAGCTACTTCTTCATTTTCTATCTCAACAGAAGCAACAGCAACGAGTTTCTTCGTTTTCTCTAACTCCATGATTTCAAAAGTTACTGTATTATCTCCTTTATTATCCTGAAAAAGATGGCTCAATCTATGAATAAAATCAGTTTCCAAATCTGCAATATTCAAAAGCACAACTAATTTTCTAGCAAAGGTTTCTAACACATCCTGCAATTGTTTTACTTCTACAAATTGCAATCTTGGCTCCCCTTTTTTACCGGTATCACGGTCAGTCCAGCCTTCTTTTACCAACACTTTCATGAACGTAAAATTATTTTGAATAAAGAAATGACGAAACTTTAGATACTCCTCCCCAAAAATTCTAAACTCATAACTTTCGTCATAACCCTCCAGAGTAAACATACCCCAGCCTTTTCCATTTTTCGCTACACGGTGTTGCACATTATTGATAATTCCTCCAAATGCCAGGTTTTTACTGACATGCAATTCCATATTTTTAAGTGCTTCAAGCTTGGCATTACAAAAATATTTCATTTCAAATTTGTAATCATCCAGCGGATGTCCCGAGATGTAAATTCCAACAACCTCTTTTTCTTTTGCGAGTTTTTCCATTGTGCTCCAATCCTCGCAAGGTGGTACAATAGGTTCTGCAATTTGCACTTCGCTGGTATCTCCAAACAAACTTACTTGAGAGGAATTTTCATTCTCCTGAAACTTCGATCCATACCGAATCGCTTTTTCATAAAAAGTAATTCCATCACCATCATCATGAAAATATTGCGCTCTCGTGGTTCCTAAAAACGAATCAAATCCTCCGGCCAAAGCCAGATTTTCCAATGCTTTTTTATTCGCCGCACGCAAATCAATACGTTTGGTCAAATCAAAAATCGATTTGTATTTTCCATCTTTTCTGTTTTCAACAATTGTTGCCACAGCTCCGGAACCAACTCCTTTTATCGCTCCCATTCCAAAACGTACCGCGTAATTATCATTTACGGTAAATTTATAAAACGACTCATTCACATCAGGTCCTAAAACTTGCAGTCCCATTCGCTTACATTCTTCCATAAAAAACGAAACCTGCTTGATATCATTCATGTTATTCGAAAGCACCGCAGCCATATATTCCGCAGGATAATTCGCTTTCAAATAGGCCGTTTGGTACGCAATCCAAGCATAACAAGTCGAGTGCGATTTATTAAATGCATATTCAGCAAAAGCTTTCCAGTCATTCCAAATCTTCTCTAACTTGTCTTTGGCATGTCCTTTTGCCATCGCTTGCGAAATAAATTTTGGTTCCATTTTAGCCAAAACATCAATCATTTTTTTTCCCATCGCTTTACGCAAAACATCGGCATCCCCTTTCGAGAAATCCGCCAGTTTTTGAGACAAAAGCATTACCTGCTCTTGGTAAACGGTAATTCCGTAGGTATCTTTCAGCAATTCTTCGCAGTCATCCAAATCATATTCGATTGGCTCTTCCCCGTTTTTTCGTTTAATAAAACTCGGGATATAGGCAATCGGTCCCGGACGATACAAAGCATTCATGGCAATCAAATCGGGAAATACTGTCGGCTTCAATTCCTTCATGTATTTCTGCATTCCCGGACTCTCATATTGGAAAATCCCTACTGTTTCTCCTCGTTGAAAAAGCTCATACGTCTTCAAATCATCAATTGGAAATTCATCGGGATTCAGGTCAATTCCTGTTCTATATTTTACTAATTTAACAGTATCTTTTATCAGGGTTAGGGTTTTCAAACCCAAGAAGTCCATCTTCAACAAACCGGCACTTTCCACCACCGAGTTATCAAATTGAGTCACATACAAATCCGAATCTTTGGCAGTAGCCACAGGAACAAAATTGGTAATGTCGCTAGGCGTAATAATCACACCACAAGCGTGAATCCCTGTGTTTCTCAGATTTCCTTCTAAAACTTTGGCTTGCTGAATGGTTTCTCCACCCAAATCACCTTCATTCGCAAGACCTATTAATTCCTTTATTTTATCATATTCTTCGGGACGAACCGCCTTCTTAATCAGATTTTCATCTTCATTCAAAAAGCGCGCTAAATTCCACTTGGACGGCATCATTCCCGGAATCAATTTTGCAATTTTATCCGCTTCAAACAATGGCAAATCCAGTACACGAGCCGTATCACGAATCGCTGATTTTGTTGCCATTTTACCATAGGTGATAATTTGCGCCACCTGTTTCGAACCGTATTTCCTAATCACATAATCCATTACACTGCTTCGTCCTTCATCATCAAAATCGATATCAATATCGGGTAATGACACACGATCCGGATTCAGGAAACGCTCAAAAAGCAGGTTGTACATCAACGGGTCAATATTCGTAATTTTTAAACAATACGCCACTACCGATCCTGCCGCAGAACCCCTTCCCGGCCCTACAGAAACGCCCATACTTCTCGCCTCGGCAATTAAATCCTGCACAATCAGGAAATAACCCGGATAACCGGAATTGGATATCGTCAATAATTCAAAATCCAATCGTTCTTGAATTTCTTCGGTAATTACAGGATATCGTCTTCGGGCTCCTTCAAAAGTAAGATGCCTCAAATACGCATTTTCTCCTCGTACGCCACCGTCTTTTTCATCTTCAGGATCATTAAATTCTATTGGGATTTCAAATTTCGGAAGCAATACTTCGCGAGCCAAATCGAAAATTTCAATTTTATCCACAATCTCCGAAAGATTCGAAATCGCTTCCGGTAAATCCGCAAAAAGCTGCTTCATTTCGTCTCCCGACTTAAAATAATATTCCTGATTAGGCAATCCATAACGATAGCCACGACCACGACCTATTGGAGTTGTCTGCTTTTCGCCATCACGCACACAAAGCAAAATATCATGTGCATTTGAATTTGCCTTGTCTATATAAAAGGTATTGTTTGTCGCAATAATCTTGACATCATGTTTTCTGGCCAATGAAATCAAAGACGCATTCACTCGATTTTCATCTTCCTGATTGTGACGCATCACTTCAATGTAAAAATCTTCCTTGAACTCGTTTTTCCACCAAAGCAAGGCTTCTTCAGCTTGGTTTTCACCAATATTTAAAATCTTATTTGGTATTTCGCCATAAAGATTTCCGGACAAAACAATAATATCTTCTTTGAATTCCTGAATGACTTTCCTGTCGATTCTGGGAACATAATAAAAACCTTCCGTATACGCGATGGAAGACATTTTAGCCAAATTATGATAGCCTTTTTTGGTCTTCGCCAAAAGTACTATTTGGTATCCATTATCCTTAACCGACTTATTTTTATGGTCTTCACAAACAAAAAATTCACAACCTACTATTGGTTTCATCGGAACTTCGGTAGGCTCTTCACCATTTTCGATTGCCGCTTTATTCTTGGCTTCAGCCGCTTTATTATGGTATAAAATATCACGGACAAAATGAAAAGCACCCATCAAATTCGCATGATCCGTCATGGCAACCGCAGGCATTTTCTGTTGTGCCGCCGCTTTTACCAATGCCGCAATACTAATCGTAGACTGCAACACCGAAAACTGCGTATGATTGTGCAAATGCACGAAAGGCGCATCAATAAGTACTTTTTTATTCTCAGAAAGTTCTGCTCTTGAAACGGCTGGCGCTTGTTTTTCGCCAAACTGCTGACGAATTTTATCCGAAGCTTCCTTGAGATTGATATGTTTTAAACCAATGAGCTTAATCTCGCTTGGATTCTTACTTTGAAAGTCTTGAAAATAACTTGCTGGAACATCCAGTTCCTCTTTTGTGAAAACATCACGACGAATCAACTCCAAGAAACAACGTGTAGTTGCCTCGACATCGGCAGTAGCGTTGTGCGCTTCGCCAAAAGGTTTGTTAAAAAGATACGAGTGTAATTCCGTCAACGTAGGCAACTTAAATTTTCCTCCTCGACCACCCGGCAATTTCAATAAAGATGCGGTTACTTCCGTACAGGTATCTAAAATAGGCATCGAACTCATTTGGCTTTCAACACCCATTCTATAAAACTCACAACCCATAATATTGATGTCAAAACCTAAATTCTGACCTACAATAAATTTGGCTTTGCCTAAAGCAATATTGAATTTTTCTAAAACTTCCGCTAACGAAATACCATCAGCTTCCGCCAATTCAGTCGAAATACCATGGATTCGTTCCGCATCATACGGAATATTAAAACCTTCGGGTTTTACCAAATAATCTTGATGCTCGATGAGTTTTCCCATATCATCGTGCAACTGCCAAGCGATTTGAATACAACGCGGCCAGTTATCCGTATCTGAAATGGGAGCGCCCCAACGCTTTGGTAATCCTGTAGTTTCGGTATCGAATATTAAGTACATATCTGGAGTTGAAGTGTTTGTGATTTTAAAAAATCACAAAAAATGAATTTCAAATTTAGTTTTTTTTAGGGTAGAATAGAAGTAAGTTATTAACAAAAAACAAATTTATTTTCCAGTACTATTCTCCTATTAAAACTACAATCACTTTCAACAAATCAGCTTGATAGTATCTTGTTAAAAAGATAAAAAGAGTCCGTAATGATTTTTTGGATGTCGTAGTATTTCATCAAAAAAAAATACTGAAATACGTCGAAAAAATATGCCATTAACTAATAAAATCACATCGAAAAACAGTTTCAATAAAAGTAAAATAGTGAATTTAAAATTAAAAAATAGTTGATTTTAGTTCCGTTTAATTAAATATTCATAAATATAATAGCTTTTTAAAAGCTTTTTTTATCGATTCTATAAATATCAAAAACAGCAAGAAATTGATTTTTTATCGTCTCTAAATAAAGAATCACACTTATAAAAAAGAAACCCAAAAGATAAAAATCAGCAAAGAAATTCACTAATACGATTTTGGGTATCGTATATAATGCAATATTAAAAAATAAAGACTTGATTCTTTTTTTAGTTTTGCTTTCATTGTTATCATCTTAGCCAACTTGGCTATAAAAAAATACATTAAAAACATATTAAAATGAGTACTACATTATTTGACAAAGTATGGGATTCGCACGTGGTGCGTAAAATTGAAGATGGACCAGACGTGTTTTTTATTGACCGTCATTTCATCCATGAAGTTACTAGTCCTGTAGCTTTTTTAGGTTTAAAAGAAAGAGGAATTTCAGTATTATATCCAGAGCGCACTTTTGCTACTGCGGATCACAACACCCCAACTATAAATCAACATTTACCCGTTCAAGATGCATTATCTGCCAATCAACTTAAGGCATTAGAAGACAACGCAGCTGAATATGGTATTTCTCACTGGGGATTAGGTCACCAAAAAAATGGAATTGTACACGTTGTAGGTCCTGAAAACGGAATTACTTTACCTGGTGCGACTATTGTTTGTGGAGATTCCCATACTTCTACGCATGGTGCTTTTGGTGCAATTGCTTTTGGTATTGGAACTTCTGAGGTTGAAATGGTAATGGCGACACAATGTATCATGCAACCGAAACCAAAGAAAATGCGTATCAACGTAAACGGTGAGTTGAGTAAAGGTGTGGGTCCAAAAGACGTTGCACTTTATATTATTTCTCAATTAACTACTTCTGGAGGTACAGGATATTTTGCAGAATATGCAGGAGATGTTTTCGAAAACATGTCTATGGAAGGTCGTATGACGGTTTGTAACTTGAGTATCGAAATGGGTGCTCGTGGTGGTATGATTGCTCCTGACCAAAAAACATTTGATTTCCTTGAAGGAAGATTATACGCTCCAAAAGGAGAAGCTTGGACAAAAGCAGTTGAATATTGGAAAACGTTAAAAACGGATGCTGATGCTATTTTTGATGCAGAATTAAACATCAATGCTGCAGATATTGAACCAATGATTACCTATGGTACGAACCCTGGAATGGGAATTGGTATCTCAAAAAATATTCCAAACGCCAACCAAGTAGAAGGTGGCGCCGAAACATATAAAAAATCTTTAGCCTATATGGGCTTTGAAGAAAATGACGTAATGATTGGGAAACCAATTGATTTTGTTTTCTTGGGAAGTTGTACCAATGGTAGAATTGAAGATTTCAGAGCTTTTACAGAAATTGTAAAAGGAAGAAAAAAAGCAGATAATGTTACCGCTTGGTTAGTTCCAGGCTCTCACGTAGTGGAAGCTCAGATTAAAGAAGAAGGATTATTAGACATTCTTACTGAAGCTGGTTTTGTATTGCGTCAGCCAGGTTGTTCGGCTTGTTTAGCGATGAATGATGATAAAGTACCTGCCGGAAAATATGCAGTAAGTACTTCCAACAGAAACTTTGAAGGTCGTCAAGGTCCTGGTTCAAGAACATTATTGGCAAGTCCAATTATGGCCGCAGCAGCAGCAGTTACCGGAAAACTAACAGATCCTAGAGATTTATTTTAAAAGATTTCAGAATGTAGATTAACGATTTTTGACCCGAGCTTCAGCGAATTGGCGTAGCATTTCAGATTTCGTTAAAATCGACACAACATTCAGTTTAAATTATAGAATATAAAATAATATTAGTTAGCGCTTAAGATTACATTTTCCTCACGGTAAATCATAAATCATAAATCATAAATCATAAATCGTTAATCAAAAATCAAAAATCAAATGGCATACGATAAATTTAATATCCTTACCAGTAGTGCAGTGCCACTACCAATAGAAAATGTGGATACCGATCAAATTATCCCAGCACGTTTCTTGAAAGCTACCAAACGTGAAGCTTTTGGAGACAACCTTTTTAGAGACTGGAGATACAACGGAGATGACACTCCAAAAGCAGATTTCGTATTGAATGATGCAACTTATAGCGGAAAAATATTAGTTGGCGGAAAAAACTTTGGTTCGGGTTCTTCAAGAGAGCACGCAGCTTGGGCAGTTTACGATTATGGATTTCGTGCTGTAGTTTCAAGTTTCTTTGCTGATATCTTCAAAGGAAACTGCTTAAACATTGGTGTTTTACCGGTACAAGTGAGTCCGGAATTTGCCGAAACGATCTTCAACGCTATTGAAGCGGATCCGAAAACAGAATTGGAAATCAATTTACAAGAACAAACTATTACTTTGTTAGCAACTGGCGCAAAAGAATCTTTTGACATCAATGGATACAAAAAGAATAATATGTTGAATGGTTTTGATGATATTGACTATTTACAAAACATCAAAGAAGAGATTGTTGGGTTTGCCAATGCACTTCCTTACTAAAAACAAACAATAAAAAGCAGTTATCTTAAGCTCAATAGTATTGTTAAGCCAGATAACTGCTTTTACCTTTTTATAAAACACAACAGCAAGATTTCAAATTACTGAAGTCAAAACCACTTTTAGCATCAAATTTATAATGAAAAAAAGAAAAATTGAAATAATGGATACGACACTCCGTGACGGGGAACAAACCTCGGGAGTATCATTTTCTGCTGCAGAAAAACTAACCATTGCACAATTATTACTGGAAGAATTAAATATTGATAGAATCGAAATTGCTTCAGCACGCGTGAGCGAAGGAGAATTTCAGGGCGTAAAAGGAATTATGACTTGGGCTGATGAGAAAGAATATTCTAATAGAATAGAAGTTTTAACCTTTGTTGATGGCGGACTTTCAATAGATTGGATGAAAAAAACTGGAGCTAAAGTCCAGAATTTATTAACCAAAGGATCTCTTAACCATTTAACACATCAGTTAAAGAAAACACCTGAACAGCATTTTGCCGAAATTGCGCAAACGATAGCATTAGCTCAAGAAAATAATATTGAGACCAATGTATATTTAGAAGACTGGAGTAACGGAATGCGTAATTCACATGAATATGTGTTTCAATATTTAGATTTTTTGACCAAACAACCCATCAAAAGAGTTTTATTACCAGATACTTTAGGCGTTTTAATCCCTTCTGAAACTTTTGAATTTATTTCGAAAATTATAACAAGATACCCTGAAACTCATTTTGATTTTCACGCACACAACGACTACGATTTAAGCATCGCAAATGTAATGGAAGCAGTAAAAGCGGGTATTCATGGACTACACGTAACCGTAAACGGAATGGGAGAACGTGCTGGAAATGCTCCTCTTGAAAGTACTGTTGCCGTAATTAATGACTTTTTACCGCAAATAGAAATCGGTGTAAAAGAATCTTCATTATACTCTGTGAGTAAATTAGTCGAGACTTTCACCGGATATAGAATTCCTGCAAACAAACCTATCGTTGGTGACAATGTATTTACGCAAACGGCAGGTATTCATGCTGATGGCGACAATAAAAACAATTTATATTTTAATGATTTACTTCCGGAACGTTTTGGAAGAAAACGAAAATACGCCTTAGGAAAAACATCCGGGAAAGCTAATATCGAGAAAAACCTTCAGGAATTAGGTTTAAAATTAAACCCAGAAGACTTAAAATTAGTTACACAACGCATCATTGAATTGGGTGACAAAAAAGAGACCGTTACCAAAGAAGATTTACCCTATATCATTTCTGATGTTCTAGACAGCCAAACCTATCAAGAAAAAGTTGTTGTTGAGTCATATGTACTGTCACATGCAAAAGGACTTCGCCCTTCGACCACTTTATGCTTAAAAATAGACGGAGAAGTCATTGAAGAGCATGCACAAGGTGACGGACAATTTGATGCTTTCATGAATGCATTGGCAAAAATATATAAAAGCAAAAATTTAGAATTGCCAAAATTGATTGACTATGCTGTACGAATTCCACCAGGAAGTAGTTCTGATGCATTATGCGAAACCATAATTACCTGGACGAATAATGAAAAAGAATTCAAAACTAGAGGACTGGATTCAGACCAAACAGTTGCCGCAATAATAGCAACCCAAAAAATGTTGAATGTTGTTGCTGCCCAATAATAAATAGAAATACATTAATATAAAATAGACCTAATGAAATTTAACATAGCCCTTTTAGCCGGAGACGGAATTGGACCTGAAGTAATCAATGAAGCTGTAAAAGTTTCGGATGCTATTGCAAAAAAATTCAATCATGAAATCACTTGGACACCAGCTCTTACTGGAGCTTGTGCTATTGATGCCGTTGGAGTTCCTTATCCTGACGAAACGCATGAAATTTGTATGAAAGCAGATGCTGTTTTGTTTGGAGCCATTGGACATCCAAAATACGACAATGACCCAAGCGCTCCTGTTCGTCCAGAGCAAGGCTTATTATTGATGCGCAAAAAATTAGGCCTTTTCGCCAATGTACGTCCAACATTTACATTTCCATCTTTAATTGACAATTCTCCGTTAAAAAGAGAACGTATCGAAGGAACTGATTTGGTTTTCTTGAGAGAACTTACCGGAGGAATCTATTTTGGAGAAAAAGGAAGAAGAGACGATGGCGAAACCGCTTTTGACAATTGCGTGTACACAAGAGCAGAAGTACAACGTTTGGCTAAGAAAGGTTTTGAATTGGCAATGACCCGTACTAAAAAATTGTGTTGTGTTGACAAAGCCAATGTATTAGAAACTTCTCGTTTATGGAGAGAAACTGTACAAGCCATGGAAAAGGACTATCCTGAGGTAACTGTAAGTTATGAATTCGTCGATGCTGTTGCCATGCGTTTGGTACAATGGCCGAATTCGTATGACGTATTGATTACAGAAAACTTATTTGGTGATATTTTAACAGATGAAGCTTCGGTAATTTCTGGTTCTATGGGATTAATGCCTTCAGCATCAGTAGGAGAACATACATCTTTGTACGAACCTATTCATGGCTCTTACCCACAAGCGACTGGTTTAAATATTGCAAATCCATTAGCAACAGTATTATCTGCAGCTATGATGTTTGAAGACGCTTTTGGATTAAAAGAAGAAGCAGAAGCGATCAGAGCTGTAGTTAACAGATCATTGGAACAAGGAATTGTAACAGAGGATTTAGCTTCTAAAGACTCAAAAGCATACAAAACAAGTGAAGTTGGTGACTGGTTAGTAGCTAATCTATAAATTCCTAAAGTTTTTTGTTTAAAAATTGAGTAATAGCTAAGATTACAACCTGAAAAACAACACTCATTTTAGCTTTTACTCAGCTTTAAACAGAATAATAAACAACAAAAAAGGTGTCAATAAAATTGACACCTTTTTTTATAGCTAGAAAAAAATATTAATATCCTCCTCTGTTTCCACCACCACGGTTATCTCCACCACGGCTGTTTCCACCACCATAACCACCGCGTGAATCTCCACCACGACTGTTATTGTTAAAACTTCTTCTTTCACCTTCTGGTTTAGGCTCAGATTTGTTTACTACAATTGCACGTCCTTGAACAGTAGCACCGTTCAATTCATCAATTGCTTTTTGAGCTTCGTCATCATTTGGCATCTCAACAAAACCAAATCCTTTACTTCTTCCAGTAAATTTATCAGTAATAATTTTAACTGAATCAACTGCTCCGTAAGCCTCGAAAGACTCTCTTAAATCTGCTTCCTCAATACTGAATGGAAGGCTTCCAACAAAAATATTCATATGTACTTATTTAAATAATAGAACAAATGTACTCTAATTTTTTTCTAATCTACTATATATTAGCTTATTTATGTTTTTATTTTAATTTCAAAAAAAGGAAATGCTTTAGTAGTTTTAGAAAACCAACTCCTCTATATTACTGAACAAGAGAACTAACTATAGGAACCTTATAAAAAACCCCATGTTGAAAATTCACAACCGGATTGGCTAACGAGTTGCTATTTGTATTTTTAGCATTAAACTTAAAAGTACCGGTAATCGTTTTATTTACGGCATCATATTGAGTTATCACAATTTGCCCTTCTCCAATTCCAAAGCCTGTAGAAAAAGTAACCAACCCATTTGTAGCATCAGTGACTGTATAAACCGCTTTTTTAGACTCACTGGTTCCTAAAAAATAAGTTTGGGCCGCGGTAGAAGTAGTTTTTAAGGATAACGTTTCATTTGCAGTAAAGGATTCTATAAGCAAAGATCCATCAGCAGCTAATGTTGCTTTAGATTGTACTCCTCTCCAAAATACATTATCCTTCATGCCTTGAAGCGAAGGATTATTAAAAGTAACGTCTTCTTCACAAGAAATTAAAGAAAAAAGCACGACAATAAACAAAAAATATTTTTTCATAAAATGCATCTTTTAGAGAAACAAAAGTATGACATTAGACCTTAAAAAAATAAAATTCCACTAAAAAATAAAAACATCGACATACCTAAAACATTACTGTTCATTAAAATACCAATCGAATTAGTATTTATCGATAAAAAATGTATCTTTGCACCCTTAATTAATCGAGGTCGAGTACCTCAAAATTTAATCACAAGATTATGTCAGTAAAAATTAGATTACAAAGACACGGTAAAAAAGGAAAACCTTTTTACTGGGTTGTAGCAGCAGATGCTCGCTCAAAAAGAGATGGTAAATACTTAGAAAAAATCGGTACTTACAATCCAAACACAAACCCAGCAACTATCGAGTTAAACCTTGATAGCGCAGTAAAATGGTTGCACAATGGTGCTCAACCAACTGATACTGCAAAAGCAATTCTTTCTTACAAAGGAGCTTTATTGAAACATCACCTTGATGGTGGTATCCGTAAAGGAGCTTTAACTCAAGAACAAGCTGATGCAAAATTAGCTACTTGGTTAGAAGCTAAATCTGGAAAAGTTGATGCTAAAAAAGAAGGTTTGACAAAAGCACAAGCTGATGTTAAAGCTAAAGCTTTCAAAGCAGAACAAGATGTTAATGCTAAACGTTTAGCTGCAGCTGCTCAAGCAGAAGCCGACGCTATCGCTGCTGCAACTCCAGCTGTTGAAGAAGAAGTTGCTGAAGTTGAAGCTGAAGAAGCTCCAGCTGCAGAAGAAAATAACGAAACAACTGAAGCATAATTTTAGAAGGCGAAGATGCGTAAAGAAGATTGTTTCTACTTAGGTAAAATCGCTAAAAAATTTAGTTTCAAAGGGGAAGTTCTTGCCTATTTAGACACAGACGAACCTGAGTTATACGAAAACTTGGAATCAGTGTTTGTTGAATGCAACAAACACTTGGTTCCTTTTTTTATTGAAAGCAGTTCACTGCACAAAAACGACTTTCTTAGAATTCGTTTTGAAGATATGAATACAGAAGAAGATGCCGATGCTGTCATAGGCAACGACTTATATCTTCCCTTAAATATGTTGCCAAAACTTACTGGCAATAAATTCTACTTCCATGAAGTAATTGGTTTTGAAGTTGAAGATAAACGCCTTGGCATTGTTGGAAAAATTGAATCCATAAATGATACTACTGCCCAACCTCTTTTTGAAGTTCTAAACGGCGAAGTAGAAATTCTTATTCCTATGATTGACCATTTCCTTGTAAAAATTGACAGGGAAAACAAAAAAGTTATCATGGATTTACCGGAAGGACTTATTGAAATGTATTTTTAGAAAAGTTTAATCGGTTATTTGTTTATTCGGTTAATCGAAAAAATTGTTACTCTAAAACCAAAGTGTTCAGTTGCTAAAATCTGAAATCAAAAATCGTTAATCCTCAATCTGAAATCATCATGTTTTCATTCAAGCAATTCTCCATCCAACAAGACCGTTGCGCCATGAAAATTGGAACTGATGGTGTTTTACTTGGCGCTTGGACACCCATTGAAAACAATCCATTTAGTATTTTAGACATTGGAGCCGGAACAGGCGTAATCGCTTTAATGCTTGCGCAAAGAAGTAACGCGGAACAAATTGACGCTTTGGAAATCGACGAAGAAGCCTACGAACAATCCGTAGATAATTTTGAAAACTCTCCATGGAGTGATCGTTTATTTTGTTTTCATGCCGGTTTAGACGAATTTGTAGAAGAACCAGAAGACGAATACGACTTAATTGTTTCCAATCCTCCATTCTATACTGACGATTACAAATCTGAAAATGAACAACGCGATTTAGCCCGTTTTGCAGATGCAATGCCTTTTGAAGATTTAATCGAAGCGGCCGCTTTACTACTTTCTGAAAACGGTGTTTTCTCCGTCATAATTCCCTTTAAAGAAGAAGAAAACTTCTTGGCTTTAGCCGCAGCATACGAATTATATCCTTTGAAAATCACTCACGTAAAAGGAACTCCAACTACCGAAATCAAGCGCAGTTTATTGGCTTTTAACCGAAAAGAAACTATTGATTTTACAGTTGACGAATTAATTATCGAAACTTCAAGACACCAATACACAACAGAATATATTGAACTGACAAAGGATTTTTATTTGAAAATGTAATTCAGAATCTTCCCTAAATAAGTCAACCTCCTTATTTTAAACAAATTCCAAACACCAATCAACGATTTTATTGTAAATTAGTAGACAATGTTTTTTTTTATTAAAATCATTTTTTGAAAAACAACTTATTTGATTAAGGAATTCGTTATTTTTAATAAAAATAAAAAAATATAACATTTGTTAATGCTTTTGTTATATTTCTTTATGTAAATTTGCATCACATAAAAATTACCTAACCATGAGACCAGACTTATTTCAAGCTCCAGATTACTATAACTTAGACGATTTACTAACAGAAGAACACAAATTAGTACGTGATTCAGCTCGTGCATGGGTAAAACGTGAAGTATCTCCTATTATAGAAGAATATGCTCAAAAAGCAGAATTTCCAAAACAAATCATTAAAGGTTTAGGTGAAATTGGTGGTTTTGGACCTTACATTCCAGAAGAATATGGTGGTGCAGGTTTAGACCAGATTTCATACGGTTTAATTATGCAGGAAATTGAACGCGGTGATTCTGGTGTTCGTTCCACTTCATCTGTACAATCTTCTTTAGTGATGTATCCAATTTGGAAATACGGAAATGAAGAACAACGCCAAAAATACTTGCCTAAGTTAGCAACGGGTGAATACATGGGATGTTTTGGATTAACGGAACCTAATTACGGTTCAGATCCAGGAAGCATGATTACTAACTTTAAAGATATGGGCGACCATTATCTATTGAATGGTGCCAAAATGTGGATTTCAAATGCACCATTTGCTGATATCGCTATTGTTTGGGCAAAAAATGAAGAAGGAAGGATTCACGGTTTAATCGTAGAACGTGGAATGGAAGGTTTTTCTACTCCAGAAACACACAACAAATGGTCACTTCGTGCCTCATCAACTGGAGAGTTAATTTTTGATAATGTCAAAGTACCTAAAGAAAATTTATTACCAAATAAATCTGGATTAGGAGCGCCACTTGGCTGTCTTGATTCAGCGCGTTACGGAATTGCTTGGGGCGCTATTGGTGCTGCTATGGACTGTTATGATACGGCACTACGCTACGCAAAAGAAAGAATCCAGTTTGACAAACCTATTGCAGGAACTCAATTACAACAAAAGAAATTAGCCGAAATGATTACTGAAATCACCAAAGCACAATTATTGACTTGGAGATTAGGTGTTTTGAGAAATGAAGGAAGAGCTACAACAGCTCAAATCTCAATGGCTAAAAGAAATAATGTGGATATGGCAATCCATATTGCTCGTGAAGCCAGACAAATGCTAGGCGGAATGGGAATTACAGGAGAGTATTCTATCATGCGACACATGATGAATCTTGAATCTGTGATTACTTATGAAGGAACCCATGACATTCATTTGTTAATTACCGGAATGGATATCACTGGAATTCCGGCTTTTAAATAGTAATAAACAACTATTAAAGTATTTATAAAATTGATAGAAAAAGCTTCTTGGAAACAAGAAGCTTTTTTATATTTACATAAAAATACCACTTATGAATATTGAAACAATCAACAATAGCATTCAGCCCCAAAAAGAACTATTGTTACAACATTCTTTATATAAAAAAGTAAAAACAATTGAGGACTTACAATGTTTTCTAGAAAATCACGTGTATGCAGTTTGGGATTTCATGTCTTTATTAAAAGCATTACAATCTAAATTAACGTGTACAACAACTCCTTGGTTCGCCACTGAAAATCCTGAAACCAGGTATTTGATAAACGAAATAGTCCTTGCTGAAGAGTCAGATTTGACAATTGACGGTCGTCGCCAAAGTCATTATGAAATGTATATTGAAGCGATGGAAGCCTGTGGAGCAAATACTTCTGGAATCGAACATTTTTTATCCGAAGTAAATTCGCTTAAAAACATATTTGTTGCCATCAAAAAAAGTAATCTACATCCTAATATTAAAGCCTTCTTAGACTTTACTTTCAGAGTTATTGACGAAGGAAAATCTCATGAAATAGCCGCTGCTTTTACCTTTGGAAGAGAAGATTTAATCCCAAGTATGTTTACCGCTATTTTGAAAAACTTTCAAGAAAATTTCCCGCAAACTGATTTGAGCAAACTCATTTATTATTTCGAAAGACATATCGAATTAGATGCTGATGATCACGGTCCAATGGCAATGAAAATGATAACAGAACTTTGTGGAACGGATGCTCAAAAATGGTCTGATGTAGAAGAAATTTCCATTTTAGCCTTAGAGAAACGCATCGGACTTTGGGATGCTATCGAAGAAACAATTATGATGAATGTTGAATTGGCATAAAACCAATACTTTCAAATAAACGTAACTATTATTTAGAAATGAATTCTATCAAATTTCAAAATAATGAAAAAACAATTCCAAGTAATAGTTGCGTTCTTTTCACTGCTTTTTATTGCGAGTTGCAGCACTGAAAGTCCAATTCCTGAAACAACTCCCACACCAGTAATTACTGCTCCACAAACACCGGGTAAATCCTATAATTATTTAGCTATTGGAGACAGCTACACCATTGGACAGAGTGTTTGTGAAACGTGTAGATTCCCCGTACAATTATCAAAAAGCTTAGGCAATTTAAATTCGAACAATACCTATTCTTTAAAAATTATTGCACAAACCGGTTGGACTACCACGAATTTAATTTCGGCAATAAATACTCAGAATCCAACTTCTAATTATGATTTAGTCACACTGCTAATAGGTGTTAACAATCAATATCAAAATAAGCCTTTTTCGTTATATGAAAAAGAATTTCCTGAATTAGTAAACAAGGCTATTGCTCTCGCAAAAGGGGACAAAACGAATGTAATTGTGGTTTCTATTCCAGATTATGCTTATACTCCTTTTGGTCAAGCATCAGGAAATCAAACAACAATTTCTACAGCAATAGATCAGTATAATACTTTTGCAAAAAAATACTGCGATGACAATACGATACTATTTATAAATATAACTGACATCACCAGACAAGGTTTGACCAATAAAAATCTAGTAGCTCAAGACGGATTACATCCTTCGGAATTAGCATATTCTTTATTTGTAGAACGAATTTTACCAAAAGCGACTACTATTTTGCAAAACTAAAAAATGCATCTTGTTTTAGAAACGAGATGCATTTTTTTTAATTTTCCGGAGCCAGCTCCAGTTCTAATCCTTCGAGGCTTTCCGTGATTGGTATTTGACAGCCCAAACGACTGTTTGATTTTACGTAAAATGCTTCTGAAAGCATCGCTTCTTCATCATCGCCCATTTCCGGTAAAGGCACATCATTAAGAACATAACATTGACAAGAAGCACACATCGCCATTCCGCCACAAGTTCCTTCTACAGGAAGCTCATAAGCTTTACATAATTCCATGATGTTCATGGCCATATCCGTAGGAGCCTGTAATTCATGCACTACTCCTTCTCTATCTTTAATTTTTATTAATACATCCATTTTTTAAATTTGGAATTGGTTTGTTAATCAATTGTATACTTTTGGAATGGGAATTGTTTGTGCGTGAGGGATAATAGCCAGCTACCGAAGTAGCGCGGATAACCCGACGCTTTTAAGAAAAAAGGCAACTACCCATTATATCGAGTAGCCTTTTTTCTTAAAAGGGTCACGCCCAAAAATATTATAGAATATTTACAACAGTTTCTATTTGTGGTGCAAACTTTTTGATGGTGGTTTCCACGCCGGCTCTCAATGTCATTTGGTTTACACTGCAACTGGTGCATGCTCCTTCGAGACGTACTTTTACATGTTTGTCGTCTTCGATAGAAATCAGTGTGATATCACCGCCGTCAGAATTCAAAAAAGGTCTGATTTCTTCGAGTGCTTTTTGAACTTCTACTAATAATTCTTCTGTTGTCATTTTCTTTATTTAAAGATTGAAAGATTAGAAAATTGAAAGATTAAAAATCATTTCAACCATTCTAACTTCTATTTTTTTACTGCGGAACAACCGGCCATAGTTGTAATTTTAACAGCCTCAGTCGCAGGTAAACTTTCGTTTCTACTTACTACTTCCTGTACTACGCTTCTAGTGATTTCTTCGAAAACAGTTTCGATTACTGAACCTGTTTGCATCGCAGCCGGACGACCGTAATCTCCTGCTTCACGAATAGATTGCACAATTGGCACTTCGCCAAGGAATGGTACGCCTAAGTCTTCTGAAAGATTTCTGGCACCTTCTTTTCCAAAGATATAGTATTTATTTTCAGGTAATTCTTCCGGTGTGAAGTACGCCATGTTTTCAATAATTCCTAAAACAGGAACATTTATTGCTTCAGACATGAACATTGAAACTCCTTTTTTAGCATCGGCCAAAGCTACTGCTTGTGGAGTACTTACTATTACAACACCCGTAATTGGCAATGATTGCACGATTGAAAGGTGAATATCTCCTGTTCCCGGTGGCAAATCGACTAACATGAAATCCAATTCTCCCCAGTCTGCATCAAAAATCATTTGGTTCAACGCTTTAGAAGCCATAGGCCCTCTCCAAATTACCGCTTGACTTGGTGCTGTAAAAAATCCAATTGAAAGAATTTTTACTTCATAGCTTTCAACCGGTTTCATTTTTGATTTCCCATCAACTGTTACAGAGATTGGTTTTTCATTTTCTACGTCAAACATGATTGGCATGGATGGCCCGTAAATATCGGCATCCAGAATTCCAACCGAAAAACCCATTTTTGCTAATGATACCGCTAGATTTGCAGTAACTGTAGATTTTCCTACTCCACCTTTACCAGACGCAACTCCGATAATATTTTTTATTCCTGGAATTGATTTTCCCTTGATTTCTGGTTTGTCCGGAACCTCAACTTTACTATTGATTTTGATTTTTGCCTCCGGAGATACTAATTCAAGAATTGTTTTTTTGATATCGTCTTCTGCACGTTTTTTAATGTGCATCGCCGGCGTGTGCAATACTAAATCCACTACAACCTCATCACCAAAAGTAATCACATTTGCTATTGCACCACTTTCAACCATATTTTTCCCTTCTCCAGCTATAGTAATCGTTTCTAAAGCTTTAAGAATGTCTTTTCTATCTAATTTCATTTTTAGTTTACTGTTTTCTATTGGCATTTTAGCGCCAGAATATTATCTTTATTTAAACTGATTTCAGATTACAAAGATACTATGAAAAGTTCTTATTATAAAGAATTTGTATTGCATTTATTGATGAAGAAATTGAGGGCGATTATTCGATAAAATATCGCTTTTGGACCACAACAAACCTGATGCATTCACTCTTACCGATTACTCAATCCTAACTTCTGGTTGCCAGAAATGTTTTTCGAAATCCACAATTTGGTTGTCAACAACTTCTATACCTTCGTTTTCCAATAATTGCTGCATCAAATTGGTTCCGTCAAAATGAAGTTTACCCGTGAGCAATCCTTTTCGATTGACCACGCGATGCGCTGGAACATCTTCAAGATTATGCGAAGCATTCATTGCCCAGCCCACCATTCGAGCAGAACGAGCAGTTCCTAAAGCCTTTGCAATAGCACCATAAGAAGTGACTTTTCCGTAAGGAATTTGTCTGGCGATAGCGTACACACGTTCAAAAAAGTTGTCGTTTGACATATTTATAAAATCAGATAAAACGGTATTTTTATGCTGTTTAAAACTACCTCAAATAATATCGAATAATATTAATCAAGGTGATTAAAGCTATCAATCCAGTTATACTTCCTATGATAGTATTCATGTTTTTCATCATATAATTGGTTTTATCTTCTATTTTCTGGAAGAAAGTGATATATAAATAAAAAACTAGAAAAGAACCCAATACCACACCTGTTACAAAAATAAAAACATGGGAAATATCAAACACAAACAAATTATAAGACGCTAAAGTGATACTTACAAAAACATAATATGGAATGGGGAAAAAATTAAGTGCAGAGAGTAACATTCCAAGAAAAAAACGAGTAGAAGTACTCTTCTTTTTGATTTTCCCTTTCTTTGCTTTTGGCTTTTTGGCAATCAGCAAGAAATAAATGGTTAACACTGAAAAGATAACAAATCCCACTTCTCGCAGTAAAACAATCACATCCGGTCTGCCTTCAATGTACCTGGCAAATAATATGGCCAGTGTCGCTTGGAAAAAAATTACAATTACCGCTCCTAAAACAAACCAATACGCGCTTATCTTTCCTTCTCTCAGATTCACTTTGGCGGCTGTCATATTGATTAATCCAGGAGGTGTAATCCCTACAAAAGCAGTAACAAAACCCAAAAACAAGGAAGTAATTAAATTCATAGGCAAGATACGAGGATCAAAAAAGCAAAATTATTCTTTAATTTTAAATCGAATATACGTAATTGCTTTGTTAATTTCCAAATATTGTTTTTCATAAAAAGTTTGAAATGCAGTCACTTCTTCCGGACTTCCCTCATTTACATACACATTATGATTGGCATATAAAACTTCGTGTCCTTCACCGTGCAACAACCCAAGAGTGTATCCGTGCATGAACTCGCTGTCGGTTTTTAAGTTTACGACACCTTCTTTTTTAAGGATTTTTTTATACAATTGCAAAAACTCCGAATTGGTCATTCTGTGTTTTGTGCGTTTGTATTTGATTTGTGGATCCGGAAAAGTAATCCAGATTTCGTCCACTTCATTTTCGGCAAAAATGTGGTTGATTAATTCAATTTGGGTTCTGATGAAAGCCACATTATGCAATCCAGTTTCAACAGCAGTTTTGGCACCACGCCAGAAACGTGCTCCTTTGATATCGATTCCTACGAAATTTTTATTTGGATATCTTTCGGCAAGACCTACTGAATATTCTCCTTTTCCACAGCCTAATTCCAGCACTAATGGATTATCATTTTTGAAGAATTCCGAATTCCATTTACCTTTAAGCGGAAACAAATCTCCTACTACCTCTTCTCTCGTTGGTTGAAAAACGTTATTGAATGTTTCGTTTTCCTTGAACCTTTTTAATTTATTTTTGCTTCCCACTTTTTCAGAATATTTCGGCAAAATTAAGGAAATATATAAGACCGAATGGTTTGCCAGAGAAAAAATAAAGAAAATCATTCCGAAAACCTTCGCAATTGTAAAATTATTTTTTCGGCTGCATCGTATTTATAAGAAAGTCTTCCATAAACACAATTGTTTTTTCATCATTCCTTAAATTTTCCTGAAACAAATAAAATCAGAAAATTAATATAATATGCTAAAATTAAGCGATTTGAAAGCAAACACATTGTTAATTCACTTTACACCAAGAATATATTTCTTTACCTTTATATAAATAATTATGCCATGAGAAAATATGTTTTATCCATAGCAGTTATATTATTTGGCTTTTCGCTTGTCACTGTTTACCATAACAGAAATGAAAATCTGACGGCTAAGATGATTGCTTTTGCCTTGTATGTCTTTCAGGAATCTGCTGATGACAAATCCATTGACAGCGCTGCTGTTGTCCGTTTTTTCAAAAAATATCCCAATTTAAAAAAACACCAGTCGGACGTTAATACTTTGTACAAAAAACGAAATTACACTTCTATTTGGTTTGATAAAAAAGGGCTCATTGAGTTTGCCAATTTGTTATACTCCAAAGTAAATCAGCTGGAGGAAGAAGGTTTAAAATCCCAAATTGCATACAAAGAAAAAATTGATGTTGTTTTTAATGATACTAATTCAGATGATTTACCCCAAATTGAAACAGAACTCATGCTGTCTTCCATGTATGTTTTTTATGCTAAAAAAGTATACAAAGGAATTGACATTGAAAAAACAGATGAAATGGGATGGTTTTTACCCAGAAAGAATTTGTCCTATGAAAATCTTTTAGACTCTTTATTAGTTGATCCCAAATTATTAAGCAAGAATGAACAGCAACTGTTTGGACAATATTACAAACTGCGCGAAGTATTAAAAAGATACCGCCAAATAGAGAAAAATGGCGAATGGAATCCCATAGCAATAGATTCATTGGAAAGAGTATTCAAACCAAAAGACAGCTCAAAAACCATTGGACAAATAAGACAGCGACTTGCCGTTACGGGTGATTTAAAACTGGACTCTAAAAGCAATGTGTACGACGCCGAATTAATGGTGGGTATCTTGAATTATAAAAAGAGAAATGGCTACAAAACAGATTATCTCATTGCATCCAAGCACATTCAACGCATGAATATCCCCATCGAGAAATACATTAAAACCATTATAGCAAATATGGAACGCTGCCGATGGATTGACCCAAAGCTCACAATAGCAGACGAACACATCATTATAAACATCCCTTCCTATAAACTCTTTTACAAAAAAGATGGCGTAAATATATTAGAATCAAAAATACTTGTAGGGAAAAACATGACCGAAACAGTTGTTCTCAGCAGCAACATAACCAAAATAGTATTCAGCCCTTATTGGAACATTCCTAAAAGCATCGTCGAAAATGAATTAAAGGATTTAATGACTTTGAACGAAGACTATATGACTACCCATAATATCGAATGGAACAATGGGAATCCCAGACAAAAACCCGGCCCTAGAAACTCTTTGGGACTCGTTAAGTTTGTCTTTCCAAACTCGGATGATATTTATTTACACGATACACCGTCCAAAGATTTATTTCAATACGAATACCGAGCTTACAGTCACGGCTGCATTAACATTGAAAAAGCCAAAGAACTAGCGCTGTTGATTTTAAAAGACGATCCGGATTGGCCAATCGAACGCATCAATGAGGCAATGAAAGGCGAAAAAGAAACGCCTTACATCCTGAAAAAGAAAATTCCAATTCACATTGGTTATTTCACCGCTTGGGTAAACGATTTGGGAGAAATTAATTTTTACAACGACATCTACATAAGAGACGAACGTCTAGCGGAACTCCTTTTCTCCGATGATTCTAAATAAACTTATTGTTTGGACTGCCTCCTTTTATCACCCTATTTTACTTTCATTGAAATAGACATCACAATTCACTTTTACTTCTATAAAGCACCAATGTAGTAGCGCTTTAACATTTATCTATTTCATCTACAAAACGATACAAATCAGTAAAACCAATGGTTAAAGTCTCTTGATTGAAAATAATTTAGTTTTAAGTGTTTAATAATCAATTTATTATAAAAACGTTTCTTTTTTTAATTACATTTATATTCTAAAATCCAACTTATGAAACTAAAACCATACCCAATTAAAACACAACTCGTGTTGGTATCTTCCATTTTGTTGCTAGGTGCTTTTAACACTTCTGAAAAATCAGACCTGCTCCTTTCCGGGATTAACAAGGAAAACATGGACACATCTACTAAACCAGGTGATAATTTTGATGCCTATGTCAACGGAACCTGGAAAAAAAACACTAAAATACCAGATGACAAAGCCTCTTATGGTGCTGGCTATATGGTTTATGAAAAATCACAAGAAGACGTAAAAGCCATTATCGAAGCTTCTTCCAAAGGTGATTTTGCAGCCGGTTCCGATGAACAAAAAATTGGGGACTTTTATGAAGCCTTCATGGATACTAAAACGAGGGATCAAAAAGGAATTACACCCTTACTTCCAGAATACAAAAAAATTGATGCAATAAACAACTATACTGATCTGGCTGCTTATTTTGGATATGCCAATAAATCCGGTAGCAACATTCCTTTTTCCGTTTCGGTAATGGAAGATTTAAAAGATCCAACTAAGTACATGCTTATTTCTTGGCAAGGTGGTTTAGGATTACCCGATAGAGAATATTACTCCCTTGAAGATGCGAAATCTAAAGAAATTCAAAAAAAATATGTAATCCATATCGAGAAGATGTTACAACTTGGTGGAATAGCCAATGCACCTGATTTATCTAAAAAAATCATGGCATTAGAAACTGTTTTGGCTGCCCAACACATGAAAAAAGAACAAACCCGTGACATTGTAAAACTGTACAACAAATATGCTATTAAAGATTTGAACCAACTTATGCCTGATTTTAATTGGGCCAGCATGTTACAGAACGCCGGAATCCTGAACCAACAAAACATCGTCGTTGCACAAGTTGATTACATCAAATCGCTCAACACAATCATAAAAACAACACCTTTAACCACTTGGAAAGCCTACCTGAAATGGAATACCATTCATGGATCGGCAACATCATTGAACACCGCTTTAGACAATGAAAATTTTGATTTCTATGGCAAAACCCTTAACGGGATACAAGTAAAACAACCGTTATGGAGAAGAGGTGTTGACAGAGTAAACAATAGCCTTGGTGAAATCGTTGGAAAGGTTTATGTAAAAAAACACTTCTCTCCTGAAGCCAAAGAACAAGTAACACTTTTGGTTAAAAATCTTCTTAAAGCTTACGGGGAAAGCATAAAAAATCTGGATTGGATGAGTCCGGAAACCAAAAAACAAGCCTTGGACAAACTCTCTAAATTCACACCAAAAATTGGTTATCCTGACAAATGGAGAGATTATTCTACCTTGAAAGTCGTAAAAGGCGACTTGTACGGCAACCAACAAAAAGCCACCGCTTTTGAATACAACAGACAAATTAATAAATTAGGAAAACCTGTAGACAGAACCGAATGGGGAATGACTCCGCAAACCGTAAACGCATATTACAATCCTCCACTTAATGAAATCGTATTTCCTGCAGCCATACTACAGCCACCTTTCTTTGATGTAAAAGTGGAAGGTGCTGCAAACTATGGCGGAATTGGCGCGGTAATAGGGCATGAAATTGGTCATGGTTTTGATGATCAAGGAAGTACCTTTGATGGTGATGGAGTGTTGCGCAATTGGTGGACGCCTGAAGATTTAACTGCTTTCAAACAAAAAACAGGCGCATTAGTTGCGCAGTACAATGCTTTTAAAGTATTTCCAGATCTTAATGTGAATGGGGAATTTACCCAAGGGGAAAACATAGGGGATTTGGGCGGATTATCCATTGCTATAAAAGCCTACAAAATGAGTCTGGAAGGAAAAGAATCGCCCGTATTAGAAGGTTTCACCGGTGAACAACGCGTGTTATTAAGCTGGGGACAATGTTGGTTAGATAATACTCGTGACGAAGCTTTGCGAAATCAAATCGCTACTGACCCACATTCGCCGGCAAAATTCAGAGTTAATGGTGTAGTGCGAAATATTCCTGAGTTTTATACCGCTTTCAACATACAACCTACCGATTCCTTGTATCTGGCTCCAGAGAAAAGAGTCAAAATCTGGTAATCATACGATGTATTCATAATAAAAAACCTCTGCTAAAAAGCAGAGGTTTTTTTATGCAAAAAAAGCAATCCTACCAAAAATGCTAAACGGATTTATTGTTTCGATTTCAATGTTTTTATCATCGCATCTTCGATAGAAGCCTTAATTTTTATGACTTCACTCGAGTTGTCATTTGGAATCGTCATAGACAAAACGTAGTGTTTTATTTTCCACTCCTTGCCTATTTTTACCAAAACACCCGAGCCACGGCAAATCTTCATTTGGGTATTCAACAATTCATCAAACCAAGCAGTTTTACCCGTTTTGTCAAAATAAATGTGGCGCTCCAAAGCAGTAAAACTCCACGCTTTCCCTTTATCAAAATGTGGTTTTGCATACGCCTGAAAATCCTTTTTATTCCAGTTTTCGGTCGCATCGGTACCAATGAAAATAGCATCCTCTGTCATCAAACTAAAATAAGCATTATAATTAGCTTCTGATGCGGCTTTATGCCAAGCATCAAGTGTAGAATTGATGTTTGCTTTTTCTTTAGTATTGTCTTGATCTGCAGAAATAAAGGAGGAAAACAGCAAAATACTTAAAGAGAACAACATTATTTTTTTCATAATTTTTGGATTTTCAGAAATTTATTGGATAAAAAAATTTGGTTTAAAAATAAAATAAAAAAATTAAACAGCTAATTTACAGCTATTTAAATCCCGTAAAAGATTAAATTTTACTCTAAAAGTAAAGATACTGTTTTAACCTTAAAAAACACAGCCCGTTCAGCACTGGTAGTACGATACGGGATTTGACGTATTTTTGTAATGCCTTAAAAGAATTCTTTTACCCGTTAAAATTCAACCTATGAGAAAGTTATGTTCCCCAATACTGATTATTGCTTTTACAATGCTGTTGACTATTGTTTCCTGTAAAAAGAAAAATAATCCCGATTCCTCTAAGAATCAAACCAGTTTAAATACCGTTGAAATTGCTTTTGACAGCACACAGCTTACTACTTTTTTTGAAAAATATCCAAAACTGAAAAACTACCAAGCTGATGTAGAAAAATTATACCGCAAACATCAATTTCATTACATCTGGTTTGACAAAGACGGACTCAATGAATTTGCAGGTTTGCTATACAACAAAGTGAATAATTTGAGTCAGGAAGGAATTGAAACTGAGATTCCGTACAAGGAAAAATTAGATGACATTTATGATAATCCGGAGGACAATCAAAAAGCAAGTATTGATACCGAGTTATTGAGCTCCGCACTGTACTTTTTTTACACGAAAAAAGTATACGATGGAATCAGCACTCAAAAATCAAAGGATTTAGGATGGTTTTTGCCTCGAAAAAGACAATCGTATGTCAATTATTTAGATTCATTGTTAATCAATCCTTCGTTAATCAACAAAGAAGAAAAAGGTGTATTGAAACAGTATTACCTGCTTAAAGATGTCTTGCAGGAATACCGCAAAATAGAAAAAAAGGGCGGATGGAAAGCCATCGTTATAGACACAACGGTCAAATCCTATAAACCCGGAGACAGTGCCGCAGCCATTGCACAAATCAGAACGCGCCTGTTTATCACGGATGATCTTTCCCGAGATTCCAAAAGTGCCGTATATGATGCTGAACTAGCCAAAGGAATTTTGAAATTCAAAAAGAGAAGTGGCAATCTCCTCAACAAAACGATTCTGCCGGAACATATCAAATACATGAATGTGTCTGTTGCAGAACGCATCAAAACCATCATGGTCAATATGGAACGTTGCCGATGGATTTCGAATGATATCACCAAATCCAAAGAATTAATTGTAGTCAATGTTCCCGCGTATGAATTAACCTTCTTCAGAGACGGAAAGCCCGAATTACGCTCCAAAGTTGTGGTGGGAAAAGCCATGCATAAAACCGTGATTTTTAGTGCGCCAATGAAATATATTGTGTTCAGACCATATTGGAATGTGCCGACCAGTATTTTAAAGAAAGAAATTCTTCCTGCCATTGAGAAAAATCCTAATTACCTCGCCGAGCACAACATGGAATGGAAAGACAGCAATGTAAGACAAAGACCCGGACCTGAAAATTCATTGGGATTAGTGAAATTTTTATTCCCCAATTCGAATGCGATTTATCTGCACGATACGCCATCCAAAAGTTTATTTGGGAAAGAAGACCGCGCTTTTAGCCACGGATGCATTCGCGTAGCCAAGCCAAAAGAACTTGCCGCTATGATTATGAAAAATGACAAAAAATGGAATCCTGAAAAGATAGAAACCGCAATGAACAGCGGAGAGGAATATTGGTACACGCTTAAAAACAAAATTCCGGTCTATATTGGTTATTTCACCGCTTGGGTAGATGCGGATGGCGTAATTCATTTCTACGAAGATGTATATAAAAGGGATGAAACATTGGCAACCTTACTGTTTGATAAATAAAAGACAACCTGTTTCTCCAGAGAATAACTAACAAAAAAATGACACTATCTTATTTAGACAGTGTCATTTTTTTATTGGTATTTCCCAAAAGGCAACTATTTAATACGCTTTCTGTTTTTCGAAAGCAGTGTCCAACACTTTTTTGATTTTGTCCAAGGCACCGTGAAAGGCTTTTTCGGTAGTATCGGCATGATTGGTAACCGCTACAGGCTGCATATTTACTGGACGGGCTTCGATAAGGCATCGTTTGTCGTTGATTCCAAATTTATCACTGTTTTCGTCTGCAAGATGCACTTCTAAACGGGTTACTTTATCTTCAAAACGAGCCAAAGCTGTTCCTAATTCCTCCGCAATATAAGCTTTCAAACGTGCGTGTCCTTCTACATTGTTGTCTGTGTTGATCTGTACTGTCATGTTTTTATATATTTAATGTTCTCTTTCAAATTTACCGATTGCAGTATGAAAAACCGAACCAATTAATAAAACATTGGGAAAATAAAAGGGCGAAATTCTGGATTTAAGGAAGGGATTGGGTTATTCATTTTCTAAATAATCATAAATGAAGTCATTATTATAAAGTTTGAATTAATTAGCCTATTGACATTTTTGCAGATTCTTTCCAAAGATAATTTGGCATTGGCTCACTAAGTTCCCATTTAATACTCATAGGTTTTGAACCTTCTGTCTCTTTAAAAATTCCTTCTCCAATAAAAACATAACCAAGTGTGTTTCCGTTTTCGTCTTTTCCTTTTTCTCTCACAAAAAGTAATATTTTTTTATTATTTTCATGATGATTTATATATGACATACCTTTAGTTGTATCTGGTCCATAGGCATTATGCGATTGCCAGTGAAACAATGTTTCACTTATTGCATAATCATCATACATCGTTGTTGGTGAAAAGTTCTCCTCAGATTTAATTAAATTGATAAAAAGTATTTCTGTATTTAAGCCTTTATTTTCGGCAGCACCTTCTCTATTAGATGATTTTTTTTCAAAAGTACTCAATCCGAAAGCTGCTAAGATTTGATCTCTTGTATAACGAGCATGTAATTTTAAAGGCTGGTTATACGGTAAATCAATGTCAATTTCTTTAAAACCAACTTTATCAATCAACATTTCTAAAACTTCTATAATTTCATTAACGAGAATTTTATTTTTTCCTATTTGGATTATATTTTTTTCTAAAGAATTGTATCCTCCTGCATTCTGCCATACATCATAATGCAACATCAACAACATGGTTTTTTGATTTTCATCAAAATCATTGACTTTAATATTAAAACCTAGTTTTGCAATCTTCAAAATAAAATTGAAATAACTTGTTGAGTTTGTAGAAAGCCACTTATTGCTTATTGCAGAATAAATTTGTTTTTCATTAATGTTCTCAAAATCTTCAATCACTCCGGCTCTTTGACATAATCTTGACCAACTATCTTTTTTGTAAATCGTTTCAATTGAAATATTATTCAATTCAATAAAATTATTTAATGTTAAAGGCAAACTAGTTTGGTGTTGAAAATTTCTAATTTTAGTTATCAGTTGGTTTACATTTAATGATGTTGCTTTTCGAATGTTTTCAAGAATAGTTTCTTTCGTCTTTTTCTCTAAAACTATGGAACATCCCAATGGCAAATGTGGAAAATCATCTTCAATTTCTTTTTGAACCGAAGTTGTTGTTTTTCCAATTAACGCTCTAAACTTACTTTCAAAATCATATTCAGGTCTTGAATTTCCAACAAAATCTAGAACTGTCAAACAATCTTTTCCTTCTGACAAACGTAATCCACGTCCTAATTGTTGAAGAAAAACCGTCAAACTTTCTGTTGGCCTTAAAAACAAAACTGTATCAATTTCAGGAATATCTACACCTTCATTAAAAATATCAACAACAAATAAATAATTGAATTCTTTTTTCTTGAATTGTTCTCTAATTCTATCTCGCTCATTAGAATTCTTAGCCGTTAAACATTCTGCTTTTAATCCTGCTAAATTAAATTTTTCAGTCATAAAAGTTGCATGTTCAATTGTCACACAAAATCCAATTGCTCGAACATCATTTATATCATTTGTATACTTATCAAGATTGCGAATTATCTCTCCAACTCGAATATTGTTCTTAGTATATAAGCTCGTTAATTCACTTGCTACATACTTCCCTTTCTCCCATTTTACATTAGTTAAGTCTATACTATCAGTAATACCGAAATATTGAAAAGGACTTAATAATTTTTTATTTAATGCTTCAGGAAGTCTAATTTCAGCAGCTATACGATTACAGAAATCTTCTAATATGTTTTCATTATCCATTCTTTCAGGAGTTGCTGTCAATCCTAAAAGCACTTTTGGTTTGAAATAATTTATTATTGGTCTATAAGTTGATGCCGAAATATGATGCACTTCATCAATAATTATAAAGTCATAATATTCAGGAGTTAGAGTAATATCTTTTAATCTATTATTTAAAGTTTGAACCGAAGCAAAAACATATTCATTTGAACTTGGTTCCATTCCATCAACCCATAAATCTCCAAAATTATTATCTTTTAAAACTCCTTGAAATGTGGCTTTTGCTTGTTGTAAAATTTCTTTTCTATGAGCCACAAAAAGTAGCTTCGATGATTTATTATTACTTCTAAAATTTTTATAATCAAATGCAGAAATAACTGTTTTTCCAGTTCCTGTAGCGGCAACTATAAGATTCCTATATCTATTATGAACCGTTCTTTCAACTTCTAATTTTTCAAGTATTTCATTTTGATAATGAAACGGTTTAATGTCAAAATACGATGTTGTAAAAGTATATTCTTTTGAAAACTTCCCTTGCTTTAAAGCTTCGACTAATTTTACAGAATGAATATTTTGATCATATAATTCAAATTCTGAATTTTGCCAGTATGCCTCAAATGTTTTCTTGAATTTATCAATTATATGCCCCACTTCTTTAGTCGTCACTTTTAGATTCCACTCTAAACCATCGGTTAAAGCAGAACGGGAAAAATTAGAAGAGCCGATATATGCTGTGTGAAAACCAGTATTTCTTTGAAACAAATAGGCTTTTGCATGCAATCTTTCATTACCTGTATTGTATGAAACTTTTACTTCCGTATTTTCTAAAGAAGCTAAAAACTCCACTGCTTTAGCATCTGTAGCTCCAACATAAGTAGTTGTAATTACTCTTAATTTTCCTCCACGACTCGTAAACTCTCTAAGTTCACGTTCTAAAATTCTAATTCCTTTCCATTTAATAAAAGAAACTAATAAATCAATTCTGTCTGAAGATAGAATCTCTTTTCTCAATTCACTTTCGAGAGTTGTCCCTGAATTTCCACCTGTAAAAAGTTCACTGTGAATCAATCTTGTGTAAGGAGTAATTTCTTTTAAATGCAAATCCAAATCAGTGAAATGAGCATCCACTTTTGTAAAAACAGCTTTTAGAATTTTACCTTCGGTTTCTATTAAATCATCCTCAAACTCTTCTTTTTTTAATTCTTCTTTCAGAAATAAAATAATTTTATTAGCAATCTCAATTTGTGTCTCTACAACATCATCTCCCTTAATTAAAGTAAAAGCATGTTTAATTGTTTTACCGATATGTTGAGATAGTAATTGAGCAGCTTCGGCTTTATCTATTGAAGTTTTCTTAACCTGAAAAGTATCTTTATCTAATTCGTTTATTTTATAGTTTATTAGCTTAGTAACTAATTCCTCATACAGTCCTTGGTTCATAATTCGAGTTTTAAAAATTCTTCAACGATTGGTAAATCTGCTTCTGCCCAATCAAGATTTAATAGTTCTACTTTTTCTAATAACTTGTAATCTTTATGCTCTGCCAATATAATTTCACCAAGTATATGTTTCGCTATAAAAGGAATTAAATTAATTTTAAAATTTCCATAATCATAAATGCTATTTGACAATTTTCTTAGAACTTCAATTTCAATATTTATCTCTTCTTTTATTTCTCTTTTAATACAATCTATTTCACTTTCATTTTCTTCTAGCTTCCCTCCTGGAAATTCCCATTTCAAAGGCAATTTCATTTTATCACTGCGTTGAGCGACTAAAATTTTATTCTCAATTAAGATAATAGCACAAGTGACGTTTACAATGTTTGACATTTTATGAATAATTATAAAAAAGTAATGTTTAATTTGTACGAAAGATAGTCTGTTTTATATCAATATTAAAAAAACTAACTAATAAAAAAACGCTACTCTTTCGAATAGCGTTTTTTGAATTTTGTATCAATTTGTGATGTGATTGCTTCGTTCCTCGCAATGACAATCGTGTGAGGAATCGAATGCCTAGCCCTGATAGTCCCGAAGTATCGGGAGACATCCTTTTCCTTCCGCCTTTTCGGCGGATATAAAGATTGTAACGGATAGCAGGAAAAAGCTCCTGAAATATCCCGAAGCGTCGAGACAGGATGAATCCTGAAATATCCCGAAGCGTCGGGACAGAATAAATCCTGTTAGCCAACTATGGCAATAACACGACTCCCATGTTGAATAAGGTAAAGGCCTGAATATCGACATTTTCCTGAATGGTTGCCGCCACGGATTTTCCGGCGCCGTGTCCTGCATTGATGTCAATACGGATTAGGGTTGGGTTTGTTCCAGTTTGTTTTTCCTGTAATTCGGCAGCAAACTTGAAGCTGTGGGCCGGCACTACTCTATCATCGTGATCGCCCGTAGTGACCATGGTTGCCGGATATTGAATTCCTTTTTTTATGTTGTGTACGGGAGAATACCCTTTGATGTAGTTGAACATTTCCTTGCTGTCCTGCGCTGTTCCGTAATCATACGCCCAACCTGCTCCTGCGGTAAAGGTATGGTAGCGCAACATGTCCATCACGCCCACCGCCGGCAAAGCGACTTTCATCAACTCAGGACGTTGCGTCATGGTAGCACCTACTAGCAATCCTCCGTTTGACCCTCCACGAATGGCCAAGTATTGTGAAGACGTGTATTTCTGAGCAATCAGATATTCTGCCGCTGCGATGAAATCATCAAATACATTTTGTTTTTGCATTTTGGTTCCCGCATCGTGCCATTTCTTTCCGTATTCGCCACCGCCACGTAAATTAGGCACGGCATAAACGCCTCCGTTTTCCATCCAAACGGCATTGGCAATGCTGAAACTTGGTGTCAAACTCACATTGAATCCTCCATAACCATACAGCATTGTTGGATTTGTCCCATCAAGTTTCAATCCTTTTTTGTGGGTGATAATCATTGGGATTTTGGTTCCGTCTTTAGAAGTATAAAACACTTGTTTGGACTCGTATTGCTCGCTGTCGAAATCTACTTTTGGTTTTTGATACACCGCCGAAGTTCCGGTTTGTGGTTCGAATGAAAAAGTAGAACCCGGAGTAATGTAATTTGTAAACGAATAATACAAGGTTTTCTCTTTTTTCTTTCCGCTAAAACCACCGGCAGTTCCTACGCCCGGCAATTTAATTTCACGAACCAGTTTCCCGGAATAATCGTATTGTTTCACTACTGAAACGGCATCTTTCATATAATTAGCAAAGAAATACCCGCCTCCTGTTGATGGAGACAAAACATTTTCCGTCTCTGCAATGAAATCTTTCCAGTTTTCCGGTTTTGGATTATTAACATCAACGGTAACGATGCGTTTGTTGGGCGCATTCAAATCGGTTTCTATGAATAATTTTCCACCTTCGTTTTCAATGATGTTGTTGTCGCTCTTGAAATTATCTACAATAGTTACAATAGGACTGTTGGGTTTTGTCAAATCTTTGATGTACAACTCGTTTCCGTACGTAGAATTAGACGCTGTGATAACCAAATAACGGTCATCTTCTGTCACGCCACCGCCTACATAACGGCGTTTTTGGTCGGCACCAAAAATTACTTTATCATCCTTTTGTGCGGTTCCTAACTTATGAAAATACAGTTTATGTTGGTCAGTTTTTGCCGATAATTCGCTTCCTTTTGGTTTGTCATAACTGGAATAGTAGAATCCTTCGTTTCCTTTCCAAGACACACCGCTGAATTTTACATCGACAATAGTGTCTTCAATTACTTTTTGGGTAATGGCATCCATGATAATGACTTTTCTCCAGTCGCTTCCGCCTTCTGAAATGGCATAGGCTACTTTAGAACCGTCTTTAGAGAAATCCAATCCGCCAAGCGAAGTGGTTCCGTCTTTAGAAAATGTATTGGGATCCAAGAACACTGTTTCAGTTCCTTTGGCGTCTTTTCTATACAACACCGATTGGTTTTGCAAACCGTTATTTTTATAGTAATACGTGAAATTTCCTTCTTTGAAAGGCGCGCCTATTTTTTCGTAATTCCACAGTTTTTCCATTCGGGATTTTAACGCATCACGAAACGGAATTTGAGCCAAATAACCATAGGTCACTTCGTTTTGGGCTTTTACCCAAGCACCAGTTTCCGCAGATTTGTCGTCTTCGAGCCAACGGTACGGATCCGAAAGCTTGGTATCGAAATACACGTCAACAATTTCCCCTTTACTTGTTGTGGGATAAATTACAGGTTTTTGGTTTTGGCCAAAAGTCGCCATTGCAGAAGATACAGCCATTATTAAAAAAGTTTTTTTCATATGTTGGTATTTATTATTTTTCATCGGTCCTATGTAATTTGCATATCATCATTGGTGTTTGCTACCCAATTACCGTCATGCTCATTTCATTAGATTCTGTTTTAGGTTGTTACAAAAATAAGGAAATAGTTAGTGTTGTAAACGAGGAAAAGTCTTAAATAAAACTAAAAAAACTGATGTTTAGAGAAATGTGATTTTATAAAATATTTTTTTTAAGTTCAAAAACACTAATTAAGATTCTCTTTCATTTACTTAAATTACCCATTTCTTATTTAAGTTTTTTGTCGATTTACTTAAATAAAGAAAAAGTTATTTAAATTTTTTGTCGATTTACTTAAATAAGAATACATTTGTTTAAGTTTTTAAATCATCAAAATGGAAAAATTTACTTCTGGCAAATATATCAATCAAGGATATTACAAAAGCTTTCAACCCAACACCATTCACAGAGACTGGATATTGAATGATATGGAAGTTATTCGCCTACTAAGTAAAGCCGACAGACATTTAGGCAGATTAGATATGTATTCAGAATACGTAAACATTGACTTGTTTATTAGAATGCATATCGCCAAAGAAGCTACTCAATCTTCAAAAATTGAAGGTACTCAAACCAATATGGAAGAAGCTTTTTTAAGCAAAGAAGAAATCGCTTATGATAAAAGAGACGACTGGGAAGAGGTGCAAAACTATATCAGTGCAATGAATGAAGCGGTTAAACTATTACACCAACTTCCTTTTTCATCCCGACTTATAAAACAAACACACAAGATACTTTTGCAGGGTGTACGTGGCGAACACAAATTACCTGGAGAATATCGAACTAGCCAAAACTGGATTGGCGGTGCCAGTATTAGTGACGCAACCTTTATCCCTCCCATTCACTCTAGTATTAATGAGTTCATTTCGGATCTTGAAATATTTGCAAACGATGAAATATCACCACTGCCTGATTTAATAAAAATTGCAATTATACATTATCAATTCGAGACTATTCACCCTTTTTTAGATGGAAACGGTAGAGTTGGCAGATTACTTATAACCATATATCTAGTCAGCAAGGGAATCCTAAAACAACCCATTTTATATCTTTCTGATTTTTTTGAAAAAAACAGAATATTATATTATGATAATCTAATGCGAACCAGAACCCACAACGACATTAACCAATGGTTAAAATTTTTCTTAACCGGTATTATTGAAACTGCAAAAAAAGGGGTAACTACTTTTGATGGCATTTTGCAACTGCAAAAAAGTTTAGAAGAAAAATTAAAGTCATTTGGGAATCGCAATATGGACGCACGAAAAGTAGTAGATTACCTCTATACTCAGCCAATAATTGAGGTAACAAAAGTGGAAGAACTATTACAAAAGTCATCAGTTACAGCTTATAAACTTTTGGCAGATTTAGAGCGACTGGATGTCATAAAAGAAATATCTGGAGCACAACGAAACAAGTTATATGTTTTTAAAGATTATTTAGATTTATTCAATCACGATTAACATTCATCTATCAAAAATTAAAAATTCGTGCCTAGTACTTAAAAACCAAAAAAACGCTACTCTTTCGAATAGCGTTTTTTGTTTTTTTGCTCATGCAAATGAATTACAAATTAAAATTCACACCCAAAACGATGTTTCTTCCAATGTTTGGAATGCCATCCGTTTTTAGACGGGAAAGATGGGCAATGTATCTTTTATCAAATAAATTATTCCCGTTGATGTTAACATCAAAAGCGGTTTTACCCAGTTTTACTGTTCCGCCAAAACCTAAATTCACCAAGTTACAGCCATTTGATTCTGTTTCAAATCCACTTACATTTTTTTGGTTGAACGTGCTGGAAACATTCAAAGTTGCAAAACCATCTTCTAACCAGTTCTTGATTTTAAATTCGGTTCTAATGGTATTGTTCCAATTGTTAGCCGGGATTAACGGCAAGTAATCTCCGTTTTGTTTCTCGCCGGTAACGGTTTCAAAACTGGTTTCAAAATGCAACCAATCCAATGGATGCGGGTGAAAATGCAGTCCAACTTCACCTCCGTATAATTTGGCGTTATTCTGAATATAATCAAAAACAGCATTTTCGTCAATCACTGCTCCTGTTGGCGAAGTGTAGATATAATTATTGATGTGATTGTAAAATCCGTTCACAAAAAACTCAAAATGATCCGTTTTGTATTCTAAATTTAAATCCGTTTGCACGTTTTGCTCGGTTTCTAAATCACTGTTTCCTACTTCATAGCGATTCGTTCCTTCATGCACTCCATTTGAAGTTAACTCAGCAAGGTTTGGCGCTCTAAAGCCAGAAGCAACGTTCAAACGCAACGTCAAATCATCAGTCAGATTGGTTTTATAACCCAACGACGCATTAAAACTGTCGTATGATTTATCGATGGCTTCAAAAGAACCTTCTTCGCCTGCAATTCCTTGCGCATCCGTAGTAATATTTCTATTGTCGAAACGCAATCCAGCTTGCAACACATTGGAATTCCACTCATAATTAGCCGTTCCAAAAACACCAAAATCATTCGTAACCGCATCCGGAATTAAATATTCTTCTCCTGAATTTGTGTTGGTTTGGTGCATTCCCTGAACTCCAACAATAGTTTCTATTTTTCCCATTTTTGGTAAATGGTATTTTGCATTGTAATTGAATGTCTTCAGTTTCATGTGTAAAACGGCCACATTGCTGTCTTCAAACTCACTTCGATCATTGGCAACATAACCCAAATCAACATCTAATTTTGATTTTTCGAAAAAGAAAACAGAATTCAAACTCAATAAATGATTGAAAACGCCTTGTTTTGGAAATCCGGTTTTCTTGCTCGTCGATTGGTCTGCAATTCCATCTTCCGGAATTCCTAAATCCAATTCATTGTAATTGTAACGCAATACACTTGAGAACTTGGCATTGCTGTAACCAATTCCTGTTTTGAAATCGGTTTCATTGTAACGAGTATTTGTCACTCGGTCACCATCGGCAATTTTATAATCAGAATGCGTGTTGTAACTTCCACGAGCCATGAATTTCCAGTTGTCTGTAGATGTTTTCAAACCTAAAGAAGAACTGCTTCCGGCGGTATTCGAGAAATATTTTTGACTGAAGTTCGCTTTAAAAGTATTCGCATCAGCAAATTTTTCTGGGTTAAAATACAAAACACCACCCAAAGCATCGGAACCGTACAACAACGAAGCAGGTCCTTTTATTACCTCAACGCTTTCTATTCCTGAGTCGTTCAATCCCAAACCGTGTTCGTCACCAAACTGTTGATTTTCTATTCGAACACCTTGAGAATACACCAAAACACGATTGCCGCTCAAACCACGAATCACCGGTTTCCCGATAGATGTTCCGGTAGAAACCTGAGAAACTCCGGGAATAGTCGCCAATCCTTCAATCAAAGTGGCGGTCCCTTTTCGTTGCAAATTTTTGATGCTTTCATGCTCCACTTTCATCACGTTCTGTGATTGTATTTTATTGAAAGCGGTAGAAACGATTACTTCATCCATTTCAAAAATTGCCTCTTCAAGAATAACATCAAGTGTGTTTTCTTTTTGAAGACTGTTTATAGTTTTATTTTGGGTTGCAAATCCTACGAACGTAAAGCTGATTTTTAAGTTTCTATTTGGAAGATTGGAAAGTGTGTATTTTCCGTTTTCATCTGTAGTGGTTCCTTTATGCAATTCTGATGCATAGACTGAAACGCCTTTTAGGGGTTGATTTTTTAAATCGGTTACGGTTCCCGAAAGGGTATTTTGCGCTTGAAGCATCGCCGAAAACCCCAAGAATAGGGCTATGATAAATTTTTTCATTGAAAATGATTGTAGTATTCCTGCTGTCAGCTTTCTCCAAAGGAGAGGGAACCGAGACCGGAATTATTTAGTAAATAAAAAATATCCAACAAAATCAAATGAATGACGTTGCATGGAAAATAAATTCAACAGAAGCTGAAATAAATTCAGCTTAAACTATTTACAGGTGGTCCGCGATGGGAATACAAACTGCCGGAAAACGAAATAATGGTTTCCGTTGCAGTAAAAAAATAAGGGATTTCTTCAATACTGGAATACAATTGATAGGAGAAATCTTTTGGAGTTATGTAACTGCCTAAAGCAAATTCACAAACAAAACAGTGCTCTAATTTGTGGTGTTGGTGCGTTATCTCCGTACCGGTAACATTGTATTTATGGTGGCATTGCTTTTGGGAAAGCTGTTTTGCCAAATGCTCATACGTATGCAATGACTGGAACAGCATTGAAAACAATACTGTAATAACCAGAGAAAGACTTAGTATGAGTTTATTCTTTTTCATTGGAGCCAAAGGTAACAAAAACAGGAAAAAAGAAAACCATTTGTCTCACAAAATATATTTTTGCGAAACAAATGGTTTCATTTTAAAATAAAATTTGATTTATACCAATTTGGCTGCAATCAAATATTCTGCTATTTGTATTGTGTTTGTCGCTGCTCCTTTTCTCAAGTTGTCCGAAACAATCCACATATTCAATGTATTTTCTTGGCTTTCGTCACGACGAATTCTACCTACAAAAACCTCATCTTTTCCTTGCGCATACATTGGCATTGGGTACGTATAAGTATCATTATTATCCTGAACCACCACTCCATCGGTATGATGCAAAATGTTTCTCACTTCATTTACATCAAAATCATTCGAGAATTCTACGTTTACTGCTTCACTGTGTCCGCCTACAATTGGCACACGAACTGCAGTTGCTGTAACGGCAATCGTGTTGTCACTTAAGATTTTTTTGGTTTCACGAACCAGTTTCATCTCTTCTTTAGTGTATCCATTCTCTTCGAAAGAATCACATTGTGGAATCGCATTTCTGTGAATTGGGTATTTGTACGCCATTTCACCTTGAACACCTGCGTATTCATTTTCCAATTGTTGTACTGCTTTTACACCTGTTCCAGTGATGGATTGGTAAGTAGAAACAATCACACGTTTGATGTTGTATTTTTTGTGCAAAGGAGCCAAAACCAACACCATTTGTATTGTAGAACAGTTAGGATTTGCAATGATTTTATCTGCTGCAGTCAATTCAGTTGCATTAATCTCCGGAACGATTAATTTTTTGGTTGGATCCATTCTCCAAGCAGATGAATTATCGATAACAGTTGTTCCTGCTGCCGCAAATTTTGGAGCCCACTCCAATGATGTATCGCCACCTGCAGAGAACAAAGCAATATCTGCTTTCATATCTACTGCCGTTTGCATCCCAACTACTTTATATTTTTTACCCTTGTATTCAATTTCTTTACCCACTGATCGCTCAGAAGCAACCGGAATTAATTCTGTTACAGGGAAATTTCTTTCTGCCAAAACTTTCAACATTACCTCGCCAACCATTCCGGTAGCGCCTACAACTGCTATTCTCATCTTATATTTATATTATTACTTCGTCCGTTCGCCTTTCAGGCTCGGGTGAACATTAAATTTGAAGTACAAAAGTAAGTAATATTGAAATCAAAACAAGAGTGTTAACAAAAAATAACAAAATGTTAAATTTATAACATTTAATTGAAAGACATGAAAAAAGAAAGTAAAATTGTTTCGAGTACTAATTTTTTTTGAATGGTAAAGCTTGTGAAATAACGTTCTATATAATTTTTTACCATTAAGAAATTAAGAAGATTAAGTTTTAAAGTGCTTCTCAATGTATCTTAATTTCTTAATGGTCAAAAAGCAGCTACTGTTTTAGACAAACTTTTAAAGAAAAACCGCCTCAATTACGAAGCGGTTTAGTCCTGAAATTAATTCAGGATAAATTAGAATATATAATGTAGCGGAAATTATTTTTTCAATAAATCTCTAATCTGAGTCAATAATTCTTCTTGAGTTGGACCGGCTGGAGCAGCAGGAGCAACTTCTTCTTTCTTTTTAGCTTTTTCAGCAGCTCTTAAAACAACGAAAATAAAGAACGCAATAATGATGAAATTAATAATTGCCTGTACCAAGTTTCCGTATGTAATTACAGCGGCACCGGCAGTTTTAGCAGCAGCTAAATCTGCATAACTGTTTCCATCCAGGGTTACGAATTTCTGGGTAAAATCAATTCCACCAGTTAACAAACCTACAATTGGCATAATAACATCATCAACGGCAGACCCAACAATTTTACCAAATGCACCACCAATAACAACAGCAGTTGCCAAACTTAAAACGTCTCCCTTCATTAAAGAAGCCTTAAAATCACTAAAGAATCCCATAATTTATTTTTTTAGGTTAAAAATATACTTGAATAACGAATGTAATAAAAAAATTAACATAATTAACAGTCTTTTACACAATATTTTATTACTCTCTATAAAAAACTCGTTTTACTCGTTGGGAAATACTGGTAAGGATCTCATAGGGTATTGTGTTTAATTTTTGTGCCATATACGTTACCGTTGGGCTTTCGCCAAAAATAATTACTTGATCTCCTTCTGCGCATTCAATTTCAGTAACGTCAACCATCAGCATATCCATACAGATACTGCCAACAATGGTTGCTTTTGATTTTTTAATCGTTACAAAACCTACACTATTTCCCCAACTTCTGGAAATACCATCGGCATACCCAATAGGAATTGTGGCAATTTTTGTAGGTTTCTCGGCAATGAATCTCCTGCCATAACCAACGCTTTCGCCGGCAGCAATACTTCTGATTTGTGAAATCACCGATTTGAGTGTTCCCACATTTTCAAGCTGTTTTTGTTCTTCAGCATCATTCGAAACTCCATAAAGACCAATTCCCAAACGCGCCATATCGTATTGTGAATCCGGATAATTACTGATTCCGGAAGTATTCAAAATATGTAGCAACGGTTTTATTTGTAATTCTGACATCAATTTAGACGATAATTTTTCGAATAAATCTATTTGTGAATGTGCAAAATCCTTGAATTCCAAGTCATCACTTGTGGCCATGTGTGACAAAATACTTTTTACTTTAACGGTTTGATTTCCTTTTAAAGTCGCTATCAAATCATCAATCGTATTGTTCTCAAAACCCAAACGATGCATTCCCGTGTCGAGCTTAATGTGTATCGGAAAATGGTTTAAATTCTTTTGTTCGGCAATTTTAAGGAACGCATGAAGTCCTTTTAAACTATAAATTTCAGGTTCCAATTGGTGTTGAATAATCGCAGAAAAACTGGTTGTTTCGGGATTTAAAACCATAATAGGCAAATGAATCCCTGCGCTTTTCAGCGAAATTCCCTCATCGGCGAAAGCCACACCCAGATAATCCACTTTGTGATGTTCCAGTAATTTGGCAATTTCAAAACCGCCATTTCCATATCCGAAAGCCTTCACCATCACCATAATTTTGACATTCGGCTTCAATTTTGATTTAAAGAAATTCAGGTTATGACTAATCGCATTCAGGTTGATTTCCAGAACAGTTTCATGAGTTTTCTCTTCTAACAAAGAGACAATTTCCTCAAATTGAAACGTTCTCGCTCCTTTGATTAGAATGGTTTCATTGGCAAAATTCAAATCATCAAATTTTGATATAAACTCGGCTGTATTTTTATACGTTATGCAATTGGCAAACTTTTTTTCAAATGCTGAAATGGTTTCTCCAATCCCGATAACGCGGTCAATTTTATTAGAAACAATCAACTGGGAAACTTTAGCATACAATTCGTCATTAGACAAACCGCTTTGAAAAATATCCGAAAGAATCACCGTTTTCTTCTTGTATTGCTTTTGACTTTCGAGAAAATCCAACGCTATTTTCAACGACTGAAAATCGGAACTGTAACTGTCATCAATAATACTGCAGTTGTTGATTCCGTTCTTGACTTTCAAACGCATTTCTACCGGGTACAACAATTCCATTCTATTTTGAATGGTTTTTTCATCGTATTTAAAATACAATAAAACCATCAAACAGGAAATCGCATTTTCAACAGATGCTTTATCCTGAAAAGGAATTATCAATTCGAATGAATCTACTTTATATCGGTATTGAATGGTGGTGCTGTCGTTTTTTATCGCTGCATTATAGACAAAAACATCCGCTTCTTGTGAGTCAAAACTCCAAGTAAACACATTTGTTTTTGGAAAAATAATGGCATCAACCATTTCGTTTTTTTGGTAAATAACCACTTCTGAATCTTCAAAAAGGGTAATTTTCTCTCTTATTTTATTCTCTAAACTTATAAAACCTTCATCATGTGCTGAACCAATACTGGTAAGAATCCCAATCGTTGGCTTGATTATTTTTTCCAGTTTTTCCATTTCAGAATGGGTAGAAATTCCGGCTTCAAAAATCCCCAGATTGTGTTGCTCATTGATTGCAATTACTGACAATGGAACACCAATTTGTGAGTTGTAACTCTTTGGGCTTCGAATGATATTATAATCAGGACTCAATAAAAAATTAAGCCATTCCTTAACTATCGTTTTGCCGTTACTCCCAGTCAATCCGATAATAGGAAAATCAAAAAGACCGCGATAGTTTGCCGCAAATTGTTGTAAAGCAGCCAGTGTATTGTCAACAACAAAGAAATTAGCTTTACCCTCACATTCTTCCGGAATATGGGTAACTACAAAATTTTGAACGCCAGTTGCAATTAAATCTTTGATGTATTGATGCGCGTCATTATTGGCTCCGACCAATGCAAAAAACAAAGTCTGTGATCCGTTTTGCAAAGAACGACTGTCTATAGAAATGGTTTCTATTGCCAAATTAGCGTTGTTACCAATGAATGTAGCAGGAATATTTTGAATACTTTTTAGGATTTTCTGGCTCATGGAATTAGAAAGAGATTGGAGTAGATTTCTGGTATAGAAATTATTCTTTTAATAGTTCGCTATTATAAAACTTCCTCAAAAATAACACTTCTTTTCAAAACGATGACTTAGACACACTATAATTATACCCAATTCCGTTTATTTAAGAAAAATGGCTTATTGGCTTTTTTGTGGAAAATTTAAAATTTTTTTTCAAACCATTAAGAAATTAAGTTTCATTAAGAGGTAGCGCTTAATGAAACTTAATTTCTTAATGGTTTAACTATAAAATAGAATATATTTCACAAAACATCCGGTAGAACAAAAAAGAAACAATAGCATTCGCTTTACTAATTTTGACAGATTACTTATATTTGTTTTTAGATAAAAATCAGACGTTTTGAAAAAAATCCTCCCATTGTTTTCCTATGTTTTCCATCCGATATTCATACCGGCAATGGCTACGTTGTTTTACCTTTATTTTAGCGGTGCTGATTTTGTAAGTCAAGAAAAACTATTTGTTTTGTTTCAAGTTCTGGTGGTAACGGTAATTCTGCCTTCTTTGGTATTTTTATTATTACGCACGGCAGGAAACATAGATTCCATAATGCTTGCCGAAGTATCTCAACGCAAAATTCCGTTAATACTTCACTGCTTTTTGCTTATTTTATTGGTAAAAAAAAGCATAACAATAGACCGATATCCTGAGTTGCATTTTTTTCTTTTAGGCGCACTTTTGAGCACTATATTGGCGCTTATTCTTTTGTTTGCCAATATAAAAGCGAGCCTTCACATGATAGCAATCAGTTCCTTGACGGTTTTTATAATTGGATTGAGTTTACACCTTCAAATTCAAAACACATTTACAATTGCTGTTCTGATTCTCCTCAATGGTTTTGTGGCTTCCTCCCGATTAGAAATGAAAGCACACACCAATAAAGAATTGATTATAGGTTTTATGTTCGGAGCAGTTCCTCAGTTGCTTTTGTTAGTGCTGTGGTTATAAAATGTAGAATATAATTCCAATATTCAGTGATTTCATAGCAACCGATTCGTCATTGACTTTAGCAGATTTAAATAGCGAATTCAAACCATAATAGGCGTATAAATTGATCGTATTGTAACCCGATGAAATATAAGCGCCATACTGAAATTTATTGAAATCTTGATTTCCCGTCACTACCACTTTCCCATCAGCACTATTGAAAATAGACCTGTCATAAAGCAAATAACTCAGCTTAAATCCTCCGTAAATTCTCCAAAATTTATGACTTTCATAAGTAGAAGTTCTCCATCTGAACTCTAGGGGAACATCAACAGAAAGCAGAGAGAATTTGTTTTTATCGTAAGCAATATCCGAATCGATAATAGTATATACCGGCGTTCCTGCAGGTGAAGAAATGGCTAGATTCTGATTGTAATTATTATATGAAAAACCAATACCGGAAGCTATAGCAACCGTTCGTTTTTTATTAATGGGCATATCTCTCAAAAAACCTGCCGACAGCCCCGAAGAAAACTTACTTTGCGTCACCCCGGACGGCTTATTCATCAAGGTATTATACGTTATCGCAAAATAAAACTGATCCTCTCTATACAAGGAATCAACCTTTATTTCCGGAGCATTTTCAGTTGTTGTATTTTCTTGTGAAAAAACATTCAAAACCGATAAAAGAAGAAAACAACTAAGAAAAATTCGCATATTGTTTTGGGTTTAAATTGCTCAATGGTTGTTTAAAACACATTTCAGGTTTCAATTCTCATTATAACGTTACAAATATACCATTTTGATGGTTTTCTTATAGATTATGACAACAAATAAACTTTCATAAAAATGAGTCGATACAAAACCTCAAAAAAAATAATTAACATATTGAATCCAACAAGTTTAATATTTTTCGAATAAATTGCTTGTTAAAAAATTAAAACCAATATTTTTACTTTAAAAATTTTAACGATTACTCAAAAACGTCTTCAAATCAGACTTAAAACAATACAACCATGCAAATTGGAATTATAGGATTAGGAAAAATGGGCTTCAACCTTGCCCTTAATTTACAGCGAAATGGTTACGACGTAGTAGCCCAAGATGTCAATACTGACTTCGTAGAGAAAATCGGTCAGGAAGAAATTACAACGGCACATTCTGTTAAAGAATTGTGTCAAAAATTGAATACTCGAAAAGTGATTTGGTTAATGGTTCCTGCAGGTGAAATTGTAGATGGAGTAATCACTTCATTGCTTCCTTTTTTAGAAAAAAACGACATTATCATTGACGGCGGAAACTCTAACTATAAAGATTCCAAACGCCGTTATTCCCAATTAAAGGAACTTGGTATTGACTTTTTAGACTGTGGAACTTCAGGCGGAACATCGGGAGCGTTGAATGGTGCTTGTACAATGATAGGCGGAGAACCAGCCGTATTTGAATATGTAGCACAAGTTTTCAAGGATATTTCTGTCGAAAACGGACATCTTTATACTGGTGCAGCAGGAAGCGGACATTTCACGAAAATGGTTCATAACGGAATCGAATACGGAATGATGCAATCTATTGCTGAAGGTTTCGAAGTTTTTGAGCATTCTGAATTTGACATAGATTTCGAAAAAACAGCCAAACTGTTCAATCACGGGTCCGTTGTGCGCAGTTGGTTAATGGAACTCACCGAAAATGCTTTTTCGAAAGACCCTAAATTAGACAGTATCAAAGGAATCATGCACTCTTCAGGCGAAGGAAAATGGACACTGGAAACCGCTTTAGATCTAGGCGTTCCTACTCCGGTTATTGCTTTATCGATAATGATGCGCTACCGTTCCCAGATGCAAGATACGTTCTCCGGAAAAGTGGTAGCGGCACTTCGCAATGAATTTGGCGGCCATGCAGTCGAAAAAAACGAATAGCAGCTTACACAACCCGCAAACCAATTCGAAGCTAATTTTTAATTTTTCAAATTCAAGTACATGTCAATATTGATCTTAATTGCAAGTATTCTTTTATTACTTGTCTTGATATCCGCAGTAAAACTCAATGCGTTCATCTCCTTAATTATCGCTTCTTTCTTTGTGGGAATTGCCAAAGGCATGCTATTTCCTGACATCCTAAATTCCCTCCAACAAGGAATTGGCAGCACTTTAGGTTCTTTGATTTTGATTATTGCTCTTGGAGTTATATTGGGAAATATCCTTTCAGACAGTGGTGCGGCACAACGAATAAGCTCGGTGATGATTCGGTCTGTTGGAGTGAAACACATCAAATGGGCAATGTTAGTTACGGGTTTTGCCGTAGGAATTTCGATGTTTTACAATGCCGGTTTTGTGATTTTGATTCCAATGGTTTTCGCTGTCGCAAAAAGTACGAAGCAGCCTATAATCTATCTTGGAATTGCCATGGCATCTGCACTTTCGGTAACTCACGGTTTTTTGCCACCACATCCCGGACCTACAGCCATTGCGGTAATTTTCAAGGCTGATATTGGTAAAACGCTGCTATTCGGATTGATAATTGCTATTCCTACTTTATTGATTGCGGGAATTGTGTTCCCAGAGTTTATTAAGAAGATTGTCGCTAATCCACCCAAAGGATTATTCGAAAGTAAAACATTCGCTGAAAACGAAATGCCTTCTTTCATGATCAGTTTTATAACGGCTCTGATTCCTGTTATCTTAATGGCTATGGCAACAATAAGCGAGTTGACCTTGCCTGAAACATCTTCTATACGTCAGATTCTTGGATTTATTGGAAGTCCAACCACTTCTATGCTTCTTGCAGTATTGTTTGCAATTGTTTTTTTAGGCATCAATCGCGGTCGAAAGATGCAGGACATTATGGATAAATCTAGTTCGGCACTGAGTTCCGCCACGATGATTATTATGATTATTGCGGCCGGAGGCGCTTTCAAACAAGTATTGATTGACAGTGGCATTGGTACTGATTTAGCCGTTTTTTTCGAAACTTCTACACTTTCTCCGTTAGTATTAGGCTGGCTTGTGGCTACGATTATCAGGATAGCTTTGGGCTCAGCAACTGTTGCGGGATTAACTGCGGCAGGGATTGTGCAACCTTTAGTGGTAAGCTCAGGAATAAGTCCAGAATTGATGGTGTTATCAATTGGAGCCGGAAGTTTAATGTGCTCTCACGTAAATGATACGGGATTTTGGATGTTTAAAGAGTATTTCGGAATCAGTATTTCGGATACCTTTAAAACATGGACCGTTATGGAAACCATCATTGGAGTGATGGGATTGATTGGCGTACTATTGCTTAATTTACTAGTCGCATAATCCAAATTAAACTAAAGAAAATGAAGTTATTTTACATTGGAATAGACATTGGCACCACAGCAACAAAAGCCGTGTGTTTTGACAGAACCGGAAAAGTGATTCGGGAATGTAGTCAATCCTATTCTATGTACCATCCGAAAGCCGATTGGAGCATCCAAAAACCCGATGAAATTCTAGTGGCTGTTTTAGGATGCATCCAAGAAATAACAAAAGGGATTCAGCCTCAGTTCATCAGTTTTAGTTCGGCTATGCAAAGTATAATTGCAATAGACAATACAGGAGAACCGCTAACTGATGCCATTATTTGGGCCGACAATAGAGCGCATGCATTAGCCGAAGCATTAAAAAAATCCGAACAAGGAAAAAATTTCTATCAAAAAACAGGAATTCCAATTCATACCTTTTCACCCATGACCAAAATTGCTTGGTTAAAGGATCACGATGCACTCAATTTTTCTAAAACGTATAAATTCATTAGTATCAAAGAATACATTTGGCATCATCTTACCGGCGAATATGTAATTGATTCCTCGATGGCATCAGGTACAGGTTTAATGAACATTCATACACAACAATGGGAATCGGATATTTTGGATTATTTGAAAATAGCAGCATCCCAGCTTTCCACCATTGTTAGTCCAACCCACAAAGCCAAAGGACTATCCGATGGTTTTCAGTATATTTTGGGTGGCGGTGACGGCGTATTGGCAAATTTAGGAACCGGAGCTATGGAAACAGGCCGAATGGCGTTATCCATTGGGACCAGCGGCGCAGTTCGTTTACCTGCAGACAAACCTTTTATTGACCCAGAAATGCGAACGCAATGTTATCATTTGATGGACAATCAGTATTTGAAACTGGGAGCGGTTAATAATGGCGCAATTGTTTTGCAATGGCTCAAAGAATCCATCTTAAAAACAGATGAATCTTTCGAAGAATTGTTCAAACAAGCTGAAACAATTCCCGCAGGATCCGAAGGTTTACTTTTTGTTCCTTATTTATTAGGTGAAAGAGCTCCTATTTGGGATGCATCTGCTCAAGGAACACTTTTAGGAATCCGAATTACCCACACCAAAGCGCATTTGATTAGAGCAACACTGGAAGGCATCTTATTTGGACTATTGAGCATTACCGAAATCTTACTTCCAAATCCCGAAGAAAGACACAAAATCACCATAATGGCGAGTGGCGGTTTTGGAAAAAGTGAACTTTGGTTGCAAATGGTTGCTGATATTTTTCAAATGAAAGTAATCGTAGCCGAAACAATCGAAGCTTCTGCTTGGGGAGCCGTTTTGATTGGATTTAAAGCTACTGCTATTGAAATCCCAACTGAAAATAAAATAGGAAAAACCTTTTCGCCAAATAGAAATTATAAGAAAATCTACGAACAAAGTTTTGAGAAATTCAAAAAGGTGTATTCCTTGTTGAAAGATGTTTAAAAAGAAGAAATTAATGCTCGGCGCTTCGTGCCGGATCCTTTTTTGTTTTAAACGCTAAGACAAACTAAAAAGTTTGCCACGCTATAACTAGAGATTAACTTCGTTGATCCCAAGAAGGGCGTCTCACAAAAAAATTAATGCTCGGCACTTCGTGCCGGATCCTTCTTTGTTTTATACGCTAAGACAAACTAAAAAGTTTGCCACGCTATAAAACAAAAAATGCTCCCCTTTCAGGAAGCATTAGTTTTTTTTGCAGAGAGGATGGGATTCGAACCCACGATGCAGTTACCCACATACTAGCTTTCCAGGCTAGCTCCTTCAACCACTCGGACACCTCTCTATTTTATTTGAGGTTGCAAATAACCATAAAAAAAATGAGTTAGAAAAGTAAAATCTAACTATTATGCTATTTCTCCTCGCAAAGCAGTTTCAAAAATACTTTTGAAGTCTTTTTGAGCTATTTTTTGACCTAACAAATACATTAATTTGGTTATAGCAGCTTCGGTTGTGATGTCTTTTCCAGAAATCACACCTATTTCTTTCATCCCTGTACTGGTTTCATATTGCCCCATACTCACGCTTCCGCCGGAACATTGTGTAACATTGATGATGTGCAAACCCCTACCAATTGCTTTTTTTAATAAGTTCAAAAACCAATCTTCAGTAGGTGCATTTCCTGCTCCATACGTTTCTAAAACAATTCCTTTAAGATCTGGAATATCTAAAATTGCTGCTAAAACTGCTTCGCTGATACCCGGAAACATTTTTATAATTGCTACGTTATTGTCTAAGTTTTTATGAACCTTGAATTCTTTATTTTGGCTGTTAGCCAAAAATAATTCCGGGTTTAATTTTAAATGCACACCCGATTCAACCAATTCAGGATAATTTGGAGAGGTAAAAGCTTTGAAATGTTCCGCATTAATCTTTGTGGTTCTATTGCCTCGGTATAACTTGTATTCAAAATAAAGACACACTTCACTGATAACCGGTTCGTCATTATTTCGCAAAGACGCAATTTGAATGGCGGTAATCAGATTCTCTTTAGCATCAGTACGTAAATCTCCAATAGGCAATTGAGAACCCGTAAAAATAACTGGTTTTGATAAATTTTCGAGCATAAAACTCAATGCTGATGCGGAATACGACATCGTATCTGATCCATGAAGCACCACAAATCCATCAAATGAAGCATAGTTCTCTTCGATAATCGTCGCGATTTTAGCCCATTTTTCAGGATTCATATTCGACGAATCAATTGGGTTTTCGAAAGAAATAGTTTCGATATCACAATCCAATTGTTTCAACTCTGGAATCCTTTGCAATAATTTACTGAAATTGAATGCCTTGAGCGCTCCAGTTTCAAAATCTTTCCTCATACCAATGGTTCCACCGGTATAAATTAAAAGTATTTTAGCTTTAGATAACATCGTGATATTTTGATTTATTCATAACCGGATTTGCATACATTGCCAAAAATCCTTGTAATGCAATTGGATTTTCCTCATCGATACGCATTTCTAATCTGCGTTCGAAAAGTGATTTTTCATTTTCTGTATAAAGATGCGAATGGGTATCAATCTTGTTTACAATATCGTACGCAATAAAATTCGTTGGCCATAACTTATAATTACTCAATATTGCATCATCAATTACTTGTGCCAAGGCTACTATTTGCTTGTTTGAATTATCGTTTTCAGCTTGGATGGCATCTATTTCAGTGTCCAAAACTTTACCTATATGAATGTGAATTCTTTTTTTCTGACCCAAAGCTCCACTAAGAATGGTCATAAAATCTTCGTTTTTTTCTTTAACATAGATTTCATTATTGGCTTCAGCCATCAATTGAGGCATTTTCAAAGCATCCGTTGGATCGTATTCATACGAAATAGAAACCGGTACGATTTTGATTTTCTTGAAATAATCCATCAAATTCTTTTCATCAGAAGCCATTCCCAGCATTTTCAAAACACCTGGATTAGTGGCATCATTACCGTCTTTCGTTCTTCCTTCCCGTTGTGCTATCCAAACGGAACGGTTTTCATGCTGTAATAAGTTTCCAATATATTCGGACAACAGCTTTGAACTTTGCAACATTTCTCTTGGCGTCAAGCCACGTTGTACCAAAAAATTACGATTCAGTTTTGCTAATGTCTTTAAAAAAGATTTTTTTACTAAATTATCTCCAATAGCTGATGCAGTCATCACTAAACCATGTTCAAACAAGGCCGAATTTAATAAAGTGGTATCCAAAAGTATATCTCGATGGTTCGAAATAAATAAATACGAAGTATTGGGTTCTAAATTTTCAAAACCAGAAGTAGTCAAACCTTCCGAGCTTTTTTCTAGTATTTTTTGAACCGATTGATAAATAAAATTACATTGAAAGTCGCGAATGGAATGCGTTTTTTTGAGTTGTTCTTTCCAAACTTCGTCTGCAACATCCGGAAAAGTAAAATTCATTAATGCCTTCATCATTGGATGATGGATGACATCTTGGAGTGCCTCGTTTATTTCGGAATCATAAAAAGGCCGAATAGCGTCAAATTTCTGCATTTTGGTTCTCAATTTTTGTGTGGACAAATGAACAAAAAAAATATCAAAATAAGGTGAATTCTACTTTAAATCCCAAAAATAGCTTTAGAATTCTCCGTTGTTATTGCCGCAATATCATTTGCCGAAAGGCTATAAATTTGCGCTAACTTATCTACAACATTAACAATGTAACTACTTTCGTTTCTTTTTCCTCTATAAGGAATCGGTGCTAAATATGGGGAATCCGTTTCTAAAACAATGTGTTTCAAATCTATCTGATTCAAAAACTGGTCGATTTTTCCGTTTTTGAAAGTCACAACTCCGCCTATTCCTAATTTCATATTGTACGAAATCGCCTGTAATGCCTGCTCATAAGTTCCTGAAAAACAATGGAAAATCCCAAATAAATCATCTGATTTTTCTTCTTCCAGAATTTCAAAAATTTCATTAAAAGCTTCACGACAATGAATCACAATAGGTAATTTATATTGTTTTGCCAATTGAATTTGCCTTTTGAAAGCGATTTGTTGCTGAGGCAAATGGGTTTTATCCCAATACAAATCGATTCCGATTTCGCCCACTGCGTAGAATTTTCTTTTCGCCAATTCGTTTTCCACATGTTGCAATTCTTCCTGATAATTGTCTTTTACATACGTTGGGTGCAACCCCATCATTAAGAAAACAGTATTGGGATGATTTTTCTCCAATTCATACATCGATTCTGTGCAGGAAGAATCGATTGCGGGTATAAAAAAACGGGAAACACCGGCATCAATAGCGCGTTGAATCATTTCGTTTCTGTCTTGATCAAATTCCTCTGAATATAAATGTGTATGCGTATCGGTGATTGTTATAGCTGCTTCCAAGTGTAAAGTTTAAGGGTACAAAATTACAAGAATAAAAGTTGTCGAAAAAATGGTTTTAAAAAGATTCATACAATTCCTTCACTAACTCCATGTATCTTTGTAAAACAGAAATAAATCACTGAAATAAATTCAGCATAATGAAGAACCTACACGATATCCTTAAAAAAGAAAACTACAGAAAAGTAAAATTTAAGATAACTAAAACACAGCATCTTTTGATAAAAGCAAAAATCAATGGTGTAATAGGCAACTTCATTCTAGACACAGGAGCTTCAAACAGCTGTGTAGGATTTGAGAGTGTCGATTTGTTTTTATTGGAAGCCAAAAAATCAAAGACAAAAGCCGCTGGTGCGGGAGCCACAGGAATGTTTACGCAACTGGCTTTAAAAAATCAATTGCAACTTGGTACTTGGAAAGATTCTGATTTTGAACTCGTTATTTTTGATTTATCTCATGTAAATGAAGCGCTAACACAACACAAGGCAAAACCGGTTCATGGCATTATAGGTGCTGATATTTTAATGAAAGGGAAAGCAATTGTCGATTACTTTAATCATTGTTTGTATTTGAAACACTATACTTTTTCAACGAAAAATAAGCAACAACACCACTTATCATCATCAATAAACCCCCAAGAATAAATGGCATTCCTGCAAATTCAAATGGTGCCCCTTTATGTGTAAAATAATAAAAGAGACCTGACATTACTGGCGGGCCAATAATAGTTGCGGCGCTCATTAAACTGGCAATAGTTCCTTGAATTTCCCCTTGCTCTGATGGCAAAACATGGTTTGAAATTATAGCTCGCAATGCTGGACCAGCAATACCGGCAAGACAATACGGAACCAAGAAGAGAAACATCATCCAGCCCTCTGAAGCAAAAGCAAACAAAAACATTCCAATAGTATATAATACCATTCCAACATAAATACTTTTTTCATTTCCTAATTTTCGGCTAGTCCATCGTATCAATCCTCCTTGAACAAGACTTACTAAAACCCCAACAACGCCCAGCGAAATCCCTACCATTTTTTCGTCCCAACTAAATTTGTACATAGTGAAATAACTCCAGTTGCTTTCGACAGCATGTGATCCAACATAAATCAAAAACAAAGCAATCAATAATCCATATAACGATGGGTATTTTTTTAAATTCAAAAAAGCCCCAATTGGATTGGCTCTTTTTAAATTTACTGGTCTCCTATTTTCTTTTGATAATGACTCGGGCAAAATAAAATAACCGTACAAGAAATTTAGCATACATAAGACGGCTGCTGCATAAAACGGAATTCTAGATCCGTACTGCCCCAAAACTCCTCCTATAACGGGTCCAATTATAAATCCTAGCCCAAAAGCCACACCAATCATTCCGAAATTTTTGGCTCTGTTTTCTGGCGTGCTCACATCGGCTATATACGCTGAAGCGGTTGAAATACTCGCACCTGTTAATCCTGCAATTACTCTTCCTATAAATAGCCATGTAATCGTTGGGGCAAACGCCAACAATATATAATCCAATGAAAAGGCAAAAAGCGAAATTAAAATTATGGGTCTTCGACCAAATTTATCACTCAAATTACCAATTAAAGGTGCAAACATAAATTGAGTTATCGCATAAGCAAATGTTAACCAACCACCATATTTTGCTGCATCACTAACATCGCCGTGAATTAATTCTTTAATTAATTTTGGAATAACTGGAATGATAATTCCCCAACCAGTTATATCAATTAACATTGTGATGAAAATAAAGCTGATAGCGGCCTGTTTTTTATTTGATGCCATAAATAGTATTGGTTAGTAATACAAATAAATAAAAAATCCTGTTTAGAAACACTAAACAGGATTTTTTTATATTCTAAAACCTTAAAACTATAGTTCTAATGCTTTTTTAGGATTGTTATCCATCAATAATTCCATTGGGTTTTCTAACGCTTCTTTTACAGCAACTAAGAAACCAACAGACTCACGACCATCAATAATTCTATGGTCATAAGACAACGCTACGTACATCATTGGGTGAATTTCAACTTTACCGTTTACAGCAATTGGACGCTCTATAATGTTGTGCATTCCAAGGATTCCAGATTGTGGAGGATTGATAATTGGTGTACTCAACATACTTCCAAAAACACCACCGTTAGTAATCGTGAACGTTCCGCCAGTCATATCATCAACTGTGATTTGCCCGTCACGTGCTTTTAATGCCAATCTTTTAATATCTGCTTCAACTCCACGGAAAGTCAAGTTCTCCGCATTACGAACTACAGGAACCATTAATCCTTTTGGTCCTGAAACCGCAATTGAAATGTCGCAAAAATCGAAAGCAATCTTATGATCACCATCCATCATTGAGTTTACATCCGGGAATAATTTTAATGCTCTGGTTACTGCTTTAGTAAAGAAAGACATATATCCTAAACCAATTCCACCATGTTTTGCTTTGAACGCATCTTTGTACTCATTACGAATCAAGTTGATTGGCGTCATATTTACTTCGTTAAAAGTAGTCAACATTGCTGTTTCGTTTTTAGCGGCAACTAATCTTTCAGCCACTTTACGACGCAACATTGATAATTTAGTACGCTCTGTTCCACGAGAACCACCTGTAGGAGTTCCCATTGAAGGCACAGCATTTACTGCATCATCTTTAGTGATTCTTCCGTCTTTTCCAGTTCCTGTTATGGAAGCTGGCGCTATATTTTTTTCGTCTAATATTTTTCTTGCTGCTGGAGATGGAGTTCCTGAAGCGTAAGTTGCTGCTGGAGCTGCTGCTACCGGAGCCGCTTTTGGCGCTTCTGCTTTAACTTCAGCTTTTGGAGCTTCAACTGCTGCTGGTGCATCACCTGCTGGTTTTGCTGCACTAGTATCGATTAAACAAACTACCGCTCCTACTGCTACTGCATCGCCTTCTTCTGCTTTTAAAGTAATGATTCCGCTTGCTTCTGCTGGCAATTCTAATGTTGCTTTATCAGAATCAACCTCAGCAATTGCTTGGTCTTTCTCTACATAATCTCCATCTTTTACCAACCAAGTTGCAATTTCAACTTCTTTTATAGATTCCCCTGGTGATGGGACTTTCATTTCTAAAATCATCTTTCTTTTAGTTTAAAGTTTAAAGTTAAATCATTTAAAGTTTAAGGTTTAAAGTTTTACAAATGGGACTTTAAACCTTAAACTTTAAACTTTTTTCTATCTAAATAAATTTTTATCAAAAACCATTTTTATAGCATCGGCCTGACGACGTTTTGCTCTGGTGTAACTTCCAGCCGCTGGAGCTGCGTAGGCTTTTAGTGAAGCCAATCTCCATTTTACTAAATCGAAATTCATCAACATGTAACTGTAAGCTCCCATGTTTTTTGGCTCTTCTTGTGCCCAAACATAATCATCAGCGTTTGGATATTTAGCAATAATCGCTTTTAATTGCTCAACAGGCAATGGGAATAATTGTTCGATTCTAACAACTGCTACATCTTTACGACCATTGTTTTCTCTTTCGGCAGTGATGTCGTAATAGAATTTTCCGGTACAGAAAACTAATGTTTTCACATCGGCTTTATTCACTGTTTCATCATCAAATGTTTCCTGGAAACTTCCTGTTGCAAATTCTTCAACAGAAGAAACTACTCTTGGATCACGCAACAAACTCTTTGGTGTAAACACAATAAGCGGTTTACGGAAAGTCGTTTTCATTTGTCTTCTTAACAAGTGAAAGAAGTTGGCTGGCGTTGTACAATCGGCAACATACATATTATGTCTGGCGCAAAGTTGTAAATAACGCTCCATTCTTGCAGAGGAATGCTCTGCTCCTTGTCCTTCATATCCGTGAGGCAATAATAAAACAATTCCGTTTTGGTTGTTCCATTTATCTTCTCCACAAGAGATGTATTGGTCAATCATAATTTGGGCTCCATTACTGAAATCTCCAAACTGTGCTTCCCAAATGGTTAATGTATTTGGGTTTGCCAAAGCATATCCATAATCAAATCCTAAAACACCGTATTCAGATAAAAGAGAATTGAAAATATTGAATTTTCCGGTTGCTCCTTCTAAATTACTCAACAAGGTTACTTCTTCTTCTGAATCTTCTACTTTTACAACAGCATGACGGTGAGAGAATGTCCCACGCTCCACATCTTGTCCGGAAATACGAACATCGTATCCTTCTTTCAGAAGCGAACCATACGCTAAATGTTCGGCCATAGCCCAATCCAGCTTATTCGTTTCGAAAAACATTGTTTTTCTGTCGTTGATCAGTTTTTGTATTTTGCTGATAAATTTTTTATCTGTCGGTAAGTTACAAATCACGTTTGCAACTTCAGTAAGTCCTTCTTTTGGGAAAGTAGTATCTACTTTTTTAAGCATTTCAACATCTGAAACTTGCTCAAAACCTTTCCATTCATTCTTCATAAATGGAGTGATAATAGTCAAATCTTTTTTACGCGATTCTTCTAAATTCACTTCCAAGTTTGACTTGTATTCTTGCTCTAATCCTTTTACAAAAGTACTGTCTATCAATCCTTCTGCAAGCAGTTTGTCCATGTAGATATCTCTTGGATTTTTGTGCTTTGCAATGATTTTGTATAATACCGGTTGGGTAAAACGAGGCTCATCACCTTCGTTATGTCCGTATTTTCTATATCCTAGTAAATCGATAAATACATCGCGACCAAATTGCATTCTGAAATCCAACGCAAATGACATCGCATGAACTACCGCTTCAGCATCATCTGCATTTACGTGTAATACTGGCGAAAGTGTTACTTTGGCAACATCCGTACAATACGTAGAAGAACGTGCATCAAGGTAATTAGTCGTAAAACCTACTTGATTATTGATTACAATATGGATTGTTCCTCCAGTTTTATAACCGTCAAGTTGTGCCATTTGTACAATCTCATACAAAATTCCCTGACCTGCAATTGCAGCATCACCGTGAACAGCGATTGGCAATACTTTAGAGAAATCGTTAGGGAAATATTTGTCTTGCTTTGCTCTTGTAATTCCTTCGATAACTGCACCAACAGTTTCAAGATGCGAAGGATTTGGAGCCAAATTGATATTGATTTTTTTTCCGGTGCTTGTAACTTTGTCAGCAGTAAGTCCTAAATGGTACTTTACATCTCCATCAAAGTATTCTTGATCGTAATCTTTACCATCAAATTCACCAAAAATATCTTGGGTTGATTTGCCAAAAATATTTGCCAAAACATTCAAACGACCACGGTGTGCCATTCCCATTACAAACTGCTCTACTCCTTTTTCGGCTGCTTTTTCAATTAAAGCATCCAAAGCCGGAATGATTGATTCTCCACCTTCAAGAGAAAAACGTTTTTGACCTACATATTTAGTATGCAAAAAGTTTTCAAAAGAAACAGCTTGGTTTAATTTATTCAGAATTGATTTCTTTTCGTCCAAAGAAAATTTAGGTTGATTGTCATTAACCCCCAATTTTTTCTGAATCCACTCCACCACTTCTGGATTACGGATGTACATGTACTCCACCCCAATATGCTGACAATATATAGTGTCAAGGTGAGTTATAATTTCTTGAAGCGTACACGGTTGTATATTGATAACCTTTGCTGCGTCAAAAACAGTATCTAAATCTGCTGCTGAAAGTCCGAAATTCGAAATTTCAAGTGTAGGTGATGAAGTCCTTCTTTCACGAACCGGATTTGTTTTGGTAAACAAATGCCCTCGAGAACGGTATCCATCTATTAATTTCAATACATTAAATTCCTTTTGAAGCTTATCTGATACTAAATTAATATCTGAATTATTAGCTGCAAAATTAGCGATTTGTTCAACCTTGTTCTCCTCGTTGTAAGTAGTCATCCCAAAATCGAAACCTTGAAAAAAACCTCTCCAACTTGGCTCAACGCTATCTGGATTCTCTAAATATTGATCGTATAATTGTGCGAAAAATTCGGTGTGTGCTGCGTTTAAAAATGAAAACCTATCCATAATATTTAGTGAATATACTTTTTTGTTAAAATAGTTTGGCAAAAGTACAATAATAGAATAAATTTATAATTTATTTTAAGATACTTTTACATTGAAAAATGTTAAAAAACTGAAAACTTATGACAAAGAATAGCTTTTTAGACGATTCCAAATCATTAATGGTGATTATTATCCTATTTTTTTCAAGTTGCCTGTTTGCACAACAAAACACATCCTCTACTAAAACCCAAAATGAGTTTTGGAGGAACGTACAATTTGGAGGTGGAATAGGTTTAGGCTTTGGTTCTGGCTATACGGACATTTCATTGGCGCCAAGTGCCATTTACAATTTCAATGATTATGTGGCTTTAGGTGTTGGCTTACAATATAAATATTTAAAACAAAGAGATTATTACGCTTCCCATTTGTATGGCGGCAGTGTTATAGGTCTTTTTAATCCAATACAAGAAATCCAACTTTCCGCTGAACTGGAACAATTAAGGGTTAATGTAAATCTGGATGGATCCAATAGTAATTCACAAGATTACTGGAATACGGGATTGTTTATTGGTGCAGGTTACCGATCCGGAAATGCAACAATTGGTGCCCGCTACAATGTTTTGACCGATAAGAATAATATTTACGGCAGTGCCTTTATGCCATTTATCAGAGTTTATTTTTAACATAAACGTACTCTGACCTGGATACGAATAATAACTAATACTTATTCCTGAACCAGACTTTTTGCCATTCTCTTTTTAGAATCAAAAAAGCGACTTGTTCTGCAAGAACTACTAAATCAGAACCGTCTAGTTTTTTTATTTCTTCCTCAGAAACATCAATTATGTAAAGTAAATTGAGATATTCAGCAAACTTGTATTGAATAAGGCGGTAGATTTTCTCATGCAATTGCAACTTCAATTCATTCGGAGAAATACTCAAAGGGAAATCAATTGCTTCATTAGCCAAATTAAAATCCTTATTCATTTGTTCTATTAATTTCAAATATAAGTTTTCGCCTTCTGCTTCAGTAAGTAGTAAATCGGTATTTTTTGGAACTATAAACATTTGATTTCAGATTGTTGATTAACGAATTTAGATTTTTGATTTTAAGAAACTGCTCAAAATGTTTGATTTTTTTGAATTATACTGATTTTTGAAATAAACCATTATTTATCCGAAGTAAAACTTCTGCAATCAAAAATCTAAACTTTTCTTCCCATTAAGTTTTCACCAAAAGCCTTCAACATTTCTTTTTTATCTACGCTGATATTCATTTTATCCAACGTTTGAAAAGCCTTAAACGTAAAATCCTGAATCGCATCTTGAGTTGCTTTTGAAGCACCTGAGCTATTAAAAAGTTCTTTTACCGTTTTGATCTTCTCCGTATTATCTTCTGGCTGAATGGAGAACAATCGCCTTAATTCTTCTGCTTCATTTGAAAAAGCAACTGCTTTAAGATATAAATACGTTTTTTTATTTTCTATAATATCTCCACCTACTTGTTTTCCAAAGGTTTCCGGATCACCAAAAGCGTCTAGAAAATCATCTTGTAATTGAAAAGCCAAACCTAAATTCAGTCCAAAATCATAAATTAAATTTGCGTTTTCTTCTGAAGTTTCTGCTATAATCGCTCCCATTTTCATGGCCGCAGCAACCAAAACGGCGGTTTTATATTGAATCATTTTCAGGTATTCAGGAATGGTAACGTCATTTCTTTCTTCAAAATCAACGTCCCACTGTTGACCTTCACAAACTTCAAGAGCGGTTTTGCTAAATAACTTCGCTAAATCCCGAAAAATAATAGGTTCATATTGTTCGAAATATTGGTACGCTAAAATCAGCATGGCGTCACCAGATAAGATTCCGGTGTTTAAATTCCATTTCTCGTGCACCGTTTCCTGTCCTCTTCGCAATGGCGCATCATCCATAATATCATCATGAACCAATGAGAAATTATGAAAAACTTCAACAGCCAAAGCTGCCGGTAACGCTTTTTTATAATCTGCATCAAAAACCTCTGCACTCATTAATGTAAGCACCGGACGCATTCTTTTCCCACCAAGATCTAATATATAATGTATGGGTTCGTATAGATTTCTCGGTTCTTTGGTTTCATATTGTGATTTCAAATAATCCGAAAGAAACTCTTGATACTGGTAAATAGAATGCATAAAATAATTTTTTGGCTAATTTACAGTATTCAATTTGCATTACAAACTCCCTTTTGTCATCAAATGTTAAATAAATCAAAATACATTGGAAACTATTTTAGTATTCAAAGTTTCCTTCTTACATTTGCCAACGAAAATTTAACGTTTTGAAATCTTTAGCGGTTTTAAAATAAATTCCAAATACAACGCAACGAATTATGAAAACAAAATGGACAGTTGACTCGAATCAATCAGATGTTCTGATAAAAATGAGACACTCAATAATTGCTTATCTGGCAGGTTCCATAAATAAATTCAACGGACATATTGATATTGAGGATAATCAAATAGAAGATGCTTCGATTGAATTCTCTTTGGATGTTAATAATAAAGATGCAAAACTAGAACAAATAGATACTCATCTGGGGTTGAATGACTTATTCGACATTAAGCAGTTTCCAATTATTAGTTTCAAGTCGACCTCATTCGAAAAAGTCAATAAAAACATCAATTTTTTGAAAGGAAATCTTACCATAAAAAACATCACAAAAGTAGTGGAGCTTGATGCTGAATTCATTGGATTCAATACGTATGATGGCGATCAAAAAGCTGCCTTTGAAATAACTGGTCATATTAATCGCAAAGACTTTGGTTTGAACTTTACTTCATTTAATCAAACTGGCGGTTTAGCTTTAGGACAAGACATTAAGTTCATGGCAAACTTAGAATTAACCGCTTAATAAGAAAGCAAATGTTAAATAAACATAAAATTTAAGGAAACTATTTTGGTTTTCAAAGTTTCCAAATTACATTTGCACCAAATTTAACAGTTTAAATAAATCACAACTGATTAAGAATAAAGAAAATGAAAGAGAAAATTATATCCAAAGCAAAAGAGATGTTTTTGAAACTTGGTTTCAAAAGTATTACTATGGATGATATTGCCGGTGAAATGTGCATTTCCAAGAAAACGATTTATAAATATTTTGCCAATAAAGAATTATTGATAGAGGAAAGTGTTCAAATCATTCACAAAGAAGTGCGCCAACTTATTGAGGAAGTAACTTCTAAAAACTACAATGCCATTGAAGAAAACTTTCAAATCAGACGCATGTTTGATGATATGTTTAAATCATCTGAAACATCACCTATTTATCAATTAAAAAAACATTACCCGGAAGTTTACAAAAACGCCTTAAAGTTTCAAGTTGATGAATGTGAATTTTGTTTTAGACAGAATATTGAAAAAGGAATTGCACAAGGTTTGTACAGAGAAAGCCTAAATATTGAATCTTATATAAAGTTTTACTATTACTTAATTTTCAGTATTAACGAGAACACACCTTCAGAAAGAGAAGCTTATAGCCTTGAATTTGATGCTTTAGAATACCACACAAGAGCAATGGCAACAGAAAAAGGAATTACCGAATTAGAAAAAAACTTACTTAATCCAATTACATAAACAATGAAAAAAATAATCACACTATTAACCCTAACATTTGCACTTGGCGCCAATGCACAAGAAGTCAAATCACTTACGCTAAAAGAAGCGATTAACTACGCTTTAGAAAATAAAGCGGAAGCCAAAAAAGCAAAACTACAAGTAGAAAATAGTGAGTACCAAATTCAGGAAGTGCGTTCACAAGCGTTACCTCAAATTTCTGCTAACGGTAATTTGACTTACAATCCTATAATACAAACAACCGTTATTGATGGTGCAGGATTTGGCGCACCGGGAACAACCATTCAGGCTGCTTTTGGTCAAAAATGGGTTTCAACAGCCGGTGTTTCTTTGACACAAGCTATATTCGACCAAACGGTTTTTACAGGTTTGAAAGCGGCAAAATCCACTAGAGAGTTTTACCAAATCAACGAACAATTAACTGAAGAGCAAGTAATTGAACGCGTGGCCAATAATTATTATCAGGTTTATGTTCAAAGACAAAAACTGACTGTTATTGACAGTATGTATAAAAATACCACTAAAGTAAAAGACATCATTAAAGGTCAATATGATAATGGTCTAGCCAAAAAAATTGATTTGGATCGAACTTTAGTAAGGATTTCAAACATCAATACGCAACGTCAACAAGTTTTGAATGCAGTTCAAATTCAAGAAAATGCATTGAAATTTTACATGGGAATGCCAATAGAAACTCAAATCGAGATTCCACAAACGGCATTTGAAGTGAGCCCACAATCATTGTCAGAAGTTCCAAATACGGCAAACAGAACAGAATATTTGCTTTTGAAAAAACAAGAACAACTTTTATTTTATCAAAAAAAGGCAGTTGAAGCTGGATATTACCCAACATTATCATTGAACGCAGGATACAATTATATTGGTCAGGGTCCAAAAATGCCTATTGGAGGAAAACCATCTGACGGCGTGTATTGGTCTGATTTCTCTTCAATTGGATTGAATTTAAAAGTGCCTATTTTTACTGGATTTAGTACTCGTTCCAAAGTAAGACAAGCCGATATTGATTTGAGAACCATAAAAGAAGATATCAACGATACAAAATTATCTCTTGATTTGGCTTTTGCCAATGCAAAAACGCAAATTGACAATAGCTTAACCACTATCAACAATCAAAGAGAAAATGCGCAATTAGCTAAAGAAGTTTTAGACAACACCAGAAACAATTATGTACAAGGATTAGCCTCTTTAACTGATTTACTGGATGCTGAAAACTCATTGACTGAAGCGCAAAACAACTATACATCTGCAATATTAGACTATAAACTGGCAGAAATACAATTAATCAAATCAAAAGGCGAATTAAAAACACTTATAAATAACTAACAAAAATGAAAAAAAATATAATAATCATAGTAGCAATTTTAGCAGCTTTAGGCGTTATCGCATATACTTTAACGAAAAACAAAGAAGAAAATGAAGCAAAAACTGCTATTGTTGCAGAGAAAAATGCCAGTGTTTCTGTAAAAGTTGCAACCGTAAAAATCGAAGAAGTCTCTCTTGATTTTTCTGCAAATGGAAATTTTGCTCCACTACAAGAATTGAGTTTTTCTGCTGAGAAACCAGGAAGAGTAGTTCGTGTTTTAGTTGAAGAAGGAGACAGAGTAAGAATAGGTCAAACTTTAGCAGTTGTAAGAAGCGAACAAATTTCGGCTGATTTACAAACTGCAGAAGCTTCGTATCAAAATGCATTGACGGATTACAGCCGTTTTGAAAATGCTTTTAAAACTGGTGGTGTGACGAAACAACAATTGGATCAGGCCAAATTGAATTTGGTAACTTCAAAATCAAGATTACAACAAGCAAAAGTTAATATTGGCGATACCAATATCAAAGCGACAATTAACGGAATCGTAAACAAAAAATACATTGAACCAGGATCAGTTCTTGGCGCTGCTACGCAAATGTTTGACATTGTAAATGTTTCAAAATTGAAATTAAAAGTAAACGTTAACGAAAATCAAGTAGCAGGTTTAAAAGTAGGCAATACGATTACCGTAAAAGCAAGTGTGTATCCTGATGCTACATTCTCTGGAAAAATTACCTTCATCGCGCCAAAAGCAGATGCAAGTTTGAACTTTCCGGTAGAAATAGAAATTGCTAATAACGCTTCAAATGATTTGAAAGCCGGAATGTACGGAACTGCTGAATTTGCTTCAAACCAACAAAAACAATCGTTGATGATTGTTCCTAGAAATGCTTTTGTAGGAAGTGTGAGCAGCAACGAAATATTTGTAATCGAAAATGGAACTGCTAAACTGAAAACGGTTACTGCAGGAAGAATCCTTGGTGATAAAGTAGAAATTTTAAACGGACTTTCTGATGGTGAAACTGTAATTGTTACAGGTCAAATCAACCTTCAAGACGGATCTAAAGTGGACGTTATAAAATAAGTCTTAAAGTCGATAGTCTTAAAGTCATAAAGAAACCGCTTAAAGCCTAAAGCTTAAAGCCTAAAGCAAAGAAAAAAATGAAATTAGCAGAAATATCCATAAAACGTCCCTCATTAGTTATCGTATTATTTACGATTCTAACATTAGGAGGACTGTTCAGTTACAGCCAATTGGGCTACGAATTGATTCCAAAATTCGAAACCAATGTAATTACTGTTGCTACTATTTATCCTGGAGCGTCTCCAAGTGAGGTAGAAAATACGGTAACTAAAAAAATTGAAGATGCGATTGCATCCTTAGAAAATATTAAAAAAATAGACTCGAAGTCATACGAAAGTTTGTCTACCGTGTCTATTACATTGACCTCTTCGGCTGATGTTAATATCTCTATGAACGATGCGCAACGTAAAATAAACGCTATTCTTAGTGATTTACCGGATGATGTTGAAACGCCTTCGTTGAGTAAATTTTCCTTAAGCGATTTACCAATTATGACTATTGGTGCCAACGGAAAAATGGATGAAGTTGCTTTTTACGACTTAATTGATAAAAAATTAGCACCCGTTATTTCTCGAGTAGAAGGTGTGGCGCAAGTAAATATTATTGGTGGACAAGAAAGAGAAATTCAAGTCAATCTTGATGCAGTAAAAATGCAAGGTTACGGACTTTCTGTTCCGCAAGTACAACAAAATATTTTATCTTCTAATTTGGATTTTCCAACAGGAAACATTCAAACTCGTGAGCAGAAAATATTAATTCGTTTGGCTGGAAAATATAAAAATGTTGACGAATTAAGAAACTTGGTTGTATCCTCTAAAAACGGAATTCAAGTTCGTTTAAGTGATATTGCTGATGTTCAAGATACTCAAAAAATCACTGAAAAAGTAGCGCGTGTCAATCAAAAAAGTGCTATTATTTTACAAATTATTAAACAATCGGATGCCAATGCGGTTGCGGTAAGTGAAGAATTAGTTAAAACAATTGCTAAACTGGAAACCGATTATAAAGCGAATGGTTTAAAATTAGAAATTGCAAAAGACAGTACCATTTTTACGCTAGAAGCTGCTGATGCTGTTGTACATGATTTACTTATTGCAGTACTTTTAGTTGCACTTGTAATGTTGTTTTTCTTGCACAGTATTAGAAACTCGTTGATTGTAATGGTCTCTATTCCTGCTTCATTAATTGCTACTTTCATCGGAATTTATTTGATGGGATATACTTTAAACTTAATGAGTTTATTAGGTCTGTCTCTTGTTGTAGGTATTCTTGTGGATGATGCCATTGTGGTTCTGGAGAATATTTACAGGCACATGGAAATGGGTAAAAACAAGGTTCGTGCAGCCTATGATGGAACTGCGGAAATTGGTGGTACCGTTGTATCGATTACTTTAGTAATTGTGGTGGTATTTTTACCAATTGCAATGAGTACCGGATTGGTTTCTAACATTATTACGCAATTCTGTGTAACGGTAATTATTTCAACATTGTTGTCTTTAGTAGCTTCATTTACAATTATTCCATGGTTGTCTTCACGATATGGAAAATTAGAACACATTGAAGGTAAAAACCTTTTTGGAAAAATCATCCTTGGATTTGAAAGCTATTTAACACGCTTTACAAATTGGGTTTCAGGATTATTAGAATGGTGTTTGGATCATTATTTTAAAACACTGGCTATCGTTTTAGTAATCTTTTTTGGTTCTATGATTAGTTTATTTGGTGGTGGATTTATTGGTGGAGAATTCTTTGCAGCGTCTGATAGTGGTGAGTTTTTAGTTCAAATAGAAATGCCAAAAGATGCTTCATTAGAGCAAACCAATTTCATGACGCAAAAAGCAGAAGCATTTTTGAAGAACGAAGAGTATGTTTTTAGTCAAATTACAACGATTGGTCAAACCAGTGAAGGTCTTGGTGCTTCGCAAGCAACTGCTTACAAGTCTGAGATAAACGTTAAAATGGTTGGATTAGACAAACGTGATGAACCTGCAAATGTATATGCTGCAAAAACAAAACGTAAATTAGAAAAAATATTAGTTGGAGCAAAAGTTAAAACGGTTCCAGTTGGTATTTTAGGAACTGCAGAAGATGCGACTTTAGGATTAATTGTAACTGGTCCAAATGTAGAAAGCGCCATGCAATTTGCAAAAGCAGCCGAAAAAGAATTACGTACCATTCCAGGAGCAACAGAAATCGAATTATCAGTAGAAGATGGAAATCCGGAAGTGAACGTAAAAGTGGATAGAGATAAAATGGCAGCTCTGGGATTGAGTTTGCAAACAGTAGGTATTACCATGCAAACTGCTTTTAGTGGAAATACTGATGGTAGATTTAGAGCTGGTGAATACGAATACGACATCAATATTAAGTACAATGCATTCGACAGAAAAAGTATTGCCGATGTAAGTAACTTGATCTTCATTAATGATATGGGGCAGCAAATAAAACTGAATCAATTTGCAACCGTAACCGAAGGTTCTGGACCAAGTGAATTAGAACGAAGAGACAAATCGGCATCGGTAACTGTAAAAGGTCAGAATGTGGGTGTAGCTTCAGGAACAATTGTATCACAATGGCAAGAAAAAATTGAAAAATTGAAAAAACCAACAGGTGTAAATTACATTTGGGGTGGTGATCAGGAAAACCAAAGTGAAGGTTTTGGTACATTAGGAATTGCATTATTAGCTGCGATTATCTTGGTTTACCTGGTAATGGTTTCATTATACGATAGTTTTGCACATCCATTTGTAGTATTGTTTGCGATTCCGCTTTCCTTTATTGGAGCAATGTTGGCTTTGGCTTTAACCAATAATACACTGAATATATTTACTATTTTAGGTATCATCATGCTTATTGGTCTAGTTTGTAAAAACGCGATTATGCTTGTAGATTATACCAACCAAAGGCGTAAAGCTGGTGAAACGGTTAGGACAGCATTAATCCAAGCGAATCATGCGCGTCTTCGTCCAATTTTGATGACAACTATCGCGATGGTGTTTGGTATGTTCCCAATTGCATTAGCCTCTGGAGCTGGAGCTGAATGGAAAAACGGTTTGGCTTGGGTAATTATTGGGGGATTAATTTCCTCATTATTCTTAACCTTGGTCGTAGTTCCTGTAATTTACCAAATTATGGAAAAAGCCATCAATAGACTTTCTAAAGGAGAAAAAGTTGATTATGAAGCTGAAATGGTTGCTGATTATGTGCACACTGAATTAAGCGAAGACGGATTTAATCCGAAACATACCGTATAAAACGTAATTGTTTTTAAAACAGAAAACCTGTTCATTTATTTGAACAGGTTTTTTTTATGGTTAAAAATTCCATTTTAATAATGGTAACGACTCGCTTTTTATACCTTTTTAATCACATAGGTCACAATTCCCCAAATGATTAATTGGTTTTCTTCGGTGACTTTTATCGGAGAATAACTTGGATTTTCTGGCATCAGATACAAACAGTCTTTCTCGAGTTGCATGCGTTTTACAGTAAATTCTCCATCGATAAAACAAATTGCAATTTTATTGTTCTGCGGTTCTAAACTTCTATCCACAACAAGAACATCCTTGTCATTGATTCCGGCATCAATCATGGAATTTCCTTTGACTTTGATGTAAAAAGTCGCCAACGGATTTTCACTCAATTCCTTGTTCAAATCAATATTCGTTTCCATAAAATCAGCCGCTGGCGATGGAAATCCAGCCGAAACACCTTCGTTTATGAAAGGAATTCGCAATTCACTTTCAAAATCAGGCAGAAAAAAATTTAATTTTTGCTCTTTGTTTATTGACATTTTATTTCGAGAATATCTTTAAAATTAGTGGTGTATCTGGGTGACAAATGATTCTGATTCATGTTCCAGGTCAAACTTAAATTTTGCGTAGCCAGCTTTACTTTTTTATCTCCAATCTTGTTATTGAGGCCATCCATCACTTTCATCAGCACCAAATGTTTTGGGTTTTCCTCGTCAAACAACTGCAACTGTTTCTTGTCCTGATCAATCAATTCGGTAACGATGACGCCCGCTTTCTTGAATTTTATAGTTTCATTTCCTTTGTGCAGTTTTTTCAAGATATCAATTGCTGCATTGGAAATCGTCAGTGTAGAATTTGATGCATAAGGCAACGTAATCGCCATGTTAAAATAATATTTCGAGGTTTCCACCGTATGTTTATCAACTACTAACATTACGATAATAGTATGACAGCAGGAGTTTTGCTTCCGCAATTTCTCTGCACAAACCGCAGCAAAAGTGGCAACACGTTCGCGCAGCAAATCAAAATCAGCAATTTGTTTTGGGAAACTTCTGGTGGTTGCAATACTTTTCTTTTGATCAACAATGGGTTCTAAATCCAAAACGGATTTACCCTCGAGTTCGTATTTTAAACGCAGTCCTGTTACGCCCATTTCTTTCCTGATCCAAGCTTCGTGTTGTGGTGCTGTAAAATCTAGAGCAGTCACAATATTTTTGGCTTTCATCTTTTTATTCATCCGATAACCAATGCCCCAAACATCTTCAATTTTTGTCCATTTCAAGGCTTTAATGCGCTTTTCTTCCGTGTCAATAACATAAACACCTTGCGTTCTGCCTTGGAATTTCTTGGCAATTTTATTGGCTACTTTTGACAATGCTTTTGTGGGTGCAAAACCAATGCAAACGGGAATTCCTACCCATTTTTGCACGCGGGTTTTCATTTGGATTCCATAATCATGATAATCGGAAATAGTCAAACCATCAAAATTCAGGAAGGCTTCGTCGATGCTGTAAATTTCTAGATTAGGTGTAAATTGGCCTAAAATTGCCATCACCCGATTACTCAAATCTCCATAAAGCGGATAATTCGAAGAAAACACTTTTACATTTTTCTCTTTTACCAATTCCCTAATCTTGAATATTGGCGCACCCATAGGAACCCCAACATCCTTTGCTTCATTGCTTCTGGAAATCACACAGCCGTCATTATTTGACAATATTGCAACGGGTTTCCCAACGAATTCCGGTTGAAAAACACGTTCGCAGGAAGCATAAAAATTATTACAATCGACTAAAGCATACATGTTACAAAATTACTCAATATCCATTGATGCGAGTTCGTAACAAAAGTTAATTTTAAGTAATGTTGATAAGTAGTTTTATATAAAAATATTTTTAAAAATGAGGTGATTTCTCTTTTCTTGAGATTATTTCTTCGTCAAAAGCACAAGAGAACGTATCGGGTCCAACAAGAATTGTATTAAAAAAATCTTAATATTCGCTTCTGAATAAAATTATTTTATATTTTTTTACAAACAACAACATACTGATTTTAAGTATTTTAAAAACAAAAAATCAATTCTTAATCTAAAAATACAAAACCACGATTCAAATCTTTGGCACGCTACTTGGATATACCTAATCAAATAAGTAAAAAAAGCGAAAGCCGAAAAGCTCAAGAGTAGGCAAAATTTAAAATATAATTATCATGAAAAAAATTACCCTTTTAGTAGCTAGTATCTTCGTATTTGGAGGTAGTGTAGCAAACGCAGCAGAGAAAATCGATTTCTCTGTAGAAAGAAGATCTCCTGTAGATTTTAGAGACGCCGACCCAATTGTGTTCACAGAAAGAGGAATTGAGTTCTTCATATTCGCTGACGGACAATTTGATTTTAATACACGCCCTTCAACCGGTTCAACTGGCGGTATGTATTATAAAGCAAGCAAAAAAGGTGGCATGAATAAAACGTATGGTGCACCAGCAAATGTTCGCAACGGAAATTATGGTGTAAAAGTAGAACACGACAACATGGGCAGAGTAAGACGTATTGGAAACGTGATGATCAACTATGACTCAAATGATAGAGTTAAACGAGTGGGTTCAGTTTACATGACATACAACCGTTATGCTTTGGAACGAGTGGGTGGTTTAGAAATTATCTACAACCGTCGTGGTCAAATTGTTGATATTGTTGGAGCCGTAAAAGGTGGTAGAGGTTATGAATATAGCCAAAACAACAACGGAAGCAACGATTATGGCAACAGCCAAAACTCGAATGATGATGACTACTACTATTACAGAACAAATGGTACAAAAGCCAAAATCGAGGATACTAGAGTATCAGGAAGTGTAGCCATCAGAATAGACAGAAGATAGTTAGTTAGTTATATAAATGGTTTGTTTGAAATTCCTGCTGGTAGTTGTATCAGCGGGAATTTTTTTTAATGCGTAATCTTACTTGATTTTATTAAATAAAAATGCCCACAAAAAGTAGAACCTTTTTGTGGGCATTTTTTTAATTTGACTGAAATGTATTAGATAGATGTAACGATGAATTCGCTACGTCTATTTGCTTGATGTTCTTCCTCAGTACATGGAACATTGTCACCACATTTATTTATTAAACGAGATTCACCATATCCTTTAGCGGTCAATCGATCTGTAGTAATTCCATTGGCAATTAACCACGCCTTTGTAGCTTGTGCTCGTCTATCAGATAAAGATTCATTATATTTATCAGTTTGTCTGCTGTCAGTATGCGAACGAATATCTATTTTCATGGTTGGATATTCTTTCAATACTATTAGAATTTTTTCTAATTCAAATGCAGCATCTTTTCTAATAACAGACTTATTTACATCAAAATAAAGCCTTGGTATGTTGAGCATTTTTGCTAAATCTGTACCAACCAAAATTGGTTTTTTAATCTTTTGCAAACTCACTGGATGCCTTGTTTCTCCTGAAGTTTCAGCTATAGTCAGTGGTCCTTCTTTTGTTTCATAATCCTGATTCTGAACTCTCACATAATACATTTTTTCACATACTACATCAAAAGCATATGAACCATCTGCATTTGTAGTTATCTCTTTAATCAAATTAAATTTCTCGTCAAACAAGCTAACTTTTGAATTTGAAAGCACTGCTCCAGAATCCTGATCCGTAATTACACCCTTCAATATTTGTACACAAATAGGTTTAGGCAACTCTGTAAATTTATAGATATCATCAGACCCCTTACCTCCATCTCTATTAGAAGTGAAGAAACCTTTGTGATTTTTACTGTCAATTAAAAATGAAAAATCATCTTTAGAGCTATTGATTGGAGCTCCGATATTTTTAATTGTTTTCGTTCCGTTGTTGACCGCTAGATTTACAACAAAAATATCTAAACCGCCTAAACCCGGATGACCATCACTAGCAAAATATAATTTATTCTCCTGTGAAATAAAAGGAAATGTTTCTCTCGCTTCAGTATTTATTGGAAAACCTAAATTTTGCGGTTTACCAAAGGTTCCATCTGCATTAATAGTCACGGTAAACAGATCCGACAATCCATTTGTTCCGGGCATATCAGAAGCAAAATATAAGGTTTTCTCATCAAGGCTCAAAGTTGGGTGGGCTACACTATACTCATTACTGTTAAAAGGAAGTTCTTGTACGTTTACCCATTTTTCGTCTACTTTAGTTGCTTTATAAAGTTTTAGTAACGTAACTTTTCGGGAATCTTTTTGTTTTTTACCGTCTAAATAATTATTTCTGGTAAAATACATCGTGTTACCATCTTTTGTAAAAACAGGAGTAGATTCATGAAATTTAGTATTAATACTGCTACTAAACAACTCCGGTTTACCCATGTCAGTATCTGATTTTATTTCAGACAAATATAAATTGGTAAAGGATTCGTTATTCCACATGAATACATTTTTGGACACACCTCCAATATCTCTGGCAGAAGTAAAAATAAGATTCTTATCATAAAAAGAACTTCCGTAATCTGAATATTCCGAATTTACACCTGCATCTGCTATTTCGTATCGCCCAGAATTTGTTTTAATATCTTCTAAATAATTTCTTTGATTTGCAAAAAGTTTTCCTCTTTCATCATTGGCAGATTTAGCAATGAATTTTTCAAGCATTTTATCCGCTTTGGTATAATTCCCTATTGCTTTTAATGATTGTGAATATCTGTAATAATATTCTGTTTCTTGTACTTCATTCATACTAAAAAGTTCCGTGTACCATTTTTCTGCTTTAACTAAATCAGCAATAAAATAATAGGAGTCGCCTAGTTTTTGAAACATTTTTTCATCTTTATAACCTTTATCTGCTACTTTCTCATAAGTATCGATAGCATCTATAAAAGAGTAATCATCAAATTTTTTATCGGCATTGACGACACTCTTATTCTGGCCAAATCCATGTAAGGTAAACAACAAAAGGATTGCACAATAACTGAAATATTTAGAGCTTAGTTTCATATCACTATCTTGAATTTAGAAGAATCTTGGAGATGTAATTTTATTGTATTTTTTAAACAATTCAAATCGCAAAAAAATCTCATGGGATCCTGAATTATAGTTTGCTAATCGTGTAGTTTCTAAATCATATCCATAACCTATGAACCATGAATCAGTTGCTTGAAATCCTACTAATGCACTTACAGCGGCACTCCATCTGTATGCAGCACCAAGAGTGAATTTTTCATTAAACAGGAAATTTGCTGATATATCAACTTGTAATGGAGCACCTTGAACTAATTTAGTCATCAGGGCAGGTTTAAACTTTAAATTGTAATTCAAATCAAATACATGTCCCGCAGTTAAATAGTAATTGATTCTTTCCTTAGCAATATATGAATTTGCACCTGTTCCTGCGTACTTGTCAAAATGTTTGGTTTCTAATAAATTGGGAGCAGATAAACCAATGTATGTTTTGTCAGAATACCAATAAAGACCAACACCAATGTTTGGTGAAAATTTATCATCGACATTATTTTCAAAGCTATAATCATTTGCATCATATTGATTTAATTTATCAAAATTTATATTCAATAAATTAGCTGATGCTTTAATCCCAAAAGACAGCTTGAACTCTTCAGATGTATTAATACTATACGAGAAATCAACCGCTAAATTGCTCTCATCAGATGGTCCTATTTTATCATTAATAATAGAAACTCCAATACCCATATTAGTGTTTTTCAGAGGAGTATTGATTGATGCAGTATTGGTTACTGGCGCACCATCTAAACCAACCCATTGTGTACGGTGTAAAGCAAAAATATTCATCGACTGCCGTGATCCTGCATAAGCAGGATTCACGTTAATCGTATTGTACATATACTGTGTAAACTGGGCGTCTTGCTGTGCTCTAATAGTACCAGACAGCAACAGTAGAATTAATATTAATTTTGTTTTCATATTCTTCTATTTAAAACTAAGGAGATTTTAGATTGACTATCTGTTAATATATAAATAACCAGCTTTTTCATGAGAGTTAGCAGCACTATCTTTATACTTCAAAATATAATAATAGGTTCCTTCTGGTAATTCTTCAGATTGTTTAACTGTTACTCTACCTTCTGAAATTCCTCTAAAAGCTCTGTCATCATTATTGTAACCACTTCTCTCAAATACTAATACTCCCCAACGGTTGTATATTTCGACTGTATTATCAGTATAACATTCTAAACCTCTGATTCGGAAAATCTTATTATCACCGCTACCATTAGGAGCAACTGCATTAAAGATTTCTATTAGACAACCTTCTACAGCTAAAACTGTTGGTTTATCCTCCGCCATACTAGCATCATCCGATAAATCTCTAACGATAGTACCGTTAGGGCTTACACCCGTTACCTCTGCTTGATTTGACACAGAACCTAAATTGATATCATTTTGCGTTAGTCTATATACAGCTTGATAAGCAGTATTATTTGTCTCATCAATTTCTAACAACGGTATAGCATTACCAGATAGAATTAATCCAGGTAAATTATCCTTAACTATTACATTTGAAAGAGGAGTATTACCCATGTTTGTAATTGAAAAACTATACGATATCGTTTCTCCAGCTTGCGCAAATCCATCTCCATTTTCATCATTAAAGACTGCAGTTTTAACAATGGATATTTTTGGAGATTCTGCTACAATAACTGTTAAAAAGGCTCTGGCGCAATTTGAAGGTTTTGCTTTCTCACAAATACTGTATTCTATTACATACGTACCTGCTGCAGTATTAGGTAATAAAGTTACTGTTCCATTAGCATTGATTGTAATAGGACCATCAGTCATCTGCGTTACAAACACATCCGAAGGATTGATTACCATGCCGTTTAAAATATCGTTATCCAAAATGTTTATTCCTAAATCACCTCCTTTTATTCCATCAACCGGACCTATACTATTATTAGTAGCTATAATTGTTGCTCCATTAGTTACAACTATAATACTTGAAACAGTGCTACAATTAGAATTGTTGCCTACCTCACAAATCGTATAAGTGATAGTATAATTCCCTGATGGGGTGTTTGGAGGAACAGTTACTGTACCATTTCCATTTAATACAAACCCTATAGGAATAGCAACGACTCCCAATGTAACTTGCCCAGGTTGTGTACCTATTACCACGAAACTTCCATTTAAAGTATCATTCCCTGTCAATGGAGGCGTAATTCCTCCGGCAGCACCATCTATAGCTGCTGTTACATCATTATTTGCAACGATTGTATTAGCTACTATTACCGTAGCGGTTGCCGTATCGCAATTCGCTGGGTTCGCGCCTACTTCACACAATTGGTAAGTAATCGTATAGGTGCCTGATGGGGTGTTTGCTGCCAATGTTAGTACTCCGGTAGCGTCTACACTCAATGGGCCTGTCGTGATTGGTGTTACATCCGTGTTAGCGGCTGTTACGGCTACTCCGTTTAACCTGTCGTTTGCCGTTACGTTTTGAACGGTGGTTGGTGTAGTGGCTGTCGCAACTGTCGTTGGTCCGTCGTTCACTGCATCAATCGGATTGGATACTACTACCGTAGCGGTTGCCGTATCGCAATTCGCTGGGTTCGCGCCTACTTCACACAATTGGTAAGTAATCGTATAGGTGCCTGATGGGGTGTTTGCTGCCAATGTTAGTACTCCAGTAGCGTCTACACTCAATGGGCCTGTCGTGATTGGTGTTACATCCGTGTTAGCGGCTGTTACGGCTACTCCGTTTAACCTGTCATTCGCCGTTACGTTTTGAACGGTGGTTGGTGTAGTGGCTGTCGCAACTGTCGTTGGTCCGTCGTTCACTGCATCAATCGGATTGGCTACTACTACCGTAGCGGTTGCCGTATCGCAATTCGCTGGGTTAGCGCCTGCTTCACACAATTGGTAAGTAATCGTATAGGTGCCTGATGGGGTGTTCGCTGCCAATGTTAGTACTCCAGTAGCGTCTACACTCAATGGGCCTGTCGTGATTGGTGTTACATCCGTGTTAGCGGCTGTTACGGCTACTCCGTTTAACCTGTCGTTTGCCGTTACGTTTTGAACGGTGGTTGGTGTAGCGGCTGTCGCAACTGTTGTTGGTCCGTCGTTTACTGCATCAATCGGATTGGCTACTACTACCGTAGCGGTTGCCGTATCGCAATTCGCTGGGTTAGCGCCTGCTTCACACAATTGGTAAGTAATCGTATAGGTGCCTGATGGGGTGTTCGCTGCCAATGTTAGTACTCCGGTAGCATCTACACTCAATGGGCCTGTCGTGATTGGTGTTACATCCGTGTTAGCGGCTGTTACAGCTACTCCGTTTAAGGTATCGTTTGCCGTTACGTTTTGAACGGTGGTTGGTGTAGCGGCTGTCGCAACTGTCGTTGGTCCGTCGTTTACTACATCAATCGGATTGGCTACTACTACCGTAGCGGTTGCCGTATCGCAATTCGCTGGGTTAGCGCCTGATTCACACAATTGGTAAGTAATCGTATAGGTGCCTGATGGGGTATTCGCTGCCAATGTTAGTACTCCGGTAGCGTCTACACTCAATGGACCTGTCGTGATTGGTGTTACATCCGTGTTAGCGGCTGTTACGGCTACTCCGTTTAACCTGTCGTTTGCCGTTACGTTTTGAACGGTGGTTGGTGTAGCAGCTGTCGCAACTGTCGTTGGTCCGTCGTTTACTGCATCAATCGGATTGATAATAAGAATTTTAGCATTAGCTATATCACAATTAGATGGATTAATTAGCTCACAAATTTGATAAAACAACATGTACAAACCAGAAGGTAGACCTGCTGCTACAGTTACTGTACCATCAGCATTAAGAGTAAATCCTGTTGGAGCAGTTCCTACTAGTGTCAATATTACATCAGAAGAGTTCAATGTAACACCATTAATACTATCATTGTCTAATACAGAAGCTGTTGTACCGCCAGTACCTCCGTTAATTGGTAAAGATGTATAATCGTCAACTAATGCGTCTATTGCAAATTGACCAACATTTACTGTTACTGTCGCTGTGCCACAATTTAAAGGGTTAGATCCTATTTCACAAATCTGATATTCTAAAGTTTGTGGTCCACTAGGTGCTCCAGATGCAATAGTTATACTACCATCTGGATTCAAAGTCAAATAAGTATTAGTAACTGTTACTGTTAGTATAACATCAGATGGGTTAACTGGAGGAATACCACTTAGTGTATCATTTCCTAATACTGAACCAGTAGTTTGACCAGGTAATCCACCGGTAACATCATTATTTGCAACGATTGGATTAGCAACCACTACCGTAGCGATTGCCGTATCACAATTCGCTGGGTTCGCGCCTGATTCACACAATTGGTAAGTAATCGTATAGGTACCTGATGGGGTGTTTGCTGCCAATGTTAGTACTCCAGTAGCGTCTACACTCAATGGGCCTGTCGTGATTGGTGTTACATCCGTGTTAGCGGCTGTTACAGCTACTCCGTTTAACCTGTCGTTTGCCGTTACGTTTTGAACGGTGGTTGGTGTAGCGGCTGTCGCAACTGTCGTTGGTCCGTCGTTTACTGCATCAATCGGATTGGTTACTACTACCGTAGCGGTTGCCGTATCGCAATTCGCTGGGTCCGCGCCTGCTTCACACAATTGGTAAGTAATCGTATAGGTGCCTGATGGGGTGTTCGCTGCCAATGTTAGTACTCCGGTAGCGTCTACACTCAATGGACCTGTCGTGATTGGTGTTACATCCGTGTTAGCGGCTGTTACAGCTACTCCGTTTAAGGTATCGTTTGCCGTTACGTTTTGAACGGTGGTTGGTGTAGTGGCTGTCGCAACTGTGGTTGGTCCGTCGTTCACTGCATCAATCGGATTGGCTACTACTACCGTAGCGGTTGCCGTATCACAATTCGCTGGGTTAGCGCCTGATTCACACAATTGGTAAGTAATCGTATAGGTACCTGATGGGGTGTTCGCTGCCAATGTTACTACTCCGGTAGCGTCTACACTCAATGGGCCTGTCGTGATTGGTGTTACATCCGTGTTAGCGGCTGTTACAGCTACTCCGTTTAAGGTATCGTTTGCCGTTACGTTTTGAACGGTGGTTGGTGTAGTGGCTGTCGCAACTGTCGTTGGTCCGTCATTCACTGCATCAATCGGATTGGCTACTACTACCGTAGCGGTTGCCGTATCGCAATTCGCTGGGTTAGCGCCTGATTCACACAATTGGTAGGTAATCGTATAGGTGCCTGATGGGGTGTTCGCTGCCAATGTTAGTACTCCGGTAGCATCTACACTCAATGGGCCTGTCGTGATTGGTGTTACATCCGTGTTAGCGGCTGTTACGGCTACTCCGTTTAAGGTATCGTTTGCCGTTACGTTTTGAACGGTGGTTGGTGTAGTGGCTGTCGCAACTGTTGTTGGTCCGTCGTTCACTACATCAATCGGATTGGCTACTACTACCGTAGCGGTTGCCGTATCACAATTCGCTGGGTTCGCGCCTGATTCACACAATTGGTAAGTAATCGTATAGGTACCTGATGGGGTGTTCGCTGCCAATGTTAGTACTCCGGTAGCGTCTACACTCAATGGACCTGTCGTGATTGGTGTTACATCCGTGTTAGCGGCTGTTACGGCTACTCCGTTTAACCTGTCATTCGCCGTTACGTTTTGAACGGTGGTTGGTGTAGTGGCTGTCGCAACTGTGGTTGGTCCGTCGTTTACTGCATCAATCGGATTGGCTACTACTACCGTAGCGGTTGCCGTATCGCAATTCGCTGGGTTAGCGCCTGTTTCACACAATTGGTAAGTAATCGTATAGGTGCCTGATGGGGTGTTTGCTGCCAATGTTAGTACTCCGGTAGCGTCTACACTCAATGGGCCTGTCGTGATTGGTGTTACATCCGTGTTAGCGGCTGTTACAGCTACTCCGTTTAAGGTATCGTTTGCCGTTACGTTTTGAACGGTGGTTGGTGTAGTGGCTGTCGCAACTGTCGTTGGTCCGTCGTTCACTGCATCAATCGGATTGGCTACTACTACCGTAGCGGTTGCCGTATCGCAATTCGCTGGGTTAGCGCCTGCTTCACACAATTGGTAAGTAATCGTATAGGTGCCTGATGGGGTGTTTGCTGCCAATGTTAGTACTCCGGTAGCATCTACACTCAATGGGCCTGTCGTGATTGGTGTTACATCCGTGTTAGCGGCTGTTACGGCTACTCCGTTTAACCTGTCGTTCGCCGTTACGTTTTGAACGGTGGTTGGTGTAGTGGCTGTCGCAACTGTCGTTGGTCCGTCGTTTACTGCATCAATCGGATTGGCTACTACTACCGTAGCGGTTGCCGTATCACAATTCGCTGGGTTCGCGCCTGATTCACACAATTGGTACGTAATCGTATAGGTACCTGATGGGGTGTTTGCTGCCAATGTTAGTACTCCGGTAGCGTCTACACTCAATGGACCTGTCGTGATTGGTGTTACATCCGTGTTAGCGGCTGTTACAGCTACTCCGTTTAACCTGTCATTCGCCGTTACGTTTTGAACGGTGGTTGGTGTAGTGGCTGTCGCAACTGTCGTTGGTCCGTCGTTTACTGCATCAATCGGATTGGCTACTACTACCGTAGCGGTTGCCGTATCGCAATTCGCTGGGTTAGCGCCTGATTCACACAATTGGTAAGTAATCGTATAGGTGCCTGATGGGGTGTTTGCTGCCAATGTTAGTACTCCGGTAGCGTCTATACTCAATGGGCCTGTCGTGATTGGTGTTACATCCGTGTTAGCGGCTGTTACAGCTACTCCGTTTAACCTGTCATTCGCCGTTACGTTTTGAACGGTGGTTGGTGTAGTGGCTGTCGCAACTGTCGTTGGTCCGTCGTTCACTGCATCAATCGGATTGGCTACTACTACCGTAGCGGTTGCCGTATCGCAATTCGCTGGGTTCGCGCCTGATTCACACAATTGGTAAGTAATCGTATAGGTACCTGATGGGGTGTTCGCTGCCAATGTTAGTACTCCGGTAGCGTCTATACTCAATGGGCCTGTCGTGATTGGTGTTACATCCGTGTTAGCGGCTGTTACAGCTACTCCGTTTAACCTGTCATTCGCCGTTACGTTTTGAACGGTGGTTGGTGTAGTGGCTGTCGCAACTGTCGTTGGTCCGTCGTTCACTGCATCAATCGGATTGGATACTACTACCGTAGCGGTTGCCGTATCGCAATTCGCTGGGTTAGCGCCTGATTCACACAATTGGTAAGTAATCGTATAGGTGCCTGATGGGGTGTTTGCTGCCAATGTTAGTACTCCGGTAGCGTCTACACTCAATGGACCTGTCGTGATTGGTGTTACATCCGTGTTAGCGGCTGTTACAGCTACTCCGTTTAAGGTATCGTTTGCCGTTACGTTTTGAACGGTGGTTGGTGTAGCAGCTGTCGCAACTGTTGTTGGTCCGTCGTTTACTGCATCAATCGGATTGGATACTACTACCGTAGCGGTTGCCGTATCGCAATTCGCTGGGTTAGCGCCTGTTTCACACAATTGGTAAGTAATCGTATAGGTGCCTGATGGGGTGTTTGCTGCCAATGTTACTACTCCGGTAGCGTCTACACTCAATGGACCTGTCGTGATTGGTGTTACATCCGTGTTAGCGGCTGTTACGGCTACTCCGTTTAACCTGTCGTTTGCCGTTACGTTTTGAACGGTGGTTGGTGTAGTGGCTGTCGCAACTGTGGTTGGTCCGTCGTTCACTGCATCAATCGGATTGGCTACTATTACCGTAGCGGTTGCCGTATCACAATTCGCCGGGTTAGCGCCTGATTCACACAATTGGTAAGTAATCGTATAGGTGCCTGATGGCGTGTTTGCTGCCAATGTTACTACTCCGGTAGCGTCTACACTCAATGGACCTGTCGTGATTGGTGTTACATCCGTGTTAGCGGCTGTTACAGCTACTCCGTTTAACCTGTCATTCGCCGTTACGTTTTGAACGGTGGTTGGTGTAGTGGCTGTCGCAACTGTCGTTGGTCCGTCGTTCACTGCATCAATCGGATTGGCTACTACTACCGTAGCGGTTGCCGTATCGCAATTCGCTGGGTTAGCGCCTGATTCACACAATTGGTAGGTAATCGTATAGGTGCCTGATGGGGTGTTCGCTGCCAATGTTAGTACTCCGGTAGCATCTACACTCAATGGGCCTGTCGTGATTGGTGTTACATCCGTGTTAGCGGCTGTTACAGCTACTCCGTTTAACCTGTCATTCGCCGTTACGTTTTGAACGGTGGTTGGTGTAGTGGCTGTCGCAACTGTCGTTGGTCCGTCGTTCACTGCATCAATCGGATTGGCTACTACTACCGTAGCGGTTGCCGTATCGCAATTCGCTGGGTTAGCGCCTGATTCACACAATTGGTAGGTAATCGTATAGGTGCCTGATGGGGTGTTCGCTGCCAATGTTAGTACTCCGGTAGCATCTACACTCAATGGGCCTGTCGTGATTGGTGTTACATCCGTGTTAGCGGCTGTTACGGCTACTCCGTTTAAGGTATCGTTTGCCGTTACGTTTTGAACGGTGGTTGGTGTAGTGGCTGTCGCAACTGTTGTTGGTCCGTCGTTCACTACATCAATCGGATTGGCTACTACTACCGTAGCGGTTGCCGTATCACAATTCGCTGGGTTCGCGCCTGATTCACACAATTGGTAAGTAATCGTATAGGTACCTGATGGGGTGTTCGCTGCCAATGTTAGTACTCCGGTAGCGTCTACACTCAATGGACCTGTCGTGATTGGTGTTACATCCGTGTTAGCGGCTGTTACGGCTACTCCGTTTAACCTGTCATTCGCCGTTACGTTTTGAACGGTGGTTGGTGTAGTGGCTGTCGCAACTGTGGTTGGTCCGTCGTTTACTGCATCAATCGGATTGGCTACTACTACCGTAGCGGTTGCCGTATCGCAATTCGCTGGGTTAGCGCCTGTTTCACACAATTGGTAAGTAATCGTATAGGTGCCTGATGGGGTGTTTGCTGCCAATGTTAGTACTCCGGTAGCGTCTACACTCAATGGGCCTGTCGTGATTGGTGTTACATCCGTGTTAGCGGCTGTTACAGCTACTCCGTTTAAGGTATCGTTTGCCATTACGTTTTGAACGGTGGTTGGTGTAGTGGCTGTCGCAACTGTCGTTGGTCCGTCGTTCACTGCATCAATCGGATTGGCTACTACTACCGTAGCGGTTGCCGTATCGCAATTCGCTGGGTTAGCGCCTGCTTCACACAATTGGTAAGTAATCGTATAGGTGCCTGATGGGGTGTTTGCTGCCAATGTTAGTACTCCGGTAGCATCTACACTCAATGGGCCTGTCGTGATTGGTGTTACATCCGTGTTAGCGGCTGTTACGGCTACTCCGTTTAACCTGTCGTTCGCCGTTACGTTTTGAACGGTGGTTGGTGTAGTGGCTGTCGCAACTGTCGTTGGTCCGTCGTTTACTGCATCAATCGGATTGGCTACTACTACCGTAGCGGTTGCCGTATCACAATTCGCTGGGTTCGCGCCTGATTCACACAATTGGTACGTAATCGTATAGGTGCCTGATGGGGTGTTTGCTGCCAATGTTAGTACTCCAGTAGCGTCTACACTCAATGGGCCTGTCGTGATTGGTGTTACATCCGTGTTAGCGGCTGTTACGGCTACTCCGTTTAACCTGTCGTTTGCCGTTACGTTTTGAACGGTGGTTGGTGTAGTGGCTGTCGCAACTGTCGTTGGTCCGTCGTTCACTGCATCAATCGGATTGGCTACTACTACCGTAGCGGTTGCCGTATCGCAATTCGCTGGGTTAGCGCCTGCTTCACACAATTGGTAAGTAATCGTATAGGTGCCTGATGGGGTGTTCGCTGCCAATGTTAGTACTCCGGTAGCGTCTATACTCAATGGGCCTGTCGTGATTGGTGTTACATCCGTGTTAGCGGCTGTTACGGCTACTCCGTTTAACCTGTCGTTTGCCGTTACGTTTTGAACGGTGGTTGGTGTAGCGGCTGTCGCAACTGTTGTTGGTCCGTCGTTTACTGCATCAATCGGATTGGCTACTACTACCGTAGCGGTTGCCGTATCGCAATTCGCTGGGTTAGCGCCTGCTTCACACAATTGGTAAGTAATCGTATAGGTGCCTGATGGGGTGTTCGCTGCCAATGTTAGTACTCCGGTAGCATCTACACTCAATGGGCCTGTCGTGATTGGTGTTACATCCGTGTTAGCGGCTGTTACAGCTACTCCGTTTAAGGTATCGTTTGCCGTTACGTTTTGAACGGTGGTTGGTGTAGCGGCTGTCGCAACTGTCGTTGGTCCGTCGTTTACTACATCAATCGGATTGGCTACTACTACCGTAGCGGTTGCCGTATCGCAATTCGCTGGGTTAGCGCCTGATTCACACAATTGGTAAGTAATCGTATAGGTGCCTGATGGGGTATTCGCTGCCAATGTTAGTACTCCGGTAGCGTCTACACTCAATGGACCTGTCGTGATTGGTGTTACATCCGTGTTAGCGGCTGTTACGGCTACTCCGTTTAACCTGTCGTTTGCCGTTACGTTTTGAACGGTGGTTGGTGTAGCAGCTGTCGCAACTGTCGTTGGTCCGTCGTTTACTGCATCAATCGGATTGATAATAAGAATTTTAGCATTAGCTATATCACAATTAGATGGATTAATTAGCTCACAAATTTGATAAAACAACATGTACAAACCAGAAGGTAGACCTGCTGCTACAGTTACTGTACCATCAGCATTAAGAGTAAATCCTGTTGGAGCAGTTCCTACTAGTGTCAATATTACATCAGAAGAGTTCAATGTAACACCATTAATACTATCATTGTCTAATACAGAAGCTGTTGTACCGCCAGTACCTCCGTTAATTGGTAAAGATGTATAATCGTCAACTAATGCGTCTATTGCAAATTGACCAACATTTACTGTTACTGTCGCTGTGCCACAATTTAAAGGGTTAGATCCTATTTCACAAATCTGATATTCTAAAGTTTGTGGTCCACTAGGTGCTCCAGATGCAATAGTTATACTACCATCTGGATTCAAAGTCAAATAAGTATTAGTAACTGTTACTGTTAGTATAACATCAGATGGGTTAACTGGAGGAATACCACTTAGTGTATCATTTCCTAATACTGAACCAGTAGTTTGACCAGGTAATCCACCGGTAACATCATTATTTGCAACGATTGGATTAGCAACCACTACCGTAGCGATTGCCGTATCACAATTCGCTGGGTTCGCGCCTGATTCACACAATTGGTAAGTAATCGTATAGGTACCTGATGGGGTGTTTGCTGCCAATGTTAGTACTCCAGTAGCGTCTACACTCAATGGGCCTGTCGTGATTGGTGTTACATCCGTGTTAGCGGCTGTTACAGCTACTCCGTTTAACCTGTCGTTTGCCGTTACGTTTTGAACGGTGGTTGGTGTAGCGGCTGTCGCAACTGTCGTTGGTCCGTCGTTTACTGCATCAATCGGATTGGTTACTACTACCGTAGCGGTTGCCGTATCGCAATTCGCTGGGTCCGCGCCTGCTTCACACAATTGGTAAGTAATCGTATAGGTGCCTGATGGGGTGTTCGCTGCCAATGTTAGTACTCCGGTAGCGTCTACACTCAATGGACCTGTCGTGATTGGTGTTACATCCGTGTTAGCGGCTGTTACAGCTACTCCGTTTAAGGTATCGTTTGCCGTTACGTTTTGAACGGTGGTTGGTGTAGTGGCTGTCGCAACTGTGGTTGGTCCGTCGTTCACTGCATCAATCGGATTGGCTACTACTACCGTAGCGGTTGCCGTATCACAATTCGCTGGGTTAGCGCCTGATTCACACAATTGGTAAGTAATCGTATAGGTACCTGATGGGGTGTTCGCTGCCAATGTTACTACTCCGGTAGCGTCTACACTCAATGGGCCTGTCGTGATTGGTGTTACATCCGTGTTAGCGGCTGTTACAGCTACTCCGTTTAAGGTATCGTTTGCCGTTACGTTTTGAACGGTGGTTGGTGTAGTGGCTGTCGCAACTGTCGTTGGTCCGTCATTCACTGCATCAATCGGATTGGCTACTACTACCGTAGCGGTTGCCGTATCGCAATTCGCTGGGTTAGCGCCTGATTCACACAATTGGTAGGTAATCGTATAGGTGCCTGATGGGGTGTTCGCTGCCAATGTTAGTACTCCGGTAGCATCTACACTCAATGGGCCTGTCGTGATTGGTGTTACATCCGTGTTAGCGGCTGTTACGGCTACTCCGTTTAAGGTATCGTTTGCCGTTACGTTTTGAACGGTGGTTGGTGTAGTGGCTGTCGCAACTGTTGTTGGTCCGTCGTTCACTACATCAATCGGATTGGCTACTACTACCGTAGCGGTTGCCGTATCACAATTCGCTGGGTTCGCGCCTGATTCACACAATTGGTAAGTAATCGTATAGGTACCTGATGGGGTGTTCGCTGCCAATGTTAGTACTCCGGTAGCGTCTACACTCAATGGACCTGTCGTGATTGGTGTTACATCCGTGTTAGCGGCTGTTACGGCTACTCCGTTTAACCTGTCATTCGCCGTTACGTTTTGAACGGTGGTTGGTGTAGTGGCTGTCGCAACTGTGGTTGGTCCGTCGTTTACTGCATCAATCGGATTGGCTACTACTACCGTAGCGGTTGCCGTATCGCAATTCGCTGGGTTAGCGCCTGTTTCACACAATTGGTAAGTAATCGTATAGGTGCCTGATGGGGTGTTTGCTGCCAATGTTAGTACTCCGGTAGCGTCTACACTCAATGGGCCTGTCGTGATTGGTGTTACATCCGTGTTAGCGGCTGTTACAGCTACTCCGTTTAAGGTATCGTTTGCCGTTACGTTTTGAACGGTGGTTGGTGTAGTGGCTGTCGCAACTGTCGTTGGTCCGTCGTTCACTGCATCAATCGGATTGGCTACTACTACCGTAGCGGTTGCCGTATCGCAATTCGCTGGGTTAGCGCCTGCTTCACACAATTGGTAAGTAATCGTATAGGTGCCTGATGGGGTGTTTGCTGCCAATGTTAGTACTCCGGTAGCATCTACACTCAATGGGCCTGTCGTGATTGGTGTTACATCCGTGTTAGCGGCTGTTACAGCTACTCCGTTTAACCTGTCATTCGCCGTTACGTTTTGAACGGTGGTTGGTGTAGTGGCTGTCGCAACTGTCGTTGGTCCGTCGTTTACTGCATCAATCGGATTGGCTACTACTACCGTAGCGGTTGCCGTATCGCAATTCGCTGGGTTAGCGCCTGATTCACACAATTGGTAAGTAATCGTATAGGTGCCTGATGGGGTGTTTGCTGCCAATGTTAGTACTCCGGTAGCGTCTATACTCAATGGGCCTGTCGTGATTGGTGTTACATCCGTGTTAGCGGCTGTTACAGCTACTCCGTTTAACCTGTCATTCGCCGTTACGTTTTGAACGGTGGTTGGTGTAGTGGCTGTCGCAACTGTCGTTGGTCCGTCGTTCACTGCATCAATCGGATTGGCTACTACTACCGTAGCGGTTGCCGTATCGCAATTCGCTGGGTTCGCGCCTGATTCACACAATTGGTAAGTAATCGTATAGGTACCTGATGGGGTGTTCGCTGCCAATGTTAGTACTCCGGTAGCGTCTATACTCAATGGGCCTGTCGTGATTGGTGTTACATCCGTGTTAGCGGCTGTTACAGCTACTCCGTTTAACCTGTCATTCGCCGTTACGTTTTGAACGGTGGTTGGTGTAGTGGCTGTCGCAACTGTCGTTGGTCCGTCGTTCACTGCATCAATCGGATTGGATACTACTACCGTAGCGGTTGCCGTATCGCAATTCGCTGGGTTAGCGCCTGCTTCACACAATTGGTAAGTAATCGTATAGGTGCCTGATGGGGTGTTTGCTGCCAATGTTAGTACTCCGGTAGCATCTACACTCAATGGGCCTGTCGTGATTGGTGTTACATCCGTGTTAGCGGCTGTTACGGCTACTCCGTTTAACCTGTCGTTCGCCGTTACGTTTTGAACGGTGGTTGGTGTAGTGGCTGTCGCAACTGTCGTTGGTCCGTCGTTTACTGCATCAATCGGATTGGATACTACTACCGTAGCGGTTGCCGTATCGCAATTCGCTGGGTTAGCGCCTGATTCACACAATTGGTAAGTAATCGTATAGGTGCCTGATGGGGTGTTTGCTGCCAATGTTAGTACTCCGGTAGCGTCTATACTCAATGGGCCTGTCGTGATTGGTGTTACATCCGTGTTAGCGGCTGTTACAGCTACTCCGTTTAACCTGTCATTCGCCGTTACGTTTTGAACGGTGGTTGGTGTAGTGGCTGTCGCAACTGTCGTTGGTCCGTCGTTCACTGCATCAATCGGATTGGCTACTACTACCGTAGCGGTTGCCGTATCGCAATTCGCTGGGTTCGCGCCTGATTCACACAATTGGTAAGTAATCGTATAGGTACCTGATGGGGTGTTCGCTGCCAATGTTAGTACTCCGGTAGCGTCTATACTCAATGGGCCTGTCGTGATTGGTGTTACATCCGTGTTAGCGGCTGTTACAGCTACTCCGTTTAACCTGTCATTCGCCGTTACGTTTTGAACGGTGGTTGGTGTAGTGGCTGTCGCAACTGTCGTTGGTCCGTCGTTCACTGCATCAATCGGATTGGATACTACTACCGTAGCGGTTGCCGTATCGCAATTCGCTGGGTTAGCGCCTGATTCACACAATTGGTAAGTAATCGTATAGGTGCCTGATGGGGTGTTTGCTGCCAATGTTAGTACTCCGGTAGCGTCTACACTCAATGGACCTGTCGTGATTGGTGTTACATCCGTGTTAGCGGCTGTTACAGCTACTCCGTTTAAGGTATCGTTTGCCGTTACGTTTTGAACGGTGGTTGGTGTAGTGGCTGTCGCAACTGTCGTTGGTCCGTCGTTTACTGCATCAATCGGATTGGATACTACTACCGTAGCGGTTGCCGTATCGCAATTCGCTGGGTTAGCGCCTGTTTCACACAATTGGTAAGTAATCGTATAGGTGCCTGATGGGGTGTTTGCTGCCAATGTTAGTACTCCGGTAGCATCTACACTCAATGGGCCTGTCGTGATTGGTGTTACATCCGTGTTAGCGGCTGTTACGGCTACTCCGTTTAACCTGTCGTTCGCCGTTACGTTTTGAACGGTGGTTGGTGTAGTGGCTGTCGCAACTGTCGTTGGTCCGTCGTTTACTGCATCAATCGGATTGGCTACTACTACCGTAGCGGTTGCCGTATCACAATTCGCTGGGTTAGCGCCTGATTCACACAATTGGTAAGTAATCGTATAGGTGCCTGATGGCGTGTTTGCTGCCAATGTTACTACTCCGGTAGCGTCTACACTCAATGGACCTGTCGTGATTGGTGTTACATCCGTGTTAGCGGCTGTTACAGCTACTCCGTTTAACCTGTCATTCGCCGTTACGTTTTGAACGGTGGTTGGTGTAGTGGCTGTCGCAACTGTCGTTGGTCCGTCGTTCACTGCATCAATCGGATTGGCTACTACTACCGTAGCGGTTGCCGTATCGCAATTCGCTGGGTTAGCGCCTGATTCACACAATTGGTAGGTAATCGTATAGGTGCCTGATGGGGTGTTCGCTGCCAATGTTAGTACTCCGGTAGCATCTACACTCAATGGGCCTGTCGTGATTGGTGTTACATCCGTGTTAGCGGCTGTTACAGCTACTCCGTTTAACCTGTCATTCGCCGTTACGTTTTGAACGGTGGTTGGTGTAGTGGCTGTCGCAACTGTCGTTGGTCCGTCGTTCACTGCATCAATCGGATTGGCTACTACTACCGTAGCGGTTGCCGTATCGCAATTCGCTGGGTTAGCGCCTGATTCACACAATTGGTAGGTAATCGTATAGGTGCCTGATGGGGTGTTCGCTGCCAATGTTAGTACTCCGGTAGCATCTACACTCAATGGGCCTGTCGTGATTGGTGTTACATCCGTGTTAGCGGCTGTTACGGCTACTCCGTTTAAGGTATCGTTTGCCGTTACGTTTTGAACGGTGGTTGGTGTAGTGGCTGTCGCAACTGTTGTTGGTCCGTCGTTCACTACATCAATCGGATTGGCTACTACTACCGTAGCGGTTGCCGTATCACAATTCGCTGGGTTCGCGCCTGATTCACACAATTGGTAAGTAATCGTATAGGTACCTGATGGGGTGTTCGCTGCCAATGTTAGTACTCCGGTAGCGTCTACACTCAATGGACCTGTCGTGATTGGTGTTACATCCGTGTTAGCGGCTGTTACGGCTACTCCGTTTAACCTGTCATTCGCCGTTACGTTTTGAACGGTGGTTGGTGTAGTGGCTGTCGCAACTGTGGTTGGTCCGTCGTTCACTGCATCAATCGGATTGGCTACTACTACCGTAGCGGTTGCCGTATCGCAATTCGCTGGGTTAGCGCCTGTTTCACACAATTGGTAAGTAATCGTATAGGTGCCTGATGGGGTGTTTGCTGCCAATGTTAGTACTCCGGTAGCGTCTACACTCAATGGGCCTGTCGTGATTGGTGTTACATCCGTGTTAGCGGCTGTTACAGCTACTCCGTTTAAGGTATCGTTTGCCGTTACGTTTTGAACGGTGGTTGGTGTAGTGGCTGTCGCAACTGTCGTTGGTCCGTCGTTCACTGCATCAATCGGATTGGCTACTACTACCGTAGCGGTTGCCGTATCGCAATTCGCTGGGTTAGCGCCTGCTTCACACAATTGGTAAGTAATCGTATAGGTGCCTGATGGGGTGTTTGCTGCCAATGTTAGTACTCCGGTAGCATCTACACTCAATGGGCCTGTCGTGATTGGTGTTACATCCGTGTTAGCGGCTGTTACGGCTACTCCGTTTAACCTGTCGTTCGCCGTTACGTTTTGAACGGTGGTTGGTGTAGTGGCTGTCGCAACTGTCGTTGGTCCGTCGTTTACTGCATCAATCGGATTGGCTACTACTACCGTAGCGGTTGCCGTATCACAATTCGCTGGGTTCGCGCCTGATTCACACAATTGGTACGTAATCGTATAGGTGCCTGATGGGGTGTTTGCTGCCAATGTTAGTACTCCAGTAGCGTCTACACTCAATGGGCCTGTCGTGATTGGTGTTACATCCGTGTTAGCGGCTGTTACGGCTACTCCGTTTAACCTGTCGTTTGCCGTTACGTTTTGAACGGTGGTTGGTGTAGTGGCTGTCGCAACTGTCGTTGGTCCGTCGTTCACTGCATCAATCGGATTGGCTACTACTACCGTAGCGGTTGCCGTATCGCAATTCGCTGGGTTAGCGCCTGCTTCACACAATTGGTAAGTAATCGTATAGGTGCCTGATGGGGTGTTCGCTGCCAATGTTAGTACTCCAGTAGCGTCTACACTCAATGGGCCTGTCGTGATTGGTGTTACATCCGTGTTAGCGGCTGTTACAGCTACTCCGTTTAACCTGTCATTCGCCGTTACGTTTTGAACGGTGGTTGGTGTAGTGGCTGTCGCAACTGTCGTTGGTCCGTCGTTTACTGCATCAATAATATTTATCGGTACTGGTGTATTAGTTGCCGTATTGTTCGCTGGGGTTGGGTCAGCTTCATTGGCTGCTATTGTTGCTGTATTAGCATAGCTTCCCGTGGCATTTACTGTGGCTACTATTGCTAAAGTGGCACTTGCTCCATTAGCTAAACTGCCAATAGCCCAAATTCCTGTTCCACTGGTATACGTTCCTGTTGATGGCGTCGAACTTACAAAGGTATATCCTGCCGGTAGCTGGTCTGTTACCGATACGCCTGTTGCTGCACTTGGTCCTGCGTTGCTCGCTGTTAGCGTAAAAGTGATATTGCTTCCTACATTTGGTGTAGCGGTACTTGCCGTTTTGGTGATGCCAACATTGGATTGTGGAACTGGTACTGGTGTATTAGTTGCCGTATTGTTGGCCGGGGTTGGGTCGGTTTCATTGGCTGCTATTGTTGCTGTGTTGGCATAGCTTCCCGTGGCATTTACTGTGGCTACTATTGCTAAAGTGGCACTTGCTCCATTGGCTAAACTGCCAATAGCCCAAATTCCTGTTCCACTGGTATACGTCCCTGTTGATGGGGTGGCACTTACAAAGGTATATCCTGCCGGTAGCTGGTCTGTTACCGATACGCCTGTTGCTGCACTTGGTCCTGCGTTGCTCGCCGTTAGCGTAAAAGTGATATTGCTTCCCACATTTGGTGTGGCGGTACTTGCCGTTTTGGTGATACCAACATTGGATTGTGGAACCGGTACTGGTGTATTAGTTGCCGTATTGTTAGCCGGGGTTGGGTCGGTTTCATTGGCTGCTATTGTTCCTGTGTTAGCATAGCTTCCCGTGGCATTTACTGTGGCTACTATTGCTAAAGTGGCACTTGCTCCATTAGCTAAACTGCCAATAGCCCAAACTCCTGTTCCACTGGTATACGTTCCTGTTGATGGGGTGGCACTTACAAAGGTATATCCTGCCGGTAGCTGGTCTGTTACCGATACGCCTGTTGCTGCACTTGGTCCTGCGTTGCTCGCCGTTAGCGTAAAAGTGATATTGCTTCCTACATTTGGTGTAGCGGTACTTGCCGTTTTGGTGATGCCAACATTGGATTGTGGAACCGGTACCGGTGTATTAGTTGCCGTATTGTTCGCTGGGGTTGGGTCGGTTTCATTGGCTGCTATTGTTGCTGTATTAGCATAGCTTCCCGTGGCATTTACTGTGGCTACTATTGCTAAAGTGGCACTTGCTCCATTAGCTAAACTGCCAATAGCCCAAACTCCTGTTCCACTGGTATACGTTCCTGTTGATGGGGTGGCACTTACAAAGGTATATCCTGCCGGTAGCTGGTCTGTTACCGATACGCCTGTTGCTGCACTTGGTCCTGCGTTGCTCGCTGTTAGCGTAAAAGTGATATTGCTTCCTACATTTGGTGTAGCGGTACTTGCCGTTTTGGTGATCCCAACATTGGATTGTGGAACCGGTACCGGTGTATTAGTTGCCGTATTGTTCGCTGGGGTTGGGTCGGTTTCATTGGCTGCTATTGTTGCTGTGTTAGCATAGCTTCCCGTGGCATTTACTGTGGCTACTATTGCTAAAGTGGCACTTGCTCCATTGGCTAAACTGCCAATAGCCCAAATTCCTGTTCCACTGGTATACGTTCCTGTTGATGGGGTCGAACTTACAAAGGTATATCCTGCCGGTAGCTGGTCTGTTACCGATACGCCTGTTGCTGCACTTGGTCCTGCGTTGCTCGCCGTTAGCGTAAAAGTGATATTACTTCCCACATTTGGTGTGGCGGTACTTGCCGTTTTGGTGATCCCAACATTGGATTGTGGAACCGGTACTGGTGTACTAGTTGCCGTATTGTTCGCTGGGGTTGGGTCGGTTTCATTGGCTGCTATTGTTGCTGTGTTAGCATAGCTTCCCGTGGCATTTACTGTGGCTACTATTGCTAAAGTGGCACTTGCTCCATTAGCTAAACTGCCAATAGCCCAAATTCCTGTTCCACTGGTATACGTCCCTGTTGATGGGGTGGAACTTACAAAGGTATATCCTGCCGGTAGCTGGTCTGTTACCGATACGCCTGTTGCTGCACTTGGTCCTGCGTTGCTCGCTGTTAGCGTAAAAGTGATATTGCTTCCTACATTTGGTGTAGCGGTACTTGCCGTTTTGGTGATCCCAACATTGGATTGTGGAACCGGTACCGGTGTATTAGTTGCCGTATTGTTCGCTGGGGTTGGGTCGGTTTCATTGGCTGCTATTGTTGCTGTGTTAGCATAGCTTCCCGTGGCATTTACTGTGGCTACTATTGATAAAGTGGCACTTGCTCCATTGGCTAAACTGCCAATAGCCCAAACTCCTGTTCCACTGGTATACGTGCCTGTTGATGGCGTCGAACTTACAAAGGTATATCCTGCCGGTAGCTGGTCTGTTACCGATACGCCCGTTGCTGCACTCGGTCCTGCGTTGCTCGCCGTTAGCGTAAAAGTGATATTGCTTCCTACATTTGGTGTGGCGGTACTTGCCGTTTTGGTGATGCCAACATTGGATTGTGGAACCGGTACTGGTGTACTAGTTGCCGTATTGTTAGCTGGGGTTGGGTCGGTTTCATTGGCTGCTATTGTTGCTGTGTTGGCATAGCTTCCCGTGGCATTTACTGTGGCTACTATTGCTAAAGTGGCACTTGCTCCATTGGCTAAACTGCCAATAGCCCAAATTCCTGTTCCACTGGTATACGTGCCTGTTGATGGCGTCGAACTTACAAAGGTATATCCTGCCGGTAACAGGTCTGTTACCGATACGCCTGTTGCTGCACTTGGTCCTGCGTTGCTCGCTGTTAGCGTAAAAGTGATATTGCTTCCTACATTTGGTGTAGCGGTACTTGCCGTTTTGGTGATACCAACATTGGATTGTGGAACCGGTACTGGTGTACTAGTTGCCGTATTGTTAGCTGGGGTTGGGTCGGTTTCATTGGCTGCTATTGTTGCTGTGTTAGCATAGCTTCCCGTGGCATTTACTGTGGCTACTATTGATAAAGTGGCACTTGCTCCATTGGCTAAACTGCCAATAGCCCAAACTCCTGTTCCACTGGTATACGTGCCTGTTGATGGCGTCGAACTTACAAAGGTATATCCTGCCGGTAGCTGGTCTGTTACCGATACGCCTGTTGCTGCACTTGGTCCTGCGTTGCTCGCTGTTAGGGTAAAAGTGACATTACTTCCCACATTTGGCGTAGCGGTACTTGCCGTTTTGGTGATGCCAACATTGGATTGTGGAACCGGCACTGGTGTATTAGTTGCCGTATTGTTAGCCGGGGTTGGGTCGGTTTCATTGGCTGCTATTGTTGCTGTGTTAGCATAGCTTCCCGTAGCATTTACTGTGGCTACTATTGCTAAAGTGGCACTTGCTCCATTGGCTAAACTGCCAATAGCCCAAACTCCTGTTCCACTGGTATATGTCCCTGTTGATGGGGTGGAACTTACAAAGGTATATCCTGCCGGTAGCTGGTCTGTTACCGATACGCCTGTTGCTGCACTTGGTCCTGCGTTGCTCGCCGTTAGCGTAAAAGTTACATTGCTTCCCACATTTGGTGTAGCGGTACTTGCCGTTTTGGTGATGCCAACATTGGATTGTGGAACTGGTACTGGTGTACTAGTTGCCGTATTGTTCGCTGGGGTTGGGTCGGTTTCATTGGCTGCTATTGTTGCTGTGTTAGCATAGCTTCCCGTGGCATTTACTGTGGCTACTATTGATAAAGTGGCACTTGCTCCATTGGCTAAACTGCCAATAGCCCAAACTCCTGTTCCACTGGTATACGTTCCTGTTGATGGCGTCGAACTTACAAAGGTATATCCTGCCGGTAGCTGGTCTGTTACCGATACGCCTGTTGCTGCACTCGGCCCTGCGTTGCTCGCCGTTAGCGTAAAAGTGACATTACTTCCCACATTTGGTGTAGCTGTACTTGCCGTTTTGGTGATCCCAACATTGGATTGTGGAACCGGTACTGGTGTATTAGTTGCCGTATTGTTCGCTGGGGTTGGGTCGGTTTCATTGGCTGCTATTGTTGCTGTGTTAGCATAGCTTCCCGTGGCATTTACTGTGGCTACTATTGATAAAGTGGCACTTGCTCCATTGGCTAAACTGCCAATAGCCCAAATTCCTGTTCCACTGGTATACGTGCCTGTTGATGGCGTCGAACTTACAAAGGTATATCCTGCCGGTAGCTGGTCTGTTACCGATACGCCCGTTGCTGCACTCGGTCCTGCGTTACTCGCCGTTAGCGTAAAAGTTACATTGCTTCCCACATTTGGTGTAGCGGTACTTGCCGTTTTGGTGATGCCAACATTGGATTGTGGAACTGGTACTGGTGTACTAGTTGCCGTATTGTTCGCTGGGGTTGGGTCGGTTTCATTGGCTGCTATTGTTGCTGTGTTAGCATAGCTTCCCGTGGCATTTACTGTGGCTACTATTGATAAAGTGGCACTTGCTCCATTGGCTAAACTGCCAATAGCCCAAACTCCTGTTCCACTGGTATACGTTCCTGTTGATGGCGTCGAACTTACAAAGGTATATCCTGCCGGTAGCTGGTCTGTTACCGATACGCCTGTTGCTGCACTCGGCCCTGCGTTGCTCGCCGTTAGCGTAAAAGTGACATTACTTCCCACATTTGGTGTAGCGGTACTTGCCGTTTTGGTGATACCAACATTGGATTGTGGAACCGGTACTGGTGTATTAGTTGCCGTATTGTTCGCTGGGGTTGGGTCGGTTTCATTGGCTGCTATTGTTGCTGTGTTAGCATAGCTTCCCGTGGCATTTACTGTGGCTACTATTGATAAAGTGGCACTTGCTCCATTGGCTAAACTGCCAATAGCCCAAACTCCTGTTCCACTGGTATATGTCCCTGTTGATGGGGTGGAACTTACAAAGGTATATCCTGCCGGTAGCTGGTCTGTTACTATTACTGAAGTAGCCGAACCTGGTCCAGCATTGCTTGCAACAATCGTAAATATGACATTACTTCCAACATTTGGCGTAGCATTATTAACTGTTTTAACAACACCTAAATTTGCTGACCCATCTACAAAGTTTCTACCTGTTATGGATTGAAAACCGAAAACATTATTGTTTATAATATTGTCATTTGCACCTTGAACATCTGAAACATTTGTATATCCAGCTAAATTAGTTTGTGTTACTGTATAAGTACCTAAGCTGGCAACAGGAATAGCAAACGAATAATTCCCATTTGAATCTGTTGTGGTAGTTTGGCTACTTGGCCCACTCAGTGTTACAGTAGAACCTGCTACATTACCACCTCCTTGTACGGATACGTTACCACATAAAAATGGAGAGGTTACAACAGTACTTTGCCTGTTTGTATAGGTTATATCTCTGAAATAAAGCGAATAAAGCCTATTAACAGTCGTGCCTCCCTGTGCACCTAAAGTAAACACCATTGAGTTACGATTTTCAAAATAAGCAGTGTACGCATATTCTGGAGTAACTCCAGTACCTGGCTGAGTTGTTACATTTGTAGCTGTCCCTCTAAAAGTAGTTGCAGTTGTAGCAAAAGTTAAATTTGTAGGGTTCGAATTAAATCGAGCATCAGGTCTATTCATTTCAACAAACTCTCGGAGAGTACCCTCATCTCCATCTATATCTAATGCCGAAACGTAATAGTTGATATTTGCAGGATTAGCAAATGTTCCTCCTGCCGTAACAAAATTAATAGCGAAACTTGCTGTAGCAGGATTACCTCCGTTGGTAGCTAATGATGGTTGAAATGCATCGTCAAAACCATCGGTACCCTCAGTTACCGCTGGTTGATCTATTGCAGTTAGAGTTGGTGTTCCACCATTTCCACTCAAACCTGATATTGTTAACAATGCATCAATACCTGTTGTAACGTTAGGAAAACGATATACATCCCCAACATCTGGTACACCATTATCTGAACCGCTAAAGAAAACTGGATTTTGAAAGCTAAGATTTGGTACTGTTGTGGCTGTGCTGTTACAATTTCTTTGTGAAGCACTACTAAAAGGAATTGGGGTAACATTAGCCGTATTATTTGACAATACTGGATCTGATTCATTACCTAAAATAGTTGCAGTATTTGTATAATTACCGGCAGAATTTACAGTCGCTGTAATTGCTAAATTGCTAGTTGCACCGTCATTCAAATTTCCTATTGTCCAAACTCCAGTTGCACTGTTATATGTACCAGAGCTAGCAATATGGCTCACATAGGTATAACCCGTTGGCAATAAATCATTGACTGAAACACCTGTCGCATTGCTAGAACCTACATTTGAAGAATTAATATTAAAAACAACATTACTACCTATAATTGGCGTAATATTGTTTATGGTTTTGGTTACAAGCAAGTCTGTTTCACCAATAGAGGTACTAATGTAAAAAGCATCAGCTCCCGACCATGCAACGTTGGTGGCAGTACCATTCCTATTTGCATATATTTCTAACACAATAGTACGTACATCATTACCGGTAAATTGAATCGTACCTCTACCTGAATTCACTGTAGCAGGATTGTCTACACCTGTGTAACTATTGTTTATTGTTTTAGTTACGTTATCAACCACTAAATTTGTACCTGAACGCTGCGAAATATTAGTACTTGTAAGAACCTCAGCACCTGAGGAGTTTAATATGGACTTAATTGTAAACTCAGAAGTCAAAGACACTCCTCCTATTGCACCACCAAGACCCTTGAAATGCAAAAGAGGGTTTTGGGTGCCTCTTGTATACACAATTGTTACTTCACCCATTTTTACCCTACCGTTTCCAGGCTGAGTACCCGCAGTCGCAAGATCAGTGACAATTCTTACCCCAAAATTGGTTGCTATATCTAGACCTGTACCATTAGCAGCGCCATAGCTGGTATATTGATTATTATCGTTTCCACCACCAACATTACCTACACCATTCAATAATTGATAAGGAGCTTCGGCAGTATCACCAAAATATATAGAATTAGTAAATGCAAACTGCGTTACCGTCATTGCTGTGGATAAAGCCGATGGGGTGTTGTAATTAGCAAATGTATTTCCAGTAGGATTATTAGTGTTTTTTTGCAACTGTACCGTGTACGCAGTTACCCTACCATTATCTGCCGCCGGGGTAACACTTGCCATTTCTAATGCAGGAGCTTGGGCAAAGCTACTAACTGCAAACGTTAGCGAAAGAATCAGAAATAATAAGGACAAATAAACTTGTGACTGACTTTTAGTAAAGTTATGCATACGCTTTGTTGTTAAAATCTATATTTTTATACTTTTTGGAAACCCTGTGATTTTGTATTTTTAAAATGAAAGTTTTGTTAAAAATTTGTTAAAAATTTAAACAAACTAAAATGAACATGATGGTAATTTTATATATTTTTTAAAAATACTTTATGATGATATATCGAAAGAATTAGCGCAAAATATCCTGAAATTGCTGTAATCTAACTCTAAAAATGCCTATTTTGAATCCGGGTATTTATTCTAAATACGTTAAAAACTTCTTAATGGTTTTTAAAAAAGGAGAAAAAAATTACCAAAATTACTACATTTATTAACATACAATTATGAAAAAAATGTTAAAAATTAAAAAATCGATTAAAAACATAAAAATCCGTTAAAACACATTAATTCTTTCCATATTAAAAAAATATTACTGTGTGTTTTTACTTTTGTAAAATAAAAAAAGCACTAAACACAGTACTTGAGAGAAATTCATCAACAATAAAAATCATTTTCAACGACAAAATAATTTATAGCGAGTTATCCTAAATAGTTTTTCCCATTCTGACTACTGCATAAAATTGTAGCAGAAAAAATCCAGGCACATAAAGCTCTTATTTACTTCAGCACCGATTTCAGTTCCTGACGGTATTGCGAAGCACTTTTACCTGTAAATTCTTTGAACGATTTATTGAAATAACTGAAATTATTAAAACCACTTTCATAACATATCTCAGAAATGCTGATGGGCTTTTCAGCAAGCAATTTTGAGGCGTGAACCAAACGGTAATCATTTACAAATTTGGTAAAGGTTTTATTAGTTATCTTTTTAAAATACCTACAAAAGGAAGGTTCCGTCATACTCACCAATTCCGAAACTTGTTCGAGCGTAATATGATCCTGAAAATTATCTTTTACATAATTAAAAACAGCATTGATGCGGTCATTATCCTGCATTTGCATTTCTATCGAAAATCCATCGGCATTCAAAACGGTAGATTCTTTGGAGAGTTCCAACTCATTTAGAATACTTAACATGGTCAACAGTCTTTCAAACTGCGACTGTTCTTCCATCGACTCTATTTTCTTTCCTATATTTCTTTTAGTTTCACCTTCAAAAGCAATTCCGGCTTTGGCTTGACTAAAAAGATTCCTAATATTGGTCATTTCCGAAATATCAAAAAATCCATTCCCCAAGAAATCCGGTTTCATCTGTATGACCGTTTCATTTTTGTTTCCGGTTTCTTCATTGGTAAATCCACAATGGGGTAAATTACTTCCTATCAGAATCAAATCACCATCGGTATAATATGAAATATGACTTCCTATCTGGCGTTTTCCAGAACCCCCATTAACAAAAACCAGTTCTATTTCAGGATGATAATGCCACAAGTGTGCTTTACTGTTTGCATTTTCAACATATTTCGAAAAAGAAAAAGAGCTCCCAAAGGATGGAGCAATAATTTCAAAAGCTGGTGGTATAATTTTCATACGAATACGTATTTAGAATTAGCACAAAATTATCGAAAATAGACACTCGATTAACTTTTTTAACCTTAATCGATTTCGTAAAAGGTAAAATAGCACACAAAATAGAAAATTCAGCACTACTCATACTGAATAGGTTAGGGTAATTTAGCATCGGATAAATATCATTATAAATCTAAAAAGTTTACGATTATGAAAAAGATTTTAAAATTTAGTTTAGTATTAGCCGCAGTAGTTTTGACTGCCGTACAAGCACATGCAGGAAACGCAGATTTTTCACTGGATTTAATAAAAGAAGAAGGAAAAACTGTAAGTTTTAGTTTGAAAGAGATTAAGAAAATTGATTTGTCAATTTATGACACTAATGACAGTTTAATCTATCAGGAAAAAGTAACTTCTGAAGATAACATCAACAGAACATACGATTTGACTGCTTTGCCAGACGGAATCTACTTCTTGAAAGCAGAAAGTGCTCTTAAAATTTCAAAGTATAAAATTGAGGTAGTGGGTAACAAAGCAAAATTGTCTGCCAATGCTATTTCTGAAGTGTACAAACCAGTTGTGGCAAATAAAAACGGAATCGTTACTGTTAATGTTTTAAACCTTGAAAAAGTTCCGGTTACTGTTGCTGTTTACAACTCGGATCAAACTGAAGTGTATAAAGAAACTTTGGCTGCTGATCTTTATGTAGGTAAAATATTTGACTTGAGTAGCGCTCATAACGGTAAATATACGTTTGAGATAACCTACAATGGTAAAACATTTAGCGAAACAGTTACTACCAAATAGTGATTGAATAAATTGTAGTAATTATGAGGCTGTCTTTATTAGACAGCCTTTTTTTTTGGTTTTAAACAATCGAAAAACACTAAAGATTCCCAATAATCTTATCCATAACCCAGCTCGTATGAGCTCCTGTTAAACCTGTAGAAGGGTGTTTACTATTCCCCAAAAGGTCTTCTCGCATTTGCTGAACATGATACAACTGTATGTTTTTAGGATGTTCAATGAATACTTCTGTTTGCCCCGCTTCGTTCGAAAGTACCAGAGGATCATTTTCAAATACAGAAAATGTTATTTTTCCTTTGCTTCCAAAAATCTCCACTTTATCTTCCCGTTCATAGCAACCAAAATTCCAACTTCCTGAGCCAGTAATACCAGACTCATGCAGCCAACAGGCAGTCGCTGCATCTTTAGCCGAATACAATCCTTGTTGATTGAGACTTAACCCGGAAACCTGTTTTATATTTCCCAAAAGATGTGTGAATAAATCCAGACCATGACTCGCTAAATCATCAAAATAACCACCGGTAGCAATAGCGGTATCAGTTCGCCAATTGTATTCCCCAGATAAATCCTTAGCATTTGCCGGTTTACTCAAATGCCATCTTATATGCCTGATTTCACCAATGCAACCTGTATCAAGCCATGTTTTTATCTGTTCAAAACGAGGTAAGGTACGCCTGTAATAAGCTACAAACAAAGGAATGTTTTTTGCGGCAAAGGCATCGTAAATTGCAAGACTGTCTTGATAATTTGGCGCCAAAGGTTTTTCGATACAACAAATCTTTCCCGCTTCGGCCACCTTAAGTCCGTATAATTTATGAACATCCGGAGGTGTAGCAATGTAAATCGCATCAATCTCAGGATCATTAATCAAATCATCGGCATTCATGTAACACTTGCTTATTCCGTGTCTTTTAGCATAATCTGCAGCTTTATCCGCATCTCTTCGCATTACTGCGACCACTTCAAAGCCATCCGTTTTCTGGTATGCAGGACCACTTTTCAGTTCGGTAACATCGCCACATCCCAATATTCCCCAACGGATTACTTTTGTACTATCACTCATAATTACTGATTTTTTATTGCTTCTGAGAATTTAGAATAAAAAGGTTTATAGTTTTAATCACAACCATCGATTCCGCAGCTGTCTCCATCGGTAGCATTTAATAGCGTTACTTTTGAATCAAACTTTCCTTCTTCCCATACTTTCTCTAGTGTTTTCACAAATGTTTCAACATGTTGCGCACCCGAAATAGCATATTTATTATCGAAAACAAAGAAAGGAACCCCTTGAACACCGATAGATTGTGCTGCTGCAATGTCCTGCTGTACTTCATTTTTATAAGCATCAGAATGCAATACTTCATCAATCACTTCTGCATTTAGTCCTACTTCCAGTCCCAATGCCTTCAATGTATTCAAATCATTAATATTCTTACCATCAGTCAAATAGGCTTTGAACAGTAATTCCTCTAAATCATTTGCCATATTATACTTTTTCGCCAAATGCAACAAGCGATGCGCATGCAATGAATTGGCCATAATCGCTTTTTCAAAATGAAAATCCAAACCTGAATTTTTAGCATTCTGGGTCATATTGTCAAGCATCTCTTGAGCCCAATCAGTATCTTTTCTATATTTTTCTGCCAAATGCTCTACCATATTATCCTCGGGAGAAGCAACAAAGCCAGCGTCTAGCTGAAAGCTTTTCCATTCAATTTCAACTGCATCTTTATGTTCGAAATTTTGTAGCGCACCTTCAATTCTTCTTTTTCCTATATAACAAAACGGACACATGATATCCGACCAAATTTGTATTTTTAATGTATTTGCCATCTTTCTTTATTTAGTAAACGATTAAATCATTTGTATATACAAATTTAATAAAACTAGTTTGAAATCAATTCGATATTATACTTTTATTAGGAATTGAGAGATTGGCTTTATTCGAGGTAATTCATAAAAAAACCATCAAAATTGCTCTTGATGGTTTTCTGTATATTTTTAAAAAACTTTGGTTTATGCCAATAAATCCAACACAAATGAAGGGTACAAACCTAATGCGATATTCAATACAATTGCAATAACAGCAACAGCATAAATAATAACCGGAGTTCCTTTTCTTTCTTCGTTTGGTTCTTTAGTGTACATCGCCAAAATTAATTTGAAGTAGTAACCAACGCTTATAATGGAATTTACTACAGCTACAATTACTAAAGCCAAGTAACCTGCTTGAATCGTTTGATTGAACAAAACCAACTTAGCAAAGAATCCGGCAAAAATTGGAATACCAGCCATAGAAAGTAAAGCTGCCGTAAGAATGGCTGCTAATAATGGATTTGTTTTTCCTAATCCGTGGAAATTAACCACATCTTCGTTGTCTCTATTTTTACAAACGTATAAAATTACACTAAAAGCTGCGATTCCTGATAAAGAATACGCTGAGGCATAATACAACAAACTTCCAGCTGATGTAGACAAACTCAATAAAGTCATCAACATAAAACCAGCATGAGAAACCCCTGAAAAAGCCAACATACGTTTTACATTCGTTTGTCTTAATGCCATAATATTACCAACGGTCATCGAAGCCATAGAAATCACGACTACTACCATTTTGAATGACTCTGAAACATCTGCATTCATAACAGATAATAATTTGTACAAAGTTGCCATAGCAACTACTTTCGCTAAAGTACTCATCAATGCTGTTGTCAACGCTGGAGAACCTTCGTATACATCCGGTGCCCAGAAATGGAATGGAACTGCAGCCACTTTAAATAACATACCGATCGTTACCAATACAATCCCTATTGGGAACCAAATTGGCAATTCAGCTGATTGTGATAATTCGCTGATTTCAGTAACATCAAAACTTCCCATAGCTCCGTAAATTAAACAGATACCAAACAGAATGATTCCCGATGCAAAAGATCCCATCAAGAAATATTTCATTCCCGCTTCATTACTTTTTAAATTCATACGATCACTTGCCGCAAGAATATAAAGCGCAATTGATAATACTTCAATTCCTAAAAAGAACATTGCTAAGTTCCCAAAAGAAACCATTGCTACTGCTCCAGCCAATAAAAATATTTTTATGGCAATATAATCAGAGATTTTAGATTGATGATTTTCGTAAAAGTTATGTCCTAAAGCCACTAAGAAAATGGTAAGCACAATAAACAAAGACGAAAAAGTACTTGAAAATTTACTGACAACAATCATGTTGTTGTAGTAACTCTCCGTAGAATTAAATTCAGATATAGTTAAACCCAGCACTCCCAATAATCCAAGTATTGTTATTGGAACAATGGCTTTCCTTAAATTAAAAATTTCAAATAAAAGGCATAAAACACCTAATCCTATTATAGCTATTAATGTATTCATTTTTTTATTTGACTTAGTTAATTCGGTTTATTTGAGTTAAAATTTCTTCCAGACTTGGAGTAATCAGATCGGTAATTGGTTTTGGATACATCCCAAAAAAGAATAAAACACCAATTATAAGTACCAATGTTATTCCTTCATTGATCGTTACATCAGCAAAAACTTTAGAATTGGTTTCTCCCAACATGGCATGTTGAAACATTTTCAACATATAATACGCTCCTAAAATTATTGTAGTTCCTCCTAAAATGGCAAACCAAATATTAATTTGTGAAAGACTGTATAAAACGGTGAATTCTCCAATAAAGTTAAAAGTAGTTGGCAAGGCAACAGATGCTAAAACCAAAATCATAAACATCGAAGTGAATTTTGGTGATTGTGTACGAATACCTCCCATTTCACCAATGGCTCTGGTCTCGTATCTTCTGAAAATAATTTCAGCAGCATAAAACAATCCAACAACTACAAATCCATGTGCAATCATTTGTAAAACTGCTCCACGCAATCCGTCTAATGTCAAAGTGTATGTTCCTGCAGCAATCAAACCAACGTGAGCCAAAGAAGAATACGCTAATAATTTCTTTAAATCTTTTTGTTTCAATGCTACGATAGATCCGTAAATTACACCTGCAATTCCAAGTCCTATGAAAATATACATGTATTCTTTGGCTGCCAATGGCGCCAATGGCAATTGCCAACGGATAACACTGTACAATCCCATTTTTAGCATGATACCAGACAAAAGCATTGTCCCAACAGTTGGTGCTTTTTGGTACACATTTGCTTGCCAAGTGTGAAAAGGAATTAATGGAATCTTAATGGCATACGCCAAGAAGAAAGCCAAGAATATCCACAATTGTTCCGTTGCTGATAAATTTAATTTGTATAAATCTTCTAATAAAAGACTTCCTGATTTTTGATACATATAAACAAAAGCAACCAACATAAATAAAGAACCAGCAAGTGTGTAGATAAAGAATTTAACTACCGCTTTTTTGCGTTCTTCTGTATCTCCGTTACCCCAAATTAAAGCAATGAAGTAAATTGGAATCAATGCTAATTCCCAGAAAATATAATACAACAAACCATCTGATGCCAAGAAAGTTCCTGCCATTGCAAACGCCATAAACAAGATTAAAGCATAAAATGATTTTGAATTTTTATAGTCATTTCCAAAAGAGGAAAATATAATTATTGGAGTCAAAACTGTGGTCAATAACAGCATTGCCATTGATAATCCGTCTGCTTTTAGAGCAAAAGAAATATTAGGCTGCGTAATCCACTGGTTGATGAAACTGATATTTTCACCTAAATTATAGTGATTTAATAATACAACAGAAGCGCCTGCAGCAGCTAATCCAAAGAACAAAGCCACTTTTGAAGCCAGTTTATCGCCTGCAAGATAAGTTGCAAACGCACCAACCAAAAGTATAATTAATATTAGAGATACATTCATAGTATAAGATTATTGAGCTAAAAATAAATAAGAAACAATGGCACAAAGCCCTAATACGAAAACAAAAAGATAAAGACCAATGCTTCCATTTTGTATTTTCTTTCCTTGGTAACTTATTTCGTTGGTAACTTTTCCGAATCCAAAAACTAAAGCTGACAAACCAGTTTCTACAGTGTCTCTGAAAAAACGAGACAAGAAATTAATTGGTTTAACAAAAATAGCGTCATAAAATTCATCAACATAATATTTATTGTAAAGCACTTTAGAAAATCCTGTAATTTCAGCATCTTCAGTCGGAACTGTATTTTGTTTGATGTATTTGGCGTAAGCAATACCAATTCCTACTAATCCACCCACAACAGCAATGGCCATCAAGATATATTCAGTAGTTCCTAAATGGTGTTCAGCGGTTGCTAATTTTGGTAAAATTGGAATCAGATAATGATTCAACCAACTGTTTCCTGGTAAACTAATCAAACCACCGATAGTTGCCAAAATTGCTAAAACAATCAAAGGAATAGTAATCAAAGAAGGACTTTCGTGCAAATGATGTTTTTGTTCTGCGGTTCCTCTGAATTCTTGGAAAAACGTTAAGAACATCAAACGGAACATATAGAAAGCAGTCATTATAGAAGCAACCGAAGCCACAACCCATAACGGAATATTATGATGGAAAGCCACTAATAAGATTTCGTCTTTCGAGAAAAACCCAGAGAATAATGGAACTCCGGAAATTGCTAAAGAAGCAATCAACATTGTTGCAAAAGTAATCGGCATTGCTTTTTTCAAACCACCCATGTTGCGCATGTCTTGTTCTCCGTGCAAAGCGTGAATTACAGAACCTGAACCCAAGAACAAACAAGCTTTGAAGAAAGCGTGTGTGATTACGTGGAAAACAGCCACTTCATAAGCGCCTAAACCTAAAGCCAAGAACATTAATCCCAATTGAGAAACAGTAGAATAAGCCAAAACTTTCTTGATATCGTTTTGAACCAATCCAATGGTTGCAGCAACTAAAGCAGTAACAGCTCCAACTACAGCAATTATCGATTGTACATCTGGAGTTAAATCAAATAAGAAATTCAATCTGGTAATCATAAATATCCCTGCAGTTACCATTGTAGCTGCGTGAATCAATGCCGAAACTGGTGTTGGACCAGCCATCGCATCCGGTAACCAAGTATACAATGGAATTTGTGCCGATTTACCACAAGCTCCAATAAATAAAGCGAAAGCAGCAACAGAAAGCCAATACATATTAAGATCCGTTGCACCAGCGATAGCCGTTTTTAAAGTAGCGTAATCTAAAGTCGAAAATAAATTCCCTAGAATAAAAATTCCAACTAACAACCCTAAATCACCAATACGGTTCATGATGAATGCTTTCTTAGCAGCGTCATTGTACTCTTGGTTTTTATGCCAAAATCCAATTAACAGATACGAACAAAGACCAACGCCTTCCCAACCGATGAACAACACTAATAAGTTACTTCCTATTACTAATGTAATCATGAAGAATATAAACAGATTCAAATACGCGAAAAACTTGTGCATATTTTCATCATCGTGCATGTAACTTATGGAATACAAATGAATCAAAGACCCAATTCCAGTTACGAAAAGCAACCATAAAATGGACAATTGGTCCAATTGAAATCCAAAATCAACTTTGAAATTACTGATTTGGATCCAATCAAAAAGTGAAATTCGAATTCCTTCCGGTTGCGCTGCAATTCCCCCAAAGAAGTAAGCAGTCGCAATAAAAGAAACCACTACTGAAAGCGTTCCAATTATTCCAGAAAGGGATTTTCCAAGGCTTTTGCCAAAGAAAACATTGATTAAAAATCCTAAAAAAGGAGCGAGAACTAAAACTAAAGCTATATTGGTATTCATTTCCATTTATCCTTTTAAGTTTTTTAAATTATCGATAGTAATTGATCCTAAATTTCTAAAGATAGAAACCAGAATTGCCAATCCTACCGCAACTTCTGCCGCAGCAACAGCCATCGAGAAGAACACAAAAACTTGTCCTTGCGCATCTTGATGATAAGTTGAAAATGCTACAAACAATAAGTTTACTGCATTCAGCATAATTTCAATTGACATAAATACGATAATGGCATTTCGTCTGTACAACACTCCGAAAACGCCAATACAAAAAAGTATTACGCTTAGGAATATATAATTTTCAATACCAATGTGGTTTAAAATATTGTTCATCTTATTTTTGCAATTTTTCTTTTTTAGACAATAAAACAGTTCCAATCATAGCAACTAAAAGTAATATGGAAGCAAATTCAAACGGAACCATATATTCATTCAGCAAGATTTTACCCAATACTTTTATAGACTGATAATCTTCGCCAGTAGTTACATATTCTCCAACAATAGGTTTTGAATTGATAAAAATAGCTATCAAAACCAAACAGATTAAACAAAAAGAAACAATAGCTCCTAATCGCGTAATTCTAGGTCGGTGCACTTCTCTTTCCTCATTTAAATTCATCAACATTATCGTGAATAAAAACAAAATCATAATCGCTCCAGAATACACAATAATATGCACTATCGCCAAGAATTGAGAATTCAATAATAGATAATGACCTGCAATCGAAAAGAAACAAATCACTAAATAAATAGCACTGTGAATCGGATTTTTGCTAAAAATTGTCAAAAATGCGGTTGCTAATGTGATAGCAGCCAATACACAAAAAATTATAAGTATCGTAGACATTAGTTAGCGTTTTTAAGTTGAGCGTTTTTCATTGCCATTTCAAGCGGCATGACCAATTTGTCTTTTCCAAAGATAAAATCTTCTCTTTCATAACTTGAAGGAACCAGAACTTTAGAAGTTGTCAAGTAAATAGCGTCTTTCGGACAAGCCTCTTCACACAATCCACAAAAAATACAACGCAACATATTGATTTCATAAATCGATGCATATTTTTCTTCTCTGTACAAATGTTTTTCATCTGCTCTGCGTTCTTCAGCCTTCATCGTAATCGCTTCCGCAGGACAAGACAACGCACACAAACCACAAGCCGTACAGTTCTCACGACCTTGCTCATCACGCTTCAACATGTGCTGACCGCGATACACCGGACTCATTACACGTACTTGCTCCGGATACTGAATCGTTACTTTTCTGGTGAACAAATGCTGAATCGTAATTATCAAACCTTTGACAATCGCAACAAGATACATTCTTTCCCAAAAAGTCATCTCCTTGTTAGAGACTTGCTTTTTTCTTCCCGATAAGGATATACTTTCTATTGACATTTTTTATTTTTATTTGAAGCTTAATCCTGCTATTCGTTTCAATCTTTTATCCTGAACTTGTTTCAGGATCCTGAAACAAGTTCAGGATAAAAGGATTTCCACTGCTATCAGGGCTAGGGCTTTTCGGTACTAATTAAAATCCTAAATAAGTTGCAATTTCACTTCTCAAAATTACAATTCCGGTAATTATAATATTAATGATCGACAATGGAATTAGTATTCTCCAACCCAAATGCATCAATTGATCGTATCTGAATCTTGGAATAGTCCAACGAACCCACATATAGAAAAATATGAATCCGCACAATTTGATAAACAAAGCACCAAATCCTATAATGTTGGCAATATTTACACCCCAATTTTCAACAGCCCAACTCATTCCAGGATAATTATATCCTCCAAAGAATAAAACCGCCAAAATCGTAGAAGAGATAAACATATTAGCATATTCAGCAAATAAATAGAATCCCATTTTCATTGAGGAATATTCGGTATGATAACCTCCAATTAATTCACTTTCGCATTCCGCTAAGTCAAAAGGAGTTCTGTTCGTTTCTGCAAAAGCACAAATTAAAAATATAATAAAAGATAACGGTTGGTAAAAAACATTCCAATTCATTCCTGCTTGTTGCGCTGAAATCTCTCTTAAACTCAACGTTCCGGTCATCATCAACAAAGCAATCATCGAAAGTCCCATGGCAACTTCATAAGATACCATTTGCGAAGCAGCACGAACCGCACCCATCAAAGAGAATTTATTATTAGATGCCCAACCACCAATCATGATTCCGTAAACACCTACTGAAACAACTCCAAAAAAGTATAATAATCCAATGTTTAAATCAGTGGCCTGCAATAAAATATCTCTTCCAAACAAATGCAGTTTATCTCCCCAAGGAATTACGGCACTGGTCATTAAAGCGGTACTCATTGCAATTGCCGGACCTACAAAAAACAAAAATCTGTTTGGTGTATTAGGCTCAAATTCTTCTTTCGAGAATAATTTTAAACCATCGGCAAGCGGTTGAAACAATCCAAAAGGACCGGCTCTATTTGGTCCAACACGATCTTGAAGCCAAGCGGCAACTTTTCGTTCAGCCCAAGTGGAATACATTGCCATTAACATTGTCAAAGCAAAAACCGCAATAATAATGACACTTTTTTCTATGATAATAGTACTATCCATTATTACCCAAGCTTTTTTGATTAATAATGTCTTCCTCAGTCAATGGAATTTCGACCATACTTATTTTCTTACGGTCTTCTTCTCTACCTAAAAGAATATTTTCTTCAGTAGCGATTTCCACTTTTTGTAATTTTCTGTTGTATTTATTTTGGTTGATAACCGAATCTTTTTCGAATGCTCTTGGTCCTTCAATAGTCCAATCTGCAATATCTTTGTGATCAAAACGACATCCATTACAAATAAATTCATCTACTTCATGGTATTCGTCTTTTCTTCCGGTAACACGTTGGATTTCGTCACCAAACATCCAAACGGTAGTTTTTCCAGAACAAGTAGGGCAATTTCTGTGTGCATTATAAGGCTTACTGAACCAAACTCTAGATTTAAATCTAAATGTTTTATCAGTTAAAGCTCCTACCGGGCAAACATCAATCATATTTCCAGAGAACTCATTATCAACCGCTTTTGAGATACAAGTTGATATATTAGAATGATCTCCTCTATCCATTACTCCGTGTACACGATCATCAGTCAATTGATCTGCCACCATTACGCAACGGTAACAAAGAATACAACGATTCATGTGCAATTGAATATTTGGACCAATATTTTCTGGCTCAAAAGTTCTTTTTTCTTCGATAAAACGAGTTTCTGATTTCCCGTGTTCGAAGCTTAAATTTTGCAAATCACATTCTCCTGCCTGATCACAAACCGGACAATCTAACGGGTGATTAATCAATAAAAATTCCGTTACTGATTTTCTTGCTTCGGTTACTCTTGGCGAAGATTTACTGTTTACTTCCATTCCGTCCATACAACCGGTTACACAAGATGCCATTAATTTAGGCATTGGTCTTGGATCGGCTTCACTTCCTTTGGAAACTTCCACTAAACAACAACGGCATTTTCCACCGCTACCTTTTAGTTTAGAATAATAGCACATTGCTGGCGGAACTACTTCTCCACCTATCATACGTGCTGCCTGCAGGATTGTTGTTCCTGGTTCTACTTCTATGCTTTGACCGTCTATGGTTACTTTCATTTTCTGAAATTCTTGACTTTATACGATTACTTTAGAAACTAAATGCTTTACTTTTTCAAAAGGTTCAGCAACAAAATGATCTCTATTTTTTATTTTTTCCGGGAAACGAATATGGTATTCAAACTCTTCTCTAAAATGACGAATTGCTGCTGCCACTGGCCAAGCTGCCGCGTCACCTAATGGACAAATGGTGTTTCCTTCAATTTTACTTTGAATACTCAATAGCAAATCGATATCTTCTTCCCGACCGTGACCGTTTTCGATTCGGTGTAATACTTTTTCCATCCAACCAGTACCTTCACGACATGGAGAACATTGTCCACAACTTTCATGGTGGTAAAAACGAGAGAAATTCCAAGTATTACGAACGATGCAAGACGTATCATTGTAAACAATAAATCCGCCTGATCCTAACATAGAACCTGTTGCAAATCCACCGTCACTTAACGATTCGTATGACATCAAACGATCTTCACCGTTTGCCGTTTTATAAATTAAATTCGCAGGTAAAACGGGAACAGAACTTCCTCCCGGTACAAATGCTTTCAAAGGTCTGTCAGAACTCATTCCGCCTAAATATTCATCAGAATTCATAAATTCGTAAACACTTAGACCTAATTCAATTTCATAAACACCTGGGTTTTTGATATGCCCGGAAGCTGAAATTAACTTGGTTCCTGTAGAACGTCCAATACCAATTTTAGCATATTCCGCTCCTGTATTATTGATAATCCAAGGCACAGCGGCAATTGTTTCTACGTTATTTACAACCGTTGGATTTGCCCAAAGTCCTGAAATAGCAGGAAATGGTGGTTTGATACGAGGATTTCCTCTTTTTCCTTCCAATGATTCAATCAATGCAGTTTCTTCACCACAAATGTAAGCTCCGGCACCACAATGAACATAAAGTTCTAAATCGTACCCTGAACCTAATATATTTTTACCCAAAAATCCAGCAGCTTTTGCTTCATTAATGGCTCTTTCTAATATTTTATAAACCCACATGTATTCTCCACGAATGTAGATGTAAGATAGGTTTGCACCCAATGCATAGCTGGAAGTAATCATTCCCTCAATCAATAAATGAGGAATAAATTCCATCAAATAACGGTCTTTGAAAGTTCCCGGCTCTGATTCATCCGCATTACAAACTAAATGTCTTGGTTTTCCTGATTTTTTATCAATAAAACTCCATTTCATTCCTGCTGGGAATCCTGCTCCACCACGACCACGCAATCCTGAAGTTTTCACTTCCTCAACTACTTCGTCTGGCGTTAATGTTTTTAGGGCTTTTTCTACTGAAGCATAACCACCGTTTTGACGGTATACTTCGTACGTTTTAATTCCTGGAATATTTATTTTGTCTAATAATATTTTTTGTGACATATTATTTATCGTGTAATATTATTGTATCGTTTTTGCAATCATCAATTAACTGGTCGATTTTTGCTGCCGTCAAATGTTCTTTGTAAAAATCGCCTAATTGCATCATTGGAGCGTAACCACAAGCACCTAAACATTCAACTCCTCTAACTTCAAACAGACCGTCTGGAGTAGGCTCACCTACTTTTACACCTAGTTTTTCACAAGTATAATCCATTAAATCCTCTACTCCATTCAAACAACAAGGAGAAGTTTGACAAAATTCAAACATGTATTTTCCAACTGGTCTTTGGTTGTACATCGTATAAAACGAAACTACTTCATAAACTTCAATTGGCTTAATCAAAAGGATTTCGGCTACTTTATTCATTAATTCAATACTCAACCAATTCTCGTGAGCATCTTGAACTTCATGTAAAACAGGCAATAATGCCGATTTTCTTTTGTCTTCAGGATAATGACTGATTAGTTCATTGATGCGAGTCATCAATGCTTCAGTCATATTTATTTCTTGTTTGTGATACGTACGTTCCATTTTTTATTATTTCAAATTTTGAATCCTAAATTTTAAATGTTTTTTGACTTCCATTCCTAATTTACAATTCATCATTTATAATTTTATTAAGCGTCTAATTCTCCGGCAATAACATTTAAACTTGACAAAATAACAATTGCATCCGACAATAATGATCCTTTAATCATTTCTGGATACGCTTGATAGTAAATAAAACAAGGTCTGCGGAAATGTAATCTATATGGAGTTCGACTTCCATCAGTAACCAAGTAAAAACCTAGTTCTCCATTTCCACCTTCAACAGGATGATATATTTCGGCAACTGGAACAGGAACTTCTCCCATCACAATTTTGAAATGGTAAATCAACGATTCCATACTCGTGTAAACATCTTCTTTTGGAGGAAGATAATAATCCGGAACATCAGCATGAAAATCATTTCCTTCTGGCATTTTTTCTAATGCTTGACGAATGATACTCAAACTCTCCCAAACTTCGGCATTACGAACGCAAAAACGGTCGTACGTATCTCCAGATTTCCCAACAGGAATAATAAAATCAAAATCCTCATAAGAAGAATACGGTTGCGCTACACGGACGTCATAATCGACACCTGCAGCACGTAAATTTGGACCTGTAAATCCGTAAGCCATAGCTTGTTCAGCCGTTATAGCTCCAACATTTACAGTTCTGTCAATAAAAATTCTATTTCTTTCGAATAAGTTTTCAAATTCTTTCCAGGCAGCAGGAAATTCCGCTAAAAACACATCTAATTTTCTAAAAGCTTCTGGTGACCAATCTCTTTCGAAACCACCAATTCTTCCCATATTAGTAGTCAAACGAGCTCCGCAAATTTCTTCGTAGATTTCATAGACTTTTTCTCTAAATTGGAACACATACAAAAATCCGGTGTACGCTCCGGTATCCACACCAAGGATTGAATTACAGATGATATGATCCGTGATTCTAGCCAATTCCATTACAATTACTCTTAAATATTGCGCTCTTTTAGGAACTTCAATATCCAATAATTTTTCTAATGTCATCCACCAACCCATATTGTTTATAGGCGATGAACAATAGTTCATTCTATCAGTAAGAGGTGTGATTTGGTAAAAAGGACGATTTTCAGCGATTTTTTCGAAAGCTCTGTGAATGTAACCAATGGTTGGTTCCGCTTCTAGAATTCTTTCTCCATCCATCAACAAGATATTTTGAAAAATACCGTGTGTAGCTGGGTGAGTAGGCCCTAAATTTAAGATCGAAAGCTCGCTTCCGTCATCGTTTAGTTGGGCTGCAATTCTTTTAGCATAGCGATGCTCTGGTGGTAATAATAGTTCTGACATTTATTTAATGTGAAAAATTATAATAGTGTGTGTTTTTAATAATTGTCGGTTGTTCTTCCAAAGAAACGGTCATCTTTATCTGTTCTACCGCTATCTTCCATTGGAAATTCTTTTCGCATTGGAAAAGAAATCATTTCATCCATATTCAAAATACGTTTCAATTGTGGGTGACCAATGAAGTTTATCCCATAAAAATCATACGTTTCTCTTTCCATCCAGTTAGAACTCAAGAAAATGTTTGATATCGTTTTTATTTCTGGGTTTTCACCGTTGATAAATGCCTTAATTTTAATCCTTTTATTTTCGTACCAATTGTGCAAATGATATACCACTGCAAATTGATGATCAACATCATTATCAGGATAGTGAATCCCACACAAATCAGTTAAAAAATGAAAACGTAATGTTGGGTCATTTTTCAAAAAAAGAATCACTGCCGTAATCTTATCAGCAGCGACCTCAAATGAAAAAATATCTCTTTCCTGATTGAATTCAAAAACAGCTGAATCAAATGTTTCAACTAATTTTTCTTGGATTTGTATCGTTTCTAGCGCCATTATTTTATTTGATATTATAAGAAGCTAATAATTCTTGGTATTCTGGAGAACTTCTTCTTCTTACCGATTCCGTTTTAACCAATTCTTGCAATTTCATAACACCGTCAACAATTTGCTCTGGTCTTGGCGGGCAACCCGGAACATAAACATCAACCGGAATTACTTTATCAATCCCTTGTAAAACAGAATAAGTATCAAAAATTCCACCTGATGAAGCACAAGCTCCAACAGCAATTACCCAACGAGGCTCTGACATTTGTTCGTAAACCTGACGTAAAATTGGCGCCATTTTTTTCGAAATCGTCCCCATTACCATTAGCATATCCGCTTGACGAGGAGAAAAACTCACTCGCTCCGAACCAAATCGTGCCAAATCGTAATGCGAAGCCATTGTTGCCATAAATTCAATCCCGCAACAAGATGTTGCAAAAGGCAAAGGCCACAAAGAATTTGCACGAGCCAATCCCACAACATCATTCAGCTTTGTAGCAAAGAAACCTTCACCAACAACGCCTTCCGGAGGGGCAACCATATTTATATTTGAATCACTCATTTTTTATTATTTTGAATTATAAATTCTGAATTACAATGACATCATTTAAATTCAGCATTTAAAATAAATTTTTATTCCCACTCTAATGCTTTCTTTTTGATGATGTAGAAAAATCCCACCAAAAGCAAAAGCATAAAAATCACCATTTTAACCATTCCTTCCATTCCCAATTCCTTGAAATTGATTGCCCATGGATACAAGAAAATCACCTCAACGTCAAACAAAACAAATAAGATGGCCACAAGGAAATATTTTACTGAAAATGGAATTCTCGCATTTCCAACAGATTCAATCCCACATTCGAAGTTCTTATCTTTGATTTCAGAAGATCTTTTAGGGCCTAATTTTCCTGAAACTATTATAGTTCCTACAACAAATCCTACAGCTAGGACAAACTGCATTAAAATTGGTATATAATTTAATTGATCGGATTGCATATTATCGATTTTTTTGAATAAAAATAAGCCACAAAGATAACTTTCAAATTATTAAATAACAATAAAAACTCAAAAATACATCGCAACTACAACGTTGTAAATTTACAATTTTTATTAATTATAAATAAGAAAAGATTTTTATCTTAAGATGTGTTTAACGTTTAAAAATTTAACAATTCTAAAAAGAAGGTTCATTTATTCCGAAAATGACAACAATTTTGAATAAAAAAAAACGTCCCGAAATAATTCGGAACGTTTTTTAAACATTCGTAGGCAAAAAAAATTAATTTTTTTATGCTTAGATCACTGCTACTTTCGCAGCAACTTTTCCTTTTCTTCCTTCTTCTTCTTCATAGCTAACTCTGTCACCTTCGCGTAATTCTTCCGCGTTGATTCCTGATGCATGAACAAAAATGTCTTTTCCTGTTTCTTCGTCTGTAATGAATCCGTAACCTTTAGATTCATTGAAAAATTTAACTGTACCTGTACGCATTGTAATAGTAATAATAATTTATAATGGAGCAAATGTAATATTTAATATAATACGAAAGACATTCTTCTCTTTTTATTTTGTAAAAATATTGATATTCAACGTTTTCTAACAAATTTAATCGATAAAGTACAACTACGCTAATTTTATATGCAACTCTTTTAATTGCAAATCATCAATTGCTGACGGAGCATCAATCATGACATCTCTTCCGGAATTATTTTTTGGAAAAGCAATGAAGTCACGAATTGTTTCCTGACCACCTAGAATTGCCACCAATCTATCCAATCCAAAAGCCAAACCTCCGTGTGGCGGTGCACCAAACTGGAAAGCATCCATTAAGAATCCGAATTGAGCCTTAGCTTCATCTTCGGTGAAACCTAAATATTTAAACATCAATTGTTGCGTCGCTTTATCATGAATACGAATCGATCCACCACCAATTTCATTTCCATTCAAAACCATATCATACGCATTAGCACGAACTTTACCTGGATTCGTTTCCAATAAATGCATATCTTCAGGCTTAGGAGATGTAAAAGGATGGTGCATGGCATGGTAACGACCGCTTTCTTCGTCAAATTCCAATAAAGGAAAATCAACTACCCAAAGAGGTGCAAATTCAGCCGGGTTTCTCAATCCTAATCGCGTTGCTAATTCCATACGCAATGCGCTTAATTGTCCACGCGTTTTATCGGCTGGACCAGAAAGCACAAAAATCATATCTCCCGCTTTTGCGCCAGTGATTTTTGCCCATTCCGTTAAATCGTCTTGATCGTAGAATTTATCTACTGATGATTTATAGGTTCCGTCTTCATTACATTTCACATAGACCATTCCAGATGCACCCACTTGAGGACGTTTGACCCAGTCAATTAATCCATCTATTTCTTTACGAGTATAGTTTCCAACTCCCGGAACCGCAATTCCCACCACTAATTCCGCAGCATTAAAAACTGGAAATTCTTTGTGTTGCGCCACTTCATTCAACTCCCCAAACTCCATTCCGAAACGGATGTCCGGCTTGTCATTCCCGTATGTTTTCATGGCGTATTCGTAGGTAATTCTTGGGAATTTTTCTACTTCAATACCTTTTATTTCTTTTAATAAATGTCTTGTCAATCCTTCGAAAACATTCAAGATATCTTCTTGCTCCACAAAAGCCATCTCGCAATCGATTTGCGTAAATTCTGGCTGTCTGTCTGCACGTAAATCTTCGTCACGGAAACATTTCACGATTTGGAAATATTTATCCATTCCGCCCACCATCAATAATTGCTTGAACGTTTGAGGAGATTGTGGTAACGCATAAAACTGTCCTTCATTCATTCGAGAAGGCACCACAAAATCTCTTGCTCCTTCTGGAGTAGATTTAATTAAATAAGGTGTTTCCACTTCACAAAAGTCTAAATCCGAAAGGTATTTACGTACTTCCATTGCTACTTTATGACGAAACATCAAACTGTTTTTCACCGGATTTCTTCGAATGTCAAGGTAACGGTATTTCATTCTGATATCCTCTCCACCGTCCGTTTCATCTTCAATTGTAAAAGGAGGCGTAAGAGAAGCGTTAAGAATAGTAAGTTGAGTAACTAAAATTTCAATCTCACCTGTTGCAATATTTTTATTTTTAGCTTCACGCTCAATAACAGTACCTTTTACCTGAATTACAAATTCACGACCAAGAGTTTTAGCCAATTCAAAAACTGATTTCTCTGAACGACCTTCGTCAAAAATTAATTGCGTAATTCCATAACGATCCCGTAAATCAACCCAGTTCATAAATCCCTTATCACGCGATTTTTGAACCCATCCCGCAAGTGTAACTTCTGTATTAATATGTGAGGCATTCAACTCGCCACAATTATGACTTCTATACATTATTCTAATTTTAAATTGTTTCGCCCTTAAGGCTCGGGTGCAAATTTAAGACTAATTATGAATAATGAATTGAGAAATACCATTTTTTAGTGTTAGATTTTTACTGAAAATTTTATTTTCAATGTTAAGTTTTACTCCAATGTTACTAAATTGTTAACTTAAAGTTTTTTTATTGTAAAATGTTTTATATATTTGTTAAGCTAATATGAATTTAAAAATCCAAACGACATGAAAAAATATATAATCTTAACCGCATTAATCTTCTCAGGTATAGCATTTGCTCAAGAAAACAATCCAAAATTAGAAGCTGTAGGTGAATTAGTAAAAACAACTTACTACTTTGAAAATGGAAAAGTACAACAAGAAGGTTTCTTTAAAAACGGGAAACTTGAAGGACTTTGGACTTCATATGACACAAATGGTAACAAATTATCTGTTGCTAATTATGAAAATGGAGAAAAAACTGGAAAATGGCTTTTTTGGAATGGTAACAACTTAAGCGAAGTAGACTATTCTAACAGCAGAATTGCTTCCGTAAAAACATGGAAACAAGAAGCATTGGTCAACAGAGACTAAAAAGCATCACTTAAAATATAAAAAAAGCTTCCGAAATTAACGGAAGCTTTTTTTATGCCTACTATTTACTAAATAAGCAATAAATACAACTCTTTCAATCACTAGTTGAAAATTCTCAAAACAGAGCAATTAATCCGCCTGAAACACGGCTAATCTCGCAAGATTTACCAGTACTAATTCTGATATTTAAATTGTCTTACAGCGATTCTATTTACTTTAACGGCACAGAGATTCTTTTGTGGAAACGCTTTCAAAGTCTATTGTCACCTACTCCAAATACATTTAAAATCAAATGCCGTTTAGTTAAGTTTTCATTTGGGATTACCAACTGATCTTAACTAAACGGCAATGATAGTTATTCCTGTAACTTGAAACTAGTTGTTATATACTACCAGAACTTAGCGTACAATGCAAAAATAATCAATAAAGTAATTACGATTAATACTGTTGTTTGTGGTTTTACCTTGAACATTTCAGTATCTAACTCAAAAGCTTTTGGATTCACTTTTGGTCCGGCAAAACTCACTGCAATCATAATAAGCATTGTAAACATAAATGACAATCCCATACAAATGTGGAATGGTATTTCATATCCACCTTTTCCATTGGCGTAAGCCGTGTAAAGTAATGTTTCGGTGCCAAATAATGCCGGTGCAAATTCGTTAAACAAAACCGACAATAAGAAACCGGAAATCACCCCTATTATTGCAGCAGTTCCAGTAGTTCTTTTCCAGAACATACCAAGGAAAAACATAGCAAAAACTCCAGGACTGATAAACCCTGTATATTTTTGGATATAGGTAAATCCACCTACACCACCAATTCCTAATATATCATTCCAAGTAAACAAAACAGCAAGAAGCATCGCTGCAAAAACAGCATATCTTCCAATATTCACCTGGCTTCTGTCACTTGCATCTTTTTGAATGTATTTTTTATGCACATCTAAGGTATAAATAGTAGAAATACTATTCACTTTTCCAGCCAAAGAAGCAACAATTGCAGCCGTTAAAGCAGCAACAGACAATCCTTTTAATCCCGTAGGCAAGAACGTCAACACAGCAGAATACGCACCATCTTTTCCACCTACTAATTGAGGTAAATGTCCGTTTTCATACAAAACATAAGCAGCAATACCTGGTAACATAACAATAAGCGGCATTAATAATTTCAAAATACCTGCAAACAAAATACCGGTACGAGCAGTTTGTAAATCGGCACCCAAAGCTCTCTGCGTAATGTATTGGTTACAACCCCAATAATTAAGATTAATAATCCAAATACCCGCCAAATAGGACATCATTCCTGGAAAAGTAAGATACTTATTAATATCGTTTTGAGAAGAAGTTGCTGTTGGTTCCGGGATAATCATTTTGAAATGATCCGGAGCTTCTCGCATCAATACTTTGAAACCTGCAATTGCATTTTCTCCAACACCAAAATATTGTCCAACTGTAGTCAAAGCAATATATGACGTAACCAGTCCACCGATAATTAAAACCGCAACCTGAATTACATCCGTGTATGCCACCACTTTCATACCTCCTAAAGAGATTACTAAAGCAAAAACGGCAAGCCCAATCATAATAGCGTGTAAATATTCACCACCAGCCAATCCATTAATGGCAACGGCTCCTAAATATAAAATAGAGGTAAGATTTACAAATACATATAAGAACAACCAGAAAACGGCCATAATTAACGCAGTTGATTCGTTATACCTTGTTTTTAAAAATTGAGGCATGGTATAAATCTTGTTTTTTAAATAAACAGGAATAAACCAAACGGCTACAATAATCAAAGCAATAGCGGCAATCCACTCATAAGCGGCAACTGCAATTCCTAAAAAGAATCCTTCACCACTCATTCCAATAAACTGTTCAGCAGAAATATTAGAAGCAATCAAAGAAGCCCCAATAGCCCACCATGTCAATGTTCCCTCAGCCAGGAAATAGGCTTTGGCATCATGTTCGTTTTTCTCACGTTTGCGATAAACGGTATATCCGTAAGTGGACACCACGATAAAATAAATAATAAATACTGCGTAATCAGCAAAAGCAAGGTTCTGGTTCATGAGTAATTTGTTTTTTAGAAATTAATATAAATGAATGAGATTATTGTCTTGTAATATGTAATGTTTTTATTAGTGTAATTATACTGCTTTTTTTTAAACAAATTACACACAACTTGGCTTAAAACCAAACAATTCCATTATAGAATTGAATATAAAATGTGATATGTATTTTAATTTTATTGTTTTTTTATGAATTATGAAAGTCAAAAGTAAAATAAAAATATTTATTTACATCATTTATAAATGTATTTTTTACATTTATTATTATTGTATAGGTTAAATCTTAAAAAAAAGCACTTAAACTACTATCTAAATCCCATTTTCATATGTGTTTCACAACAAAAAATGGATTCCATAAATTTTTAATGGCTATTTCTGACCTTTTGTTCCCATTTCCAAGCACTGGCAATCGCTTCTTCCAAAGTTGACTGTGTTTTCCATCCAAGCACAGTATTCGCTTTATCGGTATTGGCATAAACCGAAGTCACATCGCCTTCTCTTCTTGGAACAATGGTATAAGGTAATTTTTGTCCGCTAACTTTTTCGAAAGCGCTAATCACTTCCAGCACCGAGCTTCCGGTTCCGGTTCCCAAATTAAAAACTTCTAATTTCTCAGAATTCTTTTTGTTCACTAATCTTTGTAAAGCAATGACATGGGCTTTCGCCAAATCAACTACGTGAATATAATCGCGAACACAGGTTCCATCAATCGTTGGGTAATCATTCCCATAAACGGATAATGATTCACGCAAACCCATTCCGGTTTGAGTAATAAAAGGAACTAAATTTTGCGGTACACCCATAGGCAGTTCCCCAATTTCAGCTGATGGATGAGAACCTATTGGATTAAAATAACGCAACAAAATAGCATTGACTTTACTTATTTTAGTGACATCGGTAATAATTTCTTCCCCAATTTGTTTGGTATTTCCATACGGCGACATTGCCGTTTGTACAGGCGTAGTTTCGGCAATGGGCATCACTTCGGCTTGACCATAAACGGTACAAGATGAACTAAAGATAAAATTGGCTTCCGGCTTTTTCTGTAACTCCTGTAAAATGTAAACCAGCGAAGCAACATTGTTTTCATAATACAACAAAGGCTCTTTGACACTTTCACCAACTGCTTTGGAGGCAGCAAAATGAATCACCCCAGCCACATCATCATGCTTCTGAAAGAAAGCTTGAACAGCTGCTTTATCTCTTAAATCTATTTGTTCAAAAAGCGGTTTTTTACCTGTAATTCGTTCTATGCCATCCAAAACATCAATCGAAGAATTAGACAAATTATCAACAACAACAACTTCAAAATTTTCATTTTGTAATTCTACTACGGTATGCGAACCAATGAATCCCAAACCTCCGGTAACAACTATTTTCATGACTTATTTTTGTAATGTACGTTAGACTGTTCTCTTAAAACCGCGGCACTTTTCTCAGGCGTAATATCCCGCTGTGATTCACCCATCATTTCATATCCTACCATAAATTTCTTTACGGTTGCAGATCGCAACAATGGTGGATAAAAATGCATGTGAAAATGCCATTCCGGATGCAATTCCCCATCAGTAGGTGACTGATGAATTCCTGATGAATATGGAAAAGAAGTTTCAAAAAGATTATCATATTTTGTAGTCAATTGTTTTAAAATAACTGCAAAATCGGTTACTTCCGTTTCCGTGAAATCCGTAATTTTACTCACATTTCGTTTGCTGACAATCATCGTTTCATACGGCCAAATCGCCCAAAAAGGAACCAATGCCACAAAATGATCATTCTCAATAACAATACGCTCGTCGAGTTTCATTTCTTCAGTTAAATAATCCTGAAAAAGTGTTTTGTTATGTTTTTCAAAATAGGTTTTTAAGTTATTTTGCGTTTTCTCCACCTCAGTTGGTAAAGACGATTGCGCCCATATTTGCCCGTGAGGATGCGGATTACTGCAACCCATAACGCTTCCTTTATTTTCAAAAATCTGAACATGATTGATGTAGTCCACATTACCTAAATCAGTATATTCTTTTTGCCAAGTATGAATGATGTTTTCAATCGCAGTTGCTGGCATTTCAGGCAATGTCAAATTATGTTTTGGCGAAAAGCAAACCACTCGAGAAATTCCTCTTTCTGGTTTAGCTCTAAAAAAAGTTTGCTTCGCCAGTTCGCTGTCGCTCGGGTCGTTTTTGTTTTCTTCAAATGCAATTTCTTCTTGCTTTAAAGCGGCAAAATCATTTTCGAAAACAAAAGAATTTTCATAATCCGGATTCACCATTCCATTTGCTCGAACATTTCCAGGACACAAATAACAAGTTGGGTCATATTCCGGCAATGCATCCGAAGTTACTGTTTCATTTTGTCCTTGCCAAGGGCGTTTCGAACGGTGTGGAGAAACCAAAACCCATTCGTTGATTAACGGATTATAGCGTCTGTGCGGATCCTCGTTGATATCAAAATTTTTCATTATTTCGCGATATAAAGTGATGTTCCATTTCCGATTTTTACATCGTAAATTTTTAATTCTATTCCAAAAGTATCTAAATAAAGTGCAGAAAGCTGTTGTTTAATTCGCTCTTCATGTCCTTTTTTGATTAAGTTGATAGTGCAACCACCAAAGCCACCGCCCATTAATCGGGAACCAACTACGGCTTCTTCCTTTTTGAGTGTATCCACAATCATGTCTAACTCAGCACAACTTACTTCATAATCAACCGATAATCCTTCGTGTGTTTCGAACATTAATTTCCCTAAAACTTCAATCTTTCCATTATCTAATGCTTCACAGGCAAGTTTCACCCGATTGATTTCTTTTACTACAAAAAGACACCTTTTGAAAACATTCTCACTCATTATATGTTGCAATCCTAAAACATGTTCTTCCGTGCAATCTCTAAAACTCGTTATCTCAGGGAAATTATTTTTTATAATAGCAATACCTTCTTCACATTGCTGTCTTCTCTCATTATAAGCCGAAGTCATTAAGGAATGCTTTACATTCGAATCGAATAAAATCAAAGAATAATCATTAAAATCAGCATTATGGTATTCATATTCTAAGGTCTTGCAATCAATTTTTATGACTTTATTTTCTAAACCCATAACACTCGAAAACTGATCCATTATCCCGCAATTGATTCCTACCCAATGTTCAGCACTTTGTCCCATTAAGGCAATATCAACCGGTTTTATTTTCAGTTCAAAAAGCTCGTTGATTCCAAACAAAAATCCACATTCCAAAGCCGCTGATGAAGACAAACCAGAACCTACAGGAATATTACTGCTAAAAACACAGTTGAAACCATCAAATTTAAACCCTTTAATTTTCAATTGATTGACAACGCCTCGAATGTAATTCGTCCAAACATTATCGGTTAATTCCATTGAATCGGTAACGTCGATTTCAAACGAATCGTCAAGGTCAATCGCAATAATTTTCGAGGTATTGGAATTACTTTTTTCGAAAGCAAAACATATAATTTTATCAATCGCTGCCGGTAAAACATAACCATCATTGTAGTCAATATGTTCCCCGATAATGTTAATTCTTCCCGGTGACAGCACTATTTTTTTTGGGGCTGAACCAAAACTTTCTTCAAAGAAAGCGGTCGTTTTTTTAATTAGAATATCGTTCATAATTTTAGTATTGATACGCTACTTTTTTTAAAACTTTCAGTTGTAGCGTTTAGTTATATTGCTGTTTTTAAATCATTTGTTTTCAAAAGTATCGCTGCAATACTTACTTGCCTTTTCTATTTATTTTGTAGATACCAAGTTCAATTTTCCGCTCTTAAGCCCAGCACCATTTACTTCAAGTTTTATATCCCCTGCGGTTGTTTTCGATTTTACAAGCACTACCAATTTCCCACTAAAAAGTTTCATGGTATCTTTATGGAACATTTCTAGAGAAGTAGCATCTCCATTGCAGGCAGCTCTATAAGTACCTGCTCCAGAAACCTTAAATTTTAATTGGTTAGTCGCCGTAGGACAAAGAATTCCATTTTTATCCACTACAGATACGGTCACGAAGGATATATCTTCGCCATTGGCAGTGATTGTTTTCCTGTTCGCATCTAAAACAATTTTATAAGGCTTGCCGGCAGTACGTACTTCTTCTTCAGCAACAGCTTTACCATTGTCATCATAAGCCACCACTTTTACCGTTCCTGGCTCATATTTCACATCCATCCACATCAGGCGATAGCGATTCTGTGGAGTGTTTTTGTTTTTCGTCTGAATACCCATACTTTTTCCATTGATAAAAAGTTCGGCGCTGTTGTAACTCGTGTATGCAAAAACGGGGGTTATCTCTCCTTCACGACCTTCCCAGTTCCAATGTGGGAGGATATGAAGCGTGGATTCTTTTGTATTCCAACGACTTCGGTATAAATAATAGCGGTCTTTTGGTAAACCAGCTAAATCATTAATTCCAAAATAAGAACTTCGGGACGGCCAGCTTTCGTCATAAGGTGTAGGCTCTCCTAAATAATCAAAACCAGTCCAAACAAACTCGCCAATTACCCATGGTTTATCATCTTGAAGCACAAAATCTTCATCAGGCACGTTAGACCAGCTGCAGGCTTCCAAGTCATAAGAGGAAGATTGAAAATCAGGATATTGTTTCATTTTTTCCTGCACCACAGGGAATTTATAAATCCCTCTGGAGCTAACCGTTGAAGCTGTTTCTGAACCTAAAATAAACCCTTGCGGAAATTTTTTAAATGCTTCATCATATAAATGTACCCGATAATTTAACCCTGGAACATCCAGCAAAGCTCCAAAACCAGATTCCATAGTAGCTTTTACTTGGTCCATACCTACAGTTACCGGACGTGTTGGATCTTCTCTATGGAATAATTCCTGCAACCATTTGGCTCTTTTTACACCAGCTTCTCCCCATTGATCAGGCACTTCATTTCCAGAACTCCACATCACAATAGAAGGATGATTTCTTGTTGCCTGCACTAAATTGACGATATCTCTTTCGGCATATTCTTCAAAAAAACGATGGTAGCCATTTTCTACTTTTGGCAATACCCATTCATCAAAACTCTCTGCTAGAAACATAAATCCCATTTCATCCGCCAACTCCAATTGCTCGAAAGAAGGCATATTGTGCGAACTGCGAATTGCATTACAGCCCATATCTTTTAGAATCTCCATTTGCCTGCGTAACGCGGCTTTATTTACGGCAACTCCAAGCGGACCCAAATCGTGATGCAAACAAACTCCTTTAAATTTGGTTATCTTTCCATTAAGACTAAAGCCTTTATTGGCCTCGTATTTTATTTCGCGAATTCCAAAACGGGTTGAAATGGCATCTTTCAATTCTTTTCCAACATACAATTGGGAAACCGCTTTGTACAAATAAGGGGTTTCGGGACTCCATAATTTTGGCTTTTCTACTTTTAAATTTTGATCGAATTCCTTTCCGAATTGCATAATCGACTCCTCTGAACTAAGTTCATGTCCTTCGGCATCAAAAATAGTGGTGACTAAACGAGTATTCTCCCCAGAAGCTTTGGTCTTAATATTAACTTTAGCAAGTTCTGAACTTATAAAAGGTGTCGTTACAAACTGTCCCCATTGGTCAATGCTTTCGTTATTTTTTATAATAACACTTACTTTTCGGTATAAACCGGCACCAGGATACCAGCGGGAAGCAAATTCTTTATTGGTTAGTTTTACTGACAATGTGTTCGCTCCTTCTTGTATAAATTGGGAAACATCAAAATAAAAATAACTATAGCCATACGCCCATTCTCCCACTTTTTTTCCGTTTAAATACACTTGAGGTTCGCTCATTGCGCCTTCAAAAAGCAAAATTATTTTTTTCCCTTTTACATCTTTAGGCAATGTAAATGTATTGCGATACCACGCTGTCCCGATATGAGGTAAAGCGCCAGTTCTTCCTGTTTTTTCGGTGGCTATATTTTCTCCGTTTTGAACAATCGCAACTTTTTGTATGTCTACATTTTTATCAAAAGGTCCGTAAATTGCCCAGTCATGCGGAACAGTTACGGATTCCCATTTCGAATCATTAAAATTTACTTTAATTGCCTCTTCAAAATCGCCTTTTTGAAATTTCCAATTGGTATCTAACACTTTAACTTCTCGTGTTTGAGACACAGCCAATTGTGTAAAAGTGAAACATACAAACAGAACGTGTATTACTTTCTTCATTTTCAAATCTTTTTTAAAATTTTATTAATCCAAATTATTCTTTGAACGCATCCAAAGCCGGCGAAGGTTTCCCATCAGATTGCCAAGCACTTAACGAATAGTGACTCCAACTCTTTTCTCCCTGTGGTTCCCAATAAATAACACCAAGTCCTTTGTTATTTGGCACTGCTTTGACCGCTTTGATTGTTGCTGCTAACATTTCGTACGTGTTTTGCACTTTGTCATATTCACCACCAACTTCTACAACCATCACTTCTTTGTTATATCTGGTAGCCATGTCGTTAAGATTATTCGCTAAATCCGCAATGGTTTCAGTATAATCTTTCTTGATCCAGAAAGGGTAATAGGACAGCCCAATCACATCGTACTTTACATTATTTGCTGTAGCATTATCAAAAAACCATCTGAATTTTTCACTATTGTTACCTTCGTCAAGATGAACGATTACTTTGATTTTAGCATCAATAGCCTTTGTTGCTTCATAGCCTTTGTTGAGTAATTGTGCCAATTGGCTCCAATTTTTTGTACTTCCTTCCGGCCACATCATGCCTCCTGGAATTTCATTTCCTACTTGAACCCATTCCGGAGTAACTCCAGCTGATTTTAATGCGCTCAAAACATCAAAAGTATGGTCGTACACATCCGTCATTAACTCTGAAAAAGTATGGTTTTCCCAAGCTTTTGGTTTGAATTGTTTGCCTGGATCGGCCCACGAATCACTGTAATGAAAATCAATCATGATACGCATTCCCATTTTTTGAGCACGCAAAGCCATGACAACGGTTTCTTCCTTGCTGCAATGTCCACTGGCTTTATCGTCATTTGGATTTACCCAAACGCGAAGGCGAATGGTATTCATCCCTCTGTCTTTCAGCAGTTGCAAGCAATCTTTTTCAGAGCCATCGGTATCGTAAAATTTGTATCCTGTGGCTTCCATTTGTGGCAACCATCCCACATCGGCTCCTTTTGCAAAAGAACTCTTTGATGTTGTTTGAATATTTTTGGATGTACTACAAGAATAAAGCAGTGAGACCATTAAAGACATCAAAACGAATCGGAAATACATTGGTGAATTTTTCATGTGTACTTATTTATTAAAAACCTGCAAAACAGGTAATGCTTTATTATTAAAATCATAAAAGGCCTGATTTTCAAAAGTAGAGCCATTTGCGGCTTGATTCCCTTTGAAAGAAATCCATTCGCCTCCCCAATACGCAAATCCCAAGCCGTATTCAGACTCTTTTACGACTGTTTTTATTGCCATTACAAAACTTTTTTGCCCATCAGGAGTAGCCGGATAACCTGAAACCTGTTGTGTGTCTAAACCAACAATATTATTGGTCCAGTCATTATATCCTAACGTAAACGGATAAGCCGTTTCAGCAATAATTACTTTTTTATTGTATATTTTTCCTAAAGTATTAATGGTCGTTTTGACAACTTCTAAATCTTTTCCGTGCCAAATCGGATAATAGGATAAACCAATATAATCGTAATCTACACTTTTAATTTTATTAAAAAACCAATTAGTATCCGAAGCTTTAACACCTGCATAATGAATCATTATCTTGGTATTTGGCGCTTTGGTACGAATAGTTGCACTTGCCGCAGATAATAAGGCCAGGCATTGAACTTCCTGATTAATTAAATGACCTTGTGGCCAAAGCAATCCACTATTTATTTCATTCCCTATTTGTATAATATCAGGATTAATTTCTGTAATAATTGTCGAAGTATAAGTAGCTACCGCCGTTTTTAAATCTAGAAAAGACAAATTTTTCCATTCAGCTGGTATCGTTTGCACCGCAGGATCAGCCCATGTGTCTGAATAATGAACGGTTAACCAAACTTTCATTCCTGCTTTTTTCACACGTGCCGCCAAAACTTTTACTTCAGTCATTCCTGAATGTCCGTTTGAAGGATTTTTCCAAAGACGAATTCGTACCGCATTACAACCTGCAGTTTTTAAAGTCGTAAGCATATCTTCCGCTTTTGTATTGTTGTATAAAATAGTCCCCGAACTTTCTATTTCCGGCAGAAAAGAAATATCCGCAGCTCTGATAAAAGTATCTTCCGCAACTGGCGGTTCAACTATTGGCGTTTCATTTGTATCATTGGCTGAATAGGAAAAAAACATTCCCAGGAGTGCAAATACTCCAAAAACAAAAATGTGTTTTTTCATATTAAAAAGATTGAAATTTATAAATGGTTTTGTGATAATACAGCTCTTCTTTTCTCAAAACTGAGTTGGGAAAATGCTTGTAATTTGGTGCATTAGGGAAATTTTGCGTCTCAAAACAAATACCGCTCAAAGCATGGTAATCCGCATTTTCTTTCCCTTTTAAAGTATTAAAACAATTACCGCCAACATAAATATGAACACCCGGCTGATTGGTATACACTGACATTTTCAAATTATTGCTTTTATTGAAAAGTGAAGCTGCAAATTCATTTTCTTTATTCAAAATAAAGGTATTGTCAATTTTAGAAGGACACTTTCTTGGTGACGTAAAATCAAACGGACAATTTGCTACGTTCAAAAACCTTCCGGTTGGAATATTCTCATTGGTTGTTTCTAACAATCTATGCGAGTTGACCATTATTTCTTGTTCAGAAACATTGGATTTGTGACCATCAAGATTAAAATAACTGTGATGTGTTAAATTCACAACAGTATCTTCTGTAGTTGATGCCGTGTAATTTATAATTAATTCATTTGCATCAGATAAAGTGTACGTCAATTCAACCGTTAAATCCCCAGGGAAATTTTCTTCTTGATGAGGGCTAAAATAAGCTAACGTTATAGAAGGACTTTTACCGTTATTTATATTTTTGACTTTCCATATTTTTTGACTGAAACCACTATTTCCACCATGTAAGGAATGATCCTTATAATTCTTTTTTAAACGAATTGATTCGCCATTTAATACAAATTCGCTGTCATTTATTCTTCCTGCAAATCTTCCTACTGTTGCTCCAAAGTAAGGCGCGCTTTCCAAATCAAATGATTTGATGTAAGCCTCTAAAGTATCAAAACCCAAAACCACATCTACAAATTCACCGTTTTTCAGTGGCATTTTCAACGAGGTAATAGTTGCACCATAATTAGTAACTTTAAGCTGCATTCCGTTTTTGTTCGTCAATTCATAAAGAGAAACCTCTTCGCCATCTGATGTAAAACCAAATAATTTCATTGCAGAACTAGCTTTAAAATGTGATATGTGTTTTATTTTCATGATTTATTTATGAAATGTGAAAACCAAAAGTAAAATAATTATTATCAGTTACATACCAGTACCCACCAGTTTTTGTATCTTGCGAAAAAATTCATTCATTTATGAAAATTATTTCGATTCAAAATAATCTTGGAATTCCTAAATACAAACAAATTATCATTACCGTTGAGAAGGGAATTGAAGAAGGAAAATTAATAAAAGGAGACAAACTTCCCTCTGTAAACAAAGTCAGTTTAGAGTTTTCACTGTCTCGTGATACGGTTCTACTGGCCTATGATGAATTAAAAAAAAGAGGTATTATTTATGCAATTCCTGGAAAAGGATATTATGTAAAAAGTATCGCGGTTACCATAAAACAAAGGATATTTTTACTTTTTGATGAATTAAATATTTTCAAAGAAGACATCTACAACTCATTCTTGGAAAACATTGGGAATGACGTTCAGGTTGATATTTTCTTTCATCATTTTAATATTCAAGTTTTCCAAAAACTAATAAATGACAGTAATGGAAATTATACAAAATACATCATCATGCCTACCAATTTGGCTGAGGCGGCATCAGTTATAAAAACCCTACCAGTAAACGAAGTTTATATATTAGATCAAACCAATCCTGGACTAAATTCCTTTCCTGCAGTATATCAAAATCATAAAAAAGACATCTATGAAGGCTTAATGAAAGCAAAATCCCGCTTAGTCAAATACAATAAAATAATCATGATATTCCCAGGATTTAGAGAACCTCTAGGAATGAAAATTGGTTTCGAAAACTTTTGTGAAAATTTTATTTTTGACCACGAAACCATCACTGAATTCAACAATAGAGCTATAGAAGCAGGAGAAGTTTATGTGATTCCAAATGACCGAGATCTCGTTCGTGTTATCGAAAAATCAAAGCTTCAAAACTTACAATTAGGGCGCGATTTTGGTATTATTTCCTATAACGAAACTCCTCTAAAAAAGGTAGTTGCCAATGGAATTACAACCATTTCCACCAATTTTGAAGCTATGGGGAAAATTTTGGCAGAGATGATTTTACAAGGCAAAAAAGAACAAATAGAAAACAAAAGCACGTTAATAATTCGAAATTCTTTATAAAATTTACGCGTAATACTTGAAATTTCTGTAGCGTTCCGTTGTTTTCTATTCTAATGTACTTTTGCTTATTTTTTCATCGAAATATAATCCGAAGGCGACATTTTGAAATGCTTTTGAAAATTTCTTCCAAAGCTGGTTTGTGATTTATACCCAACAATTTCAGCGATTTCATACATCTTGTAGTCTCCACTCAGCAACAATTCAGCCGCTTTTTTCAACCGGACGATATTGATTAACTCATTGGGACTCAAATTCGAAATGTCTTTGATTTTTCGGTACAAAGTCGATCTGCTCATGTTCATGATTTCGGAGAGCGATTCAACACTAAGATTTTGATCGGTTATGTTTTTGATGATTTCTTCGTCTAGTTTTTTCAAAAAGGCTTCATCGGTTTTATTATGTGCAATGCTTTTGATGTGAGAAAGCGGAGAACTTGCATAATATTTCATGATTTGTTTCCTGTTTTCTATTAAATTCAAAGATTGCACTTTTAAATATTCCATAGAAAAAGGTTTGGCAATATAGGAATCTGCTCCTACTTCCAGTCCATCAATTTGAGATTTCAATGAGTTTTTTGCCGTTAATAATATAACCGGAATATGACTGGTTTCCAGATTGGTTTTGATTTTTTTACAAAGCGTAATTCCATCCATAATTGGCATTTCAATATCGCTGATTACTAAAGAAATATTTTCATTATGAATCACTTCCAGCGCTGCTTCTCCATTATTTGCATTAAAAACGATGTAAAACGGAAGCAATTCTTTAGTAATGAATTGCAACAAATCTTCATTGTCTTCCACAACCAAAATCGTGGTTTTTTCGCTCTTGTTTTCCGGTTCTGTCACTTTATTTTCGTTAGCGTCTAAATCTTTGGCCTGCTCGTCATATAACATAAATTCTTCTTCCTGATGCAAAGGCATGATGAGTTCAAAAACGTTCATTTCTGCTTCAGAAAAAATCAACTGCAAACTACCATTATGAAGCTGCGTTAGTGACTGAGCCAAGGATAATCCAATCCCGGTTCCGGAATTATTATCCATATTCTCAACTCTGAAAAAAGGCTCAAAAATCTTATCTTTCAGATGACTTGGAATCAAATTTCCATCATTTTTGACTATTAATTTTAGTTTTTTCTCATCTCTGATTAAACTCACAATGACTTTATTTTCAGAATATTTGATGGCATTATTAAATAAATTACTCATTATTTTTTTTAAAGCTTCCTTATCCACAAAAGCATAAATGTCCTTTTCACTTAATTCTAATTCAAAATCAATATTCTTTTCTTCGATAAGCTGACTAAATCGCAGATGCATACTTCTCACCATTGATGAAATATTAGCTTCTACAAAAGTGAGTTTCAAACCACCAATTTCTGTTTTCCGAAAATCTAAAAGTTCATTTACCAACTTCAATAATCGGGAGGTATTTTTCCTCATTATCGAAAGATTCTGCGGAATCTCGGGCTTTTCATATTCAAACTTCAAGAGTTTTTCCAAAGGACTTTTGATAAGCGTTAACGGTGTTTTTATTTCGTGGGCAACATTTGTAAAAAACTCAATTTTGGCTTGATAAATTTCCTTTTCCTTTTCATCATTCAAATGTTTTATTTTTCGGTTATTTTTCTCCTGACTCAAATAATTAGAGTAACGAATAATCATAAACAAACCATAGCATATCAATATAAAGTACAATAAGTACGCATACGTACTGGCCCAAAATGGCGGAAGGATTTTTATTGTGATAGCAATTTCTTTACTCCAAACCCCAAAACTGTTGAGTGATTTTACTTTAAAAACATACGTTCCAGGAGACAGTTCCGTGAAGAAAACTTTGTTATTTCGTTCTAAATAAACCCAATCTTTATTTACATCTTCCAGTTTATACCAATATTCCGTGAGCTCAGCTCCAGTATAATTTAAAGCCGCAAACTCAATATTGAAAGACGACTGATCGTGTTCCAGTTCCAGCTCATCCAGGTACGAAATTGATTTTTTAATAGGTGAATTTTCATCGGTTGCCTGAACTTCCTGATTGTTGATTTGCAACCCTGTGATGAACGTTTTTGGAGCGTATTTATTTTTACTGAAATTTTTAGGATTGAAACTAATCATTCCGTTTAAGTTACCAAAATACATATCGCCGTTAGCATCTTTAAACGCAGAATTATAATTGAACTGGTCGCTCAATAAGCCATTTGCAGTGGTATAAATTTTAATACTGTTTTGTTTTGGACCAAATTTCACTAAGCCTTTCGAAGTGGTTATCCATAAATTGCTCTGGTCATCTTCAAGAATAGAATAGAAAACATTGCTTGGAAATCCATTTTTGGTATTGTATTTCGTAAAGGTTCGTGTGGTTTTATCAAACAGATTCAATCCGTTTTCTGTAGCAATCCATAAATTGTTTTTACTGTCCTGAAAAATAGAATTGATAGAATTATTGCTAATTCCTTTAGTGTCTTTATAATTGTATCTGAAAATTTCTTTTTTCTTGTTTTTAGGATTGTAAAATAACAATCCATCTCTATACGTTCCAGCCCAATAATTCCCGTCGTTATCTTCCATAAATGACGTATAATGCATGTTTTCAGGAAAGAATTTCAGAATGTCAAAATTATCTAATACCGGATTGTATTTATAAATCCCTACCGAAGTTATAACTAAAAGTTCCTTTTTTTTGGTTTCATAAAAGCTAAAAATAAAATTACTTCTAAGACCGCCAACTTCATTATTAGCACTATAATGTTTAATTACTTTTCCTGATTTACTGTCCAGAACATCTAAGCCATGCTCAAAAGTTCCAATCCAAATGGTATTTTTTCGAGCTATCAAAGCATGGATGTTGTAATACGACACAGCGCCTTTTCCTGCTCCAGGTTTGTACGAAGTAAAGACTTGTGTTTTTGGATTGAACTTATTCAAACCAGCATCTTCAGTACCAATCCAAAAATCCCCGTTTTCATCTTTGTGAATTTCTCTTACTGCACTCCCGCTAATCGAGTTTTGATTGTTCTTGGGGAAATACTTTTTAAATTGTGTGTATTGTTTTTGATGGTAATTGATGCCGCCAAAATAAGTTCCTATCCAAACTCCATTTTCTTTATCAATCGTAATTGAATAAGCCGCGTTATCCGAAATGCTAAACGGATCATTAAAATCTTTTTTGAGATTCGTGTATTTTTTGGTTTTGATATTATAAATAAATACACCCGATTCGCTGGCTATCCAAATTTCATTTGCTCCATTTTTTTTGAATTGGCGCACAAACAAAGACTCTTTTGCAGAAAACGGCAGCACAGTTGTACTCTTGCTAATGCGATTATAGGATAGCACACCATTTTCCTGTGTACCTATTAATATATTGTTTTTATCCAAAGCATAAATTACCGTAATTCTGTAGGCTGTTTTAGCTGTAGCATCATTATTTAATAAAATGGTTTCAAACGATAAACTTTCTTCTGAATAATGGTATAATTTATTTAAAGATGAAATCCATATTTCTCCTTTAGCATCTCTGGTAATTGAAGTCGCTATAAAATAATTGTTAGGATTGAATGTCGTGGTTTCTTTTGTAAGTGTTGAATATTTATATAGAATATTCCCGGAAATGAACCAAATATTCCCGTGTTCATCATGTTCAATCGATGCTATTCGGTCATTTATAGCTTCATTGAGAATACTAAAACGATCTGATTTTTTATCGTATTTATACAATCCTTTGTCTGTTCCAACCCAAATAATCCCTTTGTATTCATGCAAGGACTGAATGTAATTACTTCCTAAACTATGAATGGGATTAGAATTCCCGCGATAGGTCTTAAATCTATAGCCATCAAAGCGATTTAAACCATCTTTTGTACCAAACCACATGAAGCCATCTTCATCCTGTAATGACGATAAAACGGTATTGTTAGACAAGCCATTTTCTACTTGATAATGCTTAAAATAATAATCTTGCGCCTGAACAAAAGACGTCGTTAAAATTAAAAAAATATAAAATAATAAGAATTTACGCATGTTTGTGAATTTTATCTTAAATGTCGACTTCGACGAATCGTCTCAATTATATTCCAAATGTTGCAGCGACTTAATTTTATAGCTAAAAAACAAGTATTTGCATCATTTCTAATAAATATTGACACAAATGAATAGAATTTTTTTGAATAAAAATGGTCTAATTTGAATTTCCAAATAAAAAAGATATTGATATTTTATTCACAATAAAATTATTATATCAATAAAAAAAAGTTGGTAAAAATACACAATCATTAATTTGAAAAAAATGAATCAAATTCTATTAGAGAGCAATCTTAATTATTTTTTTGCTCGAATCAGAGACGATTAAAATTTATAATCCTTTCAAAAACCAAAACAAATTAAAACTATTTAAAATGAAAAATCAATGAAAACAAAATTCAACCAAATTTTAAAGAAGAGATATTACCTCTTACTTTTTTTTAGTTTTTTACTACAACAAAGTTATGCTCAAGAGCAAATTAAAATTACGGGAAAAATAACATCCGCAGTCAACGGAGATGCTATTCCACTTGCCAATATCCTTGTAAAGAATACTACAAATGGTACCGCAACAGATTTTGATGGAAATTTCACCATTACCGCTAAAACAGGTCAAATTCTTGTTGTTACTTATCAAGGATACAAAACGAAAGAGATTACGGTAACTAAAGAAACTGTCGTTAATATTTCTTTAGCTGAGGACATTCTTGCATTGAATGAAATTGTAGTCGTAGGATATGGGTCGCAACAAAAGAAAGATCTTACCGGAGCTATTTCAGTAGTCAGAGCAGATGAAATTCAGAAAAGACAAGTAACCACAATGGCAGAAGGCCTGCAAGGTTTAGTAACTGGTGTTAAAGTTCGAGGTGGCGGAAGACCTGGTCAAGAAGCCGGTATTGAAATTCGTGGTCTTAAAAATCTTCAAAACACAAATCCGCTGTATGTTGTTGATGGTTTAATTACCACAGCTAACAGAGATTTCAATCCAAATGATATTGAAACCATTCAGGTTTTAAAAGATGCATCTGCAGCGGCTATTTACGGTTCCAGAGCTGCAAACGGTGTAATCATTATTACCACTAAAAAAGGAAAAAAAGGACCTTTAAAAATTGAGGTTTCGTCTAAAACGAGTTTTTCAACGATGCCAAAATATGATTTGATGGGAACGGAAGAGTTTTCAAAACTCAATTTCCAAGCCTATGATAATGCGGGTATTCCGAGACAAAACTTAAATCTTGATGTGAATACTGATTGGCAAAAAGAAATTTCACAACAAGGATTGCTTCAGGATTATAACGCCAGTTTTTCGGGCGGTGGAGACAATTCAACTTTTTTCATGTCAGCGAATTATTTTGGGAATAAAGGAACTGTAATCTCAACTGATTTTGACCGTGTTTCGTTTAGAGTAAATTCAAGCGGTACAAAAGGTATTTTCAGCATCGGTCAAAACTTAGCCATCAGTAATTCTAAAACAGATGAAATGTCCGGTAATCCGATTATTGATTCTTACCGATTATTGCCTACAATTCCAGTTTATGACGAAACTAATCCTGGAGGTTATGGTTACGGAAAACAAGGTGTGGCAAATACTTTTGGAACAAATCCATTGGCATTAGCTGATTTTCTTGATACTACAAACGAAAATTTCAGAATCAGAGGAAACTTATGGTCGGAAATAAAATTGGCTTCTTTTTTAAAGTATCGCTTTAATTTTGGTTACGAAACCAGTTTTGACAGCTACAACTTTATTAGAAAACTAGGAAATTGGACGTTGAATCAGCCTTTTGAACAATCGTTCATCAACCAAAACAAAGGTCGTTCAGAAACTAAATTATTGGAAAACACATTGACTTTCAAGAAAGAATTTGGCAAACATGATATTACTGTTTTGGCAGGTCAAACATTTCAAAAAGACAATTACAACCAAATTTATGGTACCAAAAGAAATCTTTTAGTTAATCCAAGCACAGGAGAGTATTTTGATGTTTTAAATTTAGGAGATCAAGCAGAAGTGGGTGGTTTTAGAAACGAAGCTGCATTAACCTCTTATCTGGGAAGACTGGAATACAACTATGATGAACGTTATTTATTTAATGCTGTTTTCAGACGTGACGGTTCTTCAAAATTCAGTGATGCCAATAAATGGGGGAATTTCCCATCGGCTTCATTAGGATGGAGAGTCAGCAATGAATCGTTTTTTAAATCTGAATTTATCAACGATTTGAAATTAAGAGCCAGTTATGGGGAATTAGGAAGTGGAAACATTGGAAACTACGAATACCAAGGTTTTATAAACACTTTTGGTGCTATTGTTCTTGGTAACGGACAAACTTTATATCCATCAGCTACTCAAGTTCGTTTGGCAAACGCTGAATTGCGTTGGGAAAAACTAAAACAAACCAATATTGGGGTGGATTTAGGAATGCTTGACAGTTCCTTGCGTTTAACCGCTGATTATTTTATTGCTCGTACCGAAGATGTTTTATTTGGATTCCCAATATTAATGACAACCGGAAATGACGGAGGAAATCCTATTTCGAATGCTGCTACAGTAGAAAACAAAGGATTCGAATTCGATTTAAGCTACAGCAAAAAAATCAATGATTTCTCCTTCAATGCCTCTATAAACTTTACCAAACTAAACAATAAATTAGTTGCTCTTGGTAACGGACAAAACCAACATATTCAAGGAAACACAATCACCAAAGCAGGAAATGCCGTAGGAATGTGGTATGTGTTACAAACAGATGGATTGTTCCAAAACCAAGATGAAATTCAAAGTTATGTAAATTCTGCAGGAAAAGTAATTATGCCAAATGCAAAACCTGGAGACATCCGTTTTAAAGATGTTAACGACGATGGCGAAATTACAAATGAAGACAAAGACATTGTAGGAAGTCCTTGGCCGGAATTTGAAATGGGATTCAATGCCGGTGCTTCATACAAAGGTTTTGACTTTTCCATGAACTGGATTGGCTCTCACGGAGCAACGGTTTATAACGGATTTAGAAGTACAGTTGACCGTTTTGATGACGATAGTAACTACAGAGCCGGTATTCAACCTTGGACTCCTGATAACACCAACACGGATTTCCCTAGAATTGTCAAAGGAACTACTCTAAACGCTAGAGGTGATAGTGATCGTTTTTTAGAAAGCGGTGATTTCATCCGACTTAAATACATTGGATTTGGTTACAACCTACCTGAAAACATTTTACAAAAAGTGGGTCTTACAAGCGCCAGATTTTCTTTATCAGCACAGAACGTGATTACAATTACAAAATATTTAGGGTTAGATCCTGAGTTCAGTAATGGTAATATTTTTGAAAGAGGCGTAGATGTAGGTTCTTTTCCAAACCTAAAAACCTATTCATTTGGTGTGGAGTTTAGTTTTTAATTTTAAAAAAATAGCATAATGAAAAAAATATTTTTAATAACTGTAGTTTTCCTCAACCTCCTATCCTTGTCTTCATGTGATGATGAGTTGGAACTTGACAACCCAAATACATTAACAACAACTCAATATTGGTCTACAGAAAGTGATGCGCAAGCAGGAATAAATTCTGTTTATGCCATGTTTTACAAAGATGGTTTATGGGCCAGATGGATTTATTTCCGTTTAGATTTAACCTCAGACGAAGGCTATAGCCAAAGTCCATGGATAGAATTAGCCGACTGGACGAGATTTAATTACATTAATTACAATTTCTGGGAAGGCAACAATGTAACGTGGAGAGATACTTACAAAGCCATTTTCAGATGCAATCAAGTAATTGCCAATGTTCCAAAAATCGAATTCAAAAATGAAGACGACAAAAAGAAAATTTTAGCGGAAGCGAAATTCTTAAGAGCCTTACATTACTATTATGCGGCAATCCTTTGGGAAAACATTCCAATTGTTTTAGAGCCATCAACACCAAACGATCGTCCGGAACAAAAAAACATCACCGAAGTTTGGGCACAAATAGAAACTGATTTAAATGATGCATACACTGACCTACCTGATGAATGGGCTGGAGATCAAACAGGAAGACCAGATAAAGGTGCCGCAAAAGCAATGCTTGCTAAAATCTACATGCAACAACGCAAATGGACGGAAGCAAAAACAGCTTTAGAATATTTAATCTCAGGTGCCGGTGCAAAATACAGTTTGGTATCCAATTACAGAGATAATTTCACTGATGTGAATGAAAATAACAGCGAATCTGTTTTTGAAATTCAGTTTGGAGACCAAAGAAAAGGTGGAACTGACGAAGGTCCAAGTGCTGCTGTTTCCAGCAACCGTGCTCAGTTTTTTGCTCCAAGAAGTATTGGTTGGTCAGATGGACAAGCCAGAATGTGGTTAGTTGACGCTTTCAAAAAAGAAAAAAACAAAGACGGTGGTTTAGATATCCGATTAAGATACACTTTGTTTTATCCTAGTTTATTGGCTGATTTTGGAGACAAAACATACAATAAAACGTGGCAATGGGGAACTGAAGCTTGGTTTAGAAAAGGCAGCAGGGATTATTACAGAGACAATGAAGATTATTACAGCCAAGTAAATTACCGATTAATTCGCTATGCAGATATTTTATTACGTTACGCCGAAGTCTTGAACGAAACAGGAAATACTGCCGGTGCTTACCAATATGTAGATATGGTAAGAGCTCGTGCAAACATAGGAACTTTAGCAGTTGCGCATCCTGAAATTGGGAATGATAAAACTAAATTCTTAGAGCAATTAAAAATGGAACGCGTTTTAGAATTGGCTGGCGAAAGTGTTCGTTGGGAAGATTTAAAACGTTGGGGAGATTTAGACACTCAAGCTGCTGTGGATAAAATTGCACTTCGTGATCCTGATTTCAAAAACTTTGTTGTTGGAAAGAATCAAAGATTACCAATTCCTCAAGTAGAGGTTGATAACAACCCAAATTTGAGTCAACACCCGGAATATTAGACTATAATTTTTAGGGGAATGGTTCCAGAATCATTCCTCTAAAATTAGCAAAAACTTGTCCCAATAAAAAAAATTATAATGAAAAAAACAAAACTGTATCTGGCACTTATGTTGGCTGGAATCCTATTAGTTAGTTGTAACAAAACGAAATCAAGTTCAGAGGAAGAGAAGAATGCAACAACAACAGCTGTTGAAAAAAGGGAAATCTGGACAAAAGAACAGGCCAATGCATGGTATGCAAAACAGCCGTGGCTTGTAGGGGCAAATTATAACCCGAGCACAGCCATAAATCAACTGGAAATGTGGCAAGAGGATACTTTTGACCCTAAAAGAATTGATGAAGAACTGGGTTGGGCAGAACAAATCGGAATGAATACCATGCGTGTTTATCTACATGATTTACTGCACAAAGATGATGCTGAAGGTCTTTACAAAAGAATGAACACCTTTCTAGAAATTGCTGATAAACATCATATCAAAATCGTATTTGTTTTATTCGATTCGTGTTGGGATCCATTTCCAAAATCTGGTAAACAACGCGACCCAAAACCGCATGTTCACAACTCAGGCTGGGTACAAAGTCCGGGTCAAAAAGTATTACAGGATGCTACACAATATCCTCGTTTAGAAAAATATGTAAAAGAAACCGTAGCTGAATTTAAAGACGATAATCGTGTACTGGCTTGGGACGTTTGGAATGAACCGGACAACATGACTGGACCATCCTATGAGGCTGTCGAAATTAAAAACAAAGCAGATTTAATATTGCCTCTTTTAGAAAAAGCGTTTCAATGGGCAAGATCAACAAACCCATCACAACCATTAACTTCTGGAGTTTGGGTTGGCGATTGGAGTGATGAAACTAAAATGCTGCCCATGCACAAACTGCAATTAGCGCAATCGGATATTATTTCTTTTCACAATTATAACAAGCCGCAAGATTTTGAAAAAGTAATCAAACAATTGCAACGCTACGGAAAACCATTGTTATGTACCGAATATATGGCGCGTCCAAACGGAAGTACATTTGAAGGTTTTTTACCAATAGCACGAAAGTATAATGTAGGGATGATTAACTGGGGATTTGTTGATGGCAAAAGCCAAACGAAATACTCTTGGGACAGCTGGACTAAAAAATACGATGCGGAACCGGAATTATGGTTTCACGAAGTATTTCATACTGACGGTACGCCTTATAAAAAAGCAGAAACCGATTTAATTAAAAAAATGACTTCTGAGGCTAATGCCAAATAAAAAAAGTTAAAACTAACCCTATTTTACTCAATAAAATAGGGTTATAACACCAAAAAGAATGAAAAACAGAATCCTAAATACGGTTTTAATACTTGCGGTTTTATTGTTAGAAACGGCATTATTTGCGCAGCAACCCAATCCGCCGGGACAAGTGCAAAAAGGTTCAAAACCGAAGAACGAAGCCTATTTATTTGCGCACATGACTCATAATGATTACGGCAGACTGTATTATTCTGTAAGTCTTGATGGCTTGCATTGGACTAATTTAAACAATGGCAAAAGAGTTTTCCCTGAATATCAAGGACACCCGGATATTTGCAAAGGTCCAGACGGCAAATACTATATAGCAGGCAACACCAGCGATGATTCACCAGAAATTAATATATGGGTTTCTGATGATTTAATAACTTGGAAAAAGCATGCTGTTTATACGCCAAACCTAAAAAGCACTCCTGATTATTCTAACGCATTACAAAGAATAGGCGCTCCAAAATTATATTACGACAAAGACTCCGCAAAGTTTATGTTAACATGGCATACACCTCACAAACCAGGTTCTAAAGAAGATCCGGAAGCCTATTGGGCAAGTCAAAGAACACTTTATGTGATGTCCAAAGATTTAAAAACATTTGAAGGCACTCCAAATCGATTGTTTGATTGGGACATGGGAACAATTGATGTATTCATCAGAAAAGTGGGAGATTCTTATTACGCGATTTTAAAAGACGAAACCTACCCTACTTTATATTGGACAACGGGAAAAACCATCCGAATTGCTAAATCAAAATCGTTGTTAGGGCCTTATTCCTTACCGCAGGAATCAATCAGTCCGAATTTCAGGGAAGCACCAATGTTGATTCCATCTCCAGATGATAAAATTTGGTATATGTATTACGAGCAATATCCTGGAGTTTCTTATGGATTATCCATTGCAGATAATTTAAACGGGCCTTGGTTTCAAGCATCGGGATATACTTTTTATAGCGACTGGGACAAATACAGTTTACCTGAAAAAGCAAGACACGGCTGCATGATTTCTATATCCACAAAAGAGTACGATAGTTTGGTGCAAAAATTTGGTATTACCAAAACAGAATCGAATCCCAAAAAGTAAAAAATGAAAAAAATAAACTATGCATTTCTAGGACTTATTTTCATCCCGTTACTTTCCTGTAGCGATTCACCGGATATGATTGATGAAAAACCAGTTGTAGAAAACATTGCGTCCAAACCAGCTGTAGAAGGCATCAGAATCGCTTGGGACTATAACTCCTTAGTTCAGGTTTCGGATAAAAACAATACGGATTACAATGGATACGCCAGATTAGTGCAATTAAACGACAAGAAATTAATGTGCACTTATGAATCCGGCGGAGCAATTTTAGTTAAAACAAGCAGTGATTTTGGCAGCACTTGGAGCGCACCCATTACAGTAGTTTCCGGGAATACTTTGGTGAACATGACCACACCTGATATTTTACAATTAAAGGATAATTCTATTTTGATTTGTTATAATCCAAGACCAATTGCTGGGAACGGCACTGCAAAATTTTCTATCAATACGATTAAAAGTTATGACGGAGGTTTGACTTGGAAAGAAAATCAAATCGTGTATGAAGCCAGTTCTGAGTTTGAAAACGGCTGTTGGGAACCTTCAGCATTACAAATTCCGAGTGGCGAAATTCAATTGTTTTTTTCCAATGAAAATGTGTACCGCAATTCCAATGAGCAAAACATTTCGCTGATTCGTTCTTCAAATAATGGATTAACATGGTCAACAACTCCAGAAATTGTGAGTTTCAGAGCCGGAAAAAGAGATGGAATGCCCTCTCCGATTCTATTAAAAAACCAAAATGAAATTGTTTTTTCTATTGAGGACAATAGCGTTGAGAATCAGTTTAAACCGTATATCATTCGAAACACAATTACAGAAAACTGGAAACAAACCGTCGATGCGAATAGCAATAACAGGAATTATGCTTTGGAAGAAGTATTGAGCAACCCGGTTTATGCGGGCGCTCCGCATCTGTCACAAATTAGTACAGGAGAAGTTTTGATGTCCTACCAAGGAACCGAAAACAGAGCAACTAACGACATTAATAATGCCGATATGAAAGTGGTTATTGGTACTAATGATGCTAAAAATTTCAACAGGAAATCTACTCCATTTCTACTTTCGAGCGGAAAATCGGCTTTATGGAACAGTATAAAAGTGTTGGATGACGATACGATTGTTGCTTTAACTACCACAAATCAATTTTCGAATTCATCCCAAATCTGGATGATAAAAGGACGCGTTATACCTGAAATCAATGCGACAAAAGAAACAGCCATAATTGACGGACAAAGCAATGAAGCGGTTTGGCAAAAGAAAAGCCCTGTTTTTATTGGTCAAAAAAGCAACACTCAATTAGAAGCCAATTTTACATATGACACTGAATTTCTGTATGCTTTTGCCCAGGTAAAAGACAGCCAAATTATAAGTACCGATGCGTTAACCGGAAGCGATGGTTTGAATTTGTATTTAGACCCTAAAAACAGAAATTTAATCGCCTCGGGAAAATCCATTTTCAAACTGGAATTAGGACAATCCAATATGTTTTCGATATACGAAGGAGAAAACAGCAAATGGAAAAAATTAGAGGATTCGCAAGGAATTGCGACAGCGACTGTCAAAACTACAAACGGGTATCGAATAGAAGTCAAAATACCGTGGAATGTATTAGGTGGAATGCCTGCAAAACAAACCAGGATAGGCTACAACATTGAACTTAGAGAAAAAGGAACAAATAATTATACTGAAAGTATTGCACCCAATAGTAGTGACAAACCGTATTCTTGGTCCACTTTAAAACTGGTGAATTAATACAAAAAGGTAAAAAAGACAGGGCGTTTATAATGGTTTAAAACGTCACTAAAAGGAGGTTAGTTGTGTTAGGTTTGTTTGATTACCAGGCTGTTTTTAAATAGTCTGGTAATTTTTAGTAACAGAAAATAGAAAAAAAGTATCTCATTTTTTAATGAGGTACACCAAAATAAATTAGATACCGATGAAAAAAAATGTAACAGTACTTCTCTTTTTATGCTTAGGATTATCATTATCCGCACAATGGAAACCAGCTGGAGAAAAAATCAAAACAGAATGGGCGAATAAAGTAAATCCAAAACTGGTACTTCCTGAATATCCCCGTCCGATAATGGAGCGCAAGGAATGGAAAAACCTTAACGGATTATGGAACTACGCTATTCAAGAAGTTGGAAAATCAGCTCCTGCAAAATATGACGGTCAAATTTTAGTACCATTTGCAGTAGAATCCAGTTTGTCTGGCGTAATGAAAGAAGTAGGCGCTAAAAATGAACTTTGGTACAACACCACTTTCAACATAGAATCCAACTGGAAAGGCCAGAATATTTTACTTCATTTTGGTGCAGTGGATTGGAAAACTGAAGTTTGGTTGAATGGCGTTAAAATTGGTTCACATACTGGCGGATATACTCCGTTTTCTTTTGACATCACTCCTTTCATAACTGGAACAACACAGCAATTAACGGTAAAAGTTTGGGATCCTTCCAATGAAGGAACACAACCAAGAGGAAAACAAGTGAAAAATCCGGAAGGAATCTGGTACACACCCGTTACGGGAATTTGGCAGACGGTTTGGATAGAACCAGTAAATAAAAAGAACATTACAACGCTTAAAACTACTCCAAATATTGATCAAAATGTGATTAGTATCAAACCTGAGGTTGCGGGGGCGAGTTATGGTGATCTAATCGAAGTGACCGTTTATGATGATTCAAAAACAATTGCAACCGGGAAAGCTTCCGTTGGGGAAAACTTAGAAATTGTTTTAAATAATCCAAAATTATGGTCTCCGGAATCTCCTTTTTTATACAAAACCAATGTGAAATTGATTAGCAACGGAAAAGTTGTCGACCAAGTAAAAAGTTATTTTGCGATGCGAAAAATTGGGTCTAAAAGAGATGCAAATGGCGTGCTTAGAATGCAATTAAACAACAAGGATTATTTCCAATTTGGACCGTTAGATCAAGGTTGGTGGCCAGACGGATTGTACACTGCTCCTACCGATGAAGCTTTAAAATATGATATTGTTAAGACCAAAGAATTAGGTTTTAATATGATTCGTAAGCATGTTAAAGTAGAACCGGAACGCTGGTATACGCATTGTGATGAACTGGGAATTTTGGTATGGCAAGACATGCCAAGTGGTGACGAACAGCCTATATGGCAAGACAAAAAATATTTTGAAGGTACTGAATTGCAAAGAACGCCTAAATCGGAAGAGATTTATAAAAAAGAATGGAAAGCCATTATGGACCATTTGTATTCGTACCCAAGTATTGTAGTTTGGGTACCTTTTAATGAGGCTTGGGGACAATTCAAAACGGTTGAAATTACCGAGTGGACCAAGAATCACGATCCTAGCCGATTAGTGAATTCATCCAGCGGAGGAAATCATTTCCAAACGGGCGATATTTTGGATTTACACAAATATCCCGGACCGGAATTGTATCTTTATGATGCCAGACGAATTACTGTTCTTGGTGAATATGGCGGAATAGGATTACCGCTTGAAGGTCATTTGTGGAAAGCAAACGACAATTGGGGTTATATCAAATTCAAAAACGCTACCGAAGTTACCAATGAATATATCAAGTATGCCAAGGAGTTAAAAAAACTAGTCAAAACTGGATTTTCTGCGGCAGTTTATACGCAAACTACTGACGTAGAAGGAGAAGTAAATGGTTTTATGACCTACGACAGAAAAGTGGACAAAATGGATTTCGAAAAAGTAAGAACTATTAACAAAGAGGTTATCGATGCTCTAAATCATTAATCGGACTAAAAAAATTATAATGAAAAAATACTTAATACTGATTGTATATATTATTGCCTCGGGCTGTAATTCAGAAGCCTATTCGCAACAAGAAACCTTTACCAATCCTATTTTGCCATCTGGTGCAGACCCGTACAGCACCTATTACAATGGCTATTATTATTACACCCATACCTTGCAAAATCGTTTGGTATTATGGAAAACAAAAAGCTTGGCTGATTTAAAAAATGCGGAAAGTAAAACCATTTGGACAGCACCAAAAAACACGGATTATTCCACAGATATTTGGGCACCGGAATTTCATATTATCAATGGCAAATGGTACGTCTATTTTGCCGCAGACAATGGAAATAATAATACCCACAGAATGTATGTTATCGAAAACAAATCAGAAGATCCTTTTAAAGGAACATGGGAATTTAAAGGTAAAATAGCTGCAAAAACAGATAAATGGGCGATTGACGGAAATGTTTTTACCTACAAAAACAGCCTTTACATGATTTGGGCCGGTTGGGAAGGCGATACTAACGGACAGCAGAATATCTACATTGCCAAAATGAAAAATCCTTGCGAAATAGAAGGCGATCGGGTTTTGATTTCTTCACCAACATTCGATTGGGAAACACACGGCGCTTTGAACGACCCGAATAATCCGCCTCAGGTAAATGTCAATGAAGGACCACAGTTTTTAATGCACGATGACAAAGTATTTATCGTGTATTCTGCCAGTGGCTGTTGGACCGATTTTTATGCTTTGGGCTTGTTGCATTTTCAAGGAAATGGAGATTTACTCGATGCTTCTTCTTGGGTAAAATCAGAGAAACCATTGTTCCAACAATCTGTAAAAAACCAAGTTTTTGCTCCCGGACACAATTCGTTTTTTAAATCTCCAAACGGAAAAGAAGACTGGATTTTGTACCACGCTAACTCTAATCCAGGAGAAGGATGCGGAAATAAAAGAGCGCCAAGAATGCAAAAAATAAACTGGGATTCGAATGGATTTCCAGTGTTTGGAGAACCCGTTAGTGAAGGAACAAAATTAGAAATTCCCGCTAGATAGGTTTTTATTAAACGATATAAAATTTTAAAACATGAAAAAAATTCAGATTTACGCAGTGATTATTCTTGCTGTATTTCAGGTTTCCTGCAAAGAAAATAAAAATAATAATTCAACTCAAAAAGAAATGAATCAAGAAACAACTACTGATTCCGCTCAGACTTTTTTAGAAACTAAAAATTTTGAAGCAGTAATAGATAATAAAAATACGCACTTATATTGGATTGAAAATAACGGTTTGAAAGCAGCTTTCACCAATTACGGAGGACGATTAGTAGGATTATGGGTAGCGGACAAAAACGGAAAACTCACTGATGTTGTGGTGGGGATGAACAGCGTTACCGGATTTCAAAAATCAACAGAACCTTATTTTGGAGCCACTATTGGCAGAGTTGGAAACCGAATCGCCAAAGGAAAATTTACTTTGGAAGGAAAGGAATACAATGTTCCATTAAATAATGGAGAAAATGCACTGCATGGCGGAAAAAAAGGTTTCCAGGATGTGGTTTGGAATGCTGAGAAAACAGATGACCATACTTTAGTTTTCACCTATACTTCTCCCGATATGGAACAAGGATTTCCGGGAAAACTAGAAGTAAAAGTAACGTACTCCATTACGGCTGATAAAACTTTAAAAATGGAATACGAGGCCACTACTGACAAAACTACGGTTGTCAATTTGACCAATCACGCTTTTTTTAATTTAAACGGAGAAGGAAGCGGAAGTATTTTGGGTCACGAATTACAATTATTTGCCAATAAATACACTCCCGTAGATGCCGGTTTAATTCCTACAGGGAAACTGGAAAACGTTGCACAAACTCCTTTCGATTTTCTTGAAAAACATACTATTGGAGAACGCATTGAAGTGGTTAATGAGCAATTAAAATTCGGAAAAGGATACGACCATAATTATGTGCTAAGCGGAACCATCAAAAAAGGAATGAACCATGCCGCAACCATTACCGGAGACCAATCAGGGATTTCCATGGATATTTATACAGCAGAGCCTGGAATTCAGTTTTACAGCGGAAACTTTATGCAAGGTAAAAACACGTTCAAATCTGGAGCAAAAGATGATTTCAGAACAGCTTTCGCTTTAGAAACACAACATTTTCCGGATGCACCCAATCAACCTAGTTTTCCATCGATTACATTAAAACCAGGGGGGAAATACCAAACTGTTTCGTATTACCAATTTTCAGTTCGTAAATAATATCGAATTCCAAATCAACTCAAATGAAAAAAATATTTATAATTCTATTTACAGGGCTAAGTCTAAATTCATGCTCGCAACCAAAAGAGGAGGAAACTAAAACAACTCCCCCGCCTGCTGTTGTTTTAAAAGATATTTTTCTGGCAGATCCAACCATTTTTTATAATGAAGGCACCTATTATCTCTATGGAACAACAACTGGAAACAGCTCACTAAACGGAGAAGGATTTCAGGTTTATACGTCTTCCGATAAAAAAAACTGGAAAGGACCTGTTGGCGCTCAAGGCGGTCTTGCGCTCAAAAAAGGAGATGCTTATGGTTCTCAAGGATTTTGGGCTCCCCAAATATTGAAATATAACAATCAGTTTTACATGATGTATACCGCTAATGAAAATATTGCTGTTGCAACAAGTAATTCCCCACTTGGTCCTTTCAGAAACACCTCTAAAGAACCATTGGCCGCATCCGTAAAACAAATTGACCCTTTTGTTTTTATAGATGATGACGGAAAAAAATATTTGTACCATGTTAGACTTACCAATGGAAACCGAATTTTTGTGGCCGAATTAAACGATGACCTTTTAAGTATTAAACCAGAAACACTTAAAGAATGTATCGCTGCAGAATTGCAATGGGAAAACACGCAAAATGTGAGCTGGCCAGTTGCTGAAGGTCCTACAGTATTGAAAAAAGGCGGTTTATATTACTTAATTTATTCGGCAAATGATTTTAGAAATCCAGAATATGCCGTTGGATATGCAACCAGTACAAGACCGTTAGGTCCTTGGAAAAAAGCAACATCAAGTCCGATTATATCTCGAAATTTAATTGGAGAAAACGGTCCTGGTCACGGCGATTTATTTTTAGACAAAGACAATCAATGGCAATATGTGCTTCATACCCATTTCAGCGCAACGAGCGAAGCGCCCAGAAAAGTAGCAATTATTGAAATGAATTTTGTTGAAAAAGACCAAGAATTACAATTGCAAGCAAAAAAGGAAAGCTTCCGATTTTTGAAAACCAATTAAAGCATCTTAAAATAAAAGGGCTTAATTATTCGAAATTCATTGTAGCAATTCAATCTTCTTATGGCAATACTATTTTTAAAAAATTAGTATTGCCATTTTTTATTGGCAAAAAAAATGCGATTCTTATTTTAAAATTGCAAGAAAAAAATTTATTTGTCATTGTTAAAAAAATTTGTTTACATTTGTAAATGTATTTTTTACACTTATTATTATTTTTCACATAGAGCTACTAAAAAAGAAGCTGTTACTAATTATTTTTTGGTTTAAATATAAAATATATTTTATCTGACACTGATTTTTTCGGTTAGTCGGGATGAATTTTTTAAGCTCTAATTTTAAAATAGGAAAAAGTAAAATTTGCCACCGCTTATGAAACTTTAGACACAAATAATAAAACGAATCATATTATACTATTCAAAACACATTTAATTTTTACAATTTAAACATGAATAAAAAAATTGACAATTTAGCTGCTGACAATATTAGAGCATTAGCTATTTCGATGGTAGAAAAAGCGAATTCAGGCCATCCTGGAGGAGCCATGGGAGGTGCAGATTTTTTGCACATTTTATATACTGAGTACTTAAAATTTGACCCAACAGAAATGGATTGGTCATTCAGGGACCGTTTCTTTATGGATGCCGGACACCTTTCAGCCTTGATGTATTCTCAATATTATTTGTTGGGCAATTACAAAAAAGAAGATTTACAAAGCTTCAGACAATGGGGTTCCGTCACTCCTGGACATCCGGAAGTAGATGTGCTTCGAGGAATAGAAAACACTTCCGGACCTTTGGGACAAGGACACGCAATGGGAGTGGGTGCAGCTATCGCCGCCAAATTTCTAGAGGCCAGATTCAAGGGAATTTTCAATCACAAAATATACGGTTTCATCACAGATGGTGGTGTTCAGGAAGAAATTTCTCAGGGAGCGGGTAGAATCGCCGGACATTTAGGCTTGAACAATTTCATCATGTTTTATGATTCGAATGATGTACAGCTTTCGTCCATGACAGATGAAGTAACTTCAGAGAATACGGCTATGAAATACGAAGCTTGGGGATGGAAAGTCATCACAATTGACGGACACGACCACGAGCAAATTAGAAAAGCATTGAACGAAGCCAATGAAGAATCAGAAAAACCAACCTTAATAATTGGAAAAACGATTATGGGAAAAGGTTGCGTTACCACCAATGGCGATATATATGAAGGCGAATGTGAACTGCACGGAAAACCTATTGGTGATACCAATGCCGATTATGTAAAAACCTTACTAAACCTTGGAGCAAATCCTGAAAATCCTTTTGCAATCTATGAAGATGTGGCAACGCATTATGACAAAATAAAAGCCAAAAAATCGGAAGAGGCAGCCTACAAAAAGCATCATGTAGCCACTTGGAAAAAAGAAAATCCAGAACTGGCTCAAAAAATGGATTCCTTTCTATCCGGAAAACTTCCAGAACTGGATTTGAGTAATGTAGTCCAAAAAGCAAATGCCGCGACAAGAGATGCCTCATCGGCAGTATTAGCTTACTTAGCGGAACACGTGGAAAACATGATTGTTTCTTCGGCAGATTTATCCAACAGTGATAAGACGGATGGTTTCTTAAAAAAATCTTCTGTTTTACAAAAAAATGATTTCAGTGGTGCTTTTTTACAAGCCGGAGTGGCAGAATTGACCATGACTTCTATTGCTAACGGAATTGCCCTTCACGGAGGTGTTATCCCGGTAGTAGCAACCTTTTTTGTATTCTCGGATTATATGAAACCTGCAATTCGATTAGCTGCAATTCAGGAATTACCGGTAAAATATGTCTTGACACACGATTCTTTCCGAGTGGGCGAAGACGGACCAACTCACCAACCTATTGAACAGGAAGCACAAATGCGTTTGTTGGAAAAAATAAAAAATCATTCGGGGCATCAAAGTTTATTAGCGCTCCGCCCTGCCGATGCTATTGAAACTTCAGTGGCTTGGGATATGGCTTTGAAAAATACCAGTACGCCAACAGCTTTGATTCTTTCGAGACAAAACATCAAAGACATTCCTGCAACGGGAACTTCAAGATATGAAGAAGCAACCGAAGCTAAAAAAGGAGGTTATTTAGTAAAATCTACACCAAATCCTGACATTACATTAATCGCAAATGGATCAGAAGTGGCCACCCTTTTGGAAGCCGCAATTATTTTAGAAAAAGAAAAAAATCTAACTATAAACGTAGCTTCAATAATATCTGAAGGTTTGTTCAAATCACAACCAAAAGCGTATCAGGAAAGCATCATTCCAAAAGGAAAATTAGTGTTCGGACTTACTGCCGGACTGCCGGTAAACTTGGAAGGCTTAATTGGCGACAGCGGAAAAATAGTTGGATTGGAGCATTTTGGATATTCAGCACCAGCAAGTGTATTGGATCAAAAATTTGGATTTACAAGCGAAAGTGTTTGCACAGAAATCCTAAACTACATTGAAGAAAATAAATAAACATTTAAATAAATAAAGACATGAAATTTTTTATAGACACAGCAAATTTAAAAGACATAAAAGAAGCTAATGATTTAGGAATTCTGGATGGTGTAACCACAAATCCTTCGCTAATGGCGAAAGAAGGAATTACCGGTGCAGATAATATTATTGCTCATTATGTAAAAATATGCGAATTAGTTGACGGTGATGTTAGTGCCGAAGTAATTTCGACAGATTTTGCAGGTATGGTTGCCGAAGGTGAAAAACTGGCTGCTTTGCATCCTCAAATCGTGGTGAAAATACCTATGATTAAAGACGGAATAAAAGCCATAAAATACTTTTCGAATAAAGGAATAAGAACCAATTGCACCTTGGTATTTTCAGCAGGACAAGCCTTACTTGCCGCCAAAGCCGGCGCCACTTATGTTTCGCCCTTCATAGGAAGATTAGATGATATTTCTACAGATGGAATGGCATTGATTGCCGAAATCAAGCTGATTTATGATAATTACGGATATGAAACACAAATTTTGGCGGCATCCGTTCGTCACGTCATGCACATTTTGAATTGTGCTAAAATTGGCGCCGATGTCATAACCGGACCATTAAGCGCTATTGAAGGTTTACTAAAACATCCGCTTACGGATAGTGGTTTAGCCACTTTCTTAGCCGATTATAATAAAGGAAATAGTTAGGAATTTAAATTTTATTTGGGACTGCACTTTGCCATTCTAAGAGTAGTTCGCATTTATAAAACTATTCTGAACATCATTGAAGTTGTAGTCAATCAAAGAATTAAAGAATAGTTTTTTCAGGATTAATTATAAAAAAAGGAAGCCTCAATTAAGAGACTTCCTTTTTTAGTTTATGATTATAATGAATGACTTATAGGTTTAAAACAAAATCATTCAAGAGTTTTGCATCGTATTTTTCTTTGTCAAAAGTATAAAGATAAGATCCTTTTCGGGAGGACATCATGTCTTTCTCTTCGAGTTTTATCAGAATATCTAGTGAGTTTATTTTGCTGATGAAGTTTCTTTTATCCAATTCCTTACTAAGAATCGCTTCGTATAATTCCAACAGTTGGCGCATGGTGAATTTCTCCGGTAAAAGTTCAAATCCAACAGGCTTGATAGACGTTCTATAACGCAATCTTCTTATGGCATGTCTTAACATCGTGTCGTGGTCAAAAATCAATTTTGGAGCATTCGCAACGCTAAACCATTGTGCATGATAGTTTTGAATTAATTCCGCATTATGGTTTTCAATATTGATTAATGCAAAATAAGCAACAGAAATAGTTCTTTCTACAGGATCACGGTCAATCTCACTATAGGCATGCAATTGTTCCATGTAAATATCTTGAAGACCGGTGTAGGAATCCAGTATTCTGATGGCAGCGCTATCTAATACTTCATCTTTCTTAAGAAATCCACCTATTAAAGACCATTTGCCTTTTTCAGGTTCAAAATCTCTTTTAATCAAAAGTATTTTTAAGCCTTCGTTATCAAAACCAAAAATGATACAATCTACTGCCAGTAAAACTTTATCAGCAGAACTATAACTATTTAACATAATATGTTTTTTAGGGTAAATATATAAACTTCTCTAAAGGTTTCATAATTTATTAATGTTGATTTTACACTTAGTCCACTAAAACCCTGTAATCCCAAAAAAATTTCGTTTAATAAACTCCTGAATACTATTCCGCAGATTTGATTTTTACAAAGAACGGTTTCATTAATTAGTAATAGCAAAACTTCAAACCAGCAGATTAAACCATTTATTTTTCTTGTATTTCAATCGATTGCGAAGAATATTCGCCATTTATTGACCCGAAAATTAGTTTTTCATAAAAAACAATACGCCAAAATGAAGACTTTTTTTACAATATCACTCTGATTTTCAAATTAAAACTGATTTAAAAGGCAATTATTCTGCTGTTTTACAAAATAATTTTCACAGGCAATTTATTGTAGAAATGTTTGTTTTTTCACATAAAGTGTAAATTTTACACAAATTAACTCCAAAAACAGATGTATTTTTTACAAAAACATAATTTTAAAATGTTGATTTTACACTTAATTTAAAAAATGCATTTTTTTTTCCTCTTTTTTTTATCATATTAATTTGTTTTTGTGCTTTTTTTTTAATTAAATTTACAAATGTAAAACACACACTTATAATTAACCTAAATAATAACCGAATGAAAACAAACCACCGATTATTTCTTTATTGTAATTTTTTATTACCAAAAAAAGAATGGCTTCTAGCAATAATAGTTATGCTAATGACAACTATTAATGTTTCAGCTCAAAATACTCAAATTGTTACCGGAATTGTTACCTCAGCAAAAGACAAAATGCCTGCGCCAGGAGTAAATATTTTAATCAAAGGAACTAATACAGTAACCACAAGTGATCTTGACGGGCAATATTCCATAAAAGCTGCACCAAGTGACATCCTTGTATTTTCATATATAAGTTATGCAAGTCAAGAAATTGCAGTGGGCACTAAAACACAAATTAACGTAGCTCTAAAAGACGATCTTACTGCACTTGACGAAGTTGTTGTAATTGGATACGGAACACAAAAGAAATCAGACCTTTCTGGGTCAGTTGGAGTTGTCAATATGGAATCTGCTAAAAAAACAGTGACATACGATGCTGCAAAAATGCTTCAAGGACAAGTTGCAGGGGTAACCGTGCAATCCTCTGGAGAACCGGGTGGATTTGTAAATATTAAAATTAGAGGTCTGAACTCTTTTAGCAATAACAACCCTCTTTTTGTAATAGACGGAATGATTGTAGACTCACCGTTTGATTTTGCTCCGGGAGATATCGAATCTATGCAAGTACTTAAAGACGCTTCTTCGGCTGCTATTTACGGAGTTCGTGGTGCTAATGGTGTAGTAATTATTACGACCAAAAAAGGAAAAGCCGGAAAACTGAATATCAAATATAAATCCCTTGTTGGTTTTCAAAACGTAGCTAAAACTTGGGATGTAACTGATAGATTAGGCTATCAAAACATAACCAGTGCAGCAGAATTGAATGCTGGATTAAGCGTTGCTCCAGGAAATGACCCTAACAACAGTAATTACATCAGTAATGTAAATACAGATTGGCAAGATGCCGCTTATGAAACTGGAATTATAGAGAATCATTCGTTAGCATTTAATGGTGGTACAGAAGATTTAGCCTATAATATGAATATGGATTATTTCAAAAACAGCAGCTACATCAAATCTCCTCAAGATTACGAAAGACTATCCATGAACTTGAATTTGAATGGTAAAAAAGGAAAATTCAAATACGGTACTAAAATAGGATTCACACAATCTGACAAAGAAAACTTTAACAGTTATGTAGGGGAAACTGCTATTGCAGCTTTGTTAGGTGCTATTCCAACGATGCCAGTATACGATGAAAATAGATTAGGTGGTTACGGAGGTACTGATAATTTAACTCAAAGAGCAATTTCGCTTAACGTTATAGGATTCAACAACTTAATCGAAAACAACGGAAAAAGAAACCGTTTCATTGGGAACATTTGGGGAGAATATGAAATCGTAAAAGGATTAAAATATAAACTAGACGCCAGTTTTGACAGATTAGATTATCAAAACAGAAAATTTGTTCCGCAAAGTGACTTAGGATGGTATTATATTACAACCAAAGAAGAAGCATCTCTAGATGTATCAACTGGTAATGAGACTAAAACGTTTCTTAACAACCTACTAACCTACTCATTAGACATCAACAAACATAAATTTGATGCTTTAGCGGGTTGGGTACAAGAAAGAAAAGACTATTACAACCACTGGTCAAGAGGTGTAGGATATGATTTTGGTGAAATCAGCAAATTGCAATATGCTGATGATAACAGTACAGGCGAGTCTAACACTACTATTACTGGTACATCCTACATAAGCCGTATCAATTACTCATTTGATGATCGTTATTTGTTTCAAGCTAACTTTAGACAAGATAAATCGTCGCTTTTTAGTGAAAAATACAACACGACAAATGCGTACTCTTTCTCAGGAGCTTGGAAATTGAGTAACGAAAAATTCATTCACTTACCTGAATGGGTAAACACAATCAAACTAAGAGGTAGTTATGGTAAATTAGGAAACAACACAATTCCAGCCTATTTCTTTGCAACAACAATCAATAGCTTTGCGGGTTACAATTTCAACAACGAATTGGCTCCAGGAACAACAGTTGTCGCTTCTTTAGATCCAAATGTAAGATGGGAAGATAATAAAACAACAGACGTAGCAGTTGAGCTTGGATTGTTTAATAATGCTTTACAGTTTACAGCAGAGTATTTTGTAAAAAACTCTTCTAATTTATTAGTGGGTGTTCCATTACCTTTTTCTACTGGAGCTTTCCCTGCAAGTATTACTACTAATGCCGGTGCAATGAGAAACAAAGGATTTGAATTTTCTGCATCCTATAACAACAATAACAACGCCTTCAAATACAGCATATCTGCTAATTTAGGAACGTTGAAAAATGAAGTATTGCAAATTGGTATCAACGGAAATCCAATCTATGGTGCAGCTTCAAAAACAGAAGTTGGTCGATCTATGGGTGAAATTTATGCCTACGAGACAGATGGAATTTTCCAAAACGCTGCTGAACTTGCTGCTGCTCCAACGCAAACTAATGCTGGAGTTGGTGATATTAAATTCAAAGATATCAATGGTGACGGAATGATTAGTGATCTTGACAGAACCTTTCAAGGGGTTACAATTCCTAAATACAGTTACGGAATGAACCTTAGCGGTTCTTACAAAAACTGGGACATCTCTATGTTTTGGCAAGGTGCCGGAGGAAACAAAGTTTTCAATAGCATATACCGTAATTTAATGGCGGGACAATATGGTAACCACAGCACTGATATGCTTAACTACTGGACACCTACAAATACGAATACAAATGTTCCACGTCCAATTATTGGTGACCCGAATGCCAACGGAAGAGATTCAAACCGATTCATAGAAGATGGAGATTACATAAAACTGCAAACTATGGAAATTGGATATGAAATTCCAGTTCCGACTACCAGTTTTATTCAAAAAGCAAAATTGTTTGTAAACGGGCAAAACCTATTAATTATCAGTAAATATAGAGGAAGCGATCCTGATTTTAATAGCAACGACGGATCCTTCTCAAGAGGATATGACGGAGGTTCTTTCCCTAATCCTAGAACGATTTCTTTAGGACTTGAAGTGAATTTTTAAAATTAGCAAACCAATTAAAACGAATCAAAATGAAATATAAAATATTTAATTATCTGGCTGGTTTCTTATCACTTGCAGTGGTAACAACAAGCTGTGTCAACGATGAAGATTTAATTCAACTTGACCCAAATAATGACGCTGCAGATTCATTCTGGAAAACAGATGAGGACGCTATAAAAGGGGTAAATGCAGCTTATGGCAGCTTATTGACCGATGGTACATACATGAGAAGTACTCCTTTATTGTTAGATTTAAAAGGAGATGATACCAGAAGTAACAGTCCCTGGGGAGCGATGTACAATGTAGGTCGTTTTAACTCAAATGTGTCGGATGCAGCAATTTATGGTTGGGCTTATGAAACCTACTATCAAGGTATTTACCGCGCCAATCAAGTACTTACCAACGTGCCTAATATCGCTATCACTGATACTGCTCTTAAAAACAGAATTCTTGGTCAGGCTTATTTTTTAAGAGGATTGTATTTGTTTCATGCCGTAAACATGTTTCAAAACGTACCGCTTCCTACTGAAATTGCCGCTTTCTATCCACAAAAAACAAACCAAGAAGGTTGGGCACAAGTTATTGCAGATTTTAAAGCTGCCGCAGAATTGCTTCCGGCATCATACAGTAATATTTCTGGTTTAGATGCAGGTCAAAAAGGACGTGCCACGAAAGGAGCAGCTTTAGGATATTTAGGAAAAGCATACTTGTTTACCAAAGATTTCCCAAATGCAAAAATCGCTTTCAAACAAGTTATCGATTTAGGTGTTTATGCTTTAGTGCCTAATTACCGTGATAACTTTACAGACACAAACGAAAACAATTCAGAGTCATTGTTTGAAGTACAATTCAGCAGAGATGCAGGTGGAGTTGATTTAGGTTGGGGTGGTGCTCCGGCTTCCGGATGGGGAAAAACATCGGCAAGAGCTATTACCTATGGACCTAGAGCTTTTGGATGGACTGACGTACAACCAACATGGGCATTATTTAATGAATACCACGATGAAAAAACTACTGCAAACACGACAGACCCACGTTTAGATGCTACTATTTTCTATAACAAACCAGGTGGAATGCAACTTTACGGACAAAACTTCGCTACTTTTTACGCAGCTAATCCGGGAGATTTGAATGACTTGTTTTGCAGAAAATACCAAAATTCTGATGGGAATTATGCAAATGAATACGACTGGCGTTCTGGTATAAACGAACGTTTATTGAGATATGCTGATGTATTGTTAATGTATGCTGAATGTTTAAATGAAACTGGCGATACTCCAGGAGCTTACACTTATATTCAAATGGTAAGAAGCAGAGTTGGTTTACCTAATTTAGCTACAGCAAAACCAGGACTAAGCCAAATTGCAATGAGAGAGCAAATTGGACACGAAAGATTCTTAGAATTCCCACTGGAAGGACACCGTTTTGACGATATTCGTCGTTGGGGATGGTTACAAGATCCCGCAAAATTAGCTTGGTTAAAAACACGAGATGTAGAATTCAACTCCTACGCAGCAGGAAGAGAATTTTTCCCAATACCACAATTGGAAATGGATAACAATCCAGGAACAATTCAAAACAGTGGCTATTAATATTTATTTGATTTAGTTAGAATTTTAATGTCATGTGGTAAGCTTAACAAAAGCTTACCATGTGATTTTATAACTTAAAAAGAACATGAAAAAAACCCTATTAATCTTATTTATTTTTACTTTTTGTAGTCAAGCTATTGTTGCACAAAAAGAAACAACAGTACTTACTTTAAAAAATAGTAATGATGGACCAACTATCAGTAAACATATCTACGGACATTTTGCTGAGCATTTAGGAAAATGTATTTACGGTGGTTTTTTTGTTGGTGAAAAAAGTTCTATTCCAAATACAAAAGGAGTTCGTAACGATATTATTACTGCCTTAAAAGAATTAAAAATACCAAATTTAAGATGGCCTGGAGGTTGTTTTGCGGATACTTACCACTGGAAAGATGGTATTGGCCCCAAAGAAGACCGACCAAGTATTGTAAACCGTTGGTGGGGAGGAACTACTGAAGACAACAGTTTTGGAACACATGATTTTTTAAACTTATGTGAAGTTTTAGGTACAGAACCATACTTGGCCAGCAATGTTGGTAGTGGAACCGTTCAGGAACTGGAGCAATGGGTACAATATGTAAACCATGACGGCGGTAGTCCAATGTCTGAGCTTAGAAAAAAGAATGATCGCGAAAAACCATGGGGTGTTACTTTTTGGGGAGTAGGAAATGAAATGTGGGGATGTGGCGGAAATATGACTCCGGAATATTATGCTAACCTATACAAACAATATGCTACGTTCATGACCGATTGGTCTAATAACGATAAACTTTTCAGAATTGCTTCAGGAGCGAATGTTGCTGATTACCACTGGACCGAAGTTTTAATGCGTGATATTCCTAAAAGTTTAATTGAAGGTGTTGCGCTTCACTCCTACTCTTTTGTAAAATGGGAAAAGAAAGGGTCTTCAACTAAATTTAATGAGGAACAATATTTTGCAACCATGCAAACAGCACTTAAAATGGAAGAATTAGTGACTAAACATTCTGACATCATGGATAAATATGATCCAGAAAATAAAGTGGCACTTATTGTTGACGAATGGGGCGGATGGTATGATGTAGAAGAAGGGACAAATCCTGGGTTTCTATACCAACAAAACACCATGAGAGATGCTATGATTGCCGGTACAACACTGAACATTTTTAACAATCATTCTAAAAGAGTGAAAATGGCAAACCTTGCTCAAACCGTAAATGTTTTGCAAGCTGTTATTTTAACAGAGAATGAAAAAATGTTGCTTACGCCAACGTATCACGTTATGAAAATGTACACTGTACATCACGATGCGCAATTATTGCCAATGACCATTAATTCTCCGTCATACACCTATAACGGTGAAAAACTTCCTGCTTTATCCGCTTCGGCATCCAAAGATAAAAACGGATTAATTCATATTTCATTGGTAAATATAGATTCTAAAAAAGACCATAAAATAGAAATTGACATGCAGGAACTTGGAATTAAAAATGTTACTGGAACTATTCTTGCATCACCAAAATTACAAGACCACAACACATTTGATAACCCATCAAAAATCAAACCTGCCGTTTTCAAAGGTTTTGAAACAAAAAAGGGTAAACTGGAAATCACAATCCCTGCATTTACTGTAGTGGTTTTAGAAACCAAATAAAAAAATATAATAATGAGAAATTCAAAATTCCTTTCAACATTAGTTTTGTATCTGACGCCTTTCTTAATTGTTGCTTCCATTAGCAGTTGTTCTGGCGATGATCCAGCTTCAGATCCTGTAGCAACGCCGACTCCTGTTCCGACTCCGACGCCAACACCTACTGCTTTTGCCGGACCAACGTATTCAGACAATTACACCTCTATTTCCTCTTGGAATAGTCGTTCTCAATGGAATTTGGCAAACGTACATGATCCTTCTGTTGAAAAGTGTGGCGAATATTATTATATGTATCAAACCGATGCTTCCTATGGTAACGCGCATGAAGGACACGGTCATTTCCCATACAGACGATCCAAAGATCTTATCACTTGGGAACACATGGGATCAGCAATGACACAAGCGCCAGCTTGGGTAAAAGATTCCTTGAACAACAAAAGAGCCCGAATGGTTCCGGCTTTACCGCCTATTACAAATCCTCGTTATGGTTATTGGGCGCCTTACATCAAAAAAGTAGGGTCTAAATACAGAATGTATTACAGTATTGTGGTAGATGAACCAATTATAGGTGCCGATTTCACCTATTCATGGTCAGAAAGAGCCTTTATTGGACTAGCAGAATCTGATGATTTAGCCACTAATGTTTGGGTAGATAAAGGAATGGTGGTTTGCTCTGAGCCAGATGGTTTAAAACCGTATTCTTTTACAGGAGCTAGAAATTGGGAAAATGCGTATTTTCAATTCAATGCTATCGATCCTACTTTTACCATTACTCCACAAGGAGAACACTATTTAATCTACGGTTCTTGGCATTCTGGTATTGCAGCATTAAAGTTAAATCCAACAACCGGAAAACCCGATCAATTAAAAACATTAAGTGATTACGGAACCCGCATTGCAAAACGAGGAAATAGCCGTTGGCAAGCTTCCGAAGGTCCAGAAATCATTTATAATGAAACGACTGGCTATTATTATTTATTTCTAGCTTATGACGAATTATCCGTTGCATATAACACGCGTGTTGCCCGTTCCAAAAACATAATGGGTCCTTACATAGGGATCAACGGAGGTGATGTCACTAATGGAGCAGATTGTTGGCCTATGCTGACACATCCTTATTCCTTTAACAACCATACCGGATGGGTTGGTTTTTCTCACTGTTCTGTCTTTCAAAATCCGGATACCAAAGAATGGTTTTACTCCTCACAAGCCCGTTTACCGGAAAATGTACCCGGAATTAATGCGTCCAATGCTTTAATGATGGGACATGTTCGCGCCATTCAATGGACGGAAGACGGCTGGCCGGTAATCGCTCCGGAGCGTTATGCAGGAGTGCCTAAAACGACTATTACCGAAACTTCATTTATAGGATCTTGGGAACAAATCACAATGAATTATCAATACAAAACGATTCAAAAATCGGTTACTATATTCTTAACCGCAGATAAAAAAGTAAGCGGCGGCGTGACAGGAACTTGGTCGTATGACAGCGCCAAAGAAGTGCTTACCGTAAATGGTAATCAATGCAAAGTAAGCGATGCTTGGGACTGGGAAGCCATTCCTAGAAAAGTGACCCTGACCTATTCTGGATTTACTGCCGGTGGACAACCCGTTTGGGCTAAAAAAATAAATTAATTTTTACTAAAAACAGCTGCCTTTTTAATGATACAGAAAGGCAGCTGTTACAAATAAAGCGCCCTTTTCATTCTTTTACAGAAAAATCAAAATGAAAAATACAATTACAACCCTATTGCTACTGGCATTTCTTTCCTCTTGTAAAACTATAAAAACAGATAGTGTTACGGCTTCCGCCAATGATGGAAATCCGAGTCAAACCATGCAAATCAATAACCCAGTCATAAAAGACAAGTACACCGGCGACCCTGCGGCTTTGGTGTACAAAGACAAGGTTTATCTCTATGCTGGTCATGATGAAGCGCCAAATGATTTCAATTTTTATAAAATGAATGAATGGCTGGTATATTCCTCATCAGATATGGTGAACTGGCAAGAACATCCGGTTCCGCTAAAAGTAACCGATTTTACTTGGGCAAAATCCGATGCTTGGGCTGCTCAAGTCATTGAACGCAACGGAAAATTCTATTGGTATGTTACGGTTGAACATGGAACGATTCCAGGAAAATCAATTGGAGTGGCTGTTGCTGACAGTCCAACAGGTCCTTTCAAAGATGCGTTAGGAAAAGCACTTATTACCAATGATATGACAACCAAAACCAACATTAGTTGGGACGATATTGACCCAACTGTTATGATAGACAATGACGGCCAGGCCTATTTATTCTGGGGAAATACTGTTTGTCATTACGCAAAATTAAAAGCAAACATGGTAGAACTTGATGGACCAATACAAACCATTTCCTTACCAAATTTCACCGAAGCCCCTTGGATTCACAAAAAAAAGGATTGGTATTACCTATCGTATGCGTATCAGTTTCCAGAAAAAATCGCTTATGCTATGAGTAAATCTATCAACGGGCCATGGGAATACAAAGGAATTCTGAATGAAATAGCTGGAAACTCGAATACCAACCATCAATCGATTATTGAGTTCAAAGGAAAAGATTATTTCATTTATCACAATGGCGCGACTCAACCTAACGGTGGCAGTTTCAGAAGATCCGTGTGCATAGACCGTCTATATTACAATGAAGATGGAACGCTGAAACGTGTAATTATGACTACAGAAGGCATTCAAAAATAAAAAATTAAGCATGAAATTATATCAAAAAATACAACCGTTACTTCTCTTACTAATCATGACGGCTTCCGCTTGGGCGCAAGACATTACCGTTCACGACCCAGTAATGATCAAACAAAAAGAAACCTACTATTTATACTGCACCGGAAAAGGAATCAGTGTTTTTAGTTCCAAAGATTTAAAAAACTGGCAGCCGGAACCCGCTATTTTCAAAGAAAAACCGGTTTGGGTAGATAAAGTAGTTCCAAATTTTGACAACCATATTTGGGCGCCGGATGTTTCTTTTCACAACAATACCTATTACTTGTATTATTCGGTTTCTGCTTTCGCAAAAAATACATCGGCGATAGCATTAGCAACCAATATAACTTTGGACCCAAAAGACCCAGCATACAAATGGGTCGATCACGGAATTGTTATTCAATCAGTACCAAATCGTGATTTATGGAATGCCATAGATCCCAATTTGACTTTTGATGACAACAACACGCCTTGGTTGGCATTTGGTTCTTTTTGGAATGGTTTGAAAATGGTAAAATTAAATCCAGATTTAAAATCAGTAGCACAACCAGAAGAATGGTCCACCATTTCAAAACGCAAAAGAACTTTCGAATTAGCAGATACTGATCCGGGAGATGGCGCACTTGAAGCTCCGTTTATTTTCAAAAAGAACGGATATTATTATCAATTCCTTTCTTGGGATTTGTGTTGCCGAGGTGAAAAAAGCACCTACAAAGTAGTCGTAGGAAGATCTAAAACTATTACCGGTCCTTATGTGGATAAAGACGGAAAGTCATTAAACGAAGGCGGCGGAACACTTCTTATTCAAGGAAACGAAAACTGGTTCGGAGCAGGACACAACAGCGCTTATACTTTTGACGGGAAAGATTATATCATTTTTCATGCGTATGATTCCAAGCAAAAAGGGAGACCTGTTTTAAAAATAAAACAAATGCAATGGGATGCTGATTTATGGCCTGTTGTAGCACCATTGAATTAAAAACAGATTAATAGTAGGCAAATGACCTTTATAAAAAAAACAATACTAGCAGTTTCGATTTTAATGACCGTTTGCGGACAAGCACAACAACGTTTAAAAAAATCGAATTCACCCAAAAAATCAGGTTACAGCATAACTCCTGTAAACATTCAAAATGTCAAGGTTACCGATGCTTTTTGGTTGCCTATCATCAAGAAAGTACAGGAAAAAACCATCGAATACGCTATCCACAAATGTGAAGAAGAAGGCCGCATGGACAACTTTTTAATTGCTGGAGGCAAAATGGAAGGAACCGTAAAAGGTCAAATGCCTTTTGACGATACCGATGTCTATAAAATTATCGAAGGCGCTTCAAACACTTTAATTAGTGAACCCAATCCAAAACTTGAAATACTATTAGATTCACTAATTAGCATTGTGAAAATTGGTCAGGAAAAAGACGGTTATTTAACCACTTGGAGAACCATAAATCCTGCGAAACCGCCAGCTCCTTGGGTTCCCGTGATTGAAGGAAAGCGTTGGGAATCACTTCAAATCAGTCATGAATTGTACAATTCCGGTCATCTGATTGAAGCAGCTGTAGTGCATTACGAAGCTACTGGAAAGAAAAACTTCTTAGACATTGCCCTCAAAAATGCGGATATGCTAGTGCGCACTTTTGGCGACAGAGCAGACCAAGTGCATGGTGTTCCCGGACATCAAATTGTAGAAACTGGCTTGGTAAAATTATACCAAGTTACCAATAACAAAGCCTATTTGAACTTGGCAAAATACTTTTTGGACAACCGCGGAAATCCAAAAAACCACACCTTATACGGCGCGTACTCCCAAGATGACATTCCCGTTATTCAACAAAAAGAAGCGGTGGGTCATGCTGTAAGAGCAGTGTATATGTATGCCGGAATGACGGATATTGCTGCTTTAGAAAATGATGCTGCTTACGGGAATGCGGTGAATCATTTGTGGACTAATATGGTCAACAAAAAAACATACATCACCGGAGGTATTGGTGCGAAACACGATGGAGAAGCTTTTGGCGAAAATTACGAATTGCCAAATCTAACCGCTTATAACGAAACGTGTGCCGCTATCGGAAATGTGTATTGGAACCATAGACTGCATAATATTTCTGGAAATTCAGATTATTTTGATGTGATTGAACGCTCTTTATACAACGGATTGATTTCTGGATTGTCATTGGACGGAAAAAAATTCTTTTATCCAAATGCATTGGAATCGGATGGTGTTTATAAATTCAATCGTGGCGAATGTACCCGTCAATCTTGGTTTGACTGTTCTTGCTGTCCAACGAATTTGATTCGGTTTATTCCTTCGATTCCAGGATTGATATATTCTAAAAGTAAAGACGTACTTTATGTGAATTTATACACTTCGAATACGGCGAAAATAACATTGGACAAAACCAATTTAGAAATTGCACAGCAAACCAATTATCCTTGGGACGGAAAAGTTGCTCTTACTGTTTCTCCAAAAAAAGAAAGTGAATTTACCATAAAATTACGCATTCCAAGTTGGGCGAGAAATCAGGTTTTACCGGGAGATTTATATACTTATGCGACTACCTCAACTGCAAAAACAACCGTTACTATAAACGGAAAAGCATTTGCATACCAAGAAGATAAAGGATACATCACCATTACCCGAAAATGGAAAAAAGGGGAAAAAATTGTCCTTGATTTCCCAATGGAAGTAAAACAAGTAGTAACCAATGCGAAGGTGGAAGGCAACAAAGGGAAAGTCGCTTTAGAATACGGACCTATTGTGTATGCAATTGAAGAAGCTGATAACGCTACTAATTTCGACGCGATAACCATTGGTGCAAACGATACTTTCAAAGTTAAAAAAGAAGAAAACCTTTTGGAAGGTGTAAATACAATCCAAACACAAAAATTAAAAGCCATTCCGTATTATTCCTGGTCAAACAGAGGCGTTGGAAAAATGAAAGTTTGGATTGATTACAAAGAGTAAAAAGACAAAGAGATAATAGACGAATCATTAAAGTTTAAATACGTACACCCACAACTTTAAACTTTAAACCTTAAACCAATAAAAAATGAAACCAAATTTAATTACCAAAATCACCCTTTGTGGGCTTTTACTAAATTGCTTTTATGCCAATGCACAAAAAACAAATCTGGAAGTTAATACCGCTACTACAGTAACTAAAATTCAGCCCACAATGTACGGTGTGTTTTTTGAAGACATCAACTTTGCTGCCGATGGTGGTTTGTATGCCGAAATGATTAAAAATCGTTCTTTTGAATTTGAAGCGCCGCTTATGGGTTGGGAACAACCGAATAGTGACAAGCATTCTTTCAATACAACATCCGGAATTGCTACAACTGTCAAGGCATTGGAAAACAAAACCAATCCAAGTTTTTGCAGAGTATTAATCAATGATGCCAAAGGGTTTTCGATGATTAATGAAGGATTCCGTGGCATGGGAATTAAGAAAGATGCTAAATACAATCTTTCGCTAAAAGCGGCAAATCACAACGGCGCTATCAAAAAAATCATCATTCAATTTATTGATAAAAACAAAAAAGTATTAGGCGAAACTAGCATTGTCCCAACATCAAACGAATGGAAAGGCTATACTGCTCAATTTACTGCTACTCAAACCGAGGCAAAAGCACAATTGAAAATCACCTTTGAAGGAAATGGAACCATCGATTTAGACATGATTTCTTTGTTTCCAGAAGACACTTGGATGAACAGAAAAAACGGAATGCGTAAAGACATTGTGCAACTTTTGTATGATATGAAACCGGGATTTTTGAGATTTCCAGGAGGTTGTATTGTTGAAGGAAGAACTTTGGCACAACGCTACCAATGGAAAAAAACCGTGGGTGATGTGGAAAAAAGAGAAACTTTAATCAACCGTTGGAACACTGAATTCACTCACAAACCGGCACCGGATTATTTCCAGACTTTTGGATTGGGATTTTTTGAATATTTCCAACTTTCCGAAGATTTAGGCGCGCAACCCTTGCCTATTTTGAGCTGTGGAATGGCGTGTCAGTTCAATACCGGAGAATTAGTTCCAATGGAAGAATTAGATCCTTACGTTCAAGATGCTTTGGATTTAATTGAATTTGCAAACGGCGGTACAGAAACTCCTTGGGGAAGAATTCGTTCTGAAATGGGACATCCAAAACCGTTTAACCTAAAATACATTGGTGTTGGAAATGAGCAATGGGGACCAGATTACATCGAAAGATACAAAGTATTTGAAAAAGCGATTAAAGCAAAATATCCAAAAATGATTATTGTTTCCGGAAGCGGTCCATTTCCAGAAGGAGATTATTTTGAATACGGAATGCAAGAACTTAAAAAATTGAATGCTGAAATCGTTGATGAGCATTATTACAAAAGCCCACAATGGTTTAGAGAAAATGCTACTCGTTACGACAGTTATGACCGAAAAGGTCCTAAAATTTTCGCAGGAGAATATGCAGCTCAAAGTGTGGCAATTGCAAGTCCTGACAACAGAAACAATTGGGAATGCGCTTTCTCTGAAGCTGCTTTCATGACCGGTTTAGAACGAAATGCTGAGGTCGTTAATTTAACTTCTTACGCACCATTGATGGCGCATGAAGAAGCGTGGCAATGGACACCGGATTTACTTTGGTTCAACAATCTGGAAGCGTATGGTTCTGCTAACTATTATGTGCAAAAATTATTTGCTACCAATAGAGGAACCGATTTAATAGCAATTACCAAAGACGGAAAACCGGTAACGGGGCAAAACAATCTGTTTGCATCGGCAGTGAAAGATAGCAACTCTAAAGAAGTAATTGTAAAATTAGTAAACACATCTGCGACTGCACAAGAAGTAAATGTAGACTTAAAAGGAACCAAATTACAAACTAAGGGAACTATAATAACCCTTACAAGTCCAAACTTACAAGACGAGAATTCATTTGCAAATCCTAAGAAAATAAGCCCTACAGAAAAGGGATTTAATTTAAAAGGGGACAAAGCACAAACGAGCCTTCCACCCTATTCTGTTACTGTTTTGAAGTTAAAAATGAAATAATCGCAACAGAATAAATGTATATCATACGTTTGTTTTTTATTTTACTCGTAAAACGCTGTTTTTATGCGTTTTTGATAAAAATTATAATACCAAATTAAATTAAGTGTTTTTTATACACTTATAAAATAAATATATTATATTTGTAATTCTTTAAAAGATTTTGGGATGAAAAATTATGTTATAGGATTAGATTACGGAACAGATTCTGTTCGAGCGATGTTAATAGACACTGAAAATGGGCAAGAGTTAGCATCAAATGTTTGTCAATACAAGCGATGGGCAACCAAAGAATATTGCAATGCATCCACAAATCAGTTTCGCCAGCATCCATTAGATCATATCGAAGGATTAGAAACGACCATAAAATATGTTGTTCAAAACAGCAATATAGATCCTTCACTAATACGAAGCATTTGCATTGACACCACCGGTTCATCACCAGTACCCGTTACTAAAGATGGAATTCCTTTGGCTTTGACTGAAGGTTTTGAACACAATCCGAATGCGATGATGGTGTTGTGGAAAGATCATACGTCTATCAACGAAGCAAACGAAATCAATGAACTTGCCGAAAATTGGGGTGGAGAAAATTTCACCAAATATGTAGGTGGGATTTATTCATCAGAATGGTTCTGGGCAAAAATTTTACACATCGCAAAAGTAGATACAGCTGTAAAAGATGCCGCTTATACTTGGATGGAACATTGTGATTTGATGACGTATTTATTGATTGAGAATAAAGATTTAAAAACATTCAAAAGAAGTCGTTGTGCAGCCGGTCATAAAGCCATGTGGCACGAGGACTGGAACGGATTACCACCTGAAGAATTCTTAGGTCAATTGCATCCATATCTTGCCGCACTTCGCGGAAGATTATACGATGAAACCTATACTTCTGATTTGGTAGCCGGAAACTTAAGCCAAGAATGGGCAACACGATTAGGACTTACAACGGGTACTGTAATTGCAGTGGGAACATTCGACGCACATTCTGGAGCGGTAGGAGCAAAAATCGAAGAAAATACTTTGGTTCGTGTGATGGGAACCTCAACCTGTGATATTATTATTGATTCAAAAGAGTCAATCGGAACAAAAACCGTTCGTGGCATCTGCGGACAAGTTGATGGTTCGGTAATTCCAGGATTCATAGGTCTGGAAGCGGGACAATCTGCTTTTGGAGATTTATTGGCTTGGTACAAAGAATTACTACTTTGGCCAACAGAACATTTATTAGCTACTTCTACCCTTTTGACTAATGTTCAAAAACAGCAGTTAAAAGCGGAAATGAGTGATAATTTAATCGTTCAATTGACCGCCGAAGCAGAAAAAATTCCTTTATCTGAAAGTGTACCAATCGCTTTAGATTGGATTAACGGAAGAAGAACTCCAGATGCTAATCAGGAAATCAAAAGTGCTATTTCTAATTTGTCTTTAGGAACGAAAGCACCACATTTATTCAAATCTTTGGTAAACGCCATCTGTTTTGGTTCTAAAAAAATAGTAGATCGCTTTGAGGAAGAAGGGGTGAAAATAAACAGCGTCATCGGAATTGGTGGTGTAGCGAGAAAATCGCCTTACATCATGCAAACCTTGGCAAATGTGTTGAATAAACCAATCAAGATTGCAGCTTCAGACCAAACACCAGCGTTGGGCGCAGCAATATACGCAGCAGTTGCGGCAGGAATTTATCCGAATGTAATTGAAGCCAGCCAAAAAATGGGAAGTGATTTTGACGGTGAATATTTTCCACAATTAGACAAAGTTGCTGCCTATAATAAATTGCTTTTGGCGTATGAACAACTAAGTTCTTTTGCCGATCCATCTATTAAAAAACTACACCATGAGCAGTATGTATAATGCTTTAAAACAAGAATGCTACGACGCAAACATGCAATTGAATGCATTGAATTTAGTAGTCTATACTTTTGGAAACGTGAGTGCCGTAGATAGAAAAAATGGCGTTTTTGCCATAAAACCCAGCGGTGTTCCTTACGAAGATTTGAAACCCGAAGACATTGTTATTGTAGATTTTGACAATAACATTATCGAAGGTACTATGCGTCCGTCATCGGATACGAAAACGCACGCTTATTTATATAAAAACTGGCCAAACATCGGTGGTGTAGCACACACTCATGCCACGTATTCTGTAGCTTGGGCACAGTCGCAAAGAGACATTCCAATTTTTGGAACGACTCACGCCGATCATTTAACCACTGATATTCCTTGTGCTGCGCCAATGGCAGACGCACTTATCGAAGGCAATTATGAACACAATACCGGAATTCAGATTTTGGATTGTTTCAAAGAAAAAAACCTTTCGTACGAGGAAGTAGAGATGATTCTCATTGGAAATCACGGTCCTTTTGCTTGGGGAAAGAACGCAGCGAAAGCAGTTTACAACAGTAAAGTTCTAGAAGTAATTGCCGAAATGGCACACTTGACTTTGCAAATAAACCCAAATGCTCCAAGATTAAAAGATTCCTTAATAAAGAAACATTACGAACGCAAACACGGAAAAGATTCGTATTACGGACAATAATAGATTTTTGAATGATGATTAACGATTTTTGATTTCAGATTTTACAGCACTAGATTTCTCGTTTTATACGAGTCTAAACTTCTGAAATCAAAAATCTTAAATCATTTTATAACTCAATGTTATTTTCCAGAATAGGTAAAACAATGTTATTCAATACTATATAAAATAATAAAATAATGATAGATATATCTCAAAAAGAAGTTTGGTTTGTAGTAGGCAGCCAAGAATTATATGGCGAAGAAACGCTAAGAAAAGTAGCAGAGCATTCCCAACATATTGCAAAAGGGTTACACGCTTCGTCTCATATACCAGTGAAAATTGTATATAAAGATGTGGTAAAATCTCCAGCACAAATTACAAATGTATGTTTAGAGGCCAATTCGAACAAAAACTGTATTGGTATTATTGCTTGGATGCATACTTTTTCGCCAGCTAAAATGTGGATTGGCGGTTTAAATATTCTTAAAAAACCATTGTGCCATTTGCATACACAATTCAACGCTGAAATTCCATGGGCTTCTATGGATATGGATTTTATGAATTTAAACCAATCGGCTCACGGAGACAGAGAGTTTGGTTTTATCATGTCCAGAATGCGTAAAAAACGTAAAGTGGTTGTTGGACATTGGGAAGACGAACGCGTTCAAAAGAAATTAGGCATTTGGTCCAGAGTCGTTTTAGGTTGGGATGAGTTCCAAAACTTAAAAGTGGCAAGATTTGGAGACAATATGCGCGAAGTTGCAGTAACTGAAGGAGATAAAGTCGAAGCCCAAATCCGTTTTGGTTTTTCGGTAAATGGTTTCGACTCTTCAGATATTACCAAACACATTGACAAAGTTTCTGATGCTGATACGAATGCATTGGTTGCAGTGTATGAAGCGTCTTATACTTTGGCTCCAGCCCTTCAAAAAGGAGGAGAAAAAAGAGATTCATTGCTAGAAGCTGCCCGAATAGAAATAGGATTAAGAGCATTTCTTGTAGAAGGAGGTTTTGGTGCTTTCACTGATACTTTCGAAAATCTGGGTTCTTTAAAACAACTTCCGGGAATTGCTGTGCAACGTCTTATGGCAGATGGATACGGTTTTGGTGGAGAAGGCGACTGGAAAACCGCCGCTTTACTCCGTGCAATGAAAGTAATGAATGTAGGTCTTGAAGGAGGAACTTCTTTCATGGAAGATTATACGTATCATTTCACGCCTCAAAAATCGTATGTTTTAGGGTCTCACATGTTGGAAATTTGCTCTTCTATTGCTGATGCAAAACCTTCTTGTGAAGTACACCCATTAGGCATTGGAGGAAAAGAAGATCCGGTTCGTTTGGTATTTAATGTTGCTGCAGGAAATGCTATCAACGCTTCCTTGATTGATATGGGGAACCGTTTCCGATTGATTGTAAACGAAGTAGAAGCGGTAGCGCCAATGGCCGATTTGCCTAAACTTCCTGTTGCGCGCGTCTTGTGGGATTGTAAACCAGACCTTGATATTGCTGCAACTACATGGATTTTAGCAGGTGGAGCACACCATACGGTTTACAGCCAAGTTTTGACAACTGAATATATGGAAGATTTTGCCGATATTGCGGGTATAGAATTGCTTGTTATCGATGAGAAAACAACCGTTAGGGACTTTAAGGATAAAATTAATGCTAACGAAGCCTATTATCATTTGTTTCAGCACGGTCTATAATTTAAGTCTAATGTCATAAAGTCTTAATGTCCAATGCAGAGGATTAAAGTTTTAGTTAATTTTTAAACTTTAGACTTTAAGGCTTTTAAAAACTAAAAAACGAATCATTATGAATGTATTAAAACGTTGCATTTACGGAATTTCCATAGTAAGTTTGGCCAGTATGAATATTCAATGCAAAAGCGATAAAAAAGTGGAAGAAACTGTTACAGAAGCAAAAGCTACTGATGTGGTAACTATCGAAAAATCAGCTTATGGAACGACTCCAAAAGGCGAAAAAATTGACAGTTACAAGCTGAAAAACCAAAAAGGAATGGAAGTGGATATTATCACTTATGGTGGAATTATCTCTTCTTTGAAAGTGCCTAACAAAGCCGGAAAATCAGAAGAAGTAGTGCTTGGTTTTAATTCATTGGAACAATACATGAAACCAAATCCATATTTTGGAGCCCTTATCGGAAGATACGGAAACCGAATTGCAAAGGGAAAATTTACTTTGGACGGAAAAGAATATGCTTTGGCCATCAACAACGATCCTAATGCTTTGCACGGAGGACCAGAAGGTTTTCACAGAGTGGTTTGGACTGCCGAAGAAGCAAAATCCGGAGACAATGCTTCGCTAAAATTGAAGTATGTGAGTAAAGACATGGAAGAAGGATATCCAGGAAACCTAACTGTTTTTGTAACCTACACCTTGAACAATGACAACTCATTGGACGTGGTTTATGAAGCAACTACGGATAAGAAAACAGTGGTAAACTTAACACAACACTCGTATTTCAACTTGTCTTCTGATTTTTCTAAACCAATTTTAGATCATGAAATCACAATCGATGCAGATAAATTAGTTCCGGTTGCAGCAACACTTATTCCAACAGGAAAATTGACCGATGTAACCAATACGCCGTTTGATTTCAGAAAAGCGAAAAAAGTGGGTGCACAAATCGAAGGGAAAGACGAACAATTGAAAAACGGATTGGGTTACGACCATTGCTGGGTGCTGAACAATCAAGATAAAGGAGAGCGTTTTGCAGCATCGGCTTATGATGCAGGAAGCGGAAGATTATTGGAAGTGTACACGGACCAACCAGGAATTCAGTTCTATTCCGGTAACTTCTTAGACGGTACTTTACCCATGAGAAATGGTGGAACGTATGCTCGCAGAACTGGTTTTTGTCTAGAAACACAACACTATCCAGATTCTCCAAATCAAAAAGATTTTCCAACTACGGTCTTGAATCCAGGTGAGAATTATAAAACAAAAACAAGCTTTAAATTCTCTATTAAATAACAATACACTAACTAATTATAGATTAGTTTCTATTCCCATAAATAAGTTGAATGGTTTGGTTTAAATATGGAACTAGTTAGTAACCCCGAAAGTAAAACTTTCGGGGTTTTTTTATGGTAATTTAATACTGCTGTTTTAATGTTGTGCTATATAACTTTCTTTATTGCGAGCGAAAAGTTTGCGATAGCTAGAGGATTTGCCAAATCTTCCAAATACAGAACCAACTTTCCATTAAACCAATTGCCCAAATTGCTTGTAGCGTTTGTTAGTGGCTGTTATTCTTCTGTTCCTAATATTTTTCTCGTTAGTTTCTTATTATGTTGTTTATCGTGAATTTTGCTACTTAATATCCAATAGATAGCAATACCTATAAAAATAGTTAGAGTTATTGACATTAAATTTAATCCAAGCAAAATATAGATTAGAATTAATAATATAGTCATTGTTATTTCAAAACCGTATTTATCTTTTTCTTCATTACGTCGTTTTAAAATCATTAAATTTCCACGCCTTTTATTTATTCTTTCTATCACTTTTTTTGTAATACTGTCAATAGAATAATACTTGTCTAGATCGGGAATTGAAAAACAAATTCCAAACTCGAGTTCAAGTTTACTCATAAATCGATAATATCGTCTAACGCCTTTAAACGTATTTTTTATTGTATTTTTTGAATGAGCTGGAAATGTAAGAAAGTCAAGAAAATGAGATTCCGAAAAGTCAGCATCAGGCTTTTGCCTTTCTTCGTTAAAGATTCTTAAAATTATATCTTTTATTTCTGTTTCAGTCATTTTATTTGTCATCTGCGTGATAATAGTCGCTAACGTTCTGTTAGTACCTTTAGATTTGCATAATAAATTATTCGTAAATTTAAATTAACAACCAAACTGACAAAGTACAAAAACTACTTTCCATTAAGCCAATTGCTCAAATCCGTTGTAGTAGCTGTTAGTGGCTGGCATTAATGCTGTTCATAATCGTCAAAATTCACTTCTACTTTTTCAAATCTTTTATCGTTTAATAGAATTGAATTTATTCTATTCACTCATTCTTGATTATTTTCGGACATTATGAAAGCTAAATCCCATATATCTTTTGAAAGTGAAAAATTTCCAATATCTGATTGAACTTCTAATATAAATTCATCATTCATCCAAAGTTCTGAAACTTCTTCAATTTTTGGATTTATTTCAATAATTGAATTTAATAAGTCTGAGAAAAAATTTTGATTTTCAACACCGCTAAAAATTTCAATCAGTAAATTTTCAGAATTGTATTCTGGTCGAAAGCGATATTTATATTTGTCTTTTATATTCATATTTGAGAATTTTGAAGTCATCAAGGTTTGTCATTTTCAATCTGCAATGCACCACTGATTTCATAAATTAACACTCCTAATTCTCTACTTGTTTCTAACATTTTGGTGGCAATATTATTTACACTTTCAGCATTGATATTTTCTGTGTGTTTCTTAAAACCTTGTTTTGCTTTAGTCGTGTTTTTATGTCTTACAATAATTTTTGTGTTATTATTGTGTCCATAAAAAGAATGTGTTATAGTATTTCGCTGTTGTTCTAATATAAATGCTTCTTTTAAAATCTTATTGAATTTATTTTGTTCTTTTGGAGAACTTTCAACGACCTTATATATTCCAGCAGAAACATTTAAAAGTTGTTTAAATGACATTTCTGCTAAAATTAATTCATTAAATGGTTGACCAATTCCCATTTGCATTCCAGCAAACATTGTAAACATAAATTCTAAATTCGCAAAATTTAAAGTCAATCTTCCTACAGCTTTAACAAACTCTTCATCTAAATTTTCACTGTCAATTAGAACGTAATCTTCTTCACCATTTTTTTCTTCCATTATGTGCGCTTTTAGATATCAATGTTTAAAGTTGTGTAACTGTTATTGGCTGGCTCCAGTTTTAAAAATATTCTGGATATTGTATAAATTCTCTATAAAAATCATTTGAGTAATAAGCAATGGCTAAAATTAAAGTGATAAAGTGAAATAGCAACAACCAAATAAATTCATATGAAGTTTTTATTTTCTCAATTTTTCTTTCAAAAACATAATTAATAGAAGTTATAATTATAATAAATCCAATTGAAATTAAGGTGAGCCTTTCAACTTGACTATGGATTAAATTCATAAGTCTTTCAATATTTGAAACTCTAACTATTATTGCATATGAGAGATATGTATAACAAATCATAAAACTTAATGCAGTAAAATTGAGCAAATATTTTATTACTTTCTTCACAGTTATTATAGCTATTAAATTTCCTCTCAATTTCTGGTTGCTTGCCACTAACTAATATATACACGAAACAAACCTTCGCATATACACCCAAAAATGGGTAGATTCACGAAGGTTTGTTTCGCTTTATCTCTTTTCAAATATATTAAAATTTTCTTACAAATTATAAAAAAAGCCTTTTCATGTGTTGGAATCATTTGACGCTAACACTACTTGAAATCTAGATTAGAATAAGGTACTGGACATGCAGAATTCCCTAGCCCTGATTGCAACGAAAATCCTTTTCTTAATCCTGTCTGGGTTTACCCAGACAGGATTAAGAAAAGATTGCAGTGTAAAGCGGGAAATAGCTCCTGAAAAAACTAAATCTTCACGACAAACCCTCCATGAGGTTTCATAGTTACTTTTAGTTTGGTACTTTTTGATACTGCTTTTTGCTGAAATCCGTTCTCGTCTTCGGCGATACTAAAACCTTTGGAATTAGTCACAAAAGACAAATCAATTTCTATTTCTTTGGCGGTGGTTTCCCCATTAATCCCAACGATATGCCATATATTGTCTTTCTTTCTGGCCATGATAATGTACTTTCCCGGATACCCATCAATAAATTTAGAATCATCCCAATTCGTTGGAATATCTTTTAAATAATCGACTACATAAGCAGGCATTTTAGCCATTCCATCAGGCGTTTCGGCCATGTGTTGAATTCCGGATAAGAATAAAACGGGCAAGGCTAATTCAAATGCTGGAGTTGTTTTTCGGGTAATATTTGGAATAGAATCCAAAACCATTGGTGTGAAATCCATTGGGTCAAAAACATTTCGGGCAAAAGGAAGCATGGCACAATGTGTTGGGGCTAAATCAGCAATATCTTGGAAAAAAGTAATGTATTCATATCCTTTTACCGCTTCAGTCGTCAGCAAATTTGGATAGGTGCGTTGCCAACCTCTGGGTAAAGTTGCTCCATGTAAATTAATCACTAATTTATGCGCCGCAGCATCGGTCAGCATATCATGATAATACGCAATCATCGATTGTCCGTCGCCGCCAAAAAAATCAACTTTGATTCCCGCAATTCCCATTTCATTCAATCTGGTAAACTCCCGAACTCTGTCAGCATGGGTAATCAATTTACTTTTTGGATGGTATTCCGTACTGTTCCAGGATCCTGATGAATTGTACCAAACGAGTAATTTCACGTTTTTACCTTTGGCGTAAGCCGACAATTCTTTCATTTTTTCATCGCCAATTCGAGTATCCCAATCGGCATCTATCAAGCAATACGGCCAATTCATAGCAGCGGCATAATCAATAAATATATGGGTAGTTTCATAATTAACCGATTCATCTTTCAGTAAAACCCAGCTCCAAGACGCAATTCCGCTTTTTATAAACGAAGTGTCGGTAACCGTTGACGGATCGGCTAAATCTGTTCCCATGGTACTTTCGGTGATGGTTTTAAGTGACCCGATAGTAATGATGCGCCAAGGCGTGTACCAAGGCAAAACAGATTCCGGATTTAAAGCTCCGTTAGGGAAAATCTCTTCTTTTTGAGGAAAAGTTACCTGCATTGCTTTGGCAGTATCATTATAAACCAATCGGCTCCCGCAATAATTGGCTTGCAATCCTGTTTCGGAAATCAAGACCCAAGTATCATTTGCATGGAACAAAGCGGGATACACCCACCCTTCGCCTATTGCAGGTTTTGTATTTACGGGAACGCCCATCGCATAATGCTCTTCATAGGAAGGATTGGTTTCTTTCCATCCCGTTTTGGCTTTTGACATAGGTTGCAACCACGCTTTTGTGGTGGTGTCAAAATTATAAGTAGTTTTCTCTTCGGTTATTTTTTTAATAGCTGTAGAAGTTTCTGGAAAATGGTATCGCAACGCAATTCCGTCGTGGGATAGTTGAAAAATAACATTCATTCTTTCCCCTTTATTGTTTTGTAAGCTAACGGTATATTGATTTGCGGCATACGCGATTTTTTTTCGTTTCCCTTGCAGCATCGAATAGTTGGATTGAATTGGTTTCGATTTAGAAACGGCCACTATCTTTAAATCCGTGTAAAAATTAGCGTCTTCTCTGACAATCCCCAAATCAGAAGTATTAACAACCAATTTATCTTTGAAGAAAACCTTGTAAGAAGGAGTTTTCTTTAGGTTTAGACTAAATTCAATTTTTATTGTTCTATCCGAGTTGACAAAAGAATAACCAGTTGGTTTCCCCACAAATGAAGACAATGACAGCGCCAAAAAAGCTAGCAAAACTATTTTTTTCATAATTAAGTGTTTTATTTACACTTACAAGAATACAAAAATAAAATTGTATAAATAACGATATCGTTAAAATTTTCAAACTCTATTTAGAATATCACAAAAAAAACGTTTTGGGGTATAAAACTGCTACAAGTGAACCGATAATCAAGTGATTAACGCCATATTAATGGATATTTCAGGAGAAAAAAACCATCTAAAACCAAAAAAACCGCTTCTTTCGAAGCGGTTTTTGTACCCGGAGCCGGGGTGACAATCCCCCTATTGCAGTAAAATCAACAATTCCTAAAAACATTGACCAAAATACAAAAAAATCAGCAATACTAGGACTTAATAAGATTTTTTAAATTAAAAAACTAACTAATAAAAATTAATATGAATGAATAAGCATTAATAATTGTCGGGCAAATGTCGGGCAAATTTGTAAATTAAAGAATTAAATTTATTATCTTTGAATTGTTCAAACAATTTAAAGTTTAAAAATATGGCGACAGTTGTTTTTAGAGTAAGAAGTAAGGCGAATAAAAACGTTTCTATAAAAGTGCGTCTTTTAAATGGAAAGACTACGGACATAGAATTAAACACAGGGTTCACCATCAACCCAAAAGACTGGAGTGAAACAACCAATCGTCCAAAACAAAATAACGCCGTAAACAAACAAATTTTCAGTGACCTCAAAAAACTAGAATCATTCATTTTTGAAAACCTCAACAAAGATTTAGGAAACGGAATTTTAATAGATGCCTATTGGCTAGAAAACACTATTAATGAATGTTTTAAACGTGTTGAGAAAACAGATACCGGACTAGTAACAAATCACATTCAATATATAATCGACAATGCATCCACACGTAAAGTAAAGGGAAGAAAGAATCTAGGTTTGTCAAAAAGCAGAATAAATAGTTATGTTAATTCTAAAAATATTTTGGCTGAATATCAAAAACATTTAAAAAAACAAATACACTTCTTTGACATTAATAAAAGCTTTATAGACAAGTTCTCTAACTGGTTAATAAAAAACAAAAAATACTCTATAAATCATTCCGGTGACCAGATTAAGAATCTAAAAGCAGTTTGCTTGGATGCCGAAAAAGATAACATACCAGTAAATACCTATGTTAAAAATATTGAAGTTTTTTCTGAAAGTAATGAAGATAGATTTATAGTAACATTATCCTTTGCAGAGTTAGAGCAAATAAGAACCTGTAAAGAGATTAAGACAGCTGGATTAATAAATGCCCGTAACTGGATGTTAATAGGATGTGAAATTGGTCAAAGAGGAGGAGATCTACTTAATATTACAAAAGACAATATACGATACAATAATGGTAATATGTATCTAGACTTAATACAGCAAAAAACAAATAAAAAAGTAACCATTGGAATAGTAAACCCTCATATTATTGATATTATAAAAAACCATTTCCCTTACCCAATAAGTACACAAAAACTAAACGTACATATTAAAAAAGTATGTGAACTCGCCGAAATAGATGAGATGGTAGAGGGTAAAAAATGGGATGAAAAAACTAAACGAAAAAAATTAGATTTTTACCCTAAACACGAACTAGTTACAAATCATAGTTTTCGCCGATCCTTTGCAACTAATTACTATAAAAAGATGCAAACTTCAATATTAATAGGCATAACTGGTCATTCTAAGGAGAGCTTGTTTTTGCAATACATAAACGAAAGAGAAGATAAAGATGCCAATGCAAATTTATTTATAAAAATGTGGGAAATAATGAATAAAGAAACTGAGGTAAAAGACGAAGACAAACCATCACAACTGAATGTAGTATGAATAACATAGAATCCCTTTTAAAAACAGTAGACGAGAAAATTAACACTCAATCAATTGATGTTTCAAGTAGTGAAATTCTTGAATTAATAGAGCACAATTTTATAGAACTTGACACTCCCAAATTCAACACTATACTATCTAATAAAGTTGTAAAATCTATAGCTAATAAAATTAAAGAGCTTGAGCAGATAAAAAATAGTTTAGGAAGTAGTAGAATAAATCACAAGCAACGAATTAAAATTTCATCAAACATTCATAATTTAAAAGGTTTACTTAAAGATGTATTTAATGAGTATAAAAACAATTTAAAAGAAAACGAACTTTATCAATTATATGAAAAAGAGGAAAATGAAAAATTTTCTAATTATGAAGATAAAATAATTAACGGGAGTCCGGATGAAGATGCAATAGAATCAATAATGTATCCTACATATTTTGATCTTGAAAAGATTCAAAATTTAAGCAGTGCAATTAAAGAACATTTTATGAGCCTTAATTTAGATAAGGACAATTACAATTTTGCAAAGGATAGGACAATATCTTTCTACAAAAAGACAAAATATTCTATTGATACTATTTCAATAGTTATCGACAAAACCAATATGACTTTAAAAGATGCTGAAACCAAGCTTAAAAAAGTTAATGAGAATGAAATATATGAAGATGAAAACTCGATACCTTTCAATCTCTATGACTACTATCATCAAAATGTAATTGATTTATATTATAATCTGGATAATCTCAATAAACACAAAAAGATACTGATTAACTTATTTAAGAATTTAACCAAAAACTATTCCTATTTATCAGATTTAGGGATTCTACCAGCTTCTAAAACAACCGTTTTTGGAGATTCTAATTTTGAAGTTGTTAAGCAGTTGGCTTTAGAATTAAAAAAAGAGGGTTTAGTGAGTACTCAAACGACTGTCAATGACTTAATCGAAATGTTTACTCTGAACATAGATAAACCAGCAAATAAAATCAACTTAACGAATGGCACCTTAAATGATTTTGGCTATTTAATCTTAAAAATGAAACCTTTCTTTGTTGACTCAATAAATAATAGCACTAACTATAGTGATTGGTGGTCTGAAAGATTTACATTTAATTCGAAAGACAAGAATAAAAAATCAGTTTCAAGTACAATTTCTGACATCCAACAAGGGAGACGGTTTCCTTCAAAAAAACAAACCTTATCAAAAATCATTGAAAGTTTAAAGCCTATCCCGCAATAATCCTACATTAATTTTAAGTATACCTTCTTAAGCCCTGTATTTACTCATAAATCAATTGAGTATTACAGGGCTTTTTCCTTTCTATCCCACAAAGCCCACACTTGATTTGTCTTAAGAAATTTAAAACAAATTAATATGAAAGAATCAAGTCAAATTCAGTTGAATGCTGAGCAGTTTCAAACAGAAATCCTAAAAAAATTGAAAGCAGAATTATTAGAGCTTTCTAAAAATTCCCAACTCAAAGAACCGAAAGAAATTTTAACCCGTCAAGACGTTGCGGAGCTTTGTCAGGTTGACATATCTACAGTAAACAACTGGAAGAACAATGGCGTAATTACGGCCTACGGTCTTGGGGGAAGAGTCTACTACAAGAGAAGTGAGATTGAAAAATCTATGATTAAAATTAATTAGTCAGGACTATGGAAATTAACACAAGAAAAGGTAGTTACTACGTGTACCTACCAACAAAGCTGTACAAAAAGATTGTGGAGCTATCGGAAGAAAACGAGCAGATTGACTTAGGTCTTACAGCATTTCTATTACATCTAATAATCAAAGGAAAATTCAAAGACAAAGAGTTAGAAACTGGCAGTGAATGGGTAAAACTATGTTCCCGAATCCTAAGAACCTATGACTGCAAAAAATATAAAACTTCATATCACTTAAGATTTTTAAAAGAAAAAGGGATCATTGATTCATTATCATATATTAAAAATATTAAAGGCAAAAAAGATGAATGTGCTAAGCACAAAATTTTAGAACAATATTTAAACCCCGAGAACGACACTATTTCAGCAACGGATTCTAAAATATTCATGCAAGAATATGAAGTAAAGAATAAACAAGTTATCAAGCAGAATCAAAACCGAATTAATCAAAGAAAAGGTGTTGCTCAATACAAAACTGAGCATTTGACAAAATGGCTAAACAGTTCTGGGTTTTCAATGAATATTGATTCAGCATCAAAATATGTAGATAAAGAATATAGCACAACAAATGATTTAGAAAAGAAAAAGAAAGGACGAACAGCAAAAAAAATGAAACGACTAATAGCAATAAATGAATTTAAAAACCTAAGCAGTAAGTATTCTAGAGAAGGTAAAGACGATCGTTTGCATAGCTATTTCACATCACTACCGTCCGATTTAAAGCAATTTGTTACTTATGAAGGACAAAGTTTAAAAGAGGCTGATATTAAAAGCTCTCAGCCATTCATTTTAACAGTAATTCTTGGCATTATCAAGGAGGAATATCATTATGAGATTACAAAATTTAAACAAGTATCAGAAAAAAGATTTAGCAAAAGGTTATTTAAGAGAATAAGTAGATTAATTAATATTTATGAAGAGGAAGAATATGTATTAGATATTAGAAGTATATGTTATAATATTACTATAATGCTGCGAGAAACGTCGAAACCCTTTGATTTTACTGAAATAGACAGGTTCATTTCTTTGATTCATTCAGAAGACATCTACGCTTATGTAGGTGAAAATCTTTTAAAATCTGGTGCGATTTGGTTTAAAAGAAGTAAGTTTTTTGTAAGGCTTTTTGATAAAGAAAAGAAAATTTACCGAATTCATGACTTTGATAATTTAAGGAAATGTGCAAAAAAAATAACTATAAATGCTTTATATGCTTCACCAAAAAAATCAAGAGTTAAAGCTTTGCAAGATTTTAAGATATTGTTTCCAGAGGTTACAAAATTGTTGGACGTTATGAAGCAGAGCAAAAAAGCTGAATTACCCATTCTGATGCAGCGTATAGAGGCAAAATGCGTTCTTGATCACTGCTCAAAAAAGATCTCTAAAAAGCATCCTGAAATGCTTCTAATTGCAAGACACGACAGTCTTGTCACTACTGAGGATAAATTTGAGTTAATGAAAAAGGAATTTAATGAGTTGTTAAACGATTATTTTGATATTGATGTTGTACTGGGAGAAGAATTATGGGAGGAAAAAGTATCATAAAACTATACAAATTAATCAATTAAACGTGTTTCATTACTTGTAACGATCCTTCAGGAATTACAATTTATCAATAGCCATAATTACTTTTTAACTAAAGGCACTTTAACTCCCATCTTATAAAATCCAGTATATTTTTTTAAACTTTTTTCAACTGAAGTTAAATTATTAAAATGGTTTTCGGTTTTTTCTAGATCAGGATATATTATTAAACAATTAATGTTTTCGTTATGATTTTTGTCTAATGCTTCATAAACTTTTTTTAATCTTGCATACCCACTGATTTGTCTAAAATCTTCTTTAGTAATCCCTGTGAATTTATACTGCGGCTTATATTTGGCGTCAATTACCATTTTATAATTTCCTGAATTTAGGAGATAATCTAACTCATGTCCTTTGCAAAGGAACTGGAATTGTACTTCATTGTATTTTGGAAATTCTTTCTTTAATAAACCCAGTACATACAATTCAAACAGTTTGCTCATATCAATCCAAAATGGTGGTGTTGTAATTGTACTTTTTTCTATATTAGAAATGTTGTAGCCAAAACGCTGTAATATTAGTTTTGCTAATTGAGTTGCTTCTGCATACTCTTTGTAAAAAGCATTGGTTTTTGAATGTTTTATCTCATTCAGTTCTACCTCTTGAGAAATATTTTCGAATGCAGGTGCGATGTAGTTGAATAAATCTGTTGTAAAATCATTGTGGTTGACTTTATCGAAAGTTGGCAAATATCGTTTTACGAAAACTAATGCTTTTTTCAGTAAACGGTTTTCTAGACCATTAACTCCAAACTCATCATACTTGCAAAAGGTATATAATTGCTTGTTTTTTACAATATTCTGCTTAATGGTTTTGCCTACTAAAACCTTTCCTTTTACTCTACTATTTAAATTGTGTTCAACTTTGTAGTAGGATTTTTTTAATCCCTTACGCACTATTGTTTTTACTAAGCTTAAATATTGAATTACCAATAACGGTGTAAGTAAATCCTGAGTTTGCTTAATTTCTATTTCTGGTTTGTTCCATTTTATTTCAAACAAATCATTTATTTCGTTTGAAGTTTCTATGTATTTTAAAGAAGAAAAAAGCATTTTTATATAATCTACTTCTACTAAATTTATTTCTTCTTTAGCGTTCTTTGAATTTAGTTTTGGAGCAATGTAAATGGCTGACTTTTCATCTAACCAATCGACACCAATACAATAAGAAGTGCTTAAATGATACTGTTCCTCTATTTTGATAATAGAATAACAGGATATAGCCCCTCTTGGTTTTGAGAAGTCATATTTGTAATTAGAGCCATTTAAAAGTAACTGGTGTTTTGCATCTAAAGCATTATCAAAATGCTCCCAATATTCTAATAGATTAGTTGTCAAATCTTTGTTTTAAATCTAAAATTACTTTTTCTGCTTTCTCTAATAAAATACCATCTTTAAGGTATTCTTCTAAAATTGGAACTATTTCGTATTTGGCTTTTAATTGCAATTCTTCATCGTCTTTCACTATGAAATAACTGTGCCCCAATTGTACTTGAGCTGCTTTAAAATCTGAAGCCAATGTATCTTTACTATGGAATAGTATGCTAATTTCTTCAAATAAGGCTTTAGCACTCGTGTTTTCAATTACAGAGGCATCAGGTAAAATATCGACAAAGGCAAAACGCCTTCTGATTGCATAATCAATATGCCCTACGCTTCTGTCTGCAGTATTCATAGTACCAATTATCAACAAATTTGGAGGGATAATTAATGAATTGTCTCCTTCAATATCATACATGCTTTCTACTTTTTCACCTCGATATTCTAAAGCATAAATTAACTCTCCTAAAACTGATGGAAGATTCGCTCTGTTGATTTCATCAATTATGAGTATATATTTTTTTAATTCTTCTTTTATTATATCACTAGGAATAAAAACAATTTTGTTGTCTTTTAAATACTTTCTAAACAAATCGAGAACTCTTATGTAATAACTAGCATGCCATCTTGCTAATCCAGACAATTTTTGATTATGTTTTATGTCTTGTCGCTCATTATTTTCATCTAAATAGGCTTGCTTAATATCATTAAAAAGCATTCTGTTTCCATTTTCAGACCAACCACTCACTCCTTTATATCGAAAAGCATCAACATCTACTTTGATTAAATAAACAGATTTTGTTATTTCAATTTTTCCTTTGTCCTCAATTTCTTCGGTCAAATCATCAACAAATTTATCAAACTGTTCATTTAACCATTTTTCTTTAGAAATGATAGCCGGCGCTTTTTCGCTGTTAATTAAATTTTTATGTGCTTCCTCTGCAAACTTGGCAAAAATTTTGTTTTCCGTAATATATTCTATTTGAGTACCATTACTTTTAGCAGTTATACCTCTAACAAAATCTTCATAGGAATAAGATGGATGAAACTGAACTAGACTAAATTGTTCGGACTTTTCTAATTGCTTTAGTTGTTCTTTTTTTATTTCAACATCTTTAGATATATCTTGATTAAAAATCATTCTATAAGCAATGTCTTTAGCAGTATAAGTTTTTCCAGTTCCCGGAGGACCTTGTAAAATAATTTGTTTTTTACTTAAAAGTATTTTTGATAATTCCATTTTCGAAAGTTGTGTTTGAATTGCTTTGATGTTGTTCAATAAATCCCAGATCATTTTCCTGCCCCCTAAATCAGGACTTAAACTATCCCTTCCTTCTTTATGCCACTTAAAAACTAATCTGGTAAAATATTCTTTGGGTGGCATTTTACCCTTGCTCTTAATAACATATTGAATCAATTTGACTAAGTCATGCCAGTGATTGTTGTTTTCAAAATTATGCCCATACATTTGAGTCCTACCATCCCAAGTAATTTCCTGAAGAAATCCAGTAGATCTATTATTAGCAATTAATTTTAATAATTTTTCAAAATCCGAATTGTCTCCATTAAACATATCCTTTATTACTGTTTTTTCAATTTCAGCCCCTTTACCATGAGGCCAATCATGTGTTTCAATATCTAACCAATAAATAGGAGAATTAAAATAGCTCTGTAATTGAGATAGGTTATGTATACTTCCTTGCGACGCAATTTCTTTATAAAATAACCTTTTAGTCTTATAGGACTGTCCTTCATATTCATAAGTAACAATAACTACCAAATAGCCTTGAGCCCTTTCTGAATCTGTTGTAACGTCCTCTTCAAAAACTTTTAGCTTATTAAAAAATTCAATACACCCCAGTAATTTAATTTGATTCATTTATTGGTTTTTATAAACATTTTACATTATAATTTTAAAGACTTTACCTTTAACAATTGATTCAACTTATTCCAATGCTTTTTAGTTTGTTGGTTTATTTTATTACCCATCATTTTATTAGCTGCTTTTTTAGTGTATGCTAAGAAATTTCCCCAAATATAATGATGTGATATTTCGAAATGGTTTGTCTTTTTATTCAAAAGGTATTTTCTTCTTCTTTCAGATCCTTTGTATGAAAACCGTTTTAATATTCTGGCCTTAAAAATTTTGTCGTGATTACTACTAAAACGATTTGAAGCATAATTTTTAGCACTTCTTATATTACGCTTCATTTTTCGATAATAATTGGAGATACTTGCCGATTTTATTCTAACTGTTGTTCCATCATATTCAAAACCCAAATAAATAAAATTTTTGTTCCAATTTATACAGCTAGTGAATTCTTGACCGCAAACTAACTTATCATCATCTCTTATAAAATGGAAAATTTGAGTTTTTGCATCTTGAATTTCTAATTTTATTTTGTCAATTTCAGTGTTAAAAAACTCAACAACAGAGATCTTATTTTCTAAAGGACATATAACTACCATGTCATCTGAATACCGTCTATAACACCCCTTTAAAGGTGTAATATAATCATTAACCGCCTTGTCAAACTCTAGCATATATATGTTTGCTAAAGTTGAACTAATGGCAGAACCTTGTGGGATACCAAAATCTTTTGTGACTGCTTGACCTGTAGCATCTTTTATTTTAGTGATTTTTTTAATGAGCTTAAACTTTATGTCCAAAAACTCCTTTGGTGTGCAAAAAGCAATTGCATTTTGATTTTTTAAGTATTTTATTCTTGAAACCTTTTGCCGCTTTATTGGAGCTAATTTATTATCAGCTGTTTTCTTTTGGACAAATATTTTAGTTTGAAATGTATTGAAGATATCAACTACATCTATATAGCTAAACCGAGTAATATTTTTGTATACATTGAAATGATCTGGAGGTAACGTTGATTCATTCAAAATCATCTTCCAATTATCACGTAGTATTTTGTGATTTAGATTGTCAAAAAAACCTTTTATATCAAAAGCAATTGCTACAAAATTATTGCTGGGATAATTATCAATTGTCTGAAAAACGTCATTTGCAAAATTGAGGTTACTTTTATTTCCTGATTTTGGCTTTTCTTTATTTATTGGAACTGTTCTGTATGCAGTAACCACATCATCGAGGCTATATTTTTGAATGAAATCCTCGTATTTTTTTGATAGTTTTTCAGAATAGTAACTGAAAACCAAGGTATCTAAATGGCCTGCATAATATAATTCTCTTGGTTTTTCACTTTTATATCTAGTGTGTTTTTTATTACCAACCATTTCATATACTAACACACCAGTTTCTGATGAATATATTTTTCTAAACTTCCTTACTTTACTTGTTTTATGTATAAATGGTAAAAAGGAGTGCTTGGAAATATTATCGGGATTTTTAATGTAATCCTCTATCCAAACAAATCTGTCTTTAGCTTTAAGCGGAAAACCAATATGCGGATATTTTTTTAGTTTGAACCAGTCCTTTTTTTGTTTTCCTAAAGCCTTTTTGACCATTTAATTATTGTTAAAAGTGAATAAAGAGAGGTTGACTACGAGGTAATGCTTTTAGTGTTTTGCAACACCTGAAGAATACATGCTCTTTCGATACTTGCGTACCACCCCTTCAAGTCGGGTAAATAATTGTTATATCTTTGCTACTAAATATTCGTCCTATGAAAGAACTCACTTTAGAAGAGTTTATAACGGCTGGTTTATCCCTCAGCAATCTGTTAATAACAGCGCTGGGATTAACAGATTTGGTGGGAGACATTTATTCAATGTTCTCTTGCATTTCTGAAATACAACCTGCTCAACAGCGTTTAATGTTGATCTAGACAATTTGTCTATGCCTTAAAACGTATCCTTCGGCTTCCTCTCTTATTCACTAATTCTTAATTCATTATTTCTTCTTCTTGTTTAACTTCAAAAGCTTCTTTTAAAACCGCTTGCAAAAGTTGCTTTCCAAGATTTTGACTTTCTAATATTTCACTTTCTAATAAATTATTATTTATAATTGCTAATTTTATATTTTCTACAATTTTATTTTGCTCTTCAAATGGAGGTAGTGGAAATAAAAAATTTCTTAAATATGTTTGACTAATATTAGGTTGCGACATTCCCCAGGATTCAGAAATCATTTTTCTCTTTTGTGCCATTAGAAAATAAAAAGCAAATTCAGTATTAACGAGTTTATTTTCAAATAAACCACAAATAGCTTGATTTGTAGTAGACTCATTTCCTAAAATTGATAGTTTTCCTGCTGTAGCTCCATACATAGCAATTAATAGAGTTCCTTTAGGAAATAATGTCGCTGAAGATTCTTTTAATCCAATTTCAGTAATAGTTTCTTGAGATTTTACTTCTAAATAACTATCGTTTAATTCTCCTGATTTATACCAAGATATTTTTCCTCCCCAATATTGAGAATTTGAACGATTTGGTGTTCCTCCAGAAGTAGAGGAAAAAATATCTCCAAGTCTACACCATACCCAACTTTCAGGTATATCAAATGGAACTTCATTCGATTTAATAGGTAGTAAATCCTTTTCCTTTTTTATTTTTTTTTCTTTAATTAGTTGTGCTTTATCTTTTTTAATTTTGGCTAATAATTTTGAAGCTGATTCAATATTTTTATTTTCACTGCGCCAGTTTTTTGATAATTCACCTTTTGCTCCTTCTGTCAGAATAGATTGTGTAAGCATTTTTTGTAAATTAAGTTGATTTCTTTTTTCAACTTGAATTTCCTTTAATTTGTCATATTTTACTAAAGTCTCCTCGATCAATTTGTACAAATCATCATAACCGCTAATCAATTTACCATTTGAGATATGAACAGCATCCTTTTGAGCGTTTTGGTCGCATTTAGGTAATATTAATTTTTTTAGTTTTTCAGCATTTACGCTCGGTCTAAAATTATCTTCATTGAGTGATACTATTTGGGACCAATACACATAACTGTTCAAAAAAAGATTTAAATAGTTTGGGTTTGTTTCTTCGTTAGCTCTTATTCTAATGAGGTAGCCCGCATAAATAGATAAAGAAGGAGGTTCTGAAATTAAGAAGCTCTTTCCAGTTGTTCCACCGGTTCTAGCAATTAAAATATCATTTGGAAACAACAAGTAGGTTTTTTCATCGCTACAATTGCAATAAGGCACTGTTTTCCAGTTTACTTTACCATCGGTAATGTCGCTAATTCTTAAAAACTTATTTCTTCCTTGTACTAATGCGGAAGCGTTGTAACCATATTGTGTACCCGTAATTAAGTCTGCCAAATGAACAATCTCGGAATTTCTCTGAAAAAAGTACTTTAGAATGATGGTATTACGAATTTGTTTTTTTATTTCGTCTTCATCATTCAAAAAAGTAAGAGGGATAAATTTGAATGATAAAATCATAGACTTAACTCTTTTAATAACTGATTAATTCTATCTTGGCTTTTGGTCATTTTATCAATCACATCCGATCTGTTGTACTCAATTACTTCAACAACTTTATTAGGGTTTTTAATATCCAAATCCCAATTGTTCAAATTCTTTATATTTATTTTCCAAGAGACCTCGCTTTCTTTTCTGTCATTCCACCATTGCATAATTGGATTGAACTCTTCAAACTGGATGGGTTTCTTTTTAGAATAACTTTTTTGGCCAACTGGTAATTCGTGTCTGTAATACCAAATATCTTTAGTTGGTGTCCCTTTTTCGAAAAATAATAAATTAGTACCAACCGTTGCTGGAAAGAACGTGCTTTGAGGCAAACGAATAATCGTATGAAGATTACAATCTGTTAATAATTTTTCACGAATACGCGCTTTAATTCCTTCCCCAGTAATAGAGCCATCAGGTAAAACGATAGCCGCACGACCATTGACTTTTAGTAATTGTATCATAAGAATTACAAACAAATCAGCACTTTCTTTACAACGGTAAGAAGCTGGAAAGTTAGTTTCAACCCCGTCGGCAATACTTGCACCAAAAGGAGGATTTGCCAAGATTACATCTACACGGTCCTTTTTGCCAATACTGTTGTATTCTTTTTTTAAACTATCAATATAATGATAATCTGGGACTTCCATTTCGTGTAATATCAAGTTGGTTAGCCCCAATACATAGGCTACTGGTTTTAATTCCCAACCCGAAATACTTTTTTGTAATATGTGTTCGTCATCAACCGTTTTTACATAGTTTTCACGAACGTGGTCAATAGCTGCCGATAAAAATCCTCCTGTTCCTGCTGCTGGGTCTAACACTTTTTCGCCCAGTTTAGGATTGGTCATTTGGGTCATTAACTGCGTTACAGCTCTAGGAGTGTAGTATTCTCCTTTGTTGCCCGCATCACGCAATTCTTGAAGAATACTTTCGTAAATGTTTCCAAAAATGTGTTTATCTTCTGAATTATTGAAATTTATTTCGTTGAGTTTATTGATTACTTTTCGTAATTCATAACCCGATTTCATATAGTTGTTAGAACCATCAAAAACTTCTTTAACAATAGCAGCCCGTTCCGGATTTGTACTGCTTGTCAGGTTTTTTAGTGAAGCAAATAGTCCTTTATTATCTTCTGAATTGCTATCAATAAATTCTAATAATTCATCACCAGTAATCCCTTCGGAATTAGTAGCCCAACTACTCCATTGAAATTTTGAAGGGATAACTGAAACATAGTTTTCTTTTATTATTTCTAATTCTTGGTCTTTATCTCCCATAATTTTCAAGAACAGCATCCATCCAAGTTGTTCTAATCGTTGTGCATCGCCAGAGATCCCTCTGTCTTGTCTCATTATGTTTCTAATACTGCTTATTACCGCACCTACATTTGCCATTATTGTGTTTTTATTAATGTTCCATAACTAAATTCAATTTCATTATTGAATAGTTCCTGAATTTTATTTTTATAAACTCTTATTGAAGTTCCTGTACTGTAAACATCGTCGGCAATAAATAATTTATTAATTGTATTGTTAATTAAATCATTTGAAATAACTAAACTTCTTGTTAAACTTTCTTCTGCATTAGTGCCAAGTCTTGCCATATCTATTGGCTGATTTTCTGTAAAACAACTACTAATATCAACTGCATTAGCAAATTCATTTGAAATCCATTGCTTAATTTTATTTACAAAGTAATCGCAAGTAGAGACAGGAACTAGGAAATAAAATTCCTCTTCTAATTTGTAAATCTTTTTCATCTCATTAATATAATCTCCTTTTATTTTTCCTAATCCATTTTCAAAAACAACTAAAAAAGGCTTAATGGAGGGATTATTAAAACTAGTACAATTCTTTTTTAGGAAATTTATTTTTCCTAATGCAGTATTACTTTTTTCAGGAGAATATTCGCATAGTGTAAAATGTGACATAAAATTTAAGCTTCTTTATATATTTCTAGTTCTAATTCTTTTATTGCTAATTCGTATTGTGGTTTCCCACCAAAGGCTTCAATCAATTCAACTGGCGTTCCTAATTCATTGATTGGTTTGAGTTTTAAAACCTCCATACTTTCAATCGTTAACAATCCATCATCGGCGTATTTTTCTAATAAATTAGACAAAACTTCTTGAGCTTTTGTGGAATATTTAGTAAAATAGTTTCGCTTTTTCACATTGTCTACCCTATCTTTTCTTGATAAAGCTGGCATTTCAAAAGCAATATGACAAATTAAATCGAATGGATCAAATTGCATACCTACTTCTTCTCGTAACGCATCAAAATAAATCCCTTTACTTTCTAACTCCTCAATAATGACTTTCTTTTTATCCGTACTGTTCCAAGCTTGAAGAAAATCATCTAAGGTTTCATATTGCTTTCCAATACTTTTCTTGGTGTAATCAATTATACTTTCTGTAATAATTCTGCCATCAACACCTAAATATTGTATTCTTTCGTTTATGATTTTTACTTCAACTCCTTGAATTATTTTTTTTATATACTTTGGTTTTGGTTCTTCAACCCCTTCAGCATCGGTCGGCTCGGGATACTCAGGCTCCGGAAAATCTGGGTCGTCAATTGTCACTGGCCCATCTGGTTCCGGGATATCAATAGGTCCGTCACCCTCTATTTCAATAATAGAAACTGGATCACCATCAAAGTCAGGGTCAGCAAAATGATGAGTTACATTTCTAAAATCCATAATGGTAAAGTAGGTTTTACCGTATTCTTCATTAATACGTGTCCCACGACCTATAATTTGTTTGAATTCTGTTGAAGAGCCAATATTGCTATCTAAGACAATTAATTTGCAGGTTTGAGCATCAACACCAGTTGTCATTAACTTTGAAGTAACTGCGATTACTGGATATTTTTCACTTGGATTTATGAAATTATCTAACTCCCGTTTTCCTTCTTCATTATCGCCTGTAATTTGCATTACATATTTATTGTCTTCCTTAACCAAATCTGCATTGGCATTAGCCAAAGCTGCTCTCATTCCTTCAGCGTGTTCAATATCGACACAAAACACAATGGTTTTATCAAAACGATTGTTCAGTTTAAGAAATTCAGTTATTTTATTAGCAACTAATTTTCTTCTGTTTTCAACTACAATATATCTATCGAAATCTTTTGTGTTGTATATTCTGTGCTCAACAATATTACCCTCTTTATCAGTAAATCCTTGAGGTGGTTGCCAACCTTCAGCATCAATATCTAATGTTACTTTAACTACTTTATAAGGTGCTAAGAAACCGTCATCTATTCCTTGTTTTAAAGAATAGGTGTAAATAGGATCACCAAAGTAATGGATATTCGACACCTGTTTTGTTTCTTTTGGTGTAGCAGTTAAACCAATATGCGTAGCTGAATTAAAATATTCTAAAATTTGGCGCCATTTGCTATCTTCTTTTACACTCCCTCTATGGCACTCATCTACAATAATTAAATCAAAATAATCAGGTGAAAAATCTTTGAAAGCATCAGGGATTTCTGGATTAGAATTACTCAATCCTTGGTAGAGTCCTAAGAATATATCAAATGCTTTATCGGCATTATCAATACCACGTTTATTGTTAGAAACCAAAAGATCTTTACCATCAACATTTATAACTTTCTTTTTTACCACCGTCATGGCATCTTTAAAATGACGAAAATCACCTCTTAATGTTTGGTCAACTAATGAAGTTCTATCTGCCAAAAAGAGAATTTTACGTTTGCTTTTACTTTTGAATAATCGATAGGCAATTTGGAAAGCAGTATAGGTTTTACCTGTTCCTGTTGCCATAACTAATAAAATTCGAGGTTGCCCTTTTGCAACGGCTTCAACAGTCCTGTTAATTGCTATTTGTTGGTAGTATCTTGGTTTTCTATCACTATCTGCAAAGTAATCTTGCAAAATTATTTTTTCTTCGGTTTCTGTTACAATCCCCTTGTATTTTTTATATTTTCCCCAAAGGACATCAGGTGAAGGAAATTCATTTAAAGGAAAAGTCTGTTCTATATCCCCATCCGTAATTGTTTTGTCATGAAAATGAAAACCATCACCATTACTACTAAATACAAAAGGAATATCCATTAAATTAGAATACTTCAACGCTTGTTGAATTCCTGACTTTATAGAAAGGTTATTTTCTTTTGCTTCAATAATTGCAACCGGAATTCCAGAAATATAAAGCACGTAATCAGCAAAAAGTTTCTTTCCTCTTGCAGTCATTTTACCTTTTACCCAAATACGCCCAGCAGTAATTGAATACTCTCTAATAATTTGAGTGTGTTCATCCCAACCCGCATTAATTATTGCAGGTGTTATAAACTTCTCTTTAATATCTGCTTCGGAAAATAATTTTTTGTTCATCCTTTTACGCTTTGAAGTATAATAAACTAAATATATTGGATTGCATACAAACATACTAAAAAGCAATGGAATGAAATTGAAGAAAACCGTAAACGGTCTGCTTATTTTATACCACTTCCATTCTGTTTAATTCGTTTTGATTGCACCTGTGTAAATAAACGATATTTTGTAGGATTTTACTATACCCACTTTTAATGATATTATGAATTTTTGTTCAGCTCTAATTATTATTTATTTTAAAATTTATATATTTGAAAAATCATTAAGAACTACAATTGAGTAGTAGCAACCTGCGACCACACGCGAAGGTGCTGAAACAATGAGCCTAAACTAAGGAAAAATTATGTTTAAAATACCACCATTTAATTTTGTAGCAACGCACGATTTGCAATCTAATAAAGCTAAAGACAACCTCTTTAAAATTTATTTAGATTTTGATATTGTGTTTTATAATTTGAGTTTTGATGCTCTTAAAGAAGTCAATACTGTTTATGAAGAACGAGACTTATACGACCAAAGTATAGCTGGTGTTAGTACTTTTTTGAAACTTCAAAAACCCAATAAAAAACAGTATGAGTATTATCCAGCTATTAATTACGAACGATTAAATATCAATCAAGAATATGCCATAATTACCTATTTTTTTTCGGGAGCTTTTTCAACAAGAACAATTGCTACAGTGCAAAATCTTACATTCGATAAAATAGAGATGTTTAAATATACCCAAGAATGATAATGATAACAAAATCAATAAAAACCTTTACAGCAATTATAACACTTGGTTTGGAAATCGGTTATAGTGAAGAACATTACAATAAAGATTATCTGATTAATGAACTTCAAGAATATCAAAAACAAAGAATTGATGAAGCAAATATATATTTAAGTGCATCTGTAAGTGAATGTAATATTGTGCTAAGTGGTCAAGACGAAAAGCATTTAAAACTTGAGTTTATTAACTACCCTAAATTCCCGTTAGAAATTGAGGTGTTTAAAGAAGAAATTATAAAATTGGGGTTACATCTGCTTAATAAAATGCAACAAAATAGAACAGTGATAGTGTTTCCAGACGAAACAATTATGCTGGAAATTGATGGAGCAATAGACCCAAGGATTTAAATAAAAAACATTAAACTATAATTATCTATGAAAACAACGATTACTAAACTTGCCACAGGTAGCATTGAGTTAGCATTTCCACTATTTCTATCCATGCTTTTGTTTGAATACGTTGATAAAAAGGAATCCACTGGTTATGGATACATCAATAATATATCAGACAATATTCCATATTTGCTTTCAGGGCTATTTTTTATGATTTTATGTCTTGAGTTTATAAGGAGGCGTAATTCTGAAAAAGATAAGTTTGTAGCTTTTAGGTATATTTATATCATAGTGATGGTAATTGCGTTTATACTTAGTCTAAAATATATTGGACTTATGTTTGAACCTAATGCAAGAAGATAATGCAATAACAATTATTCATTGAACAGAAGTGCCAACTTTATTGATGCGAAATTTCTAAGAATGCTTTTGGCAGTAGCTACTTTAGCTTGTACAAAACAATTAAAATAGCAAGATTAGACTATAGAGGCCTATTTCATTATTTTTTTATAAAAATAGGGGCGCTAAGGACTGTATATAAAGTATGGGGTAGGTGGTTGAAAAGGAAAACGATTTTTAAAACAACCACCCCCCTAGTTGAAAAATGTTTTTCTACGATTTGTTTTGAAATTTTATGTTGTTCACTGGTCGAGGGATTTTATACCCTGTATCAGTGATTTGTAACATTATAGTAAAACAGGCCAGTTAAGGTATTTTTATTCGCTTTTATATTGATGAATAGCAATGCCTGTCTAGGTTATTTACAGAATAACAAACTGTCACTTCTTTATGATAGTAATATTATAACTTAATACCTACTTTGTATAATTGAAAAACGTTATATAAGTTGAAGGAGATGAAAACTATCTTAACAGGAAAAAGACATTAATAGGTGTTTGTATCTATACTATCCATTTATTCTAAAATTTAAAACACAGCAACTATAATATACAAGAAATTTAAACATTGAAAAATGGCTTTATTTTGCGTGCTTTCTCTTTTGTCGGGCAATGGTCGGGCAAATACAATTAAAAAAAGCCTGTAATACTTGATAAACAAGTAATTACAGACTTTTTAAGTACCCGGAGCCGGAGTCGAACCGGCACGGTTTCCCACAGGTGTTTGAGACCAGCGCGTCTACCAATTCCGCCATCCGGGCTTAGCTAGACATGAAATAACAACAGTCATTTCAACGCAATAAAAGATGTGATTGTGTTTAAATCAACCATCAATTCCTTTAACACGGTGCAAATGTAAAAAATAATATTAAATGTTCTACTAAAAATACTTAATTTTTTCCTTTCAGAGTTGAATAAATTTTATAAATTTGCACCTCGGTAAAACGAAACACACTAACTAACTACAAAACAACAAATTAATGTCACACCTAGAACCAGAAGCTAAAATTTTTGCTTGTTCACAAAGTGTCTATCTTGCAGAAAAAATAGCAGAGCAATACGGAATCCCATTAGGGAAAGTCACCATGTCAAAATACAGCGACGGTGAATTTCAGCCTTCATATGAAGAGTCTATCAGAGGATTACGTGTTTTTATTGTTTGTTCGACTTTTCCAAATGCAGATAATTTGATGGAATTGTTATTAATGATTGACGCTGCAAAACGTGCTTCGGCAAGACATATAACTGCAGTAATTCCTTATTTTGGATGGGCAAGACAAGACAGAAAAGACAAGCCTAGAGTTCCGATAGGGGCAAAATTGACAGCGAAATTATTAGAAAGCGCTGGGGCAACACGAGTAATGACAATGGATTTGCACGCCGATCAAATTCAAGGATTCTTTGAAAAACCGGTGGATCATCTTTTTGCTTCAACTATCTTTTTACCTTATGTAGAAAGTTTAGGTTTAGACAATTTGACTATTGCATCACCTGATATGGGAGGTTCTAAAAGAGCGTATGCCTATTCTAAATTTTTAAATTCAGATGTGGTTATCTGTTACAAACAGAGAAAAGCCGCCAATGTGATTGACACGATGGAATTAATTGGTGAGGTTAAAGGTAGAAATGTAATCTTAGTAGATGACATGATTGATACCGGAGGCACTTTGGCGAAAGCCGCCGATTTAATGATAGAAAAAGGAGCTTTGAGCGTAAGAGCAATTTGTACCCACGCTATTTTATCTGGCGAGGCTTACGAAAAAATTGAAAACTCAAAATTGAGCGAATTAATAGTTACCGATTCTATTCCGTTGAAGAAAGAATCAAACAAAATAAGAGTGTTGAGTTGTGCGCCTCTTTTTGCTGAAGTTATGCACATGGTGCACCACAACAATTCCATTAGTGGAAAGTTTATAATGTAAGACACAAGTCTTAAAGTTATAAAATCATGCCGATAGCCAAAAACTAAAGGCCAAACAAGTAATATTATTTAATAACTATATTTTTTTTACAATGAAATCGATTACAATTAAAGGATCAGAAAGAGAAAGCGTGGGTAAAGTAGCAACTAAAGCCCTACGTAATGCTGGATTGGTTCCTTGCGTATTATACGGAGGAAATCAGGCAGTTCATTTCTCAGCAGAAGTTATGGCTTTCAAAAACTTGGTTTACACTCCAAACGCTCACACAGTTGAGATCGATCTTGGAAAAGGAAAATCATTTAACGCTATTTTACAAGACATTCAGGTTCACCCGGTGTCTGACAAGATTTTACATATTGACTTCTTTCAAATTTTTGATGACAAAGAAATCACTATGGAAGTTCCAGTAAAAATCGTTGGTAACTCTAAAGGAGTTATGGCAGGTGGAGATTTACGTTTGAACAACCGTAAATTAAGAGTAAAAGCATTACCGAAAAATCTTCCAGATTTCGTTGAAGCTGACATTACACCACTTGACATGGGTAACAAATTATACGTTACTAAAGTACCTACTCCAAACTTCAAAATCATGCACCCAGACAATACAGTTATTTGTCAAGTGAAGATTTCTCGTGCGGCTATGAAAGCAGCTCAAGAAGCAGCAAAAGCAGCAAAAGCTCCTGCAAAAGGAAAGAAAAAATAATATTTTTTCAATCATTCAAGAAAGCATCAGTTGTAAAACTGGTGCTTTTTTTATTTAATCTGAACTCGTTTCAGATTCTATTCAGGAGCACAGCTATCCATTTTCACAACAACTCATCTCCTGCTGTATGTTACAATCTTTTTATCCAGAAACAAGTTCAGGATAAAAAGGATTTCCACTCCCATCAGGGCTATCCAGAAATATTTTCTTGGCAATAACGATTTTCGAAAATCTAATAGTCCAATACTCTAATTAAGTTTATTTTTGCAACATGATAAAATGGATTTCAAATTTATTCTCATCAACAAACACAGATGACAATACGGATTATATAAAACCAGAGGTTCACAAACACCAAAAAAACAATATAGAAAGCGTGAGTAATAAATTTTTAATAGTTGGACTCGGTAACATTGGTGCCGAATATGTAAACACACGTCACAACATAGGATTTAAAGTAGTCGATTTTTTGGCTCGTAAAGAAGGAATTTCTTTCGAAACTGTAAAACTGGGTTCCCTTGCTCAATACAAATTTAAAGGAAAAACTTTTTTTATTTTAAAACCAAACACGTACATGAATTTGAGCGGAAAAGCAGTGAAATATTGGATGGATAAAGAAAATATCCCTTTGGAAAATATTTTTGTGATTACCGATGATTTGAATCTTTCCTTTGGAACCATCCGCATTAAACCGAAAGGAAGTGATGGCGGACACAACGGGTTAAAGAACATCAATCTGGTCCTGAATACGCAAAACTACACTAGATTCCGTTTTGGAATCAGCGACGAATTCAAAAAAGGAAAACAAGTTGACTATGTTCTTGGCGAATGGGATGACACAGAAAAACTGGCACTTCCTGAACGATTAGAACTGGCCTCGGAGATTATAAAATCATTTGGAGCCGCAGGGCTGGAAAATACGATGACCACATTTAACGGGAAATAAAATCGGTACACTCCTGACCATTAATCAAATGGATTTTGAATTAATTTGTATTACACGATAATAATAATTAATTTTAATGCATCTTTATTAATTATCAGAAAAATTGACCTCTTATATCAAAATTTTTTTAGATAAAACCAACGAGCTTATAACATGAAAAAAATTACTTTTATACTCCTACTTTCCCTTTTTTTTTCAGCCAATTATTCGTTTGCTCAAGTAAATAATTCAACTGAAGTCATCCTTTTTGGTAAAAAGAAAATCATCAAACAAGGTTCTTTCATTCGTTGCGCAACTACAGAATACGAAGAGTATTTAAAGTCCAAAAATCCGAATAGATTATCTACTTCTGAATTTGAACAATGGATTGCTCCAAAAATTACAATTGAAAAAGAAAAAATAAAAAACACCTCTAAAGGATTAAGACAAAACGCTGTCATAACAATTCCGGTTGTAGTTCACGTTATTCATAATGGAAACCTGATAGGTTCCGAGGAAAACATATTTGACCAACAAGTAATCTCGCAAATTCAAGTACTGAACGAAGATTTTAGAAAAAAATCAGGAACTCCAGGTTTTAACACCAATCCTGTTGGAGCCGATGTTGAAATTGAATTCGCGCTTGCAAAACGGGATCCTTCGGGAATTTTATCAAATGGAATAAACCGTGTAGACTTAGGAAAAGAAAGCTGGTCAACTGATGAGATTGATGCTATTGTAAAACCTCAGACACAATGGAATCCTGAAAAATATCTTAACATTTGGGTCGTTAAATTCACGGGAAACAATCTTTTAGGATATGCACAATTTCCAAACGCATCCGGCTTACCGGGAATAAATGCCAATGAAGGTCCAGCTAACACTGATGGAGTTGTAATAGGTTATGCCTTTTTTGGTTCATCAAGCTACTTTCCAGGAGGAACATACGTAACTGATTATGACAAAGGCAGAACAACCTCACATGAAGTAGGACATTGGCTTGGACTAAGACATATTTGGGGAGATGGAGATTGTACGGTAGATGATTTTTGCGCGGACACTCCAAATGCAGGTCAAGAAAATCAAGGGTGTCCGGTAGGAGTTGATTCCTGCCCAACATCGCCAGGGTTTGACATGATTGAAAATTATATGGACTATACGAATGATGCCTGCATGAACATATTCACAGCAGACCAAAAAACTCGTATGATAACCGTTATGAACAATTCCACAAGAAGAGTTTCGTTAAAAACTTCTGATGCGCTTGTTCCAGGAGTCACTTTTAGCAATGATGCCTCAACTATGATTGTAACTCTAAATATTAACTGCAGTAAAAATTTCTCGCCAGTCGTAAAAATCACAAATAAAGGAACCTCTCCTTTAACCCAAGCGTCCATACAATATGGCATTGATAATCAAAACTTACAAACTTATAACTGGACTGGTAATCTTACCAATAATCAATCACAAGACATTACTTTAAGCAGCTTAACTACAACGGTAGGGAGCCATAATTTTAGTTCCACCATAACTAGTGTAAATGGAACGACTGATCAAAACGCTTCTAATAACAGTAGTACAATTAATTTTGAGATTGCAGACAATGTAAACTACTCGTCTAATACCATAAATTTTTCCCTGCAACTTGACCATTACGGCTCAGAAACTACATGGAAACTAACAAACACCGCAGGAGTCATATTGTATGAAGGCGGACCGTATACGGATACCGATAATGAAACTGGACCATTGCCAGCACTAATAACCACCAGTTTTAACCTTGCTAGTAATGACTGTTATACTTTTTCAATTTTTGACAGTCAAGACGATGGTATTTGTTGTGAATACGGAGCGGGATCTTATGTTTTAAATACTCCTACAGGCGAGGTTATTGCATCAGGAGATGCTTTTGGAGGAGGCGAAACAACTAAGTTCAGCATCAATTCACTATCAACTAATGACGTTAAAAACTTAAATTCAGTTTATCTCTATCCAAATCCAACCTCTAACCTATTGAACATCGTTGTTGAAAATAAATTAGACACTCCCGAAGCTTACACTATTATTAACAGCTTAGGTCAAATAATAAAATCGAAAAAAATCGAATCAGCAGAAGACCTTAGTGTAAATATTTCTAACTTATCGCAAGGCATTTATTTTTTAAAATTATCGAAAAATCAATCCGAAACCAATACAATTCGGTTTATTAAAAAATAAAAAACATAAAATGAGCTAAAAAAGGATTGAAGTTTTCAATCCTTTTTTAGTTATATCGATTGGATACCTTAAATTTGCACTATTATAAAACACTTGCTTTGAAGATTTTCCATTCTATAAACGATTTCAGCTCCACAAAAAAAACGATTCTAACCTTAGGCACTTTTGACGGAGTACACATTGGGCATAAAAAAATCCTAAAAAAATTAACCCAAAACACTGAAAATCAAAAATACGAAAGCTTAGTTCTTACTTTTTTTCCTCATCCCAGAATGGTCTTACAAGAGCATTCTGACATAAAACTACTCAATACCATAGACGAAAAAATAGATTTGCTAGAAAAGATTGGTATTGAAAACCTTGTTATCCATCCTTTTGACGAAGCTTTTTCGAGACTAACCGCCGAAGAGTTTGTGAGTAACATTCTTGTTGATCGATTTCATATCCAAAAAATAGTTATTGGTCACGACCATCGATTTGGAAGAAATCGAACAGCTAACATCGATGATCTTATCGCTTATGGAAAAGAATATGGTTTTGAAGTAGAACAAATATCAGTTCAGGAAATCAATGACATTTCGGTAAGCTCTACAAAAATCAGAAATGCGCTATTAGAAGGTGATATGGCTTTGGCCAATGATTATTTAGGATACAATTACTTTCTAACCGGAAGTATTATCCAAGGAAAACAATTAGGAAGAACAATCGGTTTTCCTACTGCCAACTTAAAAATCGAAGAAAACTACAAACTGATTCCGCAAAACGGAGTTTATATTGTAAAAAGCATAATTGATGGACAAAGTGTTTTTGGAATGATGAACATTGGATTCAATCCTACTGTTAATGGACAAAAACAATCTATTGAAATTCATTATTTTGACTTTAATGCTGATTTATACAATCAAAAAATCAGCGTTTCAATACTGCAAAGGATTCGTTCAGAACAAAAATTTGAATCTGTTGACCTCCTAAAAGAACAACTTGAGAAAGACAAAAAAATGGCACTCGAGTTCTTAAATAAATTTTAATTCTGAATAAAAATCTTTTATATTTTCATAAAACATTGCTATTTTTTCTGTAAATTTGATTGTAATATACTGTTTATCATAAAGGTGTAATTTTTAAATTTTAAAACTGGCCATATGAAACTACCGAAAGAATTATTGAACGGATTTATTATTTTCATTGGAATTGGACTTTATTTCTTATTAATGGAGGCTTTAGGTCTTGCTGATTTATATTATTTACGTCTGATTAATGTGCTGTTTGTATTTTACGGAACCCAAAGAACCTTAAAATCAAATTTTGCTGAAGGTAAAACTATATTGGTTTCCAATGCAGTTTCAGCATTAATCACTTCACTTACAGGAATATTTTTAAGCATCATTGGACTGATAATTTACAGCTTTTCAAAGGGAGGCGATGCCTATGTAAGCTCATTGTCAAAAACCTTTTTATTTGGAGGAAATCCATCCGTAATGACATATTCTATTTCCTTGTTATTTGAAGGAATAGTATCGGCCGTAATTGTTACATTCATGCTAATGCTGTATTGGGACACCCGTTACGCTTCAGACAAACACCAAAATTGATTGAATCTATTTTACTTTTAGACCTTAAAGAAGAAATAATTCATAGCTGTAATAAAAGAATATAGAACAAATATTTCACTGAAAAAACACCAAAAGTATTTATCGAAAAACGATAAATAACACCATTATATAGCAATAGATTTCAAAAAAGAACACTCTTTTCACTTCACATCTCTATTCTATTGCATAATGAAGTTTGTTTTTTAATTTTTAAAAACGAATCGTATGAAACTACCAAAAGAGTTATTAAACGGAGGAATTATTTTCATTGGAATTGGAGCATATTTTTTACTCATGAATGCACTCGGCTATGCTGATTTGTTTTATTTGCGTCTTTTGAATGTGTTTTTTGTGTTTTACGGTGTCAACAGAACAATTGAAATGAACATCAATGAAGGTAAAAAAAACTTTGTTGACAATGCAGTTTCGGCAATGATAACTTCACTAATAGGTGTCTTTTTAAGCATCATAGGATTAGTGACTTACAGCTACATGAATGGAGGCGACGCCTATGTAAAATCCTTACCAATGACTTTTTTATTTGGCGGAAACCCTTCGGTAAATACTTATTCGATTTGCTTACTTTTTGAAGGAATAGCCTCTTCAGTAATTGTTACTATGTTGCTAATGTTATATTGGAACAACCGTCATATAACTGATTAACTTAGCTATTGCATTGCTTCTTTAGAACAATTTAACTACTTTTGGTCCATCAAAAAATCGCATCGATGAGTATTACAAAACACAATTGGACGAAAGACGAAATTATCGCAATATATAATAAACCTATGATGGATTTGCTTTTGAAGCAGCTTCTATACATAGAGAACACCATGACCCTAATGTGGTTCAGGTTTCGACATTATTATCCATAAAAACTGGTGGATGTCCTGAGGATTGTGGCTATTGCCCACAAGCAGCAAGATACCACACTGAAATTGAAGGCAATGATTTAATGTCAGTTAGCCAAGTGAAAGCGCAAGCTTTACGCGCAAAATCAAGCGGATCTTCACGTGTATGCATGGGAGCAGCTTGGAGAAACGTAAAAGACGGCCCTGAATTTGACCAAGTGCTTGAAATGGTCCGTACCATAAACAAACTGGATATGGAAGTGTGCTGTACCCTTGGAATGATTACCGAAAACCAAGCGCACCGACTGGCGGAAGCAGGTTTATATGCCTACAACCACAATTTAGACACTTCAGAAGAATATTATAAAGAAGTAATTTCAACACGCGGATTTGAAGACCGTTTGCAAACCATAGAGAATGTTCGTAAAACGAATGTTACTGTTTGTAGCGGGGGAATAATTGGTATGGGGGAAAGCATCGAAGACAGAGCAGGAATGCTTGTAGCACTTTCTACATTAAACCCACAACCTGAATCTGTGCCAATCAATGCATTGGTAGCTGTTGAAGGAACTCCGATGGAAGAAGAAAAACCGGTAGAAATCTGGGAAATGATTCGAATGGTAGCCACCACGAGAATTATCATGCCTGAAACTCAAGTACGTTTATCAGCCGGAAGAATGAATATGAGCCGCGAAGGTCAAGCCATGTGTTTCTTTGCTGGTGCCAATTCTATTTTTGCAGGAGATAAATTATTAACTACTCCAAATCCTGATGTAAACGAAGACATGAAAATGTTTGAAATGTTAGGTTTAAATCCACAAAAACCATTTACAAAAGTTTCTCAGCCACAAACCGTTGAAGCTGAAGATTCTCAATTTGCACCATTGGGAGAAAAACCAAAATGGTCAAGACCAGGGCATACTATTGAAAGAAATCTTGAAGCATCCGGTAAAGAAAAATAAATATCGATTCAAATAACACAAAAACCATCTGTTTTGAACAGATGGTTTTTTTTATCCCAATATTTTAATAAACTACCTTTCTTACAACTGAATGACCATTTTGTAAAACTATATTTATCACTAATGCCTGATGATTCGACGCCAAATTAAGTAACGAGAAATCAATATCATTTATATTATTCCTTTGATATATTTTTCTTCCAGCCAAATCATATATTGAAATTTCATCGATGAACTCTTTAGTAGAATTCACTTGTAATTGTTTGTTTTCATTGAACACTAAAACTGATTCTTTATCTTTTCAAGTTCATTCAAAGCCAAAGTTTTATCGGTAAAACGCAATACAAAACGATCATTAAAAATTCCCACAGCAGTATTAAAAGTTAGATTTTCATTCTTTAAATTAAACAATATTGTTGTTGAATTTATCCTCAACAAAAACATTTTGGCGCGCTAATAATTCATCCACTTGATCGATTTTAATCGTAAAAGCACCCGCTATCGTAGTCGTAAACCCTAATTTAACTTCGTCAGTTTCTTCAAATGGCAAAGCCCTGCCTTGAATTGCCAAATTCTTATCTTGAATAATACTGTAAAAGTCTAAATATTCATTGCCATTAAAACTTTCACCATCAAAAGAATTATCAAAATCATCAGTCGCCCCAGTTGCATAACCCAGTAATATTTGTTTGAAAGCGCCTTCACTATTATATAAATCCAACCAAATGCGATGTCTCTCTATCTCATTTGTTTTTGCTTTTTTGGTCGTATTTAATTTAAAAAAACTTGAATTCTGCCCAATTATTCGCATACTATTATTGAATTTTACAATTCCGCCACCATTGATAGCAGTGACAAAAAAAGCTTGAGCAGAAAGCAATTTTTGCCATCTGGCTTTGTATTATTAACGCCTGAACTCAAAGACGCACTCGTACCAACACCTCCTAATGAATTATAAACCGCATAATCATCCGAAGTATATACATTATTATTAATCGCAGTATTATGCGTCCAGAAGTAAATGGTTCCCTCTAAAATTCCATTATTTGCATTGATAAATAAATTGGCATCAATCGCTGAAGGATATGGATTCCCAATAAGATTCGACGTATCTGTAGCACCAACTGGAATTGATACCAATCCATTGTTAGGAACACCAACAAACACTGCTTCATGATACCCTTTAACTGCACCCGAAAAAGATTCTGGACCACGGATAATATATCCTTTACCAACCGTCATTGCAGTTGTTGAAAGCTCATTGAACCATGAATCTGATGAAGCATCAAAAGAATAAAACTTGTCCAAAGGTGTATTTGGAGACACATCAATCAATTTTTGAATTTAAAACCGGAGAAGACCAATACGTATAATCTGTTTCAGGATTGGTGTCGTTTTTCTTTTTAACTGAATAATTCCTGTATTGCTGACCTGATCCTCGGATTGATAAAGTGCCGCATTGTTTTCTAAAATCAACGTGCCTAAACCCGAATAATCAAAAACTATCCCAGAGTATTTCCGTCTGGAACAGTAACCGTATTTCCCCAAACTAATTGAACAAGAACAGGAATTTACGGAAGCAAGTGAGCTGTAATTACCATTGAAAATTAATGTTCTTTCAACTGATGGCAGCCCATTACTCCATGCAATCCCGTTCCATACAGAACTTTGTACACAGTTTAATTCGGCTACACGATGCTTTGTTATTCCAGAAACAGAATTGAAACTTCCTCCAATAATTACTTTATTATTTGGCGTAAAACAAGTGCTAAACAGCGTACCGTTTAAGTTTACGGAAAAAGCAGTGTCATAAACTCCCGAAGAAAGCAATCTCAGCATTCGTTTTACAGCAATTCCATTATAAGTGCCGAGAAAGTTCCGCCAAGTAAAACCCGGTCATCCGGCTGGACCAAAATAGTTCTAATCTCTCCATTACTAAAACCTGCTCCTGATGCAAAAGTGGCATCCAGACTTCCCGTTGCTATTCAGCCTCAGAATTCTTTTTGCGGAAGCACCTCCATAACTTAAAAATGTTCCACCAACAATCAATTTATTATCAGACTGTAAGGCAATTGCATATACATTTTTATCAAAGCCAATGCCAACAGAAAAACCGGAATCAATACTTCCGTCAGTATTCAAAACGAATCATTCGATTATAAGAAACTCCATTAAAAGTAGCAAAAACGTTCCCCCTAAAACTATTTTTCCATCCGGTCTGCAACAAGACCGCTTCTACTATAGCATCTGCACCTAAACCTGTATTGAAAGTGAAATCAAGAATTCCATTAGGCAATAAACGGGCAATTCTATTCACCAAAATCCCATTATAACTTGTGAAATTTCCAGCAATAATTAATTTTTCCATCTGGCTGCAATGCGAGCGCATTAGATTTGATTATTTGAGCCTAATCCCGTGATAAAAAGTGGGATCTTAAAGTCCGTCAGGAAGATTCTGGTTATTCTATTTGCAAGTAC